>NZ_JAUCBZ010000015.1:465000-2865000 GCF_034676545.1 Pararhodobacter sp.
ATGGATCGCATTGACGAGCTTGTCCTTGGCGAGGCCGGGGTGAATGGAGACGCCGGTGATTGAGACGACAGCCTGGTCAGCAGAGAAGGTCTCGTATTCGATCTCGCCCACCTCGGCCGCATCATAGGTATAGGCGAAGTCGACGCCGAGGTCCGCGGGGAGCTTGGAGTCGACGCCCCGGCCGATCTCTTCGTCGGGGGTGAAGGCGATCCGCAGCGTGGGATGCGGGATCTCGGGGTTGGCCAGCAGATGCCGGGCGGCGGCCATGATGATCGCGATGCCGGCCTTGTCGTCGGCCCCCAGCAAGGTCTTGCCGGAGGCGGTGATGATGTCGTGGCCGACCTTCGTCGCGAGATAGGGGAACTCGTCGGGGGTGAGGGTCAGGTTGGGGGCGTCGGGAAAGGTGATCGCGCCGCCATTATAGCCGCGGATCACGCGGGGTTTCACGTTGGTCGCGTTGAATTGGGGGGCGGTGTCGACATGGGCGAGGAATCCGATGGTCGGGCCGGGGGCGGTGCCGGGGATCGTGGCGAGGACGGTTCCGTAATCGGTGAGGGTGACATCTTGCGCGCCGATCTCGGTCAATTCGGCCACCAAAAGCCGTGACAGATCGAGTTGAATCGCGGTGGAGGGGCTGGTGGGGCTGTCGGCGTCGGATTGGCTGTCGATCGCGCAATATCGGATCAGGCGGTCGGTGAGTTCGGCGGTGAAGTCGGTCATTTTGCACCCTCTGGTTTTCGGAATGAGGCAACCAGATCGAGGGTTTGTCAAGCTGGGCTGGAGCGCGCCCGGCAGATTGTCCCGCCGTGGGACAAAACGCGGGACACATGATTTCAAAGACTTGGCGTGCAGCATTTACCCGGTGTTAAGGCTTGTGGGCGGGATGTCTGCCGGGACGGACGGTGCGTGCAAGCACGCACCCTACGGGTTGCACATAGGATTGACGCAGCAGGGCAGCCGCGCCAACGTCGCCCGACACGATAAAGGGGAACAGAATGCATCCGACGATTGAACGCATGATGGCGGTGGTTGCCGCGGGCCGTGAGGCGGATATCCACAGCCTTCTGGCCGAGGATGTCGATTTCCTGCCGCCGACCTACTGGAAAACATGGACCGGCCGCGAACCGGTGGCGGCTTTGCTGGGCCATGTCGGGCGGATCTTCTCGGATTTCGAATATCGCCGGATCATGGGGGACGGCAACGACTGGGCGCTGGAGTTCCAATGCAAGATCGGGGATCTGGACGCCGTGGGTGTCGACCTGATCACGCTGGACGACACCGGGCTGATCGCCACCTTTGAAGTGGTCATGCGCCCGCTGAAATCCGTCGAGGCGCTGCGGGCGGCGATGAATGCCTCGGTGGCCAGCGACCCGCGCTTCGCGGCGTTTCGGGCGGCGCTGAGCTGACACTATAATGGCAAAGGGCGCAGCAAGGCGGCTGCGTTGACACCCCGTGTCCTGACAAGAGCACCTTTGACCGGCAGCGACTGCAGGGCCAGCAAAACCCTGCAACAACCGCACGGGTTTCGGACGGGATTTGTGGAAGGGCCACGCGGGATCGTTTGCGCCTGTTCCAAAAAGGAGGGTTATGAGAACATGCGCGTAATATTGTCTGGTGTATGCCATCTGGGTTAAAGACAGCCGGTTAAAAAATAAGGAGCTTTAGAATGAACATCAAACGTGCACGTGTAATCAGTGAAAATATAACTTTTTTCAACACCGCACTGGAAAATCTCGCGGCGAGGCATTTCTTTACTGAGGCTGTGCGTTGCGTCGAATACGATCCCCCACTATCACTTGCAGGCATAACTTGCTTGATATGCGGGATCGAAGGTTCGTTACGATTTAGTGTGGAAGAGCATTGCACACAAAAAAAATCGTCCGAAACGATTGATTTAGATAGTTCTCTTAACTTCAATAATCGCCTCTTACAGAAGGCGGCTCAACTTGGTTTCAACATTGAGGTGCTCGCCTTCCACGAGGAGGTTGGTAAAATGGCAAAACTCGTCGAAGTTAAAAAACCGCCAGTTGGGATAGTTATGTGGAGAAACGAACTGACACATGGTCGCGCGTATAGGGCGGCAGCGAACTTCGGACAAAGTGACTGGAGTGATCCAATTATGCTGGAGCCAGCATTCAAAGAAATGCTGGATATTTCTTACAGATACTCCCAGGAATTAGCAAAGTTCAGAGGCGTCGAGTTAAGTCCTGACAACGATTTAAATCCTTTTGGTATTTAGTTTAGAATATTTGGTCAAAACCAAGCCTCCCAAAAACCACCGTTCCCGAACGCAAAACGCGCGCCCCAAGGGACGCGCGCTTTTTTGTCGTCTCGTGACAGACCTTAGCCCAGCGACGGATCAATCGCTTTGCAGGCGTCGACCAGACCTTTGACGGCCTTGACCGATTTGTCGAACATCTCCTGCTCTTCGGCGTTCAGGGTGATGTTGACGACACGCTCGACCCCGCCCGCGCCGATGATGGTTGGCACGCCGACATACATGTCGTTCACGCCCAACTCACCATCGCAATAGGCCGCACAAGGCAGCAGGCGCTTTTGGTCGCGCAGATAGGCTTCGGCCATTTCAATGGCGCTGGTGGCCGGAGCGTAGAACGCCGAGCCGGTTTTCAGCAGGCCAACGATCTCGGCGCCGCCGTCGCGGGTGCGCTGAACGATGGCGTCCAGCTTGTCCTGCGTGGTCCAGCCCATCTCGACCAGATCGGGCAGCGGGATGCCGCCAACGGTGGAATAGCGCACCGAGGGCACCATCGTGTCGCCGTGGCCACCCAGCACAAAGGCGGTGACGTCGCGCATGGAAACGTTGAATTCCGAGGCGAGGAAGTGACGGAAGCGCGCCGAATCAAGCACGCCAGCCATGCCGACAACCTTGTTGGTCGGCAGACCCGAGAACTGCTGCAGCGCCCAGACCATCGCATCAAGCGGGTTGGTGATGCAGATCACGAAGGCGTCGGGGGCGTGCTGCTTGATGCCTTCGCCAACCGATTTCATGACCTTGAGGTTGATGCCCAACAGGTCATCGCGCGACATGCCCGGCTTGCGCGCCACGCCAGCGGTGACGATGCACACGTCAGCGCCAGCAATATCGGCATAGTCGTTGGTGCCGGTGAAGCTGCCGTCAAAGCCCTCGGACGGGCCGGATTCGGAAATGTCGAGCGCCTTGCCCTGGGGGATACCCTCGGCAATGTCGAACAGGACAACGTCGCCGAGTTCCTTGATCGCGGCGAGATGGGCGAGCGTGCCGCCGATCTGGCCCGCGCCGATGAGGGCAATTTTGGGTCTGGCCATTAGAGTTCTCCGGTCAGTTGCGGTTTTCGCGCTATGCGTAAGCCCTCAGCGGGCGTCGCGCAAGCCTCGCGGCGTCGCAGCAAACCGGATTATGTCGCTGTTATCGCTGTCAGCGTCGTTTTGCCACGACGCTATGCGATCAGGCGGGGTTGCCGCGCGCGGGTTGCAACCCGTGAGTCGCGTCAAACCCGGTGCCGTTCGCCAGCAGACAACTGCGGCCATCGGGGAGATGCAGCACCAGGCTCCAGGTGCCGGAGCTGGCCGCGAACAGGTCAAGCGTGGCACCGCGATTGGCGACCCCGGTGGCAAGGCGCTCCTCGCCGCGCTGGTCGATGACGAATTGCAAGACCTGCTCGCGTGGGGCGCAAGGCAGGGATTGGGCGGCCGCGGGCGTGGCGGCAATGACCAGGGAGGCGGCGACGGATCCAAGCGAGCGAAACATGGGGAAACCCTTTGTGGTTGATGCGTCGGACCAGTCTGCCGGGGTATGGGAAATGAGGCCCTAACGGTGCGTTCTCTCTGCACCGCAGAAAATACCGCTTGCCATTTGTGACGGAATTTGGTGGTTTGCGCGCAATATTGTTTCACGGGAGAAGATCATGGACAGCCGCCCTTTCCGCTCGATGCTGTATATCCCCGGCTCGAAAGAGCGCGCGATGGAGAAGGCCCGGAGCCTTGCCACCGACGCGATCATCTTTGATCTGGAAGACGCGGTGGCGGTCGATGAAAAGGCCAATGCGCGCGAATTGCTGGCGAAAACGCTGATGACGTCGGAGTTTGGCCCACGGGCAAAAGTCATACGGATCAACGGCTTCGATACGGAATGGGCCGAGGCGGATCTGGAGGTGATTGCCCAGGCGCGGCCCGAGGCGATCTTGTTGCCCAAGGTGAACTCGGCGGCGGATATTCAGGCGCTGGCCGACCGGCTGGAGGCGCGCGCACAAACCGCCGACACGGTGATCTGGGCGATGATGGAGACGCCGCAGGGCATCCTGAACGCCGGGGAAATCGCCGCCGCGCCGCGGATGGCCGGGTTCGTGATCGGCACCAATGATCTGGCCAAGGAGCTGAACTGCCGATTCCGCGCCGACCGATTGCCGATGCAGTATGCGTTGCAGACCTGTCTGATGGCGGCGCGCGCGGCGGGGATCGTGGCGGTGGATGGCGTTTACAATGCGTTCAAGGACGACGAAGGGCTGCGGGTCGAGTGCGAACAGGGCCGCGATCTGGGGTTTGACGGCAAGACCCTGATCCACCCGGCGCAACTGGCAATTGCCAACGCCGCCTTTGCCCCCGACGCCGCCGCGATTGATCTGGCGCGGCGCCAGATTGCCGCCTTTGACGAGGCGACGGCCAAGGGGCTGGGGGTTGCGGTTGTCGATGGCAAGATCGTGGAAAATCTGCATATCGTGACGGCCCGTGCGACTCTGGATCGTGCCGAGGCCATCGCAACGCTGCAAAAGGGACTGTAAGATGGGATATGTACTGCTGACGGCAGGGGTCCTGTTATGGGCCTACTCGCATTTGATGAAACGACTCACACCGGGCCTGCGCGCCAGGATGGGTGAGAATGGCGGCAAGATGGCCGTCAGTGTGATGTCGATCATCGCGATTTACCTGATGGTCAAAGGCTATGGCCGCGCCGCGCCGATCGACCTGTGGAACCCGCCCGCGTTCATGACGCATATCAACAACACGCTGATGCTGATTGCGGTGTTCCTGCTGGGGCTTGGCTATTCGCGCGGCGTGCTGCGCAGCAAGATGCGGCATCCGATGCTGGGCGCGGTCAAGGTCTGGGCACTGGCGCATTTGCTGGTCAACGGCGATCTGGCCTCGGTGATCCTGTTTGGCGGGTTGCTGGCCTGGGCGGTGGTCGACATGATCATGATCAACCGGCAAACACCGCCCTGGGTGCGGCCCGCGGCTGGCCCGGTGATCAACGACGTCCTTTATGGGGTGATTTCGCTGCTGGTGTTCGGCGTGATCGCCTATGTTCACCTGTGGCTTGGCGTTTCGCCGTTTGGGGGCTGATATGAAACTGTACCGACTGCTGACCGAGGACGACACGTCAGAGTTCTGCCACAAGGTCACCTTGGCCTTGAACAAGGGCTGGGAGTTGCATGGCTCGCCAACCATGGCGTTTGACGCGGCGCGGGGCGTGATGCGCTGCGCGCAAGCGGTGACCAAAGAGGCGCCGGGAACCTATACGCCCGAGACGAAATTGGGCGTGCAATAGGGGGCGCTGCCCCCTCGCCCTGCGGGCTCACCCCCGGAGTATTTTTGAGCAAGATGAAGGGGCCCCAAAACAAGGGGTGAAGGATCATGAAAACCAATCCCGGCCGTTTCTTTGAGGATTACCGTCTTGGCGAGGTGATCCGCCATGCGGTGCCGCGCACGCTTTCGGGGGGGCGAGCGGGCGTTGTATCATGCGCTGTATCCGGCGCGGGGCGCGTTGTATTCCTCGGATGAATTTGCCCGCGCCAGTGGTCTGGCCGCCAGTCCTCTGGATGATCTGATCGTGTTTCACACGGTGTTCGGCAAGACAGTGCCCGATATCAGCCTGAATGCGATTGCCAATCTGGGCTATGCCGAGGGGCGGTTTTTGCAGCCGGTCTATCCAGGGGATACGCTGGCCTCGCGATCCGAGGTGATCGGGCTGAAGCAGAACTCGAACGGGAAATCGGGCGTGGTCTATGTGCGCACCACCGGCACGAACCAGCGCAGCGAGGCGGTGCTGGAGTATGTGCGCTGGGTGATGGTGCGCAAGCGCGATCCGGAGGCCCCGGCGCCCGAGGTTCTGGTGCCGGATTTGGCGGATGTTGTCGATGTTAGCGATTTGGTCATCCCTGAAGGGCTATCGTTTGAGCGTTACGACTTTGAACTGGCTGGCGAGCGGTATCGGGCGCGCGATTACGCGGTCGGCGAGGTGATTGAACATGTCGACGGTGTGACGGTTGAGGAAGCCGAGCATATGCTGGCGACCCGGCTGTGGCAGAACACCGCCAAGGTGCATTTCGACGCGACGCACCGCGCCGACGGGCAACGGCTGATTTACGGCGGGCATATCATCAGTCTGGCGCGGGCGCTGTCGTTCAACGGCCTGGCGAATGCGCAGATGATGGTGGCGATCAACGGCGGGGCACATGCCAATCCGTGCTATGCGGGCATGACCGTCAAGGCATGGTCCGAGGTGTTGGATGTCGCTGCAACCAGCGCACCCGGTGTTGCAGCGGTCCGGTTGCGGTTGGTGGCGACCAGCGGCGCTGGGACGGCCTTGCGCGGCGAGGATGGGAAATACCGGCCCGAGGTTTTGTTGGACCTGGATTATTGGGCCTTGATGCCGGCGTGAGTGCTGCGCCACTGTTTCGCCCTTGGCGTAGTTACAAAAAATCAACATTCCCGCGCCATATGATGGGTGCCGACGTATTTCAGTTGCCGGATCGCGGATCATGGTGCTTGTGCTCAGGTATCATTGGAATGGCCTTGCATGGCCACTCTTCAACAGTCATGGAGATGACCCAGAATGAAGCCTTCGTTTGTCGTGATCGCAATGGCCGGTTTGCTGATGGCAACCGGGACGGCCTCGGCGCAATCGCTGTCCTTTGGCGCGACTTTAACTTCGGACTATATCTCTCGTGGCGTCAGCCAGACGGGTCACGACCCGGCGTTTCAGCCATGGATCGAATACGAGTCGAATGGCTGGTACGCGGGTCTGTGGGCGTCAAATGTGGCATTCGCACCGGACAACGTGGAAATCGACCTGTATGGCGGCTATCGCTGGGCGATGAACGCCACCAGCCTGGACGTCGGTTATGCGCGCTATTTCTATGACAGCACCGGCGACGCAAGCGGGGAACTCTATTTGCTGGTCGAGCAAGGTCTGGGTGAAACCGCCGCGATCAATGGCGGCATCTATCTGGGGCATTCGGGCGGGCTGACGATAAACGACGCGCATATCGGCTTCAGCGCCAGCCTGATGCCCAATCTGACCGCCTCGACCACCTTTGGCGTGACGCCCGGGTCGATGTATTATGGGCTTGTCGGACTCAGCTATGCGGTGAATGACAATTTCTCGCTCGAGGCCGAGATCCATGACGCCACCGCGCAGTCCACACGCCTCGTGGTGTCCACCGACCTGAGCTTTTGAGGCGCACAGGCCGTGCTGCGGAATCAGGCGGGCGATCCTGGCTCGCCTTTTTCTTTGTGTGCAGGTCAGAAGATGTGATCACACGCCTTTGTGGTGTGATCACATCGCGGGTTTTTTCGGTATCCCGCCGCATACATTCACGTCAAACGCAAATGGTCGCGTGACTTGAGCGAAAAATCCGCTATCTATCCGACTGAAGCCAGCCGGCCCCGTGGGCCGACGCGCCAACCAAAGAGGGACCGATCATGGCTGATGTGAACCGGGGCAACAGGCCGCTTTCTCCGCACTTGCAGGTGTACCGCTTACCACTTGTGTCGCATATCTCGATTCTGACGCGGATCACGGGTGTCGGGCTGATTGTCGGCCTGACGCTGATTGTCTGGTGGTTCGTCGCCGGGGCCTATTCGCCCGACTATTTCGCCAGTGCCGATACGCTGATGTCGTCCTGGTTCGGATCGCTGATCCTGATCGCCTCGCTCTGGGCACTGTGGTTCCATTTCTGCAACGGCGTGCGCCATTTCTTTTTCGACTTCGGCAAAGGGATGGAATTGGAGAGCGTCGCGCGCAGCAATTATTTCGTGATCGGCGGATCGGTGGTCTTGACCATCCTGACGCTGCTGCTGGTCTGAGGGAGAGTATCATGGGTTTCAAAACCGATTTTGCCCGCGTGCAGGGCCTGGGCGGGGCTGGCGAGGGGGTGCACCACTGGTGGATCCAGCGTCTGACCTCGGTCGCTCTGGTGCCGCTGACCATCCTGTTCCTGATCCCGTTCGGTCGCGCCCTTGGTGGCGGCACCGAGGCGTTGATCGCGACCTATGGCCAGTTCGGCAACGCGCTGACCGCTGCTCTGTTCATCGGCGTCGCCTGCTGGCATTTCGCCATCGGCATTCAGGTGGTGATCGAGGATTATGTCCACGGCAACGCATCCCGTGTGACCCTGCTGATCCTTGCCAAACTGTTTAGCTACACGCTGGCTGCGGCCGGTATCCTGGCTGTCGCCACCATTCTGTTCCGCGCCTGAGGATCTGACCCAATGTCTGCTTATGAAATCGAACACCATACCTATGACGTGGTTGTCGTCGGTGCCGGGGGTGCGGGTCTGCGCGCCACGCTGGGCATGGCCGAACAAGGCCTGAAAACGGCCTGTATCACCAAGGTTTTCCCGACCCGCTCGCATACCGTGGCGGCGCAGGGGGGCATCGCTGCCTCGCTGTCGAACATGGGCCCCGACAATTGGCAGTGGCATATGTATGACACGGTCAAGGGCTCGGATTGGCTGGGCGACATGGACGCGATGGAATACCTGACGCGCGAAGCCCCCAAGGCGGTGTATGAGCTGGAGCATTACGGCGTGCCGTTCAGCCGCACCGAGGATGGCCGCATTTACCAGCGCCCGTTCGGTGGCCACACGACGGAATTCGGCGAGGGTCCGCCCGTGCAACGCACCTGCGCCGCCGCCGACCGCACCGGCCACGCCATGCTGCACACGCTCTATGGCCGCTCGCTGAAGGAAAAAGCGCAGTTTTATATCGAATACTTCGCAACCGACCTGCTGATGTCCGACGATGGTGAATGCACCGGCGTTCTGGCGTGGAAGCTGGATGACGGCACGTTGCACCAGTTCAACGCGAAAAAGGTCGTGCTGGCGACCGGCGGTTATGGCCGCGCGTTCTTCAGTGCAACCTCGGCGCACACCTGCACCGGCGACGGCAACGGCATGATCGCCCGTGCGGGCCTGCCGCTACAGGACATGGAATTCGTGCAATTCCACCCGACCGGGATTTACGGCGCGGGCTGTCTGATCACCGAGGGGGCGCGTGGCGAAGGCGGCTATCTGACCAACTCGGAAGGCGAGCGGTTCATGGAACGCTACGCGCCGACCTACAAGGATCTGGCGTCGCGCGATGTGGTCTCGCGTTGCATGACGATGGAGATCCGCGAAGGGCGCGGCGTGGGTCCGAAGAAGGATCATATCCACCTGCACCTGAACCACCTGCCGCCCGAAACCCTGGCGCTGCGGCTGCCGGGAATTTCCGAGTCCGCGCGCATTTTTGCCGGCGTTGACCTGAACAAAGAGCCGATTCCGGTGCTGCCGACCGTGCATTACAACATGGGCGGCATTCCGACGAATTATTGGGGCGAGGTGCTGAACGCTGACGCCGAGAACCCGACACGCGTCGCGCCCGGCTTGATGGCGGTGGGTGAAGCGGCCTGTGCCTCGGTGCATGGGGCGAATCGCCTGGGCTCGAACTCGTTGATCGACCTCGTGGTGTTTGGCCGCGCGGCGGCGATTCGGGCCGGTCAGACGATTGATCCGAATTCGGCCAATCGCGAGACCTCCAAAGCCTCGATCGAGGCGGCACTCGAGCGATTCGATCGCTTGCGCCACGCGAATGGCGGCACGCCGACCGCCGAACTGCGGTTGGAAATGCAGCACACCATGCAAAACGACGCCGCCGTCTTCCGTACCGACAAAACCTTGGCCGAAGGGGTCGAAAAGATGACCGCCGTCGCCGGGAAGATGGGCGACCTGAAGGTCACCGATCGGTCGCTGGTGTGGAATTCGGACCTGATGGAAACGCTGGAACTGGAAAACCTGATGCCCTGCGCCTTGGCAACCATTGTCGGTGCCGAAGCGCGCAAGGAATCGCGGGGCGCCCACGCCCACGAGGATTATCCGGACCGCGATGACGTGAACTGGCGCAAACACACGCTGGCCTGGATCGAGGGCAACCAAGTGCGCCTCGGCTATCGCGGCGTCGTGACCGAGCCGCTGACCAAACTGGCCGATGGTGGCATCGACCCAAAGAAAATCGCGCCCAAAGCGCGCGTGTATTGAGGAGGCGACAATGGTAGAACTGGCACTCCCCAAGAATTCCCGCATTCGGACCGGAAAAACCTGGCCGAAACCGGCGGGTGCGACCAAGCTGCGCACCTTCCGCATCTATCGCTGGTCGCCAGACGACGGCGAAAACCCGCGGGTCGACACCTATTTCATTGATCTGGATGCCTGCGGGCCGATGGTTCTGGACGCGCTGATCAAGATCAAGAACGAGATCGATCCGACGCTGACCTTCCGGCGCTCGTGCCGCGAGGGGATTTGCGGATCCTGCGCGATGAACATCGATGGCCGCAATACGCTGGCCTGTATCTTTGGCATGGATGAGATCAAGGGTGACGTCAAGATTTACCCGCTGCCGCATATGCCGGTGGTCAAGGATCTGATCCCGGATCTGACGCATTTCTACGCGCAGCATGAGTCGATCATGCCGTGGCTGGAAACCAAATCGAACACGCCCGCAAAAGAATGGAAGCAGTCCATCGAGGATCGCGCCAAGCTGGACGGGCTGTATGAATGCGTGATGTGCGCCTGTTGCTCGACCTCCTGCCCGAGTTATTGGTGGAACGGTGATCGGTATCTGGGCCCGGCGGCGTTGCTGCACGCCTATCGCTGGATCATCGATTCGCGCGACGAGGCGACCGGGCAACGGCTGGACGAATTGCACGATCCGTTCAAACTGTATCGCTGCCACACGATCATGAATTGCACCAGCACCTGCCCCAAGGGCCTGAACCCCGCCAAGGCCATTGCCGAGATCAAGAAGCTGATGGTTGAACGGGTGGTCTGATCCACGCCGCCGCCAAGCGGGTCGTTTCAAAAAAGAGGCCGCAGCAAATGCTGCGGCCTTTTACTTTTGCGGAATTGATCGGTTGAGATGCCAGGCGCTTCAGTTGGTGGTCATGCGCGGCCTATCGGCCCAACAAACCTCTTAACGACGCTTGTCCGGATTGCAGCAGAGTCAGCGCCGAGCTACCGCCACTTTGGGATTGAAACTGCTGAATTTGCCCGGCCAGCATGAACCGTTTGGTCAGGGCTTCCAGATTGGCGGAATCGGTGAATTGCGCGATTGACGAACTGCCGGTCAGGCGTTCCGTGCGCTCTTGCAACACCTCGACCTGGCGATCAATGTCCAGAGTCCCGAAACTGGAGGGCAGCAGAAACGCCGTTTCAAACACCGACCTGAGGCTCGGAGTGCCCAGAACCGTATACCATTTTGTGGCCTCGGAACTGCCCTGCGCGGCGAGGCTGCCAAGATCACGCTCCAACGCCAGGGCCATGCGCATCGTATCATTCTGCGCGCCGACCGCCGCTTCGAAAGAACGATCCTGAAACTTCTGAATCAAAGTGTCGGCAAAGCCGCTTGCCTGATTTCGCGGGGCTCCGCCGTCACCGAACCCGAACGCCGTCGCCAATTGATGATACCGCTTGTCTGTCAAACGGTTCACAAAACTTCCCGCTTCACCCGTTGCGCTTTCCAAGACCTTTTCGATATAGGCGCGATTGGGCAAGTCATCCTCAAGGCCGAACGCTGTCAACGCAACGCGCAGCAACCGCCGGTCCGAGACCAGCTCTTGTGCGGTCTGTATGGAGCCGATCTTGTCGCGGACATAGGATTCATCCCGTTGCGCGGTGGGCGTGTTGGCATGGGCGCTGCTCTGCGCCTCAAGCGTTCGTTGCAAGAAACGCCAGCCAACAAACCCATCCAGCGGCAGAACCGGTTGAAAGCTCATTGCCTTGTGACCCCCATCAGGCGCTGCTCGCGCGGGAGCAGGGCGCGAAGGTGCCGCATGGCCGGGTAATAATCGCCATCAATAACGGCTTGAGAGGCGCGAGACAGCAACTGACGGCTGTCTTCATCGGTCAACACCTGGCTGAGCTGCTCGATTCCGCGCAGGAGTTGCGGCTCCGCGTCCTTGGGATCGGCATCGCCCGACAGGACAAGCTGCGCGATGTAACACACACGGCTCACTGGTGAACTTGCATTTTCGGGATGAATCGCATCACGCAGCCGCAAGATATTTGCGTTGCGCGTGACGATGGAGAACCGACTGCGCCGGTCGCCATTTTCAATGACCGCACCGTTGATCAAGACACGCTCATGCGGCGCAAGTTTCAGGATGAGACCGCTCATGGTGTGACCCCCTGCCCGCGCAATCCACGCATGACCGCAGTGTTGATCTCGGCAAGGACATCGGCGGTTGCCGTTCCGGCCAGAACCTGCGTTGTGTGGCGCAGGGTAAATTCTGCAAGGTAGAACAGACGTGCCTTGAGATCGTTCGGAAATGCGTTCCCTTCGCCCGCAAGGTCGGTGGCAAAGGCCGTCCAAAGCCGACGGTTGTCATTCAAGGCAGCCACAAGCTGCGGGCTGGTGCGCCCTTTGGGATGTGGCAATTGCGCCTGAAGGCGCCCTGTGACGCGGGCCAGGACGTCATATTCAATGTCGCGTGGCGTTTTCAGGGTTCTGGTGTTCAGTCCGTAGGTCGAATGTGCGTGGGCAGCGACGCTCATAATTGGGCCTCATGGTGCGAAGTCATGGGTCGGATGAAAAGGCCGGGGTGTTTAGCCCCGGCCAGTGTCTTAGCGGAAGAGCGACAGGATGTTCTGCGGTGCCTGGTTGGCAATCGACAGAGCCTGAATGCCCAGCTGCTGCTGCACTTGAAGCGCCTGCAACTTGGCCGAGGTTTCTTCCATATCGGCATCCACCAGCGAGCCGATACCTGACTTGAGCGAGTCCATCAGGTTGCTGACGTATTTACCCTGGATCTCGACCCGGCCCTGGGCCGAACCGAAGTCGGCGGCAGCCCGCACGGCGGTTTGGGTCAGACCCTCGATCGCGGACAACGCAGCCTCGGCACCTCTTTCGGTCGAGACGTCGATATCACCCAGGATCGCAAGCCCGCCACCTGCGGTTCCCGCCGTGGTCAATGTCGCAGTCGTGGTGATCGACGCCGTCGTGTTGTTGGTGATGTCGATGGCACCGTTGCTGCCCAGTTTGGCGGAGATGTTCACACCCGCTGCCTTGGCCTCAAAATTGAGGCGTGCGGTCAGTGCGGTTGCAATATCTGTAACCGTATCGCCATCACGGGCAACGTAGCTTACGGCGTTCGAAATACCCGTAAGGCCGCCAATGGAATACCCGTCACCTGCAAGGACCTTGTTGCCCGCACGCGCGGCCTGTACCCGTGTCGCCGACCACGGTCATCGTGGCGGTTGCCGCCGCCGCAATCGCGCCAGCGCCGGTCATGGCGGCTGCGGCCAGGTCGGTTCCTGCACCAGCGACGGCTTTCTGGGTGCCAAGGTCCACCTTGCCGGTCGAGATATTCGACGCGCTGACGTTGCCCGAACCATCACGGTCCAGCGACGCGAGAATATCAACCGTGCCCGAGCCTTTGATACCAGCGCCAGCACCCGTGCCGGCGACGGTCAGCGCAACACTGGCGCCGCCCTTGCGGTTCGACAGCATGTTGAGACCGTTGAACTGCGCCGAGCTGACGATGGTCGAGATCTGATCGCGAATCGCCGACAGATCGGTCTGCAATTTTTCACGGTCAACGTTGGCTTCCTGTGCACCAACGATCTTGCCCTTCATCTGGCCCAGGAGGTCGGTGATCTGTTCCGACGCCGAGCGCGCCGTGGCAATCGTCGATTCGCCGAGTGCCAGGCTGGATGAGATGGCCTTGAAGCCGGCGACGTCCGATTCCATCGTCTTGGAGATCGCCCAGACCGCAGAGTTGTCCTTGGCATTGGAAACCGACTTGCCGGTCGAGATTTCGTTCTGCGTCTGGCCCATGTTGGAGTTGATGTTGCGCAAAGTCTGCAACGCAACCATCGCGGAGTTGTTGGTCATAATCGAGGACATTGGTATTCCCTTTAAGAACGGGCGTTTTTACGCCGATTGAGCGCCGTCCGGGACGGCAACAATGCCCTTTCTGAGCCTGCGGGGTTCTGGTCTTTCAGAGGCCGCGCCACCGTGTTGGTGCAAGCTCAAAGTCGCGGTCAATCGCTAAGATGGCCTTAATTGCGCACCGCAAGACACAGAGCATTTCCTTCAAATTCTATGAAGTTGCCGAACGCTCGAACGCAAGACGGCGACCCTTGCAACAGGACCGCCGTTTTGTTTTTCAAGTTTTCATTCAGTGGCTTAAGCGCGCTTTTCCAAAGTTCCCCGGGGTGGATCGACATAATGCCTCTCACCATCGCGGGCATAGGTTTGGTCATCGCGCCGCGCCTTGAAGCGCTCGATCAGGCTGCGGGCGTCCCGCAATCCGCGCAACGCCGCCTCGAACAATTGCGCGTTTCGGGCGGCGTCACGCTGCACTTGCCGCGCCAGATCCACCTCATCTGATTTGGGAACGGGCTCTGCGGCCTCAATCCGCGCAAGTGTCGCCTCTTTGCGTGGCGCCAAACGAATCAGACCCGCCATATCGGCCTGTTTGAGGGCGCGTTTTTCCTGATCCAGCAAGACCAGCATACGCGCCAGATCGGCGCGGGCGGACCGGCTCATGCCCCCTGCCCCTGTTGCCGCGCAATCAGCGACCGTTCGATCTGGTCCGCCAGGCCAATGCCGCCACGCGCGACCATCGCACGCGCCTGTGCATCGGCCAGGAATGAGGTGAACTGCTCTTCGCCCTCGCCGCCGCCAAAGGATTCGGCCGCTTATAGACCCCGGCGCTTTTCAACATCTCGGCGAGAAACGACGTTTCAAGGGCCTCTGCACTGCGGCGAATTGGTGTCTGTTGCGCCGGCACCGGCGGGAGCGAAGGGGGGATAATGGTCATGTCGACTCCTTGGTTACCGCGCCAATCTGTCTGATCTCGGTAAAGAAGCGGTAACCAACGCCTGCTAAACCAACAGGACCCAACGAAAAGGAGGGGTTTATGTTTCCGGCCCTGCCAAGTGACCTTGCACCAAAAGCGACACTGCCCGCATCGCGCGCACTCTCGGGCGGTGACAACTCCGCATTTCATGCGTTTTTCGCAGCTTTCATGGGTGAAAATCGTGCCAAATCGGCGGATTTACCCGGCGACGAAAACGCGAAACATCAGGTGGCAGAGACCGAGGAAACCGTTTTGGCCGAGGCGGACGGCGTTGCTTTCGCACGCGAATCACCAAGCCGTCCGGCGATTGACCGCGGGCCGGCGGCAGCAGAATTGGCGTCTGCCAACCCTGCCGACCCGGGCACTGCGGCGGCGCCCGTGGCAGAGGCATTGCCGGAAACGCCCGTCGCCGCGCATGAAAACGATGCGCCGGATCTGCCGCAAGTGAGTCGCCCGGAGGCGGCTCTGGTTGCGGCTGTCAGCAATGATGCGCCATCGCCAGATACGCGTCGCCCTGACGGTTCACAGATGGTGGCACCAAAGGCCACGACGTCTGGTTTTCCGGCATCATCGCCGCCGGTGCCGGATGCCACGCCCGGGAGCAGTCAGCAATCTCCCGCCACGATCCCAGTAGCCACCTCACGCGCTGAGCCTTCGGGCCAGCCAAATGCCGCGCTTTTGTCGTCCGCGGATCGCGTCGATGTTGCCAGAAATGTTGCGGCCCCGGTTGCGGCCCCGGTTGCGGCCGAGCAGCAGCCGATAGAAGCCGGGTCGCAAGAGCTGTCAAACCGAACCGCAGATGCGTCTGACGTGCCCGCCGATTTGCCGATTGCCGAGCCGCGCACAAGGACAAGTCAGGGCACCCTTGCTGGCGAAAACGCTGGCTTGGTGCAGCGTTCTATGGCCACTGACCTTGCCAAACCACACAAGGTCGCAACCAGCGCCCACGCCGCGCTTGTCCAAGGTCGCCTTTCCATCGCGCAACCGCGCGATTTCGTGCCTGTTCTGGCCCGAGAGGTCGCGCCACACGCGGAATTGGCCGTGCCTGGCCCGTTGTCCGGATCGCCAGTCGGCCCCGCAGTCGCGGTCGAGGCCGCTGGCGTCAAGCCACCCCTCGTCACAAAGGCCGATACGATTGCCAAGGCCGCGTCGGTCACAGTCACCGCGATTCCCCCGGCAACAAGCGCAATTCCTGCGGCAACAACACCCACGCCAGTGCTGGACACGCCCGCGCTTGCCGCCAACCCTCAGATCAACAGCGCCGTACCGCAGAAACCCGCCCTTCGGACTGACGGCTCGGTGCCGGCGATGATGATGTACCACCGAATCAATCAACCGACCGAGCAGACCCGAACTCCCGGAGTCGCGCGGCCATTGGTCGGGTCATCTGCTGGACATGTCCCTGCGCCGATGGCGCACCAACCCATTGTACCCAAGTCAGCGCCAGGCGCTCAAAACGCCGAGCCCCCCTTGGTGACGCCGCCCGCAACGACCACGACGCATGCCGAGTCGCCGGAACCGACGCCGCTGGAATTCGCACGCCCAGCGCCCCTGGCTGACCCGGCAGCACCGCCAAGACACGTCGAAACCGTTCAGAGCATTGCCCGCCAGATCGCCACGCAGATCCCATCCGCCAACTCCGCCGGGTTCGAGGTCGCGTTGGCCCCGGATGAACTGGGGTCCGTTCGAATCAGACTGCACGCCGCCGAAGCGGGCAGTGTGTTGATCGTGCACGCGGAACGCCCCGAAACGATGGATTTGATGCGCCGCCATATTGCCACGCTGGAGCAGGATTTGCGCAATCTGGGCCATGAGTCGCTCTCGGTCCGGTTTGCCGGTGGTGGCCCCGGCGCGGGCTTCACGGGTGGATTTGGCAACGCCCACTCCGGCCAACAGGCCAACGCAGAATACGCGGCCACACACGGTGAGTCGGACCGATCGCACAGTGCAGACACGCCGCCAATTTCAGATCGCCTCAGGCCACCCGCCGCGATCGAAACCGATCACCTCGACCTTCGTCTCTGATAGGAAAGCCAATGGAAATCACCTCCAATTTCGGAACACCCGGCCCCGCAATGGGGACCGCGAGCGCGGGACAGTCTGATTACCAGACCTTCCTGAACATGCTGACGGTCCAGATGCGCAACCAGGACCCGTTGAACCCGATGAATTCGACGGAATTCGCGGTGCAACTGGCCACATTCTCTGGGGTTGAACAGCAAAGTTACACGAATCAGTTGCTGTCCTCGATGTTGAACCAGACCGGCCTGTCCGACCTCGGCTCATGGGTCGGCATGGAGGCGCGGATCTACGGCGGTGCGTGGTATGAAGGCGAATCCATCAAACTGACCCCGGACCCGGCCTTGGGTGCCGACGAGGTGACGCTGATCGTGCGCGACAGCAACGGCAATATTGTCGACAACAGATCTCTGGAGACAGACGCGTTGAGTTATGAGTGGGATGGCCTCGGTGCCGATGGCCAACCCCTGCCCGATGGCACTTATACCTTTGAAATCGAATCGAAATCCGAGGGTGAAGTGATCGACACGCAGCCTGTGGCCGCCTATGTGCCGATCCTCGAGGCGCGGTATGAAAACGGGGCAACGATGCTGGTTTTGCCGGGCAACCTCTGGGTTGACAGCGCCGCCGTGACCGGATTGCGCCGACCGTCATAGGGAAGATCAGAGCATGAGCAGAACCGTCGTGAACGCAGCCCAGGCAAAACTCGCGCCCGCGAAAAACCAGACCCAGGCGGGCGTGGTCTTGGGTGGGGTTGCCGCCGGATCGGGTTGACGGATCTTGAGCAGCGTCGATTCGACGAGACCCGGAAAATGCGGTCCGAAACGCGACACCATGCGCGCCGCCTTCGCCAAGTCTCGAGCCAGGGCGGCCGGCCCCAGGGTGGTGCGGATGTAGTCCTCGACCACGGGCTGCGCGACATGCCAGATGTTGATCGAGGGGTTCAACGACCGGGCGACCCCTTCGACCACAACCATCGTGCGTTGCAGCAAAATCAGCTCGGTCCGCGTCTCCATGCCAAACCGCTCGGTGACCTCGAAAAGATAGCTCAGCAAGCGCGCCATCGAAATCCCGGTCGCGTCCATACCGAAAATCGGCTCTCCGACCGAACGCAGCGCCCGCGCGAATTCATCAATGTCGCGATCGGCGGGCACATACCCTGCCTCGAAATGCACCTCGGCGACGCGGCGGTAATCCTTGCGGATGAAGCCAAACAGGATCTCGGCATAAACGCGGCGCGTGTATTCATCCAACTGCCCCATGATGCCGAAATCATAGGCGATCAGCGCACCATCCGCCCCGACCTTCAGGTTTCCCTGATGCATATCGGCGTGAAAATAGCCATCTCGCAACGCGTGTTTGAGGAACAGCCGCAAGACCCGCTCGCCCAATTCCATGCGATCAACGCCCAGCGCGTCGATTGCGTCGTTATCCCCCAGCGAGGCCCCCTCGGCCCAGCCCAGAGTCATCACGTTGCGCCCCGACAGATGCCAAACCGGGCGCGGCACGCGAAAACCCGCGTCGCCTTCGGTATTGGCGGCAAATTCGGCGGCCGCGGCGGTTTCCAGACGCAGATCCAGCTCGCCCATGACGACGCCCTCGAAATGCGCGATGACTTCGGTGGGCCGCAACCGCCGGGTCGAGGGCAGCGCGAATTCGATCAGGCCCGCGGCCAGATAAAAGGCGTCGATGTCGCGGCGAAACGCGCGCACGATGCCGGGGCGCAGAACCTTGACCGCCACATCCTCGCCGGTTTTGGCGATTCGCGCGCGGTGAACCTGCGCGATGGAAGCCGCGGCAACCGGTTCCGAGAACGCGCAAAACAGCACATCGACGGGCTGTTCAAGCTCGGCCGTGATCATCGCCCGCGCGCGATCAGTCGCGAAGGGAGGAAGCTGGTCTTGCAAATAGCGCAACTGGTTGGCCAACTCGAAGCCGACAATATCGGGCCGTGTCGACAGGATTTGGCCGAATTTGATATACGCGGGGCCAAGCGCCGTCAGCGCCCGCGTGACGGGTGGCAGCGCCGAATCACCGCGCAAACCCAGGAATTTGAACGGCCACCCCATGACCCGCGCCAGGATCCGCAAGCGGGGCGGCGCGTTCATGGCCTCCAACACGACTCGCATCGCGCCGGTGCGCTCGAAGGTGGCGCCGGTGCGAATCAGGCGCCAGAGATTGTGCGGACCGCGCATCTCAGAGCTTCCAGCCGGAGTGCAGCGCTGCGATGCCCATCGTCAGATTGCGGTATTTAACCTGATCGAAACCCGCCTCGCGGATCATCGACGCGAAGGTTTCTTGATCCGGAAATTTGCGGATTGATTCGACCAGATACTGATACGACTCGCGGTCATTGGCGATGATCTTGCCCATCACCGGGATCACATTGAAGGAGTAAAGGTCATAGGCTTTTTGCATGGCCTCGTTGGGAAGTTGGCTGAATTCCAGCACCATCAGCCGCCCACCGGGCTTCAGGACGCGGTAGGCCTCGGACAAGGCGTCGGGGATGCGGGTGACGTTTCGGATGCCGAAACTGATGGTGTAAACATCAAAGCTGTTGGCCTCGAACGGCAGGGCCATGGCGTCACCGACGACCCAATCCAGGCGCTGCGACAGACGTTCGGCCTCGGCGCGTTTGCGGCCTTCTTCAAGCATCGGTGCCGTCATATCCAGCACGGTCGCCCGCGCCGAATCACCCGCGCGCGACAGGAACCGAAACGCCACATCGCCAGTACCGCCTGCAACATCGAGCAAATGCTGACCCGGCCGCGGCGCCAGCCAATCCATCATCGCGTCTTTCCAGACCCGGTGGATCCCCATCGACATCACGTCATTCATGATGTCGTATTTTGAGGCCACGTTGGTGAAAACCTCGTGCACCATGCCGGCTTTCTGGTCTTCATCAACGGTTTGAAAGCCGAAATGCGTGGTGCGATTGTCCGGGCTCATGGCGTCCCCTCTCATGTCGAAACTGGGTCGATCTTGCGGATTGACCTTCCTTATCCGAGGATGCACCCCCTGCACAATGCGACGCCGGAGCCCGATGTGCCTGAATTACCCGAAGTCGAGACCGTTCGCCGGGGTTTGTCGCCCGCCATGGAAGGTCGGATCATCGAACGCGCCGAGATCCGCCGCGCGGGGTTGCGCTGGCCGTTCCCGGCCGGGCTGGCGGATCGGCTGACCGGCGCGCGGGTGGAACGGCTGCGCCGACGGTCGAAATATATCCTGATTGATCTGGATACGCAGGAGACGATTCTGATCCATCTGGGCATGTCAGGGCGCATGACCGTTTCGGGGCTGACGGCGGCTTTTGTGCCCGGAGAGTTCCACCACGCCCACCCGCAGATCGAGAAACACGACCATGTGGTGTTGCATATGGCGGGGGATGTGCGCGTGACGTTCAATGATCCGCGGCGGTTCGGGGCGTTGGATCTGATCGCGACGCACACCGCCGACGCACACCCTTTGCTGGCGCCGCTTGGCCCCGAACCTTTGGGCAATCTGTTTTCCGCCACCTATCTGCACGCGCGGCTGAAAGGGCGCAAAGGGCCGATCAAATCGCTGCTGCTGGATCAGCGAATCGTTTCCGGTCTGGGGAATATTTATGTCTGCGAGGCGCTGCACCGAAGCGGGATCCACCCGGAACGGGCGGGCGGACGGATTGGAATGGCACGCATCGAGCTGCTGACGACCATCATCCGCGAGGTGCTGCGCGAGGCCATCGAGGCGGGTGGTTCAAGTCTGCGCGACTACCGCCAGGCAGACGGCGAACTTGGTTATTTTCAACACAATTTTCGGGTTTACGACCGCGAGGGCGCACCCTGCCCGACACCCGCGTGTGGCGGAACCATTCGGCGCATCGTTCAGGGGGGTCGCTCCAGCTACTTCTGCCCGCAATGTCAGAGATAGCTTGATCCCTCTGCCCGTCCTGCTAGACGTGGGCGCTTAATTCGACGAACGAGGCTCTTATGGCTTACGAAACCATCGCAGTAGAGATCGCGCATTACGTCGCCCTGATCCGGTTGAACCGGCCCGAGGCTTTGAATGCGCTGAATGCACAAATGCTGACTGAATTGGCGGACGCGATGAAGGCCGCGGACCGCAACGACAAAGTGCGTTGCATTGTCCTGACCGGGTCTGAAAAGGCGTTTGCCGGGGCAGACATCAGCGAAATGTCGAGCAAGACTTTTGTCGAGATGTTCGAGAGCGACTATTTCACCGCCGAGACGGATTCGATCTGCAACACACGCAAGCCCGTCATCGCTGCCGTTGCCGGCTATGCGCTGGGCGGCGGCTGCGAGCTGGCGATGATGTGTGACTTCATCATTGCCGCCGACACCGCCAAATTCGGCCAGCCAGAGATCAATCTGGGCGTGGTCGCGGGCATTGGCGGCACGCAGCGCCTGACGCGGTTTGTCGGCAAATCCAAGGCAATGGACATGCATTTGACCGGTCGCTTCATGGATGCCGAGGAGGCCGAGCGCTCGGGACTGGTCAGCCGCGTGGTTCCGGCCAAGAAACTGATCGAAGAGGCGATGTCGGCAGCGCAAAAGATCGTCTCCAAGTCGGGGATCGCAACCAAGGTTGTCAAGGAAGCGGTCAATCGCAGCTATGAGACGACCCTGCGCGAAGGCATCCTGTTCGAGCGGCGGATATTCCACGCGCTGTTCAACACCGAGGACCAGAAAGAGGGCATGAGCGCCTTTCTGGAAAAGCGCGAAGCACAGTTCCGCGACCGCTAAACCCACGACCGGATCTGCGATGGCCAGCCTGTCGGGCTGGCCTTTTTGCAGGGTGGCAGTTTGCGCTTTCCTTTGTCGACGCTTTGACCTAAAAGCCGCCCCACATGCGCGTGGGCCCGCTTAGGCAAGAATCGACCTGATCCAGTGTGATCGGTGGGTCTGTGCGCAAAGATATTGAAACAGACCCGAAAGAGATCGTCCCATGGCCAATACCCGTCAATCCGCAAAGCGCGCCCGTCAAAACGACGCCCGCTTCGAAATCAACAAAGCCCGCCGCTCGCGCATCCGCACCTATTTGCGCGCCGTCGAAGACGCGCTGGCAAAAGGCGACGCAGAAGCCTCGAAAGCGGCGCTGATTGCCGCCGAGCCGGAACTGATGCGCGGCGTTACCAAAGGCGTTCTGCACAAGAACACCGCAGCGCGCAAAATGTCGCGCCTGTCGTCGCGCGTGAAGGCTCTGAACGCCTGATCGACCGAAATCGAAACTGATTGAAAAGCGCATCCCCGGGTGCGCTTTTTTGATTCTGACATATGCCTTTTTTGATTCTGGCTTGGTTTTCAGGGCCTTGTTTTTGACCCTGTGGCCGGAAACCCACGACCCCTCCGATTCCTTTCACGGCAATTCATGTCAAGCGCGTTGTTCGGTTGCCGCCGCCGCCGCCGAGTTGGTATCGTCTTCGTGAGACGCACGAACCCTGGGGGGGTTCCCGGCTGATTCTGACACTTTCCCAACCTGCGGTTTTTCCGCGGGATGCTGTGTCAATCGCCCTGCGACAGCGATGTCCGCAGGGCTGCCGTTTGCCCCTGACTTTGTGGCGAGTCTGCGCACTGCCAAGCGCAAAGGGTGTTGTGCGTTGCTGAACTGGGACTCGGAAAACCGGGCACAAAAAAAATGGAATTACCCGCACGGGCTCTGTGCGGACGATGGGTCGGGACAGGATGACAAAAGCAGCGTGGGGCGATGTCCGCAAAAATCTACGGACGTCGGTTGGGGAAAACAATTTTATCACTTGGATTGCACCATTGGAACTGGCCGCTGTGGACGCTGATGTCGCCACGCTGACCGCACCGACGAATTTCATTGCAAACTGGGTCAACCGGAATTTCGCGGATCATATCCTGCGGGCGATGGCCTCGCATGGGTTGCCGACGCAGCGCATCGAGATTGATGTGCAGGCGCGGAGCTCCTCGGCCGCCGAGCGCATTCAACGCACGCTGACAGCGCAAGACGACACGGCACGCCCTTTGCGCGCGACGCCCGCCGCAGCCCAGCGCCCAGAGGAGGATATCCCCACCGCAACGCTGGACGCGCGCTTTACCTTTGACAATTTTGTCGTCGGCAAGCCGAACGCGCTGGCCCATGCCGCCGCGCGTCGTGTGGCCGAGGGTGGGCAGGTCACGTTCAACCCGCTGTTCCTCTATGGTGGCGTCGGTCTGGGCAAGACCCACCTGATGCACGCGATCGCCTGGGAATTGCAGGCCCGGCAACCGGGCGCGCGGGTGCTGTATCTCAGCGCCGAGCAATTCATGTACCGTTTTGTGCAGGCCCTGCGCGACCGGCAGATCATGGATTTCAAGAGCCTGTTCCGCTCGGTGGATATCCTGATGGTGGACGATGTGCAGTTCATCGCCGGCAAGGAAAGCACGCAAGAGGAATTCTTCCATACCTTCAACGCGCTGGTGGATCAGGGCAAGCAGATCGTGATTTCCGCCGACCGTGCGCCCGGGGAAATCAAGGATCTGGAGGAGCGAATCAAGAGCCGCCTGTCCTCGGGTCTGGTGGTCGATCTGCACCCGACCGATTACGAATTGCGGCTGGGGATCTTGCAGCAAAAGGTCGAGCTGAACCGCACGACCTATGGCGATGTCGACATCGGCGCGGGCGTTCTGGAGTTTCTGGCGCATCGCATCACCACCAATGTGCGCGTGCTGGAAGGCGCCCTGACGCGGCTCTTTGCGCTGGCGTCTCTGGTCGGCCGTGAGGTGACGCTGGATCTGGCGCAGGATTGCCTGTCGGATATTTTGCGCTCCTCGGATCGCAAGGTCACGGTCGAGGAAATCCAGCGCAAGGTGTCCGAGCATTACAACATCCGCCTGTCGGATATGATCGGGCCAAAGCGGTTGCGGGTGATCGCGCGTCCGCGTCAGGTGGCGATGTATCTGGCGAAACAGATGACCACGCGGTCGTTGCCGGAAATCGGGCGGCGCTTTGGCGGGCGGGATCACACGACGATCATGCATGGGGTGCGCAAGGTCGAAGAACTGCGGGCAAATGACACGCAACTGGCCGAAGACCTTGATCTGTTGCGGCGTTTGCTGGAAAGCTGAACCTTGACGCGGCCTTCAAAGGGCCGCAAACAAACAAGAAGAAATATGTGACCGGGCCGGGCTGGCATATGTCAGCACCGGCCTGAGTTGTCGGAGGGGATCGCGATGAAACTGAGTATTGAACGCGCAGCGCTGCTGAAGGCAGTGTCCCAGGCGCAATCCGTCGTCGAGCGTCGCAACACGATCCCGATTCTGGCCAATGTGCTGATCGAGGCCGAGGGCGACACGGTCAGTTTCCGCGCGACCGATCTGGATATCGAGGTGGTGGACCGCGCCAACGCGATGGTGGAACGCGCCGGGGCGACCACCGTGTCGGCGGTGATGCTGCATGAAATCGTGCGCAAGCTGCCGGATGGCGCGCTGGTGTCGCTGACCGACGATCAGCGCACCGGGCGTCTGGCGGTCGAGGCGGGGCGCTCGACCTTCTCGCTGGCGACGCTGCCCAAGGAAGATTTCCCGGTCATGGCCAGCTCGGAATATCACAGCAATTTCTCGGCCAAGGCGGGCGATCTGCGCCGCCTGTTCGACAAGTCGAAATTCGCGATCTCGACCGAGGAAACCCGCTATTACCTGAACGGCGTCTATATGCATGTGGCAACCGGCGAGGATGGCAAGGTGTTGCGCTGCGTGGCGACCGACGGCCACCGTCTGGCGCGGATCGACACGCCATTGCCCGAGGGTGCCGAGGGAATGCCCGGCGTCATCGTGCCGCGCAAAACCGTGAACGAGCTGCGCAAATTGCTGGAGGAAGACGACGCCGCCATCGCGATTTCGGTGTCGGAAACCAAGGTGCGGTTCGCGACGCCCAGCATTGCGCTGACGTCCAAGGTGATCGACGGGACCTTCCCCGATTACACGCGGGTGATTCCGGCGGGCAACACCAAGCGGCTGGAAGTGGATGCCTCGGAATTTGCCAAGGCCGTGGACCGGGTTGCCACGGTGTCGTCCGAACGCTCGCGCGCCGTGAAACTGGTGCTGGAAGAGGACAAGCTGACCCTGTCGGTGAACTCGCCAGACAGCGGCAACGCGCAAGAAGAACTGGTCGTCGCCTATGCCGATGAACCGCTGGAAATCGGCTTTAACGCCAAATATCTGCTGGAGATCTCCAGCCAGATCGACCGCGAGAATGCCGTGTTCATGCTGAACTCGTCGGGCGACCCGGCGCTGGTGCGCGAAGGCTCGGACACCAGCGCGGTGTATGTCGTGATGCCGATGCGCGTCTGACGCCGTTGCCTTGACCCGTCTGACACACCTGCGGCTGGCGCATTTTCGCTCGCATATCCGCGCCGAGGCCGGTTTCGACGGGCGGCCCGTGGTGCTGTTTGGCGACAATGGCGCGGGCAAGACCAATCTGCTGGAGGCGATTTCCCTGTTGTCCCCCGGTCGCGGCTTGCGGCGGGCGGCGGCCGAGGATCTGATCGCGCAACCCGAGGGGTTGGGCTGGAAGATTGCCGCGACCCTGAACCGTGCCGGCACTTTGCACGACATCGAAACCGAGGGACGACCCGGATCGCCGCGCAGCCTGCGGATTGATGACAAGGCCGCGCCGCAATCCGCGCTGGGCCGGGTGTCGGCGATGTTGTGGTTGACCCCGGCGATGGATCGGCTGTGGATCGAGGGGGCCGAGGGGCGCCGGCGGTTTCTGGATCGTCTGGTGCTGGGGTTCGAGCCGGACCATGCCGAGGCCGTGCTGGGCTATGAAAAAGCCATGCGCGAACGCAACCGGTTGCTGCGTGAGGAGGTGCGCGATGCCGCATGGTATGGCGCGCTGGAGACGCGGATGGCCGGGTTTGGCGCGCAGATCATCGCCAATCGCGCGGCCACGCTGGCGCGGCTGGCGGCGGCGAGTGACCCCGACAGCCCGTTTCCGCACGCCGATCTGACGCTGCTCGATGACGCCCCGCCCGATGAATTTTCGCTGGCCGAGGCCTGGGCCGAGGGGCGCCGCCGCGATATGGCCGCCGGGCGCACGTTGATCGGGCCGCACCGCGCCGATCTGGGGGCGGTCTGGGGAGCGCGTGGAATGCCCGCCGCGCAATGCTCCACCGGCGAGCAAAAGGCCATGCTGATCGCGCTGATCCTCGCCCATGCCCGCGCGCTGCGGCAGGACACGGGCATACCGCCGATTGTCCTGCTTGATGAGGTCGCAGCGCATCTTGACGAGGGTCGCCGCGCCGCGCTTTATGACGCGATCTGCACCTTGGGCGCACAGGCTTTTCTCAGCGGAACCGGCCCCGAATTGTTCACCCATCTCGGCACTCGCGCGCAATGTTTTCGCGTCCACGCGGATGCGGGACACTCCAACCTTCAAGAAAGCCCGTTGCCATGAAAAGCCAACGCGTCACGTTGATCACCCTGGGCGTCGCCGATCTCGACCGGGCCAAAGCGTTTTACGCGGCTTTGGGCTGGCACCCTGAGGAGGCCACCGAGGGCGTGGTGTTCTACGATCTGGGCGGGATGAAGCTGGGGCTGTTCGGGCTTGGCCCTCTGGCCAAGGATCAGGGCCGCGCGGGGACCGCGCTGGGCACGGGTGCCATGACCCTGGCGCAGAATTTCCCCGACCGCGCCGGGGTGGACGCCGCCTTTGCACAGGCTGAAGCCGCCGGTGCAACCGTGTTGAAGCGCCCGGAGGCGGTGTTTTGGGGTGGCTATAGCGGCTATTACGCCGACCCTGACGGCCATGTCTGGGAATTGGCGCACAACCCGTTCTGGCCGATGGATGCCGACGGAACCCTGACAACGGCGGCCCCAGACGTATGACCATCACAGCGCATCAACTGCTGCTCTACGCGGGCGGCATGGCGATCTTGTGGGCAATCCCCGGCCCGGTCTGGGTGGCGCTGATCGCCCGCGCCTTGTCCGGCGGGATGCGCGGGGCGTGGCCTTTGGCGGTGGGCGTGGCGCTGGGCGATCTGATCTGGCCGCTCTGCGCGATTTTCGGCCTGACCTGGATCCTGTCGCTGTACGGCGGTTTCCTGGAGGGGTTGCGCTGGGTGGCGGCCTTGATTTTCATCGGCATGGGCGTGATGCTGCTGCGCAAACCCGCCGAGGCCCCCTCGGCCAATCGCGCCATGACGCGACCGGGCCTGTGGGCGGGGTTTGTCGTCGGCCTGGCGGCGGTGATCGGCAACCCCAAGGCGATCCTGTTCTACATGGGCATGTTGCCGGGCTTCTTTGACCTGACCCGCGTCACGGCGGGCGATATCCTGGCGATCATCGCCGTCTCTGCCTTTGTGCCGATGGTGGGCAACCTGTGCCTCGCACTGTTTCTGGACAAGTCGCGCAAGCTGTTGTCCAGCCCCACGGCGCTGCATCGCCTGAACCAGGGCGCGGGCGGATTGCTGGTGCTGGTCGGTCTGGCGATCCCGTTTACATGAGCCACCAAGCAAACCCCTAAATCTTGTGTCCAAGGCGTGACATTCCCCCTGCCAACCGCTATGAATGGCGCAGGTAATTCACGGATTTGAAGCATGACGGCAGACCTCGCTCCGCGCGAAGATTATGGCGCGGATTCCATCAAGGTTCTCAAGGGCTTAGACGCTGTTCGCAAGCGTCCTGGCATGTATATCGGCGACACCGATGATGGCTCTGGCCTGCATCACATGGTGTACGAGGTCGTCGATAACGGGATCGATGAGGCTTTGGCCGGTCACGCGACCTCTGTGTCGGTGAAAATTCATGCCGATAGCAGTGTTTCTGTGCGCGACAATGGGCGTGGCATACCGACCGACATTCACACCGAAGAAGGGGTCAGCGCCGCCGAGGTCATCATGACCCAGCTTCATGCGGGCGGAAAATTCGACCAGAACAGCTATAAGGTTTCGGGCGGTCTGCACGGCGTTGGCGTGTCGGTGGTGAACGCGCTCTCGGATTGGCTGGAGCTGCGCATCTGGCGCGGCGGCAAGGAATGGGTCGCGCGGTTTGAAAACGGCGATACCGTCGAGCACCTGCGCGAGGTTGGCCCGGCGAATGGTCAAAAAGGCACCGAGGTGCGTTTTATGGCCAGCTCCAAGATCAATCGCCCGGACGGGACGTTCTCGAATCTCGATTATGTGTTCAAGACGCTGGAAAACCGGCTGCGCGAATTGGCGTTCCTGAATTCGGGCGTCAAGATCGTTGTCGAGGATGAGCGCCCCGCGGAACCGCTGAGAACCGAGTTCTGTTTCGAGGGCGGCGTGCGGGAATTCGTGCGCTATATCGACCGCTCAAAAACCGCCGTGATGCCCGAGCCGATCTATATCGAGGGCACGCGCGACGATATCGGCGTCGAGGTGGCGATGTGGTGGAACGACAGCTACCATGAGACGGTGCTGCCCTTTACCAACAACATCCCGCAGCGCGACGGCGGCGCGCATCTGGCCGGCTTTCGCGGTGCCCTGACCCGGACGATCAACAACTATTCGCAATCCTCGGGCATCGCCAAGAAGGAAAAGATCAGCTTTACTGGCGATGACGCGCGCGAGGGTCTGACCTGCGTGCTGTCGGTCAAGGTGCCGGACCCGAAATTCAGCAGCCAGACCAAGGACAAGCTGGTCTCCAGCGAGGTTCGCCCGGCGGTGGAGAATCTGGTCGGTGAAAAACTGGCCGAATGGTTCGAGGAAAACCCGCAGATCGCCAAGGCCGTGGTCGGCAAGATCATCGAGGCCGCGCTGGCCCGTGAGGCGGCGCGCAAGGCCCGCGACCTGACCCGGCGCAAGACCGCACTGGATGTCGCCAGCCTGCCCGGCAAGCTGGCCGACTGTCAGGAACGCGACCCGGCGAAATCCGAACTGTTCCTCGTCGAGGGGGACTCGGCCGGTGGGTCGGCCAAACAGGGCCGTTCGCGCCACAATCAGGCGGTCCTGCCGCTGAAAGGCAAGATCCTGAACGTCGAGCGGGCGCGGTTTGACCGGATGCTGGGCAGTCAGGAAATCGGCACGCTGATCACCGCGCTGGGCACCGGCATCGGGCGCGACGAATTCGACCTGAGCAAATTGCGCTACCACAAGATCGTCATCATGACCGACGCCGACGTGGACGGCGCGCATATCCGCACGCTGCTGCTGACGTTCTTCTTCCGGCAAATGCCGTCGCTGATCGAGGCAGGCCACCTCTATATCGCCGAGCCGCCGCTCTACAAGGTGGCACGCGGCCGCTCCGAGGTGTACCTCAAGGATCAAGCTGCGCTCGACGATTACCTGATCGCACAAGGCATCGAGGGCGCTTTGCTCAAGCTGAAATCAGGGCTTGAGATTGCAGGTGCCGATTTGCTGCGGGTCGTGGGCGAGGCGCGCGCCGTGAATCGGGCGCTGATGTCGTTCCCGACGAACTATCCCCGCAACATCCTGGAGCAGGCAACGATTGCCGGGGCGCTGATCCACGGCCAGTTGGATGAAAACGCGCAGGGCGTGGCCGATGCGGTTGCGCTGCGTCTGGACCTGATCGCGCCGGAATATGAAAAAGGCTGGCAGGGTCGCCCCACGCAGGACCACGGGCTGCGCCTGTCGCGGATGCTGCGCGGTGTCGAGGAACAGCGCGTGCTGGATGGCCCGGTGCTGCGCTCGGGCGAGGCGCAACGACTTGCGCGCTACACGGGCGCGTTGCAGGAAATCTATCGCGAGACGGCAACCCTGGTGCGGCGCGACCGCAGCGTCGCCGTGCATGGCCCGCTGGATTTGTTGCAAGCGATCCTGACCGAAGGCGAAAAGGGCCTGTCCTTGCAGCGTTACAAGGGTCTGGGCGAAATGAATCCCGATCAGCTTTGGGAAACCACGCTGGACCCGGAGGCCCGCACCCTGCTGCAAGTGCGCATTGATGATCTCGCCGAAGCCGACGACATCTTCAGCAAGCTGATGGGCGATGTGGTGGAGCCGCGCCGCGAGTTCATTCAGCGCAATGCCCTGAGCGTGGAAAACCTGGACGCATAAAAGCCTGTAGGGGAGCGCATATTTTTTGGGGGTGTTGGTCAATGCCTTTCCGCAGTTATTAAACTTTTCAAAGGGTTAGGCTCCAAGTACGTCACTTGGGCTTCCTGCTTCGCTCGACTTCAAACCGAGCGAGCGTCAGGTTCATAGCATCGGGACAGACACCGCCGCATCCGGCTTTTCGGCCGGAGGGTATACGGCAATGGCTGTAGCTGGCGCGCGGGTTTTCGGAATGGCGCACCGTCGAGTTCAACCGCGGCAAAGGCGGCGCAGACACCGTGCATTCTGGCCCGCCGGAGGAGGTTTGCCGCGAGACGTGACTGGCCCTGGGAGAGCGGCTGTGTGTCCGGGAACCGGCTATACGCGAGCCGACATGGTGTTCCACAACGCGATCATCGAAAGCGGTGGCAACCGGTCGATCGGACGGGTCTATCCACACACCATCGGGCCGCCAATGGCGCTGCGCACGACTCTGTTCACGGCACTGAACGCGCTGTTAGGCCGGTCGATGGACAAGCATACTCGGTTGATCGAGGCCTGCCGGGACCGGGGCGCCGACCGGGCAGCAGCGATCGCGCGCGAACACATCTTTCATCTGATCGAGGATTTCGAGGGTCTGCGCGCGACGCCGCGCCCAAGGGCCAAAGCGCCAAACTGTAGCCCGGGTTCACCCAGCGCCATTTCAGGGCGTCGTTGAATCCCCGCGCGTCCGCAGGGCTATTCGGTGTTTGATCGACCAAACGTTTCCACAATCTCAGCGGGGATTGGTGCCGAAGACAAGCGACCGGTCTCCGGGTCTTTGACCGACCAGACGCGGGTATCCACGGCCTCGACGCACAGCCGGTCGCCCAGCGTGACCCGGTGCCGGATCTTGAAACTCGAGGTCCCAAGCTCGATAAACGCGCTCTGGATGGTCACCGTGTCACCATAGCGGGCAGGCGCCCGAAATCTGGCGTTGGTCTCGACCAGCGGGCAGCCGACGATGTTGAACGTCTTGACCATCTTTGGCTTTGGCCAACCCGCGGCCCCATAGAGCAGGGTCGTGCAATGGTCGAACCAGCGGGCAAAGTTGGGGTTGAAGACGATGCCGGCGGGGTCACACTCGCCCCATTCGACGTCGCGGGTCACGGTGTTCGTGGTCATGCTGGCATCCTTTCATCGAAGACCCGTTTGGCCTTCATCGGTGATTTGGGCAGGCTGTCCGGCGCCACCACCTGAACATCGCAGCGCACCTCGCAGCGGCTGCGGATTTCCCTGGCCACAGCAGCGGCTGCCGTTGGATCGGTGTGCTCCACTTTCACAGTCATCACATCCAACCCGTCTTCCTGTTTGCGCAAATGGATCTGGAACTCGTCGCCGGTGCCGGAGACGGCGCGCACGGCTTCTTCGATCTGGACCGGAAAGAACTTGATGCCGCGCAGGTTGATCAGGTCGTCTGCGCGGCCGGTCATGCAGCCCATGCCCTTGACGTGGTTGCGTCCACAGGCGCAGGGCGCGGTGCTGAGCGTGGTGTAATCGCCCACCAGAAACCGAAGCTGCGCCGAGCTTTCCGAGGTCAGGTTGGTACAGACGGTCAACCCCTTGTGTCCCTCGGGGGTTGCCGCCAAGGTATCGGGATCGACAGTTTCCCAGACCTGGATATCCTCCATCAGGTGAATGAAATTCTGCGCGCCGGTCTGGTATTCGGGGCAGGAATAGCCGCCGCAATGCGGGCTGACCTCGGTGCAGCCGTAGAACTCGATGGCGGTTGCCCCCCACAAGGCTTGCAGCTTTTCCATGGTCCCAGCGACGCCCGAGAACGGTTCGCCGCCGGTGATCATCCAGTTGATCGAACTCGCGGCAGGGTCCAGCCCCATGTCCTGCATCACGCGCGCGAGGTAAAAGGCGTAGGACGGCGTGCAGACCAGGGTCGTCGGCTTGAAGCGGTCGATCAACATGGCGCGCGCCTGGCCGTCCATCCCGCCGCCAGGGATCACCGGCATCTCCATGGCCGCCAGAGTATACTGCACGCCCCAGGCGAACACATGCGGGCCAAAGCCGACCATCGGGATCGCGCTGTCGCCCTTGCGCAGCCCGCCGGAATAGAGCGCCCGCGCATTCGCCTGTTCCCAGAAACGCCGGTCGAAATGGGTGTAGCGGAACACACGCGGCGTGCCGGTCGAGCCCGACGACGAGAACAGCATCCAGCCCCGGTCCGCCCATTCCGCCGGGCCGCAGGTGGTGTAGGTCCCATAGGGCGGATGGGCCCGCGCATCGTCCATCATCTCCTGTTTGGTGACGACGGGCCAGTTGGCGATCAGGCTTTCGACCGAGGTCAAGTCAGTCGGCGCGACCCCCAGTTTGTCAAAGCGGCGGCGGTAAAAGGCGCTGTTCTCATACAGGAAGGGCGCGACGGCGGCGATCTTCTGGTCCTGCACCGCGCGGGTCTGGTCGCGCGACCAAGTGTCCTTGGGTGACCAGTAGTCGGCACTGAACGGAGTCACGCGTTCGTCCAGCGTCGCTTCAAGCACCCGTTTCCAGTGCGTGCGGGTTTCCTCGGCCCGCGTGGACGGATGGGTCATGGTGTTCCTCCCGGCAAATGGTCCGGCCCGCATGTCGCGGGCCGGGAGTGTTCGTCCTTAGACGTCGTGCAGCGAGCCGCGCTTGATGCCGATATCGCTGCGATAGCTTTGCGCCGCGCGGCTGATCGGGCTGGGCGCGACGGTGGCGCGGATCTTGACCTGCTTGTGCGGTTCCAGGTTGCCCCCGCTGCGGCTGCCGCCGCCATCCTCGCCCCAATGCAGGATCACCTCTGTGCCCGGCTCGGCAAAACCTGCATCGACCGAGGCCAGCGACATCATCGCGCGCTCGTTCTCGGTATAGCCGGGATAGGTTGCGAGGCCGATCATGTTGCCCTCGGTGTCCGTAACCTTGTCGTAATGCATCCGCGCCGTGGCCGCCAAGGGCAACGTGATGGTCAGCGCTTTGTCCTTTTGCTCGCCGCCCTCGAACTGCGCCTGCATCACCGAAAGCACGTCGTCGGCGTTCCAGACCAGCGTCACTTTCTTGCGATGCGGTTTGTCCTTGATCGCTTCCAGCGCTGCGCGGCCGATATAGTCGTGATCGAACTTGATGATATGGCCATAGTTCACGTCGTAAGGTGTGAGATAGTAGTCTTGGATGTTTTCGGAATAGAAACTGCCGCCCAGCGACATCCGCATCGAGGCGTTCTTGGACGACATCCAGTCACGGTAGCCGCTGGTTCCCGGGCCGGTATAGACCGCCGAGACCGGCACCGCCCACCAGCCGGATTCAATCACCGTCGTGAAATAGGCGATTGAGCCGACCATCCGCAGGCCGTATTTTTCGCCGGCTTTCTGAATCAACCGTTTGACATCGCGGTATTCTTCCCAGGGACCATAGATTTCCAGCCCGGGCATGCCGCCCATCGAATGCCGCATCCCGCGCGCGCGGTGCTTGCCCAGACCGATCTCGGCCGATTTGAAGAACTTGATCTCGGGCAGTGGGCCGCCGTTGAGTTCTTCCAGCAATTCCCAGGCCTTGGGCCCTTCGACCTGAAAGCGGTAGAACTCGCGCTTCTTGGCCTTGTTCAAGGTCCACATCGGGTCGGCCTCGACGGTCACGTCGAACTCCAGCGCCTCGGCGTTGTATTCTACCCATTCGGTGGTCGCCGGGTTGCCGACGACCATGTAGTCGTTCTCGCCCTGCCGATAGAGGATCGCGTCGCCAATCAGGTAGCCCTCGGGCGAGCAGCACACCAGTTGCTTGGCCGCGCCGACCTCGAAATTCTTGAACGTGTTGACCGACAGATATTGCGTGAATGCCAGCGCATCAGGCCCACGCACATGGGTCGAGCACATGTGATAGCTTTGATCGTGCACGGCGATGGTATTGCGCCACGCCCATTGCTCGTCACGCCAGGTGGTGAACTCAGGGCGCACGCCGTCGCCCGGCATCATCTGCGTGTAGATCGTCAGCGCGTTTTTCGGCGCATTGCGAAACAAGTGGTCCGTAATATTCGGAACCACCTTCAGCAGGTCATTCATCGTCTTGATTTCGGCTTCGTTGGCCATGGGTCTCTCCTCCGCAAGAGCTCTGCCGAAGGCATTCGGCACGAGTTGATATCGCAACCAATTAAGGGTCTTTGAGTTGTTATGTCAACTTGAACCCTTCATCGTCAGTCAAACATCGAATTTGGCAAGATCAGCGCCAGTTGCGGGAACAGGATCAGGAAGACCAGGCACACCGCCATCGCGATCCAGAACGGAAACACGCCGCGAAAGATCTCGCCCATCGGGATGTCGCGCGCGATGGCCTTGACCACGAACACGTTGATTCCCACCGGGGGCGTGATCATGCCCATCTCGATCACGATCACGGCGATGACGCCGAACCATATCGGATCATAGCCCAGCCCGATGATCACCGGGAAAACGATGGGAATCGTGATCACCAGCATGGAAAGTGCATCCATGAACATGCCCAGCACGACATAGGCCAGCAGAATCACGATCAACGACCCCAGTGGCCCCAGCCCAAGACCGACCAGCCAGTCGCCCAGGTTCTGCGGGATTTGGGTCATCGCCAGGAACGGGCTGAAGATCGCCGCGCCGATCACGATGACATACAGCATGGCGCTGGTCTTGACGGTTTCAAGGAACATCTCGTGCAGGTCGCCAAACGACAGCTTGCGGCCGATCAGGGCGAAGACAAGCACCAGAAGCGCGCCAATCCCCGCGGCCTCTACGGGTGTGAAGGCTCCGACATAAATCCCGCCGATCGAGATCACCACGACCGACAGCAAGGGCAGAGCACCCAGCAGCGCAGACACGCGCTGCGCCATGGGAACCGCCTCGCCTGCCGGGGCGGATTTGGGGTCGATGCGGGCGATCAGCATGATGGTGACAATGAACAGCGCGGTCAGCAGCAGACCTGGGATGATCCCCGCCATGAACAGCCGCCCGAGGGATTCTTCGGTCAGGATCGCATAAAGGACAAACCCGGTGGACGGCGGGATCAGGTAACCCAACGTCCCCCCGGCGGCGACGGAACCTGTCGCCAGGCGGTTGGAATAGCCGAAACGTTTCATTTCCGGGATCGCGACCTTGCCGATGGTCACGGCGGTCGCCACCGATGAGCCGCTCACCGCCGAGAAGGCCGCGCAACCCAAAATCGAGGCCGCCGCCAACCCGCCGCGAAACCGGCCGACCCAGGAATAGGCGAGATTATACAACCCCCTGCTGAACCCGGCCGCAGTCGAAATGTTGCCCATCAGGACAAACAGCGGGATCACGATCAGGGAATAGGACGACACCGAGGAAAAGGTCTCGGTGGTCAGCAGGGCCAAGGCGGGACGTTGGCCGTGAAGAAACCAGGTCCCGGCAAACCCTGCGACCAGCATGGCCATGGCGACCGGGATTCGCAGCGCCAGCATCACAAACATCCCGGCGATCGAGATCGGGCCGATGGTTGTGTCGGTCATGTCCGCTTCCCGATCCTGATGACGATGAACAGCAACTGGACGGACAGGATCAACGCATACAGCCCCATGCCAAGCGCCACGAGCCCGCAAAATGGCCAGATCGGGATGCGCAGCAGGTTTGTGACATCGCTGTATTCCAGCGCATCCAGGGTCCGGTAAACATAGGACCGCACCAGGTAAAACAGCACCCAGGCCGCGAGGCCGCGATACAGGATTTCAGTCAGCCACCGACCGATGTCACCCAGCACCTTGTCCAGCAGGTCGATGCGAACATGGGCGTCTTCGAGGGTGCAATAGGGGATGGCCAGCATCACCAGGGCGACGGCGGCCATTTCCAGCACTTCGTTGTTGCCCAGGATCGGCGCGTTGAAGACATAGCGCAAGACCGTACCGGCAAAGACAAAGACCATCATCGCCGCCAGCACAACCGACGAAACGGTTGCCAGCCAGATATCAAACCGGCCAGCGCGATGACGGCCGATCCTGGGATTGATCGTGCATCGCGATCAGTTCTGCAATGCGTCGACAAAGGCGCGTGCCGGTCGCCCTTCGGCTTCCAGAGCCGCGACGACTTGTTCGATCACCGAGGCCGAGGCCGCGTTGAACTCTGCCGCCGCTTCGGGCGTCAGGTCGATCCACTCGCGGCCCTCCATCTCGCGGAACATCTGCTCGCCGCGCGCGGTGCCTGTCAGTTGGACGCCGTTGGCGATGGTCGCGATTTCACGACCGATGCGATCGAACGCGGCCTGCTGGTCGGCGGTCATCTCGCCCATCCGGCCGTAAACCTCGGTTTGATAAGGATGTTGCGGCGGAAGGAAGTCTGCCAGGCGCAGAACCGTCTGCGCAACAGCCGAACTGCCAGCGACCAGAAGCGCGCCGGCAAGCGCGGCGCGGGTGAATGCCTTGAATGTCATCGGAACCTCCCAATTTCAATGACTCCAGCGCAACATATCGTGTTGATATGTCAACTTGTGACATCAACCCAAAACACCAAGGGCACCGCATGCAGGCTGTCCGGGCAAGGCCTTGTTGTTCTTCTGTTTTGATTATCGCATCGCCTCGACGTTGCGGGTCATGATCCGGATTGCGCGCAAGAACGCCTCAAGATCGCGCGGATCGATTCCCGTGATCAAGCGCCGTTCGCGGCCCAAGGCGAGTTGCAGAATCGTCTCGTGCAACTCCAGCCCGGATTTACTGAGCCACCAGATCCGTTTGCGGGGGTCCGACGCAAGGACCTCGTGCTCGACAAGGCCTTTCTCATCGAGCCGTGACAGGGCGCGACTGGCCGCACCCTTGTCGATCTTGATGATCTCGCAGATCTGCGTGGCCTGGATGCGGGGTTCGATCGCCAGCATCGACATGACACGCCATTCCACGATGCCGATATCGAACCGGTCGAGATACTCTTGGGACGCACCCCGAGAGAGGGTGTTGTTCACCGCCGACAACAGATGCGGGACGTAGTTTTCGAGATCAACAACAAGATGCCCATCCCGATCCTGCGTGGACCGGGAAATACGACCGTCGGGGCAAAGGTCGGCACGGGCTTCCGCGCGCGGGTCTGACTCGTTTGTGTCCACGTTCGATGTCCTGAAAATCGCAGCTTGGAAAAACGCACGTCGCAATCGGTGCGACGACTGTGTGTCAGAATCGACCGGCGAAAGCAACCGGCGAGCCTTGCACGGGCTGTTCTGCTCTCAGCCTCACGTCTGCTGTTTCCAGGCATGGCGCATTGATCTCGATGCAATGGAATGCGCGAAACATACGGCCTTGCCATGCACCTGTTGTGACGTGTTTGCTCAGGCCGAACGGCCCTCACGCCCGATCACCCGCGGGCGTCCGGGTCCCGGCCTGTTGGCCCATGTTCTGGTCGGCAAGTATTGTGATCACCTCCCGCGCTATCGCCAGTCTGAAATCTATGCCCGTGACAAGGTCGACCCGCACCGTTCCACGCTGACCGATAGGGTCGGACGATCAACGGCACTTCTCGAACCGCTGGCAGCTCTTTGTTTGCGCGAAACTGTCCCACAGATGGGCCTTCAGGTCATCCGTCTTGCCCAGCCGTTCAAGGCACTCCTCGTAGACGGCATCGAGATCGTGGCGGAACATGCGGAACGGTTTTCCGTCCTCGGCGGCCTTTGCACCCATGATGATCTTGTAAGCCTCGTCGACACGATCCGCGTCCAGCAAGCGGCGCGCGACGTCGGGGGCAATGGTGCCATAGGTCAATTGCTCGGCCGAATAGCGCGCCATATAGGCGTCAACGTCGCCTTGGGCGTCGGCCACATCCGCAAGGATGATCGAGGATGTCAGCTGCTTGTTGCGCAGCACAGCGTCCTCGGGCGCGGAAGAAAGCCCGTAACCCCGATAGCGCTCCAGGTCCTGCGCGCTTGGCGGGGCGGCTTCCCAAGCCTTGGTGATCGTCTTGAGATGCTCCAGCCCCTCAGCGCCCAAGGCATCCGCGGTGGCCGGGATGATGCCGTCGAATTCGCCATAGCCGGCATCGGTCACCGCCTCGAGAATGCGCTCGGCCAGAGATTTGGCGTCAAGGCTGATCTTGGGGGACAGGTGCTCGATCCTGTCCACGGCCTCGCCAAAAACATCGCCGATCACGCCGTTGCTATCGTCCGTGCGCTCATAAATCGACGGGGCCAGCAGCAGGAAAGACCAGAGCAACTCGAAACCCTCAAGCGGGTCTTGTGGTGTTATCACCGTGTCGATCATTGATAGCAGGCCGTTGAGATCCTTGACCAAAGCGCGTTGCTTTTGCCAGTCCACATAACTGGTTGAGCGGCGCAGCGAGGCAAAGCGCTTGCGCAGATCGGCGGCCACGTCTTTGGGGCCTTGCGCGGCACTCAGCTCCATCCGCGCCCGGCGCTGAAGCGCGGCGCTGCCTTGCACGAGGTTCATCACCAGCGCGGCGAGCTTTTCCAAGTTCGTCTGATTCAGGGTCTTCTTGGCCAAGAGTTCAGGCTATCAGGCTTCGTGCCCAGATGGCTGACGTTTTCACACTACCTTCACGGATTAACGGTCAGTTGATGAAGGCGGTGACCGTCACAAGGTTGGCCAGAGGGTGTCGTGGCTGCCCACGCTCCCTTCAGCTTTTCGGGGGCTGCTTCTCGCCGTGTTGCTTGGCTGAGGCCGTTCTCGACCACATGGTCGTGCTGCGTCGTTGCACGGGACACCATATCCAGAACAGACTACCTGGCCTTCACCAGTTGCCGAGGGCACCCCTCTAACCCGGCGAAAATCATGCCACTGTTGCTGCGGCCCGATGCTCAACATCGCGATCTTCCGAAGCGGTCACGCGCCTCGGCTGCTCTTGTCGTGGCATGTCCCGCCGATTTCGTTCAAGACCGGCAGAATTCCGTGACGGCGCAGGCGACGATCATCCGCCCCTAGGCATCTTCAATAGCCGAAGCTCTCGGATAACCATATTTTTATGGATTCGCTTGCCTTTGGAGGCGGGGTTATGGTGCCCAGGAGAGGACTCGAACCTCCACTTCCTTGCGGAAACTAGCACCTGAAGCTAGCGCGTCTACCATTCCGCCACCTGGGCAGGGTGCGTGAGCGGGTGATTAGCCTTGCGGTTCGGAACTGTCAACGGGGGTCGCATAAAAATCGACACAAGATCAACAAAATGACGACCTCGCGCCCGATCCCGAGATTTGCCCGACGGTTGGTTTTGACTTGTCCGTTTTGGGGTGCGAGGGTATTGAGAGGGCGCAATGCGGTGCACTCTCGGAGGGCGATATGACGAAACTGGTCACGATCATGGGCGGCTCGGGCTTTGTCGGGCGCTATGTCGCGCGGCGGATGGCTCTGGCTGGGTGGCGCGTGCGCGTTGCGACGCGGCGCCCCAATGAACACATGTATGTTCGCACCTATGGCACCGTCGGTCAGGTTGAGCCGGTTTTGTGCAATATCCGCGATGAGGGCTCTGTACGCGCCGTGATCAACGGCGCCGATGCCGTGGTGAACTGCACCGGGATCTTGCTTGAGGGCGGAAAGAACACCTTTGACGCCATTCAATCCAAGGGTGCCGGCCGAGTCGCGCGGATCGCCGCAGAAGCCGGTGTGACGAATCTGGTCCATATTTCGGCCATCGGCGCGGATGCAGACTCCGAGATTGCCTATGCCCGCACCAAAGGCGAGGGAGAGGCGGCGGTGCTGGCCGCATTCCCGTCCGCGGTGATCCTGCGCCCCTCGATCATTTTCGGCAGCGAAGACGGGTTCTTCAATCGCTTCGCCAAGATGGTTCAGTTCTCGCCCGTGTTGCCGATCACCGGCGGGCAGTCGCGGTTTCAGCCGGTCTATGTTGACGATGTCGCCCTGGCCGCCGCCAACGCCGCGCAGGGTTTGGTCGAGGCAGGCACTTATGAATTGGGCGGTCCGGATACCGACAGCTTCCGCGGCCTGATGGAAATGATGCTGGCCGAGATTCGCCGCAAGCGCGTGATCATCGACATGCCCGGCGTCTTGGCGCGCCTGACCGCGCGCGTCCTGAACATTGCGCAGTTCCTGACGGCGGGCCTGTTCACCAACAGCCTCCTAACTCTGGATCAGATCAAAAGCCTGAGCCGTGACACGGTTGTGTCGGACGGCGCCAAGGGGTTTGCCGAGTTGGGGATCGACCCGACGCCGATGCAGATGATCTTGCCGCAGTATCTGTGGGTTTACCGCCCGACCGGGCAGTTTCTGGCAATGCGCGAAGCCACGCAAACCATGCGCGGTCAGGAATAAGCGAGGCCCAGCAGCACAACGCCCAGGATGATCCGATAGATCACATAGGGCGTGAAACTGACGGATTTCAGCAAGCGCATCATCAGACTCAGCGCCAATAGTGCCGAGAGAAACGCCAATACAGCCGCGATCGCCCCGTCGATTGCGGCTTGTCCATTGGTGTTGCCGATCAGGTCCAGCGCGGTCAGGCCGCCGGTGGCCATGATGGTCGGAATCGACATCAACATCGACAGGCGCGCCGCGTCGGTACGCTCGAACCCCAGGAACCGCGCGCCGGTAATGGTGATACCAGAGCGCGATGTGCCGGGGATCAGCGCCACGGCTTGCCACAGACCCAACAGAATCGCGTCGCGCAAGGTCCAGCCTTCGGCCTGCCGCCGCTCGGCCCCGCGCTTGTCGGCGACATACAGAACGATCCCGAACAGCAGCATCGCCCAACCAATGACGGTGATGTTGCGCATTTTGTCGATCAGGCCGGTCTCTTTCAACACCAGGCCAACCACCATCACCGGGATCGTGGCCACGAACAAAAGCAGCGCCATCCGCGCACCGGGCGAATCGAATCGCCCGCGGAGGAGGTCTGGAATGCCGCGCAGCACCAGCATCACGTCGGCGCGGAAAAACAGCATGACGGCAAACAGGGTTCCGACATGCACGGCGACGTCAATGACGACGCCTTGGTCCTGCAGTCCGGTCAATTCCGGAAACAAGATCAAATGCGCCGAGGACGAGACCGGCAGAAACTCGGTAATACCTTGAATGAGCGCCAAAATCAGGAGGTGAAACAAGGTCATTGCAAGGGTCCAGATTGAAAACTCGGCTAAGGTAGCCTCTTTTCCAATGCTCCGAAATGTGAATATTGGGTAAGCATAAGTTACCCATTATGCGTGAGGATTCACTGCGCGCTGGCAAAAGTCGGAAAAAAAACTGCTTATAGGTAAGCCTTGCTGACTTTTATTGACGTTCGAGGCAGAGTATTCCGGCAAAGCACTTTGAGAGGGTCCAGTCATGGCAACGCAGCGTATGCTTCAATTCGTCACGAAATCGAAGGAAATGCCCACCAAACGGGCCGCCGACGACCGCCGTGAGGATTTCGACGAGATTTACCGCGAATACGCAGCGGAAAAAGCCGCCGAGCAAGCCAGCCGGTGCAGCCAGTGCGGCGTGCCCTATTGCCAGACGCATTGCCCCTTGCACAACAACATCCCCGATTGGTTGAAGCTGACCGCCGAAGGCCGCCTGCAAGAGGCCTATGAGATGTCGCAGGCCACCAACACCTTTCCGGAAATCTGCGGCCGCATCTGCCCGCAGGATCGTCTGTGCGAAGGCAATTGTGTGATCGAGCAAGCGGGCCACGGCACCGTCACCATCGGCGCGGTCGAGAAATACATCACCGATAGCGCCTGGGAACAGGGCTGGGTCCTGCCGGTCACGCCGATGCAGGAACGCCCCGAATCCGTGGGCATCATCGGCGCGGGGCCGGGCGGTCTGGCGGCGGCGGATCATCTGCGGCGCGCCGGTGTGCAGGTCACGGTCTATGACCGTTATGATCGCGCGGGCGGCTTGCTGACCTATGGCATTCCCGGGTTCAAATTGGAGAAACCCGTCGTCATGCGCCGGATCGAGCAGCTTGAGCAAAGCGGCGTGCAATTCGTGCTGAACTGCACGGTGGGCGAGGACATCAGCTTTGACGCGATTCGCGGCAAGCATGACGCGGTGCTGATTGCCACCGGCGTCTACAAGTCGCGCGATCTGGAGGCACCGGGTTCCGACCTGCCGGGCATCGTCAAGGCGATCGACTATCTGACCACCTCGAACCGCCAGGGCTTTGGCGATGATGTGCCCGAGTATGACTCGGGTGCGCTGAATGCCGAGGGCAAACGCGTGGTCGTCATCGGCGGCGGCGACACGGCGATGGATTGCGTGCGTACGGCGGTCCGTCAGGGTGCGGTCAGCGTGAAACTGCTGTATCGCCGCGACCGCGAGAACATGCCCGGTTCGCAACGCGAAGTGCAAAACGCCGAGGAAGAAGGCGTGGATTTCGTCTGGCTCACCGCCCCCGCCGGGTTCACGGGCGACACGGCGGTTGACGGCGTTCTGGTGCAGAAAATGCGCTTGGGCGTGCCGGATGCCTCGGGCCGTCGCGCACCGGAATTGATCGAGGGCGCGGATTACGTCGAGCCCGCCGAACTGGTGATCAAGGCGCTGGGATTCGAGCCCGAAGCCCTGCCGACCCTGTGGAACACGCCGGAACTGGCGGTGACGCGCTGGGGCACGATCCGCTGCGATCACACCACGCATATGTCCAGCTTGCCGGGCGTGTTCGCCGTGGGCGACATTGTGCGCGGCGCGTCGCTGGTGGTCTGGGCGATCCGCGACGGACGCGACGCGGCAGAAGCGATGCTCGACTATCTGGCGCAACCCGCCAGCCTTGCGGCGGAGTAAGCGGATGAAAACCGACGCAAGACAATTTGATGCGCAACCGACCTCTCAGAAATTCGGACCCTCGGATAAGGAAAACCTAGCATGACCAACTATGATGAAAATTGGGTTGCCGCCGAGGAAGCCAAGCGCGCCTGGATGGCCGAACAGGGCCTGTATCGCGAGGAGGATGAGCATTCCTCGTGCGGTGTCGGCCTTGTGGTGTCGATCAACGGCAAACCCAGCCGTCAGGTTGTCGAAAGCGGGATCAACGCGCTGAAAGCGATATGGCACCGCGGTGCCGTGGATGCCGATGGCAAGACCGGCGACGGCGCGGGCATTCATGTGCAGATCCCGGTGCCGTTCTTTTACGAACAGATCCGCCGCACCGGCCATGAGCCCGACATGAACGCGCTGATTGCCGTCGGTCAGGTGTTCTTGCCGCGCACCGATTTTGGCGCGCAGGAACGCTGCCGCACCATCGTTGAATCCGAAGTGCTGCGCATGGGCTATTATATCTATGGCTGGCGGCATGTGCCGGTCGATACCTCGGTGCTGGGCGAAAAGGCCAATGCGACCCGGCCCGAGATCGAACAAATCCTGATCAAGAACACCAAAGGCACCGACGAGGAGACCTTTGAGCGCGAGCTGTACGTCATTCGCCGCCGGATCGAGAAAGCCGCCGCCGCCGCGCAAATTCAGGGGTTGTACCTGTGTTCGCTGTCCTGCCGCTCGGTGATCTACAAGGGCATGATGCTGGCCGAACAGGTCGCCGTGTTCTACCCCGACCTGATGGACCCGGCCTTTGTGTCGGCCTTTGCGATCTATCACCAGCGCTATAGCACCAACACGTTCCCGCAATGGTGGTTGGCGCAGCCGTTCCGCATGCTGGCCCATAACGGCGAGATCAACACGCTCAAGGGCAACGTCAACTGGATGCGCAGCCACGAGATCCGCATGGCCTCTTCCGCCTTTGGCGACATGGCCGACGACATCAAGCCGATCATCCCGGCGGGCACGTCGGACTCGGGCGCGCTGGATGCGGTGTTCGAGGTGCTGGTGCGCGGCGGGCGCATCGCGCCAATGGCCAAGACCATGCTGGTCCCCGAGGCCTGGTCAAAGATCACCGTCGAGCTGCCGCAAGCGTGGCAGGACATGTACGCCTATTGCAACGCCGTGATGGAGCCCTGGGATGGCCCCGCCGCCCTTGCGATGACCGATGGCCGCTGGGTCTGCGCCGGATTGGACCGCAACGGCTTGCGGCCGATGCGCTATGTGGTGACTGGCGACGGGCTGCTGATTGCAGGGTCCGAGGCGGGCATGGTGCCGATTGACGAACTGGCGGTGCGCGAAAAAGGCGCGCTGGGGCCGGGGCAGATGATCGCGGTCGATATGGTCGAGGGCAAACTGTACCACGACGCGGCGATGAAGGATCGGCTTGCGGCCGCGCAGCCGTTCAGCGAGTGGATCGAGAAGGTCGTGAACCTCAACAGCACGCTGATCGCGCTGCCGGAATATGCGATGCACAGCGGCGAAGACTTGCGCCGTCGTCAGATCGCCGCCGGATACTCGGTCGAGGAAATCGAGCAAATCCTGGTGCCGATGGCCGAGGACGGCAAGGAGATGATCGCCTCGATGGGGGATGATACGCCCTCGGCGGTGCTGTCAAAGCTCTATCGCCCGCTGAGCCATTTCTTCCGCCAGAACTTCAGTCAAGTCACCAACCCACCAATTGACAGCCTGCGCGAAAGCCGGGTGATGAGCCTGAAAACCCGGTTCGGAAACCTGAAGAACGTGCTGGACGAAAGCAGCGCGCAAACGGAAATCCTGGTGCTGGAAAGCCCGTTTCTGGCGAATGAGGAATTCAAGGTCATGGTCGCGCAATTCAGCGACAGCGTGACCTTTGTCGATTGCACCTATGACGTCAATAGTGGGGAGGACGGGCTGCGTCAGGGGTTGGAGCGTATCCGCGCCGCTGCCGAAGATGCGGTGCGCTCTGGTTCCGGGCATCTGGTTCTGACCGACGAACATCAAGGCCCGGATCGCGTGGCGATGCCGATGATCCTGGCCACCAGCGCCGTGCATTCCTGGCTGACGCGCAAGGGGCTGCGCACCTTTACCTCGGTCAACGTGCGCTCGGCGGAATGCATTGATCCGCATTATTTTGCCGTGCTGATCGGCTGCGGCGCGACCACGGTGAACGCCTATCTGGCCCAAGACACGCTGGCCGACCGGATTGATCGTGGCCTGCTGGATGCCAGCCTGATGGAGGCCATGCTGCGCTATCGCGATGCGGTGGATGCGGGCTTGCTCAAGATCATGTCCAAGATGGGCATTTCGGTGATCTCGTCGTATCGCGGTGGCCTGAATTTTGAGGCCGTCGGATTGAGCCGTGCGCTGGTCGCCGAGTATTTCCCCGGCATGCACAGCCGTATCTCGGGCATCGGCCTGCACGGGATCCAGCGCAAACTGGAGCAGATCCACGCCAAAGGCTGGCGCAGCACCGTCAGCCCCCTGCCCGTCGGCGGGTTCTACAAGGCACGGCGGTCGGGCGAGAAACATGCCTGGGAAGCGCAGACCATGCATCTGCTGCAATCGGCCTGCGACAATGCCAGCTATGATATGTGGCGCAGATATTCGGCGGCAATGCAGGCCAATCCGCCGATTCACCTGCGCGATCTGCTCGATTTCAAACCCATGGGCCGGGCGATCCCGCTGGAAGAGGTCGAAATCGATCACCGCGATCCGCAAGCGCTTCGTGACGCCGGGCATGTCGCTGGGCGCGCTGTCACCCGAGGCGCATCGCACCTTGTCGATTGCCATGAACCGGATCGGCGCGAAATCGGACAGCGGCGAGGGCGGCGAAAGCCCCGATGACTTCACGCCCGAACCCAATGGCGACAACGCCAGCGCCAAGATCAAGCAAGTGGCCTCTGGGCGGTTTGGTGTGACGGCGGAATACCTGCTGGCCTGCGAGGAATTGGAAATCAAGGTCGCGCAGGGTGCCAAGCCCGGCGAGGGCGGCCAGTTGCCCGGCATGAAAGTGACCGCGCTGATCGCCAAGCTGCGCCACTCGACCCCCGGCGTGACGCTGATCTCGCCGCCGCCGCACCACGATATCTATTCGATCGAAGACTTGGCGCAGTTGATCTACGACCTCAAGCAGATCAACCCGAAAGCCAAGGTCACCGTGAAACTGGTGGCGTCCTCGGGCGTCGGCACCATTGCGGCGGGCGTCGCCAAGGCCAAGGCGGATATCATCCTGATCTCGGGCCACAATGGCGGCACCGGCGCATCCCCCGGCACCTCGATCAAATACGCGGGCCTGCCGTGGGAAATGGGCCTGACCGAGGCGCATCAGGTGCTGGCGATGAACAACCTGCGCGACCGCGTGACGCTGCGCACCGACGGCGGGCTGCGCACCGGGCGCGACATCGTGATTGCCGCGATGCTGGGGGCCGAGGAATACGGCATCGGCACCGCCGCGCTGATTGCGATGGGCTGCATCATGGTGCGTCAGTGCCAGTCGAACACCTGCCCGGTCGGCGTCTGCACCCAAGACGACGCGCTGCGCAAAAAGTTCACCGGCAACGCGGATAAGGTGGTCAATCTGATGACCTTCTACGCGCAGGAAGTGCGCGAGATCCTCGCCTCATTGGGCGCACGCTCCATCGACGAGATCATCGGTCGCGCCGATCTGTTGGCGCAGGTCAGCCGTGGCTCGGCCCATCTCGATGACCTCGATCTGAACCCGCTGCTGATCACCGTCGATGGCACGCGCAACATCCGCTACGACCGCGACAAGCCGCGCAATGCCGTGCCGGACACGCTGGACAGCGAGATCATCCGCGATGCGGCGCGCTTCTTTGGCGAGGGTGAAAAGATGCAACTGTCCTACGCCGTGCGCAACACGCACCGCACCGTGGGCACCCGCGCCTCAAGCCATATCGTCAAGGAATTCGGCATGAACAACGCGCTGATGTCCGATCACCTGACGGTCAAGCTGGCGGGCAGCGCCGGGCAATCGCTGGGCGCTTTCGCGGTGCGTGGCCTCAAGCTGGAGGTTTACGGCGATGCCAATGACTATGTCGGCAAGGGCCTGTCGGGCGGGTTGATCGTCGTGCGGCCGCGCATGTCGTCACCGTTGACGGCCTCGGAAAACACGATCATCGGCAACACGGTGCTTTATGGCGCAACCGCCGGGATGCTGTTTGCAGCGGGCCGTGCCGGCGAGCGTTTCGCGGTGCGAAACTCAGGCGCGACGGTGGTGATCGAGGGCTGCGGCTCGAACGGGTGCGAATACATGACCGGCGGAGTCGCCGTGATCCTGGGGTCGATCGGCGCGAACTTTGGCGCGGGCATGACCGGGGGGATGGCCTATATCTATGACCCGGACGGTTTGGCGGCCAACATGATGAACATGGAGACGCTGGTGACCTGTCCGGTGACGGTTGACCACTGGGAGGCCCAGCTCAAATCACTGCTGGAGCGTCATGTGGCGGAAACCGGCAGCGAGAAGGCCGCCGAGATCCTGCGCCGTTGGGATGTGGAAAAGGCGAATTTCGTGCAGATTTGCCCGAAAGAGATGCTGGTCCACCTCAAGCACCCCCTGGTGGTCGAGGCCTCGGCGATGCCGGCGGAATAAGCCACCGGATCAAGACCGCAAAAAAGGGGCCGCAATTGCGGCCCCTTTTCCTGTGTCGCGGGATCGAGGATCTTACATCTCGTCGCCGTCGATGCGGACCAGTGTATTCCACTGGCCACCAGAAACCTGGCTGATGAAGATGTCATTCGCGCCTTGGTGATCGGTCGCCGAGAAGTTGATATGCGTGCCCAAAAGCGCATCATCATAATCCAGCGATTCCATGCCGGCGATGAACCCTTCGGTCGTCAGATCGGGGCCCGCGGCCTCAAGCGCCATCACCATCTGCTCTGCGGCGGTATAGCCGAGCATGGCGAAACCGCTGGCCGGTTGACCATACCGCGCCTCGAAGGCGGCGATGAAGGCGGCCGGGGCCTCTTCGGTTGCGCGGGCGCGCAGATCCTGCCAGCCAGAGGCCGCATAAAGACCATCGGTCACCCCACCCGGAACCATCGCGACCGGCTCAAGGAAACCCGCCGACGAGACGAGGAAGCTCACGTCATCCCAGCCCAATTGCTTGGCGGTGCCGACAACGGTGATGCTGGCACGAACGCCCAACGCCAAGGTCACGATGTCACATTCAGCGGCGCGCAGACGGCTGACTGCGCCGACGAAGTCCTGATCATCCGGGCGGTGCGTGGTTTCATCGCCAAACGACATGCCCAGACGCTCTGCCGTTTCATGCGACGACAGGGCGATCTCTTCGCCAAAGTCGGTCGGCAGATACATGGAGCACACGGTGGTCGCGCCGGTTTCACCCTGAAGATACTCGATGCCCGCCGCGATCTGATCGTAATAGCTGGAGAACGACGAGAAGTTCATCAAGGGCGGCTCTGGCAGGATTGCCCGCGCGGCGGTCAACGGGGCCACGTTCGGAACGCCGCGACGCTCCATCAGTGGGTAATGCGCCAGATTGTGCGGCGTGCCGAGGTTCAACAGCATCGCAAACACTTCGTCACGCTCGATCAGCTTGTTATAGGCCTGCGTGGCGCGCGGCAGTTGATAGCCGTGATCCTCGGTCAGATAGTTGATGCGACGGCCATGCACGCCGCCATTTTCATTGACCATGTCGAAATAGAGGTTCGCACCGGCAACCGCGGGCGTGGAAACCGCCGCGAACACGCCGGACAGGTCGTGCACGCCGCCGATACGGATTTCGGTGTCGGTGACACCGCGGGTCTGGGCGCTGGCGCCGACCGCAAGGGTTGCCGCAGCGGCTGCGGCCAGAAGGGTCTTGGTATGTTTCATGGTATCCTCCCCATTGTGAGCCTTGGGCCCTGTTTAGTACATAGCATCAATCAGAGCGCTGTGGCGTTTTTCCACAGTGGCTCGTTTCAATTTCATCGTCGCGGTCAGTTCTTCATCCTCGGCGGTCAAGAGCACGTCGATCAGCCGGAATTTCTTGATCTGCTCGACCTGCGCGAATTCCTTGTTGACCGCATCGACCTCTTTCTGGATCAGCGCCACCACTTCGGGCGCGCGGCACAGGCTGCGGAAATCGCTGAAGGGTATCTTGTGATCCTGCGCGAATTTCTCGACGTTTTCCTGGTCGATCATCACCAGACAGGTCAGATATTTGCGCTTGTCGCCGATCACCACCGCGTCGCTGATGTAATGGCTGAATTTCAGGCGGCTCTCGATCTCGGCCGGGGTGATGTTCTTGCCGCCCGCCGTGATGATGATGTCCTTGATCCGGCCGGTGATGGTGACAAATCCCTCGTTGTCCAGCCGCCCGACGTCGCCGGTGCGCAGCCAGCCGTCCTCGGTAAAGGCCTCGGCGGTTTTCTCGGGCTTGTTCAGATAGCCGCCAAAGACGTTCAACCCCTTGATCTGGATTTCCCCGCCGTCGCCGATCCGCACCTGCACGCCGGGGCTGGGCTGCCCGACCGAGCCATTCTTGTTCGCCTCCGGCAGGTTGATCGTCGCCACGCCGGTGGTCTCGGACATGCCGAACCCCTCGAACAGCGGCACGCCGATGGCATGATACCACTTCAGCAACTCGGGCGAGATCGGCGCGGCGCCGGTCAGGCCGCGTTCGATGCGGTCCATGCCCAACATGCGCCGCAGGTTGGAGAGCACCAGAAAATCCCAGACCTTGTAGCGCAGGGCGATGCCGCCGGGCACGTCCTTGCCCTCCATCGTGTAGACGGCCCGCGCCTGCCCGGCCTTCATCGCCTGCGCAAAGGCCCAGCGCCCGATCGCGGTGGATTCCTGCGCCAGGATCAGAACGCGGGAATAGACCTTTTCCCAGACGCGCGGCACCGCCACAAACCCATGCGGCGAGACCTCACGCAGGTTGTCGAACACGGTTTCCGGGCTTTCGGCAAAATTCACCGTCGTCGAGACCACCAGCGGCGTGTACAGCGACACGATCCGCTCAAGAATATGGCACAGCGGCAGGAAGCAAAGCTGTTCCGCGCGCTTGTCAAACCCCAGCCCATAGAGGCTGGTTTCCATCCCGGCGATGATGTTTTCCTGCGTCAGCATCACGCCCTTGGGCTGGCCCGTGGTGCCCGAGGTATAGATCAGCACGCCGACATCGCTGGCCTGCACCGCGTCGATTTCGGCGTTGAACACGGCCTCGTCGTCATGCGCGCGGCCTAGGTCATAGAGGTCCGACAGGAACATGCATTTGTCGTTGTCGAAATCGTGCAAGCCTTCGGGATCAAAGATGATGACCTTCACCAGACTGGGCATCTGGTCCTCGACCTCAAGGAACTTGTCCAACTGCTCCTCGTTCTCGACGAACAGGAACTTGGTCTGGCTGTCATTGACCAGATAGGCCAATTGGCTGGCGCTGTCGGTGGTGTAGACCCCGGACGAGATCGCCCCCATGCATTGCGCCGCCATGTCGCAATACATCCATTCCTTGTTGTCCTCGGACAGGATGCTCAACACATCGCCGCGTTTCAGCCCCAGCGCGCGCAGCCCCATGCCGATCAGCCGCGCGTGGGTCAGATAGTCGTTCCACGAATAGGCCTGCCAGATGCCAAGGTCTTTCTCCCGATGCGCCACGGCATCGCCATTCTCGCGGCAGCGGGCGCGCAAAAGGGCCGGAACCGTGGTGTGCCCGTCGATCCGCACCGGGCGCTGGCCCGGCTCGGCGTTGATGCGAACCCCTTTCAGCGTCTTTTCGGCCAAAGCGTTCATCGCCACGTCTTTCTCTTTTTCCAGCGTCTCTCGCCGCGCGCGCCCTCATTGGCATGACCCAGATAAAAGCTCTGGATATCTTCAGAGGCGGACAGGTTTTCGGCGGTGTCGGCCATCACGATGCGGCCCAGTTCCATCACATAGCCCCGATCCGCCAGATCCAGCGCCACGGCGGCGTTTTGCTCGACCAGCATCATGGTCACGCCCTCATCGGTGTTCAAGCGCCGCAGGATCTCGAAAATCTCCTGCGTCAACAACGGCGACAGGCCCAGGCTGGGCTCATCGAGCAGCATGATCTTGGGTGCAACCATCAGGCCGCGACCAATCGCCAGCATCTGTTGCTGACCGCCGGACAGAGTGCCCGCCTCCTGCGCGCGGCGCTCGGCAAGGATCGGGAAATAGGTGAACACCATGTCGCGGTCACGGGCGATCCCGGCCTTGTCGCTGCGGGTATAGGCCCCCAGCGCCAGATTTTCCTCGACCGTGAGCAGCGGGAACACCTCGCGGCCCTCGGGCACCTGCACGATGCCGCGCCGCACGATATGATGCGGCTCCTTGCCCTGAATCTCCTCGCCCTCAAAGACGATCTGGCCCTTTTCCGGGTCCATGATGCCGGAAATGGTTTTCAGCAGGGTCGTCTTGCCGGCACCATTCGCGCCCAGAACCGTGACCACCTGCCCCTTGTGAACCTCCAGCGACACGCCGCGGATCGCCATGATCGGGCCGTAGAATGTCTCAAGATTGCGGACTTCCAGAAGCGCGCTCATACCCGCTCTCCCTTGGCGTTCGCGGTTTTCGAGATGGCGGCGGTGCCCAGATAGGCCTCGATCACCGCCGGATGCGCCTGCACCTCGGCGGGAGTGCCCTGCGCCAGTTCCGCACCATCGGCCAAGGCCAGAACCCGGTCGCAGACCTTGCCGACCAGCCCCATGTCATGCTCGACCATCAACACAGTGATCCCCATCTGGCGGCGAATATCCTCGATCCACCAGCGCATATCCTGCGTTTCCTCGACCGACAGACCCGAGGCGGGCTCATCCAGCAGCAGCAAGCGCGGCTTGGTCGCCAGCGCGCGCGCCAGCTCCACCACCTTGCGCACGCCATAGGGCAGCCCCGCGATATGCTTGTCGCGGTAGGCTTGCAGGTCAAGAAAATCGATCACGTCCTCAACCGCCTTGCGGTGCTCACGTTCCTGCGCGCGCACCCGGCCGATAAAGAACATTTCCTCAAGCAGCATGGTCTTGCGATGCCGATGCCGCCCGACCAGCAGGTTTTGCAGCACCGTTGCCCGTTCGAACAACTCGATGTTCTGGAATGTGCGCGCGATGCCGTGGCTGGAGACCTCATGCGGTTTTTGCGTCAGCAGATTCTGCCCGTCAAAGGTGATCGACCCGTGAAACGGCTTGTAGAACCGGCTGATCATGTTGAACACGGTCGATTTGCCCGCACCATTCGGCCCGACCAGCGCGAACACCTCGCCCTCATTGACCGACATCGACAGGTTGTTCACCGCCGTCACACCGCCGAATTTCAGCGTTACGTTTTTCAGCTCCAGGAGGCTCATCTCAGGCGCTCCGTCTTCAGATAGGTTTTCTGCCGTTTGAACATGTCACGCCGGGCAAAGGGGAACAGTTGCAGCCAGGTTCGCACCTTGAGCCATCGCCCATACAGGCCCATCGGCTCGAACAGGATGAACGCGATCAGGATCATGCCGAACACGCCGGTTTCCAGACCCGGGATCGACGAGGAGCCCATGAAATCGGTGCTCATCGACAAAAGCTGCGGCAGGAAGGCAATGACAATGGCCCCCAGAAACGCGCCGTGGATGAACCCGAGGCCACCGATGATGATCATCATCAGCAACTGGATCGAGATCAGGAAGTTGAAGGTTTCATTGTTGAACGCCCCCGCAAACAGACCCATCAACGCGCCGCCCATCCCGGCAAAGGCGCAAGACAGACCAAAGGCAATCGTCTTGGTGCGCGCCACGTCAACGCCCATCGCCTGCGCGGAAATCTCGCTGTCGCGCACGGCAGCAAAGGCCCGGCCCATGGGCGAGCGCAGCAGGTTGCGGTAGATCAGCGTGACAAACAATGCCGTGCCCAGCGCCAGATAATACCACGCCGCCGGGTTGACCCAGCGGTTCACCTCGATGCCGAAAATCCAGATCTCGGGCGCGAAATAGCCGTTCACGCCGCCGGTCCAATGATCGAGGATCACGATGAAATCATCCGCCAGGATCGCCAGCGCCAGGGTTGCGATCGACAGGTAGACGCCGTGCAGTTTCAGCGCGGGAATGGCGATGATCGCGCCGATGATGCCGGTAATCGCCCCGGCCAGCAGGAACGCCACCAGAAACGGCATCCCGGTTTCCATCAGGTTCACCGTGGTGTAGCAGCCCAGCGCCATGAAGGCCGAATGCCCCAGACTGACCTGACCCGTTTGCCCGGTCAGCAGCATCAGGCCCAACCCGGCCACCGCCCAGATCAACACGTTGGTCATCTCGCCCAGAAAGAAGCTGTCGATCACCCAGGGCATCGCCATCAAGACCAGCAACAGCGCGGCATAGAGCGCGAAATTCCACCAGTCGGGGAACAGCCGGATGTCCTGATCATACGAGGTCTTGAAATGAAATCTCATGGGCTCAGACCTTTTTCACACGGACCTGCGCGAACAGACCATGCGGGCGGAATACCAGCACGATGATCAACAGGGCATAGGGGGCGATCTGGCTATAGCCAGCCGGAAGATAGCGCGAGGCAAAGGGCTCGATGACACCAACGATAATGCCCCCCATCAGCGCGCCGGGCAGGCTGCCGAACCCACCGATCACGGCGGCGGCAAAGGCCTTGATGCCGATGAACCCCGAGGAAATATCCAGCGTCCCTTTCGAAGCGTAGAGAATGCCGGCCACACAGGCCACAACCCCCGCCAGCGCCCAAACCGCGCCCTGCACACGCTTCACCGGAATGCCCATGTAATAGGCCGCCATCTGGTTCTGGCTGGCCGCCTGCATCGCCAGCCCCAGCTTGGTGCGCTGAAAGAACTGCCACAGGCCCAGCGTCATCAGCAGCGTGACCACGATCACCGACACATCGGCCAGACTGATCACCACATCACCCAGCCGGAAATCACCAAAAGCCAGCGGCGAATGCAGGCTCAACGGCTCGTGACCCCAGATCAGCCCCGCGACAAAGCGGATCACGAAGCCCAGCGCAATGGTCAGGATGATCACGGCGATCTGGCTCTGGCCGAACATGTGCCGCAGGACCAGCAGATCCAGAAGATAGCCCAGCGCCCCCATGATCAGCATCGCGATTGGCACCGCAAGCCAGAAATTCAGACCCCAGAACTGCGGGTTGACCAGCCCGATCATAACGAACGCGCCCAGCATCATGAAATCGCCTTGCGCGAAATTCACCGCTTCGGTGGCTTTGTAGATCAGCACAAATCCCAGTGCCACAAGCCCGTATACGCAGCCGTTGGCGAGCCCGCTCAACAGCAGTTGAAAAAATTCCATTGATGGTCCTCCCAGACCGGCACCCTCCTGACCCGTCGTTTTCCGCCGGTGCCGGCCAATATCGGATGCCTGTCCGCAGGATTGCCGCATGACGGTTTTGTTTCAAGCTTTATTCTTGGCACCCGGACAATGCGACGCGACGGAAAGCTGCGGTTTTGCAAGCGTTTCCCAAAACCAACACTCGCTACATTGTTGTTCTTTTGGAAACAAAGCTCTTCTTTAGCGTGAGTTCAGGCGCTAACCTGAAACAGTGCGCGATCCCAAAAGCTGCCTGCTTGGGGAGGGTCGGCACCAATTACCGTTTTTTTCACCTTGGGGGACACAATGAAAACTATCGCTGCAAACCGGCTCAACCCAGAATTGCTGGAACTCTTCGCCGATTCAACTCTTGGATTGTATCTTGACACCGAAACCGATGCGACCTTTGCGCAGGGCGCGGTGACGCAACTGGCACCCGGCGAGGCACTGCCCGAACTCGGCGCGCACCCATTGCATGTGGTGCTGGACGGCCGACTGACCGGTCAAAAGGACTGGTTTGGTCCGGGCAATCATTTCGAAACCCGCGGTCAAACCCTGACCGCGCTTGATCAGCCCGCGCGTGTCTGGTCGCTGGATCTGGCCGATGCGGGATGGATCAAATCCGAAAACCAGCCGCTGCGCAAATCGATGGTTCATGCCCTGATCGCCGCCGATGCGGCCGAACGCGACGCAACGCCCCCGGCCGCCCTGCCAGAACCGCAAACCCTGTGCGATGTCGATCACCCGGAAATCCGCCGCCGTGCCGCACGTCTGCGACGCACGACACCTGCGGCCACCGCCGAGGCCGTGCTGAAATTCGTGCATGGGTTCCCGTATCGGTTTGGCACATGGCAAGAGCGCGCCTCCGACACGCTGGCGCGCGGCGTTGGCATGTGCACCACCAAGACCAACCTTCAGGTTGCGCTGATGCGCGCCGCCGGGCTTGAGGCCGGTTACGTCGAGATCCCGATGTCCACCAGCGTGTTGGGCAAGCTGATGCCGACCGGCTGGCTGGCGTTGCAGCGCCCCACCGTCAAACACTATTTCGCGGCGGTAAAGCTGAACGGGGCCTGGCATGGCGCGGATTCGTCCTATGACGTCGCCAGCTACCGCATTTTCCTGGAAATGTTCCCCTGGATGGCGCATCGCGAAGACCCCGTCCTGACCGAGGGCTCGCCCTATATCCCGGCGCTGGAAATCCAGCACGCCAACCTGTTCGATATCGCAGCCGTTGACAGCATCGCCGAGGAAATGGGCAAACGCAGCCGCTTTCTGCCGCGCCATTTCGAGGCCCTGAACACCCGCATGGACCGTGCCCGCGGGGCGCATTTGCAATGGGGCAAAGTGGCGTTACTGTCCGAGTCAAAAAGCGGAGAAGCACGCGCATGAGCCTTTACGATTGGGATTTTTCGGCGCCCACCCTGTCCGGGATGGGCGATCACGATGTACCGCGCGCGTCCGACAGGTTGTCGGGCCGGCGGATCGCGCTGCTGGTCACGGGTGGCATTGCGGCGATGAAAGCGCCAGAAATCGCACGCGGCTTGCGGCGGCACGGGGCCCATGTCACGGCCTTCGCCAGCGAGGATGCGCTGCGCTACGTCGCGCGCGAGGCGCTGGAATGGGCGACCCTGGGGCCGGTGGTGACGGGCCTCACCTGGAAGGCCGAACACCTGAGCGACGCCGCTCCCTTCGACACCTATCTCGTTGCCCCCGCCACGCATTCGACGATTGCGAAAATGGCGCAGGGTATCGGCGATACGGTGGTCACCTCGACGTTGATTTCGGCGCTGGGCCGAATGGAGCGCGGGCAAACACAGGTGCTGGTCGCGCCGACCATGCACGGCACGATGCACAACGCGCAATTGGTGGACAACGCGCGCCGATTGGCGGCGCAGGGCGTGCACCTGATCCGGCCGCGCGATGCCTATGGCAAGCACAACCTGCCCGACACCGAGACGCTGTGCATTGCGGTTGGGCGTGCGCTCAGCGACTCGGCGCTCAAGGGGCGGGCGATCATGGTGACCGCAGGGCCGACGCCGGTGCCGATTGATGGCGTGCGGCGCATCGTCAATCGCTTCCGCGGTCGGTTGGGCGCACGCATCGCCGAGGAACTGACCTGGCGCGGCGCCGAGGCCGAGTTGATCCTGGGCGATGGGGCGTGGCGACCCAAGACGCCCATGCCGATCACCATCACCCGCACCTTTGACGAGTATCGCGACACGGTCGTTGCGCGTGCAAAATCAGGCCTGTGGGCGGGGATCTTTTCGGCGGGGGTGGCCGATTACCGGCCAAAACAGGCGATCAGTGGCAAGATATCGTCCGGGCAATCCTCGCTGTTGCTGGATCTGGAGCCGACCGAGAAAGTCATCGACCTGGCGATGAACGCGGGCGGCGCGATGCATGCCATTGCCTTCAAATACCTTGAAGGGGTCAGCGAAGAGGAGCTGATCCGCGTCGCCTCGAAACGCTTGGACCGCGCCAGTCTGGTGGTCGCCACACGCGGCGAGGACACGCGCGGCACCGAGCAACGCGCGCTGATGGTGCGGTCTGACGGGGTGACTCCGGTTGACAACAAAGCGCTGATTGCCGCCGCGATTGCCGATCATCTTGAGGGGTTGGCCCAGGCCGCAGCGATGGTGAAAGCCGCCGAATGACCCAGACGCGAGGGGGGCCACGCCCTCCTCGCGCCGATCTCAGATCATGCGGATGACGTCTTTTTCCACCGTCAACATATAGCCCTGCCGCGCGATGTTGCGCACCAGAAGTTCCGAGACAATCTGGTTGCCCAGGGAATCGCGCAACCGCTTGATGCGCGTGGCCCCCGCGGCCTCCTCGCAATCGGGTTCACGGCGTCCCGAAATCACCGATTCCAGCTGCGCCCCGGTCAGCATATCGCCATCCATGCGCGCCTCGGCCAGCACGGCCAGCGTTTCCACGGCGGCTTCGGTCAGGTTCAACTCCAGATCATTCAGGTAAACCTTGCGCTCGGCCCGGCTGATCACCAGCGATGACACCTGAATCCCGGCCTTTTGCACCACGGCCAACTTTCGGTTCAGCGCGATCAGGGCAATCACCAGCACCAGCGCCGTGATCAGCAACGCCGTGCCGAACACCATCAGCACGAAAATCACCATCCGGTAGCTGATCAGAACCTCGGAAAACGTCGTGCCGGATTGGCCCAGGATCTCCAGCAAGCGCAGCGCCGCCGCATCGGTCAGATCCGCGTTCTCGGTGAATATCTGCTGCACGCGCGCATTATAGGCGTTCGTGTCCGGCAGGTTGATGAACAGCAAGACGGCCGCCAACGCCAGAATTGCGACGATTGCGGCCAGGCCAAGCAGGATCGCGCGCGAGCCGCCGCGCGTGAGGTCAGAAGCGGAGATAATATTGTCCGGCATTATTGCGTCGTGCTCCCAGGCCTTCTGGTCCGAATGTGGACAAAACATTGGACAAGGTCCAGCCATTCTGTGCCAAACGGGGTTGCAAATAGCTGGCAGCCGCAGCGGCGTTGCACGATACCGAGTCCGGCAGTTGCACGACGCCATAGTGGAAGCGCACCGGATTGCTTTGCTGCGCGCGATAGTCCGCATAGCATTCCGCCGAGGCTGGCAGGGCCAAAACCAAAGAGGCCCCAAGCGCGCAGAGAATCGTTTTCAAGGTCATAGCTGTTCACCTTCTCAGGGCAAGGCCCATATCGTGTTCCTGTGTTGTCCCGACCATGACGAATGCCGCGATGCTATGCAATATCAGGCCCTTGAAACGGGGTCTTGGGCGGTTGGTTATCGGATAACCAAGCCTCGATATTGCGTGACGCGCAGCAGGGGCACAGGATCAACCGCAAGGCGACACGGGCCGATCCTGACGCTGCCTGCCCTGCGTTCCTTCAAGAAAGGTAATCAAATGACCCTCCACATGCCCCCTCCTGGTGCGCGGTTCCGCCGGACATCCCGTCGGTTGACCCTGCTTGTCGGTGCCGCTGCCATCGCTCTGGCTGGCCTTACCGCCAGCGCGCGCCCCGCCAAGGCCGATACCGAGGATATCCTGCGCTTCCTCGCGGGCGCGGTGATCATTGCCGCGATCATCAATGCCGTCGATGACCGCCATACGCCGCGCTATATCGACCGCTGGGTATTGCCCGACTCGTGCCTGGAAACCATGCGCGTGAACCATCGGCGTATTCAGATTTACAACGCCCGCTGTCTCAGCCGGGCGGGGTATTACAACCTGCCCAACCGCTGCGAGCGCACCTTTTGGGTCAACGGCCGCAACCGACGCGGATATGTTGCCGAATGCTTGTGGGATGCCGGGTATTACCGTGAAGGCGGCCGATATGCCCCGCCGTATTACGCACCTCCGCGCTATGTGCCCCCGTATTTTGACCCGCCCCGGCATTCTCCGCCGTACAACGGCTGGCGCAACCCGCCCGACGGCGGCTTTCCGAGCCCGCGTGACGACGGCGGTATTCGCCGGGATCTGCCGCCCGCGCGCCCCGGGTTGCCGCCGCGCTGGACGCAGCCCGGCCAGGATCGCTGATCCTGTTCCTGGTTCGGTGTCACAGCGCCACAAAACGATTTTCTAACGAATGCCTGTTACATGGATTGTGATGCGAGTGGTTTGAATGTCGGTGCTTGTTTTTCGCGTGATGCCGTACCAGTGGACGGAACCCGGCCCCCCAGCCGGGTACGGGGCAGGCCTTCGGGCCTGCCCTTCCGGCTTGCCGGTCGCGGTGCCGCATGATTGAAGGCGCTATGCCCAGCCCTCGCATCACCCCCGATTTCGATCTTGAGCGCGCCGCTCAAGCCCAAGGGTACACGCTGGTCGCCGGCGTCGATGAGGTTGGCCGCGGTCCCCTGTGCGGCCCGGTGACCGCCGCCGCCTGCATCCTGGACCCGGCGCGCATTCCGCCCGGCATCAACGACAGCAAGCGCCTGACCGAAGCGGATCGCCTCCGGCTGGCCGCAGAGATCAAAACCAGCGCAATCGCCTGGGCCGTCGCCCATGCCTCGGTCGCCGAAATCGACGCGATCAACATCCTGCAAGCCAGTCATCTCGCCATGAAGAGAGCCTTGCAAACCCTTGATCCTATGGCCGTTTTTACCCTTGTAGATGGCAACCGAATGCCCCGTGACATGGCCATGCCGGGGCAAACGGTGATCAAGGGAGACGCCAAATCCCTGTCGATTGCCGCCGCCTCGATCCTCGCCAAGGTCGAACGGGACCAAATCATGCGCGATTTGGCCATTTTGCACCCCGAATTCGGCTGGGAAACCAACATGGGCTACCCGACACCCCTGCATCTGGCAGCGCTAACGCAATTTGGACCCACCCCACATCATCGAACCAGCTTCGCCCCGGTGCGCAAGATGTTGTGTTAAGAAAATTAAATAACGGTCTGATTCAATTAGGAATTGACCTCTTGGCCTCTTTGACTCATCTTAGGCCATAACGGAGCGCCACCGACTTATAAAAACGGCGCCCGATTGAGGCAGACATGGCAACCAAGACTCGGGCTCCGGAAGCGCGTGCGCTTCCGCTGGACCAAATTCTTGCGGGCGATTGTATTGAGATCATGAACGGCTTGCCCGAGGGCAGCGTCGATCTGATCTTTGCAGACCCGCCCTATAACCTTCAGCTGAAGGGGTCCTTGCACCGTCCTGACAATTCTCAGGTCGATGCGGTGGATGATCACTGGGATCAATTCTCCAGCTTCGCGGCCTATGACAGCTTCACCCGCGATTGGCTGGCGGCTGCGCGCCGCATCCTCAAGCCGAACGGCGCGATCTGGGTGATCGGCAGCTATCACAACATCTTCCGCGTGGGGGCGTCGTTGCAGGATGCCGGCTACTGGATCCTGAATGACGTCATCTGGCGCAAATCCAACCCGATGCCGAATTTCCGCGGCATGCGCCTGACGAATGCGCATGAAACGATGATCTGGGCGTCGAAGTCCGAGGGCGCGAAATACACGTTCAATTACGAGGCGCTGAAGGCCCTGAACGAGGGGATTCAGATGCGCAGCGATTGGGTGCTGCCGATCTGCACCGGGCATGAGCGCCTGAAAGACGACAAAGGCGACAAGGCCCATCCGACGCAAAAGCCGGAATCCTTGCTGCATCGTGTCCTGGTTGGCTCGACCAACGAAGGCGACGTCGTGCTGGACCCGTTCTTTGGCACCGGCACCACCGGCGCTGTTGCCAAGATGCTGGGCCGCCACTTTATCGGCATCGAGCGCGAGGAGGCCTATCGCAAGGCCGCCACCGCCCGGCTTGCCAAGGTGCGCAGGCTGGATGCCTCGGCGCTGGAAACAACCACCTCGAAACGCGCCGAACCACGGGTGCCCTTTGGCCAGTTGGTCGAACGCGGCCTGCTGCGGCCCGGCGAGGTGCTGATCAACGCGCGCGGCCAGGCGGCCAAAGTGCGCGTCGACGGATCGCTCGTCTCCGAGAAACACCGAGGCTCGATCCATCAGGTCGGGGCCGCGCTGGAAGGCGCGCCCTCGTGCAACGGCTGGACCTATTGGCAATACAAACGCGAAGGCCAGTTGATCCCGATTGATATTCTACGTCAGCAAATCCGCTCGGACATGAGCAAGGAGCTCTGACAATCCTCCAGTTTACCGCCAGCGTCCGGGCTCCCAAGGCTTGGATGCAACTTTATACCCCGGCCTTGTGCCGGGGTCTTTTTTTTGCGCGGTGCTCAGACAGAGGCCGTCAAACCGCCATCCACCCGCAGGTTTTGCCCGGTCATATAGCTGCTTTCCTCCGAGATCAGGAAACGCACGACGCTCGACACCTCCGCGACCCGGGCATAGCGCCCGGTTGGGATCCGCGCGACTCGGTCGGGTTTCTCGGGCAGACTGTCGATGAATCCCGGCAGCACGTTGTTCATTCGCAGACCCGCCGCCGCGTGTTTGGTCGACCACAGCTTTGCATAGGTCGCCAGACTGGCGCGGAATACGGCCGAGGTGGGGAAATCGGGGTCAGGCTCGAACGCGGCAAAAGTCGAGATGTTGACGATCGAGCCGACACCCTGCGCGGCCATGATCGGCGTCACCAGTTTGGTCATGCGGATCACGTTGAGCAGGTAGTAATCCATGCCCAGGTGCCAATCGTCGTCGCTGATCGCGTCGATATCGCCCTTTGGCCCGTGCCCCGTGCAATTCACGACCCCGTCGATCCGGCCGAATTGGTCCATCGCCCGCGCCACGAACGCCGCCAGATCATCGGGGACGAGGTTCGAGCCGGTCATGCCCAGCCCCCCCAACTCACGGCCCAGCGCCTCGCCCCTGCCCGACGAGGACAGGACGCCGACGTCATAGCCGTGCCGGGCCAATTGGCGGGCGGCATCGGCCCCGATTCCGCTGCCTCCACCGACGATCAAGGCGACTGGTTTGTGCATGACTTCTCCTTTTCGCAACAGCTATCCATGGCGACAGAGGAACCCTGCCGCCTGAGGTCACCGCCGTCCACGACGCGCGCGGCTGGCTTACTTTTCGGCTTTCGCTTTTTCCGCCGCCGCCTTCATGCGGGCCAGCAGCTCGGCCTTGTCGGGCGTCTTGCCCTGCTTGTCGTACGGGTTGCGGGGTTCTTTGGTCTTGCGCTTGGGTGCGCCTGATTTGCCATAATCCATCGTGTCAGATCTCTTTCTTGTCGTTAACGATGTTCATCGTCGCCACACCACTATGCCCCAATGCGACCGAAGCAAAGGGGCCACCGTGGTGCATTTGCCCGGCATCCGTCGGGTCGGCGGGCGGCGCTTCGGCCAGAACCTTGGCCGCGAATTGCTCGGCGTTGTCCTTGGGCCGGTAGCCCAGATGCGAGGCCAGACGGTTATCCACCGGCACCCGGTCGTTGTTCGAGACACCGTAAACGATGGTAAACCCGGTGGTCGGCGTGTCAATCGCGCGCGTCACCATGTGGATCAGGTCATCATAGGACAGCCACGAACCCAGCGCGCGCGGATTGTTGACCTGCGCCGCCGACAGGATGCGCATACAGACCGACTCCAGCCCGCGCTTGTCCCAGTACAGCGATGCCAGATCCTCGGCAAAACACTTGGCGAGGCCGTAGAACGTATCCGGCCGGTGCGGCGCGTCGGTGCCGATGAAATCCTGCTTTTTATGCATCCCCACCGCGTGAATCGAGCTGGCATAGACCACCCGGCGCACCTTGTGCTGATAGGCGGCCTCCCAGACGTTATAGGCCCCGATGAAATTCGGCCCCAGCAGCGTCTCGAACGGGCGTTCGTCACCGATGGCCCCGAAATGCACCACCATATCCGCGCCCTCGATGACCGCAGACATGTCCTCCAGGCTTTCCAGATTGGCCTTTTGATAGCGCTCGCCGGGATAGAGTGTGCCGATATCGTCAAACAGGTCGGTCGAGACCAACTCGTCGCACATCTTGCTGAGTGGCTCGCGCAGATACGACCCCAAGCGCCCGGCAGCCCCGGTCAGAACAAGTTTCTTCATCGTGCAAATCCTTCAATCGTCGCGCTTTCGCGCTTCATATCACGGCTTTTTCAATCAATGGCTCCTTGCGCGCAACCCGGTCATAGCCAAACGGCGACAGGTCCAGCGTACGGAATGCGCCATAGGTCACCAGTTCCGAAATCCCGCGCCCCATGGCCGGCGACTGCTGCAACCCGTGGCCCGAGAAGCCGTTGAGGAACAGGAAGTTCTCAACCTGAGTGTGCGGCCCCAGAACGGCGTTCTGGTCCAGCGTGTTATAGGCATAATGACCGGCCCATTCGGTGACGATCTTGATCGACTCGAATTGCGGGATGCGGGTGGCGATGATCGGCCAGACGTGATCCTGCCACAGATCCGGGTCCATGCGGAAGTCGTCGTAATCAACGGCAGGGTCCGGGTCGCCCTTGGAGCCCGCCAGATAGGTTTTCGGCCCATCCTGACGCATGTGCACGCCGCTGGGGTCGATGGTCAGCGGCAGATCGCGGCTGAGGGGTTTCTCGGCGCTGAACACCCAAGTATAGCGTTTGCGTGGCTCCACCGGCAGGTCGATCCCCGCCATCCGGGCCGTGCGCGCGGCACGCGGGCCCGAGGCATTGATCACCGTGCCGCAGCCGATGACCGCGCCCGAGGCCAGGGTGACGCTCTCCACCCGCGTCCCCGACGCATTGCGCGTCATCGCCACAACCTCGTCCGCGATGTATTCGACGCCCCGCGCCCGCGCCGATCTGCGCCACCAGTCGAACACCGTGCCGCCGTCCCAATAGCCTTCGTCCTTGGTGTTGATGCTGCCCAACAGGATGTCATCGACCACAAAGAACGGGTATTCGGCGCGTATCTGATCGGCCGTCAACAGCCGCGTTTCCGCCCCCGCCGCCAGTTGCACCGTCTGATTCGCGCGCAGCGTGTCAGCAAAACCCGGAGTATCCGCCAGATACAGATAGCCGTAATTCTGGATCGTCAGCTCGGGCACACGCGGATCGCCGCCCATATACTGCCGCAGGTTCTTGACGAAATCGGCGGCAAATTGCGAAATCCGCACGTTCAGCGGGTTGGAAAACTGCTGGCGCATACAGGAATTGGTGTGCGCGGTAGAGCAGCTTTGATAGCTGGGGTCTTTCTCGACCACCAGAATGCGCCCGGTGAAATCCGGGTTATCGGTCAGGAACCACGCCGCCGAGGAGCCCATGATCGCCCCGCCGATGATCACCACGTCATAGGTTTCGTGTTGCGGCATCAGAACCCCTCACCCAAGGCTGCACGCGCCAGAACATCGTCAATCACGTCGGCCTCCAGCCCATATACATCCCGCGCAGTCTTGGCGGAAATATAGCCCAGCGCAAGATCGCGCCGCACTTGTCCCGGGTCACGATCCGGCGCCGCGCCGTAGCCCGCGCCACCCGGAAACGCCATCATCACCCGGCGGCCATGCGGCACGAATTGCTTGCCCTTGCCGCGCATCTTTGTGCCGTCATCCTGCGCGATGGTGGTCGGCGCGCCCGGCCCGCCGCCACGACGGCCCAGCGCCGGATGATCCACCCGGTCGAGCATCGCCTGAATGTCGAACTCGAACCCCTCGCGCGCGCCGACCTCCATATATTGCCCCAACCCGCCACGAAATTGCCCGGTGCCGCCTGAATCCGGCCGCAGCTCCTTGCGCCAGATGATCACCGGACCGACCTGTTCGGTGGCCTCGACCGGCATGGTCATCACGCCCGAGGGGAACGCCGTGGCGTTCATCCCGTCCAGCGTCGGCCGCGCCCCTGCGCCGCCCGAGTTGAAGGTCAGCACCTCGCTTCGGCCCACGCCCGCAGGCCCGTCAGACCGGGGCCGCAGCGACACCTGAAAATTGCACAGGCACCCTGCCCCCTCGGCGGGCACGGTGTTCGGCAACAACTGATCCAGCGCGTTATAGACCGTATCCGGCACCATATGGCCGATCACATGCCTCAGCGCCACGGGCGCGGGGTGGACGGCGTTGACGATGCTATCGACCGGGGCGACCACCTCGAACGGCGCGAGGCTGGCGGCGTTGTTGGGGATTTCCGGCGCAATCGCACATTTCAGCGCGTAGCAGGAATAGGCCTTGGTATAGACCAGCGGCACGTTGATGCCTTTCTTGTCCAGCCCGCTGGTGCCCTCCCAGTCACACAGCACGCGGTCACGCGCAATCGTTACCCGCACTTTCAGGTCGATCGGCTTGGAATAGCCATCAATCCGCATCGCGCCATCGGCCACACCGGGCGTCAGGGCGTTGATCCGCTCCAAGGTCGCCTTGCGCGAGTTGGTCAGGATGAAATCGGAAATCCCGCCCAGATCGGCCAGCGCAAATTCGCGCATCATGTCGATCAACCGACGGTGGCCAATCTCGTTGCAGGTGGCCAGCGCGTAGATATCGCCGATCAACTGATCCGGCTCGCGCACATTGCCGCGAATGATCGTGATCAGCGTGCGATCCACCGCGCCCTTGTCGGCCAGCCGCATGATCGGCAGATACAACCCCTCCTCATAGACCGAGTTCGCATCCGCCCCGAACCCACGCCCGCCGATATCGACGATATGCGCGGTGCAGGCAAAGAACCCGACCAGCGCGCCGTTGTGAAAACTGGGTGTCACCACGGTGATGTCGTGCAGATGCCCGGTGCCCTCCCAGGGGTCGTTGGTCAGATAGACATCACCCTCGGCCATCGTCTCGCGCCCAATGCGCCGGATGAAATGCGGCACGGCGTCGGCCATGGCGTTCACATGGCCGGGCGTTCCGGTCACCGCCTGCGCCAGCATCTGCCCCTGCGCGTTATAGACCCCCGCCGACAGATCGCCCGCCTCGCGCACCGAGGTCGAGAACGCGGTGCGCACCAAGGCCTGCGCCTGTTCCTCGACCACCGAGATCAGGCGGTTCCACATGACCTGATAGGCAACTTTGCTGACCTCAGCCATGGGCGGCCTCCTTGGTGCGAATATCCAGACACCCATCGGCCTGCGCGATCATCGAGCGACTGGTGGGAATGATGATGGTGGTTTCTTCCTCAGTGACAACAGCGGGGCCATCGACGGTCTGGCCGGTGGTCAACTGGCCGCGCTCGACCACTGTGGCCTCGGTTACATGGCCCAGCGCCGGGTCGAACAGGGTGCGCGTGCCGCTGCTGGGTGCGGAGCCACTTGGCACTGCAGGCGCAAGGCGCGCGACGGCATCGGTCAACGTAAAGGCGTTGACCGACCAGACGGTGATCTCCGCCTCCATCCCCTCGACGGATCGACCAAACAGCTTGACATAATCCGCCTCGAACAGGCGCAGGAACGTCTCGGCATCGGGGTTTGCCGCTTGCTCGGGCGTCAACGACACCGGGATTTCCCAGCCTTGCCCGGAATAGCGCATGTAGACCTTGTGCTCTGACAGGATCTCGGCCGTCGCATCGCAGGATTGCACGAAACTGCACGCCTCGGCCTCCATCTCCTTGAACAGCGCCGTGACCTTTGCCGGATCAAACGCGCCGATCTTCATAAAGACCGAGCGGTTGGCCTCAAAGCTGAACGGCGCGCGCAAAAACCCGATGGCCGAGCCGACGCCCGCCCCCTGCGGCACCAGACAGCGCGCGATGCCCAGCTTTTCGCACAGCCGCGCGGCGTGCAGGGGGGCCGCGCCGCCAAAGGCGATCATCGTGTAATCCGACAGATCCTCGCCATTCTCAACGGCATGAACCCGCGCGGCATTGGCCATATTCTCATCGACCACCTCGGCCAGCCCCCAGGCGGCCTCAACGGCGTCCATCTCCAGCCGGTCGCCCAGATGCACGCGCAGCGCCGTGCGCGAGGCGTCAGGATACAAAGGAATCGAGCCGCCCGCGAAATTGTCGGGGTCCAGCTTGCCCAGCACCAGATCGGCATCGGTCACCGCCGGACGTTCGCCACCGCGCCCATAGCACGCAGGCCCCGGCTCTGACCCGGCACTTTCCGGCCCGACGCGGATTTGCCCCAGCACATCGACATGCGCCAAAGACCCGCCGCCCGCGCCGATCTCGACCATGTCGATCACCGGAATCGAGATCGGCATGCCAGAGCCTTTCTTGAACCGATACGTCCGCGCCACCTCGAACACCCGCGCGGTTTTCGGTGTCTGGTTCTTGATCAGGCAAATCTTGGCCGTGGTGCCGCCCATATCGAAGGACAAAACCTTGTCCAACCCATGCCGCGCGGCAATATCGGCGGCGAACACCGCCCCGCCCGCCGGGCCGGATTCGACCAGCCGCACCGGAAATTCCGCCGCCGTCTCGATGTCGATGATCCCGCCGCCCGAATGCATCAGGAACACCGGGCAATCCGCGCCCTCGGCGGCCAGACGCCCCTTCAGCCGCCCCAGATAGGATTTCATCAGCGGCTTGATATAGGCGTTGGCGATGGTGGTGTTGAACCGCTCGTATTCGCGCATCTGCGGCGAGACTTGCGAGGACAGCGACACCATGACCCCCGGCAAACGCGCGGCCAGAACCTGCGCGATCAGCCGTTCATGCGCGTCATTCACATAGGAATGCAACAGGCCCACCGCGATACTCTCATAGCCTGCCGCGCCCAGCGTATCGGCCAGCGCCTCGACCTCGGCACGCTCCAGCGGCATCAAGACCTCGCCGCGTGCATCCATGCGCTCGGTCACCACATAGCGGCGGTTCCGGGCCAGCAGGGGTTCGGGCAGCGTCAGGTTCAGATCATATTGCTCGAACCGGCTTTCGGTGCGCATTTCGATGACATCGCGAAAACCCTTGGTGGTGATCAGCGCCGTCTTCGCCCCGCGCCGCTCGATCAGCGCATTGGTCGCCAGGGTCGTGCCGTGGATGATCTGCCCGATGGATGAGGCCGCAACCCCGGCCTTGGCGCAAACCCGGTGCATCCCCTCCAGGATCGCCTCCTCGGGCGCGCTGTAGGTGGTCAGAACCTTGGTCGAGTGCCGCGCAGTGCCAACCTCAAGGACCACATCGGTAAAGGTGCCGCCGATATCGACGCCCAATCTGATAGAATCACGCGCCATGAGCGGGCCTCCGTTGGTTCATTCCAGTGGCAAACCTAGCACTCGCCTACGATAAACAATAATCCTTTGATGTAATGATAAGGATCAGGATTTGTTATCCTTCGCCGGATAAAGCCGCTGCGCGATCTCCACCGCCGCCGTGACATAGGCCGGGGCCGGGTCCAGCACATACCGCGCGGCAAAGCGCAGATTGTCGGGGTGCCAGGCATAATTCAGCCGCTGCAAACGCCCGTCCGCCAAAGCCTCGGCGACCATATCCAGCGGCAGACAGGCAATGCCCAGCCCGTCGAGCGCCATCAACAGGCTGGTGCCGATATTCGACGCCGACACCAAGCGCACCTCTTGGCCGATCTCGCGGAAATGGGCCTCGAGCTGGCGCTGCGGCACCGTGCGGCGCGAGTGGGTCAAAATGGCATGGGGCGCGATATCCTGCGGCTGAACCCGGGCCGCAAACGGCCCCAGTCCGGGTGCCGCAACCCAGGCATAAGCCGATTGCCCCAGCGGCACGGTGCAGCGCGCCTCTTGCGCGAACGGGCCGCTTTGAAACACCAGATCCAGATCGCGGTCGAACAGCGCCTTGCTCAGCGTGGCGCTCAGATCCACCGTCAGATCAATGTCGATCGCCGGAAACCGCGCCCGCATATCCAGCAGGAAGGCCCGCAGCCATGTGTGCGCCACCATCTCGCTGACGCCCAGCCGCAGCACGCCCTTGAACAGCGTCTCATCGCCCACCACGGCCTGAAACGCCTCGGCCGCCGCCAGAATATCGCGCGCCGGGCGCAGCAGGTCCTGCCCCTTGGGCGTCAGGCGCACCGAGCCCGCGTCCCGCTCCATCAACCGCACGCCCAGCCGTTCCTCAAGCTGCGACATCCGGCTGGAGATGTTGGGCTGTGTCGTGTTCAGCCGCTCTGCCGCGCGCCGGAACGTGCCCAGATCAGCGACCGACACGAACGCCTCGATATGTTTCAGGGTAAAGGGAATCCGGGTCATGCCGCGCCTCAAAGCCTCTGGCTGGTCTTGCATCCCGGCTTTGCCAAGTCAAAGGCCAAGGCAATTTTCGGCACCAGGCGATATCCGCGTTGACATTAATATGTAAATACATATTGGATAGGGCGATACCTTCAGCCAAGGACCGACCATGCCCAGCACAACTGTCTTTTCCAACGCCACCGCCGCAACCATGACGCCCGAAACCGCGGATTACGGGCTGGTGCGCAACGCGGCGATTGTGGTTTCGGACGGGCGGATTGCCTGGGTTGGGGCGCAAGAGGCGCTGCCCGAACCCTATCGCGATGCGCCGACGCAAGATCTGGACGGGCGGCTGGTCACCCCGGCGCTGATCGACTGTCACACGCATATCGTGCATGGCGGCAACCGCGCGATGGAGTTCGAGATGCGGCTGCAAGGCGCCAGTTACGAGGAGGTCGCGCGCGCGGGCGGCGGTATTGTCTCGACCGTCTCGGCAACCCGCGAGGCCAGCTTTGACGAGTTGCTGGCCAAGGCCCTGACCCGCGCCGATGCCTTGATCGCGCAGGGTGTCAGCACCGTTGAAATCAAGTCCGGCTATGGTCTGAACCAAGAAACCGAACTCAAGATGCTGCGCGTCGCCCGCGCGATTGCGCAACACCGCCCGATTCGCGTGATGACCAGCTTTCTGGGCGCGCATGCCGTGCCCAAGGGCATGGATGCCGACGCCTATATCGACACGATCTGTATTCCGGCCCTGAACGCGGCCCACGCCGAGGGGCTGGTCGATGCGGTGGACGGGTTCTGCGAGGGCATCGCCTTTGACACGACGCAGATCAGCCGCGTGTTCGATCAGGCCCGCGCCCTGGGTCTGCCGCTCAAATTGCACGCCGAGCAACTCAGCAACATCGGTGGCACGGCCTTGGCCGCGCGCTATGGTGCGATGTCCGCCGATCACGTCGAATACGCGACCGAGGACGACGCCAGGGCGCTGGCCGCCTCGGGCACCGTTGCGGTGATTCTGCCGGGCGCGTTCTACACGATCCACGAGACCCAGGCCCCACCAATACAGGCGTTCCGCGATCATGGCGTGCCGATGGCCGTCGCGACCGACTGGAACCCCGGCACCTCGCCGCTGGGGTCGATTCTGCTGGCGATGAACATGGCCTGCACCCTGTTCCGCATGACCCCCGCCGAGGCTTTGGCCGGCACCACCCGCAACGCCGCCCGCGCGCTGGGCCTGACGGATACCGGCACCATCGCGCCGGGGATGCGCGCCGATCTGGCGATCTGGAATGTCGCGGAACCTGCGGAACTGTCCTACGGTATCGGCATCAACCCACTGCACAACCGCATCTTTGGAGGGGTTCAATGAGCCTTCTGGAAATATCCCGCGCCGACAGCCCTCTGGTTCTGGGTCTGCCGCACACTGGCACCGACATTCCGGCCGATTGCGCGGCGGGTCTCAATGACACGGGCCGCGCGATTGCCGATACCGACTGGCATATCCATGAGCTTTATGCGGGGCTGGTCGAGGCCACGACGGTGCGCACCCTGGTGCATCGTTATGTGATCGACGCCAACCGCGACCCGACCGGAGTCAGCCTCTATCCCGGCCAGAACACCACCGGGCTTTGCCCGCTGACCGATTTCGACGGGCAGCCGATTTACCACCCCGGACAGGAACCCGACGCCGCCGAGATCGAGCGCCGCCGCGCCACCTATCACGCGCCCTATCATGCCGCCCTGGTCGCGGAACTGGCCCGCGTCAAAGCCATCCACGGCTTCGCGATCCTCTATGATTGTCACTCGATCCGCTCACAGATCCCGTTCCTGTTCGACGGCACGCTGCCCGATTTCAACATCGGCACCAACAATGGCGAAACCTGTGATCCCGCCATCGAGCGCGCCACCTATGACATTTGCCAGGCCGCGTCCGGCTACACCTCGATCCTGAACGGTCGCTTCAAGGGCGGCTGGACCACGCGCCACTATGGCCAGCCCGGCCAAGGCGTGCACGCGATCCAGATGGAACTGGCGCAATCGACCTATATGCAGGAGAGCCCGGATTGGCCCTATGACTCCGCCAAGGCCCGCGCCCTGCGCCCGCATCTGAAAACCATCCTCAACACCCTGACCGCCTGGAGGCCCCAATGAGCGACCCGCGCAAGAACACCCGTGACATCTACCCCCCAACCGGGCCGAACCTGACGGCGAAAAGCTGGATGACCGAGGCCCCCCTCAGGATGCTGATGAACAACCTGCACCCGGATGTGGCCGAGAACCCGCATGAGCTGGTGGTCTACGGCGGTATCGGACGTGCGGCGCGCACCTGGCAGGATTTCGACAGCATCGTCGCCACGCTGACCGACCTCGAGGCCGACGAAACGCTGGTCGTGCAGTCGGGCAAGCCGATTGCCGTGGTCAAGACCCATACGGACGCGCCGCGCGTGCTGATCGCCAACTCGAACCTCGTGCCGCATTGGGCGACCTGGGATCATTTCAACGAACTCGATAAAAAGGGTCTGGCGATGTACGGCCAGATGACCGCCGGGTCGTGGATCTACATCGGCAGCCAGGGCATCGTGCAGGGCACCTACGAGACCTTTGTCGAGGCCGGGCGCCAGCACTACGGCGGCTCGCTCAAGGGCAAATGGATCCTCACCGGCGGTCTGGGTGGCATGGGCGGCGCGCAGCCTTTGGCGGCGGTGATGGCGGGCGCGTGCTGCCTTGCCGTCGAATGCAACCCCGACAGCATCGATTTCCGCCTGCGCACCCGCTATGTCGATGAAAAGACCGACAGCCTCGATGAAGCGCTGGCGATGATCGACCGCTGGACCAAGGCCGGCGAGGCGAAATCCGTGGGCCTGTTGGGCAACGCCGCCGATGTGTTCCCGGAGCTTTACCGCCGCGGTATTCGCCCCGATATCGTCACCGACCAGACCAGCGCCCACGACCCGCGCCACGGCTATCTGCCGCAGGGCTGGACGATGGCCGAATGGAAGGCCAAGCAGGACAGCGACCCCAAAGCCGTCGAGAAAGCCGCGCGCGCCAGCATGAAGGTGCAAGTGGCGGCGATGGTCGATTTCCACAACGCGGGCGTGCCGACCGTCGATTATGGCAACAACATCCGGCAGATGGCGCTGGAGGAAGGGCTGGAAAATGCCTTTGCCTTCCCCGGTTTCGTGCCCGCCTATATCCGCCCGCTGTTCTGCCGGGGGATCGGGCCGTTCCGCTGGGTGGCGCTGTCGGGCGACCCCGAGGATATCTATAAAACCGACCAGAAGATGAAAGAGCTGTTCCCCGAGAACAAGCATCTGCATCAATGGCTTGATATGGCCCGCGAACGGATCGCGTTTCAGGGCCTGCCCGCGCGGATCTGCTGGATCGGCCTCGGCGACCGGCATCGCGCCGGATTGGCGTTCAACGAGATGGTCGCCAATGGCGAGCTGAAAGCGCCGATCGTGATCGGCCGCGACCACCTCGACAGCGGCTCGGTCGCCTCGCCCAACCGCGAGACCGAAGCGATGAAGGATGGCTCGGACGCGGTGTCGGACTGGCCCTTGCTGAACGCTTTGGTCAACACGGCCTCGGGCGCGACCTGGGTCAGCATCCACCACGGCGGCGGCGTCGGCATGGGCTTCAGCCAGCATGCGGGCGTGGTGATCTGCGCCGATGGCACGCCCGAGGCCGCCAAGCGGCTGGAGCGCGTGTTGTGGAACGATCCGGCCAGCGGTGTCTGGCGTCATGCCGATGCAGGGTATGAGGACGCGGTTGCCTGTGCGCGCGAACACGGGCTGAAGCTGCCGCGCATTCTGGGCAACTAAGACCCACACCCAAAGATCGAATCAGGCGGCGCTTTGCCCAAGCGCCGCCTGCGTGCGTTTCGGACGGCCCGCAAAGGCCCATATCGTCAGCCGGAAAATGCGAAAAGGCTCAAGCATCGCTGCTTGAGCCTTTGAATTTATTGGTGAGCCGGATTGGGATCGAACCAATGGCCAGCTGATTAAAAGTCAGCTGCTCTACCGCTGAGCTACCGGCCCACACTGCGAGGCTAACTAGAAAGAACCGCCGCCCGGGTCAAGCCGAAACATGCGTTTTTCTGTCAGATATCTGTCCTTTACCGCACCAGCCACCTCGCATGGTCCTGTTTTTCGCTGTCCTGGTTATCCGGGCGTCAGCAGATAGCCCTCGCCGCGCACGGTCTGCAAAAAGCGTGGACGGCGCGGATCCGGCTCGATCTTGCGGCGCAAGCGGGTGATCTGCACGTCAATGGCCCGCTCTTGCGAAAGCTCGGCGGCCATATGCCCGCGATCACGGCCCAGATATTCCACCAGCGCCTCACGGCTGACAACCTCGCCCTGCCGCCCGGCCAGCACCCGCATCAACGCAGCCTCGGTCTGGGTCAGGCGCACCGGCTCGGTGCCGTCGCGCAGGTCGCCAGAGTCGACCTCGTAGCGCATCCGCCCCAGCATCAGGACCTGCGGCGCCAGCGACGCGGGCGCGGCCTTGGGCGCGCGCCGCAAGATGGCATTGATTCGCAGCACCAACTCACGCGGCTCGAAGGGTTTGGACAGGTAATCATCCGCGCCCGCCTCAAAACCCGCGATCCGGTCGCGCGCCTCGCCCCGCGCGGTCAGCAAGATCACCGGGGTGCCGATTTCGCCGCGCAACCAGTGCGTCAGGGCCACGCCATCCTCGCCCGGCATCATCACATCCAGCACGATCAGATCAAACGCCAACCCGGTCAGCAAGCGCCGCGCCTGCGCCGCATCGCGCGCGGCGGTCACCATGAACCCCTGTTTCATCAGATACCGCTTGAGCAGTTCCCGGATGCGTTCGTCATCATCGACAATCAGCAGATGTGCGGCGGACAGGTCGCTCATGGTCGGCCATCCTTGTGCGGGGTGCCCTGTGCGCGGACCGGTTCATCCATCATCGCCTCCAACACCTGCCGAAACCCAGCCACCGCTTGTGGCCCCGCCGCGCGATAGGCCGCGCGCATCCGTGCGCGCTGCGCCTCGGACAGCTGGCGCTCAAGCTCTGCGCCCGCTTCGGTCAGGTACAGGTGCCGCTCGCGTCGATCCTGCCGCCCGACCCGCGATTCCACCAACCCGTCGGCAATCAGCGTGCGCAGCACCCGGTTCAGCGATTGCTTGGTCACGCCGAGCACCGACAACAGGTTGTTCACCGTCGTGCCGCGGCTGCGATTGATGAAATGCAGCGCCCGATGATGCGCACGACCATAGGACAAATCCGCCAGAATCCGATCCGGATCGGCGGTGAACCCGCGATAGGCGAAGAACATCGCCTCGATCCCCTTGCGCAACTGCTCATCCGTCAGGAACAGCAGGTTCTCACCACTGGTATTGCCGTCAACCATCGCTTTGCCACCTTTGCACCGCCACCCGGTTCTGTGGGGTCATTTTATGTCAGAGTTATTGACATTCCAAGAATCTATTGCTAGCGACGAGCACAATTCGCGCAACTTTATGTCCGTATCGGACCTAACCAGCGCAACTTATGTAAAATCGCGATAGGAGGCAGCAATGGCCGGCGCATATGACGACAGAGACGGATTCATCTGGATGGATGGCAAACTGGTGCCGTGGCGCGACGCCACGGTCCACGTCCTGACCCATGCGCTGCATTATGCGTCCTCGGTGTTCGAGGGTGAGCGTTGCTACTCCGGCAAGATCTTCAAAAGCCGCGAACATTCGGCGCGGCTGATCGAATCCGGTCGCCTGCTGGATATGGTCGTGCCCTATACGGTCGATCAGATCGAAGAGGCCAAATACGCGATGCTCAAGGCCAATGGCTGGACCGACGCCTATGTGCGCGTTGTCGCCTGGCGTGGCGCGGGTGACGACATGGGGGTTTCCGCCCGCCGCAACCCGGTGCGCATGGCCGTCGCGGGCTGGGAATGGGGCGCCTATTACGGTGACGCCAAATGGCAGGGTGCCAAGCTGGACATCGCCAAATGGAAGCGCCCCTCGCCCGAAACCATCCCGACGGCCGCCAAAGCCGCCGGCCTGTACATGATCTGCACGATGTCCAAACACGCCGCCGAGGCCAAGGGCTGCTCGGATGCGCTGTTCATGGATTATCGCGGCTACGTCGCCGAGGCGACCGGTGCCAACGTGTTCTTCGTCAAGGATGGCGAGGTGCATACGCCGCTGGCCGATGCGTTCCTCAACGGATTGACCCGTCAAACCGTGATCCAGATGCTGAAGGACATGGGTGTCGTCGTGCATGAACGCCACATCATGCCCGACGAACTGCCCGGTTTCTCGGAATGCTGGCTGACCGGCACCGCCGCCGAGGTCACCCCCGTTGGCCAGATCGGCGAGCATCACTTCCAGGTCGGTGATCTGACGCGCAAAGTGTCGGACAGCTATGAAAAACTGGTGCGCAGTTAAGCGAGAAACCGGTGCGCGGTTGATCGGCAACGGTTGATCCCGCGGGATTGATCGCCGGGCCAGCGGTGGCAGCGGGTGCGTTTCGGTCAACTGCCACTGCGGGTTTCACGCGATTGTATTGCCACGATCCGCGCGGCGGCCTTTTCGTCGCCGCGCGTTCGGTCTATTGCTGGTCGAAATTCCTTGGGTCCGGGCCTTTCATTTCCCCGCGGCTGCCCTGCAGTTGCAGGCCAGTACCCTCAATTTCGATCGGAGAGACCCCATGTCATTTCAAGTTGCACAACGCATTCTGCTGGCAGTGGGTCTGGTGTGTGGCGCGACGGCCCCGGTCCTGGCGCAAGACGAAGAACCGCGCAATTATATCATGGCCACCGCGCAAGACGGTGGCACCTATTATCCGGTTGGCGTGGCGATGGCCGTGCTGTCAACGATCCATCTGCAACCGTCATTCGGGTTCGACATCGAGGCCGTCACCTCGGGCGGGTCGCTTGATAATCTGCGTCTGATGCGCGACGGCGACGCGCAGTTCGGGATGCTCGAAGTGTTGGCCGGAACCTGGGCACGCGATGGCACCGGGCCGCTTGCAGAAATCGGCCCGCAAGACAATCTGCGCGCCATCACGATGCTCTGGCCCGATGTCGAGCACTTCCTGATCAGCACGGCGCTGGCCGAAACCGGCACAATCGCCGATCTGGCCGGTTTGGCGGGGCGCGGGTTTGCGATGGGGCCGCTGGGCTCTGGCACCGAATATACCAACACGTTGCTGTTCGAGAATTTCGGCTTTGACTATGCCTCATGGGGTATCGTGCATCAAACCTATGAGCAATCCGCCCAGGCCCTGCTGGACGGAACCATTGCCGGGGTGAACATCGGCTCTGGCGTTGGCGTGAATACGGTGCATTCGGTGATGACCCAGATGGGCGACTTGCTGACCCTGCTGTCCGTCACCGACGAACAGGCCGCGGCGCTGGATGGCGGTCTGGGCATCCTGTCCACGACACTGATCCCGCCAGGAACCTATCCCGGCATCGAGGCTCCGCTGCAAACCGTGTCGCTGCCGAATTTCCTTTCGGTGAATGCCGATGTGCCCGCCGAAGATGTTTACGAATTCACCCGCGTCTTGTTCGAAAATCTCGAATACCTCTGCGGTGTGCATCAAGCCGCCTGCGCGCTATCCCTTGACGGCGCGCAAAACGGCTTGCCCGTAGACCTGCATCCGGGTGCCGCCCGGTATTTCCGCGAAATGGGCATGGAAGCCTCTGATCCGTAGCCACCGCAGCACCTGATGCTACAGGCACGTCAAAGAGGTGCATTGCACCCATGCTGCGCGTTCGGTTGTGCGCAGAGACGTCTGCCTTGATCTATCGACCGGGTCCGCAATCTCTGGCCTTGTTGATACAAGGGAATACCGATCAACGCCAAATTGGGCTTACGTCCTGCGGCGGGCGTGATTGCCGCACCTATCGAGACACATGCGCAAATGCGTTGCCGGCAAAGCGCCTTGCGCAGCGGGCAGGCAACACCCGCCCCCGACGTGGCCCGCAGCCTGAATTGAGCGCCCGACATCGCACGGTCTGGGGCTGCCAGGTTCATCCCCCGGCCATTACGCGTTCACGTCAACCACGACCCGGCCTTGCACCTGACCCTTGAGAATCGCGGCACCAAGTTGCGGCAGGTCCGCCAGCGTGGCGGGTTGCACCATTGCCTCCAGCGTCTTCATCGGCAGATCGCGCGAGATGCGCGACCATGCCCGCAACCGCGAATTATAAGGCCGCATCACGGAATCTATGCCCAGCAGATTGACGCCGCGCAGCAGGAACGGAATGACCGTGGCGGGCAATTGCGAGCCGCCCGCCAACCCCACCGACGATACCGACGCGCCGTATTTCATCTGCCCCAGCACCCGCGCCAACATCGCCCCGCCAACGGAATCGATGCACCCGGCCCAGGTCTCGGTCTCCAGCGGGCGCTTGACGGTTTCCGCCAGTTCCGCGCGCGCAATGATGCGGCGCGCGCCCAGCGATTTCAGGTAAGGCTCCAGCTCTGGCCGCCCGGTGACCGCCGCCACCTGATAGCCCAGCTTCGCCAGAATCGCCACCGCGACCGAGCCAACGCCGCCCGCAGCACCCGTGACCAGCACCTCGCCCGCGCCGGGCGCCAGGCCGTGATCCTCCAGCGCCATGACCGCCAGCATCGCCGTGAACCCCGCCGTGCCGACCGCCATCGCCTGCCGCGTGGTCAGCCCGTCCGGCAGAGGCACCAGCCAATCGGCATTCACCCGCGCCTTGGTCGCATAGCCGCCCCAATGCACCTCGCCGACGCGCCAGCCCGTCAGGACAACCTTGTCCCCGGCGCGATACCGCGGGTCATCCGAGGTCTCGACAGTGCCCGCGAAATCAATGCCCGGAACATGCGGATAGCTGCGCACCAACCCGCCGCCCGCGGTCATGCACAGCCCGTCCTTGTAGTTCAGCGTGGTATATTCGACTGCAACCGTCACATTCCCCTCGGGCAGACGGGCATCGTCAAGGGTCTGGACTGACGCCGAAACCTCACCGGACTCGGACTTTTCGACAACGAGGGCTTTGAACATGAGCGTTCCTCCTGTGATTCCCTCTGTCTAGCGCACCGGCCCCGCCTTGTGCAGCCCCCGGTCGCGCATGAAAAATGGGCGACCCCTTGGGGCCGCCCTGCACGCGTCACCTTGGAACCGGTTATTCCGCGGGCATCACCGCCGCCGGGTGGGTTGCACCAAAATGGCGGCGGTTGAGCACCAGAACCAGCGCAACCATGGCAAACTGCGAGACCATCGTCACCGCGATCAAGGCCCAGTACCCGGCGCTGAACTTGTCCACCAGATCGACCGCAACCAGACCTTTGTGGATGAAGAACTGCATCAAGACCGCGAAACCGACACCGGGGCAGACCAGCGCATAGCTCATCACCGAGGTTTCGCGACCCCAGATGAAACGCTTTGCGTAGTTGTGGCGGTTCAGGATCAGGACACCGAACATGCCAAACAACACCTGCACCGAGACCAGCTTCGCCAGCAGCATGAAGGTTTCACCGTCCGAAACATGCGCCTGAAAATGCTCTCCCAGACCGTGGTTCTGCCGCAGCAGCATGATGCCCAGAACGGTCATCACCGGCATCAGGATCATCAGCGTCGGCGCGGTTTCCGCGTTGGTGCCGTGATCCAGCATCGAGCGAACCCCAAGGATCAGCGCGATAGCGGCAAGGATTGATGCGGTGACAAAGAAGAACATGGAAAAGACGATCGAGAACCCGACCACGGTTGCGCTGGTGCTCATGCCTGCGGGTGCTGCAAGGCCAACCGCGACCATCGCAAAAGCAAACGCGGGCAGGATCTGGCCAAAGCTGTTGTTGGCCTTGTCGCTGAAGCCCCCCTCGACCTTGATGCGGGCGATGAACTGGCCAAAGAGGCGAAACGCCAGATAGCCAATGCCCAGAAAGGCAAGCACGGCCAGTGGGAACAGGTATTCCACAATGGTCCACAGGCCCGGCACAAACACCAGCCCGGCAATGAACAACCCGTTCACCGACATGGCCAACGCCAGCGGCATCGCCATCAACTGGCTTTGCGCGTTGGTCTTGCTGAACGTGGCAAAGGCCTCGGTGTGCTTCCACTGGTTGTACTGCGACAGGTTCCAGAACAGGGACTTGAGGTTCAGGAACACCATGCCGGCAATGCCGACCATCGCGCCAAGGATCATCACCTGCATCGCGAATGAGCCGGTTTGAAACGCGGCCATGATGTCTTCGAACACGGGCACCGACTTGCCGGGATGCGGCACCCAGAACATCAGCCACATGAAGAACGTCACCGACAGACCTCCGGCCCCAAGTGACGCAAGGAAATACATCGGGCTATAGGTATCGGCGGGGCGCGTGGGTGTCATGGCACTCTCCTTTGAATTCACGATTTGGAATATGTTTAGTATGCAAAAAACTGAATGTGAAGAGCCAAAATGTCGCAGGTCCATGACGCGTGCGGATCAATATGTTGTGGATAATTGGCAGAAACCCGCCAGATACGGCGGCCGAATGTTGACTCATAAGGATGGGGGCGGGACAGTGCGCCCCCATTACCCCAAAGGAATCACGCGTGCATTTCACCCGCCTCCGGCTGAACGGCTTCAAGAGCTTTGTGGACCCAACCGAGTTGGTGATCCGCGAGGGCTTGACCGGTGTCGTCGGGCCGAACGGCTGCGGCAAGTCCAACCTGCTGGAGGCCTTGCGATGGGTGATGGGCGAAAACCGCCCCACGGCGATGCGCGGCTCGGGCATGGAGGACGTGGTCTTTGCCGGCACCAGCAAGCGCGGCGCGCGGGCCTTTGCCGAGGTTGCGCTGAGCGTGGATAACACCGAACGCCTCGCCCCGCCCGGTTTCAACGACCAGGACGTGCTGGAGGTGTCGCGGCGGATCACGAGGGACGCGGGCTCGGCCTATAAGGTCAACGGCAAGGACGTACGCGCGCGCGATGTGCAGATGCTGTTCGCCGATGCCTCGACCGGGGCGCATTCGCCCGCCTTGGTGCGCCAGGGGCAGATCTCGGAGCTGATCAACGCCAAGCCCAAGGCGCGGCGGCGGATTCTCGAGGAAGCGGCGGGCATCTCCGGCCTTTACCAGCGCCGCCACGAGGCCGAATTGCGCCTGAACGCCACCGAAGCCAACCTGTCGCGCGTCGCCGATGTCGTCGAATCGCTGGCGCAGCAGATGACGGTTCTGGCCCGCCAGGCCCGCCAAGCCGCGCGCTATCGCGAGGTCGCGGTCGAATTGCGCCGCTTCGAGGGGATGCTGTTGTACCGCCGCTGGCGCGAGGCCTCGCAAGCGCGCGCCGCCGTGCAATCCGCGCTGACCGACGCGATCACCCAAGCCGCCGCCGCCGAACGCGGTGCCCGTGAAGCCCGCGCCAACCGCGAAAAATGTGAGGACGTCCTGCCGCCTCTGCGCGAAGAAGAGGCCATTGCCGGTGCCATCCTGCAACGCCTTCAGGTGCAGCGTGACACGCTGGTCGATCAGGAAGCCCGCGCGCGCGAAGCCGTGCAAACCCTCATGGCGCGGCTCGAACACCTGCGGCTTGATGCCCAGCGCGAGGCCGGATTGGCCGCCGATGCCGATGAGACCATCGAACGCCTGCGCTGGGAAGAGGAACAACTGGTCCGCGCCGGCGACGGCCACGAGGAAAAGCTGGCCGAGGCGGTGGAGATGGCCCGCGAGGCTTCGGATATGTTGGCCGATGCCGAGGCCCATCTGACCGAAGCCACCGAGGATGTCGCGCGCCTTTCAGCCCGTCACCAATCCTTGACGCGTCAGGCCCTTGAGGCCCGCGCCGAGGGCACCCGCGCTGCTGCCGGCGCCCAGCGCGCCGCGGATGAGGCCCGCCAAGCCGCCGAGGCACTGGACGCCGCCGAATACGCGATGACCGCCGCCGCCGAGGCCCGCGATGCGGCGCAAGACCTGCTGGACGCTGCCGAGGAAACCTTGCTTGACACTGACGCCGCCCGCGCCGAGGCGCAAGCGTCCGAGGTCGAAGCCCGCGCCGCCCGCGCCGGGGCCGAGGGCGAGGTCAGCGCGCTGTCCGCAGAACTCGGTGCGCTCGACCGCCTGATTGCCCGCGATTCCGATGCCGCCGGGGCGATCCTCGACCAGATCAGCGTCGATCCCGGTTATGAGCACGCGCTGGGCGCGGCCCTCGCCGACGATCTGCGCGCGCCCATCGCCGACGGCGGCTCTGGCTGGTACGCGCTGCCCGCCTATGATCACGCCGCGCCTTTGCCCGCCGGGGCCACGCCCCTGTCAACCCATGTGCGCGCGCCGGATCACCTGTCGCGGCGCTTGGCGCAGGTCGGCTTGGTCGAGGCCAGCCTCGCCGCCGCGCTCCATGCCCGCCTGCTGCCCGGTCAGCGCTTGGTCACGCAAAAGGGCGATCTGTGGCGCTGGGACGGGTTGATGCAGCGCGCCGAGGATGCGCCCAACGCCGCCGCCATTCGCCTGACGCAGATCAACCGCCAAGCCGCCCTGCGCGCCGAACTCGACGAGGCCGAGGCCCGACAAGAGGCCGCGCAGGACACCCATCAGGCGCGGCAATCGCGGCTGGCAGACCTGACCGAGGCTGACCGCATGGCGCGCGAGGCCCGGCGCTCTGCCGAAACACGCCTGACCGAAGCCACCCGCGCCGCCAGCCGCGCCGAGGCCGACGTCAGCCTGACGCAATCAAAGCGCGAAACCGCCGAACTGGCGCTGGAGCGGATGCAAGCCGAGGCCGAAGCCGCCGGGGCACGCCTCGCCGAAACCGAAGACGCCTTGGCGGAACTCGATGATCTGGAGGCTGGCCGCGCCCGCCTTGAAACCATCCGCACGCAGGTCGAGGCCGCGCGCATGGCGATGATGTCGCGCCGCGCCGCGCAGGATGAATTGCGCCGCGACGGCACCGCACGCCGCACCCGCACGCAAGAAGTCGCGCGCGAAGTGCAAAGCTGGGTCGCCCGCAAGGAAACCGCCGCCGAGCGCATCGCCAGTCTGGAAAGCCGCGCCGAGGAAGCCGCCGAACTTCTGGACGAGGCCAACGCCGCGCCCGAAGAAATCCAGGCGCGCCGCGAGGAACTCAGCGACGCGATCACCGCCGCCGAAACCCGCCGCACCGCCGCCATCGAGGCCATGTTGGCCGGCGAAAGCGCCCTGCGCGCCGCGCAGGAAGCCGAGCGTGCCTCGGAACGCGCCGCCGGCGAATCCCGCGAGGCCCGCGCCCGCGCCGAGGCCCGTGTCGATGCCGCGGGCGAGGCTGTGACGCTAGCCGCCAATCGCATCGCCGATGACCTTGATACAACGCCGCAAGGCTTGTTGAACCAGCTCGACATCGCCTCGGATGACATGCCCGACACCGCGCATCTGGACACCGAGATCGCCCGTCTGAAACGCGCCCGCGATGCCTTGGGCGCGGTGAACCTGCGCGCCGAGGAAGACGCCAAGGCGGTCACGCAAGAGCACGACACGCTGGTCGCCGAGCAATCCGACCTCGAGGCCGCGATTCACAAGCTGCGCGGCGGCATTGCGGCGCTGAACCGCGAAGGTCGCGAACGCCTGTTGGCCGCCTTCGAGGAGGTCAACGCGAGTTTCGCCAACCTCTTTACCCACCTGTTTGGCGGCGGTGAGGCGCGTTTGGTCTTGGTCGAATCCGATGATCCGCTGGAGGCTGGCCTTGAGATTCTGTGCCAGCCGCCGGGCAAGAAATTGTCGTCCCTCAGCCTGCTGTCGGGCGGCGAGCAGACCTTGACCGCGCTGGCACTGATCTTCGCCGTGTTCCTCGCCAACCCCGCGCCGATCTGCGTGCTCGACGAGGTCGACGCGCCGCTGGATGACGCCAACGTCATGCGCTTCTGTGATCTGCTGGACGAGATGACGCGGCGCACCGAAACCCGGTTCCTGATCATCACCCATAACGCGCTGTCGATGGCGCGCATGGACCGTCTCTATGGCGTGACGATGGCAGAACAAGGCGTCAGCCAGTTGGTCAGCGTGGACCTGAAACGCGCGGAATCGCTGGTCGCCTAAGCATGCAGAATCATCGCCGCCGCCTTTTCGGCAATCATCAAGGTCGGTGAATTGGTGTTCCCGCTGACGATGTTGGGCATGATCGAGGCATCCACCACCCGCAGCCCGGTCACACCATTGACCCGCAGGTCCGGCCCCACCACGGCGCGCGGATCAACCCCCATGCGGCAGGTGCCAACCGGATGGAAGATCGTCGTGCCAATGTCCCCCGCCGCTTTCAACAGGGCCTCATCGCTCTGCGCCTCGGCGCCGGGCATGAATTCCTCGGGCCGATAGCGCGCCATCGCCGGGGCGGCCAGGATCTTGCGCGTCAGTTTCAGCGAGCGCACCGCCACCCGCCGATCCGCCTCGGCCGACAGGTAGTTCGGCGCGATCTCTGGCGGCTCCATCGGGTCGGCGGATTTGATATGGATCGTGCCCCGGCTTTCGGGCCGCAGGTTGCACACGCTGGTGGTGATCGCCGGGAACGGGTGCAGGCTTTCGCCGAACGCGCCCAGCGACAAGGGCTGCACATGATATTCCAGATCGGCGCGCGCTACATCCGGGCCAGAGCGCGCAAAGGCCCCCAACTGGCTGGGCGACATCGACATCGGCCCGCTGCGCATCAGCGCATATTGCAGCCCGATCTTCGCCTGCCCAAACCACGAATTCGCCATGGTGTTCAGCGTCTTGGCCCCCGTCACCCGATGCACCATCCGCAGTTGCAAATGGTCTTGCAGGTTCTCGCCCACGTCGCTGTCATGGCGCACCGCCACCCCGCGCGCGCGCAGCACAGCCCCCGGTCCGATGCCGGACAGTTGCAGCAATTGCGTCGAGCCGATCGAGCCCGCCGACAGGATCACCTCGGCATTGCAGCGCGCCTCGGCCGGGTGTCCGTCGCGCAGATAGCGCACGCCAACGCACCGCTCGCCGTCAAAAATCAACCCCTGCGCCTGCGCGCTGGTGTGAATGTCCAGATTGCGCCCCCGCGCCGGTCGCAAAAACGCCTTGGCGGTATTCCACCGCCAGCCCTTGCGCTGGTTGACCTTGAAATAGCCAACGCCCTCATTGTCGCCGGTGTTGAAATCCGTCACCGCACGGATGCCGGTTTCCTGTGCCGCCTTGGCCCAGTCATCCAGAATATCCCACCGCAGCCGCTGATTCTCGACCCGCCATTCGCCGCCGGTGCCGTGCATCTCGCCGGGGTCGCCCGCCGCGTAATCCTCGTGCTGCTTGAAATGCGGCAGTACATCGTCCCAGCCCCAGCCGGTATTGCCCATCTGCCGCCACTGGTCGTAATCCATCGCCTGCCCGCGCAGATACAACATGCCGTTGATCGAACTGCACCCGCCCAGGATTTTTCCGCGTGGATACAACAGACTGCGCCCGTTCAGACCCTTCTCGGCGGCGGTTTTCAGCATCCAGTCGGTGCGCGGATTGCCGATGCTGTACAGATAGCCGACCGGGATATGCACCCAGATGTAATTGTCGCGCCCGCCCGCTTCGAGCAGCAGGACCTTGGCCTTGGCGCTCAGGCGGTTGGCCAGCAACGCCCCGGCACTGCCCGCGCCGACGATGATATAGTCGTAATCCGCCATACGCCCCTCCGATGCCCTATCTTTAGCATCGACCGATTCGGATGCAATGGGACACAAAGCGCAGGTTTAGGGGCGGGCGAGGTCGCGACTGCTATCCCTAGCGATTGTTGAATATGATGTTTTTTGCTATCCCTTGAGCAGGCTTAACCTTACCATAACGATGATCCGCCAAGGGTCGCATGAACCAGATCGAGGCAGTTATGAACCGTACCCTGATTTCCGCAGCATTTCTCGTTGCACTCTTGGCCCCTGCAGCGGCCGTGGCCGGACCCATCGAATCCGCCTGCAACCGTTCGGATCGCCAGCAATCCTCGCGCGCTTTGTGCCGTTGCATCGACTCGGTCGCGGACAACACGCTGACCCGCTCAGAGCAACGCCGCGCCGCGCGCTTTTTCACCGACCCGGATGAAGCGCAGCGCGTGCGCATGTCGCCAACCCGCGGCGACAATGAATTCTGGGCGCGCTACCGTGCCTTCGGCACCGAGGCGCAGCGCGTCTGCTCGAATTAACCCTGCTCGGCGACCCGTGCGCGCCAGAGGGTGAACAACCCGGCACAAACCACGATCACCGCCCCAACCGCCACGTTGGGGCGCAAGACTTCGTTGAACACCACCATGCCCAAGGCGCTGGCAAACACCAGTTGCAGATAGGCAAAGGGCTGGATTGCGCTGGCCTCGGCGACTTCATAGGCGCGGATCAGCAGATAGTGGCTGCTGGCCGAGGTCACGCAGAGCAGGGCCATCCAGGCCCAATCGCCGCCAGTCATCGGCTCCCAATACCAGAACCCGACAGCGGTCATCACCACCGCGCCCGACACCCCGGTCCAGAAAAAACTGACCGCGCTGCTGTCATAGCGTGAGACCCAGCGGTTCAGCAGGCCGTAGAGCGCGAACAGGAAGGCCGCCAGCAACGGGATCAGCGCCTCGATCTGGAACACGCCGAAACCCGGCTGCAGGATGATCAGCACACCGACAAAGCCGATGCCAATCGCCACCCAACGCCGCCAGCCGACCTTCTCGCCCAACACCGGGCCGGACAGCGCCGCGATCAACAAGGGATAAACCGCGAAAACGGCATGCGCCTCGACCAGACCCAGCACGACAAAGGCCGTGACCGCCACCAGAATTTCCACGGTCAACAACACGCCGCGAAAGATTTGCATCGCCGTGACCGATGAGCGCGCGGCGTTGCGCAAGCCGCCCGATTTGCGCGCCGCAAAGCTGATCACGAAGGCGGCAAAGAACCAGTAGCGGATCATGATGATCATGAAGACGTTGTATTCGCCCGCCAAATGGCGCGAGATTCCGTCTTGCATCGCAAAAATGAACGACACGGCGACCATCAACCAGATGCCCAGATTGGTATTCTGTTGCGAACTCATGCGGGCATCCTTGCGATGGTCATGTGTTTCTTGCGGCCAAAGCCCGGCCCACGGGTCACGGCAAATCCGGCTTCGGCCAAGGCGCGACGCACATGTCCCGCCGCGGTATAGGTGGCGAGGGTACCGCCCGGCGCGGTGTGGCGGGCAACCTCGGCCATCAGCACCTCGCCCCACAACTCGGGGTTCCGCGCCGGGGCGAAACCGTCGAGGAACCACGCGTCGGCGTGCCCAACCCACGCCGCCACGGTGTCGCGCGCGTCGCCGATATGGACCTCGACCGCAATAGCGTTGAGGGTGAACCGACGCACCGGACCGCGCGCCTCGCCCCAGCATCGCACGAGCGCCGCCGTATGCGGCAGATCAAACGGCGCCAGCGCGCGCGCCATATCTTCGGCGCGCATCGGAAACGCCTCGAAGGACGTGTAACGGATCGGCCTGTCGCAGATCTGCGCCACAGCCAGCAGGTTCAGCCCGGTGCCAAACCCCAGCTCCGCCACCTGAAACCCCGGAACGAACCGCTCAGGCAGCCCGTTTCCCGCCAGAAACACATGCTGCGTCTCGGCCAGACCGCCGGTGAAATAGGGGTCATCGAACGCCGTCGCGACCGGCGTGTCGGTTTCGGTCCACGTCAGGGCGGGCCATGTCGGTGTGGGGTGGCTCATAATGCTGAACAGGTTTAGGAATGTGGCGACCTTCGCGCGACACAACAGGAATGGCAATGGCACAAATCACCGTTATGGGCGCTGGCATCTTTGGTCTCAGTGCCGCGTGGATCATGGCGCGGCGCGGGGCCTCGGTGACGGTGATCGAGCGCGACCGCGTGGGCGCAGGGTCGTCTGGCGGGATTGTCGGCGCCCTGGCCCCGCATGTGCCGGAACTGTGGAACACCAAGAAAGCGTTTCAGCTGCAAAGCCTGCTGATAGCGCAGGGCTTTTGGGCCGATGTTGCGGCCTCAGGGGGTGTGGACCCCGGCTATGCCCGCACGGGCCGCCTGCAACCCATCGCCGACGAGGACGCGCTGCAACGCGCGCAGGAGCGCGTGCAGGGCGCGCGCGAACTCTGGCAGGGTCAGGCCGAATGGCGGGTCATTCGCGCCGCCGACGCCCCCGGCTTCACCGTCAACAGCCCGTCCGGCTGGGCGATCTTTGACACGCTGACCGCCCGCCTGTCACCGCGTGCGGCCTCGGCCTCGTTGGTGGCAGGGCTGCGCCGCATGGGCGTTGACATCGTGACGGGGGACACGCCGCCCGAGAACTCGACCGTGCTCTGGGCGACCGGCGCGGCCGGGATCGACGCCCTGACCGCGGATCTGGGCCAACCGATGGGCAACGCCGTCAAAGGGCAATCCGCGCTGTTCAAAGCCGATTTCCGCGACGCGCCGCAGCTGTTCGCCGACTGGATCCACGTCGTGCCCCACGCCGATGGCACCGTTGCGGTTGGCTCGACGTCAGAACGCCATTTCGACGACCCGACCAGCACCGACGCGCTGCTCGAAACCCTGATCGCCCAAGCCCGCACAACCTGCCCCGAACTGACCCACGCACCCCTGCTGGAACGCTGGGCCGGGCTTCGTCCGCGCAGCCAGACACGCTCGCCGATGCTGGGCGCCTGGCCCGGTCGCCCCGGTCATTATGTGTTGAACGGCGGCTTCAAGATCGGCTTCGGCATGGCTCCGATTCTGGCGCAACTGGCCGCCGACCTCCTGCTGGACGGCAACGACGCGGTGCCGGACGGGTTCCGCGTCGAGGACAATATCCAAGACAAGAAAGCCGCACAGAAAAAGGCCCCGACCGGTTAGGGTCAGGGCCAATTATTCTTGATACTGCACCGCTTAGTGCATCCGCGCGTCAACCGTGGCGATGGAGTCTTCGATCAATTTCCCCGCGGCGTCAGCCCCAAGGTTCTTGGCGATCAGGTCCCCCGCAGCCGCAATAGCAACCGCAATGGCACTGTCACGCACCTCGCGGATTGCACCGGCTTCGGCCGAGGCGATTTGATCCTCGGCACCGCGCAAACGGCGCGCAATCGAGGCTTCCAGATCAACCCGCGCCTGCTTTGCAGCCAGCTCGGCATCCGCCTTGGCCTTGGCGACGATGCGCTCGGCCTGCTCTTTGACTTCGGCCTTCTTGCGCTCGAACGAGGCCCGCAGTTCTTGTGCGTCTTCACGCAGCTTGCGGGCTTCTTCCAGATCGGCGCGGATCGTCTCGGCGCGCTTGTCCAGCAAGCCACCCAACAGACCGGGCACCTTGAAATAGAACAACACGCCCACGAACAATACGAACGCGATCAGCACAACGAAGTTGGTGTTGCGCAGCGAGAAGAACGGTCCGCTGGCCGCCATGGCCGGCGATGCGGCGACGGCAGCGATCAGGGTCAACAGACGGATCATGCAACACCCCCTTTGAGACGGGCATTCACCGCAGCCGTGACCGAACGCGCATCGGCGGTCACGCCGAACGAGCCCAGCAACTCCTTGGTGGTGTCCTTGGCGACCGTGGTGACTGCCTCCGCGGCAGAGGCGCGAATTTCTTCGATCCGGGCCGCCGATTCTGCGGTACGGGCCGCGATTTCAGCGTCGGCTTTGGCAATGGCGATATCCAGATCTTTCTGGATCTCGGCCTTCGCCTCGTTGACCACCTTGGCGGCCGCCGCGCGCGCGTCATCGAGGGCCTTGTGATAGGCAGCCTCGGCTTCGGCGGCTTGCTGTTTGAACGTTTCCGCCGCGGCAATATCGTTGGTGATCGTCCCGGTGCGCTCGGCCAAAACCGATCCGATCCGAGGCAACGCCACGCGCGAAAGAATAAGATAGAGCACGACAATCGCGACCACGAGCCAGAAGATCTGGTTCCCGAAGGTCGAAATATCGAGCTGAGGCATTCCGCCTGAGCTGGCCGCCTCGGCGGCGTGCCCTGCGGTTGTTTCTGCAGACATGGTACGTCCTCCTGATCGGCCGAATCCGCCGGGAATGTGTTTCCACACACCCGGCCGTAAGGATCACGGATGTGTCAGGATCAGACGGCGAACATCAGCAGCAGCGCCACGAGGAACGAGAAGATCCCCAGCGCTTCGGCGAACGCGATGCCGATGAACAGCGTTGCGGTCTGGCCAGCAGCAGCCGACGGGTTGCGCAGCGCGCCCGACAGGAAGTTGCCAGCAACGTTGCCCACACCAACTGCTGCTCCACCCATGCCCATGCAGGCCAGGCCAGCGCCGATGTATGCACCCATTTGAACGATATCGCCTTCCATAGCAGTGTCTCCTTACGGTTGGAATTGGCTTTGATTTGAAGTCTGATCAGTGTGCAGGATGCAGCGCATCTTTCAGATACACACAGGTCAGGATGGTGAAAACGTAGGCTTGGATAAACGCTACGAGTATTTCGAGGCCGTACATCGCGGTGATCGCGACGATCGACAGCGGCGTCACGGCGATGCCGATCCCCGAGATCAGGATCAGCGGCGCAAAGGCGGCAAACACCTTGATCACGGCGTGGCCGGCCATCATGTTGCCTGCCAGACGAATGGAGTGGCTGACCGGGCGCACAAAGTAGCTGATGATCTCGATCAGCGCCAGGATCGGACGCAGGGCCAGAGGCGCCGATGACACCCAGAACAAACCCAGGAAGCCGATGCCATGGATCGCGAAACCGACGATTGTCACGGTCAGGAACACGGCCATTGCCAGCACGGCAGTGACGGCGATGTGCGAGGTCGGCGTGAACGCCATGGGCAGCAGACCCAGGAAGTTCGAGAAGACGATGAACAGGAACAGCGTGAAGATATAGGGGAAGAACTTCAATGCGTCCTTGCCCGCCACGTCTTCGACCATCTTGTGCACGAAGCCATAGGCCAATTCAGCGATCGACTGGATGCGGGTCGGGATGATCGCCCGGCCACGAGTGCCCATGACAAACAACAAGGCCGCCGCCAGAACCGACAACGCCATCCACAGGGTCGCGTTCGACACCGTGTAGAAGTGCAACGTGTCGCCGCCAAACAGCGGCTGCACGATGAACTGATCCATCGGGTGGAATGTTAGACCTTCGCCATGCTCTTCCGCTGCCACGTCTAGTCCCCTTCATCCTCAGCGGGCTTGCCCGCTTCAATCATGCTTCGACGCTGGACATCGGCAGCGGTGCGCATCATCACGCGCATCCCGGCCGCCAGGCCCAGCAAGACAAACAGCACCAGGAAAATCGGCATGGTCCCAAACAGGGTATCCAATCCGTATCCGATGCCAAAACCGATCAGAAGACCGGCCACAAGCTCTGTCACCATGCGCCACGCGTGCTGCGCCATCTCATGGCCGTCTGCCGCCTTGGGTTCGGGCGTATGCGCCTTTTTCAGCCGCGCGAGCCTCTCGTCGAGCGCGCGGAGACGCTCCAGATCGTTCGGGTCACGCATGTCTGAAAGCCCTCGGGACAGTCGTCGGCAAACTAGGGTCCGGCACCCGCAGAGTCAAGCGTGATTAAACACGCCTAACCAATTGACAACGCTCAATTTAATTTCCGGACCTCACACAAATGCGAGCCACTTGTCCGCTGTTTCGCGGCACCCGCACATTCAACCAATCGGTTGATTGTTGCGCCAACCCCCGGCACAGTGCGTCGCATGAACACCGCCGCGGAAACCCAACTCGACATCATCTTCATGGCGCTGGCCGATCCCACGCGCCGCGCGATCCTGTCGATGCTGCTCGAAGACGACATGGCCGTCAGCGACGTCGCCGAACCCTTCTCGATGTCGCTCGCCGCGATCTCCAAACACCTCGGCCTGCTCGCCACCGCCGGACTGATCAGCCAGGAAAAGCGCGGCCGGGTGAAATGGTGCAAACTGGAACCCGACGCGCTGCGCACGGCGTCCGTGTGGATGCAAGCCTTTGGCCAGTTCGAACCCGTCAACCTCGACGCGTTCGAGCGCTTCCTTGCCGCCGAACTTGGCGAACCCCGCGACGACCCCTGACATCATCTTGCCAAAAATACTCATCTTTTTTACCTGCGGGTCGCCGCCCCCGGATCAACGCCGCATCCGCGAGAGCAACGCCATCGACACATAGCCGTCCGGCGGCAAACCATTCGCCGATTGCCAATCGCGCACCGCCTCCAGCGTCCCCGACCCCACGCGCCCGTCAATCGTGCCCGCGTAATGCCCCGAGCGCTGCAAATGCCGTTGCAATTCTTCGCGCTCGCTGCGGCTCAGCGGGCGGTCGTCGCGCGGCCAAGCGCCGACAAAGTCACCGCCACCCCGAAACCGGTCGGCCAGATGCCCGATGGCAATCGCATAGGCGTCGGCGTTGTTGTACCGCTTGATCACCCGGAAATTCTGAAACGCCAGAAAGGCCGGTCCGCGGGATCCGGCGGGAAACATCAACGTCGCCTCGCCCGTCCGCGGCAAACTCGCACCGCGCTGCGCCCGGACCCCCAGCGCCGTCCACTCGCACACACTGCGCCGCGTATTCGCCAGCCGCGGGTTCAGCCCGCTCGGGATCTGCACCTCGACGCCCCAGGGCTGACCGCGTGTCCATCCGTGGCGCTGCAAATACGCCGCGGTTGACGCAAGCGAATCCGTCGGATCATCCGACCAGATGTCCCGATGTCCATCCCCGCGGAAATCCACCGCATAGGACAGATAGCTGGTCGGAATGAACTGCGTGTGACCCATCGCACCCGCCCAACTGCCGACCAGATGCCGCTCGTCGACATCCCCCGCTTGCAGGATGCGCAACGCGCCGATCAACTGATCCTCGTAGAAATCCGCGCGGCGGCTGCTGATCGCCAAGGTCGTCAGCGCCGGGATGATCCGGGTTCTGCCGCGCAGGCTGCCATAGGCGCTTTCCATGCCCCAGACCGCCACCACGATCTCGCGCTCGACGCCATAGCGGGCCTCGATCTCGTCCAGCACGCGCCGATGTTGGCGCAGCATGGCCTGACCGTTGCGGATCCGCGACTCCGAGACCGCGCTATCGAGATAGGCCCAGATCGGGCGGCTGAACTCGGGTTGATTCGACTCGCGGTTCAGAATGTCCTGATCCAATTCGATCCCGGCAAAGGCCCGGTCAAAGACGCGGACCTGAATGCCCTGCGCCAGGGCCCGGTTGCGGAACCCTCTGAGCCATTGCGCCAGGCTGGCGTTGCGCGGTTGCGCCAGCCCCGCCGGTCGTGCCGCCGGGATCAGCGAGCGCGCTGGTGCTTCCGCCAAAAGCGCCGCCTGTGAGGGTGATGTCCGGTCCGGCGTTGGCGCTTGCACCGTCGCGGGGCTTGGGTCTGGGGCACGCTGTTCCAAGCGTGATGTCGGGCGTGGTGCCGGAAACCGCGACTGATCAATTGATCCAGCGGCCTCCATCGCCATCAAGGACGCGGCAACAAACCCGAATGTTCCGGTTCGCAAATGCATGAATGTGCCTGCTAGGTTTCTTGTTTTGAGGCAATTCTAGCGCAAGTTGACAAATCGCGAAAGTCATTCGCCGTCAGGTGAGCGGAACCACGCAATCGCAGATCCGCAACCGGACCCGAGAGCCGATCGGATGCTGCGCACCGGGGCCGGAAATGACGATCATGCTTTTCTCGCCGTCCTGCACCCAATAGATCTGGTCGTGCCCACGGAATTCGCGCCCGACGACCGTGGCGCTGCTGCTCGGGTCGGCCTCCAGCATGATCTGTTCAGGCCGCACCGACAGCGACACCGCCCCATTCGCGGCGCGGGTCAGCGGCAGGCTGCCGAACGCGGTTTGCACGGACATGCCATCGGCGGTGCCCTTGAGGATGTTCGAGCGGCCGATGAAATTGGCGACAAACACGCTCACGGGGTTGCTGTAGATCTCATCCGGCGTGCCGACCTGCACAACGCGGCCATTGTCCATCACGGCAATGCGGTCGGCCAGCGCCAGGGCTTCCTCTTGGTCATGCGTCACCAGAATCCCGGCCGACCCCGTGGCTTTCAGAAGTTTGCGCACCTCTTGGCGGGTTTCCACGCGCATCTTGGCATCAAGGTTCGAGAATGGCTCATCCAACAGGATCAGTTTCGGCGCAACCGCAAGCGCCCGCGCCAGGGCCACTCGCTGCTGCTGCCCACCCGACAGTTGATGCGGACGGCGTTTGCCCAGCTCGGCGAGGCCAACCAGCGTCAACATTTCCGCGGCGCGCGCCTTGGCCTCGGCGCGCGACAGTTTGCGCAAGCCAAATTTGACGTTGTCCAGAACGCTTAGATGCGGAAACAGCGCGTAATCCTGAAACACAAAGCCAATGCCGCGCGCTTCTGGTGTCAAATGGGTGATGTCGCGGTTTTCAAACAGCACCCGGCCTTCGTCCGGCTGCTCGAACCCGCCGATCATCCGCAGAGTCGTCGTCTTGCCGCAGCCCGACGGCCCCAACAGTGCCAGCAATTCCCCCTCGCCAACCACCAGATTGACGCGCTCCACCGCCGCCCCCTCGGCGTGGGCGTAGGTCTTGCGCAGGCGCTCGACCTCCAGCAAAGGCTTGGCAGGGCGCTGGTGAAACCCCAGAGGCGATGCCTCGGCGGGCATCCGAAAATTCAGCGTATTGGGCATTTCAATCATCACTATCTCCGGCGCGGTCGCGCAGGGCGCTTTGGGCTGAACCGCGTGGAAGGCCAATTCCTACCGTTGTACTTGGTTATGATTGACGGTCGCAGAAGTCAAATTGCTTTGCATCCCGTTTGGCGCCGCCCTCTTTGACCAACTGGTCAAAGCGGGGGATTGCACCACACAAAACCGCAGCGCATACTTGAGCATCCCTGACGCCCGGAACCCTACACCATGATCCACGACCGAAATCCCGGAATGCCGTTGACGACGGATTGGTTTGACCGCGTGCTGGTCAACCGCCCCGCCGCCGAGCGTCGGGCCGCCACGCTGACCACACGGCGCAGCGTGAAAAAAGAGCATCAGGCCGCCTGGCTGGTCAAGGCGATCACCTGCACCGACCTGACCACCCTGGCCGGCGACGACACCGACCACCGCGTTGAACGTCTCTGCGCCAAGGCCCGCCGCCCGCTGGCCGACCACATCGTCAAGGGCCTCGGCCTGCCCGATATGCCCACCACCGGCGCGGTTTGCGTCTATCCGACCATGGTCGCCCCCGCCAAACGCGCGCTGTCGAACTCCGGCATTCCGGTTGCGTCGGTGGCCACCGGCTTTCCGGCGGGCCTGACGCCGCTGAACCTGCGCCTCGCCGAAATCCGCTATGCCGTGGACCAGGGCGCCGACGAGATCGACATCGTCATCACCCGCGAGCATGTCTTCAAGGGCAACTGGACCGCGCTTTACGACGAAATCGCCGCCATGCGCGAAGCCTCGGGTGCCGCCCACATGAAAGCCATCCTCGCCACCGGCGAATTGACCACCCTGTCCAACGTCTACGCCGCCTCGATGGTCGCCATGCAGGCCGGGTCCGATTTCATCAAGACCTCGACCGGCAAGGAACCCGTCAACGCCACGCTGCCCGTCTCCCTCACCATGGTCCGGGCGCTGCGCGATTACGGCGCGCGCACCGGTGTCAAGGTCGGCTTCAAGCCGGCGGGCGGCATCAAGACCGCCAAGGACGCCATCGCCTGGCAGATCCTGATGAAAGAGGAACTGGGCCGCCGCTGGCTGGAACCGGATCTGTTCCGCTTTGGCGCCTCGTCGATGCTGGCCGATATCGAGCGCCAGTTGGAACACTATGTCACAGGGCGTTACGCCGCCTCGCACCGCCACGCCATTGCTTGAGGTTCCCATGCCCACCGTCACCGAGGCCCTGACTCTCATGGATTACGGTCCTGCCCCCGAATCAACCGATCACGCGCTGGCCTGGCTCAAGGGCCGCGCACTCGGCCATTTCATCAACGGCGCATTCACCAAGCCCGCAGAAACCTTCGCCACCATCTCGCCCGCCACCGGCCAAGAATTGGCGCAGGTCGCGCAGGGCACCGACGCAGACGTCGAGGCCGCCGTCAAGGCCGCCCGCAAAGCGGCCCCGGCTTGGGCCAAACTGTCCGGCAACCAACGCGCGCGCTATCTTTATGCGCTGGCCCGCCTGATGCAAAAACGCGAGCGCCTGTTCGCCGTCTTGGAATCCCTCGACAACGGCAAACCGATCCGCGAATCGCGCGATATCGACGTGCCGCTGGCCGTGCGCCACTTCTATCACCACGCGGGCTGGGCCGAACTCTTGGCCGATGAATTCCCCGGCCACCGCCCGCACGGCGTCTGCGGCCAGATCATCCCGTGGAACTTTCCGCTGTTGATGCTGTCGTGGAAAATCGCCCCCGCCTTGGCCGCTGGCAACACCGTGGTCTTGAAACCCGCCGAACAGACGCCGCTGACCGCGCTCCTGTTCGCGGAGCTCTGCATCGAGGCCGGCCTGCCCAAAGGCGTCGTCAACATCGTCACCGGCGACGGGCGCACCGGCGCGGCGCTGGTCGCCTCGGACGTCGACAAGATCGCCTTCACCGGCTCCACCGATATTGGCCGCACGATCCGCAAAGCCACGGCGGGCACCAGCAAGGCGCTAACGCTGGAACTGGGCGGCAAATCGCCGTTCATCGTCTTTGCCGAGGCTGATCTCGACGCCGCCGTCGAAGGGGTCGTCGATGCCATCTGGTTCAACCAAGGCGAGGTCTGCTGCGCCGGGTCGCGCATTCTGGTGCAGGAATCCGTCGCGGAACACTTCACGAACCGTCTGAAAACGCGCATGAAAACCCTGCGCGTCGGGGATCCCTTGGATAAATCCACCGACATTGGTGCGATTGTCGATAACACCCAATTGCAGCGCATTCGCAGCCTCGTCGATCAGGCCGTGGCGCAGGGCGCTGTCCTGCATCAAACCCATGCGCCCAACGGCCCCGGCAGCTTTTGCGCGCCCGGTCTGTTGACCGATCTGGGCGCCGCCAATATCGCCATGACCGAGGAAATCTTCGGCCCCATCGTCACGCTGATGACCTTCCGCACGCCCTCCGAGGCGATCGAGCTGGCCAACAACACCCGTTACGGCCTTGCCGCGTCGATCTGGTCCGAGAATATCACCACCGCGCTCGATATCGCCGCCTCGGTCAAGGCGGGCGTGGTCTGGATCAACGGCACCAACATTTTTGACGCCAACGCGCCGTTTGGCGGCATGCGTGAGTCGGGCTTTGGCCGCGAAGGTGCGCGCGAGGGGATGCTGGCCTATCTCACCCGCGATGAGGTCAAGGGCGCGGATCGCAAACCCGTCGCGCCCCCCTCGGCCCTGCCCGGCGAGGCCACCGGCGACGCCATCGACCGCACGCGCAAGCTTTATATCGGCGGCGCGCAAAAACGTGCGGATAGCGGCTATTCCTATGCCGTGGCGGGCGCGCAGGTGCCTTTGGGCAACCGCAAGGACATTCGCAACGCCGTCGAGGCCGCTGACAAGGCGGGCAAATGGTCCGCCGTGACCGGCCACAACCGCGCGCAGGTTCTGTATTTCCTCGCCGAAAACCTGAACGCCCGCGCCGCCACTTTTGCGGCTTTGGTGGGCGACAAGGAAACCCAGGCCGCCATTGCCCGCGCGTTTTACTGGGCCGCTTGGGCCGACAAATATGACGGGCGCGTGCATGCGACCCAAGGCGCGCATGTCACCTTGGCGATGAAGGAACCCTTTGGCGTGATGGGCGTGATCTGCCCCGAGGAAGCGCCGTTGTTGGGCTTTGTCAGCACGATTCTGCCCGCCATCGCCATGGGCAACCGCGTGGTGGCCGTGCCGTCGCAAGCCAACCCGATCCCGGCGCTGGACCTCGCGCAGGTGCTTGATACCTCGGATATGCCGGGCGGCGTGGTCAATATCGTCACCGGGCCGCGCGCCGATCTGGCCGATACGCTGGCCAAACATGACGGCGTGGCCGCGCTCTGGGCCTTTGCCGACCCGGCGATATGTCAGAATGCGCGGGCGCAATCTGCGGGCAACCTGAAACCCGTCTGGGCCGAATCCGCGATGCGTGACTGGTCGGGTGCTGCGGGCCAATCGCGCGAGTTCCTGCGCCACGCGGTTCAGGTGAAAACCATCTGGGTGCCCTACGGAGCCTAGCCTTTGATCTCTTGAAACAGCAAAACGCCCGGCTTTTCAGCCGGGCGTTTTTGTCTGTCAGTCGCGGATCGTGGTAAACAGATCCCTAAGCTTGCAAGTTAAGCCCTTGATTTCTCAAGTCTCGCGCTTTGTCCCACGGGGGGACAGCCGCTCAAGAAAGCGTCCGCTCAACCGTTTCCCGCTCAAAGATCTCGATCACGTCACCCTTGCGGATATCGTTGTAATTCTCGAACGCCATCCCGCATTCCTGACCCGAGATGACTTCCTTCACCTCGTCCTTGAAGCGTTTCAGCGTCTTCAGCGTCCCCTCGTGAATCACCACGTTATCGCGCAGCAAACGAACCCCAGCCGACCGACGAGCAACCCCTTCGGTAACCAGACAGCCCGCAACCTTGCCGACATTCGACACGTTGAACACGTCGCGGATTTCCGCGTAGCCGATGAAGTTCTCACGCACCTCATCCGACAACAGACCCGAGGCCGCCGATTTGATGTCGTCGATCAGATCGTAGATGATCGAGTAATACCGGATCTCGACGCTCTTTTGCTGCGCCGACTGCCGCGCGGTCGCATTCGCCCGGACGTTGAAACCGATGATTGGCGCGCCCGATGCCTCGGCCAGACCAACATCCGAATCCGTGATCGCGCCGACCCCGTAATGCAAGACCCGCACGCGAACCTCGTCGTTGCCGACCTTTTCCAGCGCCTGTACGATCGCCTCGGCAGAACCCTGCACGTCGGCTTTCACCAGCACCGGCAGTTCCGCGACGGTCTGGTCAGCCTTGGCCTTGGCCATCAACTGTTCCAGGGTTGTCGCAGCACCCACGGCCGCGCGTTTGTCTTTCGCCGCTTGCTCACGATAGGCCGCGATCTCCCGCGCCTGCGCTTCGGTATCGACGACGTTCAGCGTATCGCCAGCCTCCGGCGTGCCGTTCAGACCCAGCACCTCGACCGGAACCGATGGCCCCGCTTCGTCCACACGGTCGCCTTGGTCGTTGATCAGCGCGCGCACCTTGCCCCACTGCTCGCCGACGACAAAGATGTCGCCTTTGCGCAGGGTGCCGTGCTGCACCAGAACCGTTGCGACGGGGCCGCGGCCCACGTCCAGTTTGGCCTCGATGACCGCACCTTGTGCCGAGCGATTCGGGTTGGCCACCAGTTCGAGAATCTCCGCCTGCAGCGCAACGGCTTCGAGCAACGAATCGAGACCTTTACCCGTCAGCGCCGAAACCTCGACGTCCTGCACATCGCCGCCCATCGCCTCGACAACGACCTCGTGCTGCAGCAACTGCGTGCGTACCCGGTTCGGGTCCGCGCGGCTTGTCGCATTTGTTGATCGCGACGATCATCGGCACACCGGCTGCTTTGGCGTGATTGATCGCCTCGACGGTCTGCGGCATCACCGAGTCATCGGCGGCGACCACAAGGATCACAACGTCGGTGACCTGTGCCCCGCGCGAACGCATCGACGTGAAGGCGGCGTGGCCCGGCGTGTCAAGGAAGCACAGCACCGCACCAGATTCGGTGGTGACTTGATACGCCCCGATATGCTGCGTGATCCCGCCCGCTTCGCCCGACACCACATGGGTCTTGCGAATGGCGTCCAGCAGCGAGGTCTTGCCGTGGTCGACGTGGCCCATGATCGTCACGATCGGTGGGCGCGGCTTGAGATCCTCGGCCTTGTCCTCGACGCTGTCGATGCTCTGTTCGACGTCAGCGTCGGACACGCGCACGATGCGGTGGCCGAATTCCTCGATCACCAGTTCGGCAGTATCGGCATCAATCGCCTCATTCATCGAGACCATCATGCCCATTTTCATCAGCGTCTTGACGATGTCAGCCGCACGTTCCGCCATACGATTGGCCAATTCCTGGACAATGATGGTTTCCGGCACCCGCACATCGCGCACTTGCTTTTCGGCTTTTTGGCCGAGGCCCAACGCCTTGGCGCGGGCTTTTTCCTGCTTGCGCTTCATCGCCGCAACCGAGCGATGGCGTCCGCCCTCACCCTCGAGTGCGGAGTTCAGCGTCAGCTTGCCCGAACGACGGCTTGTATCGCCGGCGCGCGCCTTGCCGCGTGTGCCACGATCATCGCGCTCACGGTCGGTCTTGCGCGGCGTTGGCGTCGCACCACCCCGAACCGGACCGCGATCCTGGCTGCGATCGGCGGGCTTTTCGGCGGCAGGCGCTTGCGCGACAGCCTCGGCTGCCTTTTCCGCTTGCTCGGCTTGCTTGGCATCCGCAGCGATGCGGGCCTCTTCTTCTTCTTTGGCCTTGCGCGCTTCTTCGCGCTCACGCTCTTCGCGCTCTTTGTCCTCGATATCCTGCCGACGGCGCTCGCGCTCTTCTTCGCGGGCCTTCTCCTCGGCCTCACGCGCCAGCGCGTCATCCGCCTCGCGGGCTTTCGCCGCGCGAACCGCTGTCAGGCGACGCTCGAGTTCTGCTTCGGAAATACCGGCCGGGCGGCGGCCCGAAGCCCCACCCTGCGCGTTCTTTTTCGCCGCGTTATCCACGGAAGGAGCCGCAGCACCCGGCTTGGGCACGACGACGCGCTTGCGCTTGGTTTCTACAACCACCGCCTTGGTACGACCATGGCTGAAGCTTTGCTTCACCTGACCAGGGGTCCCGCGCAGTCCAAGGGGTTTTTTGCCGTCAGTATCGCTCATGCGTCTCGTCAATCCTCTCCGGCGGTCACACCGCCGTCACGCTCGCGCAATCGTGCGAGCTTCGCCGCTTCCTCTACTACACGCTTCGAGAGACCACCAGCGGCAAGCGCCGCATGTATCACATGTTCCCGACCGAATGCCAAACCGATTTCACCAGCGCTTAAACAGCCGATATAGGTTTTATCGCCTTCGGGCGCGCGTAGTTTTGTTTTGCCCCGTTCAGACCCATCATGAGCCTGAATCAGCACTTTAGCATCGCCTTTTTGCAGCCAGTCGCGGGTCTTTTCATAGCCCGCTACGGCTTTGCCGGCTTTACGCGCCAGCGAAAGCGAATCGATAACCCGGCGGGTGATCAGATCATGGACCTGGTCCGCCAATCCCTCGGGCGGCGTGACTTGCGTCTTGGCCGCCCGCGAGAACAGGCGGCGCTTGACCGCCTGCTCAATGGCCGAACGATCGGCCGATACATACATCCCGCGCCCCGGCAGCTTGCCGGCAACATCGGGCACAACCACCGCATCCGGCCCGACCACAAACCGGATCAGACCGCCGCGCGGCTTGCTCTCGCCGGTGACGATGCACCGTCTTTCGGGCTCGTCACGGTCCTTGGTGCGGCCACCGCGCGTCATGCGCTACGCCTCAGGCCTGGTCCTCGTCGCTCTCGTCAGCGTCGAGGTCCTCTTCGTCGCCCTCCAGTTCCGCGGGATCGACCCAGCCAAGCTGGATGCGCGCGGTCATGATCAGGTGCTGCGCTTCTTCAAGGCTCATGTCCAGATGCTCGAGCAAGCCTTGATCCTTGATGCGCTGCCCGTCAACACTGGTCCAGCCACCGGCCAATTCCCAGTCTGCACAGGTCGCGAAATCTTCCAGCGTTTTCACACCATCCTTGGCCAGCGCCTCGATCATCTGCGGGGTCAACCCCTCGTAGGTGATCAGGCTGTCATCCGCGCCCAGCGCACGCGCAGCCTCGATGGCGGCGGTGTTCTTGGCTTCGATCTTGTCGCGGGCACGCGCCTGCAATTCGGTCGCGGTGTCGTCGTCAAAGCCGTCGATCGACAGCAATTCGTCAACCTCGACATAGGCAACCTCTTCGAGGGTCGCAAAGCCTTCGGCAACCAGCAACTGCGCCATCATCTCGTCGATGTCCAGAGCGTCCATGAACAGCGCGGTCCGTTCGGCAAACTCTGCCTGACGACGCGCGGATTTATCGGATTCGGTCATGATGTCGATGTCGAGACCGGTCAACTGGCTGGCCAGACGCACGTTCTGACCCCGGCGACCAATCGCCAGCGACAGTTGCTCATCAGGCACCACAACCTCGATGCGGGCCGCGTCCTCGTCGATCACGACCTTGCTGACTTCGGCAGGCTGCAACGCGTTGACCAGGAAAGTCGCCTGATCTTCGTTCCACGGAATGATGTCGATCTTCTCGCCCTGCAACTCGTTCACCACGGCTTGCACACGGCTGCCGCGCATACCGACGCAAGCGCCGACCGGATCAATCGAGTTGTCATAGCTGATGACGGCGATCTTGGCGCGCGAACCGGGGTCACGGGCGACGGCCTTGATCTCGATGATGCCGTCATAGATTTCCGGCACTTCCATCTTGAACAGCGCGGCCATGAACTCGGGCGCGGTGCGCGACAGGAACACCTGCGGGCCACGGGCCTCACGCCGAACGTCCTTGATGAAGCAGCGAATGCGGTCGTTCGGGCGATAGGTCTCGCGGCCGATCTTCTCGTTGCGGCGCAGGATGCCTTCGCCACGACCGATATCGACGATGATATTGCCGTATTCCTCGCGCTTGACGACACCGTTGATGATGGTCTGCGCGCGGTCCTTGAATTCCTCGTACTGACGATCCCGCTCGGCCTCACGGACCTTTTGCAAGATCACCTGCTTGGCGGATTGCGCGGCGATGCGGCCCAGCTCGACCGGCGGCACTTCTTCGATGATCTCATCCCCGACGACGGCCCCGGGCTTGTAAGCCTGCGCCTGCTCGACGGTTAGTTCCGCATGATAGTTTTCCAGCAGATCGTCCTCGACCACGGTGCGCACGCGGGTAAAGGTCGCGCGGCCGATTTTGCGGTCGATGTGAACACGAATGTCCATGTCAGCGCCATACCGCGACTTGGCGGCGCGGGCGAGACTGTCCTCCATCGCCTGAACAACCAGTTCAGGGTCGATCAGTTTCTCACGCGCGACCGCTTCGGCGGTTTGCAACAGTTCGAGTTGATTGGCACTGGTGATGGCCATGTATCACTCCTCCTCGGAAGCGGTATCGGTTTCGATGTCGTCAAATTCGGCTTCGTTGATCACCCCGGCGCTTTTGCGGGCGCGCAGGGTTTCGGCAATCAGGTCGTCGGTCAGAACCAGCTTCGCGTCGGAAAGCCAGTCAAACTGCAATCCGATGATCACCGGCTCGCCCTGATCCTCGATCTCGATCAGAATCTCGTTATCCTCGACGCCTTGCAGAATGCCCTTGAAGCGGCGGCGCCCGTCGATCAACTCAACGGTTTCGATCCGCGCCTCGTAGCCGGAATAGGTCTCGAAATCCTTGAGCCGGGTCAGTGGGCGGTCGATGCCGGGGCTGGAGACCTCAAGCACATAGGCATCCTCAAGCGGATCATCAACGTCGAGAACCGCAGACACCATCGTGGTGATCTCGCCCAGATCGTCGATCTCGATGCCACCTTCGGCGCGGTCCGCCATGATTTGCAGGATGCGGGTCTTGCCCGACATCAGACGCAGACGCACCAGTTCAAAGCCCCCAACCTCGATGGCGGGGCGGACAATCTCGGCAAGACGGCGATCAATCGACGTCCGGGCGACGAGATCATTGGTGTCGCTGTGCTCGCTCATGGTGCGAACCTCCAGAAATGAAAAAACGGGCCAAGCGGCCCGTGAAAAATCTCGGTGGCGCTTCCGGGTTTGGACCCCGCAGCAGCCGCTGTTGAGGGCGATATACGCCCATGTCCGGTAAACTTCAAGGGATAACTCGGGAACCGCTGTTTTCTATCCGTGGCGCGGCGCATAGGAGGGAAAGGCCCAGCCTCAGGAGTCCCATGACCCAGCCTCTCTCACGTCGTCTGTTCCTGTCGCTCGCCGGGGCGGCCGTAGTGTTGCGCGCACACCCCGCCGAAGCGATTGCGACGCGGCCCGATACGGTGGTGATCTGGCAGGGCGAGGGCGCGCATTTCGGCGGTTTCTCGGCGCTGGAGCTGAGTTCCGATCGCACGCGCATGTTGACAATCAGCGACCGGGGCTTTGCCGTGCGGGCGCGGCTTCATCGCGATGCCAGTGGGCGGTTGACCAGCATTGAGCCGATTGAGCAATTCGCCCTGCGCGACCGTGACGGCACTGCGCTGACGGGGGGGCGCGCCGATGTCGAGGGCATGGACCAGCGCCCCGACGGCAGCCTGTTCTTGTCCTTCGAAGGCGGGCGGCGCACGCGGGTCATGCGCCAGCCAAGCGACCGCGCACCCGCCGAGCCCCTGCCGCGGCACCCCGATTGGGCCAACTTGCGCGGCAACGGTGGGCTCGAGGCTTTGGCGGTTGACGCAACGGGGGCCGTGTTCACGATCCCGGAAAGCCCGGTTGATGGTCGGTTTCCGATCTATCGGTTTGACGGGCGCGCCTGGTCGGTGGTCGCGCAACTGCGGGCACAGGGCGGATTCGCGCCGGTCGGTGCGGATTTCGGGCCGGACGGAAACCTGTACCTGTTGGAACGCAATTTCCGACTCGCGTTCTTTGCCACCCGAATTAGCCGCTTGCGTCCGCAAGGTCTGGGAGTGCGCGAGGTTCTGGTGGAGACCGGCTACGGCGTTCTGGACAATCATGAGGGCATCAGCATCACCCGCGACGCAGCCGGCCAGCTCTGGGCAACGACGATTTCCGACGACAACCAGAACCGGTTTCAGCGCACCGAACTGGCCGAATTCGCCCTGCCCGACGCGTGATCAGTGGCTAGTCGGCGTCGAGCAGGAACTTCTCATCCCGCAGACCATCCATGACCCGCACCAATTCGGACGTGATCCCCGGCTCGGACAACGCATGTCCGGCCATCGGCACCAACCGAAACGTGCTGCCCGCCCATTTTCGGTGCAGATTCCAGGCGGTCGTCGGCGGGCAAATCATGTCGAATTGCCCCTGCACAATGGCCCCGCGCACATCCTTGATGCGCCACAGATCCTGCATCAGCTGACCGTCGCGCGCAAAAAAGCAATTGTTGGTGAAATAATGATTCTCAAGCCGGGAAAAGGCGCGTGCATAATCCACCGGGGTCTCGAAATAGGCGCGGGTTTCCACCGTGGCCAAGGCGTTCTCCCAATCCGCCCAGAGCCGGGAAAAGCGGGCCTCCAGCGAAAAATCTGCGCTGAACAACCGTCGATGATAGGCGGCGATCAGATCATGGCGTTCGTCCTCGGGAATGAGATCCACGAAACGCGCCCAGTGTTCCGGAAAGAACCGCCCCGCCCCGCCGCCATAGAACCAGTCCAATTCGTCCTGCGTGCCCAGAAACACCCCGCGCAGCACCAGATACGCCGCGCGATCCGGGTGCGCCTGCGCATAGGCCAGCGCCAGTGTCGCGCCCCAACTGCCACCGAAACAAAGCCAACGCCGGATGCCCAGCACGCTGCGAATCGCCTCGATATCGGCAATCAGGTGTTGCGTTGTGTTGGCCTCGACGCTGGCATGCGGCCTTGAACGCCCACAGCCGCGCTGATCGAACAGGATCACACGGTAATACGACGGATCAAAAAACCGCCGCATCATCGGGCTGGACCCGCCACCCGGCCCGCCATGCAAGACGATAACCGGCACCCCGGCAGGGTTGCCGCATTGCTCCATATAGACCGTGTGGCCATTGCCCACGTCCAGCATCCGCCGATCAAAAGGCTCGATCGGGGGGTACAGATAATACGATGCGCGCTTTTGTTCGTGGGACTTGTCCATAACTCGGTCTATATACCTCCCGTGAACCCTATTCCACGGGAAGCCGGGACAAAACGCAAGCCGGAGCGCAGGATGAGTACGACAACAATTGACCCCGCCGAAGTCGCCAAGTTCGAGGCGATGGCCGCCGAATGGTGGAATCCGCACGGCAAGTTCAAACCGCTGCACATGCTCAACCCCTGCCGGCTGGACTATATCACCAGCCAGATCGCCGCCGAATTCGGGCGCGACCTGACGAAACCGCGGCCGTTTGACGGGCTGCGCCTGCTGGATATCGGCTGCGGGGGCGGGCTGTTGGCGGAACCGATGGCGCGATTGGGGGCCGAGGTTGTCGGCGCGGATGCGGCGGCCGGGAATATCCCGGTGGCGCAACTGCATGCCGAGCAATCCGGGCTGAAGATCGACTATCGCCACACCACCGCCGAGGATCTGGCCACGGCGGGTGAGCAATTCGATGTGGTGCTGAATATGGAAGTGGTCGAGCATGTCGCCGATCCGCTGGCCTATCTGACGGCGTGTCACGACTTGTTGAAGCCGGGCGGGTTGATGGTCTGCTCGACGATCAACCGGAACCCGAAAAGCTATGCCGTGGCGATTGTCGGCGCCGAAGTTGTCATGCGTTGGCTGCCGCGCGGTACGCATGAATGGCGCAAATTCATCACGCCGGATGAGTTGTATGATCTGCTGCGAACGGCCGGGCTGGATCCGGTGGATCGCAAGGGCATGGTGTTCAATCCGGTGTTCTGGAGCTGGTCGCTGTCCGAGCGTGACCTGTCGGTGAATTACGTCACCACATCAATCAGGCGCTGACGGCGTCGATTTCCGCGGTCAATTGAGTATGCCGGGCGATGAACTCGGCGCGGACCTCGGCGGGCATCCGGGGCGAGATGCGCAATGCCTTGGCTTCGACAGACGGTTTGCCGAAGTATTTATCGGCCTCGGCGGGCGTGAACCCGGCGATCTGCGTGGCCTCCAACCACGCGCTGACCGTATCGGCCCGCTTGATGAGCGTCTTGATCGCCTTTGGCAAAACCGCCGGAAGCCCGAACCGGATGTGGATCGCCGCCGTCAGCCGTTGGTCCAGTGCGCCGTAATCCGGCCCGACGGCGGCTTTGACCGGCGAAATCATGTCGCCGATCACATATTCGGGCGCATCATGCAGCAGGGCGGCCAATCGCCATTTCGGCCCGATGGAGGGCTCCAATCGGCCCACCAACCCCTCGACCAGCAGCGAATGCTCGGCGACGGAATAGGGCCAGTCGCCGGTCGTTTGCCCATTCCAACGGGCGACAAACGCCAGCCCATGCGCAATATCCTCCAATTCGATATCAACCGGAGTCGGATCGAGCAGATCGAGGCGACGCCCTGAAAGCATCCGTTGCCAAGCGCGCGCCTGTTTCATGGGGATATCCACCGTTGAGAAGACCGGAGCAGTCGATACCCAATCCTCTTGCCCCGGTAAAGCCATTGATCGCGGGGCCAACACCAGGAGCGCCAACGGATCAGCCCAGGACAGGCAGGACCAGCAGGACAAAGACCGCCATCAAGACGCCACCCACGACAACCACCGCGCCGCGGGACAGGATGTTTCTGCGCCGGGAGATTTGGGGCGCGGCGTCGGGCGCATCAATCACAGGCTCTGGCGTTGGGTCGCTGTCATCCATCCAGGCTTGGGCGGAAAGGATGGAATAGCGCGCCTCCTCAACTGTCTGGGTTGCATCGTCGTCCAGGGCGCCGCGATAGCCGGAACCATAGGGGGTTCGCACGGCTTTGTTGGTCCCCAAATCGCGAACAACATGCATCAAGCCATCAATATTGATGGCAGAAACGGTGCCATCCTTAGCCCGCGCCACGGCGTCTTCGACCTGCGTTATGGCGGCGGCGTTCTCCGGTTCCGGGGTCTGGAGTGTGTCCGCCGTCGCACTGCTCTTGCGTCGCCGCGAGGTGCGCAGATTCGGCCATTTCCCCATGAGTGTTGCCCGCCGCGCAGGTGGTTTTGGCACAGAATTCGGATTGCGCAGCAACCCGACCCTTGCCTGCCGCTCAAGCCGTTGACGGCGGCGCGTTGCCGCACAGTCCGAGCGATCAATGGCAACACTATCAGACACGTTCACAACCCACTCTCGCCTGAAATCAAGCCTCAGACTGCCAGAAAGGTGTTAACAACTTCTTCGCATCGCCAAAATAGCAAACGGCCGGACCAAAGGCCCGGCCATTGCACCTGTTTCTGATCGCTCAGGACGCGGGCGCAGCCCCTTTTTCCGCTTGCTGCTGGCGCATGGCCAATTGCTGACGATACATCGCCATGAAATCAATCATGTCGAGGTTCAGCGGCGGGAATCCACCATCGCGGGTCATGTCGCTGATGATCCGGCGCGCGAAGGGGAAAACAATTCGCGGGCACTCAATCAACAGGAACGGATGCATCTGATCCTGTGGCACCCCGTCGATCATGAAGATCGCGCCGTATTCCAACTCTGCCAGATACAGCGTCGCGCCGGTCTCTTTGTTCTTGGATTCGACGCGGTATTTGCTGATCACTTCATAGTGATTCTCCGCGCCTTCCTTCTTTTTCGCATCAAGGCTCACCTGAACCTGAATGTCGGGCTGGGTGGTTGGCAGCTTGCCATCGCCCCGCACGACTGCGTTCTCAAATGACAGATCGCGCACGAACTGCGCCAATACCTGAAACTTCACCTGCGGCGCTTCGCTGGGTTGCGCACCGTTCTTCGGCGCGGCCCCGTTGCCATTCTCGGCCATGGAATTCTCCTGATTGTCTTGTGTCCTGGTGCGGTTCTAACAGGTGCGTCCAACCGCCTCAATGCCCACGAGAATCGTCGATGCGATGATCAGGGTCGGCGGGGTCACGGCGCGGCTCACGCACCTCGAACTCGCCCTCGATAATGTCGTCGCGCTGATAAACCTGCCCCGTCGCCACCGTCGCCCGCACGCTGATGCCCCGGATCAAGGCGCGTTGCAGCGGCGGAATCAACAACAGCAGACCAATCGTATCGGTCAGAAATCCCGGCAGGATCAGCAGCAAACCCGCGACGACCCGAAACGCGCCCTGTGCCAGGAACGTGCCCGCATCCACCCTCATCCCGCCTTGCATCATGGCGACCGCGCGCGCCTTCTGGCCGCGCAAAATCGTGATCCCCAGCAGGGCACCCAGGATAATAATCGCCAGCGTCGTGACGACGCCCAATTGCGAACCGATCAAAATAAACAGCGCAATTTCGATCAACGGAAGGGCGACAAAGAGCAGCAGAACGGGCAAGGGCGAGATTCCTCGGTGGTGATGTGGTAGACTTGCGGGCTTGTGCACCCTACATAAGCATCGAACGCTTGAAACCAAGCCTGAGATTTCCCCTCGAGGACACTTATGGACTCCGCCGTGATACAATTACTCGTTTTGGCCGGCATTGCGGTCTTTCTGATCCTGAAGCTGCGCAATGCGCTGGGCACGCGGGATGGCTATGAACGCCCGCCCGTGCCGTCGTCTGGTTCCGGCCCGACCCCGCGACAGGGGTTTGAGGTGATTCAAGGGGGCGAAGACCATGATATCACCGATCATGTGCCCGCAAACTCTGAGTCGGCCAAGGCCCTGGCAGAGATGAAGCGCATTGAACCCAACTTCAATGTCAGTGAGTTTCTGGGCGGCGCGCGCGGTGCTTATGAAATGATCCTGATGGGGTTCGAAAACGGCGAGCTTGACGATCTGGTGCCGTTCCTGTCGCGCGATGTCTTTGAAAGCTTCGATGAAGTCGTGCAGCTGCGCGAGCGTGAAGGTCTGAGCGTCGAGGCGAATTTTGTCGGGTTGCGCGAATTGTCGCTGACCGAGGCGACGCTTGACCCAAATACCCGCGAGGCCCAAATCACGATTCGCTTTGTCGGTGAGCTGACCTCGGTGATCCGCGACCGCGCGGGCGCGATTGTCGAAGGCGACGCCAATACGATCAAGCAGCAGCGCGATATCTGGACATTCGCCCGCGTGATGGGGTCCGACAACCCCAACTGGCGCTTGGTCGGAACCGAAGACTAACCGTGTTGAGCCGGGGATGAGGCAAGGAGATCACGAATGCCTCGTCGCCGGCTGACAGAAGAGGAACGCGAGCTTTGGCTTCGCGTCGCGCGCACTGCAACACGGCTGCAGCCCTCGCCGGACCCACGGGCCGATACCCGCACCAGCCCGGTTCCCGATCCGCAGGCCAAAGCCCCGACACCTGCCGCGAGACCCGTGGCGCCCTTGCCGCAGAGCTTTGTCAGGCCCAGCGCGACAAAACCCATTGCACCGCGTATCCGCGTCGACCTTGCAAAACCCGTCGGCGAGCATCTGGCGCAACAGCCAGTGCGCATGGATCGTGGGCTGCACAAGACCATGATGCGCGGCAAGCTGGAACCCGAGGCCCGGATCGATCTGCACGGCATGACCGTCGCGCAAGCACACAGCGCCTTGCAAGGATTCATCCTGTCGGCCCACGCGCGCGGAGTGCGGTTGGTCCTGGTGATCACCGGAAAAGGCCGCACCAAGGGCCGTGATCATGTCGCACCCATGCCCTCGCGTGCCGGGGTCCTGAAACACGAAGTGCCGCAGTGGTTGCGAATGGCGCCGCTGTCCGCCGTGGTCATGGAATTGCGCGAATCGCACCGCAGCCACGGCGGTACGGGCGCGTATTATGTATATCTGCGCAAGCGACGCTGATTTATTCGGTCGTGGTCGCAGCGCTGGCCGAGCCGGGGCGCAACCACCACGGAATGACGCGACGCGCGCCCGAGTCCGTCAAAGGCTGCAAGATGATCTGCGTGCTGTTTTGCAACGTCAAAATCGTCGCGGGCAGCAGGGGCAAGGACCCGGACGCCTCATCGGACAGAGCGGTATTCACCGACTGCATCTGATCCAGCAAACCAATCAACGCCGGCGATGATCCCACCGTGAAATGCCCGCCACCCCTGCTGAACGCGCTGACGTCCAGCAAGGTGACATTCAGCCCCTCGACCGGCGTCGCATCGGGGATATTCCCCAACCGGGCTGTCTCTCCGGTCAACCGCGCCGACAAGGTCAGAACCCGGTCCCGTTGCGAGGTGATGATCACGAATGGTTCGGGCAGAGTGCCAATCGCCTCGACCTGCTGGCGGAACAATTGCACGTCCACATCGGGCGAAATCAGGAAAACGCCACCGATTGACGCCATCGTCGGATCATGGGTCAGGGCCATCTGCCGCAGCGCCTCCATCACCAGATGCGAGCCCATCGAATGCGCCATCACAATGATCCGGCGCGGACCGGCTGCGCGAACTTGCTGCAACATCTGAATCAAGCCGTCGCGCGCAAACAACGCGCTGTCGCGATCATGCGCATAGGCCAAGGGTGCGCCCAAGGAGGGCCACGAATAATGCATCAAGACGCCCGGTATGCGCAGGTCATTGGCGAATTGTGCGGTTCGGTAAACGCCCTCGATGAAGGCAGTGTTGAAGCCATGCACAAAGATCACCGCCTCGCGTTCGGCGGCGGGCAGTTGCGCAAGATTGGCCCGTACGGCGCCTTGAAACTGCAACTCGCTCAGAACTTCGGCACTGGCCAGCATGAAATGCTCTTCGGGCAGCGCGGGGCTGTGCTCTCGCGGGCGTGGAACCTCGCCCAATTCGCGATTTGGCGGGATCGAAACGGTGTAGCGGCCATAGGACACGTCGAAGGAACGCTCCCAGCCCGGCACGGGTTGATTCGGGTCAGGCGAGCGCGTCGTTGCCACCAACACAGGGCGCAAAATGGCACCCGGAGCCGGTGGACCCTGCACGAAATCCACTTGCTCACGCACGGCGCAGGCCGTCAGAATCGTCAAGAAGAAGAACAATGCGAGGCGCATGACGGTTTCCAGTCGGCAATTTCCATCGTAATACACCAGCATTGCCGCCAACGTCAGGGGCATGATCATCACATGCGCGACTTTTCCCCGACCTCACGCCGCGCCAAGGGGCTTCATGCAAGACATCATTCAATCTGCCCGAACCGCCACGCTGGAACTGCGCGCGCTCTTTGAGCCGACGCCCTTGCAGCGCAATGAGCACCTCTCTGCACGCTATGACGCCGACATCTGGCTCAAGCGCGAAGATCTGTCACCGGTGCGTTCCTACAAGATTCGCGGCGCGTTCAATGCCATGCGCAAAGTGCTTCTTGAGAAGCCGGACCAAGAGACCTTTGTCTGTGCCAGTGCCGGCAATCACGCCCAGGGTGTTGCGTTCGCCTGTCGCCATTTCGGGCGGCGCGGCGTCATCTTCATGCCGGTCACGACGCCACGACAAAAGATCGACAAAACGCAGATGTTCGGCGGCGAATCGATCGAAATCCGCCTGGTTGGTGACTATTTCGATCATTCCTTGGCCGCCGCGCAGGCGTTTTGTGACAAGGTCGGCGGTCACTTCTTGTCGCCTTTCGACGATGACGACGTGATCGAAGGACAATCGAGTGTCGCCGTCGAGATCCTGGACCAACTGGGAAAAGCGCCCGATATGATTGTCCTGCCGGTCGGCGGCGGTGGCCTGGCGGCCGGCGTTTGTGCGTATTTCGCGCAGCTCGGTGCGCACACGGAATTCCGGTTCGTCGAACCGGTCGGCGGGCCCAGCCTGACAGCCGCACTGACCGCCGGTGAGCCGGTGACCTTGTCGCGCGTCGACAGCTTTGTCGACGGGGCGGCCGTGGCGCGAATCGGTGCGCGCCCGTTTCAGGCGCTCGCGGATATCGATGTGAACGCCGTGTATTTGGCCCCCGAAGACCGTATCTGCGTGACGATCCTCGAGATGTTGAACGTCGAAGGCATTGTCCTCGAACCTGCGGGCGCGCTGTCCATCGACGTGCTTGTCGATCTCGCCGATGACATTCGCGGCAAAACCGTTGTCTGCCTGACCTCAGGCGGCAATTTCGATTTCGAGCGCCTGCCGGAAGTCAAGGAACGTGCCCTGCGGTTTTCCGGGCAAAAGAAATACTTCATCCTGCGCTTGCCGCAACGTCCCGGTGCCTTGCGTGATTTTCTGGAGCTGCTGGGTCCTGACGATGACATCGCGCGCTTCGAGTATCTGAAAAAATCGGCCCGGAATTTCGGTTCGGTCCTGATTGGCATCGAAACCCTGTCGTCAGCCAATTTTGACGCACTTTTCAAGCGTATGCGCGAGGCGGGGTTCAACTATCGCGATATCACCGGTGATGAAGCCCTGGAGAGCTTTCTGGTATAACCTGCGCGCACTTACGCCGCACGTTGCTGCAACCCCGCCTGAAACTCCTGCAGCGAGGTTTTATAGCATGTGGCAACAGCCGCCAGATCGATCGCCTCGATCTGGCCTTTCTCCGCTTGGAGTTCGCCATCACTGCACAGCGCTGCAAATTGCGTAAAGCCCAGGTTCAACGCAGCCCCTTTGAGGAAGTGCAATCCCGCCGCCAAGCTGTCTGGCGACGCGCAAGTCCCAAGCTTGGCGACACCTTCTTCCACTTCTTCCAGAAAAACCGTAACGACCTCATCGAACCCGTCGGCCATATCGTCTTTCAGCTCTTCCACATGCGACCAGTCGATCATCCTTGCCTCCGATGGCTTGTCTCTCCATGATCCTACGCAACCCTTAAGCGAATGTTATCTTGAAAAACTGAATGAAAACAATTCGCGATTTTATGTTTTCTTAAGGCGCAGCAGCGAAACACTGGAAAGGTGTTCAATTAAAGGTGCTGCGTGCCGTTTCCCGTGTCCCCCTCTGTTCCTGAATTGCCAATGATTGATCCGACCACGATTGATCAGGCGATTCGTCACGTTTTGGTTGTCGATGATTCCCGCGCGCAGCGTATGCTTGTCACTGCAGGGCTGCGAAGCTGGGGATTCACCGTGCATCAGGCAGCGTCCGGCGCCGAGGCGCTGGACCTGTGCAGCAAGATCGAGATCGATTTGATCCTGTCGGACTGGATGATGCCCGGCATGACCGGGATTGAGTTTTGTCGGCTTTTGCGACAGCAGCACACGGATCGCTACGTCTATTTCATTTTGCTGACCTCCAAATCAGACAAAGCCGCCGTTGCCGAAGGGTTGGAGGTTGGGGCCGATGATTTCCTGGCCAAACCGGTCGATAGCGGCGAATTGCGCGCCCGGATCAAGGCCGGTGAACGGGTCCTGGCAATGGAGCGGATGCTGCGCGGCAACAACGCGTTGCTCACCGAAACCTTCGTCAAACTCCGTCAGCTTTATGACTCGCTCGACCGCGATCTGGTGGATGCCCGAAAACTTCAACAATCGCTGATCCGTGAGCGGCATCACCGGTATCCGGAAGGGGCGATCAGCTTGATCCTGCATCCATCGGGTCATGTTGGTGGCGATATGGTCGGTTTCTTCGAGATCACGCCGGATCTGACCGGGTTTTATGCCTTCGACGTCAGTGGCCATGGGGTAACCTCGGCGCTGATGACGGCGCGTCTGTCCGGGCTTTTGTCGGGGTCATCGTCTGATCAGAATATCGCGATTGCGCGTGGGCCTGATGGGCAAACGGGCCGCCCCCCGGCAGAGGTCGCCGCAACCATGAACCGGGTGATGTTGTCCGAAATCCAGACGGATCGCTATGTCACACTCGCCTATGCCGAATTGAACCGCGCAACAGGACATGTCCGCATGGTTCAGGCCGGGCATCCGCACCCGGTCGTTCAATACGCCGATGGCAGCAGCAAATTGCTGGGCGAAGGGGGGCTTCCCGTCGGGCTGTTCGATGGCGCCGAGTACACGGAATTTCAAACCTGTCTGAAACCGGGCGAGCGCCTGTTGCTGGTGTCTGACGGCGTCACCGAATGTCCGGACCCTGCGGGCGAAGAACTGGGGCATGAAGGGCTGGAGCGCATGCTGCAACACCTGTCACCGTTGCGCGGAAATTCGCTCCTGGATGCTTTGATGTGGGAGCTCGCACGATGGCATGCCTCCGAGGAGTTTCCAGATGATATCAGCTGCGCGCTTTTTGAATATGACGGCCCACGCGCATCGTGACACACCCCGCATCGCAGCCAGGGTCAGGCGCATGGTCGCAATCGCGCTTTCGGGTATTGCGGGAACCAGAGCATCGGCCCTAGTCCCGCTTTGCTGCAAGCTTTTCCTCGATGGCCCGCAGCCGCGCGATGACTTCGTCACGGTAGACATCCGTGCGCGCATCCGATTCCTGCCCATGGGCTTCTTGCATCGAATTCACAATCAAACCGACCAACAGGTTCACCACGGCAAAGGTTGTCACCATGATGAACGGGATGAAGAACAACCACGCGCTGGGAAATTCCGCCATCACCGGGCGTACGATCCCCATCGACCAGCTCTCCAGCGTCATGATCTGAAACAAGGTATAGGCCGACGCACCCAGACTGCCGAACCATTCGGGGAAAGCCTCGGCAAAGAGCTTGGTCGCCATGACCGCGCCGATATAGAAAATCATCGCCATCAGCAAAAACACCGAGCCCATGCCCGGCACGGCACGCACGAACCCCTCGACCACACGCCGGAGCGCCGGCGCAACCGAGACCACCCGCAGCAACCGGAGGATCCGCAGCGCACGCAAGACACCAAAGCTATGCGCCCCGGGGACCAAGGCGATGCCGACAATCGTCAGGTCGAAAAGGTTCCAGCCGGATCTGAAAAACCCACCGCGTTGCGCATAGATTTTCAGGGAAAGCTCCAGGACGAACACCGCAAGGCAGGCGGTATCGAGCGCGATGATCACCGCGCCAGCCGTTGCCATCACGCCTGGCGATGTCTCGAGACCCAGGATCAGCGCGTTGAACACGATGACGCCCAGAATGCCATATCGGACACTGGGCAAAGCCAGGAAATTTGTTACTCGGTCGCGCAGTGTCATATTGGCCCTCGATTTTCAGCCGATATGGGCGTGCGTAAACCTCGCGGCAAGCTCTACATGCGCGGACCAGCGAAATTGATCGACAACTTGCACCCAATCCAGACGATAACCGGCCTGCACCAACGCCCGCGCATCGCGTGCAAACGTCACGGGGTTGCAAGAGACGGCGGCAATCACGGGCACTTTGGCGCGGATGATCTCGGCGATCTGCGCCTCGGCTCCGGCGCGTGGCGGGTCGATCACGACGGCGTCGAATTTCGCCAGCTCGTCCGGCAGCAAGGGGCGACGAAACAGGTCGCGGATTTCCGTGGTCACGCGTTTGAGCCCCGGCGCCATTCGCCAGCCAAGATCAAGCGAGTCCAGCATAGCGCCCAGGCCCTCAACGGCGAGAACCTCGGCGGTTTCGGCCAAGGGCAAGGAAAACGTCCCGCAGCCCGCGAATAAATCGACGACATGGCGCGCGTCACCAACCGCCTCTTTGACGGCCGCCTGCAACGCGGCCTCGCCTTGTGGCGTCGCTTGCAAAAACGCGCCGGCGGGTGGCGAAACCAGCGCGCGACCCATGCGAAGTGTCGGGGGTTCTTGCTGCAACAAGACCTCGCCGTCCCACGCCAATCGCGCCAAACCGTGCCGCCCCGCGATCTGCGGCAACGCCATGCGCAAAGCCGTATCCAGCGGTTTGCCGCCGGTCACCGAAACCTCGACCCCTTGGGTGAAGGCGGTGATGGTCAGCTTCATCTCGCCGTTGCGTGAGCCCCCCTCGATCACCATGTCCTCGAGCGCCGGGATCACCGCCAACAACGCCGGGTCCAGCACTTGGCAGGCGGGAATTGCCGTGACCGTGTCCGAGGCGCGGGCGTGGAATCCGACCAACGCCCCGGATTTCAACCGCCGCCCCGCCAAGGTCGCGCGACGGCGACTGTTGGGCGGCGAGGTCAGGATCGGACGCAGCGGAGCCTCCAACCCTTGTGCAGACAGGGCTTGGCGCACCACATCTTGTTTCCAATCGGCCACAAAACCATCAGAGGCGTGCAGCAACGCACAGCCACCGCAGGCTTTGTAATGCCGACACGGCGCGCTGACCCGGTGCACCGAGGGTGTCAAGATTTTCGGCTGAGGGATGCGCCCCGCGTTGATAGCGCCGTCGATTTCCTCGCCGGGCAGCGTCCGCGGCACCGTGATCCCGTCGACGACCCCTTCGGCGCGCAGGGTCAGGCGCTCAATGATCATCATGGCCGCGCAACCGCTGGTGAAAAGGCATAGCCTTCGGGCGACAGGATCGTCGCCTCGCGCAAGCCGTGGGGTTTGTCGGCGGCCTCTATCGTTTCCAGATCCATCACGCGTTTTGGTCCTCGTCTTCGTCAACACCCAGAAACCCGCCGGATTGCCGTGACCAGAACCGCGCATAGCGACCATTCAGCGCCAGCAGGTCTTCGTGCGAGCCTTCTTCGACGATGTGACCCGCGTCAAGCACGATGATCCGGTCCATGCGGGCAATGGTGGACAGGCGGTGCGCAATCGCCAGCACGGTTTTGCCGGCCATAACGCGCTCCAACGCCTTTTGAACCTGCGCTTCAACCTCGGAATCAAGCGCCGAGGTTGCCTCATCCAACACCAGAATCGGCGCATCCTTCAGAAAGGCGCGCGCCAGCGCAACCCTTTGACGTTGCCCGCCCGACAGCCGAACACCGCGTTCGCCCAGATGTGCATCATAGCCCGTGCGGCCCATGGTATCGCGCAATCCAAGCAGGAAATCATGCGCCTCGGCCGCCTTTGCCGCGGCAAAAAGCGCGTCGTCGCTGGCGTCGGGGCGGCCATAGCGAATGTTGTCGCGTGCCGAGCGATTGAACATCGCGGTGTCTTGCGTGACCATACCGATTTGCCGCCTCAGGCTTTCCTGGGTCACAGTTCGCACATCAATGCCGTCGATCAGAACCGCGCCTTTTTCGGTGTCATAGAGCCGCAACAGCAACGCAACCAGTGTGGTTTTCCCGGCCCCCGACGCGCCGACAATGCCGATGCGCTCGCCCGCTTTGATCGTCAAATTGAGATGCTCGACACCGCCGGCCTGCCGCCCATAGGCGAAATCGACGTTGTCGAACGTGATCTCACCACGCACCGGGGGCAGTTCGGTCGCCGTGTCGCTGTCGGTCAGCGCGTGCGCAACGGTCAGCGTGCGCATACCATCCTCAACCTCGCCGACATTGGCATAGATCGCCATCAGCGTGAAACTGACCCAGCCAGTCATTTGCGCCAACCGGATCGACACCGTGCCCGCCGCGACAATCGCCCCGGTCGAGGCCTCGCCCAAGGTCCAAAGCCACAATGTGCCGCCGACCAGAGCCACCGGCAGGATCCCCGCGATCAACACCAAGACCGCACGGAACGTCGCCGAGACACGCCCGAAGGACAGCACTTTCTCGCGAAAGGTTTTCATCGCTTCCAGAGCGTTCCGGTCTTCGTGCCGCGCGTGGGCAAACAGCTTGACCGTGCGGATGTTGGTGATCGTATCCACCACCTGCCCCGTCACCATCGTCCGTGCCCCGGCCCGCGCGCCCGAGCGTTTGCGGATATGCGGCATGAACAGCTTGATCACGAGCAGATAAAACACCGCCCAGGCAAACAGGACGGCACCGAGCCGCCAGTCGATCAACCCCACCAAAGTTGCCGATCCGATCAGGGTGGACAGCGCGAAGGCCACGGTGTTGATCGACTCGCTGACCACCTCGGTCAGGGCGCGTGCCGTCTGGATCTGCTTTTGCGCGATACGGCCCGCGAAATCATTGTCGAAAAACCGGATATCATGGCCCATTGTCCAGCGGTTCAGGCGCGACAGGACCAAGGGGTCTACGTTTGGCGCAACGGTCAAAAAGTTCGAGGCCGAACCAAGGCCAAAGGCAAACGGCCGAACCACCATGAAAAAGCCCGCGAACAGCAGGAGCATGAGCCAGTTCTGCGCAAAAAATGTCTCTGTATTCCCCGAAACCGCGGCGTCGATGACAAGGCCCATGATCAGCGCCGACAACACCTCGGTCGCGCCGGCAAAGGCGGAAATGATGGTCGCAATCGTGATCCCCGGCCATGCCCCCGACAGCGCCCAGCGCAGAAATGCGCCCAGCGTGCGCGGTGGCGGCCCGTCGGCGGCCATGAACGGGTTGATCAGCGTCGAAAGCCTCATTCTGCGACCTCATCCGTGCCAATGAAACCGCCCGATTGCCGCGCCCAGAACCGCGCATAGAGGCCATTCAGCGCCAGCAAATCGGCATGCGTGCCCTGCTCGACAATCCGCCCATCATCGAGCACCACGATCCGGTCCATGCGCGCGATGGTGGACAGACGGTGCGCGATGGCGATCACGGTCTTGCCCTCCATCACGCCATACAGCGTGTCCTGGATCTGGGCCTCTACCTCGGAATCCAGCGCGCTGGTTGCCTCGTCGAGCACCAGAATCGGCGCGTCTTTCAGGATCACGCGGGCAATCGCGATGCGTTGCCGCTGGCCACCCGACAGCTTGACGCCCCGCTCACCGACGCGCGCGTCATAGCCAGTGTTCCCCTCGGCATCCGACAGGCTCAGGATGAACTCATGCGCCTCGGCCCGTTTGGCGGCGTCGATCATCTCGGCCTCGGTCGCGTCGGCGCGGCCATAGAGGATATTTTCGCGCACCGAGCGATGCAGCAGCGCGGTGTCCTGTTGCACCATGCCGATCTGCGCGCGCAGACTGTCTTGCGCGACCTGCGTGATGTCCTGCCCGTCGATCTGGATGCGCCCGCCCTCGGGGTCATAAAACCGCAAAAGCAGCTTGACGAGGGTCGATTTCCCGGCCCCCGAACGCCCGATCACACCGATTTTTTCGCCCGGCGCAATGCTCATCGTCACCGATTGCAACCCGCCCGAACCACGCCCGTAATGATGGCTCAGGTCGATCAGATCGACGCGGCCGTCGCGAAAGTCCAAAGGTTTGGCACTTGGCGCATCAACCAGTGTGATCGGTTGGGCGATGGTTTCCATCCCCTCGGCCACGACGCCAAGGTTGCGAAAGAACGAGCTGACCGCCCACATGAACCAGCCGGTCATTGCGTTCAGCCGCAACACGATCGACGAGGCCGCAACCACGATACCCAGCGTCGCGTTGCCCATGGACCACAGGTAGATCGCCCAACCCACGACCGCGACGATTAGGAATCCGTTCAGAAACACCAGCGTCAGATCCATCGTCGTGAACAGTCGCATTTCGCGCTGAAATGTCACCCGCGCATGTTCAATCGTCTCGCGGGCATAGTCGTTTTCCAGATCGTCCTGCGCAAACAGTTTGACCGAATGAATGTTGGTATAGGCATCCACCACGCGGCCCGTCACGGCGCTGCGGGCATCCGAGGCCGCCTTCGAGGCCGTGCCCATGTGCCGGATCGTCCAGCGCACGAGTTGACCATAAAGCACAAGCCAGATCAGAAGTGGCAGCACCAAACGCGGGTCAGCGCCGAACAACAGCACCCCGGCGCCGATGGCATAGGCGGTGGCATAGCTGAGCGCGTCGAACACCTGATAGATCGCCTCGCCCGCCGCAGGTGGGGTCTGCATGATCCGGTTGGCGATGCGCCCGGCGAAGTCATTCTCGAACCAGCCCACCGACTGCCGCAACACATGGCGATGCGCGCGCCAGCGGATCAGAGTGCCAAAATTGGGCAGGATGGTGTTGTTGATCAGCGCCGTACTGACGCCCTGCAAGACGGGTCGGATGGCCAGCAAGAAAATCGCGGCCAGCGCCATTTCCAGCCCGTAGAGCGACCAAAACGCGGCCATGTCTGTGTTTTCCAGCACATCCACAAGGCGGCCCAGATACCAGATCAGGCCGATCTCGACGAAAGCCGTGATGATCGAGAATACGCCGGTGATGACCAGGACCTTGCGGAACGGTTGCAGGTATCCTTTCAGGAACGGCCACAGCCGTTGCGGCGGCACGTCATGCTCGGCGTAACTGGCGTAGGGATTCACCAGGTTTTCGAAATATCTATACACGCGACCAATCCTCAACCTGTGCAAGCAAACTAGGTCGCTTCACCCGATTAGGCCAGACCCAGCACCACAAGAAGTGCGTTGCGATCCGGGGCGAAATCTTGGGCCAGCCAATGCGCCTCGGCCCGTTTCAAGGCCGCACCAAGGTCGGCACCTGACAGATGTGGCATCAGGTCCTTGGCCTTGAGCGGAAATATGGCTTTGGCGCCGCGGTGAATGTCATCGCGCCAACCGGCCGCGGGTGGTGCCTCGAACAAGGCGGCGCGGGCCAGAACAGCATCAGCCGCCCGGAGTTCGCCCAACAGATAGCCAAGCGCTGCCGGGGCGCTGACCTCGCCCAAAACGTCTCTAACGTTGCAAAAATGCGCTGATTCCGCCTTGGACATACGCAGGATTTCGGTGGGATCTGCGCCGCCCAGAACCAGCAACCGCCGCAACCAACCGCCTGGCTTGCCCTCTTCCAGATGCACCAGAACCGCGAGGGCGGCGGCTTGGGCACCGGGCAGGATATGCGCCATCACCCCGGCCTGAACCATCGCGGCGACGGCGGGCGCAGGGTCGGTTGCCGCCAGGAGTTTGCGCAGTTCCGCCGTGATACGTTCTTGCGAAAGCGTCTCTAACATGGCGGAATGTTCGGCGCAGGCGGCCAAGGCGTCGGCATCCAACCCCTGCTCGGGGTCGCCATATTGCGCGTGAAACCGAAAGAACCGCAGGATGCGCAGGGAATCCTCGGCGATCCGATCATGGGCATCTCCGACAAATCGGACGCGCCGCGCTTTCAGGTCATCCAGACCGCCGAGCGGATCGACCAGAGAGCCATCGGCCTGCACATAGAGCGCGTTCATGGTGAAATCACGGCGCGCGGCGTCCTGCTTCAGCGACGCGCCAAACGAGACGCGTGCATGACGTCCAAAAGTCTCGTCATCACGACGAAAGCTGGTGACCTCGAACCCTTCACCGCCTGAAACAACTGTGACCGTGCCATGCGCGATGCCAGTCGGCACGGCACGCAAACCCGCGTTTTCGGCAAGTTTAGTGACTGTTTCAGGCAAGGCATCGGTCGCGATATCGACATCCGCGACCGGCACACCCAGCAGCGCGTTGCGCACACAACCGCCAACCGCCAGCGCGTGATACCCGGCCTCGGACAACAGGTGCAGAACCGCCTGCGTGTTCGGATTGTCCAGCCAGGCGCCGCCGATCTTCATTCAACCCGCACCGCCAAGGCGTGCAGCATTCGCGCGGTTGCGCCCCAGATGTAATACGGGCCCCAAGGGACGGTGTAAAAGGACCGCCAGGTGCCAAGCCAAAGCCGCTGCTGAACCGAGTAATTCTCGGGCCGCAGCAGGTGATCGAGCGGCACAAAGAAGGCCTCATCGACTTCGCCGGTTTCGACAATCGGTGAAAACCGCGCGGAGATATGCCCAAGGATCGGAGTCACGGCGAATCCGGTGACGGTTTCGTGGATCGGCATGGCGCCCAAAACCGTGACCAACGCCGGGTCCAGCCCCACTTCCTCTTGCGCCTCACGCAAGGCGGCGCCCGTCACGTCGGTGTCAGTCTCCTCGACCTTGCCGCCGGGAAAGGCGATCTGGCCCGGATGGTGTTTCAGACCAGACGCCCGTTTGGTCAGCAAAACCGACAGGCCCTGCGGCCGTTCGATCAGGGGCACCAAGACCCCGGCCGCCCGCAGGGGGCGTTTCTCGTGCCGATACTCCGGGTTCAGGTCAAAGTCGCTCGACTCTGACCCGGATTGGGCCAGCGCGCGCCGAATACGATCTAATGGATCAGTCGTCCCCATCCGATTTTGCCTCGAAACCCACACTGTCTGCGGCCAAAACATAGTGTGCACCGCAGAATTGGCAATCGGCGGTGACAACCCCTTCGGGTGTCGTCATGTGGCCGATGTCTTTCGCCGAATAGATCGACAGGCTTTGGCGCACCTTGTCCTCGGAGCAGGTGCAGCCGAATTCCAGCGGCTGCGATTCGAAAACGCGCGGCTGTTCCTCGCTGAACAATCGCACCAGAAGGTCGGTCGGCTGAACGACCGGTCCGATCAATTCAAGTTGTTCGACCGTATCCAGCAATATATTGACCCGGTTCCAGTTTTCCGCAGCGTCGCCATCGACCAGATCGCCGGCCGCCAGCAGACCATCCTCACCGGAACCGCCATCTTTGGCGTGCGGCGAGGCTTTGGGCATGTGCTGCAACATCACGCCACCCGCGCGCCATTTTTCCGACTGGCCGGGCAAGGTGGAGCGCCCGGCAGCAATGGCAAAGCGCGTTGGCAGTTGCTCGGATTGCGCAAAATACGTCTCGGCACAGGCGGACAGTGAGCCGCCAGAGATCGGCGTAATGCCCTGATACGGCGTCATATCGGCGCCTTGGTCGATGATGATCGCGAAATACCCCTGGCCAATCTGGCTGAAGGGGTCCGAGGCGGGGTCCAGCCGTTCGGCATCAAAACTCGCATAAGCGCGGATGCGGGCGGGTTCACCCTCGGCTGCGGGGGCGAAATAGTCGGTCGCAATCAGCCGCGCCGGGCCAGAGCCGCGCACCTGCAAGGACAACCGCCAGCGCAGTTTCAGCGTCTGGCCGATCATCGCGGTCAGCAAAACGGCCTCGGCAACCAAGGCTTCGATTTGCGCTGGATAGTTGTGCTGGCCCAGCACAGTCTCCAACACACCGTCGATTCGGGCGAGGCGACCACGGATATCCGCGTGGTCCAATTGAAAGGGCAGGACGGTATCGTCCCAGGCGATTTGCGCACCGAGGGTCATGGTAACCTTCACATCAAGGGCTTGGCTTTGAGGTCCTCATATAGGAATGCAATCCTCCGGGCCAAGGGGCAAAGCTGATTCGGGCCCGAATCGAAAGGAACTGCGATGATCCCGCGCTATGGCTCACCACCCAAATCAGGCCGCCACTATCGCCGGCGGCCTGGGGTTTACGCGATTCTGTGGCGCCACGGACGGGTATTGCTGACCCATCAGACCGACCCGAGGCCCGAGCTTCAATTGCCGGGCGGCGGCATTGATCCGGGCGAATCACCCCTGCAAGCCCTGCACCGCGAGGTGATGGAGGAAACCGGTTGGCGCATTGCAAAGCCGCGCCGGCTGGGGGCTTTTCGCCGGTTTACCTACATGCCGGAATATAACCTCTGGGCGGAAAAGCTTTGTTCGGTGTATATGGCGCTACCGGTGCGGCGTGTCGCGGCACCAACCGAACCCGGCCATTCTGCGCAGTGGCTGAAGCCTGAAGCCGCTGCTGACCTGTTGGGAAACCCCGGTGATGCTGCCTTTTTACGAGGAGTTATCCGATGGTTGCGCTAGTCACGCGCCGGGTTGCAGTCCTGATGTTGCTGGCCGCATGTAGCCGTGCGCCGCGTTTTCTGGACTATAACGGCCCCGAGATCACCGAGATTCGTGTTTACAAGGGCGCGCGCCGGATGGAGCTGTGGCATCACGACCAGATGCTGCACGAGTATGTGATTGGCCTGGGGCAAAACCCCGTCGGCCACAAGGTGTATGAAGGCGATAGCCGCACGCCTGAGGGGCGCTATGTCATTGATCGGCGCAATCCGCAGAGCACGTATCATCTGTCGCTGGGGATCTCGTATCCCAACGCAGAAGACACCGCGCGCGCCGAGGCTTTGGGCCTGAGCCCGGGCGGTGACATCTTCATCCATGGTCAAGGGCGCGGCAATCGTTGGCGGTCCGGCGACTGGAGCGTTGGCTGCATCACCGTCACCGACCGCGAGATCGAAGATATTTATTCAATGATCAATATCGGCACAGAAATCGTTCTGTACCCTTAGACCTGCGCCGAAACTCCGGTGGTCAAGACCCACCACAATCTGCCGGTGGGTTCCTGAAACCAGGAAAAGCCGATTTCGCGGGCGCGTGGATCGAGGATGATCGCCCGCGTATCGCGGCGATCCAGCCAGGCCGTCAGCGTTTCCAGCTCGGTTTCATAGGTCTCTGACAGCGTTTCACCCAGAAAAGACCCGCGATAACCCACGCGATTCACCCGGTCGATGGGCGAGGATCCGTCCGATCCAAAATGCCACTGCCGCCCCTGAATCGACATGTCACGGGCATGGGTCGCGGCGGCCGAGGTCAGTTCGATGCTCAATTCCACAGGTGCCAGACCGGTTTGCGCGCGCACCGTGTTGATCGCATCGCGCATCCGCGCCTGAATCCGGGGAACATCCTGCTCGGAGATCCGGTAGACCACCGGAACCGGCCGACCATTCGCCCCCAAGCGCATCGCGGTTCCGGGTGCCGAGCAAGCTGTTACCGCTGCAAGCGCGATCAATGCGGGATAAACGGGACTGGGCATGGCATTCCTGTCAATGGGGTGCTTCAATCCCTTAGACAAAATGTTGAGAAAGTTCAATTGCAACTCCGCACCCTCACATGAGCTTGCGTTGCGATTGCGACAGATTTGTCGTATAAAAAGAAAAAAATCGAGCGACCGAGGCAAAAACAATGTCGAACAACAAATTTCTGCGCCCTGATCGGCGTGGCTTTCTGGTCGGTTCTGCCGCGCTGGGTGGCCTGCTTGCGGCTCCTGCGGTTCTGGCCCAGACGGCCCGGCCCGTTGATCCGTCGATGACCAACAGCACCGAGATTGAAACCGATGTGCGCGACACCACGCCACGCAACATCTCGAGCTTTCGCACATTGCAATGGCGCGATTACTTTTCGCATCTGCGGCGCGGCGCGATTCTGGCGGATACCGATAGCCGGGCGGTGCATTACTGGTCCGAGGATGAAAGCATCTATCGCCTGTACCCCTCATCAGTTCCGATGAGCGACGAATTGACACGCCGCGGCAGCACCACCGTCACCCGCATGGTGGAAGGTCCGGAATGGCGCCCGACCCCGTCGATGCGCGAAAGAAACCCGGAATGGCCGGCCTATGTCGGTCCTGGCCCGGAAAATCCGCTGGGCAGCCACGCTTTGTACCTGGGATGGCAATATTATCGCATCCACGGCACGCACGACACGCGCAAAATCGGACGTCGCTCATCCAATGGATGCATTGGGCTCTACAACGAGCACATTGCCGAGCTTTATGGTTTCGCACAAATCGGCATGCAGGTGTTGCTAATTTGACGACATTGCGGCCAAGTCGCGGAAAAGCCAAAACTCACCCGTTGCATTTCACACCGCAAACTGGTTTGAGAGGGCTACGAGGTATCGTCTTGGGTGCGCATTCTGCCCGTTATAAGAATTTGTAGAAGTGCGCAAATACTGGAGGTTGACAAATGAAGAAACTCGCTCTCGCTGCTCTGATCGCAGTCACCGGCACCGCAGCTTTGGCTTCGGGCTACGTCGAACCATACGTCGAGCCTGAAGTCATCGTGGCTCACTCGTCGTCATCGGTTGGTGGCATCGTTGTTCCACTGCTTCTGCTGATCCTGGTTGCCGCACTGGCTTCCTAATCTGCATTCGCTGCCGATTAAGCAAAGGGGTCAGACGTCAAGTCTGACCCCTTTCGCTATTCCGGGTCCAAATTTGACCCGGCACCTTACCCCAGCCAGCCGCGCAGGTTGTCCTGGACGATGGCGGCAAGCGCATCCATATGCGCGGCGTCGTCATTGAGGCAGGGGATATAGGTAAATGATTCGCCGCCGGCGTGCTCGAACGCCTCGCGAATCTCGCCTTCGATTTCTTCCAGCGTTTCAATGCAATCCGCCGCAAACGCCGGTGCAATCACGGCGATTCGCTTGACGCCGGATTTCGCCAACGCCGCCACATGCTCGACCGTGTAGGGCCGCAACCACTCCTCGCGGCCGAAAACCGATTGAAACGTGGTATCAATCATTGAGTCGCGCCAGCCCAACCGCTCGCGCAGCAACCGCGTCGTTTTCTGGCACTGGCAATGATACGGATCGCCCTCGAGCAAATACCGTTTGGGCATTCCGTGATACGAGGCCACCAGAACTTCGGGTTTTTGTGCCATCGGGTTCCAGACGCGCTCCACCGATTGCGCCAAAGCCTCGATATACCGGGGGTCGTCAAAATAAGCGGGCACGGTGCGCGCCGCGGGTTGCCATTTTTCCTGCATCAAGGCGCGGAAGAACTGGTCGTTGGCGGTCGCGGTCGTTGCCCCCGCATTCTGCGGATAGAGCGGAAAGAACAGGATTTTTTCGCAACCCGCGTCCACCATGCGCCGCACCACCGATTTCGTCGACGGGTTGCCGTAGCGCATGCAGAACTCCACCATCACCGAATCACCAAATTGCGCCTGCATCCGCTCTGACAGCGCCGCGCGTTGGTCCTTGGTGATCGTCATCAACGGGCTTTCGCCCTTGTCGTGGTTCCAGATGGATTTGTAATTCGCGCCCGAGGTGAAAGGCCGCTTGGTCAGGATAATCAATTGCAGCAGCGGCTGCCATTTCCACGAGGCGATATCGATGACCCGCTTGTCCGACAAAAACTCGTTCAGATAGCGCCGCATCGACCAATAGTCGTAATGGTCCGGCGTCCCCAGATTGGCAATCAGCACCCCGACCTTGGCAGGCGCAATCGCCGGATGATCCGCGGGCGCATGCGCAAGACGGCCTTTCCCGGGCTGATCCTTGTGAATGGGGCATTGAGCGTCGGTCATGGGCTTCCTTTCGGTGGCGTCGCCCCTCACCTAGCGGGCCTGCGGGCAAGGTCAATCCTTGGCGGGGCGAGGTGCGGCAAAGGGCGCCGGTTCCAATGGCGTTTCAACCGCGCCCAACGCATCCGCCAAGCGTTGCGCCGCTGATCCGGGCCGCAGCGGTTTCTGTTGCGTGTCAGATGGCGCCCAGCCGGTCAGAAAGATCGTCTCGACGGTGGCCTGCAGGCGCCCGGCCTCATCGGCAAAGGTCTCACGATAAAGCGCCTCGGCCCGCGCCAGCACCGCACGCGACAAACCACCCTTGTGACGGCTGGCCAGCGCATTCGATTCGCCCATCGCGCGCAGATCGGACACCAGATGCTGAAAATCACGATAGAGAATCGTCCGTGTGAACCCGTCCGCGACCGGCAAGGCAAGCCCGGCACGCTGCAACAACCCGCCAAGATCGCGGATTTCGCCCATCGGTACGATTCGCGGGGCCAAACCGCCGGTCACATCCGATTCCGCCTGCGCCAGAACCGCGCGCAACTCGCTCAGGCTTTGGCCGCCAAACATCACGCCCATGAACAGCCCGTCGGGCCGTAGTGCGCGGCGGCATTGGATGATCTGCCCCAACGGGTCATCGGCCCAATGCAGCGCCAGCGCGTGAATCACCAGATCATGCGCGCCAACTTCAAGGTCCAGCACCCCGTCATCAGGCACCAACCGAGCACTCGGCAGCCTATTCTGCCAAATTTGAGGGAAAGGCGTCACGATTGCCGGAGAAATAAACGTTCTGTTAACCTCCTCCAGTCTTTCCTGAACCTCATCAGCGGCGTCCTCATGCAGGAACAACGCCGGGTTACGCAGCGCACGGGCGCGGAATCGTTGCAACGCGTCGCGGTCGGTCAAAGCAGGGGGTATCGGGTTTTTCATGGGGTCTGTGTTTCGCCTGACGGCCGCTGAAGTCAAGAGCACGCGCGCCGGATCTTTGCTGATCGCGGGGGCGCGTGGGCTGCTCGACACGCTCTATCCGCCCCATTGCCTGGCCTGTGACGTCGCCGTGCAAGACCCCGGCACGCTTTGCGCCGCCTGTTGGAGCGATACGCCCTTTGTCAGCGGGTTGGCCTGCGACAAATGCGGCATCCCCTTGCTGGGCAACGCCGACGAGGGGGAGGCACTCTGCGATGATTGCCTGACAGTCGCGCGCCCTTGGGCGCACGGTCGTGCCGCATTGGTTTACGGCGACGTCGCGCGGCGGATGGTGCTGGCGTTGAAATATGGCGACCGCCACGACATCGCCACCCCCGCCGGGCGCTGGATGGCGCGCCGCCTGTCGCCACTGATCCGGCCCGATACCGTGGTTGTTCCGGTCCCCCTGCATCGCTGGCGCTTGTTCAAGCGGCGCTACAATCAATCAGCGTTGCTGGCGGCCGCCCTCGCGCGTGACATCAACCGCCCGCACTGCCCGGATTTGCTGCTGCGTACCCGCCGGACCACCACGCAAGACGGCAGAACCCGCGCCGGGCGGTTCGAGAACCTGCAAGGCGCAATCGCTGCCCACCCCAAGCGCGCCCACCAGATCGAGGGGCGGCATGTGGTGTTGGTTGACGATGTGATGACCTCGGGCGCGACCCTCGCCGCCGCGACCGAAGCGTGCTTTGGGGCCGGTGCCGATACGGTCGATGTGGTGGTGATGGCGCGGGTAGGCCGCGAGGAATAATCTTTCCTTTATGGAAAATGGTTCACAAGTACATCGCGGACCACTACATCCTTTCAGGACGCGAAAGGATGCACCATGGCCAAGATCGAAATCTATTCCTCGCCCTTCTGCGGGTATTGCCACCGGGCGAAGCGCTTGCTGTCCACAAAGGGCGCAAGTTTCACCGAAATCGACGTGATCGCCGATCCGACGCGCAAGGCCGAGATGGTCAAACGCGCAAACGGTGGCCGCACCGTGCCGCAAATCTTTATCAACGGTGTCCATGTGGGCGGGTCGGATGATCTGCACGCGCTGGATCGTCAAGGCAAGCTGGACGCAATGCTGGCCGCGAGCGCGTGACCATGCGCGCGGGCCTGTTGCAGCTTTGCGTCGGGGATTTGCCCGATGAAAACGTAGCCCTCGTGCGGGACGCGCTGCAACGGGCTGTCGCGGGCGGGGCCGGGTTTGTGGTGACGCCCGAGGCCACCAATTGCATTTCGGCCAGTCGATCGCATCAACACGACGTGCTGCGCGTCGAGGCCGCAGACCCGGTCCTGGCCATGCTGCGCGAAGAAGCCGCGCGCGCCGGCATTTGGGTCTTGGTGGGCTCGATCATCGTCAAGACCGACGACCCGGATGGCCGCTTTGCCAACCGCTCGCTGCTGATCACGCCCACCGGCGACATCGCCGCACGGTATGACAAGATTCACCTGTTCGATGTGCAGGTCTCGGAAACCGAAACCTACCGCGAGTCCTCGGCCATTCGTCCCGGTGCGCGGGCCGTCGTGGCGCAGACCCCCTTTGCAACTCTGGGCATGACGATCTGCTATGATGTTCGCTTTCCGCATCTGTTTCGCGATCTGGCCAAGGCGGGCGCGCAGGTCTTGTGCGTTCCCGCCGCCTTCAGCCCGGTGACCGGCAAGGCGCATTGGGAAACCTTGCTGCGCGCGCGGGCCATCGAGACAGGCTGCTACGTCTTGGCGCCGGCGCAGACCGGCAATCACCCCAACACCACCGGCCGCGATCGCGCGACCTGGGGTCATGCGCTGATCATCGCGCCCTGGGGCGAGGTTCTGGCCGATGCGGGCACCGAGCCGGGTGTGATTTTTGCCGATCTTGCTATGGACACCGTCCGCGATGCCCGCCGCCGCATTCCGGCGCTGACCCACGACCGCGCCTATGAGCCACCCGGAGGCCCCGCGTGAAAACAACCGATGATCTTGCCATTTCGCTCTTGGCAGAGCTGTTCATGGCCGATCAGTTGGCGCGCGCGCGTGTGATCAAGAAACTGCCAAAGGGGCTGGAGCTGTCACAATTCAGCGTGCTCAACCATCTGGCGCGCACCACCGACGAACGCACGCCCGCGCAATTGGCCAAAGCTTTTCACGTCACGCGCGGCGCTATGACCAACACGCTGCAAAAGCTTGAAACCGCGGGGTATGTCCATATTCGCCCTGACTGGAACGACGCGCGGCAGAAGTTTGTCGGAATCAGCCCCTCGGGACGACGGGCGCGCGACGAGGCGATTCAGGCGATTTCGCCAGTTATTTCAGCGGTCGGAGAATCCCTTGGCGAAGCGCAGATCCGCGCGGTTCTGCCGATCCTGCGCGATCTGAGGGCCTTGCTTGAAGGGGATTAACGCGGGCTGCGTTTGGCGAGAATGCGCTGCAAGGTTCTGCGATGCATCGACAACCGCCGCGCGGTTTCGCTGACATTGCGGTCACATTGTTCATACACGCGCTGAATATGCTCCCACCGCACACGGTCCGCGGACATCGGGTTTTCGGGCGGCTCTGGCAGTACAGCCCCCTCGCGTTGCATCAAGGCGTTGACCACCTCATCGGCATCGGCAGGTTTCGAGAGGTAATCGGTCGCGCCAATTTTCACCGCCGCAACTGCCGTCGCAATCGCGCCGTAGCCGGTCAGCACGACGATTCGCGCGTCGGGCCGCTTGGTGCGCAAGGCCTCGACCACATCGAGCCCGTTACCATCGTTCAGGCGCAGATCAATCACCGCATAAGCCGGGGGCCGAGAGGTCGCCAGCGCCTTGCCGGCCGCAACGGAATTGGCGGTTTCAACCACAAATCCGCGACGCTCCATGGCGCGCGCCAGGCGTTTGAGAAAGACCTCGTCGTCATCCACCAGAAGAAGCGACGGATCATCGCCCAAGTCCAGCGCGCTATCATCAGCCATGCAGAGCCCCTCTCATTGCTCAGAATGATGTAGGCGCTGCGCGGATGAAGGTCAAATCCTGTGGTTGTATAAGATGTGTTTATTGTGCGCGTTCAAGAAAACACTGCGCGGCGCGGGCCACGTCCTCGGCGGGGGTGTCGTGGCGGAACACTTCGACAGTGCCGTGGCCGGGAAGGACGAAATAACTGAACGTCGAATGATCAACGAGGTAAAATTCGTCCTCGGCGTCATGCCGCGCAAAAAAGGTGCGGTACGCTTGCGAGGCGGCGCGAACCTGCGCATCGCTGCCTGTCAGGCCAATCATGCGGTCGTGGAAAATGCTGGCGAACTCGCCAACCACTTCGGGTGTGTCGCGGGCCGGGTCAACGGTGATGAACACCGGCTGCACGATATGGCCCTCGGCCTCCAGCAACTCGGTCGCAAGCGCATTGCGCGCACTGTCCAGCGGGCACACATCCGGGCAGAATGTATAGCCGAAATACAGGATCGACGGCATGGTGATGACATCGGCGTCAGTCACGGTTTCACCCAGTGAATTCACCAGTTCGAACGGCCCACCAATGGAGCCAAGCCCCCCTTGAACCGCCGTGGTGCGGCAGGGGCCAAATGGGTCATCGTCGCGCGGCGCAAAGGCCAGCCAGCCCAAAACACCCAATAGCGCTGCGATAAACACCGCTGCTCCGGCTGAATACGCTTTGATCATGGCACCCTCGTTGAAAACCTGTTCATGGTTGCGCTTGATGCCCCAGAGTGCTGCACTTAACAATGCCAAACCCGTGACCGCGACAACAGGCCGCTTGATGGATATGCAAACCACTGGACTGATGAACCGAGATGTCCAGGGGCATTGGATCCGGCTGCAAACCCTGACCCGTGTGCGCTGGTTGGCAGCCAGTGGTCAGGTGATCGCCCTTCTTGTCGCCGCCTATGGGTTGCGGCTGGAGTTTCCGCTGGTGCTTTGCCTCGGGGTGGTTGGCGTCTCGGTGATGACCAATATCCTGAGCAGCTATATCTATCCGCGCAGCAAGCGCCTGTCCGAACTCGAGGCCATGCTGACCTTGGCCTTTGACATGGCGCAACTGACGTTGTTGCTGTTCTTGACGGGCGGCTTGATCAATCCCTTCGCGCTGATGCTGATCGCACCCGTCACCATCGCCGCCACCGCCCTGCAACTGCGAAGCACGTTGATCTTGGGCGCGCTGGCGATCGGGCTTGCGACATTTCTGGCGTTTGCCTTTGAGCCGATCCATATGCGGGACGGCACCATCCTTGCCCTGCCTGAGCTTTTCCGCTTCGGCTTCTGGGCTGCGCTGGTCATCGGTATCGCGTTTATCGGCCTCTATTCCCGTTCGATTGCCGCCGAAAAACTGGCGCTGACCGAGGCGCTTCTGGCGATGCGCATTGCTCTGGCGCGCGAGCAAAAGTTGACCGACCTCGGCGGGGTCATTGCCGCCGCCGCGCATGAATTGGGCACCCCATTGGCGACCATCAAATTGGCATCGGCCGAGCTCATCGACGCCTTGCACGATGAACCGGACCTGGCTGATGACGCACGCTTGATCCGCGAACAGGCGGACCGTTGTCGCGCAATCCTGCACTCGATGGGCGAGGCGGGTAAAGACGACATGCATCTGCGCCACGCCCCGCTGGAAACGATCCTGACTGACGCCGCCTCACCCCATCTCAATCGCGGCAAGACAATCCTCTTCAGCGCCACGGCCAACACCGATTCGGGACGCATGCCCGAAATTCTGCGTATGCCCGAAATCATCCACGGACTTCGCAATCTGATCCAGAACGCGGTCGACTTTGCGCAGGATCACGTCTGGGTCGAGGCGACATGGACCGACACAAGCATCTCGGTGCGCGTGACCGATGATGGGCCGGGCTATCCGGTCTATCTGCTCAGCCGTATCGGCGAGCCCTATCTGCGGGATCGCCGGGGCGAAAAACGGTCCGAATACGAGGGGATGGGCCTGGGGCTTTTCATCGCGAAAACACTGCTGGAACGCACCGGCGCGGTGGTGCGATTCGACAATTGCACCGACCGGAACCGACCGCAGGGATTTCCCGGAACCCGCTGTGGCGCAATGGCCGAGGTCAATTGGCCTCGCGATGCGATCCAGGCGGATCCGCGCGGCCCCTTGGGTGAAAACCCCCACATCAAGCAGTCACAAGACGCCCGTCGGTAACACACTTTAACGCGACCTTAACCAATCTTGATCATTCTTAAGCAAGCTGATCGCTTCGCTGGCAGGATGTATTGATGCAACAGAATCTATATTTCGCACTATTACTTGTCGCAACCTCCGCGCTCACGATGTTCGCGGTGCTGCTCATCATGGGGGCTTTTCGCAAAACGCCATCCCGTGCCACAGCCCCGGGGCAAGGGGGTGGCGATCCGGTTTTCTTGTTCGAGGGCACAACGCTGATTGACGCGAACGAACGTGGGGTTGCCCTGCTTGCAACGCTTGGCAAGCAGGGAAATACCAGCTCTCAAGACGTATGGCAGCGATTGACCCAGTTCCTGTCGCGCGACTTCCCTGACCTCGAGGCGGTCTTGCAGGACGTGCCAGAGCGCGAACGCAGGTCGGTTCCGTCGCGGAATGCGTCTGCCAAACTCGAAATCATCGCCGAACGATCAAACGGCACGCTGCGCCTGACGTTGGTCGATACGCTGGCCGAGAACGGTGTGGTGACGATGGATCGGCTTAGCTATCGCGCAACTCAGGATGAATTGGCCCTGCTGCGCCGCCTGATTGACACGGCCCCCTTCATGCTCTGGCGCGAAGGGTCTCAGGGGCAGATCACCTGGGCGAATGGCGCGTATCTGCGCAGCCTCGCCGACGACGCGGAATTGACAACCTGGCCCCTGCCCGCGCTGTTTCCGCTGGGCGATGCAAATGCGACGCACCGGCTCAGTCTGACGGAATCCACGGGCAAGAAGCGGTCAAACTGGTTCGACGTCAGCCGGGTGCCCGACGAAGAAGGGCATCTGGCGTTCGCGCTGCCCGCCGATGAAGCGCATCAGGCCGATCGCGCAAAGCACGACTTTATCCAAACGCTCACCAAGACATTTGCGACGCTTCCCATCGGGTTGGCGGTGTTTGATCGCGCGCGTCGCCTGCAGATGTTCAACCCGGCCCTCACCGATCTGACCGGCCTCGAGACCGAGTTCCTCTTGTCGCGCCCTGGTCTCGAGGGGTTCCTGAACCGGATGCGTGACAAGCGGGTTCTGCCCGAGCCGCGCGATTATCGCAGCTGGGCACGCCGTTTGCTGGATATCGAAACCACCGCCCCGACCGGTGGATTCGAGGAAACATGGACTCTGCCTACCGGCCAAACATTCCGGGTCAGCACCAATCCGCATCCAGATGGGGCACTGGCGTTTCTGATCGAGGATATAACGTCGGAAACCCATATGACCCGCCACGTCCGCGCCGAGATGGAAACCAGCCAATCCGTGTTGAACCAGATCGATTCGGCCATCGCGGTCTTTGCGGCGAACGGCCAGTTGGTTCTGACCAACACCGCCTTTTCAAAACTCTGGACCTTGGAGGGCGAAGACGCCCTGACCGCTGTAACCCTGCCCGAAGCTTTGGAAAATTGGCGCGAAGCCAGCAACAACCCGCAACTTTGGACGCGCATCGCCTCGCTTACACGCCCCAACAGCGACGAACCGGTGCCGGTCACTGGCATCATGGCCCTGCCCGACGGCGAGCGCCTGAGCGTCGAGGCGCGCCGCACAGAGACCGGCGCGCTGATGATTTCCTTCATTCAGCACGACCTACAAAAAACTGCCCCGGAGGCGGACCCCAGGGCAGTTCAACGCGCGCAAATTCTTCGCGCAAGCGCTTGAGCAGGCCGGACTTTGGCCGGCCAAAGCCGTCAGAGGGCTGAGTCAATCCATGATGCCAGCGCGGCCTTTGGCGCAGCACCGACCTTGTTGGCAATGATCTTGCCTTCCTTGACCATGAACAGCGCCGGGATTCCGCGAATCCCCATCGCCGCCGTGACCTCAGGGTTTTCGTCCACATTGACCTTGGCGATCTTCACGCGGCCGGCATATTCCTCGGACAATTCCTCAAGGGCTGGGCCGATCTGCTTGCAAGGGCCGCACCACTCTGCCCAGAAATCAATGACGACGGGCAGGTCGCTATCGCGGACCTCTGCGTCGAAATTCGCATCGGTGACGGCTACTGTGGGCATGGCTTTCTCCTGAATCGGGCCGCATGGGCCAAGGATCGTTGTCTGCTTCCTACCTAAGAAGCGGGCTCTGCCGGGTCAAGGGCGGCGCGGGCAAGTGCGGCGTTTACGATCGGCGCATCCAACATCATCAAACGAGCCTGTGACGTCCAGAGCAGTGCGGTTTCGATCCGTCGTCCGGGGTAAATCGCAGCCAGCAGGTGCGCATAGGCACCCATCTGCCGCAAAATCCCCTCGGGTACACTGGCAGCATCGCGCGGCACCACGCGATTCGACTTGAAATCAATCGCCAGCACGCGCGTGTCATCAATCAAGAGCCGGTCAATCACGCCCCAAAGCCCCTGCTGATTCCAGGTTCCCGCCACCGCGACTTCGATCAACGCCGTGCGGTCGAACACCTGCGCCAGTTCCGGATTGGCCAGCACAGACAGCGCCTCGGCCAAGCAAGCCGCACCATCGTCGGGGTCGCCAGATCTGGCCAAAAGCGCCAAGCCTTCCGCCGCACGCTGATGGTCTGGAACGGTCGGCAAAACCTCCAACAGCCGGTGAATCAACGACCCGCGCGCCAATGCCGTGTCTGTATCATCACCCGCGCCCGCAAGCGCCTTGGCCCCACCCAGCGCTGTCGGAGACACGGTTTTCTGCTTTGCCGGTGCCGCTGGAATATCGGCCAACGTCAGGGTTTGCGCCTGCGCGGCGTCAGATGCAGGCGTTTCGCCCAGCGCCCTTGGCCAAACGCCATGTTCATGCCGAGCCCCCTCGCCCAGCGCGGTTTCCAGCGGTATGGTGGCCAGACTTTCCATGCCCAAAGCAACCTTGGCGTACCAACTTGACTCTGCCGCCGGGTCGCCCGCGCAGGCCACGATCAGCCAGCTTTCGGCCCGCGTCAACGCAACGTACAGCAACCGATCGTTTTCCTCCTCGCGCAAAGCGGCGGCGGCGGCATCTGCGGCCAGTTGCGCCTCGGTTGCGTTGGCTTTGATCGTCCTGAGAATGGGCACACCGTCAATCTGCGCAATCGCCGGCGAGGTTGGCGGTTTTCGCGCGGCGGTGTCGGGCAGGATCACAATCGGTGCCTCCAACCCCTTGGCCCCGTGAACCGTCATCACCCGAACCCGCCGTCCGGCCGATTCGGTTTGGCGTTTCACCTCGGCATCGCTGGCCTCAAGCCACCCCAGAAACCCGTCAAGCGACGGGATGTGCCCCTGCTCATAACTCAGCGCGAGATCGACAAACGCCTCCAACGCTTCATCCACCTCGGCCCCGAATCGCGCGCGAATGCGGTGGCGGCGGTCGTGTTTCGTCAAGATCCGCTCGATCAACTCGAAGGGCCGCAGGAAATCGACCTGCCGACGCAAGTCATCGAGAACGGCGCGCGCCTCAACCGCTTGGGCGTCATGGCGCAGCGCTTCCCACAGATATTGGTCACCCCGACCCTGCGCCAAACGGTACAAACGATCCTCGCTCCACCCGAACACAGGCGACCGCAGCGCCACCGCCAAGGACAGGTCATCCTCGGGCAGTGCCAGGAATTTCAGCAGGGCGATCAGGTCCTGAACCGCCAGTTCTTCGCTCAACAGCAAGCGGTCGGCCCCGGCGATCTCCAGCCCGAGCGCTTTGCACGACCGGATCAGCGCGTTGAACAAAACGCGCCGCCGCCGCACGAGGATCAGGAAATCACCCTCATGCACCGGGCGCGGCCCTGCCTCCGTGTCGATCTGTTCGCCGCGGTCGATCATCGCGCGGATTTCCTGCGCGATGGTGTGCGCCAAGATAATCTCTGGGTGCGACTTTGACGGGCGGTCAAGCGGCTCGAACCACGGTTGATCATCGTCTTTCTCTGGCGCCTCAATCGCGGGCCAAAGATCAACGCGCCCCGGTTTATGCAGATGAAACGCCACATGCTCGGACGCGCCACCGAGGCCCGAGTCGCCATGCTCGGGCGCGAAACAATGATCCACCAGGCGCAAGATCGCGTCGGACGAGCGGAACGAATGCTTCAAATCCGACCGCACCAACGCCTGCCCGGCATCCGCAAGACGCTGGTGAAATGCGTCATGCGTGGCCTCGAAACCGCGCAAATCGGCCCCTTGAAACGAATAGATGGACTGCTTGCGATCCCCGACGACAAAGATTGTCCGATCCTCGTGCCGTGCCCCCTGACCCGCCGCGAATTCTTGCGTCAGCAGGTCAATCACGCGCCATTGTTCGGGGCTGGTGTCTTGCGCCTCGTCCACCAGAATGTGATCGATCCCGCCATCCAGCTTGAACAGAACCCATTGCGCGACCGAGGAAACCCCCAGCAAACGCCGTGTCAGCCGGATCAGATCGTCAAAATCAAGCCAGCCACGCGCGGTTTTGGCGGCATCGAAGCTGGGCAGCCACAGCCGTGCGAATCGATGCAGCGTTTCCGTGGCGCGCAAGGCGTCCAGCGCTTGCCGACGCAGGCGCACATCTTCGATCCGCAGCGCCAGAGCATCCAGCGCCTCGCTGTCGTCGACGCCCACTTTGGCCTGCGTCGGACCGGTCATCACCTTGCCGACTTTGGCCGCGAATGGTGTTTTTGCACCAGCGCTGAACAGCAGCTTGCCCTCAAGCGTCGCAATCGCATCGAGGTTCAGCGCATCAATCCCCGCCAGCACTTTTGCCAGCTTGATGTCATTTGTGCTGCCCGCCCGCAGAAACGGCAGCAACCGTGACAGCAGATCAAGCTCATCACCATCGAAGGCGTCGGCCAGCAAGGTGGCTTCGGTATAGCCGGGCGGCAGGTCAAACAGCGCGCGAAGGTCGGGCATGTCGCCCTCGAAACCGTCTCTATGCTTGCCCAAATCCTGCAAAACCCGGCCAAACGCATCTTCGTTGAGCCGTGTCAGCAGATCCGACAACACGCCCGCATCCGGTCCCTGCGCCAACCGATCCAGCAACTCCACCCGCAGTTGCTGCAAGCTGCGCTCCTCGGCCTCGGAGAAATCGGGCGAGACTGCAGCCTCAAGCGGAAAGCGCCGCAGGACGGCGCTGCAAAACGCGTGAATCGTCTGGATCTTCAGCCCGCCGGGCGTCTCGATTGCCCGTGCGAACAACCGCCGGGCACGCAGCAGGATGTCGGGCTTGGCGTCAACATCTTCGCCAAGATCGCGCAGGGCGTCGATCAACTCGGGATCAGGAAGCATCGCCCACTGACCCAAGCGCCGAAACAGCCGGTTCTGCATCTCGCTGGCCGCGGCCTTGGTATAGGTCAGGCACAAAATCCGCTGCGGCGGCGTTTCATGCAGCAACAGGCGCGCCACGCGATCCGTCAGAACCTTGGTTTTGCCCGACCCGGCATTGGCCGAAAGCCACGTCGATTGGCCGGGATGCGCGGCATCAATCTGCCGTTGTGACGCCTCATGCATCGTGATCCCCCACGGGTATGGTTTCTGACGCATCCGACGGTTGCCATTCGCCGCGTCTGGCAAGCGGGTGGTAATCGTCGATCCGGTCCTCGGTCGCGACGGCGCGCATTGCGGTGTAGCCCTGCGCCGCAGAGCCGTATTCGCGCAGCAGTGCCGCCAGATCTTTGCGATGCGCGGCAAGATCTTCGGGGCCTATCGGCGCTGCGACTTGTTTGAACGCAGCCCCAAGCCCAACATATTCCGCGCGACTCACGCAAACCGGCCCAAGATCTTCAAAGGCGCCATCCTCGGCCATGATCGCCAGCAAGACGAGTTGCTTGTTGAAATGCGCCTGCTGCTTCTTGGTGGGCAGTTGGCCGGTTTTATAGTCATAAATCTGCACCTGCCCGTCGGGCGTTCGGTCAATGCGGTCGGGTTTGCCCGTCAGAACGAAGGGCGGATCGGTCAACACCAAGCGCGCCTTTTTCTCGGACACGGCCAATTCCGCGTCGATCTCGGCGTTCCAGGCGACAAACTGCGCCGCCGTTTGTTGCAGACGTGCGAGCCAATGCAACCGAACCGCCTGCCACGGGCATTCTTCGGCCAAAACAGTCTCTGCAATTGCCAAAAACGCTTGAACATTGCCCGAAGTCCCTGGGGGGTGCTGTTGCACATATTCATCCAGAACCCTGTGAATCACGGTGCCTTTGACCCTCGCATCAGGCTCTGGCGCAAGCGGATCGAGGCGGCGGAGCTTCAGCACATACTCGGCGTAAATCGCATAGGGGTCGCGCACCAGCTTTTCGATCCGCGTCACCGACAGTTCCTTGGGACGCGCGGAGACCGGCGGCGCGGGTGCGGGGCGCGGGTTTCGGACCTTTGCCGCTTCCGGGACGCCCGCAAGGTCGGCATCAAAAAGCTGCGCCATCTCAATCCACCGCTGCCCGCGCGCGCGCATCGCTTTCAAGACGTCCGGGCCGTTTTGCGCCGGCAACCCACCAATCAAGTTGGTCAGCCGGTTAAGCCAACGTGAGGGCACGGTCTCGGCCTCGGCATTCCGTTTTGCGCGTGACAACACAACCTCGGCCCCGGCGATTGCCAGTTGAAAATCATGCGCCGACAGGCCGATTTGGCGTTCGGGCAATAACAACCCGGCGTCATGCCGCATTTGTCGGTTGAACCAGGGATCGGGCTGCGGCGAGGCGGGCCAGGTCCCCTCGACCAAGCCGCCCAGAATGATCAGATCGGCCCCCTGCGCGCGCGCCTCCAATGTGCCCCAGATCATGATATTGGCCCGGGTCTCGATGGTTTCGCGCACTTCTTTGCCGACGAAAACAGTGTCTAACAAAGCCGAAAACTCGCGGCTTTGCATCTCTCCACCATAGGCTGCGTGCTCGCGCAATTCATCGAACACGGTCCGCGCCTTGTCGCCTGCATCCGCTTTCCACAACTCGCCTGTGTTAGCGCCTCCAGCACCCATCGCCATGTGCTCGGCAAAGCGAAGCTGCGTCGCGATCCAGTCGGCAAGGGGTCTGACGGGTGGCCCATCCAGCAGCGACAACCCCTGGTTCAGCCATTCAACCCAGGGGCCACGATCCTCTTTGCGGGCGGCCCAAATCGCTAAGGTCTCGGCATCCGGATACGGTATCGCGCGCCGACGAACATGCAGCTCCAAGTCGCGCAAATGGCGCAAATGCGGTCCGCGATCCGAGGCGCTATGGGTGATCGGGTGCTTGAGCAACGCCACCAGCGCCTCGGACGACACAGTGCCGTTCAGCAATTCGGCACAAAGCCGCAGATAACGCCCCGGCGCAGACAGCGCCAGAGGACGCCCAGCGGAGTCATCTGGGTGTATGTTCCATCCATCCAGCGCCGCTGTCACCCGCCGCGCCAAGACCCGATCCGGCGTTATCAGAGCCGCTTTCTTGCCATCAACCGCCGCCTGTCGCAGACACAGCGCAATCGACAGCGCCTCTTGCCGCGGGCCGCTGGCCTCGATGAGGGTGATGGCATCCGTCGCCTGAGTGAGGTCGCCCAACGCTGGCCCATCGCGCAACCACTGGTCCGTAACAGGCGCGGGGCGCAGGGCCAGGGACACCAGCGCATTGCGCGACGGATTCGGTGGCGGCTGGTTGGTCCAGCGACGGACATCCGCCGCCGCCATGTTCAGCGCCTCGGTCAGGCGGGCATAGCGAAATTGCGGGTGATCCTCGTTGTGGAGCGGATCGTCGAACCCGTGCCAGACCGAGGACGGCATCACCGCATCGAACCCCGGCAAAACCAAAGCGCCCTGCGGCAGCCGTGCAACCGCTTGCATCAGCAAGGATGAAGGGCCGCGCGAACCGGTTGACCCCGCAACAAGGATCGGGTGCTGCGGCGGAGTCGTGCCCCAGATCGCGATCTTTTCCTCGATCGCACGCCGCAGCCGACCCTGTCCGCCGGAAACCGGGCCATAAAACTCGGTGATCAGGCGGATGAAGCGAAGCGAGCGGGTCCAATGGTCGGAATGGTTGCTCACGTCCAGCTGATCGAGAACATCCAGCGCAACGCCTTCGCCCTGCATTTCGTCGAGCAGGCGAAACAGGCTATCGGACAGCGAGAACGCGGCGGTCGTCGGGCCGAGGTCGGGCTCTTGATGCAACAACGCGCGGATCGCCTGCGCCAAGGCCAGCCGGCTGCGCAGCGGGTTTTCGGGGGCGTGGTCGTTCGCGAGATCCTCGATCAGACGAATCCGCGGCAGAAAACCCGGCCCGTCGGCAATCAGCGCATCACGCAAACGGGCTTGCATGCGTGCTGTGTTCACGATCACCTCAACCCGAGCGATGGCCTCGGGCGGTTGGCCCTGCAATCGCGCCCTCAACCCCTGCGCCAGCGCCAAGGGGAAATCCATGCCGGGTGCGATGCCAAACACACGCGGTTCTGTCTGTGCCTCAAACATCGGTATGTTCCTTCAATCGCGCGACCCAATCGGAATTATCTGACAGGAACTGAACCTCGCGCCCGTCACCAACAGGCGAAAACCGCAGTGTCAGAGCCTTTTTCGGCCGATCTGAACCCAGTTTTTCCGGCCACTCGACCAGACACAGCGCGGTATCAAAAGCCTCGGTCAACCCCAGTTCCAACGCCTCGTCAGGGTGGCTCAGGCGATAAAGATCAGCGTGCCAAATCTCGAAATCCGGCGCGTCATAGGTCTGTACCAGAGTAAACGTCGGCGAGGGGACATCCTCATCAACCAGCGCCTGAATGAGACCGCGCGCGAAGTGGGTCTTGCCCGCACCAATCTCGCCTTCGAGCAGCAACACGTCGCCCGCGCCCAATTTGGGCACCAGCGATTGCGCAAGGCGGAGGGTCGCGTCAGGGTCAGGCAAAACCAAGGAGGGGTGAACTGTTTTCATGCCCGCAGACTAGCCGCGCCCCGCGCAACCCGCCAGAGGGGGTTCTTGTGATACCGGGTTCGCGCCGCCATATAGGGGCAAGGAAACGAAAGAGGTTCGCAATGGCGGAACAGAAATTCCCCGGTTGGCATGGCACAACCATCGTGGCTGTGCGCCGTGGCGGTGAGGTGGTGGTTGCGGGCGACGGGCAGGTCAGTCTTGGGCAAACCGTGATCAAGGGCTCGGCCCGCAAGGTGCGACGCATCGGTGCGCCGGGGCGTGAGATTGTCGCGGGGTTCGCTGGGTCTACCGCCGACGCCTTCACCCTGCTGGAACGGCTTGAAAAGAAGCTCGAAGCCTCGCCGGGGCAATTGCAGCGGGCCTGTGTGGACCTGGCGAAAGACTGGCGCATGGACAAATACCTGCGCAACCTCGAGGCGATGCTGATCGTCACCGATGGCGCGGACCTGCTGGTGATCACCGGCGCGGGCGATGTTCTGGAGCCCGAACATGACATCGCCGCGATTGGCTCTGGCGGGAACTTTGCCCTGGCTGCGGCGCGCGGCTTGATGGAAACCGACATGCCCGCCGAAGACGTGGCCCGCAAAGCGATGGCGATTGCCGCGTCGATCTGCGTCTACACGAACGGAAACCTGACAGTGGAGACGATCCGCAAATGACCGCCCTGACCCCTCGCGAAATTGTGTCCGAACTGGATCGCTTCATCATCGGCCAATCGGACGCCAAGCGCGCCGTGGCCGTGGCTTTGCGCAACCGTTGGCGGCGCAAGCAACTGGACCCGGCGATGCAAGAAGAGGTTTACCCCAAGAATATCCTGATGATCGGGCCGACCGGCGTGGGCAAAACCGAGATCAGCCGCCGCTTGGCAAAGCTGGCGCGCGCGCCGTTCCTCAAGGTCGAGGCGACCAAGTTCACCGAGGTCGGCTATGTCGGCCGCGATGTGGAGCAAATCATCCGCGATCTGGTGGATGTGGCGATGACCCAGACGCGCGACGAGATGCGCGATCAGGTGCGCGCCCGCGCCCAGTCCAATGCCGAGGACCGGGTGCTCGACGCCATCGCCGGCAAGGACGCACGCAGCGGAACGCGCGATCTGTTCCGCACGAAACTGCGGGCGGGCGAGTTGGACGACACGGTGATCGAGCTTGAGGTGATGGACGCCGCCCCCTCGATGCCGATGATGGAAATCCCCGGCATGCAGGCGCAGGGTCTGAATCTGGGCGATCTGTTCGGCAAGGCCTTTGGCCAACGGACGACGAAGAAACGCCTGACGGTCAGCGAAAGCCACGAATTGCTGGTCTCGGAAGAGGCCGACAAACTGCTGGATGAAGAGGCAGTCAAAACCGCGGCGTTGGAGGCCGTCGAGCAGAACGGCATCGTCTTCCTAGATGAGATCGACAAGGTTTGCGCGCGCGCCGAAACCCGTGGCGCGGATGTCAGCCGCGAGGGCGTGCAGCGCGATTTGCTGCCGCTGATCGAGGGCACGACCGTCAGCACGAAACACGGCCCGGTGAAAACCGATCATATCCTGTTCATCGCCTCGGGCGCGTTTCATGTGGCGAAACCGTCGGACCTGCTGCCCGAATTGCAGGGCCGCCTGCCGATCCGCGTGGAACTCAGGGCGCTGACCGAGGATGACTTTGTGCGCATCCTCACGGAGACCGACAACGCGCTGACCCGGCAATATTCGGCGCTGATGGGCACTGAAGACGTCGACGTCAGTTTTACCGAGGACGGCATCAGGGCGCTGGCCGCCATCGCCGCCGAGGTCAATCGCGCGGTCGAGAATATCGGCGCGCGTCGGTTGTATACGGTGCTGGAGCGGGTGTTCGAGGAACTGTCCTTTGCCGCGCCGGACCGGGCCGGGCAAGCGGTGGTTGTCGATGCCGCCTATGTGGAGAACAGCATCGGCGATCTGGCACGCTCGGCGGATCTGAGCCGTTACGTTTTGTGACACGGGAAAAGGGGCGATGCCCCCTCTTCAGCTTCGCTGAATTCACCCCCTGAGTATTTTCGGCAAGATGAAATCAGGGCTGGATCAAGTGCCGTTGTAACCGCTCGCGCACGGGGTTGGGCATTGGGGCGGACGCGCGGGTGTTCGGGTCAAAAAAGACTTCGGTCAGATTGTAGGTGGCGTGCCGCACGCCCGTTTCGGCGTGGATCATCCGCATGTGGAATGTGGCACTACGGTTGCCGATCCGGCTGACGGCACCGTCGATGATGAAGCCGTCACCCGCTTTGAGTTCCTTGATGAAGTTGGTTTCCGCCTTTGCCGAGACGATATGCACGCCAAATTCACCCATAAGCCAGTTGATGGGGATTTCCATCGCGGTATAAAGAAAGAACGACGCGTCATCAAAGAAAGGCGCATAATGGCGCACGTTCATGTGGCCGAAAATATCGTGGTGCCAGGGATGCACCACGCCTCGCAAGAGCTCCGGACGTTTGGCGCTGTCAGGCATTGAGTTCACGCTTTTGCACATAGTGCCCGTAGATCGTGGTCAATATGCTGGCACCAACGAGGATCGACAGCCACTGCGCCAACGCGGCCCAGATCACCGCAATGATCAGTGCATTCCCAGCCAGCAACCCTGCTGGCATGTAGATCAGCCACCCGGCCAGTACCGAAACCAGCGTCAACACGACGAATGACAGGCCGCTGGTGCTTGTCGATTGCCAGGCTTCCTTGACGGTCATGCGCTTGCCGACGGCGGCCGAGGGCAGCATGGGCGAGATCCGATACGCGATATAGGCGGCGGGCAGATACATGATCGCGAAGCCGATGAGGCCGGGAAGCAAACCTGGCGAGCCCATGTCGCCCGCGACGAAAGGCAACACGACCAGACCCGCAAGAAACATCATCGGGATGACTGCCACGATCACGATCAACGCCAGCACAAATCCGGCTTTGAAATACGACCAGATCGCGGCGCCGTTCCAGACCGGCAAGAACGCACCCGGTTGTTCCTCGAGCAGGATAAACCGGTGCCAGGCCACGGCGATCCACAGGCCAAAAATGATCTGCAGGACCGAAAGCAGGAACATCAGCCCCGAAAACTGCGGCATCTCGCCGGGAGCGCCGCCGCTCATACCCATGCCGGATGAGAAATACGCCTCGCCAGCCATCAGGCCGATGACCAGGTGGATGGCCAAGAGCGCGCCTGAAACGCGCAGTGCCACGTTCAAGTTACCCAGCACCATCCGCACGGCGTGAATAAAGATTCGCACACCTTCCATAACTCTCTCCTCTTCGTTTGGACATTCTAAGGGGTGCTTGGCCCACAGAGTCAACCGTTGCCGCCACGGGGTGTTGCGCGCAGCGCGCAAAGGCGTTAGCCAATGCGCGTTTCATTCCCATGGGAGATTTCCGCATGTCCGCGCCCAAAAAAGTCGTGCTGGCCTATTCTGGCGGGCTCGATACCTCGATCATCCTGAAATGGCTGCAAACCGAATACGGTTGTGAAGTCATTACCTATACCGCCGACCTCGGTCAGGGCGAGGAGCTGGAGCCGGCCCGTCGCAAAGCAGAGTTGATGGGTATCAAGCCCGAGAACATTCATATTCTGGATGCGCGCGAGGAGTTCGTGCGCGATTTCGTCTTCCCGATGTTCCGCGCCAACGCGCTGTACGAGGGGCTGTATCTGCTGGGCACGTCGATTGCGCGGCCGCTGATCTCCAAGCATCTGGTGCAGATTGCCCATGAGCATGGTGCGGATGCGGTGGCGCATGGTGCGACCGGGAAAGGCAACGATCAGGTTCGGTTCGAACTGGCGTGTTATGCGCTCGACCCGTCGATCCGCGTGATCGCGCCCTGGCGTGAGTGGAATTTGAGCAGCCGCACCACGCTGCTGGAATTTGCCGAAAAGCACCAGATCCCGATCGCCAAAGACAAGCGCGGCGAAGCGCCTTTCTCGGTTGATGCGAATCTGCTGCACACGTCGTCCGAGGGCAAAGTGTTGGAGAATCCGGGCGAAGAAGCGCCAGAATATGTGTATCAGCGGACGGTGTCCCCTGAGGATGCACCGGATACGCCAGAGATGGTCGAAATTGAATTCGAGCGCGGCGATGCCGTGGCAATCAATGGCGAACGGATGACCCCGGCGGGCGTCCTGACCAAGCTGAACGAGCTTGGCGGCAAACATGGCGTCGGGCGGCTGGATATGGTGGAAAACCGTTTCGTCGGCATGAAGTCGCGCGGCGTCTATGAAACTCCGGGAGGTACGGTGTTGCTGGAGGCCCATCGCGGCATCGAGCAGATCACGCTGGATTCAGGGTCTGGCCATCTGAAGGACTCGATCATGCCGCGTTATGCGGAGCTGATCTATAACGGGTTCTGGTTCAGCCCGGAACGCGAGATGATGCAGGCGTTGATCGACAAGAGCCAGGAGCATGTTACCGGAACCGTTCGCGTGAAGCTGTACAAGGGCTCGGTTCGCACGGTTGCGCGCTGGTCTGAGCATTCGCTGTATTCCGAGGCGCATGTCACGTTTGAGGATGACGCCGGTGCCTATGATCAAAAGGATGCGGCCGGGTTTATCCGCCTGAACGCCCTGCGCCTGAAGCTGATCGCGACGCGCAACGCGCGTATCGCCGACAAGGGCTGATCGCAAATCGAGGCGGGCTGCCTTTGGTAGCCCGCCTTGCGCTAGCTTGGCCGTCAGATCAGGACAAGCGCGAAAATTCCCAGCCACATCACAGAGCCAAGTACAACCGCCAGCGCCAACCCGGCACCGGCAGGCAGTTGGACTTGCGGATGATCGGCGTCGGCCAAGCTGTGTCCGGCTGTTTCGACCTGCGTGTTCATGGCGTCCCCTTCAAGCTTTACGCGAGTGTCGCGTCAAATTATGAAAGAACCCCTAATCTGGACGAAATCGTGGCGGGCTTTGGGCGTTTCCGTGTGCTAGCTGTTTTCGACCAGGAATGCCGCGACCTGCGTGCGGGTCGGAATGGCGCCGGCGGCACCCAGTTTGGTGACCTGCAATGCGGCGGCGGCGGCGGCATAGCGCATGGCCTGTTGCCGCGTTTGTCCCTGATCCAGCGCCGCGGCAAGAGATCCCGCAAAACAATCACCTGCCCCCGTGGTATCGACCGGATCGACGCGGAAAGACGGCACGAAAAGCGGCTCTGACCCAGCTGAAATCCATTCCGCGCCTTGTGAGCCACGCGTGACGATCACCGCCTCGACCGGAAGATCGGTCAGCGCGGTTCCGGTGGCAGCCTGCAAAGCCTCGGCCTCACCGGCATTCACCAAAAGATGCGTCACAAAGGGCAGCACGGCTTGCAACGGCGCCAGCACAAACGGCGCGGCGGAATAGAAGACTGACAGGTTCTTTGAGCGAGCGGATTGCGCTGCCTCAACCTGATGCGAGGTCTCGTTTTGCAGTAACAGACAATCACCCGGCTTGGCGGCGGACAGCGCGACGTTGATGGCAGGCACGGATTGTTGCTGGTTGGCCCCGGAAAAGATGATGATCTGGTTTTCGGCGGCATCATCGACGGCAATGATCGCGTGGCCTGTGCTAGCGTCAACCCGCGTAATCGCATCGAGCGCAATGCCGTGGCGTGTCAATTCGGCCTCGATCCAGCGATCACCCTGGCCAATCGCACCAATATGAACCACCGACGACCCGGCGCGCAGTGCGGCAATGGACTGGTTGACGCCCTTGCCGCCAAGCCCCCGCGTAAAGCTGGCGGCTGCCAGTGTTTCCCCCGCTTGCGGCAGGTGCGGCAAACGGTAGACATTGTCGATGTTGATCGATCCGACGCAATAAATCGTCATTGCTTTTTGGCCCCTCTGCGGCGGGCCGCTATGGCCGCCCTGTTCAATATGTCATCCGCGATCGCCCCGGTCGACAAAAACTGAAGTGTCCCGGGCGTGCCCGTCAAAATGGGGCCAATTGCCCTGGCGCCAGAGCCTTTGCGCAGCCATTTCACAGAGAACGAGGCCAACGCGCCATGGTTGACCATGACGGAATCGATATGGCCCGAATTTTCGGCAATCGCCTCGACCGGACCTGAAACGCCGGGAGACCAGGGACGTGACGGATCACGCCGCGCAGCCATTGGCGTTGAAGGCTCGGCGGCATACCCCTCGGGGGATGGCTCAAAATGACAGGCCAGCGCCTCTTCCGGGATGATGCGGGATTTGCGCAACATGCATGTCCTCCTGTTGAGCCTTCCTTAGCGCGCTCCATTGCGCCAAACAACATAGGCGTTGTGGCCTTTTCGCCGACCCGCCAGTTTTGTAGGGTCGCGGCGCTGAACTGGGAGAATACCGTGAGTGAATCCGCGCGCGCCGTTACGCCAATGATGGCGCAATATCTGGAAATCAAAGCCCGGCACGCAGATGCGCTGCTGTTCTATCGCATGGGTGATTTCTATGAGATGTTCTTTGACGACGCGGTTGCGGCCGCGGCGGCGCTGGACATCGCGCTGACGAAACGCGGCACCCATGACAGCGAGCCAATTCCGATGTGTGGCGTGCCGGTTCATGCCGCCGAAGGCTATCTGCTGACGCTGATCCGCAAAGGGTTCCGGGTGGCGATTGCCGAGCAGTTGGAAGACCCGGCTGAAGCCAAAAAACGCGGGTATAAATCGGTTGTGAAGCGCGATGTGGTGAGACTGGTCACGCCGGGCACGTTGACCGAAGAATCCTTGCTGGAACCACGGCGGCACAATTTTCTGGTGGCCTGGAGCGATGTACGCGGTGATGCCGCGCTGGCCTGGGTCGATATTTCAACCGGAGAGTTGCGGGTCTCGCTGTGCCCGCGCGTGCGGTTGGCGCCGGAATTGGCGCGGCTGGGAGCGCGGGAGCTGGTTGTGCCCGAGGATCTGGCAGAAGACCTGCGCGATCTGGCGGGCGAGATGCGCTTTGCCCTTGCCGCACGAAGCCGCGCCAGTTTCGACAGCGCAAGTGGCAACAAACGGCTCTGTGCGGCATTCGGCGTCTCGACGCTGGACGGGTTCGGGAGCTTTTCGCGGGCTGAAATCTCGGCGCTTGGTGCTCTGGTCGAGTATCTTGATGCGACGCAAAAGGGAAATCTGCCGCTGATGCGCCCGCCGGTTCAGGAAAGCGCCGGAGCGGCCATGCATATCGACGCCGCGACCCGCCGCAATCTGGAACTGACGCAAGCGTTGAGTGGCGGTCGCGAAGGGTCCTTGCTGTCGGTGATTGATCGTACAGTCACGGCGGGCGGTGCGCGGCTGTTGGAGCGACGTATCTCCAGCCCGTCGTGCGATTTACCGGTGATTCAGATGCGGCTGGCGGGGGTTCAGGCGCTCCATGACGATGATCGGCTGCGCGGCGACTTGCGCGACGCTCTGAAACGGGTGCCGGATATCGACCGCGCCCTGTCGCGGCTTGGTCTGGACCGGGGTGGGCCGCGCGATCTGGCGATGATCCGCACGGGCCTGTTGCAGGCGGGCGACGTGGCGGCCTTGCTGGCGGGAAAAGGCATTCCTCCGGTTCTGGAAACGGCCGCAATGGCGCTTGTCGGGCATGAAGATCTTGCGGCGCTGTTGGAGGCGCAACTGGTGGCCGAGCCGCCGCTGCTGGCACGCGATGGCGGGTTCGTGGCAGCGGGTATCGACGAAGACCTCGATGCCGCGCGCGAATTGCGGGATGAGGGGCGCGGCGTTATCGGCCGTATGCAGGCCGACTATGCGCGCGAAACCGGGATTTCGGCGCTGAAGATCAAGCACAACAATGTGCTGGGATATTTCATTGAAACCACGGCGACTCATGCGGAAAAGATGCTCTCGGCACCGCTGAACGAGCGGTTCATGCATCGGCAGACGACGGCCAATCAGGTGCGGTTTACCACGGTTGACCTGTCGGAGATGGAAACACGCATTTTGAACGCTGGTGCGCGCGCTTTGGAGATCGAAAAACGCATCTTTGACGCGTTGCGCGCTGCGGTTCTGGCCCATGCTGGGCCGATCCAACTGGCATCCGCGGCACTGGCGGAAATTGACGTGACGGCTGGGTTTGCCGATCTCGCGCGGCGGCTGGACTGGTGCAAGCCGGTGGTCAATGACAGCCGTGACTTTGATATCGTGGGCGGACGGCACCCGGTGGTTGAAGCCGCCCTGGCGAAAACCGGGCAGCCCTTTGTGGCCAATGATCTGGCGCTGATGCCGCAGGGCAGCAATGCGGCGATCTGGCTGGTGACAGGTCCGAATATGGCGGGTAAATCGACGTTCCTGCGGCAGAATGCGCTGATTGCTATTCTGGCGCAGGCGGGTGGTTTTGTGCCGGCCAAAGCGGCGACCTTGGGCATGGTAGACCAAGTGTTCAGCCGCGTGGGTGCCTCGGATGATCTGGCGCGTGGTCGGTCGACCTTTATGGTCGAGATGGTCGAAACGGCGGCGATCTTGAATCAGGCGGGCAAGCGGGCGTTCGTGATCCTCGATGAAATCGGACGCGGAACGGCGACTTATGACGGGCTGTCAATCGCCTGGGCCGTGTTGGAACATTTGCACGAGGTGAACGGCAGCCGGGCGCTGTTTGCCACGCATTATCACGAGATGACAGCGTTGGCCGACCGCCTTGAGGGCGTTGATAACGCGACCGTGGCCGTGCGGGAATGGGAGGGTGATGTCGTGTTCATGCACGAGGTCCGCAAAGGCGCTGCCGACCGGTCCTATGGCGTGCAGGTTGCACGGCTGGCGGGTCTGCCCGATGCGGTGATCATGCGGGCGCGGGAGGTTCTGGATATGCTGGAGCGTGGCGATCAAGGGCAGCGCGGCGCCAAGACGCTGATTGACGACCTGCCGCTCTTTGCCTTGCAGGTCCAGAGCGCGCCAGCCGCGAAGGCTGCGAAGCCTTCGGTGATTGAGGCGCGCTTGTCAGGGATTCACCCGGACGCCTTGACGCCCCGAGAAGCGCTCGCGCTGCTGTATGAGCTGCGCGAGCTTTTACCCGAGGCGAAAGCTTAGCTGGCGGGCGTTGACGACACCCCGACCTGCGCCGGACGCAAAAGATGGTCGTGCAGACGGAACCCCTCGGCCAGAACCTGAATGATCTGACCTGCAGGGTAATCCGGGACCGGAGCCTCGAACATGGCTTCGTGCAGATGCGGATCAAAGACATCGCCTGGTTTTGGCGATACGACTTCGACACCATGGCGCGCGAAAATGTTGGTGAGTTCGCGCAGCGTCAGCTCAAGCCCGTCAACGAGGCCTTTTGCACGCCCCCGCGTTTCCTCATCAACCAATGTCAGAGCCCGGTTGAGATTGTCATAAACCGGGAGCAGATCGCGGGCGAGCTTGGTGCCGCCATAGATTGCAGCCTCCCGCCGATCTTTCTCGCCGCGTTTGCGGCTGTTTTCGAGATCAGCCAAGGCGCGCATCAGGCGATCCCGCATTTCGGTGCGCTCCACTTCGAACGCCGCCTCTGCTTCGGCAAGAAGCATTGCGGCATCGAGCGGCTCCTGTGTTTCGATTGTGTCGTTGGCATCAAGTTCTGCCTGGTTTTCTTGTGGCTCTGCCATGTCTTCCTCGTCTTACTCGGACCCCAGCTCGGTCAGCATTCTGCCAACCAACTGCGCTGTATAATCGACTATCGGAACAATGCGACCGTAATTGAGCCTGGTCGGGCCAATAACACCCACCGCACCGATGATCTTGCTTTCGGAGTTCATATAGGGAGAAACGACCAGAGTGGAACCCGATAGTGAAAAAAGCTTGTTTTCTGCCCCGATGAAAATGCGCACCCCCTCGCCGCGCTCCGTCAAATCAAGCACTTCGGCGATATCTCGCTTGCGTTCAAGGTCATCAAAGAGTTCGCGGATCTTGATAAGGCTGTCTGCGTCGGCCTGTTCCAGGAGATTGGCGCGACCCCGAACGATCAAACGTTCGGTTTGCTCACCCTCATCCTCCCAAATGGCCATGCCCCGTTCGACAAGATCGCCGGCAATCGAATCAATTTCCTGCCGACGCTTTGCGATTTCCTTTCTGAGTCGTGTCCGCAATTCGGAGAGAGTCAGACCGCTGGCAAAGGCATTGATGAAATTGACCGCTTCGCGCAAGGACGATGGCAGCAGGCCGTGCGGCGGGCGAAAAATGCGATTCTCGACCTGACCGTCTGCAAACACCAAGACGACGAGCGCGCGGTCAGGGGCGATCGGGACAAATTCTATGTGTCGGATCGGGGCTTCGTGTTTTGGCGTCAGCACCAGACTGGCGCCTTTTGTGATCAAGGACAGGGCATTGCCGACGTTGTCCAACATCGATGCCACCCCATGCTCGTTGCTCATGCGCGTGGCTTCGAGTTTCTCGCGATCATTGGCCGTCACCGGATCGATCTCTAGCAGCGCATCGACGAACAACCGCAAGCCGGTTTGCGTCGGAACGCGCCCGGCCGAGGTATGAGGGCTCTGCAGCAGCCCCATGAATTCGAGATCTTGCATGACGTTTCGAATCGTCGCGGCAGACACGTTTTCGCTGAAATCGCGGGTCAAACTGCGCGAGCCAACGGGTGCTCCGGTTTGCAAATAGGATTCAACAACACGTCGAAACACTTCGCGCGTTCTGTCATTCAGATCTCTCATGATCGGATTATGTGCGGCAGTGGACATTGGCGACCGTGTGTGATTCGGATTTCTGATCCGGTTGCAACAAAGCGCTGAGCGCGTGTATCTGGACATATAAACAGAAAAGGATCCAGACATGCGCCCCTCTGGTAGACACTTAGACGAAATGCGGTCGGTTTCAATTGAAACCGGCGTTATGAAGCACGCGGAAGGCTCTTGCCTGATCAAAGTCGGGAGCACGCAGGTCTTGTGCTCGGCCTCGGTAGAGGACCGGACGCCGCCGTTTTTGCGCAACACCGGACTTGGTTGGGTTACCGCAGAATACGGCATGTTGCCGCGCGCGACCAATACCCGCAACCGTCGCGAGGCGGCCCTGGGCAAACAGGGCGGAAGAACTGTTGAAATACAAAGGCTTATAGGTCGATCACTTCGGGCTGGCGTTGATCGCTCGGCCTTGGGTGAGCGGCAGATCACGATTGACTGCGACGTCCTTCAGGCGGACGGCGGAACACGCTGCGCGGCGATCACCGGTGGTTGGATTGCGCTGCGGCTGGCTGTGAACACCTTGATGAAGGCCGGCCTGATCACGTCGGATCCGATTATTGGCCATGTTTGTGCAATCTCCTGTGGGATCTACGCAGGCCAGCCGGTACTCGATCTCGATTATAGTGAAGACAGTGCAGCCGGGGTCGATGGCAATTTTGTCATGCTTGGTGATACCAAGATGATTGAATTGCAGATGTCGGGTGAATCGACGGTCTTTGGGCGCGGTGAGTTGAATTCGATGCTGGATCTCGCGGAAAAAGGGGTGCGTGAGCTTATCGCCGCACAGAAGGCGGCCTTATGAGTCGGAAATTTTCGGATACGTCTTTGCTTTTTGCGACGCATAACCACGGTAAGCTGGTTGAAATGCGTGACTTGTTGCGGGATCGCGGGATCGACGTTGTTTCCGCCGCAGAGAAGAGCTTGCCAGAACCGCAAGAAACGGAGTCAAGTTTCGTTGGGAATGCGCGGATCAAGGCTCATGCGGCAGCGAAGGCGACGGGATTGGTCGCCTTGGCTGATGATAGTGGCTTGTGTGTAGACGCGCTGCATGGCGCGCCGGGGGTGTACACCGCAGATTGGGCCGAGGGGCCAGACGGGCGCGATTTTGATCGCGCCATGACCAGAACCCATGGCGAATTGATTGAAGCCGGGGCGAAAGAACCATGGTCAGCTGAATTTGTCAGCGTCCTTGTGCTGGCTTGGCCAGACGGCCACGACGAGGTTTTTGAAGGAAATGTTACCGGTCGTCTTGTGTGGCCAACAAGGGGTCAGCATGGCCATGGTTATGACCCAATGTTCGTTCCTGATGGGGCGTCAATTACATTTGCCGAGATGTCCGGAGTGGAAAAGAACAAGATCAGTCACCGATCTCGTGCCCTGTCGGCGCTGATTGATGCGTGTTTCACGTGAAACATCGAAATCAACAAGCTACAGAAGATTGGCAGAGCGGCGGCTTTGGGTTGTATGTCCATTGGCCGTTTTGCGCGTCAAAATGTCCATATTGCGATTTCAACAGCCATGTTTCCAATAGCATTCGCCATTCAGCATGGCGCGATGCCTATGTGATGGAGATCCGGCGCCTGGCTGCAATGACGCAAGGGCGAATCCTGGATTCGATTTTTTTTGGCGGCGGGACGCCTTCGACAATGGAGCCCGAAACAACTGCTGCGATAATTGATGAAGCAAGGCGGGCTTGGCCAACGAGAAACAATCTGGAGGTAACGCTAGAGGCAAATCCGACGTCGGTTGATCTAGCAAAGTTCCAGGCCTTCTCAGAGGCAGGGGTCAATCGGCTGTCATTGGGAATACAGGCGTTAAACGATATAGACTTGCGGATGCTCGGAAGGCGCCACTCGACGGCCGACGCTATTCGGGCTTGGGAAGTGGCAAAGACAGTCTTTGAGCGATCCAGTTTTGATCTCATTTATGCACGGCAGCATCAAACCTTGGATCAGTGGAAAACCGAGCTCAGACAAGCTCTGTCGCTCGATCCGACGCATTTGTCGCTCTATCAATTAACCATCGAAGAAGGTACCGCATTTGGAGACAGGTATCGCTTGGGCAAATTACCCGGATTGCCGGGAGGCGACGCCGGTGCGGACTTGTATGAGGCTACACAAGAGTTATGCGCGGAATTTGCTTTGAACGCCTACGAAATCTCAAATCATGCAAAAGCATCTGAGGAATCACGCCACAATCTGATTTATTGGCGGTACGGAGATTACATAGGGGTGGGTCCCGGTGCACACGGCAGGCTAACGGTGAACCAAGAAAAGCTGGCTTTCGAAGCTGCCAAGGCACCGCAAACGTGGCTAAACTCGGTCTTGGAAGGGTCGTTATCGCATGAGAGCCGTGAGGTCCTTAGCGGTCGGGACCAGGCCACTGAGTATTTGATGATGAGTCTGCGTCTACGTGAGGGCGCAAACATAGCAAGATGGATGCGTTTGGGTGGGTATGACGTCGAACCCGCGGCAATGACAGAGCTTACAGAGCAGGGTTTCCTCTGGCGCGTCGAAAATCGCATCGGTACGACAGAAAGCGGTCGGCAGATTCTAAATGCCCTGCTGGCAGCACTATTGTAATCGCCCTATCGCACCGACGACAGAAGTTGGCAAAGTTGATCGAGCTGGTCCAAGGTATCGTACCGTATCGTCATTTGGCCTTCACCCCCTGCACGATGATCAATCACAACGCTCATACCAAGATTGGCGGACAAATCCTCTTGTAGCGCACGCGTGTCGGCATCTTTCTCGCGATTGTCGGCATTTCCTCTGCGTTTGGTATGCGAAACCTTGCGCGCCAAATCTTCGGTTTCTCGCACCGAAAGTCCTTTGCCGATGACGCGAAGGGCCAGCTCAGTTGGATTCTCGGCAGTAACAAGCGCTCGTGCATGGCCCGCTGACAGGGTTCCAGCAATCACCATATTCCGAACATCATCTGGAAGATTCAAGAGCCGTAAGAGGTTAGCGATGTGGCTTCGGCTCTTCCCCAGGGCCTCAGCAACCATTTCCTGTGTGTGACCAAATCGATCGATCAGTTGACGATAACCTGTGGCCTCCTCGATTGCATTCAACCCCTCCCGCTGGATGTTCTCAACAATAGCCACCTCGAGCATTTCCTGATCTGAGAAAGCGCGAACGATTGCTGGAACAGTTGTCAGTTGCGCCAATTGCGCAGCGCGCCAACGACGTTCTCCTGCAACAATCTCGAATGACCCATTGTGATCAGCAGAGGGCCGAACGACCATCGGTTGCAGAATACCCTTTTCGCGGATTGATTCTGAAAGTTCTCTTAGAGAAGAGTCATCAAAGCTACGCCTCGGCTGCCCTGGGTTCGGGACAATTGATTCTACAGGAAGATACTGGAGATCAGAACGAGTTTGCTCGCGCCTCTCCACTGACTCATTGTTTGGCGCGTCAATTCCAATATCAGCCATCAAAGCCGATAAGCCTCGTCCCAAGCCCCGGCGTTCAGATTTTCGATCAGCCATGCGCAAGCTCCTCCGGAAGGTCATGATTGTTTGCGAGAAACTCTCGCGAAAACGCCCTATATGCGACGGAACCCTTGGAGGCTGAATCATACGCTAGTGCAGGAATTGCGTAGGATGGAGCTTCGCTAAGTCTTACATTTCGGGGAATAACGGTTTGGTATACGAGGCCACCAAGCGTGTCGCGCGCGTCTTTCTCGACTTGTTGCGATAGGTTGTTTCGTTGATCGTGCATCGTCAACAAAACGCCCTCGACTCTCAGAGAGGAATTTGCCGTTTCGCGGATTTCGCGGATCGTCAGCATCAGTTGAGATAGGCCCTCAAGCGCAAAAAACTCGCTTTGGAGCGGAATCAACACCGAATGAGCAGCGACCAGTGCGTTAACAGTTAGCAGATTTAAGGAGGGTGGGCAGTCAATTAGCACATAGTCAAAGAGAAACTGCTTCAAGCTAGCGCTTTCGAGGGAATCCTTGAGTAGAAAGCTACGCTTGTTCACGTTGTGTAGTTGAATGTCGGACGATGACAGTTCCGTTGTCGACGGCATTATATGCACGCGCTCCGTTGCCGTCTTCACGACGACACTTGCTGGGTCTGCTTCCCCCAGAAGCAAATCGTAGATAGTTGTGGAGCGCTGATCGAGACCAACACCAAAGCCTGTAGAAGCGTTCCCTTGAGGGTCCATATCGATCACGAGAACCTTGCGACCAACCTCTGCAAGACCGGCCGCCAAGTTTATGGCCGTCGTCGTTTTGGCGACACCGCCTTTTTGGTTTGCTATCGCAACGATCTTCATTCGATCACGCCCTTCGGCTTTATGTTTGTAACCCTCAAAATCCTGGAAGCAGTGTCGACGACGCTTTCTAGGGCCTCTGCGTTGAAGTGCCATGAACGTCTCGCCTGTTCAACCTCTGCCTCGAAGTTTCGACCTTTGTGCAACAACGCAGTACCATTTGAAGAAACATGGCGAAAAACGAGCGGCAACAACAGCTCCAGCGGCGCCAATGCGCGTGCAGAAACGACATTTGCGTCGCACCGTTCAGCTTCGTCAATACGTGCACGAACGACAGAAACATTGAGCGAATATTTCTGGGACTTCAATTTCAGAAACGCGGCCTTCCTTGCATCTGATTCGATCAAGGTGACGCTGGTCTCCGGCGAGATCTCTCGCAATAGAATCGCGACCACCAAGCCAGGAAGCCCGCCTCCGGACCCAAGGTCGCACCATTTTGGTCCTGGTCCCGGCGATAAGTTGACGAGCTGGGCCGAATCCAAAACATGCCTGTTCCAAACGTCGACAAGGGAATTGGGAGCAACAAGATTTATCGACTTTGACCAGGTAGCCAAATCCTCAGCAAACGACCGAAGGTCATCGATTGTTTCACGTGAAACTCTGAGGCATTCTAATCCCTGTCTTTCATCCAATTGACGCATTTCCGCCTCGATTCTGATTTCGTAGCCTTGAAAGAAGAAGAATCATCCCGGTGGGTGTCATTCCTTCAATCCTTCCGGCTTGTTCCAAAGTCTGTGGGCGGATTCGGTTAAGTTTGTCCCTGAGTTCATTTGAGAGCGACGGAAGTCGCGAATAGTCAAAAGAAGTCGGAATGATGAGTTGTTTCTCTTTAGCCAAAGCGGCGGTTTCGCGCAAATGGCGGTCTACATAGGGCTTATAGAACGCTTCCTTCCTCAATTGTTCGAGATCAACTTTCTCTATGTGAGAACTTAAACCAAGATGATCTGCAACGCTTTCAGGTTTAGTATCTACCAACCCGAGCGCTTGATACAGGTTTCGTTTCGACCCGTCTTTCGTTCGCGGCAATCCGATTTTTTCCGACACTGCATCGGTTACGATTTCGCCCTCGAGAACGCCGCGGAGCGCAGAAAGCCGGCGCTTCTTATTCTCATATTGAGATCTTCGGGCATCGGATATAAAGGCCTGCGCTATTGCAACTGGCGTGAGTCGTTCGTCGGCGTTATCGGCCCTCAAAGAAAGCCTATATTCGGCTCTCGACGTGAACATTCGATAGGGTTCTGACACGCCTTTGGTAATCAGGTCATCGATCATCACGCCGATATAGCTCTGCGATCTGTCGAACTTGATATCGTCCAAATCGTTGGCTTTTGCCGCGGCATTCAAACCCGCAACGAGGCCCTGAGCAGCCGCTTCCTCGTATCCAGTCGTTCCATTGATCTGACCCGCGAAGAATAGGCCTTCCAATCCCCGAACCGAAAGATCGCGATTGAGTACTCTTGGGTCTATATAATCGTACTCGATGGCATATCCGAAGTGCTTGATTACAACATTTTTCAAGCCTGGAATGGTTCTCAGGAATTGGTCCTGAATATCGCGCGGCAGTGACGTCGAAATGCCGTTGGGGTAAACAGTATCATCGTCAATCCCCTCCGGTTCGAGGAATATGTTGTGTGACTCCTTGTCCTCAAACCGCGTAATCTTGTCTTCAACCGAAGGGCAATACCTAGGTCCAACACCAACGATATTCCCCGCACGCATCGCCGATAGATGCAGGTTCTCGCGAATGATGTCATGTGTTTCCGCAACTGTATTAGTGACGCCGCAGGCGATCTGCGGCGCGATCGGCTTGGTATTCAAAAAGGACAACATTGATGGTTTGACGTCCGCAAATTGCGCGCCGATCAAATCCCAATCTATCGACTTTCCGCTCAAACGAGCAGGGGTTCCGGTTTTTAGCCGCCCCAACCCCAAATCAAAGGAGCCAATTCTTTCAGCGAGTTTAGTCGATGCTTTGGAACCTCGTCGACCCGCCTCAATACGCTCATCGCCTATGTGGATTACGCCGCGCAAGAACGTACCTGTCGTCAGGATTGTTGCAAAAGACCGCACCTCCGAGGCGTCCGCGAGAATGACACCTGTTATGGTTTCGTTCGAAACAATCAGATCAACGACCTCGCCTTCGATTACCGTGAGGTTTTCTTGCCGCTCAACGTATTGCGTCGAAAACTGCGCATAGCGCTTGCGGTCCGTCTGTGTTCTGGGGCCCTGAACGGCAGCACCGCGTGATGCGTTCAGAAGCCTGAACTGAATTCCCGCATAGTCACCAGCAAGTGCCATCATACCATCTAATGCGTCAATTTCCCGCACCAGATGCCCCTTCCCGATGCCCCCTATCGCCGGGTTACAAGACATCACACCGATATCGTTTCTGCTGAACGTTATCAGTGCCGTTTTCGCACCTCGCCGCGCAGCCGCTAAAGCTGCTTCGACCCCCGCGTGACCGGCTCCGACGACAATGACATCAAAATGTTTCACGTAAAACGCTCTCTACTTCCCGATACAAAAAGACGAGAAAATCCGGCCCAAGACATCTTCGACATCCACCCGGCCCACAATCCCGTCCAAACAGCGCAGCGCAGCGCGCAGATCTTCACTCGCCAGTTCCCATGAATTTGCCGTCGGAGTCAAACTCCGCTGCGAGTCCACCAAGAACTTCAGAGCCCTCGAAAGCTTATCAAAATGACGTTCGCGAATAAAGATGGAGGATCCCTTCACACGCTCACCCAACCTCACTTCAATTTCCGCCAACAGACGGGGTATCCCCTCACCCGTTATCGCCGAAATCCCTGGCAAGCCCCAAACATCTGACTTGGACAAGAGTACTATATCGTCGGGACTACAGCCCTGCGGTTCGTCTTGCGGGGATGACTTCAGGAAAATGCGCAAATCCGCACCGCGCGCGCGCGCGGTCCCTCGTTCTATACCGACACGTTCGATCTCATCCTGCGTCTCTCGCAACCCTGCCGTGTCGATCAATGTGACCGCCATCCCGGCAATATCCATCCGGACCTCGATCACATCCCTCGTCGTCCCGGCCCGCTCCGAAGTAATTGCCGCGTCCCGGCCGGCAAGCGCGTTAAGCAATGTTGATTTTCCGGCGTTCACGCGCCCAACAATCGCAACCTCAAATCCATCTCGAACGGATTCGGAAGCACGGCGACCATCGATCTGCTCACGCAAACTGGTGGAAACACGCGCAAGCGGGGCTTCCACATACGCCAGTAATTCACCGGGAATTTCCTCGTCCGAGAAATCCATCGCCGCCTCAATCATCGCCAAGGCCTGCAACAAATCCTCGCGCCATTGGTCAACGATGCGCCCTGCGCTTCCGTCAAGCACCCGCATCGCCTGCTTTCTCTGTCCGTCCGTTTCCGCGTCAATCAGATCCGCCAAGCCTTCGACTTCCGTCAAATCCATCCGCCCGTTCAGGAACGCACGTCGCGTAAACTCACCAGGTTCCGCGGTCCTTACTCCGTCAATTGCCAGACAAGCCCCGAGCATCGAGGCAACCACGGCTACGCTGCCATGTATTTGAAACTCGCAGGTTTTTTCGCCAGTAAAACTGCGGCCGTCCTCGAACACCAGAACCAAGGCTTGATCAATCATATCACCATGCGCATCGCGCAAGGTCATCAACTGCGCCTGCCGAGGTTCCGGGACCCGCCCAGCGAGGGCATGACAAACGTGCCACGCCAGATCACCCGATACCCGGATGATTGCAACACCCGCCCGCCCCCGCGCAGTGGCAAGGGCAACAATCGTCTCCATCCCGGTTGCCTCCGCGTCAGGAGTTCATGGAATCAAAGAACTCGCTGTTGGTCTTGGTCTGCTTCAGCTTTGAAATCAGGAATTCAATGGCATCCGTGGTGCCCATCGGATTCAAAATCCGCCGCAGAACAAAGGTTTTTTGCAGGTTGTTCTTGTCCACCAACAGCTCTTCTTTCCGGGTGCCGGACTTCAGGATGTCCATCGCCGGGAAGACGCGCTTATCTGCAACCTTGCGATCCAGAACGATCTCGCTGTTGCCGGTGCCCTTGAACTCTTCAAAAATTACCTCGTCCATCCGGCTGCCCGTATCGATCAGCGCCGTTGCAATAATGGTCAACGAGCCGCCCTCTTCGATGTTTCGTGCCGCGCCAAAAAACCGCTTTGGACGCTGTAGCGCATTGGCATCGACACCACCGGTCAAGACTTTCCCCGACGACGGCACAACCGTGTTGAACGCGCGGCCCAGGCGGGTGATCGAATCCAACAGGATCACAACATCCCGCTTGTGCTCCACCAACCGCTTCGCCTTTTCGATCACCATCTCGGCAACCGCAACGTGCCGCGACGCGGGTTCATCAAAGGTCGATGACACAACCTCACCTTTCACCGACCGCTTCATGTCGGTGACTTCTTCGGGCCGTTCATCAATCAGCAAAACGATCAAGTAGCAGTCCGGATGATTGCGCGAGATGGAATGCGCGATGTTTTGCATCAACACCGTCTTACCAGTCCGCGGCGGCGCAACAATCAACGCCCGTTGCCCTTTACCAAGCGGCGCAACGATGTCGATAATCCGCGACGAACGATCCTTGACCGTTGGATCTTCGATTTCCATGTTGAAGCGCTCATTCGGATAGAGCGGCGTCAAGTTGTCAAAATGCACCTTGTGCCGCGCTTGCTCCGGATCGTCGAAGTTGATCAGAGTCACCTTCGTCAGCGCAAAGTACTTTTCATTGTCACCGGGCGCCTGGATCACACCCTCGATCGTGTCCCCGGTCCGCAGCGAAAACTGCCGGATCATCTCGGGCGACACATAAATATCATCGGGGCCAGACAGATAGTTCGCCTCGGTCGAGCGCAAAAACCCGAACCCGTCCTGCAAAACCTCCAAAACCCCGTCACCACCGACTTCCCAGCCTTCTTCTGCGCGTTCTTTCAGGATCGAGAACATCATCTCGCCCTTGCGCATCGACGGAGCGTTGTCGATATCCAATTCTTCCGCCATCGCCAGCAACGCAGCTGGCGTCTTGGCCTTCAGCTCGGACAGGTTCAATTGGGTCTCAGCCGTCATAATCACTCCTCTGCACCCATCAGGTGCACGGCAATTTGGTCATTCATCGGGAAATACGAGCACCGGACGGCCCCGCTTTGATCGTTCTCTAAGTCGATCTTTCGCGTAAGTCAATCAGTCCAGAAACGCGCTGGCCCCGGTCGCTCGATCTTCTTTCTAATAAATAAAAGAAGAAAGTATATAGGATGATGATGAAGTAGGGGTCGTGGATAACTGCAATTCTTGCCTTGTCCCCCATTTCATCCCCAACCCGACGGATGCGAAAGGCAGCGCATTTATGATCATTAACACATTGTAAATTATAGATATAATTCCAATAATGATCACACGAATTCGCAACAATCCCGATTATCCACAGCCCACCATTTTGCTTTATCCTCTGTGGACAACTGACCCTGCATCTCTTGACAACATGTGCATACAACAGCGATCCCCGAATAGTCCGGGTTGTCCACCAGCCTGACCCCCTAAAGACACACAGGCTTATCCACATGACAATCCTCACCTTGGCGTCCAGTTCATCAATCCGCGCGAAACTTTTGCGCAACGCTGGCCTAGATTTCGAGGTCAAACCTGCGCGCATCGACGAAGCCTCCATCACTGAGTCGCTCCGATCCGAAGGTGCCACCCCCCATGATATCGCCGATGCGCTCGCCGAGCATAAAGCCCTGCGCACCGCCAACCGCGACCCCACCGCCCTGGTCCTGGGCTGCGATCAACTCCTCGAATGCGAGGGGCAACTTTATCAAAAACCCGAAACCCCCGAGGATGCACTTCGGCAACTTTCTGAACTTCGGGGCAAAACCCACCGCCTGCACACGGCTGCTGTTCTTTTTGCGCAGCGGCAGCCCGTCTGGCGCCACGTTTCGACCCCGCGCCTGACGATGCGCACATGTTCCGATGGTTTTCTTGAACGCTATGTGGCTGACAACTGGGATAATATCCGCCATTGTGTCGGGTGCTATCAGATCGAAGGCCCCGGCATCCGCTTGTTTTCCAGGATCGAAGGCGATCTCTTCGCCATCCAGGGACTACCGCTGCTCGAACTCTTGTCCATCTTGATCCAACGCAAGGACATCCCCGGATGACACCGCCACTTCGCCTCGCTGCCGTCATCGGTGACCCCATCGCGCACAGCCGCTCGCCAAAGCTGCATGGTCATTGGCTGCAACGCTACGAAATCCCCGGCCACTATGTGCCGTTGCACATCACGGCCCAGGATTTCCCCGAAGCTCTGCACCTACTGCCCCGCATGGGGTTTGTCGGCGCGAATGTCACCATTCCCCACAAACTCAACGCCCTCGCCCTGGCCGACCACGCGACTCCCCTCGCCCGTCGTATCGGTGCCGCAAACACCCTCACCTTCACCAACCAAGGCATCGAGGCTGACAACACCGACGCCTTTGGTTTTGCCCAGAACATTGCCAATGCCGTCCCCGGCTGGTCACCCCGCCGCGTCTCGGTGATCGGCGCTGGCGGCGCCAATCGGGCGGTCCTCGCCGCCCTCCTGGATCTCGGCACCACAGAAATCCGCCTGACCAACCGCTCCCCCCAACGCGCCCTCGATCTTGCCGCCGAATTTGGTGCACCGATCAGCGTTGTTTCGTGGTCCGAACGCTCCGACATGCTGGACGGCTGCGATACGCTGATCAACGGCACCTCGCTGGGCATGACCGGCAACCCCGCGCTCGATATCGACCTCAGCCGCCTTCCCACCGATGCCGTGGTCAATGACCTCGTCTATGCCCCACTTGAAACGCCGCTCCTCGCGCAGGCCCGCGCCCGTGGCAACACCTGCGTCGATGGCCTTGGTATGCTCTTGTTTCAGGCCGCACCTGGGTTCGAGCGTTGGTTTGGCCGCAAACCCACCGTCGATGCCACCCTTCGCCAAGCGGTGCTGGGCACATGAGCTTCATCCTTGGCCTCACCGGCTCGATCGGCATGGGCAAATCCACCACCACGGGCTTCTTTCGCGACGCGGGCATCCCGGTCTGGGACGCTGACGCCGCCGTCCACGCGATGTATGCCAAAGGCGGCGCTGCCGTTGCTCCCCTCGCAGCAACCCATCCTGATGCCATTCAGGACGGTGCCGTCAACCGCGCCGCGCTGCGTGACTGGATCGCCCAAGTCCCGACAGCCCTGACGCAAATCGAGGCCATCGTTCACCCGCTCGTTGCCCAGGACCGCGCCGCTTTCATCGCGCAACACGCGGATGCCCCGCTGATCGTCCTCGACATCCCGCTCCTGTTCGAGGGCGGTGGCGAAAAAGCCCTCGACGCCACACTCGTCGTTTCTGCCCCTGCAGATGTACAGCGTGCCCGCGTACTCGCCCGCCCCGGCATGACCGAGGCGCATTTTCAGACCATCCTCTCCAAACAAATGCCGGACGCTGAAAAACGCGCCCGCGCCACCTATGTGATCGAGACGACAAGCCTTGAACAAACCCGCGCCGATGTGCTCGACTTGATCAATCGCCTGACCGGAGGCCAATCAGATGCGTGAAATCGTCCTCGATACCGAAACCACGGGCTTTGAACCCTCCCAGGGCGACCGCCTTGTCGAGATTGGCGCGATAGAGCTCCTCAACCAGATGCCGACAGGGCGCACCTATCACCAGTACATCAACCCCGAACGCTCCATGCCCGCCGATGCGTTTGCGGTTCACGGGTTGGGCGATGAGTTCCTGCGCAAGCAGCCGCGTTTCGCCGAGGTTGTCGATGCGTTTCTGGCCTTTATCGAGGGCGGCCGTCTGGTCATTCACAACGCTGCCTTTGACATGAAATTCCTCAATGCCGAACTGGCGCTGATCAACCGCCCGCCCCTACCGACCGAAACCGTGATCGACACGCTGACAATTGCCCGCCAAAAATTCCCCGGCTCTCCGGCCACGCTTGATGCCCTGTGCCGCCGGTTCGACATCAGCGGTTTCAACCGCGAACTGCACGGCGCATTGCTCGACAGCCAGATCCTGGCCGAGGTTTATCTCGAACTCATGGGCGGGCGGCAACCGGATCTGGTGCTGTCTCCGCAATCCTCGCGCAAAGGCTCTGTCACAGGCGATGGCTCATGGCGTCCGCGCCCCCGCCCGACACCCTTGCCCGCACGCCTGACCGCAGAAGAAGCCCAGGCCCACGCGGAATTCGTCGCGAAAATGGGCGACGCCGCGATCTGGCGCACCTATGACTGACGCCCCCTTCGCGCTGGTCATCGGCGCCGGGCCTGCGGGGCTGATGGCCGCCGATGCCCTGCTGAGCGCGGGCCTGCCTGTGATGCTGATCGAGGCAAAACCCTCACCGGCCCGCAAACTGCTGATGGCGGGAAAATCGGGCCTCAACATCACCAAGGACGAAGACCTCGACACCTTTCTCGCGCAATACACCGATGCGGCCGAGTGGCTCAAACCCATGCTCTCCGCTTTTGGCCCCGCGCAGGTCAAAGATTGGGCGCAGCACCACGGCCAGCAGATATTCACCGGTTCCTCGGGCCGTATCTTTCCCAAGACGATGAAGGCCTCGCCCCTGTTGCGCGCCTGGCTCACAGACCTCAAACAGCGGGGCCTCGACCTGCGCACCCGTTGGCGCTGGGTGGGTGTTGGTGGCAGTAATTTCCAATTCGACACCCCAGACGGCCGCCAAACCCTGACCCCAAAAACCACGGTTCTGGCCCTTGGCGGCGCAAGCTGGTCGCGGCTGGGCTCGGATGGCGCTTGGGCGCAAATCCTGACCAAATACGGCGTGCCCCTCGCGCCTTTCCAACCCGCCAACATGGGGTTCAGCGTCGCGTGGTCGCCCCACATGACCCCGCATTTCGGCTCACCGCTCAAATCCATCACCTTGATCGCGGGCAATCAAGCCCATCGCGGCGAGGCGATCCTGTCGCAACGTGGGCTCGAGGGGGGCGGTGTCTACGCCATCAGCCGCACGCTCCGAGAGGGCGCACCGCTCACCCTGGATTTGTTTCCAGACCTTGACGCCAACACAATTGCGACCCGCCTGTCAAACCGCCCAAAAGGCGAGACCACGACCAACACGTTGAAAAAAGGGCTGAAATTGTCCGGTGCCCGGCTGGCCCTGGTGCTTGAATGTGCGCGCCCCTTGCCCTGTGACCCGCAAGCCCGCGGCGCCCTGCTCAAAGCCCTGCCGATTCCCATTTCCGGCCCGCGCCCGATGGACGAGGCCATTTCGACCGCCGGCGGCGTTACCCGCGATGCGGTCACCGACACCCTGATGCTGCGGGCACTGCCCGGTGTGTTTGTGGCCGGTGAAATGCTTGATTGGGAAGCCCCGACCGGCGGCTATCTTCTCACGGCCTGCCTTGCGACCGGTCTTTGGGCAGGCCAGGCCGCCGCCGCTTGGTTACATCAACACACCACTTAGCACAAACCCATCCCGTCGCGAAAACCGCCCCCACAGCCGATCGCCCTTGTCAAAGGGCGCCGCCGTCGCCTGAAATGTCGCGGTGAACGCGCCACTTTTCACATCCAGCGCAGTCTCGAACATCTCGAAGCCAAATAGCTGGCCCGAGCGTGGGTATTGCGCCTTATAGGCACATTCCTTGACACAAAAGATCACCCGCGCCCAATGCGCAGGGTCCGGCTGCAACCTGATCCAATCTCGTTCGGCTGGCGTCAAAACCGTCTCGAACACCGCCATTGGCAGCGGCTCATCAACTTCCAGATCAATCCCGATCAGCCGATCAGACCCTGATACAACCGCCAGCGCCCAACCACCCGCATGGGTGATCGACCCTGAAATACCTGCGGGCCAAATCGGCGCGCGATCCGTCGCCATCGGAACCGCAAGATCCGCCGCCATCGCGATCCGCGCCGCCTGTCGCCCCGCCGCAAACTCGCGCTGCCGGGATGGAACGGCTTTTTCCACACGCGCCGCCTCGAGCGCGTGCAAACCGGACATCTCAGCCGCCCGGATTTCAACACAGCCAAGGCGCGCCTGATCGCCAAAAACAGCCGCCGCCAACGCCAAAGGCGACGGGCGGCGGCGCTCTTGTGTCAGGCCAGCAGTCACCCCGATCGGCTCATCCGTTCGGCCCGCATCGCGCGACGGCGCGACATGGCATCCAGCCGTCCCCGCGCGGCCTCGGCCTCAACCGCAGGCGTGACGGGGGAGGCCGCGCGCACAACCGGCTTTAGCTTGCTGTCGATATGCGCCGCCAAAGCCTGCAAAACCGGGAAGCGGAACACATCCGTGATCGACAAACCGGGCAGCGCCAGAGCCTCGCGGATTTCCCGATGCGCCTGAACCGCCAGCAACGAGTGACCACCCAGTTGGAAGAAGTTATCCCCCGGTTTGACCTCGGCCAGACCCAGGACCCCGCGCCAGATCGCTGCGATCTTCGCCAGCGTATCCCCGCCATTCGCCACAACCGGAGCCTGAATGACCGCCAGGCCGTACGACACCCGGCGCGGGCAGCGCCTTGCGGTCGATCTTCTTGTTTGGCGTCAGCGGAAAACGCTCCAGCTTGACGATCTGCGACGGCACCAAATGCGCAGGCATCTGCGCCGCCAAAGTGGCGCGCAACGCCCCGGTGTCCGCTTGGCCTAGAACATAGGCAACCAGCCGCACGTCTCCCGGCACATCTTCGCGCGCGATCACCACGCTTTGCGCGACACCCGGCAACCCATCCAGCACGGTTTCGATCTCGCCCAACTCAATACGGAACCCACGGATTTTCACCTGATGATCCGCGCGGCCCAGGAAATCAACGCCGCCATCCGCCCGCAGCCTGACCAGATCGCCGGTGCGATACAGACGGTTACCGCCGATGGTCACAAACCGCTCGGCCGTCAGGTTTTCGCGCTGCCAATAGCCACGCGTCACCCCGTCGCCACCGATCCACAACTCGCCTTCAACGCCAATCGGCACCGGCTGTTGTGCGTCGTCCAGAACGTGCAACGTGGTGTTGGCAATCGGTGTGCCGATCCCGACAACCCCGTCTCCACCCGACGACATCGCGGTCGTGGACCAAATCGTCGTTTCCGTCGGCCCATACATATTCTGCACCGGGGACCCCGTGATCTGCGCCAAATCAGCCGCCAAGGCCCCGGACAGAGCCTCGCCACCGATCATCAGGTTTGTCACCCGACCCAGCGCCATCCGCGCCTCGTCATTGGCGACCAACATTTGCGCCATCGACGGTGTGCATTGCAGATGCGTGACACCGTGGCGGATGATCTGCGCGGACAGCGAGAAGTCATCTTCGGCCAGCTGCGCCGGTGCATTCGAGCGGCGCAGAACCTCGGCCAGCGGGAACAACCCCTCCAACACCTGGCTGACCGGGATGCCATAATCGATCAGGCAGCCAATTTCATCGACGCCAATCGCCTTGAGCTGCTCAGTGCGGCGCAAGCAATCCTCAACGGTGCCGAACATGCCGGAATCCTCAAAGTAGCGGTTGAACGCATACTCCAGAATGCCGTCCACTTCGTCTTGGCTCAGGCTGGCAAGGTCGATATCCATCGGGTTCGACACGCCCTTGGGCTTTTTGAACGCCGGGAACGCCCAGGCGTATTGCTTGACCAATCCCGCCGCCGCCAAAAGGTAATTCTTCATCGGCTCACGCGCCGTTTCGCGCGCCAGGTCACGGGTGCGCGCCACATAGGTGTGCAACATCAGCGTGACGGTGAAATCCTTGGGGTCGTGGCCCGCCTTGCGCAGCGCGTCGTGGTAAATCTTGATCTTGCCCGCGACCTCCTCGATCGACTGGCCTAGCAGGTGGGTCAGCACATTCGCGCCAATCTCACCGGCCTCGCGCCAGGTATCGGGGTTGCCGGCAATGGTCAGCCACAAAGGCAGTTCCTTGGACACCGGGCGGGGCAGCGATTGAACGCTGCGTGTCTCGCCGTTGTGGTCAAACTCAACCGACTCACCGCGCCACAACTTGCGCACCTTCTCGATCGTGTCGAACATCGCCGCCTTGTTGTTGGGCACCGAGTTTTCAGGCCGCAGCACAAAATCCACCGGATGCCAGCCGCTTGCAATGCCCAGCCCGGCGCGCCCGTTGGTCAGGTTGTCGATCACCGCCCATTCCTCGGCAATTCGCAGCGGATGGTGCAGCGGCGCGACAACCGAGCCTGACCGCACATCAATGTTCTTGGTGACCGCCGCAACGGCAGCGCCCGTCACCGAGGGGTTCGGGAAAGGCCCGCCAAAGGCGTGGAAGTGGCGCTCTGGCGTCCAGACCGCGCGGAACCCGTGGGTATCGGCGAATTTTGCGCCCTCCAGCAGCAGTTCATACTTTTTCGGGCCCGCGCCGTCGTCATTGCCCCAATAGAACAGGCTGAAATCCATGTGTTTGTTGGAAATCGGCATCGACCCGCCCGAGACCATCATGCGGTCCTCATCCGAGGTCAGCACCAGTTTGAAGCCGCGCGACAGCGTCCAGAACAGTTCCAACACCGAAATATCAAACGACAACGAGGTCACTGCCAGCCAGACGCCCGCAGGATCATGCGCGAGACGATCATCCATCCCGGCAAAGAAGTTGGCCACATTGCGATGCTCGACCATCACACCCTTGGGCAGTCCCGTCGAGCCCGAGGTATAGATCAGATACGCTAGGTTTTCCGGCGCGGCCCCAGTTTCCGGGTTGCTGTCCGGCGCAGAGGCAAGTCGCGTATCGGTGTCCAGCACCAGCAACGCGCTGTCATGCTCTGGCAATGCGTCAATCAATGTCGATTGCGTCACAATTACCGGGGCGTCGCTGTCGGTCAGGAAATGGTGCAAACGGTCGGCGGGATAGGCCGGGTCCATCGGCACATAGGCACCGCCCGCCTTCAGGATGCCCAGCGCCCCGATCAGCAGCTCCGGCGCGCGCCTTGTACACAGCGCGACCGGCACATCCGGCCCCACACCCATGGTTTGCAACACATGCGCGACCTTGTTGGCCCGCGCGTTCAGCTGCGCATAGCTCAGGCTTTTGCCCTCGAACACCAGCGCGGTTTTTTCTGGCGTGCGCGCGACCTGCGCCTCGAACAATTCCGAGATCGTCGCGTGGTCAAACTCGCGGTGCGTCGCGTTCAAGTGCGCCAGGATCGCCCGTTCCGGCGCGCTGATCCGGTCCAGGTCCGCCAACGGCGCGTCAAGATCGGCATCCGCCAGCAGTGCAATCCGCGCGGCCATCATGTCCAGCGTGGCCTCATCCATGCGGGCGAGATCCGCCGACAAGGTCAGACCTTCGGTGCCCGACACCACACACAGGGCGGTGCCCTCGATCCGCTCACCGGTTTCCGACAGGCCCAGGGCGGGTGTCGCCAGCGGCATCAACGCCGGGTCGCGACCGATCAGATCGCGCGCGTAGGATGGATATTTTTGCGCTAATGCTGCGGTCTTCTGCGCGGCGGCCTCCAAAGCGCCCAAGCTTTCGCCGGCCAGGATCATCGGCACCCAAGGCGCGATATACCCCGGTGCCGCGGTATGCGTCGTTTTTGTTTCAGCGCCCGCATAAGCCCAACCACCCGGCGCATAGACCGCCAGAATCGCCGCCGCACGATGGGGTGACACAGAGGCCAAGGCGCGCTGGACAAACCCTGTACCGCCCGCTTTGGTGCCCGCCAGTTCCGTTGCCGAAAACCCGGTCAAAACCGCGCGCCAATGCGCCTCGCCGCCTGCGATGCGCACCATCGCCGCGGTCAGGGATGCCGCCTCGCCAAATGCCAGAACCTCGCCGATTTTGGCAATGTCAGAGCCGCTTTTGGGCATCCCGCCAAGGCAGGTCAGCCCCGACAGCCGTACGGCACCATCGGCACAAGCTATAACCAGATCATCGCCCGACTTCAGGACGGTTCCCGCAACGCCAGAGCCATCAACCGCCTCGGCCTGTCCGACCGCAAACACGCCGCCGCGCATTCGATCTTCGGCAGCGCCAAAGGGTTCCAATAACCGGAATGATCCAGCGCCCGCACCAGGCGCACGAGCTCTGCTGCCGGGCGCGTAAAATCGAGGCGCGCCGCAGCAGCGGGTCGGTCGTCTTTCAAACACACGGTCCGCTGCGACAAATCCTGTACGCGACGGTTTGGCGCGCCCGATTCCAGCGCCGAGACGACTGCCGGAAAACTGTCAACCGCAGCCCCATAACAACGCGCGTTCAGCGAAAATGCGGTGTCGTCGTCGGAAATTTCAAAGTGGACCTGTTCAAGAATATCGCCCTCGTCGATGCCGCCCTCGATCATGTGCCAGGTGACGCCGTGCTCGGTCTCGCCGTTCAGGCGGGCCCAGACCGGGGCATTCAATCCGGCATAGCGCGGCAAGGGGCCGTCGTGAAAATTCACCGCCCCTTTGGTCGCGCGAGACAGCAGTGCATCCGGCAGGATTGTCAGGTTCGCGATCGACAAGAGCCAATCAAACGACCGCTCGATCCGGTCCTGCAACCCCTTGCCCGGCGCAACCACCCGGATCCCGGCGTTTTCCGCCCAGGCGATGACATCTGCATTCTGGCTGGCGACGGTTTGAATGATATGGCCGCGCCCCAACAGGACCTTTGCACACTGAATCAACAGCGATTCATTGCCAACCAAAACACATGAAAACGGGGTCATCTCAACTCTCCTGCGACAGACGCGTTCCCACACTGTGTCGCACGAGATCGCGGAGAAAATGTGGCGGCGTGTGGGGTTTCTTGCGTTGCAGCAACACCCGCACCCCGTAAACACCCAGGCCCGCGATATGCGCCAGCGTCGCGCCACAGGCGTAAATCCGACCGTGGTTCTTCTCGAAATAGTAGCGCCGCGAGGCAAACCAGTAGCTCGGGACGCGCTGCCATTCTTTCATGCCGGTGCTGACCGAGCCCAGGTGCATCACGCGGCTCTCGACCACGAAATCCGCGTGCCAGCCCGCCCGAGCGGCGCGGCGGAACAGGTCGGTTTCCTCGAAATACAAAAAGAACGTCTCGTCAAACAGGCCGATCTGATCCAGCACCGATTGCCGCATCAACACGCTGGCCCCGGCAAGCCACTCCACGCGCGCGGTTTCGGTCGGCAGATCCGGCGCGACAATCGCGTTTTTCAACAGTTTCGAAATCGGCCCGGTTTTCGCCGCGCCCTCGAATTCGCTGGCAATTGATGGAAAGCGGAACGCGGTCGAATGTGGCGCGCCGTCCTCGCCGTGAATGTAGCTTCCGGCAAAGGCGGTTTCCGGATGGGCCTCAAGATGATTGACCAATGCGCGAATGGCATCCGGGGCCGGGAACGCATCGGAATTCAGGATATAGACGAAATCGGGCTTCGAGCCATCTGGCAACCCGGCGCGAATGCCGACATTGTTGCCCGCACCATAGCCGCCGTTGCGCCCGGCTTGCAGCACCCGCACCCGTGGCCAACTCTGTGCCGCCTCGGAGATCGTCTCGAACGAACCATCCTGGCTGTCATTGTCGACAATCGTGATGGCACCCTCGATCCCTTCCATCGCGGTGCGTGCGAATTGCGCGGCGCGCAGGGTCATCTCGGCGGTGCGCCAGTTCAGGATGATACAGTTGACCGTGCTCATGCGTCGGCCTCCGAAATCAGGGTTTTCAGTTTCGCGGCCATAACCCGCACATTGGGCTCCAGCACCATGGAATCGTGATCACCCGGAACCTCATGCACCGTCAGGTGCGGCATCCAGGGCGACCACTCATTATCGTCGAAAACATATTCCTTGGCACGGCTCACCCAATGCCCGCCGGTCACTTTCCAGTGTTTATCCAGCGGCGGACGGAACAGGGCGACCGGCGCGTCATAGCGTTCAAGCATCACATACGGCAGTGACTCGCGAAATGCGCTCTCGATGGCCCGGTTCTGGAACCCGCTGCTGCATTCGCCATTGGCTTCGTCTGCCAGTCGCGCCAGCTCGTCTTTCCAATCGCGCCGCGCTTGCAACCACTCGACCACATAGCCCGGCCCTTTGCGGCGGAACTCGTGCAGCTTGATCATCGCCTTGTCAGCGCGGCTCAATTCTGGACGCAACGGCAGCGGCGTGTCCAGCAAGGTCAGCAGCGAAACCTCCTCGCCCGCCGCGCGCAACTGCTTGGCCATTTCCAGCGCGGTCAGGCCACCGCCCGAGAAGCCGCCCAGCAGATAAGGCCCTTGCGGCTGAATTTGCCGCACCTCGGTCAGATAATCGCGCGCCGCGTCATCGAGCCGCGCGTGTGGCACCGCATCACCCAACAGCCCGCGCGCCTGCAAACCATAGAATGGACGATCCTTGCCCAGCAGTTGCGCAAGGTGGCGCAGGTTCAGCACGTTGCCGAACATGCCCGCGACCAAGAAGAATGGCGTTTTCGGGCCACCTTCACCCTCGTGCATCGGCACCAGGAATTCATAGCGCCGCGTGGGTTTGGCCGGGGCCGGGGCGTTGCCGGTTTCCGTGATCCCCGCGATCTCGGCAACCCGCGCGGCGATCTTTTCCACGGTCGGGGCCTCGAACAGCACGGAAATGGGGAAATCGACGGCCCAGGTTTTCTTGACCCGCGCGAACAGGCGCACGGCAATCAGCGAATGCCCGCCGAGGTCAAAGAAACTGTCGCCGACGCCGACACCCTGAACGCCCAGCAATTCCTCCCACATCGCAACCAGCATCCGCTCGATGTCGTTGCGCGGCTCGACATAGTCGCTGTCCAGATCGGGGCGCTCGAATTTCTGGCCTTCCTCACTGTCGCGCCCAATCGGTTGCGCGGCTTCGGCAATCAATTCCGGCATGGTTAGAGACGAAATCACCACCTGACGCTGATCCACCGCCAGCGCGCGCAGGAACGCTGCGGCACCCTCGGCAGGGGTGATCCCCATCGCCAGATTGCGCGCCAAACGCTCTTCGCTGGGGTTCAGCGCATGGCTTTCGTCGCCCGATTGCGCGAACGCGACCTCGGATGGCAGCAGCGGGGCAGGGGCGCCAAAGCCGTCGTCCATCCGCTTGATCGTGAAGCGCGAGATTTCGGCGCAGACGTCGCCCTGAGGTGTGGCCAAAGTGATGTCGAAACTGGCGAAACCGGATTCGGTTGGGTTGATCCGCAGATGGCTGACGATTTCGGCGGGCAGGGCGCGATACACACGCACGCGCCCGTAAGACAGGGGCACCCAAAGCGCGCGGCCTTGATAGCCGGGGATCAGCTCCATCGCCCAGCCGGTTGCGATGTCGGTCAGGGCCGGGTGCAAGACATAACCCTCATCCAGATCGGCATGAAAAGAGGCGGGCAGCGACAGATGCGCAAGCCCCTCGTGCGCGCCGAACGCACGCCGGTTCAAAACCCGCCAGCGCGGACCGAAGGCCAGATGCGCCTCTTGGCTGGTTGGCATTCCGCCCGCATCCTCGGCAATATTGTCTTGGCACCGGGCGGAAATGGCGGCCACGTCCAGCGGTGCGGGGTGGGTCATGGCGCTCATCTCGACGCGCGCCTGCGCGTTCAGCGCAAAGCCCTTGCGACCGTGCAGCGTCACGGCCGAGCGCAGTTCAAACTCATAGCCCGCGTCGGTACGGGCCAGCGTGACGCGAATTTCTCGCGGTTGATCGACCTCCAAGGCGCGGAAAAACGTCAGATCGGCGATCTTGAACGGTTCCACCTCGCCTTGCCCATGCAGGGATTGCACCGCGATTTCCAGCATCCCGGTGCCCGGAACCAGCGCTTTGCCGTCCTTGGTGCGGTGCTCATCGAGCAGCCACATCTCGGGTGAATAAGTCGCCTTGAACTGCCGATTCATCCCGGCATCAAAGCCCGAGGTTTCCAGCAGCGGCACCGCCGTTGGCGTGTCGGGCAGCACCGGGCCAAGGCCCAGGCGCGCCGCCATCGCCTCGGCAGCCATGCCAACCTCGGCCCAAATGCCCCAGTTCAGCGACAGTACCTTTGTCTTGCCGTGACGCGCGCGCGCCCAAGCGTTCAGATATTCGTTTGCCGCGACATAATCGACCTGCCCGGCCGGAGCGGTCAACGTCGAGGTAGAGGAAAACACCACGATCTGCGCCACCGCACCATCCGGCAGCAAGGCATCGAGCACTCGCAACCCGTGAACCTTGGGGGCAAACACGCTTTCCACGCTGCCCACGGTTTTCGCCAACATCGGCGCGTCGTCAATCGCGCCCGCGGCATGGACAACCCCGTGAATCGTGCCGAACCTTGCCTGAATCGCGTCTAGGGCACCGCGCATCTCGTCGATGTTGCACACGTCCGCGGCGGTGACCATCACCTCGGCGCCCAGCGATTCCAGCCGTTCAACCGCCAGAATACGGCGTGCGATAGGGTCGGCGGGATTGTCGCGCAGGCTTGCCCAGGCACTGCGATCGGGCAGAGCGGTGCGGGCAATCAGGGCAATCCTTGCGCCAGAGGCGGTGATCAGCGCCTCGGCCACGGTTTGTCCGATACCGCCAAAACCTCCGGTAATCACCCAAGCCGCGCCTTGCGGCAGGTTCGGGGTTTCGGTCAGCGGTTGCGGGCGCAGACGCTGTTCATACCGCTTGCCGCCACGAATGGCAGCCACAGTATTTGCAGGTTCGGCAAACAACTCTTCCAGCAGCGCGGACGCCAGATCAGGGTTCCCGCCCCGTTTGCGGGTGCGCCCGTCAATATCCAGTGTTGACACCGTGACACCCGGCATTTCATGCGGCATGACCCGCGCCGGCCCGGCGATCATCGCCTTTTCCGGCCAGATCAGCGCTTCATCTTTGACCTTGGCTGCCCCGGCGGTGACCACGGTCATATGTATCGGGCCAGTCAGCCCCTCGGCAGCAATCGCCTGGCCGAGGAACATCAGCGAATAGAACCCCTGTTCCAGATGCGCCTGAAACGCGTTCGAGCCCGGGCGGAACCGCTCTTCACCGCTTGCCAGCCAGAAATGCGCGATCCGGGTGGGCACAGTGCCACGATGCACGAGGTCCTGGATCAAATGATCATACCCCTCGCGCCCACGTTCGGTCGGCAGGCTGTAAACGCTGTCTGTGCGGCGGCGGAACGTGTCGCCCGCCTGAACCTCGATCACCTTTTGCCCGGCGGCTCGCATCCGTGCAATGACAGGCGCGGCAATGCCGTCTTGATCGGTGAAGATCAGCCATGTTTCACGGGAAACAACGTCCAATTCGCTGTCGATATCAAACGCGATATCCGCCGAGCGCGGCACCCACGACAGGCGCGTGCCCATGTCGGCGACGTCTTCGATCCGCGCAGGGATCGCGCTGACGGTTTCTGCCGTGGCCGTCGCCGGAGCGATGAAGTATTCGCGCCGGTCAAAAGCATAGGTCGGCAGCGGCACCGTGTTGCGCCGCGCTTCTCCCCAGATTTGCGACCAGTCGAATGTACCGCCCAACGCCCAGATCCGCCCCAAGAGCCCCATGTGATAGAGGTCATCCGAGATTTCCTCATCCGGGTGGCGCAGAGCCGCCAAAACCTGCTGCGGCGGAACCGCGCCGTGCATCCGCGTCAACGACGAAAGCCCCTTGCCCGGCCCCACCTCCAACCAGATGCGATTGGGCTTTTCAGCAAGGTTAGAGACACAATCGGCAAACATCACCGTGCCGCGCAGGTGCTGAGTCCAGTAGTCAGGGCTGGTGGCTTGTTCAGCAGTCAGCGGCACGCCTGTGGTATTCGAGATTATCGGCAGGTTCGGCGCATGAAGAGGGATCGACGCCAGATAGGCGCGGAATCGGCCCAGAATAGGCTCTAACATACGCGAATGCGCGGCAATGTTGATGGCGATGCGCTGGGTTTCCACGCCATCCGCCAACAGCCGCGCTGCCAGATCATCCAGTCCGGCATCCGAGCCCGAGATCACCGTCAGCTCTTGCGCATTCACGCTGGCAAGGTCCAGATCGCCCAGGTATGGCCGCAACGCCTCAACCGACATCGGCACCGACAGCATCCCGCCCGCAGGCACCGTATCGAACAACGTACCGCGCAGATGCACGAGGCCGATGCAATCCTCAAAGCTCAGAACCCCGGCCAGACAGGCCGCCGTATTTTCACCCATCGAATGCCCGACCAGCGCGCTGGGCTGAATGCCCCAGGCCCTGAACATCTGCGCCAGCGCGTATTCGGTGATCATGATCAGCGGCAACTGCACCGAGGGCTTTTTCAGCGTCTCATTCGCGGCATCCTCGGCGCCGGGCTCGGGCAGCCAAAGCGCGCGCAGATCGTAGTCCAGACGCGGCTGCAAGATCTCCAACCCGCGATCCATCCATTCGGCAAACACCGGCTCGGTTTCATAGAGATCGCGCGCCATGCCCGCGTATTGCGCGCCGCCGCCGGGGAACAGGAACACCACATCGGGACATTCCAGCGCGGTATGGTTGAACACCCGCAAGGGGTTGTCGGCCTCCAACAATGCGGCGGCCTCCTCATGCGTTTCGGCCACAACGACGCGGCGCTTGTCAAAGGCGCGGCGGCCGTTATGTAGGGTCCAGGCCACGTCGGCCAAGTCTTGATCCGGCCTCGCGCGCAGATGGGTGGCCATGTTGCGGGCCTGCGCATCCAGAGCGGTCTTGTTGCGCGCCGACAGCGTGAGCATCTGGAACGGCCAGTCGCTTTCCTCGGACGCCGGGCGCTCTGGCGCTTCCTGCAAGATCGCATGCGCATTGGTGCCGCCGACGCCCAGCGAATTGACCGCCGAGCGCCTTGGGTGGCCGCGCCGCGCCCATGGCGTCAGAACCGCGTTCACGGCAAACGGCGAGGTCTCGAAATCTATCGTCGGATTCGGCACCTCGAACCCCAGCGAGGCCGGGATTTCCTTGTGATGCAGCGACAGCGCAACCTTGATCAGCGAGGCCACGCCCGCCGCCGAATCCAGATGCCCGATGTTGGTTTTCACCGAGCCGATACGGCAAAACCCCGTCGCGTCGGTGGTTTCGCGAAACGCCTCGGTCATCGCCGCCACCTCGATCGGGTCGCCCAGATAGGTGCCGGTGCCGTGGCATTCGACGTAGTCAATCGTCTCGGCCGGGGTGTCGGCGACGGCATGCGCCTCGGCGATGCAGCGTGCCTGACCCTCGACGGATGGGGCCAGATAGCCGGCCTTTTGCGCGCCATCGTTGTTGATCGCACTGCCTTTGATCACCGCCCAGATGTGGTCGCCGTCGCGCAGCGCATCGTCCAGCCGTTTCAACGCCACGCAACCCGCGCCCGAGCCGAACACAGTGCCCTGCGCGCGATGGTCGAAGGCATGGCACTCCCCGTCCGGGCTGAGAACCTCGTTTTCCTTGTAGAGATACCCGCGCCCCTGCGGCAACTCGACCGTCACGCCCCCGGCCAACGCCATGTCGCATTCGCCCGACAACAGCGCCTGCGTTGCGTAATGCACCGCGACCAAAGACGTGGAGCAAGCGGTTTGCACGTTCACCGACGGGCCGCGCAGGTCGAAGATATGCGAGACGCGGGTCGAGAGGAAATCCTTGTCGTTGCCGGTGTGGCGCAGCAGGAACATGCCCACATCGCGCACCAGATCGCGGTTCGAGCACAGGTTGAAATAGAAGTAGCTGCCCATGCCGCAGCCTGCATAAACGCCGATATTGCCGTCGAACCGTTCCGGCACCGTGCCCGCGTTTTCCATCGCCTCCCACGCCACCTCCAGGAATTGGCGGTGCTGCGGGTCCAGGATCGCGGCTTCCTTGGGCGAAAAACCAAAGAACTCGGCGTCGAAATCGGCAAAGCCGTCCAGCGGCGCGGCAAAGGGCACATATTTTGGGTCGCGCATCAACGCAGGGTCTTCGCCCGCTGCGATCAGTTCGTCGTCAGTCAGGCGGCGAATGGCCCGTAACCCGTTCCGCAGATTGTGCCAATAGGCCTCGATGGAATCGGCGCCAGGAAGATGCGCCGACATGCCAACAATGGCGATATCGGTTTCTGCGGTTTGGGTTTCGGCTTCGACGGACATGACGGACCTGTACTTCAAGAACACTTACGGGAAACAATCATCGTTTTGAGGCAAGAATTACGCACAAATCTGGCACAAAGGTGGCGGTGCTCAAAGAACCGTGCGGCGCTGCGGTTTTTGTGGTGACTCACGGCGCTCGGGTGTTTGCATATGCCCCAAAGCAACGCCCGAATGAGAGTGCTGCAACCGAGCCAGCCGTGCGGCGCGCGTTGTTGCGCCCAGCGCTTCGGCATAGCCCAGCAGCGAGCCGGCCATCAACCATGTGAACGGGATCAGCGTGGCATTGGGCAGCATATCGACCATATTCACCGCCAGAATCAAGGTCAGCGTCGAGACCGCAACCGGGATCGGCGGCGCCTCGGGTTTGCGCGCGTGCCACCACAGCCCGAAGATCGGCAACGCCATCAGTCCGAACATGCCGATAAACCCAAGCCAGCCATAGTGCCCCAGGGTGATGACCCATTGTCCATCGACAATCGACTGCGATTCGCCAGTCGCCGGGTCATAGACCATGAACCGCCCCCAGCCGCCCCAACCAAACAGTGGCTTTTCCGAAACATGGTCCAGAATGCGGTCCTCGTTGGTGAACCGATAGTCCAGCGATTGCGCGCGCTCAGGGTTAAAGGACTCGATGTTTTCCACCAGTTGCGTGGTTGGTATCAAGCCAGAGCCGCGCAGCATCGGATAGGTCAGCACCAGTGCGGCCATCACCGCCGCCATTGCCAGATGCATCCGCGGCTTCAGCAGCAAGACGACGGGCACGAAAACCAGCGTAAAGAACAGCGCGCCCATGGATTTACAGATCACCACCAGCCCGAACATGCCGCCAAGGATCAGCATCCGCTTGCCGCTTTCGTGGCGCGTGGCATCGCGCAGAAAGGCGGCGGCGGCCATCGCGCACATGAAGGCGAAAAACGCGACCCACAACCCGTGCGGCATGAAGACAAAAGGCCGGAACCCGCCGTTGCGCATTGCCTGGGCGAAGTCATGCTGAAAGAAGCCGTAAATGCGCGTATGCAATTGCGGGCTGAAGCGGACCTCCCACAGCATCGGCAGCGCATAGAGCGCGCCGGCAATGATCAGCGCAAACAGCACCTCGCGGATCGCCTCCTCCGAACGCAGCACGACCCGCGCCAGGAAAAACGGCAGCATCAGGAACACCTGTTGCGCCAAGGCCGAGACGGAATCGTAAATGCGCAGGCCGGGCAGCCCCCATAATTCCAGCGCGTTGGGGTCTACCAGTGTCAGGGTGCCGAACCGGTCGATGCCAAACCGGATCGTTTCCAGATTGGTCAGGACCGTGATCGCCGGGCTGACGATGAACATCACCAGCAGCGCCTTGCCCAGCAGGCCCTTGGGAAACAGGTCCGGAAACTTTCCCCAGACGCCGAGGCAAATGGCGAAGGCGGTCAGGTTGGGAATCGTCTCTTTGTTCAGCGCAGGCACAATCGGCAAATCAATCGCGCTGATTTGCGGCAGGACCATATACGCGCCCAAGATTGACCAGATCAGCGCGCGCTCCAGCGGTAGCTTCTTGAACAGGATGGCAGCCACCAGCGGCCAGCTCAGCAACGCGAGCAGCGCAAAGATATTGCCAACCTGAATCATGCCATTGCACCGAACGGGCGTGCGTTTCGTGCCGTCATTGCGTCCTTGCCCTTGCCTTGTGGTCGATGTCCCTCTGGCGGGGTATTTGTTCGACTTTGGCCCCACTAATAACGTATTTTTCAGATAGTGTCTGTATCGACACAGCGATCATCGCGGGCAATTGCGTTCAGAGTATGAGGTTTTCATGGAGTTTTCCTTTCCTCCCCATCAGATCACGGTGAACATGCCGAACGCAGCGGTGCTTTTGGCCGAGGTCCGCGCCCGCATGCGCGAGCGGCAGGGGTTTGCCTTGGCGACCATCAACCTCGATCACCTCGTGAAACTGGCGCGCGACCCGTTCTTTCGCGACGTTTACGCCGCGCAGGATCTGGTGTGCGCCGATGGCAACCCGATCGTCTGGCTGTCAAAGCTGGCGAACAAGCCTGTATCCTTGGTGCCCGGTTCCGACATGGTGTTGCCACTGGCCCATCAGGCCGCGCGCAACGGTGTGCCGATTGCCTTGATGGGCTCGACGGATGACGCACTGGCCGCCGCCGCCGAGTCGCTCAAAGCGCAGGTTCAGGGGCTCGAGATTGCCGCCTGTATCGCGCCGCCAATGGGGTTTGACCCCAAAGGCCCTGATGCCGTGCGCATCCTCGAACACCTCTCGGATTCCGGCGCCGGGTTGACCTTCATCGCGCTGGGTGCCCCGAAACAAGAGATTTTCGCAGCCTTCGGGCGTGATCTGGTGCCGCATATGGGCTTCGCCTCGATTGGTGCGGGGCTTGATTTTCTGGCGGGTCGGCAAACCCGCGCGCCCTATTGGGTGCGCAAGATCCAGATGGAATGGGCGTGGCGTATGCTGTCGAATCCGCGCCGCTTGGTCAAACGCTATGCCGAATGTGCGGCGATTCTGCCGGGTGAGGCGATGCGCGCGCTCAAACAACGTTGATCGGCTATTTATACTCGATCAACCGTTTTTCGCCCTTGCCCAACTGCCTTGAATAGAACCGGATCGCGCCCACGGCCTCGGGGAATTTCCCCAAGGTGTTGAACAGCGCCGCCTGCCAGCCCATGCGGCCGCTCAGACGCATCACCTGCACCGGATAAAGCAGCATCAGGGCCAGCGCCGCCGGGTGAAATAGTGACCCCACCAGCGCGACAATCGGAATCCCCAGACCCCAGATCCAGATGCGCTGCACCTCGCGGTCCCAATGCGGGTCTTGCGGCGTGGAAAATCGCGCCGCCCCCTCGGCAAAGGCATGGCCCGCGCGTTCGGTGCGTTTCCACCATTGGCCGAACCGGGTGATCTCGGCGTCGTGCCAGGTCATTTCGGCATCAATACGCCAGATCGTCCAGCCCCGCGCCCGCAACCGCAAGCACAGCTCCGGCTCTTCGCCGGCAATCAGATCCTCGCGGAATCCCCTGACCGCGGCAATCGCTTGATAGCGCATCAAGGCATCCCCGCCGCAGGATTTGGCCGCGCCCAGTGGCGTATTCCATTCGGCGTCAATCAAGGTGTTATAGACACTGGCTTCGGGGTGGCGCTCACGCCGCCGCCCGCAGACCACCGCGGCGCGCAGATTGTCATGCAGGAACTGCGTCGCGCGCGCCATCCACCCATCCCGCAGGGTGCAATCGCCGTCGATGAACTGCACATAGGTCGGCGGGTCCCGCGACAGCGCCGCCAGACCCGCGTTGCGCGCCCGCGCGGCGGTGAACGGCACCGACAGATCCAGCGAAACAACCGTCGCCCCCGCTGCGCGCGCCGCCTCGACGCTGCCGTCGCTCGACCCTGAATCGACATAGATCACGCGCCGCACCGCACCGTTGAGCGACTCGAGACAGGCGATCAGGCGCGCGCCTTCGTTCCTGCCGATCGCCACGGCGTCGATTGTCGGTGCTGGTGCCGCTTTTTTCATATGAACCCCGTCGGCACAGAAATAGAGCAGAGCGCCCTTTCGTGTCCAGCACCCACAGAAATCGCACGGCCCCTCTGGGCAAGCGCTGCGCAATGTGTTGCATTCCTGCCAAGCCACAGGAGGAATCCCCATGCCCAGCGCGCAAATCGTCGGTTGGAGCCACTCGAAATTCGGCAAATCCGAGCACTCCGACACCGAACACCTGATCGCCGAAATCCTCGCCCCGGCGCTGGAGCACGCGGGCGTCAGTGCCGAGGACGTCGACGGCATCTTTGTCGGCGTGTTCAACAACGGCTTCTCGCGGCAGGACTTTCAAGCAGCCCTCGTCGCGCTTGCCGATGAACGCCTGCGCCACACCCCGGCGATCCGCTTCGAGAATGCCTGCGCCACCGGGTCTGCGGCCTTGTACGGCGCGATGGATTTCATCGAATCCGGGCGCGGCAAGATTGCGCTTGTCGTCGGCGCGGAAAAGATGACCGCGACACCCACGGCGCAGGTTGGCGATATCCTGCTGGGTGCCTCCTATGTCGCCGAGGAAGCCGATGTGCCCGCCGGTTTCGCCGGTCTGTTCGGCCAGATCGCCGGCGGCTACTTTCAGAAATACGGCGACCAGTCCGACGCGCTGGCGATGATTGCCGCCAAGAACCACGCCAACGGCATGAACAACCCCTACGCCCATATGCGCAAGGATTTCGGCTTCGACTTCTGCAACACTCCGTCCGAGAAGAACCCCCATGTCGCTGGCCCCCTGCGTCGCACCGATTGCTCGTTGGTCTCCGATGGCGCGGCAATTCTGATCCTCGCCGATGCCGAAACCGCCGCGACGCTGAACCGCGCGATTGCCTTCCGCGCCCGCGTGCAGAGGAACGACTTTCTGCCTCTCTCGCGCCGCGATGTGCTCAATTTCACCGGCGCACGCATGGCTTGGGCCGGGGCGCTGAAAAACGCAGGGCTGACGCTGGATGATCTCAGCTTTGTCGAAACGCATGACTGCTTCACCGTCGCCGAGATGCTGGAATACGAGGCGATGGGGCTGGCCGAAAAGGGTCAGGGCCACCGCGTGATCCGCGACGGCGTGACCACGATGCAAGGCAAGCTGCCGGTAAACCCCTCGGGCGGGCTGAAATCCAAGGGCCACCCGATTGGCGCAACCGGCGTCTCGCAACACGTCATGGCCGCCATGCAGATCGCCGGCGAGGCGGGCGACATGCAGGTCAAAGATGCGCGCCTTGGCGGCGTGTTCAACATGGGCGGGGCGGCTGTCGCCAATTATTGCTCGATCCTGGAGCGCGTAAAATGAGAGTGGACCTGTCGCAGGGGCTCACCCCCGTCTCGACCCGGGTGATGAACCTTTCGCATTTCCTGACCGACATCGCCCGCCGCCACCCTGACGCCCCCGGTTTCATCTGGGGCGACCAGCACTGGACCTGGGCGCAGATGGAGGCCCGCGCCGCCGCCTTTGCCGAGGTGTTGCTGGACAAATACCACGTCGAAAAAGGCGACCGCATCCTCGTGCAATCAGCCAACAACAACCAGATGTTCGAGGCCATGTTCGGCTGCTGGCGCGCGGGATGCGTCTGGGTCCCCGCCAACTTCCGCCAGACGCCCGAGGAGGTGGCCTTCCTCGCGAAATCCAGTCAGGCAACCGGGCTGCTGGTCGGCGCGGAATTCCCCGACCACGCCGCAGCCTGCGCCAAATACCTCGAGTTCACCATCTCGATCGGCAAAAGCGAGTTCGCGCCGGATTATGACAAGCTGGTTGGCGAGTATCTCGGCGACCGTCGCCCCGCCGCCGATGTCGAGCGCGACGATCCCTGCTGGTTCTTCTTCACCTCCGGCACCACCGGCCGCCCCAAGGCCGCCGTTCTGACCCACGGCCAGATGGGCTTTGTCGTCACCAACCACCTGTGCGACCTGATGCCCGGCACCGGCCCCGATTGGGGCAGCAACGACGCCTCGCTGGTCGTCGCCCCTCTCAGCCACGGCGCGGGCATCCACCAACTGACTCAAGTCGCGCATGGTGTGCCCTCGATCTTGCCGGCCAGCCCCGGCTTCGACCCGGCCGAGGTCTGGTCGCTGGTCGAAAAACATCGCGTCACCAACATGTTCACCGTGCCCACCATCGTCAAACTGCTGACCGAGCACCCTGCGGTGGACCAGCACGACCACTCCAGTCTGCGCTATGTCATCTACGCCGGCGCGCCGATGTACCGCGCCGATCAGATCACCGCGCTGGACAAACTCGGGCCAAAGCTGGTGCAATATTTCGGGCTGGGCGAGGTGACCGGCAACATCACCATCCTGCCGCCCACGCATCACACGACCGGCGATGACATGCGGCTGGGCACCTGCGGCTTTGCCCGCACCGGCATGCATGTGCAGATCCAGAGCCCTGAGGGTATCGAATGCGCCCCCTTGGAAACCGGCGAAATCTGCGTCACCGGCCCCGCGGTGTTCGCGGGCTATTTCAACAATGCCGATGCCAATGAAAAATCGTTCCGCAACGGCTGGTTCCGCACCGGCGACCTTGGCCACATGGATGAAAACGGCTTCGTCTACCTGACCGGCCGCGCCTCGGACATGTATATCTCCGGCGGCTCCAACATCTACCCGCGTGAGATTGAGGAGAAAATCCTTCTGCACCCGGCGATTTCCGAGGTTGCCGTGCTGGGTGTGCCCAACCGCAAATGGGGCGAGGTCGGCGTGGCGGTCTGCGTTGCCAACACCCCAATCGAGGCCGCCGATCTGCTGGCGTGGCTGGCCGACAAAGTGGCGCGCTACAAACTGCCCCGGCATGTGATTTTCTGGGAGGACATGCCGAAATCGGCTTACGGCAAGATCACCAAGAACCTGATCCGTGCGGAACTGGCGGCGCGCGATCAATTACCGCCCGAATGATCACGCCCATCACCCACCCCGGCCCTGCGCCCAGCAAGCGCTGGGCCGTAGCGACCTGTGCAGCAATGCCCATCGACATCATCCTGCCGGTCGCGGAAACCCTCGCGCAATCGGTGGCGCTGGGCTTGGCGGGCTTTGACGGTGGCTGGCTGGTGATCGAAAATGCAGACCTCGCCAACCTCGATTTCGTGATCCCCGGCGAGGATACAACCGGCACGCACGCCGCGTGGTATGCCGGGCCGTATCGGATGGGGGCAGGGCGCATCGACCACCTCGGGCTGCATGCTGGCCGCAAGGACGGCGCAGCATGGCTGCACGGCCACGGCACCTTCTCCGCCCGCGATTGGCTAGGGCCAGCCATGGGCCATATCCTGCCGCTGGAAAGCCGCCTGTCGAAACCGATCCGCGCAAAAGGCTGGGGGCTAAAAGGCGCAAGGCTCGATGTCGCTCATGACCCAGAAACCAACTTCCCGCTGTTCCAGCCGGTCACCACCGGCACCAAAACCGGCGCCGCCCTGATAACCCTGCGCCCCAATCAAGACATGACCACAGCCATCGCCACCGCCGCGTCCGAGGCAGGCATTCGCAACGGCCGTCTCTATGGCCTCGGCTCCCTCACCTGTCCGCAGCTTCAAGGCCAGCCGCAAATCGACAGCCACGCCACTGAAATCCTGCTGACCGAGGGTCGCTTGACCAAGGGCACGGCCGAGATCGAGGTTGAAATCGTCACGCTCAACGGAACCCTGCACAAAGGCTGGCTGGAACCGGGTGCCAACGGCGTCTGCGTCACGGCGGAACTGCTGGTTATCGCGGACCTCTAGACATCATCTTGCCAAAAATACTCAAAAACCGGGCAACACCTGATCCGCGTGCTCGCGCAGATAAATTTGTAACCACGGTGTAAACTCACCAGGGCGCTCGGCCAGAGCGATCTGCAAGGTCGCGGCGTCGATCCAGGCCGTGTCCATCACCTCGTCGGGGTTTGGCGTCACCTCGGGCGGTATCGCGCACTCGGCAAGAAACAGATCCACCACCTCATGTTCGATCATGCCGCCGCCGACCTCGGCGCGATATTCCACTTGCCCGCGCGGCTGCAATTTCACGCCCGAGATGCCCAATTCCTCGGACAGCCGCCGCCGCGCACAGGCTTCGGGGTTTTCGCCCCACAAAGGGTGCGTGCAACAGGTATTCGCCCAGAGGCCGGGTGTGTGATATTTGCCCAAGGCACGACGTTGAATCAACAGCCGTCCACCGGCCACGACAAAGATGGAAACCGCCGGATGCCGCAGCCCTTGCTGATGCACCTCCAGCTTGTCCATCGGCTGCAAGTGGCCATCGACCCATGCGGGAATATCTTGTTGCATAACGCGCTGCCCTCTCCCCGCTTCTATGCCGCAAGACGCGACCGGGTGAAAGGGTTAGAAAATGCCGAGCAGTTTCGCGACGGTTGCAATGCCGGCTATCAGAACAACCAGACCTGCCGCCCAGATCATCTTGCGGCGACGGCGCTCAACGGCGGGCATCGCGTAGGGGATGCTCATCACCGGGCGCAATTGCAGATCGCGTTCGACACGCTGCGCGGTACGCATCACCGGTTTCAGCCATTCCATCGCATAAGCAAGCATGAGACCCAACATCAACCCGCCGATCACCCCCATCAGCGCCACTTTCTTGCGGCTGCGCGAGATGGGATAGTCGGGCACCAAGGCGCGCTCCAGCAGTTCAAAGCGTTCGGCCTGTTGGTCCACCTCGATACGCGCGCCCAGTTCCGCCTCGCGACGACGATCCGCGGCCGAGGTCAGTTGCGCCTGAAATTGCTCCATTCGCCGGTTCATCGCGATAAGCTGTTGTTCCACGACGGGTGCGGCCTCCAGCACGGCTTGGATCTCTGCCATCCGGGTTGAAAGGACGTCGGATTGATGGGTGAGCTGGGCGATTTCATCCGTCAGCTGCGCGACGCGCCGCTGGGTAACCGCGCGCGTTGACCCGGTGTCCTGCCCGGCCAATTCATTGCGCCGAATAGAAACCTCCTGCTCCAGAGCCAGCAGGCTGTCGGCCATTCGGCCTTGCTCGGCGCGGCGAATGGCGATGGCGGCGGGCAAATATCCTTCGTTTTCGCTGCTATACGTCGCGATCTCGATCTCGAGTGCGGCAATCTCGGTTTCCAGCCGCTCTTCGGCGGCGCGGAAGAAATCAACCGTCTGCTGTGCTTCGTTCTGTCGGTCGCTTTCGCTTTCCCGGATCAGAGAATCCGCCAGAAAGTTGGCGATGGCGGCGGCTTTGACCGGGTCGCTGTTGGAGGCCGAGACGATCAACGCCGACAACGAGCCATCGCGGGTAAAGCCCTGCTGCGCGGCGGCAATGGCAGAAATGCTCATCGATTCGCGCATCAGGCCGACTTGCTCGACCGTGCTCAGCGGGACGCCCTCGAACAGATCAAACCGGTCGGCCAGATCCAGCAGCGCCTCACGCGACATCAGCCGTTGTTCGATGATCTGCGCGCGCCGGGTCACATCGGGGGTTGTCGCGGACCCGCCTTCGTCGCCGACAGCAATCACCGGGTTGATCACCTGGATGACGGCGCTTGCGGAATAAACGCGCTCGGTCTGCATGGCCATGATCAGGCCCGCCACGACCCCCATTGCCGTGATCAGCGCAATCACTTGCCACCGTCGGCCCAGCCAGCTGAGCAACTCGTGCAGGTTTTGTATCGGTCCCATCCGCGCGCCCCCTTAGAAACGCCGACGCGACGCAGGGCGCGTGTCGCGGTCTTCGGATTTGTTCAGGGCGATGCCGATCACCGGGACTTGCCCCTCCAACAGACGCTCGCATTCGATGATTTCGGCGCCGGTGTTCGCTTTGCCGTCCGAGATCAGCAGCACCGCGTCAAGTTGTGGCAACAAGGCCTGCGACACAGTGTCATTCAGCAGCGGCGGCATGTCGAACACCACCACATCGGGCGCCAGCAGGTCATACATGGCGCGCAGGGCCAGGATCGCATCGGGCGCCAGCAGCAATTCGGCGCCATAGGGGATCACGGTGTCATTCATCGCCACCGCCAAGCCATTGCCGATGCGCAACAAATGGGTTTCCGGGTCGGTCTGACCCGTCAAGACTGCCTCAAGCGGGCCGGGTGCTGCAGTATCGAAAATCTCGGCAAGGCCGGGGGCCTGAAGGTCGGCATCAATCAGCAACACCCGCAGGTTTTCAAGCCGCGCGACACTGGCGGCCAATCCGGCGGCAAAAAAGCTGCGCCCTGCGCCGCGTTTGGGTGAGGTAATGCCGATGCGCCGCCAGTCATTGCTTTTCAGCACGCGCATCAATTGTGTGCGAAATTGATCAAACGCTGCCCCGGCAACCGCGCCGCGATCAATCGCCGGCACCAGACCAGAGCGCGCAATCAACGCCTCGGCGGTCAGATCGGTGGTTGGCAAACGGTCCCAGGCATCGGCAACCGCAAGGCCACGCGGCCCCCGCGATGGAGCGGTGCGCTCGGCCTGTTGCACGCGCCCTTGCAGCATCGGCGCATGGCCGATCGGGCGAGTCGGCGGCTCCGGCATTTTATCCGGATCGCTGCTGCGCCAGCCCAGGCGTTGCTCGAGAATGCGCGTGTTTACCATAACTCACCTCTGGCCGCCGTTCTGGTGGCCTACCCTACATATCTAGACAGTGATCGCGGAAAAGCCTGTCACAAATAGGGCAGAACAGTGAAAATTGCCCCTTGTCCGGGGTGTCTGCCCGTTACCGCGCGAAAATCTGCACCAAAGCCTCGCCATGCAACCACAGCACCAAAACCAGCAACCCGGCCGCGACAGAGGCCATGACCGCATCATGCAGCGGATCCCAGGCACCGTGTTTGCGCGCCAGGCGCAGTTGCAATGGATAGCTGAGCAGCGCTGTCGAGGCCATTGCAATTGGCGCACCGGGAATCCCCAATGCGGGCACCAGCATAACCAGCAGCGTCACCAGAATCGCCGCGCGTGATGCATTCAAGGCAAAGAACCCGCGTGAATCGCCCGAGGCGAGCGCCACTTGGTCATAAGTCAGGCCCAGCATTTGTGGCAGCAGCGCCATGCTGACGATTGTCGTCACCGCGCCGGATGCCGCGTAACGCGCATCATACAGCAGATCGACAATGAAAATCCCGCCCAAGGCCAAGGGGGCAACGCCCGCAATCAGGAACGCCGACAGCATGAAGCGGATGCGCCGCAAGCGGGCGAAATTCTCGGCGGATTCCTTCGGTGGGCTGGCGCGATAAATCGGGATCATCAGGCGCTGCACCAGCAATTGCCCCAGCATCAACGGAAAGCCCGCCAGGAAAAAGCCGATGTTATACAGGCCAAGCTGCTCCATCGTCAGATAATGGCCAAGAATCAGTTTGTCGCTTTGCAGCACCACGAAACCGGCGACCGTGCTGAAAAAGATCCAGCGGCCATAGCGCACCAATTCGCCCGCACAGTCACGGTCCAGATGCAGCCGATTCGAAATGCCGGGCAGCATGACCCAGGCCAGCAGCGCCCGCGCCAAGGCGCCAACCAGATTGCCCGCCACCAGCGCCCAGATCGACCCGGTCAACCAGGCCAGCGTCAGCATCGCGATCACGCTGAACACCTGCGCTGACATCTCCATCAACGTGACCCGGCCCAGCGCCATATGCCGCGAGGCGGTTTCGGCGCGCGTCGGCTCGATCGCCAGGAACAGGATGCTGAGCGCGGCGACCGGGATCAGGTGGAACAGCTGCGGCTCGTCATAGAACCATGCCATCGGCCAGGCCAGCGCACAGGCCATGACAAACAAGCCAATCGCGCGGATGATGTTCAGGGTCCAGGCGGTGTTCAGGAACGCCGGATCATCGCCGCGTTTGCTGCTTTGAATGGCGGGCTGAATGCCCAGATCCGACAGCATCGTCAGGCCGATCAACAGCACCGTGACCAGCGCCATCGTGCCGAACGCCTCAGGGAACAGCAGCCGTGCCAGGATCAGGTTCGAGCCAAAGCGCAAGATTTGTTGCGTACCGAATCCGACGATTGTAAAGGCCGACGACCGCATGACACGCCGCATCATTCCGCCCGAGTCTGGTGTTCTCATGATCGCTGCGTCTGCCACACTGAAACTCTTTTCCTACTGCCCTCACGAATCAGGGTCATTCGCAAGGAAGATTAACGTTGTTCCGGTTTTGCCAACGTAATAAGGCATATCTATGACGCCACTTCTGGTTGTATTTCTGCCCCGTCAAAGCCGCCCGCATTTCACGAATTCGCCAAAATTGCACCCTAGCAAAGGGTTTGAACAGTAGACAGGTGCCTGTGTGAAAGTCGGCTATATCCTTAATACCTACCCCGCGCCCTCGCACAGTTTCATTCGCCGCGAGGTGCGGGCACTTGAGCGGGCGGGCACGCAAGTCAAGCGTTTTGCCATGCGTCCGTTTGACGGCGATCTGGTCGATCCCGGTGATCGAGACGAGGCCGCCGTGACGGAATATGTCCTCGCCAAGGGCGTCATCGCGATGATCTGGGCGGTGTTTCTGGCGGGGCTGCGCGCGCCGCTGCGGATACACCGGGCTTTTGCGCTGGCGCTGCGCGTCGGTTGGCGCTCCGAGGCCGGGCTGATCAAGCATCTGATCTATTTCCTTGAGGCCGCCTATGTCTCGCGCCGGGTGATCGAGGAAAACGTGGACCGAGTGCACGCGCATTTCGGCACCAATGCGGCCTGTGTGGCGATGTTGGTGGGTGAAATGACGGGCCGCCCGTTCAGCTTTACGGTGCACGGCCCCGAAGAATTCGACAAACCCCAGGCTATCGCGCTGCCGACCAAGATCAGGCGCGCGGATTTTGTCGTGGCGATCAGCGCCTATGGTCGCAGCCAGTTGTGCCGTTTGGTCGAGTATCGCCATTGGTCGCGCATCAAGGTGGTGCACTGCGGCATCGAATCCAAGCATTACACCGAATCCCGCCCCATGCCGACCACACGCCCCGTCACCTTGGTCAATATCGGTCGTTTTGCGGAACAAAAGGGCCAGTTGTTGCTGATCGAGGCGATGGCCGAGGTTGCGCGCCGTGGTGTGGATATCAAGCTGGTCCTGATCGGCGACGGCGAGTTGCGCCCTGCGATGGAGCGCGCGATTTCTCATGCGGGTCTGGGCCGTCAGATCGAACTGACCGGCTGGCTGGATGAAGACGCCGTGCGCCGCGAGATTGCCGCTGCACACGCGCTGGTCTTGCCGTCCTTTGCCGAGGGGTTGCCGATGGTGATCATGGAGGCGATGGCCTCGGCCCGCCCGGTGATCGCCACCTGGATCGCCGGCGTGCCGGAGCTGATGCAAGACGGCAAAACCGGGTGGCTGGTGCCCGCGGGCGACGTGCCCTCATTGGTCGATGCGATGATCGCGCTTGCGACCGCGCCCGAGGACAAGCTGCGCCGCATGGGCACCACCGGCCGCGCCCGCGTCTTGCTGCGCCACAATGTCGATGTCGAGGCCGCGAAACTGGCCGGGCATTTCGCTCAACGGCCGCGCACCCAGCCGGATTGACCGCCCCATCCGGCGCGCACCGCCACCGTCACGGCGGCATAGGTCACAAAGGCTACCGGATCGCGCAACAACCGCCCCAGCAGCCAGCGTTTGCCGGGGCGCGCCTTGCCCTCATGCGCCATCAGATCGGGGTGTAACGCGGTCATCTGCACCACACCCTGATCCTGACGCCGCCGCACCCGCACCAATTGGCGAAACCCCTCGACCATTGGCCAACGATAGGTTCCCGGCACCTTGATGCGTTCTTCCGGCGTGAATTGCACCCGCACAAACGTATCGTCCGAGATGATCGCCGGAAACTGCCCCCAACGCGCGCGCCCCGCCGCATTGACGGCATAGAGCCCGAACCCCGGCACGCCCTGCGCCACAAACGGCAGCCTCACCCAAAACCTTGCATAAGCGCGGGTGATCCAGGAGCGCGCGGTGACAATCGGCGTGCCAGAGGCATAGCGCGCCTCCGTCACCGCCAAGGCCCGCGCCACCTCGGCCAGAACCGTCGGCGACACCAGCACATCGGCATCCAGATAGACTCGGGCGGCATGAACCGCCGCCGCATCGCCCGCATCCATCGCGCCATGCTTGCCCAATGCGGGCAGGTCGAGCACATCCAACCGCCAGCCGTTGTGCGCAAACCTGTCGGCAAAGGCCAACGCCCGCGGCACCGTCTCATCCGTGCAGCCATTCGCCGCGACGATCACCTGCGCGCCCTGCGGCCCGGTCGCGGCCAGCACCGCCGCCAGACAAGCGCCGATATAGGCCGCCTCGTTGCAGGCGGGGACAATGATCGACAGGCTCATCGCGCGGTGGCCTCCATCAGCGCATCCCAGCGTGGGTTCTGATCGTCCAGATGCCGCAGCGCCCCCCAAGACCCCCAGACCGACGGCTTGCCGACATCCATATAGGCCATGAACGGCGCCGGGGTCAGCGTATGCCACCCGGTGATCAACGCGCGATACAGATCGCCCATCTGCGGCGCATAATTCAGCGCGGTGAAGAAATCGACCAGCACCTGATCGCCGTGGTTCTCGGGCCGCACCACCACATGCGTGCCGCCCTCATACATCACCAGCGCCAGATCATAGGATCGCGCAACGGCGGCATGATGGGTCAGGGTGCGGTCGATCAAATCGCGGACCGAGTTCTCGGCATTGCCCGTCACGCTGCCATCAAGCAAGTCGCGCGCCGCCAGATCAATCGCCGCATCAAACCGATGTTCGACCAGATACGCATCGCGCGCCGCACCGGTCAGGCCCTGTTCATCGGCCTGCGCCTCGGCGGCTGCCAGACTGGTCGCCAGCCACTCTTGCAGCACCTCCTGTTTGCCCTCGGAATGCAACTCGCCCGAGAAATACCCGGTTACCGCCAAAACATCGAACACCTCATGCGGCGGGCGGTTCGCGGGATCCTCGGCCACATAATCCGGCGCTTCCAGCATATCCGCTTCCAGCCCCAGCCAGCCGGTGAACAGACCCAGCACCCGCACCCGGCGTTCAGGCTCGTCCTCGTAAACCGTGTCGATCACCCGCATGACCTCGGCGGCGCGCACGGCGGCGTATTGCACCCAGCCCCATTCGCGATCCCAACGACCCCGCGCGGCTTGCTCGGCCCAATCGGCCTGTGCAAAGGTCCAGTTCCAGATCTCGTTCGAGAACTCGAACCACGCGCGCAGCTCGGGGTTCAGGGCGTCATGCACCATCAAGGCGTGCTGGAACACATAGTCGTCATCGGCCAGATGGGGCAGGGTGAACCACGGCTCGGCCCCGGTTTCATTGGCCAGCCGGATCAGGATTTCCAACGGAACCCCGCGCCGCGCCCAGGAATAATCCGCGACCCGCGCGCGCTGATCCCAATGGCTGACCTCGGAATTGTTGGTCAGGGTCCAATCCATGAAGCGCAATTGTTCCACGTCAGCGATCCGCGCCAGCCAGTCAGGGTTGAACACTTCGCCCGCGACAAACCGGTTCAGGTGGCGTTCATGCACGATCGACAGATTGCGCACCGAGCCGCGGTTGAACTCGATGATCACCGCGCCATTGCCCGGCTCGAATTGAAACGTGGCGCTGTTGTCGCCAAACCGCACATTGCGCGCCGCCCCGGTAAAGCCCAGATAGGCAGACCCCTCCCAGCGCGCGTGCCAGACCCCCGCAGTCGAGGTCATCCCGGCCGGCAGATCCACAAGCACCGAGGTCGAAACCCGGCGCGCATTGCGGGGCACGCCGGTTGGCCAGCCGTTTTCATCCAGAGCGCCCAGATCCTCCAGCGCCGCCTCATCCAGCCCGCCCCATTGGTTCGGCAAATGCCCGATCCAGCGCGTCGCCGTGTGCATCACGTCGATGAACGGCAATTCGGTGGACCAGCCGACAACTTCGGCCAGGTTCAATCCCAGCGCGCGGCGCCCCTCACGCGGGGCCACGTCGATTTGTGCGCTGGCCAAGGAGGGCAGCAGCAGCGCCAGGATCAACAGGACAAGTCTCATTCCAATGCCTCCGGGGCCAACCCAGTGTTGGGCGTTGCGCGGACAACCGCATCCACGATCCGCTGCATCATCGCGGCGGCAAAGGGGTCAATCGGGTCGGCTTGCGTCCCATCCGCCCGGTGTAGCGCAAAGGGCAGCCCAACCACAGAGCGATGATAGAGTGTCGCAAAATGGACCAGCGCAATCAGATAATTGCCCTGATCATTCAGATGGATCGTATCAAGCGTGCCGTCGGGGTTGATGCGAAACAGATCCTCGGGCCGGGTCAGGCCGGGCGCTGTCTCGCCGTTCTGCATCCTCCGCGTGAGTTCTGCCAGAACCTGCGTTGACGGGATGATATGCAGCGGGCCCAGCGCAGGGTTCGCCCAAACACTGGCCAGCAACTGTCGCTCCCACAGTTCGGCCGGGTCGTTTTCAAGCCGGGCCAGCCAACCATCAGGGTGCTCCAGATCATGCCAGGTCTTGTACAGATACACCCGCACATCAGGCCGCGCCGCGCGCGCCGCCTCGACCCAAAGCGGCAGATAGCGCGGGCTGTCATGCCAGCGGATCGCGTCGCGCAACTCGACCATTTCGGTCAGGACGATCACGTCATAGTCGCCGCTGTCGATGGCCTCATGCGCCGGGCGGAAATGGGCGTGATCATTCTCGGCCTCGAACCCGCCGATCTCGATACGCTCATCCCAATGCGCCCTGAGCGACGTGCCCCAGCCCAACTGGCTTTCATAGCGATGGTCCGGCAGCCCGGCCGCCTGCGCCAGTTGCGCCAGCATCGCCGGCATGTCGCGGCCGACCAGACTGTGCCCGAGGTGGAACACCCGCAACCCTTGGGTTGGCGCGCTCAAAGTCGGTGCATTCGGCGTGTTCGAGGCGACGGATTGCGCCAACAGCGCCGCCAGTGCCAGACCGCTGGCGGCCGCTATCAGCGCAGTTTTCCGCAGAATTGACGTCCACATCGCGGCCAAACCCCCATAAAGTCCGATTTTGGATGGACTTTTGCCGACATTCCACCCTTTTCTCAGGCGACACACCGCTGTCGAACCGCGAACGGACCCACACATGCCATCCCTTCTGATGCTCTCGCCCGCCCCGATTATCGAAACCATGGGCGGCGATGTGGTCCTTGATGTCAAGTTTGTCGAGGGCATGAAGCTGCATTGCCAATTGTGGCCGGGTCAGGTGCGCTGTGTCTTGTGGCGTGGCGAGTATACCATTGATGACCCGATGCGCTATTCCGTCGCGCAGCTTGGGTTTGAATTGATCGTGCTGGATCGCGGCACGCCCGTGCCTGCTATGCTGCTTGATGAATCGTCGCTGGTCTATTGCTCGGCAGATGATCTGCGCCATCTGAACCTGCCCAAAGCCATGCGCGGGCGGTTTGGCAAACTGGTCTATACGGTCGAACAGGCACTGACAGGCCGCTTGGCGGCGGGTTTTGCACGGCATGCCAAAGTGCGGCAGCGCATCGGCTCGGCGGTGTATAACCTGCGCAATGAATGGCAGTTGCGGCGCGCGTTGGCCGGGGCGGACGGGCTGCATTTCAACGGTTACCCCGCGAAACAGGCCTATGGGCGCCTGACCGAACGCACGTTGCACTATCTTGATAACCGCATCCGCACCCCGATGCTGGCCCGCCCGGCCGAGCAAGAAACCCGCGCCGCGTATCTGCGCTCTGGCGCACCGCTCAGGCTGGCGTGGTTCGGCATGATGACGCCGGAATCCCGGGTGCTCGATTTCCTGCCGGTCGCGCATCTTCTGGCGGCGCGTGGGATGAACTTTACATTTGATCTGTTTGGCACGGGTCCGGATGAGGCGCGGTTGCGCGATGGTATCGCCGCGCTGGGCCTGTCGGATCACCTGCGACTGCACGAGCCCCAGGGCTTCGATGCGCGCCTCGTTCCCCGGTTGCGCCAGGACGCCGATATCTTTCTGTCGGCGCGTCGCCTGCCGACCCCGTTGAGCGCCTATGTCGAGGCGCTGGGCTGCGGATTGCCGATTCTGGGCACCAAGAACGCCATGCTGCGCCGCTTGGTTTCAGACTCGCATGCCGGCTGGCTGGTCCGCAAGGGCCGCGCGGGCAACATGGTGCGGGCCATCGAGCGGCTGGATCAGGACCGCGAACAGATCATCGCCGCCTCGGCCAAGGCGGTGGACTTTGCCCGCGCAAACAGTTTCGAGACGGTTTTCGCGCGTCGCATGAACGATCTGCGCGACATCGCTCACGCGGAAAACCCTTAACGGATCAGCGCCGCCGCGATGCCGGGCAGTTCGGCCCAGTCGCTGAACCGCATGTCATGCGGGATCGTGGCAACCGGGGTCTTGCGGTAGCCTTCGGTGTACAGGGCAAAGGGCACGCCCGCGCGCTGCGCCGTTTCGGCGTCCACCTCGCTGTCGCCGACGTAGACCACCGGACCAGCGGGCATGGCCTCGATCACCGCGCGCAGCGGGGCCGGGTCTGGCTTGTGAACCGGCAGGCTGTCGCCACCAATCACCACCTCGAACATCTCTGACCAGCCGAAATGCGCCAGAACGGTGTGCGTTGGCCGCAAGGGCTTGTTGGTGCAAAGGCCCAATCGCCAACCAGACCCGCCCAGCTTTGCCAGGGCCGCCTCAACGCCGGGATAAATCCGCGTCAGGGCGTGCGCGATCTCATATTGCGCGGAAAACGCCGCGCGCATCCGGGCCACGCGCGCCGGGTCGGGCCGATCGACCACCGCTGCCTCCAGCCGTTCGACAAAGACACCGGCACCCTTGCCAATAAAGCTGCGCGCTTGTTCGGGCGAGACGCCGGGCAACCCCTCGGCGGCCAGCGCCGCGTTGCCCGCCGCGTGAATATCGGGTGCGCTGTCGATCAGCGTGCCGTCGAGGTCAAAGATGATGTTCATGTCGGTACCAGGTTCAATTGTCGTTCACGGATCGGCAGATGCACCACGGCTGAAAACGCGCCAACGCCGATGCCGACCCACCAGACCAGATTGTAATTGCCGTAAATATCGTAAAGCCGCCCGCCCAGCCAGACGCCCATGAAGCTGCCGACCTGATGGCTCAGAAACACCAGGCCATAAAGCGTGCCCATATAGCGCAGCCCGTAGATATGCGCGACAAGCCCCGAGGTCAGCGGCACGGTCGCCAGCCACAACGACCCCATCAGCATGGAAAAGATCAGCACCGAAGCCGGGGTCATGGGCATCACGATGAACCCGGCGGCCACGATGGTGCGCGCGACATAGATCCCCGCCAGCAGATATTTCTTGCGCCAGCGTTTCCCGGCCCAGGCGGCGGTCAGCGTGCCGATGATATTCGCCAGACCGATCACCCCGATGGCCACCGCGCCCAGCGCCGACGTCGTGGTGACGCCCAGCGCTGCAAGGTAGCCGTCGGGCGAGATCGCGCCGCACATCTCGGTGACCATCGCCGGGAAATGCGCGGTGATGAACCCCAGTTGATAGCCGCAAGAAAAGAACCCCGCCGCGATCAGCGTAAACGACGGGTCACGAAAGGCCTGTGTCAGCGCCTTGCCCATGGATTGCTCCAACTCGGCGCGGGAGGCGACATTGGGCGAGCGCAGCAGGGGCAGGAACAACAAAGTGGACAGGATCATCGCGGCAAAGATCACGAAGACCGTTTGCCACGGGAAATAGCCCAGCAGGATCTCGGCCAGCGGTGGGCCGAACACCTGCCCCAAAGACCCCGCCGCCGTGGCGATTCCCAGGGTCAGGCTGCGGTGCTCATCCGACGCGGCGCGGCCCACCACCGCCAGAATGACGCCAAACCCGGTGCCGGCAATGCCAAACCCCACAAGGATCTCCAGCATCTGATGCGCGCCGGGTGTCACCGCAAAGGATGACAGCAGCAAGCCCGCCGCATAAGCCAGCGCGCCCAGAATGATCGCCCGGCGGTCGCCGAATTTCTCGGCCAGCGCGCCAAAGAGCGGCTGCCCGATGCCCCAAGCCAGGTTCTGAATGGCAATCGCCAAGGAAAATTCAGCGCGCAGCCAGCCGAATTCCTCGGCAATCGGGATCTGAAACACGCCAAACGCGGCACGGATCGCGAATCCGACCATCAGGATCAGACAGCCGCCAATCAGGACCGGCGTGAACAAGGGGGCTTTTGTGGTCATGGCTCTGGTCGTTTCGGAGCAAGGAGAACCGCCGCGCGGAAACCCCACGCGGCGGCGAACTGGTCAAACAGTTGGCAAACCCGTCAGCGCGCCTGTGCGTGGTACTCAGGGTTCGGCTGCATCCCGATGGCTGAGGCCACGCGATTCGACATGCTGTAAAACCCGACCAGTGCGGCGATATCGAATATATCGCGGTCGGTAAAACCCGCGTCGCGCAGTGCCTGACGGTCGGACTCGACCACTTCGGAGCTGGTCTTGGTGACTTTTTCGGCAAAGGTCAGCATGGCGGTCTGGCGGGCGTCCAAATCGGCGGCACGCCAGTTCATCACCATCGCCTCGCCCAGCGCCGGATTGCCCGAAAGCGACCGCACCGCCGCACCATGCGCCACCTGACAATACCAGCAGCGGTTGATCGATGACACGACAACCGCGACCATCTCACGCTCCAGTTTGCTCAGGCCCGAGGGCGCCAGCATCAGGTCATTATACATCGCGGTAAACGCGTTCAGCTTGGCAATATCAAACGTATACGCCTGCACCACATTCGGCACGAGGCCCAGCTTTTCCTGACACAGGTCCAGATATTTCTGCGTCGCCTCGGGGATGTCCTTGGCGGGAGGCAAATTCAGCGCGGTAATCTGGGTCATGGGGAACTCTTTTTCTGACGATAATGATACGCCTCAACTTCAGTCATCCCAAGCTGGCTGTAAAGCCCGCGTGCGTTGAAATTCGCCTTGGTCACCGCCAGCGCATAGGTCTTGGCGCCGTTCTGCATCGCCCAATGCGCAATGCCGCGCACCATATAGCGTGCAACGCCCAGACGCCGGAAATCCTCTTCGACCTGCAAGGCGTGCAAAACTGCGATCCCGTCATGGATCGCGACAAATCCGGCCCCCGCAACCCGGTTCTGAAAGCGCGCGATAAAGCCGTTCTTGGGCTCGCAGGCGCGCTCCATCACCGCGACGCGTTCCGGGCCGACGCCGCCGTCCAGCCACACCTGCCGCTGCATCGCCAAAGGGGGCCAGGCCGCCAGCAAGGATACCGGGCGCGGGGCCTCGGCGATCAGGGTGATCGGCGCGCTATAGACCAGCGTCGGATCAACCACGTCATACCCGCGCGCCGCCAACACCGCGTCAAAATCCGATTGCGAATCGCGCAGTTGAAACAAGGGCGCCGCGCCCAGTTCCGTTTCAACCGCGTCCAGAGCGTCGTCGGAATGGGCCCCCTCCAAGACCGCCGCGCTCACCCGCTTGCCGCCGCCGCCACCGACGCGCAGCCGAAACGGCCCGACGCGGCGGCTGGACAACGGCGGCCAGGTTGCTTCAAGGGCGGCGAAAAGCTGATCCGAGGTCGCGCTCATGTCGGTTTCGCCAGTTTCGCCAGTTCCACCATTGCCGCGCCGATCCGCCCGCCATCCGTACCCCGCACCACCAGTTGCGTGCCGAATGCGCCTTGGCGCTGATAGGGATACGAGCCAAAACTCAGATCCGGGAATTGCGCCGCCAACACCTTGAGCGGCGTGGCAATCTCGCCCTCACCCCGGTTCACATCAATCATCTGGCTGAGCAAGGCATCGCCGCCGGTCAGTGTCGGCAGCACGCTGGCCACCATCGCCTGAAAGATCGCCGGAACCCCGGCCAGCACATGCACATTGCCAATCGTGAACCCGGGTGCTGCCGAGATCGGGTTGTCGATCAGCGTCGCCCCCTCGGGCACCCGCGCCATGCGCAGGCGTGCTTCGTTCAGCTCCAGCCCGGTGCGCTTGTAATGCGCTTCCAGAATTGCGCGGGCATCGTCACGCACATCAATCGCCGCGCCAAAGGCCACAGCCATCGCATCGGCGGTGATGTCGTCATGCGTCGGGCCAATCCCGCCCGAGGTGAACACATGATCCACCGATTTGCTCAAGGCGCGCACCGCGGCAACGATGGCGTCTTGCTCATCCGGGACAACCCGAACTTCGCGCAGACGAATCCCGCGTCCGGTCAATTCGCCGGCCAGATGGTACATATTGGCATCGCGGGTGCGGCCGGTCAGGATCTCGTCTCCGATCACAAGCATGGCGGCGGTAGGATTTGACATTTGAACCTCGTTACGTCTTTGGCAAACCCTAGCGCAGCGCGCGGGCGTTTCCAATTGCGCCGTTGCGCGTTACTCATCACAGATGCAGTTTTCCCGCCCCCTGATCCGCGCCCGCCTGATCCGCCGCTACAAACGCTTTCTGGCCGATATGGAGCTGGACGGCGCGGTGATCACCGCCCATTGCGCCAATCCCGGCTCGATGCTGGGCATGGCAGAGCCGGGCATGACCTGCTGGATCGAGGGCAACGATGACCCCAAACGCAAGTTGCGCTGGTCGTGGAAACTGGTCGAAACCGGCAGCGGCTTGGCGGTCGTCGACACCGCCATCGCCAACCGGGTCGTTGCCGAGGCCCTGCGCGCCGATACCGTTCCGGGTGTTGTGGCGGGCGCTTTTCGGGCCGAGGTCAAGATGGGCACCAACAGTCGCGTAGATTTCAAGCTGGGCGACACCACGCTGCTCGAGGTCAAAAGCGTCACCTTGAGGCGCAATGGTTGGGCCGAATTCCCCGACAGCGTCACTGCGCGCGGTATGAAACATTTGACCGATCTGACCGAGGCTGCACGCGCCGGCCAGCCCGCTGCGATGCTCTATCTGTTGGCGCGCGACGATGTGGCGCGCATTCGAATCGCCGCCGATATCGACCCGGCCTATGCGCAGGCCTTTGATACGGCGCGCGCGGCCGGGGTGCGCATGTTGGGGCTTGGAACACAAATCAGCCCCTTGGGCGTGGTTGCAGCGGGCGCGGTGGCCATTGACCAAAGCCCGCAGTCTGGTCAAAACCGCGCAACACCCCTATTTAGAGCCTGAACAGCAAAAGGGCATACCCCGTGTACGACAAGAACGGCCGCGTCACCCGCGAAGGGATCCGCCTTCACGACCCTGAAGATTTCGCCGGTATGCACAAGGCCGGGCGCGTTGCGGCGCAGATCCTCGACGATATCATCCCGCATGTGTTTCCCGGCCAATCAACCGGCGAGATTGACCGCCTGATTACCGAAATGGTCGAGGCTCATGGCGCGAAATCGGCAACGATCGGCTATCGCGGCTACCAGCACGCCAGTTGCATCAGCGTGAACCATGTGGTGTGCCACGGCATTCCCGGCGCGAAAACGCTGAAAAACGGCGATATCCTGAATATCGACGTGACGGTGATCATCGACGGCTGGTTTGGGGATACCTCGCGCATGTATGTCGCCGGTGATCTCAGCCGCAAATCCGAGCGTCTGATCCAGGTCACGCATGACGCGTTGATGTTGGGCATCGAGGCGGTCAAGCCGGGCAATACCTTTGGCGACATCGGCTATGCGATCCAGACCTATGTCGAGGCGCAGCGCATGTCTGTTGTGCGCGATTTTTGCGGGCATGGGCTGGGGCGGGTGTTTCACTCTCCGCCGAATGTACTGCATTACGGGCGGCAAGGGCGCGAGGCGACGTTGGAAGAGGGCATGTTCTTTACCATCGAGCCGATGGTCAATCTGGGTCGCCCGGAAACCAAAGTGTTGTCCGATGATTGGACGGCGGTGACGCGCGATAAATCCTTGAGCGCGCAATTCGAACATTCCATCGGCGTCACAGCGCAGGGTTGCGAAATCTTTACATTATCGCCCGCGAATAGATATCATCCGACCTGGGGTTGATTGGTCTCGGTTTGAAACTTTGGAATATGCAAAAGGCGGCCAATTGGCCGCCTTATACTATTATGTAAGAAATGTTATATTGCCAGATCTTCGAGGCTTTTGCCCTCCGCCATCGCCGAGACCACCCAAAGCGGCCGACGTCCGCGGCCCGTCCAGGTTTGTGATGGGTTTGCGGGGTTGGCATATTTAGGGGCGGCAGGGCGGCGTGTCCGCTTGCCAGAAATACCAGCAAGATCAGCGGGTGTCAGGCCACGCTCACGCGCGAAGGCTTCGACCTCGGCCAAAGCGGCGCGGCGTTCACGGTCTTTGAAATCAGTGACAGCGGCATCGACATCTTTTTGCAACTGCTTCAACTCTTTAAGGGACAGCGTGGCCAGATCGACCATATCTGTTTCTCCATGGATAATTCTATCATCTTGCGTTAATTCGCACGATCCAAAAACAAATGCAATTGCAAAATGCATATACCGCTATAGTTGCAGGAAATGAAATGACACCATCGGCGGTTATTTGCGCATTTCAAAAGGTTTTAACGACGCAATCCTGCGACAACCAATCGCTCCAGGGTTTGCGAGAACTGCGCCTTGTCGCGGGCGCCAAACGCCCGCCCGGACCCGGCCCGAAAGGGATCGGCCGCGCGCAAATCCGCCGCCAGATCCCGCATCGCCAGAGCATTGCCAATTCCGGCGGATGTCAATTCGCTACCATCATGCTTCAAAACCCGCGCGCCCGCCTCGACACAGCGCGCCGCCAGCGGAATATCACCCGTCACCACCACATCACCAATGCCGCAATGATCGGCGATCCATTTGTCGGCTTCATCGGCGCCCTGATCGACATAAACCATCGACACCAACGGATGATCCACCGGACGAATGCCACCATTCGACACCATATGCAGCGCGATTTTGTGGCGCATTGCGACGGCCAGGGCCTCGTTGCGCACAGGGCAGGCGTCGGCGTCGATGAAAATGGCGGTCATGGGGGCCTCTTGTGTCGGATGCCCGGCTTAATGCCCCAACATGCAGCAGCCCGACAACCCTTCGGGCTGATCGTGCCAATAAAGCTGCACCTCCAGCCCATACAGGCGGTCGCTCATCCCGTCCGAGCATACGCCTTGCCGGATCACCGCAAAGCCCTGGCGCGCGCCATTGAACGACATCGCCATTGTGGCAGGGTGGCGGGTAAAACTCATATGCGGCGCGTTGGTGCGCAGCTCGAACCCGCCGGTGGCAAGATCTTCGAATTCGGCGCGATTGCTTGGCAGGAACAGGTTCAGGTTCCAGAAAGGTTCGGTGCCAAGGCAGGTCAGATGCTGTTGCCCCTGTTGCCAGCTATCGGGGCGTTCCTGGCGCAGAAAGCGGATCGCCGACCAGCCGACACCCTCCTCGGTGCGCACCAGCCCCCAGCGGCGATCTTCGGAAAGGCCGATCACCTCGATTCCGGTCTGGCGCGGCGAGAACGTGCCGACGATGGGTGCCCGGGCCGAGGGTTCCTGGCGGATGTTCAGCACATCGTTGTTTGCGACTCCTGTGACGCTGAACAGCGCCGGAAAATCCTGAGCGCGGGTGGAGGTTGCGGCGGCAAAGGTAAGGAACATGGCGGCGAGAGCCACGAGAACACGCGTCATGGGAAAACCTCCTGATAAAAACGTCAGTAAAGGAGAAAATCACCACCAAATCAACGCTGGTGCCCAAGGCAAACACATCTGTGATGCGCTCAGTGCTTTGCTGCCCAACTGAGCGAGGCGCGGCGGCGGGTGTAAAATTCGCCCATCAAGCCAATCAGCAAGCACGCGAACGAAATCGCGACCGGGTAGATCACATTGGAATAATGCGGGTTATAGTTGAGAAACGTGAAGCCGCGCGCCTGATCAATCGTGTGAAACAGCGGATTCCAGGTGAAATAGGGCAGCATGAACCCCGGCAAGGAATTGGCGACAAACATCTTGCCCGAGGCGAACATATTGGTGCGCGCATAAATCTGCGAGGCCAGCCCGATGAATTGCGGCGCCCAGGGTTTTGCGGCCAGAAAGATCATGCCAATCGCCACGCCGGAAAACCAGGACAGCAAGACCATGAACAGCGCGCCCAAGGCATCGTGAATCACCAACGGCTCCCATGCGGCGTGATAGATGAACAGCACCACCAGCATGGACAGAACCTGAATATACAGCTCGCCCAAGGCCGATGCGCCCACCGCCACGATGGTATTCATCGGCGCGTGTTTCATCATCGCCGAGGTGGGCCCCTCAGACCCGACAACCGCCGACATCGCCTTGACGTGACACATATACAGGAACACGCCGGTCATCAGATACAGCATGAAATCGCCGCGAATACCGCCCGAGGAAAAGCCGATAAACGCGTACATGGCATAGAACACGGCCACCAACAGCATGGTCTGCGCGATGTTCATCAACAGGCCCAGAACCGCGTTGCCGTGCCCCTTGCGCACCGAGCGGATCGACGAATGATAGATCAGCTCCAGCAGGGTAAAGGCCGAGGCGAACCAGTTTTCATCGCTGCGGTTGCTGAGCATCAAGGGTTTCCTGGCAATTCGGGCGGGCAAAGGGTTGCACACAGTCGGCGGACAACGATAGGGCCAATTGAACAACCAATCAACTCGGCTGCTGTATGAGGAAATACAATGACCCAAGAGTTTTACCAACGTATTGAGACAGCCTTTCGCGCAATCGCCCTGCAAGCCGGCGATGTGATCATGGAGGTCTACGCCCGCCCCGATTTCGAGGCCCGCAGCAAAGCCGACGACAGCCCGGTCACCGAAGCCGATGAGGCTGCGGATGAATTGATCCGCGCCGAGCTTGCCAAGATGTTCCCCGATGTGGCGGTTGTCACCGAGGAACTGTCCGAGAGCCACGCGATCAAGGCCGACCGGTTCATCATCGTCGACCCGCTGGACGGCACCAAGGAATTCGTCAAACGGCGCGGCGATTTTACGGTGAATATCGCGCTGGTGGAAAATGGCGTGCCGGTGCGCGGCGTGGTCTACGCTCCGGCCAAGGATCGGCTGTTCTACACCCGCGCCGATGGCAGCAGCGTCGAGGAGGCCGCGCCCTTTGGCGACACCGCCGGGCCACTGTCCGCCCTGCACGTCTCCACGCCTGACAATGATGCGCTGCTGGTGGTTGCGTCCAAGTCGCATCGTGACGCGGCAACCGATGACTACATCAACCGCTTCAAGGTCAAAGACGCGAAAAGCGCGGGGTCGTCGCTCAAGTTCTGTCTGGTGGCAACGGGCGAGGCTGATTTCTATCCGCGCCTTGGCCGCACGATGGAATGGGACACCGCCGCGGGCCACGCCGTTGTCGCGGGCGCGGGTGGACAGGTCTTGCGATTCGACGATCATACGCCGCTGACCTACGGCAAACCGGGCTACGAGAACCCGTTTTTCCTTGTTTTGGCGCCCGGTGTAACCCTGGGTTGAGTCGTTAACCATCGACACCGGAGACAGGTTGTATTTCCGCGAAAAGAGCACAAAACACCCTGTTTCCGGCCACAAACGCGCCCCGTTTACCCATCATTAACCAACTTGTCGGCGGGAGATGCCCGTCAGAGAAAAGCACAAGTGGGATATTCCGATGAAGACCAAAGTTACCAAAGCCGTGTTCCCCGTCGCTGGTTTGGGCACCCGTTTTCTGCCTGCAACGAAATCAATTCCAAAAGAAATCCTGACGCTGGTTGACCGTCCGTTGATCCAGTATGCGATCGACGAAGCACGCGACGCCGGTATCACTGAATTCATCTTTGTCACCTCGCGCGGCAAAAGCGCGCTTGAGGATTACTTTGACCGTGCGCCCGAGCTGGAAGCCTCGCTGCGCGCCAAGAACAAGACCGATCTGCTGGATATCTATGACAAGACCTGCATGGACTCGGGCGCCATCGCCTATGTGCGCCAGAATCAGGCGCTGGGCCTTGGTCACGCGGTCTGGTGCGCGCGCAATCTGATTGGTGATGAGCCCTTTGCCGTGCTGCTGCCCGATGACGTGATTGCCGCGGAAAAGCCCTGCCTTGCGCAGATGGTCGACGCCTATGCCGAGACCGGCGGCAATATGGTCGCCGCGATGGAGGTGCCCGCCGACAAGATCTCCAGCTATGGCGTGCTGGATGTCAATGCCTCGATCTCGCCGACGCTGAAGGTCAAAGGCATGGTCGAAAAGCCGGCTCCGGGCACCGCGCCCTCGAACCTGGCCGCGATTGGCCGCTATATCCTGTCGCCGCAGATCCTCAAGAACCTTGATGGTCAAGGCACGGGCGCGGGCGGCGAGATTCAGCTGACCGACGCGATTGCCAAGGAAATCGAACAGTCGAACAACGTCTATGGCTACCGGTTCCAGGGCCAGCGGTTCGATTGCGGCACCAAGGCCGGGTTCTTGCAGGCCACCGTTGCCTTTGGTCTGGCCCGCCCCGAGCTGCGCGATGAGTTGGAAGACTACATCTATGACATGATGGCGATGCGTCAGGCGGCTGAATAAGCCCGGATGGATCGGAAAAGAGACAAAAGGGGGGGCTTGCAGCCCCCTCTTCGCCTTTGGCGAATTCACCCCCGCGAGTATTTCAGGCAAGATGAATTCGAGAAGGGGAGACTCGATGTCCAGACTGCGCAAGTTTTGGGGGGCGGTTCAGTGGCGGCGGCGACGTCAGGTCCGGATCCTGCGCGCGTGGCGCAAGCGCCGCGAGATCGTGTCGCTGGTGGATCGCACCGAGTCGATCCGGCCCGGCGCGATCTTGTTGTTTTGCACTTTGCGCAACGAATCCCTGCGTCTGCCGCAATTTCTGGCGCATTATCGCGCGCTGGGCGTGTCACAGTTCCTGATCGTCGATAACGACTCTACCGATGGCAGCCGCGCCTATCTGGGTGATCAGCCGGATGTCTCGCTGTGGCACACGACCGCCAGCTACCGCGACTCGCGGTTCGGGATGGACTGGTTGCAAGGGTTGCTGATGAAATACGGTCACGGGCATTGGTGCGTGACCGTGGATGTCGATGAGCTGCTGATCTATCCGCATCACGAGGCGCGCCCGTTGAAGGCGCTGACCGATCATCTGGAGAGCGAAGGCGAGGCGACCTTTGGCGCGCTGATGCTGGATCTTTATGCCAAAGGGCCGATTGATACGGTGCGCTATTCGCCCGGCCAGCATCCGGCCGAGGTGCTGAACTGGTACGATGCGGGCAATTACACCATCACCCGCAAACCGGGCCTTGGCGCGTTGTGGATCCAGGGCGGCCCGCGGTCGCGGCAGTTTTTTGCGGATCGTCCGGAACGCGGCCCGACGCTGACCAAGGTGCCGCTGGTGAAATGGCACTGGCGCTATCTGTATCTGAACTCGACGCATACGCTTTTGCCCCGGCATTTGAACGCGATTTACGACACCGATGGCGGCGAAAAACTGTCTGGCGTCTTGTTGCACACCAAATTCCTGCCCGAGATCACCGGAAAATCGCGTGAGGAAAAGCAGCGCCGCCAGCATTTTGGCGATCCGGCGGTGTTTGACGCCTATTACGACGCGGTGATTGCCGCGCCTGACTTGTGGACGCCCGCTTCGACCCCATATCGCGGGTGGCAGCAACTTGAGGCCGAAGGGCTGATGTCACGCGGAGGCTGGGGATGACCGACAAGCAAGATCATTGGAATGCCGTCTACGGCGCGCGCACCGAATCCGCGCTGACCTGGTTCGAGGAGTCGCCCGCCGTCTCGCGTGAGATGATGGTGCAGGCGGGGATTACGCCCGGCGCGCGTGTGCTGGATGCCGGGGGCGGGGCGTCGCGGTTGGTGGATACCTTGCTGGACGACGGCTTTACGGACCTCACGGTGCTCGATCTCTCGGCCGAGGCGCTGAAGGTCTCGCAGGATCGCCTGGGTGCGCGCGCGAAAGCCGTGCAGTGGATCGCCGCCGATATCACCGACTGGCAACCCGAAGGCCCCTATGATCTGTGGCATGACCGCGCTGTGTTTCATTTCCTGACCGAGGCAGCGGATCGCGCCGCCTATATCCGCACGCTGACGCAGGCGCTCAGGCCTGGTGGCGTGGCGATCATCGGCACCTTTGCGCTGGATGGGCCGGAAAAATGCAGCAACCTGCCGGTGATCCGCTATTGCGCTGACGGTCTGGCGCAAGAACTGGGCGCGGGATTTGCGCGTATCACCTGCCGCGCCCATACGCATCAAACGCCGATGCAGCGCACGCAATCCTTTACCTTTTGCACCTTTCGGCGGCGCTGACCCCCGGTTTGCGCCGCAAAGTTGTTTTTCGTTTTGATCCTGTTCACCAACGCGTTAGACGAGGCAAAACACGGGCAGAACAAGGGTGGGTTGCGGTTGGGGGTTGTGTCATCATACCGCCTGCGCTGGATGCGAAAACGCTGGTTGTGGCGGGCGCGCCTCAAGGCGCGGGCGTTGACGCCCGTGCAGGACCGCACCAAATCGCTGACGCCGCGCAGCTTGCTGTTGTTCGCCACCCTGCGCAACGAACGCGCCCGCTTGCCATATTTCCTGAAATATTATCGCGATCTGGGGATCGAGCAATTCCTGATCGTTGACAACGGCTCGAATGACGGCTCGCGCGACTATCTGGCTGCGCAGCCCGATGTGTCGGTCTGGACCACGAATGCCAGCTACAAAGACGCGCGGTTCGGCATGGATTGGCTCAATGCCCTGCTGCGCAAACATGCGCATGGGCGCTGGGCGCTGGTGGTCGATGTCGATGAGTTCTTCCTTTATCCGTTTTGCGACACCCGGCCTTTGCGCGCGCTGACCGATTGGCTCGATGATGCCGGGTTGCGCAGCTTTGGCACGCTGTTGCTGGATATGTATCCGCGTGGCCCGGTCAGCGATCACCCCTGTATCGAGGGGCAAAACCCGTTCGAGGTTGCCAACTGGTTTGACAGCGCAAATTATTCCATCACGCGCAACGGCCAATACCGGAACCTGTGGGTTCAGGGTGGCCCGCGTGCGCGCGCGCGTTTTTCACCAAGACGCCACGCGCCGCACCGGCGCTCAACAAGGTGCCGTTGGTGAAATGGGATCGCGGTTATGCCTATGTCAGCTCGACGCATATGCTGCTGCCACGCGGGTTGAACCTGACCTATGATACGCTGGGCGGTGAAAAGGCCTCGGGCTGTTTGCTGCATGCGAAATTCCTCTCGACGATGGTCGACAAAGCCACCGAAGAGCTGGATCGAGGCCAGCATTACGCCGGGGGCCGCGAATATCGGGCCTATGCCGAGGGTCTGGAGGATCACACCGATCTGTGGAACAAATGGTCGGAGCGGTTCATCAACTGGCGGCAGTTGGAGATCATGGGCCTGATGTCGAAAGGAAACTGGGCGTGAGCGGGCAACTGGGGTTTGTCATGCTGGTGCACACCGCGCTGGACCGTGCCGCACAGGTCGCGCGTTTTGTTGCCGCGTCGGGCAATCCGCTGGTCATTCATGTCGATGCCTGCGTCGGTGCCGATCAGCACGGCAAGCTGGTGCAGGCCGTCGCCGATTTGCCCAACGTGCGGTTCAGCCGCCGCCGGCATTGCGAATGGGGCACCTGGTCGCTGGTCGGTGCCTTGCAGACCGCTGCCGAGCAATTGCTGAATGCGTTTCCGGACGTGCAACACGTCTACGCCATGTCGGGCGCCTGCCTGCCGTTGAGACCGATCGCCGAGCTTGAAGCCTGGCTCAAGCGTCATCCTGACGCCGACTTCATCGAATCCGTCAACGTCGGCGATGTGAATTGGACCAAGGGCGGGCTGTCCGAAGAGCGTTTCACCCTTTATTTCCCCATCGGCTTCAAGCGCAACAAATGGGTGTTCGACCGCCTTGTCGATGCGCAACGTCTGCTGCGCATCAAGCGCGAGATCCCCGACGGGCTGACGCCGCATATCGGCTCGCAATGGTGGTGCCTGACGCGCGAAACCCTCAGCGGCATTCTGCGCGATCCGATGCGCGCGCATTATGAGGGGTATTTCAAACGCGTCTGGATTCCGGATGAAAGCTATTTCCAAACCCTCGTGCGCCTCCATGCCCGCAAGATCGAAAGCCGCTCACCAACCTTGGGGAAATTCGATCACCAAGGCCGCCCGCATGTGTTCTACGACGACCATCTGCAACTGCTGCGGCGTTCGGATTGTTTCATGGCACGCAAGGTTTGGCCCGGTGCCGACCGTCTGTATACCCATTTTCTGACGCCACGCGACGCGCCGCAATCCAACGCCGAACCCCAACCCAGCCGCATCGACCGCCATTTTGCCCGCGCCACGCTGCAACGCATTCGCGGGCGTGCGGGCCTGTATATGGCCAGCCGTTTTCCGGGGAAAAACCGCGAAAACGGCAAGACCGCCGAGCCCTATTCGGTGTTCCAGGGCTTCACCGAGGTGTTTCAGGATTTCGAAGGCTGGCTCTCGACCGTTGCCCATTGCCGGGTGCATGGGCATCTGTTCGCGCCGGGCAAGGCCGAATTTGCGGGACGCGAGAAGATCTTTACCGGCGGTCTCAGCGACAGCGCCAGCCTGCGCGACTATAACCCGCGCGCCTTTCTGACCAATCTTCTGTGGTCCACGCGCGGCGAGCGGCAGTGCTTTCAGTTCGGCCCCGCCGACACGCAGGGTTGGAATTTCGACCTGCTGACCTTCATGGCCTCTGATTCCAATGCGCAGATTTCGGTGATTTCCGGCGCTTGGGCGGTGCCCTTGTTCCGCTCCGGCGGCGATTTTGCGCAACTGCGGCGTGAGGCCGCGCGCTTGCAACGCATCGAGACGCAGATGCTGGACCGGCTGCAAACGCCCGAGGTGCGCGCCCGGATCCGTATCTGGACCATGGCCGAATTCCTTGAAAACCCCGCCGAGCCGCTGCACACCTTGTTCGACGAAATCGCCCCGCATTCTCAGGCGCGCTTGATGCGCATTCCGGATCTGGTCGATCTCTCAGGCTTCGGCACCTTCCTGCAAGAGCTGCGCAATCAGGGGATGCAGCCCTTGCTGATGGGTGATTTCCCGTTGAACCCGATCAGCCCCGACCCCTCGCACCGGATGAAATAACCCATGGCTTTCGAGTATTTCGTGATCCTCGCAGAAATGCGTACCGGGTCCAACCTGTTGGAATCCAACCTCAATGCCATCGACGGCATTGACTGCCACGGCGAGTTGTTCAACCCGGTGTTCATCAACACCGCGGGCACCGACACCTACCACGGCGTCAGTTTGGCGCAGCGCGACGCCGACCCTTGGCTCTTGCTGAACACTCTGCGCGCGGGCGGCAAGCGGCGCATGGGATTTCGGCTGTTCCACAATCACGACCCGCGCATCTGGCAACACGCGCTTGGCGATCCCGCTTGTGCCAAGATCATCCTGACGCGCAATCCTCTGGAATCCTACGTCTCGCGCAAGATCGCGGCGGCGACGAACCAATGGCGGCTGGGCAATGTCAAACACCGCAAACAGACGCAGATCGCCTTTGACGCCACCGAGTTCGAGACCCTCCTGACCCGCCTGCAACAGACGCAACTGGAGATTCAGCACAGCCTGCAAACCACCGGGCAAACCGCATTTTATATCGGCTATGACGATGTCAACGATCTGGACGTGTTGAACGGCCTGGCGCGCTGGCTCGGTGTCGGCGCGCGGCTGACGGACCTGCCGCGCACCTACAAAAAGCAGAACCCCGAACCGCTGGAGCAGAAACTCAGCAACCCGCAAGATCTCGCGCCCGGGCTTGCGCGCATCGACCGTTTCGACCTGGGCCGCACACCCAATTTCGAAATCCGTCGTGGCCCGATGCTGGATGTTTGCGTCGCCGGGGCGAAGACGCCGCTGCTGTTTCAACCCCTGCGCGGCGCTCCGGAAAGCAGCGTGATCCGCTGGCTTGCCGCGCTCGATGGCGTGCCCGAACACGATCTGCCGCGCGACTTCGATCACGGGCGGCTGGCACAATGGCGCAGCGCCAACCCCGGCTTTCGCAGTTTCGCGGTGCTGCGCCATCCGTTGAAACGCGCGCATTCCGTGTTCTGCTCCAAGGTCTTGACCGGCCAATTTGCCGAGGTCCGCGAGCATATGGCGCGGCTGTTTGGCGTCAATCTGCCCGACGATCCCGCGACCCTGCCCGCCGACCAGCACCGCGACGCGTTCAAAGCCTATCTGCGCTTCACTGCTGCCAGCCTGTCGGGTCAAACCGGGTTGCAGCCTTGGCCGATGTGGGCCACGCAGGCCGCGATCCTTGATGGGTTTGCACAGGTCGCAATGCCCGACGCCATTCTGCGCGAGGACACGTTGGCACATGATCTGGCGTGGTTGGCGCGCCGCGTTGGTCATCTGAATCCGCCAGCCTACACGCCCGAGGAACCCGCAAGCGCCATTACCCTGGATCAGATTGTGGATGAGGAGATCATCGGCCTGGCCAAAGACGCCTATCGCCGGGATTACGCGCAATTCGGCTTTGCCGAAACCTGACGCGGGGCGTCAAAACAGTATGGGGGCTCCGATTGCCCGGAACCCCCCTTCTCCCACATGCCCTTCGCACCACATGTGAAGTCTCGGTCTGTCCGGGGCCATCCTAGCCCGCAAGAACACCCTGCCATCAGCGCGCCGGTCATGCAAACAAAGAGCGCGCAGCATTTTGTTCAAATGCCACGCATTGACCCTCAGGCGTAAACCGATTCCTTGCCGAAATGCTTGGTCAACATATAGTAAACCACGGCGCGATATTTGTTGCGCTCGGATTTGCCATAGGTGTTGATCACGGCGGCAATGGCCTCGTCCAGCGCGGGTCCGTCCGTCAGGCCCAGCTTCTTGATCAGGAAGTTCTTTTTCACGGTCTCGATCTCGCCGGGCTGGCTACCCGCCACGGTCGAGGCATCTGCGTCGTAAATCGACGGCCCGCAGCCGATCGTGACCTTGGTCAACAGCGCCATATCGGGCTGCATCCCGCATTTGTTCTTCAGATCGTCCGCGTATTTCGCGATCAGCTCATCCCGACGTCCCATGCATTCTACTCCCTGTGCAAATGGTAAAAACTTGACAGGGGCGAGAATAGGAACGCATCACCCCCACCTGCAAGCGCAAACCTTCGGTCAGGGCCGGTAAACGCGCATTAAGCCGCGTTGCAAGGAAAACACCCGCGCCAGAGCGACCCCGACCGCCAAAATCACAACCGATTGAGCAGCGCCGGCGTTGGCCACCCATCCGCGGGCATTCCCAGTTGCTGTTGCACGTCCTGCACCGCGGCCCGCGTCCCCGCGCCCAGAATGCCGTCGATCCCACCCACATCAAACCCGCGCGCCTGCAACGCCTGCTGCAAACGGCGCATTTGGTTCTGGTCCAGGCCGGTCTCGGCATTGCCCGTGGTATAGACCGGCGCACCTTCGATTCGCGTGGCGAAATAGGCGGCGGTGGCAACATAGGTAAAGCTCTGGTTCCAATCGAACAACACGCGGAAATTGTCAAAGATCATGAAGGCCGGGCCCCGGTGGCCTTCCGGCAGGATCACCGAGGCGCTCAGATTCCCCGAGGGCAGGCTCCCATGCCGCGGCCGCACGCCCAGACGCTCCCAGTCCGACACCGACATCTGCGTGCGCAGCCCGGTACGCGACAGGTCCAGCCCCGCCGGAATCGCAACCTCATGCATCCAGGGCTGGTTCGGACGCCAGCCATGATGCCGCAGCAACGCCGCGCCCGACAGAACCGCATCCGGCATCGAGCGTTGCAGGTTGACATGCCCGTCGCCGTCGCCATCCACCCCAAGGTTCAGGATATCGCGCGGCAACATCTGCACCATGCCGATCTCACCGGCCCAGGCGCCGGTGGTGGTCGCCGGGTCCAGCTCGCCACGGTGATACAACTCGGCAAACGCCAGGATCTGCGGCCGAAAGATCTCGGGGCGGCGGCAGTCATGCGCCAGAGTGGCCAGCGCGTTGGCGGTATTCACGTCGCCCTGAAACGCGCCGAAATCCGTCTCGAACGCCAGAAACGCCAGCATGATCCCCGGCGAGACGCCATAATTGCGCTCGGCGGCCTGAAACAGGCTGGCGCGCTCTTGGCGCAACTGCCGGGCGCGGTTCAGACGGCTCTGGCTGATCAGGCGCTGCGAAAAATCCACGAACGGCCGCTGAAAGAACCCCTGCGCCCGATCACTGCGCAGAACGTTTTGATCCTGGCGCAACTGGCTGAAAAACCGGTCGGCCGTGCTGGCGGGCACACCGTTGCTGATCGCCTCCGAGCGCAGACCGGCAATAAACGAGGACCAACTGCCACCACATCCGCTCTGGGCCGTGGCAGGGACGGCCAGCAACGTGGCAAAGGCGGCGGCGATAACCGTGAGACGCATCAAGGAACTCCTGTTCAAATTTGCCAAACCCTAGCAACTCCAAAGCGCTGGGCCAAGCCCGCACAATGCGCCACAACACGCCACTAACTTTGGCCTGCACCGCGCCCAGCCCCCGTCTTTGTTCTTCAAATATCCTCTGGGGGTGAGCGCGGCACGCGCGAGGGGGGCGAAGCGCCCCCTCTCTTTGTCACGATTTCAAATACGTTGCATGCCAGTCCAGTTGCGCGCCCATGAAACTGGAGATGAAGTAATACGAATGATCGTACCCCTCATGCAGCGCCAGCTCCAACGGCTGCCCGGCTGCGGCACAGGCTGCTTGCAGGCGTTCGGGCATCAGTTGCTCCTCAAGGAACCCATCGGCGGCCCCCTGATCGACCTTCAAGGCCGGAACCCGCGCGCCCGCCTCGATCAACCGGCAGGCGTCATATTCCGCCCAAGCCGCCCGATCTTCACCCAGATAGCCGCCCAGCGCCTTTTGGCCCCAGGGGCACTCGGTCGGTGCGACAATCGGCGCAAAGGCCGAGACCGAGCGATAGGTGCCCGGATTGCGCAGCGCCAGGGTCAGCGCGCCATGCCCGCCCATCGAATGCCCCATGATCGCCTGCCGGGTCATATCGGCCGGGAACTGCGCGGCAATCAGCGACGGCAATTCGCGCTCATAGTAGCTGCGCATCTGGTAATGCTTGGCAAACGGTTCCTGCGTCGCATCGACATAGAACCCGGCACCCAGCCCGAAATCATAGGCCTTGTCCGGATCATCCGCCACGCCTTCGCCGCGCGGCGAGGTATCGGGCGCGACAAAGATGAACCCGTGCCGCGCGCAAGCCTCGCGGAACTCACCTTTTTCGGTGACGTTCGACCAGTTGCAGGTCAGGCCCGACAGATACCAGACCACGGGTTTCGGGCCGTCGCCATCCGGCAAGAACACCGAAAACCGCATCGGGGTGCCGGTGGCCGTGCTGTCATGGTCCCAGACTTCTTGCCAGCCGCCGTGGCTGCGCCAACGATCAATAGGTATCATCAGAAGATCACCACGCCACGGACCGACTTGCCTGCATGCATCAGGTCAAAGCCCTTGTTGATATCCTCGAGGCTGAACGTATGCGTGATCAGCGGGTCAATCTCGATTTTTCCGTTCATGTACCAATCCACCATTTTCGGCACATCCGTGCGCCCCCGCGCCCCGCCAAAGGCCGAGCCCTGCCAGACGCGCCCGGTCACCAGTTGGAAGGGCCGCGTGCTGATTTCCTTGCCAGCTTCCGCCACGCCGATCACCGTCGAGACACCCCAGCCGCGATGACAAGCCTCAAGCGCCTGACGCATGACGGTGGTGTTGCCGGTGCAGTCAAACGTGTAATCCGCGCCGCCGTCGGTCAAGGCAATCAGATGCGCGACGATATCGCCCTCGATCTCCAGCGGATTGACGAAATGGGTCATGCCGAACATCTTGCCCCAGGCCGCCTTGTCGTTGTTGATGTCAACGCCGATGATCTTGTCGGCCCCGACCATCCGCGCCGCTTGCAGCACGTTCAAGCCAATGCCGCCCAGACCGAACACCACGACATTCGCGCCCGGCTCGACCTTGGTGGAATAGACCACCGCGCCGACGCCGGTGGTGACGCCGCAGCCGATGTAACACGCCTTGTCAAACGGCGCGTCCTTGCGGATTTTCGCCACCGCGATTTCTGGCATCACAACGAAATTCGAGAAGGTCGAACAGCCCATGTAGTGATAGATTGTCTCGCCCTTGTAGCTGAAGCGCGAGGTGCCATCGGGCATCACTCCCTTGCCCTGCGTCGCGCGGATCGCGGTGCACAGGTTGGTCTTGCCCGACAGACAGCTTTTGCACTGACGGCATTCCGGGGTGTACAGCGGGATCACATGATCGTCGGGCTTGACGCTGGTCACACCCGGGCCGACCTCGCGCACGATACCCGCGCCTTCGTGACCCAGCACCGACGGGAAGATCCCCTCACTGTCGAGCCCGTCCAGCGTATAGGCATCCGTGTGGCAAATGCCGGTCGCCATGATCTCGACCAGAACCTCTCCGGGCTTTGGGCCCTGCAGATCCAGCTCAACGATTTCCAGCGGTTTCTTGGCCTCAAAGGCGACGGCGGCGCGTGTTTTCATGGGTGTTTCCCTTGGGTTTGTGTTTGGCCCAACCCTAGCCCCGGCACGTCCGTGCATGCAAGGGGCGTTGCCCCCTTGGCCTACGGCCAATTCCCCCAGAGTATTTTTGGCAAGATGATGTCGGGGGGTTAGATGGTGTGTTGTGGTGCCCGAAGGCTGCTCAGGACGCGGGCGGCAAACAGGGCACCGGTTTCGGCGGCGTTCAGCACCGGGCGGCTGGACGCAAAGGCGCGCTGACCGGCTTCAGATGTCAGCATCGGGAATAGGCGTTGCAATTCCGCGCGGGTTGTGGCGTCCAATGCGCCCAGAACCACGTCTGAGGGTTGAAAGCTCTCGGTCCAGGCACCCTCGGCGCGAATAATCTGATGTGCGTCGCACATTACATGAGTATAGCTGATGCCAGCCGATGGGAGGCGGGTGACGCCGGCCAACCCCAGCAAATCCTCGGCGGTGACCAACACCTCGCGTTCGCCAAACATGAGATCGGTGTTCAGACCTGACACCAGCATCCGATGGCGCGGCGAGACGATCAGATCGCGCCGCGGCAAGCCACCGCCCATTGCACCTTTGACAATGCGAATGGGGGCGGCGCGTGGGCAGGCGGCGATCTCAGCCGCGCTCAGATCCCGCCGTCCGGTCCAGATCAACGGTTGATAGCCATGATCGCGGGTCAGAACCCTGTCGCCGGGGGTCAGATCCTCGACCGGGATCGGCCCGTGGTCGGTGTCGATCAGCGTGCCGGCGGCGAAGCAGATGATTTCTTCGATGGTGTCGAAGGTCAGCCGGTTGCCGTCCGGGAAATCGACATAGCCAGACTTGGAGGTCGCACCGTGGCTGCCGGTGCCATGGGTCTCGTGGGTGATTGTCACCACGGGCGCGGCTTCGCCCGATTCCGGATCCGGCAGGATCAAGACATCGTAGCCGCCCCAGCCCGACAAATGGCCCGACGTTGAGGTGAGAACCTCGGCAACATCGTCGGTATAGCTCAGATTGACTTCTTCGACTTCGCTGAAGGTGATAGACCCATCGCCCTGGGTGATGATCCCCTTTTCATCACCTGTATACAGCAGCGACATGCTTTCGCTCCAGCCGCCGTAAATAACATCGCCGCGAACTTCACCGGTTTCGCCACCGATAAAAACACTGTCACCGATCTCGTCGCCGACATAAATCGTATCGTTGCCCGAGCCGCCAAAAAAGGTGTCATTGCCGGAATCCAGATAGATATGATCATCCCCGAAATCCGGTTCCGGCGCGTCTGATGGTGAGTTACCACCGAGGTCGCCATCGGGACTGTCGCCAAAGATCAGATTGTCGCCGTCGCCACCGCTGAACACATCGTGCCCCGCGCCACCGATCAGGATGTCGTCGCCTTGTTCGCCCGATATATAGTCATCGCCGGTGCCACCCCAAATCGTGTCATCGCCACCGCCGGCGTGCACGTTGTCATCACCAGAACCGGCATCGACGACCGACCCGCCGGGCGCAAAGCGGTCGCCATCGGCATCAATGTAGCCGCTATAAATCGTATCATCACCATCCGTCCCGTCGACAACACCGGGGCCGGTGGGGGGCGGGATAAAGGGGATGTCATCTCTGGGTGGCATGGGAACGCTCCTGTGGACTGGTAAACAACCGGGCTCTTGCACTGCAGAATGATTGCGACTCACATGCAAGATGCATGTTTGTGCAGATCCTGACAACCTCGGCGGCCAAGCCGCGCCACCTCGTGGGAAATATATGGCCGCAGATCAGGGCGGTGCTTGAAGGGGGGCGTGTGCCCGGATAGCCTGACGCCATGAGCACAGCATTTTTCACCGACCCCGCCTGTTTGACCCATGTCACACCCCCCGGCCACCCGGAGCAAGTAGCCCGGTTGCGTGCGATTCTGGCGGCCCTTGAGGCCCCTGAATTCGCCGCGCTTGATCGCCGCCCCAGCAGCGCCGCCGATGTCAGCGAGATCTTGCGCTGTCACCCGCAAAGCTATGTGGATCGCATCCGCGCCGCGATTCCGGCGCAGGGCTCGCATCAACTGGACGCCGACACCCATGTCTCGCCCGGTAGCTGGAATGCCGCGACCGGCGGTTTGGGCGCGGTTTTGGCCGCGTTAGACACGGTGATTGCCGGTGAGGCCGCGAACGCCTTTGCCGCCATTCGCCCGCCCGGCCATCACGCCGAAACCGCCACGCCGATGGGGTTCTGCCTGTTTGGCACGGTCGCCATCGCTGCCAAACGTGCGCTTGATCACCATGGGCTGAACCGCGTTGCAGTGCTGGATTTCGACGTGCACCACGGCAACGGCACGCAAGATCTGCTGTGGGATGAGCCGCGTGCGCTGTTCGTCTCCAGCCACCAGTTCCCCCTCTGGCCCGGCACGGGGCGCGCCGATGAGGTGGGGGCGCACGGCAACATCCTCAACCTGCCGCTGCCCCCCGAAACCGCAGGCCCCGGTTTCCGCAAAGCGTGGGAGGAGACCGCCTTCCCGCGTCTTGAGGCGTTCAGGCCAGACCTCATCCTGATTTCCGCCGGGTTTGACGCCCACGCCGCCGACCCGCTGGCGCAACTCAACCTGCTCGAGGAGGATTTCATCTGGATCACCAACCGCATTTGCGACATTGCCGACAAACACGCCGGTGGCCGGGTGGTCTCGGCCCTCGAAGGCGGGTATGATTTGGCGGCGTTGGCCTCCAGCACGGCGGCGCATGTCAAAACCTTGATGGAGCGGGGCGCATGAAACCAGTCGCTGAAATGTCGTTTGAAGAGGCCCTGCGCGAGTTGGAACAGGTCGTCAGCCAGCTTGAAACCGGCAATGTCGAGCTGGAGAAATCCATCGACATCTATGAACGCGGCGCCGAGTTGAAAAAGCGTTGCGAGGCCAAGCTGGCGCAGGCGCAGGCGCGGATCGAGCAGATCACGCTGGCCGAAAACGGCACGCCCAACGGCACCGCGCCCTTCGACGCCAAATGAGCTTTCCGCAGGCCCTGAATTCTGCCGCGCTGTCGGTCTCCGAGCGGTTGAGCGCAGCACTGATGGGTTTGCCCGCCAGCCGGGTGCGCGAGGCGATGGGCCATGCGGTCTACGGCGGCAAGGGGTTGCGCGGCTTCATGGTGCTGCAATCTGCCGCCCTGCACGGCATTGCGCGCGACCATGCGCTGAATGCCGCCGCCGCGATCGAGGCCTTGCACGCCTATTCCCTGATCCACGATGACCTGCCGGCGATGGACAACGACGATCTGCGCCGGGGCCGCCCCACCGTGCACATCGCCTATGATGAGGCCACGGCGATTCTGGCCGGTGACGCGCTGCACTCTCTCGCGTTTGAGCTCTGCGCCCAGCCCGGCCAGCCCAAGGCCGCCGCGCTGGTTCTGGGTCTGGCACAGGCGGGCGGTGCGGCGGGCATGGTGCTGGGGCAGGCGCTGGATATCGCCGCCGAAACCGCCGCGACTCCGCTGACGCTGGCGCAGATCACGCATCTTCAGGCTGGCAAGACCGGCGCGCTCTTTGCCTGGGCCTGTACCGCTGGCCCGGTGATGGCCGGGGCGGACCCAGCGCCGCTTCACGCCTATTCACAGGCGCTGGGACTTGCCTTTCAGATTGCCGACGACATTCTGGATACCGAGGGCGACGCGCAAACCGCCGGAAAACGTCTGCAAAAGGATGCGGATGCGGGCAAAGCGACGTTTGTTTCGCTGCTTGGGCTGGAACCCGCTCGTCAACGCGCCAAATCGCTCATTGATCAAGCCTGCGATGCCCTCGCACCCTATGGTGACAAGGCGCAATCCTTGCACGAGGCGGCGCGGTTCGTTATCAGCCGCGACAAGTGATGCGAGAAGTTGCCCGAGACAAGTTGACTGGAAGTAAACCATGAGTGCCGACCGCCCAGCGACCCCGCTACTTGACCGCGTCCAAACTCCGGCCGATCTGAAACGCTTCAGCGACGCGCAACTGCGCCAGGTTGCCGATGAGTTGCGCGCAGAGACAATCAGCGCCGTGTCGGAAACCGGCGGGCATCTGGGCGCGGGTCTGGGCGTGGTCGAGCTGACCGTCGCCATTCACGCGATCTTCGACACACCGCGCGACCGGCTGATCTGGGATGTCTCGCATCAGTGTTATCCGCATAAAATCCTGACCGGGCGGCGTGACCGTATCCGCACCCTGCGTCAGAAAGACGGCCTCAGTGGTTTCACCAAGCGCACAGAGTCGCCCTATGATCCCTTCGGTGCGGCGCATTCCTCGACCTCGATTTCCGCCGCCCTCGGCTTCAAGGTCGCGCGCGATCTTGGCGGTTCGCCGGACCCGGCGCTGGGCGACGCAATCGCGGTGATCGGCGATGGCTCCATGTCGGCGGGCATGGCGTTCGAGGCGATGAACAACGCGGGCCATCTGGGCAAGCGGCTGTTCGTGATCCTCAACGACAACGAAATGTCGATCGCGCCACCCACCGGCGCGCTGTCCTCCTACCTCTCGCGCCTCTATGCCGAGAAACCGCTGCAAGACCTCAAGGCCGCCGCCAAAGGCGCGCTGTCGCTGCTGCCCTCGCCACTGCAGGATGCCGCACACCGCGCCAAGGACATGCTCAAACACGCGACCGTCGGCGGCACGATGTTCGAGGAACTGGGCTTTCACTATGTCGGCCCCGTCGATGGCCATGATATGGAGGCCTTGCTGGCCGTCCTGCGCGCCCTCCATGCCCGCGCCACCGGACCGACGTTGATCCATGTGATCACCAAGAAGGGCAAAGGCTATCGCCCCGCCGAAATGGCCGCCGACAAGGGCCATGCCACGGCGAAATTCAATGTGCTGACCGGCAAGCAGACCAAGGCCCCCTCGAACGCGCCCAGCTACACCAAGGTTTTCGCCGAAGCACTGATCAAGGCCGGTGAGGCCGATGACAAGATCGTCGCCGTCACCGCCGCCATGCCCGATGGCACCGGGCTGAACCTGTTTGCCGAACGTTTCCCCAAGCGCTGCTTTGACGTTGGCATCGCCGAGCAACATGGCGTCACCTTCTGCGGCGCGCTGGCGGCGGGCGGGTTGAAACCGTTCTGCACCATGTATTCGACCTTCCTGCAACGCGGTTACGATCAGGTCGTGCATGACGTGGCATTGCAGGGCCTGCCGGTGCGCTTTGCCATTGATCGTGCCGGGTTGGTCGGGGCCGATGGTGCCACGCACGCCGGGTCCTTTGACATTGCCTTCATGGCCAATCTTCCCGGCATGGTGGTCATGGCCGCTGCGGATGAGGCCGAACTGGTGCACATGGTCGCCACCGCCGCCGCCCATGACAGCGGGCCGATCGCCTTCCGCTTTCCACGCGGCGAGGGGGTCGGCGTTGACATGCCCGAACGCGGCATCCCGCTGGAAATCGGCAAGGGCCGCTTGATCCAGCAGGGCGCGCGCGTGGCGATCCTGTCCTTTGGCACCCGTCTGCAAGAGGTGATGAAAGCTGCCGAGGCGTTGACCGCGCGCGGCATCACCCCCACCGTGGCCGACGCCCGCTTCGCCAAACCCCTCGACCGCGATCTGATCCTGCAACTCGCGCAGGATCACGAGGCGCTGATCACCATCGAGGAGGGTGCGGTCGGCGGCTTCGGCTCCCATGTCGCGCAGCTTTTGTCCGACGAGGGCGTGTTCGACCACGGCCTTAAATTCCGCGCGATGGTCCTGCCTGACAGTTTCATCGACCACGCCAACCCCGCCGACATGTACGCCGCCGCTGGCCTGAACGCCGCAGATATCGAGGCCAAGGTGCTGACCGTGCTGGGCCTCGGGCAGGTCGGGGCGAAACGGGCTTGAAAAGCGAAACCCCGCGCGGACCTTTCGGCTGTCGCGGGGTTCCAGATGGTTGTCCCCGGAACCCGAACAGGAGGCCCGCATGAAACGCCTGTCGATAGTTGCCGTGATCGCGGTGCTGGCGGCTTCGCCCGCGCTGACCGACGGCGCAATAACCCTGCCCGACATTCCGTCGATGACGCGCGACGAGACCGCTGATTTGCTCAGCGCGCTGGTCGTCGCCAGCGTGGCGGCGCAAAACTGCGAGGGGTTCGCGATCAGCGAGGCCGAGCAGGCGTTGCTCTCGGACTCGGCCGGGATTTTGGCGGCCCGGTTTGAACTGGACCCGCCGCAATACAATGCCCTGTTCTTGCATCCGGCCTATAGCACCATGACCCAGGAGGGCGCGTGTGAGCAGGAAGGCCCGCGCATTTCGCCGCTGATTGAACAATTGATCGGCTGGGGCGGTTCGGTCACGCCGGGCGAATAACCGGTCATCTCAGCGCCTGCGCCAGAAAATCCCATACGCGCCGAATGCGGGGGTTGGTGTGCAGGGCTTGCGGCGCGGCCAGCCACAGCGGCAAGGACGGCAGGTCAAGCTCGGGCATCACGCGGGCCACCAAGGGGTCTTGGTCACCGATCTGGCGCTGCATGCCACTGATGCCGCACCCGGCGCGCACCAACTCCCAATGCACCGTTTGATCGTCGCAGCGGATGCCAAAGAAGTCGCGCGTTGCCGGAAAACCCATCGCGCGCATCATGTGCAGAATACGCTCGTCGCGGTCGTAACCCACAAAGCTATGGTGTTTCAGGTCGTCGATTGTGCGGGGCGTGCCGTGCCGCGCCAGATAGCCATGCGCCGCATAGAGGCCGATCGGCAGGTCGGTGACGTGGCGCGCGATGATGTCCAATTGTTCCGGCCGATACATGCGCAGCGCGATATCAGCCTCACGGAACAGCAGGTTTTCCGAGGTGTCCGAGGGCGCAAGCTCGATCTGGATTTCGGGTTCGGCCTGTCTGAGTCGGGCGAGGATCGCGGGCAGCATATGGTGCGAGACGATGCGCGAGGCGGTGATGCGCACCGTGCCGCGCAACTCCATCTGCCGCCCCTCGGCAAGTTGACTGAACCGCGCCGCATTTGCCGCCATCGCGCGGGCGGTGTCCACCAAAGGCAGCGCGGCCTCGGTCAGCTCCAGCCCGCGCGGGACACGTCGAAACAGGTTCAGACGCAACTGGGCCTCAAGTTGCTTGATGTGGCGGCCAAGTGTCGGCTGGCTTTGCCCAATCGCGCGCGCCGCTGCCGACAGTGAGCCGGTCTCTGCAACGGCAAGGAATGACCGCAGAAGGGTCCAATCGTGAGAGGGGTTTGTCATTCAATAATGAATATCAGAGAAAGAGTTTCGGGCAATATCCATTCGCATTCCTTTGGGTCAAACAGGGGGCATCACCCTGAACAAAGGTTTCAACCATGACCCAAACAGCCCTCATCCTTGGCGCGTCCGGCAAGATTGGCCGCCATTTCTCCAAAGCGTTTCGCGATGCCGGGTGGCTGACACGCGCCTATATCCGTGGCAGCGACATGAACGCCGCCGCGCAGGGCTGCGACGTGATCGTCAACGGCCTGAACCCGCCCGCTTATCACGACTGGGAAACCCTACTGCCGGCGATCACACGGCAGGTGATCGGTGCCGCCAAAACCTCGGGCGCGACGGTGTTGTTTCCCGGCAATGTCTATGTCTACGGCGCGCAACCCGGACCTTGGTCCGAGGCGACGCCACACAAGCCATGCAGCCGCAAAGGGGCGATTCGCGCGCAGATCGAGGCGCAATACAAAGCCGCCGAGGTGCAGACCATCATCCTGCGCGCGGGCGACTTTCTGGAGGCTGAAATCGGCGATTCGCATGTCGATATGGTTTATCTGCGCGCCTTTTCCAAAGGTGTGGTGACGGCCTTTGGCGACCCCGATGTCGAGCGCGCTCATGCCTGGCTGCCGGATATGGCGCGCGCGGCGGTCATGTTGGCCCAGATGCGCGCCGATCTGCCGCGTTTCACCGATATCCCCTTTCCGGGGCTGACGTTTTCCACGGCGCAACTGGCCGATGGGCTGGCGCGGCAATCCGGGCGCAAGCTGACCGTCAAGCCCTTCCCGTGGTGGCTGTTCAGCGTGACGGCTCCGGTCTGGGAACTGGCGCGCGAGATGAAGGAAATGCGCTATCTTTTCAACACGCCGCACCGCCTGTCGGGCGCGCGGTTGGCGCAGCTTCTGCCTGATTTCCAACCCACACCGTTTGAGCAGGTTCTGGCCGAGATCGTGTCGCAGCGCTTGGAAATCAAAGCCGCCGCGTGACTTTTGGTGCTCCACAGCTTACCTTTGGGTTGTGGAGACCAACCCTCGGAGGTTCCAATGGGCAAACATCCCCTTGATCACGGGCGCGCACCCTCGACCGCGCGGCTTGACAGATTCGTTGATGTAGAGCGGGCAACCCGGCCCAGCAACGCGGCAAAAACCTTGCAGCAACGCCCTCGCAAGACCGAGGCCTCACGGCTGGAGCGGTTCGCAAAAATCGAGCGCGGCGCCGAGGAATAGCGCTAAGGCACCGGGTCGCTGCCCCAATCCGCGCTCTGCATCTCGCGCAGACGGCTTGCGGTGCGCTCGAATTCAAACGAGCCTGTGCCCTCGGAATACAGGCGCTCGGGCTGGTCGGCTGCGCTGGCGATCAGCCGCACCTTGCCCTCATACAGCGCATCAATCAGGGTCACGAAGCGCTTGGCTTCGTTGTAATTGCTTGAGGACAAGCGCGGAATATCCTCGAGGATCAGCAGCCGGATCGCGCCCGCCAAGGCCAGATAATCCGCCGGTCCAAGCGGTCTGCCGCACAGATCCCAGAACCCGGCGCGGGCGACGCCGTTGTGATGCCGGGGCACCTCGACCTTGCGGCTTTGCACGGTCAGAACCAAGGGCGCACCGGGATCGCCGCCTGTCAATTCCGCCCACAGCGCATCAATCGCCTGTCGTGCGGCGCTGTCTGCCGGGTGAAAATACACCTGCGCGCCCGTCAGGCGATGCTGGCGGTAATCCACCGCTGATTCGAGGTGAATGACCTCCATTTTCTCGCGCAGCAGAGCAATGAAGGGCAGAAACAGCGCCCGGTTCAGCCCGTCTTTATACAGGTCCTCAGGCGGGCGATTCGATGTGGTGACAATCATCACCCCGGCATCCATCAGCATCTGAAACAACCGCCCGACGATCATCGCGTCGGTAATGTCATTGATCTGCATTTCATCGAATGCCAGCAAACGCAGGTCGGCGGCGACCTTGGCGGCGACCGGGGCCAGCGCGTCATCAACGCCGGTCTTGCGGGCCTCGTGCATGCCGGCGTGGATTTCCTGCATGAAGGCATGAAAATGAACGCGGCGCTTGGCAGGTTGGTCCGTGTTCGCCGCGAACAGGTCCATCAACATGGATTTGCCGCGCCCGACCCCACCCCACAGATACAGACCCTTTGGCGCGTCGGCAGATTTCTTGAACAGCCCGCCCAGAAGCCCGCGTTTTTGCGGCTGCTCCAGCGCCTCACGTCGGGATTGCAGCGCCGGAAGCACGGCACGCTGCATCGCATCGGCGCGGTAATCACCTGCCGCCACACGGGAATCATAAATCTCGGTCAGGGTCTGTTGCATGGGCATTCTTTAGCGTGCTCCACCGGGATGGGAAAGCCAGTGCCTTTGCCGGGGTTGCCACATCTCGGACGGGCAGGTAACGATTTCAAAAGGCAAGTTGAGGACCGAGCGCATGGCGAGTGACGACCCCCGGACACTGGTTTCCACCGAATGGCTGGCAGCCCACCTGAATGACCCGGATCTGCGGATTCTGGATGCGTCGTGGCACATGCCCGATTCTGACCGCGATTCGCACACCGAATACACCGAAGGGCATATTCCCGGCGCTCGATTCTTCGACATCGACGAGATTTCGGACCAGCGCTCGGCCCTGCCGCATATGGCGCCGCCGGTGGAGAAATTCATCAGCCGTATGCGCGCGATGGGTATCGGCGACGGGCATCAGGTGGTTGTTTATGACAGCCTTGGCATGTTCTCGGCCCCGCGCGTCTGGTGGACCTTCAAGCTGATGGGCAAGCTGGATATCGCGGTGCTGGATGGCGGCTTGCCAAAGTGGAAGGCCGAGGGCCGCGCGTTGGAGGATCTGCCGCCGATGGTGCGCGATCGCCACATGACCGTGCAGCGTCAGGCGCATTTGATCAAGGACGTGAGCCAGGTTGCCTCGGCCTCGAAGCTGGGTGACTGGCAAATCCTGGATGCGCGGTCGGCCGAACGGTTCCGCGGCGAGGTCGAAGAGCCGCGCCCGGGTCTTCGCTCGGGGCATATTCCCGGCTCGCTGAACCTGAATTACCGCGACGTGCTGAACCCAGATGCGACGATGAAGGACGAAGCCGCCCTGCGCGAGGCGTTTGAAAAGGCTGGCGTCGATCTGTCAAAGCCCGTGATCACCACCTGCGGCTCGGGCGTGACGGCCTGCATTCTCAGCCTCGCACTCGAGCGATTGGGGCATCACAAACACGCCGTGTACGATGGATCGTGGACCGAATGGGGCATGTACCCGGATCTCAAAGTCGAGAAGGGCTGACATGCACGCCTATAAAGCCGGTGACACCGTTGAGTACCGGGTGACGTGGTTGGAAATGACCAAGCGCCCAACCTATGGCTGGCCCAGCCTGCCGGTGGGTCGTGAGGCAATCCTGGTGCGCGCCGATTCCCCGCCGTGGTGGTATTTTCTGTCGCTCTACGATGCAGTTGGCCGTGATTATGCCTGGACCGACAAGCACAAGATCCCGCGCGACGAGTTGAACGCCTGGATTCAGGATCCGGATGTCTCGCTCTATACGATGATCGGCAAGGGATGGCCCCAAGGGTTCTTCATGCTGGATTGGCGCGAGGACGAAATCTGCAAGCTTGCCTATTTCGGCCTGGTCCCCGAGGCCGTCGGGCGGGGCTTGGGCACCTGGTTGCTGAAGTCCGCGGTGATGACGGCCTGGGACCGAGAGTCCACCAAGAAACTGACCGTCGATACCTGCACGCTCGATCACCCGCGGGCGTTGATCCAATATCAGAAGATGGGCTTTTCGCCCGTCCGCACCGAGGTCCATTCGCGTGTTTTGGCGAGTGATCAGGTGTTTCATCAACCGCTTATCTGAGGACGCATCATGTTCAACCGCCTCGCCACGCCGAAAATGGACCCGATCATGCTGGTCTCGCAGCTTTACCGCGAGGATGCGCGCGACACAAAGACCGATCTGGGCGTCGGAGTTTACAAGGATGACACAGGCATCACGCCGGTCATGCGTGCGGTGAAGCGCGCCGAGCAAAAGCTGGTCGATACGCAGGACACCAAGGTCTACACGGCGCTGATTGGCGACCCCTCGTTCCATGACGCGATGGCCGATCTGTTGCTGGCGGGCACCGTCGCGAAAGAGCATATCGCGGCGGCGGCGGCCACCGGCGGCACGGGTGCGGTGCGGCTGGCAATGGAATTGATCAAGACCGCCAACCCGGACGCGACGATCTGGATTTCCACACCGACCTGGCCCAATCACAACATGCTGGCCGATGTGGTCGGCCTGGCGTGGAAGCCCTATCGCTATTACGATGCCGAAACCGGCGGCGTGGATCGCGCGGGCATGTGGGCGGATCTGGCGCAGGCGAAGGCCGGCGACGTGGTCTTGCTGCACGGTTGCTGCCACAATCCCACCGGCACCGATCTGAACCCCGATGACTGGGCTGAAATGGCGCGATTCCTGAAGGCCAATGATCTGATGCCCTTCGTCGATATCGCGTATCAGGGGTTCGGTGACGGGCTCGACGACGACGCGGCCGGGCTGCGCTATCTGGCCAGCGAGATGGATCGCGTGATCATCGCCGCCTCGGCCGCTAAGAATTTCGGCCTGTATCGAGAGCGCGCCGGGATCACCCTGGTCCTGTGTCCGGCGGGAGAGCGCGCCGCCGTGCAGGGCACTTTGGGGGCCAAGAACCGCGCCTCGATCAGCTTTCCGCCCGATCACGGTGCGCGCGTGGTCACAACCATCCTGACCGACCCCGCCCTGCGCGCCGAGTGGGAGGCCGAGCTTGAGGACATGCGCAACCGGGTCAACGGGTTGCGCCGCGCGCTGGCCGATGCCTTGCGCGATGAATGCGGCTCGGATCGCTTTGGCTTTCTGGCCGATCAACGCGGCATGTTCTCGCTTCTGGGTGGCACTGACGCGCAAATCGCCCGTCTGCGCGACGAGTTCGGCGTTTATGCCGTCGGCGGCGGGCGGGTGAACATGGCCGGCCTGACGCTGAAATCCGTGCCGCTGGTCGCCAAGGCCATCGCGCAAGTGCTGTAACGGCTCAGGTCCCGCAATAGGTTACATACGCGCCCGCGCCCTCAGGTGCGGGCGTTTCCAGATCCTCGAACCCGGCGCGCCCTGTGTAGGGGTCCGACACCGCCTCGAGCAACCGATGGAACGGCGCCATATCGCCCCCCTCGGCGGCACGCAGCGCCTCCTCGACCCGGTGATTGCGCGGAATATAGACCGGGTTCACGCGGTCCATCTTGTCGGCGGCATCCAGTTGCGGACGCCAAGCCGCCAGCCAGTCGCTCAACCGTGGATCGGCGTTCAGATGCGCCACCAACGGCCCCTCATCGCCGCGCGCGGCCTGCCCCAGCTTGCGGAAGGCCAGCGTGAAATCCGCCGATTGCGCGGTCAGCATATCAAGGAACCCGTTGATCAACGCATCCCCCGCCTCGCTGACCCCCAGCTTGGCGCTGAACCTCTTGCGGTGCAGGGTATCATAGCGGATCTCGGCGGCTTCCAGCGCGGATTGCATTTCGGGCAGGGCCTGTTCCGGGTCCTCGGGTGCGATCAGCGGCATCAGACACTCGCCCAGCCGCGCAAGGTTCCAGCGCGCCAAGACCGGCTGATTGCCGTAAGAATAGCGCCCCTGCCGATCAATCGAGGAAAACACGGTTTCAGGGTTATACGCTTCCATGAAGGCGCAGGGGCCATAGTCGATGGTCTCGCCGGAAATTGCGCAATTGTCGGTGTTCATAACGCCATGCACAAAGCCCACGCCCATCCATTGCGCAATCAGCGCCATCTGCCGGGCGATCACCGCGTGATAAAACGCCAGATAGCGGTCCGGGGTCTCCGCCAATTCGGGAAAATGCCGGGCAATCGCGTAATCCGCCAGCTTGCTCAGCCGCGCGGTTTCCTGACGGGCGTAAAAGAATTGAAACGTGCCGACGCGCAGGTGGCTATCGGCGACGCGGGCCAGAACCGCCCCGGTTTGCGGCGTTTCGCGCCAGACGGTCTCGCCGGTGGTGGTGGCCGCCAAGGCGCGGGTCGTGGGGATGCCAAGACCGTGCATCGCCTCGCCAATCAACACCTCGCGCAGCACCGGGCCAAGCCCTGCCTTGCCATCGCCACCGCGCGAAAACGGCGTTCTGCCAGAGCCCTTGAGGTGAATGTCACGGCGTTGCCCCGCGCGGTTCAGCACCTCGCCGACCAGCATCGCGCGCCCGTCGCCCAGCTGCGGCGAGAAGCCGCCAAACTGGTGCCCGGCATAAGCCATTGCCAGCGGCGAGGCCCCCATGGGCATCGCGCTGCCGGTCAACATCGCCACGCCTTCGGGGCTGCGCAGATCGTCAGGGTCCAGGCCCAGATCAACCGCCAGCGCCTCGTTCAGCCAGACCAGCGCCGGATCGGGGGCTGGTGCGCCCTGAACAGGCAAATACATCCCATCAAGATCGCGGGCGTAGGAATTGTCGAAATCAATCGTCAGCATGCGGTACCTCTGCCAGAAAGATAGGGGCTTTGCGGCAAATGGAAACCCCTAGTCAATCGGCTGAACCAGACCCACCATCGGCCCCATCGGCAAACCCCAATCCGAGCGGCCAAGATCGCGCGCATAAAGCCGCGAGATGCTGCCATCGAGGAACAGAGCCTGATTCACGCCCAGATGATCGCGAAAGAAGCGGGCGAAGTGGTGAAAGGTCACCTTGGCATCCGAGATCACGAAATACGCCGTGCGCCCATCATCGCTGACCCCGACGCCGTTGCGAAAGTTGAGTGATGTCGAGTCTGGCAGAAAGCGTGGATGCAGTTCTCCGTCGATCACCAACATCGGCCCCGATTGCGTCGCATAGCGGCAATCGGGCGTGGTTTCCTCAAAGATGTGGCTCTCGATCACCGCGAAACCGTCAGGCTTTATGCAGAACACGCCATTCGGCAGCATGGCAAAATTTCCCGGCCCCTCGCGGGTGACCAACCGCGCGGATTGCGCGCCATCCTCGACATACAGCCCGACGGGGCGACGGTCCGGGTGGAACATGCCCGCGTTCATCGCAAAGGCAAGTTGCATCCCTTCGGCGGCCAGATCAGCATCAATGCGCGCGAAAGAGCCAAACACCTGCCCATCCGCCGCCATCAGGAACAGCCGCACATCCTCAGAGGCCTGCGCCGTGCAAGTGGTGAAGCTGTCGCCCTCGAAAACCGTGCTTTGACACTCGGCCAAGGCCGCACCGCCGCTCAGGCCCAGCGCCACAACCGCGGCGAGGAGCCTTTCAGGCATCGTCTTTGTCAGCGTCTTTGTCAGCGTCGACATCTGGCTCATCCGCCTCATCGGGGGCAGCGACATCGGCCATGACGCGCGGGTCGGCGAACATGCGGCGCGCGTTGTCCATTGCGTCAAACGTCTTGTCCAGCTCGAACCGCAACTCGGGCGCGAAACGCAGGTTCAGGCCATGCGCCACTTGATGCCGGATCTCGCCCTTGTTGCGCCGCATGGCGGCCAAGGCGGCCTCGGGCTCGCGCCCGCCCAGCGGCATGACAAAGGCAATCGCGCTGCGCAGATCGGGCGTCACCCGCACCTCGGACACGGTGATCGACATGCGCTGCAATTCCGCGTCATGCACGTCGCCGCGTTGCAGGATCTCGGCCATCCGGTGACGGATAACCTCGGCCACCCGAAGCTGGCGTTGTGATGGGCCCGAGGCCTTGGGGAAACGTTTTGCACTCATGGCGCATATGTAGGGGATTCCACGCGCCGCTGCAATCCGCTCACAAGCAAGCGTGACCTGCGCAAAGGCGGTTTTCTGCCGCCCTTGGGCGCGCTATGACAGGGGCGAACAAAAGGGGGCGATATGACCAACACAACCGCGACCACAACCGCGACCACAACCGCGACCGTCGTGACGGGTGTTTCAGGCCGCATGGGCCGGATGCTGGTGCAGGTGATCAACGCCAGCGACAAGGTGCATCTGTCGGGCGCGCTGGAGCGTCCGGGTCATGCGTGGATCGGCAAGGATCTGGGCGAGGCGCTGGGCGGGGCGGCCAATGGCATCATCGTGCAGGGTGATCCCCGTGTGGCCTTGCAGGGCGCGCAGGCGGTGATTGATTTCACGGCACCATCCGCAACGGTCGCCCTGGCCCCGATTGCCGCCGAACTGGGGGTCGCGCACATCATCGGCACCACGGGTCTGTCCAAGGGTGATCTGGCCGCGCTGGCCGAGGTCGCGAAATCCGGCGTGATCGTGCGGGCGGGCAACATGAGCCTTGGTGTGAACCTGCTGGCCGCACTCACCCGCAAAGTGGCCGAAGCCCTCGACACCGATTACGACATCGAGATCATCGAAGGCCACCACCGCCACAAGGTCGATGCGCCCTCGGGCACCGCCTTGATGCTGGGCGAAGCCGCCGCAGCCGGGCGCGGTGTTTCCCTTGAGGACGCCGCCGTGCGCGCTCGCGATGGCATCACCGGGCCGCGTGAGGCGGGCAGCATCGGCTTTGCCGTGGTGCGCGGCGGCGATATCATCGGCGAACATGACGTGATGTTCGCCGCCGACGGCGAGCGGATCATCCTGCGGCATATCGCCAGCGATCGCTCGGTCTTTGCGCGCGGTGCGGTCAAGGCGGCGGTCTGGGCGCAGGGGCGCAAGAACGGCGAATACGATATGGCGGCGGTTCTGGGGCTTTAAGCCGATGCTTCAAAAATCGACGGCAATGCCCTTTTTCTCCCAGTCGCCATAGCGCACCGGCTCTGGGCCGTTGCGCCCGCCCAATTCCCTGGGCATCGGTTTCGCCTCGGCTTCGGCCTTGAGGCGGCGCGCTTCGGCTTCGGCCAGGGCGCGTTGCGCGGCGGGGGGCAGGGTGGATGGATCATGGGTCATGCGGGTTTCCTTGCGGCTTTCCTCGCACTGGGCGATAGGATAGGCGCAACTTAAGCGCCGAACCCCACACCGACAAGACCGGAGACCCCATGCCGCAGCCTTCACACGCCGATCCGCGCCAGATGGCGGCCCTGCTGGTCGCTGGGGTCGTCTCCGAGGGGCAGATGTTGACCGACATTGTCCTGCCCAATGCCGACCCAGCCACGCGGGCCCGCGCGCAACGTCTCGCCTTGGCGACCCTGCGCAATCTGGGCCGCGCCGATGCCGTGCTGACCCCGCACCTGCGCAAAGCCCCGCCCGAGGGCGTGATGGCCGCGCTGCGCGTGGCCACGGTCGAGATGCTGGAACTGGGTGCACCGCCGCATGGCGTGGTGAATGCGACCGTGACCGCCTTGCGTGCGCAGAAAAAAACCACCCCGCTGGCGGGTATGGCCAACGCGGTTCTGCGCCGCGCATCCGAGTTTGAGGGTTGGCATGATCTGCCGGTGCAGCGTCTTCCCGGCTGGTTGCGGCGCAGACTCAAGGGTGTTTATGGCGAAGAAACCGTCGCCGCCCTTGAGGCCGCGCATAACGCCGCCGCCGCGCTTGACCTGACGTTGAAACCCGGCGCGAAAGATGTGCCTGAAGGCGAAGTGTTGCCAAACGGCTCCGTGCGGCTGGCGGCGGGCGTGCAGGTCAGCGCCCTGCCGGGGTTCGACACTGGCGATTGGTGGATTCAGGATGCCGCCGCGACCCTGCCAGCCACGGTGCTGGCCGCGCAGCCCGGCGAGCGCGTTCTGGATCTCTGCGCTGCACCCGGTGGCAAGACCATGCAACTGGCGGCGGCGGGCGCACAGGTCACCGCGCTGGACATGTCCGGCCCGCGCCTGAAACGGCTGCATGAAAACCTGGCCCGCACCGGCCTGAGCGCCGAGGTGATCACCGCCGATGCGCTGACATGGCAAACCGACGCGCCGTTTGACGCGATCCTGCTCGATGCGCCCTGCTCTGCGACGGGCACCATCCGGCGGCATCCGGACCTGCCCTTTGTGCGCAAACCCGGCGACGTGGCGGAGCTGGTCACGCTGCAAGCGCAGATGCTTGACCACGCGCTGACCTTGCTGAAACCCGGCGGGCGGTTGGTCTATTGCACCTGCTCGTTGCTGCCGGATGAGGGCGAAGCGCAGATCCTCGCCGCCTTGGCCCGACATCCGGCGTTGAAACCCTTGCCCCTGCCGCAAATGCCCTTTGGCCGCGCGACCGAGGATGGCGGCTGGCGCACCCTGCCCGGGGATCTGCCGGGCGGGAATGACGGGTTTTACATGGCGCTTCTTTGCCGCGATCCGCTCTGACGGCGTGACAGCGGCGCGGCTTGGCGCTATTCCCTGCGCAACAGGCAATGAGCAGGGCACAACAATGCAAAAGGGCTGGGCAGCGCGCAAACGGCGGTGGGGCAATCGCCTCGCGGCGCGCGCTTCCCGTTCGGCACCGCCGGCGGGCGGCTTTGTGTCGATGCCCGAACCACGCACCATCGGCTTTTTCGCGCGCGGCAAACAATTGACCGCCGGGAATTTTTTGCTGGCGGGCCATGTTGTCGAGACGCACCAGCCTTGGGACATCGTGCCGCCCTCGCTTGGGTTCGCGGCGGAGTTGCACGGATTTGGCTGGCTCGATCACATGGCCGCGGCGGGCGACCGGGCGGCGCGGCTCACGGCGCAGGGCTGGGTCTCGGACTGGATCGCGCGGTTTGGCATGGGCGACGGGCCGGGCTGGGAGCCGGATATCACCGGGCGGCGCATCCTGCGCTGGATTCAACACGCAATCTTCCTGACCTCGGGTCGCGACGGCGCGGAAAACGCGCCGTTCTTTGCGGTTCTGGGGCGGCAATCCGCTTTTCTGGCCCGTCGCTGGCACAGCGCCGCGCCGGGTTTGCCCAAATTCGAGGCGTTGACCGGTCTGCTCTATGCCGCGCTGTCACTGATTGACATGGAGCGCTATCGCGACGACGCGCTCAAGGCGCTGGCCAAGGCTTGCGCCGATGATATTGCCACCGATGGCGGCATCGCCAGCCGCAACCCCGAGGATCTGCTGGAGGTTTTCACCCTGCTGGCCTGGGCGCAAATGGCGTTGCGTGACGCCGAGCATCCCGTCCCCCCGGCGATAAGCGCGGCCATCAGCCGGATTGCGCCCTGCCTGCGCACGCTGCGCCACGCCGATGGTGGCCTGGCGCGCTTCCAAGGCGGCGGGCGCGGCATGGAGGGGCGTCTGGAACATGCGCTTTCCGTCTCGGGCGTGCCGTTCGGCCCCAAGAACAAACAGGCGATGGGCTATGCCCGCCTGGAAGGCGGGCGCACCACGGTGATCATTGACGCCGCCGTGCCGCCCAGCGCGGACTCTGCCCATGCCGCGCACGCCTCGATGCTGGCGTTCGAACTGACCTCGAACCGCCGCCCGCTGATTGTCAGCAGCGGCTCTGGCATCCCGTTCGGGCCGGAGTGGGAAAAGGCCGGGCGCGCAACCAATTCGCACAGCACGCTGTCAATCGACGGCTTCAGTTCGGCGCGGTTCGGCAAGGCCAGCCGCCCCGAGGATGGCGGCGCGCCGTTGCTCGATGGCCCGAAATCCATCACTCAGCACCGCACCGACGAACGCGACGGTGCCTCGCTTCTGCTCAGCCATGACGGCTATGTCGCGACCCACGGGTTGACCCATGTGCGCACGCTGGACCTTGGCCATGACGGGCGCGTGTTGCTGGGCGAGGATATTCTGGTCGCGCGCGAGCCCGCGCATATCAAACACCTGAATCAGGTGCTCGACGCCGGCAAGCTGCGCGGGATCGGCTATGCGCTGCGGTTCCATCTGCACCCGGACGCCGACCCCTCGCTGGACATGAATGCAACGGCGGTTTCAGTGGCGCTGCCCTCGGGCGAGATCTGGGTGTTTCGCTTTGACGGGCCGGGACGCTTGTCGCTGGAGCCGTCGGTGTTTCTGGAAAAAGGCCGACTCGCCCCGCGCCCCTGCCAGCAAATCGTCATTCGCGCCGCGCTTTTGGCCGAGTCGAGCCAGATCAACTGGACACTCGCCAAAGCGCAGGATACCCCGCTGGCCATCCGCGATATCGGCCGTGACGATGATCTGGCGATGCCGCGCGACATGTTCAAAGACTGAGCCAAGGACTGCTGCCATGACCGACCTCGCCCCCCTGAAACGCGCTCTGCTGTCGGTGTCCGACAAGACCGGGCTGATTGATCTGGGCCGCGCTTTGGCCGAACGGGGCGTTGATCTGGTCTCCACCGGCGGCACCGCCAAGGCCCTGCGCGACGCGGGGCTGGCGGTGCGCGATGTGTCCGACCTGACCGGCTTTCCGGAAATGATGGACGGCCGCGTGAAAACCCTGCACCCGATGGTGCATGGCGGGCTGCTGGCGTTGCGCGACGATGCGGGGCATGGGGCCTCGATGACCGAACACGGGATCGAGGCAATCGACCTCTTGGTGGTCAATCTTTATCCGTTCGAGGCCACCGTGGCGCGCGGCGCGGGTTACGATGAGGCCATCGAGAATATCGACATCGGCGGTCCGGCGATGATCCGCGCGGCGGCCAAGAACCACGGTTTCGTCAGCGTTGTCACCGATCCCGAGGATTACGCGGCGGTCTTGGCCGAACTGGACGCCAACGGCGGCCAGACCACGCTGGCCTTCCGGCAGCGGCTGGCGCAGATCGCCTATGCCCGCACAGGCGCCTATGACGCGGCGGTTTCCACCTGGATGGCGCGGGCGATCGGGCAGGAGACGCCGCGCCGCCGGGTGTTCGCCGGAACCCTCGCGCAAAGCCTGCGCTATGGTGAAAACCCGCACCAGTCGGCCGCGTTTTACACCGATGGCTCGGGCCGCCCCGGCGTGGCAACCGCCACGCAGCATCAGGGCAAGGACCTGTCCTATAACAACATCAACGACACCGACGCCGCGTTTGAACTGGTCAGCGAATTTGACCCGGCCAACGGCCCTGCCTGCGCGATCATCAAACACGCCAACCCCTGCGGCGTGGCCATCGGCGGCACCTTGCTGGAGGCCTATCAGCGCGCGTTTGATTGTGACCGCACCTCGGCCTTTGGTGGGATCGTCGCCTTGAACCAGCGGCTCGACAAAGCCACCGCCGAGGAAATCGTCAAGATTTTCACCGAAGTCATTATCGCGCCGGGGGCCGACGAGGACGCCATTGCGGTGTTCGCGGGCAAGAAAAACCTGCGCCTGCTGACCACCGACCGCCTGGCCGATCCCAGCGCCGATCTGCTGAGTGTGCGGCAGGTTTCGGGCGGGTTTCTGGTGCAGGACAAGGATAACGGACGGGTTGATGACCTGACCGTCGCCACCAAACTGGCCCCCACCGACGCGCAACTGGCCGACATGCGCTTTGCCTGGACCGTCGCCAAACACGTCAAGTCCAACGCCATCGTCTACGTCAAAGACGGCGCGACGGTTGGCGTGGGTGCCGGGCAGATGAGCCGCCTCGACTTCAGCCCTCATCGCCGCCAAAAAGGCCGAGCGCATGGCCGAGGTTCTGGGCCTGCCCGAACCCCTCACCAAAGGTTCGGTCGTGGCCTCGGACGCGTTCTTCCCCTTTGCCGACGGCTTGATGGAGGCGGCGGGCGCGGGGGCTGTGGCGGTCATCCAGCCCGGTGGCTCCATGCGCGATGACGAGGTGATCGCCGCCGCCGATCAGGCCGGACTGGCGATGGTCTTCACCGGTATGCGCCATTTCCGGCACTGATATGAGACTTGCCACCATCATAACCCTCGTGATCCTGGCGCTGGATCAGGCGCTGAAATGGGCCGTGGTCGTCGGCCTGAATCTGGCTGACGTCCTCTATATCGAGGTCCTGCCGCCCTATGTGAACCTGACAATGGCGTGGAATCGCGGCGTGAACTTTGGCCTGTTCGCCGCTGATTCTCTCTGGTTGCGCTTTGTCCTGGTGGCTTTGGCGGTGATTGTCACGGGCTGGGTCTGGTTCTGGGTGAAACGCGATGGCGCACGGCCCATGATGCAGATTGCGCTGGGCTTTTTGGCCGGCGGGGCGCTGGGCAACGCGATTGACCGGCTGGTGTGGGGCGCGGTGGCCGATTTTCTGAATGTTTCGTGCTGCGGCTGGACAAACCCTTGGGCGTTCAACGTCGCCGATATTGCCATCTTTATCGGCGCGTTCGGGCTCATCTTTGCGTCAGGTGGCAAAACGCCCCGTGACGACAGCGCAGGCTTGCGTTAAACAAACCTTGCTTGCGACCATCGGGGAAGCTGAGATGACGCGTTACCAACTGTTTGCTGCGGCCGGGCTTTGCCTGCTTGCCCTGTCTGCCTGTTCGCGCAGTGGGGATATCCCGATTCTGATGAACGCGGCCTCGCATCAGGACGACCCTGACGAGTTTTCGATTGTGCCCACCGGCGCGCTTCAGGCCCCGGCAGATTTTTCCACGCTGCCGCCACCCACGCCGGGCGGAACAAATCTTGTTGACCCCGATCCCCGCGCGCAAGCCGTCGTGGCCCTTGGTGGACGGGTTTCCGCCGAACGCACAAGCGGCATTCCGGCGGCAGATGCCGGTCTGGTCGGCTATGCCGGGCGCGGCGGCGTTTCCGGCGATATCCGCGCCACACTCGCCGCCGAAGATCTGGAACTGCGCCGTGACAACAACCCGCGTTTGCTGGAACGAGCGTTCAACACCAACGTCTACCGTCAGGCCTATGAAGAGCAGCTTCTTGATCCACAGGAAGAGCTGCGTCGCTGGCGTGCGCGCGGTGTGCGGACCCCTGCGGCCCCACCGCAACGCTGATCCGCGCCCATCACTTCTGCGCCAAGTGGCTTGCCGCCACGATAGATCACGGTACATCTGGGTCGAGTCCTGAAACCGGAGCCCTCACGATGTCCTATCCCTTGCGTCTGCTCGCAACTGCCTGCCTCGCGGTTGCGACCAGCCTGACCACGGCCTTCGCCAGCGAACCTCAGCTTTTCTCGTTGGATAATGGTATGCAGGTGGTGGTGATCGAGGACCATCGCGCGCCGGTTGTCGTGCACATGGTCTGGTATCGCGTCGGTGCCGCCGATGACCCGGCCGGGCATTCCGGCATCGCGCATTACCTTGAACACCTGATGTTCAAAGCCACCGACACCTTGGCCGAAGGCGAGTTTTCCGAAACCGTCGAAGCCAATGGCGGCAGCGACAATGCCTTCACCTCGTGGGATTATACCGCCTATTACCAGCGCGTTGCCGCTGATCGCCTGGATCTGATGATGCAGATGGAGGCCGACCGCATGGTCAACCTGCGTCTTGATCAATCGGACTGGTTGCCAGAGCGCGACGTGATCCTGCGCGAACGCGGGCAGACGTTGGAATCCAGCCCCGACCGCGTGTTTGGCGAGCAATTGCGCGCCGCCCTGTTCCAGAACCATCCTTACGGGCGTCCAATCATCGGTTGGCGCCATGAGATCGCCGCGCTGACCGGCGACATTGCCACGGATTTCTACCGCACCCATTACGCCCCCAACAACGCGACCTTGGTGGTTGCGGGGGATGTGAACGCCGATGAGGTGCTGGACCTGGCCCGGCAGTATTATGGCCCCATCCCGGCCGTGGCCGATCTTCCCGACCGCGCGCGCCCGCTTGAGCCACCACAACTGGCCGAGCGTCGCGTGATCATGCGCGATGGGCGTGTCGGTCAGCCGTATGTGAACCGTCTCTATCTGGCCCCGGTCCGTCGCACGGGCGACCAGCGTGAGGCCGCCGCGTTTGAGATGTTGTCCGCTCTGCTTGGTGGCAGCGCGCAAACCTCGGTGCTGGAACGGCGGTTGACCTATGACGAGGGCGTCTCGCTGGTGACATGGGCCGGATACTCGGGCACCGGACTTGATAATGGCACCTTTTCGTTGGGGATCATGCCCGCACAAGGCGTCTCGTTGCAGGAGGCCGAGGATGCGCTGGACCGTGTGCTGGCTGAATTCATCGAAACCGGCGTCGATGCCGAGCAACTGGAGCGCGTCCGAATGCAAGTCCGCGCTCAGTCGATCTATCAGGAGGACAACACCGAGAGCCGGGCGAATTCCATCGGGTCGGATCTGACCGTCGGCCTGACGCTGGCAGACAGCGAATCCTGGATCGACGTGCTGCAATCGGTCACCCCCGAAGAGATCATCAACGCGGCCCGCTCGCTCGATCGCCGTTCGTCGGTCACAGGCTGGCTGATGGGAGAGGACGCATGATGCGCCTGATTTACACCGTCGCACTGGCCCTGGTGCTGGCAACACCGGTTGCCTCGCGCGCCTTGGCCATCGACATCCAAGCCGTGACCTCACCCAACGGGCACGACGCCTGGCTGGTCGAAGAACACTCCATCCCCTTTGTCTCCATCGAGATGATCTTCACCGGCGGCGCCTCAATCGAGCCCGAAGGCCAGGACGGCGTCATCTCGTTGATGACCTCGCTGTTGACCGAAGGCGCCGGCGATCTGGACTCCTTGGGCTATGCCTCGGCGCTGGAGGCTTTGGCGGGCAGCGTCAGTTTCAGCGCCGGGCGCGATCAGGTCAGCCTGTCGATCCGCGCCCTGTCGGAAAATCGCGATCAGGTCATCGACCTTGCGATTCTGGCGCTGACCCAGGCGACATTCGACGCCGACAGCCTTGAACGGGTGCGCGCACAGACCATCGCGTCCCTTGAACGCGCCGCGCGCAACCCCGATACCATCGCCGGGCAGGCCTTTGCCGCCTTGGGCTATGCCGGGCATCCCTATGCCCGCCCGTCGGATGGCACACCCGACACCATCGCCGCCCTGACCCGCGACAATGTGCTTGACGCCCATCGCGCCGCCTTCACATCGGACCTGACCTATATCGCCGCCGCGGGTGACATCACTGCCGCAGAGCTGGGCGAGATCGTGGATCGTCTGTATGCCGATTTGCCGCCCGCCAGCGTCCCGTTGCCCGAGTACCGCAGTTTCTCGGCTGATCCGGGCGTGACAGTCATCGACCACCCCAGCCCGCAATCGGTGATCCAGTTCGGCCACGGCGGCATCCATTGGGACGACGATGATTTCATGGCCGCCTATATCATGAACACCATCTTTGGCGGCGGCGGGTTTGGTTCGCGCTTGATGGAGGAAATCCGCGAAGCACGCGGCCTGACCTACGGCATCTACACCTCGCTGGCCTCGAACCGGTTTGGCGACAGCTACGTCGGCCAGTTTTCCACCGCCAATGAAACCGCCGCCGAAGCCATCGCCTTGGTGCGCGAGCAATTCGACTGGCTGGCGAATGGCGGCATCACGCAAGAGGATCTGGAACGAGTGCAGACCTATCTGACCGGGGCCTATCCGCTGCGCTTTGATGGGAACGAATCAATTGCCAATATTCTTGCGTCGATGCAATTCCAGTCCTTCCCGCTGAACTATGTGAATATCCGCAATGATCTGGTCCGCGCCGTCACGCTTGAGGATATTCAACGCGTTGCCACCCGCTTGGCACAGCCTGAGGCGTTGCATTTCGTGGTGGTCGGGCAGCCTGTCGGCCTCGACTGATTGCTTTAATACGGGCGGGTGACATGCTATGGCTAGTGGCATGCAAGCAACCCGACCCAACATAAGCCAACCTCGTGCCGTGATTCGTCAGCTCGACGAAACCGCCGCCAACCGAATTGCGGCGGGTGAGGTGGTGGAGCGTCCCGCCTCGGCGGTCAAGGAACTGGTGGAAAACGCGCTCGATGCCGGGGCCACGCGCATCCGCGTCGATTACGCGGGCGGCGGCAAGACCCTGATTCGCGTCAGCGATGATGGCTGCGGCATGAGCGGCGCGGATCTGCCCTTGGCCATGTCCCGGCACGCGACCTCGAAAATCGACGGCTCGGACCTGTTGAACATCCACACTTTCGGCTTTCGCGGCGAGGCTTTGCCCTCGTTGGGCGCGGTCGGTCGCCTGACCATCACCAGCCGCACCAAAGACGATGACGGCGCGGAAATCGCGGTGACCGCCGGCAAGATCAGCCCGGTGCGCCCCGCCGCGCTGAACACCGGCACCACCGTTGAATTGCGCGATCTGTTCTTTGCCACGCCCGCCCGGCTGAAATTCATGCGCACCGACCGCGCCGAGGCGCAGGCGATTGCCGACACGCTGAAACGGTTGGCGATGGCCGAGCCTTATGTCGGCTTCACGCTGACCGATATCGACGCAGAGCGCACGGTCCTGCAACTCGATAGCGAGCAAGGCGCGTTGTTCGACGCGCTCGAGGCCCGGTTGGCGCAGATCATGGGCCGCGAGTTCACTGACAACGCCCTGCGCCTGAACACCGAGCGCGAGGGTGTGCGCCTGTCTGGTTACGCCGCCTTGCCGACCTATTCGCGCGGCTCGTCGGTGGCGCAATACCTGTTCGTCAATGGCCGCCCGGTGCGTGACAAGATGCTGTACGGCGCCCTGCGCGCCGCCTATGCCGATGTGCTGGCCCGCGACCGCCACCCCGCTGCCGCGCTTTTCATCGACTGCGACCCGGAACTGGTGGACGTCAATGTCCACCCCGCCAAGGCCGAGGTGCACTTTCGTGACCCCGGCATCGTGCGCGGTCTGGTGGTGTCCGGCATCCGCCACGCTTTGGCCGAGGCCGGGCACCGCGCCTCGGGCACCGTTGCCGCCGCCACCCTTGGGGCGATGCGGCCAGAACCCAGCGGCCCGCGTATCTGGCAAATGGATTACGCCAGCCGCCCCAGTTTTAGCGCGATGCAAACGGCCTATGCCGCGCAATCTCCGCTGCATGACGCCGACGGGGTGATTGACTATGCCATGGCCGAGGCTCCCGCCCCCTTCGCCCGCATTGAACCCGAATCCGGCCCGACCGACGCACCCTTGGGCGCGGCCCGCGCGCAGGTGCATGAGAATTACATCATCGCCCAGACCAGCGACGGCATCGTCATCGTCGATCAGCACGCCGCCCACGAACGGCTGGTGTATGAGCGGCTGAAACGCCAGATGGCCGAACGCGGCATCGCCGCGCAGGCCCTGTTGATCCCCGAGATCGTGCCGCTGTCGCAGGGTGACGCCCAGCGCCTGCTGGAGCACGCCGACTCGCTGGAAAAGCTGGGCCTGGTGATCGAACCCTTTGGCGGTGACGCCATCGCGGTGCGCGAAACCCCCGCCGAATTGGGCACCGTGAACGCGCGCAAACTGGTGCTGGATATCCTCGATGAACTGGCCGATCTGGGGCAATCGGGCACGCTGGGGTCACGCCTTGATGCGGTGCTCAGCCGCATGGCCTGCCACGGCTCGATCCGGTCGGGCCGTCAGATGCGCGGCGAGGAAATGAACGCCCTGCTGCGCGAGATGGAGGCCACGCCGCTGTCAGGCCAATGCAACCACGGGCGGCCCACCTATGTCGAACTGAAACTCAGCGACATTGAAAAGCTGTTCGGCCGGCGATGACAACGCAATTTGACCTGACCGACCCGCTGATCCTGGGCGGGATCGCCGCCGCCGCGCTGGCCGTGGTGCTGCTGATCATCCTGAACGCGACGCTGAAAGCCGCGCGTGTGGTGCAGCCGTTGACCTGGCAGATGAACCAGTTGGGCCAGCGGGTGCAGGCGCTGTCCGACGGGCAACAGCATCTGTCGGGCGGTTTGCATCATGTGTCCGAGGCGCAGGCCAAGGCGCAGGGCCAGATGATCCAGATGGTCGAACAACGGCTGGCCGAGGTCTCGGACCTGATGGCGCAGTCGCTGCAAGGCAATGCGGTGCGCACCGCGCGCAGCCTTGGCGATCTGCACGCGCGGCTAGAGGCCATCGACAAAGCGCAGGCGAATATCGAGAAACTGTCCGGTAACGTTCTGTCCTTGCAGGATATTCTGTCGAACAAACAGACCCGTGGCGCGTTTGGGGAAATCCAGTTGCATGACATCGTGCAGCGCGCGCTGCCCTCGGATGCGTATACGATGCAGGCGACGCTCTCGAACGGGAAACGCGCCGATTGCATCGTGCATCTGCCCAAACCACCCGGCGCGATTGCCATTGACGCGAAATTTCCGCTGGAGGCCTATGAAGCCCTGCGCAAGGCGTCAAACGACGCGGAAACCACCGAAGCGCGTCGCCTGATGCGCGTGGCTCTGCGCCATCATATCCGGGCAATCGCGGAGAAATACATCATCCAGGGTGAAACGGCGGATGGTGCGCTGATGTTCCTGCCGTCCGAGGCGGTCTATGCGGAACTGCATGCAAATTATCCCGAGATCGTGCGCGAGGGGTTCACGGCGCGGGTCTGGATCGTGTCGCCGACCACCTGCATGGCGACGCTGAACACCATGCGCGCGGTGCTGAAAGACGCGCGCATGCGCGAGCAAGCCGGTGCGATCCGCCGCGAGTTGGGCGAGCTTTACAAAGACATCGAACGGCTGGGCGTGCGGGTTGAAAACCTCGACCGGCACTTCGCGCAAGCCGCCAAGGATGTCTCGGAAATCCGTATTTCTGCCGACAAAGCCGGGCGGCGTGCGCGGCGGCTGGATAATTTCGACTTCGAGGAATTGGCCGGGGATCCCGCGCCGCCCGTCATTCCGACGCAGGATTAAGCCCGGGTCAGGGGCGCGCCACGGCAAAGGCCTGACGCGCTAGGGCATGGGCCGACGAACCTTTGTCGCTTTTAGCGAAATCGCCGTCGCCAGGTGTTTGTCACAGGTCAGGTGGCACCCGGCGAAAAAACACGAGGTTGAGGTTTTCTCGATGCCGGACTCTTCAAGCGTGGCAAAATTCGTACTCAGGACGCGTTCAAGCTCCTCGTGGCTCAGGGCCTTCCGAAACGCCGCGCCAGCGTAGAACTTGTTTTCCCAGATGATCTTGGCGTCTGCCGTCAGGCCCGCGAAATGAAGGCTGACCCACCCCATCTCAACAGGCTTTCCTTCCGCGGCCTCAAACCGCAGACCACCGCGGCTGATGTCGATGGTCCGGGTTACCGTGCATTGTTCGCCGTAGATGACATGCAGCGGAATGCTGCACAGATGCCGGATGTTTTTGCGCCTGAACCGTTTGAACAAAACGGCCAGAGATACGAGCAGCGACAAGGCCGCGCATATGACGAGGTAGACCTGTACCGAGGAGACATGCTCAACGATCCGCGACCAGGTTCTGCTGACGGAGCCGGGGCGGCGCACCGAGGTCAAGGCCTCTGTCGAGGCGGCGCTGTGCAGTGATGGCACGCAGCCAAAGACTTCGCCAACCATGGACAGATCCTCAAGGATCACCGACAGCGCCGAAAACGACATCGCACCCAGCGCGGTGTCTTGTTGCGGAGTCGCTGCGGCGCGGCGCAAGTCCCGCGCCGTTCTGGAAAGGACGCGATTGATACGGACCAGGTCCGGGGTCGAAAAAATGACCAGGTTTGCGCTGAGTCCCGACGAGAGCACGCCAAGCGTTTCGATCATGCCCGCCGGATCGGCCACAGAGTGCGCCGCGCGCGAGCCGCTGTGAATCAGTGTCAGATCCTCAACACCTGCGCAGATTTTATCGACCCGCGCGTTGGCCGCCGTTGCCGCGACGGTCAACACACAGACCAGCATCACAGTGGTCAGTTTCCACAACGCCCTTACTCCTCAAGTTCTCGCCAGACTCCGGCATCAGGACTAAGGAGTGGTAAAACTTGAGGAAAGATTTCCCGGAAATACATCCAATTGGAGCATTGACCCGGTTTTGGCCTAGATTTTCACGAACGGCTGAAGCAGCCGCGGGATCAGGCTGCTGAACCGCAACGGCGCGTCCGTCACGGCCAGACAAATGCAATCCGGGCCGGGTTCTGCGGTTGGCGTGTGGGTCACGTCCTCGTTGGCAATCTCGATATCGCCGCGCGTAAACCGCCCGCCTTCATCGGCAAAAGCCCCTTGCAGCACCAGGGTCAGCTCCAACCCGCCGTGGCTGTGGTCGGGCACCGCCGTTCCGCCGGGAATGCGCAACAGGCGGGCCGAGGCCCCTTTGGAGGTCGGCAGGATCGCCTGTTTCACGCCGCCGCCGATGGAGCGCCAACGCACGGCCTCCAGATCGCCGCCGACGTAATCCTGCAACGGCGCCGGAAAAATCCCGCGTTTGGTGGGGGCTGTGTGCTGCACCGGCGCGGCATTGCGAATCCGGGCCATCGTGGCACTCAGGCTGTTCTCGGCCAGAGTCTCCCTGTCGCAATGGTCCATCATCGCGCCGCCAACGGCATCAAAGCTTTCCATCCGTGCGCGGCACTCGTCACACAGCGAAATATGCGTGGCGACGGCCAGATTATGCGCCTCGGGCAATTGCCCGGCGGAATAGGCCATCAGCAATGAATCGGTCAGATGATGCTGTATCATCGCGTCTCTTTCTCAGGTCATGGCCTGGCGAAGTTTCGTGATCGCCAGCCGAATGCGGGATTTGATCGTGCCAAGCGGCAAGCCGGTGATCTGGGCAATCTCGGAATGGCTGAGATCGCCGAAATAGGCCTGTTCGATCAACGCCCTTTGTTCATGTGGCAGGGTGGCCAAAGCCTCGCCCAGCTTGTCGGTTTCCTCTTGCAGGACCAGCGCATCCGCCTGATCGCGCTCGGGTTCCGGGCCCCAGGGCAGATCCTCGGGCTCGGGCCGCCGGTCGCGGCGCAACAGGTCGATGCGCCGGTTGCGCGCGATGGTGAAAATCCACGTCGAGACATTGGCCCGGCTTGGATCGAACATCCCCGCCTTGCGCCAGACCGTCGCCATGACGTCCTGCGCGCAATCCTCGGCCACCGCCGCCGTCGCGCCGGATTTCATCAGGAAGCCTTTGATGCGCGGCGCAAAATGCGCGAACAATGCGGCGAATGCGGCTTCGTCCTGCCGATCGGCAATCGCCTGCATCTGCGCAATGAACCGTGTCTTGTCGTCGTCCTGTGCCAAGTTGGCCTGTCCCCGGTTCATAGGCTGCGGCTCTGGCCCGCGCATCACGCGTGCGGCCACAGGGTTCATTCTCAAGGGTTCGGCGGTTGAGTGCAACATGGCCTTGATACGCCACCGGTTTGAAACTGGATCACGCGGGACCAAAAATAGTTTTCGGTAATCCAATTTCGTCGACGGCGCGTATTTCCCTTAACGCAAGGAGAATATCGCATGCCATTTGAATCTGCCACCATCCCGCCCCAGCGCATCGCCGTCATCGGCGGCGGCATTTCCGGCATGGCGGCGGCTTGGCTGCTGTCTCCGTCGCGGCACGTCACCTTGATCGAGGCCGAACCCCGCCTTGGCGGTCACGCCCGCACCATCATGGCCGGCAAGCGTGGCGATCAGCCGGTGGATACCGGGTTCATCGTGTTCAACCGCGTGAACTACCCCAATCTTGTCGGCATGTTCGAGGCGCTCGATGTGCCCACCGCACCCTCAACCATGAGCTTTGGTGCGTCCTTCGATGATGGCGCGTGCGAGTATAATCTGGAAACCCTCGACACCCTGTTCGCAACGCGCCGCAACATTGCCGACCCGCGGTTTCTGCGCATGGTTCGCGATATCCTGAAATTCAACGCGCAGGCCGAGAGCGCGGCAACCGACCCCACGATGAGCATCGGGCAGTTGATGGACCGGATGAACATGGGCCGCTGGTTCCGTGAACGCTATATCACGCCGTTTTCCGGTGCGATCTGGTCCACGCCCAAAGCGCAGATCATGGAGTTCCCGGCACAAGCCATGGTGCAATTCTTTCGCAACCACGCGCTGCTCAGCCCGAATGGCCAGCACCAGTGGCACACCGTCAAGGGCGGCTCGGTCGAATACGTCCGGCGGCTGACACGGGATCTGACCGCGCGCGGCGTCGATATCCGCACCAACACCCCGGTGGCAGGCGTACGGCGCTTGTCGTTGGGCGTCGAGGTCCGCACCAAAGGCGGCGACTGGGAGCATTTCGACGAGGTGATCTTTGCCACGCATTCCGACGATACGCTGGCGATGCTGGCCGACCCCAGCCCGCAGGAACGCACGGCGCTTTCGGCGGTGCAGTATCAGGACAATCACGCGGTGCTGCACGCCGATCCCTCGGTCATGCCCAAGCGCCGCAAATGCTGGGCCAGTTGGACCTATACCGAGCACTCGGCGCAGGATCGCGAACGCATCAGCCTGAGCTACTGGATGAACTCGCTGCAACCGATCCCGCAAGAGGATCTGATGATCGTCACGCTGAACGGCTCGCGCCCCATTCGCGATGATCTGACCTATGACGAGAAAACCTTTCGGCATCCGGTGTATGATCTGGCGGCACTGAATGCGCAAACGGTGATCAAGGGCATGAATGGCACGAACAACACCTGGTTCTGCGGCGCGTGGATGCGCAACGGCTTTCACGAAGACGGCTTTGCCAGCGCGGTGGATGTCGTCACCGCGCTGACCGCAAACCCCGTACAGGCCGCGGCATGAGCACCGTGGATCATATCGCCGGGCGCACCTTTCATGGCCGCCGAGGCGCGCAGAGCAACCGCTTCACCTATGGCGTGGACTATCTGCTGGTCGACGCCGAGGCCCCACAATCCGGCCCGGCGATCTTCTCGCGCAACCGCCGCAACCTGCTGTCCCTGCACGACACCGACCACGGCGGCGACCCCGGCGCAGGGCGCGGGGCGAAATGGGTGCGTGAGGTTCTGGGCCACGCCAGCGCCCCGGAAATCGGCCGTATTGACCTGCTCGCCCAACCCCGCGTGCTGGGCCATGTGTTCAATCCGGTCAGCTTCTGGCTGTGCCATGATCCATCCGGCGCGTTGATCTGCGTGATTGCCGAGGTCAGCAACACCTTTGGCGACCGTCATTCCTATTTGTGCCACCACGAGGATTTCCACGCGATCACCGCCAAGGATGACCTGAGCGCGCGCAAGATCTTTCACGTCTCGCCGTTTCAGCCGGTCGAGGGCGATTATGGCTTTCGCTTCGACATCACGCCGCAAAAGATCACCATCCGCATTGATTACGGCCACGCCAGCGGCGGGTTGATCGCCACTTTGGTCGGCCCGCGCAAACCGGCGACCACGCGCGGCTTGCTGGGTGCCATGCTGCGCCGCCCCTTGGGGTCGCGGCGCGTGCTGACGCTGATCCACTGGCAGGCGCTCAAGCTGTGGTGGAAGGGTGCGGGCTACCGCAGCCGCCCTGAACCGCCCTCGCAAGACGTCTCCCATTGACCCAAAGGCCCTGTTTCCATGTTTGATGCCGTCCTCTTTTTTGTCATGTTCCTTGTCGCGGTCGGTCTGGTCTCGCGGTTTACTGGCTTCATGGCGCAAAAACCCCGCGACTATGCCCAATCAGAACCGGCAATGGATATCCGCAAACATCTGAGCGGGCCGATGCTGTGTGAAGGGGTGATCTATGGCCCGACAGGCCGTGTCACCTCGCGGTTTGTCGCCGATATGCAGGGCCGCTGGGACGGCAATCGCGGTGTGTTGGATGAGGCGTTTCGCTATGCCGGAGGCAACGCCCAAGACCGGCAATGGCGGCTGACGCTGGGCAATGACGGCGCGATCACCGCCGAGGCCGATGATCTGATCGGTCAGGGTCGCGGCCAGCAAGAGGGGGCCAGCCTGCGCCTGACCTATCGCATTCGCCTGCCCAAGCACGCGGGCGGCTGGGTACTGGATGTCACCGACTGGATGTATCTGATGGAGAACGGCACGGTCATCAACCGCAGCCAGTTCCGCAAATTCGGCGTCAAGGTCGCCGAGTTGGTCGCCACCATGCGCCCGGTGCACGCATGAGTCTTCAGGGTCAAACCTGGTGGCTGGTCGGCGCCTCCGAGGGGTTGGGGCGTGCCTTGGCCGCGTTGATGACCGCGCAAGGGGCGCACGTGATTGTGTCGGCCCGCGATTCGGTGCGCCTGTCCGACCTTGCGCAAAGCCTGCCGAATGCGCGCGCCGTGCCGATGGATGTGACCGACACCGACAGCGTGCGCACCGCTGCTGACGTGGTCGGCCCGGTCGATGGACTGGTGTACCTTGCCGGGGCCTATTGGCCGATGCGCGCGCAAGACTATGACGGCGACAAGGTGGTGACGATGCTCGACGTGAACCTGTTGGGCGCGGCGCGGGTGCTTGACGGTGTGCTGCCACAGATGGTGGCGCGCGGGCAGGGCCATATCGTGCTGACCGGATCGCTGGCGGGCTTTCGCGGCTTGCCGGGTGCGGTGGGCTATGGCGCGTCAAAGGCCGGATTGATGCATCTGGCGGAATCGCTGCACGCCGATCTGCGCGGGTCCGGTGTGCGCGTGCAGCAGATCAACCCCGGCTTCATCCGCACACGCCTGACCGAAAAGAACGATTTCTCGATGCCGTTTATCCTCAGCGCCGAGGAGGCCGCCGCGCGAATGCTGGCGATCATGCAGTCAGGCCGGTTCGCGGGCTCGTTTCCAACGCTGTTTTCCTATGTGTTTCGCATCGGGCGGTTTTTGCCGGGGTGGCTGTATGATCGGCTGTTCGCACGCACCCGCTAAGTACTTGCGCAACCGGGCCACTCGCGCGATGCTGGGGCTTGAACAGGAGACCCTTCCATGACGCCTGAAATCAGCACCCGCAAAGTGGTTCACATCATCTTTCAAGCGCGCAACCCCTCGCGCAAGAATGAGGCACGGCAATTCATTGACGCGCTGAACGATGATGAAAAGGCGCATCTGGTGGCCGTTGCCTGGGTCGGGCGCGGGGCGTTTGAACCCGAGGATTATGCCGAGGCGCTGGCAACCGCATATTCCGAAGCGACGACTCCGACGGCGGACTACCTGATGGGGATGCCGCACCTGTCTGAAAATCTGGAGGCAGGGCTGGAAGCGTTGGATATCGACGTCTCTGACGCCGAAGAAGATTTCTACGACCGATAGATCAGGCGTGAAAAAGGGGGCTATGCGCCCCCTTTATGTATGAACTCAGCCCACGAAGGGATTGCGCTTGGCGGGCAGGATCTTGCCCGTGCAATCGCCAAACCCGATGGTATACCCGGACCCCTTGGCGGCACCGCGCAGCGTCAGGGTGTCGCCGTCCTCGATGAAGCTGCGGGTCTCGCCTGTGTCCAGCGTGAAGGGCTCGCGGCCAGCCCAGCTCATTTCCATCAGCGAGCCGTATTCCGATTTGTTCGGCCCCGAAATCGTGCCGGACCCCAACAGGTCACCCGTGCGCATCCCGCATCCGCCCAGCGCATGATGGGTCAACTGCTGCGCGGCGGAGTAATACATCCGGCTGTAGTTCGTTTCGCTCACCACGGTGGCCGTTTTCGCCCCTTCAGGCTGCATCAGGACCTGCAAGGAAATGTCGTACAGACCCGGCTTAGATTCCGTCAGGTAAGGCAACAAGGGCTTGACGCGTTCGGGCACCGATGTGCGGAACGGCTCCAAAGCAGCGGCGGTGACGATCCAAGGGGAAATGGAAGTGCCAAAGGCTTTGCCCTGGAACGGCCCAAGCGGCTGATACTCCCAGCCCTGAATATCGCGCGCGGACCAATCATTCAGCAACACATAGCCAAAGATCATCGCGTCGGCGGTTTCGGTCGTGATCGGCGCGCCGAACGGGCTGCTGGTGCCGACGATGGCACCCATCTCGAGCTCGATATCCAGGCGTTTTGTCGGGCCAAGTGTCGGCGCATCCGCATCCGGGGACTTGGTCTGACCCAGCGGGCGGTGAATCGGCGTGCCCGACACCACAACCGACGAGGCCCGCCCGTTGTAGCCAATCGGGATATGCAGCCAGTTGGCGGGCAGATCAGGACTGCCGCGCATGATGCTGCCCATGTTCTCGGCGTGCTGGCGACCGGCATAGAAATCGGTGTATTCGGTCACGTTGAACGGCAGATGCAGCGTCGCCGCACTCAGCGGGTGCAAATGCGCCTCGATCTGATCGCGGGTGCCCGCGCCTTCGGCAAGGTGGCCAAACAGGATCGTGCGGAGGCGGTTCCAGACCACAGGGCCCGCCGCCATGAGAGGATTCCACGCCGCGCGATCCAGCAAGGGGGTATCCCCAAGGTGCAGCAAGCCCGCACGTTCGAGCGCGGTGACATCCAGCACCTGATCGCCAATGGCAACGCCACAGCGCGGTTTGGTGCCAGCGGTCGAAAAGACGCCATAGGGCAAATTGTTCAGGGGAAATGGGCAATCAGGGTCGTTGGCGGTTTCGACCCAGGAACGGATGAGAGTCATAATGCTTCCTGCTTAAGGCGCGCGAAGACGCGCCGATGGCGGGTGAAAAAGGTGCGTGCAAGCACGCACCCTACGAGGCGTGGTCTAGGGCTTGATGCCGGGTGTGCCGTCAAATTTCTTTTCCAGCGTGGTCCAGCAGTCAAGATAGTTATCCTGGATCGGAGCCTCAAGGGCCGCGAACTTGGTCAGATGCTGCGGGAATCGCGTTTCGAACATGAAGGACATGGTATTGTCCAACAGATGCGGCTTCAGATCACCATTCGAGGCCCCCTCGAACGCATCCCGATCCGGCCCATGCGGCAACATGCAATTGTGCAGGCTCAAGCCACCGGGCGCAAAACCTTGTGGTTTCGCGTCATACTGGCCATAGATATTGCCCATCATCTCGGACATCAGGTTCTTGTGATACCACGGAGGGCGGAACGTATGTTCCGCGACCATCCACCGTTCGCGGAACAGCACAAAGTCGATATTCGCGGTGCCTTCCTGCCCCGAGGGCGCGGTCAGCACGGTAAAGATCGACGGGTCCGGGTGGTCGAACAGGATTGCGCCGACCGGCGAATAGGTGCGCAGGTCGTATTTCACCGGGCAATAATTGCCGTGCCAGGCCACCACATCCAGCGGCGAATGGCCGATGGTGGTTTCATGGAACTGGCCGCACCATTTGATGACCACGCGGCTTTCCACCTCGCGATCCTCGAACGCCGCGACCGGGGTTTTGAAATCGCGCGGGTTGGCCATGCAGTTCGCACCGATCGGCCCGCGGCCGGGCAAGTCGAATTTCTGGCCGTAATTCTCGCAGACAAAGCCACGGCACGGCCCCTCGAGCACCTCGACGCGGTAGACCAGACCACGCGGCAGAATGGCGATTTCCTTTGGCTCAAGGTCAATGATCCCCATCTCGGTGCAGAACCGCAGGCGGCCCTCTTGCGGGACAACCAGCAATTCGCTGTCCGCCGAGTAGAAATATTCATCCTGCATCGAGGCGGTGACCAGATAGATATGGCTGGCCATGCCGACCTGTGTGTTCACGTCGCCCGCCGTGGTGACGGTGCGCATGCCGGTGATCCAGGTGTACGCCTCGCCCTTTGCCGGCAGCGGCACCGGGTCCCAGCGGTATTGGCCAAGGCTGATCACATCCGGCAGGACGTTTGGCGCGGATTTCCAATACGGCATGTCGATCTTGGTGAAGCGCGAGGTGTGCTTGACCGAGGGCCGGATGCGATAGCACCAGGTGCGCTCGTTCTGGCCGCGCGGTGCGGTAAAGGCGGTGCCGGAGAGCTGCTCGGCGTAGAGGCCATAATTGCACTTTTGCGGGCTGTTCTGACCCTGTGGCAAGGCATCGGGCAGGGCCTCGGTCTCGAAATCATTGCCGAAACCGGGCATATAACCTTGGTTCACGCCGCCAATGCTGGGGGCACAGATCATGCCTTGGGGCAGGGTTGGGTCGGACATGGAGGCCTCCTCGGTCGGGTAAAACATAAATCTCAGGTGCGGGTTAACATTTATTGCACATGCAACAATGTCAAGCCTGAAGTCTTCCGGAACCTTGAATTGATTCGGACTCATTGATCTTAACGCAAGTTTATGATTCGGTCCTGCAACCCTTGGAGCCTTGCATGCCAGACCCCGACAGTTTCGATCTGAACGCCTTTTTGCCCTATCGCCTGAATGCGGCCGCCAGCCGGATCAGCCGCGCCTTTGCCGAGCGCTATCGCAAGGACTTCGGCATCAGCATCCCCGAATGGCGCGTGTTGGTGCATCTGTTCCACGCGGGCGATGTGTCGGTGCGTGACATCGAGGCGCGCGTGGACATGGAGAAATCCAAGGTCAGCCGCGCCGCAACGCGGTTGGAGGCCTCGGGGCTGATCAGCAAGGCGGTGAACGACACCGACCGCCGCTTGCTGGTGCTGCGCCTGACCTCCGAGGGCAACGCGTTGGTCGCCCGGTTGATCCCGGTGGCCATGCAGTTCCAGGCCGAAATGCTGACGCAACTCGGCCCTCTGGCCGAGGGTCTGGAGGCGGGGTTGAGCGTGCTGCTGGACCCGCAGGAATGAAGCGCGTGCCGGACTATGCAACCCTTGCCCAAACGATCCGCGCCCTGACCGAAGGCGAGACGGATGTCGTGGCGCTGATGGCCACCGTCGCCTGCGAAGTGCATCACTTTGACGACCGCTTTGACTGGACCGGGTTCTACCGCGTGACGGGGCCGGACATGCTCAAGATCGGTCCCTATCAGGGCGGCCACGGCTGCCTTGTGATCCCGTTCTCGCGCGGTGTCTGCGGGGCTGCCGCTCGCACGCGGCAGGTACAACTGGTGCCCGATGTCGACGCATTTCCCGGGCATATCGCCTGCGCCTCCAGCACGCGGTCGGAATTGGTGTTGCCGGTGATCAATGCCGGGGGCGAATTGCTGGGGGTGTTCGACATCGACAGCAACCAGCCCGACGCCTTTACCGAAGCCGACGCGGTGGCCTTGGCGGCGATCCTGACCGAAACCTTTGCCGGAGCATGAACGATGGTACATCTATGGGTCCGCGGCGAGCAGCGCCCGAATGAGGAACGCGTCGGCCTGACCGCAGACGGAGCGGCGGCGCTGATCGCCAAGGGGTTCCGCGTCACCATCGAGGAAAGCCCGGTGCGCGCCCTGCCCATGCAGCCCTATGTCGAGGCCGGGTGCGAGGTTGCGCCCTTTGCCAGTTGGCCCAGCGCCCCGCAAGACGCAATCATCTTTGGCCTCAAGGAACTGCCCGAGGACGGCACGCCGCTGTCACACCGGCACATCCTGTTCGGCCACGCCTATAAGGGCCAGCCCGATGGCCCCGCGCTGCTGGCGCGGTTCAAATCAGGCGGCGGGACGCTTTATGATCTGGAATCGCTGGTGGATAAGGACGGGCGACGGGTTGCGGCGTTTGGCTATTGGGCGGGCTTTGCCGGGGCGGCGGTATCGGCGCTGGCGTGGATCGCACAGGCCAAGGGCGGCATCTGTGGCCCGGTTCAAACGTGGTGTGACGCGGACAGCATGACGCGCATGATTGCGGCCGACCTCAACACCCTGCCCGGCGATCGCCCCCGCGCCTTGATCATCGGCGCCTTGGGCCGGGTCGGCAGCGGGGCGCGGGATTTCTGCAAGGCCGTGGGCCTTGCAACAACCAATTGGGACATGGCGGAAACCGCCAGCGGCGGGCCGTTCCCTGAGGTGTTGCTGCACCAGATTTTCCTCAACTGCATCCTCGCCAACCCCGGCTGCCCGGTGTTCGTGCCGGCGACGGCCGGTGCCATGCCGCGCGCACTGCGGGTGATCGGTGATATCGCCTGCGATCCGGGGTCGGCGTATAATCCGGTGCCGGTTTACCGCGCCACGACCCGTTGGGCGCAACCGGTAACCCGCGTTCACAGCGATCCCCCGCTCGATGTGATGGCCATCGACAACCTGCCCTCCCTGCTGCCAGCCGAGGCCTCGGTGGATTTCGCAGCGCAATTGTTGCCACATCTCAAAACGCTGGATCAGATCGACACAGGCGTCTGGGGTCGCGCCCGCGCGGTCTTTGCGCGCCACATGGCCTGACGCCCTTTTCCCCGGCACCCCTTTCGGGCATAGAGGTGGTTCCGAGCAGACGTCTGCTCCGTTTTCCCGGATTATCGCATGACGACCGCCCCCGCCAACACCGGATTCCTGTTCAACGCCCGCGCCGTTCTGGTGCTGGGCCTGCCGCTGGTCGGCAGCCATGTGGCGCAATTCGCGCTGCATGTCGTCGATACGATCATGTTGGGTTGGTACAGCATCACCGACCTCGCCGCCGGGGCCTTGGGCGCGACGGTGTTCTTTGTGTTCTTCACCCTTGGGTCAGGCTTTGCACATGCCGTGATGCCAATGGTCGCAACCGCTGCCGCCAGCGATAATGAGACCGATGTGCGCCGGGTCACCCGCATGGGCATGTGGCTGTCGATTGGCTATGCGATCATCGTCTTGCCGCTGTTTGTCTATGCCTCGCCGCTGCTGAACGCGATGGGCCAAGACCCGGACGTGGCGCGGCTGGGCGGTGCCTATCTGTCAATCGTCGGCTACGGCATGGCCCCGGCGCTGTTGGTGATGGTGATCAAGAGCTATCTGGCAGCACTTGGCCGGACGCAGGTTGTGCTGTGGATCACGGTGGCGGCGGTGTTCCTGAATATGGGCATCAACTGGCTGCTGATCTTCGGCAATCTCGGCTTTCCCGAACTTGGCGCGCGCGGGGCGGCGATTGCCTCGGTGGCGGTGCAGACCGCCACGCTGATCCTGATCCTGGCCTATGCGGTCCTGCTGCCCGCCTTGCGGCACTATCAGCTGCTGGTGCGGTTCTGGCGGCCTGACTGGTCCGCGATGCGGCAGGTCAACGCATTGGGTCTGCCGATTGGCCTGGCGATGCTCGCCGAGACCGGCCTGTTCGCGGCCTCGGCGGTGATGATGGGCTGGCTGGGCAAGCTGTCACTGGCCGCACATTCCATCGCGCTCGAAGTGACGGCGCTGTTTTTCATGGTGCATCTGGGCCTGGCCAACGCCGCGACGGTGCTGGTCGGCCGTGCCAAGGGGCGCCGCGACAGGGAGGGGCTGAAGGCGGTGGCGAAAGCCTCGATGATCCTGTCGCTGATCTTCGCGTTCGGCACCATGATGATCTATTGGCTGTTCGCAGAACAGATGGTCGGCCTGTTCCTGAAGCCCGACGACCCCGAGCGCCACCTGATCATCCCCGTCGGCGTGACGTTGCTGATGGTGGCCGCACTGTTTCAACTGGTCGATGCCGGGCAGGCGATGGGGATGGGGTTTTTGCGCGGTATCCATGACACCAAACAGCCAATGATCATCGCCGCTGTCTCTTATTGGCTGATCGGCTTGCCGGTCAGCTATGGACTGGGCTTTGGCTTGGGGCTGGAGGGTGTCGGCGTGTGGTTCGGTCTGGTCTTTGGCCTTTCAGCCGCGGCCGTGGCCTTGCATTGGCGGTTCTGGCGCGGGCTCTGACGATTCCATCAATGCGGCGGATCAGGTCGCCTGTTCGGCGGCCTGCGCTGCAATTTCCGAGATGTCCGAGCGCGAAACGCCGATATCCGCAAGATCGCGATCTGAAAGCATCGACAGTTCTTCGAATGTGTTGGCATAGGCCAGACGATACATCCGCTGGTCCTGGATCTTCTGAATCCACCGGCGCATCGTGGCGGCAAATCCGCGGCTTGGGTTTTGGGTGATGTCTGAAACAAACATGACTGGTCTCCTGTGGTTTGCTCGGGCCGTTGTTAGCCCTATCGAACCCCGTAGATAGTCACTTGCTGCACTTGCACAATCCTGCCGCGACGCAATGCCGCTATGCAGCATACGCGTGGCGTTGCGTCACGGGCGCTATTCGCGCCCCAGTTCGTGCTGATACCGAAGCCGCGCAATGCCTTCGTTCTTGTCCGCCTTGCGCAGGTCGCCCAGAACTGTCTCCACATAGGTCATATGTGCCTCGGCCGCCGCGCGCGCTTTTTCGGAGTCCCGCGCCTGTATCGCCTCGTTGATCGCGCGGTGCTGCTCCAGCAGGATACCCCGCGTTTCACGATGCCGGAACATCTGCTGCCGGTTATAGAAAACCCCCGCTTTCAGCAGATCAAACATCGCGCGCATGGTGTGCAACATGATGATGTTGTGGCTGGCCTCGATGATCGCCAGATGAAACTCTGCATCCAGCGCCGCCTCATCCGCCGGGTTCTTTTTGCCATGCGCGGCTTCCATCTTGCGAAACACCGTGTCGATGATTTTCAGATCGGTATCAGACCCGAACCGCGCGGCGCGCTCCGCCGCCATCCCTTCAAGATCGCGGCGAAAACTGACGTAATCGAACACGGCCTCCTCATGGTTGGCAAACAGGTCAATCAGCGCCTTGGAATACGTCGAGGTCAGGATTTCGACGACAAAAACACCAGACCCCGCCCGTGATTCCAGCAATCCCCGGCCCTGCAACTCGGCGATAGCCTCGCGCAGAGACGGGCGCGACACGCCCATTCTTTCGGCCAATTCGCGCTCCGAAGGCAAACGTTCACCGGGCCGCAACAGGCCGCGCAGGATCAACAGCTCAATCTGCCGGACAACGCCCTGCGCCAGTTTTTCCTGTTGAACCGGTTGAAATGGCATCGGAACCCCCTGATTGGTCAAAAGATATGACCACGCGTGCCGCCGCGCAACAAGTCTGTTTGCACAAAGGAAAAGGGCCGGGCATTTCTGCTCGGCCCCAGACGTGCGCTCGCTGATCCGTTACGCGGTCGGGCGAATGGTGATCACAACCCGGCGGTTTTGCGCCCGGCCCAAGGCCGTATCATTCGAGGCAACCGGTTGCGTCAGACCCGCGCCGCGCGCCACGACCCGCCGCGAGGGCACACCCGAGGTAACCAGAACACTGGCAACCGAATCGGCGCGCCGCTCGGACAGGCTTTGGTTGTAGGCGGCCGTGCCCGTGCTGTCGGTATGCCCGGTCACGATCACCTGCGAATCAGGATAGCGCTGGAGGTTGCTGGCAATCGCCGTCAGATCGGCGCGCAAGTCACCGCGCAATTCGGCGCTGTTGGTGGCAAACAGAATGTCCTGCGGCATCGTCACGACGATCTCGCTGCCGGTGTTGACCACGTCAACCTGCGGACCCAGCGCGCCACGCAATTCCGCAGCCTGCCGGTCAAGGTGGCCACCAATGGCCCCACCCGCAATCGCCCCGAGGCCCGCGCCGATCAGAACCTCGGGCGTGCGGTTGCCGCTGCCCGTGGCGGCGCCCAACAGGCCGCCGACGGCGGCGCCGGTCAACAGGCCAGAACGCTCGCGGCTGTATTCGCCGGTGGTGGGGTCAGTACACGCCGCGGTCAGCGCAACAAGTGCCAGTGCAGCCATAGCTTTGGAAGCCATCATCAGGTTTCTCCTGCGAAAAAAGGTTACCAGACACACTATAGCGTTCTCGATGCCAGCAACAGGGGGCTGCGCGGAATGCCGCCTCACGTTCCATTGATCACAGCTCCGGCACTAGGCAACATCCGCGCGCGCCGATTCCCAGGCCAGCATTGCGCGCTTGACCGGCAACCCCCAGTGATAGCCGCCCAGTTTGCCCGATTTCGCCAAAGCCCTGTGGCACGGGATCAGCCAACTGATCGGATTGCGCCCCACCGCCGTGCCAACCGCCCGCATTGCCGCAGGTCGCCCGATACGGCGCGCGATTTCGGAATAGGTGGTGACATGGCCGGTTGGCACGCTCAACAAGGCCTCCCAGACCTTGATCTGAAACGGTGCGCCAATCAGATAGAGCGGCGCCGGCTCGGAACCCGACGCCCCAAACGCCGCCTCAACCCATCCGCGCAACCGATCAGCCGCCTCGATAAACTGCGCCTTCGGCCACCGCCTCGCCAGATCGTCATAGGCGGCCGTCGCACCCATCTCTGCCGCAAACCCCATGCCGCACAGGCCGCGCTCGGTTCCCATGACAATCGCCGGGCCAAACGGGCTGTCGAACCAACCCCAGAAAATCACCAGCCCCTCGCCACCGCGCGCATACTCACCCGGAGTCATCGCCTCCCAGCGCACGAACAGATCATGCAACCGCCCGGCCCCCGACAGACCAGCCTCATGCGCCGCGTCCAACACGGTAAAGCGGTCCGACAACAACTGCCGCGCATGACCCAGCGCCAGATATTGCTGATAGCGTTTCGGCGAGACGCCGGCCCATTGTGTGAACAGCCGCTGAAAATGCGCCGGACTCATCCCCAACCGCGCCGCCAGATCCTCCAGCGCCACGCGCTCGCCGCCTGCCGCATCCAGTTCGGCAATCGCCCGCGCGATCACGCCATAATGATAGCCCTGCGTTTCCATGCCCTTAACCCTATGCGATCTAATCTTGCCAAAAATACTCTGGTGGTGAATGGGCCGCAGGCCCAGAGGGGGTGAATCCCCCATACCCCGCCAACCACCCTAAAGCAGCCAGTCCATCAAACCCGACCCGAATCCTGCGCAATCACCCCGCCCACCAGTCGCGCGGCTTCAGCCGTTTCGCACGACCAGAGCGATCATCCAGCCACAGCGCCAGCTTGCGCCACGGCGACAGCGCCAACCGCAGCCACGCACGGTTACGCCAGGTGCTGAAATCGCGGTTGAACGGACAGACCCGCAGGCAAATCGCGCAATCCGTGGCCAGTTTTGCCCAATAGCCAAAACATTTTTCCGCGTCCGAGGTCCATTTCACCACGCCCTTGATCGACGACTGGCCCGTCACCGCATCGCTCGGCGGGCCAAATGGCAGCGCCTTGACCGGGCAGGCATCGGCGCAGCGCGTGCAGATATCGCAAACCGCCCGCACACCCAAAGGCTTTGGCACATCATGCGCCAGCGGCATGTTGGTGAAAATCTTCGAGAACCGCAGTCGAGGCCCAAACTCTGGTGTGATCACCAGTTGATTGCGCGCGTATTCGCCCAGACCTGCCTTGATCGCATAGGGAATCACCAGCCCGGTGTCGTTCATCGAGGCCGTCGCCTCATATCCCAGATTGCGGATATAGGCGGCCAGTTGCATGACAATCGCTGCCTCATGGCTGTATTCGCGCCCGGTCGCCGCCCCGGCCAGTGCCGACGGATAGGTCTGCACCAGTGGCAGGTTCATCTGATGCCCCAACACAATCACGCTGGTCATGCCGTCGGGCAATGCCACCGCCGTCTCGGAAAAATCCCGCGTATCCACTTGCGTCTTGTAGATCCAGCGTTCATCAAAATCCGTGATCCCGCACAGATCCGCACCAAAGAATTTTGCGATGCGCTTGACCTCAGCCGCCATGCGCGCCGGGTCGTCGATGTCGACTTGCGCACTGGCCACTGGCGTATCGGCTTGAATGGGCGCTTGAAACCCTTCGCGCCGCCCGCTATCGCCGCCTCGGTTCGACACGATATCCGAGATCAGCCACGCCGCGTTGCGCAGCGCGAAATCCTTGGGCTGAAACCCCTCGCCTTTGCGTGGCTTGGCATCGACCCGGTAGCTGGCGAAAAACCCGTCAGTGTGTTTGCTGCGCACCCGCTCATCCCAGAACGCCCGCGTGAACACATCGTTGCGCTGACGAAACCGCTCGAACTCGGGCGTGGTCGCAATCCCGGCCAAGGCGTCCAGCGCATCGGTTTGCGGCGGGTTGTTATGCCCAATCGGCGGAGTGTCGGTCATGGAGGCTCCCTTTGTCATAGGCTAGAGCCGCGACAACCGCCCGGTCAAGCCGATCGCGACTGGACGCGCGGCGCGCATCGGGCCAAGGTGCCCTGAACCGGACCCAAGGCCAAAGCATGCGCGTTCTGATTACCTTTGCCGCCCTTTTCTCGTCGATCCTGCTGCTGCAACTCGGGTTTGGCGGGGTTGTGCCGCTCGATGCGCTGTCCGGCACGATTCTGGGCTTCACCACGCAACAGATCGGCTTGCTGGGCTCGGCGCATTTCCTGGGCTTCTTCATCGGCTGCTGGTGGGCGCCGCGCCTGATGGGGTCGGTCGGCCATTCGCGCGCATTCGGCGCGTTTACCGCGGCAGGCACCATCGGCATTCTGTCGCATATGATGTTCACCGACCCCTACGCCTGGGCGGTGATGCGCATGTCCACGGGCCTCGCGGTGGCCGGGTGCTACACGATCATCGAGGCGTGGATGCAGTCCAAAGTCACCAACGCCACCCGCGGCCGGGCGATGGGCGTCTACCGCCTGGTCGATGTCACCGGCAACCTCGGCGCGCAACTGCTGATCGCGGTGCTCTCGCCGGCGATGTATTTCAGCTATAACCTGCTGGCCCTGATCGCCTGCGCCGCGCTGTTCCCCATGCTGCTGACCCGCGCGGAATCCCCCGAAACCGGCACTGCGCCGCGCCTGCGCCCCAAACTGGCCTGGGAGAAATCGCCGCTGGGGGCAATTGGCGTGGTGGTCTCGGGCATCACCGGCGCAGCGTTTCGCATGATCGGCCCGATCTATGGCCTCGCTGTCGGGCTCGAGGCCGACCGTATCGCCCTGTTCCTGTCGGCTTATGTCCTTGGCGGTGCGATGGCGCATATCCCCATCGGCTGGCTGGCCGATAAATATGACCGCCGCCATGTGCTGATCGGCATCTCGGTGGCGGCGATCCTGGGCTGTGGCGCGATGCAGGCCGGGGCGCAGGGCAATATCATCACGATCTTTCTGGCCGCCGGGTTCTTTGGCTTCACCACCTTCCCGATCTACTCGATCGCCACCGCCCACGCCCATGATTTCGCCGACCAGAACGAACGTGTGGAGCTGTCTGCCGCGCATATGTTCCTCTATGCCGTGGGCGCCATCGCCAGCCCGGTGATCGCCTCGGCGCTGATTGCCGGCTTTGGGCCGGGCGCGATGTTTGCGTTCATCGCGCTCTCGCATGTGTTCCTGATCCTCTTCGGCCTGATCCGCATCCGCATGCGTCCCGCACCGGCAGATCGTACGCGCTATGTCCATGCGCCCCGCACCTCGTTCATCATCGGCCGCCTGACCCGCAAGGGCCGCGACCGCTGAGGGTCTTGCCCTCGCCCCCCGCCTCGGTGCAAAGGAAACTTATGGCCGCGCAACTCGATTATCATACGATCCGCGAGATCTTCAGCCGCTTTCAAGCGGTCGAGCCTGAGCCAAAGGGCGAGCTGGATCATGTGAACGTTTACACCCTGCTGGTCGCCGTGGCCCTGTCGGCGCAGGCCACCGATGTCGGCGTGAACCGCGCCACCAAAGACCTGTTCCGGATTGCCGATACGCCCGAAAAAATGCTGGCCTTGGGCGAAGAGGGGCTGATCGAGCATATCAAAACGATTGGCCTGTTTCGGAACAAAGCCAAGAACGTGATCAAGATGGCGCAGATCCTCGTTGATGATTACGCCGGACAGGTCCCCAATTCCCGCGCCGCGCTGGAAAGCCTGCCGGGCGTGGGCCGCAAAACCGCGAATGTCGTGCTGAACATGGGGTGGCACTATCCGGCGCAGGCCGTCGATACGCATATTTTTCGCATCGGCAACCGCACCGGCATCTGCCCCGGCAAGGACGTGGTCGCCGTCGAGCGCGCCATCGAAGACAACATCCCGGTCGATTTTCAACACCACGCGCATCACTGGCTGATCCTGCACGGGCGCTATATCTGCAAGGCCCGCAAACCCTTGTGCAGTGCCTGTCTGATCCGCGATCTATGCCCCTATGAGGAGAAGTCCCTGTGACAAAAGCAGCTGCAAAAACCTATCAAGTCGCCGGGATCGGCAATGCCATCGTTGATGTGATCAGCACCGTCGATAATCATTTTCTCGACCACATGGGCATCCACAAAGGCATCATGCAGTTGATCGAGCGCGAGCGGGCGGAAACCCTCTATGGCGCGATGAAAGAACGGCAAGAGGCCTCGGGCGGGTCGGTCTGCAACACCATCGCCGGTGCCGGGGCGCTGGGTCTGAAAACCGCGCTGGTCGGACGGGTGCGCGATGACAAACTGGGCCAGTTCTTTGCCGCCGACACCGAGCGCGCCGGCACCGCCTTTGTGAACCCCCCGGTTGCGGGCGGCGAATTGCCCACCTCGCGCTCGATGATCTTTGTCACCCCCGACGGCGAACGCTCGATGAACACCTATCTGGGCATCTCCGCCGAGGTCGGCCCGGATGACGTCGACGAGGCGATCATGGCCGATACCGAAGTGCTGTTTCTCGAGGGCTATCTGTTCGACAAGGACAAGGGCAAAGAAGCGTTCCTCAAGGCCGCCCGCGCCTGCCGGGCTGCCGGGGGCCGCGTGGGTATCGCGCTGAGCGATCCGTTCTGCGTCGACCGGCACCGCGCCGACTTTCGCCAGTTGGTCGCCAACGAGATGGATTATGTGATCGGCAACCAGCAGGAATGGACCTCGCTCTATCAGGTCAATGATCTGGATGAGGCGTTGGAACTGGCCGCCGCCGATTGCGAGATCATCGTTTGCACCCGCTCTGGCGACCCGGTGGTACTGATCCACAACGGCCACCGCGTAACCGCCAAGGTCAACAAGGTCGTGCCCGTCGATGCCACCGGCGCGGGCGATCAATTCGCCGCCGGGTTCCTGTTCGGGCTGGTCAACGATCACTCACTGGAAACCTGTGGCCGCATGGGCTGTATCGCCGCCGCCGAGGTCATCGGCCATATCGGCGCCCGCCCGCAGCAAGACGTTCTGGCCCTGTTCAAAGCCGAAGGACTGGTCTGACCCGCCTTGCAGGCCGCGCAACGTCAACCCATATAACAGGTCATCCAAGGAGGGCATGATGGGCTACGTCAAAACCGGAATTCTGATGGCCGCGATGACCGGCCTGTTCCTTGCGATGGGCTATGTGATCGGCGGGCCAACCGGCGCGCTGATCGCCTTGGCTATTGCCGCCGGAATGAACGCCCTGACCTGGTGGAAATCCGACACCATGGTCCTGCGCCTGCACAACGCACGCGAGGTCGACGCCCACACCGCGCCCGAACTGCAGCAGATCGTCATGGAGCTGGCCCGCAACGCCGACATGCCGACGCCAAAGATCTATGTGATCGACAACCCGCAACCCAACGCCTTTGCCACTGGCCGCAACCCGGACAACGCCGCCGTCGCCGCCACCACCGGGCTTCTCGAGCGTCTCTCGCGCGATGAAATCGCCGCCGTCATGGCGCACGAACTGGCGCATATCCGCAATTACGACACGCTGACCATGACCATCACCGCGACCTTCGCTGGCGCGATCTCCATGCTGGCCAATTTCGCAATGTTCTTTCGCGGCGGCAACAACCGCCAGAACCCGATTGCCCTGATTGCGATGATGATCCTCGCCCCGATGGCGGCCTGCCCTCGTGCAAATGGCCGTCTCGCGCTCACGCGAATACGAGGCCGACCGGATCGGCGCGCAAATCTGCGGCAACCCGCTGTGGCTCGCTTCGGCACTGCAACGCATTCAGGGCTTCGCCAGCCAGATCGACAACGACAGTGCCGAGCGTAACCCGGCCACGGCGCATATGTTCATCATCAACCCGCTGCACGCCTTCAAGCGCGACAAGCTGTTCTCGACCCACCCGGCCACCGAAAACCGCGTCAAGGCGCTGGAACAATTGGCCGCCGAGATGGGCGTTTCGCAGCGGCCATCGACGCGCACCAGCCGCCCCCGCAATCCCGGCCCCTGGTCCTGATCGACATCATCTTGCCAAAAATACTCTGGGGGTGAGGGCCGCAGGCCCGAGGGGGCAAAGCCCCCTACTGATCCGCCTCACCCAACTCGGGCGCGGGCCGATCCGAGGCACAGGCCACCCCGTCAATCACGAACGGTGAGCGCACGCCCCGGTGCGGCCCCAATTCCAAGGCCATGCCGCGGGCTTGCACTTGCGGGTCGGCGAACACCTCGTCCATCGTGTTGATCGGCCCAGCTGGCACACCCTTGGCCTCGCAAGCCGCCAGCAGATCGGCCTTGGACAGCCGCCGCGTGGCCTCGGTCAGCAAGTCCGACAGCACGAACCGATTGGTGACCCGGTCGGCGTTGCTCGCGAATCTTGCGTCGGTAATCAGCCCCTCCACATGCAATAACTCGCACAGACGGCGATACTGCCCATCATTGCCGGTGGCGATGATGATATGCCCGTCGCGGCATTCGAACACCTGATAGGGCCCAAGATTGGGGTGCCAGTTCCCCGTGCGCCCCGGCGCTTCGCCCGTCGCCAGATAATTCATCGCCTGATTGGCCATCACCGACACCGCGCAATCCAGCAGACTCAAGTCCAGATGCGCGCCCTTGCCGGTGGTGTGCCGCGCGTGCAGCGCCGCCAGAATCGCCGTGCTGGCGTAGACGCCGGTGAACAGATCGGTCACCGCCACGCCGACCCGGTGCGGCTCGCCCTCGGCGGGGCCGGTGATCGACATCAGCCCGGACATGCCCTGAATGATGTAGTCATAACCCGCGCGGTGGGCATAGGGGCCGTCCTGCCCGAAGCCGGTGATCGAGCAATAGATCAGGTGCGGAAACTCGGCACTCAACGTTGCGTAATCCAGCCCGTATTTCGCCAGCCCGCCGACCTTGAAATTCTCGATCAGAATATCGGCATCGGCCAGCAGGTCGCGCACTTTCTGCTGCCCTTCCGGCGTGCGGAAATCCGCCACGACCGAGCGCTTTCCCCGGTTGGCCGCGTGGAAATAGGCCGCCACCGGCCCGCTTTCGCGCGCGATGAACGGCGGACCCCAGCGGCGGGTGTCGTCGCCCTCAGGGGCTTCGACCTTGATCACCTCGGCGCCCAGATCGGCCAGGGTTTGTCCCGCCCAAGGCCCGGCAAGAATCCGGGCCAGTTCGATCACGCGGAGTCCCGCCAGAGGTTTGTTTGTCATCCGTCAGCCAGCAGTGGATCAAGGATTGCCTGGAATTCGGCAAAGCTCATGTTGGAATAGGTCGTGCCATTGATCACGAAAGATGGCGTGCCGGTGATCCCGTATTCTTCCATGCCGGTCTGATAGACCTGCATCATCGCCATCGCCGTGTCGCGATCCGTCAGGCAGGCGTTCAGCTCTTCATCGCTCATGCCGGCACGCCGGCCAATGCGGCGCAGGTTGTCGGCCACGGCGCTGCCATCCGCGCCCTGGGTCCATTCGCGCTGCTCGGCATAGATCATTTCCGCGACGCCGAAATAACGCATGGGTCCGCCACAGCGTGCGACCAATGCCGCCCACAGGCCGTAGGCGTCAAAATAGACTTCGCGCTTGATGTAGCGCACAAGGCCGGTGTCGATATAGGCCGCTTTCAATTCGCGATACACGTTTGCATTGAAGTTTGCGCAATGCGGGCAGGTGAAGGACGAAAACTCCATAATGGTCACGGCGGCATCGGGGTTTCCGGCCTCCATCTCCAGCACGCGCGAGATGTCGATCTCGGCCGCATCCGTGGTCTGCGCGATCGCTGCACCCGGCTCGATCAGCGTGCTGCCGGGCATGGCGGTGCCGCCGGTCATCGTCGAATACAGGTTGTAGCCGCCAACCGCCGTCACGGCAGCCGCCCCGGAAAGCAAGAATGTGCGTCTTTTCATGTGTCGTCCTTTCATTCAGTGCCGGGCCGTTCGGGGCCAGACGCCTTTCTTTTCATCAATACATTTGTCGCCAGCCTGTCGAGGGCTGATTTCAACCCCTCGTCGGCGACGCCTTGGGTCATCCCGGCCACGACCGCCTGCGCACGCGCCAGGGCCTGCGGCGAGGGTTTCGCGATATTTGCATGCTCAAAGGCGGTTTGCGGCTCGGCAAAGCCTTCGGCGGCAGTTTGCGTCACGCGAATCCGCGAGATCGCCGCATAGCCGTAGATCGCATTCACTTTGTCGCGAAGCCGCTCCAGTTGCATCTGCACCAGCGGCGCTGCAGCCCCCGAGGCCAGCAAGGTCAGCGTCGCGCCCATGCCGCCTTGGCCATAGCCAATCTTGACCGGACGACACAGCGGCGCCAGATCCGCGCCGGCGATTTCGGGCCAATGGGTCAGCAGTTTTGTTACCGCGAAGCCGCGCGATTCCCCCGCTTTGCGGATCGGATCGCGCAACAGGCCCGACGCCGAATTCGAAGCCGCGCATGCGTCGGTCAAAGCGTTTGGGGCCGGTCGGGCCTTTTTTTGCGGTCGATCTCATGCGGCGGGCGTGCTTTCTGGTGGCGTTGGCCTATTCTAATGAGTTCCGCGGCCAAGGCCAGAGGGGCATCAAGCAAGGGCGTCAAGAATGCGTGACGAAATCGAAACACTCGAGGCCGCGGCTTTGTTGCGCTGGTACGACCAGAGCGCCCGGGTCTTGCCTTGGCGCATCAGCCCCGGTGACCGCGCCGCCGGGCTGCGTGCGGATCCTTACCGCGTGTGGCTGAGCGAGGTGATGCTGCAACAAACCACGGTGGCGGCGGTCAAGGACTATTTCCACCGTTTCACCACGCGCTGGCCGACCGTCGAGGCCCTCGCCGCCGCGCAAGATGCCGAGGTGATGGCCGAATGGGCCGGGCTTGGCTATTACGCCCGCGCCCGCAATCTTTTGGCCTGCGCGCGGGCGGTGGTGGCCATCGGCGGCTTTCCGAGTGACCGCGCGGGGCTGCGCGCCTTGCCGGGGATCGGGGCCTATACCTCGGCGGCGATTGCGGCGATAGTCTGGGATCACCCGGAAACCGTGGTTGATGGCAATGTGGAGCGCGTGGTGGCGCGGCTGATGGCCGTCGCCGACCCTTTGCCGCAAAGCAAATCGAAGCTCGCCACGCTGGCAGAACGCTACACGCCGCAGCAGCGCGCGGGTGATTTCGCGCAGGCGATGATGGATCTGGGCGCCACGATCTGCACAACGCGCAAGCCGAAATGCGAGGTCTGCCCGCTGTCCGGTTTCTGCATAGCCTATGCGCAAGACCTCACGCACTCCCTGCCTGCCAAGTCCCCCAAAGCCACCAAACCAACCCGCAGGGGTATCGCCTATGTTGCCATCCGCAGCGATGGCGCGCCGCTGTTGGAGTTGCGCCCGCCCAAAGGGCTGCTGGGCGGCATGATCGGTTGGCCCGGTTCGGATTGGTCCGACGCGCCAACCCCTGCGCCGCCACTAACCGCCGACTGGTCGCATCTGCCCGGCCTCGTGAAGCATACGTTCACGCATTTCCATCTGGAACTCAGCGTCGCCATCGCCCGCGCCGCGCAGGATGCCGTTCCGCTCATCGGCGCGTTCGACCCCGGTTTTGACCCCGGCAGCCTGCCCACCGTGATGCGCAAAGTCTGGGATCATGCGACAACCGGTGATCTTTTCGCGCCACAATCGCAGGGCTAGACTGCGGCAAACCATAGGTGCTCCATGCCAACCCATCGCCTCGTCAATGCCCTGCCGTTCTGGCTGTCCCTCGGGTTCCTGCCGCTGATCGCCATTGGCGCGGCCTGGGGCGGCTGGTGGCTGATCCTCGCGCCGCTTTACGCCTTCGGGCTGATGACGCTGCTCGATGCGATCACCGGGCTGAACACCACCAACCCCGACACCAAGACGCCCGAGGCCGATCTGTTCTGGTATCGCCTGATCACACTGATCTGGCTGCCGCTGCAACTGCTGCTGATCTTTGGCACGATCTGGTATGTGACGCGGACCGACCACCTGCAACTGCATGAAATCCTGATCCTGTTCTACGCCATCGGCATTGCCTCGGGCGGCGTGGGCATCGTCTATTCGCATGAACTGATGCACCAGAAACCGGTGATCGAGCGTCGGTTGGGCGATCTGCTTCTGGCCAGCACGCTTTACAGCCATTTTCGCTCGGAACATCTGCGCGTGCATCACATGTGGGTCGGCACGCCGCGCGACTCGGTGACGGCGCGCTATAACGAAGGCTTCTGGCGGTTTTTCCTGCGGGTGCTGGTGTCGTGCCCCGGTTCGGCCTGGGCGGCCGAGCGCGCCATGCTGGCCCGGCGCGGCAAAACCATGTGGAGTGCGGCCAACCCCTTCTGGCGCTACGGCGCGCTGCAAGCCGGGTTCCTGATCCTCGCCTGGCTGATCGGCGGCTGGGTCGGCGTCGGCCTGTTCGTGTTTCAGGCCTTCATCGCCGTGCTGCATCTGGAGCTGACCAACTACGTCGAGCATTATGGCCTGACCCGCGAATATCTGGGCGACGGGCGCTATGAACACGTCAAGCCGCACCATAGCTGGAACGCCTCGCACACCGCGTCAAACTGGCTGCTGATCAACCTGCAACGCCACTCGGATCACCATTACAAGCCCGACCGCCGGTTTCCCTTGCTGCAAACCTATGGCACCGATGAGGCCCCGCAATTGCCGCTGGGTTATCCGACGATGGTGGTTGCCGCCGCCATTCCACCCCTGTGGCGACGCATGATGAATCCCCGCGTGCGTGCGTGGCGACGGCGGTTCTATCCGCAGATCACCGATTGGAGCGCGTATAAAGCGGGCACAACACCGATGCCACGCGGCGCGGCCTAGCGACCGTCATCCAGCCAGCCCTTGCGCTTGAACCAGATCACCAACGCCACTGCGATCAAGCCCATGCCGATCATCACGCCGGGATACCCCCAGCGCAAGGACAGTTCGGGCATCACCTCGAAGTTCATGCCGTAAACACCGACAATGAAGGTCAGCGGGATGAAGATCGTCGAAATCAAGGTCAGGACCCGCACCACATCGTTGGTGGTGTTGTTTTGGCTGGACAGGTGAATATCCACCAGTCCGGACGCAATCTCGCGGTAGGTTTCGATCATGTCGAACAGTTGAAACGTATGGTCGTGGCAGTCGCGCAGATAGATCCGCGTGGCATCGGAAATCCGCGTGCTGTCCTCGCGCAGCAACATGCCCAACAGATCCCGCATCGGGCGCACCGAATTGCGGATCGCCATGAGTTGTTGCTTGTTGGCGTGGATGGTCTTGATCTGCTTGGGGTCGGGGTGAAACAGAACCTCGTCCTCGAGCAATTCCAACCGTTCGCCATAGCCCTCCAGCACCGGGAAATAGCTGTCGACCATCGTGTCGATCAGGGCATAGGCCAGATAATCCGCCTTGCGCATCCGGATCGGGCTTTGATCGACCCGCATCCGATGCAGGACCGGCGCGAAAATATCCGTCGCGCGCTCCATGAACGTGATGACAAATCCGCGCCCCAAAAACATTGCCACCTGCTCCGAGGCAAAGGTCTCCCCGGCAATCGGCACGCGTAAGACGATGAATGTGTGCTGGTCGTAATCCTCGACTTTTGGTCGCTGCGCCGAGTGGCCAACGTCCTCCATCGCCAAGGGATGCAGGCCGAAAACCCGGGCGATCTGCTCGAGCAGGGCCACGTCGCCCAAGCCCTCGACGTTGAGCCACATGGTTCCAGCCTGGGGGCGCTTCAGGGTGGCGGGATCGGGCGCGTCCTCGAACTCTATGCTGCGGGAATCGTAGCGAACCAAGGACAGGCGCGGGGCGACGGCATCGGGATCAACCGACAGAACGCCGGGCGAGCTGCCGGGCGAATTATGCCGACGGCGCGTGTATTTGGTTTTCTTCTTCGCCATGACCTCTTCCCGGTTTTTCGCCGCAACCTAGCGCGCAGCGGGGGTTTTGGAAAGCTGCACCGCAAGAATGCCAGCCATGATGATCACGACGCCCACGACATCAATCAGTCCCAGCCCTTCGCCCAGCAAAGCCGAGGCAATGGCGACGCCAAAGAACGGGTTGAGGAAGTGAAACGTCGCGCCCCTCACCGCGCCGATCCGTTGGACCAGCATGAACCACACAAAAGTCGCGGCGAGGCCGGGCACGAGGGTCGTGTACCAGAAGGCCGCAATCAGGCGTGGGGTCCAGGTGATGGCGATCTCCTCGAAGATCAGCGACGGGCCGATCAGCGCCGCCGATCCGACCAGCATCTGCAATCCGACGACCATCATCAGGTTGCCGCCGGAACTGGCGCCGCGCAGGGATAGGGTGGCGACGGTGAGGGCGAGGGCGGCGAGGACGCACAAGGCGACGCCGAGCGGGTCGAGGCCGCCCTGGAAACGCGCACCCATGATCAGGATCACGCCCCCGAAACCGGCGATCAATCCGGCGACGGCGAGCGGTTTCAAACGGTCACCCAGAAACAGGAACCCGGCCAGCGCGACCATCAAGGGCAGGGTGGAGGCGATGATGGCGGCGGCGGACGCTTCGATCCATTGCATGGCGATGAAGTTCAGGCCGAGATAGGCGGCGTTCTGGCAGATCCCGAAGATAAACGTGGCCCGCCATTGCGCGCGGGTGAGGGTCCAGGTCTGGCCCATCAGGCGGGCGATGGCGATGCCGATCAGGCCGGAGATGAGGAAGCGCAGCGAGAGGGAAAACAGCGGCGGGGCGTCGACGACGATCATGCGGGCGGAGGTGAAAGCGGAGCTCCACATGAACGCGAAGGCGAGGCCCATCAGAAGTGCTTTGAAATCCATTCCGCCCCCAGAAATGGCCCGGATGGGGGCCGATGGGACTTGGATAGCGTGGATTGAAAGGGGATGCCAGCCTGCTCGGGTGATCGAATTGTCCCGCACATGTCCCCCCGTGGGACAGAGTGGGGGACATGTGATTTCGAGGGGTTAGCGTGCAGGATTAACCTTTGGGAAAGGTTTTCCGGTACGAATAACCCCCGCGATCGCCCGTAGGGTGCCAATAATCGAGTTACGATGTTGACATTTTGTTCACGTTTGCGCTGTATGTGCTCTATTCAATAGTACGAGGTTTCACATGACAGGCAACCTAACCTCCCTTGAGCTTTGCGCCGGCGCCGGTGGACAGGCTCTAGGTATTGAGCAGGCTGGTTTTCAACATGAGGCGCTCGTTGAAATAGATGACTGGTGCAGAAAAACACTCCGCTTAAACAGACCCGAATGGAATGTTGTAGAAGGTGAGCAAGCAGACCTGACAAAATTTGATGCTCGTCCATATGCCGGCGTTGATCTGGTTGCAGGGGGCGTGCCGTGCCCACCGTTTTCAAAAGCGGGAAAGCAACTTGGCGCAAGTGACGAACGCGATCTATTTCCTGATGCGCTAAGGGTTGTGGATGAAGTCCGACCAAAGGCTGTCATACTTGAAAATGTCCGTGGTTTTCTGGACGCTGTGTTTCATGACTACCGACAGAACCTGAGAACCCAACTCAGAAAACTTGGATATACATTCGCGGATTGGCATCTTTACAATGCAAGCGATTTTGGTGTTTCGCAGTTGCGGCCGCGAGTAGTTATTGTTGCAGTAAGTAATGAGTTCGCTGACAAGTTCGAGTGGCCAACTGGCGGCATGAAAAAACCACCAACGGTCGGCCAACTCTTATACGATTTGATGTCAGAACGTGGGTGGAAGGGCGCACAAGAGTGGCGCGATCTCGCCGATGAAATTGCCCCAACGATTGTTGGCGGGTCGAAAAAGCACGGGGGGCCTGACCTTGGCCCCGTTCGCGCACGGAAAGCATGGGAATCGCTACATGTGAACGGAAAAACTTTGGCAGAGATCGCGCCTGATGAGGATTTTGTCGGGCACCCTCGATTGACAGTCCGCATGGCAGCTCGACTACAAGGGTTTCCTGACGAATGGCAATTTGCAGGTAAGAAGACAGCTTCCTACCGACAGGTTGGGAATGCGTTCCCCCCACCAGTTGCCCATGCTGTGGCGCAGAACATCAAGTCCGCGATCAGCAGTCGCCGCCTTTTCGCGGTCGCGTGATGATTGCTTGGATGCTTGAGGCACGCAGGCAATTTCATGCAGACTGTCTTGCAGGGCCAATTACCATTACAAATGGCGTACCTTCCATTGCTGACGTTTCACAAAAAGCCAGCGGTGAGATTTCAATCTGCCTAATAAATAAAATTGGGCCAGCGATCGACCACACTAAAAAACCCGCTGGGCAAACCTCCGGCACCTTATTTGAGCTAGCTTGCCAGAAATTCATTCAAGACGCTTTTTCTAAACTGTCTCACCTTCGACCCGGGACATTTTTAGTCGAACGCGGTCAGGCAATTTCACGGTTTGACCAATATGCACACCTCGAAGAGTTGCGTATTCTGTCTGATGCAAGCCGTGAGCTTAAAACGCATATTGGGACAGACTATCTGATCAAGCCAGACGTCGTGGTAGTGCGGTCTGCAGAAGAAGACTCCAATATTAACAAAGACTCCCTGCTGGTGGATGCGACAGTGGCTTGCCAAACTGCGCTTCGCGCAGCCAACGGTGCAAGGCCGACACTTCACGCGTCGATCAGTTGTAAGTTTACGATACGCTCTGATCGAGTGCAAAACACCCGCTCAGAAGCGCTCAACTTGGTTCGCAACAGAAAAGGACGGCTGCCGCATATCGTAGCAGTTACCGCTGAACCCACGCCGTCGAGGATTGCGGCAATCGCATTAGGAACAGGTGATATTGATTGCGTTTATCATTTCGCCCTTCCTGAGCTAGTGGAAACGCTACGAGAGCAAGAACGAGAAACACTTGAACTCGTTGAAACGATGATTAACGGCCAGAGATTGCGGGATATTGCCGACCTCCCTTTCGATCTAATTATTTAGCCCCTCCTGAAACCATTTCTCGACCAGATCCAGAATATCATCCACGATCTCCGGATGCTCGCTATGCCGCGCGTTGATGCGGATGAGCCAGCCGGTGCGGGTCCATTCGCGGCGCAGGGTGATGCCGGAGTGGAGGCGCAGGGCGCGGCGGGGGCGGCCGGTTGGGGTGGACTCGGGGTCTTCCGGGGTGAGAATGGCTTCGGTGATGGTGGGCACGAGGGCGCGCCATTGGGTTTCCAGCCCGGCGCCGCGATGCTCGTCGAGGGTCATGTGCATCAGGTCGATCAGCCCGGCGCGGCAGGCGGCGGCGAGGCGGTCCATGCGGCGGGTGCTGAGGGAGCGGGGATCGGTGAGCGCGCCGTCGAAATTCTGCACGACCAGCGCGAAACCGCGCAGGCGCGAGTGGGCCTGGCGGGTGAGGGCGGGAAACAGGGCCTCGGTCGCCGTATCGAGGTTGGGGTAGAGGCCGTGCTCCACGCAACTCTGGATCAGCGCGCCTTTCTCCCACGGTGTGATCGGGGCGCGGATCTCGTTTTCAGCGACCATGAGGGCCATCGCCTGGCCGACGTCCTGCGGTTGGCGGACAAAGGCCGGAATGGTGGCGCAGCGGTCCGGGTGGCGGGCGTGGATCTGGCGGAAGGCGGTGAGGCGGCGCAGGCCCGAGATCAGCGCGTAGGGGGTGTCGCCGTGCTGGGCGAAAACCTCGATCGGTTGGCGCAACCCGTCGCTGAGGATCGAGGTTTGCAGGGTGCCAAGCGCATCGGCATCGAGGGTCAGGCGGTCGCGCAGGAGGGCGGTGGCGTCGATCTGAGCGAGCGGGATGTGCTGGATATCGGTCATGGAGCGGCCTTTCTGACGGGTGCATCAGGAAAGGCGCAAAGAGGTTGACAGAGACTGAAAAGGCCGCCCGGTGGGGGGGCGGCCTTTGATTTGCGCTCTGGCCTGCGTTCAGGCGACGGCGTCTTTGAGAGCCTTGGCGATGGTCACCTTGACGGCGCGGTCGGCGGCTTTGGTCAGCGTCTCGCCGGTGGCCGGGTTGCGCACCTGACGCTCTGGGCGGGCGCGGCAGGCGACTTTGCCGACGCCGGGCAGGGTCACGGCGCCACCAGCGGCGACTTCGCGGGCAACGATTGCCGCGACGGCATCGAGGGCTGCGGCGGCCACTTTCTTGTCAGCGTCCATCTCTTCGGCCAGGGCAGCAACGAGCTGGGTCTTGGTCATCGGCTTGTTCATTGTCAGTCTCCGTTGGTCAAACTGTGAGCGGAACCCCTGCGGATTGCGCTGTGTAACTGCAAGCGATGTACCGATTCGTGGCGCGCCAGACAATCACTAAGCAACAAATCACAGGCAAAAAGGCTTAAAAACATGGGTGTGACGTTGCGAAACCCCGGCTAGAGGAATGCGGTTTCGTCAAAGCTTCGCAATTTGCGACTGTGGATGCGTTCCAGGGGCATCTCGCGCAGGTGCTCCATCGCGCGCACGCCAATCAGCAAATGCCGCGCGACCTGGGTCTTGTAGAAGGCGCTGGCCATGCCGGGCAGCTTGAGTTCCCCATGCAGCGGCTTGTCGGATACGCATAAAAGTGTGCCGTAGGGCACGCGGAACCGGAAGCCGTTGGCGGCGATGGTGGCGCTTTCCATGTCCAGCGCGATGGCGCGCGACTGGCTGAGGCGCTGGATCGGGCCGGTGACCTCGCGCAGCTCCCAGTTGCGGTTGTCAACGGTGGCGACGGTGCCGGTGCGCATGATGCGTTTGACCTCGTAGCCGTCCAGCGCGGCAATCTCGGCCACGGCGTCTTGCAGGGCGATCTGGATTTCGGCCAGCGCGGGGATCGGCACCCAGAGCGGCAGGTCGTCGTCCAGCACCTTGTCCTCGCGCAGATAGGCGTGGGCCAGAACGAAATCGCCCAGCGACTGCGAGTTGCGCAGGCCGGCGCAATGGCCGACCATCAGCCAGGCATGCGGGCGCAGCACGGCGATATGATCGGTGGCGGTCTTGGCGTTCGAGGGGCCGACGCCGATGTTGACCAGCGAGATCCCCTGCCCATTCGCGCGCTTGAGGTGATAGGCGGGCATCTGCGGCAGACGCGGCAGGGTGGGCAGTTCGGCCGAGGCTTTGGTGATGATCTCATTGCCCGGTCCGACAAAGGCGGTATAGCCGCTGTCGGGATCGGCCAGCATCTGACGGGCATAGACCTCGAATTCATCGACATAGAATTGATAGTTGGTGAACAGGACGTGGTTCTGAAAATGCACCGGGTCGGTGGAGGTGTAATGCGAAAGGCGGGCCAGCGAATAATCCACGCGCTGCGCGGTGAACGGCGCCAGGGGGGCCGAGCCATCCGCGTTGCGCACGCTTTCGCCATTGGCGATTTCGTCGTTGGTGTTTGACAGGTCCGGCACGTCGAACACGTCGCGCAGCAGAAATGTCAGCTCGCCGCTGAGGACGATATCGCCGCGCGCGGCCATCGCGAAATGCACCGGAATCGGCGTGTCGGACTGGCCGATCACCACCGGCTCATTGTGGTTCTTCAGCAAAAGGCCGATCTGCTGTTCCAGATAGTTCTTGAACAGGTCGGGCCGGGTCACGTTGCTGGCGTAGGTGCCGGGTTCGGGCACATAGCCATAGGCAAGGCGGCTGTCGGGGCGGTCAAAGGTCGTCGTTGTCACCCGGATTTCCGGATAGAACGCGCGGTAGCGGGCCGAGGGCTGCCCCTCGTCGATGACCTGTTGAAAGCGGCTGACCAGAAAGTCGATCGCCTCGGTGTAGAGCTCTAGCAGATGGGCGACGGCCTGCGCGGCATTGGTAAACGAGCGCTGCTTGTGGGTCGGCGCGAATTCAATAGGAAGGGATCTGGATTTTTTCATAGGGTTCTCACGTCAAATGCCAAACCCTCGCCGCCGCACGGATGCGACAGGATCGAGACTGCGATGCAAAGAGGGGGCTGTGTTTCCATGGCGCAGAATGCCAGAGGATGCGAGGGAAGGAAAGAGGGCTGGGTTTTGCGATTTGTGAGGCATCGCGAAATTGATACAGAAGGCGCAGAACCCCTTGATCGCCGCTGGCGGCATGAACACAACGCCGCACGCGATTTGCGACAGCCACAGATGCGGACGCGGCAGGGGTCGCCCCCTGCGTCCGGCATTACCTTGACCAGCCGTCAGCGACAGGCTACGCCGCTGGCGCATCGCAAAACACAAGGGAGTCCACCGTGGCCAATCCTTCACTTCTTATCCTCGCAGGCGACGGTATCGGGCCCGAGGTCATGGCCGAAGTCAAAAAGATCATCGGCTGGTTCGGCACCAAGCGCGGCATCACGTTTGACGTGTCCGAGGATCTGGTCGGCGGTTGCGCCTATGACGCGCACGGCACGCCTTTGACAGACTCCACGATGGCCAAGGCGCAAGCGGTGGACGCGGTGCTGCTGGGCGCGGTTGGCGGCCCGAAATACGACAAACTGGATTTCAGCGTGAAACCAGAACGCGGCTTGCTGCGGCTGCGCAAAGAGATGGACCTGTTCTCGAACCTGCGCCCGGCCCAGTGTTTTGACGCCTTGGCCGATTTCTCGTCGCTGAAAAAGGATATCGTCGCCGGTCTGGATATCATGATCGTGCGCGAATTGACCTCGGGCGTGTATTTCGGCGAGCCACGCGGCATTTTCACCGAAGGCAATGAGCGCGTCGGCATCAACACCCAGCGTTACACGGAATCGGAAATCGCCCGCGTCGCGCGCTCGGCGTTTGAACTGGCCCGCAAGCGCGGCAACAAGGTCTGCTCGATGGAGAAGGCCAACGTCATGGAATCGGGCATCCTGTGGCGCGAAGTGGTGCAGGAAATCCACGACAAGGAATACCCGGACGTGGAACTGAGCCACATGTATGCCGACAACGGCGCCATGCAGCTGGTGCGCAACCCCAAGCAATTCGACGTCATCGTCACCGACAACCTGTTCGGCGATCTGCTGTCCGATGCGGCGGCCATGTTGACCGGCAGCTTGGGCATGTTGCCCTCGGCGTCGCTGGGTCTGCCGATGGCCAACGGTCGCCCCAAGGCACTGTATGAGCCGGTGCATGGCTCGGCCCCGGATATTGCGGGCCAGGGCAAGGCCAACCCGATCGCCTGCATCCTGTCGTTCGCGATGGCGCTGCGCTATTCCTTCGACATGGGCACCGAAGCCGATCAGGTCGAGGCAGCCGTGGAAAAGGTTCTGGCCGACGGTCTGCGCACCGCCGACCTGATGGGGCAAGATGGCGGCACCCCGGTGTCCACCACGCAGATGGGCGATGCGATCATCGCAGCCCTTGACGCGGCCTGATCGCACAATGAGCTTGGCACCGATCCCCGGGCGCTAGGGGGTCGGTGTCTCGTCGTCGTGCACCTCCAAGCGATCCGCCAACGACTGTTCCGGCGTCTCGCTGGCGGCCTGTTCGCGATAGTGCAGGATCCGCGCGGCGTTGTGCGCCGTGCGGTGCAGCCAGCGCATCGACGCTGTCAGATCGAACACCCCCGCCGCGCTGACCAAACCGACCCGTTCCCGCATCAGCGCAGAGCGGCGCAGCGTTGCTGTGCGGCCTTTGATCAGTTGTTCCAGCCGCTGCATCTCGGCGGCGTTCATGCCGGCACCCTCAATCGAGGCGCGCCGCGCTGCCGCGCCCAGCGCGCGGGCGGGTCTGCGCAGAACCGGATCGCCCAGCAGCGGCATCATGTGCGCCTCGGCCATGAGTTGATGCGCCAAACGCCCCAGATGGTCGATCAGGTGCAGCAGCGCGGCATAGCGGTTGCGCGCCTGCGGGTCATCCGCCGGGATCTGGATGCGGGCCAGATACTCCCGGACCTCATCCAACGCCTGCTCAAGCCGCAAGGTAGGCGCAGCGCTGTGGATCGTGCGTGCCTCGGGGTGCAGGTTGGTGCCCAGCGTTGCAAACAACGCACCGGCAATGGCGTTGGCGCTGGACAGGGTGGCATCCATCGCCGCCTGTGGGTCGCGCAACAAATGGGTGTGCAGCGCCGCCGTCAGGGACGGGCCGCCACCGGGGATCAAACGACCGATCATTCGGGCGAAGGGCTCTGTCACGGGAAGCATCAGCAGCATCGCCACCACGCTCAGCGCGGTGAAAAACACCACCAGAACCAAGGGGTCCTCGGCGGGCATCAAGGATGACAACACCGGCACCACAAACCCCATCGAAACAAAGCCCAGAGCGCCGATCAAGGCGCTGAACACGGTATGCGCCAGGGCCGTGCGTTTCATGTCCGCCGTGCCGCCCAGCGCCGCGAGGATCCCGGTAAAGGTTGTGCCGACCTTCATGCCGATCACCAGCGCGACCGCCTGCGCCAGCGTCACCGAGCCGGCCGACAGCAGCACCAGAACCGCCGCCATCCCGGCCCCTGACGACTGGATCACCACCGTCAGCACCAGCCCCGCGGCGACCAGCCACAGCCGACCGATCAGGGTATCCGGCGGCAGGCGATCCGGGGTCAGCCAGGACTCGGCGCCGTCCACGGCCTGTTGCATCATGTCGAGGCCGATGAACACGATGCTGAACCCGGCCAGCATCAAGCCGATCCGCGACCAGCGACCCTTGCCCGCCAGATGCAGCAGCACCGACAGCAACAACAGCGGCATCGCCACCGCGCCCAACTGGAACTTGAGGCCGACAATCGCGACAATCCACCCCATCATCGTCGAGCCGATATTCGCGCCATAGATCACCCCGATGGCCTGCGCGAAGGTCATCATGCCCGCACCGACAAAGCCGATCACGGTGACCAGTGTGGCCGACGAGGATTGCGTCAGCGCCGTGGTCAGCGCACCCGCCACCGCGCCCGTCAACGGAGATTTGGTGAAGCGGCTGATAACGCCCCGAACCTGACGGCTGGACAGTTGACGCAAGGCGTCCGTGAGCACGAGCATTCCGAACAGGAACAACCCAAGCCCCCCGGAGAGCAGCAGTATCTGTGCCGTCATGGGGCACCTCCTGAGCACTCTATGCCCGGTAAAGAGCGTGTTTTCAACAGACTGACAAAATTGCGCGGGGTGTTACGGGTTGGTCAGACGATGCGCCATGTTCAGGGATTTGAAGAACCAACATTCGGGCTTACACTCATGTCGTTTTTCAAACATTTACCGAGAGGACGTATCATGCGGTTTACGAATTTCTTGATCCCCCTGACGCTGAGCCTGTTTTTGGGTGCAACGCTGTCAGCCCAAACCCCCGCCCCGGTGGCCAACCCGCGCGAGGCCGTTGACGTGATGATTGCCGCCGTTACCGCGCGTGATGCCGACGCGATTGCGGGGCTGTATGCCGAAGACGGGATCCTCTTGGGCGCTGGTCGCCCGGTTGTTGCAGGGCGCGCGGCTATTCGCGATGCCTGGCTGCAAAATTTCGCCAGCGGGTACTCGGTTCTGGAGGTCGCGCGCCCGCGCACCGAACGCGGCGCAGATCGTGCGGCAATGGTGTTTGTGTGGCGCGCGACGATTCAGCCAAATGGACAGGCCGCTCAATATGTGAACGGCCGGTCGATGCTGTATTTCACCCATGACGAGGGTGGCTGGCTGATCTCAGCCGACATGTGGCAGCCTGTTCCCTGAGGGCTTAGGGGCGCTCGATGGCAATCGCCGTACCCTCGCCGCCACCAATGCAAATCGCCGCCACGCCGCGCTTGAGGCCACGGTTCTCGAGCGCGTGCAGCAGCGTCACGATGATCCGCGCCCCCGAGGCCCCGATGGGGTGACCCAAGGCACAGGCGCCGCCATTCACGTTCATCTTCTCGCGCGGGATGTTCATCTCGTGCATGAAGGCCATCGGCACCACGGCAAAAGCCTCGTTGACCTCCCACAGATCAACCGAGTCGACCGACCATCCCAGCCGATCCAGCAGCGCCTTGGCTGCGGGCACCGGGGCCGTCGAGAACCAAGCCGGGTCTTGCGCGTGGCTGGTATGACCGCGGATCGTCGCGCGGATCGTCGCGCCCAGACCTTCGGCCGCCTCGCGTGAGGCCATCACCAGTGCCGCCGCGCCGTCGGAAATCGACGATGAATTCGCCGCCGTGACCGTGCCATTCTTGCGAAACGCGGGCTTGAGCGTGGGGATCTTTTCCGGCCGCGCCGTGCCGGGTTGCTCATCGATGCTGATTGTCACCTCGCCTTTGCGGGTGTGGATCGTCACCGCGGCGATCTCGCCATCAAAAGCGCCATCGCCCTGCGCCGCCAGAGCGTTGGTCAATGACCCCAGCGCGTAATCATCCTGCGCCTCGCGCGTGAACTGGTATTTCTCGGCGCAATCCTCGGCGAAGGTGCCCATCAGGCGGCCTTTTTCATAGGCGTCCTCAAGCCCGTCAAGGAACATATGGTCCATCACCTGACCATGCCCCAGCCGCGCGCCACCGCGCATCTTGGGCAGCAGATAGGGCGCTTCGCTCATGCTTTCCATACCACCGGCGACCATGATCCCGGTTGCGCCCAGCGCGATCTGATCATGCGCGATCATCGCCGCCTTCATGCCCGAGCCGCACATCTTGTTCAGCGTTGTGGCTGGCACGTTCTGGCGCAGACCCGCCTTGAACCCGGCTTGCCGCGCGGGGGCTTGGCCTTGTCCCGCGGGCAAGACACAACCCATCAGCAGTTCCTCGATGACATCCGGCGATACCCCGGCGCTCTCGATTGCAGCCGCAATTGCCGTACCGCCCAGATCTGCCGCCGGAACCCCTGAGAATACGCCCTGAAACCCCCCCATTGCCGTGCGTGCAGCGCCGATGATAACAACGTCCGCCATGAGTCTCTCCCTTGGTTGTGAACCTTTTATCAAGACTTAGCCCCTACCGTCCTAAAGGAACAGACCGGAAAACGGAGGGTTTCGTGGATATCACCACGCATCACGCAGGGTCAGTCCTGATCATCACCGTCGCGGATAGCCGGGTTGACGCATCCGTGGCCATCGACTTCAAGGAAAGCGTCCGCAGCGCCGCGCAAGAGGGGGGCGGCACGGTCGTTCTCGATCTGTCCAATGTCACCTTTCTGGACAGCAGCGGCCTGGGGGCCGTGGTTGCGGTCATGAAACTGCTGGGCAAGGATCGACCGCTGGAGTTGGCGGGCCTGACGCCGCCCGTCGCCAAGGTGTTTCGCCTCACGCGCATGGATAGCATCTTCACCATCCACGATCAGGTGCCGTCCGGCCTCAAGGCTGTCGGATGAACTTGGGGCCAAGGGGAATTGCCATGGGATCACCGTCCAACCCGTCTGGAGGGGCGTCAGCAAACAGCGCCATGTTCGCGCGCAATTTCATGGCGGGTGACAGGGCGACAAGACGGGTGCTCGAGGATCTCATGGAAAGGCTGAAACAGGCAGGCGTCGGTGGTGACGATCTGGCAACGATCGAGCTGATCCTTGCCGAGGCGCTCAACAACGTCGTCGAACACGCCTACGCCGACGCGCCCGGCCAGGTAGAGCTGTCGGTGGAGCGGCTTCAAAGCGGGTTGTCGTGCCGAATCAGCGATACCGGCCGACCGATGCCCGATGGTGACGCGCCGGACCCGCCACTGCCGGTCATTGCGCCGCCGACCGATATTCCCGAAGGCGGATTCGGCTGGCACATCATTCGCTGCCTGACGACCGACCTGACCTATTGCCGCGATGGCCCGCGAAACACGCTGTCAATGCTGGTGCCGTTGTCCGATCTCGACTGAACGCACCGGGTGATGGCCCTGTGGGGGCGGCGCGTCAGTTCAACTGGACTTGCAACGGGTAGAACCCGTCCTGAAAATCGCCGAACAAATCGGCAAGATCCGGATGGTCCACCGGCTCACCCGTATCATCCGCCACCAGGTTCTGCTCGGATACATAGGCCACATAGTAGCTGTTCTCATTCTCGGCCAGCAGGTGATAAAACGGCTGATCTTTATGCGGGCGGCTCTCTTCCGGGATGGCGTCATACCACTCTTGCGTGTTGGTAAAGATGGCGTCCACGTCAAACACCACACCCCGAAAGGGATGCTTGCGGTGCCGGACGACCTGCCCCAGCTGAAATTTCGCCTGAGTTCTGAGCATAGATTCATTCATAACCACGCTTTCTAACGCGAGTCATGGGGGCGCGTCCATACGGTCGGCGCCGTCGACATGGAAACAGTGTGGTGAAAGATGGCGAAAATGAGGCCGGCTTGCGAGAATTTCTTGTGTTTCTGCGACAAGACACTCGTTTTTTATCGCAAAGGCGTTTCCTCAAATCCGTTTTTCCGGTAGTGAAAGAAAAAACAAAAGACTACCGAGGCAGATCTATGAGCAATATTTTCCGTTTATTGGCGGTCGTTATGCTGCTGGCGTCCTGTGGCGGTCGTGAACAAACGGCGCCGCGAAATCTGGATGATGCCTGCGCGCTTTCGCAGGAGCGCCCTGCATATTTCCGCGCAATGCGCAGAACCGAGCGGAACTGGTCAGTTCCTGTGCCGGTGCAAATGGCGATCATCCACGCCGAGAGCCGCTTTGACGGCGATGCGCGGACCCCGCATCAATACGCGCTGGGCGTCATCCCTTTGGGCCGCCAGTCCTCGGCCTTCGGCTATGGTCAGGCGCTCGACGGAACCTGGGAAGAATACCAGCAGATCACGCGCAATCATCGCGCAGAACGCGATGATATCGACGATGCCACGGATTTCATCGGCTGGTACGCGCGCGAGGCGTACGAACGCAACAGCATCCTGCCAACGGATGCCCGCAATCTGTATCTCTCGTATCACGAAGGACACGCGGGTTACCGGCGCGGCAGTTACAACGCAAAGCCGTGGCTGGTCCAGCTCTCGGGCCGGGTTGCCGAACGCGCCGCCATGTATGATGCGCAATTGCGAAGCTGCGGACGTCGATAAATCGCCGTTACCGGTCTGTCCGAATCCCGCGACGTTGCAATTCCGAGTCGAGGTTGAACAGGAGTGACCCCAAAGAGACACCTGTGCGCAGCGTGCCCAGGATCACCGTGGTTTCGACCCCGGTGTCATCGGTCACGATCCACTGCCGCAACTCGGTGGGGTTGGCACTGAACACAAGGCGAATATTGCCGTATTCAGGATGCTCGGGGTCTTGCGCGACAACGCTGGTGGTCGGCCCATCCTCATAATGGCCCACGACCATGCGGCCACGGCCAAGGTTGACGGTATCATCCAGAATCAGCGCCAAGGGTGTGCGCGCCAAAGGGTACGAGGACGGCCCGGCATTTGAGCGCGCATCAAAGATATTCACCGACCCGGCCGTCGCCAGAACCAGCGTTGGATCGGGCGCGGCGTATTCAAACCGAATGCGGCCCGGGCGATGGATCATCAGCCGCCCGGTTGACAGCGTGCCGTCCGGGTTCACCTGCGTGAAATCCGCCTCGGCGGTGCGGAACGAATTGAAATAACGCGATATCTCGGACAGAGAAATCGGCGCGGCGGTGGCCGGGCCCACCAGCATCGCGGGGGTCAGGAACACAAGAGCAAGGAGGGTACGAATTTTCATAAGCTGGTTGATACCGTGTCCTGACGCGCGCTGCACGTCTCAAACTGTTCACGCGCAAACACATCGCCGCGAGAGCAAACAAAAACCCGCCCGCAAATTCTTGCGCAGGCGGGTCAGGGCATCAGTTACTTGCTTACTTTGGCGCTTTTGCTTTGCGCAGGTAGGGCAGCGGGATATCCAGCGCACCGAACTTGGCCTTGGCATCCTCGGTTGAAACCGACATCGCAACGATCACGTCATCACCGGGCTGCCAATCGGCAGGGGTTGCAAAGGGCTTGTTGTCGGTCATGCGAATCGCATCCAAAGCGCGCAGGATTTCGTCAAAGTTGCGGCCAACCGACATCGGATAGATCAGCATCAGACGGATTTTCTTGTCCGGGCCGATGATGAAGGTGGTGCGCACGGTGGCGGTATCGGCGGGCGTGCGGCCATCGGGCAGATACGCCTCGGCGGGCAGCATGTCATAGAGCTTGGCGATCTTCAGATCCTTGTCGGCGATGATCGGAAAGCTCATCGCGGTGCCGCCATAGGTTTTGACGTCTTCCATCCAGGCGTGGTGCTCGGCGACGCCATCAACCGAGATCCCGGCCAGTTTGCAGTTCCGCTTGGCGAACTCGGGCGCCAGCTTTGCCGCGGCCAAAACTCGGTGGTGCAGACCGGCGTGAAGTCCTTGGGGTGGCTGAACAGGACGGCGTAGCTGTCACCGATATACTCGTGGAAATCGATCGTGCCTTGAGTCGTTTCGGCGGTGAAATTCGGGGCAATGTCGTTGATACGCAGGCTCATGATGTCCTCATCAGTTGAAATTTGAAGGCGTCTGTCTGACAGATAGGCAGTGACGCCATGATTGATAACCCCCGCTCTTGCCCTTGTCTCGGGTGAGTGACAGTGTGACGCAAAATTCCATAGGAGGCCACGATGCTGGACAAACGCCAATTTTACATCAACGGCGCATGGGTCGCCCCGATTGACGGCCAGGACTATGATGTCATTGATCCCTCGACCGAAGAATCCGTTGCCGTGATTTCGCTGGGTGGCACCGCCGATGCAGACGCGGCCGTAGCGGCGGCCAAGGCGGCGTTGCCCGGTTTCATGTACTCCGATCCGGCCGAGCGGCTTGCGTTGGTCAAGCGCATTCTTGAGGTTTACATTGCGCGCAATGATGAGATGGGCGCCGCGATTTCGCTGGAAATGGGCGCACCGATCGACATGGCCAAGACCAACCAGTCGGGCTCGGGCACTTGGCATATCCAGAACTTCATTCGGGCGTTTGACGAAATCGAATTCGAGAAAGTGCTGCACGAGAAATCCCCCGATGACCGCATCATCAAAGAGGCGGTCGGCGTTTGCGCGCTGATCACGCCGTGGAACTGGCCGATGAATCAGGTCACGCTCAAGGTGATCCCGGCGCTGCTGGCAGGCTGCACGATGGTGTTGAAACCCTCGGAAATCGCGCCTTTGTCGTCGCTGGTCTTTGCGGATATCCTGCATGAAGCGGGTGTGCCGGCGGGCGTGTTCAACCTGGTGAACGGTGACGGCATGGGGGTTGGCACGCGCCTGTCGGGCCATCCTGACGTTGATATGGTCAGCTTCACCGGCTCGACCCGCGCGGGCATCGCGATCTCCAAGAACGCGGCGGAATCGCTCAAGCGTGTGCATCTGGAGCTGGGCGGCAAGGGGGCAAATATCATCTTTGCGGATGCCGATGAGAAAGCCGTCGTGCGCGGCGCGCGGCATTGTTTCCAGAACACCGGCCAGTCGTGCAACGCCCCGACCCGGATGCTGGTCGAGCGGTCGATCTACAACAAAGCCGTCGAAACCGCCGTCGCAACGGCCGAAAAAACCAAGGTTGCCAGCGCGCATGAGGCCGGAAACCACATTGGCCCGGTGGTGTCGCAGGCGCAGTTCGACAAGATCCAGGGCCTGATTCAGGTTGGCATCGACGAGGGCGCAAAGCTGGTGGCCGGTGGCCTTGGTCGCCCGGATGGGTTGAACCGTGGCTTCTTCGTGCGCCCGACGGTGTTCGCGGATGTGAACAACAGCATGACCATCGCGCGCGAGGAAATCTTTGGCCCGGTGCTGTCGATCATCCCCTTCGACACCGAGGAAGAGGCGCTGCAAATCGCCAATGACACGCCCTATGGCCTGACCAATTACGTTCAATCGCAGGATGGCGCGCGGCGCAACCGCGCGGCCCGCAAACTGCGGTCGGGCATGGTCGAGATGAACGGCACCTCGCGCGGTCGCGGCGCGCCGTTTGGCGGTATGAAAGCCTCGGGTCAGGGCCGCGAAGGCGGCGTCTGGGGCATCGAGGATTTCCTCGAGGTCAAAGCCGTTTCCGGCTGGGCCAGCGACGCCGAGTAACGTTTTTCTGCACCATGCGGCGATGGCTTTGCCCAACGCCGCAAGCTCTCATGCACTGAACATCAGCAGCGCCGGGTCTTTACGCCTGATGTTTGCGAAACCATGCAAAAGCCGGAGTTATGACCGTGGCCTACACTTATGACACCAACAACATTTTCGCCAAGATCCTGCGTGGCGAAATCCCCTGCAACAAGGTGCTGGAAACCGAGCATTCCCTGGCGTTTCACGACGTGCGCCCACAAGCGCCGGCGCATATTCTGGTGATCCCCAAAGGCCCGTTTGTGACCTTTGATCACTTTGCCCTCGAAGCTTCGGACGCCGAGCGCGCCGATTTTGTCGCCGCCATTGGCACCGTGTGTCGCGACCTTGGCATTCAGCCGGGTGAGGGTGGCGCGGGCTATCGCGTGATTGCCAACAGTGGTGATCACGGCGTGCAAGAAGTCATGCACCTGCATGTGCATATCCTGGCGGGCCGTATGCTGGGGCGCATGTTGGCAAAGCCGGGCGAATAGGCCTCAGGTCAGCCGCACGCGGATCGGGGCAAAGCCCAAACCCTCGAACGCGGCGTGCCAATCTTGCCCCGGTTGGATTGGCATCGCCCGGGTGACAGTGCCGGTACTCACCAGACTGCCCGCGGGCAGGGGATCGGCGCTGTCGAGGCTCACCAGATGCCGCAAGACCGCCAGCGGCCCCGCGCCCAGCAGGTTGGTGGCCTGCCCGACCTCCAACACCGCGCCATCACAGGACAGGGTGACGCGGAACCGTGTCAGCCGATCCATCCAGCTGCGATCCACCGGCACCCAATCGCCCAGCACCAATGCCCCGTGCATCCCGCCCGAGGCCACCGAATCCGGGGCTTTGAACCGCCAGCCCGGATAAGCGGAGTGCACGATTTCAAACCCCGGTGCCGCGGCCTCGATACAGGCAAGCAGCGCTGCGTCATCCATGTCTGGGGTTGGTGTGGCGCGCAGTTTCAGCACCACCTCGGGCTCGATCTGCGGTTCCATGAAGCCGCCGATCGCCACCGTTCCCGTCGCAAGCGACGTGTCGAATACCGGCGCATGAACCGGCGCCTGAATGCCGTATTGCGCCCAGATCAACGTGTTGGTGAACCCGACTTTCATGCCGATAATCCTGGCCCCGGCGGCGACGCGCAGGGCGGTCAACGCGCGCTGTGCCGCATAGCCCGCCGCCAGATCGAACGCAGGCTCGGCATCGGAAAACGGCGCAATCTGCTGCCCCGTCGCAAAGGCCCGTGTCAGGATTTCGGCCTTGGTCATTGCCGCTCGCCCATGCGCTGCGTCATGTCCAACATCCGGCACGAGAACCCCCATTCGTTATCGTACCAGCCAAAGACCCGCAGCATTCCGCCGCCCGTGACCCGGGTTTCCGGCAGGGCCATCACGATGCTTTCGGGCCGCGCGCGCAAGTCCGAGGAGACCAGCGGCTTTTGCGTCCAGCCCATCACGCCGCCTGCGGTCTGCAACAGCGCGTTGACCTGTTCAACGCTGACCGGTTTTCGGGGCACCACGCACAGATCCACCGCCGAGACACTGGCGGTCGGCACCCGCACGGCGGCGCATTCGATCCGACCGGCAATCTCGGGCAAGACCCGGTCCAGCAGGATCCCGGCCGAGGTTGTCGTCGGCACCATCGACAGCGCTGCGGCGCGGTTGCGGGCCAAATCCGGGCTGCGCGGCGCGTCTATGGTCGGCTGACTGCTGGTGTAACAATGAATTGTGGTCATCCAGCCCGCTTTGATCCCGAAGGCGTCGTCCAGTTGGCGCACCAAGGGCGCCAGCGCGTTCGTGGTGCAGGACGCATTCGAGACGATGCGGTGCGCGGGCGTCAACAGCGCGTCATTCGCGCCCAGCACCAAGGTCACATCCGCCGCCTCCGACGGGCCGGAGATCAACACCCGCCGCGCCCCGGCCCGCAGCCCGCGCTCGGCAACCGCGCGCTCGTCGGCCTTGCCCGTGCATTCCATCACAAGATCGACGCCATTCAGGTCCAGCGCCGTCAGATCGGCCTGTCGCGTCAGCGGTATCCGATGGCCGGCGACCAGTAGCGCGCCGTCGATTTGCTCAACGCCACCTTTCAGCGGTCCGAACACGCTGTCGAATTCCAGAAGATATGCGCAGGTTTCAGCCGGCGCGATGTCGTTGATGCCGACGATCTCAATCCCCGGCCAATCGCCTCGCAGCCACGCCCGCAGGACCGTGCGGCCAATCCGTCCGAATCCATTGATCAACACCCGCATCGCACGCTTCCTCCAAGGTCCAGACCCCTAGAGCTACGCCCGCAAATCCCAAAGCTCAACCCGTGCTGAAGCGGCGCAACCCGTCGGCTGCGCATCAGGCGGAGCGTGTTTCCCGAGCCGGAAAAAAATAATACTGAGTAAAAGAATCGGGATTGACTTGGGCGCGCGACTTCGGCAGAAATCCGGAAAAATCAGGAGCGTTCGCATGTCCCATTATTCGCAATCCAGCTTTGAGGAGGCCCAGTCGGTTGACCTGCCCGTGCATTCCGCACGCCAGCTTACCAGTGGCGGAACACAGGCGCGGATCGACCTCGACGGCAAGATCTATGATCTGCGGATCACCCGCGCCGGCAAGCTGATTCTGACGAAATAATCACACGGCATACTCACACGGCGGGCGGCAGGAACCGCTGCCCGAGACGCGCCACAAACACCGTAAGGATGATGCGCGCCAAGTGGTGCAGGGTCACATACACCGCGCTGAGATGCAGCGACAGGGCGACCAGCGACATCTCGGTCACACCGCCCGGCGCAAAAGCCAGGATCACGGCGGCGACCGGCTCTCCGACCGGCCCGGCAAGAACCAGCCCGACGCCCAGGGCAATCAGCAAGACCAGCGAAATCTGAGTCAGTGACAGGACGACCGCCACCCCGGCTTGCCCCTTGGTGAACCCTGCCAGTCTGACGCCCAGCGATGTTCCCATCACCCATTGCGTGACCTGAATGGTCCAGATTGGCGGCGCCGCATCCGTGAACCCCGTGGCATGTGCAAGCCCGCTCAGCAGCAACGGCCCGGCCAGAACGGCGGCGGGTATGCGCAGCTTCGAGGCGATGAGCCAGCCCGCCACCGCCAGGAACCCCAGCACCCCCACGTCAAGCGCCGTGAGCGTTGACCGAGGGCCCAAAGACATGCCTGCGCCACTGCCGACGGCGTGCCCTTCGAAGATGGAAAACCCGATGGGAATCAGCACGATACACAAGATCAGCCGCAAGAATTGCAGCATGATCAGCATCGTCATATCGGCCCCGGCCTTCTCGCCCATATCGAGGGATTCGACGAAACCGCCGGGCATGGCGGCGTAATACGCGGTTTGCGGCGAAAGGCGCCCGAGCTTGTGAAACAGCGCGTAGCCGAGCGCATGAGCGACGGGAATAAAGGCGAAAAGTGCGGCGATTGTCACCCACCAGCGCTGCGCCTGGTCGATGAAATCCTGCGGAAAACTGGCTCCGATGGCGACACCGATAACCGGGACCAGCACAAAGCGCCACGACTGCGGAACGGCCGGCGCGTGACCAAAGAACCGGACCCCCAGCATGGCCGCCGCGGCGGTGGTGACCATGCTGCCCAACAACATGGCCAGCGGCAATCCGGCCACCATGGCCGCAAGCCCGCCGATGCCGCCCAGCGCAAATGTCGCGACAATGGCGACCAAGGGCACGCCCTCGGTGATGCGACTGAGGCTGGGCATGGCTTGGTCCTTACATCTGACCGCCGGCGATTTCGACGGTTTGCCCGTTGAAACTGCCAGAGGCCGGAGCGCAGATGAAATTGGCCGCGGCGGCGACTTCTTCGGCCGTGACCAGCCGCTTGTGACGGTTGGTTTTCGTCATCATTTCGCGGGCCTTCTCATTGTCGATGCCGGCACGCGTGGCAATGGACAGCGTATTGCGGGTGACGATATCGGTATCCACATACCCGGGGCACAGCGCGTTGAAGGTGATGCCGCTGCCCATGTATTCCTCGGACAATCCACGCATCAGGCCGATCATTCCGTGTTTGGAGGCGGTATAAGCGGGTGCGCCCTTGAGCCCCTTCAGCCCGGCGATCGAGGCGACGAAAATCATCCGGCCCCATTGTTCCGCGAGCATGCCGCGCAGCGTTTCGCGGGCTGTCAGATAGGCGCCGTCCAGATTGATCGCCATCATGTTGCGCCAGAAGGCCATGTCCATCTTGGCCATGGATTTACCCTCGGCGATACCGGCGTTGGCGACGCAAATGGTGACGGGTCCGCGTGCGGCGATGGCCTCGGCGCAGCCCTTGACCACGCTGTCCTCGACGGCCACGTCCATCACCAACGGATGCAGACCGGGGGTTGCGGCGGCGGCCGCCTCGAGCACATCGCCGCGCCGCCCGGTGATCGTGACCTGCGCGCCTTGTGCCGCCAAAACCTGCGCAATTGCCAGACCAATGCCCGTGCCGCCGCCGGTGATCAGCGCGTGGCGCCCTGTGTGGAACTGTTCCATCAATGTCCTCCTGAGTGTTTGTCCGAAACCTAACCCGGGCGCATGGCTCTGCCTAGCGCCTTCCCGCCCGTCCTGCGCAAAGGGTTATTCGCCGGCCAGATCGCGCGCCGGATCGCGCGGATATGTTCCCAGGATTTTCAACGAATTGGTAAAATACCGCAACTCATCCAGCGCCAGTTTTACATTCGCGTCGTCCGGGTGCCCCTCGATGTCGGCATAGAATTGGGTCGCCGTGAACACCCCGCCGACCATATAGCTTTCCAGCTTGGTCATGTTCACGCCGTTCGTGGCAAACCCGCCCATCGCCTTGTACAGCGCGGCGGGAATGTTGCGCACCTCAAAGACAAAGGTGGTCACCATGCCATGTTCGCCACGCCGCGTCATATCGGCCTTGGGCGCCATGATCAGGAATCGCGTGGTGTTGTGGCCGTGATCCTCCAGATCGCGGGCCAGAACCTCCAATCCGTAGGTCTGCGCCGCCAGCTCGCTGGCCAACACGCCTTGCCCCGGATCGCCAAGGCCGGGAAGTTCCGCCGCCGCACCGGCGCTATCGACCGCCGCCTCCGAGGTGATCCCGTGCCGCGCCAGGAATTTCCGGGCTTGTGGCAACAACACCGGATGCGCGCGCACATGGCGGATATCGCTCAATTTTGTGCCAGGCATCGCCATCAGTGCAATGCGCACCCGCACGAAGGCTTCGTCGACGATATGCAATCCGCTTTCGGGCAGTAGCCGGTGAATATCCGCCACCCGACCATAGGTCGAATTTTCGACCGGAAGCATCGCCAGATCCGCTTTGCCCTCGTTTACAGAATCAATAACGTCATCAAAAGTGCGGCACGGCAGGGCCTCCATACCCGGCCGCGCATTGGCGCAAGCTTCATGGGAATACGCGCCGAGCTCACCCTGAAAGGCGATACGATTGGTCATTTTGGCCTCTACTTTCATGCGTCCGATGTCATTTGACGCACTTTGATCGTTTCGTCGCGGTAACTATCCCTTGAATTTGCCAAGGGGAAGCGGGTAGAAGTGCCACAATTCTGCTTGGGCACGGGACGCGACATGTTCGATACCATGGTTATAACGAAAATTGTGGCGGGGCTTTGTGCAGCGCTTCTTATCTTTCTCGTCGGCAAATGGGCCGCTGAGAGCATTTACATGCCGGGCCACGATGCCGCGCATGCGCACGCGGTCTATCCGCTGCCACCGGAAGAGGGTGCGGCCGAGGCTGCGCCGACAGAGCCCGAAGTGATCGACGTTGCCGCGCTTTATGCCGAGGCTGACGCGGCGGCTGGTGAATCGCTGTGGCGCAACTGCCGCGCCTGTCACTCGCTCGAAGAGGGCCGCAATGGCACCGGGCCGTCGCTGCATGGCGTCGTCGGTCGCGGCATTGATACAATTGCCGACTTCAACTACTCGGGGGCCTTGCTGGCGCTGGGCGATACCTGGACCGTCGAAGCCCTCAACACCTTCCTGGAGAACCCGCGCTCTGCCGCGCCGGGCACCCGGATGAGCTATGCTGGTTTGCGCGACATTCAGGACCGCATGAACCTGATCGCCTATCTTGAGGCCGCGTCGCAATAAGCGATGTCACATCATCCACTTGGGGCCGCCACATCCTGTGCGCGGCCCTTTTTGCTGTTCTACCGCCGAATTGAACCCGGTATCGCCCTCACTCACGCAATCGCCACTTGAACCGGGCGAGTGGGTGGATTTAGCTGTGCCAACGCAGTTTGACCCCTAGAAGTCGAACGAAAAACAGGAGTAGCCCCATGACCCAGCGTGCCCAAGCCCGCGCCGTGACCGCCAGCCCCAATGCCGGGCTTCGCAGTTTGTTGACCGGTGGGGTCATGGCGCTGGCGGCGCTTGGCATTGCGAACGCGGCGCAGGGGCAGGAAACCGCCAGCATGATCGCGGCGCATGGGTATTCGTTCTATGGCGACCTCAGCTATCCGCCGGATTTCGCGCATTTCAACTACGTCAACCCGGATGCCCCGCAGGGCGGCGAGATCTCGGAATGGGCGCCGGGAACGTTCGATTCGATGAACCCCTATACGCGCCGCGGTCGTGCCGGGCGCTATTCGCAATCCATCTATGAAAGCTTGCTGGAAACCGGCGCCCCGTTTGGCGATGCGGCCCCGGCAGACGTGTATGGCGAATATTACTGCCTGCTGTGCGAAAGCCTCGAATACCCGGAAACCAAGGATTGGGTGATCTTTCACCTGCGGCCCGAGGCGCGGTTTTCAGACGGCACGCCACTGACCGCCGCCGATGTCGTGTTTTCTCACAATCTTTTCCTTGAACAGGGCTTGCCCAGCTATGCCGAGGCCGTCCGCCAGCGCGTCATCAATGCCGAGGCTGTGGATGATTACACCGTGCGGTTCGAGTTTGCGCCCGACATTTCGCGGCGCAGCCTGATTGATCAGGTGGGCTCGACGCCCGTGTTCTCGCAGCGTTGGTACGAAGAAACCGGCGCGCGGCTCGATGAATCCCGGATGGAAATCTCGCCCGGTTCCGGCCCTTATATGCTCGACAGTTACGAGGTGAATCGCCGCATCACCTATCGTCGCAACCCGGAGTATTGGGGCAACGACCTGCCGCAAAACGTCGGGCGACACAATTTTGATGTGATTCGCGTTGAGTATTTTGCCGATGACGCCGCCGCTTTCGAGGCGTTCAAGACCGGCGAATACACCTACCGGCCCGAGGGGAACTCGCGCCAATGGGCGATCGGCTATGACTTTCCCGCGGTCACGCGCGGCGATGTCGTTCGCGCCGAGATCCCCGATGGCAACCCGCCAACCCCCGCCGGATTTGTTTTCAACCTTGGCCGCGAACGCCTGCAAGACCGGCGCGTCCGCGAAGCCATCTCGCTGGCCTATAATTTCGAATGGACCAACCAGCAGTTGCAATACGGGCTGATGTCGCAGCGCTATTCCTATTCACAAGGGACCCGGCTGGAGGCGCGGGGCGTGCCCGAGGGCGACGAATTGGCGCTGTTGGAATCGCTGGGCGATCTGGTCCCGCCCGAGTTGCTGACCGAACCCGCCGTCATGGCGCATAGCTCGTCGGCGGATGTGTTGCAGGACCGTCGCAACCTGCGCCGCGCCAACCGCTTGCTGGAGGACGCGGGCTGGGTTGTCGGCAATGACGGTATCCGCCGCAACGCCGATGGCGAGGCCTTCACCCTCGAGCTGCCCTTTGCCTCGTCCGGGTCCTCGACGCTGGAAGCGATCATCGAGACTTTCACGCAAAACCTGGCGGCGCTGGGCATTCAGGCAACCGCCCAACGCATCGACCCCGCGCAATACACCGAACGTGAGCGGGACCGCGATTACGACATCATCTATGATTCCTACATCGCATTCCTCGACACCGGCACCGGACTGCACCAGCGCTATGGCTCCGAGGCCGCGGCCTATAGCCTGTTCAACCCCGCCGGACTGGCCAGCCCTCTGGTGGATCGGGTGATCGACATTTCGCTCAACGCCGAGACACCCGAGGCGCGCGATACGGCCCTGCGCGTGCTCGACCGGGTGTTGCGTTGGGAACTGATCATGGTGCCCACGCATTACAGCGCCAATGAATGGATCGCCTATTGGGACATTTTCCGCCACCCGGCCGATTTCCCGCGATTCTCATCCGGGGCGCTGGATTGGTGGTGGTTTGATCAGGCGCGTGCCGATGAATTGCGCGCCTCGGGGGCACTTCGGTAACCATAGATGAGCGCCTATATCCTCAGACGATTGCTGCTGATCATCCCCACCTTGATCGGCGTGATGATCATCAATTTCACGCTGGTGCAATTCGTGCCGGGCGGTCCGATCGAACAGATCATCGCCGGTATGGAGGGGCAGGGTGACGTCACCCGCGGCTTTACCGGCGCCGGCGACGACGTGACTCGTGGCGGGGCGGGAAACGACCGCTATATCGGCGCGCGCGGTCTGCCACCCGCCTTCATCGAGCAACTCGAGCGCGAATTCGGCTTTGACAAGCCGCCGTTGGAGCGGTTCATGTCGATGATGTGGAACTACATGCACTTCGATTTCGGCGACAGTTACTTCCGGTCGATTTCGGTTCTCGATCTGGTGATCGAGAAAATGCCGGTGTCGATCTCTCTGGGGCTGTGGTCCACGTTGATCGCCTATGTCATCTCGATCCCGCTGGGCATCCGCAAGGCGGTCAAGGATGGCACGCCCTTCGACACCTGGACCTCGGGCGCGATCATCGTCGGCTACGCGATCCCCGGTTTTCTGTTCGCCATTCTGCTGCTGGTTCTGTTCGCCGGGGGGTCATATTGGCAAATCTTCCCCGCGCGCGGCCTGACCAGCGAGGCCGATGTCTGGAATCAATTATCATTATTTGGCAAGGTGTTGGACTATTTCCACCACATCGCCCTGCCAACCATCGCCCTGACCATTTCCAGCTTTGCCACGCTGACCCTGCTGACCAAAAACAGCTTTCTGGACGAGTTGCGCAAACAATATGTGATGACCGCGCGGGCCAAGGGTCTGCTGGAGCGTCGCGTCCTCTATGGCCATGTGTTCCGCAACGCCATGTTGATCGTCATCGCCGGGTTTCCGTCGGTGTTCATCGGCGCGTTTTTCGGCGGCTCGCTGATCATCGAAACGGTGTTCTCGCTCGATGGGCTGGGCCGCCTGTTCTTCGAGGCCGCCGTGGCGCGTGACTATCCGGTGATCTTTGGCACGCTGTTCATCTTCACGCTGCTGGGCCTCGTGGTCGGTATCATCAGCGATTTGATGTATGTCTGGATCGACCCGCGCATCGATTTTGAAACGCGGGAGACGTAAGAATGGCCCTCTCGCCCCTGAACCAACGCCGCTGGCGCAATTTCCGCGCCAATCGCCGGGCTTTCTGGTCACTGATCGTTTTCGGCGTGCTCTATGTCATCTCGCTGTTTGCCGAGGTTCTGGCCAATGACGTGCCGATCCTGGTCAACTATCGTGGCGCGTATCATTTCCCGATCGTCCAGTTTCAGCCCGAAACGGCCTATGGCGGCGAATTCCGCACGCAAGCCGATTATCGCGCGCCCGAGGTGCAATGCCTGATCCAGACCGGCGGGTTTGAACTCTGCCTCGACGACCCGGAGGAGGCGATGCGCGAAGCCACCGAACAGGGAACCGTCGAGGGCGAGGCCGTCACCCCCGGCTGGATGATCTGGCCGCCGATCCCCTATTCCTTCGACACCATCAACAACCTCGGCGGCCCGGCCCCGTCGCCCCCCGACGCCGATCACCTGCTGGGCACCGACGACACCGCCCGCGACGTGCTGGCCCGGGTGATTTACGGCTTCCGGCTGTCGGTGACCTTCGCCTTTGTCGTGGTCGCCGCCGCCTCGATCATCGGTATCGCGGCGGGGGCCGTGCAGGGGTTCTTTGGCGGCATCGTTGATTTGCTGGCGCAACGCATGATCGAACTCTGGGGCTCCGTGCCCTCGCTCTATGTCATCATCATCGTTGCCGCGATCATTCCGATGAATTTCTGGCTGCTGGTGTTCCTGATGGTGTTGTTTTCCTGGACGGCCCTTGTCGGCGTCGTGCGCGCCGAATTCCTGCGGGCGCGCAATTTCGAATATGTCCGGGCGGCGCGGGCGTTGGGCGTCTCGAACGCGCGGATCATGTTCCGCCACGTCCTGCCCAACGCGATGGTCGCCACCGTCACCCTGCTGCCGTTCATCGTCACCGGCGCGATTGCCGGACTGGCGACGCTCGATTTTCTGGGCTTTGGCCTGCCGTCTTCATCGCCCTCGCTGGGGGAGCTGACCCTGCAAGCCAAAAAGCACCTGCAAGCCACCTGGCTCGGGTTCTCGGCGTTTTTCACCTTTGCCATCATGCTCAGCCTGTTGGTGTTCATCTTCGAGGGCGTGCGCGACGCATTCGATCCGCGAAAGACCTTCCGATGAGCCTGTTATCCGTGTCCGATCTCACCATTCGGTTCCAGCAGGGCGGGAACGTCACGCAGGCGGTGCGCGGCGTGTCGTTCCACATCGACGCTGGCGAAACCGTGGCGTTGGTTGGGGAATCGGGGTCGGGGAAATCGGTGACGGCGCTGTCCACCGTGGGGCTGTTGCCCGACTCGGCGCGGGTGGAGGGCTCGGTGACCTTTGAGGGCGCCGAGATGGTCGGCGCCAGCCAAAGCGAGCTGCGCCGGGTGCGCGGCAACGACATCAGCTTTATCTTTCAAGAGCCGATGACCTCGCTCAACCCTCTGCACACCGTGGACCGGCAAATCACCGAGGCCTTGACCCTGCACCAAGGGTTGACCGGCGCACCGGCCCGGGCGCGCGCGTTGGAATTGCTGGAAAAAGTCGGCATTCGCGACGCGGAATCGCGCCTGACGGCCTATCCGCACCAGCTTTCGGGTGGGCAACGCCAGCGCGTGATGATTGCCATGGCCTTGGCGAACGGTCCGAAATTGCTGGTCGCGGATGAGCCGACCACCGCACTCGACGTCACCATTCAGGCGCAAATCCTTGAGCTTCTGGCGGATCTGAAGCGCGCCGAGGGCATGTCGATGCTCTTCATCACCCACGACTTGAACATCGTGCGCCGCGTCGCGGACCGGGTTTGCGTGATGCAAAACGGCGAAATCGTCGAGCAAGGCCCAACGGAAACCGTCTTCACCGCGCCCGAACATCCGTATACGCAAAAACTGCTGGCCGCCGAGCCGAGCGGCCAGCCAGATCCGATTGCCGCCGATGCGCCAGAGGTTCTGCGGACCGACGGGTTGCGCGTCTGGTTTCCAATCCAGACCGGATTTCTCCGCCGCACCACCGGGCATATCAAGGCGGTGAACGCGGCGTCACTGACCCTGCGCGCGGGGGAAACGCTGGGTGTTGTCGGGGAATCCGGCTCGGGCAAGACGACGTTGGCATTGGCGATGATGCGGCTGATTTCCTCAAACGGGCCGATCATTTTTGACGGCCAGGACATCTCGGGCAATCGCTCGGGGGCGATGCGCGCGTTGCGGCGGCAGATGCAGATCGTGTTTCAGGACCCGTTCGGCAGCCTCAGCCCCCGCATGACCATTGCCGAAATCATCGCCGAAGGTCTGGGTGTCCACGGCGATCCGAGTGGTCGAGCCCCCCGCGATGCCGTTGCCGATATCATGGTTGAAACCGGCCTCGACCCGGCGACGATGGACCGCTATCCGCATGAATTTTCCGGGGGTCAACGTCAGCGCATCGCCATTGCGCGGGCGATGATCTTGCAGCCCAAACTTGTGGTTCTTGATGAACCGACCTCGGCCCTGGATATGACGGTGCAGGTGCAAATCGTGGAGCTTTTGCGTCATCTGCAAAAACGGCACGGGCTGGCCTATGTCTTTATCAGCCACGATTTGCGCGTTGTGCGTGCGATGTCGCACAAAATCATGGTTTTGAAACAAGGCGATGTCCTGGAGTATGGCCCCGCGGAACAGGTTTTCGACGCGCCGCAGCACAGTTACACGCAGGCCTTGTTGACGGCCGCGTTCGATTTGAAGACCATTGGACGGACCCAGATAGAAGGGGCGGATGGGTGAAAATTCTCTTCGTGCACCAGAATTTCCCCGGCCAATTTCTCCATTTGGCCCCGGCATTGATGGAACGAGGGCACGAAGTGGTTGCCTTGACCGACGAGACAAACACCCGCAAGACGGGCGTCACCACCTATCGCTACCGCAAGCCCGAGCCGCGCCCCGATCCGCAAGTCGCCCGACTGGGCGCAACGTTTGCCGAGATGACGAACCGCGCACATAAAGCGGCGCGTGCCGCCATCGTCCTTCGGGATCGTCATGGCTATGCGCCCGATATCATTTTTGGTCACGGCGGCTGGGGTGAGACGTTGTTTCTGCGCGAAGTCTGGCCCAATGCCCGCCTGTTGATCTACGCCGAGCTTTATTATCAGCCGCGGGGTCTCGATGTCGGATTTGACACCGAATTTGGCAAGGCGAGCGACGAAAAGGCGTTCACGGTTGTCGCGCGCCAAGGCCATCAGGCGCTGATGATGGCACAGGCCGATGCCGCGTTGTCGCCAACAGAGTTTCAGGCCGACACATTCCCTGCCAGCTTCCGGGAAAAAATCACGATCATCCATGACGGGGTTGATACGGCGCGACTGATGCCAAACCCACAGGCCAGGGTCACGCTCCCCTCGGGGGCCAGTTTTGGCGCAGGCGACGAGGTTCTGACCTTTATCAACCGAAATCTTGAACCCTATCGCGGGTATCATTCTTTCATGCGCGCGCTGCCTGCCGTGATGCGGGCACGACCGAATGCGCAAGTTGTCATCATTGGCGGCGACGACGTGAGCTATGGAGCCCGGCCCGGCGGGGGGAAAACCTGGAAGGACATTTTCCTTGATGAGGTCCGTGACCGCCTTGACATGAAACGCGTCCATTTCACGGGAAAAGTGCCGTACGCGACCTTTGTCGGCTTGATGCAGGTGACGCGCGTCCATTGCTATTTGACGGTTCCGTTTGTCCTGTCCTGGTCGATGCTGGAGGCAATGAGCGCCGGGGCGCTGGTCGTCGGGTCTCGGACACCGCCCGTGGAAGAGCTGATCACGGATGGCGAGAATGGCCGACTGGCCGATTTCTTTGACTCCCGCGAACTGGCCGAAGTCCTGGTTGATTCCCTGGCGCGCCCGGAAGATCTTGCGCCGCTGCGCGCCGCGGCGCGCCAGCATATCGTTGACAACTATGATCTTCAGTCGATCTGCCTTCCCCGGTTGATAGCCTTTGTCGAAGGACGGCTGTAACCCGCCCACGACCCATGCACCCTATCGCACCACCAAATCGGCATGAAGTGCCCCGGCCGCGTTGATCGTGTTCAGGATGTCGATCATGTCCCGCGGCCCGACGCCCAGCGCATTCAGGCCGGCAACAACCTCGGCAAGTGTTGTTCCACCGCGCACCTCTGCAAGGCTCACCCCTGGCTGGTTTTGGATCGTTGCATCGGTCCGCGGCAAGACCACGGTTTCCCCCGGGCTGAACGGATTGGGCTGCACCGCCAAGGGCGTCTCTTCAACCCTCAGGGTCAGCCCGCCTTGCGCCACGGCCACGCGGCTGATCCGCACATCCTCCCCCATGACGATTGTGCCCGAGCGTTGATCAATGACCACACGCGCGCGTGACCCCGGTGCAACGACCAGGTTCTCGATCCGGCTCAAGGCATGGGCCGGGCTGGCAGCACGGGTTGCGGCGATATCCAGAACCACGGTGCCCGAATCCTGCATGGCCGCGACCGCATGGCCGAAATGGCCGTTGATCACTTGCTCGATCCTGAGCGCCGTTGTGAAATCAGCCTGCCTGAGCGCCAATCGAATTTGCGGTAGCGAGTTCAGGGCAAAGTCGATTTCCCGCTCGACACGGGCGCCCCCCGGAATCGACCCCGAGGTCGGCACCCCTTCGACAACTTGCGCGCCATCGCCGCGTGCTGCAACACCACCGGCAATGACCGCGCCCTGCGCCACCGCATAAATCTGGCCGTCTGCCCCATTCAGCGGTGTCATCACCAAGGTGCCACCAAAAAGACTGCCCGCATCCCCGATGGCCGACACCGTGATATCAACGCGAGACCCGGTTCGCGCAAAGGGCGGAAGGGTCGCGGTGACCAGAACAGCGGCGACGTTTCTGGGCCGAAACTGCTCGCCGGTGACGTTGACGCCCAAGCGCTCCAGGATATTGGCCATGATGTCTTCGGTGAATGGCGCGTTGCGGATTCCGTCCCCGGTGCCGTCCAACCCGACGACCAGACCGTAGCCAATCAGGTCATTGCCGCGCACGCCATCGAATTCCACCAAGTCCTTGAGCCGGACCTGCGCCGTGCTCATCGAGGCGCAAAACACGAGTGCCGCAGCCATGAACCACCTGAAAATCATCATAGATATCCCGTCAATGAGAGCCGTGACGTGCGTGCTGTCACGGTATAAAGCGTTTCCAACTGGATGCGGGCCTCTTCGAGACGCGTCGCCGCTTCGTAGGGGTCGACGCCAATCAGAGAGCCGCGCGCGCTCTGCAGGGCGTCTTTTTCCGTGGCCAATTGCAGCTGCCGCGCATCGAGCGCGCTTTGATCGTCGCCCACCTGCGCTTGCAAGGACGTCAAATGTGTACTTGCCCCGAACAACGCCTCGGCGCTGGCTCGCGCCAAATCCTGTTTTTGATTTTGCGGCAGTGACAGGCCAGGCTCGGCAACGAGCGCCGCCATGACCAAGCCGGACAAAAGCTTCCGAATGCCGGGGTCTGTCGCCGTGGCGTAGCTTGGCGATGCGGTTTCATCACCCAGAACCGCGCCCTGTGCTGCGTCGGCACCTTGGTAAATCGCGGTTTCAAACAAGCCTCCCGGATCGTTGAAAGCCGAATCCACTGCGGTTTTGACGGCCTGCGCATTGTCGAGACCACTCACCAGAGGGAGGACCGCCGCAAGGATCGCCTCGGCATCCGGCAATGGGGAAACATCCGTCGCCGCGCCGGAAAACGCGGCTTGTCCGGCGATTCTCAGATTCAGGGCCGCGACGCTATCAACCAACGCGGCCTTTGCGGATCGCCCAGCGGCGGCCAGGCTCTCACTGCCGCCCGCAGCGGCGGCGGTCAACATCCGCGACGCACTGTCTTCGCGGATGGTCGCCAGCGTCGTCAGCGACGTCTGCATCGCGTTCACACGATTGGCGACGAGCCGCGCGCCCTGCTGAAAGGAGTCGATCCGGGCCAGCCGCTGATCAATCGCGGCAAGCGGGCCCATATCGCCGCGCAGGTGCCGTTGCGGCGAGGCGGTTTGCCCTGTTGTCAGCTCCCCCCCCAATCGCGCGATCTCGGAGCGCAGGGATACGCCTTGGCGCTGAAGTTGATACGGAAGGGCAAGGGAGCCGAGGGAAAGCCAGGACATGGTTCAGATCTCCAGAAGGCGGCGCAGCATGGCGTCGGCGGTTTCAATGACGCGGGCGTTGGCGGCATAGGCCTGCTCCACCGCGAGCAATCGTTGCATTTCGGCATCGGTATCAACGCCTTGCGCCATCATTTGTTGGGTCATTTCGCTCAAATGCGCGGTGTATTGCGCCGCAAAATCCTCGGCACCCTGGCGTTGCAGGGAAAATTGCGTGGTCATTTCGCTCAGGCTGCCCGAGAAGCTGACCGCCGGCGCACCCAGACCTGCCGAGATCGGGCGGTCGAGCGCGCCCAGCAGGTTTCTGATCTGCGCGGTCTCGCCCACCAAGCCGGGCGCAGCGGCGCCCAGCCCGGTGCGGATTTTCCAAAGATCGCCGCCTTCATCGGGCAGAACGGCCGTGTTGACCGCGATACGGCCTGCAATCCCCGCGACCGGCGCGCCCAAAAGGGGTGCGCCTGCATCGGTAAAGAGCCCGGGTTGACCGGGTGCCAACGTCGCATCCGTCGCGGGGGATTGGAACCGTTGGATCAGGTCTGCGGCGAGGGTGTCGAGCTGTGTTTGTGCGGCGACGGATGCCTCGTCACGCAGCGCAAAATTCGCGGCCAGCCGACCGCCCGTCAACGGCCCTCCTGCAGCGGCAGAGACCGCGCGGCCCCCGATCGTCAGCCCTGACAATCCATTGCCCAAGGTCATCGAGGCGTCAATCGCATGGCTTTGCGAAAATCCGATTTCTTGAGGGTTGAGGTCGAGCAAGAGCTGTCCGCCCGCCGTAAACAGTGTCACCCGACCGTCCGCGCGGGCATATTCGCGCATCGGGATGATATCGGAGAGTGTCGAAACCAACGCCTGCCGTTCATCCTCAAGGCCGAGGGTTGATTGCCCCGACGCCCGTAGCCGCACGATTTCGGAGTTGAGCGAATCCACCCGCGTGAGACCGGAGTTCAGCGTTTTGACGTCGTGCGCAACCCCGGCGTCGGCTTGTGCCCGCAGCGTTTGCACTGTGGTCTGGATCGTGTCGAAGCTCCCGACCAGTTTGGCGGCGGCCTCGGCAACTTTGCCAAGGCGACTGTCGAGATCGGGGCGTTCTGATGCGGAAATCAGCGCTGTTTCGAGCGCGGACACCGCTTTGCCAATGCCCTCATCCGGCAGGCCGACCACGGATTCCAGACGCTGCCAGAACGCCGAGGTCGTGCCACCAGATTGTGCTTGGGCGCCGGCATCCCGGGTCAGCCCCAGCAAAACCGGATCGACCAGCCGGGTGACTCCGGCCACCCGCACGCCGCCGCCAACGCCCCCCAATGTGGAGGATGTCAGCTCCATTTGGCGCGCGGCATAGCCTTCGGTCAGGGCGTTGGCCACGTTCGACGAGACCACTTGCACCGCCCGCGCCGACGCGGAAAGCCCCGACGCTGCATTCGAGAGCGCACTTGAAATGCTCATCTCATCCTCCGATCATCGGTTAGCGTTTGATATTTGTGGTTTCTTGCAGCATCTCATCGACGGTCTGGATGACCTTGGCGTTCGACGAATAGGCGCGCTGCGTCTGGATCATGTTGGTCAACTCCGCCGCAACATCCGTCGAGGATTCCTCGCGCGCGAAGCCCATGACCTCACCGGTCGGACCATCGCCCGCGTCCCACAGGAACATCGAGCCGCTGTCAGGCGACACGCGATACGTTTGATTGTCCAGCGCCGTCAGGCCATTGGGGTTCGCAACATCGACCAAAGGCACCTGCGCGATGGTCCGGATCAAACCGGAGTCGTAATAGGCTTTGACGTAGCCATTCGGGTCGACCTGCACGCCCACCAAGGATTGCACGGGCGAACCATTGCGGTCGATCGAGACCGGAATGAAGCTCTCGGCCATTTGCGTAATGCTGTCGTCGCTGCCGGGCGCACCGATGTTCAACGCGATATCCTGGCCATCCACGTTGACGCTGAACTCGCCTGTGGCGGGATCAAACGCAGCACCCGGAGCGCCAACATCCTGGGTCACCGAAAGAATGCGCCCGCCGTTTGGTGCCGCGGTGTCAAACGTGATGCGGTATTCGCCCACGACATCCCCGGTGGTGGGGTTGGTGATCGTCGCCAGCCATTCGTTCGACGCGCCGGTTCCCGGAACGGTCGGCGTGAAGCGCATGTTGAGTGATTCGGTTGTGCCCAGCGGGCTATAATATTCCATCGCGACGTCATGCGGTGTGCCGTCGGCACCGGCGCGCGTGGCGGTTGCGGGCAGGTTGACCCGCACCGAGATCGAGGTGGTCGGGTCGGAGGCGAATTGATTCGAGTTGATGCGAATCGGCTCCAACCCGCCGACGGTATCGCGGGCATAGGTGCCGATCGAACCGTCAGTCCCAGCCGGCCAACCCAGCAGGACCAGACCCGCCGGATTCTTGAGCATGCCGTTTGCGTCCGGCCGGAAGGATCCCGTTGTCATCAGCATCAATGGCAGATTTGCATCACCATTTGCAACGGCGGTGCTGGAGGTTACCGGTAGAAAGCCCCGCCCGCTGACCGCCAGGTCGGTCGGGTTGGAGCTGCTGGTGAGCGCGCCACGCTCATCGACAAGGCGGACCGTCGAAGACCGAACGCCGCCCGCAATATAGGGGCCATAATGCGAGCCCGACATCACCATGGAGTTGAACGAGGCCACCACCCGCTTGTAGCCGATGGTGCCGGTATTCGCGATATTGTCTGAAATGGCAGAGAGCCTGGTTGCGTTTGCGTTCAGGCCAGAGATGCCGGCGTTGAAGGAGGAATAGAGCGTGGACATGATGCGCGAGCCTTTCGTGCTGGGTCAAAGCGATTGCCCTGACACTGCACGAAGGTCGTTAATGCCCAGCTAACGCCGATTTTTCTTTAGCGCGGGGTACGCCGCAGCAAGATCAGCTCCAGCCTGTTGTTCCGCACCGCCATCGGGTTTGCAACAGACGGGCGTCGATCCGCATGACCGGTAACGCGCGCCATGCGCGTTGCGTCAAACCCTTCCTCATCAAGCAACCTGCGGGCCATTTCCGCGCGCGCCATGGACAGGGTCCAGCGAGGATCATTGGCCTGAACGACGGTGTAGGTCCTGGTGTGACCTTCAATAGCCAAGGGATTGATCACCATGGAAAAAACCTGAGACAAAACCAGCATGATCTGGCGCGTGACGGCGGTCGGTTCGTCGCTGTCATTGTCGAACAATGGCGCGCCGGGCAGGTCGAACACCTCCAGCACCAGCCCCTCGTCCGTTTGACGGGTCACGATATGCCGCAGAGCGTTATCCAGAACCGGACTTTCACCACCCAACCCATTGAGACGCTGCTGCAGATCCGCGAAGGATTCGGCCTCGGCCTGATCCGAACTGCTTGATTCGGAGTCGTCGTCATCTGGCGACGCGGGCCCATCCTGGACACGCGTTTCAAAATCCGTACCGCCGAACATGCCCTCACCGCCCGAGGAGATTCGGTGCACCGGGATTGATGGATTGAAATAATCCGCCAAACCGCGTCGCTGTGATTCTGTCGTTGCACCCAAGAGCCACATCATCAGGAAGAAGGCCATCATGGCGGTCACGAAATCCGCGTACGCGACTTTCCAGGCGCCACCGTGGTGGCCGCCGCCTTTGACAATTTTCTTCCGTTTGATGATTATGACTGGCGCGACATCGTTTTGTCGGCTCATTCCATCACCCGTTTTATTCACCCATCCACAGGGTTAGCAGACAGGAATGAACTGGGCGTTAATCGGTGGCCGGCAGCAGAGCGGTACGACCCTGGGGCCCCAGCGTGAACACGTCGCGACCCTCGATGACAATTGCCGTCAGGGGTCCTCCAAAGGCCGCGCCGCTGTCGATGTTGACGCGATTTCCGTAATGTTTCGGCGCAGTTATCGGGGTGTGCCCGTGGATCACCAACCAGGGGTGCGGGGCTGTGTAGGCGTGGAACGTGTCGCGGATCCATGTCAGGTCAGTGTCGGTCTGATCCTCGAGCGCCACCCTCGGACGGATGCCCGCATGGACGAACAAAACCTCGCCGCGCAGATGGTACAGAGGCGACTCAATCAGGAACCGAAGATGTGTGGCCGGAATCTTGCGCCGCGCGTCGGCCTGAATCTCGGCGAGGGGCCGCGCGTCCGCGCAATCAATGCCGTACGATTCCAGCGAGGGAATGCCGCCGATCTTGGGGTGCAGATACTCCAACCCCTCACGCAGCGCCGGATCGCGCCGACCCTCTGGAAAAATCGCCATCATCGTATCGTGATTGCCGCGCAGCACGATCCATGGTTTGCCCGCAATCTGACCTGCCAGCAATGTCTCGATGACGCCCCGCACCTGCGGCCCGCGATCGACCAGATCACCCAGATGAATGACCGGCGCTTCCGGGTCGTTGACCCGCGCACGGTCGGCCGCGATCCACGCATGGGCTTGCGTCAACAGCGTGAGCTGCCCGTGGATATCGCCGATTGCATAGCTGCGCATGGGCCGGAAACCTCTGAGTGTCGATCCTTGTGTGTTTCAGAAATGCCGTGGCTTGTCACCCGTGTGCCGAGCCCGCCCCAGGGCCGTTGCGCGCGCCCTGAGCGGCCCGCGCAACGGTTTGTTTCAGGCGACCTCGAACACCAGCGGGCGCACCTGCTGGAAGCGGCCGGTTGCCTCCAGAGCCTCGACGACCTTGGGGTCAATGGCCTGATCCAGATACAACAGCGCGATGGCATCCGAGCCGATCGTGCTGCGGCCCAGCGTAAAGTTGGCAATGTTCACGCCGTTGGTGCCCATCGTTACCCCCAGCAGACCGATGATACCCGGCTCATCCTTGTTGGTGGTGTAGAGCATATGCGCGCCGATCTCGGCGTCGATATTGATGCCTTTGATCTGGATGAATCGCGGCTTGCCATCGCTGAACACGGTGCCCGCCAGCGAGCGCTCGCGCGTGTCGGTGACGACCGTGACCTTGATGTAGCCGTCGAACGAACCCGACTTGTCCTGATGCGTGGTCGACATCTTGATGCCGCGCTCTTTGGCGACGATGGGCGCGGACACGAGGTTCACATCCGGGTTCGCCGATTTCAGAACGCCGGCGATCACCGCGCAATCCAGCGCCTTCAGGTTCATGGTCGCCGCCGCGCCATCATAGAGCACGTTGATCGCGCGCACGGGCTCGTCGGTCATCTGACCGGCAAAGGCCCCCAGATGGCTGGCAAGCTTGATCCAGGGGCCCATGACGGCGGCTTCCTCGGCGGTGACGGACGGCATGTTCAGCGCATTCTGCACGGCGCCGGTCAGCAGGTAATCCGACATCTGCTCGGCGACTTGCAGCGCCACGTTTTCCTGCGCCTCCGAGGTCGAGGCCCCCAGATGCGGCGTGCAGACCACGTTGGGCAGGCCGAATACCGGGCTGGCGGTTGCAGGTTCAACGGCGAACACGTCCAGCGCGGCCCCGGCCACATGGCCAGAGGTCAGCGCCGCGGCCAGAGCGTCCTCGTCGATCAGGCCGCCGCGCGCGCAGTTGATGATCCGCACGCCCTTCTTGGTCTTGGCCAGGTTCTTGGCACCCAGGATATTGCGGGTCTTGTCGGTCAGCGGCACATGCAGCGTGATGAAATCGGCGCGCGCCAGCAAGTCGTCCAGCTCGACCTTGGTCACGCCCAACTCCTTGGCGCGATCCTCGGACAGGAACGGATCATAGGCGATGACCTTCATGCGCAAGCCCAGGGCCCGGTCGATGACGATGCTGCCGATGTTGCCGGCGCCAATCACGCCGAGGGTCTTGTTGAACAGCTCGACACCCATGAAGCGCGACTTTTCCCATTTTCCGGCCTGCGTCGAGACGCTGGCCTCGGGCAGTTGGCGGGCGACGGCGAACATCATGGCAATTGCGTGCTCGGCGGTGGTGACCGAGTTGCCGAACGGCGTGTTCATCACGATCACGCCCTTTTTCGAGGCGGCGGGGATATCGACATTGTCGACCCCGATCCCGGCGCGGGCGATGACCTTGAGATTGGTCGCAGCATCGAGGATTTTCTCGGTGACCTTGGTCGCCGAGCGAATCGCCAGGCCGTCATATTGACCGATCACTTCGGCCAGCTTCTCTTTGTCCTTGCCCAGCTCGGGGCGGAAATCGACATCTATGCCGCGGTCGCGGAAGATTTGCACGGCGGTTTCAGACAGGGCGTCAGAAACCAGAACGCGTGGTTTTTGGGTGAGGGCCATTGGTGGGCTCCTGTGTTGTGACGGTGCGTGCAAGCACACACCCTACGGATAACGGGAAACATGGGGGGTAGGGTGCGTGGTTCCACGCACCTGTGTTCAATCAGGCAGCCTGAGCCAGCGCCGCGATCTCGGCCTCGAAGGCCCATTCGATCCACGGCATCAACGCGGCGACATCGGCGGTTTCCACCGTCGAGCCACACCAGATCCGCAGACCCGCAGGGGCATCACGATACGCGCCGATATCCAGCGCCACGCCTTCTTTCTCCAGCCGCTTGGCAACCGCTTTGGCAAACGCAGCCCCATCGGTGATGCGCGGATCGTTGAATTTCACGCAGACCGAGGTGGTCGACGCATTTTCCGGCGCCAGGGCCAGGTTTTCCAACCACGGCTTCGCGGCGATGAAATCCCAGATCACCTGCGCATTGGCCGTCGCGCGTGCGATCAATGCCGACACGCCGCCCAGCGACTGCGCCCATTTCAGCGCCACGAGGTAATCCTCGACGGCGAGCATCGACGGGGTGTTGATGGTTTCGCCCTTGAAGATGCCCTCGATCAGCTTGCCGCCTTTGGTCATGCGGAAAATCTTGGGCAGCGGCCATGCGGGCGTGTAGCTTTCCAGCCGCTCGACGGCACGCGGCGACAGGATCAGCATGCCATGCGCGCCTTCGCCGCCCAGCACCTTCTGCCAGGAGAAGGTCACCACATCCAGCTTGTCCCACGGCAGATCCATGGCGAAGGCGGCTGAGGTCGCGTCGCAGATCGTCAGGCCGGCGCGGCCCGCCGGGATCGCGTCGCCATTGGCCACGCGCACACCGCTGGTCGTGCCGTTCCAGGTGAAGACCACGTCCTTGTCGAAATCGACCTGTGCGAAATCAACGATCTCGCCGTAGGGGGCCTTGCGCACCGTGGCGTCCAGCTTGAGCTGCTTGACCACATCGGTGACCCAGCCCTCGCCAAATGATTCCCACGCCAGCATCTCGACGCCGCGCGCACCCAGCAGCGACCACATCGCCATCTCGACAGCGCCGGTGTCGGAACCGGGCACGATGCCGATGCGATAATCTGCCGGAACGCCGAGGATCTCGCGCGTCAGGTCGATGGCCTCGGCCAGCTTGGATTTGCCCACCGCCGCACGATGCGAGCGACCCAAGGGGGCATCGGCCAGCATATCAAGCGTAAAATTGGGGAGTTTGGCACAGGGGCCAGAAGAAAAGCGCGGGTTGGCCGGACGCGTCGCCGGGATCGTCAGTACAGACATAGTACCCTTCCAGATAGATGCCTCTCGTTGGGGAGAGGTGTCCCGCCGCAACAGCTAGCCGCAGCGCAGCACTGGTGCAAGCGGCAAAATTGCCCTAATCCGGCACTTGACCCTGCAAAAGCGACGCCCTCTGTCTACGATCGGAAACCTGGCCATGTTCATCGCCACCCTGCTGACCAACCCGCAAACGCCGACCCTTGAACACACGCTGATCGAAACCCTGCGCAACGCCTGGGGGGGTGGCGAGGCGCGGTGGTTGAACCCCGGTATCGCCGCCGAATTTGATCTGCAGGTGATGCCGGGCAACCAGTGGCAAGTCTGGGAGGATCTGCAAGGGCTGGGCATCGACTTGTGCCTGCAACCCGGCATCGGGCGGCGCAAGGCGATGTTGCTGGCGGATATGGATTCGACGATGATCCAGCAGGAATGCATCGACGAGTTGGCCGATATGGCGGGCGTCGGTCCGCGTGTGGCGGCAATCACCGCGCGGGCAATGAATGGAGAGCTGGATTTCGAGGGCGCTTTGCGCGAACGCGTCGGGCTGCTCAAAGGCTTGCCCGAATCGGTCATCGCGCAGGTGCTGGCCGAGCGCATCACCTATATGCCCGGCGGCAAAACGCTGATCGCGACGATGAAGGCCCACGGCGGTCACGCGGCGCTGGTCTCGGGTGGGTTCACGGCGTTCACCGCCTCGGTCGCCGCCGCGCTGGGCTTTGATGAGCATCGCGCGAATACGCTGCTGGCGTCGGAGGGCGTTCTGACGGGAGAGGTCGGGCTGCCAATCCTGGGCAAACAGGCCAAGATTGATGCGCTGGAGCAAATCACCGCGCGCCTGGGGCTGACACCCGCCGAGGTGATCGCGGTGGGCGACGGGGCCAATGACCTGGGCATGTTGCACCGCGCCGGGTCGGGTGTGGCCCTGCACGCGAAACCTTCGGTCGCGGCGCAATGCGATTTGCGGGTGAACCATGGCGATCTGACCGCGCTGCTGTATCTTCAGGGTTACGGTGTCGACGATTTCGCGGCAATCTGACGGGATTGCCGTGGGTTGCGGGTAGAGCGGGGGTTTCACACCCCCGCACCCCCGTGGGATATTGAGAGAACAAAGAACGGGATGGAAGATCCTGACAGGGAGAGGGTGTCATGACGCAAGAGAGCATTTTCATTGGCGGCGGCGGTGAAGGTTACGGCAATCCGCAAGAGCTGCTGTTGCGCTATGGCAACCGTCACGGGCTGATCGCCGGGGCCACGGGCACTGGTAAGACGATCACCATGCAGATCATGGCCGAGGCGTTCTCGAATGCTGGCGTGCCGGTGTTCCTGACCGATATCAAGGGCGACGTGGGCGGCATGGCGATGCCGGGCACGCCGCGCGATGCCTTTGCGCGCCGGGCCGCGACGATCGGGCTGGCGGATATCGGCTATGGGGCGGCGCCGGTCACGTTTTGGGACTTGTTCGGCCAGCAGGGCCACCCGGTGCGCACCACGATTGCCGAGATGGGGCCGCTGCTGCTGTCGCGCATTCTGGAGCTGACCGATGCGCAGGAAGGGGCGATCAATGTCGCCTTCCGGCTGTCGGACGAAAACGGCTGGCCGATCCTGGATCTCGATGATCTGCGGGCGATCTTGCAGTTTCTGGCCGAGAACCGTGCCGAGATTTCCGCGCAATATGGCAATGTGACCACATCGACGATTGGCGCCATTCAGCGCCGTTTGCTGGTACTGGAGAATCAGGGCGCGGCGCAGTTCTTTGGCGAGCCGGCCCTGGACATCCGCGATCTGATGACGACCACCGAGGGCAAGGGGCGCGTCAATATCCTGCACGCCGAGCACTTGATGACCACGCCACGGCTTTATGCGACCTTCATGTTGTGGCTGTTGTCGGAACTGTTCGAGGAACTGCCCGAGGTGGGCGACGCGGACAAGCCGAAGCTGGTGTTCTTTTTTGACGAGGCGCATCTGTTGTTCAGCAATGCCCCGCGTGCCTTGATCGAGAAAGTCGAGCAGGTGGCGCGTTTGATCCGCTCCAAAGGGGTGGGCGTCTATTTCATCACGCAGAACCCCGATGATGTGCCCGAAACCATCCTCTCGCAGCTTGGCAACCGGGTGCAGCATGCGCTGCGGGCCTTCACCGCGCGCGACCAGCAGGCGCTGCGCCGTGCCTCGCAAACCTACCGCTCGAATCCGCGGTTTGACACGGAGCAGGCCATCCGCGAGGTCGGGGTCGGCGAGGCCGTGACCTCGTTTCTGGAGAACAAGGGCGTTCCCGGCGTCGTGGAGCGCACGCTGATCCGCCCGCCCGCTTCGGCCATGGGGCCCTGCGATGACGCGACCCGGCGTCAGGCGATGGCTGGCTCGCCGGTGGCGGGGAAATACGACACCGCCATTGACCGGGACTCGGCGCAGGAAATGCTGGCCCGCCGCGCCGAACAGGCCGCGCGTCAGGCCGAGGCCTATGACGGCGACGACCGGGGCCGCCAGCGCGACGACGAGGACGAGGCGACCGAGCGCTATTCCCGCGCGCGGCGCTATCAACCGCCCGGCAGCATGCGGTCCCGGCGCGATGAGGACGATGCGCCACGCAGCCGGTCGCGCAGCACGTCACGCAGCAGTTCACGGCGTTCGGATACGGCGGTCGAGGCCTTCACCAAATCCATGGCGCGCTCGCTTGGAACCCGCACCGGAAGCGCGCTGGTGCGGGGCGTGCTGGGAACGCTGTTCAGAGGGCGGTGAGGATGCGCGTGTTTCGCGATGGTTTGCGACGGATGTCCGTGGGCGGCGATGCGCTTTCGGGGCGTGTTGCGCTTTGTCGGCGCGGTATCCGGGACCTTGAAGGCGTTGTCGCCTTCATCATCTGGGGACAGGTCGCAGACGTGCCCGACGGCCAGCCAGAGGTCATCGTCGGTTGCTGTGCCCGGGCTGACCGCCTCCGAGGTGCGTCGGCCACGAAATGACCGGCGCCACCAGATCGACCTGCAAGACCCGGACATCTTCCGAATCGCGTTGATCTGGTAACCGGTCAAGATACCGGCTGAACTTGGCAACCGCATGGCGCGAGGGTCGTCGTGTGGCAGGCGAGAGGGTGCGACGGGTCATATTGTCGATCAAGCCGGCGGGCTGCAAAAGCTTGATTTGAGGTGATGCAGCAGTTCAAGGCAGCGCGGGTCGATGATCGAATAGTAGACCTGCAGCCCTTCTTTCTCGCCGCGAATCAACCCGTCCGCGCGCATTTTTGCCAGATGTTGTGACACCGCAGACTGCGACACGTTGGCCACCTTGCACAGCTCCGACACAGTGGCTTTGCCCGCCGCAAGACGGCAAAGAATGAGCAATCGGCGCGTGTTGGCCAAATGCTTGAGCCGGGTCGCGACGTCCTCGGCACGCGCCTGAAGCTCTGCCATTGGGTCAGCCTTGCCCTGCGTCATAATCTCGCACCAATCAGATTGACAACAATCTAGTGTTTGCTAAATTAGATTTTTCTAATATTAAAGTCAAGAAATCACCCTGACCATCACGGGTTTCTCATCTGCCGTGCCAAAACCGAAAGTGTCGCCATGTACAAGGTTTTCCTCTTGTCCCTTTTGCTCGCCGGGCCTGCCGTGGCGCAGACCCTCGACGTTGCGCCCACGCTGATTGCGGACCGCAAGGCCGTCTTTGCCACCGTGGAGAGCGTCGATACCTTGACGGCGCGGACCAGAATCGGGGGCACCATCGTGGACCTGCTGGTTGACGAAGGGGATTTTGTCGAGGCGGGCGACGTGTTGGCGTTGGTGGTCAATGAGCAGATGGCACCGCAGATTGCCTCGGCCACATCGCAGGCCGCCGCGCTCGAGGCCGAACTTGCGCAGTCGCGCGTCGATCTGGAGCGTGCCCAGGATTTGTTTTCCCGTGGCATCATCGCGCAGAGCCGTCTGGATCAGGCACAAACCGCTGTGGCGGTCCTCGAGGGACGCCTCGCATCGGCCACCCAGTCGCGCGATGTGTTGGTGCAGCAGGAACGCGAGGGGCAGGTTCTGGCGCCTGCGGCGGGCCGTGTGCTGGACGTGCTGACCCCGTCGGGCAGTGTCATGCTCCCCGGCGAGCCGGTCGCCATCATTGCGTCAGATCACTATCTTTTGCGGCTCAACCTTCCGGAACGTCATGCCCGCTCGATCGCGGTTGGGGATGAGATCGAGGTGGCCGGTGCCGCGCTGGGGGGGGATGTTGCCTCGATGGGGGTAATCCGTCAGGTGTATCCGCTGATCACGAATGGTCGCATTGTCGCGGATGCCGAAGTCGAGGGGCTGGGCAGCTACTTTGTCGGCGAACGGGTGCGGGTGCATATCGCCGTCGAAACGCGCGAGGTTATCGTCATTCCGCGAGGCTATGCTACCACCCGGTTCGGCAATGATTTCGTCATCCTTGAAACGGACTCGGGGCGCCGTGATGTGGTTGTTCTGTTGGGGCGAGACCTTGCAGAAGGCGTTGAAATACTTGCAGGACTGTCAGCTGGTGACACGCTGGTGCAGCCATGAAGCTGGGCATTTCGGGATTTCTGACCAAGGCCTTTATCCGCTCGCCACTGACGCCGCTGTTGTTGATGGCCTCGTTGGCCATGGGGTTGATCGCGCTCGCCGTGATCCCGCGTGAGGAAGAGCCGCAAATTTCGGTGCCAATGGTCGATGTGATGGTGCGCACCGACGGATTGCGCGCCCCCGATGCGGTCGAACTGGTGACCGAACCGCTCGAGGCGATCCTGCGTTCGATCAACGCGGTTGAACACGTCTATTCGCGCACCGAAGACGATCAGGTCATGGTCACCGCACGGTTCGACGTCGGAACCGACCCGGATGACGCCATCCTGCGCGTTCAAGAGCGCATCATGGCGAATATGGACCGTATCCCGCAGGGCATTCCACAGCCTTTGATCATCGGGCGCGGCATCAATGACGTGGCCATCGTGGCGCTTACCCTTTCGCCCAGACCAGAGGCTGCGGCACATTGGGACGACCGGGCGCTGTATTCGCTGGTCGAGGAATTGCGGGCCTCGCTGATGTCGGTTCAGGATGTCGGGCTGACCTATATCGTCGGCGGCGCACCGATCAGATCCGGATTGAGCCTGACCCGGAACAACTGGCGCTTTACGGGGTCACGCTGCAACAACTGGCGGCTCGGGTGACCGAAGCCAACCAGGCCTTTCCGGTCGGCGATGCCACGGGGCTTGATCGCACCTTGTCGGTGGTTGCCGGGCAGACCCTGCAAGGTCCCGTCGATATCGGCCTGTTGCAACTGACAAGTCGCGACGGACGTCCGGTCTATGTCCGCGACGTTGCCGATATCGTTGTCGGCGGCGCTCCGATTGATGCCCGCACATGGACCCTGATCCGTGACGACGAAGGCGCTGCCGACTGGACCCAGTTGCCGGCGGTGACGCTGGCGATTGCCAAGCGCGAAGGGGCCAACGCCGTTCTGGTGGCCGAACACGTCCTGGAGCGGCTGGAGCTTTTGCGCGGCGATCTGATCCCCGAGGATATCGACATCGAGATCACCCGCAACTATGGCGAATCCGCGGATGAAAAAGCCGACGAACTGCTGTTTCACCTGGGCCTGGCCACCGTTTCGATCGTCCTGCTTGTGGTCTTCGTGATTGGGTGGCGCGAGGGAATCGTGGTGGCGATTGTCATTCCGACGACGATTTTGCTGACGCTCTTTGCCTCCAACATGATGGGGTACACGATCAACCGCGTGTCGTTGTTCGCGCTGATTTTCTCGATCGGTATCCTTGTTGATGACGCCATCGTCGTGATTGAAAACATCGCGCGACACTGGGCCATGCGCGACGGGCGCAGCCGGGTCACCGCCGCAATCGAGGCCGTGGCCGAGGTCGGCAACCCGACCATCGTCGCCACCCTGACCGTGGTCGCGGCCCTCTTGCCGATGCTCTTTGTGTCGGGCCTGATGGGGCCGTATATGGGGCCGATTCCGGTCAATGCCTCGGCGGCGATGATCTTTTCGTTCTTTGTCGCGGTGATCCTGACGCCTTGGCTGATGCTCAAGATCGCCGGTCGCGGTGGCGCGGCTGCGGGGGGGCATGACCACGACAGCGAAGGCGTGCTTGGCCGCCTGTTCCGCAAGGTCGCCACGCCGGTGATCGCCAGTCGGTGGCGCTCTGGCGCGTTCCTGTTGGTGGTGATGGTCATGACAGCCGGGTCGATGACCTTTTTCTTCGACCGCACGGTGGTCGTGAAACTGCTGCCCTTTGACAACAAGTCGGAATTCCAGGTGATTCTGGATATGCCCGAGGGCACCAGCCTCGAGCGCACCGAGCGGGTTCTCACGCGGGCCGCCGAGCAATTGGCGCAGTTGTCCGAGGTGACCTCGATCCAATTGCATGCAGGCACCGCCGCGCCATTCAACTTCAACGGGCTGGTGCGCCACTACTATCTGCGCAATCGCCCCGAACTTGGCGATTTGCAGGTCAATCTGCTGCCCAAGCATGACCGCGAACGGTCCTCGCACGAGATCGCCTTGGCGGCGCGCCTCTTGCTGGCCAATCTGGACCTGCCCGAGGGGGCCTCCATCTCGGTTGCCGAGATCCCCCCCGGCCCGCCGGTTCTGGCGACGTTGCTTGCTGAAATCTATGGGCCAGATGCGCAAACCCGCCGAGCGGTCGCGCGCGAAGTCCGCGAGGCGTTTGCCGCGGTCCCCTATGTCGTCGATATCGAGGACAGCTTTGGCATCCCGCGCCCGCGCCTGCGGCTGGCGATTGATCAGGCGAACCTTGAATTCTTCCGCGTCCGCCAAAGCGATGTCTATGACACGATCCGCGTGTTGTTCGACGGGGTGCCGGTCGGCTATTCGCACCGTGGCGAAGGCCGCGACCCGACGGAAATTCGCGTGGCCCTGCCGCGTGGCGAGTTGAACTGGTCCGAGCGCATGGCCTCGACGCCTGTGCCCGCAAACCTGTTGCCCGGTGATCGGGGTGTCGTCGAGCTGGGCGATGTCGTGACCGTCACCGAGGAGGTCGGCAGCTATCCGATTTTCCGCCATAATGGGCGTTTTGCCGAAATGGTCATGGCGGAAATGGCGGGTGACTACGAGGCGCCGATCTATGGCATGATTGCGGTGCAAGAGGCGCTGGACGATCGCCCCTGGTCGGAGGCGGTGCCCCGGCCTGAGATCCGCCTGTATGGCCAACCCGAAGGCGACGCCACGCCGACGCTGCTTTGGGATGGCGAATGGGAGGTGACCTATGTCACCTTCCGCGACATGGGCGCGGCCTTTGCGGTGGCGATCCTTGGGATCTATGTGCTGGTGGTGGCGCAGTTCGGGTCTTTCCGGGTGCCGCTGATCATCCTGACGCCGATCCCGCTGACCTTCATCGGCATCGTCTTTGGTCACTGGCTGTATGGTGCGGCCTTTACCGCCACCTCGATGATCGGGTTCATCGCCCTGGCGGGTATCATTGTGCGCAACTCGATCCTGCTGGTTGATTTCATCCGCCACGGGGCGGAGGGGGATGAACCCCTGCGCGAAACCTTGCTGCGCGCTGGTGCGATCCGCTTCAAGCCGATCCTGCTCACGGCGATTGCCGCCATGATCGGGGCTTCGGTGATCCTGACCGATCCAATCTTTCAGGGGCTGGCGATTTCGCTTCTGTTCGGGCTGGCGTCTTCAACCTTGCTGACAGTGCTGGTCATTCCGGCCATTTATGTGCTGTTCAAAAACGCCAATGCGCCCTACCGACCCGACGCGCCGGCCGCTGAGGCGTGATCGGGCATAAAAGCCGCGACAGGATTCATCCTCGGCACATGACACCAAAGTGAGGGGCGGGCGGACATTGAACCGCTGGCCCCGTCACGTTGGCCGCTTGGCGCGGCGGCTGCACCACAGAACGCCGCTGCTCCTGGCTTGGCTGGCAGAGGTCAGCCGCGTTCGCACAGACAGTCACCCCGGAACCGGGCCTGACGCGGCGCAATCGGCAAAGCTCCATGCCCGCGCCGTTGCCCAAGCCGCCCAATCGGACAAGGCGCAAACACAGGGTCTTGCCCAAGTTGGATAGACCTTGGCCGCAACGTCTATCCAGTTGCCGGGACTGAACACCGCGGAAACCAAGGCTATGCCAATCGGCGACCAGCGGTTCCGATGACGTGTAACGCGCGCTTTTGCCGGCTGGTTACAGTTCAATGCGGATATCGTGAATCCACAGTTTTGGGCGCGAAAGCACAAAGACCACCACATCGGCCAGATCGTCGGGCTCGGTGAAGATGTGGTTCGGGACCGTTTCGCCCGCCTTTGCAAACATCTCGGTGTTGGTGCCCGACTGGTACACGCCGCCAACCCGCACGCCGGTGTTTTCCTCGTCGGCCTTCAGCACTTCGGTAAAGCCGCGCACCCCGTATTTCGTGGCGGTGTAGACGGATTGTCCGGCCTGCGCGACAACGCCGGATTTGGAAACGACGTTCAGGATGATGCTCTCATCATTGGCGCGCAAGGCGGGCAGGGCGGCTTGGGTGATCTGCATCAACCCGGTCAGGTTGGTCTGCACGGTGGCTTGCAAGATGTCCGGTGCGATCGTATCGAGCGGTCCGGTCTTGTGCCAGATGCCGGCGTTGTTGATCAGGATGTCCAGCCCGCCGAACGCCTTGGTCACCGCCTCAACCGCTGCGGTGATCGCGGCGGGGTCCTGGATATCACAGGCGATGCCGATGGCATCGGCGGCCCCGGCGGCTTTGCACTCGGCCTCTACTGTGCGCAGGCGCTCGACGTTGCGGCCCAGAATGGCGAGACGGGTTCCCGCAGCCGCGAGCTTCAGGCAAATATGCCGCCCGATCCCGTCACTGCCACCCGTCACGATGATCCGCTTGTTTCTCAAATCCATGATCCGCTCCTGTGTGATGCCTACAGCGTATCGCGCCCCATTGGATTCTGATAATCACCTGTGGGGTGAGGCAGCGTTTGCAAAGCAAATGCGTTCACCCCATCTTGTGAATGCAAGTGAACGCGACATGCCCCGGTCTATCGCAAGGGGTTGGCACTTGGAAGCGGCCTGATGCCGGTGCTGGTTGCGCCCCGTGATCGCCCCGTGATCGTCCTGCGAGGCCGTCAGCCGCCTGTTTGCGCCGTCTCTTTGATCGAGACGATCCGGCCATCCTCAAGCGTCAGGATGCGGTCGGCGCGGTCGAGGATCCGGTTGTCATGCGTCACCAAGAGGGTCGTGGTGCCGCGCTGTGCGCCCAGTCGTTTGAGCATATCGACGATATTCGCCGCGCTGTCCTTGTCGAGCGCGGCGGTCGGCTCATCGGCAAATATCATCTCGGGGTTGCCGACCAGCGCGCGCGCCACCGCCACCCGCTGCTTTTGCCCGCCTGACAGGTTCGCGGGCAGGTAATGCAGCCGGTCCGACAGACCGACAAGCCCCAGCGCCTGCGCCGCGGCGCGATGCGCCAGATCGTCGGGCACGCCGGGGCGGACCTGAATGCCCATGATCACGTTCTGCATGGCCGTCAGGCTCTCGTGCAGATTGTGGGACTGAAAGATGAACCCGAGCCTTTGGCGCAGTCTGGTCAGTTGCGCCTCGCTCGCGCCGTTCAGTTCGTGCCCCATCAGACGCACGGTGCCGTCCTGCACGCCACGCAGGCAGCCAAGCAGCGTCAGAACCGTGGTCTTGCCCGAGCCGGACGGCCCCATCAGCACCGTCAGGCTGCCGCGCGGCAAGGCGAGGTCGACGTCAAACAGCGCCTGTTTGCGGGCCTCGCCGGTGCCGAACCAGTGGTTCAGCCCGCGCACATCGACAATCGGATCGCTGGTCATGGCATCCCTCTCAGAACAAATCGGCCGGGTCGGCAAGCGCGAGCCGCCGAGTGGCAATGGCCCCCGACAGCACCGAGAACACCACCGTTCCGACAAACACCATGACCGCCATCGAGGTCGTCATCGCCAGCGGCAAAGCGGTGACCGTGCCCATGAAGGCCAGGATCCCCGCCCCCACGGCCAGCCCCGGCACAAAGCCCAGCACCCCCAGGATCAGCGCCTCCTCGATGACGATGCCCAGGAAGAAACGCGGCCCATAGCCCATCGCCTTGAAGGTCGCGTATTCGCGCAGATGGTCGGCCACATCCGCCGACAACACCTGATAGACGATCACCAAGCCGACCAGGACGCCGATCAGCACGCCAAAGCCGAAGATCACGCCGGTCGGGCGCTGGGTCTGCTGATAGCGCAGGTCCTCTTGCGCGGCGTCGGCATAGCCGCGGATGCGCAAGGTCTGGTCCGAGATCAGCCCGCGCAACCGCGCCACGACGGCGGCAACATTGGCACCGGGGCGCAGGCGCAACAGGATATGGTCCGGCGCGGCGGATTGGCGCGCGGGAAACAGCGACAAAAAGGTCTGGTCCGAGACAAACATATACCCATCGCCGCCAAACCCGCCGCCGCCGGCGAAGGTATCGAGCGCGGTCAGCGTGCGGTTCTGGGTCTCGAAGGACAGTGGCGTGTGCGGGCGGATCGCGGCGGCCTCGTCACGGGTCAGGCCCCGCGCCAACCGGTCAACGACCGCCACATCCTGCACCCGCAACAAGGCGACGTCGCCGGCAAGCTCTGGGGCCAGAAAGCCGGGTTGGCCGGGGTCGATGCCGAAGGTGGTGAACACGATCGTCTTGTCGCCCCGGTTCCACGGCACATTGCCGACAAACAGCCCCATTCCAGCGGTGACATCGGGGTCGGCAAAGGCTTGCAACATCCATTGCCGCGCGACATTGCCGCCTTCGGCCAGCGCATTCGCGTCAGGCGCGGAAATCATGATATCGGCGTTGAAAAACTCGTAGGGGCGCAGCGTGGCGGTGCCCATCGAATTCATGATGCCAAGCTGCACGAAGACCAGGACGTTGGCAAAGGCCACGCCCGAAAGCGCGGCAAAGAACCGGCCGCGCTTGTGCGTCAGTTGCAGCCAGCCAATCGGCAGGCGACCAAAGATCCATTGCAGCAGATGGCTCATTGTCCAGCCCGCGAAACGGCCCCGGTGTCGATGCGCGCCACGGCCTCGAGCCCGACATAATGCGCGGCAAGCACCGACGACGGAGCATCCAGCGCGACCAGCACGCGGATCACCCGGGCGTCGGAATTGGCGGCGGCATCATCCGAGATCAGACCCTGTCGCCCCACGGTCAGGCCGATGCTGGCCACCGTGCCGCGCAAGGACTGACCCAGCGCGGGCGCTGCCAGTTCGACCGGTTGGCCCACGGCGACGGCGCTGATGCGATCCTGCCAGACCTCGACCTCGGCCATCATGACGCTGATGTCACCCATCTCCATGATGCCCACGTTTGGCGGGCGCTGCCCCGGTGTGGCGTGAATATCCAGGATCGTGCCGTCAATCGGCGCGCGCACCTCGGCGCGGGCCATGTCCATCCGGGCGCGCAACAGTTCAGCCTCGGCGGCGGCGACGTTCAGGGTTGCCACGACGACATCGGGTTGATCCTCCAGCGCCCCGGCGGTGAAGCGGGCCAGCGTCGCCTCGGCACGTTGCACGGCGATCTGTGCGCCCTCGGCGGCGGTGCGGGCGGTGTCCAGCGTCGTACTGGCGGATACACCGCGCTCGGCCAGATCGGCGATGCGCGCAAGACTGGTCTCGGATTCGCGGGCCGTGGCGCGCGCCTGATCCAGCGTTGCCTGCGCCTCGGCCTGGCTGGCGGTGATGGCGCTGCGGGTTTGCGCCAGCGTGGCTTGCCGGATGGCAAGATTGGCCTCGGCCATCAGCACCGCACCCTCCAGTGCCGGGGCGTTATCCAGCCGCGCCACCGGATCGCCGCGTGTCACCGTATCGCCAACCGCGACAAGGATCTCGGTGACCCGCGCATCGCCCGCGCCATAGGGTGCGGCGACAATCGCCACATCGCCCCGCGGCATCAGGCGCGACAGGCCGATAACATCGGTCGGCAGCAGGGTTTCGGCCATGTCCTGCGGCAGTTCGATATCCGCCGGCAGCGCAATGGGGTGGTCGGCACCGCCGCCGGGTTGCAAGCCGGTCAGCGCGTAGAATTTCTGCAGGCCCGGAGGCTGATAATACAGGCCGATCACGCTGCCGATGAAAACGGACAACGGGATCAGCAGAACCAGCAAAAACCGTTTGCGAAACCAGCGCCGCCGCCGGGGCGTGGCGTCATCGCCTGCCGTGTCTCGTCCGAGATCAAGCGGCAAGTCGGGGGCGTCCTTTGCGGTCATCGTGGTCGTCCTTCCGAATACAGGTCCGGCAAGGTATAGGCGGCGCGCGACATGCGGTCTTTGCGCTAAGTCATGAAATGCGCCGTCTGGTGTGTTTGCCGGGCTCAGGTATAGCTCAGCGTTTCGGTCCCGATGCCAAGCAGCCGCTTCATTTGCGCGGTGATATCGTCCGGGCGCATATCCGGCGTCACCTCCAGCAAGGGGATTCCGGCACGGCGCAGGGCTTCTTTCTTGACCGCATCGCGCAGGAACGCGGTTTGACCCAGATAATGCCCCGACCCCTGATACTCGACCGCCAGCGCGCCTTGCCCTGTTCTGTCGATAATCAGGAAATCCACGCGCTTGGAATTGATTGAGGCAAAGGCTTCTTCTTTGAGCGCTACCTCGGTTTGCGGCTCGGGCTTGAGGAATTCGCCGAGATTGACCTGCGCCATGACGCGATACCCATCCCGAAGCCCGGCGCTGGTGCGTTCCAGAATGGAGAAAACACGGTACTCGCCCTTGTTCATCAAGGGCGTTTTCACGAAGCCCACACGCGCAATGGCCTCTGCCTGCAGTTTCGGGTCGCGCATATCCCGACGCCCCGCGGTGTTCTGGCTGTATCGCCACGCAGTCCGCGTGCCACGCCGTCTGCCCCGGAGCCGATGTTCAAGAATCTTGACCACCAGCAGCAATCCGAAGGGCACCAGAAGCCACGGCGAGAGGTTTGCCAGAACATTCTGTACGGCCATTTCAAGCATATTCTCCATGACGGCACTCCACAACTTATACCTGTATCGGCCTAAGGCGAGAAACGGACAAAATTATGGCGCGGCGCCGGGACTTGCGGGTGATCGGTGCCGGGCCGTTTTGGCCGCGGGGCTGTCAGGATTTTCACGCGGGTTTGGTGTCTCGTGGTGGAGACACGCACCGCCCCAGCGGCCATCAGGGCGTGCGCCTCGGCGGGCGTCAGCACGGGACGGGCGGCGCAGAACGCCCTTTGCGCGGGGCCATCACGCTGCGCCGGGAACAGGGTGAACAACTCGTCCCGGGTCGCGCGAGCCATCGCCCTCGCCGGTTTCGCCGCCGATGATCTTGTGATCGGATGACAGCGAGGGGTTTTGCCGGGCGGCGGCAAGGCCAAGGCGTCTCTTACCGCCTTGGCGTCTGATCATTCCGGCCTGCCGCGGTTAGGCAGGTGTGTTGCGTGGCAGCTTCCGGCCGCGTGACAGCTCGCTGGCCGATTGCACCAATGCCGCCGCATCAATCCGGAAATGGCGGTACAGATCCGCAATCGTTCCGGTCTGCCCAAAGTGTTCGACGCCATGCGAGACGGTTTGATGCCCGCGCACCGCGCCCAGCCAGGACAGCGTTGCCGGGTGCCCGTCGATCACCGTGATCAGAATGCAATCGCGCGGCACATCGCGCAGCAGCGTTTCAATATGCGCCTGTGCGCTGTCGTGGCCATGCGCGCGCGCCCGCTGCGCCGCCGTCCAGCCTGCGTTCAGGCGGTCGGCCGAGGTCACCGCCAGCACGCCGACATCGCGCCGCCCCTGGGCGATCTCGCCCGCGGCCTTGATCGCCTCGGGCGCGACGGCCCCTTGATAAGCGATCACCACCTCGCAATTCGGCCCCGGCTTGCGCATCCAATAGGCGCCGTCGATGGCCCCTTGGCGGAAATCGTCATCCACCCGCTTGCCCGGTTGCTCCAGCGGGTTGGTGGTCAGCCGCAGATACACCGAGCCGCCGGTCTCGTCGCGCAGCCAGGTGCGCTCATCGGGGTCGCCTTCGCCGTCCTTTTGCAGGTAGCCGAACGCCCATTCCATGATCACCGCCAGCTCGTCGGCAAAGGCAGGTTCGAACGCGGCCAGCCCGTCTTGCGACATGCCGATCAACGGCGAGCCAATGGATTGATGCGCGCCGCCCTCATAGGCCAGGGTCACGCCAGACGGGGTGCCGACAATGATAAAGCGCGCATCCTGATAGCAGGCGTAGTTCAGCGCATCGAGACCGCGCGCCACGAATGGATCATAGACCGTGCCAATCGGGATCAGCCGCTTGCCAAACAGCGAATGCGACAGGCCCGCCGCCGCCAACAGCAGAAACAGGTTCATCTCGGCGATGCCCAACTCGATATGCTGGCCCTCGGGCGCGAACTCCCATTTTGCGGTCGAGGGGATATTCTCGGCCTTGAACGTATCGGCCTGATGCGCGCGTGCAAACAGTTTGCGGCGGTTGACCCAGGGGCCAAGGTTGGTGGTGCCGGTCACATCGGGCGAGGTGGTGACGATGCGTTCCGCCAACAGGCTGTCGCCCTTGGACAGATCGTCAAGGATTTTGCCAAAGGCCATCTGCGTGGAGATTTCGCGATCCGACGACAGGGAGATTGACGGCACCGGGATGATATCATCCTTGAAGCGACGCGGGCCCTTGGCAAAGAACGGGGTGTTTTGCAGCTGGCGCTCAAAGGCGTCCGGGTCGGCGATGGTGGCGAACCTGTCCCATTCCTGCCCCTCCGGCACGCCCATATATTCCTGCCAGGCGGCCATCTGCGTCTTGTTCATCAACCCGCCGTGGTTGTCCTTGTGGCCGGCAATCGGCGTGCCCCAACCCTTGATCGTATAGGCCAGAAAGCAGACCGGGCGGTCATGGTCGATCGCGGCAAAGGTATCGGCCATCGTCGACACGCAATTGCCGCCGAGGTTCTCCATCAGGTCCGCCAATTCCGCATCACTGCGCCGCTCGATCAGCGCGGTGACGTCACCCTGATCGCCCAAGGCATCCATCAGCCGCGCGCGCCAGACGGCACCGCCCATGAAGGTCAGCGCGGCATAAAGCTGGTTCGGGCAATCGTCGATCCACTGGCGCAGTTTCTCGCCGCCGGGTTCCTGAAACGCGGCGCGCTGAAGCACACCGTATTTGACCCGCACCACATCCCAGCCGAACGCATCAAAGATCTTTTCGACCCGCTGAAACAGGCCCTCGCGCACGATGCCATCCAGCGATTGCCGGTTGTAATCAATCACCCACCAGCAGTTGCGCAGATCGTTTTTCCAACCCTCTTGCAGCGCCTCGTAGATGTTGCCCTCGTCCAGTTCGGCATCGCCCACCAGCGCGATCATGCGGCCCAGCTGCTGATCCTGCCCCCAGGATTTCGCCTGAATATAGTCCTGAATGAGCGCGGCAAAGGAGGTGATCGCCACGCCCAGCCCCACCGAGCCGGTCGAGAAATCGACGTCGTCAACATCCTTGGTGCGGCTGGGATAGCTTTGCACCCCGCCATAGCCGCGGAAATTCTCCATTTTTTCGCGGGTCTGGTGGCCCATCAGGTATTGGATCGCGTGAAAGACCGGCGAGGCATGGGGTTTGACCGCCACGCGATCCTCGGGCCGCAGGATCTGAAAATAGAGCGCCGTCAGGATCGAGACCATCGAGGCGCTGCTGGCCTGATGCCCACCGACCTTGATCCCGTCCGCCTTTGGCCGGATGTGGTTGGCGTGGTGGATCATCCAGTGCGACAGCCACAGCAGGCGCTGTTCGATGGTCTTGAGGTCTTGCGGCATGTCAGGTTTCCTTATGCGGCGCTCCGTGCCGGGGGCTTGGGCAGGGCTTGGTCGAGATCGTAGAGCAAGTCATCGACACCTTCGAGTCCCACTGACAGGCGCACAAGGCCCTCGCCGATCCCATGCAAGGCGCGCTCTTCGGGGCTATAGGTCGAATGCGTCATGCTGGCCGGGTGCTGGATCAGCGTTTCGGCATCGCCCAGCGATACGGCGCGGGTGATCAGGTGCAGCCGGTTCATCATCGACCGGCCTGCCGCCATGCCGCCCTCCAGCTCAAACGCGATCATGCCGCCGAATTGCGCCATCTGCCGGGTGGCAAGGTCGTGTTGTTCAAAGCTTTTCAGGCCGGGATACGAGACCTTCTGCACGCCGGGGGTTTGCTCTAGGAACGCGGCGATGGTGGCGGCGCTGGAACAATGCCGGTCCATGCGCAATTCCAGGGTTTTCAGGCCGCGCAAGATCAACATGGCGTTGAACGGGGCCATCACCGCGCCGGTCATGTCCTTCATGCCATAGAGCCGAATTTCCGAGACCAGTTCCGCCGACCCCGCCAGCAGACCCGCCACGACATCGCCATGCCCGCCCAGATATTTCGTCGCCGAGTGCAGCACGATATCAGCCCCGTGTTTGATCGGCTGCGTCAGATAGGGCGTGGCATAGGTGTTATCGACCACCACATAGGCACCGCGCGCGTGGGCAATCCGCGAGATCGCCTGAATATCGACCAACCGCATGTTCGGGTTGGCGGGAGTCTCGAAATACACGACCTTGGTTTTGGCGCTGATCGCGGCGGTCAGGTTTTCGGGGTTGGTCAGGTCCACATGGGTGACGATCACGCCGAATTTTGCCAACCCGTGCTGCATGAAGGAAAAGGTGCAGCCATAGAGCGTCTTGTCGAGGATCACCTCGTCGCCCGGTGCCAGCAGCGTCCACATGGTCGCGGTGATCGCGCCCATGCCCGATGCCAGCGCCAGCCCGGCCTCGGCCCCCTCCAGGATCGCGATGCGTTTTTCCAGCAGGTCGCAGGTGGGGTTGGAAATGCGCGAATAGATATGCCCGGCGCGGTCGCCCGCGAACATCTCGCCGCCGGCCTTCGGCGGATTCGAACGCGAAGGTCGAGGTCAGATGCAGGGGCGGCGTCAGCGCGCCTTCGTTCTGCATCGGGTCATAGCCATGGTGAATGGCACGCGTGGCAAAGCTCTGGGGACGATTGCGCATGGCGGAACTCCTGTGGTTTCGCCAAGCATGATAGGATGGTTTTGCGGCGCATTTCTTGCTATCTGCGCCCATATGCCGTGATATATTGGCATAAAATGCCACGAAAGCCGAAAAAATGGACGAGAAAGACCAACAAATCATCCGCGCCTTGCAGCGCAATGGCCGCATGTCGAATCAGGACCTCGCCGCCGAGGTGAACCTGTCGCCCTCGCCCTGCCTCAGACGGTTGCGCCTGTTGGAGCAAAGCGGCGCGATCAAGGGCTATAGCGCCACCATTGATGCCGAGGCTTACGGCCTGCCGGTCACGGTGTTCGTGCGCGTCAGTCTGGAAAATCACACCGGCGCGACGGTCAATCAATTCGAGAAAGACATCGCCCGCGTCGAGCAGGTGTTGGAGTGTTACATGATGACGGGAACGGCCGATTACCTGTTGCGGGTGGTCGTGGCGGATCTGGCGGATTACGAACGATTCGTGCGCCGAAGGCTGCATCCGATCGGCGGGATTGCCTCGATCGACAGCAGTTTTGTGTACGGCGTCGTCAAACAAACCGCCGTGTTTCCGAGGCTGGATTGACGGGGTCCGGCCCGTCGTGACTGATATGACGCTCGCGCCGTTTGGCGTTTGGCTGAGATACACTAGATGAACACTGTAATGGGGGTGTCCGGGCGGATTTGGCCGGGCTTCCGGGCGATCCCGTCGCCGAACCTTGCAGGGATTGCCGAGAGTTGACGCGTCGACTGCAATGCATGGTTTGACCCTTGGCCATCCCCCGGAAGGCGCGATACCGGGCGTTACTCTGCCAATATGGCGATAAGCGCGGGTGGGCGTGCGCATAATCGCAAGAAATCCTTTGAAAACTCAATCCTCTGGTTTTGTCGCACCCGGCGGGACGCCCCCATCGAGGGGGCTGGCAGGGTGCTTTCCTGTCTCAGGATCGACCGGGGTGCGCCGTGCACGAGGCGTGAACGGAGGGCTTGACGCATGAATATTTTATGTTCAATAAATGAAGTGAACTGCGGGGGAGCCGGTGAAATATGGGTGAGTCATCGCAAGCCTTGACGGACGTGTCCCGCCCGATCCGATCCGCGACTCTGCCCGCCTGTGCCGTCAGCTCAATCAAGGATGTGCTCGGCTGCGATGATGGCCGGCTCGACGAGGCGCGCAGAGGGCTGAAAGAGCACCACGTTGCAATTTGCAATCGGTCGCACCGGATTCTGACGCCTGAGGCCCCGCGGCTCAGCGCGATGTTGAACGTAAAACGCGACCGGTTGCGGACGCTCGATCAGGAACGCAGGAAAGACGAGGCCCTACAATGATTTACGCTCTGATTCTCTGGCTTGTGTTTGTCGTGGCATGGCGTCTGGTCATGCCAAAGGAGGCCCGGGGCCGAAACTGGAGCTACGCCCATATGGCCGCCCCCGGTGTTGCGCTTGGCCTCTATGCCATCGCCCCCACGGCCCTTGCCGCGCCGGTGCTGGCGTGGCTCTGCGGTTTGCTTGCAATGGGTGTTCTGGGGGCAGTCGCGTGGTCCATCGGCCAGGCGCGCACCAATCACAGCATCATGGATGTGGCCTATCCCTGCATCAGTCTGGGGATTGCGTTGACCACTGTTCTGGTCGCCGCACCCGCGTTCACGCTGCGGTTGGCGGTGGTGCTGGGGTTGATGGTGATCTGGATGGCGCGCATGGTGCACCACGCCTATGGCACCAACGTCGGCACCGAGCAGGAACCCTATGCCACCCATCGCCGCCGCTTTGGCACGCGCTGGCCCGCCTGGAGCTTTTTTGCGGTCTACATGCTGCAAGGGATCCTGATCTGGATCTGGTGTATGCCCTTTGCCTTCGCGGCCTCGGTCGAGGGGGCCGCGATGCGTGTGACCGACTGGATCGGCGTCGTGGTCTGGCTGGTGGGGTTCTTGTTCCTGGTGATCAGCGACAGCCAGATGAACGCCTTCAAATCCAACCCTGCAAACAAGGGTGGCATCATGGATCGCGGCCTCTGGGCGGTGTCGCGGCACCCGAATTATTTTGGCGAATCGCTGGTGTGGTTCGGCTATTTCTGCTTTGCGCTGGCGCATCCCTGGGGCTGGCTCAGCGTGATCGGGCCGCTCTATACGACGTGGTTCATGGGCTGGGGTTCGGCGACACCGGGCAACGAGCGCCACATGCGCAAGACGCGCGGCGCGGCGTGGGATGACTATGTGCGCCGCGTGCCGATGTTCTTTCCGGGCCTGCCGCGCAAAGGCGGGCGGGCGTGATCTGGCCGCCAGATCTTGCCGGGCGCGTTGCCATTGTCACCGGCGCCGGTAAAGGCCTGGGCCGTGCGTATGCGCTGCATTTGGCGCGTGCCGGGGCTGCGGTGGTGGTAAACAATCGTCGCCACGCCGGAGAGAGCGACGATCAAACCTCGGCCGCGCGCACCGTGGCGGAGATTGTCGCGGCGGGCGGTCGCGCCGTGGCCGACTGGTCGGCAGTGCAAGACGAGGACAGCGGCGCGCGTATGGTGGCACGGGCGCTTGAGGCGTTCGGGCGGCTTGATATCGTCATTGCCAACGCCGCCGCACCGCAGGCGAAAAGCTTTCACAAACTGACACTGGCCGAGTTCCGGTCGGTGTTTGACGTGGGCTTTCTGGGCGCGTTGCATCTGGCGCATGCGGCGTGGCCCGTGATGCGAACGCAGGGCCACGGGCGGATCATCCTGACCAGTTCCAGTGCGGGCCGCTATGGCCAGCATGGGATGGCTGCCTATGGGGCGTCGAAAAGTGCGGTCGACAGTCTGGTGCGCACCCTCGCCGCCGAGGGCGCGACCAAGGGCATCCGTGTGAACGGCGTGTCGCCCTATGCGCGCACGCCGATGACGGCCGGTCATATCGAGGGCGCTGTCGCCGATACCTTCACGCCCGAGCGCGTCGCGCCTTTGGTGGTGTGGCTGGCCAGCGATGCGTGTACCGTCAATGGCGCAATCCTTGTCGCCGGTGGCGGGCGTTTTCGCAGTGTCGAGACTGTTGAAACCGTCAGCATCGACGCAGATCAGGGCTTTGCCGCCATGATCGAGCGCCTGAAAACCACCCCGCGCGAGGCGCACCCGAATTCGAACCACGCGTTTGACACGTTGCTGGTCGAATGCGGGTTTGAGCCGCGCGCCCCAATCCAGTGATGCGCACTCAAACCCCGTTGACCGTTCAGCGCGGTTTCGCGCGCTGAACCATGCCGAACAGATCCCGCGGGTTGTCCGGGTCGGCGATCATGTCGAGATCCTGATACAACCCGGTGTCACGCAACTGATCCCGAACATAGCGCAGGGCCGAGAAATCCTCGATCGCGAAGCCCACGCCGTCGAACAGCGTGATCTGCCGATCATCGGTGCGCCCCTTCGCGGTGCCGTTGATCACCTGCCACATTTCGGTCACCGCGAAATCGGCGGGCATCTGCTGGATTTCCCCTTCGATCCGGGTTTGCGGCGGGTATTCGACAAAGACGCTGGACCGGGTCAGGATATCCGGGTGCAGTTCCGTCTTGCCCGGGCAATCGCCGCCAATCGCGTTGATATGCACGCCTGCGCCGACCATGTTGTCGGTCAGGATCGTCGCGTATTGCTTGTCGGCCGTGCAGGTGGTGATGATCTGCGCGCCCTCAATGGCCTCTTGCGGCGAAGAACAGGGCTCCAGCGTGAAGCCGAAGCCTTGCAGGTTGCGCACCGTCTTGTCGGTCGCCGCGCGGTCGATGTCATAGAGCCGGAGCCGGTCGATGCCGCAAATCACCCGCATCGCCAGCGCCTGAAACTCGGATTGCGCGCCGTTGCCGATCATGGCCATCACCCGCGAGCCCTTTGGCGCAAGGTGTTTGGCCACCATGGCCGAGGTCGCGGCGGTGCGCAGCGCGGTTAGAACGGTCATCTCGGAGAGCAGCACCGGATAGCCGGTGTCAACCGTGGCCAGCAGCCCGAAGGCGGTCACGGTCTGCAAGCCCTCTTGCGTGTTCTTGGGGTGGCCGTTCACATATTTGAACCCGTATACCTCGCCGTCCGAGGTCGGCATGAGTTCGATCACGCCTTCCTTGGAATGGCTCGCGACACGCGGTGTCTTGTCGAACAGGTCCCAACGGCGGAAATCCTGTTCGATATACTCGGCAAGGCCCTTCAACATCGGCTCGATACCGATGTGATGGACCAGCTTCATCATGTTCTCGACACTGACAAACGGCACATAGGCCAGATGCGAGGGGGCGGGCTTGGTCATGGCGTATCTTTCACGAAAGAGCCGATGGCACGTCAGGCAACGGCCGCGGTGATGATGATCTCGACTTTCAGGCCTTCGCTGGCCATGCGCGCCTCGCCGCAGGCGCGGGCGGGGGCGTGGCCTTCGGGCACCCAGGCATCCCAGACCGCGTTCATGGCGCTGAAATCGGCCATGTCGCGCAGCCAGACGATGGCCTGCAGGATATGCTCGCGCGAGGATCCGGCCTCGGCCAGCAATGCATCGACGCGCGCCAGGCAGTCGTGCGTCTGGGCGGTCACGTCGTCGCCGCTGCCGACCTGGCCGCAGAGATAGACAATCCCGTTGTGCTTGACGATGCGGCTCATGCGGGCGGTGGTGTGTTTGCGTTCGATCATGGGGGCTTCCTTGGTCAGCGGGTTGGTTCAGCAAGCAGGGTTTCGGGAATTGGCGACTGGCGGCGGGTCAGATGGCGCAGGTAACGCCGCTCCAGCCAGCGAAAGACCGTCGTGATGCAGAGCACGATCAGGAAATACAGCAGGGCCGCGGTGAGGAAGCCCTCATAGGCCAGATAATAGCGCCCGTTCAGCCAGCGCCCGACGCCCAGAATATCCTGCAAGGTGATCGTGCTGGCGACGACCGAGCCGTGCAGCATGAAGATCACCTCGTTGGAATAAGCCGGAATCGCGCGCCGAAAGGCCGAGGGCAGGATGATGCGGCGCATCCGGCCCAGATAGGAATGCCCGGTGGCCTTGGCGGCCTCGACCTCGCCATTCGGTGTGTCGATGATCGCGCCGCGCAGCAGCTCGGTTGTATAGGCGCAGGTGTTCAGCGTGAAGGCGATCAGCGCGCACCACCAGGCCGAGGACAGCACCGGGTCCCACAGCCAGCTTTGGCGGATGACATCGAACTGACCGACGCCGTAATAGATCAGATAGGTCTGAACCAGCAGCGGCGTGCCGCGAAACACATAGGTATACCCCCAGATGAGAGGGTTCAGAATCCGGTGCCGCGACGCCCGGGCAATGGCCATCGGGATCGCCAGCGCGCCACCGATGAGCAGCGCCAGAAACGTCAGGTTCAGCGTAATCCAGACGCCATAGAGAAAGCGGTCGAAATTATCGGCAATCAGCGCGATATCGAGCGGGATATAGGACAGGATGGTTTCCATGCTCATGCCCGCACCACGCCACGGCTGTAGCGCCGATCAAGTGCGCGCAAAACAACATCGGAAATGCCGGTCAGCACCAGATAAATCACGAAGGCCGCCGCCATGAAGGTGAAAAGCTGCCCCGTGGAGCGCCCGGCGGTAAAGGCGTTATAGACCAGATCCTGCAAGCCGATCACCGACACAAGCGCGGTGGTCTTGAGCTGCACCAGCCAGTTGTTGGTAAAGCCGGGCAGGGCATAGCGCACCATCTGCGGCCAGATGATATGGCGGAAAATCAGAGATCTGGACATGCCGCAACTGATACCGGCCTCGATCTGGCCGCGTGGAATGGCCATGATTGCACCGCGAAACGTCTCGGTGAAATAGGCGCCGAAAATCACGCCGATGGTGCCCGCGCCGGCCACGAATTTGCTGATATCGACATAGCCCCAAAGCCCGGTGGCAAAGCCGATCGAGTTGATGGCGGTCTGTCCGCCAAAAAACACCAGCAAGATCAGCACGAGGTCGGGCACGCCGCGCACCACGGTGGTGTAGATCCCGGCAAGACGGCGCGCGAAACGGTTTGATGAAAGTTTGGCCCAGGCCCCCAAAAGCCCCAAAGCCATGGCAATGACCAAGGAAACCAGCGCCAGTTTGATGGTTACCCAGGTCCCGGCCATCAGCTGGGATTGGTATTCTAGAAGAAATTCCATCGGGTTTCCCTTTTCGGGGCTTGGGTACGGTAGAGGCCCGGGTCAGGCCGCCAAAGACCGGCGGCCTGACCCGAGTCAGCGATCACTGCCCTTCTGGGCGGCCACCGTAGATGTCAAAGGGGAAATACCGGGCGTTGATCTCGGCGTAGGTCCCGTTTTCGCGAATGGCAAGAATGGCGGCGCTGATCGCGTCGCGCAGTTCTTCCTCGTTCTGGCGTACCGCGACGCCGACGCCTTCGCCGTAGCATTCGATATCCAGGTGATCGCCCCCGAGGAACGCATAGCCAGCGCCCTCATCGGTGTTCAGGAAGCCTTCCTGCGCGATCAGGCTGTCCGACAATTGCGCGTCGATCCGGCCCAGAACGAGATCGCGGAATACCTCTTCCTGCGTGCCATACAGAACGATTTCGGCCCCGGGGAACATCTTTTCGGCATAGCACTGGTGCGTGGCGCCGCGCTGAACGCCAATGCGACGACCGGCCAGACCCTCGGGGGTGCCTTCGAACTCGGCATTCTCAGCGGCCACGATCCGCGCCGGGGTCTGATAATACCGGTCCGAGAAGTCGATCTGGCGGCGGCGCTCCTCGGTGATCGACATGGAGGCGACGATGGCGTCAAAGCGGCGACCCAGCAGCGCCGGGATCATGCCGTCCCATTCCTGCTCGACCAATTCGCAGGTGCGCTGCATTTCGGCGCACAGGGCATTGGCGATGTCGATATCGAATCCGGCCAGCGTGCCGTCGGATTCCTTGTACGAGAACGGAGGATAAGCCCCCTCGACGCCGATACGCAGCGTGTCTTGCGCAACGGCGGGCAGGGCAAAGGCCAACGCGGCCAGGGTGGACAGAACAGTTCTACGGATCATGGTAAGTTCCTCTCGTTGGGTATCGGGTTAATTCATCCGGGACAGAAACGCCCGGAATTGGTCGGTTTCGGGGTTGGCGAACAGTTTGGCGGGCGGGCCTTCTTCGCAGACTTCGCCCTGGTGCAGGAAAACGGTCCGCGAGGATACATCGCGGGCAAAGCCCATTTCATGGGTCACCACCAGCATGGTGCGGCCCTCATCGGCAAGGTCGCGCATGACGGCCAGCACCTCGCCCACCAGCTCCGGGTCCAGCGCCGAGGTCGGCTCATCGAACAGCATGACATCGGGGTCCATCGCCAGGGCGCGGGCAATCGCCACGCGCTGCTGCTGGCCGCCGGAAAGATGCGCCGGGTAGTAATCAGCCCGGTCCGACAGCCCGACCTTGGCCAACAGCGCCTTGGCCTTTTCGCGCGCCTCGGCCTTGGGGGTTTTCTGAACGTAAAGCGGGCCTTCCAGTACGTTTTCCATGACCGTCATATGCGACCACAGATTGAACCCCTGAAACACCATCGCCAGCCGTGCCCGCATGCGTTCCACCTGGCGGATATCCTCGGGCACGGTTTCGCCGTGGCGGTTCTTCTTCATGCGGATTTTCTCGCCCGCCAGATAGACGTCGCCCGAATCCGGGGTCTCCAACAGGTTGATGCAGCGCAGGAAGGTGCTCTTGCCCGAGCCGGACGCCCCCAGGATCGCGATCACATCGCCCTTTTGCGCTTCCATCGAGATACCCTTGATGACCTGATGCTCGCCAAAGCTTTTGTACAGGTCCACAACCTTGAGGGCAGATGTGTCGGTCATGCTGATGTCTCCTGCGTAGGGGTCAGAGCCGCCAGTTCACCGAGGGCAATGGGTTTGAGTGGGCTGCGAATGCGTGTTGTTGCGGGTTTTATCCCACAGGACGCCAGAATGCCAAGCACCGTCAAGTCACACATGCGGCCTTGGCACGGGCCCATCCCCGCTCGGGTGGCGGTTTTCACCTGCCGAGGGCCGTTGGCACCGTCGCGCAGCGACTGGCGGATCTGCGCGGCGGTGACCTCCTCGCAGCGGCAGACGATGGTGTCGTCGGGGGGCGACCGAAATTCTGGCAACGGCGCATAGGCCGCGTCGAGGAATGGGCGGATCGCCATCGCCCGGCGCAGGGCGACGCGGTCGAGCGCCGAGGTCTGATCGCGCGCGTCCTGGCTGATCCGTCCGGACAGGTGCAGGATATCACGCGCCGCCAACCGCCCGGCCGCTTGCGCCGCCTCGGCCCCGCCAATCCCGGCGCCGTCGCCCGCGACATGAAGCCCGGGCAAATCGGTGCGCCCCCAAGCATCCACCTGCGGCTGAAACGCCTGTTGCGCCGCATTCCAGCCCTGCGCGATCCCGGCAGCGCGGCTCATGTGGGTTGCCGGAACGACGCCTTGATGGGTCAACAACAGCGGCGTTGTCAGGTGATGTGTGCGGCCCTTTGCGGCAAAGGAAAAGGCGATGCCGCCATCCTCGGTCGCGGTGGCTCTGAAACCCGACGCACCCGTGTAGCGCGCCACGCCCGCCGCCCGGATCTTGCGCAGCAGGCCGAGCCCCTTGACCAATGTCGGTGCGGCCAGCAGGGCGCGGGGCAGGTGGGGCAAAGCGCGCGCCATCATGGCGGGCGTCTGCGTCTCGACCAGGGCTTTGGGCGGCGCGCCCGCGTCGATCAACTGCGCGGCAATCAGATACAAGAGCGGCCCGGCCCCGGCCAGAACCGCATCGCGCGGCAACAGGCCCGCGGTTTTCATCAGGATTTGCGCGGCCCCGGCGGGCATCACGCCGGGCAGGGTCCAGCCGGGGAACGGTACGGGGCGCTCTTGCGCGCCACCGGCCAGCAGCACATGGCGGGCGCGGCTGATTTGGCTTGCGCCGTCGCGCGACCAGAGGACCGTTGGTCCGGCCTCGATGCGCCAAACGGTGGCACTGAATTCGGCGGTGATGCTCGGATGTTCCAGCGCCCGAACAAGTGCTGCGCCTGCCGCGTAATCCGTGCCAAGGTAGCGCCGGGCACCGCCATTCACGCCGACATTGCGAAAGATCTGCCCGCCGGCGCGCGGTTGCTCCTCAAGCAGCAACACCCGTGCGCCCCCTTGCGCCGCCGCCGCCGCCGCCGCCATGCCGGCGGGGCCTGCGCCGATGATGATCAGGTCGGCGTCAGACATGGCCGCCGCCCCCAGTCAAGCCGCGCAATCCACGCGGACGACGCACCACCATGCCATCGCGCACCTGGGTCATGCAGGCCTGGGTGTTGGGGCGGCCGTCGATCTCGACCAGACACTCGAAACACACGCCCATCATGCAATAGGCCGTGCGCGGTGACTTTTGCGCGCTCAAACGCGATGGCTCGCCGGATTGCGCCAGCAGTGCCGCCGCGACGCTGTCGCCGGGCTGCGCGGTCACGCGTTCCCCATCGACCGTCAGGCAGACGGCCGCAACCGGATCAGGCCGCGTCAGAAAGCGCGAAGCGATTTTCATCGAAAGCCTCCAGATCGGGTGCGTGTGACGCTCCATCAAGCCAATCAACCAGCGCCGTTGCGTGCAAGGGAGCCAGTGTGACGCCGCTGTGGCAGGTCACCAGAGACGCGCCGGGGTGCAGGGGCGATCGCGCATAGACCGGATAGCCATCGGGCGACATCACCCGCAGCGCGCCCCACGCCCGCACCACGCGCACATCGGCCAAGGCTGGCAGGACCGTCACCGCGTGGCGGGCGAGGCTGGCCATGACCTCCCGCGATTCGCGGTCATCCAGCCCGGCATCGGCCTTGGTGCCGCCGATCTGCACGCCGCCCTCATCCACTTGCCGTATGGTGCTGGACAGGAATGACAGACGGTCCGCCAGTTTCTCGGTGATCAGCAACTCGCCGCGTTGCGGGCGCACGCGCGTCACGAAGCCCAACTGCGCCGCCAGCCTGGAGGTGCCGAGGCCCGCGCAGAGGACCAGGCGCTCGGCACCAAGGCGTTTGCCGTCTTGCAAGGTCACATCAAACCCGCCGCCCGTCGTGGGTGCGATCTGTGTGACCTGCGCATCGGGCGTGATGTGGCCACCGAGCGCAGTTACCGCGCGGCGCAATGCCCCCAGCAACCGCAGCGGGTTCACATGCCCATCGAGCGGGCAGAACGACGCGCCGACAACGCCCGGCCCTATCTCGGGATGCGTGCGGCGCAGATCGTCGCCGGTCAGGATCTCGTGACGAAACCGGGTGCCAAGATGCCCCTGTTGCCGCGCCAAGGCGGTGGAGAAATCGTCAAACTCGGCGCTGTCGGTGAAAAACTCGAAGCCGCCGGACTGATCCAGCGCGAGGTTCAGCCCGGACAAATCCTCGATCAACGCGGCAAACGCGGGCCATGCGGCAACGGCGTTTCGCGTCCAATGGGCGTAGGGCGCGAAATCGGCCCCTTTCCCTTGCAGCCAGACCAGACCAAAATTCCCCTGCGAGGCGCGAAAGTCACCGTCTGCGCCGTCCAGCACCCGCACGCTGCGACCAGCTTGCAGCAAGCCAAGCGCCACGGACAGGCCGACAACACCGCCGCCGATGATCGTGATGTCTGGTGCCTTGGCTGCCATATGAGTCCTCCGGCTCTGTAAATCGCACATCGAAACCCATACGAACAGTTCTTTCTTTTGTCTTATTCATGCGGCCATGATATGAATTGGCGTCATGCTCCACCGTCTCACCCATCGTCAACTCGAAGCTTTTCGCGCCGTGATCGAGACCGGAAAGGTCACTGCGGCGGCCGAGGCGCTGCACACCACGCAGCCGTCGGTCAGCCGGATGATCAGCGACCTTGAATCCGTGGTCGGGTTCACGCTGTTTGAGCGACGCGGGCGGCAGGTGTTTCCGACCCCGGAGGCGCTGGCGCTCCATGAAGAGGTCGAGCGGTCGTTTGTCGGGCTGGCCGAAATCTCTCGCGTGATCGAGGATATCCGGGATTTCCGACGCGGCAGCCTGTTGATTGCGGGCATGCCGGCGCTGGCGCTGAAATTCCTGCCCGACGTGATCGCCGCCTTCATCAAGGAGGAGCCGGGGATCACCGTCTCGCTGCGCGCGCGCAGTTCGCAGGCGGTTCTGCGACACCTGAGCTCGCAGCAATTCGATCTTGGATTCTGCGCGCTCGACACCGATCACCCGGCGGTAAAGCGCAGCCCGATTTATACCGCACCGATGCAGGCGGTCTTGCCGGTCGGTCATGTGCTGGGCCACAAATCGCAGTTGGAGCCCGCCGATTTCCACGAACAACCGTTCGTGGCGCTGGGCGCGGAGATTGCGACGCGTTCCGAAACCGATCTCTTTTTTGCGGCCGGTCGTGCGCGCCCCAGACTTGTCGCCGAGGCGCAATTGTCGGCCTCGATCTGCGAATTGGTGGCGAATGGCGCGGGGATCGCCATTGTCGAGCCGGTGACCGCCGCCAATTATGCCGCAGCGGGGCGGGTCATTTCGCGGCCACTGCACCCGGAACAACCGTTCCGGTATGACCTGCTGCTGCCCGCCCTGCGCGAACCCTCCCGCATGACGACGCGCTTTCTCGAACTGGTCGAGGCGCATTTTGCCCGGTTGCTGGGTCGCTGAGAGGGGGGCTGATTATTGCTTCGGGCGGGCGTTTTCGCGCCCTTTCTCGAACCCCTGGAGAAACGACAAAACCACCGTTTGCAGCGGAGTGAGCCCCGAGTCCGACAGCGTATGCGAGGTGGTGTATACCCTTGGCGTTGGTTTTTTCATCCCCACGGCAAGCGCAATCGCCGCCGCGCCGATGTAAATCGCGCCGATAATCGTTGCCGCGAAAAGCGGGCTGCGCAGTTCTGACAGAACCATCCAGCCTGCGGTCGTCAAAAACGCGACGCCAATGGCCGCCAGAACGCCAGCAGCAGAAAAGGCCACGCCCTTGCGCGCAGCCCTTTCGATCTTATCCCCGAGCACGGTCATTACCGACGTGCCGTCAACATGCCGATCAAGAACCCGACACCCGCCGCGATACCGACCGCCGCCGCAGGGTTGGTGCGCACGGCTTCTTCGGCGTCGGAATACGACTTTTCAGCCTGCGCCTTGAGCGCGTTCGCCGCCGATGCGCCGGATTCGGCCAGCCCGGCAACCTTTTCGGTGGCGCTGGATTTCAGGGCCGCGCCCTGCGCTTTGCTGTATTCCGCGACGGTCGCGGCCAAGGCGGCAATATCTTCGCGCAACACAGCCATTTGCTGCGCAACATCGGTGTTCAACTCCGAGACGTTGTTTTTTGGTGCTTGTGCCATGGAGAATTCTCCCTCTTTAAACAGGTTCACCAAGACTACTGATGAAACCGCGAAAGGTTCCCTGATTTCGATCAACTGGCCTCGATAATCGACGACGAGGCAAAGAACATGGCCTGACTGACCGCCGATCTGACCTGATCCTCGGTATAGGGTTTGGAAATCAGGAACGCTGGCTCTGGGCGTTCGCCGGTCAACAGCCGTTCGGGGAAGGCGGTGATGAAAATCACCGGAATATCGCCCGCGGCCGCCAGGATCTCGTTGACCGCCTCCACCCCGGACGATCCATCCGCCAGTTGGATATCGGACAAGATCAGGTCGGGGCGCTTTTTATCCGCCAGCTTCACCGCGTCCTTGTGCTTGCGTGCGATGCCGGTGACGGTATGGCCCAATTCGGAGACAATCGTCTTGATGTGCAGCGCGATGATCGCCTCGTCTTCGATGACCAGAATATTGCCCGCCACCGACTTTTCCAATTCCTTATCCGCGATGGCCAGAAGTTGTCTGGCTTCGCTCTCGTCGATCTGCATGATTTCGGCGATCTCGGCCGGCTCGAATTCCTCGATCGTGTTGAGCAGCAGGGCTTCGCGGGTGTTTTCGGTCAGGCGCGACAAATGCAGTTGCGCTTGCGCCCCCAAGCCGGTCTCGCCGTCTTGAACGGGCGCGCCGACACTGCTCCAGATCCGATGAAACGCGCTGAACAGTGCGATCTTGTGGCTGGAGGCCGTCTTGAAGATTTCGCGGTCGGTCAAAAGCGCCTCGAGCGTTGTCGCGGCAAAGCGGTCACCGGTTTGCTGCGAACCCGTCAGCGCCCGGGCGTAGCGACGCAAAAACGGCAGAAGATCAGCGACGACGCGCGCAAGCGGTTGATCCGTAGCAGTGTGTGTCATGTGAAGTCCTTCTGATTTCTTTGGAACCAAACCGCCATTGCCGAGTTTGGTTCCATTATGCGTGTATATTTTTTCCAGTACACGCGATTTATGGCCAAGCTTGGAGAGCAGACAGCGCATGAATACCAATAAAGAGCAGGAGACGCCGCACAAGGGGCTGATCCGGGAACAGTTGCGGCGTTCCTTCGAGGACAAGGCGTCCGAAGAACTGCCCGCAGACCTGATGGCCCTGATCGAGAAATTGAAGGAGCAAGATAGCCGGAATGGGAAATGATATCGCCGCGCAGATAGATCCGCGTGACGAATTGGTCACACATCTGGGTGTCTTGCGGGCCTTTGCCCTCAGCCTGTGTCGCAATGGCACGCTTGCCGATGACCTGGTGCAAGAAACCGTCATGAAAGCGTGGAAATCCATCGACTCGTTCGAGGTCGGCAGCAACATGCGAGCGTGGTTGTTCAAGATCCTGCGGAACACCTATTACACAAGCTATGCCAAGGCCCGCCGCGAGGTGGCGGATGTGGATGGCGTCATGGGCGAGAATGTGGCCGTGAAGCCCGATCACGATGGACGCCTGGCCTATGCGGATTTCCTCAAAGCCTTCGAGCAACTGCCGGACGATCAGCGTGAGGCCTTGACCTTGGTCGGCGCGTCGGGGTTTGCCTATCACGAGGCCGCCGAAATGTGCGGCGTGGCCACCGGCACGATCAAAAGCCGCGTCAACCGGGCGCGCCAGCGGTTGATTGAACTTCTGGATCTTTCGCCTGACGATTCACTGGAATTGACAGATCGGGGGACGATGGCGGTTGTCGTCGCAGGGCAAAGTGTCCGGCGGGGCTGACCCGGGCGAGGCTGCACAATCGGGCGGTGATCGGTTGGAAATACTGCTCACCGCGCATCAGGCCTATCCGCGTCTGGAGGCGTTGTTCCTGAGCGCGCAGCGTGACATCCGGCTGGGGTTTCGCCTGTTCGATCCGCGCACAAAGCTGCTGTCCGAAGCGGCGCGCGCGGTCGGCGAGACCTGGGTGGATCTGTTGCTGCATACCGTGAACCGGGGAATCCCCATTGACATGACGGTGTCGGATTTTGACCCGGTCATGGCGTTCGAGATGCACCGGCGGGCGTGGAAATTTGTCTCCATTGCCGTGGCGCTGAACGAAATCTCGGAACCCGGCGCGGCGCGGCTGACCGTGCGTTGTGTGCTGCATCCGGCCAGTGGCGGCCTCGTGCCCCGGTTGATGTTTGCGCCGAAAACACGCGCCAAGCTGCGGCAGATCGCCGATGCCATGAACAAAGCGCCGGACCCGCAGGACCAGTTGTGCCATGCACCCCGGCTGCACGCGGTGCTGAAATACGATGGCACGCGGGTAAGGATGCGGCGGCGCGCCTTGCCCCGGCTCAACCCCGTCACGCTGCATCACAAGATGGCGGTGATTGACGCGGCGGTGACCTATCTCGGCGGGTTGGACCTGAACAACCGTCGCATTGATGACACCGACCATGATCAGGCAGCGCAGCAAACCTGGCATGACCTGCAACTCATTTCGCACGACCCGAAGGTTGCCGCCGACGCCACGGATTTCCTGCAACGGCTCCCCGATATCATTGACCGCAAAGGGCATTTGCGCAGAGCATCCTCGGCGTTTCGCACCACGGTTTCCAGACGGCGCGCGCGCAATGTGATCCATCTTGCGCCCGAGTCCGTCGATGAATCGCTGCTGCATGACCACCTCGCGCAGATCGCCGCGGCGCGACAGTTCATATACCTCGAAACCCAGTATTTCCGGGATCGGCGCCTTGTGTCGGCCTTGCGCAAGGCGGCGCGACGAAACCCGCGCTTGCGGCTGGTTGTGTTGCTGCCCGGCGCGCCGGACGATGTTGCGTTTCACAAGACGCCGGAGTTGGACGGGCGGTTTGGCGAGTATCTGCAAGCCCGCGCCATTCGCCGGGTGCGCCGCCGGTTCGGCGCGCGGTTTCTGGCGGTCAGCCCGGTGCAGCCGCGCGAACCCGAGCGCCGCGACACCAGCGCGCCTCGGGCGACATTGGCTGGCGCGCCGATTGTCTATGTGCATTCCAAGGTCGCGATTTTTGATGATCGGGCGGCGATTGTGTCCTCGGCCAATCTCAACGGTCGCAGCATGCGCTGGGACGCTGAGGCCGGTCTCTTGCTGACCGAACCCGCGCAGGTTTCAGACCTCACCCGGGCCGTTTTTGGCACCTGGTTGGCCACGGAGTCGGCGTTTGATCCTGAGACGGTTTTCGATCTGTGGGCAGAGCGCGCCCGCACCAATGCGCACTGCGCACCCGAGCAGCGCAAGGGGTTTATCGTGCCCTATGATGTTGAGCCCGCCTCGAAGATCGGCGTGCCAATTCCCGGCGCACCCACGGACATGGTCTGAGCCAATTGTGAAAACAAAGGAACCAATTTCAGCGATCCCGGTTCTCTTTGCATATCGACCTGAATGAAAATAGCGAAAGGATACACATCATGCTTGGCTGGGCTCTGACGTTTCTCGTGGTTGCCTTGATTGCCGCCGCACTGGGTTTTGGCGGCATTGCAGGCGCCTCGGCAGGGATTGCGCAAACGCTGTTTGTGATCTTCCTGATCTTGTTCGTCGTGATGATGGTTGTGCGCGTCGTGCGCGGCAAGCCACCCGTCTGACATGCGGCACAAATCCCGAAAAAGGCCTCGCATCACGCGGGGCCTTTTTTCTGTGTCGCGGCGCTTCTTACGGGTCTGGCCCCAGCGCATCGACCGGAAAGCTCAAGGTCACGGTGTACAACCCGTTCTCGGTGTTGACGGTGAAATCCCCCGAGAGTTGCAGCGCAAAGGCCTCCATCAATTCAGACCCCAAACCGGATGAGTGTTCGATATCAGGCGCGGCATCATGGGACGGCCGCGAGTTTTCGATGACCACGACGGCGGTGTCGTCTCCACCCGCTTCCATCGCCATCGACACCCGGACATTCGGCACAAATCCAGCCGCGCTGCCGATATATTTCAGCGCATTCGTCATGGCTTCGGTCACAAACAGGGACAGCGGAACGGCTTGATCCGGGTTCAGCCGGATGGGTGCAAAATCGGTTTCAACCTTGATATCCGCCGAACGCGTGGCGGCCATTTTGACGATCTGGCGCACGATGGTTTCCAGTTGTTCATCCATCCGGATGTCGGCCTGCCCTGTGGTCAGGTAGAGTTTGCGATGAATGTTCGCCAGACTGTTCACCCGGTCGTGCAGCCCGCTCATCAACTGCCGCACCTCTTTCGATGTCGATTGGCGCATCTGCATGCTCATGATCGACGCGATCAATTGCAGGTTGTTTTTCACCCTATGGTGAACTTCGCGCAGCAAGATCTCTTTCTGGCGCAGCGAATCCTCGATCTCGGCCTCATCGCGCAGGATCGTGTCGGTCAAGCTGAAGAACGTGTCGGCGACGTCGCGCAATTCGCGCGGGGCGTTCGAGAAATCTTCATCGCGCGGCGTGCGGCGGGTCTTGGCGAACCCCTGCATGGCACTGCGCAGCCGCATGATATGGCGGGTTACAAATATGGTGGCGGCAAACCACGCAACCGCCAGACTGGCCAACCACATCAGCGCCGGGACGAAGGCGGGGTTGTACAGGTAGAAAACGCGACGGGTCACGGTGCCCTGCGACCATGTCGCCAGCGCATAGAGCTCACCGCTGACCACAGGCACCAGCGCGTATTGGCGTTCATTTCCATCCGCGCCCAGAGCACTGAAGCTCGACGGTTGATCGGTGAAATCCTCTGCGGTCAACAGGGGCAACAGCCGCTCGGCGTCTTCCAGACTTCCCGGGGCGGTCAGGATCGTCCCCGAGGGCGTGAGGGTCAGAAAGGTCGCGTCGCCGGCGGTATGCTCGCGCTGCTCCAACTGATTGTGCGGCACCGAAACCGCCGTATACCCCATCAAATCGCCATCCCAGTCGAACACCGGATACGAGGCGTAGATCACCGAGGTGCCCGAAGCCGGTGCGTTCGCGTTGACATGCAGCAGCGGGCGCGGGTTGGCGTTTTGTGCCGCCAGTTCCGCCGAGACGCCAAAGCTGAACGGCGCGGGCGCGCTGGAGCAGGGCACGTCGCCGTTAGGGTAATAGAACCCGGCAAATGAAAAGACCGTATCCTCCACCTTGTCGTGCATCAGCTGATTGCACAGCTCAAGATTGTTCAACACGATCGGGACCGAGCGACTGAGCGTCTGCGCCACCGCCTTGGCCCCTTCAATGACGATGATCTCGCGCTGGACGGCGCGCAGCGTCTCGCCCACCAGCGCGGCGCGTGACCGTTCAGCGGCCTCGTTCAGCACGCTTTGCGAACGCACGATCGAGACGATCATCAGCGGCAGCAAGGCCACGCCAAAAACGATCGCCAAGCGCAAGCTCAGGCGATCAAACCCTTTGCGCGGCAACTTGAGTAGGCGCTTCATGACAGTTTTCCCTTCGGCGTCTCGCAAGGGATATAACCGCAAAACAGCCCCGATAGCCAAGGTCGCAATGTCAAATACCAGTTTATCGGAACGAATGGCATGGGTGTGGGTTACTCTGTTGCCGGGCTGAGTCCATCATGGGCCAGCCAACCGGGGAAATCATGCCATGGATGACTTGCGAACAATCAAACACCTCTTGTTTTTCTTGGCCGCGCTCATGGCGTTTGCTGTTCTTTATGTAGCGCGCGATCTGTTCTTGCCCATCATGATCGGCCTGATCATTGCACTGACCCTCAGCCCGGTGGTGCGCAGCATGGCGCGCATCGGCATTCCCGAGCCGGTCTCGGCCGTTCTGCTGATCGTCGGGGCCGGGGCTGCCTTTGGGTTTGGCAGCTATCTGCTCAGTGGTCCGCTGTCAGAGTTGCTGGGCCAAGCACCCGCGATGGGTTTCGAGTTGCGGCGGAAATTGCAGGGGTTGATCGCCTCGCTTCAGCAGCTTTCGGACGCCAGCGATCAAGTCGAGGAGATGGCGAGCGGCGGTGACAGCACACCGCAAGTTTCGGTCCAGCAGCCCGGATTGCTGGCCTTCGCGGCGGGCAGCGTCGCCAATTTCACGGGGCTGGTGGGGGTTGGTCTGGTTCTGGCCATGTTCATCCTGGCCTCGGGCGATCTGTTCTATGTCAAGCTGGTGCAATCCTTTCCGAATTTTTCGGACAAGCGCCGCGCCGTGAACACCGCGCGCGACGTCGAGCGCCAGATTTCGCATTATTTCCTGACGATCATGGTGATCAACGCCGGTCTGGGCCTGTGCATCGGCGTTGCCATGTATCTCACCGGACTGCCGAACCCGGTTCTTTGGGGGTTCATCGGGTTTGCGTTGAATTTCATGCCCTTTGTCGGCGCGATTGCCGGCGCGTTGCTGGTCGCGGGCTTTGGTATCCTCAGTTTTGACACGCTGGGCGCCGGGCTTGTTCCGGCGGCGATCTATTTTTCGCTGACCCTCGTCGAGGGGCAGGCGATCACGCCAACCGTTTTGGGCCGACGGCTGGAGATGAACACGGTTTCCGTGTTCCTGACGGTCATCGTCTGGAGCTGGCTCTGGAGCATTCCCGGCGCGCTGATGGCGGTGCCGTTTCTCGTTTTGCTGAAAGTTGTTTGCGACAATGTGCCGGGCCTGAAAGTACTTGGCAACTTTTTGGGGCTCAGAGTGACAAACGGGGCGGCCTGAACAAAGGCAATCCCAAAGGGGAACCAATCCGCGATTCGCCGGTTCTGTTGGTGACACATGATACAAAACGCATCGAGGTGGAGACATGGAGATCAAGACACTCAAATATGACGCCGCCGCAGGTGCCTTTGAGGCGCGCGTGGATATTGAGCGTGACGGCCGAACCTTTCGCTATCCGTGTCTTGTGCGCGGGCCGCAGACGATGGACCCACGCATGGTGCGTGAAAGCGTCCTGTTTCAGGTCGGCAAGATGTCGGGCCTGACGTCCAATTCGGCGGTTGGCCTCTGATCGGCGCGTGACGTTGACAATACCCGGATGTGAGAGAGACGACGCCTGTCCCTCGTCAGTTTTCATCTCTCATCATCCGATCCCTGACCCGGTGCTTCGGCATCGGGTCTTTTTTGCGCCCACTGTCCGCAACCAGCGCGCCGCGCAGTAGGAGGCACCATTGAGTGCGGCTCAGGGTTCCCGCAACCATGCTGGCAACGCACGCTGCGCGGTGCCGGTTTCAGCCGCGTCGGCGCATTGTGCAAGGCTTCCAAACCGAACCCGACGGCCCGACAAACCCGGTGCGTAATGCGCGTATTTTCCCGAATTCGTCATCAGGGTCTCGGCCTCGGGCGGGAAAACGGGTTCGGTGATCGAGCACCAGCACAGATCCGACACAAAGCGAACGCCAGCCCCTTCAAGCTGCGCCACCAGCCCCTCGGATTGCGCCGCGGCTCTGGATTCCCGGCCCATCGTGATGATCACCGGCGTGCGCGGATGGCGCAGCCGACCCTTCATCAGACCCGCAAACACCCGTGTTTCGGCAAGCGAGAAATGCGGGCTGCCCAAGGCCACAAGATCAATCTTGTCAGAGCCGGTGTTGAACTCTTGCCACGCCCGCACCAGATCCGCGCGCGTCAACGTCAGGCGTTTCGCGTCCGGGGCAGGGGCAAGGCCGCCTTCGGGCGTGACGCCTGCGACGTGCAGCATCGGGGCTGCGGAGGTGGTGCCAAACGCGGCGCAGAGCGCGCGCAGGTCATCGGGGCTTGGGGCCGACGCGTCAAGCCCGGTCAAAAGCGGGATGCAATCGGGGGCCATCTGCCCGGCGAGCCAGCCCAGCATCGGCCACAGCGCCTCGTCATGGGTTGGCGGCAGGTCCACGTCGATCACCAACTGCGCCACGCGGTTCTGCGGCCGATAGACGCCCGACAAGGGCGCGCGTCCGGTGAGCGCGATAAAGAGATCCAGAAAATCCGGGTGTTTTTCACTGCGCGCGCCCAACACGCTGTTGGCATAGACAACCGCATTCGATTCCGACCAGCCGATGGCCTCGCCCAGCGTCGGCGCGTCCTCGGCCTGATACGGCGCGCAGGTGAAATTGGGCGTGGCCCCCATCTGCACATAGGCATCCGCCAACTGGCTTGCCGGGGTGCCAAAGACGGGCGGCACGCCTTGGCGCTGCCAATTCTCGCGGTCGACCGAGATCGCGTTCATCGTCGTCGGAATGCGGACCCTGGCCCCCATCGCCTGCATTTTCTGTGCGAAAACAAGGTTGGCCGGCCCGGCATAGATGCAGCCGTCGATATGCGCGCGCGTGACATCAATGAGCTTTTCCGCCCCTTGCACCGCCGCCATCGTGCACAGCATCTCGAACGCCAATTTAACCGCCGGACCCTGCGCGCCGCGCAGATCGCGGGTGTCCTGGTCGGAAAGCTGAAGCGCTTCGGCCGTCACCGCGTTGAGCCCGAGCGACAGGCCCTCTGCGGTGAGCCGTCGGTCATCAAGCCGCGCGGATGCTTTCGAGGCGAGCCGATCATAATCTGCGACGGGCAGCCGCAAGACGGCGACGGGGCAGCCGAACATGCGCGTCGCGATCAAGGCCCCGAGCGTCAGGATATCCTCATGCTTGTGAAAGACCAGCGCGGCCGGGGCCTTGCCGTTCATCGCCAGTTCCAACAGCACGCCGCTGCCGGAACAGGACCCGCGACTGGTCGGCATCATCACGATTTTTCCAGCCAGCGACTGGCCCTGCAGCGGGTGATGCGCGTCGATCACGACCCCGGTTTTCGCATCGACTCCGCCCCAGAAACTGAGCCCCTCAGGGCTGACCACAAGGGGGCCTTCAGCAGGCGCGGAGACGATCAGACGTGGCATGGTGCGGTGTTCCCTGGGTGTTCAAATGTCGTGGCGCAAACCCGGATCAAGTGTTGTGCGCAAAGCGAAACGCGATCAGGCGGCGTAATCCTCCAACCCGCGCGTGACCCAAGCCGCCGCAAGGGACATCGCCGCGAAGATCAGCAGCGTCACATTGGCCCCCGCCAGCGAGGCCAGCGCGCCAAAAAGGCCCGACCCCAGCAGCAGAACGCCGATTACGGTATTGGAAACCGCCGTATAGGCTGCGCGCCGATCCTTGGGGGCCATGTCGATCAGATAGATCGACCGCCCCTGCCGCACGCCATGATAGGCGATCATCAGCACAAACAGCACCAGCGGCAGCGCCCAGATCGTGCCCGAGGCGCCGATGACATCCAGCATCACCGCCGCCAGCAAGGCCGCCGCCCCCGAGAGGCCGGACAGCATCAGCACCTTGCGGCTGGACCTGTCTGCCATGCGGCCCCAGATCCATGAACTCACCAACGATGCGATGGACGACGCCAGGACCAGCGCGCCCAGACGGTCGAACGTGCCTTGGCCTGCCTGTGCGCCCAACAGCACGATATAGGGCGGGGCCAGCGCGGTGGCCGTCAGCAGGCCGCGCGCGGCGATAAAGCGGCGCAACTGCGGATCCTCGCGCAGCAATTTCAACTGCCCCAAGGTCGCCGCGCCCGGCTTTCCCGGCGCGGGTTCTTCGTGCAACCTTGAAAAAAGGAACCCGGCCGCCAGCCACAACATCGCCGCCAGGGCAATCGCCACAACCACCAGGCTCGCGCGCTCTACCAGCCCGGACATCAACACCAGCGCAAAGATCACAACCGCGCCCGCACCCAGCGAACTGGCCAGCCCGGTTGCCGCCCCCCGGCGTGAACTGCCCACCGTCTTGCCCAGAATATCGCTGTAGCTGACCGAACAGATCGACCGGGACACCGCCAGCACCGCCAGCAGCGCGCAGATCACCGCGCCAGCCATCGCGCCGGTCATCGTCAGCGCGGCCAGAACGATCCCCGCCGCGGCGACACCCTGCCCGAGACTGCCCGCAACCCAGGCCCATTTTCGCCGTGCCATCGCCTGCACGCGGGGCGCGGTGAACAATTGCGGCAACAGCGCGCCAGCCTCGCGGATTGGCACCAGCAGGCCGATGAACACCGAGGACGCGCCCAGATGGGACAGCAGCCAGGACAGCACCAGTTTCGGGTCGATCAATCCGTCGGCGACCTTGCTCATCGACAGCGATGCGGCATGGCGCAGAAAATTCGCGGGCTCATGGCGCGCTTGTGCGTCAGACAAGCCCCCCGTGCCGCTGGTATCATCCACCAGGGCCTCGAACATCGTTTCTGCAAAGCTGGTCGTGGTCATCAGGTCACCCGTCTGTTTCAGGCGCCGGAATACCCCAGCGCTGCCGAGATTTCTGCCGCGGCCGCTTTCACGGCGATCTCGATGCGCGCGGCCTGTGGTGTGTCGAGCGTGAAATTGGCCTCGGGTCCGGTCACGTTGACGGCGGCGATGGTGCGCCCTTGGTGATCGAAGATCGGTGCCGCGCAAGACCCGATGCCGCGCTCGAAATTCCCGGCGCTCCAGGCAAACCCTTGCGCCCGGTCCGTGGCGATCTGCGCGCGCAATGTGTCCAGTGTCGTCGAGGTCTTTTCCGTGGCCTTGGCCAGCGGCACATCGGCATAAAGCCGCTCCAACGCGTCGGGCAATTGATACCCCAGCAGAACGCGTCCGACGGTGGTGGCGTGGGCGGGCAGGCGCGACCCCTCGCGCACATTCGAGACCAGATGCGAGTTTGGCGTTTCGCGCAACAAATAGATGATTTCGCGCCCGTCCAGCACACCAAGATGCGACGACAGGCCAAGCTCGTGTGTCAGCCGCGCCATGACGGGCCGCGCCACGCGCACCACGTCGCGCGACTTCAACGCATCGGCGGCGAGCACGATCATCCCCGGCCCCAACTGCCAACTCAGGCCATCATCGTCGGATTCGATCATGCGCTCGGCTTCAAGTGTATGCAAAAGCCGGATCAGGGTGGTGCGGTTGATGCTTAGATCGCGCGCCGTTGCCGATGCGTTGCGACAGCGCCCGCCCGAGGCGATATGGCGCAACAGCGTGAAGGCCCGGTGGACGGGTGGCACTGAATAGGTGTTTCCGCCTTCGGAATCGGGTGTATCGGTCGCCGGCACAGCAGAATCCTTCATATTTGAACACTTCTTCTTACGATTGTCTTCGCCGCTCTGCAATCTTTGCGCCACAGAAAAGCCGTGCAATGGTGCGCAACGGGTCAGGCATTGCTCTAAGATTCTTCTTGACCGAATCTTTCATCTCGTCAATACTGAACGTGTTGTTTATATTTGAACAGCCCTCACCGTGCCGACCCACGCCCCTTCCGACCCGAACAGGAGCCAGTCATGGATGCTTTCAAGGATCGCCTGTCACAGCGCGCGCGCGACACAACGCGTCCGGCGTTGGCCCATCAATCTTTGGGCCGCCCGTTGACAGATGCCGAAAACGCGCTTGCCGCCGCAATGATGGACATCATGGGAACCGGGCAGCACGACTTTGCCAAGATTGCCGCGGAATTGGCGGCGCGGGGTGTCGTGGCGCCGATTTCCGGTCGTACGGATTGGGACGTGGATCTGTTCGCATCGGAACTGAGCGCGATCAACGCGGATCTCGATGCGGCCTATGCGGAACATGGCTATGGCGCTTGAGTTTCGCCACGTTACCAAGACCTTTGGCACGGATGGCGAAAAAGTCGTAACCGCGGTCGAAGACATCACCTTCAAGGTCAACAAAGGCGAGTTTGTCTCGGTCGTCGGCCCGTCGGGCTGCGGCAAAAGCACGATTCTGAGCATGACCGCGGGGTTGTATCAGCCCACCTCGGGCGAAGTACTGGTGTCCGGCGAATTGGTCACAAAGCCCAACCCGCATGTCGGGTTCATGTTGCAAAAAGACTTGCTGCTGCCGTGGCGTACAATCCTCAAGAACGTGGAATTCGGGCTGGAGTTCGCGCGGCGTCGGCAAGGCCGAGCGCCGGGATCGGGCGATGGCGGAACTGGAGCGCTGTCATCTGGCCGGGTTCGAAAACCAGTACCCGTATCAATTGTCCGGCGGGATGCGTCAGCGCGCAGCTCTGGCGCGGACCTTGGCGATCGACCCGGATATCATCTTGCTCGACGAGCCTTTCTCGGCCCTGGATGCGCAGACCAAGTTGTTGATCCAAAACAGCTTTGCCGAGACGATCCAAGCCGCCGGGATCACCACCTTGCTGATTACCCATGATCTGTCTGAAGCCGTCATCATGTCGGACCGGGTGCTCGTTTTGTCAGAGCGCCCGGGTACGGTGGTGCGCGAGATGCCGATTACCCTGCCCGACCGGGCGCATCCGCTGAAGCGGCGCCAGATGAACGAAGTGCACCAGCACGCTGCCGAAATCTTTGCTCTACTCAAGCTCGATCAACGGGCAGCTTAAGCGAAACCAAAGGGAGAACACTATGAACAAGAGATTGCTTGGCTTTGTGGCCGCCGCCGGACTGACGCTTTCGGGCTTGATGGCCCAGGCGCAGACCGCCGTAACCTATCTGTTTCCGGCACCTGATTTCCTGCCCGCCTTTGCGCCGTTCCAATTGGCGCTGGGCAAAGGCTATTATGCCGAGGCCGGGCTTGATGTGACCTTCCGCGTCGGCAATGGCGGTGCTGATGTGGCGACGCAGGTTGCCGTGGGCAACGCCGACATGGGCGGCGGCATGGGCGATACGGCGCTGATCGTGCGCGCCAACGGCCTGGACATTCGCGGCGTGGCGCTGCTGGGAGGCCAGGGGATCACGCAAATCGCATGGCGCAGTGACCGTGGCATCAACGGCGTTGCCGATCTGCGCGGCCGGTCCATCGGCGTGATCGGCTTTCAGGACACCACCTATTACAACCTGCTGGCGGTTCTGTCGTCCGCGGATCTGGGTCGGTCCGACGTTGACATTCAGGCGCTTGGGCCTGGCGGGATCATCCAGAACATGATCGGCGGTTCCATCGACGCAATGGCCGGTGTCCCCGAGTGGATCGCCGCCATCGAGGCGGCAGGCATTCCGCTGACCGTGACCCCCGCCCGCAACTTCTTTGCCTCGCAAGCGCAGGCGATCATCGCGTCGGATACCTTCATCGCGGAACACCCCGAGGTCGTGCGCGGTTTTGTGACCGCGACGCTGCGGGCGATCCACGAGATCATCGCTGACCCGGCCACCGCCGCACAAGAGTATGTCGGCTTTGTACCGCGCCACGCCGAGGACGTCGCGCAGATCGAGCAGATCATGCGCATGTATGTCACCAACGTCTACGCGCAGGATGGTGATCGCCCGATTGGGGCCTTCGATCCCGAGCAGCTGCAAATCGCCGAGGATTTCTATGTTGCGAACGAATTGGTGACGGCGGCGGTCCCGGTCGCGGACGCCTACACCAACGACTTCATCGAATAACGCCAAACCTCTCTCCGGTCGCTGCCTCGCGCCCCTGTCGCGGTGGCGGCCGGACCTCACTTGCCAAATTCCCAGATCGGAACCCCGATGCGCTCCCTTCAAACCCATACTATTGCCGGTTTCGTGATCCTGGCGGTCGTTCTGGCGATCTGGCAGATTCTGCCGCCCGCGATGGGTGTGCCCAAGTACATCATCCCGACGCCCTCCGACATGCTGGACGAGATTGGCCGCATGTATCGCCGCGAGAACCTGATCGCCAATACCGCCTCGACCGCGTTGTACACGGTTCTCGGTTTTGCCATCGGCTCGGCGCTGGGCGCGGCAATCGGCTATATGCTGGGCCTGTCGGCGTTCTGGGAGAAGGTGCTCTCGCCCTATATCCTGGCGCTGCAAATCGCGCCCAAGGTTGCCTTTGCGCCGCTGTTCATCATGTGGTTCGGCTATAACGCCATTCCGAAACTGCTGGTCACGGTGTTGATCGTGTTCTTCCCGGTGCTGGTCAACGTGCTGGCGGCCATGAAAACGGTGGACCGCGATATGGTCAATCTGGCGCGGGCCTATTCGATGAACCGCTGGCAGATTTTCCTCAAGGTCGAATTTCCCTCGACCCTGCCGAACCTGATGGCAGGTTTGCGCATTGCCTCGACGTTGGCCGTGATCGGCGTGACGGTGGGCGAGTTGGTCGGCGGCAATACCGGGCTTGGGTTCCTGATTTCCTACGGCGGTGGACAGGCGAATGCCGCGATGGTGTTCAACGCGATTGTCCTGCTGACCGTGATCGGCATCGTCCTGTATTCCGTATTGGCCTGGGCCGAAACGCGCCTGCTGCACTATATCCCGAAAAAAGATCAATAAGCGACACGCCTGGGGCCTGCCCCGTTCCCACAACCGTTCCTGCCAGAGTTACCAAGGAGACGGCCATGAGCACGACATCGAAAACCTTCCCGACCATCGAGCCCGCGGACGTCCAAATCCCGGCCGGAAAATCGTTGGGTGAATGGGTCGAAAGCCGCGTTGCACGCTACGAGACCCGGACACTGGATTGGGACGCGCTGAAATTTCAGGCCGATTACGACCCGAAATATCGCCGCGCGCAGATGCGCTACATCGGCACCGGCGCTACGGGTGTCGTGGATGACGAGAACGTCGTCCCGGCGGAAAATTTCACCTTCTCGACGATGGTTCTGCCTGCCGGCTGCGAGGGCCCCTCGCATATCCATCGCGACGCCGAAGAGGTGTTCTTCATTCTCAAGGGCCACAAGATCCGGCTGTTCATCGAACATCAGGGCGAAAAGGTCGAAACCGTCCTGACCGCGCGCGACCTGATCTCGGTGCCGCCGGGGGTTTATCGTGGTCTGCGCAACGAAGGCATCGAGGAGGCCCTGATGGTGGTGATGATCGGCAATCCAAAGCCGGTAACGCCCACCTATCCGCCAGAGCACCCGGTTTCAAAGATCCCGCGTCCCGGCAAGGCATAACGGCAGTCAACCCTCAACCGCGTCCCTTAGACCACCGCAGAGGAGCCCAGATCATGACGGCAATCGACAAAAAGGCCCTGATTGAAGAGCGTGTGAACACCGGCCTGTTGGGCCAGTGGTATCCCGTCGCGAAATCGGTCGAAATCAAGTCCACACGGCCCCACGGCGTAATGCTGATGGGTCAGAAACTGGTGCTTTGGCGGGGTGCCGATGGCGCGCTGAAATGCATCGAGGACTTCTGCCCGCACCGGGGCGCGCCTCTGTCTTTGGGCGAGATCCACGAGGGCAATGTCGGCTGCCGCTATCATGGCGTGATCGTCGATGGAGAGGGCGTGGTGGTGCGCGTCCCGGCGATGCCGGAATGCGCGCTCGAGGGGCGCAAGGCGGTGAAATCCTATCATGTGACCGAGCATTCGGACGCGGTGTTCGTCTATGTCCCCTCGGTCACACAGCCCGAGCCGCCCGAACTGGTGATGCCGACGGAACTGGTCAGCGACGAATGGACCGGGTTGCTGTGCACCGCCGTCTGGGAGTCAAATTATCGCTATGCGATCGACAACCTCGCCGACCCGATGCACGGCTGCTATCTGCACTCCGAAAGCTTCACCCTGGCCTATGGCTCCAAGCAGGACCTGATGCGGCTGGACAAGACCGAGCACGGGTTCCACATCACCCGCGTCGGGCAGGTGGGCGACAACTTCGACTGGTCGGAATTCGTCGTTCATCCGGGCACGATGTATTGCTTCCTCGACATTCCCTATCCGCCCGCCGCGGGGCCGGGGGGCAATATGCGCATCATCGGCTATGCAACGCCGATCGACGCCACCACCACCAAGGTGTTCTTCTGGCGGATGCGCAAGGTCGAGGGCGTGGCCCGCGACGCGTGGCGCTTCCTGTATCGCGCCGTGCTGGAGAACAACCACTGGAACGTGCTGGAGCAGGATCGCGTCATGCTTGAGGGCATGCCCGATGATGCCCGCAAGCGCGAGATGCTGTACCAGCACGACATCGGCGTCAGCCGGATCCGCCAGATCCTGACCCGCGCGGCCAAGGAACAGATCGAGGCCGAACTGGCGCAGGTGGCTGCGGAATGATGCTGGCCGGTCGCACCATCCTGATCACCGGCGCGGCGCGCGGTCTGGGGCGCGCAATCGCCCTGACCTGCGCCGAGCAGGGCGCGCGGCTGGTGCTGGCGGATATCGACTCGGACGGTGTGCAGGCGACCGCCGTCGACCTTGGCGCGCGCGCCGTCACGGTTGATCTGGGCGACCCGGAGAGCATCACGGCGCTGGGTGACAGCCTTGCCGCGACGGGCGAGCCGTTGCACGGTCTGGTCAATTGCGCGGCGCTGGCCACCAATGTCGGCGGCATGGGATTCGAGGATATCGAGCTTGATCTGTGGGACCGCGTGCAGCGCATCAACGTGCGTGGCACTTGGTTGATGACCCGCGCCTGTGCGCCGATGCTGCGGGCCAGTGGCTCGGGGCGTGTGGTCAATGTGGCTTCTGACACCGCGCTTTGGGGTGCGCCGCGTCTGTTGTCTTACACCGCCTCAAAAGGGGCGGTGATGGCGATGACCCGCAGTCTGGCGCGCGAATTGGGGCCGGACCGCGTGGGCGTGACCTGCATTGCCCCCGGTATCCTGACCACCGAAAGCACCGAATATGTGCCCGAGACCCGGCATCGCCTGTATGGTGACGGTCGCGCCGTCCCGGGGCCGCAAGCGGCCGAGGATGTGACCGGCACGGTGGCGTTTCTGGTCTCCGAGGCGGCGTTGACGCTGACCGGGCAGGTGTTGCCGGTCAACAACGGCTTCGTTTTCGTCACATGAGCGCGCAGGACCATATCACCGCCGGTATCGGCTGGCGTGAGCACCCCGGCGACGGCCCCGTTCTGGTGGCGCTGCACGGGATCGGCTCGGAGGCGCGCGCCTTTGATGCCGTGGCGGCCCACTTGCCCGGCTGGCGCGTGATCGCGTGGGAGGCGCCCGGCTATGGTCCCTCGACGCCGTTGCCGATGGACTGGCCGGTTGCCGCCGATTACGCCACCGCGTTGCGAGGGTTGCTCAAGGCGCTGGACCTGCCGCGCGTGCATCTGATGGGGCATTCGCTGGGCACCTTGATCGGCGCGGCCTTTGCTGGCCGGTATCCCGATTGTTTGCACAGCCTGACGCTGGCCTCGTGCGCGCAGGGCGGCGGCGTACACCCTGGCGCTGATCTGCCCTCTGGCCCCGCCGCGCGGATTGACGACCTGACCCGCCTTGGCCCGACGGTCTTCGCCAGCACCCGCGCGCCGCGTCTGATCTTTGAGCCCGCGCAAAACGCTGATCTGGTCGCGGCGGTCGCCTCTGGCATGGCCAAGGTGCAGATGCCCGGCTATGGCCAGGCGGTGCGGATGCTGGCCGCCGGTGATCTGGCGGCCGATTGTGCCGCCGTTGCTGTGCCGACCGCGGTGATCGTCGGCGCCGAAGATATCGTCACCCCGCCCGCACAATCGCGCCGCGCCCATGACTCCCTGCCCGAACCCATCCGTGGTGCGCTGACGCTGGTGCCTGCCACCGGTCATGCGTTGCACCAACAAGCCCCGGCGGCATTGGCCGCTGCAATCCGCACTCATCAAGGAGTCTCACCATGACCCACCCCGTCCGAGTCGGGGCCCTGCGTGGCCTTGTCATGCGCGCCCCCGGCATCACCGCCACCAAGGGTTTTTATGTGAACAACTGGGGCCTGAGCATCGCCCATGAGGCCGATGGCGTGGTCTACCTTCGCGGCACCGGCCCCGAGGCCTTTCTGTACGGTCTCAAGGATGCGCCGGTTTACGGCATTGAATATGTGCATTTCGCCATGCCCGACCGCGCCGCGACGGATGCACTGCACGCGCATCTGGTCGCGCTGGGCGAGGCGGTTCTGGGTGACCCGGCAGAGTTTGACGATTTCGTCGGTGGCTACGGGTTCGAGGTGCTCGATCCTGACAACCGCCGCCTGCGTTTCCGCGCCGAAGGCCTGACGCAGGAGCCGGTCGAGGAATGGGCCAAGCCCCGCAAGGTCAGCCATGTGGTGCTGAACACCGCCGATATGGAGGGGTTGCAGGCGTGGTATTGCAACGCGCTGGGCTTCAAGGTGTCGGATTACAGCGCCGATCAGATGGTGTTCCTGCGCTGCGCCTCGGATCACCACTCCATTGCGCTGGTGCGCGGGCATTACCCGTCGGTCAACCATGTCGCCTTCGAATTGCCGTCGATCAATGAATTCATGCGCTCGATTGGCCGCATGAAACAGACCGGCATCGCGCCGACCTGGGGTCCGGGACGGCACGGACCGGGCGACAACCCGTTCGCCTATTTCGTCTCGCCATCCGGCTATGTCATCGAGTTCACCTCGGAATTGCAGCAGATCGACGAGGCCAGCCACGTTGCACAGGTCTGGCCGCGCGACGTGCCCGAAAAGATGGATCAGTGGATGACCGCAGGCGCGCCGACCGCCGCGCAGCGCGCGGTGATGCAGGGGCGCCCTGATCCCGGATTTGCGGAACTGCGAGGAGCGAAATAATGGGTTTGCCGTATGAAGGACAGGTCGCGGTGGTCACCGGCGGCTCCTCGGGTGTCGGGCTGGCTTGCGTGCGCCTGTTGCTGGAACAGGGCGCAAAGGTCGCGTTCTGCGCGCGCGGCGAGGGCCGCCTGAACGATGTGGCCGCCGTCTTGGCGCGCGATTTCGGTGCGGACCGGATCCTGTGGCGGGCGTTTTCCGTGCTCGACGCGTCCGAGGTGAACGCCTTCGCCGCCGAGGTTCAGACCCGCTTTGGTCGCTGCGACCTGTTGGTGAACAACGCCGGACAGGGCCGGGTCAGCACCTTCGAGACCACCACCGACGAGGATTGGCGCGCCGAATACGATCTGAAGCTGTTCAGCCAGATCAACCCGACGCGCGCGTTTCTGCCGATGCTGAAAGCCGCCAAAGGGGCGATTGTCGCGGTGAACTCGCTGCTGGCCTATCAGCCCGAACCGCACATGGTTTGCACCGCCTCGGCACGCGCCGGTGTGCAGAACCTGTTGAAATCCCTCAGCATTGAATTCGCACCCGATGTGCGGGTGAATTCGGTTCTGCTGGGTCTGATCGGCTCTGGCCAATGGACCCGGCGGTTTGCCGCGCGCGAGGATCAATCCATCAGCCGCGAGGACTGGTACGCCAATCTGGCGCGCAACAAGGGCATCCCCTTGGGGCGGCTGGGCGATGCGGCCGAGGCCGCGGCCGCCATCGTTTTCCTCGGCTCTCGGGCCGCCAGCTATATTACCGGCGCGCAGCTCGACGTGTCGGGCGGACTCTCGCGCCACATTTGAAGAACAAGGACTGCCGCCATGCAAGATCAATCCATTGCTCAAACCGAAACCGTCGGTGAATTCATCGCCCGCTATCTGGCCGACATCGGTGTGACCACGCTGTTCGGGGTGATCTCGATTCACAATATGCCGATCCTCGATGCGATCGCCCGGCAGGGGCGCATTCGCTTCGTGCCGGCGCGTGGCGAGGCCGGGGCGATGAACATGGCGGATGCCTGGGCGCGGGCCTCGGGCAAGATGGGCGTCGTGATGACCTCGACCGGCACCGCGGCCGGGAACGCGGCGGGCGCCCAGGTCGAGGCGCTGACCGCGGGCACGCCCTTGTTGCACATCACCTCGACGGTGGACCTCGATTTTGCCGACCGTGACCGCGCGCCGATCCATGATGTGCCGCGCCAGCCGGATATGCTGCGCGGCATCTCCAAGGCCTATTTCCGCATGTGGAGCGCCGATTCCGCGATTGGCAGCCTGACCGCCGCCGTTTCCGCCGCCATCAGCGCGCCCTCGGGCCCTGTGTCGCTGGAAATCCCGGTGGATGTGCAGCGCAGCACAATGGCGGGTGCCCCGCGCATCCTGACGCCTGAACCCCAGCGCCCGCGTGCCTCGGAGGCCGCGATCGAGGCCCTGGCCGAGATGGTTCTGGCCGCCAAACGCCCGATGCTGTGGCTGGGCGGCGGTGCTCAGGGCGCGCAGGCCGAGGCAGCGGCGCTGGTGCAGCGCGGTTTTGCCGTGGTCACCTCGACCCATGGCCGCGCCATTGTCTCAGAGGACAACCCGGCCAATCTGGGGGCCTTCAACATGACACCCGAGGCGCAATCGCTTTATGCCGCGTCCGATTGCATGATCGTCGTCGGCTCACGCCTGCGCGGCAATGAGACGCTGAACAACACGATGGCGCTGCCCTCGCCGCTGGCGCAGATTGACGCCGATGCCTCGCAGGGGGGGCGCAACTATCCGGTGGATCTGTTCGTGCATGGTGACAGCGCCGATACGCTGCGCCGCCTGCTGGATTTGCTGCCGCAAACGCTGTCGGTTGATCCGCAGCAGAAATTCGACATCGCCGCCGCCCGCGCCACCGGCGAGGGGCGCTTGCGCGCGCAGATGGGGCCGTATCAGGTGGTCGCGGATACGCTGCTGGCGCGGATCACGCCGGGCCGCCATGCCTGGGTGCGGGATGTGACGATCTCCAACTCCACCTTCGGCAACCGCTATGTGAATTTTGCCGAACCCCGCCACGGCGTTCATGCGTTGGGCGGCGGCATCGGGCAGGGCGTGGCGATGGGCATCGGCGCGGCGCTGGCCAGCGATGGGCCAAAGGCGATCACCCTGTTGGGCGATGGCGGCACGCAGCTGGGCATCGCGGAAATGATCACCGCCGTGCAGGAAAACGCACCGCTGGTCTTTGTGCTGATGAACGATCAGGCCTATGGCGTGATCCGCAACATTCAGGATGCGCAATACGACGGGCGGCACCATTATTCCGCGCTGCAAACCCCCGATTTTGCAAAGCATTGCGCCTCGATCGGCTTGCCGCACACGCGGATTTCCGATGTTGACGCCTTCGCCGCGGCGCTGGATGCCGCCCTTGCCGCGCCCGGTCCGCAATTGATCGAGGTGGACATGATCGCAATCGGCCCGTTTGCCGAAACCTTCTCAGGCCCGCCCGCCGGCGCGGCTGGCAACAAGGTTTGAGCCGATGCATCTGGGGTTGATCGGATACGGCAACATCACCCGCACCTTGATTGACGTCTTGGCGCGTGAAAATGCGGCGCTGACACGGTTGACGGTGCTGGTGCGTCCCGGGCGCGAGGCCGCAACACATCAGGCGCTGGCCGGGCATTCCGCGCCGGTGCAGGTGGTCAGCGACGGGGCGGCGCTGGTTGCGGCCTCGCCCGACCTGGTGGTGGAATGCGCCGGGCATTCGGCGGTGCAGGCCGATGTCACGGCCTGTTTGCGCGCCGGAATCGAGACGGTGATCGTGTCGATTGGCGCGCTGGCCGATGAGGCGCTGCATGAACAGGTGCTGGCGGCGGCTCGTGACGGGAGAACCCGGGTTGTTCTGCCCGCCGGTGCGATTGGCGGCGTCGATCTGCTCTCGGCGCTCAGACCCAGCGGCATCACCGAGGTCACCTATACCTCGCGCAAACCGCCCTTGGCGTGGCGCGGCACCCCGGCGGAAACGCTGCTGGATTTGCCCTCATTGACCGACGCGACGGTGTTTTTCTCGGGCAACGCGCGCGACGCGGCGCTGCAATACCCGAAAAACGCCAATGTCGCGGCGACTCTGGCCTTGGCCGGGATCGGGTTCGAGGGGACGCAGGTGCAGATGATCGCCGACCCGCAGGTGACCCAGAATATCCATGAATACAGCGTGCGTGCTGGCGCGACGGATTACACGATGCGCATTCAGGGCAACCCGTCGCCCGACAACCCCAAAACCTCGGTCGCGACGGTCTATTCCGCCGCGCGCGAGGTGCTGAACCGACTGCGTGAGGTGGCGATATGACCTATGATTTACCCGACGGCCAATTGTTCATTGGTGGCGCGTGGGAGACAGGCTCAGGCGCCGAGATCACCTCGATCTATCCCGCGGATGGATCGGTCAACCGCGTGTTTCGCGGTGCCAGCCGTGCCGATGGGGAGCGCGCGATTGCCCGCGCGCTGGCGGCCCAGGCCGACCCCGCCTGGCGTGGCCTGAAACCGCATGAGCGCGCGCGCATCCTGCACCGCATCGCCGACGGGATCGAGGCCAACGCCGCGCGGATCGCCTATATCCAGACCCGCGACACCGGCAAATCGCTGCGCGAAACCTCGGCGCTGGTGGCCAGTGCGGCGGGGACGTTCCGCTATGTTGCCGCCGCCCTCGAAACGCTGGACGACACGATGACCGTGCCGCGCGGCGATTATCTGACGCTGTCGGTGCACGAGCCCTTGGGCCTGGTCGCCGCGATCACGCCGTGGAACTCGCCCATCGCCTCGGACGCGCAAAAGGTCGCACCGGCGCTGGCGGCGGGCAACGCCGTGCTGCTGAAACCGGCCAGTTGGTCGCCTCTGGTGTCGCTGGAACTGGCCCGCATCATCGAGGAAGCCGGGCTGCCCAAAGGCCTGTTCTCGGTGCTGCCGGGCGCGGGGCGCGAGGTGGGCAACCTGCTGGTCGAGCACACATCCATCGCCAAGGTCAGCTTTACCGGCGGCACCAGCACCGGCCGCACCCTTGCGCGGCAAGCGGCGGAAAAGCTGATGCCGGTCTCGTTGGAACTGGGCGGCAAATCACCAACCATCGTGTTCGAGGATGCCGACCAGACCCTGGCGATTGCCGGCATCCTGTTCGGCATTTTCTCATCCTCGGGGCAAAGCTGCATCGCCGGGTCGCGGTTGTTCGTGCAGCGTTCGATTTATGACAGCTTCGTCGCGCGTCTTGTCGAGGCGACCAAAGCCCTGCGCGTGGGTGATCCGTTCGACCCCGAAACGCAGGTCGCGCCGCTGATCCATGCCGACCACCGCGCGAGCGTGTCGGCCATGGTCGAGGCGGCGGTGGCCGACGGTGCCACGCTGCTCTGCGGCGGCAAGGCCCCCACCGGCGGGATCTATGACGCGGGCACATATTACATGCCGACGATTCTGGCAGATGTGACCAACGACGCGCTGATCTGCCGCGAAGAGGTGTTCGGCCCGGTGCTGGTGGTGATGCCCTTTGACGACGAAGCGGATGTCATCGCGCAGTCGAATGACAACGTCTACGGCTTGGCGTGCGGCATCTGGACCCGTGATTTCCCGCGCGCTTACCGTATGGCGCGGGCGATCACCTCGGGCACGGCCTGGATCAACACCTACAAGCAATTTTCGATCTCGACGCCCTTTGGCGGCGAAAAAGACGCCGGTATCGGGCGCGAGAAGGGCCGCGAGGGCATTCGCGCCTATATGGCGCAAAAGGCCTTGTATGTGGATCTGACCGGCCGCCCGCATCCGTGGGCCCGCATGGAGGACTAGGATGCACACCGTCGCCATCATCGGGGCAGGCCCTTCAGGCTGCTACGTCGCACAGGCCTTGAGCAAGGCCCTGCCCGACGCGCGGATTGATATCCTCGACCGGCTGCCGGTGCCTTATGGCTTGATCCGCTATGGTGTGGCCCCCGATCACCAAGGCACCAAGGCCGTGATCCGCCAGTTCGAGCGTCTGTTCGAGCGGCAAGGCGTGGCCTTTTTTGGCAACGTCACCTTGGGGCGCGACATATCGCTGGACGAGCTGCGCGACACGCATGATGTGGTGGTTCTGGCGACCGGATTGCATGACGATCGGCGGCTGGACATTCCCGGCGATGGCTTGCCGGGGGTGCTCGGGTCCGGGGCCGTGACGCGCGGCTGGAACGATTATCCCGACGCGGAACGCCCGGGTATTGGCCCGCGCGTGGTGGTGATCGGCAATGGCAATGTCGCGGTTGACCTTGTGCGCATTCTCGCCAAAACCCCCGATGAATTCGAAGGGTCCGATCTTGCGCCTGAAACGGGCGCGGCCCTCGTCGCCGCCGGGATCACGCGGATCGACGTGGTGGGTCGTTCGCCCGCCGAGGTGGCAAAATTTGACCCGGTGATGATCCGCGAATTGGGGCGGCTGGCGCATGCGCGCATCCATGTGCAGGGGTTGACCGGCGAAGGCAAGCTGATCGAGGCGCTGGGTGCCATCAACGGCCATGCCCCCGATGGCGCCACGCGTGAGATCGTCTTTCATTTTGGCTGGACGCCCGACCAGATCGAAGGCCGCAGCGCGGTCGAGGCCGTGCGGTTCCGCGCCACCGGCGGCGACGCGTCGCTGGTCCTGCCCTGCGACACGGTTCTGACCGCCATCGGCTTTGACGGCGAGGTGGCGCAAGCCGACGCTGACGGCAAGATCGCGCCCGGCCTTTATGCTGCCGGCTGGTTTCGCCGGGGCCCGCGCGGCACGATCCCCGAAAACCGCGCCGATGCGCAGGCGGTTGCGGCGCGTATTGCCGCCGATCTGGTGCAAACCAGCGGCGGCAAGCCGGGGCGCGACGCCCTGAGCGCGCGTCTGCCCGCGGCCATCGGCTATGACGGCTGGAAACGCATCGACACCGCCGAATGCGCCGCGTGCCAACCCGGGCGCAGCCGTCGCAAGATTGCAACGACCGCGCGCATGATCGCCCTTGCCCGCCAGACGGAGGAAACCTGATGCAGATCGCCATCCTGTACGGAACCGAAACCGGCAACGCCGAGATGCTGGCCGAGGATATCGCCGCGCATCTGTCAGACCATGACGCCAGCGTCACCAATCTGGCCGATTTCGACCCGTCAGATTTTGACACCGGCACGTTTTATGTGGTGGTGACCTCGACCTATGGCGACGGCGAGTTGCCCGCCTCGGCCCAGCCCTTTGCCGAAAAGATGGCGGCGCAAAAGCCCGACCTGAGCGGTGTCCGGTTTGCCATTTTTGGCATGGGCGACAGCGAATACCCGGAAACCTTCAATTACGGCGGCAAACGGCTGGAAGAGTTGCTGACCGGGGCCGGGGGCACGTTGGTTGGCGAACGCGTGACGCATGATGCCTCGGGCAACGACATGGCCGATGACCTGGCCTTGCCCTGGGTCGAGGGCGTATTGGCCGAAGGGGTCTCATGATGGACAGCGCCGACATCCGCGCGCAGCTTTCCCGGCCCTGGAAACACGGCGAGGCCGTCGATCTGCGCGGCCTTCGCGTGACCGAACGGCTGGACCTGTCAGGTCTTGCCCTGCGCGGCGTTGATTTCACCGATGCGGTGTTCGAGGCGGGCGTGACGGCAAAGGACGCGCGTTTTGACGGTCTGGCATGGTTCAAAGGCGCCGTATTTGGCGCGACCAGCGATTTTTCGGGCGCGATGTTCGTCAATGATGCGCGTTTCGACGCCGCCGTGTTCGACGCCGCCGCCGATTTTTCCGGGGCTGAGTTTCGCGGCATTGCCGGGTTCTCGAACGCGCGGTTTCCCAAGGGTGCCGATTTTCGCGCGCTGACCTGCTACGGCAACGCCGATTTTGCGGATGTGCGCGCCCAGGGGGATGTGTCGTTCGCGGGTTCTGAATTTCTCGGCGGGTTCTGGGCCAACCGGACCGCTCTGCCGGCGGGCAGCGATTTCACCGATACCGAAGTGCACGGCCGCCTGTGGCTTCGCGGCGCGACACGCGATCACATCAAACTGAGCGCGCAGGATTTCGGGCTGTCGTTCGGCTATACTTGGACCTGAGACAAGCAGGCCGATCTGCGCTCACCCCTGCGCCGGATGGGCCGCCCCCTGCCGTCCGGCCATGACCAAAGCGCGCAGGGTGCGTGTTGATGGTCTTGCCACCACGAAGGGCCAGACCCCCGGCGGCCGTTTGCGGCGCAACCACAGTCGGCCTGACGAACCCGGCCACATGACGGCGCGACACTGCGCAAAATGCCAGTCATCTGCCGCCGCGATTTGTTGAACTTCCGCCGCCTTTGTCCAGAGTTCCCCTTGCCGAATGCGCCAAGCGCCACATCCTTATGTGTGCGCCGGGCCGTGCGCATCGCAGGACGCAGGCGATGACCCGGGGTCTTGACGCTGTTTTTGTTGCAAAAGGACATGAGATGAAACCCAAAATACCGGCAACCCTGGTTTTGATCGCCACGTTGGCCTTTGTCCTGTCACCCTTGCTGTCGACCGGGTTCAGCGGGTTCACCGCCAACCAATTTCCGGTCCCGCAAGTCAATCCGCCCGTGCAGCCTGCCGGATATGCGTTCTCGATCTGGGGTGTGATCTATTTATGGCTTGTCGTCAGCGCGGGTTTCGGGCTGTGGCGCGCCGCGGGGCACCCGGACTGGCAGACCATGCGGATGCCGCTGCTACTCAGCCTGTTCATCGGCAGTTTCTGGATCGCCGCCGCAAATTCATCGCCCATCCTGGCGACGGGCATGATCGTGGTGATGGCGGTGGCGGCGATTGTGGCGATGCTGCGCGCGGGCGAGGCCGACCCATGGCTGCTGGCGCGCCCCATTGCGCTGTATGCCGGATGGCTCACCGCCGCGACGGGCGTCGCATTCGGCGTCGCGCTGGGCGGCTACGCAATCCTGCAGGCGCAAACTGCCGCGCTGATCTGTCTCGTGGCGGTCCTGGCGGTTGCCTTGGTCGTGCAGGCGATGCGACCGCGCGAATGGGGCTATCCGCTTGCCATCATCTGGGCGCTCGTCGGTGTGATTGTCACCAACCTCGCAACGGCGAATGTTCCGGTGATTGCGCTGGCGCTCTTTGGCATCGCGGCGCTGGTGTTTCGCGCCGTTCAAGCGCAAAGGTAAATGCCTGCCCCAACCGGGTTTTCCCCGCTGTACTTTGGCCTGAGACGGCGCAACCATCCCGCGCGGTGCGGTCGCGCAGGCTGGCATCGCGCAATCGGCGTCTTTGTATCTGCTTTCCAATGGCCTCCAGACCGGGTAGGCATCGCAATCTTTGGGGATTTGGGGCAGATCATGGCGCAGAAAGCCACCATTTATAAAGTCGAGCTCTCGATTTCCGACATGGATCGTCATTACTATGAGACGCACAAGCTGACGGTGGCCAAGCATCCCTCGGAGACGGATGAACGGCTGATGGTGCGCCTTGTCGCGTTTGCGCTCAATGCCCATGAGCATCTGGAAATGACCAAGGGCCTTTCAACCGATGACGAGCCCGACATTTGGCAGAAAAGCCTGAGCGGAGAGCTTGATGTCTGGGTCGCCCTGGGCCTTCCAAGCGAGAAGGTGATGCGTCAATCCTGTGGCAAGGCCGCCAAGGTGGTTGTCTATCCCTATGGGGGCCGCACCGCCGAGGTGTGGTGGGACAAGATCAAGAACAGCGCCTCGCGCTTTGACAATCTTCAGGTGACACGCATTTCCGAGACCGACACAAGCGCGCTGGCAACACTGGCAAGCCGCGCGATGAAGCTGCAGATCAACATTCAGGATGGCGATGTGATGGTCAGTGTTGATGATCAGATCGTCCATGTGACGCCTGTAAGATGGAAGGGCACGGCGTAGCCTGCGGTCAACCAAACCCGCGTTCATGCGCGCCGCAGACGGGTTGCGCTTGAGGCCCAGATGCAGGACGTTGCATGCCAACACCACGGGAGATTGCGACATGATGATCTACGGATTGAACACCTGTGCGATTTGCCAAAGGGCGCGCAAGGCGTTGGAGGCAGCGGGGCGGACCGTCGTCTTTCGGGACGTCCGCGCCGATCCTTTGAGCGAGGCCGAGTTGGCGGAGTTGATTGCAGAGTTTGGCGACCGATTGGTGGATCGCAGCTCCAATGACTATCGGGGGCTCAGTGACTGGCTGAAAAACTCCGAGGCCGAGGCGCAAATCGCCGCCCAGCCCAAGGTGATGGCGCGTCCGATCCTGCGCGATCACGATGCGTTTTATCTGGGCTGGGACGATGCAACCCAAGAGGCGCTGCGTCTTGGCCAGCTGCCGAAAAACCCGGCCTGAGGCAGGGGTTTGCCCAGAGGGCTGACACGCCGTTGCGCGGTCGCGGCTGCTGCCAGCCCCAAGATCACCGGCCCGGTTGCAGGGCGCGCGGGAAATCGAGTTCGGAAACACCCGGAGCGGTCAGGATCTCGTTCAACATGAGGCTGCGCATTTTCCGAACGGAGGCAAGCGAAGCCGCTTCGGCGGCGTCACCGTCGCCACGGGCCAAGGCGTCGATCAAATGGGTAAAGTCGCGCCGGTAGTCAACCGGCACCCCCGGCACCCGCAACCGGGCAAACAGCGCGCGATCAAGCCGCTCGGTGATCTGGAGCGTGAGGGCAATGGCATACCGGTTGCCCGACGCAACCCGCACCTGACCCAGCAGTTCGCTGCCGGCCTGAACCATGCGGACGATCTCTGTTTTGGAGGTCGGCGCGACGGGCGGATTCGCGGCTGCGGCCAGCCGGCGCAACACGTCCAATCGGTCGTTGACCCGCCCCGCGCTGAGTCGTGCCAATTTGGGTGACACCGACTCGACCAGATCATACAGCGCAACAATATCGCCGACCGTGATCGGCGCGACACGATAGCCGCGCTGCGGTAGCGAGGCGACCCAGTCGCTCTCGATCAACCGTTCAAGCGCCGACCGCACCGGCATCAGGCTGATCTGATAGCGCTCGTGAAGCCACTGCGCCGTGACGGTTGATCCGGGGGCGATTTCACAGGCGATTATGTCTGACTTGATCAAGGCATAGGCTTGATCGACCAGCGTTCCCTTGCCGCGCTGGGCCTCGTGTCCGTCGGATGAGCGTTCAGAATCGCGTGTGGAAATCACATCCATTGGGCATCCCGTCAAATCTTTTCTTGGCCTGCAAACCGGCTCCGAATCGTGCGGTAGCAGGCGCTGACGATAGGGTTCGCCAACATCATAGGCCAGAGGCCTTGACTGCTGCCGGGGTGAAAGAAGGCCGCAGTATCGCGCAGATACGCCCATTCTTGCCAGCATTAAATGTCAACACGCCAAATATATTTGTTATTGACATCTTAACTGCGGATCATAGGCTGCATGTATGATCACAGTCAAAGGGGATACCATGCAGATTGAAAGGCCGGACAGGCAACCCGGGATGCTGGATGCCGAGAAATCCTATCGCTGGGATCGAACCCGCGCGCTGATGGATGCGATGGGTCTCGACGCGCTGCTGATTTTTGGCGCCGACCGCAGCGACCGCTATGACGCCGGTCAGTATCTTACCTACGACCGCCGCTATCAGCATCTCATCTTCCCGCGTCACGGTGATCCGGTCATGGTCGCGTTTGCCGCGCAGGTGGCGACGCAGAATATGGTCGCCCGCGAGCGTGGCAGTGACAGCTGGGTGCGCGATATCCGCACGGGCTCGGTGCCGGACCTCGCGCCCGGCATTCTGGCCGAGATGGGGATCACCAAGGGGCGGCTGGGCATTGTCGGGTCCGGTTGGGGCGGGCCGTTCTATCGTGGGGGCTGGGTTCCCAAGCCCACATGGGAAGCGGTCGAAGCGGCGCTTCCCGGCTATGAAATGGTCAGCATCACGCAAGAGCTGGGGATGCTCATGGCGGTGCGCAGCCCCTTTGATATCGAGAACATCGCCCATGCCGCAAAGGCTGGCGACGCGGCGATCAACGCCATGATGGCGGCCACTCGCCCCGGCGTCACGGAAACCGAGATCTACGCGGCCGGGATGCATGCGCAGATGAAACTGGGTATGCGTGTCACCTGGATGCTCTTTCAGACCGGGCTGGAGAATCCGTCCTGGGGTGAGCCGACGTGGTATATCCGCGGCCATCCGCCCCGGGTGATCGAGGCGGATGATATGGTCGGCGCGGAGCTCTTTCCCAATTTTGCCGAAATGAACACCCATGTGAACATGAGTTATACGATTGGGCGCGTGCCCGATTTGACGCGCCATTGCGCCGAGATCGCCCGCGAAAGCTATGAGATCGGGCTGGCCAAGATCCGGCCGGGCGCCAGTTTCCGCGAGATCTACGAGGCCATGGAGGCGCCGACAGATCGGGCGGGCGCCTGGCATCTTACGCCGCAGGTCGCCTCGTTGAATCCCCTGTTCGGCGGTGGCCCCTCCGGGTCCGGAATTCGCGCCGCGCTGCCGGATTGGGCGGCGGCCTATCCCCACGCAGACCACGGCGAGCTCATGCCGTTCGACTTCGAGCTGAAAGAGGGCATGACATTCTCCTTGCAACCAGATGCCCGGTTTGGCCGACACTGGGCGATCATCGGCGGGGTCGTGAGCGTGACCAAGGATGGCGCGCGCGAATTGAACACGGTGTCGCCCCATCAGCGGCACGTCGAGATATGAGATCAGCAGAAACCACGGGTTCGGCGACGGGCCAGCAACCAAAGAGAGGAACGCATATGTCGATTTTTCCAAATCTGGCGAGACTTGGCGCGGCGGCGCTGGCGGCAACGCTTTTGAGCCCGTCGGCGCAGGCGCAAGGGTTGCCCGAGGGCCTGTCCGCGTTGCTCGACGCCGCCCGCACCGAAGGGCAGGTGTCGATTTTCGTGAGCACGGACGCACGGACCGCCGAGGATGAGGCCGCGATTCGGCAGGCGATCCTGACGGAAACCGGTGTCGATCTGACGGTCCGCCTGGTCAGCGGCGCGCCGGATCCGGTCTATTTCCAGCAGGTCATCCAGGAGTTGGGCGCCGGCGTCACGCCCAGCGTTGACCTGATCGTCTCGGTGCCCAGCCTCCTTGTGGGGATCCGCGACGCAGGCGGCATTGCGTCGACCGATTGGCTGGCCCTTGGCGCGCCGTCAGAGGAGGTCGCAGCACCGGTGCACGGGCTTTTCACCGCCGAATTTGCCCGGCCGGTCATCTACAACACGACCCTGTTGACCGAAGATGAGGTGCCGCATTCGTTGGAGGATCTGCTCACGCCTGAATGGGCGGGCCGGATCGTCACCGCAAGCCTGCCGGATGTGTTCTCGCCCTGGGCCATCGCCTTGGGTCACGACGGTGTGCTCGAGATGGTTGAAACCCTTTACACGGATCTGAACGTTGGTATCGCACCCGCGCCGACGGCGATCCGCACGCTGGTTGAAAGTGGTCAGTACCCGATCGGATTTGGCATCCGTCCGTCACATGCGCAGCTGACCAGCGGATCGCCCGTGGCCTATGCCCCCATCAAGGCCCCTGCGGTTCCGCGCTATGCGGCCATTGTCTCGGGCACCGGGCACGAGAACGCGGCAACGGTTGTCGCCTGGGTCTTGTCACAGACCGAGAGCGGCCAGACTGTCGCGGCGCGCGTGCTGGATTGGCCCCGCCGCACGGTTCCGGGCACCGATCTATATGACTTTTCGCAACAAGTCGGTGGCCTGTATTCCGCGTCGGCCGATTGGTGGCTGGGTGATTTCTTTGCCACCAATCAAGCGGTCGCCGAATTGCTGCGCGACCTGTAAACCCGTAACCGACTCCGGCGCATCAGACAGGTGCGCCGGCGCAAGACGACAGTGATGGAAATGATACATGCAAAACAGCGTCCGTCCAACGCAGGCCAAGCTGGCACTGCGGCGGCGTCGGCCTGATCTGCTGGGCCTGCTGGTCACGGCACTGACCCTGATCGCCGCCTTGGCGCTGATTGCCCCGACACTCGCCCTGGTGCTCAAGAGCCTGATTTCCGATGCGTCGGGCGCGCTCGGTTTGGACAACTACCATCGCGTCCTCGAGGCGCGGCGCCTTCCGTCGGTCATCTGGAACACGGTTGTCCTGGGGGTGGGCAGCGTGGCCGTGATGTTCGTTATCGCCACGCCTCTGGCCTGGCTCTATGCAAGGACCGATTTTCATTGGCGCGGCGCGATCATGATCGGCGCCACATGCCAACTTGCCACACCCGGATTCCTGGTGGCGCTGGGTTACCTGTTCTTGCTCAATCCCTCGAACGGCTTGATCAATCAGTGGTGGCGCGCGTTGACCGGTGGCACCGACCCCTTGATGAATGTCTACTCGATGACGGCAATCGTGTTGCTTCAGGGCCTGTCGATGGTCGGCCCCGCGTTTTATTTCCTCGCACCCGCCCTGTCGCATGTCGATGGCGCGCTGGAAGAGGCCGCCAGCGCGCATGGTTTGGGGAAATGGAAAACCTTTGTCTTCATCCTGCTGCCGATAACGCTGCCGACATTGCTCAGCACGGCGTTGTTCTTTCTGGTGATCGCCGTCGAGACCTTTGATTTCGCCGGAATGTTGGGAATGCCGGCACGGATTTCGGTCGTCGCGACCTGGATCTACCAGTTCACACAGGCGAGTTTCGCCGCGCCCGAATATGGCGCGGCCTCTGCCATCGGGGTGATGACGGCCATCGTGCTGCTGGCGCTTATGGTTGTGCAAGGGCTTGTCTTTCGGCGCAGTTTCGCAATCGCCACGCTGGGCGGGAAATCGCGTTCTGCGTCGGTGATCCTCAGCCGAGGTGCCCAAAGGGCCGCCAAACTGATGTTTTGCACCTTTCTGGCGCTGGGCTTTGCGGTGCCCTTTGCCATGCTGGTGTGGACCGCGCTGCTCCCCGTTCAGCAACCTCCGTCCTGGGCTGCGCTTCAAAGCATCTCACTCGACGGGTTTGGCCCCCAATTCTGGGCCGAGTTGCGCAACATCGGGGGCGCGACCCTGGTGCTTGCGCTGGTCGTGCCGACCCTGGTGGTCAGCCTGACTTCGGCAATGGCGTGGACCGCAACCTTGAACCGCAAGGCGGCCCGGATCATCGAAGTGGCGGTTGTCAGTTGCCTGGCGGTGCCGTCCATCGTCATTGCCATCATGTTTCTGGTCGGCGCTCTCAGCCTCCATGCGTACCTGCCGATCTATGGCTCCATCGTGGTGCTGATCCTGGCGATTGGCACGCGCTATCTGGCGACCGCGTTCAGGATCACGCAAAACGCCTTCGCGCAGGTTGATCCAGAACTTATCCAAGCGGCCCGCACGCTGGGCGTTCCGTCGGGTATCACGCTTACGGGCATCATGGTGCCGATGTTGCGCGCGTCGCTGATTTTCGCGTGGTTCTGGGTTGCTTTGCTGACGCTGCGCGAGTTGCCGATCACCCTGGTTCTGAGCACCTATGATCTGCAAACCCTGGCGTCGCGCATCTTCCTCTACAACAGTTCCGGCGAAACCCAGCAGGCCGCCGCGCTCTCATTGGCGCTGTTTGCCATCGTCGCCGTGTTTCTGGTGGGGTTTTTCCGCTTTGTTCGCTTCACCCGCTAGACCGAGAAGACAGCCATGACCGACATCGTCAGCCTGACGGGTATCCACAAGATCTATCGGTCCCAGTCCGGGGCAGAGACGCATGTTCTGCGGGGCATCACTTTGAGCATTGCCGAGGGGCAGAATGTCGTGCTTCTGGGGCCGTCGGGGTGCGGCAAGACAACATCCTTGCGCATTATCGCCGGTCTTGAAACCCCGACACAGGGACGTGTCGAGTTGGCAGGCGCGGTGGTTTCCGCATCAAACCCGCCGATCTGGGTTGGCCCCGAGGATCGGCCCATCGGCATTGTCTTTCAATCTTACGCGCTTTGGCCGCATATGACGGTGTCCGAGAATGTCGCCTTCGCGTTGCGCCATGGGCGGCTCAAGCTGCGCCGCGCCGAGGCCAGGGCGCGCACCGTCGAAGTCCTCGACATGATGCAGATCGGCCATTTGGCCAGCCGCCGTGTGACGCAACTGTCGGGCGGGCAGCAACAACGCGTGGCCTTGGCCCGCGCCGTGGCGCAGCGGCCCAAGGTGTTGTTGATGGACGAACCCTTGTCGAACCTTGATCCGCAATTGCGCGCCGATGTCCGAGGCGAAATCCGCACGATGACCAGACAAATGGGCATCACATCGCTTATCGTCACCCATGACCGCGACGATGCCTTGGCGCTGGCGGATGAGGTTTGCGTCATGGCGGATGGCGTCATCATGCAAAACGCCTCGCCGACCGAGGTGTTGCACAATCCGGCGTCGTTGTTTGTGGCGCGCATGTTCGGAGATGCCAACGCGCTGGAGGCCGAGGTTGTCGCGGTCGGCGACGGCACCCTCACCCTCGCGCTTTCAGACAGTCAGATTATCGTGCCCCATCGCGGGCAGTTTGTGCCGGGCAGCCGTGTCACATTGGCCGCGCATTCCAATCGTCAGACCTTTGCCGAAACCGGCCTGCCGGGCGAGATCCTGGAGAGCCATTACGAAGCCGACCGGGTGCGCTCTCGCGTGGCGATCGGTGGTGACCGGGCCGTGATCTATCACAGTGGTGCACCCTTGCCGCCGGGCAGCCAGGTCCATGTTTCCACACCTGACGCGGCGTGGATGGTGTTCGCCCGTGGCAACGACCCGGCATCGTCCTGACGTGACGTCATGCCCCGCCCCGAGGTCGCCGGGCGCGCGGTCATTCTGTCGCGGACGGGATGCGCCGCCAACGTGCCAAACACCGATGCGTTTCACGCGGGTCGGCACTCGCGGCGTTGCCCGTTCCGCGCCCCGCGTGAATTGCCTGACCCGGGATGAGGCGTCCGCGCGGCGCGAGGCGTGGACGGACAAGTGGGCAGCCGTTCCCCGATGGACGGGAAACATGCCGACATAGGTCCAGCGCCTGATGTCGGCGATTGACACGGGGTATCGTGTCGCGAGTTGCTCTACGGTCCGGAATGGCGTGTCGAATTGGAGTGCCCGCGCATTGTTTTCTCGGCGTTGATCGCTCGAATCACGAGCATTGGCCGCGCGATACGCACCCATCTTGAAACGCGCCGTAGACAATCGCGAAGTGTCCCCACGGTTTTTCCACGCGTGACGCGCCCGGCAGCACCGGAATGTTGCCGGGGTGCAGCCCTGAAGGCTGGGCGTCGCACAGCCGCCAAAGGCGTCTGAAACAGTCTTTTGAAAAGTCACCAAGTGAAATGGTGCCCAGGGGCGGATTTGAACCACCGACACGCGGATTTTCAATCCGCTGCTCTACCCCTGAGCTACCCGGGCACGGGAGAAAGTCAAACTTTCAGGTGGGCGTTATTTAGGCGAGCATCGGCGCGGTGTCCAGAGGGAAATTGACCTCTCTGGGTGCTTGTTGCGGCGGGATGAACCTGCGACCATGGCCTGAACCAATCGTGTAGGCCGACCATGCGCCCGATCCGCGGAATTCTGTACAAAATCATCTCGGTGGTGATGTTCATCACAATGGCAAGCCTGATCAAGGCCTTGTCCGGCGAGGTGCCGCCCGGGCAGATCGTGTTCTTTCGCTCGTTACTTGCCCTGCCGGTCCTCGTCATATGGTTGGCTTGGCGTTCGGAATTGCGGACCGGGTTCAAGGCCAGCAAGCCGCTGGGCCATTTCTGGCGCGGATTGGTGGGGACGATGGCCATGGGGATGGGCTTTGCCGCGCTCGCCTTTCTGCCTTTGCCCGAGGTCACCGCCATCGGCTATGCCGCACCCTTGTTGGTGGTGATCTTCGCGTCGATGTTCCTCGGCGAGGAGGTCCGCGCCTTTCGCCTGACCTCGGTGTTTGTCGGATTGGTCGGGGTCTTGATCGTTTTGTCCCCGCGTCTGTCGGTGGGCAGTTCGGTCAGCCAAATTCAGGCGCTCGGCGCGATGCTGGCCCTGTCAGGGGCGGTTTTCGCGGCGCTGGCGCAGGTCACGGTGCGCAAACTCGTGGCGACCGAGACAACCTCGGCAATCGTTTTCTGGTTCTCCCTGACGGCGGCGGGCCTGTCTTTGCTGACCATTCCGTTCGGCTGGGTGATGCCCTCCCTGTGGCAAGCGGCGATCCTGATCCTGACCGGGTTGCTGGGCGGGGTGGGCCAGATTTTCCTGACCTCCAGCTACCGCGAGGCCGATGCCTCACTGGTCGCGCCCTTCGATTATGCGTCGATCATGTTCGCGCTGGCGATCGGCTATTGGGGCTTTGGCGAGGTTCCGACCATGACCATGTTGCTGGGCGCGGCCATCGTCATCGCGGCCGGGATTCTGATCATCTGGCGCGAGCGGCAACTAGGCCTGGAGCGTGCGCGCCAACGCCGCGTCATGACGCCGCAAGGCTAGCGCCGGTCCCGAATCGGCCTGACTTGCGGGCGCGGGCCTCGCACCATCAGGGCAAACGTTCCGCCGCTTGGGTCGCCATGCGAACGCCCGCACGTTCAGCGCCAGTTCTCGGGATGGATCGTCCGGTTTGCGCCATATGAAAGGACAATATTCCCTTTCATCGCGGGTATATTGCGCGATTTGGAATAATATTCCACATTGCCGTCACTCAGTGAGAAGGGCGGCGCGATGCAACATTTCCCGATATTCCTCGATCTTCAGGGCCAGACCGTCGCCATCGCCGGCAATGGCGAATTTGCGCTGGCCAAGCTGCGGCTGCTGCTGAAAACGCAGGCCCGGCTGACCGTTTACGCCCCCGCCCCCGAGGCCGATCTGCGCGCCCTGATCGCCGCGCACGCCGTCACCCTGATCCAGCGCGCCGCCACTGCCGACGATCTGACCGGCGTGGCGCTGGCCTATGCCGCCCATGGCGAGGCGCAGGCCGACGCCCAATTCGCCGCCCGCGCGCGCAGCGTCGGCGTGTTGGTCAATGTCGTCGACAATCTCGAAGCCAGCGCCTTTATCACCCCCGCCATTGTTGACCGCGACCCCGTCACCATCGCCATCGGCACCGAGGGCGCGGCCCCGGTTCTGGCCCGGGCGATCAAGACCGACCTCGAGGAAAAGCTCCCGCAAGGTCTCGGCCCTCTGGCCCGCGCCGGAAAGCTGTTCCGCCCTCACGCCGAGGCCCTCCCGCAAGGCCGCCGTCGTCGTGACTTCTGGGCGGATTACTATTTCGAAACCGGCCCGCAGGTTCTGGCCGAAGTGGGCGAGGAACTGTTGGAGCACGCCCTGCACGACATTCTGCGCCGCCATCTTGAGGCGGGCGAGCCGCAGGGCCGCGTCGATCTGGTGGGCGCGGGGCCGGGCGACCCGGAACTGATGACCCAGCGCGCCCGCCGCCTGCTGGACCGCGCCGATGTGGTGATCCATGACCGCCTCGTCCCCGCCGCGATCCTTGAGCTGGCGCGGCGCGAGGCCCAGTTCATCCCGGTCGGCAAAGAGGGCTTCGGCCCCTCGACCCCGCAGGACCAGATCAACGCCGCGATGATCCGGCACGCCCGGAACGGCGCGCATGTCCTGCGCCTCAAGGGCGGCGATGCCAGTGTCTTTGGCCGTCTTGATGAGGAAGCCGAGGCGCTGACCGAGGCCGGCATTGATTGGGCCGTGACCCCCGGCATCACCGCCGCCTCTGCCGCCGCCGCCGTGATTGGCCGCAGCCTGACGCAGCGCGGGCGCAACTCGGACCTACGCCTTCTGACCGCGCATGACATCAACGGATTTGCCGATCACGATTGGCGCAGCCTTGCCCGCAACGGCTCGGTCGCGGCGATCTACATGGGCAAGCGCGCCGCCCGTTTCCTGCAAGGCCGCCTGCTGATGCATGGCGCGGACGGGGCCACGCCGGTGACGCTGGTCGAAAACGCCAGCCGCCCGGATCAGCGCATCCTCGCCACCCGGCTGGATCGCCTGACCGCTGACCTCGCCGCCGCCGCGCCCAGCGGCCCGGTTCTGACCCTGTTCGGCCTTGCCCCGGCAAAAGCCGCCGAAACCCTCCCCACCTTGCTCGAGGAAATGGCCTGATGTCCCGCAAACCCTATGCCGTTGTCGTCACCGCCAATGCTCTGCTGGATGGCGATGTGGTCTATCTGACCGCCGCCCACACCTGGAGCCGCCATCTGGAACAGGCGCTGGTCCTGACTGACAAGACCGACGCCGAAATCGCGCTTGCTCATGCCGACACCCAAACCGCCGAGGTGGTGGGCTGTTACCTGGCTGACGTGCGCCAGAGTGCCTCTGGCCCGCAGCCCGTCCATTTCCGCGAGGATTTCCGCCGCCGCGGCCCCTCGAATTACGCGCACGGCAAGCAGGCAACCGCCTCGAACGCCGCCTGAGGAACACCCCATGTACGTCTATGACAGCTTCGACCATGACTTCCTGACCGAGCGTAACCGCCAGTTTCGCGCGCAGGTCCAGCGCCGCATCGACGGCTCGCTGACCGAGGATGAATTTCGCCCGCTGCGCCTGATGAACGGCCTTTATCTGCAATTGCACGCCTATATGCTGCGCGTGGCGATCCCTTATGGCACGCTGAACCCACAGCAAATGCGCAAACTGGCCGAAATCGCCGACCGCTTTGACAAGGGCTACGGCCATTTCACCACCCGGCAGAACATCCAGTACAACTGGCCCCGGCTGGCGGATGTGCCGGATATTCTCGATGAACTGGCCAAGGCCGGACTGCACGCGATCCAGACCTCGGGCAACACCATTCGCAACGTGACCTCGGACCATTTCGCCGGGGCCGCCGCGGATGAAATCGCCGATCCGCGCCCGGTTGCCGAGTTGATCCGCCAATGGTCCACCGACCACCCCGAATTCCAGTTCCTGCCGCGCAAGTTCAAGGTGGCGGTGACCGGCTCTGAAACCGACCGCGCCGTGACCAAGGCCCATGATATCGGGTTGCGCATGGTGCGCCAGAACGGCCAGCCGGGGTTCGAAGTGATCGTTGGCGGTGGCCTTGGCCGCACGCCGATGATCGGCAAGGTGCTGCGCGATTTCCTGCCCGTGGCCGACCTGCTGCCGTATCTTGAGGCCATTGTCGGCACCTACAACCTCTTGGGACGGCGCGACAATAAATTCAAAGCCCGCATCAAGATCACCGTGCATGAGAACGGCATCGACACGATTCGCAACCATGTCGAGGCCCGGTTCCAAACCATCGCGCCGCAGTTCGACACCGCTGCGACGCTGGCGCAACTGGCCCGTATCGAGGCGATGTTCAAAGCCCCTGACCTGCGCGCCGCCTGCGATCTGGCCTATCAGGCCGCCTATCGCACCGACCCGGTGTTTCGCGCCTGGGCCGATACCAACCTGCATCCGCACCGCGACCCCAACCACGCGATCGTCACCCTCAGCCTCAAGGCGCATGGCGAGACGCCGGGCGATGCGACCAGCGATCAGATGCGCCTGATTGCCGACCTTGCCGAGGCGTATGGCCACGGCGAAATCCGCATCAGCCATGAGCAGAACGTGATCCTGCCGCATGTCGCCCGCGCCGATCTGCCCGCGCTGCACAAGGCGCTGCGCGTGCAAGGGCTGGCGACGGCGAATGTCGGGCTGATCTCGGATATCATCGCCTGCCCGGGCATGGATTATTGCGCGCTGGCCACCGCGCGTTCGATCCCCGTGGCGCAGGAAATCGCCACGCATTTCGACGCGCTCAAGCTGGAGCATGACATCGGCCCGCTGAAGATCAAGATTTCCGGCTGCATCAACGCCTGCGGGCATCACCACGTCGGGCATATCGGCATTCTCGGCCTCGACCGCGCGGGCGTGGAAAACTACCAGATCACGCTGGGCGGTGACGGCTCCGAGGATGCGCATCTGGGTGACCGCACCGGGCCGGGCTTTGCCTATGATCAGATCGTCCCGGCCATCGAGCGCATCATCCGCGCCTATCTGGCGCTGCGCGACAGCCCGGCGGAGAGCTTCCTGTCGGCCTATCGCCGCCTTGGCCTGACCCCGTTCAAGGCCGCGCTGTATGAGCAGGAGCCGGTCGATGCCGAATGATCTTTCGTCCCTGAACGCGCGCTTTTCGGGCGACACCCAGGCCGCGCTGCGCTTTTCCTTGTCGGGCGCGCTGGGCCGGGTGGCGCTGGTTTCCAGCTTCGGCGCGGATTCGGTGGTGCTGCTGCATCTCGTGTCCACCATCGCGCCGCAAACCCCGGTCCTGTTCCTCGACACGCTGATGCTGTTCCCCGAAACGCTGGCCTATCAACGCGCCGTCGCCGAGCGGCTGAACCTGAGCGATCTGCGCATTATCAACCCCGACCGCGAGGCGCTGTTTGCCGGGGATCCTGACGCCACCCTGCACCACGCCGACCCCGATGCCTGCTGCGATCTGCGCAAGACACAGCCGCTGACCAAAGCGCTGCACGGCTTCGAGAGCTGGATTTCAGGCCGCAAACGCGCGCAAGGCGGCGCGCGTTCGGGGTTGGAGATGTTCGAGCGCGATCCCTCGGGGGCGGTGAAAATCAACCCTTTGGCCGGATGGGACGCGCAAAGCATCGGCGCCTACATGACCCAACACGACCTGCCCCGGCACCCGCTGGTGGCGCGCGGTTTCCCCTCGATTGGCTGCGCGCCCTGCACCGGGCCGGTCGCGGCAGGCGAGGATCCGCGCGCCGGGCGCTGGCGCGGAAAAGACAAAACCGAATGCGGCATCCATTTCGAGAATGGCCGCGTGATCAGAAGGAAAGCGTCATGAGTGTGATCGTCACCGATTCCGGGTTTGGCCCGGATGATTTTGCGCAAGACTGGTTCGATCTCGCCTCGGACGTCGATCTGTCGGCACTCGAGGGGCAATTGCAGGGCGTCACCGCGATCCGTATTGCCTTCCCGTCGTTTGCCGATGGCCGGGGCTTCACCTTGGCCGCGCATCTGCGGCGGCTGGGTTTTGCCGGGCGTTTGCGGGCGCAGGGTCATGTTGTTGCGGATCAATACACAATGGCCCGGCGCGCGGGCTTTGACGAGGTCGAGATTGATCAGACCCTCGCCGCCCGCCAGCCCGAGGCGCAATGGCTGGCGCGCGGCGATTGGCAGGGATTCGATTACCGCAAACGCCTGAGGGCAGCCGCATGAACCAGCAACTGCGCCCCGATCTGCAAACCATCACCGCCGTGACGCATTGGACGGATCGGCTGTTCTCGTTCCGCGTGACGCGGCCAGCCAGCCTGCGGTTCCGCTCTGGCCAGTTCGTGATGATCGGCCTGCCCAATGCCGAGGGCAAACCCGTGCTGCGCGCCTATTCCATCGCCTCTCCGGCGTGGGATGATGAACTGGAGTTCTATTCGATCAAGGTGCCCGACGGGCCGCTGACCAGCCGCTTGCAGCATGTCCAGCCGGGTGACCCGATCATCCTGCGGCCCAAACCGGTGGGAACCTTGGTGCATGACGCGCTCTTGCCCGGCAAACGGCTGTGGTTCCTGGCGACGGGCACCGGGTTCGCGCCCTTTGCCAGCCTGCTGCGCGAGCCGGAAACCTGGGAGCGCTATGAGCAGGTGGTGATGATGCACACCTGCCGCGATGTCGCCGAATTGGCCTATGGCCGCCGCATGATCGAGGGGCTGTCCGACGATCCCTTGATTGGCGAGATGATCGCCGGAAAGCTGCGTTACTACCCCACGACAACCCGCCAGCCGTCGCCCCGTATGGGGCGGATCACCGACACTCTGGCGCGCGGGAAGGCCTTGGCCGATCTTGACCTGACCGGCCCGCTGACGGCCGAGACAGATCGCGCGATGGTCTGCGGCTCGCTGGCGTTCAACAAGGATGTGGCCGCGCTGCTAGAGGGGTTCGGGCTGCGCGAGGGGGCGAATTCCGCACCCGGTCATTTTGCGGTGGAAAAGGCCTTTGTCGATTAGCGAGGGTGCGTGCAAGCACACACCCTACCAATGTCCTGTAGGGTGTGTGCTTGCACGCACCGTACCCCAGAGACCCTGCCTTTACCCGGCCGCGATCGCCTCTTCCATTGCCGCCAGCAGGCGCGCGATCTCGCCCGTCGTGTTGTAATGACAAAACGAGATCCGCACGCAATCGGGCAGCCCCAAAGGCCGCAGCACGTTGCCGCTGAAATGGTCGGCCTTGCGGATATGCACCCGAATGCCGCGTTCGCCCAGAAACTCCACCAGTTTCAGCGTATCCCAGCCTTCCAGCCGCATCGACACCACGCCCTCGCGCCCCTCGACGGCATCCCCGGCGATCAGCGTGACGCCCGGCATTTCGGCCAGCCCGCGCGCGTTGCCGGTGCCCTGCAGCACGGCTTTGACCAGCCGATGTTCGTGATCCGCAATCGCCCGGCCCGCCGCCTCCAGCCGGTCGCGGCGGTCTGAACTGTCGGAAAACTGCGTGCCCAGCCAGTCGAAATAGGCGACCACATCCGAGAAGGTCGCATAGGCCCCGGTGTCGCGCGTGCCCAGCTCCCAATTGGTGGCCGGGCCGCCGATGATATGCTCCTTCGGCCCTGCGCTCAGCCGATCCGAGGCCCAGCCGACCCCATATCCGTGCCGCGAGAACACCTTGTAGGGTGACAGCGCATAGCCGTCGATGCCGTAGGCGGTCACATCGACCGGGCCGTGACTGGCGTGCTGGATACCGTCGACAATGATCAGCGCCTCGGGTGCGACGGCGCGAATTGCCGCGGCAATCGCCGGGACATCCACCGCCATGCCGGTCACCGGCGAGGTGTGGATGATCGACGCTACACGGATATCCGGGCGCAGCATCGCCTTGTAGGCCTCAAGGCTGACCGTGCCGGTCGCGTCGTCGTGCTGCACTTCCAGCAACGCGCGCCCCGTCACCCCGGCCCAATGCTGCATCGCCGATCCCATCGCCGGATGCTCCAGCGATGAGCGCAGCATGACCCCGCCCTCGGGTGCCGCAACCGTCGCCGTGCGCACCAGCCGGAACAGAACCTCGCTGCCGCTTTCGCCGACAAACACCTGCCCGGTCGGCGCGTTCAGGAACAGCCGCATATCGGCCTTGCCCTTGTCGATTGCCGCGTTCAGCGCGCGCGAGGCGGCGTTGGGGCGGCCCTGATTGTCCGGCAGGCTGGCATAAAACGCCGAGGTCTGAACCACTGATTTCAGGTGCAGCGCGCCGCCTGCGTTTTCAAAGAAGATGCGCGGCCCGTCAAAGGGGCAGGTGTCGACATGCGCGAAACGGTCGCGGATGGCGTTCATCAGGCCGGGTTTCTCGGTGATCATGACTGTGTCCTCGGTGTCGAAGGGCTTTGCCAAGGGGTGCAACGCCCGCGCGGCTTTGGCAAGGGGTACGGACCGGACAAAACCGCGCGGCCCCGATGACAGGGTGCCGCGCGGTGTCGGTTCAAACCTGCCCTAGCCGCGTTTGCCTGGCGCAGGGGCAGGGGCAGGGGCAGGCGCAGGGGCTTGCGGCATCGCATAGCCACGCAGCGCCTCATGCGCCAGGCGCGCGTGCATCCCCTGTGGGTAGGCTTTCAGATAGGTCCACATTGCGGCGGGCGTGTCTTGCGCCTCGGCCTCGGCCCAGGCCAGCATTTCCGGTGTGGGCGGCGGCGGGGTCAAGGCCGCCAAACGGTCGCGCGCCTCGCCGGCATGAGCACCCTGTGGGTGGTCGCGCAAATAGGCCTCCATCGACTGCACGGTATCGGCAGCGCGTGCGGCCTCCCAGGCGGCGATTTCGGGATCCACCGAGACACTGGGCGGTGTGCCCGGCTTCACGGTGCGCGCGACGGGCGGTTCCGGCGTTGCCGGTGCAGCGGCGCCGGTCACCGTGATTGTCGCCAGGATATCCGCCAGTGTCGCCGGACAAGGCACGCTGCGCTCTGGCATCGACACCCGCACCGGTGCCATCATCCCCTCCCAGCCGCCCGCCTGATCAAATCTCTCTTGCGTTGTCAGAACCCCGATCAGCAGCGGCCCGCGATCACCGGGCGCACACAGGTGCGAGACCACAACACGCGCCGGTGACACTTGCCCGTCGGGCATCGGACCTTGCGAGGGGCTACGGTCGGACCCACCATCGAAAATCCACACCGGCACGCCATCGACGGTGCTCTGGGTGATGGCGGTGATCCGAGGCAACCGGCGGTTTATCGCATCCGCAAGGGCGGGCCGGATATCGGGCAAACCCTCGACCGCGTAAAGCGTGTGGCTGCGGTCAGGATCGGACTCGTCGGCGATATCGAGCAACATCAACGCGCCGCGATCCTCGAGATTGGCCACCCTCTGACCGGGCAGAAGGGCAATCCGCACCGTATCCGCCAACAATGATTCCACGCGAACGCCATCATACATCGGCGCATCGGCCAGCGCCAAGCCGGCCATGGTTTGCTGCTCATAGGCGATGGCGTCGGCTTCGGTCAGGCCAAAGGTGTTGATCGCGATCCAGGGGTTCAAGCCCGTCGCCGTGGGCCGCGAATTGATCAGATAGGTCAGCCGCCGTTCGGCGGTGATGCCTTCGTCGGTTTCCATCTCGCGGCCACGAAATACGGATAGAACCGTGTCACCCAGTTGCACGGTTTCATCGGTCAGTGCCACGTCGGCTCCCCCCAGACGCGACAGGGTTGCCGCGAATTCCGGGCTGTTGGTCGGATCGGTGGACACCTCGGCGCGCTGTGCCTGCGTGAAGACCCGCAGCACCGTATCGGCGCCAATCGAGGTGTCCTCATCGGTGTTGGTCAGCCAATATTCGCGCTGCCGGGCCGTGTCGCGGTCGCGGCGCACACGCATCCCCTCGGGGGCCAGCAACTGGATGCCAAAGCGTTCATAAGGCACCCAATTCGCCGCAGCGGCAACCTCTGGCGCGGGCTCTGGCCGGTCGATGTCGCCCAGCGGCAGCGCCATGATCGCCGCGCCAATCGCATCGGCGCAGGGTGCCGCGTCATCGGGCAGGGTCAGCGCCACGGTCGACAGGATCGCCGCCAGCACATCGGGTGCGGCGCGCATCCGCGTGGAAACCACGCCAAACAGCGCCGGGCCTCCGTCTGGCAGGCAGCTTTGCGTCACCATGATCTGCGCGTGCGATCCGTCATCCTGCGGGCGCGACCCATCCGGCCTGCGCGACGACAGGCCCGAGATCACCCAGACCGGTGTCTCCTGATGCATCCCCTCGGTGACCGCCTCGATCGAATTGAACCGATCCGTAATGGCGGTGGTGATCGCCTCGATATCGGCACCCGGATGCGCAACCACCACGGCGGTATGCGCCAGATCCGGAAACTCGGGATGCGCCAGCGTCGCCCAGGTCTGCACGTCATCCCCCGACAGGTCGCTGACCTGAATATCAGCGGGCAGCGTCAGGCCGAGGCGACCCTCAAGGACCGTAAAGACCGCAGGAAAGACCGCAGGCGCGTCCGCCACTTCGGCCACGGCATCGCCTTGGGCCTGATCGGGCTGCGCCTCGGTTGCCGCGGCGTCCGATTCCAGCGGGAGCACATCGGGCGCGGCCTCTACCTCTACCTCGACTTCGGCGTCGGGCGGAGTTTCCTGCGCGAATCCCGGCACCGGGACGAACCCGGCAAGCGACAGGGCGAACAGGGCAATCGGACCGGATTTCGACAGCGGTTTGAACTTGGTTGAAAATGCAGGCATGAAAATCTTCCTTTGGCAGGGCCGATTACAAGTGCATTCACGATAACACCGCTGCGTCATTTTCCCAGAGTTGATTACGGCCTGCGTGTTCAACACCTCTTGCACGAACCGCGCCGCAGCAGTACGGGGGCGCGTCGCCACGGGGGCGACCAAGTTTCCGAACACCTTGTCAAAACGGATGGAACCATGACCAGATTTCACCTTCCCGGCATTCTTGCCATGGCCGCGATTGTCGTCGCCTCGAACATTCTTGTGCAATTCCTGCTGGGCAACTGGCTGACCTGGGGCGCGCTGACCTATCCGTTCGCGTTTCTCGTCACCGATGTGATGAACCGCGTCTATGGCCCGGCGGCGGCGCGGCGCGTGGTCTGGGCAGGGTTCGCGGTTGGCGTCACCTGCTCGCTGATCGGCACGCAAATCCTGTTTCAGGGCGACGGGTACACCTATCCCGCTGTTACGCTGCGCATCGCGCTGGGCTCGGGGCTGGCGTTTTTGTGCGCGCAAATGCTTGATGTCGCGCTGTTCGACCGGCTGCGCGGCGGTGTCTGGTGGAAAGCACCGCTGATCTCGACGCTGGTCAGTTCTTCGCTGGATACGGCGCTGTTCTTCACGATTGCCTTCTCTGCGGCGCTGACAATCCTTGAGCCGGGCAACGATACACGCTGGGCAACCGAGGCCCTGCCGCTGCTGGGGTTCGGGCCGATGGCGCCGCTTTGGGTCTCGCTTGCGGTCGCCGACTGGCTGGTGAAACTGGCCCTGAGTTTGGTTGCGCTGGCACCGTTTCGCGCAATCGTCAGAAAACTGACCTGAAACACCGGGCAAATAGTTTTTGACAAATATCAGAATTGTGGCACCATCACCTTAGAGTTCAACCAGTTGAAAGGAGGTGATCCAGTGTCTAGAGTGATATTGGAGAAAGGTGTCGGAACAGTCGGAGGGAACGCCAGTTGACGGCAGCCCGTTGGGTGCGCGCCCTTTTTGATTGAGCTCGGTTCTAACCGGCTCCATCTCCTGAAGCTCGAGAGGGCCGCTCGTACATCGGGCGGCCCTTCGATATTGGACCTTGAAAATGCTCTGGATCAACGACGACATCACCATCCAAGACTGGGAACTGGCCGAATCCTTCACCCGCTCGTCGGGGCCGGGCGGCCAAAACGTCAACAAGGTCTCGACGGCGGTCGAATTGCGGTTCGAGGCAGCGCGCAGCCCGGCGTTGACTCCGGCGGTGAAATCCCGGCTCAAACGGCTGGCCGGGCGGCGCTGGAGCGCCGATGGCGCGCTGGTGTTGCGCGTCGAGGAGACGCGCAGTCAGGCGCGCAACCGCGAGATTGCGCGCGAACGGCTGGCTGATCTGATCAAGCAGGCGCTTGTCGCCCCGCGTCGCCGGATCGCGACGAAACCGACCTATTCCAGTCAAAGGCGGCGGATTGATGCCAAGACCAAGCGCGGCTCGATCAAGTCCTTGCGCGGTCGAGTTGACGAAAGCGGCGAATAAGTGCATGATTTAACCGGAATTTCGGAAAAATAGGACAACAACAACAATGACCCCGACAATCGGGGCAGTCTTTGAGGATGTGCATTTCATATGAAACAAGCAGCAGTGGCGACTTTCAAAAACTATATCCAACCGGTTTTTCGTCGGCCTGAATTCGTTCAGGCGGGTGCCTTGTGCGTGAAGCCCGGGTCCTCGGGCCCCGAGGTCTTGCTGATCTCGAACGCGAAAGGAAAGCGGTGGATCGTGCCCAAGGGCTGGCCGATGGACGGGCGCACCCTTGCCGAGGCCGCGGAGCAGGAAGCCTGGGAGGAGGCCGGTGTGCGCGGCACGCTCCACCCCAAATCCGAGGGTGATTTCGTTTATAGCAAGATGGTCAAGGACGGCATCCCGGTGTCGTGCCGCTGTCTGCTGTACCGGATTGACGTCGAGGATCTGGCCGATGACTGGCCCGAAAAAACGCGCCGCACGCGGGCCTGGTTCACCCCGGCCGATGCGGTAAAGCGTGTTTCAGAACCCTCACTCCGGGCTCTCTTGCAAAAAGTCTGAGCATTCCTGTTGTGATCGAAGGGCATTCCGAGTAGGTGGCGCGTGACAAAACCGTGATGCCAGCCTGGAGAATTCGATGCGCTCGACCATCGACGAAACTGCCAAAGCCATCAAGACACTCGACAAGGACCTCAAACGCATAAGCCTGCTGGAACAGGCCACGGCCTTTACCTCGCGGCCATTGGTCGCGCCGGGCGTCGCCTTGCTGTTCATGGTGATGGCCGGGCTTGCGGCGGCAACCTTGATGGGGGCCACGGCGGGGACATGGGTCGTGGTTCTGGCGGCGGTGGTCGGGGCCTATATGGCACTGAACATCGGCGCCAACGATGTGGCCAACAACATGGGCCCCGCGGTCGGCGCCGAGGCCGTCACGCTGGGCGGCGCGCTGGTGATCGCCGCGGTGTTCGAAACCGCGGGTGCGTTGCTGGCCGGGGGCGATGTGGTCAGCACCGTCTCGCGCGGCATCGTCTCGCCCGAGAGCGTTGCGGAACCGCAGATCTTTGTCTGGGCGATGATGGCGGCGTTGCTGTCGGGGGCGCTGTGGATCAACCTGGCGACATGGCTCGGCGCGCCCGTCTCGACGACGCATTCGATTGTCGGCGGTGTGATGGGCGCCGGCATCGCGGCGGCGGGGTTCGCGGCGGTGAACTGGCCGGTGATGGGCGCGATTGCGGCAAGCTGGGTGATCTCGCCGGTTCTGGGCGGGCTTATCGCGGCGCTGTTCCTGGCGGTGATCAACAACAGGATCATTGAACGCGACGACAAGATCGCTGCGGCGCGCACCTGGGTTCCGGTGATGATCGGTATCATGGGCGGTGTGTTCGCCACCTATATGGCAATGAAAGGCCTCAAGAAGCTGGTCCATCTGTCCTTGAGTGACTCGGTGCTGATTGGCCTGGCGATCGCCATTCCCTTGGTGTTCCTCATGCGGCCGATCATCCGTCGGCAGTCGGAGGGGCTGGAGAACCGCAGCAAATCGCTCAAAGTGCTGTTTTCGATCCCGCTGGTGCTGTCGGCGGCGTTGCTCTCGTTTGCGCATGGCGCGAATGATGTGGCGAATGCGGTCGGCCCGCTGGCCGCCATCGTGCACGCGGTTCAGGATGGTGCCTCGGGTGATCGTGTGGAGATCCCCTATTGGGTGATGGTCGTCGGGGCGGTCGGCCTGTCGTTTGGTCTGGTGCTGTTCGGCCCCAAGCTGATCAAGGTTGTCGGCTCGGAAATCACCCGCCTCAACGCGATGCGCGCGTGGTGCGTGGCGCTGTCAGCGGCGGTGGTGGTGATCTTTGCCTCGTGGCTGGGGCTACCGGTCAGCTCGACGCATATCGCCATTGGCGGCATCTTTGGCGTGGGCTTCTATCGCGAGTGGTATCACGAGAAGATCCTGAAAGAGAACCGCGACATGTCGGCGCTTCCGGTCGAGGAGCGAACGCGGCGCAAGGTGGTCCGTCGCTCGCATCTGATGACCATCATGATGGCCTGGGTGATCACGGTGCCGGCGACGGCGGCGCTGTCGGCTGCGCTGTTCTACGCGGCGACCTTACTGGCCGGACTTCGGTAGGAAGAACACTGGTAGGGTGTGTGCTTGCACGCACCTTCCGTCACGCTGGCCACGGTGCGTGCAAGCACGCACCCAACGGGGCCACGGTGCGTGCAAGCACGCACCCTACGGCAAACGGCGAATCAGCCGCCCGGCGCTTGATCCGGTTACGATCATGTCCATCGGGATATCATGCGGCTGCGGGTGGATCGTCGGGATCGCCGCGCCTGGATGCCCGACGCCGATCACCATCGGGCGCGGGGTCAGCGCCGCCAGGGTCCGGTCAAAGAACCCGCCGCCATAGCCCAGCCGGTAGCAGGCCGGATCGAACCCGACCAGCGGCGACAGCACCACCGTGGGCGTGATTTCCGGCGTGTTCGCCGGGTTGGGGATGTTCCACACGCCGCGCTCCATCTCGCAACCGGGCCACCATTCACGAAACATCAGCGGCTGCGCCTTGGCGACCACCAGCGGCAAGGCAATGCGCGCGCCCTTCTCATGCGCGCCCTGCATCCAGCCGCGCAGGTCCAATTCCCCGCGAAACGGCCAATAGAGGCTGATGATCACCCCCGGCCTTGGGTCAATCACACGATTCAGGACGTCGGCGACCTCGGCGGCGACGCTCTGGCGTTCTGCCACGGGCACTGCCAGGCGTGCCTCGATCAATGCCGCCCGCGCCGTTTTGCGCCAGGCGCTGACCTCTGCCGCGGTCAGGGCGGGTTCGGCGCCAAGCTCATGGGCAAAGCAGGGGGACGAAGAATAGCCGGGTTCATCGGTCATGGAGGCCTCGTGTTTTGGTCATCCTGCGCCGATCTGCGCTCCGGCACTGCGGCGAATCCGACCTCTTGCCGGGCATTTTCGCCCAATCCGGCCGCGCCGCCGCTAGCGCCCCAGATGTAACGCGCCGCGTTTCTCGGCCAACGCGATCTGACGTTGCCGCTCGCGGAACCTTTCGCGGCGCGGCGCGTCGAACTCCTCGACGCAGTGGTGGCACTGCACGCCATCCTCGAATTCCGGGCGTTTGGTGTCGGCAACGTCCAGCGGGCGGCGGCAGGCGTGGCACATCAGGTGCCCGGTCGGCTGCAACCCGTGTCCCACCGCAACGCGCTGGTCGAACACGAAACAGCCGCCATGCCACAGACTGTCCTCGGCGGGCACTTCTTCAAGATATTTCAGAATGCCGCCCTTGAGGTGGAACACCTCGTCAACACCCTGCGACAGCAGATAATTCGTCGATTTCTCGCAGCGAATGCCGCCGGTGCAGAACATCGCGATGCGCTTGTTGTGAAAGCGGTCCTTGTTGGCTTGCCACCAGGCCGGAAACTCGCCAAAGCTGGTGGTGTGGGGGTCGATCGCGCCTTTGAAACTGCCGATCGCCACCTCGTAATCATTGCGCGTGTCGATCACCGCAACATCGGGCTGGGCGATCAGATCGTTCCACTCCTGCGCCGCGACATAATGGCCAACCTTCGCGCGCGGGTCCACATCGGGCTGCCCCATGGTGACAATCTCGCGCTTCAGCCGCACTTTCATACGGCCGAACGGCATTTCGGAATGCTCGGCCTCTTTCCACTCCAGATCGGCGCAACCGGGCAGGGCGCGGATATGCGCCAGAACGGCCTCGATCCCGGCGCGCGGCCCGGCGATGGTGCCGTTGATCCCCTCAGGGGCCAGCAGCAACGAGCCCTTGACGCCCTGCGCACGGCACAAGGCCGCCAGCGGCCCCTTGATCGCGGCGGGATCGGGGAAACGGGTGAAATGATAGAGCGCTGCAACGGTGATCATGCGGTCTTGTCGCGGATTCTCGCGCCGGTTTCAAGATCAGCCGAACACCCATTCAACGCCCATCGTGATGAGGATGAAGAACAGCAGCGCCTTGACCCAAAAGGCGACCTTGGACCCCAAAGGCCGTGAGTCATGGCCCAGATCAATCGCGAACCGCCCCAGCCCCAGAAACCCGCCTTCGGGATAGGCGCTTGGCGGCTGCATCAAGGGCACATCGCGGCGCTTGAGCACGGTGATCAACGCCGCCCCCACCGCGAAGCCGCCGATATGGGCCCAGAACGCGATCACCACCTCCGAGGGCATGGCGGGTGACACGGCAGCAACAAGATCCAGCGCCACCGACAGGCCCACAACCACCCCCCGGCACCAGAACCGGCACGCGAAACGCCACCAGCACCAGCACCCGGGCGCGCGGGTGCAGCAGCAGATAGGCACCCATCACCCCGGCAATCGCCCCCGAAGCGCCGATAACCGGCACCATCGGACTGTTGGAAAACAACGCCTCGGCCCCCGCGCCGCCCATGCCGCACAGGAGAAAGAACAGCGCATACCGCCAATGGCCCATGCTGTCCTCGATATTGTCGCCAAACACCCACAGCGCCAGCATGTTCCCCGCCAGATGGATCGGTGTGCCATGCAGGAAGATATAGCTGACCATCGTGCCGAGGATCTCGGGCGCGCCGCCCGGCGCCTTGACGCCGCCGATCAGATGCAGATGCGCCGGCGTGAAGGCGAAATTATCCCAGGGGATGCGCAGGATGAAGACCAGCACGCAGGCGATCATCAAGCCCCAGTTCACATAGGCGAAACGGATGTGGCGGGCGGGGTTATGATCGGCAACAACCAACATGAGCGCGTTGCGCGTTCCTTTTCTCGAAGGGGCAGGGGGCTTTGCGCCCCCTCTTGTCCTGACGGACAATTCACCCCCGCAGAGTATTGATGGCAAGATGAAATGGGGCGGTTGGGCAGATTTCCTTGACTCTTTGCCTTGGGGCGCATAGCTGACCTGTGAATTCCCCGGATGCCCCAAGCGTCCGGTCCCATCGCTTGAGAGCGGGGATCGCCATCCGTCAGCGCGTTGCGCCCACGGGTGCCGTTCTCCGTTGCGCAAAGTGCCGTCGACAACACTACCGTCAGAAAGGTCGTGCCATGTTCGAGAATCTGTCCGAGCGCCTGGGTGGCGTGTTTGATCGTCTGACCAAGGCGGGTGCGCTGACTGCCGAGGATGTGACCGCGGCGCTGCGCGAAGTGCGCACCGCGTTGCTGGAGGCGGATGTCTCGCTGCCGGTGGCGCGTGATTTCATCAAGCGCGTGCAGGTCAAGGCGACCGGGGCGGCGGTCACGAAGTCGATCACGCCGGGTCAGCAGGTGGTCAAGATCGTCCATGACGAGCTGATTGCCACGCTGCGCGGCGACGAAGACCCCGGCAAGCTGAAGATCGACAATCCGCCCGCGCCGGTGTTGATGGTCGGTTTGCAGGGTTCGGGCAAGACCACGACCACCGCAAAGCTGGCCCGTCGCCTGAAAGAGCGCGAGCACAAGCGCGTGTTGATGGCGTCGCTGGACACCAACCGCCCCGCCGCGATGGAGCAATTGGCCATTCTGGGCACTCAGATTGGCGTCGACACCTTGCCAATCATCAAGGGCGAGAGCGCCGTGCAGATCGCCAAGCGCGCCAAGCAGCAGGCGACCTTGGGCGGCTATGACGTGTATCTGCTGGATACCGCGGGCCGTTTGCACATCGACGAAGTCTTGATGGACGAGGTTCAGGCCGTCCGCGATGCGGTCAACCCGCGTGAAACCCTGTTGGTGGTCGATGGTCTGACCGGGCAGGATGCGGTCAACGTCGCCACCGAATTCGAGAGCAAGGTCGGCATCACCGGCGTGGTTCTGACGCGGATGGATGGTGACGGACGCGGCGGTGCGGCGCTCAGTATGCGCGCGGTGACCGGCAAGCCGATCCGCTTTGTCGGCATGGGCGAGAAAACCGACGCGCTGGAAAGTTTCGAGGCCGAGCGGGTCGCGGGGCGCATTCTGGGCATGGGCGATATCGTCGCGCTGGTGGAAAAGGCACAGGTCACGCTGGAGGCGGAGCAGGCCGAGCGCATGATGAAGCGCTTCCAGAAAGGCCAGTTCAACATGAACGACCTGCGCCAGCAGCTGGATCAGATGCAGAAGATGGGCGGTATGCAGTCGGTCATGGGGATGATGCCGGGCATGGGCAAGATGTCCAAGCAAGCCGAGGCGGCGGGGCTGGATGACAAGATGCTCAAGCGTCAGGTGGCGCTGATCAACTCGATGACCAAGAAGGAACGCGCCAACCCGGCGCTTTTGCAGGCCAGCCGCAAGAAACGCATCGCGCAGGGTGCCGGGCTTGAGGTATCCGAACTGAACAAGCTTCTGAAAATGCATCGCCAGATGGCCGATGTGATGAAGAAGATGGGCAAGGGCGGCATGCTGAAACAGGCCATGAAGGGCATGTTCGGCAAGGGCGGTGCCGATCTGGACGCGATGAAGCAGCAACTGGCTGACCCCGAAGCGATGAAGGCCGCGCAAACCGCCATGCAGCGTGGCGCCGGGTTGCCGGGCATGCCGGGCATGGGCGGCGGCCTGCCGGGTGGTCTGTCTGGCCTGGGGTTGGGCAAGAAACGATGACCACGCTCGCCGAACGCTTTGAGGCATTGATCCCGCGTCTGGAAACAGACCGCCTGATCTTGCGCGGCTTTCGGCCCGATGATTTCGACCACTTCGCCGCTTACAGCGCCAGTGACCGCGCCAAAGGCACCGGCGGCCCGGTCGATCGCAACCTGGCCTGGCGCGGCTTTTGCCACATGACCGGGCATTGGGTGCATCGCGGCTACGGGTTTTTCGTGCTGGAAGAAAAGGCGACAGGCAACGCCCTTGGCACCTGTGGCCCCTATTTCCCCGAAGGCTGGCCCGAGCGTGAAATCGGCTGGACCCTGTGGCGCGCTGACGCTGAGGGGAAGGGTTATGCCTATGAGGCCGCCTTGGCGGCGCGCGGCTATGCCTATGACATCCTTGGCTGGGACACGGCGATCAGCATGACGCTGGATGGCAACACCCGGTCGGAGCTTCTGGCGCAACGCATGGGCTGCACCCGCGACGGTGGCTTTGTCCACGCCCAGTTCGGCCCGTCCACGATCTGGCGCCACCCGGCGCGCGCCGATCTGGGTGACGGCGGCATGGAGGCTTATGCATGACACACCAACCCCGGCGGAGGCCCGCATGACCGACGACGTAACAACCCGTGCCGAGCAGCTCTTGGCCGAACATCGCGCAAGCATCGACCGGATTGACGCGATCCTTGTCTATACGCTGGCCGAGCGCTTCAACCAGACCCAAGCGGTCGGCAAGTTGAAAGCCGAACACGCCTTGCCCCCCTCGGACCCGGCGCGCGAAGCGCGGCAGATCGAGCGGCTGGAATGGTTGGCCAAAGAGGCCGATCTCGACCCGGAATTTGCCAAGAAATTCCTGAACTTCATCATCTCGGAGGTGATCCGTCACCACGAGAAACTGCAAAGCTGACATTAGAATTGGCGACCCCGGTTTGGGGCGCCTGTAAGCCAAACCAAGGAGAAATCATCATGGCTACCAAAATCCGTCTGGCCCGTGGCGGCTCGAAAAAGCGTCCGTTCTACGCCATTGTCGTCACCGACAGCCGTATGCCGCGCGACGGCCGTTTTCTGGAGAAGGTGGGCACCTATAACCCGCTGTTGGCCAAGGACGCCGAAGATCGCGTGAAAATGGACCTCGAGCGCATTCAGGCATGGCTCGGCAAGGGCGCGCAGCCGACCGACCGCGTGATCCGTTTCCTCGAAGCGGCTGGCGTTCGTCCCAAGGCCGAGCGCAACAACGCCAAGAAAGGCACGCCCGGCAAAAAAGCTGTCGCCCGTGCCAAAGAGCGCGCAGACAAAGCAGCGGCGCCAGCCGAGTCGGCGGAATAAGATTGGATCTGGGGGGCGGCGTGCCCCCCTTTTCGCCTGGCCTCGGCCCAGGCTTGCGCGGCCGCTGACGTCAACGCGCTGAAACCGGGCCTTGCGCCGCAGTTTGGTGTCGAAATAGGGCGGTGTCATGTTTATCCTCATCTGTGTCTTGATCGCGGCGGTGATCCTTCTGACCGGGGGATTGCGGCTGACGGCGCGTGTGTTGGTCGCCGGCCTTCTGGGGGTTTTGGTCCTGCTTGCGGCGGTGTATGCGCTGGGGCTCTGGCAGTACCCGGTGGTATAGGGCGGGCCGGGGGTGATGACGGAAACAGGAGTGTTCTATGTCTGACCGCGTTTGCGTAGGGGCCATTGCCGGGGCGTTCGGTGTCCGCGGTGAGGTGCGGCTGAAAAGCTTCTGTGCCGAGGCCGAGGCGATCGGCCAGTATGGCCCGCTTTACTCCGAGGACGGCACCCGCTCCTTCACCATCTCGCTGGGCAAGCCGATTCCCAACGGGTTCTCGGCGCGTTTGGGCGGCGTGAGCGACCGCGATCAGGCCGAGGCTCTGCGCGGCCTGCGCCTCTATGCCGACCGCAGCAAGCTGCCCGCCTTGCCCGACGATGAATATTACCACGCCGACCTGATCGGCCTGACCGTGCTGGATACCGGCGGCGCCGAATTGGGCCGGGTCAGTTCCGTGCAGAACCACGGCGCGGGCGACCTGCTGGAAATCCAGCGTCCCGGCAAGGGCAGCGCGCTGTTGCCCTTCACCCTGGCCGTCGTGCCGACCGTCGATCTGGCGAGCGGCCGCATCATCGCCGACCCGCCCGAGGGGCTGCTGGAATGAGCGACGACACGCCGCCTGAGGCCCCAAGACGCTCGCATGGCCGCGTCGCCATCAACCTCTCGCGCCAGCCCAGCGACCTGATGGCCGGCCCGCCGCGCCTCAAGGGGGCCTGGACCGCCAAGGTCATCACCCTGTTTCCCGAGGTGTTCCCCGGCGTCCTCGGTGCGTCGCTGACCGGCAAGGCGCTGGACTCGGGGCACTGGGCGCTGCAACCCATCGACCTGCGCCCGTTTGGCGAGGGCAAGCACCGCAATGTTGATGACACGCCCGCAGGCGGCGGCGCGGGCATGGTGCTGCGCGCCGATGTGTTGTCACGCGCGCTCGATCACGCCGCCACCGACACGCCAGACCGCGCCCGCTGGCCGGTGATCTACCTGTCGCCGCGCGGTCGCCCCTTTGATCAGGCCACCGCCCGCCGCCTCGCCAAGGCGGACGGCGTGACCCTGCTTTGCGGTCGCTTCGAGGGGGTCGATGAGCGCGTGCTGCAAGACTACGATATCGAGGAAATCAGCCTTGGCGACTTCGTGATGACCGGCGGCGAGATCGCCGCGCAGGCTCTGATCGACGCCACGGTGCGCCTGTTGCCGGGCGTTCTGGGCAACGCCGACTCCGCGGTCGAGGAAAGCTTTTCCCACGGCTTGCTGGAGCACCCGCAATACACCCGCCCCGCCGAATGGCGCGGCCATGCGATCCCCCCCGTTCTGCAATCGGGCAACCATGCCGAGATCGCCAAATGGCGGCGGGCGCAATCCGAGGCTCTGACGCAACACCGTCGCCCGGACCTGTGGGCCGCGCATCTGAAAACCAAACCCTAGCCGCGCAGCAGCGGTGTCACCAGCCAAAGCCCGGCGATCAACACCGGCTGATGGATCAGGTAAATCCACAGGCTGTGCCGCCCCGCCCAGGCCAAGCCGCGACCCAGCGCGCCGGGGCGCAGCGTAAGCCCGGACAGCTTGGCCGCCCACAGCCGCGCCGCCGCCATGCCCAGCAGGAACGGCCCGAACCACGGGAAAATCGGCTCAAGGTCCATGCTCAGGGGGGCGGCGCTGGCAAAGCCGATCCACGCCAGCGTGCGCGGGTTGAACAGATCGAAGCTGATCAGATAGGGCAGCGCCCAAACGCCCGCGCCCAGGACCACAAGCGCCCAGGCCGGAACCCGCAGAAACGCCAGCCCCAGCACGCGGCTGACGGCGATGATATGCAGGATGCCAAAGAAAATCCACATCTCCGGCATGGCAAGATAGGTCGCCACACTGACCGCCAGCGCCGCCACCGCGACCAGCGCCGTGCCGCGCCGAAAGCTGCGCCAGCGGATGCCCGCGCCATGCGCAAGGATCATGCTGACCCCGGCCAGAAACACGAAACTGCCCGCCACCAGCCGCGCAAACCCCATCCAGCCCGGCCGCAGGATGTTGCCCGGCGCGACCCAGCCAAAGATCTCCAGATCCAGCGTGAAGTGAAACACCACCATGCCGATCAGCGCCACGCCGCGCGCGATATCAATGCTGGGCAGGCGTTCGCTTTGGCGCATCACAGGGCTTTGCATCAGAGTCCTCGGGTTACGGGGTCATGCGGGAAACCGCGCGCGTGTGCGGTTGGCAAAGGCCACCAGAGACAGCATGACCGGCACCTCGACCAGCACGCCGACAACCGTGGCCAGCGCCGCGCCAGAGTGCAGGCCAAACAGGCTGATGGCCACCGCCACCGCCAGTTCAAAGAAATTCGACGTGCCGATCAGCGCGCAGGGGGCGGCAATGCGATGCGGCACCTTCAGCGCAAAGGCCGCCGCATAGGCAAGCGCGAAAATGCCATAGCTTTGCAACAATATCGGCACCGCGATCAGCACGATGACAAACGGGTCCGAGACGATCACATGCCCCTGCAAGCCGAACAGGATCACCACCGTCGCGATCAGCCCGATGATCGAAAACGGCTTTGCCCGTGCCTGAAATGCCTCGATCGCCGCCGAGGTCCGCAGCATCTTGCGGGTGACAAGCCCGGCGGCCAAGGGCAGCGCGATGAACAGCGCCACCGACAGCACCAGCGTTTCCCACGGCACGGAAATATCGGTAACGCCCAGCAGCAGCGCGACAATCGGCGCAAAGGCGATGACCATGATCAGGTCGTTCACCGAGACTTGCAGCAGGGTATAGGTCTCGTCGCCGCGCGTCAGTTGCGACCAGACAAAGACCATGGCCGTGCAGGGGGCCGCGCCCAGCAAGATCAGCCCGGCGATGTATTGCGACGCATCCTCGGGCTGAATCCAGGGGGCAAAGACGTATTGGAAAAAGATCACCGCCAGCGCCGCCATGGTGAATGGTTTGATCAGCCAGTTCACCACCAGCGTGATCAGCAAGCCGCGCGGTTGGCGGGCCACATCGCGCAACGAGCCGGGATCGACGCCGACCATCATCGGATAGACCATGGCCCAGATCAGCACCGCGACCACCAGATTGACGCTGGCAAACTCGGCCGCCGCCGTCGCCGCCACCAGCCCCGGCGCAAGCGTGCCCAGAACCAGACCGGCGACCATCGCCAGCGCGATCCACAGGGACAGGTATTTCTCGAAGATGCTCATGGGTGCGGGCCGTTTCCTGTGATCGGGTGGTTGCCGCATCAGACAAAGTCTCGCCGCGCTTGGCAACCGCAATACGACAGGCGTCTCTGGGCCGGGCATCTCTCGCGCTTTTTGTGACGGCTGATGCCGCTGTTTTTTAGGCGTCGGTCCGTGGGGAATGCTAAGATTTCGTAAACGCTGCACGCCAAGCCCTTGATTTTGCGTGTCTCTCACTGTGTCCCCCGGTGGGACATCACGCTGTCCCCCGCCTCGCCGATTCGCTTGACCCGCCCCCATTCGCCCCCTATACCGCGCCAGTCTGGGGCCGGAATCGGCCACCGGGCCTGTTCCTGCGTGGCCCCATCTTCTTCGATGGAACCCGGACCCCGCAGGGTCATGAAAACGCAAGGACGACCTTATCTCTGGCGGGCTGTTTTGACGGGACCCGATAGAAGACACAGAGCTCTTGGGCGGCACACAATTCACGGAACAACCGTGACAGATGATAGGAGTAGATCAGAATGAACCTGATCGCACAGATCGAAGCCGAGCAAATCGCTGCTCTGGCCAAAGAGATCCCGGATTTCAAAGCCGGCGACACCATCCGCGTCGGCTATAAAGTGACCGAGGGCACCCGCTCGCGCGTTCAGATGTTTGAAGGCGTCTGCATCAGCCGCCGCAACGGCGCCGGCATCGCCGGTTCGTTCACCGTGCGCAAGATTTCGTTCGGCGAAGGCGTGGAGCGGATGTTCCCGCTCTATTCGACCAACATCGACAGCATCACCGTGGTCCGCCGCGGCCGTGTCCGTCGCGCCAAGCTGTACTACCTGCGCGATCGTCGCGGCAAGTCGGCTCGTATCGCTGAACAATCCAACTACCGCGCACCAAGCGCCGCCGAGTAAGGAGCCCGACCATGAAAGACGCGATTCATCCCGAATACCACACGATCAACGTCAAGCTGGTCGACGGCACCGTCGTGCAGATGCGTTCGACCTGGGGCGCCGAAGGCGACTCGATGGCGCTGGACATCGACCCCAGCGTGCACCCGGCCTGGACCGGCGGCACCTCGCGCTTGATGGACACCGGCGGCCGTGTGTCGAAGTTCAAGAGCAAATACGCCGGTCTGGGTTTCTGATCCAAGACGTCTGGCAATTTGGAACGCCGCTACACTCGTAGCGGCGTTTTGAATTTTACGAACCCTGTGTCATAGTCCCGGCTTTTCACGAGGCCTGTTCATGTTGCTGGAACTGGCGATTTTGCTGGCGACGATCGGCACCGGCGCCGTGCTTGCTGTGCCGCGTCTGCGCAAAGCGGTGGTCTGGCGCGCGATCATCACCCCGTTGGCGTCAATCATCGGCTCGGGCTTCCTGGTCCTGGGGCCGCTGTTGAACCATGCATTCGGCTGGTTCGCCCCGTTGGCGATGATCCTGCTCTGCGCGGTTTCCTGGGGGGTCGGTGCCGCCATCCGTGACAACATTGCAGCCTTCGGGGATAAGGGTGTGCCGCATGGCCGGGCCGAAACCCTGGCCTCGGCGCTGCTGGGCTTTGCCTATATCATTTCGGTCGCCTACTACCTCAACCTGCTCGGTGCATTTGCCTTGTCGCTGACACCGCTGACGGAACCCGTCTATGGCCGGATATTGGCGACGGCGGTCTATCTCGTCATCCTGGGTGTGGGTTGGACTCGGGGGTTTGCCCTGCTGGAATCCATGGAATACGGCTCGGTTGCGTTGAAGCTGTCGATCATCGCCGGGTTGCTGGTGGCGCTGGGCATCTATCTTGCGCAAACGCTCAACGCCGGGACTGTGGTTGTCGCGCCTGCGCAAATCACGGGTTGGACGGGGATCACGCTGGGCTTCGGGATGATCGTCACCGTGCAGGGTTTTGAGACCTCGCGCTATCTGGGACACACCTATGACGCTGAAACGCGCATACGGTCGATGCGGCTGGCGCAGATCATCTCGGCGGCAATCTACCTTATTTACATTGTATTTATTGCCTACAGCTTTCAGCCCGATGCGGTTGATCTGTCGGAAACGGCCATTGTTGATATGATGGGGATCATTTCTCCGATCTTGCCGGTGTTGCTGGTTGCGGCGGCCTTGGCGGCGCAGTTTTCGGCAGCCGTGGCCGATACCAATGGGTCGGGCGGATTGATCACCGAACTCAGCCGAAACCGCCTGAAGCCCAAACAGGCCTATGCGGTCACGGTGGGTTTAGGGCTGGTGATCACCTGGACGGCCGATGTGTTTCAGATCATCTCGTATGCGTCGCGTGCATTTGCCGCCTATTATGCCGTGCAAGCCGGTATCGCGGCGGTGCGAAACTGGCCGACCCACAAATTGCGCGCCGGGATCTTTGCGGGCTTTTCGGGCTTGGGGCTGATGATCGTCATGTTTGGCACCGCGATCGAATAAGTTGGTGCGTCGGCGCTTCCCTCTGGCGGGCGCGCACCCTATTGTCGGCGCGCGCAGGTTTGGCGCAGAACAATCAGGAAGAGTTTGTGGCGCATATCATCGTCACCGGAAATGAGAAGGGTGGGTCGGGGAAATCGACCACCGCGATGCATGTCGCGACGGCCTTGGCACGCATGGGTTACAAGGTCGGCGCGCTCGATCTGGACCTGCGGCAGCGCAGTTTCGGCCGTTACATCGAGAACCGTATGGCGATGATGGCGCATGAGCGTCTGTCTCTGCCGACGCCGCAATATCGCGAGCTGCCCGAGATCGACGCGGCCAGCCTTGGCCCGGATGAAAACATCCACGATCATCGCCTGTCCGAGGCGATCAGCGGGCTGGACGCCGAGTGCGAATTTGTCGTGATCGACTGTCCCGGCAGCCACACGCGCCTGAGCCAGGTGGCGCATTCGCTGGCCGATACGCTGATCACGCCGATGAATGACAGTTTCGTGGATTTTGATCTGTTGGCGCGGATCGAACCCTTGAGCAACAAGGTGCTGGGGCCGTCGATTTATGCCGAGATGGTCTGGCAGGCGCGGCAATTGCGGGCACAAGCCGGGCTGAAGCCGATTGACTGGATCGTCGTGCGCAACCGTCTGGGCGCGCAACAGATGCACAACAAGCGCAAGGTGGGCGAGGCATTGGATCAGCTGTCAAAGCGGATCGGATTTCGTGTCGCGCCCGGTTTCAATGAGCGCGTCATCTTTCGCGAACTGTTCCCGCGCGGCCTGACCTTGCTGGACCTGCGCGATGTGGGCGTTGATCAGTTGAACATGTCCAACGTCGCCGCCCGGCAGGAATTGCGCGATCTGTTGACCGCGCTTCGCCTGCCCGGTGTGACGGTCAGTGTTTGAAGAAACGCTTTTCCGGCAGCGTGCTGGGCATGGTTTTGTGCATCTCATCCAGACGCATCATCACGCGATCTTCTTCATCGGCGAAAATGTTGAACGGCAGTTTCACGGCCTTGCCGAGACGGCTGAGGGTGGTGGGGTGCGTGCGCATGGTTGATTTCCTTTCTGGAATACCGGGACTGCGCTCACCTTGCTGTCCGCCTGTGGCAACACTTGGGCGCAGGTGGGGTTCTTTGGCGGTGAGGCCATGACACTCTTGCGGCAAAAGGTGGTTGCGAGAGATGCGAAACTAGGGGTAAACCGTGAACATGCGGGCGCAGGATGGCGGCGCCCCCAAGTGGCGGGTTTCTATGCTTTCGCTTGTCTGGTTCAAACGCGACCTGCGGGTCATAGACCACCCGGCGCTTGCCCTTGCTGCGGCGCAGGGCGGCGTGTTGCCGGTCTATATCGTCGAGCCCGGGCTTTGGTTGCAGCCTGACGCTTCGGCGCGGCAATGGGATTTCGTGGCGGAATCACTGGTCGAATTGCGCCGCGATCTTGCCGAACTTGGCCAGCCCTTGATCGTGCGCGAGGGGGATGCGGTCACGGTTCTGGCGCGACTTCATGCCAAGCACAAGGTCGATCAGATCCTCTCGCACGTTGAGGCCGGTACAGACTGGAGCATCGCCCGCAATGCGCGCGTCAGGGCCTGGGCCGGTGACACGGGGGTGCCGTGGGTCGAGGTCTCGCAATCGGGCGCGGGGCCTTTGGCCGATCCCCCCGCGCTGACGCCTTTGTTCGAGGGGACGGGCGGCGTGCCAACCGCGCGGTCGCTGAAATTGGCCGAGGATCGGTGCCCGTACCGGCAAACCGGCGGGCGCGCGGCGGCAGAGCTCGCGCTGGATCGGTTCTTGTCGAGTCGCGCGCAGACCTATGACCCGGCCGCCATGCCTGCGCTGACTGCAGAGCGTCTGAGTTCGCGTCTGTCGCCCTATCTGGCGTGGGGCGTGGTCTCGTCGCGCGATGTTGCGCAGCGGGTCGCACAGGAAAAATCCGCGCGGCGCGGGCAGCGGGCGTGGGCGACCGGTCTGCGCCGGTTCGACAAATGCCTGCGCCGGCGTGATCCCGGCGCTACGGCCTTGGCGGACACGCATGAGGATGACATCCCCGATGCCCAGCGCCTTGCGGCATGGTCCGCCGGCGAGACGGGCGTTCCGTTTGTGGATGCCTGCCTGCGCTACCTGCGCGCAACCGGCTGGCTTGAGGCGCGCGCGCGGGCTGTTGTCGCCGGGTTTGGCGTGCATCATCTGCGCCTTGGGGCCGAGGCCGTGGGTCTGCATCTGGCGCGGTCCTGTGTCGATTATGACCCGGCGATCCTGCGGCATGAGATGTCGCGCCTGACGCAAGGGCGGATCATCGACCCGATCACCATGGGGCGCAAACTGGACCCGGACGGCGGGTTTACGCGGCGCTGGCTGCCAGAGCTTGCGCCGGTGCCCGGTGACTTCCTGCACACCCCATGGTTCTGGCCCTCCGCGCGCGAGGCGTTGAACGGGCGCTACCCCGAACCCTTGGTCGATCCGGCCTCGGCCGCGCGCGCGGCAAAGGCGCGCATGGTCACCTTCGCGCGCCGTATCCCCGCCGCACCCCGACGCGCGGCGCTTGGGCAAATGGCCCTGGACCTGTAGGCCGGATGTCAGGCCGTGGCCAAGGACAGCGCATAGGCATCCAGTTGATCCGCCACGATCCCCCAGCCCGTGTGAAACCCCATCTCCTCATGCTGTTTCGCGGCCTCGGGCGTGCGGTGTCGCGCGATGGCCGTGTACTGCGTGCCGCCGTCGTCGGCGTCCTCCAGAAGGATGATGGCGGTCATGAAAGGCTCGGGCGCGGGCTTCCAGCCCTCGGTATAGGTGTCGGTGAACACCAGTTTGCGGCCCTCCACGATCTCCAGATACACGCCGTTATTCTCCATCACCGTGCCGCCGATATCAAAGGTGGTCTTGCACGCCCCACCCGGCCGCAGATCGAGGGTGCAGGCCGTGACGGTGTTGGGCGCGGGCACGAACCATTGCATCAGGTGCTCGGGCGTCGTCCAGCATTGCCAAACGGTCGCGCGCGGGGCGTTCGATTTGCGCGTCAACACAAGGTCGGTGTCAGGGTCCAAGATCATTCCGAAAGTCCTTTGAATCAGTGCCTTACGCGCTGTCTTGTGGCGGAAAATGGGTCAGTTCCCAGATATGGCCATCCGGGTCGGTGATCGCCCGGTAATACATGAACCCGTGATCGACCGGCTCGCCATGGGCTGCACCGCCCAGCGTGCCGGCGGCATCACAGAGGCGGTCCACATCCTCTCTGGTTTCCACCGTCAAGGCCAGCAGAACCTCACGCGCCTGCGGCGTCTTGGCGATTTCCGACCGCGAAAAGCCGCGGAATTTGTCATGCGTCAACAGCATTGCGAAGATGGTGTCCGAAAGGACCAGACAGGCCGCGGTGTCGTCGGTGTATTCGAGGTTGAAATCGAACCCGAGCGCGCGCCAGAATTTCATCGCGCGGGGCAGGTCGGCCACGGGGAGATTGACAAAAATCATGCGGGGCATTGCGCGCTCCTTTGGATCTGATCGCGGGTATTCGCAACCATCGACGCGAGTCGCGCAAGAATAAACATGGCCGGCGGGCGGTTTTGCGGCGTTCAGCGTCCGTCTCCGGTGGCGCGGCTTTGGGATCGGTGTTGCCTATCGGAAACAAATTCCCTACCTGTATTCCGCAGCATACAGGGACGCGTCGGAGACGCGCGGCGAACATGGAGGGCGCATCATGGCGCAACGAATCGACAAGGACGGATTGCAGGTTGACGCACATCTGGCGGAATTCATCGACACGCAGGCTCTGCCCGGTTCGGGCATCGAGGCCAAGGCGTTTTGGGCGGCGTTTTCCAGTCTGATCCATGACCTCGCCCCCAAGAATCGCGCACTTCTGGCCAAGCGTGATGAGTTGCAGGCAAAGATCGACGCCTGGCACCGCGATCACAGGGGGCAGGCGCACGATGCCCCGGCTTACAAGGCATTCCTGGAACAGATCGGCTATCTGCTGCCCGAGGGCGAGGATTTCCAGATCGGCACCACCAACGTGGACCCCGAAATCGCCAGCATCGCCGGGCCGCAGCTGGTCGTACCGATCACCAACGCGCGCTATGCGCTGAACGCGGCCAATGCGCGCTGGGGCAGTCTGTATGACTGCCTCTATGGCACCGACGCGATGGGCTCGACCCCTCCGGCGGGCGGTTATGAGCGTGGCCGGGGTGCGCGGGTCGTGGCGCGGGTTCGGGTGTTCCTGGACGAGGCCTTTCCGATCGAGGGCGGCAGCCACGCCGATGCGCGGCGCTATAGCGTCAAGGACGGCGCGTTGCTGGTCGATGACCTGCCGCTGATCAACCCGGGCAAATTCGTCGGCTACACCGGCAACCCCAAGGCGCCCGACACGGTGATGCTGATCAACAACGGCTTGCATGTTGAACTGGTGTTCGACCGCGCGCATCTGATCGGCAGCCGCGATCAGGCCCTGTTGGCGGGCGTGCATCTGGAAAGCGCGCTGTCAGCGATCATGGATTGCGAGGATTCGGTGGCCTGTGTCGATGCCGAGGACAAGGTGCAAGCCTATGGCAACTGGCTGGGGCTGATGAAAGGCACGCTGTCCGAGGAGTTCAAGAAAGGTGGGCAGACGGTGTCGCGGCACCTGAACGCCGACAAGGTGATCACCGGGGCGGATGGGTCCGAGGTGGTCCTGAAGGGGCGCGCCGTGATGTGGATCCGCAATGTCGGCCACCTGATGACCAACCCGGCGATCCTGACCCGTGACGGCGATGAAGCGCCTGAGGGTTTGATGGACGCGATGATCACCACGCTGATCGCCAAGCACGACCTGCAAAAAACCGACGGGCTGCGCAACTCGGTCAAAGGCTCGGTCTATGTCGTGAAACCCAAGATGCACGGCCCCGAGGAAGTGGCCTTTGCCGATGAAATCTTCTCCCGTGTCGAATCGGCGCTGGGCCTGCCCGCGAACACCGTCAAGCTGGGCATCATGGACGAGGAACGCCGCACCTCGGTGAACCTCAAGCAGTGCATTGGGGCCGCGCGCAACCGCGTGGCGTTCATCAACACCGGCTTTCTGGACCGCACCGGCGACGAGATCCACACCTCGATGGAGGCCGGGCCGTTCAGCCGCAAGGATTTCATCAAGCGCAAGGCGTGGATCAAGGCCTATGAGGATCGCAACGTCGATATCGGGCTGGAGTGCGGGCTGTCGGGCAAGGCGCAGATCGGCAAGGGCATGTGGGCCGCGCCCGACCTGATGGCGGCGATGCTGGACCAGAAGATCGAGCATCCGCGCGCCGGGGCGAATACGGCTTGGGTGCCCAGCCCGACCGCCGCCACGCTGCACGCGCTGCATTACCACAAGGTCGATGTGTTCGCGGTGCAAAAGCGGTTGTCCGGCGGCGGGCGTCGCGCGCATGTGGAAACGCTGCTGGATATCCCGCTGGCCAGCTATCAAAAATGGACCGAGGCGCAGATCCTGGCCGAGGTCGAGAACAACGCGCAGGGCATTCTGGGCTATGTGGTGCGCTGGATTGATCAGGGTGTCGGCTGTTCCAAAGTGCCGGATATCCACGATGTCGGCCTGATGGAGGACCGCGCGACCTGCCGGATTTCCAGCCAGCATATCGCCAACTGGCTGCATCATGGCGTGGTTTCGCAAGTGCAGACCATGGACGCGATGAAGCGCATGGCCGAGGTTGTCGACCGCCAGAATGCGGGTGATCCGTTCTATCAACCGATGGCACCGGGGTTTGATGGGGTTGCATTCCTGGCGGCGTGTGATCTGGTGTTCAAAGGCCGTGAGCAACCGTCGGGCTATACCGAGCCGGTTCTTCATGCGCGCCGCCTGGAATTGAAGGCCGCGCGGAACAGGTGAGGGGGTGCGGGGGGCCAGCCCCCCGCACCCCCCCGCCCAGGGGGGCGCACGCGCCCCCCTGGGAACCCCCCGTGAGTATTTCCTCGCAAGATGAAGGAGCAAGGCATGAGCGTGACACTGGAGCAGGCGCGTGTGATCATCGCGGCGACGCGTGCCAAAGGGCGCGAGATGGGGCTCAAGCCGCTGTCGGTGGTGGTGCTGGATGCGGGCGGTCATGTTGTGGCGTTCGAGCGTGAGGATGGCGCGCCGGTCGGGCGTTTCGCGCTGGCGCAGGGCAAGGCCTATGGGGCGGTGATGATGGGCATGGCGGGGCGCGCGCAATTGGCATTGGCCGCGGCGCGCCCGGCGTTTGCCGGTGCTCTGATCGGCGTGTATGACGGCAAGTTCATTCCGGTGCCGGGCGGTGTTCTGTTGCGGGATGCGGCGGGGGCCATAATCGGCGCAATCGGGATCACCGGCGATACTTCGGAGAATGACGCCGAGGCCGGACTTGCCGGGGCGGCGGCAGCCGGGATCGCGGCAGAGGCGTGACTCCCCCTTTCCCTTGGCGCGTCAGCGGGCTAGGTTCCGTGCCGAGGGAATGAGCCACGGGTAATACCATGTCGCCAAAGCGTCCCGTTGTCGGGGTTATCGGCAACAGCGCCATGCTGAATGAAACCTATGCCGTCCATGCGGGTGGCGTGATGAACTCCTGCGCCATTGCCGAGGTTTCCGGCGCGATGCCGCTGTTGGTGCCGGCCGATCCGCGCTTTGTGTCGGTCGAGGAATTGCTGGAGACCTTTGACGGGTTCTTGCTGACTGGCGGGCGGCCCAATGTGCACCCCGAGGAATATGGCGAGGAACCGACCGAGGCGCATGGCGATTTCGACCGTTCGCGAGATGCTATCGTCTTGCCGCTGGTGCGGGCTTGCGTCGAGCGCGGCCAGCCGTTCTTTGGCGTGTGTCGCGGCTTTCAGGAGGTCAATGTCGCGATGGGCGGCACGCTGTATCCGGAAATCCGCGATCTGCCCGGGCGGTTGAACCACCGGATGCCACCGGAGGGCACGATCGAGGAAAAATTCGCCCTGCGCCATATCGTGACCTTCACCGAGGGCGGCGTGTTTCACAAGCTTTTGGGGGCGTCCGAGGCGATGACCAACACCCTGCACGGGCAGGGTATCAAGACCCCCGGCAAGCGGATTGTGATCGACGGCTATGCCCCCGACGGCACGCCCGAGGCGATCTATATCAAGGATGCGCCGGGTTTTACGCTGTCGGTGCAATGGCATCCAGAATACAATGCCGCGAATGACCCGGTTTCCAGACCGCTTTTCGCCGCGTTTGGTCAGGCGTTGCGGGCGTGGCAGGGGCGTGACCGGGCGTCAAACGGCTGAACCGTTCCGCGCCGGGGATGACTGGGAGCTGCCGGTCGAAACCCGTTGCGCGCCGGACCCCGGCACGGCGTGGCAAATCCAGCCGCGGCACCCCCTGAGATATCGCGCAAGCTGCCTTCAGATCGCCGAGGAATGCCCGGTTTTCGTCATCGCATAGGCGTCGAAATGCGTGGCGATCATGCGGGTCAGGGGGCGACCCGGCACCGGAACCGCCAGCCCCTCGGACGTGTGCGACACGAAATCCCCGAATTTATCGGCAATCGGCTGAAACAATGCGTCGATCTGGGCGCGGCTCACCGGGAAATCCTGCAGCAGTTCCTCGGTGCTCACCTTGAAATCACACATCAACGCCTCGATCATGCGGGCGCGCAGACGGTCGTCGTCGCTGAACGCATGGCCGCGGGTTGTCGCGAATTCACCGGCATTCACGGATTTCCCCCAAGCGGCGGTTGCCGGGTTCATCTGGGCATAGCCTTGCGGGAATTTCGAGATCGAGGACGTCCCCAGCCCCACCAAGACCTGCGCCGGGTCATCGGTATAGCCTTGAAAATTACGCCGCAGGGTGCCGTTTCTGGCGGCAATCGCCAGCCGGTCATCGGGCCGCGCAAAATGGTCAATGCCGATATCGACATAGCCATCCCAGGTGAACAGCTTGTTTGCCGTTTCAAACAGAGCAAGCCGTTCCTCGGGGCGGGGCAGGGTGTCCGAGGGGATCATCTGCTGTCGCCGCGCCATCCACGGCACATGGGCATACCCATAAAGCGCCACGCGATCCGGCGACAGCGACAGCAGTTTCTGTACCGATTCCGACAGACGTTTGTTGGTCTGATTGGGCAAGCCGAACAGGATGTCGGCGTTCAGGCTGTGCACGCCATGCGCGCGAATGGCCTCGACGGCGCTACGGGTCAGTTCATAGGATTGCTCGCGCCCGATAATCGCCTGAATCTCGGGGTCGAAGTCTTGCACGCCAATCGAGGCGCGGTTCATGCCGGCCTCGGCCAGCGCGTCCAACCGGGCGCTGTCGATCTCGTTGGGGTCGATCTCGACCGAGAATTCGGCATCCTTCGCCAAGGGCGTGATCGCGAAAACTGTGGCGGCAAGGTCGCGCATGGCGTCGGCGGGCAGCAAGGTGGGCGTGCCGCCCCCCCAATGCAGCCGCGACAAAGTGACGCCTTCGGGCAAGGCATCGCGCAGCATGGCCAGCTCTGCCTTGAGGGTTTCGACATAGGCCAAGACCGGGGTGTCCGAACTCGTGCCTTGGGTCCGACACGCGCAAAACCAGCATAAACGCCTGCAAAACGGCACATGCAGGTACAAAGAGATCTGTGCGCCCGGCTCAATCGCCGCCAGCCAGCTGCGAAAATGCGCGGCGCCGACGTCACCCGAGAACTGCGGCGCAGTCGGATAACTGGTGTATCGCGGCACACGCGCGTCAAAGAGCCCCAAGCGGGCGAGTTGTGATTCGGTATTCATTCGCCTAGATTGTGTGAAGAATGGTTCCCAGCCTTGATGTAGATCAATAACATGACCAAAACCACAAATGCATCTTTGAAAACCGTCCATGCCGATTGCGGTGATTGCCCGATTCGCCATCGGGCGGTTTGCGCGCGTTGTGATACCAACGAGTTGATCAAACTGGAAGAAATCAAATACTACCGCAGTTTCCAGGCGGGCCAGACGGTTGTGTGGTCCGGTGACCGCATGGATTTCGTGGCCTCGGTGGTGTCGGGAATCGCGACGCTCACGCAGACGATGGAAGACGGCCGTCGGCAAATGGTGGGGCTTTTGCTGCCCTCCGATTTTGTCGGTCGTCCGGGGCGCGATTCTGCGGCCTATGACGTGGTTGCGACGACCGATCTGGTCATGTGCTGCTTTCGCAAGAAGCCGTTCGAAGAACTGATGTTGACGACCCCGCATGTCGGGCAGCGTCTGCTGGAAATGACGCTGGATGAACTGGACGCGGCGCGCGAATGGATGCTGCTCTTGGGCCGCAAGACGGCGCGTGAAAAGATTGCCAGCCTGATTGCGATCATCGCGCGGCGCGACGCCTCGCTGAAACAGGGGGGCAGCCTGGGCCGCGTGGAGGTTGATCTGCCGCTGACCCGTGAGGCGATGTCGGAATATCTGGGGCTGACGCTGGAAACGGTCAGTCGCCAGATCAGCGCGCTGCGCAAAGAGGGCGTGATCGAGATCGAAGGCAAGCGCCACGTCACGATCCCGGATTTCGACAGTCTGCTCGAAGTGGCTGGCGACGACAGCGACGGTGGCTTTCTGGTGTGAACAGCCCAGGCCCCATGGCCGGGTGCTTGAAGCGCAAGCGTATTCTCTCCTATAAGTTGTCCGTTGGCGGGACGTTCCGGCGACGGCAACGACCTGCGGTGCGAACACCCCCGGTTTGAGAAAGCAGAGTGGCGCATGTTTGACTGGGATGACGATGTTGAGGCGCTGTATCAGCAGACGCGTTTCCAGGATCAGGGTGCCAAGCGCGACGCGGCGCGAAAGACCGGCCGCTTCCGGGCGGCATGGCGCGTATTGGCGATGACGGGCACCCTCGGTGCGCTGGTTGTTGCGGTGCAGGTTATTGTGCCGCCGCAGAACGACGCGACGCCGGCGGCTCTTGCCGGGCATGGCGGCCCGCAATCGGAGCCATTGCCCGTCGGTTTGCGCGAATACGGCCCTGCGCAATATGCGAATTTTGCGCGCGGCATTGGCGCGTTCAGCGACGCCGCGTTATCGCGCCACGCGCAATCGGTGTTTGCGCAGCTTGAGGCGACGGATGATCTCTTGCAGCCCTTTTGGCACGACACCTTGTTGTTGACGAATTTCGAGCTGTCTCGGCGCGGTTTGCCTCGGGTTTCGATGCCGGATGCCGGTGATTTCGTGGCGATCAGTCTGCCCGACCGGTGATCCGTTCACCCGGTGTCACGAAATGGGCCATGACGTGCCGCAGTCTCGCCGTCTTTTGCGAAGAAGGTGCTTGTGAACCCACGCCACAGGACAGAGGGACACGGGCCATGTTCGACTGGGACAGAGATCTGGATTCGATCACCGCAAGCCCGTCACGGCCCGTCGCCGTCACGGCGGACGGTGTCGTCAATCGCGCCGGAACGTCGGGGCGCATCAGGGCGTTTCTGGCCCGTTGGGTCGCCCCTGTTGTGGTTGTCGCGGGGCTGGGCTTTGCCGGGCAATTCGCATTTCAGCCTGATGCACACCAAAGTCACGCCAGCGCGTCGATCAGCGGGGCGTTCTCGGGCGTTTTCACGGCAGCCCACCCGCCGCGACCGGCCGCGCTGTTGGTTTATGATGACCAGCAATATGCCCGTTTCATGCGCGGGATCGTCGGCTTCACCGATGAAAATCTGCTGGCTTATGCCTCGGCGACGGCCCACGATCTGAGCTTGAACGATGCGTTGATGACCCCGTATCTGCTGGATGTCCTGTATCTGACAAACCAGCAGATAGAGCGTCGCGGGTTGTCGCATCCGAGGGTGCTCGCCGCCTATGAGGCCGAAAGGGCAAGCTTTTCTGCGACACCGCGCGATTCGTAGGTTTCTCGCGAAACCGGCACCGCCGCATTTAAATCGTATTTGAGTCAAATTGTCGCCGAAAACCACCGTCTAAATAGAAGGATGGTGCCGCCGTTGTTCGCGGACCATCAACCCCAGGAGGACAGGCCATGAAGGTTCAAAAGCGTCAGCAAACAGCCCCGCATCGTGACCAGGACCGGGTTCGCATCTATCGGTACGGCGCAGATCGTGAGGGCGCACGTCCCGGCGCGTCGTCTTTTGCCGGTGGCGGCTGCGGCGGCGTCGTATGCGGTCGGCCGTAATTGAATAAAATATCGGGAATTATCGATCTGGCGACATCGGTCATTCGGTGATGTAATCGAAAAACCTCCGAAAAGGCCAAGTCAGTGTCAACAGGTTCCTCTCTGCGCATCATCGTGGCTCGCCCATTGTTTCGCTTTCTCAGGTCAGAACGCGGCGCGGTCACGGTTGACTGGGTGGTTCTGACGGCAGCGGTCGCAGGACTTGGGATCACGACGATTTTGGGTGTGCAGACCGGCGTCATCAACCTGGGTGGCGAGGTCAACAGCGCGCTGTCTGGCGTCGCAGTCGCGTCACTGACAGGCGAGGACGTGTCCTCTGGCGGCTACACGCCCTTTATCGCCACGCAAGATGACATTGCCAATTGGGTTCAGGAGTATACGGATAACTTCTCGGATGACGAACTTCGGAGCCTGTACGCTGAACTGTCAATGGGCGCTGCCAACGCCTTGGATGCCGGAAATCCCGCGGGTTCAGAAATCTACTTTGATCTCATGTCGGCGGCCAATACCGCGCTTCGCAACCGCGGGCTTGATATCCCCGACGGGTCCAGCAGTTTTGATGACCTGATGGCTCGCTATGACGCGGCAGTAACCTGAATCATTTCGTCGGCAGCTTTGAGACAAACCCCTTCGCCAGATTGATCAACGTCGCGCGCCGATCATCATCGGCCACGGTCTCATCGGTGACATCGACAAACCCGCGCATCGGCCGTCCGGTGAACGCCATTGCCTGCGTACCGTCCACGGCGAGGGCGGCGGCGATATTGTCCATGCCGACCCGGAACATGCCCCCGCCCTTGTGGACGCCGCACAACATGTTGCCGTCCATCATGAACACCAGGCCGCCGAACATCTTCTTTTCCGCAATGCCGGGTGTGTCGTGCAGCGCGTCCCGCAGAATATCTGCCAGGCCTTCATCGTAAGCCATAAAGGTCCGTCCGATCGTGGGCGGGCCGCCGATCCGGCAGCCCGCGTCGTTGTGATGTCAGAGCGTGATGCGATAGAGCGCAAAGCCGTTTTCGCCGTCTCCAGCGGGTTCGATGTTGATCCCGCGGCCCTGAATGTCGCCCAGATACTGCACGCCCGCGGGCCCGGTTTCAAACAGCACCGTTGCGCCCTCGACCGGGGCAAAGCCCCAATTGCCATCCGCTGCCGGTGAGATCGTGCCCTTGGCCACGATATAGCGCACGATGATGTCGCGGTTGGTATCGGGCGCGCGGAAGACGATGGTCGAGCCATCCGCACCCGGGAAATGCCCGCCGCCCGAAGCGCGATAATTGTTCGTCGCGACGATGAACTCGGCCCCCGGGTCAATCGGAGCGCCGTCATACTTCAGATCGACGATGCGATGCGCGTCCGGGTTCACCACCTCGCCGTCGTTGTTGTAACGCGACGCCTGGGTCAGGTCGATTGCATAGGTCACGCCGTCGATCACGTCGAAATTATACGACGGGAAATCGGGGTTCAGCAGCACCTGATCGGCCACGCCCGGTTCAATCTGGTTGAACATGCCCGCCGAACGTTCCAACCACTCGCGCACCTGCGCGCCGGTGATGCGCACTGCCATCAGCGTGTTCGGGTAGAGATACAGGTCGGCCACGTTGCGGATTGCCACCGGGCCTGCGGGAACATCGGTGAAATACTCCGGCCCGCCGCGCCCGCCGGCCTTGAACGGGGCGGCAGCCGAGAGAACCGGAATGCCGTCGTGCTCGGTGCCTTCCAGAATGGTGCGCACATAGTCGCCCTGCGCATCGCTGACCACCTGCACCGAGGGGTCATCCGCCACCAGCGCAAAATAGGAGTACAGCGGCACCGAGCTTTGCCCGACTTCGGCGCGCACATACTCCAGCGTTTCCTCATGCGCTTCGGCGGTGGCGTCGATGATCGGAATGTAATCCTCGGCCAGCGCGGTATAAGAGCGATCCTCGTTGCGGCGCGAAATCGGCCGGGTGCTGCTTTCCGAGGTGTCGATCTTCCAGCCGTCGCCGTCGCGGGTCAGCATGAGGTCCAGAATGCCCAGATGCGAGCCCCAGAATCCGGCCATGACGGCGGGTTTGCCCATCAGGGTGCCGCGCTCGTTGTCGATGCCTTCGCCCTCGAAGGTCGCGGACGGGAACACCTGATGCTGGTGGCCGCAAACGATGCAGTCGATGCCCTCGACCCCGGCCAGATACAGCGAGGCGTTTTCCATCATCGGGTCATAGGGCGCATCCGAAATGCCCGAGTGTGACAGCGCGATCACCAGATCCGCGCCCTCTTCGCGCATTTTCGGCACCCAGGCCTCGGCGGCCTCGACAATGCCGCGCGTGGCGAACCTACCGTGCAGATGCGCGCGGTCCCATTGCATGATCTGCGGTGGCAGGAAGCCGATGATTCCCACCTTGATCGGGAATTCCTCGCCCGTGCCATCAATCAGCATCCGGTCAAGGATCACATAAGGCGGCAGGTGCAGGGTGTCCTCAAGCGGCGTGGCACCGAGGCTGCTGGCGAAGTTGGCGCAGACCTGCGGGAAATCGGCGCGCGCGTTCACAAGGTCCATGAACTCGACACCATAGTTGAACTCGTGGTTGCCCAGCGTGCCCGCGTCATAGCCAAGCGCGTTCATCGCCGCCATGACAGGGTGCAGATCGCCCTCATGCATCCCGTGCGAATAGGCCATGTAATCGCCCATCGGGTTGCCCTGGAAATAGTCGCCGTTGTCGACGGTCAGGGTGTTGGTGGCCTCGCCGCGGATTTCCTCGACGATCGAGGCGGTGCGCGCCAGACCCATCGTGTCATTCGGGCGGTCGGCGTAATAGTCATAGGCCCGCACATGGCAGTGCAGGTCGGTGGTGGTCAGGACGCGCAGATGCGCCTGCCCGGCGCCGGCGCGGGCGGAAAACGGATGAAGCATCACCAGCCCGGCGGCGGCGGTCGTGGACATCAGGAATGAGCGGCGGGACAAACGGGTCATGAGGGCTCTCTCTGTTGGTGAGTCGGGTTTATCGCTGCATGGTGGACCCACTCCGCGTATCGGGCAAGAAATTTGACCATGTGGTGAAATCGAACCGGCGGCGACGTGCCACAGGGACCAGTGCCACGCCGATGCAGGAAAACGGGCCGAACTCTGCAAGGGCGGTGGGTTTTGCCAAACATTCGCCACAAAACAACGCGATGCTGACACTATCCTCTTAGTCAGATGATCCGGAGCGCGTGGAATGCGATTGGTTGATTTCCTTCGGGACGAGCGCGGCGCGGTGACCGTGGATTGGACGGTGCTGGCCGCGGCCGTCGTCGGGCTCGGCATTTCGGCCATTGCCGCGGTACGAACCGGTGTTGTCAATCTGGGCGGCGATATCAACACAAGTCTCGCAGGTGCCAGTGTCGCGGCTTTGGGGACTCTGGGCGGAGGTGGTGCGCCCAGTCCGCAAGATATCCGCGACGGCTATGACGTGGTTGCCTGTTCCGGAGGGCTTGATGGGGTCTACGAGTTTGGCCGGGCATCCGTGGATGCCGGGATGGGTCATTTTGACAATTACGCCGATTCGGATGCCCATGTTGACGGCTGGCTGGATGCCTCGCCGCAGGAGTTGCTTTCCGCAATTGATGAATACAACCGCTGGGTCGGAGACGGTAGCTTTTCCGATGACGAACTGATCCAGTTTGCCGCCGCGCATTGCCTCGCACAAGCGCAGGGGTTGATTTGACGCGCGCGCTGATTTCCGAACGACCAAAGGACTCTTGGGCGGCGTGTGTGGGGGCGCATCCCCCCGCACACGCGACTCGCCCTAATGCGCCAGAAAGATCGCGCGTTTGGCGTTTTCCAGCACGTTGCGCGTGGCGCCGCCCAGAATGGCCTCGCGCAGGCGGGAATGCCCGTAGGCGCCCATCACCAGAATGCTGGCGTCGATATCGCGAACATGGCGCATCAACACATCAGACACCCGCGGCATGGTTTTCGCCAGCACGGACACTTCGGCGCGGACCCCGTGGCGGGCCAGCATCTGGGTCAGCAATCCGCCGGGGTCTGAACGCTCGGGGCTGTGCACGGGGGGATTGACCACCGCAACCGAGACATGGTCAGCGGCTTGCAGCAAGGGCAATGCGCGGCGCACGGCAGAGAGCGCCTCGTTCGATTGGTTCCACGCCACGACGATTCGCTTGCCAAAGTCTTCCGGCAGTTCCTTGTTCGGCAAAACCAGCACGGCGGCTTGCCCCTCGAACAGGGCGGCTTCCAAGGCGGCTTCTTGCGTTGGCAGGGCGTTTTCGCCGTATGGACTCGTCTGGATCACAAGATCCGAGAATCGGGCGCGCAGGCCGACCATCGCCGGCAACCCGCCAAACTGCACCACCGCCGAGTCGGTGGACCAACGGAGGTCGTGTTTTTCGCACAGACGTCGGGCGATCACTTCGAGGGCCTCGGCCTCGTGCTGCGCGCGTTCCAGCGTTTCCTGAAGCAGGATTGGCGAGGCTCCCATGTAAAACCCACCCGCCGGGGTCATATCGACGCCCAAGAGATACGACGTCAAATGCGCCTGATGGTCGCGCGCGAAGGCCAGTGCCGCTGGCAGCGTTGCTGACAACTCGGCCTCACTGCCCAGAAATGTGACAATTGATTTGTAAGCCATGCGTATTCTCCAGAAAGTGCCACCGAGGCTGTCTCGAAACAGAAGTCTGGGGCATACGACACAGCGCCGCATTGATTTCTGTCAAGTGGCACCCTATGCGCTGATAACATGAACTTGACCTGAATCAAGGTTTTGGCAATTTGAGCGCGCGATAAGGGCGCTGGCGCGACGGGCCCGATTCTGTTTGGAATCGTGGGAAACGCTAATAAAACGAACGAAGGGACGCAAAACAATGTGGGATTACGTCAAGCTGATCGTGCTTGCCGCAGTCGCGGTCGCTGCCGCCTATGCGGCAAGTCACGCGCGCGATCTCGCCTATATGGTTCACATGATCATTTTCGTGTTGGCCGCGGCGACATTTTTCGTGTGGCAGATTCGCCATATGGGCGAGACTGAGCACAATCAAAGAGAATATCTGGACGGGGTGATCCGCTATGGCGTGATCGCGACGGCAGGCTGGGGAGTCGTCGGATTCCTCGTTGGCGTGATCATCGCCTTCCAGCTTGCCTTTCCGGAAACGAACCTGGAGCTGACCGGAGGCTATTACAACTTTGGTCGCCTGCGTCCCCTGCACACCTCGGCGGTGATTTTTGCCTTTGGTGGCAACGCCTTGATCGCCTCGGCGTTCTATGTGGTGCAGCGCACCTCGGCGGCGCGGCTGTTTGGCGGCAACCTGGCGTGGTTCGTGTTCTGGGGCTATCAGGTGTTCATCCTGCTCGCCGCAACCGGCTATGTTCTGGGTTCGACGCAAAGCCAGGAATACGCCGAGCCCGAGTGGCTGGCCGACCTGTGGCTGACGATTGTCTGGGTGGCCTTCCTGCTGGTCTACATGGGCACGCTGATCAAACGCAAAGAACCCCACATCTATGTGGCGAACTGGTTCTACCTGTCGTTCATCGTCACCATTGCCATGCTGCACCTGATCAACAACGCGCAGGTTCCCGTGTCGTTCTTTGGCTCGGATTCGGTTCCGGTCTGGTCGGGCGTGCAATCGGCGATGGTGCAGTGGTGGTATGGCCACAACGCCGTGGGCTTCTTCCTGACCGCCGGCTTCCTGGGCATGATGTATTACTTCATCCCCAAGCAGGCTGAACGTCCGGTTTACAGCTACAAGCTGTCGATCATCCACTTCTGGGCACTGATCTTCCTCTATATCTGGGCTGGTCCGCACCACCTGCACTATACCGCGCTGCCGGACTGGGCGCAGACACTGGGCATGACCTTCTCGATCATGCTGTGGATGCCGTCCTGGGGCGGCATGATCAACGGTCTGATGACGCTCTCGGGCGCCTGGGACAAGCTGCGCACCGACCCGGTGATTCGCATGATGGTTGTCGCCGTGGGCTTCTACGGGATGGCCACGTTCGAGGGGCCGATGATGTCGATCCGCGCCGTGAACTCTCTGTCGCACTATACGGACTGGACCATCGGTCACGTCCACTCGGGTGCGCTGGGCTGGAACGGGATGATCACCTTCGGGATGATGTATTACCTGGTGCCGAAACTGTGGAAGCGCGAGCGCCTCTACAGCCTGTCCCTGGTCAGCTGGCACTTCTGGCTGGCTACGATCGGCATCGTGCTTTACGCGGCCTCGATGTGGGTGACCGGCATCATGGAAGGTCTGATGTGGCGTCAGGTAGACGCGCAGGGCTTCCTTGTGAACTCCTTCGCCGACACCGTGGGGGCCAAATTCCCGATGTATGTGGTCCGGGGTATTGGCGGGCTGATGTTCCTGACCGGTGCGCTGATCATGTGCTATAACCTGTGGAAAACTGTGACGAGCGTGGGCGAAGCAAAGCCCGTCGCTGCGTCTGCAGTTCCCGCCGAATAACGGAGGGTGAAATGGGTATTCTAGATCACCACAAGAAAATCGAAACGCACGCCACCTTGTTGCTGGTCCTCAGCTTTCTGGTGGTCACCATTGGCGGCCTCGTGCAGATCGTGCCTCTGTTCTATCTTGAGAACACGATCGAAGAGGTCGAGGGGATGCGCCCTTACGCACCGCTGGAACTTGCGGGACGTGAGATCTATGTGCGCGAAGGCTGCTACACCTGTCACAGCCAGATGATCCGCCCGATGCGTGACGAAGTCGAGCGGTACGGCCCCTATTCGCTGGCGGCGGAGTCGATGTACGACCATCCGTTCCAGTGGGGCTCCAAGCGGACCGGGCCTGACCTGGCCCGTCTGGGCGGGCGCTATTCGGACGAATGGCACGTCGCCCACATGACCGACCCGCGCAGCGTTGTGCCGGAATCGGTGATGCCAACCTACGGCTACCTGTCGAACACCGTGATCGACGGCCGCTATGTCGAGGATCTGTTGCGCACCTATCGCATGGTGGGCGTGCCCTACAGCGACGAGATGCTGGAAAATGCCCGCGCCGACTTCCTGGCACAGGCTGATCCTGACGCGGATCATTCGGGCTTGCTGGAACGCTATCACTCGGCACAGACGCGGAACTTCGATGGCCAGCCGGAACTGACGGAAATGGACGCAATCATCGCCTATTTCCAGATGCTCGGAACGTTGGTTGATCGCAGCACCTTCGTCGTCGACGCAAGCCGCTAAGGAGGAAGGGATCATGGAAACCTACACCCTGCTCAGAGAGTTCGCGGACAGCTGGTATCTGCTGTTCATGACCTTGTTCTTTATCGGCATCGTGATCTGGGCGTTTCGCCCGGGCAGCAAGGCAGTACATGCCGAAACGGCGTCGATGATCTTCCGCAATGACGACAGACCGGCACAGGACGGGGCACCAGCCCCCTCCTCGGGTCGGGATCACAGCCAGGGAGCACGCTGATGGCCGCTCAACCAAAGAAAAAGCCCAAAGGCGATCCGTCGACGACGGGCCATTCGTGGGACGGGATCGAAGAGTTCGATAACCCGATGCCGCGTTGGTGGCTCTGGTCGTTCTACATCACCATCATCTGGGCCGTGATCTACATGATCTTCTACCCGGCTTGGCCGCTGATCAACTCGGCGACCACGGGCATCCTTGGCTACTCGACGCGCGCCGAAGTCGCGGCCGAGATCGCCGCCGTCGATGCGCGCAACCAGGTCTGGTATGACCGCCTGATGGAGGCTGATCTGGCCAGCATCACCGACGACGCCGAATTGCAACGCTTTGCGGTCAACGCGGGCGCGGCAGTGTTCCGGGCGCAATGTTCGCAGTGCCACGGTGCGGGTGCGGCGGGCGTTCAGGCCGGCGGCTTCCCGAACCTGCTCGACGACGAGTGGATCTGGGGCGGCACGATCGAGGACATCGAGCAGACCGTCACGCATGGCATCCGCAACGAGGATTATCCGGATGCACGTTGGTCGGAAATGCCCGCCTTCGGGCGTGATGAACTGCTGACCGGTGAAGAAATCGACCAGGTTGTGCAGCATGTTCTGAACATCTCGGGCCAACCCCATGATGCCACACTGGCATTGGCGGGTGCCGAGGTCTTCGATTTGAACTGTTCCTCCTGCCACGGTATCGACGGCGAAGGCGACACCTTCTCGGGCGCGCCAGCGTTGAACAACGCCATCTGGCTTTATGGTGGTGATGCGGAAACGATCCATGAAACCGTCATGAATGCCCGGTTCGGCATCATGCCCGGTTTCGGCGAGCGACTGCCAGCCGCGCAGGTCCGCGCCGTTGCGGCCTATATCCACCAGTTGGGCGGCGGTCAGTAACCGACACTGCGATCTGGCGCTCCGGGCAATCGGGGCGTCAGGGGCTGCACCAACCCCCGGTCCTGTTCGCGCGTTTCCAGGGGGTTTGGTGCAGTCAAGGCTGACACCAAGGGCGCGCCCGGCCACTCCGGCCGGAGTGCGCCTTTTTGGCGCATAACCCATTTTTAAAATCCGTATTATTGATTCAAGTCAAGGCTGGAATGCGGGTAGGGTGTCAATCACGCTCAAGGCCACCAACAAGGAGCGAATCCGTGAGTTCGTCAGAAGAAAAAAGCCTCTACGAAAAACGCGAGCCGATCTTTCCAAAGCGTGTCAAAGGGGCGTTTCGCAACCTCAAGTGGTGGTTGATGGCGTTCACGCTGGGCATTTACTACATAACACCTTGGATTCGCTGGGATCGTGGGCCGGTTCTGCCGGATCAGGCGGTTCTGGTCGATCTCGCCAATCGACGTTTTTTCTTCTTCATGGTCGAAATCTGGCCGCATGAGTTCTACTTCGTCGCGGGCCTGTTGATCATGGCCGGCATCGGGTTGTTCCTGTTCACCTCGGCGCTGGGGCGTGTGTGGTGCGGGTATGCCTGCCCGCAAACCGTCTGGACCGACCTGTACATCCTTGTCGAACGCTGGATCGAGGGCGACCGCAACGCGCGGGTCCGGTTGCATCGCCAGAAATGGGGTGCCGAGAAAATCCGCAAATATGGGTTGAAATGGCTGGTCTGGTTGCTGATCGGTTTGGCCACCGGCGGGGCCTGGGTGTTCTATTTCACCGATGCGCCGACCTTGCTGCGCGATCTTCTGTCGTTCAACGCGCATCCGGTTGCCTATGGCACGATCATTTTCCTGACCCTCACGACATTCCTGTTCGGGGGCTTCTTCCGCGAGCAGATCTGTATCTATGCCTGCCCCTGGCCGCGGATTCAGGCCGCGATGATGGACGAGGACACGATCACCATCGGCTATCGGGATTGGCGCGGTGAACCACGCGGCAAACAACGCAAGGGTGCCGAGGCTGAAAAACTGGGCGATTGCATCGACTGCATGGCCTGCGTCAACGTCTGCCCGATGGGCATTGATATTCGCGACGGGCAACAAATGGCCTGTATCACCTGCGGCCTGTGCATCGACGCCTGCGACGATATCATGGACAAGATTGGCAAGCCTCGCGGGTTGATCGGCTATCTGGCCCTGACCGACGAGGTCAGCGAACGCAAGGGCGAAGCGCCCAAGTCGGTCTGGAAGCATATCTTCCGGCCGCGCACGATCGTTTACACCGTGCTCTGGGGCGGTATTGGGCTGGGGCTTCTGGTCGCCTTGTTCCTGCGCACGGATGTGGATATGTCGATCTCACCGATCCGCAATCCGACGCATGTGGTGTTGGCCGATGGCTCGGTGCGCAACGCCTATGACATCCGCTTGCGCAACATGAACCAGGAGGCGCGTGAATTCCTGCTGTCGGTGGCGGATAACAACGATATCATCCTGACGATGGAAGGCATTGACGGCCAGAGCGTTCTCGTCGGACCGGACGAGCAATTGAACCAACGCGTCTACCTGACCGCAATGCCCAACACACCCGAGACCGCGGCGGGCATCACACCGGTGAGGATCTGGGTTTCTGTGGTCGGCGGCGAAGAGCGGATTTACGGCGAGACCGTCTTTAACGGAAGGGGTCGATAATGGCGAAATCTGGCGAGCGCGAACTCACCGGGCGCGGCGTGCTGATGATCACGGTCGGCGCGTTCGGGGTCATCATCGGCGTGAATTTGTTCATGGCCTATGTTGCGATTGATACCTTTCCGGGGCTTGAGGTGCGCAACTCGTATGTTGCCAGCCAGGGGTTCAACGAACGCCAGGCAAGCCAACGCGCGCTGGGCTGGACCACCGAGGCCGACCTGACCGCAGGACGATTGCGCCTTGCGATCAACAACGCCAACGGCTCGATTGCGGCGATTGACAGCTTGCAGGTCACGCTGGGCCGCCCGACCACTGCGCGCGAAGACTTCATGCCCGAAATGCGCCTCGAAGATGGGGCCTATGTTGCCGATGTCGACGTCGATTACGGTAACTGGAACCTGCATATTGTCGCAGTTGCCGCCGATGGCACTGATTTCACGCAGCGCATCGGCCTGATCCACCATCGTTGAAGGCCACGCCATGACCGACACGTTTGACGCGCCCTCTGTTTCGGCCTGCCCGGCTTGCTCCGTCGCCCCGTCGGCGATGGAGCGCGCGGCGGCGGCCAAGGCCGAGAAGGGCGCGCGCCTGATGCTGTCGGTGCCTGACGCGCATTGCGCGCTGTGTATCTCGACGATCGAGCGCGATCTGGAGGTCATGCCGGGCATTCGGTCCGCACGGCTGAACCTGACCCTGCGGCGGGTCTCGGTCGATGCGGATATCGACGTGACGCCCGAGCAGGTCATCGAACGCCTGGCCACCGTCGGCTATACCGCCCATGAGCTGGACCCCGGCACCCTGTCGATGACCCACACCGACCGCCAGGGCCGCGATCTGCTGATGCGCCTGGGCGTGGCCGGGTTCAGCATGATGAATATCATGCTGCTGTCGGTGGCGGTGTGGTCTGGCGCGACGGATGCGACGCGCGACCTGTTCCATCTGATCTCGGGGGCGATTGCCCTGCCGACCGTGGCTTTTTCGGCGCAACCCTTCTTTCGCAAGGCGATTGCCGGGGTGCGTGCCGGTCGCCTCGACATGGATTTCCCGATCTCGCTGGCCATCATTCTGGCCACCGGAATTTCGCTTTATGAGACGTTGAACAGCGGGCACCACGCCTATTTCGATGCGGCGGTGATGCTGACCTTCTTCCTGTTGGCGGGCCGTTATCTGGATTTCCGCACCCGCGCCGTGGCGCGCTCTGCCGCGCAGGAATTGGCCGCGCTCGAGGTGCCGCGCGCGATCCGCCTGACCGGAACCACCGAGGAAACCGTGTCCGTCGCCGAACTGAAGGTCGGCGATCTGGTGCTGGTCCGTCCCGGTGGGCGCATCCCGGTGGACGGGGTGATCACGGCGGGCACTTCGGAACTCGACCGCTCCTTGCTGACCGGCGAGACCTTGCCGGTCTTCGCCAGCCCCGATCTGGTGGTGTCTGCTGGCGCGGTGAACCTGACCGGCCCCTTGACCGTGCGCGTGACGGCGGCGGGCAAGGACAGCTCGTTGCACCGCATGGCCGATCTGGTGGCCATCGCCGAAAACGCGCGCAACAAATACACGACCTTGGCCGAACGCGCCGCGCGGATGTATTCGCCCAGCGTGCATATCCTCGCCTTCGGGGCCTTCGTGGTCTGGATGTATATCACCGGCGGCGACGCGCGCTTTGCCCTGAACATCGCCGCGGCGACGCTGATCATCACCTGCCCCTGCGCGCTGGGTCTGGCCGTGCCTGCGGTCGTGACGGCGGCCTCGGGCAAGCTGTTTCGCGCCGGGCTGTTGATCAAGGATGGCTCCGCGCTGGAGCGTCTGGCCGAGGTTGATACCGTCGTCTTCGACAAGACCGGCACCCTGACGATGGGCACCCCGCAGCCGGTGAACCTGCAGGATCTGAGCCGTCAGGATCTCGGCGTTGCCGCCGGGTTGGCGAGTGCCTCCAGTCACCCGCTGGCGATATCACTGGCCAAATCCGCCCGCGCGCAAGGCGTTGTCCCGGCAATGCTGGACGATATCGCCGAGGTGCCCGGCCACGGGATTCAAGCCCTGTGGCATGGTCAGCGCGTGCGTTTGGGGCGCGCGAACTGGGTCGGGGCCGAGGCTCTGAACGTCACCGCCACCTATCTCGCGATTGGCACGCAGCCGCCGCACGCGATCGCCTTTGCCGACCAATTGCGCGATGGCGCCGCCGAGGCCGTGGCGGCCTTCAAGGCGCAGGGCAAGCAGGTCATCCTGATCTCGGGCGACGTGCCCGGCGCGGTTGGTGATCTGGCGGCGCGACTGGGCATCGACGACTGGCGCGCCGAGGCCCTGCCGCAAGACAAGGCCGACGCGATCAATGCGCTTCAGGCGCAGGGGCACCGGGTGCTGATGGTCGGCGACGGGTTGAACGACACGGTTGCGCTGGTCGCGGCGCATGTCTCGATCTCGCCCGCCTCGGCACTGGATGCGGCGCGCGTGGCCTCGGATATCGTGCTGCTGGGCGCCTCGCTGGCCCCATTGCCCGAGGCACAGCGCGTCTCGGTGCTTGCCGTCAGGCGCATCCGCCAGAATTTCGCGGTGTCGTTTGGCTATAACATCATCGCCGTGCCGATTGCGCTGATCGGGCTGGCCTCGCCGCTGCTGGCAGCGCTGGCAATGTCGCTGTCGTCGATAACCGTCGCGCTGAACGCTTTGCGGCTGAAATAACGCGCCTTAGCATGTAGGCGCAAGGATCGGATAGACAATGGATATTCTGGCAGTACTGATCCCCGTGTCCCTGATCTTGGGGCTGGTCGGCCTCGCGGCCTTCTGGTGGACCCTGCGGCGCGGCCAATATGACGACCCCGAGGGCGACAGCCAGCGCATCTTGCGCGGGGATTACGACGATCACCCCAAACCGTGACGCTGGCTGCCGGGAAAAACCTCATCCGAGATGTCGGTCTTCTACCGCGCCGGGCTTGACCTTTGGGCACCAGAGACCCTTATTACTCTCAACGGGATAACCAACCAATGAGGACCGCTATGTCATTTACCCTTCCTGACCTGCCCTATGCCCACGACGCCCTTGCTGCGCTTGGCATGAGCAAAGAGACGCTGGAGTATCATCACGACCTGCACCACAAGGCCTATGTCGACAACGGCAACAAGCTGATTGCCGGGACCGAGTGGGAGGGCAAGTCGTTGGAGGACATCGTCACCGGCACCTATCAGGCCGGGGCGGTGGCGCAGAACGGGATTTTCAACAATGCCTCGCAGCATTGGAATCACGCGCAGTTCTGGGAGATGATGGGGCCGAATGGCAAGGCGATGCCGTCGGAACTGGAAGCCGCGATTGTGGACTCGTTCGGGTCGGTGCAGAAGTTCAAGGATGACTTCGCGGCGGCGGGTGCCGGGCAGTTTGGCTCGGGCTGGTGCTGGCTGGTTCGGGACAAGGACGGTGGGTTGAAGGTCACCAAGACGGAAAACGGCGTGAACCCGCTGTGTTTCGGGCAGACGGCGCTGCTGGGCTGTGATGTTTGGGAGCATTCCTATTACATTGATTTCCGCAACAAGCGCCCGGCCTATCTGACCAACTTCCTTGAAAAGCTGGTCAACTGGGAAAACGTGGCGGCGCGGTTGGCCTCGGCTTGAATGTGCTGGATTGACGGACGGGGAAGGGGGGCTTTGGCCCCCCTTTTTCCTGCGCGGTGTCGGGGGTGTCCCCCCGTGGGACAGGGTGTGAGACAGGGGAAATCAAGGGGTTGGCGTGCAGCGTTTACCCTTTGATAACGGTTCCACGCCGTAAAGAAGGGGCCAGCCCCTCGGCGCGGGTGCGCCTCACCCCGGGATATTTGGGGAACCAAGAGCACCGCAAGAGGAGAGGTGATGCAAGTTGTGAGCGGGCAAACCGAGTGTATCGTGTTCGGGTTTGACAGTGCCTGGACCGACAATCCGAAGGCCCCCGGTGCGATTGCTGCGCTGGGGTTTGATGCGGCCGGGCAGGGTGTGTTTCATGCGCCCGAACTGGTCAGTTTCGCGCAGGCGGCGGTGTATGTGCATGCGCGCCGCGTGGGGTATGGCCTGAGCCTGATTGCGCTGGATCAGCCGAGTGTGGTGCCGAATGCGGGCGGGATGCGGCCCGCCGAGCGGGTGGCGGCCTCGGTCCTGTCCTATACCGGGGGCGGGGTGCAGCCTGCCAATCGCGGAAAACACAGGATGTTTGGCGATCATGCGCCGCTGTGGCGGTTTCTGGACAGTGTCGAGGCGTGGCAGGAGGTTGCCTTGTCGCGGCGGGCAGTGACCGGGCATTTCCTGATCGAGGTGTTTCCGGCGCTTGCCCTGGCCGGGTTGCATGAGGGGTTTGCGGCGCGATTGGGTGCGCCGAAGTATAACCCGCAAAACCGCAAGACGTACCGGCACGCGGATTGGGGGGCGGTGTGCCGGGTGGCGGCGGAGGCGGCGGCGCGGTTGGTGGTGCCGGCCCTGACGACGTGGTTCGCGCAGATGGCGCAGATGGCCGCGCCCGGGAAGGGTGATCAGGACCGGCTGGATGCGGCGCTGTGCGTGTTGATCGGGTTGATCTGGCGGGCGGCCCCCGAGGGGGAAGCGCTGTGCATTGGTGATGCGCGGGCGGGGTATATTGTGACGCCGGTTTCTGCACCGGTACGGGCGCGGTTAGCGGCGGCGGCGGCGCGGTTGGGGGTGTTCCTTGGTTGACGCCGCGCGTGGGGCGGGCGTGGTGATGTGAGTATTTTTGGCAAGATGAAGCCGCAAGTGCGGGTGTGCGACCCGGCGCGTTTGCAAGGGTTCAGGGGGCGCCCGTTTTGGGGGGAGGCCGCGTTGGCAAGGCAATGGCACGCACGGCGGAAGGTGGGTTCCATCGGGTGTGACAGGGGTTGGATGGGGGGCGCATCAGGGTGCTCGCCGTTGCAAGGGGGGCGGCGGCGGTTGCGGGGCGGCGTGTTTTCTTGCCTTGTTGAACCCGTCACACCATCGCAGTTGGTGGGCGTAGCGGTTGCCGGGTGCCGGGTGTGTCAGCCCGGAGACCCGAGCGCGCGCCGGATCTGGGTGGGGTTTTTTGGTCTTTGGTGCGCAGGGCAAGGGGGACAATGTGGCGGATATCGCCGGGCCCTGGCGAAGCCGTCTGGCCCGCGACGGTGCGGGGCGTTGATCCTTCGGGGTGCCGGACTGGTGTTTGGTGATTGCGGCCTGACCGCATTTCGGGTGAGCGCCCCCCGAGACGTCACAGCGCGCGGTGGTGCAGGATGCGGCCGATGGTGTTCATCAGGATTTGTGCCGCCAGGATCGAGGTGGTGCCGGTCTGGTCGTAGTCGGGCGCGACCTCGACCAGATCCATGCCGACGATGGCGCCGCGTTTGGCGAGCCCGTCGAGCAGTTCCAGCATCTCGTAGTAATAGAACCCGCCGTGGCTGGGCGTGCCGGTGCCGGGCGCGATGGAAGGGTCGAACCCGTCGATATCGAGGGTGACGTAGTAGCGCGCGCCCGCCGGGATGCGGGCCAACATGCCCTCGACCCCCAGTTTGCGGAACTGGCGCACGGATTGGATGTCGGTGCCCATGGCGCGCGCGGCCTCGTAGCCGTCGCGGGCGGTGGAGGAGACGTTGCGGATGCCGATCTGGCTGATGCCGGTGACATAGGATTTTTCCGCCGCGCGGCGCATCGGGTTGCCGTGGCCGTTGCGCACGCCGTGGCGCACGTCGACGAAATCGAGATGCGCGTCGATTTGCACGATATGGATCGGATCCTGGTCATCGAAAGCGTCGATACAGGGGATATTGACCGAGTGATCGCCGCCCAGCACCACCGGAATCGCCCCCGCCGCGAGGATTTTGCGCACGCCGAAGGCAATATTGGCGTGGCTGGTTTCCGTATCGGTGTGGATGATGTCGGCATCGCCGATATCGACGATATGGGTGAGCGCCGGGTCGAGGTAGGTGATGTCGTCCTCGTGGTCATAGGCCCCGCCGAGGCCGAAGGAAAACAGCGTCGAGGCCTCGCGGATCGCGCGTGGCCCCATGCGCGCGCCCGAGCGGAACTGGGTGCCCGCGTCAAACGGTGCGCCCATCACGGCGACGTCGGCGTCAATCGCGTCCCAATCCGACACATGCGGGTATTTGCCGAAGGTGCAGATGCCGGTGAAGGGCAGGTTCAGGCGGCTGGATTGGGGCATTGTGGCCTCTTAGCGGTAGGTTTCATCGTCAGACGGAAAGGCGCGGGATTTGACCTCAGCCGCGTATTTTGACACGGCGCGTTCCATCATGCCGCCGAACTCACCGTAGACCTTGACGAATTTGGGCGGCTTGGGGTTGAGGCCCAGCATATCCTCGAGCACGAGGATCTGCCCGTCGCAATCGGCGGAGGCGCCGATGCCGATGGTGGGGATGTCGATGGCCTGGGTGATCTTGTTGGCCAAGGGTTCGACGACGCCCTCGACGACGACGGCAAAGGCCCCGGCCTCGGCGACGGCGATGGCGTCGTTGATGTGGTGCTGCCATGTGGCCTCGTCGCGGCCCTGGGTCTTGAAGCCGCCCATGACGTTGGTGGACTGCGGCGTGAGGCCGATATGGGCCATCACCGGGATGCCGCGATCGACCAGAAAGCGGATCGTGTCGGCCATGCGCGCGCCGCCCTCGAGCTTGACGGCCTGGCACATGGTGGCGGTCATCACCTTGGCGGCGTTGCGGAAGGCGACGCTGGGCGATTCCTCGTAGGTGCCAAAGGGCATGTCGACGACGATCAGCGCGCGTTTCGTGCCGCGCACAACGGCTTTGCCGTGGGTGATCATCATGTCCAGCGTCACGCCGACGGTGGATTCCATGCCGTGCATGACCATGCCGAGGCTGTCGCCGACGAGGATGAAATCGGCGTATTTGTCGACGATGGCGGCGGTGTGCGAATGGTAGGAGGTCAGCGAGACGATGGGCTCGCCGCCTTTGCGGGCGCGCAGTTGCGGCACGGTGATGCGGCGGATCGGGGTGCCGGGCTGGACGGAGGTCTGGGTGGACATCGGGGTTCCTTTCTCAGGGCGTGACGACGCGTTGGTCGATCAGGAGGACAGCGCCGAATTTCACCGCCAGCAGAATCACGGCGGGCGCCTTGAGCGGGCCGGAGATGCTGCGCAGGGTTTGCGCGTCGCGGATGTCGGCGGATTGCAGGTCGGCGCGCGGTTCGCTCTGGATATGGGCGGCGACCCAGGCGCGCAGACGCGAGGCGGTGATGCCGGTTTTGGCCAGGTCGGCGGCTTGGGTCAGGGCGCGCGACAGGATCACGGCGGCGGCGCGGTCCTGAGGCGTCAGGCGCACGTTGCGCGAGGACATGGCGAGGCCGTCGGCTTCGCGTACGGTGGGGACGCCGACGATGCGCACGGGGATGTTCAGATCGCGGGTGAATTGGCGGATGACGCAAAGCTGCTGGTAATCTTTCTCGCCAAAGCAGGCGACGTCGGGCTGGATGATGTTGAACAGTTTGGTGACGACGGTCGCCACGCCGCGAAAATGACCCGGGCGCAGTTTGCCGATCAGGATCTTCGCCAGATCCGTGGTTTCAACAATGGTTTGCGCGCCCTCGGGGTAGATTTCGGCGACCTCGGGCAGGAACACGGCGTTGACCCCGGCGGCCTGAAGCATTGCCAGATCGCGGGCCTCGTCGCGGGGGTAGGTTGACAGGTCCTCGTTCGCGCCGAATTGCGTGGGGTTCACGAAGATCGTGGTGACAACCCGCTGCCCCTCGGATTTGGCGCGTTCGACCAGCGCCATGTGTCCGGCGTGCAGATAGCCCATCGTCGGCACCAAGGCGACCGACTCACCGGCGGCGCGGAAGCCGGCGGTGGTGGTGCGGATGTCGGCGATGGTGCGGCAGATGTGCATGACGGGGCATCCTGAGGGGCGTTCCCTTGGTGATACCGCGTGTCTTTGAGCGGAGCAATGCGGCTGCGGGAACGGGATGCGACAAAGCGCCCCGGCGCGTGTCGCGGAAAAGGCGGCGGAAACCCGGGCTGGCCGCGTATAATGGTCGAGGTCTGACACAGGGATATGCGGATATGACCAGGATTGTGCAACGTGGCCTTGGGCTGGCAGCCGTCGGTTTCGGGGTTTTGACCGTGATCTCGGGGTTTTCGGTGTTGTTCGGCGGGGCGGATGTGGCGTCGCTGGCCGGGAACGTGGTGGCGGGTGTCTTGTGGTTCAATGCGCTCAGTGGCTTTCTCTATGTGATCGCCGGGGTCTGCCTGTATCGCAACAACCCCTTCGCCTTTACCCTTGCCAAGGGATTGGCCGCCGCCATTGCCGTCGTCTTTGTGGCGCTTGGTTGGCATATCCTTGAAGGCGGTGCCTATGAGGCAAGGACCGTGGCGGCGATGACACTCCGGCTGGGGTTCTGGCTGGCGATTGCGGTCTATCTGTTTCGGAAACGGCACACGGCCACAAGAGCGGCACCATGATCACGGGGAAAGCGAATATCGTCACGGGTTTGTGGTTTCTGGCCGGGTTCATGCTGTACGGGTTCTTCCTGATTTACCTGCGTGATTTCGCGCCCGGCCGCGAGGACTGGATCGCGCAGTATTCGACCGGCGTGCATTTCGAATCACGTCTGGCGCATGTGCATGGCAACCTCTTTGCATTGCTGAACGTGCTGATCGGGTATCTGATCTTGCGGTTGCCGATTTCGGCGGGGCAGGCCAAGCTGGCCTCGTGGCTGGGGCTGGCCGGGATGCTGATGCCGGTCGGCATTCTGGCCGAAGTGCTGTTCGGTGTGCCGCCGTATCTGGTGATCGTTGGGGGTGTCTCGATCGTGGCGGCGATGGTGGTTCTGGGACTGGCCATTTGGCGCGCGGATTTGTCGAAATAGCACCGCTGGCAGGGTGCGGGTCGTTTTCGCGCGTTCATCGGTCGGGTGCATTTGACCGCCGCGTGTGATTTGCTGCGATGACGTATCAAAATTGCAGCAGCCGGAGCACCGCGCGATGAAAACCCATGTGAAAGCCCTTGTCGTTGGTGGTGGTGCCGTCGGCACCGGCATTGCCTATCATCTGGCGAAGGCGGGCTGGGACACCATGCTGGTCGAACGCGATGAACTGACCTCGGGTTCGACCTGGCACGCGGCGGGCTTGCTGCCGCTGTTCAACATGAGCTACGCGACGACGCATATCCACAAATACAGCGTTGATTTCTATAAATCACTGGAGGCCGAGACGGGCCTGAATGCCGGTTTCGCAGTGGTTGGCAACCTGCGCATGGCGCAGACTGACGCGCGGATGGACGAATACATGCTGTATTCCTCGGTCGCGGAAACGGCGGGTGTGCACCATGAATTCCTGACACCGGAACAGGTCAAGGCACGCTGGCCGCTGATCCGCACCGACGATCTGAAGGGCGCGCTCTATCACCCGCAAGACGGCTATATCAACCCGGCCGACGTGACGCAGGCAATGGCCAAGGGCGCGCGCCAGCATGGCTGCACCATCGAGCGCAAGATTCAGGTCAACGCCTATCGCTGGACCGGGTCCGCGTGGGTGGTGACCTGCGAGCGCATGGCGGAAAAGGGCGGCAATCTGGTGCCCTCGGGCGAGGTGTTCGAGATCACCGCCGAGCATGTGGTGACCGCCACCGGCAACCACGCGCAGCGCACGGCGAAGCTGCTGGGCATCAAGATCCCCGCGATCCCCGTCGAGCATCAGTTCATCGTCATGGATCAGGATCCGGCCTTGGTCGAATGGCGCAAGTCGAACCCGGAACACCCGGTGATCCGTGACGCCGATGCGCAATCCTATGTCCGCGAGGAGCGCGGCGGCTGGATTCTGGGCGTCTATGAGCGCGGCGCCCCGGCGCGGTTTGACTATGGCGTGCCCGACAGTTTCCGCGCCGATCTGTTCCAGCTGGATCTGGAGCGGATCGAAGACCAATACGCGGCGATGATCCACCGGATACCGTCTTGCGAGGACAGCGGCCTCAAGGATGATTTCAACGGCCCGATCTGCTACACGCCCGACGGCAACCCGCTGGTTGGTCCGGCACCCGGTCTGCGCAACATGTGGCTGGCCGAAGGGTTCAGTTTCGGCATCACTGCGGCGGGCGGCACGGGCTATTATCTGGCGCAGTTGATGACGCAGGGCGAGGCCGAGATCGACATGGCCTCGCTGGACCCCAAGCGTTACGGCGACTGGATGACCACCGAATACGCGGCGCGCAAGAACGAGGAATGCTACGAGCACGTCTATATCCTGCACCACCCCGACGAAGAGCGCGAAGCCTGCCGCCCGCTGCGCACGACGCCGGTGTATGGCCGGCAAAAGGCGCTGGGTGCGCAGTTCGGGCAGGTGAACGGCTGGGAGCGGCCGAACTATTTTGGCCCGCTGGATGCGCCGTCGAATTTCGACCACGATGGCCGCAGCTTCCGGCGCGGCGCCTGGTGGCCGTATGCCGTCGCCGAGGCCAAGGCGATCCGTGAGGGCGTCGGCATGATTGATGCCTCGGCCTTCACCAAGCATCTGGTGCGCGGGCCGGGGGCGACGGCGTTTCTGGATCATTTCACCTGCAACAAGCTGCCCAAGGTGGGCCGCATCAACCTGACCTATGCGCTGACCGGGGCGGGCACGACGCGCACCGAATACACCATCGTGCGGCTGGCCGAGGAGGAATATTACCTGGTGTCGGCGGGGGCCTGGACGGCCTATGATGCGGATTTCCTGCGCAAATCGGCGGCAGATTTCATGGCCGCGCAGAGCACTTATGTCGACATCCATGATGTGACGACGCAATGGGGCGTGTTCGCGGTGGCGGGGCCGAAGTCGCGTGAGTTCCTGAACACACTGGTCCGCGATGCCGAGCCGTCAACGGTGCTCTCGAACAAGCGGTTCCCGTGGCTGTCGATGCGCAACATCGAATTGGGCATGTGTCCGGTGCGGGCGATCCGCGTGGCCTATACCGGCGAGCTGGGCTGGGAATTGCACCACCCGATCGAGATGCAGGCCTATCTGTTCGATCAACTGATGGCGGCGGGGCAGGAGTTCGGGCTGAAACTGGTTGGCGCGCGGGCGCAGAACTGGCTGCGGCAAGAAAAATCCTATCGCGCGTTCGGCAACGAATTGGGCCGCGACGCCACGCCGTTGGAGGCCGATCTGCCGCGGTTCGTGGATCAGGGCAAAGACTTCCACGGCAAGGACGCGATGAACGCCACCGGCATCCGGGCGAAATGTGTCACGGTGCTGATTGACGGGCCGCAGGACGCCGATCCCTGGGGCCGCGAAGTGCTGCTGGTGGATGGCAAGAAGGTCGGACGTCTGACCTCGGGCGGGTATTCGGTGGCGTTCGGCAAGCAGATCGGCATGGGCTATGTGACGCCCGATCTGGCGGTCGTCGGCACCAAGCTGAAGCTGCGCATGATGCGGCAGGAATGGGATGCGGTGGTGGTCGAGGACAGCCCCTATGACCCGACGAACGCGCGCATTCGCATAGATGGCTGAGCGATGACGGTTGCGCGAAAAGGGGCAGCGATCGTTGCCCCTTGATTGCCCGGTCGGCTCAGACCTCGCCCGATAGATCCAGCTTCAACCGCAGGAATCCGCTGCGCGTCAGGCCACGGGGGACAGGGTTGTAGCGGGCGATCTCGCTCAGGTGATGGCGGGCCTTTGGCCCGGTTTCAAACACCACACTGGTGTCAGGCATCGGTGTGAACCGCAGGCTGCCACCCGTGCCGACATGGACCGTATCACTTTGCGCAACATACTGGCGCACGATGTCACGGGCCACGGCCTCGTCCGAGAGCACGAGATTGGCGCTGCGTGCGCCGGCGAAATTCCCGGCACCCCCGGCGCGATAGCTGTTGGTACACAGGATATACCGGGCCTCTGGGTCCAGCGGCGCGCCATGCAGCGACACCGAGGCCACGCGGTGCGCCTTGTCGTTGATCATGGTGCCGTCGGCGTTGTAGCGGGCCGGTTTCGACAGGTCGAGAACCACATCGAGCGGGTTGATCATCTCGAAATTATAGCCCGGAAAGTCGGGGTCTCGCAACAGCGTGCCGGTGCTGCCCAGCCGGACCTGGCTGAAGGCCGATGCCGAACGTTCCAGCCATTCGGTGATCTCCTTTCCGGTCAGGCAGAGCGCGGCGATGGCGTTGGGAAAGGCGTAAAGATCGGCGATATGGCGCAACGCCAAAGGCCCGGCGGCAATATCGGTATAGCCCGCAGGACCGCTGCGACCGCCGGATTTGAACGGGGCCACCGCCGACAGAATCGGCAGATCCATGAGGTCGGGGTCGGTCAGTTGTGCGGCGACATAGGCGCGCTGGGCCTCGGCCACGACGCGCAGGGCATCGAATTCGCCCAGATGGGTGAAATAGGAATGCAGCGGCTGCTCCGATTGCCCGACCGGGCGACGAATGGCGGCGAGGGTATCGGTATGCGCCGCAGCCACGGCAGCGGCCACGCGCTGCGCCTTTTGCGGTGCGGCGGCGGGCGGGGCCTTGGGCAAGGAGCGAACCTCGGAGCGGGTGCCCAGAACCTCCCATTTGCCGGCGTCGCGGGTCAAGAGGATGTCGATCAGGCCGATATGCGCCCCCCAGCAACCGCCCATCACCGCCGGTTTGCCCGAAACGGTGCCCGCGGCGATATCAACGTCGGTCAGGTTGCTGAACACCGGCGACGGAAACACCAGATGGCTATGCCCGGTCAGCAGCGCGTCAATGCCGGGCACACGGCCCAGAGGCACGGCGGCGTTTTCCATGCCCTCGGTATGGCGCGAGGCGCCGATGCCGGTATGCGCCAGAGCAATGATCAGATCGGCCCCGGCCTCGCGCATTTCGGGGACATAGGCGCGGGCGGTTTCGATGATATCGCGGGCGCGCAGGCGGCCGTCCAGGGCGTGACTGTCCCAATCCACCACCTGCGGCGGGGCAAAGCCGATGACGCCAATCCGCAAGCGGTGCTCGAACCCCTGATCATCCGCAACCATCTTGTCGATCAGCACATAGGGCTTCACCAACGTGGTGTCGCGCAGCGGGTTTGCGCCGTGCCTGACGGACAGATTCGACGACACCACGGGGAACGCAGCACCGCCCAGCGCCGTCATCAGGAAATCGAGCCCATAGTTGAATTCGTGATTGCCCAGCGTGATCGCGTCGAATTCCAGCGCGTTCATCGCGGCGATGACCGGGTGCACATCGCCCTCGCGCAGGCCGCGTTCATGGGCAACATAATCGCCCATCGGCGTGCCTTGCAGGAAGTCGCCATTGTCGAACAGCAGGGTGTTGTTGGCCTCGCTGCGCGCGTCCTCGATCATTTGCGCGGCGTTGACCAGACCGATGCCGTTCCACGGCTTGTCGGCGTAATAGTCATACGGCAGCAGGTGCAGGTGCAGGTCCGTCGTTTCGATCACCCGCAGGTGAACGGCACGTTGACCGGCAGTCAGGCCACGAAAGGTGCTGGAGTTGAGCAACGCATTTCCTCGAACGATCACGTCATTGTCCCACTGCCGCCCTGAGTCGAGGACCGAAACCCAAAGCGCAGTACGAAGCTTTGGAAATGACCGCAATCAAAGGCAAAATTTAGACAAAACGCTGTCTGTGTCATGGCAACTAAGCACACCTTCTGGTTGCAAGACAACTCTCTGGATGATCTTTCCCTTTCATATAGTGGTTTTCATAACACAGAAAATGGCTTAAAGCAGCGGCGGTTCCAAAATGGGTGCTCCGTGCAACGCGATATCGTCTTTTCTGCTGAATGGGATGACCGGACCGCCGAGGTGCGCCGCGACCCGGCCGCGATTGCGGCCTTGCGGTCGAACCCGACGACTCGGGTGTTGCCGATGTGGCGCGGGCGTCCGTTGATCGCCGGCGCGGCGCGGACCAAGGCGGGCTGGGTCGCGCCGGGGCACAAGATCCTGGACGATGCGCGCGACGATTGGGTGTTTCTGGGGCATCACGAGGGGGCTGCGCGCTTTGCGGCGGATGTGTCCTCCTGGGTGCCCGATTCGCTGGAAGAAGCAGCGATGGCCGCATTTTTTGATCCGGTGGATTATTATCACCCGGCCGTGCCCTCTGATTACGCCTTTCTGGAGCTGCGCGGCTTGATGGTGTCGCTGTCGGCGACGGATGCGGCAATGGCCTCGACGGCGCGCGCGTTGATGAATTGGCACCAGTCGCACCGCTATTGCGCGTCTTGCGGTCAGCCGAGTGTCGTCACCCAGAGCGGTTGGCAGCGGCGTTGCCCGGCGTGCAAAGCCTCGCATTTTCCGCGCACCGATCCGGTGGTGATCATGCTGGTGCTGCGCGGCAACAAGGTGCTGCTGGGGCGCTCGCCCGGTTGGCCCGAGGGGATGTATTCCACCTTGGCCGGGTTCGTCGAGCCGGGCGAGGCGCTGGAGGGGGCGGTTCGGCGCGAGGTGCATGAAGAAACCGGCATCACCGTTCGCGCGGTGCGATATGTCGGCGGACAGCCGTGGTCCTGGCCAAATTCCCTGATGCTGGGGTTTGTCGCCGTGGCCGAGGATGACGAGATCACGCTGGACCCGGTTGAACTGGAAGACGCGATTTGGGTGACGCGCGAGGACATGGTGGATGTCCTGGCCGGGCTGCATCCGACGGTGCGCCGTCCGCGCGCCGGGGCAATTGCCTATGAATTGATCACCCGGTGGCTGTCTGGCGCCCTTGATTGATTGATTAAGAGAGTAGCGACTTATGAAAATTGAAACGATCCGTGATTTCCAGCGGCCCCGCGCGCAGGTTTTGCACATGTTCCGCGATCCGGCCCGGATTGAAACGGTCCTGCAAGAGATGGGCGCGCGCGTCGAGCGTGTCTCGGTGGCGCCGCAGATGGCGTGGTCCTGTGCGATGGTCTGGCGCGAAGAACCACGCAAATTCTCGGTCAATCTTCTGGAGACGTCCACCGATGAGACGATGACCATGACCCTTGAGTCGGACCTCGCCGGGGCCGACATGGTCATGGATTTTTATGACCTCGACGACGGCGGCTGCCGGATCATCGTCGAAGCCGAATTGTCGGCGCATACGATGGTTGCCAGACTGGCGCTGCAATCGCTGCGGCTGGTGCGGGGCAAGGCCGAGGACCGGTTGAAGCGGTTTGTCGGCGCGCTTGGCGGCCCGCCTCGCAAATGAGAGGTGGCGCCGGATTGGGCGCGGCGCCGGGTCACGCGGCGGCGATGGTCGCCCGAACGGCGCGTTGCCACGCCGCATAGCGTGCCTCGCGGGTGGTCGGGTCCATGACCGGCTCGAACCGGTGATCAAGCGCCCAGAGATCGGCAAACCCCGCCGCATCCGGCATGATCCCGGCCTTGTGCCCCGCCAGCCAGGCCACGCCCAGCGCCGTGGTTTCCAGCACGGTCGGCCGGTCAACCGGCGCGCCAAGGATATCGGCCAGGAACTGCATGGCAAAGCGGCTGGCGCTCATGCCGCCATCGACGCGCAACACGCCCTGGACGGCCTCGGCCCCCTGCGAGGCCCAATCGGCGCGCATCGCATCGGCCAGATCGCGGGTCTGAAACCCGACGCTTTCCAAGGCGGCCTTGGCAAATTCGGCGGGGCCGGAGTTGCGCGACAGGCCGAACACCGCGCCCCGGCACTCGGGCCGCCAATAGGGCGCGCCAAGCCCGGTAAAGGCGGGCACGATGATCACCTGCTGCGCGGGGTCGGCGGCCTCGGCCAAAGTCTGCGTTTGCGGCGCGTCTTTGATGATTTTCAACCCATCGCGCAGCCATTGCACCACGGCCCCGGCGATGAAAATCGACCCTTCGAGCGCATAGGTCACCTGCCCGTCGATCTGATAGGCAATCGTCGTCAACAGGCGATTTGTCGAGGGCACCATCACCGTTCCGGTGTTCATCAGGGCGAAACAGCCGGTGCCGTAGGTCGATTTCAGCATCCCCGGCTGAAAACACGCCTGACCGATGGTCGCCGCCTGCTGATCGCCCGCCACGCCCAGAATGGGGATCGGCACGCCAAACAGCGTGGTCTCGCCGAAGCTGGCGTTGCAATCGCGGACCTCGGGCAGCAGGGCCATGGGCACGTTGAACAGGGCGCACAGGTCCGCATCCCAGCCGCCGGTTGCGATGTTATAGAGCATGGTGCGCGCGGCGTTGGTGGCGTCGGTGGCGTGGGTCTTGCCGCCGGTCAGCCGCCAGATCAGAAAGCAATCGACGGTGCCCAGTGCCAGCTCGCCGCGCTCGGCACGCGCGCGGGCGCCGGGCACGGCATCCAGCATCCAGGCGGCCTTGGTGGCGCTGAAATAGGGGTCCAGCAACAGGCCGGTGCGGGCGGTGACCTCGGGCTCATGGCCAGCGGCTTTGAGCGTGGCGCAAATGTCCGCGGTGCGGCGATCCTGCCAGACAATCGCGCGGTGGATCGGCTCGCCGGTGGCGCGGTCCCAGATCAGCAGCGTTTCTCGCTGATTGGTGATGCCGATGGCGGCCACCGGACCGGCCTGATCCAGCGCGGCGCGGCAGGTTTCCAGCGTGGTGTCCCACAGGTCGGCGGGATCATGCTCGACCCAGCCCGACGCGGGAAAATGCTGCGGAAACTCGCACTGGGCCAGAGCTTTGACGCGCAACTCGGCGTCAAAGATGATGGCGCGGCTCGAGGTGGTGCCCTGGTCGATGGCGAGTATCTGCATGGTTCGGCGTCCTTTGGCGTGCGCTAGAGTGACCGCGCGCGGCGCGCAGGTCAACATGGGGGTGACAGGGCGCGGGGCATCTGATTGTCTGATCGAAACGCAAAGGGGGTTCGCCATGTCCACCGATTTCCAGCCAGTCTCGGGCTTCGTTCTGCCGCGCTATGCCGGGGTTCCGACCTTCATGCGCCTGCCGCATATCCCGCTGGATGACCCGCGATTGGCGCAGGTTCACATCGGCCTGATCGGCGCGCCCTGGGATGGCGGCACCACCAACCGCCCCGGCCCCCGCCACGGTCCCCGGCAATTGCGCGACGCCTCGACGATGATCCGCGCGCAGCATGGCATAACCGGCCTGCGCCCGTTCGAGGCCGCCAATTGCGCGGACCTTGGCGATGTGGCGCCCAACCCGGCCGATGTGCAGGACAGCCTGCGCCGCATGACCGAGTTTTACACCCAGGTCCGCGCCGCCGGGATCGTGCCGCTGACGGCAGGCGGCGACCATCTGTGCACTCTGCCGATCCTGCGGGCGCTGGCGCATGACCGGCCCCTTGGCATGATCCATTTCGACAGCCACACCGACCTGTTCCACAGCTATTTCAACGGCATGATGTACACCCACGGCACCCCGTTCCGCCGCGCGGTGGAGGAGGAACTGCTGGACCCAAAGCGCGTCTGCATGATCGGCATTCGCGGCACCGCCTATGACAGCGAGGACCGCGAGTTCGCACGCTCCGTCGGTATCCGCGTGATCCCGATCGAGGAATTCCACAAGCGCGGCGTTGCGGATGTGATGGCTGAAGCGCGCGAGATTGCGGGCGCGGGCGACACCTACGTCAGCTATGACATCGACTTTGTCGACCCGGCCTTTGCCCCCGGCACCGGCACGCCCGAGGTTGGCGGCCCCAGCAGTTGGCAGGCGCTGGAATGCGCGCGGCTGCTGGCCGGGATCAAGATCGTCGGCGCCGATCTGGTCGAGGTCTCGCCACCCTTCGACCCCTCTGGCGGGACGGCTTATCTCGGCGCCTCCTTGATGTTCGAGATGCTCTGCGCCATCGTGCAGGCAAAATCCTGAGGAAACCTTATGACCAAAATCGCGCTTGTCACCGGGGCTGCGCGCGGCATCGGCCTCGCCACCACGAAGCTGTTCTTGGAACTGGGCTGGCAAGTCGCCATGATCGACCGCGATCTGCCGGCCCTCGACAGCGCCTCGGCCGATCTGACAGGCGCGCAGAAATTCTACTGCGACGTGTCGATCCCCGCCGAAGTCGAGGCCACGCTACCCGCGGTTCTCAAGCATTTCGGCCAGATCGACGCGCTGATCAACAACGCCGGCGTGGCCGATTTCGGCCCCATCGAGGACACGAATTTCACCCGCTGGCGCACGGTGATGGAGACCAACCTCGACGGCGTGTTCCTGATGACCCAGGCCACAATCCCGGCGCTGCGCCAATCCAGGGGGGCGGTGGTGAACATCGCCTCGATCTCGGGCCTCCGGGCCTCCACCCTGCGCGTGGCCTATGGCACGTCAAAAGCGGCGGTGATCCAGCTGACCAAACAACAGGCGGTGGAACTCGGCGAATATGGCATCCGCGCCAACTGCGTGTGCCCCGGCCCGGTGCGCACGAAACTGGCGATGGCGGTGCATACCCAGGACATCATCGACGCCTATCACGACGCGATCCCGCTCAACCGCTATGGGTCCGAACGCGAGATTGCCGAGGTGATCGTGTTTCTCGCCTCTGACAAGGCCAGCTATGTCACCGGCCAGATCATCGCCGCAGATGGCGGATTCGACAGCACCGGCGTCGGCCTGCCAGCGCTCAGGCACTGACCCGGTTACCTCTGGCCTGTCTTTGTTCTTCAAATATCCACGGGGGGTTCCAAGGGGGACGCGTGCGTCCCCTTTGGCGAGGGAGCGCGAGGGGCGAGGAGCCCCTCGCTCCCCCCTCTACACAATCACGTCCTGTGCCGCTTGCTCGCCGACGCCAAACACCCGCTTGTAGCGCGCGATCTCCTGGGCCGGGCCCATCGCCTTCTTGGGGTTGTCCGACAGTTTCACCGTCGGGCGGCCGTTTGCGCTGATGGCTTTGCACACCAGCGAGAATGGGGCCAGGCGGTCATCGGCGACCAATCCGCGAAAGTCGTTGGTCAGCAAGGTGCCCCAGCCAAAGCTGGCCTTCACGCGGCCCTTGAATTGCCGGTGCAGCGTTTCGATCTTCTCGACATCCAGCCCGTCCGAGAAAATCACCAGCTTCTTGCGCGGATCTTCGCCACGGGCCTTCCACCACTGGATCGCCATTTCAGCGCCCGCCGCCGGATCACCCGAATCAATGCGAATCCCGGTCCAGCCCGCCAGCCAGTCGGGAGCATTGCGCAAAAATCCTTCGGTGCCAAAAGTGTCGGGCAGGATGATGCGCAGGTTGCCGTCGTGTTCTTCGTGCCAATCGGCCAGCACGTCATAGGGCGCGCGCGCCAGCGCCGCGTCATCCTCGGCGAGGGCGGCATAGATCATCGGCAATTCATGCGCGTTGGTGCCGATCGCCTCGATATCGCGGCGCATGGCGATGCGGCAATTCGAGGTGCCGATAAACGTGTCCTTGCCCAGCCCCTCGACCATCGCCTGCACGCACCAATCCTGCCACAGGAAGCTGTGCCGCCGCCTTGTGCCGAAATCGGCCAGTTTCAGCCCGTCGATGGCGCGCAGGCGTTCGACCTTTTCCCACACCCGGCTCATGGCGCGGGCATAGAGCACCTCCAGCTCGAACTTGCCCATGTCCTTGGTCACCGCACGGCTGCGCAATTCCATCAGGATCGACAGGGCGGGCACTTCCCACAGCATGACCTCGGGCCAGGACCCTTCAAAGGTCAGTTCGTATTGCCCGTCTCGCGTGTCCAGCTGATAGGGCGGCAGGCGCATGGTTTCGAACCACTCCATGAAGTCCGAGCGGAACATCGCGCGTTTGCCGTAGAACATGTTGCCGCGCAGCCAGGTGCTTTCGCCACGGCTCAGCGTGAGGCCGCGCACATGGTCCAGTTGCTCGCGCAATTCGCCCTCGTCGATCAGCTCGGCCAGGCGGATCGATTTGGTGCGATTGATCAGGCTGAAGGTGACTTGTGTGTCGCGCTTGTTGCGAAAGATCGACTGGCACATCAGAAGCTTGTAAAAGTCGGTGTCGATCAGGGACCGGATGATCGGATCGATCTTCCAGTTGTGATTGTGCACACGGGTTGCGATATCGACCATCTCGGCCCTCCTGCCGCTGGGGCGCGTTTGCCCCTGCATAGCGGGTTGCGGCGGGGGGTGAAAAGCCCGAAAGGGGCGGAAAGGGTGCGGATGAACGAGCCAAACATCGGAATTATCGGCGCCGGAGCCTTCGGGACGGCGTTGGGCGTGGCCATTGCGCGGGCGGATCGTGATGTGTGGCTCTGGTCGCGCAACGCGGATCAGGCGCAGCAGATGCAGGAACAGCGCCGCAATCCGTGGCGCTTGCCGATGGCCGATTTCCCCGATGAGCTGCATGTCACCGCGCGGATGCAGGATCTGTCCGACACGCCGACCATCCTGCTGGCGGTGCCGACGCAGCAGTTGCGCGCGGTGCTGGAGGCGCATCGCGCGGACCTGGCGGGGGCGAAGCTGGTTGCCTGTTGCAAGGGCGTCGAGTTGGGGACGGGGTTGTTGCCGACCGAGGTCGTCGCCGATGTGATCCCCCGGGCGCAAGTTGGCGTGTTGACCGGGCCGAGTTTCGCCGAGGATATCGCGCTGCGAAAGCCGACGGCCCTGACGTTGGCGAGCGGCGGCACGCATCAGGAGGCGCTGCAACGCGATCTGTCGACGCCCAATCTGCGGATCTATCTGACGGATGACGTGATCGGCGCGCAACTGGGTGGAGCGCTGAAAAACGTGATCGCCATTGCCGCCGGGATCACCATTGGCGCGGGGCTTGGTGAAAGCGCGCGCGCGGCGCTGATGACCCGCGGCTTTGCCGAGATCAACCGACTGGCACAAGCCCGCGGCGCCCATGCCGAGACCTTGCTGGGCCTGTCGGGGTTCGGCGATCTGGTGCTGACCTGTACCTCGGAGAAATCGCGCAACTACCGCTATGGGATGGCGATTGGCGCCGGGCAGGTGCCCGATGCGTCGATCACCGTCGAGGGGGTGATGACCGCCCATGCCGTCGCCGCCGGTGCCGATCCTGATCTGATGCCGGTGGTGTGCATGGTCTCGGCGTTGCTGAACGGCAAGGTCGGGTTGGCCGAGGCGCAGGACTTGCTGTTGTCGCGCCCCTTGCGCCAAGAGCGCGGCTGACCTGTCAAACGGACGCGCTGGCGCGCGACACGATGCTTTTCGCAGGGGGCTTTCAGCCCCCTCTTGGCTGCGCCAATTCACCCCCTGAGGATATTTCGGGAACAAAGACGGTTGGTTCGTGCCCAGAGCGTCGCGGCGAAAAAGCCACAGGGGGGGTGCGCAACTGACCGAAATGGTTTCGTTTTTCTGGACCTGAGGCCTTTGGCACGGTAACGTGCGGCAATACGGGGCGCGATGATCCCGAAAAACGAGGCAGTCCATGGCATTTCCAGAGCGGTTTTCGAACCTGCCGGAGTACGCATTCCCGCGTTTGCGCGCGTTGCTTGATCATCACCAGCCCGGTGGTGACCCGATCGCCATGACCATTGGCGAGCCGCGTCATCCTATGCCGCATTTTGTGGCGCAGGTGTTGAATGACGCTATCGGTGGGTTTGCGCGGTATCCGGCCAATGATGGCACTCCGGCGTTGCTGGGGGCGATCTCGGGGTGGATCGCGCGGCGCTATGGGGTCGAGGTGGCGCAGGATCGGCTGATGGCGCTGAACGGCACGCGGGAGGGGTTGTTCAATGCGGCCCTCGCGCTGTCGCCCGAGGAGAAGAACGGCCAGAGGCCGGTCATTCTGATGCCGAACCCGTTTTATCAGGTCTATGCGATCGGGGCGTTGACGGCCGGGGCCGAGCCGATGTTCGTGCCCGCGACCTCGATGACCGGGCATTTGCCGGATTTCGCCGGGCTGCCGGCGGAGGTTTTGGACCGGGTGACGGTGGCCTATATTTGCTCGCCCGCCAATCCGCAGGGGGCGGTGGCCAGTCGCGCGTATTGGGTGGCGCTGTTGGCGCTGGCCGAAAAGCATGATTTCCGCGTGTTTGCCGATGAGTGCTATGCCGAAATCTACCGCGAGACGCCCCCGGTAGGGGTGTTGGAGGTGGCGGCGCAGATCGGTGCGGACCCCGAGCGGGTGTTGAGTTTTCATTCGTTGTCGAAGCGGTCGAACTTGCCGGGGTTGCGCTCGGGTTTTGTGGCCGGCGGGCGCGCGTCGATCAAGGCGATCCGGCAGTTGCGGGCCTATGCCGGTGCGCCGTTGCCCGAGCCGTTGCAGGCGGTGGCCGCCGCGGCCTGGGCCGATGAGGCGCATGTGAGCGAGAGCCGCGCGCTGTATCAGCGCAAATACCGGATGGCCGACGAAATTCTGGGCGGTTTGAACGCCTATACACCGCCCGAAGCGGGCTTTTTCCTGTGGTTGCCGGTCGCCGATGGCGAAGCGGCGGCTTTGAAACTCTGGCGTGAAACCGGCGTCCGTGTGCTGCCGGGCGCCTATCTATCGCGAGATGTGGGCGGGCAGAACCCCGGCGCTGGGTATATCCGGGTGGCTTTGGTCACCTCGGAGGACGAGACCCGGCGCGGCCTGACCCTGCTGCGCGATTGCCTTTATGCGTGAGGACAAAATGGCATCCTATCCCAGCCCCCAACGCGAACCATTTCTGGACAGCCGGTTGCAGGAGATCCTGAGCCAGCGCGGCAAGGAGTTGTTGGGCCTGTGCCTGATCGGCGTCGGCTTGATCCTGGCGCTGGTGCTCGGGTCCTATGCCCCCGAAGATCCGTCATGGTGGGCGGCAACCGATGAGCCGGCGCGCAACGCGCTGGGCCGGTTGGGCGCGGGCATTGCCGGGCCGATGATGTTCATGATCGGCAAAGCCTCGTGGGGGATGGTGCTGGCGCTGTGTGTCTGGGGGTTGCGGCTGGTGATCCATCAGGGCGAGCAGAACATCATGGGGCGCACCCTGTTCGTGCCGATTGCCATCGCTTTGGCGACGATCTGGCTGGCCATGTTGGTGCCGTCTGCGGCCTGGGTCGCGGATTATGGTCTGGGCGGGCAGTTCGGCGATGCGGTTTTGGGCGCGGTTCTGACCGCGCTGCCGCTGACCTCGACCTTCGGATTCAACATCCTGACGATCCTGGTGTTTGGCGGGACCCTGACGCTGTGGCTCTATGTCCTGGGGTCGTCGGTGCCCGAGGTTTTGCGCATTGGCGGGTTCCTGTTGTCAGGTCTGATCCTGAGCTATGCCGGGTTGTTGTCGATCCTGGGCGGGTCTTTGCGTGGGGTTGGTGGTTTGGCGGTGCGCGGCCATGACGGCTGGCAAACGCGGCGTCATGCGCAGGCGCAGGCGCGACAGGCCGCCGAACACGCGGCGGCGGCGCATCCCGCATGGCAGCAGCCGCTGACGCAATGGCCGGATCAGGACCACGCGTACCGTGCGCCGCGCATCCATCGTGCCGAAGGCGGGATGCCGCCGCCACTGCGCGCGGCGGAGCGCCCCGATTATGCACCCTATGATCAGCCGGAATTTGCGCCCACGCCGCCCCGCAACCCCGATGTTCATACGCGGGTCGTCAATCCGGGCGTCGGTGCGCCGCGTCGGTCGGAGCCGACCATGCCGCCGCCTGTACACCCCGCGCCCGCCCCCGCCGAACATTGGGGCCAGCCAGAGCGTCAGGGCTTGCTGGCGCGCGTCTCGAATCTGGGTCGGCGCCGCACGGAAGCCGAGCCGCAGGCTTGGGCGCCCGAAGGCGAGTTGGTCGAGCCGTCGATGGCCCCGCAAGCGATGGGGGCCTTGGCGCCGACCGATGATCGCATCCGCACGCGCATCACCGATGTGATCCGCACCCGCAAACAGGTCAAGCCGGTCTTGCGGTTCGATCCCAACCAGCGGCCCGTGTCGCCGCCTGCCGCCCCGCCCCATGTCGAGCCGCCACTGACCGCCGCGCGCCGCGCGCCGTCTTTGGGTGGCGCCGCCCCTGCGCGCGGTCAGCCTGTGCCAGCCGCGCCCGCGGTGCCGATGCAGGGGATCGGGTACAGCCACAGTTTTGGCATCAACCCGACGCTTGGTGCGTTTTCTGGCGCGGTCCAGACCGGGTTCGACAGGTTTGAGGCCGAAGAGGACGCGTTGATCGAGGACGATGACGATCTGGACGACCGCTATGAGGCCCCGACAACCCGCACGGCGCAGCAGCCTCTGAACCGACGTGTGGTGCAGACGGCGCGCAACCGCACGCCCGCGCCCTCGCGTCAGGCAAAGGCCGAAGCGCAGCCGACCCTGCCCTTCGAGGCGCGGCGTCAGGCGTTTGAACTGCCGCCCTTGAGCCTGCTGTCGGATCCGTCGCGCGTGGAGCGATTCTCGCTGTCCAACGAAGCGCTGGAAGAAAACGCCCGTATGTTGGAAAGCGTTCTGGAGGATTACGGCGTGCGCGGCGAGATCGTCAGCGTGCGCCCGGGCCCGGTGGTGACGATGTATGAACTCGAGCCCGCGCCGGGCTTGAAAGCCTCGCGGGTGATCGGCCTGTCGGATGATATCGCGCGCTCCATGTCGGCGCTGTCGGCGCGGGTTTCGACGGTGCCGGGACGCTCGGTGATCGGCATCGAATTGCCCAATGTCCGGCGCGAAAAGGTTGTGCTGCGCGAAATCCTGGGCGCACGCGACTTTGGCGACAGCCAGCAGAAACTGCCGCTGGCCCTGGGCAAGGACATCGGCGGCGAGGCGATCGTGGCCAACCTTGCGAAGATGCCGCACCTGCTGATTGCCGGGACCACGGGTTCGGGCAAATCGGTGGCGATCAACACGATGATCCTGTCGCTGCTCTATAAACTGACGCCGCAGGAATGCCGGATGATCATGATCGACCCCAAGATGCTGGAATTGAGCGTCTATGATGGCATTCCGCATCTGCTCAGCCCGGTGGTGACCGACCCGAAAAAGGCGGTGGTCGCGCTGAAATGGGTCGTCGGCGAAATGGAAGAACGCTATCGCAAGATGTCCAAGATGGGCGTGCGCAACATCGACGGCTATAATGGTCGCGTGCACGAGGCGCTTAGCAAGAACGAGATGTTCAAGCGCACGGTGCAGACCGGATTCGACGATGAAACCGGCGATCCGGTGTTCGAGACCGAGGAATTCGCGCCCGAGGTGCTGCCGTATATCGTCGTGATCGTCGATGAGATGGCCGACCTGATGATGGTCGCGGGCAAGGAGATCGAAGCCTGCATCCAGCGGCTTGCGCAAATGGCGCGCGCCTCGGGGATTCACCTGATCATGGCCACCCAGCGCCCGTCGGTGGACGTGATCACCGGTACGATCAAGGCGAACTTCCCGACGCGGATCTCGTTCCAGGTGACCTCGAAAATCGACTCGCGGACCATTCTGGGCGAACAAGGCGCCGAGCAACTGCTGGGCATGGGCGACATGCTCTATATGGCAGGTGGCTCCAAGATCACCCGTATTCACGGGCCATTCGTGTCGGATGAAGAAGTCGAAGAAATCGTCACACACCTGAAAAGCTTTGGCCCTGCGGATTACATCGGCGGCGTGCTGGACGGGCCGGACCCGGACAGCGTCAGCGATATCGACGCGGTGCTGGGGCTGGGGGATTCGGGTGGCGAGGATGCGCTCTATGATCAAGCCGTGGCGATTGTCGCGCGCGACCGCAAATGCTCGACGAGCTACATTCAGCGCAAACTGGCGATCGGCTACAACAAGGCCGCGCGTCTGGTTGAGCAAATGGAGGATGACGGCGTCGTCAGTTCGGCGAACCACGTCGGAAAACGCGAAATCCTGGTGCCCGAGGGGCAGTAATCGGCTCTGGTAGGCCGCCTCTCCGTGGCATCGAGCCACGTCGATGCGTGGGGGTTCCACCCCCATCGGCCTGCGGCCTCCCCCTGGGGATATTTTAAGAACAAAGACAAAGGCAAACGGCGCGGCCCCGTGGGATCCGCGCCGCCTTGGTCTTGGGTCGTCTTCGTTCACGGTCATCGGCGTCCCCGCCTGTACCGTGCCCCCATCATCCCCGATAAGGGTAAAGAAGACGTAAAGGGGCCCTCTTTGTTCTTCAAATATCCAGGGGGTGAATTGCCGCAGGCAAGAGGGGGCATCGCCCCCTTTTTCATACCGGTTTCATCAGGCCAGAGTGACGCCTACGTCGCGCATGGCCTCCATTGCCTTGGCCAAGGACCCGTCAAGGTCGATAGCGCGGCAGGCCTCCAGATGAACCGTGACGTTGAAGCCCAGCTTGGCGGCGTCAACGGCCGAGTAGGCGACGCAGAAATCGGTGGCGAGGCCGGTGAGCGTCAGGTCGGTGATTTCGCGGGACCGCAGGTAGCCTTCGAGTCCGGTCGGGGTAGTTCGATCATTCTCGAAGAACGCCGAATAGCTGTCGATTTCCGGGCGAAAGCCCTTGCGGAGGATCATGTCGGCGGGGTCGGTTGCGAGATCGGCATGGAATGCCGCCCCCGTGCTGCCTTGCACGCAATGCGTCGGCCAGAGCACCTGTGGGCCATAGGGCATCTCGATCAGCGAATATGGGTCTGCGCCGGGGTGATTGGTGGCGAAGGACAGGTGGTCGGCGGGGTGCCAGTCCTGGGTCAGGATGATGACGGCGAACTCCTCCATCAGCGCGTTGATGCGCGGCACGATCACGTCGCCTTCGGTGACCGCCAGTGCGCCGCCGGGGCAGAAGTCGTTTTGGACGTCGATCACGAGCAGGGCGTGGTGAGCTGGGTGCATGGGAAACCTCGAACCTTGTGGCGTGTATCCGGGTATGCGGGTGGTGGCGCATGCCGTCAACGTGGATTTCGGGTTGCGAACACTCTTGCGGGCATGAACGCAATACGGGAAACTGCGCAGGACCTGTGAGGAGATGCACACTCTTGCCGATAGAATCCTGGGACGAAATCCGCACGGCCTGGCATGTCGCGCAGGCCGGAACCGTCAGCGGCGCGGCCGAGGCGCTGGGCGTGCATCATGCCACCGTGATCCGCCATGTCGAGGCGCTGGAAACGCGGTTGGGCGTGAAGTTGTTCCAGCGCCACGCACGCGGCTATACGCCCACCGAAGCGGGTCAGGCCTTGGCGCAGGTCGGGCGCGTCACCGAGGAACAATTCGCCCAGCTTGGCACGCGTTTGACCGGCGCCGGGTCGGGGATCACCGGCGATCTGGTGATCACGACCCTGCCGGGATTGGTGGGGCTGCTGCGCCCGGCCTTGGGGTTGTTGGCGCGGCAATATCCGGAACTGACGATCCGCGTGCGCACCGAAACCCGTGTGCTGCGGTTGGAGTATGGCGAGGCGCATTTGGCGATCCGTGCCGGGACGCGCCCGACGGAGCCCGATAATGTGGTGCAGGAGCTGCTGCATGGTGGCGTCTCCATGGTCGCCAGTCAGGCCTATATCGATCGGTTTGGTGTGCCCAGGACGGATGATGATCTGGCCGGGCATCGGTTTGTGACCGAGGATTCCGACAACCGCCGCGCGCCCTATGCGCTGTGGCTGGAGCGCCTGACTCCGGCGCCGCGGATTGCGCTGCGGTCCAATGAATCCGTGGTGCGCTATGGCGCGATGGTCGACGGGTTGGGGGCTGGGTTTCACTATGGCAAAGACCCCGAGAACGGGCTGGTCGAGCTGATGCCGCCGCGTCCGGAATGGGCGTTCTCGGTGTGGTTGGTCACGCATGTGGACCTGCACCGCACACCCAAGGTACAGGCGGCTTTGGCGGCCATCAAAGAGATGTTTGGTCAATGAGCACAACCCACGCTGCCCTGCACAGTCGTGCCGAAGCGCTGCGCGGTCATGCCGCGATGCTGGGCTTTTCGGCGGCGGTTTCGGGCTCGTTCAGCCTGGGTTCGATGGTGGCCAATGATATCGCGCCGGCGGCCCTGACCAGTGTGCGCTTTTTGCTGGCGTCGATCCTGCTGGCCTTGTTGGTGGTGCTGATCCCCGGACAGGGGCGCGGCCGGGTTCGCGGCTTTACGCGCGCGGATTTCGCGGCGCCGTGGCGGTATGCACTCCTCGCGGCGCTGTATGGCGGGTATTTCGTGTTCATGTTTGAAGGGCTGAAAACCGCGCAACCGCTTGCCGCCGGAGCCGTCTTTACGCTGATGCCGTTGATGGCGGCGGGGTTTGCCTGGCTGTTGCTGCGGCAGCGCCTGACGCCCTCCATAGCGTCGGCGCTGGTGATCGGTGGCTTTGGCGCGGTCTGGGTGATTTTTCAGGGCGATGTGCAGGCCATGCTGCGGTTCGAGATCGGCAGAGGTGAGGGCATTTATTTCATCGGCTGCATCTTGCACGCGGTTTACGCGCCGATGCTCAAGAAACTGAACCGAGGCGAGAGCGCGATGGTCACCGCCGCGATGATCACGCTGTTCGGGTTTTTCATCATCACGGCCTATGGCTGGCGCGACATCATGGCGACCGACTGGGCGGCGCTTCCGGTGCTGGTCTGGGTCGGTTTGGCGTATCTGGTGATCCTGGCCACCGCCTTTGCCGCCTCGGCGCTGCAATATGCGGCGCAACGGCTGCCGTCGTCCAAAGTGATGGCCTACACCTATGCGACGCCGGTTTGGATCATCCTGTGGGAGGCCGCGTTGCGGCATGGAATCCCCGGTGGCGTTGTTCTGCCGGGCATTGCGCTGATCGTCCTTGCACTGCTGAGCCTGCTGCGCGCGGATTGAGCCCCGGCGGCGCTAGGCCGCTGGTTTGCAGCCCACGCAGGTTGCGATCTTGCGTAAAAACGCCGAAAACCTTGATGTCAAACCCCCCTTTTGCCGCGTTATGCGGCAGGCTCTGGCCGACCGGATTGCACGATTTTCCTGGCCGGGCTTGGCCGAGGGGGTGGGCAGATCTGTGGCTTTTGGCGGGCCGCTTTAACCTGTGTCAAACGGACGTGCCGCCGGAACATATAGACTTATGCGCATGTGACTTGTTTGGAGAGGAGAGCACATCATGTCTGGAACCATCGTTTCAGCGTCGCGCCTGACGGGCCTGCGCCGTGTCTTACCCACCTTGGCCTTCGCCGCTGCCAGTGTGATCGGCACGGCGGCAATGGCATGCCCGGATTGGTCGATGACCGGCCAGCAACTGAATTATTCGTCAGATCAGCTTTGGACCGCGCAGAGCCTCTCCGTGGTCGCGGGGGGCGCGAACAATCTGTCGAATTGTCCGCAGCCGGGGGTGGGCTATGTTGCCTCACGACCGGATTTCGACCTGAGTTTCAGCGGCAACTCCATGGGCCGTGACCTCGATTTCCGGGTGACGGCGGATTGTGACACGGTCTTGTTGGTCAATGACGCGCGCGGCCAATGGTATTTCAACGACGACGGCGGTGAGGGGTTGAACGCGCGTCTGCGTGTGCCATCCGCACCGAACGGGGCCTATGACATCTGGGTCGGCACCTATGGACCATCGACCTGTCGCGCCACATTGACGCTGGAAACCTTCGGCGGCGGGTCGGTCGGTGGCGTTGTGACCCCGCCACCAGCACAGGCGCTGTGCCCTGATCCCGGGCAAAATGGCCGGATGTTGAGCTATGACGGTCAGGCGTTGTATACGGCGCAACGCTTTGATGTGATCGCCGGCGGCAACGTTGATCTGGCCCGGTGTCAGGCGGTTCCCGGTCGCGGGTATCTCATGCAAAGCCCGGACTATACGCTGAACCTGGCGGGGAACCCGCAGCAATATGATCTGGAGTTCCGGACGGAGGGTTCGTGTGACCCGGTGCTGTTGGTCCATGACAGCAGCGGGCAGTGGCATTTCAATGATGATAGCGCCGGTCTGAATGCGCGTCTGCGCCTCGATCGTGCCCGGCCGGGTGAGTATGATATCTGGGTCGGAACCTATGGCCCGCAGACCTGCCAAGCGATGCTGGTGGCCGAGAGTTTTGGCGGTGTCGCGCCACAACCGCAGCCGCCTGCGGGCGTAACCGCCGCGCCGAGCACCATGACCGGCTATCGTGGGCAGAACGGCCAGACCTTCAGCTTTCAGGTGACGGGCGCGTCCAGCGGATCGGTCTGGGGCACGGGTATCTACACCGACGATTCCTCGGTGGCGCGGGCGGCGGTACATGCGGGCTTGGTGGGCGTCGGGCAGACCGGTGTGGTCCATGTGCAAGTCCTGCCGGGTCAGCAATCCTATCAGGGCAGCGCGCAATACGGGGTGCAATCGTCGAACTACGGCACATGGCACGGCAGCTATCAGTTCGTGCGGGGCGGCGGTGTTGCGGGCGGTGTTGCGGGCGGTGGCCAGATGGTCGAGGCGCAGGGCCGGTGGGCGATCGTCGCCAATGGATATGCCGGCAGACTGGAACTGGACCAGCGCGGCGGTGTCTGGAGCGGGACGGTGTATTTCGACGCGCATGGTGGCCGGGCAGAGCCGTTGATGCATGTCGGGTATGACGCCGGGTCGGGCACGGTGACCTTTACCCGACCGCTTGGCGGCGCGACGAACCCGCTTGGCGGCGCGACGCAGATCTATCGCGGCACGCTGCGCGGCGATCAGATCTCGGGCCAGTTCAACCAGGGTGGCGGCGCGTATACCTATGAGTGGACCGCAACACGGACGGGCGGCGCGGCTGCGGCACCGGGCGGCGGCTTGGGCAAGTAACGTCGGGCAGGATGGTCATGGGGCCGGGGGTATCCCTCGGCCCCATGTCTTTGCCGGGCGCTAGTGGATCTGCGCCATTGCCTTGAGGGCTTCGTCCTTGACCTTCTGCGCGTGAATATCGCCGGGGCGACCCGCCAGGATGATCTCGGCCTGTGCCAAGGCGCCGTTGAAATCCCCGCCTTCATAGAGCGCTTCGGCCAGAACCTGCCGCAAACCAAGGTTATGGGGTTCCAGCTCCAGACCCTTGAGCACATAGGGCTTTGTGTCTGGCACGCGATCCAGGACGATCAAGATGGTGATGATGTTGCCAATCGCCTCGGCATAATTCGGCTCGACCTTGATGGCGCTGGCAAAGGCTTTGGCGGCGTCTTCGTTCTGGGCCAGTTGCGAATGCGCGATGCCCAGGACGTTGTACAGCAGCGCATGTTTGGGATGATTGCGGATCAAGGCCTGACTGAGGCTGATGGCGGCGGTGAACTCACCGGCCTGGACCTGTTGCTGCAGGCGCTCCAACCCCTCGGACAAGGACGGGGTGCTGGTTTTGGCGGTATGGGGCGGTTTCATCGAGACGTCCTTTGCTGCGGGTCTTTCCGCGTTCCTTAATGGAAATCGCGGCTGGGGAACAGGATTTTGGCTTGATCGCGCGGGTGGCGCATGCCGCGCAGGGTGCGGGCGCGCAGCGGATGGTTGGCGGGCAGTTCACGCAGGGCCACCGGGCGGCGGGCCTCGTCGCCGCGCCCTTCGGTCGGGTCGATCGCCTCCATGCCCAGATCGCCCAGAATGGCCAGGGTCGGCGACAGATCCTCGACCTCATCGGCGATCAGATGAATGATGCCTTCCTCGCGCTGCAACCGCCCGGTGATGCGCAACAGCCGCCCGCCGATGACAATCCGCCGGAACCGTTCATAAACCTTGGGCCAGACGACGACATTGCAGACATCGGTTTCATCCTCGAGCGTGATGAAGATCACCCCAGAGGCCGTGCCGGGCCGTTGCCGGGTGATCACCAGGCCGCAGACACTGACCCGGTTCGGCGCGTGGGGCAGGTCGGCATGCGGCGTCAGGCCGGGGAGGTGCGGGCGCAATATCTCCATCGGGTGCGCGCGCAGAGACAGGCGCAGCGCCAGATAATCGTCGATCACCTGCTCGCCCAGCGTCATCTGCGGCAGGTCGGGCGTGTCCTCGCGCAGCCCCTCGCCATCCTGTCCGAACAGCGGCAAGGGTTTCGGCGCGCGGATCGCCCGCACCGCCCAAAGCGCATCGCGGCGGTTCAATTGCATCCCCGAGAAGGCATCCGCCTCGGCCAGCCGTTCCAGCGCGGCCGGCGGCACCCCGGCGCGCCGCCACAGGCTTTCGGGGTCCGGATAGCCATTGCCGCGCGCCGCGACGATCCATTCGGCATCCGCCTCACGCAACCCCTTGATCTGCCGGAACCCCAGCCGCAGCGCCAACCGCCCGTCGGCGCGTTTTTGCAGGCTGTTGTCCCAGTCGGACTGGTTCACGCAGACCGGCCGCACCTCGATGCCGTGTTCCCGCACATCGCGCACGATCTGCGCCGGGGCATAAAACCCCATCGGCTGCGAGTTGAGCAGCGCGCAGGCAAAGGCCGCCGGGTGGTGGCGTTTCAAATAGGCCGAGGCATAGACCAGCAGCGCGAACGAGGCGGCGTGCGATTCCGGGAAACCGTATTCGCCGAACCCCTCGATCTGCGCGAAACATTGCTCGGCAAAGGGCAGGTCATAGTCTCTTTCAAGCATTCCCGAAATAAACCGGTCGCGGAAGGTGGCAATCGTGCCCATGCGCTTGAAGGTCGCCAGCGAGCGGCGCAAGCGATCCGCTTCCTCGGGGCTGAACCCGGCGGCGACCACGGCAATCTGCATCGCCTGTTCCTGAAACAGCGGCACGCCCAGCGTGCGCTCCAGCACCGGGCGCAGATCGGTCGAAGGCAGGTTCACCGGCTCACGCCCCTGTCGCCGGTTGATATAGGGGTGCACCATACCGCCCTGAATCGGGCCGGGGCGGATGATCGCCACCTCGATCACCAGATCATAAAACTCGCGCGGCTTCATGCGCGGCAAAAAGTTCATCTGCGCGCGGCTTTCCACCTGAAACACGCCAATCGCATCGGCGCGGCACAGCATGTCATAGGTCGGCACATCCTCGCGCGGCAGGTTTTCCAGTGAAAACCCCGGCCCGCCATGCTGCGCGATCAGATCAAAGCTCTTGCGGATGCAGGTCAGCATGCCCAGCGACAGCACATCCACCTTCAGGATGCCCAGCGCGTTGATATCGTCCTTGTCCCACTCGATAACCGTGCGCTCCTCCATCGCCGCGTTCTCGATCGGACACAACTCATCCAGCCGCCCCTTGGTGATCACGAACCCGCCGACATGCTGGCTCAGGTGGCGCGGAAAGCCGATGATCTCGGCAATCAGATGCAGGGTCTGTCCAAGGCGACGGTCGTCGGGGTTCAACCCCAGTTCCGCCAGCGCCTCGGGCCCCGGCGGGCGCGAGGACCAGCCCCAGGAACTGCCCGCCAGCGAGGCCAGCAGATCCTCGCTCAGCCCCATCACCTTGCCCACCTCGCGGATCGCCGCGCGGGTGCGGAAATGGATCACCGTGGCGGTCAGCCCGGCGCGGTGGCGGCCGTAGGTTTCATAGATATGCTGGATCACCTCCTCGCGGCGCTCATGCTCGAAATCCACGTCGATATCGGGCGGCTCGCCGCGCGCCTCGGACATGAAGCGTTCAAACACCATGCTGATCACATCGGGCGCGACCTCGGTGATGCCCAAGGCGTAACAGATCACCGAATTCGCCGCCGAGCCGCGCCCCTGGCACAGGATGCCCCGGCTGCGCGCAAAGGCGACGATATCGTTGACGGTCAGGAAATAGGCGGCAAAACCCAGCGCCTTGATGATGCGCAACTCCTTTTCCACCTTCTGCATCGTATCCGGCGGCACCCCGCCCGGAAACCGGCGGCGCAACCCCTCACCCGTCAGACGCTCCAACCGCTTTTGCGGCGGCTCGCCGTCGGTGACTTCGTCGGGGTATTCATAACTCAACTCATCCAGCGAAAAGGCACAGCGCCCGGCGATCTCCAGCGTGCGCCGTATCGCGGCGGGGTGATCGCGGAACAGCCGCGCCATATCGGCAGGCGCTTTCAGGCGGCGTTCGGCATTGGGTAGGGCGCGGCGGCCAATCGTGTCAATCGTCAGCCCCTCGCGGATGCAGGTCAGCACATCGGCCAATCGCCGCCGCCGCGCGTGGTGCATCACCACATCGCCCAGCGCGACCATCGGCACGGCGCTGCGCTGCGCCAACCCCGCCACCTGCCGCAACCGCACCACGTCGCGCCCGTCATAACGCGGCGCGGCACCCAGAAACACATTCCCCGGAAAACGCCGCGCCATGTCGCGCAGCAGCGCGTCGGGGGCAGGGTGGTGCAACGGATCAGGCGGCAAGGCGATCAGGATCATCCCCTCAGCGCCGGCTTGCAGATCACTCAAGGTCAACCGGCACTGCCCCTTTTCCACCCGCCGCTTGCCCAGGCTCAACAGCCGCGACAACCGCGCATAGGCCGCGCGATCGGTGGGCAGCGCCAGCCACTCGACCGCGCTGTCCACCAGAACCAACCGCGCGCCGATGATCAGGCGCGGCAAGCGGGGCGGGGCCTGCACCCCGCCGCTCGCCCGCATCTGCCGACTTGACGGATCCTGCACGCTCTGCCCGCGAATGCTGACCGTGCCATCCGCGCCCGTCACCCCCTCGTCCAGCGCCCGCTTGATCTCGCGCAGCGCCGAATGCGCCCGCACCACGCCCGCCAGCGAATTGCGGTCGGTGATGGCAATCGCCGAAATCCCCAATTCCGCCGCCCGCGCCACCAACTCCTCAGGATGCGACGCGCCGGTCAAAAAGGTGAAATTCGTGGTCACGCAAAGTTCCGCATAGCCCCCTTCCTCTGACGACATCATCTTGCCCAAAATACTCTGGGGGGAGCGCGCAGCGCGGGGGGCTAGCCCCCCTCTGGTTTTGGACCCAGGGGTCATGCGAATTCCCCCTGCACGGCCCAGCCGGGGTCTTGCGGCGTGTAGAACACCCACAAACGCGGCCCCTCGGCGCAATCGAGCCGCCAGTAATCGCGCACACCGCTGCGCCACAGAGGGTCGTCCAGCCACCATTCCGGCGTCAGCCGTTCCGGCCCGGTGGCGCGCACCACGCTCAACGCCCGCCGCCGCCAGCGCAGGCGGTGCGGCGGCGTGGGGCCACGCGCGCCCGGCAGGGGTTCGGGCGGGAACAGGATTAGCGGGCGGTCGGGGCCATGCGCCCAGACCTGTATGCCCGGTGCCTCGGTGAACATCGCCGAGGCCACCTGAAACCCGCGTTCCGGAATGTGGCTGTCGGCGGGCAGGAACCGGGTCAGCGCGTCCAGCCCCAACCGATTGCCCAGCCGGGTCATCAGATCGGCCAGAGCATCCGTGCCGGTGGTCTTGGCGCCGGTCAGTTGTGTGGGCGGCAGGGGTTCGGTCAAGGGCGCGCTCAGGCGCAGCCCGTCAAAGCCGAATCCGGCGTCCAGCGCCTCGACCGCACGCTCGAACAGCGCGGCCATCGTCGCGGCGTCGCGCATCGGGCGGGCCAGCGTGATCCGGGCCTCGGTGCGGGTGCCATCGGCGCGTTGCAACTCGAACCGCAACCGCCGCGCGCCGCGATCCTTGGCGGCCAAGGTGGCACACAGCCGGTCCAGCAGGCGTTTCAGCCCGGCCATCACATCCGAGGTCAGGCCGATCGGTTCCGGCAGCGTCAGGCGGATCGCATAGACCGGGTCATCGGGAGGGGCGGCAACGGGTTCGGCCAGCGCGCCCATCGCCTGATCGAAGCGCAGCATCAGATCATCGCCAAAGCGCCGCGCCAGACTGCCGCGTTGCGCCCGCGCCAGATCGCGCACCTGCCGCAAGCCCAACCGCGCAAGGCTGGCGCAGGTCTCGGGCGGCAGGCGCAGGGCGGCGATGGGCAGGGTGGCGATGGCGGCTTGGGCGTCGTCGGTGAGGATGATCGGAGCGTCTCCGAACCGCGCCAGCGCCCAGGCCGCGCCGCGTGTGGGGGCAATGGCGATACGGGCGTCGAGGCCCATCGTCGCCAATCGCGCGCGCAGATCCTCGGCCAGGGTTTGCTCGCCGCCGATCAGATGCGCGGCACCAGAGATGTCGAGGATCAACCCGTCATCGCCATCCACCGCCGCCCAGGGCGCATAACGCAAGGCCCAACGACGCAGGGCGGCCAGCGCGCGGCGTTGGATTTCGGGCTCGTGCGGGCGGGTCAGGAGGGTCGGCAGCAAGGCGCGGGCCTCGGACAAGACCTGCCCGCGCCGCAAACCCTGAGCCTGTGCCGCCGCATTCAGGCACGCCAGCACATCGCCGCGTCCCTGTCGGGCTATCAGTGCAAAGGGTCCCGTGTCCTCGCCGGACCGACGCAGCGCCAAGTCGCTGGCCAGCCGGGGCAAGCACAGGGATAACACGCGCCGTGTCATGCATCCGCCACCATGTTCTTCTTTTGTTCACATGTAGCGTGACAGGATGGTTGAGTCGAGTCGCTCTGGGGGTGGGCGTGGCTCGGGCCCATCGAGGGCCCTCGCCCCGCCGGGAGGGTTCCCCTCCCACGGCGCTTGCGCGCCTCCCACCAGAGTATTTTTGGCAAGATGAAGGAGGGAGGTGGTCAGGTCAGCGCGTGTTTTGGGCCTGGGCGCGGATTGTGTCGAGGCTGGCGCCAGGGGTCAGGGCCTGAGGGTCAAGGCGCAGTTCAAGGATGGCGACGGTTCCGGCGTTTTGCGCGCGTTGGAAGGCGGCAGCGAAATCGGCGGTTCTGGTGACGACCTCGCCGTGTCCACCATAGGCGCGGGCAAGGGCGGCGTAGTCGGGGTTGAACAGGTCGGTGCCGGAAACCCGCGCCGGATAGTGGCGTTCCTGGTGCATGCGGATCGTGCCGTAGCGGCCGTTGTTGGCGACGATGACGATGGGGGTGGCCCCGTATTGACGGGCGGTTGAAAGCTCATTGAGGGTCATCTGAAAGCAGCCATCGCCGGCGAAGCACACCACGGTTTTGCCCGGGTGCTCAAGGCTGGCGGCGACAGCGGCCGGGAAGCCATAGCCCATGCTGCCCGAGGTTGGTGCGAGTTGGCCGGGATAGGCGCGCGGGCGGAAATAGCGGTGCATCCAGGCTGCGTAATTGCCCGCGCCGTTGGTGGCGATCGCGTCGTCGGGCAGGGTGTCGGAGAGGTGGCGCATGATCTGTTCCAGCTTGACGTCGCCCGGGGTTTCGCGCGGTTCGATCCAGGCTTGGTAGTCGGCCTGCGCGGCGGCGGTCCAGGCCGACCAGTCGGGCAGGCCTTGGGGGATGCTGGTGGCGAGGGCGGCGGTCATCGCGGGGGCGGTATGAGGGATCGCCACGTCGGGGCGGAAGACGCGGCCCAATTCGTCCGGGTCGGCGTGGATGTGGATCAGGGTTTTGCCAGGGGCTGCGGGGGTGATCGCCTCGTAGCTGTTGGTGGCGATATCGCCGAGGCGTGCGCCGAGGATCAGCAGGCAGTCGGATTCGCTCAGGCGCTTGGCCAGCGCGGGGTTCATGCCGACGCCGAGATCGCCCGCGTAATTGGGGTGGCGGTTGTCGATCCGGTCCTGGCGGCGGAAGGTGACGGTGACGGGCAGGCCAGTGGAGGAGGCGAGGGTGGCGAGATCCTGTGCGGCTTGGGGTGACCAGTGGGGACCGCCGACGACGATCAGCGGTTTCTGCGCTGTCTTCAGCGCGGCCCAGACGGCCTGTGTTTGCGCTTCGGCGGGGGTGGTGACGGGGGCCGCGCGGGCGGGCAGGTCGGGGACATCGGCGCGGGCGGAGAGCATGTTTTCGGGCAGGGCCAGCACGACCGGACCGGGGCGGCCGGATTGGGCGACGTGGAAGGCGCGGCTGAGATACTCGGGGAGGCGGCGGATGTCGTCGACCTCGGCGGCCCATTTCGCGAGCGGGCCGAAGGTGGCGCGGTAGTCAACCTCCTGGAAGGCTTCGCGGTCGCGGTGGCCGGTGTCGATTTGGCCGACAAAGAGGATCATCGGCGTGCTGTCCTGCTTGGCGACGTGGATCCCAGAGGAGGCGTTGGTCGCGCCGGGGCCGCGGGTGACGAAGGCGATGCCGACCTCGCCGGTGAGTTTTGCGTGGGCCTCGGCCATCATGGAGGCGCCGCCTTCGTGGCGGCAGACGATGTTCTGGATCTCGCTGTCATGGAGGCCGTCGAGGGCGGCGAGGAAGCTTTCACCCGGCACGGAAAAGACCCGGCGAATGCCTTGGGTTTTCAGATGATCGACCAGAATTTGCCCGCCGTGCCGCATGATTTTACCCTCGCTTTGAATGGGAGGAAGGTGGCCCAAGACGGCGGGGTTTGCAAGCGGGTCTGTGGTGGTTTGGTGGGCGTGTGTCCCACCGTGGGACAGGGTGTGAGACATTTGAAATCAAGGAGTTAGCGTGCAGGGTTTACGAATTGGTAGGGATTGGAGGGGGGCGGGATGGCCGGCCGGGTGAGGGTTGATGCGCTGTGGTTGAGTATTTTTGGCAAGATGAAATCGCGAGTGGGTTGTTTGGAGGTGTGGGATCGGCCATCGTTCGTGCGGGGCGTGTGAGGGTGTGCGATGGGTGAAGCGTTTTTGGGATGGCTGCTTGATCTGGGCTGGGTGTATTTTGGCCCGGCCCTGACTTTTTTGATCCTGAGCACCTTTTTCTATCGCGGACTTTGGGAGCATGACGGCGACCGCAAAGCCGCAATGGCCCGGCTGACGGCGAGTTCATTTCATCAGGCGTACCGCGCCGGGATGGAGCGGGTGTTGGCCGGGATGGACACGCGGCCGTCGTCTGCTGAGTTGGCGCATGGCATGGGGCCGGGGCGTGTGGCGTTCAGCAGCGGGTTGTTGCAACGCATGATGCTGCTGGCGGTGGCCTATCCGATTGTGATGTTGATCGGGCAATGGTTGGTGCTGGGGACGGCGCTGGTACTGGGCGGAGTTGAGCTTGCCCCCGTTGGAAGCACCTTGGCGCGGGGGTACGTGGCGCTGTGGATTATCGCCATAATTGGTGTATTGATTTGGGTCGCACGATCGCAGTGGCGTTGGAAATCGTTGGTGGCCGCCACTGCGATCGTGAGTTTAACCTCTGGTGGGCAGATCCTGTCAAATAACTTTGACGTGCCCTCTGTCGTCGCAGACGCAGACGCAGTCGCATTCGCAGTCGCATTCGCAGTCGCAACCGTGATTGAAAGCCGCGAGGGCCGTAATGGGCCAGTGCCGGGCCTGTGGCTGTGGTATTTGGCGGTGCTGGCGCTGGTTTTGGCGACGGTGGTGGCAACGCGCAGCGCCATCACGGGTCAAGACACTCTGGTGATCATCGCCTTCTTTGGCTTCTTTCCGATCCTCAACGCCGTGGCGGATTTTGCGTCGGTTGGGTTGACGCGGTATTTGCTGCGCAGGGGCCTGAATGGGGTGACGATCTGGAATGCCATTCTGGATGTGCTGGGCGGTTTGCTGATCTTTTTCCTGCTGGGTTTCGCAGCGATCACGCTGTTTCATGTCATCCACCCGCGCGACGGGGTGCGGTTGATCGACCTGCCGGGGCTGTTCGAGGGGTTGCGCCATAGCCCCGGCGATAACTGGTGGCTGGCGGTCATGTTGGGGTCCACGCTGTTGCCGACGGTGCTGCACGCGATGATCGGCATGTTCACGGTGTTGACGCGCTATCCAGTGGTGCTGCGCGACCGGGTGGTGGCGCTGTTGAGGGATGATTTGCCGTCGAACCGCAAGTGGGGCACGGCGGCGTATTGCGTGATGGTGACGCTGTCGATCTGGGTGCCGATCTGGGCGTTGGTGGCGCTGTTCAGCGTGAACCACGGCGCGGTGTTGCGCGGGGTGATCGTGGTGTTCGAGGGCTATGCGCGGATGATTGGCGCGCTCTAATCCCGCCCGCGCAGGATATCCGTCAGGCCAATCGGCCCGACCTGACCCGCCAGAATCGCGCGGTAGATGACCAGCGATTCGGTGACGCGCATGACGTAGTTGCGGGTTTCGTTGAAGGGGATCATCTCGACCCAGTCGACGGGGTCGACGGCGTCGGTGCGCGGGTCGCCGTTTTCGCGCATCCAGCGCAGCGGGCGGCCCGGTCCGGCGTTATAGGCGGCGGCGACCAGCGACAGGGTTCCGCCGAATTGTTCTGACATTTCCTGCAGGTAGCCCGCGCCGAGCACGGCGTTATAGGGGCCGTCACGGGTCAGGCGGTCCTCGTCGAAGGCGATGCCGAGGCGGCGTGCGGTGTGGCGGCCGGTCGAGGGCAGGATTTGCAGCAAGCCGCGCGCGTCGGCGTGGCTGACGACGGCGGCGTTGAACTCGCTTTCGCGGCGCGCGATGGCGAGGACCAGCGCGGCGGGGGCCAGGAGGTCGGCCTGTTCCAGCCCGGTGAGGGGGAAATAGGCGCGGGGCAAGAGGATGCCGTTCTGAATGGCCTCCTTGGCGATTTTCAGGGTGAAATGGGGCTCGCCGCGGTCCAGCCAGAGTTGGGCGAGGGCGCCGAGTTGGGCCTCGTCGGTCAGGGTCGAGGCGAGGTGGATCACGAAGCGCCGCGCCTCGTGCCATTGGCCCGCGCTGTGGAGCAGGAGGGCGGCTTGCAGGACGTCGTTCTGCGCGAGAGGGGTGTCGTGCCAATCGGGGTAGTCTGGGTCGGCGATCAGCGCCGGATCGAGGGTCTGGCCCAGGCGTTCGGCGGCGAGTTGGCCGTAGAAGGCGGTCTGGTGTTGCGCGCCAAAGGCATAGGCGGCCCGGGCTTCGGCCTCGCGGCCTGCGGCCTCCAAGGCGCGGCCCTCCCAATACCCGGCGCGACCCAAGGAGATCGGGCTGGACACACGTTGGCGCAGCGCGGCGAAATGATGCGCGGCCTGTTCGGGGTCGTTCAGGTGGCGCAGGGCGACGTAACCGGCCAACCATTCGAGTTCGGCCAGCATGACGCCATCGGTCAAGCCGTGGTGGGCGGCGAGGTCGTAGGAGAGTTGGTAATTGCCATCGTCGAGGGCATTGCGGGCGAGGCGCAGGCGTTGACCGGCCCAGGATTTGGGGCGACCGAGGCCGTCGGGGGAGACCTCGCGCATCAGGTCGGTGGCCGAATCGTCAAAGCCCGCAGCCTGACGCCAGCGGAACCGATCATAGGCGAGGCCGGGGTCATTGGACAGCGCGGCGGGCACGGCGGCAACGAGGATATCGACGCCATCGGCCCGGTTTTGCAGCGCGATGCGGGCGCGGGCGAGGGCGCGGTGGTCGGCGTCCACACGGGGCAGCAGGCGCTCGGCCTGACTGATCTCGCCGCGCCACAACAGGTCATCGAGGCGCTGGGTATGGAGCGGCGCCAGAAGGGCGCCATCACTGGCCAGCAGCGCGGTTTCCTGGGCCTCGGAGAGATCGTGGTGCAGCCAGAGGTCTTGCAGCAACTCGGCAGGGTCGCGATCGGTCTGGCGGTAGGCGGCGATGAGCGCCAGCGTGCCGATGGTGGTTTGCGGCGTGCGGGTTGCGAACCAGTCGAGCACGGCTTGCGCGGGTTGGCCCGCAAGGCGCGATTCGGCGCGTTGGCGCAGCAGGTCCATGCCCGGCCAATCGGCGTGCGTGGCATCGAAGGTGGCATAGGTCGCCAGATCGCCCGCGATCCCGCCGCGCAGGATGCGCCAGGTGGCGATGCGCACGCCGATGGGGCCGGCGGCCTCACGCAGCCGGTTCACGGCGTCGATATCGCCGGAACGCACGGCCTCGACCAGCGCGCCAATCGCCCCGGCTGTGCGCGCGGGCGGCGGCGTGTCGCGGGCGACGCCGGGAAAGGCGAGGCCGAAGCTGGCGAGAATCGCAAGGACTGCGCGGCGGAGATGCATGGTTACTCTTGAAAAGGGGCAGGGATGAGTCTAACCGCCTATCACGTCTGCGCAACACACAAACCGGTTAAGGCCTAGGCGGTTCTGGGGTCATACGGCGCAGCGACAAAAGGAGTCACAGATGTTCCGGGGTTCTCTTCCTGCCCTGATCACGCCGTTTTCAAAAGGCGCGGTCGATTTCGAAACGCTTGGGGCGTTGGTCGAATGGCAGATCAAAGAAGGCAGCAACGGTCTGGTTCCGGTGGGCACCACCGGCGAAAGCCCGACGCTGACGCATGATGAGCATGAGCAAGTCGTCGAGGCGGTGGTCAAACGCGTGGCGGGCCGGGTGCCGGTGATCGCCGGCGCGGGCTCGAACAACACCATCGAATCAATCCGCCTGCTGCGCCACGCCGAAAAGGTCGGCGCGGATGCCGGGTTGGTGGTGACGCCCTATTACAACAAGCCGACGCAGGCCGGTCTGATCGCACATTACACCGCGCTGCATGACGCCTGCAATCTGCCGATCATCATCTACAATATCCCCGGACGCTCGGTCATTGACATGAGCCCCGAGACGATGGGCGCGCTGGCGAAACTGCCGCGCATCATCGGCGTCAAGGACGCCACCGGCAAGCTGGAGCGCGTGTCGATGCAGCGCCTGAGCTGCGGCAAGGATTTCGTGCAATTGTCGGGCGAAGATGCCACGGCGCTGGGCTTCAATGCGCATGGCGGTGTGGGGGCGATCTCGGTCACCGCGAACGTGGCGCCCAAGCTGTGCGCCGAGTTTCAGGCGGCGACGCTGGCCGGGGATTACGCCAAGGCGCTGGCGTATCAAGATCGTCTGATGCCGCTGCATGTGGCGCTCTTTCTGGAGCCGGGCGTGGTTGGCACGAAATACGCGCTGTCGCGGCTGGGCAAATGCCAGCCCGACGTGCGCTTGCCGCTGCTGGAGGCGACCGAGGGCACCAAGGCGGCGATTGACGCAGCGCTGCGTCATGCCGGGTTGCTGGCCTAAGTCCAACCCCTGAAGAGGTTTCTGACGGCTCGCTTTGGCGGGCCGTTTCAGTCTGGCGTGACCTCGATGCCCAGACTGCGCAGCAAGAAATGCTGCTGGCTGGCCGAGACGGTCATTGCCGCGTAGCTGCGCAATTCGGGCAGGTTGAACCCGTCCAATCGGCTGCCGCCGAGGTCCGCGCCGCTGAAATCGGCTTGCAGCAATTCGGGCGCGATCAGGTCGCAATCCTTGAGCACCGCATTGACCAACCGCGCGCCATTCAGGGCGGTGCCGGTCATGTCGCAATCGGTGAAATGACAGCTGTTCAGGTCCAATCGGTCAAGCAGCGCGTCGGTCAGGCGGCAATCGGTGAACCGGGCGGCGTTCAGCGTGCGGCGACCGGCGGTGAAGGCAAAGCTGGTGCCGTCGAAATTGACGCCGCGCATCTGGCAGTCGGTGAAGGCGATTTCATAGGCCTCGCAGCCTTTGAACCTGGTCAGCGTCAGGTCGCAATTGCGGAACACGGCGCGGCTCAGGGTGCAATGTTGAAACACCGACCCCTTGACCTCGGTGCTGTTGTAAAAACTGCAGTCGGTGAACTGGACCTCGCGCAGGTTGGTCATGGCAAAGGTGCAGTCGCGGAACTGGCAATTGGTCCAGCGGCTGGCAATCAGCGCGTCGCCCTTGAGCCGCGCGCCGATGATCTTGCAATCGGTGAAGCTGAGCTCGTCGTCGCTGCTGATCCGCTCGAAATCGACCCCTGACAGGTCTTGTCCGGTGCAGCCGTGATCGGCCTCGATTGCGTGGAGGAGCAGGGTGTTGGAGTGGCTTGTCTTGGGCATCGTGACCTCAGGTGCTGCGACCGAGTATGCCTATGGAGTAACGCGCACCGGCGGCCGGGGCAAGGGACCGATGGTTTTGCGCAGGGTCAGGTGGCCGTCTTGTCGGGTGATTGTCACCGCGCAGGGCAGCGGGGCGAAGGCCGCGGCGATCTGTCTGGGCAGGGTCAGCCGGTTGTTCGCAGCGTCAAACGGGCATTTCTGCGCGTGTTTGCGATAGATCGTTTCCATGGTTTGCACGACGGGCATGGACCCCGAGGTGCGCAACCGGGCTATCCGCCGGGTGACGGCAATCATCGCATGGTCATCCAGAATCTGGAATTTGCCGCCCGCAAGCCATGCGGGCGGGGCGGCCAGGGTGATCATGGATTTCGCGGCAACGGCCAGCGGCAGGGTCAGCGCGCCGTGTTCGTCGATGGTGGCGGTGTAGTCGATGACAGGTCCAGTCGGGGTCAGGGGTCAGGGTCAGAGTCGGGGGTCAGGGTCGGGGGTCAGAAATTCACCCGGTCGCCGCCCTTGAGGCCCAGCATCTCGCGGGCCTCATCCGGGGTGGCGATGGTGTTGCCGAGGTCCTCGAGGATCCGGCGCACCTTGGTGACCTGCGCCGCGTTCGACTCGGCCAGTTCGCCGCGCGCGATGAACAGGCTGTCCTCCAGCCCGACGCGCACATGGCCGCCCATCTGGCTGGCGGTCACCGCCATCGGGATCTGCGCGAGACCCGCCGCCAGCACCGACCAGCGGTACTCCGCGCCGAACAGCTTGTCGGCGGTGCGTTTGAGGAACACGAGGTTTTCCACATCCGCGCCGATACCGCCCATGATGCCCATCACGAATTGCAGGAAAATCGGTGCCTTGAAATGCCCCTGATCGGCCATCGCCTTGAGGTTATAAAGGTGGCCGACGTCGTAAATCTCGTGCTCGAACTTGATCTGGTCGGGGGCGAGGGTCTCGGCGGCTTCCTTGATATCCTTGAAGGTGTTGCGGAAAATATTGCCCTCGGAGCCCGCGACATAGGCTTTCTCCCAGTCGAATTTCCAGGTTGTGTAGCGCGCCGCCAGCCCGTGAAAGCTGAAGTTCAACGAGCCCATGTTCATCGAACACATCTCGGGTTTGAAGGTCAGCGCGGGTTTGATGCGGTCTTGAATCGAGGCGGTCAGCGAGCCACCGGTCGAGATGTTCACCACGGCATCGGTGGCCTGCTTGATGCGGGCCAGAAACGGCGCGAAATCATCGGGGTTGATCGACGGTGCGCCGGTTTTGGGGTCACGCGCGTGCAGATGCAGGATCGACGCGCCCGCCTCGGCCGCGGCAATCGCCTGCGTGGCGATCTGGTCGTAGGTATAGGGCAGGGCGTCGGACATGGTCGGCGTGTGGATCGCGCCGGTCACGGCACAGGTGATGATCGTCCTGGGTTTGCGCGCCATGGGTCAGGCTCCTTTGGTCAGACCGGTCACCCGGCGATTGCGGTTCAGAACCGTGGTAGGGTGTGTGCATGCACGCACCTTTCGTCACGCAAGCAGGGCTTTTTCGGCGGCCGCCCCCAGGCGCAAAAGGCGCGCCTCATGGTTGGGCGCGGCCATCATCATCAACCCGGTCATCGGGATGCCGGTCGGCAGGGTCAACGCGCAGAGCCCCATCAGATTGCCGATCCGCGTGTTGCGCAGGGTCATCAGGTTTTCGACGGTGAAGAATTTGGTGTCGGCCAGCAAATCCGCAATCCGCATCGGCGTGGTCGCCGCCGTTGGCAGGATCACCGCATCATACCCTGCGGTCGCCGCCTGATACTCGGCGCGCAGCGCCTCCAACCTGTGCCAGGCGGCCACGAAATCGGCGGCCTTCAGCCCAACCCCAGAGCGGAATCGGTCGCGGACCGGGGGGAACATCACATCGGGGTTCGCCTCGATCTGCGGTCCCCAGGTGCCATAGGTCTCCGAGGAATAGAGAACCCCGCTCAGGCCCATCGCCTCGGCCACGCACGGCAGCGCGCCGCGCTCCAGCATCACACCCGCCTTGGCCAATTGCGACAGCGCAAGGTCAAACCCTTTGGCCGGGGCTTCGCGCACGTCCTCCAGCGCGACGGTTTCCAGCACCAACAGGCGGGTGCCCGACAGCGACGCGTCGCGCAGATCAGGCGGCGCAGAGCCGTCAAGCAGCGCGAAACTCAGCGCCGCATCCTCGACCGTGCGGGCCAGCGGGCCGATGGTGTCAAACCGCGCCGCCAGCGGCACCACGCCGGTCAGCGGGATGCGCGGCGCGGTGGTTTTCAGCCCGACAAGGTCATTCCAGACCGCCGGTACGCGCACCGAGCCGCCGGTATCCGAGCCGATCGCCACCGGCGCCAGTCCCCAGGCCACCGAGGCTGCCGCCCCCGACGACGACCCACCCGCCACGCGCTCCGGGTCGTGGATGCAGGGCGGCGAGGCGGTGATCGGGTTCAACCCGAGCCCGGAAAACGCCAGTTCCGTCATATGGGTCTTGCCCAGGGGCGGCAGGCCCGCGTGGGTCAGGCGGTCGACGACCACGGCATTTTGCGTCGGCACCCGGCCCTTGAGCAGCGCAGACCCGGCCTCGGTGCCAACGCCCGCCGTGTCGAACAGGTCTTTCCACGAGACCGGCACGCCATCCAACGGCCCGCGCCGCAATCCCGTTTTCGCGCGCGCACGGGCGGCCATCGCGGCATCCTTGGCCTGCGATGCCATGGTGCGCGCGTAAATCCGATCCGCATGAGGGTGCGCCGCAATCGCCTCAAGAAAGCATTCAGCCAGTTCAACAGGGCAAATCCGGCCCGCATCGATGCCCCGGCCCAACTCGGCCGCGCTGGTGTTGCGCCACGTCTCGCTCATGCCTGCCCCCAATTCCGACCTTGGCCATCATGTCGCAAGGCTAGCGTGCGGGGGGAGCATGGACAATCCCGTTCACAGAGGCATATTTGACGGCATGACACATGATGCCGATATTCTGATCGTGGGCGGAGGGCTGAATGGCCCGGCCTTGGCCTTGGCGCTGGCGCAGGGGGGGCTGTCGGTTGCGGTGATCGACGCGCGCCCGGCCACCGCCCGCGCCGACGAAGCCTTTGACGGGCGCGCCTATGCGCTGGCGCTGGCCTCGGTACGGGTGTTGCAAGCCCTGGGGATCTGGGCGGGGCTGCGCGACAAGACGCAACCGATCACCGGCATTCGCACGTCGCAGGGCCACGCCGGGCAGGGCGCCTCGCCGTTGATGCTGGGCTTCGATGCCGCCGAAATCGAGGAAGGCGCGATGGGCCAGATGGTCGAGGATCGTCACCTCTACCGCGCCTTTCTGGCCGCGATGCAGGCCGAGCCGCGGATCACCCTGCACAGCGGTGCAAAAGTCGTGGGACAGGCGACCGAGGCGGGCGGCGTTTCGGTGACGCTGGAGGATGGGCGCGTGCTGCGCGGTCGGCTGCTGGTGGGCTGCGACGGGCGCGACAGTGCCGTGGCGCGGCGTGCCGGGATCAAACGCTGGGGCTGGGATTACGGGCAGACCGGGCTGGTCTGCGCGCTTGACCACGAGCTGCCGCATGACGGCGTGGCGCATCAGTTCTTCATGCCGCCGGGGCCGTTGGCGATCCTGCCGCTGCCGGGCAACCGCTGCTCGATCGTCTGGTCCGAACGCACCGCCACCGCGCAAGCAATCAACGCGCTGGAGGATGCCGCCTACCTGGAGGTTCTGCGTCCGCGATTCGGCAGCTTTCTGGGCGAGATTTCCCTGGCGGGCGCGCGGTTTGCCTATCCGCTGCGGCTGACGATTGCCGAGAGTTTCGTGGCCGAACGACTGGCGCTGGTCGGCGATGCGGCGCATGGCGTGCATCCGATTGCCGGGCAGGGTCTGAACCTTGGGCTGCGCGATGTGGCGGCACTGGCCGAAGTGCTGATCGAGGCGGCGCGGCGCGGCGAGGATATCGCGGCACCGGATGTGCTGGAGCGCTACCAAGCATGGCGACGGTTCGACGTGGTGCGGTTGGCGCTGGGCATGGATGCGGTGAACACGCTGTTCTCCAACGGCAACCCGGTGCTGGAAGCGGTGCGCGGGCTGGGCATGGGCGCGATCAACGCACTGCCGATGCTGCGCCGGATGTTCATTCGCGAGGCCGCCGGGCTCAATGCCGCCGCGCCGAAGTTGATGCAGGGCGAAGCCATTTGATCGGGTAGGCCGACGCTTGGGGGCATCGAGCCCCCGCACGTCGGCGTGTCTGCGACACGCGGGGGCTGCGCGCCCCCTCTGGCCTGCGGCCATTCACCCCCGGAGTATTTCGCGCAAGATGAAATCGGGTCTTGTGGCTTCATCTTGCCAAAAATACTCACAATCCGGCGTTTGGGCTGGGTGGTGTGTTGTCAGGTTCCGCGCGGTTTTGCCCGGGTTGTGGGCGTCGATTCCTGCGGATTTTCGGGCCAGGGGTGGCGCGGATACTGGCCGCGCATGTCTTTGCGGACATCGGCGTAGGAGGTGGTCCAGAAATTGGGCAGGTCCATCGTGGTTTGCACCGGGCGGCGGGCCGGCGAAAGCAGTGTGATTTTCAGCGGCAGGTGTTGCGGGCCGATGGTCGGGTGTTGGGTCACGCCGAACATTTCCTGCAGGCGGATTTCGATTGCGGGGTGGTCGCCGGCGTAGTCGATGGGGGTTTTGCGATCCAGGGGCGTGATGAAATGCGCGGGCGCGAGACGGTCGAGGGTTTGCATCTGCTCCCAGGTCAGCGCGCCGCGCAGGGGTTCGGTGAGGTCGAGGGCGCGCAGGTCGTCGGCGCTGCGCACACGGCTGAGGTGCGGCAGGAGCCAGTGTTCGGCGCGGGCCAGAAGCCCCTCATCGCTGAAATCGGGCAGATCGGTGCCTTGATGGCGCAGCAGTTCCACGCGGGCCTGCAGGCGCCGCGCGGCGTTGGTCATGCCGCATTGGGCGATCCCCAGCGTGCGGAGGCCGTCGAGGGCGGCTTTGGCGCGGGCCTCGGGCGGGGCGTCCCAGTGGCGTTCCGCGAGGATCAGCGCGCCCAGCCTCTCGCGGCTTTTGGCGATGAGGTGGTTGTCGCGGGGTGACCATTCGCACAGGTCTTGCCAGTGGATCGCCGGGCCGAACAGCGTGCGCAGCGCGGCCTCGGAGATTGGCAGGGCCTGGCGGATGCGTGATTCGCGGGGGTCGCCGTCGAGGTCGGTGGCAACGATCAGGCGGCTCATGGCCAGCGGGTCGGCGGCGTCGAACACAGCGCCTTTGCCGCCAGACAGCAGGTAGCGCGGCTGGTCGCCTTTGCGGCGCAGGCCGATGCGGTCGGGGTAGGCCAGAGCGGCCATTTCGGCGGGGTCCAGCCCTTTGTCGGCGGGCGCGAGGCGGGCGAGGCGTTTGGCCTCGAGGCGGATGCGCTCCAGCGCGTCGCGGCGCAGCGGCCAGGGGTGATCGGCGGCGTAGCGGCGCGGATCGTCCAGCGCCTTGAGCCGGAGCGACAGGTCAGCGGGTGCGCCTTGCAGCGGGTCGCGGTCGGCGATCAGCGCGGCCAGGGGGGCGGCCCCTTTGCCTGCTTTGAGCAGCATATGCGCGAGGCGTGGGTGCAGGGGCAGCGCGGCCATGGCGCGGCCGTGGGGGGTGATGCGGTTGGCCGCGTCCAGCCCGCCCAGATCGTGCAGCAGCGCGCGGGCCTCGGCCAGCGGGCCGGGGGGCGGTGGTGTGAGAAACTGCAGCCCGTCATCCGAGCCCCAGACGGCCAGTTCCAGCGCCAGCCCGGTCAGGTCGGCGGTCTCGATTTCGGCGGGGGCGAAGGCGGGCAGCGCGCCCTCCTGGCCCTTGGTCCAGAGGCGATAGCAGGTGCCCGGGGCGACCCGCCCGGCGCGGCCCCGGCGTTGCTCGGCCTCGGCGAGGCTGGCGCGCTCGGTGACGAGGCGGCTCATGCCCGAGTTCGGATCGAACCGGGCGCGGCGGGCGAGACCTGCGTCGACCACCACGCGGATGTCGCTGATGGTCAGCGAGGTTTCGGCGATCGAGGTCGCCAGCACCAGTTTGGGGCCGGTGGCAGCGGGGGCGATGGCGGCGCGCTGGGCCTTGAACTCCATCGCACCAAACAGGCTGTGCAAGTGGGTACCGGGCGGCAAGCGGTGGGCCAGCAGGGCGGCGGTGCGGCGGATTTCGCCTTCGCCGGGGAGGAACACGAGAATGCCGCCCTCGGTTTCCGCCAAGGCTTTGAGGGTCAGGTCGGCAACGGCTTGCGGCAGGCGTTGATCGCGCGGCAGGGGGGCGTCGAGCCAGAGGGTTTCAACGGGATAGGCGCGGCCCTCGGCCGTGAGCAGCGGCGCGTCACCCAGAAGGGCGGCGACGGGCGCAGCGTCGAGGGTGGCGGACATGACGATGAGGGCGAGGTCGTCGCGCAGGGCGGCGCGGGCTTCGAGCGTCAGGGCCAGGCCGAGATCGGCGTTCAGGGATCGTTCATGAAATTCGTCGAAGATGACCGCGCCGATACCATCCAGCGAGGGGTCGGTTTGCAACATCCGGGTCAGGATGCCTTCGGTCACCACCTCGATGCGGGTGGTGTTGCCGGACTTCGACTCGCCGCGGATGCGGTAGCCGACGGTCGCGCCGACGGGCTCGCCCAGTGTTTCGGCCATGCGCTCGGCGGCGGCGCGGGCGGCGAGGCGGCGCGGTTCCAGCATGACGATGCGGCCCTGTATCTGGTCGAGCAGCGCCAGAGGAACGCGCGTGGTCTTGCCGGCCCCGGGCGGGGCCTGAAGCACCGCCATGCCGCGCGCCTTGAGGGCCGCGCAGAGGTCTGGCAGCAGCGGGTCGATGGGGAGCGGATCGCCGGGGAGGGTCATGCAGGGGTTATGCGGCTTTGGCCGGGCAAGTTCCAGCCCACACTGGACAGCGGCGGCGCGGAGAGGCAAGAGAGGGGGCCTGAAAGGAGCCGCCGATGTCCGAGATTGCCGACCGAATTCTGCGTGCCGACCGCCGTGCCTTGGCGCGGGCGATCACGCTGGTCGAAAGCACGCGCGCCGATCACCGCGAGCAGGCGGTGGCGCTGCTGGAGGAATTGGCGGGCCACGGGCGGCAGGCGCTGCGAATTGGGCTGTCGGGGACGCCGGGGGTCGGCAAATCGACCTTCATCGAATTGTTCGGCACAATGTTGTGCGGGCAGGGGCTGACGGTGGCGGTGCTGGCGGTGGACCCATCCTCGGCGCGCACGGGGGGCTCGATTCTGGGCGACAAGACCCGCATGGAACGGCTGGCGCGCTTGCCGGGCGCGTTCATCCGGCCGTCCCCCAGCCAGACCCATCTGGGCGGCGTGGCGCGGCGCACCCGCGAGGCCGTTGCGCTGTGCGAGGCGGCGGGGTTCGACGTGGTGTTGATCGAGACGGTTGGCGTGGGGCAATCGGAAACCGTGGTTGCGGAATTGTCGGATGTGTTCGTGCTGTTGCTGGCACCGGCGGGCGGCGATGAGTTGCAAGGCGTCAAGCGCGGCATCATGGAAGCCGCCGATATGATCGTTGTAAACAAGGCCGATGGCGACCTGAAATCCACCGCGATGCGCACCTGCGCCGACTACGCCGGCGCCCTGCGCCTGTTGCGCAAACGGCCACAGGATGCGCCCGGTTTCCCCAAGGCGATGACCTGTTCGGCGCTCGAGGAGCAGGGTCTGGCGGCGGTTTGGGCGGAAATCACCGCGCTGAGCACTTGGCGGCGCGCGCAGGGCCACTGGGATCTCCGGCGCGCGCAACAGGCCCGTCACTGGTTCTCCGAGGAAGTGCGGCAGGCGCTTCTGGCCCGGTTGGAGACGCCCTTTGCCCGTGCGCAAATGGCGATCCATGCCGATGCCGTGGCGCGTGGCGAGACGGCGGCAGGGGCGGCGGCAAAAGCCTTGCTGGCCGCGTTGCAAAGCGCGGGCGACTCTCTTGACGAGGGGGCGAATTCCGCCTAATACCCCCAACGAGTTTCAGGGCGCTGCCGTGGTGGTGCCCTTTTGATGTTGTCAGCGCCCTCTGCGCCTGGACGAAAATTAAACGAGGAATATGCCATGTCGCGCCGTTGCGAACTGACCGGTAAAGGCCCGATGAGCGGGAATAACGTGAGCCACGCCAAGAACCGCTCGCGTCGGCGCTTCCTGCCCAATTTGGTGGATGTGACGCTTGCGTCCGAATCGCTGGGCAAAAGCTTCAAGCTGAAAATCTCGGCAGCGGCCCTGCGCTCGGTGGATCACCGCGGCGGCCTGGATGGTTTCATGGCCAAAGCCAAGGATGTCGAGCTGTCGCCACGCGCGCTGAACATCAAGAAAGACATCGCGAAAGCCGCCGCACCGGCTGCCTGACCCCGGTTTGATCCCTCTGGATCGCTGGAAGCCCCGCAAATATGCGGGGCTTTTCGCGTTTTCGGCGATCCGTGCTAGCCTCCTGCGAGAGAACAAGCTGTCAAAGGAATGCGTTATGCCATCGCCCGCCGACGTCGAAGCCCTGATTGACGCCCATATCAAGGAACTCGCCGACCTGAACGGCTGGGACGCGAGCGCGGGCAAGGACGCATCGGGCGCCCCCTTGCCGCCGCGCGAAATCCTGATCATCGACACGGTGTCCTTTTTTTTCGCAGACCGCCCTGGCGGGAACGGTTGTCTCGTCGGCGTATCTCAAGTTTTTGGGGGTGCCGTCGCCCAGTTCCCGGGTCACGCAGGGCTATGTGCGGTTTGTCGATCGCGGTCAGATCAAGACGCCACGCTATGACAGCAACACCAAGACCATCACGCTTTGGGTTGCCAATGACATGATGCCCCTGACGCTCGAACAATGTCGGCACCGAGATCGGTATCTGTTTATCCGTTGGTTCCACGGCGGCATCATCCATTGCGACCTGCACACAACCCCCTGATGGTGTCTCTGACACAGGGTCTGCCCGGCAACCCGCATGTGGCCGACGTCCGCGAGACGTTCTTTCTCTGCCCAACCTTGGCGCGCAGACGCCGCGCCCGGTTTTCATCTTGCCAAAAATACTCTGGGGGTGAGGGCCGCAGGCCCGAGGGGGCAACGCCCCCTGTTACCCGTTCTCGCGCAGGATTGCGCCGGCCAGATACAGGGATCCACAGATCAACACCCGCGCCGTGGGGTCTTGCGCGGTGATCTTTGCCAGCGCCTCGGCCACCGAGGCGGCCGTCTCGGCGCTGATCCCGGCCTTGCGGGCGGCCGCGGCGGTGTCCTCGGCGGGCAGGGTATTCGCCTCGCCGGGGATCGAGACGGCCAGCAACCCGTCGGCGTGACCGGCCAAGGGACGCATGAAGCCGGCGATATCCTTGGTGTTCAGCATGCCGCAGATCAGCCGGGTCGGTCGCTCGGGCAGGCGGTCCAGTGTCGCGGCGATGGCCTGTCCGGCGGCGGGGTTATGCCCGCCATCGAGCCACAGTTCCGCCCCGGGTGCGGCGTCGATCAGCGGGCCCTGGCGCAGGCGCTGCATCCGGGCAGGCCAGTCGGCGCGGGTCACGGCGGCCTCGAAGGCGGCCTCGCCCATCCCCAGCGCGCGCAGGGCCGCGAGGGCCGCCCCGGCGTTCTCGATCTGGTGCGGGCCGGGCAGGTTGGGCAGCGGCAGGTCCAGCAAGCCGCGTTCATCCTCGAACACCAGCCGTCCGGCCTCTTCGCGGGCGTGCCAGTGTTGGCCGCTGGCCATCACCGGAGCACCAAGGCGGGCCGCGCGGGCCTCGATCACCTCAAGCCCCGCCTGCTGTTGCGGGCCGATGATGCAGGGCACGCCCCGTTTGATGATTCCGGCCTTTTCACCGGCGATTTCGGCCAGCGTGTCGCCCAAATATTGCTGATGGTCGATGGAGACCGGCGTGATGATGGTCAGCGCGGGTTTTTCGAGGACGTTGGTGGCGTCCAGGCGCCCGCCCAGGCCGACCTCGAGCAGCACAAAATCGGCTGGTGTGCGGGCAAAGGCGAGGATCGCGGCGCAGGTGGTGATCTCGAAATAGGTGATCGCCTCGCCACCGTTCACCGCGTAGCATTCATCCAGAATCGCGGTCAGGGCGTCCTCGGTGATCAGCGTTCCGGCCAGCCGGATGCGTTCATGGAACCGCGCCAGATGCGGCGAGGTATAGGCGTGGACGCGTTTGCCCGCGGCCTCCAGCCCGGCGCGAATCATCGCTTGCGTGCTGCCCTTGCCATTGGTTCCGGCGATATGGATCACCGGCGGCAGGGCGTCTTGCGGATTGCCCAGCGCCTTGAGCAGACGCCAGACCCGGTCCAGCGTCAGGTCGATGATCTTGGGGTGCAGGGCCAGCATCCGGGCGAGGATGGCATCGGAATTTGCGGCGCTCACGATGATTTGCTGGCCTCTTTGGGGGTCACAGGGTCCGGGCTGGTGGTGGCCTTGGCGGTTTCGGCCTCGTCCGGGGCGGGCAGGTCGCCTTGAACGGCGGGCGGCAGGCCCATCAACATGCGGGTGATGGTGATCAACTCGTCGCGCATCTGCATCCGGTGCGTCACCCGGTCCAGCATCCCGTGATCCAGCAGGTATTCGGCGCGCTGGAAGCCTTCCGGCAGTTTCTCGCGGATGGTCTGTTCGATCACACGCGGCCCGGCAAAGCAGATCAACGCGTTGGGCTCGGCGATCTGCACGTCGCCCAGCATCGCATAACTGGCGGTGACGCCGCCGGTGGTCGGGTGGGTCAGCACGCAGATATAGGGCAGGCCCGCTTCCTTGAGCATTTGCAGCGCAACCGTGGTGCGCGGCATCTGCATCAGCGACAGGATGCCCTCTTGCATCCGGGCGCCGCCGGCGGCGAGAAGATGATCAGCGGGGCGCGGCGTTCAATGGCGCGTTCGCAGGCGGCGATGATCGCGTTGCCGACAAACATGCCCATCGAACCGCCCATGAAGGCAAAGCTCTGGGCGGCGGCAACGATTGGCGTGCGGCCGATCTCGCCCTCGGCGACCAGCATTGCCTCGCGTTCGTTATTGGCCTTTTGCGCGGCTTTCAGGCGTTCTGGGTATTTCTTCTGGTCGCGGAAATGCAGCGGGTCGGCCAAGGGCTCGGGCACCGCGACTTCGGCGAAAACTCCCGCGTCGAACAAGGCCGCGAACCGGTCGCGCGGGCTGATCGGCATGTGGTGATTGCAGTTGGCGCAGACCTGCAAATTGTCGGTCAATTCGCGGTGAAACAGCATGGTGCCGCATTCGGGGCACTTGGTCCACAGGTTCTCGGGCACCTCGCGGCGCGAAAACAGCGAGTTGATCGTCGGACGGACGTAGTTCGTGATCCAGTTCATCGCAGGCCCCTTGTTATCGGTTTCAGATAAGCCGCGCGGCCCATGATTGCAACATTTGCCGATTGCAACATTCAGCGCCGCCGGAGCCACAATCGACACGCGGCCCAGACCAAAACCATCAGCACCATATCCGAATACAGAAGCGGCCGCAGCAGGGTTTGTGCGGTCTGCGGGTCGGGGAAATGGAACAGCGCCAGCCCATCCAGCCCGCCCATGACGCTGATCAGCAGAATGGCCATCACATTATTGGCAAAATGCAGCCCCCAGGCCAGCCCCAGGGACCCGGTGCGCGCCGTCAGATCCGAGGCCGCCAGCCCGAACAGCCCGGTGGTGGCAACGACAATCCAGGTATTTTCGCCCATATCCTGCGGTGAATAATGCGCAAAGCCGAACAGCACGGTCGGCACGGTCAGCCAGACCAGCGGCGAGGCAAAACGCGCCGCCAGTTGCCCCTGGATATAGCCGCGAAACACCAGTTCCTCGGCCCCGGTCTGGATCAGGATGCCCAGCAGCGCCAAGGGCAGGAAGCGCAGCCAGAGTTGCGGATCGGTGGCGATCTCAAGGCCGGGCATGAGCGGTGTCAGTGCCAGCGCCAGCCCGCCGCCGACCACCAGCATCATGGCCGCGCCCAGCACAAAATCGCGCAAGACCACGGGCGCGCGGCCAAACAGGCTGCGCAGGCGGCGTGTGTGGAACACCCGCAGCGTGACCGCGACACCCAGCCAGCCGCCCAGAAAGGTGGCGAACAGCAGGATCAGCGACCACGGCTCTGCACCATTGCCGATCCGCGCCAGCTGCGCCTCGAACCCGTCCAGCCCGGCGATCAGCCACATCACGCCGCCCATGCCGATCATCCCCGCGACATAGAGGCCGATGATCAGCATCACCCCCAGGATCAACCGCCAGAGCTGGTTCGTGGCGCGGGCCGGGGCAAGATAGGCGGCGTATTGTGGGGTCATCAGGGCTTTCAGACGGGTTTGACAAAATCGGCGCGGGCCTTGGCGGCCGTGTCGCGCATCACACAGCCTTCGGCGTGGTCATTGATCAACCCCATCGCTTGCATGAAGGCAAACATGGTGGTTGGCCCGACGAATTTCCAGCCACGTTTCTTGAGGTCTTTCGACAGCGCGATCGAGGCCACCGAGGTGGTCTGGCTTTGCGGCGCTGCGGTGACATCAGGTTCAAACCGCCAGACATAAGCGGCGAGCGAGCCGACCTCGTCGATCAGCGCCAGCGCGCGGGCGGCGTTGTTGATCACCGCGTCGATCTTGCCGCGATGGCGCACGATGCCGGCATCGGCCAACAGGCGTGCCCTGTCGGCGTCGGTATAGGCCGCGACCTTGTGCAGGTCGAACTGGTCGAACGCGGCGCGGAAATTCTCGCGCTTGTCCAGAATCGTGCGCCAGCTCAGGCCGGATTGAAAGCTTTCCAGGCAGAGTTTTTCAAACAGACGCTGGTCATTGGCGACCGGAAAGCCCCATTCGTGATCATGGTAGGGGAAGAACGGCGCGTAATCGCCGCACCAGCCGCAGCGCGGGCGACCGTCGGGGCCGGAAACGAGGGTGCTCATGCGGGGCCTTTGGGTTTGGGGCTCTTGCGTCGATTTTGGCCATTCTCAGGGTTTGGCGACGCGCGTCAACTCATCGCGTTGCATCGGCGGATGTCCCGGGGCAGGGTGCGGCGATCAAGATGAGGTTTCAGGATGCAGGGTTGGGGTGGATTCGCGCTGGCAATGGCGGTGTTTTTCGGTGCGCATGCGGTGCCGGTGCGGCCACAGATCAAAGGGCCGATGGTGGCGCTGCTGGGGCGCGCGGGCTTTGGGTTGGCCTATTCGGCGCTGTCGATCGGCTTGCTGACCTGGGTGATCGTCGAGGCCGGGCGCGCGCCCTTCGTGCCGCTGTGGTATGCCGCGCCGTGGCAAACCCATGCGGCGCTGACGCTGATGGCCCTGACCTGTGTGTTGGCCGCCTATGCGATTGCCGGGCGCAATCCGTTCTCGTTCGGCAGCCGTGCCGCGCCGTTCGACCCTGAGCATCCGGGCATTGCCGGGGTCAGTCGGCATCCGGTTCTGTTGGCGCTGGGCTTGTGGGGTCTGTCGCATCTGATCGCCAATGGCGATCTGGCGCATGTGCTGCTGTTCGGGCCGATGACCGCGTTTGCGCTGCTGGGGATGGGGCTGATCGACCGACGCAAGCGGCGCGACTGGGGCGCGGAGGTCTGGCAGGCGCGCGCGCGGCGCACCTCGCTGTTCCCGTTTGCAGCGCTGATTTCGGGGCGCTGGCGGCCCCATGCCTGGCCCCGTGTGGGGCCGCTGTTGGCCGGGTTGGCGGTTTACGGGTTGCTCTTGTGGCTGCATCCGCTGGTGATCGGCGTGGACCCGCTGATCCTGTGAGCCGCGCGGTTAGTCCTTGCCCAGCATCCGCTTGAACCAGCCTTTTTTCGGCGCGTCGCCCTCGGTTTCGGCGGAGTCGGTTTCGGCGGCCTCGTCCTCGTCCTCGGGGCCTTCCAGCGCGTCCTGAAAGCGGGCAAAGAAATCATCGGCCATCTTGCGGGCGAACCCGTCGATGATCCGGCTGCCCAATTGCGCCAGCTTGCCGCCGACCTTGGCCTCGACCTCGTAGGACAACAAGGTGCCCGCGGTGCCATCCTCGGTGGTTGCGGGGGCCAGGGTGACATGCGCGGCCCCCTTGGCAAAGCCCGCAGCGCCGCCCTTGCCTTCGCCGTTCAGCGTCAGGCTTTGGCCGTCCACCCGATCCGAGATCGTCACGCCGCCGGCGAATTTCGCTTTGACCGGGCCGACCTTCTGCACGACGACGGCCTCGAACCCATCCTCGGGCGAGCCGGTCAGTTCCTCGCACCCGGGCACGCAGGCCTTGAGCACCTCAGGGTTCAAAAGCGCGGCCCAGACGACATCGGGGGCGGCGGCAATGGTGCGGCTGTCGATCATTTGCATCGGAGGGGCCTCGTTTGAAGACGCGTTGGCGCGACGATACGGAAAACGCCGCCACAGGGAAAGCCACCTTAGATCGGTGATGTCGGTGTTGCAGCGCGTGGCGCGTGCAAAAAAAATGACCTTGCCAAGCGCGCGGCTTGCCAAGGTCATATCGTTTGCGCCCACAGGGTCGGTCTTAGTGCACGCTGACCGGTGCCCAGTCGTTTTCGCGCGCCAGCATGAACGCATCCGACCGATGGCGGGCAAGCGCCAGACATTCGCCCTCAGGGGTGTGAACCCCCCAGACCGCGCCATCCTCGGGCAGTTGCGCCCTGATCTCGTCGGGCAGCGATTCGCGGGCGACTTCGCGGATATAGGTGGCCTGACCCTTTGGCAGATCGTCATATGGGGTTTCCATCACAGCCTCCTTTTCAGCCTCGCGTAATTGGAATCGTCCGAACCACGGTTTCGGGTTCGCGCCGCTCAAGTGACACTTTGAGCAAGCCATTGTCCAGCGCTGCGGCGCTGACTTCGACGCCTTCGGCCAGCGCAAAGATGCGCCGGAACTGGCGGGTGGCGATACCGCGGTGCAAGAACACGCGGTCCTCGGCCGGGTCGCCTTGTTGGCCGCGCACGACCAGTTGGCGATCCTCGAGCGTGATGCTGATATCCTCGGGGCGGAACCCGGCGACGGCCAGTGTGATCACATAGCGGGTCGGTTCTATCAGCTCGATGTTGAACGGCGGATAACCGTCTGCGCCGGCTCTGGCGGTGCGTTCGACAAGCCGTTCAAGCGGCTCGAACCCCAGCAGAAGCGGGTGCGATGGGAAAGCAAATTTGTTCATGGCATGGTCCTGTAGCAGCGACACAACGCCCAATCCCCGACTCTGCGGCAGACCGGACACGACACCGATATGGGGACCATTTATCACACCTGCAAGGGGCTGAATGCTTTGCCAGAACGCCGAGGATTGGCTAGACTGCGAAAATCGGGCCCATAACAAGATTGAGTCGCAGCGCTGATGAATGCCGCCGTTGAGTTGAACCACGAAGAGGTCCTGCGCGTGAAGCTGGAGGTTCTCAAGCGTGAGCATCGTGATCTGGATGATGCGATTGCCGCCATGCATGACCGTGGCACAAGCGATGAACTGGCGATGAAACGCCTGAAAAAGCGCAAACTGGCGCTCAAGGACGAGATTTCGCGGATCGAGGACGAGTTGACGCCGGATATCATCGCCTGAGCCGAAAACTTCACGATTTCGAGAAAATTGGCCAAAAACTTGCGTCAAAAGATAGGTACATCTAGCCTGTCGGTATTGATTGCTTGCTTTGCCCTTTCAAAATCGGAGTCCAGTCTCATGAGATTTTCCGCCCTCGCAACCGCAGCCATCCTTGTTTTCTCGACACCCGTCGCCGCCTTTGCGCAGCAGGGCTACCAGTGGGTCTATGATCGCTACATCACCCCGAGCGCTTATGATTCCGACCTGAACCTGACCTATGGCGTCCCGCAAACCGACGACATCCAGTTTGCGGCGCATTGCGTGTTTGGCGCGCAGGGTCCGTTTGTCCGGGTGACGATGGGCGCTGACATCGGGCCTATGGCGCATGGCACGCCGACCACGCTTCAGGTGTCGGGAAACGGCTATGTGCAGGCGATCACTGCCAGCGTGGTGCGTTTTGAGGAATTCCTGTACGGCGTCGAGTTTCCGCTGGCGACCAACGATCCGTTCCTTCGGGCGTTGGCGGCGCAGAACGCGTTGATCTATGCGGTCCCCGGCCAGCAATCGCATACGTTGGGGCTGCGCGGCAGTGCCGGGCCGGTGCGCCAGTTTGCGGCCGATTGTGCCAATATTCAGCGTCTTGCGCGCGATTCGGCGGGGCGGCCCGACCCCTCGGCACCGCTGACAAAGCAAACGGCAACGGCAAAACCGGGTGATTTCGGTTGCAACTTGTTTCCGGGGCTGGCCTCGCGCAACAGCGACACGCCGCAAACCGTGACGTTCGTCAACCAGTCCGGCGAATATCGCACGGTGATGTGGTTGGATTTCAATGGCCAGCCGGTTGAATACGCGGCCCTCAATCCGGGCGAATCGACGACCATCGCCAGTTTCCTGACCCATCCGTGGATGTTCACCGACGGGCCCGGCAACTGCATTCAGATCATCGAGCTTCAGCCGGGGGTCAGCAGCTATGCCATCGCCGCCGCCAGCCCGGGTTTCGGCGACGAATAATCCGCGATCAGCCCGGGATTCCGCGATACAGCGTGACCTTGGTGCCGCCCATATCGACCGGCGCGCCCGCCGGTTCCAGCCCCAGCCCGGTGGCTTTGACCAGCCCGGCATCGGGCGCGATCAGGCCGATTTGCCAGCCCGTGAACCGCTCGCGCAGGGTCTTGCCGGTCGCGCCATAGAGGGCAAACAGCAGCTTTCGCTCGCCGATGCGTGCGCCCCAGGGCGGGTTGATCATCACGATACCGGGCGGGCCGTCGGGCGGGGTCAGGTCGCTGATCGGTTTGCGGGTGAAGCTGCACCAGTCGGCAACCCCGGCGCGCTGGGCGTTCTTTTGCGCCATGCCCACCGCGCCTTGATCGCGGTCCGAGCCGTGGAAACGGGCGGTCGGCACCTTTGGCGCATGGGTTTTCAGCGCGGCAAAGCGGTTCGGGTCAAAACTGGCGAGGGTTTCAAAGGCAAAGGACCGACTGCGCCCCGGCAGCAGATCGGCGGCGATTTCCGCGGCCTCGATTGGAAAGGTGCCCGAGCCGCACATCGGGTCAACCACGGTTTGCGTGCCGTCAAACCCCATCTGCCGCAGGAACAGCGCCGCCAGCGTCTCGCGCATCGGTGCCTTGCCGACCGCCATCTTGTGCCCGCGCCGGTGCAGCGCCTCGCCCGAGGTGTCCAGACTGATGGTGACCAGATCATCCTCGATCCGGGCTTTGACGACCAGCGCGGCCTCGGGGGAAATCGTGGCGCAGAGTTCCTCGCGAATCGCCGTCTCGATCCGCTGGGTGGCCGCCTTGGCGTGATAGATCTTCGAGCGGTGGCAGGTGGTCTCGACCTTGACGGGAACGTCAGCGCGCAAGACCTCGGCCCAGGCCAGTTTGCGCGCACGTTTGTCAAGCTGCGCCAGATGCATCGCGCGGAATTCGGCGATCCGCACCAGAACGCGCCCGGCGCCGCGCAGGCTCAGGTTGGCGCGCCAGACCTCGGGCCAGTCGCCGGTGATCGTGACGCCGCCGGGCACGGGTTCGACGGTTTTGAACCCCCTCTCGCGGGCCTCATCGGCCAAGAGCGGTTCCAGCCCCGGCGAGGCCACGAGAAAGATCTGCAAATCGGTGTTCATCGCCCTCCCTTAGCGCGAAACCAACGCGGCGCACAGGGGCATTGCATTGCGCGTGCGTCCCTCGCTTGTATAGTGCGCGCGCAGAAGATGGCCGGAGGGCGCAATGGCGGTAAAAGTCGGGATCATCATGGGCAGTCAATCGGACTGGCCGACAATGCGCGAGGCGGCGGCGATTCTGGACGAATTGGGCGTGGCCTATGAGGCCAAGATCGTCTCGGCGCATCGCACGCCGGATCGGTTGTGGGACTACGGCAAAACGGCGGTTGAACGCGGCCTGCAGGTGATCATCGCCGGCGCGGGCGGGGCGGCGCATTTGCCGGGCATGATGGCATCCAAAACCCGCGTGCCGGTGATTGGCGTGCCGATCCTGACGCGGGCGCTGAGTGGCGTGGACAGCCTCTATTCAATCCTGCAAATGCCGCGCGGCTATCCGGTGGCGACGATGGCGATTGGCGGCGCGGCCAATGCCGGGCTGATGGCGGCGCAGATGCTGGCGGTTGGGGACGCGGATCTCGCCGCGCGGGTTGATGCCTGGCGCGACGCCCTGTCGGCCTCTATCCCCGAGGAGCCGCGCGATGAGTGATTCCCTGCCCCTCGGGGCCTGCATCGGTATTCTGGGCGGCGGGCAATTGGGCCGGATGCTGTCGGTCGCCGCCAGTCGTCTGGGCCTGCGCTGCCATATCTATGACCCGGCGCCCAACCCGCCCGCGGGGCATGTCGCCGAGCGGGTGACCACGGCGGCCTGGGATGATGCCGAGGCTTTGCGGGGCTTTGCCGCCTCGGTCGATGTGATCACCTATGAGTTCGAGAATATCCCGACCGCCACACTGGACCTGCTGGACTCGCTGCGCCCGGTGCGGCCGGGCCGCAAGGCGCTGGCGGTGTCGCAAGACCGGATGACGGAAAAGGACTTTCTGTCCGGGCTGGGCCTGACAACGGCACCCTACCGCGACGTGCCCGATGCGGCGGCGCTGCGGGTGGGGCTGGACGAGATCGGCACGCCCGCGATCCTGAAAACCCGGCGGTTGGGCTATGATGGCAAGGGTCAGGCCCGGATCATGGACCCGTCGCAGGCCGAGGCGGCGTTTGCCGGTATGGCCGGGCAGGAGGCGATTCTGGAGGGGTTTGTCGAGTTTACACACGAGATTTCGGTGATCGCCGCGCGGGGCGTGACCGGCGAAGTGGCGTGCTATGATCCGGGCGAGAATGTGCATGTCGAGGGGATTTTGCGCACGACCACGCTGCCCGCGACGCTGACCCCCTCGCAGCAGATGGACGCGGTGTTGCTGGCCGGGCGGATCCTGAATGCGCTGGAGTATGTCGGTGTGATGGGCGTGGAATTGTTCGTGACAGCCAAGGGGTTGGTGGTCAACGAGATCGCACCCCGGGTGCATAACTCGGGCCATTGGACGCAAGCCGGTTGCGCCGTGGACCAGTTCGAGCAGCATATCCGCGCGGTGGCGGGCTGGCCGTTGGGCAATGGCGCGCGGCATGTCGATGTGGTGATGGAAAACCTGATCGGCGCGGATATGGACCGGGTGCCGGCGCTGGCGCGCGCGGCGGATGTGCAGTTGCATCTCTATGGCAAGGGCGAGGCGCGACCCGGGCGCAAGATGGGGCATGTGAACCGCATTGTGCGCGGGTGAGGGCGGCGCTCTTCGGGGTCTGGTGACCCCTCATCGCGCCGGTGGGTTGCCACCCACACCCGCTTGGGAGGGTTTTCCACCCTCCCAAACCCACCCGAGAGTATTTTTCGCAAGATGAAGCCCGTGAGGTTGCGTGGAAACCTGTTTGAGCCTTGCGCAGGGTTCTTGTATCAGCGGGGTTCGCGCGGCGTGCCGCTCTGACCCCTGTTTCCCGTGGAGGGCCCGAGATGTTGCAGACCCCTTATTACCTTATCGACAAGTCGCGGCTGTTGCCGAACATGGAAAAGATCGCCTGGCTGCGCGAGTACTCGGGCGCGAAATGCCTGTTGGCGCTGAAGTGTTTTGCCACCTGGTCGGTGTTTGATTTCATGGCCGCGTATATGGATGGCACGACCAGTTCCTCGCTCTATGAGGTGCGCTTGGGGGCTGAAAAGTTCGGCAAGGAAACGCACGCCTATTCGGTGGCTTACGCCGAGCATGAGATCGACGAGGTGCTGGCGCATTCCGACAAGATCATCTTCAACACCATCGGCCAGTTGCAGCGGTTCGAGGCGCAGAGTGCCGGGCATACACGCGGGTTGCGGGTCAATCCGGGGGTCAGCACCTCGAGTTTCGATCTGGCGGATCCGGCGCGGCCCTTTTCGCGGTTGGGCGAGCATGACCCGGAGGTGATCGCCACGGTGGCCGACAAGATCAGCGGCATGATGTTTCACAACAACTGCGAAAACGCGGATTTCGAGCGGTTCGACGCCATGCTGTCGCTGATCGAGCAGCAATTCGGGCATTTGATCCGGCAGATGGAGTGGATCAGTCTGGGTGGCGGCATCCATTTCACCGGTGAGGGGTATCCGCTGGAGCGTCTGGCGGAGCGGTTGAAACGGTTTGCCGATCAGAACGGTGTGCAGGTCTATCTGGAGCCCGGCGAGGCGGCGATCACCGGCGCGGCAACGCTGGAGGTGACGGTGCTGGATACGTTGTTCAACGGCAAACATCTGGCGATTGTCGACAGTTCCATCGAGGCGCATATGCTGGATCTGCTGATCTACCGCGAGAGCGCCAAGGTCAGCCCGAATGCGGGGCCGCATGAATGGATGGTGTGCGGGAAATCCTGTCTGGCGGGCGATATCTTTGGCGAGTTCCGCTTTGCCGAGCCGTTGAAACCCGGCGACCGTTTGGCGTTTCAGGATGCGGCGGGCTATACCATGGTCAAGAAAAACTGGTTCAACGGCGTGAAAATGCCGGCGATTGCCATTCGCGAGCTGGATGGAACCATCCGGCAGGTGCGCGATTTTGGCTATGACGATTTTGCGGCAGCGCTGTCGTAAACTCTGAAGGATTGGAGCGAAATGAAAAAGACGGTTCTTATCATCGGTGCGGGTGGCGTGGCGCAGGTTGTGGCGCATAAATGCGCGCAGAATAACGATGTTCTGGGCGATATTCACATTGCCAGCCGGACCTTGGGCAAATGCGAGGCGATCGTGACCTCGGTTCGCGAAAAGGGGGCGCTGAAGGTTGCGGGCGTTTTGCAGGCGCATGAGGTGGACGCCCGGGACACGGCTGCGGTGGCCGCGCTGATCCAGAAAACCGGCGCGCAGATCGTCATCAATGTCGCGCAGCCGTTTGTGAACATGCCGGTGCTCGAGGCCTGTATCGAGACCGGCGCGGCCTATATGGACACGGCAATTCATGAAGATCCGGACAAGATTTGCGAGACGCCGCCGTGGTATGGCAATTACGAATGGCAGCGCCGCGATCGGTGCGCCGAGGCCGGTGTGACGGCGATTCTGGGCGTGGGGTTTGATCCCGGCGTGGTGAATGCCTATGCGCGCCACGGGATTGATACCTATGTGCCGGATGTCGAGTCGATTGATATCGTGGATATCAATGCGGGCTCGCATGGGCGCTGGTTCAGCACGAATTTCGACCCGGAAATCAACTTTCGCGAGTTCACCGGCACGGTTTATTCGTGGCAGGATGGTGCGTGGCAATCGAATACCATGTTCGAGATTGGCCGCGAATGGGATCTGCCGGTGGTGGGTACGCACAAGGCCTATCTGACCGGCCATGATGAGGTGCATTCGCTCGCCACCAACTATCCGCAGGCCGATGTGCGGTTCTGGATGGGGTTTGGCGATCATTATATCAACGTGTTTACCGTGTTGAAAAACCTAGGTCTTTTGTCAGAGCAGCCAGTTATGACGGCGGAGGGGCTGGAGGTTGTGCCGTTGAAAGTGGTCAAGGCGGTGCTGCCGGATCCGTCGTCACTGGCGCCAGATTATACCGGCAAGACCTGTATCGGCACGCTGGTGAAGGGCAAGAAGGACGGCAAGGAGGCCGAGGTTTTCGTCTACAACGTGGCCGATCACAAAGAGGCGTATGACGAGGTCGGCTCGCAGGGGATTTCCTATACCGCCGGAGTGCCGCCGGTGGCCGCCGCGATGTTGATCGCGGATGGGACATGGGATACGGGGACGATGGTCAACGTCGAGGAACTGGACCCGAAACCGTTCTTTGAAATCCTCGACCGGATTGGCCTGCACACGCGCGTCAAGGATGCGAAAGGCGACCGGGCCTGGAACGCATGAAGGGGGCTTTGCGCCCCCTCTTCGGCTGCGCCGAATTCACCCCCGCAGGATATTTGAAGAACAAAGAGCGGAAAATTTGAATGAAAGTTTAGGCGGTTTCAGGGGGCGCGGTGTTTCCGGAGGTCGAGGGTGATGCTGGAGGGTCCTGTGTCATGGTGGAGCAGTTGCAGGCAGGGGCTGTGCTATCCGTCGAGCGCCTTTTTCAGCCGCGCGAAGCTTTCGGCGGCGGTTTTCGCCCCTGATCCGCCCAAGAACGCATCCAGCTTTGGGAATAGTTTGATGGCGCGGTCGGTCAACGGGTCCGAGCCTTGGGCATAGAGCCCTGCTTGGACCATCATTTCGGCCCGCTCCCAGGCGCCGATCAGGCGCCGGGCCTCGGCGATCTGGGCGTTTTCGGTTGGTGTGGCGGCGGCGGGCAGGGACCGCGAGACCGAGCGCATGAGGTCAATCGCCGGGAAGCGCCCGCGTTCGGCGATTGCGCGGTCCAGAATGATATGTCCGTCCAGCACGCCGCGCAGGATATCGGCCACCGGTTCATCCATATCCGACCCGGCGACCAGCACCGTGAACACCGCTGTGATGTCGCCTTGCCCCTCTTCGCCCGGTCCGGCGCGTTCGGCCAGGGCCATGATTTGATGCGCCGTCGAGGGGGGAAAGCCGCGCAGGCTGGGGGCTTCGCCGGCGGCGAGCGCGATCTCGCGATGCGCCTCGGCAAAGCGGGTGACGGAGTCGACCAGCAGCAGAACGTGTTGACCCTGATCGCGGAAATGTTCGGCCACGGCCATTGCGGTTTGTGCGGATCGTCGCCGGGCGAGGGGCGATTGGTCGGATGTTGCGCTGATCACCACCGACCGCGCAAGCCCTTCGACGCCCAGCACTTCTTCGGTGAAGTCGCGCAACTCGCGCCCGCGTTCGCCGACCAGCGCCAGCACGACGACATCGGCCTCGATCCCTTTGGCGAGGTTGCCCAGCAGCATGGTTTTGCCCACGCCTGAGCCCGCAAACAGACCCACGCGCTGACCGCGCACCAGCGGGAGCAGCGTGTTGAAGGCGTCGAGCCCGGTCGAGATGCGCCCGCCCAAGCGCTTGCGTTTTGCGGGCGGTGGCGGCGGCGAGCGCAGGGCGCGCGCCTTTGGGCCGCGGGCGAGGGGGCGACCGTCGAGCGGCATGCCGTAGGGGTCGATCACCCGGCCGATCCAGGAGGTGTCGGGGGAAATGGTGTTGCGGCCCAGATGCTCAACCTGCGCGCCGATGGCCAGACCCTCCATCTCGCCCTCGGGCAGGATTTCCGCGCCTTCGCGCGTCATCGACAGGATCTCACCACCCACCGAATCGGCAATCAACACCCGGTCGCCGAGCCGGGCGCGCAAGGACAGGCCTTTGACCAGAACGGTGGCGGCGTGCATTTCACAGACCCGCCCGAAATGGCGCACGGGGCGGATTTCGGCAAGCTCGGCCATGAGGCTGTCAAACACGGGCATCGAGAATTCCTTTCAAATCGACCGGCGAACTTACGCCTCGTTACTGTTTCTAAACGAATCACCCTTAATGCTTCGTGTAGACCAGCCAAGGGAGAACCCTATGTTTGAAAGCCTGGACATCCTGCGCATGGCGCAGTCCTACGCCACCCATGCGGCGACTCGCCAACAGGCGATCGCGCAGAATGTGGCGAATGCCGATACGCCCGGTTACCGGTCGCGTGATGTGGTGTCGTTTCCCGAATATTGGCGCGCCACCAGCGGGCCGGGCGGAGAAGGTGCCGCATCAACGCTGATTCGCGTGGAGGCGCACCCGGTCACCACATCGCCAGACGGCAATACCGTTTCCCTGGAACACGAAATGATGCGCGGCGTCGCGGCGCGGCAACAGCACGAGATGGCGCTGGGCATCTATTCCATGGCGCGCGACGTGCTGCGCGCTTCCATCGGTCGCTGAGGGGGGAAGCCATGAGCAATCTGGATCGCACATTGGCGCTGTCGTCGTCGGGGATGCAGGCACAGGCCACGCGTTTGCGGCATGTGTCCGAGAATATCGCCAATGCGGATACCCCCGGATATCGGCGCAAGTCGGTCTCGTTCGAGGCGACGACGCTGCCGGGCGACCGGCTGTCGCACGCGTCTGGCGTGCAGACGGGGCCGGTCGTGCTCGACCGCACAGACTTGCCGCAAATTTACGACCCCGGCCATATCCTGGCCGATGAAACCGGCCATTACCTCGGCTCGAATGTCGATTTGATGGTCGAAATCGCAGACGCGCGCGAAGCGCAGCGTTCTTACGAGGCGAACCTCAAGATGTTCGATCAGGCGCGACAAATGTCGCAAAGCCTGATCGGGCTATTGCGCAGATAAGGAGAGACCAGAATGGAATTATCCGCCAACCTCGCCGCCCGTTCCTACGGCGCGGCCCAACCTCTCACATCCCCCGATCCGGACGCCGCCGGTGGCGCGGCCACGACGGCAGGCCGCTTTGCCGAGAATTTCGCACAAGTCCTGGAACGGGCGGATACCACCGCGCAGGCGGCGATGGTCGGTGATGCCGACCCGCACGCCCTGGTGGCGGCCTTGTCCGAGGCGCAAATGGCCGTCGAAACCGCCGTGGCGGTGCGCGACAAGGTGGTCGAGGCCTATCTCGAAATTCTGCGGATGCCGATCTGATGTCGGAATCCGCCGTATTTGACATCATGCGCCAGGGGCTTTGGGTTGCGGTCGCCATGTCGGCCCCGCTGCTGGGCGTGGCGCTGGTCGCGGGCCTGACGATCGGGCTGTTTCAGGCGCTGACCTCGGTGCAGGAAATGACCCTGACCTTCGTACCCAAGATCCTCGCCATGCTGATCGTCTTTTGGGTCTCCATGAGCGCCATGACCGCAATGCTGGTCGATTTCTTCCGGGTGCAGGTCATCCCGGTGATTGCAGGAGGGTAAACCATGGATAACGCCGGTTACACGACGCTGACACGCCAATCCGGTCTGCTGCGCGAAATTCAGGTGCTGGCGAATAATATCGCGAACATCTCGACCACCGGATTTCGCCGCGAAGGATTGCTGTTTTCCGAGTATGTTCAGAAGCTTGACAATCGAGAAGCGCCGCTGTCGATGGCTGCCGCCAATGCGCATCAGACCTATTTGAACCAGGGCACGATGTCGATGACCGGCGGGCAGCTGGACCTCGCGATCGAGGGCGAGGGGTTCTTTCTGATCGAAACGCCGCAGGGCGAGCGCCTGACGCGGGCGGGGCATTTTGCCACCAACGCGGCGGGCGAGATGGTCACGCCCGATGGCCACCGCCTGCTCGATATTGGCGGCGCACCGGTGTTTGTGCCCGCCGAGGCCGGCAATGTCGCGATTTCCCGCGATGGCACGATTTCGGCAGATGGTCAGCCGCTGGGTCAGATTGGCCTGATGCGCCCCGAAGACCCAAGCCAGATCCGGCGCGCGACCGGCGTTCTGCACGAGGCGACCGGACCGCTGGTCCCGGTCCCCGAGGCCAGCCTGTTCCAAGGGTTCCTTGAAGACTCAAACGTCAATCCGATCTCGGAAATGGCGCGCATGATCGAAGTGCAGCGCGCCTATGAAGCCGGGCAGAAATTTCTCGACCGCGAAGACGAACGCATTCGCAACGTCGTCTCAACTCTCAGCCGATAGGAGAACCCCATGCGAGCCTTACAAATTGCCGCCACCGGCATGAGCGCCCAGCAAATGCGGGTCGATACCGTCGCCAACAACCTCGCGAATATGTCGACCACGGCGTATAACGCGCGGCGCGCCGAATTCGCCGATCTGCATTACCAGCAACATACCCGCGCGGGGACGATTTCCTCTGCCGATGGCACGGTTGTGCCAACGGGGGTTCAACTGGGTCTGGGCGCGCGCCCGGCCTCGGTCGCCATGCAGGTGCAGCAAGGATCGCTGACCATGACCGGCGGCGATCTGGACCTGGCGATCGAGGGGCGCGGCTGGTTCGAGACGACTCTGCCCGACGGGCGCCCGGCCTATACGCGCGACGGGGGCCTCAAACGCAACGGCGATGGTTTGATCGTCACCTCCGATGGTTACGAGGTCGCACCGGGGATCACCATTCCCACCGACGCGCGGCAAATCTCGATCAACGCGCAGGGTGAGGTCTGGGGCTATTTCGCCGACCGCGTGGCGCCGGAGCGCCTGGGGCAACTGGCACTGGCGGGCTTCACCAACGAGCGCGGGCTGGAGGCGCTGGGCTCGAACCTGTTCGTGGAAACCGAGGCGTCGGGCCCGGCGCTGCAATCGGTGCCGGGTGAGGATGGTCTGGGCACGGTGCGGCAAGGCTATCTGGAGGAAAGCTCGGTCGATCCGGTGCGCGAATTGACCGAGATGATCAAGGCGCAGCGCGGCTATGAGCTGAACGCCAAGGTCATCACTGCCGCCGACCAGATGCTCGCCGCCACGACGCAGGTGCGGTGATGGGCCGTGTATCCCGCGTCGGGGGGCTGGCGATCTTTCTGGCGTTTGCCTCGGCCGCCCAGGCCGATGTCTTGCTGGCGGCCCGCACCATGCGCGCCGGCACCGCCATCGGCCCCGGCGACGTTATTCTGGACTCTGGGACAGCACCTCTGGGTGCCGCCACCCTGCTGGACGAGGCCATTGGCCAGGAAACCCGCGTGACGCTCTATGCCGGGCGGCCGATCCCGCTGGCCAGCCTTGGCCCACCGGCGTTGGTCGAGCGCAATCAACTGGTGACGCTGATGTTTCAGCAAGGCGGGTTGAACATTCGCGCCGATGGGCGCGCGCTGGGTCGCGGCGCGGAGGGCGACGAAGTTCGGATCATGAATCTTGGATCGCGCAGCACGGTTTTCGGCATCGTCGCCGGGCCGGCGCTGGTGATCGTACCGTGAAAGGGGCCGCATATGCGCCTGCTCGAAGTGATACCTGTCCTGTTTGCCGCTCTGGCGCTGTCGGCGTGCTCTGATCTGCGGAATGTCGGCCAAGCGCCCGAGTTCTCGCCGCTGGTGCCCAATCTGGAACATCATGCGCTTTACAACCTGCCGCTGCCCGAGGTCACCGACCGCCGCCGCCCGGCTGACAACTCGTCCCTGTGGTCGTCATCGCAGCAGTCCTTGCTTGGCGACCGGCGCGCCAATCAGCCGGGTGATATCCTGACGGTGGTGATCGAGATCGACGATCGCGCCGAGATTTCGAACAGCTCGCAGCGCGGGCGATCGGGGTCGCAAAGCATGGCCGTGCCCGAGATGCTGGGCCTGCCGCAACTGATTGACCGGCAATTGCCCGAGGGTGCCAGCATGGCCAATGCGGTGTCCGCCGACAGCAGCAGCAGCTTTCAGGGTTCGGGCAGTGTCAGTCGCAATGAGCGCCTGACGCTGCGTGTGGCAACGACAATCATCGAGCGGCTTCCGAATGGCGTCGTGCGCATCGAAGGCAGCCAGGAAGTCCGTGTTAACAACGAGTTGCGCGAGTTGATCGTCACCGGGTATATCCGCCCGACGGATATCTCGCGGCGCAATGAAATTGCGTATGACCGGATCGCGGGCGCGCGCATCAGCTATGGTGGCCGCGGCCAGATCAGCCAGATGCAACAGCCGCGCTACGGTCAGCAGATCGCCGAAATCCTGCTGCCGCTGTAAGGAGAACCGCTATGAAAAAGCTTATGCCGATACTGTTGCTGCTCATCGGATTGGGGGCAGGTGGTGGCGCGGGGTGGTTCTTGCAGCCTCGTGCCGAAGCCGCCGCAGCGCCCGCAGATCAAGCCGGGCAACCTGCCGCGCATGGCGACGCGGGTGCGGATGAAAACGCAGGCCATGCCACGGCGTCGACAACCGGGCATTACGCCCCCCCATCTGGTGACACCGAAACCGTGCGCATGCCCAATCAATTCGTGGTGCCCCTGATCACCGAGGGCGAGGTGCGGGCGATGGTGGTGATCGGTCTGGCGCTTGAACTTCGGGTCGGGCATGGGTTTTCGCTGCCCGACAAAGAGCCACGGCTGCGCGCGATCTTTTTGCAGCTCCTGTTCGATCATGCCAATCTGGGCGGTTTTGACGGGGTTTTCACCTCGGGCGAGGCCCTGTTGGGGTTGCGGCGCACCCTGCGCGAGGCCGCGCGGTCCGAGATCGGCACGGATCTGAACGATGTGTTGATCACGGAGCTGGTACGTCAGGAAACCTGAGCGCGCCGCAAGACATCAGTGAGGGTCCTGTTTGAAACGGGCGTCATGGGCCCAGCCTTGGGAACGGGTTTGCACCGGAGATTGCATGATTGAGAGCGACAACACGACACGCGCGACGACACCGGAGGTCGACGCATTTCTGGCGGCGCTGAAGAACCCGGCACGCCGTGCGGATGCAGAGGCTCTGGCGGCGCTGTTTCAGGAGATTACCGGCTTTGCGCCACGCCTGTGGGGGCCGTCGATTGTCGGGTATGGGCACTATCACTATCGCTATGACAGCGGCCATACGGGAAAGTCGCTGGCGACGGGTTTCAGCCCACGGGCCGCGAATTTGGTGGTCTATATCATGCCGGGATACACGGATTTCCGCGCGATCCTGTCACGTTTGGGCAAGTGCAAGCGTGGAAAATCATGCCTGTACATCAACAAACTGGCAGATATCGACCTGGCGGTTCTGGACGAGCTGATCCGGGCCGGCCTTGCGGATCTGAACCGCAAATGGCCGGTTCAGCCGACATGACTTGACCCGCGCCCGCGCCCGTGCCGGACGCGGGCCGGTGATGTCCGGGAGAGATCAGCCCTGCAGCGTGCGCACGCCATACCCCTCACGCCGCGCCTTCATCGCTGCGGTCGCCGCAATAGACCCGGCGGCCGTGGTGAAATAGGGGATCTTGTCCATCAGCGCGACGCGGCGGATATCGCGGCTGTCGTTGACCGCCTGCGTGCCCTGCGTGGTGTTGAACACCAGTGCAATATCGCCGTTCTTCAACCGGTCCACGATGTTCGGACGCCCCTCATAGACCTTGGAGACCAGGGTCGAAGCGATGCCGTCCGACTTGAGCCAGGTGGCGGTGCCGGAGGTTGCGACAATCTCGAACCCAAGCGCCACGAGATCGCGCACCGCCTCGGCCAGCGCGGCGGTCTTGTCATCGTCGCGCACCGAGACGAACACCCGACCCTCCAACGGCAGATCCACGCCCGCGCCCATCTGCGCCTTGAGGAAGGCCAGCGGGAACGAGCGGTCCCAGCCCATGACCTCGCCGGTCGAGCGCATTTCCGGCCCCAACAACGTATCGACGCCGGGGAAGCGGGCGAAGGGCAGCACGGCTTCCTTGACCGAGAACCACGGCGTGATCGGGTCGGCCAACGTCAGCGGATCGGCCAGCGGCAGGTCGGTATCGGGGCCGACGCCCTCGGGGTAGGCGGCGCGCATCGGGAAGTTCGACAGCGGCTCACCGGCCATCAGACGCGAGGCAATCGAGGCAATCGCCGAGTCGGTGGCCTTGGCGACGAAGGGCACGGTGCGGCTGGCGCGCGGGTTGACCTCGAGGACGTAAATATCGTCGCCCTTGATCGCGAATTGCACGTTCATCAGGCCGACAACCTTGAGCGCCAGGGCCATTTGCACGGTCTGACGCTTTAGCTCTGCGATGGTTTCCACCGACAGCGAATGCGGCGGCAGGCAGCACGCCGAGTCGCCCGAGTGCACCCCGGCCTCCTCGATATGCTCCATGATTCCTGCGACATGCACCTCTTTGCCGTCGGACAACGCATCGACATCAACCTCGATCGCGCCGGACAGATAGCTGTCCAGCAGCACCGGGGTCTTGCCCGAAACATCCACGGCGGTGGTGATGTAGCGGCGCAACTGGTCCATGTCGCGCACGATTTCCATGGCGCGGCCGCCCAGCACATAGGACGGGCGGATCACCAGCGGGAAACCCACGCGCTCGGCGATCAAGACCGCCTGTTCATCCGAGGTGGCGATGCCGTTGACCGGCTGTTTCAGCCCCAGATCATGGAGCAATTTCTGGAACCGCTCGCGGTCTTCGGCCAGGTCAATCGCGTCGGGCGAGGTGCCTAGAATCGGGATGCCCTCGTCTTGCAGCGCATTCGCCAGCTTCAGCGGCGTCTGCCCGCCAAACTGCACGATCACCCCGTGCAGCGTGCCGTTCGACTGCTCCACGCGCAGGATTTCCAGCACATGTTCCAGCGTCAGCGGCTCGAAATACAGCCGGTCCGAGGTGTCGTAATCCGTTGAAACCGTTTCCGGGTTGCAGTTGATCATGATCGTCTCATAGCCCGCATCGGTCAGCGCATAGCAGGCGTGAACGCAGCAATAATCGAACTCGATCCCCTGGCCGATCCGGTTTGGCCCGCCACCCAGAACGACCACTTTCTTGCGCTCCGAGGGGCGCGCCTCGCATTCGACATCGCCCATCGCCGGGGCCTCATAGGTCGAATACATATAGGGCGTTTGCGCCTCGAATTCGGCGGCGCAGGTGTCGATGCGTTTGAAGCTGGCGGTGACACCTACGGCGTGGCGCGTGCGGCGCACCTCGGTTTCGGTCTGACCGGTCAACATCGCCAGACGCGCGTCGGTGAACCCCATCATCTTGAGCTTGCGCAGGCCCTCGGCATCGCCGGGCAGACCGTCGGTGCGGATCTGGTCTTCGGTGTCGACGATCTCGCGAATGCGGGCCAGAAACCACGGATCATAGGCGGTGGCGTGGTTGATCTCGTCATCGCTCAACCCGTGGCGCATGGCTTGGGCAATGGTGCGCATCCGGTCGGGGGTCTGTTCGGTGAGCGCCTTGATCACGGCGCTTTTCTCGGGCGCGCCGGGGATCGCGACCTCGTCAAAGCCGCTCAGGCCGGTTTCCATCGAGGCCAGCGCCTTTTGCAGCGATTCATGGATCGTGCGGCCGATCGCCATCGCCTCGCCGACTGATTTCATCGCGGTGGTCAGGTGCGGTTTTGAGCCGGGGAATTTCTCGAACGCAAAGCGCGGGATCTTGGTGACGACATAGTCGATGGTCGGCTCGAAGCTGGCGGGCGTGACCTTGGTGATGTCGTTGTCCAACTCATCCAACGTATATCCAACGGCCAGTTTCGCGGCGATCTTGGCAATCGGAAAGCCGGTCGCCTTGGAGGCCAGCGCCGAGGAGCGCGACACGCGCGGGTTCATCTCGATCACCACCATGCGGCCATCGACGGGGTTCACCGCCCATTGCACGTTCGAGCCGCCGGTTTCGACGCCGATCTCGCGCAGCACGGCAATCGAGGCCGAGCGCATCATCTGATATTCCTTGTCGGTCAGGGTCAGCGCCGGGGCCACGGTGATGGAGTCACCAGTGTGCACGCCCATCGGGTCGATGTTTTCAATCGCGCAGACGATGATCGCGTTATCCGCCTTGTCGCGGACCACCTCCATCTCGAATTCTTTCCAACCGAGCAGCAATTCGTCGATCAACACCTGCGCCATCGGCGAGGCCTCGAGCCCCGAGCGCACGATGGCCTCATAGTCATCGCGGTTATAGGCCACGCCGCCACCGGTCCCGCCCAGGGTAAAGGCCGGGCGGATGATGGCGGGCAGGCCGACGTGTTCCAGGTCGCTCAGCGCCTGCTGCACGCCGGCGTTGATGTCATATTTGCCGTTGGCTTTCTTGGGCGCGGCAACGATGGTCGCCTTGGGGTTTTCCAGCCCGATACGGTCCATCGCCTCGCGGAACAACTTGCGGTCCTCGGCCATCTCGATGGCTTGACGGTTCGCGCCGATCAGCTCCACGTTGAACTTGTCGAGCACCCCCATATCGGCCAGCGCCAGCGCGGTGTTCAGGCCGGTCTGCCCGCCCATCGTCGGCAACAAGGCGTCGGGGCGCTCGCGTTCGATGATCTTGGCGACGACTTCGGGGGTGATGGGTTCGATATAAGTGGCATCGGCAAGGCCCGGATCGGTCATGATCGTCGCCGGGTTCGAGTTGACCAGGATCACCCGGTAGCCCTCTTCACGCAGCGCCTTGCAGGCCTGCGCCCCCGAGTAGTCGAATTCACACGCTTGACCGATGACAATAGGCCCGGCGCCGATGATCATGATGGATGAAATATCGGTTCTTTTTGGCATGTTCGGACCCCGTGCAAGCATGACCGCACCAACCCCGGAAGGTAGTGCGCAAATTGAGCCGGGTTATAGCCGCGCCAAAGGTCGGCGCAAGCCCCGATTGGCCGTTTGTCGCAACCGACCCCTCCCGCCAGCCGCCGTGCATTTCATCTTGCCAAAAATACTCAAACCCGGCGCGCCGCGTTTGATCAATCAGCGCCTCGCGTCACGGGGTGGCACGGTTTGGGCCGTTTGGGGCCACAAGATCGCAAGAAGCACCGCCAGCCAGGCGCCGCTTGCCAGGGCCGGATAAAGCGTATGGAACAGCGCCGTCGACGCAAGGCCCAGATAGAGCGGCATCGACATGAGGATCACGGTCACAGCGCCCAGCGGTATCGCGGCGCGGCGTGGCATCAACCGCGCCAGCCCGGGCAGGATCAGCAACGGCATGACATAATAGTGCAGCCAGCCCAAGGGCCCCAGCAGCCCGATGACCAGCGACAGACCCAGCAGCGCGGCCAGGGGGCGCTGGGCTGGCGGGCGGGTGGACACGCGCCACACCAGGAGCGCCGCCGCCCCTGCGGCGCTGCCGGTGCCCAGCAGGCTCAGCGCCGCAGGGGTCGGTGCGGAGGCGGGCAGGAGATCGGGGGTCAGCCACATCTGCCCCACCACCGAGTTCGAGGGAAATGTTCAGCGCGATCATCAGCGTCTGGCTGGAGACGGCACGAAGGCTGGCCAACATCGCGCCATGCGCCGGCCATCCTGTCAGCCAGATCGAGACCATCGCCAGCCCCGCCCCGACGACCCCGAAGGCGACGACCGCGCGCCCGCGGCGCAGCATGAGCGCGGCCAGGATGAACACCGCCGGGCTGAGCTTGATGGCGGCCGCGACGGCGATCAGCGCGCCGAAGGCCGCCGGACGCCCGGCTGCCAGTCGCTCGAAGGCCCAGAGGATCACGAAGCCCACAAATATGGAGGGCTGGTTGTGCATCAGCGCCAGAAAGGCCGGGGCGGACAATGACAGCACGGCAACGCCCCAGAGCGCCCAGAGCGTCCAGCTTGTTTGTGCAGGTTTGGCCAGCCGCCCGGCCAGCAGCACCGATACCGCCAGGAGCGGGACTTGCAGCACCAGCGCGGCATTCATCAAACTCTGGATCGAGGCGAACTGCGTCACGGGCGCGAGGAGCGCCGCCCAGAGCGGCGGATAGAGGTAGGGATAGCTCTGTTCGCCCGCAATCCCGAGGGTGTCCAGCGCGGGTGACCAGGCCGCAGGTGCGCCGCCAAAGAAACCGGGCGGCATGGCATAGATCAGATCGCGAGATCCGTGCTCCCAGAGCCAACTGGCGATCAGCAGCGCCGAGAGGTCGGGCATCCAGGCATTCCAGCGCAGCGCAATGGCCGCAACGCACCAGACCGTCAGCAGCAGCGCCGCCCGAATGTGATCCGGTTCAGGCCGCATGGGATAAGGCCCCATTTGGGGCCGGTCTGCGCGGGTGGGTGATGCAGCCTGTAGGGTGCGTGCTTGCACGCACCGTCCCTCGGGTCAACACTGGGCGCCGGTGCGTGCAAGCACGCACCCTACGGGCGGCCGCGCCGGTGTCCGAGGGTTCGACTACAGGCACGCGCTGATCAACTCCTGCAGGGTGTCCCGCGTCAAGGGCACCGGGTTTCCGCCGCAACTCGGGTCTGCAAGCGCCATCTCGGCCAGCTCGCCGAGCCGGCTCGGCTCGACCCCCATCTCGGACAGGGATGCGGGGATGTCGAAGGCCTCGCGCAGCTCCATCACCACATCGCGGAACCCGTCGAACCCGCCCGCGATGCCAAGATAATCTGCGGCGCGGTCCATCTTTTCCTCGATTGCGGCGCGGTTGAAATCCAGCACCATCGGCATCACCACCGCATTGGTCGTCCCGTGATGCGTGTTGTACACCGCGCCGACCGGGTGGCTGATGGCGTGAATGGCCCCCAGCCCTTTCTGGAACGCCACCGCCCCCATCGCGGCGGCGGCCATCATCTGCCCGCGTGCCGCCAGATTGCCGGGGTCGGCATAGGCCGTCGGCAAGTTGTCCAGCACCAGCCGCATTCCTTCCAGCGCGATGCCTTGCGACATCGGGTGAAACTGCGGCGCGCAATAGGCCTCGAGGCAATGTGCCAGCGCGTCCATGCCGGTTCCGGCGGTGATGAAGCGCGGCATGCCCACGGTCAGCGCCGGGTCGCAGATCGTCACGCCGGGCATCAGGCGCGGGTGAAAGATGATCGTCTTGCGGTGCGTCGCGGCCTTGGTCAACACCCCGGCGCGGCCCACCTCCGACCCGGTGCCCGCCGTTGTCGGCACCGCGATCACCGGGGCAATCGCGCGCGCATCGGCGCGGGTCCACCAGTCGTCGATATCCTCCAGGTCCCAGACCGACAGGTCGGCGCGCTGCCCGGCCATCAGCGCGATCAACTTGCCCAGATCGAGCGCCGAGCCGCCGCCAAAGGCCACCACGCCGTCATGCCCCCCGGCGCGATAGGCGGCGATGCCCTCGGTCAGGTTGGCGTCGGTCGGGTTGCTGTCAACACCCGCGAAAACCGCGCGGCCCAGCCCGCCCGCCTCAAGCACATCGAGCGCCTGCGCGGTGATCGGCAGACGGGCAAGCGCGCGGTCGGTGACCAGCAAAGGCCGGGTGATTCCGGTGGCTTTGCAGTGGTCGGCCAATTCCGCCAGCCGTCCGACGCCGAATTTGATGGCGGTGGGGTAGGACCAATTCGCAAAGGGAGTGTTCATGGCGGGGCTTTCTGGCTGAGGAATTGACGGGCCGCAGGTTGCAAGTCTCAGGCGCGTTCCAACCCGCGCCGGCGGTCCCAATCGGTGACCACACGGTCGGTTTCGGCGATTTCCCATTCGGCGGCGTGGACGTAATGTTCGACAACCTCGTCCCCAAGGGCGGCGCGCAACCACTCCGACCCGGCGGCGGCCTGCGCCGCGTCGCGCAGGGTCAGCGGGATCTCGCGGGCGTTTCGGGCCTGATAGACATCGCCCGTCGTCATCGGCTCCAGGGTCATCTGCTGTTCGATGCCGTCCAGCCCCGCCGCCAGCAGCGCCGCGCAGGCCAGATAGGGGTTCAGGTCAGCCCCGCCGATCCGGCATTCCACGCGCACGCCGCCCGAGTTCTCGCCGCACACGCGGAACCCGGCGGTGCGGTTGTCCGGCGACCAGACGGCCTTGGTCGGCGCGAACAAACCCACGCAGAACCGTTTGTAGCTGTTCACATAGGGGGCGAGAAACAGCGTGATCTCGCGTGCATGGGCCAGTTGTCCGGCGAGGTAGTGTTTCATCACCGCGGACATGCCCAGGGCGTCGGCGGGGTCGTGAAACACGGGCTTGCCGTCGGTCCACAAGGATTGATGCACATGGCTCGACGAGCCCGCCTTGTCGGTGTCGTATTTCGCCATGAAGGTCACCGATTGCCCAAGGCCGTGGGCGATTTCCTTGGTGGCGGTCTTGATGATCGCGTGATTGTCGGCGGTGGTCAGCGCGTCGGCGTAGCGCACGTTGACCTCGGCTTGCGCGGCATCGGCCTCGCCCTTGGTGCATTCCACCGGGATCCCGGCGCCATACAACCCGTTGCGCAGGGCGCGCATCAGGGGTTCCTCGCGGGCGGTCTGGAAAATCGCGTAATCCTCGTTGTTGGTGGAGACGGGGATCAGATCGCGGTGCAGCTCGCTGTAGGCGTTGGCGAAAACGTAAAACTCCAACTCGGTCGCCAGCATCGGCTCAAAGCCCATATCACGGGCGCGGGCGATCTGCCGTTTCAGGATCGCGCGGGGCGATTGCGGAACCTCTTGCTGGGTGTGCGGGTCCAGCAGGTCGCACAGCACCAGCGCCGCGCCCTCGGCCCAGGGAATCCGGCGCAGCGTGTTCAGATCGGGGCGCATGATATAATCGCCATAGCCCTTTTCCCAACTGGCCGAGGCATAGCCGGGAACCGTGTTCATCTCCATGTCGGTGGTCAACAGGTAGTTGCAGCAATGCGTCTCGCGCCAGCCGTGTTCGATAAAATTCGCCGCGTGAAAGCGTTTGCCCATCAAGCGGCCCTGCATGTCGATGGCCGCCACGATCACGGTGTCGATCTCGCCCGCGGTGGTGGCCTTGGTCAGGGCCTCAAGGGTCATGTATCCGGGCATTTCAGCCTCCAGTCAGGGGTGCAGCAACCCCGCACGATGCAGGGCCTCGGCGAGGATCGGGGCGAGGCGGGCGGCCATCGCGTCTTGCGCCGGGGCGTCGGCGATCAGGTCGTTGCGGATTTCCAGCATGGAGTGACGCAGCCGCAGGGGTCCGGCCTGCACGCGCGTCGTATGCGCCACGTCGCTTTGCGCGGAATAGGGTTCATTGAGGCGCGTCACCAGCCCGCAGCCCTCGGCCGCGCGCAGGATTTCAAGCGCGATGTCGTCATCGTCATCAAACAGGATGCCGAATTCCACGTCGCGTTTCTGGTCGAAATAGGTGGGCGTGAAGGAATGAATGGCGATCACCACCGGGCGGCGGCCACGGGTGACAAGTTTGCTGATTTCCGCCGTCGCCGTGGCGTGAAACGGCAGGTAGATCGCGTCGAGACGGGCCAGGCGGTCGGCGGTGCCCAGCGCATGATTGCCGGGCACATCGTAGAATTCCGAGGTTTTCGGCATGGCGTTCGGGTGGTCCGCCGGGCGGTTGAGGTCATAGACCAGCCGCGACAGCGGCGCATGGACCAGTACCGCACCGCCACATGCCGGGGCCAACCGCGCCGCCAGACCGCGCGACAGGCCCAGTGCGCCGATGTCATAGGCGGCGTGAGAGGCGCGGGTTTTCGCGTCCAGCCCCAGATCGCCGCCCAACTCGGGCCAATCCTCGGGCAGGGCGTTCGAGGCATGTTCGCAGATCAGCACAAGGCCGGGGATTTGCGCGTCATGGCCGGGCTGGCCATCGCTGCGCCATGTTTCGACATGGCCCGGAAACCGGGGCAAGGGGCGCGAGTTGGGGGGCGTGTCGGTCATGGGTGGCCTGTGGTTGTGCTTGTCTTGCAGGGTGTTGCATCGGGGCTTGGGGCGTCAAGGGCTTTCGGTCGGCGGCGGGCAAGGCGCGGCGCTCTGTCTCAGAGCACGGAAACCAGCGCTGCCGACATCGCCAGCGCCGCGCCAAAGGGCACGCGGCCCAGCCGGTTCAGCGGCCGACCCTTGCGCCATGCGCGCAGCGCCGACAGCGCCAGCGCGGTGAGCGCGGCGAGCAGCACCATGATCGGCAGGTGCTCCACCCCCAGCGCCAGACCCAGCGCGGCCATCAGCTTGACGTCGCCCAAGCCCATCCCGTCGCGCCCGCTGCGCCAGCGATAGGCCGCGCGCAGCAGCCAGAAACTGCCGCCCCCCGCCAGCGCGCCGATGGCGGCCTGCAATGCGCGGTCACTCAGCGGCGGCCAGCCGGTGCCGTCGCCTGCAAGGGTCAGCGCCAGCCCCAGCAGGGCGGCGGTCAGGGTCAGCGCGTCGGGCAAGCGAAACGACCGCAGGTCGGCAAGCGCCAGCCCCAGCAAGGCCCACATCCACGCCGCCAGCAGCAACGCGCGCGCGGGGTCGGGGGCGCTGAGGGCGGCGGCGAGGCCGAACAGCGCGCCGATCGCCTCGGCCTGAAACAGCAAGGGCGGGATGCGCGCCTGACAGGTCGCACAGCGCCCGCGCAACACAAGATACGAAGCCACGGGGACAAGGTGCCGCGCCCGCAGGGGGGTGCCACAGGTCCGACAGGCCGAGCGCGACAGGGCAATCGCCTCGCCGCGCACCAGCCGCTCGGCGACCAGCGCCACAAAAGACCCCATCGCCGCCCCCAGAAGGGCCATCAGCGCGGCAAAGGCGAGCATGTTTTCCCCCCGACGCATGGTTGTGCGGCGCGCGGCAGCGGGCTAGTCTGCGGATCGGTAAAGAGTGGGCAGGAGACGCACATGATCGAGAGTGCTAGCAGAGCATCGCGGCGCATGAAAGGCGCAGGGTTGCGCATGGACGCGGGCCTGACGCTGATCGAGCTGATGGTCGTCGTGGTGATCCTGGCGCTGCTGGCCGTGGTCATCGTGCCGCGCGTCATCGACCGCCCGGATCAGGCGCGGGCGGCGCGGGCACAGGCCGATATCGCGGCGCTGAGTTCGGCGGTGAATCTCTATCGTCTGGACACCGGCGGCTTCCCGACCACCGAACAGGGTCTGCGCGCTTTGGTCGAACGTCCGACACCCGCGCCTGCGAATTGGGCGACCGGCGGCTATCTGGATCGTGTGCCCGAAGACCCCTGGGGGCGGCCCTATCTGTATCTTTCGCCCGGTGTGCATGGCCCGTTCGATATCGTCAGCCAAGGGGCCGATGGCCGCCCCGGAGGGACCGGAACGGATGCCGATATCACCTCGTGGCAGGGCGAATAAGCGGCCCGGCGCGGCCGGGTTCACCCTGATCGAACTGCTGGTTGTCGTGACCCTCATCGCGATCCTGTCGGTGGGTGTCGGGCTGGGGACGGGGGGCGTTTTCTCGCGCGCGTCGGACAGCCCGAGCGCGGTTGCACAGCGTTTCTCGGATGCCATGACGCAGGCCCGCGATGCGGCGATCCTGGGCCGCGCGCCTGTCGGCCTGCGCGTGCAGCAGAACGGTTGGGTGCAGGAACGCCGCAGTGCCGAGGGCGAATGGCACGCCTCTGAGCCGCCGGTTTCGAGTGCCCGCGCCGACCTGTCCTGGGTGATCGACGGGCGCAGCTACAGGCCGCCGATCGGCGCGCCCTCGCCGGGGCAAGCGCCGCCGGTGGTGTTCCTGCCGGACGGGCGCAACAGCGTGGTGTCGCTGGAGATCACCAGCCGGAATGACCGGGTGCACTGCGAGGCCGATGGTTGGGGGGCGGTGGCATGTCGCTGAAATCCGGCCGCGGCTTTACCCTGATCGAGTTGGTGATCGCGGTGGCGATCCTGTCGATCGGCACGATTGCCGCCTATCGCAGTTTCGACGCGGCGCAACGCGGGATCGGCGGTCAGATTCCCCGGTTGCTGGCGTCCGAAGTCGCGCTGAACCGCGCCGCAGAGTTGAACCTGGCGGGGATGGCGGCGGGGCGGGGCCTGGCCTCGCAGGTGGACATGGGGCGCACGCGCTGGGCGGTCTCGGTCATCGAGACCGCAACCGCTGGCGGGCTGATCGAGGCGGAGATCCTGGTCAGCGCCGCCGACAGTCCGGGCGCGCGCCTCGTGGTGTATGTGCCGGTGGATGCACCATGACCCGGCGCAATCGCGGCTTTACCCTGATCGAACTGCTGGTGGCGATGGCGATCCTGGCCGTGGTCTCGCTGATGGCCGTGCAATCGCTGAGCGGCGCGCTGTTTCAGCGCGAGGTGATGACCCGCGTCGATCAAACGGCGGCGGATCTGGCGCGGGTTCTGGCGCTGCTCCGGCACGATCTGGAGGCCGCAGCCCCCTTGGCGCAACGCGATGCCGCCGGGCTGGCGTTGCCGGCGATCACCGTGCAGCGCAACGGATTTTCCCTGATGCGCTCAGGGGTTGCGCCCATGCCGGGTGGCGAGGGCGGCGGGTTTGGCCGGGTTGACTGGGCGCTGGCGGCGGATGGCACCCTGTCACGCCGCCTCACGCCGGATACGGCGCGCGACGAGGCCCCGCGGGTGGCGTTGCTGACGCAGGTGTCGAACCTGTCGCTGGAGGCCTTGGGCGGCGCGATGCCCACTGCCGACGACCCCACGCTGCTGCCACGGGGGTTTGCGGTGACCGTCACCCACGCGCAGCACGGCGCGCTGCGGCTGGTGGTGGCGAGATGAGGCGCGCAAGACATCCGTCGCGCGGCGTGGCCTTGATCCAGGCGCTGGTCATCGTGGCGGCAATTGCGGCGGTGGCGGCGGCACTGATGCTGCGCGCCGAGTCCGCGCGTCAACGCCTGTCAACGCGCCTCGAGGCCGATCAGGTGGCGCTGTATCTTGAGAGCGCGGTGGCCATCGTCGGCGCGCAACTTCAGGCCATTCCGCCCGACAGCGCCCTGCATCGCGGGCAGGATTGGGCGCGACCCCGGTCGGGGATCTTGATTGATCGCGGGGTAATGGCGTGGCAGGTCGATGATCTGCAAGCGCGGTTCAACGTCAACACGCTGAACGGGACGGATCCGCCGCATGACAGTGCGCGCGAGGCCTTCCTCCGGCTGGCCATTGATCACGGCATTCGGCGTGACACGGCGCGTCGTCTGGCCGATGCGCTGGGCGCGGAGCCCGACGCGCGCGCGGCTGCGCTGGGCGATCTGGTGTTGCCGCTGCCGCTGGTCGATCCGCGCCAATTGACGCCGCTTGCGCCCGATGAAGGCGAGGACTGGTTGGCGTTCGTGCAGGTTCTCTCGGCGCTGCCCGCCGCGACGCCGATGACCATCAACACGCTGGAGCCAACGGTGCTGCGAGCGCTGATGCCGGATGTGCCCTCGGCGATGCTCAGCGCGCTGGAGCGGCATCTGCGGCGCGACCCGCCGGGCTCGCTGGACGCATTGTATGACTGGTCCACGACCACGTTATCGCCCGAGGTCTCGGCAGCGTTGCAGTCGCTGGTGCTGGCGACCACCTCGGATTGGTTCATCGCCACCTTCGAGGCACGCCTTGACACGCTGCGCCTGCGAAGGTCAGTTGTGCTGAACCGTGATGGCGCGCAGGGGCGTAGCTCTGTGTATCTGTCCATCCCCGAGTCCGAGTTCTGATGTCGAAATCGCGATCAACCCGAACAACGCCCAACCGCCGCGTGGCTTTGCCATTGTGGCGGCTTGGCGATGGGCAACCGCCCGCCGGGCCGTTCATCGCGCTGGTGCCGGGGGCCGAGGCGCCGTTGATCACGCTTGCCTTGCCCGCCTCGCTCAAGGGCGTCGCGCGCGAGGATGTCGCACGGCGTCAGGCGCAAGACCGGCTGGGCGGCAAGGGGAGCGCGCTGGATATCCGCCCGGCGCGGCTGGCGGCTGGCGATGGCTGGACCCGCGTGGTCGTGGCGGATCGCGCGCAGGTGGCGCGCTGGCGGACGTCTCTGGGCGCGGCCAGCAGCCGGTGTCGTGGTCTGGTGCCGGATTACATGGCGCTGCCCAGTGCGCCCGGTCTGTGGAGCTTTGACCAGTCCGGCGACCGGATCTGCGCGCGGCTTGGCCCTGAGGATGGCTTCACCGCCGAACCCGCGCTGGCCGCGCCGTTGATCCGTCAGGCGCTGCATCAAGCCCGCGCCGCCAACACGCTGCCCCGCGCGATCTTGTGGACCGGCGCGCGCAACCCGACGCTTGAGGCGCTGTTCGAGGGGCTGTCCGTGGTGCCGCGTGCCGAGGATTTGCCCGATATGCTGCGCCCGAAAGCCATGGCGCATGGCGAATTGGCGCTGGATTTTGCCCGTGACCCACGCGCCGACGCCGAGGCCATCGAGACAAGCATCCGGCGTCTGGTCTGGCCTGCGATCTTGCTGCTGATGGCGGCAATCGGCTGGGCCGGAGCGACGATGATCTCCATTCGCAACGATCTCGCCACTGCTCGGGCCGTCGAGGCGCAGACCGTTGCCGCCGCACGGCGCGATCTTTTGGGCGCGGGGCCGATCCTTGATTTACGCGTGCAAGTGGCGCGCGCGCTGGAGGCACGGCGCGGCGGCGCGGCGGCCGATGCGGCGCCCCTGGCCGGGCTGGATTTGCTGCGCGCGGTGGCCGAGGTCATGACCCGGACCGACGCGCGCGTTCTGGGTGTGGCGATGGGCCGCACGGTTGAAGGCGTCGTGCTGGACACCGTGGTCGATGATTTCCGCGCGCTGGACGGCGTCATTGCAACGCTGGAACAGGCCGGATTGATCGCCAGCCTCACCCGATCCGGGATCAACCCCGAGGGCGGGGTCGCCGCGACCCTGTCGGTACAGGGAGGTGCGTCATGATCGCCAATCTCTCCGCCCTCCTTGCGCAACGATCCAGCCGGGAACAGCTGATGCTGGCGCTGTTGCTGTGGCTTGTGGTGCCGGTGGCCTTTGTCGGGCTGGTGCTGTTGCCGCTATCGGAGCAGCGCCGCACTGCCCGCGCCGCCCTGGCCGAGGCGACGGCGACGCAAACATGGTATCTGGCGCGGCAGGCGGATATCGCGGCGCTGCCGGTTGCCGATGCGCAGGTGCCCGACCCAAAGATCGAGGCGGTTGGCCTGGGCGGTATCGAGGCACGCCTGATCGACGCCGGGCTGCGCGGCGCGGTCACCTTGCTGGCAAACACCCAAGGCGACAACGTCTCGCTGACCCTGGCGAATGTGCCGTTCGAGGGCCTGATGCAATGGATCGAACTGCTGGAGGCCGACGCCGGTTATACGCTTGCGGCCCTGCAAATCGAGCGTGGCGAAGATGGTGGCCTGGTGTCGGCGGTGCTTCGGTTGGAGCCGCAGGCATGATCCGGGGCGTGGTGATCCTTTTGGCGCTGGTCATCGGCTTGGCAACGGCGTTTGTCATTGGCGGGCGCGTGGCGCATCTGCGGATGGTCTTTGGCACGGCGCTGCCCGCGTGGAGCACACAGTTGGAGGCCGACGCCGGGGTGCTCTCGGGTCAGGGCACGGTGAACGGTGCTTTGCTGCGCTGGCGCATGACCGGCGTTGATCTGGCCGGGCCGCGCTGGCAGGTGGCGCTGTCCGGGGCGGAGTGGCAGGTCAGCGGCGTGGCGCATTGGCAGGGCACACGGCTGCGGGTGGAGGATCTGGCGGGGCTGATCCCGGCGTCGCAACTGAGCGCCATGGCGCGCGGGATGCTGGCGATCAGCGCGGGGTCGGTGGCGCTGGCGATGCCGCAAGGGGCGCTGACCGACGGACAGCTTGCGGCGCGCGGGCGCGATCTGGTGCTGGGCGATCCGCTGCCGGATGGCGAGATCGTGGTGACCTGGACCGAAGGCGCGTGGATCGCGGTCAGCCCGTAACCAGCGCCTGCATGTCGAAAATCGGCAGCAGGATCGCCAGAACGATTGTCAGCACCATCGCGCCGACCACCATCATCGAGGCGGGCTCGATGATCACCGACAGGCGCTTGCGCTCGGTGCGCAGCCAGGTTTCCGCCAGCACCGCCGCGCGCTCGGTCATCGGACCAAGCCGGGCCGAGGCCTCGCCGGCTTCGACCAGTTGCCGTGCGACCGGGTGCAAAAATGGCAATCTTTGCAACGCGGTAGACAGGCTTTCGCCACGCCGCAGCGCCTCGCCGGCCTCCTCGGCGTCGTTGCGAAACCGGGTGATATCCACGACCCCGGCGGCAAACCGCAAGGCTTCGGTCAGCGGCAGACGGCTGTTGATCACCACGGCCAACGTGCGCAGATATTGCGCGGCGGTGGCCATGCGCATGAACCGACCGATCAGGGGCAGTCTGAGCAACATCCCATCGCGCCGGTCGCGCAATTTTGGGGTGCGGTTGATACCCATGATCAGCGCCACCAGCGCCAGAACCGCGATCAGCAAGGCCAGCCAATGATCGCGGATGAAATCGACGATGGCCATGACGCTCAGGGTCAGGGGCGGCAAGGGGCGGCCGGTGGATTCAAACATGCCGATGATTTCGGGGGCGACCGTGGTCATCAGGATCGCGCAGACAACAATGGCGACCACCGTGACAAAGGCCGGATAGACCAGCGCCGAGGTGATTGCCGCGCGGTCGCCTGCGCTGGTTTCAAGATGTTCGGCGAGGGTCTCGAACACGGCGTCCAGATCGCCCGATTGCTCGCCCGCGCGCACGGCCGCCGAATACCACGCGGGCAAGGCCCCCCCGGCGCGGCCCAGGGCGTCGGCCATCGCCTCGCCTTGCAGCAAGCCCGCGCGGGCCTCGGCGGCGAGGCGTTCGATGCGCGCCGACCCGGCGGCCCCCTGCACGGCCTCCAGCGCGGTTTCCGCCGTCAGACCCGCACTGAGCAACACCGCCATTTGTCGGGTGAACACCGACAGCAAATCGCGGTTGATGGCGCGTTCGCGGCGTTTCGTTTGCCGGGCTTGCGTGGTGGCCTTGGCCTCGATGGTGCTGGGCATCAGGCCCAGAGCGGTGATGCGGTCCGAGGCGTCGGTCTCATCCTCGGCCACCACCACACCGCGCTTGCGCTTTCCGGCGCTGGAATAGGCGGTGTAGGCATAGGTTTTCATGTGCCGGTCTCACCCAGAACCCGGCGGATTTCGGCCAGCGACGTCTCACCCAAGGCGGCGCGCGACAGGGCCGAGGCCATCAAGGACGGGCGCTCACCCGCGGCGCGGCGCAATTCGACCTCGGAGGCGTCGGTGTCGATGGCGTGCTTGAGCGCCTCGTCGATTTCCAGAATGTCGAACACCCCGATCCGGCCCGCAAAACCGGTGCTGTCGCAAGCCTCGCAGCCGTGGGCGGTGGCGATCTGCGCGGGGACCGGTAGCGCCTGGGCGGTGAATTGCGCGGCTTCTTGCGGTGATGGGGCCGCGAATTTGGCGCAACTGGTGCAAAGCCGCCGGACCAGCCGCTGCGCCACGACGCCGCGCAGGGTGGCGGCGATCAGATACCCTTCGACCCCCAATTCGCGCAGCCGGACAATCGCCCCCAGCGCGGTGTTGGCGTGCAGCGACGAGAACACCAGATGCCCGGTCAGCGCCGCCTCGGACGCCACCTGCGCGGTTTCGCCATCGCGGATTTCGCCGACCAGGATGACGTCCGGGTCCTGGCGCAGGATCGAGCGCAGCCCGCGCGCGAAACTCAGGCCGATCTCGGGGTTCACCTGGGTTTGCGAGATGCCGGCGAGGTCGTATTCCACCGGGTCCTCGACGGTCAGGATGGTGCGCTCATGGCGATCCGCCAACCTGAGCAGCGAATAGAGCGTCGTGGTCTTGCCCGACCCGGTCGGCCCGGTGGACAGGATGATCCCGTTGGGCAGGCCCGCCAGCCGGTTCAGGCGTTCGGCGTCGGCTTCCGACAGGCCCAGCCGATCCAGCGCCATCAACCCGGCCGAGCGATCCAGGAGACGCATCACCACCCGTTCGCCGTGGTGGCCGGGCAGGGTGGACAGGCGCACGTCAATCGCGCGCCCCCCCAGCCGCAGCGCAATGCGCCCGTCCTGCGGCAGCCGGGTTTCGGCAATATCGAGGCCGCTCATCACCTTGAGGCGCGACACCACGCGGCGGGCGGGCACGTCGCGGCGGTCGAACACCGATTGCATGGTGCCATCCACGCGCATCCGGGCGCGCAGCCCGTCTTCGTGCGGCTCCAGATGCAGGTCCGAGGCCTGGGCGCGCACCGCCTGGCGCAGAAGCTGGTTTACCAGCTTGATCACCGGCGCATCCTCTGGATCATCCAGGAGATCGCGTGTGGACCCCACACGCGCTGTCTCCTCCAGATCAAAGGCGACCTCGGGGCTGGAATCGCGCTCGCCCGCGGCATCGTAAAGCCGCGCCAGCGCCGCCTGAAATGCGTCGGCGTTCAGGGTTTCGGGGGTCAGCGGCATCCCCGCCGCGCGGCGCGCTTCGCGCAGGCCGTTCATCGTGGCGTCCGGGCCGATCAGCACCACCGCGCCGTCCAGCGCAACCTGATTGTCGCGCGCAAAGGCAAAAGGCAGGCGGGGCGCGCTCATGGCCTACTGGCCCACATCGACCATCAGCCGCGGCGGCAGCGCCGGAAACAGCCGTTCGCGCACGGCTTGATCCACATAGGTCTCGTCAAACGGTTGGTTCAGGTCGACGCCATCGAATGGCAATCCGGTGCGGCGGACTTGCGGGAACAGCGCATCGTTGCGCGGCGCGATCTGGCGGCTCAGCGACTGGGCCTCACGCGCGATTTCACGGCTCAGACGCGTTGCGTCACGGTCCGAACGCACCACCCGGGGCCGCAGCATGATGAGCAGCACGCGCTGGCCCTCCTGCACGCTGCGTCCGCGGAACAGGGCACCCAGAACGGGCAGGTTCGACAGGCCGGGCACGCGCTGGTTTTGCGCGGTCGAGGTGTCTTCGATCAGGCCGCCAAGAATGATCACTTCGCTGTCGCCAACCAAGGCGCTGGTCGACAGCCGCCGTCGCGCGGTGACCTCGCCACCTGCCGCCGAGGTCGTGCCGGTCAGGTTCGACACCTCCTGGGTGATCTGCATCCGCACGGTGCCGTCATCGGTGATCTGCGGGCGCACCTTCAGCGTCAGGCCGACGTCCTGGCGTTCGATGGTCTGGAACGGCTGGGTCGGCACCGCGCTGTCGCCGACGGTCGAGTATTGGCCGGTCACAAACGGCACGTTCTGCGCGACGACGATTTCGGCCTCCTGGTTGTTCAGCGTCAGCACCGCGGGCGTCGACAGCAGCCGTGTGGTGCGTTCGCGCGCGATGGCCGCGACCAGCGCCGAAAAATTGTCGTCGTGATACCCGACCAGGCCACCGTTGCCCGGAGCGGGTGTGGTCCCGGCCATTGCCGAGCTGATCAGGGTGATCAGCGAGGCGCGGCCATCCAGGGCAAACGAGGTGCCGCCGCCAATGGCTTCGTTGAGCATGCCGCCGAATTGCACCGACAGGTCGCTGAAGTTCTCGGCGGAGATTTCAAAGATGACGGCTTCGATCAGCACCTGAGAGGGGCGGATATCCAGCGCCCGGATGGCGCCCAGGATGATGTCCATGCGGTCTTCCGGGGCGGTGACCAGAATGGAGTTCGACTGCGGTTCGGCGACGATGGTGATGGCGGCTTCACCCTCGCCGCCGGTTGAGGTCATGGATTGGCGCACGACCTCGGCAAGCTCTGGGGCCTGAGCGAAATTCAGCCGCACCACGCGCGACGAGGGGCGCATTTGCTGGGTGTCAAGCTGCTGGATGATCGAGCGCACGCGGTTGCGGTATTCGGTGGGACCGGAAACGACGATGGAGTTGGCACCCGCATCCGCCGCGAGGCTGCCGCCGGTCGGGGCGGGGGCTGCCGAGACCAGCACCGCCAGCAAATCGGTGGCGCGCGCGTGATTGAGGCGCACCGCTTCGACCGAGCGATCCGAGGCTTGCTCCAGCCGGGCCATCAGTGATTCGATCCGGGCGATATTTTCGCGCCGATCCGACAAGACGATCAAGCCGGACGACGGGATCGGCGTCAGGATCGCCTCGGGCGCGATCAGCGATTCAATCACGTCCAGCGTTTCGTCCAGATTGCCCGCCGGAACCGGGATGACCCGCGTTTCGAACGCGCCGCCAGCGCGCGGCGTGCTCACGCCCGAAGCCAGCCCCATTGCCGTGTTCATCGGCACGATCCGGTCAATGCCCTCGCCTTCAACGATGGTCAGGCCGTTCAACTCCAGCACGTTGAGGAAAATCTCGTAACTGGCGGCGGGGCTGACCGGCATCGGCGCAAACACCGAGACTTCGCCCTCGACCGTGGGGTCCAGCAGGAAATTGCGCTGGGTTTGTTCAGAGACCAGTTGCACATAGCTGCGCAGGTCAACGTTGCGCAAATCCAGCCGGATCTGTGCCGTGGCAGACCGGTCGGCCCCCAAAACAAGGGCCATCAGGCAAAAGACAAAAACGCAGGCTTTGATCATGCGGGGGATTGTTCTCTTTTGCAGGGCAAGGTCAACAGGGAACACAGCGTTGTTTCCGGTTTGGTGCTTATCTGCCGACGTCACCAATGCCAAACAGAGTCGAAGGAGACGGCTCGCTGCGACCCACAAAGGGGTCATTAAAGCGAATGGCGCCGCGGTTTGTGGGGGGTGACGCCTCAAAGCGTTCCGGGTTTTCGACGACAAAGTCCAGCAGACCACCCGCAGGGCCGTCCATGTCTTCATCAAAGCTGATGAAATAGATCTCGCCGTCGACCTCAATTTCCACGCCTTCTTCATCAATGAAAGCAACCACTTCGCCACCGGGCAAGATGTCGCCGCGTCGGATCACCATGGAGCCGTCATCGGTTTCCAGAAGCGCCCAGCCGCCAGATTCCTGATACACCAATCCGCGCAGGACATAGATATCCGGGTCATATTCGATGACGTCGGGCGCTGCCGGTTCGGGTTCTGGCGTGGGCTCCGGGGGGGCGATCACCGGTTCTGGCGTCGGCGTGCCAAAAAGCGCCGCCCATTGCGTCGCGACCTCGGGCGCAGGGTCCGACGTGGCGGTTTGATCCGGCACCTGTGCGGCGCGGCTGCCGGGCAGCGGCAGGTCGGTCAGGTCGGGTGCGGGCGTCGTGGCCGCAAGCGCCAGCAGCCCCAGACCAAACGCCGCAAGGGCGGTTGCCGGAAACAACAACACCAACGAGGCGCGATGAGAGGGATGCGAATGACTGGACATAAGACCTTGCAGAGTGCTCTGACTGGACAATAGCGCCCGTCGGGCCTAGGATTCAACGAACAAAAAGGAGACTGCGCGTGAACATTCTGCGAGGACGTTCGGCTACGGGTTTGGCGCTGTCTGTTGTGATGGGCCTTGCCGCCTGTGAGGCCGCGGGCACATTGGCCGGAGGTGGGACGCAATCTGACTATCTCGTGGCGCGACAGGCTTTGGAAACCGGCAATTACGATCTGGCAATTCGGCGCTATTCCAGCCTGATGGACGGGATGGGACCGCAAAGCGCGGCCCGCCTGCAACTGGAATACGCCCACGCCCTGCTGCGCGGCGACCGGTATCAAGAGGCCTCGAATGCCGCCGATGGCCTGATCGCGTCGCATGAAGGGTCAATCCGTGCCTCGGCTTTGGCGGTGCGTGGCACGGCGCGGCATGAAGCCGCCCGCAGCCGCATGGCCGAGGGGCAGACCGACGCCACCACGCGGGGATTGTTGCAGGGCGCGCGTGATGATCTGGCGGCGTTTCTGGCGCAGCATTCCGCGTTGGACAGCTCCGGCAGTATGCGGGCGCGCGCGCAATTGATTGCGGCTGACCTGCAATCGCTGGGCTGAATGATGCCCGAAACGGGCCCGCAAAACCCGTCCTTGCTACGCCTGCGTCTTGTGCTGGGCGATCGCGTCTTGATGGGGCCGGGCAAGGCGCAATTGCTTGACCTCATCCGGGAGACAGGGTCGATTTCAGCCGCCGGGCGCGCCATGTCCATGAGCTACAAGCGCGCGTGGTCGCTGGTGGATGAGATGAACGCGGGGTTCTCCGAGCCCTTGGTGGAGAGCACGCGCGGCGGTCCGGGCGGGGGCGGCGCGCGCATAACCGAAGCCGGTGAGGCGGTTCTGCACCATTATCGCGGGCTGATTGAGGCGGCGCAATCCGGCGGTGCCGCAGATTTGGCGGCGATCGAGGGGAGACTTGCAAGGGTTGTGTCCGACGAGAAATAACGCTTGCGGGTTCGGGGCGCGATAGTGTTATATCCGTTCGAACATAACCAACCGGGTAGCCCCATGTCGTCCACGCGTCTCGCCCTTGCTTTTTCCGCAGCACTTCTGGTCCCGACGCAAGCGCCGGCCGCCGAGGTTCTGGTCTTCGCGGCCGCCTCGCTGCGCACCGCGTTGGATGACATCGCCGAGCAGTGGCAGGCCGAAACCGGGCATTCCGTGCTGGTCTCCTATGCCGGCTCCAGCGCACAGGCGCGCCAGATCATCGCGGGCGCTCCGGCGGATATCTTCCTGTCGGCCTCTACGGATTGGATGGATGCCGTTCAGGCCGAGGGGCTGATCGCCGATGGGATGCGCCGTGATCTGCTGGGCAATGCGCTGGTGCTGATCGCGCACGCTGCCGCAGCGCCGGTCACGCTTACCCCCGCACTCGATCTTGCCGCGATGCTGGGCGACGGGCACCTGGCGATGGCGCTGGTGGATGCCGTGCCCGCCGGACAATATGGCAAGGCGGCGCTGCAATCGCTGGGGCTGTGGGAGGCGGTCGCACCCTTGGTCGTACAGACCGACAACGTGCGCGCGGCGCTGGCCTTGGTCGCGCTGGGCGAGGCACCGCTGGGGATCGTCTATGCCACCGATGCGCGGGCCGAACCCGCCGTTACCGTGCTGGGCACCTTCCCCGACGAGAGTCACCCGGCGATCACCTATCCGCTGGCGCTGCTGACCGAGGCACGCGACCCTGCCGACCGGGCCTTTTATGACGCGCTGCAAGGCGAGGCGGCGCGCGCGGTGTTCGAGCGGCACGGCTTTGTGGTTCTGGATCAACCATGAGCGAATGGCTGTCGCCGACCGAATGGCAGGCGGTGGCGCTGTCGCTGCAGGTCGCGTTCTGGGCGACGCTGATAAGCCTGCCGTTCGGCCTTCTGACTGCGCACGCCCTTGCCCGCTGGCAATTTCCCGGCAAGGCGATCTTGAACGGCGTGGTGCATTTGCCCCTGATCATGCCGCCCGTGGTCACCGGCTACCTTCTGTTGCTGGCGTTCGGACGGCGCGGCCCGATTGGCGCGCTGTTGCAGGAGTGGTTCGGCGTGGTCATCGCCTTTCGCTGGACCGGTGCGGTTCTGGCGGCGGCGGTGATGGCCTTTCCGCTGATGGTCCGCGCGATCCGCCTGGCCATCGAGGCGGTCGACCCAAAGCTGGAACAAGCCGCCGGATCGCTGGGTGCAAACCGGGTCTGGGTGTTCGTCACCGTTACCTTGCCCTTGATCCTGCCGGGCATCCTGGCGGGCGCGGTGCTGGCTTTTGCCAAGGCGACCGGCGAGTTCGGTGCGACGATTACGTTCGTGTCGAACATCCCCGGCCAGACGCAAACCATGCCGCTGGCGATCTACTCCATCTTGCAAGTGCCGGGCGGCGAGGCGCAGGCCTTTCGTCTGGTGGGCGTGGCGATTGCGCTGTCGATGGGCGCGTTGCTGCTGTCGGAATGGCTGGCCCGTGTCGTAGCGCGCCGGATCGGCGGGCGCGATGCTTGAGGTCCGGTTGCGGCATACGCTGGGCGATTTCACCCTGGAGGCGGCCTTTGCCGCGCCCGCCGGGGTGACGGCGCTGTTCGGGCGCTCGGGGTCGGGCAAGACCACGATCGTCAACGCGCTGGCCGGATTGCTCAGGCCTGACGCCGGGCGCATCGCGATGGGCGACACGCTGCTGTTTGACAGCGAGACGCGGGTTTGCGTGCCGCCGCATCAGCGCCGCATTGGCTATGTGTTTCAGGATGCGCGGCTGTTCCCGCACCTGACCGTGCGCCAGAACCTTGGGTATGGCCGCTGGTTCGCGCGGGCCGAGCCAGCGGGCATCGAGGTGAGCCGGATCGTTGATCTGCTGGGCCTCGGGGCGCTGTTGCAACGGCGTCCCGAGGATTTGTCAGGGGGTGAAAAGCAGCGTGTGGCGCTGGGCCGCGCGATCCTGTCAAAGCCGCGGTTCTTGCTGATGGACGAGCCGTTGGCCGCGCTGGATGCGCCGCGCAAGGCCGAGATCCTGACCTATCTGGAGCGGTTGCGCGACGAGACGGGCTTGCCGATCCTCTATGTCAGCCACGCGGTCGCCGAAGTTGCGCGGCTGGCCACAACCGTGGTGATGATCGACAAGGGCCGCGTGCTGGCCGCCGGACCTGCCGCCGAGATCCTGTCCGACCCCGCAACCGCGCCGGCATTGGGGCTGCGCGAGGCGGGTGCGATCCTGATGGCGACAGTGGCGGCGCAGGATGATGACGGGCTTACCCGGCTGGCGACCGACACCGGCCCGATCTGGCTGCCTGGCCTGTTCGCAGTCCCGGGCGCGACCCTTCGGCTGCGCATCCTGGCGCAGGATGTGTTGCTGGCGACCGAGCGCCCCCGAGGGATTTCGGCGCTGAACGTGTTGGGCGCAACCGTGCTTGCCGTGCGGCAAGGCGACGGGCCGGGGGCGATCGTGCAACTGCAAGCCGGGCAACAACGCTTGCTGGCGCGGATCACGGCCCGTTCGGCGCGCAATCTCGATCTGCACCCCGGGAAAGCCGTGTTCGCGATCCTCAAGGCCGTGTCGGTGGCGCGCGGCGATATTGGCGATATGTCCTGAAACATACCGCCAATTTGTCACAAATCACCACGGTCTGCCCCCATTTTGGCCCTGAATCCTGAGTATTCCAGACCCATGTTCATCAGGTTTGGAGTTTCAAGATGGTTTTTCAGCCCCTTCAACAGTCTCGTAGGACGCCACGCACCGGCGTGGGTCTCATGGTCGGCTCGATGATTGCAGTGGGGTTGGCCTGTACTGCATCTCCAACCATGGCGCGCACGGAATATCTGGGCGGTGGCTTTATCACGGTTGATGATGTCTGCGCCCAGTATGGCTGGACCGGTACGCATCAGGTGATGCTGCGGATGGAGCCACAGGGACTGCCGGACAACGCCGAAAATGAAACCCAGATGGCGATCTTGATGAACACCGGCACCATCGCCCTGCGCCTGAATCTGGATCACGGCATCCGCTACAGCTATACGCCCACACAGGCGGTTTATATCTGGAATGGACCCTACGCGCCGGCCTCTCCGACGATGACCCTGTCCTTCGGGATCGACGCCGATTGGCCATTGCGCGGCGACTATATGATAGAGCGCCTGCAAGTGCGGATTTACAACTTCAATGAACACCCCGGGTGCTCGGCGTGGCTTTACGGGTCGTTGGTCCAGAACTGACCTGATTCACGCCTGTGCTTTTCCCGATTCATTCCATGAGGATTTTCCCATGTTTGCCTCTTATCTGATCTTCCGCCTTGTACGCCCGCTTGCCCGTCTGGCCGTGATTGGGCTGTTGCTGCTGGCCGCCATGCCCGCCAATGCCGAGTATATGGGGGGCGGCGCGATTTATGCGCCCTACAACTGCTCGTGGCCGGTGCAAACCGAGATGACGCGCGCGCGCTATGTGCCGGGCGAAGACACCGATGGCCGCAGTCATGTCACGCTGAATTTTGCGGTTGGCGGCGTGAATATCTACACCATCCGCCAGAACCTCGAGGAGGCACGGACATGGCGGCGCGGGTTTGGCCGGTCGGTTTGGGGGGCGTTGTATGGTATGGGCGCGGCGCCGACGGTGCAGGTGCTGACACGCAGCGATGCGATTTACAACGGAGGCGACAATCTCGAATACATCTCCAGAATGCGGCTGCGGCTGCGGATCCGGAACTTCAATGGCGAACGCGGTTGCTCGGTCTCGGTGGCGCTGATGATGGAACGCTGGAACTGACGCAAAGCGCCGACCTCGGAAAACCCGGCCCCGCCGCCTCTTGAGGGATGCGGCGGGGCTTGGAGTCAGGCAGGGTCTGCGGGGCGGCGGATCTGGGCCGAGGCTTCGATCAGCAGTGGACGCAGACCTTCGCCACCGGCATCCAGCACCGCAAACAATTGGCGGCGCATACGGGGCTCCCAGAAGTCGTTGATATGCGACGCACAAAGCTCCAGCCCCTCGGCATGGGGCTTGGATTCCATGAACGTGGCGATCTGGTTGGCCATGCGGATGATCTTGTCAGCGGACATGTTCGGTCTCCGTCGCGATGCGGTCAGTGTGGGTGTAAACGTCAAAACAATCGGCGCGGGCTTGCGCAATCAGGGTGATGCCCAGCGTTTCCGCCAGCGTAACGGCGTCGGCGGTTGGCGATGAAACGGCAATGAGGATCGGCGCGCCCAGTGTGGCGACTTTCTGGACCAGATCAATCGAGACCCGGCTGGTCAGGACGATGGCGCCGCGTCCTGGGTCGGTGCGTGCAAGCACACACCCTACGGTGGGGGCGACTGTAGGGTGTGTGCTTGCACGCACCATCGCCCCGGCCAGCTTGTCCAACGCGTTATGCCGTCCCACATCCTCACGCGCGTGGGTCAGCCGCCCATCGGTCCACCACGCGGCGCAATGCACCGCGCGGGTGGCGTCATGCAAGGTTTGCTGCCCCGGCAGCGCGGCAACGGCGGCCTTGATCTGCGCCGGTGTCATGGTGAAGCCCGAATGCCGGATCGGGGGCACATCCCGCAGTGCCTGCTCCAGGCTGTCAATGCCGCACAACCCGCAGCCAACCGGCCCGGCCATCGTGCGCCGCCGATCCTTGAGACGGGCCTCGGCGGCGGGTGTCACCCAGACTTGCACATCGAGACCCCGGTCGAGTTCGACGACGGTGATGCTCTCGATCTCCTCGGGGCGCGCCAGCCCTTCAGTCAGCGCGAACCCGGTGGCAAAATCCGCCAGATTGTCGGGCGTGGCCATCATCACCGCCTGGGTCGTGCCGTTGAAGGTCAGCGCCACGCCGACCTCCTCGGGCAACACCCGCTCGCCCGCCGCGATCGCCGCGCCGAACGTCAGCCGTGGAACGGACCGCGCACCCAGCATCACTCGGCCGCAGGAAGGATGCGCCGCGACATCTCGGCCTGTGCGGAATAGTCCTCCTGCCACTGGCTCGGCCCGTTCGAGGGCGTCACCTGCACCGCTGTCACCTTGTACTCCGGGCAGTTCGTGGCCCAATCCGAATTGTCGGTGGTGACGACGTTGGCCTGCGTATCAGGGTGGTGGAAGGTCGTATAGACCACCCCCGGCGAGACGCGGTCGGTGACATCCGCGCGCAGCGTGGTTTCGCCCGAGCGACTGGCAAGCCGGACCAGATCCCCATCGCGAATGCCGCGGTTTTCGGCGTCATGCGGGTGGATTTCCAGCACGTCCTGATCGTGCCAGACCACGTTCGCGGTGCGCCGGGTCTGCGCGCCGACGTTATACTGGCTCAGGATGCGCCCGGTGGTCAGCAACAGCGGAAAGCGCGGCCCGGTTTTCTCATCCGTCGCCACATATTCGGTGCGGATGAACTTGCCCTTGCCGCGCACGAACCCGTCCATATGCATGGTCGGTGTGCCCTCGGGTGCGCTTTCGTTGCAGGGCCACTGGATCGAGCCCAACGCGTCGATGCGATCAAAGCTGACCCCGGCAAAGCTGGGGGTCAGCATGGCGATTTCATCCATGATCTGGCTGGGGTGGGTATAGGTCCAGTTGGCGCCCATCGCATTGGCCAGCATCTGCGTGACCTCCCAATCGGCATAACCATTCTTGGGGGCCATCACCTTGCGCACCATGTTGATGCGGCGCTCGGCGTTGGTGAAGGTGCCGTCCTTTTCCAGAAAGGTCGAGCCGGGCAGGAAGACATGCGCGTAATTTGCCGTTTCATTGAGGAACAGGTCGTGGACGATCACACAGTCCATCGCCGCCAGACCCGCCGCGACATGTTGCGTGTCTGGGTCGGATTGCAGGATATCCTCGCCCTGACAATACAGCCCCTTGAAGGTGCCATCGACCGCGGCATCCAGCATGTTGTTGATGCGCAGGCCCGGTTCGGTGTCGATGCTGACGCCCCAGGCGGCTTCGAATTGGCCGCGCACATCGTCCAGCTTGACGTGCCGGTAGCCCGGCAATTCATGCGGGAACGAGCCCATGTCGCACGAGCCCTGCACGTTGTTCTGGCCGCGCAGCGGGTTCACGCCGACGCCCAGCTTGCCGATATTGCCGGTCAGCATGGCGAGGTTGGCGATGCCGATCACCGCGGTCGAGCCCTGCGAATGTTCCGTCACGCCCAGCCCGTAATAGATCGCGCCATTGCCGCCGGTGGCGTAAAGCCGCGCGGCCTTGCGCAGTTCTTCCGGGTCAACGCCGCATAGCGCCTCGATAGCCTCGGGGCTGTTGCGCTCTTCGGCGACGAATTCGGCGTAGTCCTGGAACTCGTCCCAATCGCAGCGCTCGCGGATGAAGGCCTCGTCGAACAGGCCCTCGGTGACGATCACATGCGCCATGGCGGTGACCACGGCGACGTTGGTGCCGGGGCGCAGGGGCAGGTGGTGCGCGGCGCGGATATGCGGCGCATCCTCGACCAGTTCGGTGCGGCGCGGGTCAACCACGATCACCTTGGCCCCGGCGCGCAGACGCTTTTTCAGGCGGCTGGCAAAGACCGGATGCGCATCAGACGGATTCGCACCGATGATCAGCGCCACGTCGGTGTGTTCCACGCTGTCGAAGTTCTGCGTGCCCGCCGAGGTGCCAAAGGTCTGGCCCAGCCCGTAGCCGGTGGGCGAGTGGCAGACGCGCGCGCAGGTGTCGGTGTTGTTGTTCAGGAACACCGCGCGGGTCAGTTTCTGCACCAGATAGGTTTCTTCGTTGGTGCAACGGCTCGAGGTGATCACGCCGACCGAATGGCGGCCGTGCTTGTCGATCAGCCCTTTCATGCGGCTGGCGCTGAAGGCCAGCGCCTCGTCCCACGACACTTCGCGCCACGGATCGGTGATCTTGTCGCGAATCATCGGGTTCAGGATGCGTTCCTTGTGGTTCGCATAGCCCCAGGCAAAGCGGCCCTTGACGCAGGAATGCCCGCGGTTCGCCTCGCCGCCCTTGTGCGGCACCATGCGCACCAGTTCATTGCCGCGCATTTCCGCCTTGAAGCTGCACCCGACGCCGCAATAGGCGCAGGTGGTGATCACCGAACGGTCCGGCAGGCCCATTTCGATGACCGATTTTTCCTGCAGGCTGCCGGTCGGGCAGACCTGCACGCAAGCGCCGCAGGACACACAATCCGAGGTCAGGAACGTGTCGCCGGTCATTCCCGCCGAGACCCGGCTGTCAAAGCCGCGGCCCTCGATGGTCAGGGCAAAGGTGCCCTGCACCTCGTCGCAGGCGCGCACACAGAGCGAGCAGACGATGCATTTCGCGGAATCAAAGCTGAAATAGGGGTTGGAGTTGTCGATCACCGTGTGCAGCGGGTTCTCGGCCCCGTTGGTGGATTTTGGCGCGACGTGGTTCATGCCCGGCGTATAGCGGATTTCACGCAGGCCGACCCGCGCCGCCATGCTCTGCAACTCGCTGTCGCCATTCGCGGCGCTGTCCAGGCCGGGAACCGGATGATCCGAGGCGTAAAGCTCCATCACGCCGCGCCGCAGCCGGTTCAGGCGGTCGGTCTGGGTGTGCACGCTGATGCCGGGGGCGACGGGTGTCGTGCAGGATGCGGGGGTGCCGTTGCGGCCGTCGATCTCGACCAGACACAGGCGGCACGAGCCGAACGCCGCAACGCTGTCGGTGGCGCAGAGTTTCGGCACCGGAATCCCGGCCTCGGTCGCGGCGCGCAGGATGCTGGTGCCGGCCGGAACCGTCACCGCAAAGCCGTCGATGGTCAGGGTGATCATCTCGGTCGATTTCGAGGCGGGTGTGCCGTAATCGCGGTCGTCCCAGGGGATGATGAAATCTTTCATTCGGCGGCCTCCTTGGCGGTGGTGGCGAAATCGTCAGGGAAATGGGTCAGCGCGGACATGACGGGGTAGGGGGTGAACCCGCCCAAAGCGCACAGCGAGCCGTCTTTCATGGTCTCGCACAGGTCGGTCAGCAGCGGAATGGCGTCTGGGTCGCCCGCCGCGATGCGGTCCACGGTCTCGACCCCGCGCACCGAGCCGATCCGGCAGGGCGTGCATTTGCCGCAGCTTTCAATGGCGCAGAATTCCATCGCGAAACGGGCGAGTTTCAACATGTTGGAGCGATCGTCGAACACGGTCAGACCGGCGTGACCGATCAGGCCCTCCTTGCCCGCGAATTCCTCGTAGCCGAAGGGTGTGTCGAACAGCGCGCGGGGGAAATAGGCCCCCAGCGGCCCGCCGACCTGCACCGCCTTGACCGGACGCCCCGAGGCCGTGCCGCCGCCGATCTTGTCGACGATGTCACCCAAGGGCAGGCCAAAGGCGATCTCGTACAGGCCGCCGTGTTTGACGTTGCCGGCGATTTGCAACGGGATCGTGCCGCGTGATCGGCCAAGGCCGAAGTCGCGGTAGAACGCCGCACCACGCTCGAAGATCACCGGGATGGTGGCCAGCGAAATCACGTTGTTGACCACGGTCGGCTTGCCCAGAAATCCCTCCAGTGCGGGCAGCGGCGGCTTGGCGCGCACCACGCCGCGCTTGCCCTCGAGCGAGTTCAACAGGCTGGTTTCCTCGCCGCAGACATAGGCCCCGGCACCGACCCGGATCTCCATGTCGAACGCAGGGCCGGTGCCCAGCACCGACGCGCCCAGCAGGCCCTCTGCGCGGGCTATCGCCACGGCCTCGTTCATCACCCGGATCGCGATGGGATATTCCGAGCGCAGATAGACGTAGCCCTTGGTGGCCCCCGTCGCCAGCCCGGCGATCACCATGCCTTCGATCAGCGTGAACGGGTCGCCCTCCATCACCATGCGGTCGGCGAAGGTGGCGCTGTCGCCCTCGTCGGCGTTGCAGACGATGTATTTCTGATCCGCCACCGCCTCGGAGACGGTTTTCCATTTGATGCCGGTCGGAAAACCTGCACCGCCACGGCCGCGAAGGCCAGACTCGGTGGTCTCCGCCACGATCTCGGCGGGCGTCATGCCCAGCGCGCGCTGCACGCCTTTGAGGCCGCCATGCGCGCGGTAATCCTCCAGCGACAAGGGGTCGATCACGCCGACGCGGGCAAAGGTCAGGCGGGTCTGACCCTTCATCCACGGCAGTTCCTCAACGGGACCCAGCGCCTTGGGGTGGGCGGCCAGATCGCCGAACAGGGCGGGCACATCGGCCAGATCCAGCGGGCCGAAACCAAAGCGCACGCCGTCGATTTCCACCTCGACCAGCGGCTCCAGCCAGACCATCCCGCGCGAGCCGTTGCGGATCAGCGTGACATCCTTGCCCTGTGCGGTGATCTCAGCGGCGATTTCATCGGCCCCAAGGGCCACGGCGGCGCTGTCCAGCGGAACGAATATCTTCATGCTTTTGCCCCCGCGATGAGTGCGTCCAGTTTTGCCACGTCGGCGCGGCCAATCAGTTTGCCATTCACCATCGCCGAGGGACCACAGGCGCACAGGCCAAGGCAGAACACCGGCTCCAGCGTGATCGCGCCGTCGGCGGTGGTCTCGTGCCAGTCGATCCCCAAGGCGTCGCGGGCGTGATCGGCCAAAGCCTCGCCGCCCATCGCCTGACAGGCCTCGGCGCGGCAGATCTTCAGCACCGTGCGGCCCGCCGGGTGCGTGCGGAAATCATGGTAGAAGCTCATCACGCCATGCGCCTCGGCGCGGCTGATCTGCTGATCCTTGGCGATGATCGGCAGGGCCTCTTGTGGCACAAAGCCGAACGCCTCTTGCACGGCGTGCAAGATGGGCAGCAAAGCCCCTTCAAGGCTGCGGTGGGCGTCAAGGATCTGGTGCAGGGTGCTGCGCTCTGAATCCCCGAATGTTGGCGTGGCTGTCATGTGGCTCCTCCGATCGGTCCGCGTTGCCTAACGGCAAAGCGATTGCCAATCAAATTACTATTTCCGTTGTTTGATAGATGGCGTCTATCGAAACGCTTACCCCAAACTTTGCACAAACGCATCCAGCAACAAGGTGCGGCGTCCGACCGGCGGAAGGATAAATGCGACATCGGTTGACGCCGCCTCGAGCCGAGACAGCGGAATACAGGCCAACCCGCGCCCTTCGGCAAAAAAGGCGGCGGTGCGTTGCGGCAGAATGGTGGCGGCGTTGCCATCGCCGACATGCCCAATCAGCGCAACAATCGAGTTCGATTCGATGCGCGGCGACACGCTCATCCCGGCCAGCGCCAGATGCCGGTCAAGGATGCGGCGGTTCTGCATGTCGGGCGTCAACAGGCCCAGTTCAAACTGATCCAATTGCGACCAGTCCAGCGTCGCGGGCAGATCAAGATCGGGGCGGGTGACCAGCGCGTAGGTCTCATTGTACAGGGTCAGCACCTCGAACCCCGGCGGCGTGTCATGCGCCAGATCGGCGGCGGCATAACTGAGGCCCGCGTCGACCTCGAAATCCACCAGACGTTCCAGAATTTCATGGCTGTTGAGCGACACCACCCGCAGCCGAACCGCCGGATTGCGGGTCAGGAACGGGCGCGTGTAATCATGCACCGAGGCCAGCGCCGTCGGGATCACCCCCAGCCGCAGCGTGCCCGCCAGACCATCGCGCGCCGTCGCCACGTCGGATTTCATCGCGCGGGCCTCGGCGACAATGGATTTCGCCCGCGCCAGAACGCGCTCGCCCTCGGGCGTCAGGCCAATATAGCGCGCCCCGCGCAGCACCAGCTGCACGCCCAGCGTTTCCTCCAGCGCCTTGATGGCTGACGAAAGCGTTGGCTGCGTGACATGGCAGGACTCAGCCGCGCGGCCAAAATGGCGTTCGCGTGACAGGGCAATCAGCATTTCCAGTTTGTCGATCATGGCCTCAACCATGCCGCATTGCACGCGAGGCGGAAAGGGGGGCTGATCTCAGGCCGGATCTTGGGCCAATTGGCGCAGGATCTGGGTGTAGTTCTCGACACCCTGCGCGCCGGTGACAAGGTGCTTGCGGTCGAACACCATCGCCGGGACGCCGCGAATGCCCTGATCGGTCCAGAATTTCTGCACCTTCCGCACGTCGCCCGCAAACCGTTGATCTTGCAGAACCGTCAGCGCCTCGGCCCGGTCAAGGCCGATTTCCCCGGCCACCGCGACCAACACCGCGTCATCGGACAGATTGCGCCCGTCGGTGAAATGCGCGGCGAACAGCGCCTGTTTCAGATCATGCTTGCGACCCTGCGTCTCGGCCCAGTGCAGCAATTGATGGGCGTTGAACGTGTTGTGCATCCGCGTGTCATCGGAGAAGTTGATCACGAAACCCAGTTCCGCCCCCAGCGCCATCAACTGCGCGCGGTTCTGCGCGGATTGCGCGGGCGTGGAGCCATATTTCTCGGCCAGATGCTCACGCAGGTTTTGCCCCTCGGCGGGCATATCGGGGTTCAGTTCGAATGGATGCCAGTGGATTTCATGCGCGGTGCCCGTCGCCTCGAGCGCCTGCGCCAATTGGCTGTAACCGATGATGCACCAAGGGCACATCACGTCGGACACGATGTCGATTCGAAGTGGCGTTGTCATCAAAAACCCTTTCCAGCAGTCCCGACCTGCGCAACATCGGTGGTCGCATGAAACGGCAATCGGCGGCAAGCCATGTCGTGCAACGACCCGCGACGCCTGACCGCAAAAGTCCGCTGGTAGGCCCGGAGGGACTCGAACCCCCAACCAAGGCGTTATGAGCGCCCTGCTCTAACCATTGAGCTACAGGCCCAGCCCGACCCTGATTAACAGGTTGTGCAGGGTGGTCAAGAAGTTGCGCGGGCCCGGCAGGTTGCAGCGCGCTGGCACGGGCCTGCGCGGCGGATTTGCCGCCAACACGGCGGTTCGCGGCGCGAAAACCGCACATGCAATTGATCCCCGGCCTGTGATGCGGTAACGCCATGGCAAACTTGGGCCGGGGGCACACCATGACCACTGAAAACGGGCTGACCTATGCGCAGGCAGGGGTTGATATCGACGCAGGCAACGCCTTGGTCGAGCGGATCAAGCCAGCCGCAAAGCGCACCAGTCGGCCGGGCACGATGTCCGGGCTGGGCGGGTTCGGCGCGCTGTTTGACCTCAAGGCGGCGGGCTATAGCGACCCGGTGCTGGTTGCGGCCACCGACGGCGTCGGCACCAAGCTGCGCATCGCGATTGATACCGGCGTGGTTGATACCATCGGCATTGATCTTGTCGCGATGTGCGTCAACGATCTGGTCTGCCAAGGGGCAGAGCCGCTGTTTTTCCTCGATTATTTCGCCACCGGCAAGCTGGACGTAGACCAGGCCGCCCGCATCATCGAGGGGATCGCCGAGGGCTGCGCGCGGTCCGGTTGCGCCTTGATCGGCGGCGAGACAGCGGAAATGCCGGGCATGTATCACGCGGGCGATTTTGATCTGGCGGGCTTTGCCGTGGGCGCGATGGAGCGCGGCACCGACCTGCCGTCGGGGGTGGTTCAGGGCGATGTGCTGCTGGGACTGGCCTCGAACGGGGTGCATTCCAACGGCTATTCCCTGGTGCGCAAGGTGGTGGAAAAGGCGGGCCTGAATTGGTCCGACCCCAGCCCGTTCAGCGCGGGCACGGTGGGCGAGGCCTTGCTGACGCCCACGCGGCTGTATGTGAAACAGGCTTTGGCGGCGATCCGCGCGGGTGGCGTGCATGCCTTGGCGCATATCACCGGCGGCGGGTTGACCGAGAACCTGCCGCGTGTCCTGCCCGAGGGGTTGGGCGCAGAGATCGACCTGAATTCCTGGACCCTGCCGCCGGTGTTCGACTGGCTGGCCCGCACGGCCAATCTGTCCGAACCCGAGTTGCTGAAAACCTTCAACAGCGGCATCGGCATGATCGTCGTGGTCGCCGCCGACCGCGCCGAGGCCTTGACCGCGTTGCTGGTCGCGCAGGGCGAAACGGTCAGCCAGTTGGGCCATGTCACGGCACAAGAAGGCGTGCGCTATAGCGGGTCCATCCTGTGACAGCGGACCATAAGCGGGTCGCGATCCTGATTTCTGGGGGTGGCTCGAATATGGTGACGTTGGCGCAGTCCATGACCGGCGATCACCCGGCGCGCCCGGTGTTGGTGCTGTCGAATGACCCCAGCGCCAAGGGTCTGGCGCGAGCGGCCGAGATGGGTCTTGCCACCGCCGCCGTCGATCACCGGCCGTTCAAGGGCGACCGCGCCGCGTTCGAGGCGGCGCTGCTGGAACCCCTGCTGGCGGCGCGGCCCGATATTATTTGTCTGGCCGGGTTCATGCGCATTCTCACCCGTGATTTCATCCAGCAATTTCAGGGCCGGATGCTGAACATTCATCCGTCCTTGCTGCCGAAATACCCCGGATTGCACACCCATCAGCGCGCGCTGGACGCGGGTGACGCAGAGGCCGGGTGCTCGGTGCATGAGGTGATCGCGGATCTCGACGCCGGGCCGGTTCTGGGTCAGGCGCGCGTGCCGATCTGCAAGGGTGACACGGCGGAAACGCTGGCCGCGCGGGTGTTGGTGCAAGAGCATCGGCTTTACCCCGCCGTGCTGCGCCAATTCGCCCAAGGCGACCGCACACCGCTAGTTCTGTAACGCGCGCCACGGCACCAGCCACAAGGCAGCCAGCGACAGCATGGCAAACCCGCAGGTGATCCACAGGGTCACACCGGGGCCGGAGGCGGCCATCGACCACGCCATGCCAAACGGCGCCAGTGCCGCGACCACCATGCGCAGGGCCGCCAGCCGACCAAGCCGCGTGGCGTAGCCCGCAAGCCCGAACAGCGCCAAGGGCACCGTGCCGCGCACCATTGTCGCCAGCCCTTGCCCCACGCCGAACAGCACCGCGAAAATCGACGCGGCGATCATGCCGACCGGGGCCAGCGCCAGAACTGCGACCGCCAGCGCAAGGCAGAGCATTGCCACCAGCGCGGTTTCCATCGGGTGACGGCGGGCGGCAAACATCATCTCGACGACGCGGGCAATCACCTGTGCCGGACCCATCAGCGCGCCCGCCGCGACGGCGATGGTCTGCTCCAGCCCGATGGCCGCCATCACCGGTACCCATTGCGCCGAGAACGCCGCCATCACCGCCCAGGACAGCGAAAACCCGAAGGCCAGAAAGATCATCGCCCGACGGTGCAGAGCACTCGGCAGGGGCGCGAATTGGGGCGGTTCGGTTGCCCGCACCGCCTCGTTGCGCACCGGGCGGGGCAGGCTCAGGTGCAAGGGCAGGCACACAAACAGATGCAACCCCGCGAACACCATGAGCGCCACGCGCCAATCCCAGCCCTCGATCAGCGTCAGGGTCAGCGGCCAGAACACCGTCGAGGCAAAGCCCCCAAGCAGCGTCATCTGCGTGATCGCCCGCCGCGCCCGCCGTTCGCCCACCGCTTGTGCAATCCCGGCAAAAGCGGCGTCGTAGAGCACCAAAGGGGCGATGATCTCGGCGAGGGTCAAGGTCACGATCAGGCCCGTGGCGCTGCCGATCTGCGACATGGCCAGAAAGGCCACGGCACACGCGACCGACCCCGCCGCCATCATCACCCGCGCGCCGTGACGGTCGATCAACCGACCCGCCAGCGTCGCGGTCAGGCTGCCGATCAGCAAGGCCACCGACAGCACGCCATACGCAAAGGTTTGCGTGATGCCCAGATCGGCGCTGAGCGGCGTGACGATCACGCCAAACGCATAATAGAGCGTGCCGAAGCCGATGATTTGCGTGATCCCCAGCGTCAGGACAGGGCGCAGGATCGCGGGAGGATAGGGGGTGGATCTTTGCAGGGAATCGGTGTCCATGGGCCTGTCACCATGCCGCGATCGCGGGTTCTCGTCAGGATCGCCGGGCGGCTCTCGGCGGTGTGAAAGCGATTGGCAGGGTGTTTGCAGGGTTTGTGATCACACGTTTCGAGACTGTGATCACAAACCAAAGAAAAACCCTGAATTCGCCTGTTGTGCATGATTTATTCATTTGTGTCACCGCAGTTTCGTGGCAAGTAAGGTTTAAATCGCAGCAGACGGGGACAGTTTCCGTGAATATTCATGAATACCAAGCCAAGGCCCTGCTTCGCAGCTACGGCATTCCGGTTTCGGAAGGGCGCGTCGTCCTCCGGGCTGAAGAAGCCAAAAGCGCAGCAGGCGAAATGGATGGCCCGCTCTGGGTTGTCAAAGCCCAGATCCACGCGGGTGGTCGCGGCAAGGGGCACTTCAAGGAGGCGTCTGCGGGCGAAAAGGGCGGCGTGCGCCTGACCAAATCGGTCGCCGAAGCCGCCGAGCAGGCGGCGCTGATGCTGGGTCGCACGCTTGTGACGCACCAGACCGGCCCGGCTGGCAAGGTCGTGAACCGCATTTATATCGAGGATGGGTCGGGCATCGAGTCTGAACTCTACCTCGCGCTGCTGGTTGATCGCGCCACCTCGCGCGTGTCCTTCGTCGTCTCCACCGAAGGCGGCATGGACATCGAGGAAGTCGCGGCCAACACGCCCGACAAGATCCTCTCCTTCACCGTTGACCCCGCCACGGGCATTCAGGGCTTCCATGGCCGCCGTGTGGCCTTCGCCTTGGGCCTCAAGGGCAAGCAGGTCAAGCAATGCGTGGACCTGATCAACAAGCTCTACAAGCTGTTCATCGAGCGTGACGCCGAGATGGTCGAGATCAACCCGCTGATCGTCACCGACGAGGGCGATCTGAAATGCCTCGACGCCAAGATGGGTTTTGATTCGAACGCCCTGTACCGCCAGCCCGACATTCTGGCGCTGCGCGACGAGACCGAGGAAGACCCCAAGGAACTGGCTGCGTCGAAATTCGACCTGAACTATATCGCGCTGGACGGTGAGATCGGTTGCATGGTCAACGGCGCGGGTCTGGCCATGGCGACGATGGACATCATCAAGCTGTACGGTGCGGAACCGGCCAACTTCCTGGATGTGGGCGGCGGCGCGACCAAGGAAAAGGTCACCGAGGCGTTCAAGATCATCACCTCTGACCCCAACGTCAAAGGCATCCTGGTCAACATCTTCGGCGGCATCATGCGCTGCGACATCATCGCCGAGGGCGTGATTGCGGCGGTCAAGGAAATGGGCCTGAAGGTGCCGCTGGTCGTGCGTCTTGAGGGCACGAACGTCGATCTGGGCAAGAAGATCATCAATGAGAGCGGCTTGAACGTGATCGCGGCGGACAATCTGTCGGACGCGGCCGAAAAGATCGTGAAGGCGGTTAAGGGGTAAAGCGAACGGACAGCAAGGAGCCATCGCGACATGTCCAATCAAGTGTTCACGCACATGCAAAGCGCTGCCACGGATGTGGCGCTCAGTGCTGCGCGCTTGGGATTTGTTGCGATGGGCTTGGCTGGGTGCATGGCGGCGCCGGAACCGACTACCCCCGCGGTGCCGGTGGGCATGCCAACACACGAGCAATACGAATATGCCAACCTGCGCCCCAGCAACATCGTGCCTAAATCCTCGCCCGCTGCTCTGGTCACCGCGTTTGAACGCTTCTGCCTCGATGGCGGGCGCGATGTGTCGCTGGTGTCGCAACGACTTCGGCGCGCGGACTATGTTGCCGCGCCGCGTGATGCTGATAGCGAAGTGATGGCATTTGTTGTCGATGACCGCCGACCAATGGTCCTGCTTTCCCGGGATGGCCGATATTGCGCGGTCGCGGCGGAGTCCAGAACCGGCCAGACCGCACGCATCACCGCGATGCTTGCGCGTCGGTTTCCCGGCGCGCGACCAGTCGACAATCGCTCAGAAGCTGCAGGGGTCCCCGTTGCCGGGATCACGGTTCAAACAACGGGCAGCAATGCGGGGATCGTCACGTTGCGAAGGCTTGCGCCTGCCGTTTCGGGGACACGCCTGGTTCTCGCAATCTTGCACTCGCACTAACATCAAGTCAGGGGCCTGACCCCGCCTACAGAGAAAGAATAACTGCATGGCCATTCTCGTCGACAAAAACACCAAGGTCATCTGTCAGGGCTTCACCGGCTCGCAGGGGACATTCCACTCGGAACAGGCCATCGCTTACGGCACCAAGATGGTCGGCGGCGTGACGCCCGGCAAAGGTGGCGGCACGCATCTGGACCTGCCGATCTTCAACTCGGTGCACGAAGCGCGCCATGTCACCGGCGCGAATGCCAGCGTGATCTACGTTCCGCCACCCTTCGCAGCAGATTCCATCCTTGAAGCCATCGACGCCGAGATGGAACTGATCGTTTGCATCACCGAGGGCATTCCAGTGCTTGACATGATGAAGGTCAAGCGCGCGCTGGAAGGCTCGAAAAGCCGTCTGATCGGCCCGAACTGCCCCGGTGTCATCACCCCGGACGAATGCAAGATCGGCATCATGCCCGGCCATATCCACATGCGCGGCTCGTGCGGTGTGGTGTCGCGCTCGGGCACGCTGACCTATGAGGCGGTCAAGCAGACCAGTGATCTGGGCCTTGGCCAATCGACCGCGGTCGGCATCGGCGGCGACCCGATCAAGGGCACCGAGCATATCGACGTGCTGGACATGTTCCTGTCGGATGATGAGACGCATTCGATGATCATGATCGGCGAAATCGGTGGCTCGGCCGAAGAAGAAGCCGCCGAATTCCTGGCCGCGCAACGCAAGAAGGGCCGCTGGAAGCCAACCGCCGGCTTTATCGCCAGCGCACCGCCCCTCCCGGTCGTCGCATGGGTCACGCCGGCGCGATCGTGTCTGGCGGCAAGGGCGACGCCGAAAGCAAAATCGAAGCCATGCGTTCGGCGGGAATCATTGTTGCCGACAGCCCCGCCACGCTGGGCGAGGCCGTGATGAAAGCGATCAAAGGCTGATGCCCTGCCGGACGGCCAATGAACCATGCAACGCCGCCCTCGCCCTTGTGGCGGGGGCGCTGGCCGGTTCAGATGTCGCCCGAAAACACAAAATTCCGACCCGTGGTTCTGATGAATTGCGCCACGGCATTTGACACTCCGTTGAAAATCTCCCTCTTGCCGAGGACTTGACCCATGAATGATCAAAGCCCCAATGACGCCCTTCACGCCTCGAGCTTTCTCGACGGGGCGAATGCGGAGTATATCGACCAGATGCAGGCTCGCCACGCGCAGGACCCGTCCAGCGTCGATGCCGCCTGGGCCGCGTTTTTCGAGGCCACGGGTGACGATGATGTCACCGCCATGCGGCAGGCCCAAGGGCCAAGCTGGGCGCGCGCCGATTGGCCGCCGATGCCCAGTGACGACCTGACCGCCGCCCTGACCGGCGAATGGCCGTCAGCCCCTGCCGCCGAGGCCAAGGCCGCGGGCGACAAAATCCGTGCCAAGGCCGAAGAGCGGGGTGTCGAGGTTACCGATGCGCAAGTGCAGCGCGCGGTTCTGGACAGTTTGCGCGCGCTGATGATCATCCGCGCGTATCGCATCCGCGGGCATCTGGTTGCAGACCTCGATCCGCTGAACATGCGCGACGAATCCCTGCATCCTGAATTGGACCCTGTATCCTATGGGTTCTCCAATGAGGATCTGGACCGCCCGATTTTCATCGACAACGTGCTGGGCATGCAGGTTGCCTCGATGCGCACCATCATCGAGATCCTGACGCGGACCTATTGCGGCACGTTTGCGTTGCAATTCATGCATATCTCGAACCCTGTCGAGGCCGCGTGGCTGAAAGAGCGGATCGAAGGCTATGGCAAGGAAATCACCTTTACCAAGATGGGCCGCAAGGCGATCCTGAACAAACTGGTCGAGGCCGAGGGCTTCGAGAAGTTTCTGCATGTCAAATACATGGGCACCAAACGCTTTGGCCTGGACGGGGCCGAGGCGCTGATCCCGGCGATGGAGCAGATCATCAAGCGCGGCGGCGCGCTGGGCGTCAAGGAAATCGCCTTTGGCATGCCGCACCGTGGCCGCCTGAACGTGTTGGCCAACGTGATGGGCAAGCCGTTCCGGGCGATCTTCAACGAGTTTCAAGGTGGCAGCTTCAAGCCCGAAGACGTCGATGGCTCGGGCGATGTGAAATATCACCTCGGGGCGTCGTCGGACCGCGAGTTCGACGGCAACACCGTGCACCTGTCGCTGACCGCCAACCCCTCGCATCTTGAGGCGGTGAACCCGGTTGTCCTGGGCAAGGTGCGCGCCAAGCAGGATCAACAGAATGACGACACGCGCCGTTCCGTGCTGCCGATCCTGCTGCATGGGGATGCGGCCTTTGCCGGGCAGGGCGTCGTGGCGGAGTGCTTTGGCCTGTCCGGGCTCAAGGGCCACAAAACCGGCGGCACCTTGCATATCGTGGTCAACAACCAGATCGGCTTTACCACCGCGCCGCATTTCAGCCGCTCCAGCCCCTATCCGACGGATATCGCGCTGATGGTCGAGGCACCGATCTTCCACGTCAACGGCGATGACCCCGAGGCCGTGGTGCATGCCGCCAAGGTCGCCATCGAGTTCCGTCAGGAATTCGGCCGCGACGTGGTGATCGACATGTTCTGTTACCGTCGCTTTGGTCATAACGAGGGCGATGAGCCCATGTTCACCAACCCGCAGATGTACAACAACATCAAGCGTCACAAGACGACTCTGCAATTGTACACCGAGCGTCTGGTCGCGGACGGGCTGATCCCCGAAGGCGAGATTGACGACATGAAAGCCGCCTTCCAGTCGCATCTCAATGAAGAATTCGAGCTGGGCAAAGAGTACCGCCCGAACAAGGCCGATTGGCTGGATGGGCGTTGGAAGTCGCTCAAGACCAAGGATATGGTCAACTATCAGCGTGGCCAGACCTGCATCAAGGCGGAAACGATGGCCGAGGTCGGCGCGGGGCTGACCCGTGTGCCCGAGGATTTCAAGGCGCATCGCACCGTGACCCGGCTGCTCGAGGCCAAAAAGCAGATGTTCGAAAGCGGCGAAGGCTTTGACTGGGCAACCGCCGAGGCGCTGGCCTTTGGCTCGCTGTTGACCGAAGGGTTCCCGGTGCGCCTGTCCGGACAGGACAGCACGCGCGGCACCTTCAGTCAGCGTCACTCGGGGCTGGTCGATCAGGAAACCGAAGAGCGTTTTTACCCGCTCAACCACATTCGCGCCGGTCAAGCGCGCTATGAGGTGATCGACTCGATGCTGTCGGAATACGCGGTGCTGGGGTTTGAATACGGCTATTCGCTGTCGGAACCCAACACCTTGACCCTGTGGGAGGCCCAGTTCGGCGATTTCGCCAACGGCGCGCAGATCATGTTCGACCAGTTCATCTGCTCGGGCGAAAGCAAATGGCTGCGCATGTCGGGCCTTGTGATGCTGTTGCCGCACGGGTTTGAAGGGCAGGGGCCAGAGCACTCGTCGGCCCGTCTGGAGCGGTTCTTGCAGAACTCCGCCGAAGAAAACTGGATCGTCGCCAATTGCACGACCCCGGCCAACTATTTCCACATCCTGCGCCGTCAGATGCACCGCGACTTCCGCAAACCCTTGGTGCTGATGACGCCGAAATCCTTGTTGCGGCATCCGAAATGCATCAGCAAAGCCGCCGATTTCACCGATGGCTCGACCTTCCACCGCATTTTGTGGGACGATGCGCAATACGGCCATTCCGACCTCACGCTGAAGCCCGACGCCGAGATCAAGCGCGTGGTGATGTGTTCGGGCAAGGTCTATTTCGACCTGCTCGCCGAACGCGATGCCCGCGGTCTGGACGACATCTATCTGATGCGCGTCGAGCAACTCTACCCGGTGCCGACACAGTCGCTGCGTCAGGAGCTTGGCCGCTTCACCCAGGCGGAAATCGTCTGGTGTCAGGAGGAGCCCAAAAATCAGGGCGCGTGGTCCTTCATTGAGCCCAACCTTGAATGGGTGCTGAACCAGATCGGCGCCAAGGAAAAACGCCCCCGCTACGCCGGGCGCCCGGCCTCTGCCTCGCCCGCGACCGGGCTTGCGTCACGCCACAAAGCACAACAAGAAGCGCTCTTGAACGACGCGCTGACGATTGAAGGGAACTGATCCATGAGCACCGAAGTCCGCGTCCCCACCCTGGGCGAAAGCGTTTCCGAGGCGACCATCGCCACCTGGTTCAAAAAGGTTGGTGACACCGTCGCCGCCGACGAAATGCTGTGCGAGCTGGAGACCGACAAGGTCACCGTCGAAGTGCCAGCGCCCGCAGCCGGTGTCCTGTCGGAGATCATCGCCCCCGAGGGTGAAACCGTCGGCGTCAACGCGTTGCTGGCCATGATCAGCGAAGGCGAGGCTGCTGCGCCAGCCCCGGCCAAAGCCGACGAGAAATCTGCAGAGAAACCTGCTGAGAAACCGGCAGAGAAACCCGCTGCGGCCGCGAAATCGGTCGAAGACGCGCCCTCAGCTAAAAAGGCCATGGCCGAAGCGGGTCTGACCTCGGATCAGGTGACTGGCACCGGCCGCGATGGCCGTGTGATGAAAGAGGACGTGCAAAAAGCAGTGGCGTCTGCGCCCGCCGTTGCGTCGGCCGGCACCGGCTCCGGTTTCGGTCCCGCGGGGCCCGGTTCCCGCCGACGACGCCGCCCGCGAAGAGCGTGTGAAAATGACCCGCCTGCGCGCCACCATCGCCCGCCGCCTGAAGGACGCGCAGAACACCGCCGCCATGCTGACCACCTACAACGAGGCGGACATGTCGGGCGTCATGGAATTGCGCAACGAATACAAAGGCCAGTTCGAGAAAAAGCACGGCGTCAAACTGGGCTTCATGTCGTTCTTCGTCAAAGCCTGTACCCACGCGCTGCGCGAAGTGCCCGAGGTCAACGCCGAGATCGACGGCGGCGATGTGGTCTATAAAAACTACGTCCACATGGGCGTCGCCGTCGGCACACCAACCGGCCTCGTGGTGCCGGTGGTGCGCGACGCCGACCAGATGAGCTTTGCCGCCATCGAGAAGAAGATCGCCGAATTGGGCCTGCGCGCCCGCGACGGCAAGCTGACCATGGCGGAAATGCAGGGCGGCTCCTTCACCATCTCGAACGGCGGCGTCTACGGCTCGCTGATGTCCTCACCGATCCTGAACCCCCCGCAGTCGGGCATTCTGGGAATGCACAAGATCCAGGACCGCCCGGTCGTGGTCAACGGCCAGATCGTCATCCGCCCGATGATGTACCTCGCCCTCTCCTACGACCACCGCGTCGTCGACGGCAAAGGCGCCGTGACGTTCCTGGTGCGCGTCAAGGAAGCCCTGGAAGACCCGCGGCGGTTGTTGATGGATCTCTGACGGTGCGTGCAAGCACACACCCTACGACCCGTTCGTTCGGCCCGCAGGGTGTGTGTGGAACCAAACAAAGCTGAAGGGAATGATATGCGCGCAGATGACCTGAGCACTGAATTCGGCAAACGCTCTCATGCCGCCGCCAATGGCATGAAAGCCGTAACAATTCATCTTTTTGGGATCGAGTTCGCAGCTGGGTTAGAAGGGCACAATCTGCCGGAAATCTGCGCAGGTGCAGGTGTCCCCACATCATATGGAACGGAGCTTCGCAAGGGAATGCGGCTCGCTGAATTCGAGAACATCAAATGACCCCCGAACTCCTCACCCTCACCCTCGCCGCCCTCCTGCAATGCGCCCAGTTCGCCGTCATGTCGCTGGTCGTCAACCTCGATGTCGGCCCCGGCAAGACCATGTCGCCGCGCGACCCGCAGCGGCTGGGCAAGCCGCTTCACGAACTTCTCAGCGTCAAGTCCGGCCGCCTCTATCGCGCGTTCAACAACCACTTCGAGGGGCTGATCCTCTTCACCATCGCCACCCTCGTCATCACCCTCACCGACCAATCCACCGCCACCACACAAGCCGCCGCCTGGACCTATCTGGTCGCCCGCATCGCCTATGTCCCGGCCTATTATTTCGGCCTGACCCCCTGGCGCTCCTACATCTGGTTTGTCGGTTTCCTTGCCACGCTCACCATGTTGATCGCCGCTCTGATATGACAGGCTTCATCTTGCCTCAAATACTCTCTGGGGGTGAGGCGCACCGCGCCGAGGGGGGCGAAGCGCCCCCTTCCCCCCACCCACCACAGGAGACCCGAAATGGCTGACTTTGATCTCATCGTAATCGGCGCCGGACCCGGCGGTTATGTCTGCGCCATCCGCGCCGCGCAATTGGGCCTCAAGGTGGCCTGCGTCGAGGGCCGCGAAACGCTGGGCGGCACCTGCCTGAACGTCGGCTGCATTCCGTCCAAAGCCCTGCTGAACGCGACGCATAACCTGCACGAAGCCGAACACAATTTCGAGAAAATGGGCATCAAGGTCGCCAAACCCAAGGTCGATTGGGAGGCCATGATCGCCTATAAGGACGACGTCGTCGGCGGCAACACCAAGGGCATCGAATTCCTGTTCAAAAAGAACAAGGTGACCTGGCTCAAGGGCTGGGCCAGCATCCCCGCCGCCGGTCAGGTCAAGGTCGGGGATGACACCCACAAGGCCAAAGCCATCGTTATCGCCACCGGGTCGGAACCCTCCAGCTTGCCGGGCGTCGAGGTTGATGAAGAGGTCATCGTCACCTCCACCGGCGCGCTCACCCTTGGCAAGGTGCCGAAATCCATGGTGGTGATCGGCGCGGGTGTGATCGGGCTGGAAATGGGCTCGGTCTACGCGCGGCTTGGCACCGAGGTGACGGTGATTGAATATCTCGACGCCATCACCCCGGGCATGGACAATGAGGTCGCCAAGGCCTTCCAGAAAATCCTGACCAAGCAAGGCTTCAAGTTCACCTTGGGCGCGGCGGTGCAAAAGGTCGAGCGTCTTAAAAAAGGTGCCAAGGTCAGCTATCAGCTGCGCAAGGACGACTCCGCGCATGAGGTTGAGGCCGAGATCGTCCTCGTCGCCACGGGCCGCAAGCCGTTCACCGATGGGCTCGGCCTCGACGCCCTTGGCCTCGAGGTCCTGCCACGCGGGCAGATCAAGACCAATGCGCAATTCGCCACCAATATTCCCGGCGTCTATGCGATCGGCGACGCAATTGTCGGTCCGATGCTGGCCCACAAGGCCGAGGATGAGGGGATGGCCGTCGCCGAGGTGATCGCCGGCAAGCATGGCCACGTCAATTACGACGTGATCCCCGGCGTGATCTACACGACGCCCGAGGTCGCCAACGTCGGCCAGACTGAGCAGCAGCTCAAGGAGTCCGGCCGCGCCTACAAGGTTGGGAAATTCAGCTTCATGGGCAACGCCCGCGCCAAGGCCGTGTTTCAGGCCGACGGTTTCGTCAAACTGCTGGCCGACAAGGAAACCGACCGCATTCTGGGCTGCCACATCATCGGCCCCGGCGCGGGCGATCTGATCCACGAGGTTCTGCGTGGCAATGGAATTCGGCGCTTCGGCGCAGGATCTGGCCCTGACCTGCCACGCGCACCCCACCTATTCCGAAGCGGTGCGCGAAGCGGCGCTGGCCTGCGGCGACGGCGCGATCCATATGTAACATGCGCTCCCTCGGACGGTCCCGCCAAAATCCGGGGCCGTCCAAGCCGCGCGCCTGCGGTCGAAAGCCCGTTCAAGGCACTTGGGTGCCGCTGACCGGGATACACTTCTCCCCTCACCGCCCCTTGCGTCGGCCTGCAACAGCGGCTAAATCATCCAGAACCTTGGCAACGGTGGGTTGGCGGAGAGGTTACGCACCGGATTGCAAATCCGTGAAGACCGGTTCGATTCCGGTACCCACCTCCAAGGCTTTTCAAGGGCTTGCGTCAAACCACCTTTTGCGCGCCATGCGCCGTTTACAGGTGCGTTTACAGTTTTGTTCATCGCGCGCGCGCTTTTGCCTTTGCTAGCTTGACCAGAACAGAGTCGGTTTCGTCTGGTGATACCCTTGCATAGTGCTCGATCACGTTGGCCGCATAGCGAACTGACCAGCCCATGTGATTGGCGATCTCGGCAAGTGTCAGCCCTGAATTGAGCAGGCGCGTAGCCGCCGTGCCGCGCGCGTCGTACAGGCGCAGGTCCTTTGATGGATTTGCCTTGTCGCGCCATCGCCGCTCCGGCGTCGCAAATTTCGGCTTGATGGTGTCCGCTGACCGATGCTTGGTCATGGTATTCCGCGACACCCCTGAAACCGCAGCAGACTTCCCGGCGGTCAGTCGATGCCAAACAGGTCGCGAGAGAAAACCTTGTCCATCACATCTGACAGGGCCGGTGTGCGACGGTTGGCGACAATGACATCAGCCTCGGCCTTGAACGCATCAAGATCGCGGATCACCCGCGAATTGAAGAACAAATCGCCTTCGAGCGCAGGTTCGAAGACGATCACCTCAACGCCCTTGGCTTTGATCCGCTTCATGATGCCTTGCACTGCGCTTTGGCGAAAATTGTCAGAGCCTTCTTTCATCGTCAGACGGTAAATGCCAACCACCTTCGGATTTCTGGCTATAATGGTGTCCGCGATGAAATCCTTGCGGGTTTGGTTCGCGGTGACAACGGCCTTGATGAGATTCTGCGGCACGTTCTGATAATTCGCCAGCAGTTGTTTGGTGTCCTTGGGCAGGCAATAGCCGCCATAGCCGAACGACGGGTTGTTGTAATGGTTGCCGATCCGGGGGTCGAGACCAACGCCGGTGATGATTTGCCGCGTATCAAGGTGATGCGCCATTGCATAGCTGTCGAGTTCGTTGAAATAGGCTACGCGAAGTGCAAGGTAACTGTTGGCGAACAACTTGATCGCTTCGGCTTCGGTGGGGTCCGTGAACAGGATCGGGCAGGTCTTGATGATCGCCCCATCGCGCAGCAACTCTGCGAAGATCCGCGCACGCTCGCTGCGTTCACCGACGACAATCCGTGAGGGGTGCAGGTTGTCATAGAGCGCCTTGCCTTCTCGCAAAAATTCAGGGGAAAACAAGATGTTGTCGTGACCCGTCTTTTCGCGGACCCGCTGGATGAAGCCGACCGGCACCGTGGATTTGACCACAATCACGGCATCTGGCGCCGCGTCGAGCACCCTGTCGATGACCGCCTCGACGCTGGACGTATCAAAGGCGCTGGTCTCGGAATCGTAATTGGTCGGCGTCGCAATCACAACAAAATCGGCGCCGAGAAAGGCGTCGTTGGCATCGAGCGTGGCGCGCAAATTCAGTGATTTCGTTGCCAGATACTCGCTGCATTCTGCGTCATCAAGATGCGAAATCCTGGCGTTGACCGCGTCAACCCGCACGGGGTCGATATCGGTCGTGACGACTTCACTGTTCTGGGCAAGAAGGATAGCGTTCGAAAGACCAACGTATCCAAGACCCACAACTGCAATCTTCATAAAGGAATCCGCACGTTTCTATCGGCAAAAAGATGCTCGATGATTTCCATCTTTGAGCCAAGGATACAAGCCAGAATGGCGGCTGATTCGCCCTCTCCGATTGATGGGGCGCGAGCGTAGAACTCACGCGGCGATTTGTGGCGTCATGGCGAGTGTGACGCCGCAGCCGACGGAAAAAGAAGGGGTGAAACCTGCCCTTGACCCACAACTAACCGAAAATCCATACTCAAAAGTGGATCACGTCTTGATGGAGAGCCTGGTTGCTTCTCGGCGGAAATTAACAAGCGGGGCACATGGTGCGTGAGATGAGCCGATGAACACGCAGGCGACGATCACCAAGCTGTTCATTTCCTATTCTCGGCACGATGATGACCGTATCGCGCGGCTGCATGAGGCGTTGTCGTCGCACGATGATCTGACGGTGTTCCGCGACATCCATGATATCTTGCCGACCGAGGAATGGCAGCCCCGGCTTGAGAAGCTGATCCGCGAAAGCGACACGATCCTGTTTGCGATTTCGCCCTCCTCGGTCCGCTCGGAGCTTTGCAACTGGGAACTGGAGCTGGCCGCGTCGCTCAACAAGCGGATCATTCCGGTGGTGATCGACGCTGTTGCCGATCTGCGCCGCGACGTGCCTGCCGTCGCCGCCAAGCTGAACTATATCTTTCTGACCGACGCCGAGGATTTTGCGCAGGGTCTGGGCAAGATCCGCTATGCGATCAATCTGGATATCGACTGGATCAGGGAGCACACGCGCCTGGCCGAGCTTGCCGGGCGTTGGCAGAAAACCCTGCGGTTCGGGGCGCAACCGTTGCGTGGCCGGGATCTTGAGGCCGCCGAGAAATGGCTTTTGTCGCGGCCGGCAAACGCGCCCGAGCCGACCGAATTGCAACGGGTCTTTATCATCGAAAGCCGCCGCACCCAGTCGCGGCGTCAGCGGCGCACGGTGGTTGGCGCTCTGGCGGCCTTGGGTGTGGTTGGCCTGCTTGCCGGTTTTGCCTGGATCCAGCGCAACGCCGCCCTCGAGAATGAACGACTGGCCCAGGAGCAGACGCAGATCGCCCACACGGCCCGCGACGACGCCGAGACACAGCGCCAGTTGGCCGAGGAAAGCGCGCGCCGTGCACAGGCGGAGCGGGACCGCGCAGAGCGCAATTTCGACACCGCCTCGAACGCGATCAACGCCCTGGTGTTCGACATTGCGCAGGGGCTGCAAGATGCGCAGGGGCTGCGGCTGGAAAGCCTCAATGCCATCCTGTCGCGCGCCGAAACCGCGGTGATGCGGCTGCTCGCCACCGATCCTGACAACCCCGAACTGCGCCGCATCGAGGCGGCCATGCGCGTCGAGTTCGCCGAGGTCTATGCCGGATCCGGGGCGCGCGAACAGGCCCTGACCTCGGCGGAACGGGCCCAGGATCTGCTTCTCGGTCTGCTGGCCACCGACCCGGGCAACAGCCAATGGCAGCGCGATCTCTCGGTCGCCCTTGAGCGGATCGGTGATTTGCGCCTGCAAGCCGGCGACGGGGCCGCCGCCCTGGAGGCCTTCACGCAAGCGTTGGACATTCGCCGCCGCCTTTCAGCCGCCGACCCTGGCAACCCCGGACGCCAGCGCGATCTGTCGATCAGCCTCGAGCGGATCGGCAGCCTGCATCTGCGCACCGGGGCGATCGAGGCCGCATCCGGGGCGTATACCGATGCCTTGACCACGCGACGCCGCCTTGCCGCGATGGATCCGGCCAATGCGCAGGCGCAGCGTGATCTCTCGGTGAGCCTGAACAATATCGGCGATTTGCAGCTGCGGGCGGGCCAGATCGACGCAGCGCTGAGCACCTATCTGGAAGCGCTGGAGATCACCCGCCGTCTTGCCGCCCGGGATCCCGGCAACACCCTGTGGCAGCGCGACGTGGCGGTCAGCCTGAACCGGGTCGGCGATGTTCACTTGCGCGCCGCAGATGCAGAGGCCGCGCTGCTGGCATATCAGCAAAGTCTGGAGATCACCCGCCGCCTGGTTGCGGGGGACCCTGACAATACCCTGTGGCAACGCGATGTCGCGATCAGCCTGAGCAAGATCGGCGACCTGTACCGACGGGCGGGCGATCTGGACGCCACGCTCGCGGCCTACAGCGATGCGCTGGCAATTGCCCGCCAGCTGTCGGCAACGGACCCCGGCAACACCGAATGGCGGCGTGACATTGCGACCAGCCTCGAAAGGGTGGGCGATCTGCGCCTGCAAACAGGGGACATGGCGGCCGCGGGTACGGCCTACCGCGAAGGGATGGAGATCCGCCGCCAACTTCTGGCGACCGATCCGGGCGATACCCAGTGGCAGCGCGATGTCGCGCTTGGCCTCGACCGGATCGGTGATCTGCACCGCGTGACCGGCGAGGTCGAGGCGGCGCTTGCAGCCTATGGCGAAGGGTTGCACATCGCGCGCGGTCTTGTGGCGACAGACCCCGGCAACACCGATTGGCAGCGTGGCATTGCCGTCAGCCTGAACAAGATTGGCGATCTGCACTTCATGGCCGACGAGGGTGACGCGGCACTGGCGGCCTATGCCGAAGGATTGCAGATTGTCCGCCGCCTCGTGACCATCGCCCCGCGCAACACGCTTTGGCAGCATGATGTGGCGTTCAGCCTGAACCGGATTGGCGATCTGCACATGCGCTCCGGGGATGCGGAGGACGCGCTTGCGGCGTTTGAGGAGGCGCTGGAGATCATCCGCGCGCTTTTGCAGATCACTCCCGACAACACGCAATGGCAGCGCGACCTGACCCTGGGCCTGAACAAGATCGGCCGTCTGCACGGGCTGGCCGAGGACCATGACCCCGCGCTGGCGGCCTTTCGCGAGGCGCGGGCGACGGCGCGGCGGCTGGTTGCCATCGACCCGACCAACACGCTTTGGCAGCAGGATCTGGCGCGCAGCCTCGATGGGATCGGCAGCCTGGCCCTGCGCGCCGGCGAGGTCGCGCCAGCGCGCGCGGCCTACCGGGAAGCGTTGGAAATCCGGCGGGCGCTCGCGGCTTCGGCCCCGGACGCGCCGACGGCGGCAACTGATCTTGCCTCAAGCCTTTATAACCTGTCCCAGGTCGAGGCCCCCGCCGTCGCAATGGATGCAGTGCGCGAGGCGCTTGACATCGTGACGCGGCTGGAACGGCAAGGCGCGCTTGGCCCGGAACAGACCCGCTGGCCCGAGATCCTGCGCGACCTGCTGGCCGGCCTGCGCGCCGAACGCGAGGTTGGCGGCGAGTGACCGCAGGGCCTGCGCTGCGGGCGCGGCCGCCCGATCCTGACTTTGCGGCCCCCACGCCCGGCTTTGGTGCCAAGCCCGCGGGGTCTTGTCGCGGCGCGCCCTGACGCTGTGCGCGGCGGTCAGAGCGCTTGCACCCGCATTGCCGCACCTCTCAAGCGTCCCGATTCGTCCCGATTCGCCCCGTCAGCCGCGTTTCGGTCGAGGTGAGTCTGTCGTTGCCGCCTCACTTCTTGGGATCAGCGCGAAAAGCCGGAAAGATAAACGGTTGTAAAACAATGTGTTGCTTGATTTTTGTCTGGCGACCCAAAAAGTGTCTTTACAACACTAACAGATAGTGTCACAACTACACTATAGAAAGACAAAACAACCCCTCAACCCCTCAACCCCTCAACCCCTCAACCCCAAACCCCGGAGATAGAAAATGTTCAAGATCACGCTCACCGCCGCCGCCTTCACCCTGATCGCAGGACTTTCGCACGCAACCCCAATCCCGTTCGACCTGCCCCAGAACACCACAGCCGTAACGCCGGTTGCCCAGGAAACCGCCCAGTTCGAAGACGTCGCCTATTACTGCGAATGGGCCACGGTTTACGACTACTGGGGCAACTGGATCACCGTCTGGCAGTGCTACTGACGCCAGACCGGGCGGTGCCGTCGCCCTCCCTCGGACGGCACCGCCCAGACCCAAAACCCGATCATCCCCCCTTTGAAACCCTCACAGTCAGACAGACAGGAAACGCCATGTTCAAGATTGCTCTCACCGCCGCCGCCCTCTCCCTCGCGTCTCTGGGTGTTCAGGCCGCGCCGACCGCCGATATCACAGCCCCCGCCAACCCAGCGAACCACCCCATTGCCATTGTGGCCGCAACGCCGGTTGCCGATGCAACCGCCCAGATCGAAGACGTCGCCTATTACTGCGAATGGGCCACGGTTTACGACTACTGGGGCAACTGGATCACCGTCTGGCAGTGCTATTGAGACCTTTCCTGGCGGCGCCTCTCCCTTGGGTGGCGCCGCCAGTCTTTGTTCAACATCTTGTGTTGTCACGGAAAAAGCGGATAAGATATTCCTGCGTTCAGGCACAAAGACAGGCGCCATGACCTATACATACGACTTCCCCCGGCCAAGCGTGACGACCGATATCCTCGTGTTCTCGATTCGCGATGGCGTGCTCGAAGTGCTTCTCATCGAAAGAAAATACGACCCGTTCAAGGCCGCCTTTGCCATCCCGGGCGGGTTTGTCCAGATGGACGAAGATCTGCACACCGGCGCCCTGCGCGAGCTTGAGGAAGAGACCGGCCTCACCGGCATCCCGATCCGGCAGCTTGGCGCCTATGGTGCCCCCGAGCGGGATCCGCGTGGCCGGGTGATCACGATTGCCTTCATCGCCCTCGTGCCCTCGGATGATCTGATCGCCAGGGGTGGAAGCGATGCGCAAGACGCGCGCTGGTTCCCGGTCGACGCGCTGCCGCCGCTGGCGTTCGATCATGCGCAGATCGTGGCCGACGGGCGGGCGCGACTGGCCAGCGACGTGACCCCGTCAATCCAGGATCGCGCCTTGGTCGCCTTTGATTTCCTGCCCGCGAAATTCACCCTGTCGCAAGCGCAGGAGGTGTTTGAAATCCTGCGCGGCGAGGCCATGGACAAGCGCAATTTCAGAAAATGGCTGACCAATGCCTGGTCCATCGAAGACACTGGCGAGAAATCCACCGGTGGCCGCCATCGCCCGGCGGCCTTGTTTCGGTTGATCTCGGATTGAACGGCCCCAGCCGCCACGGGTACGCGCCTGAAACGGTTGCGTGCGCGGCACGCATGCCCCGGACCGAAGATATATTTGCGCGCCCATGACACGCGCCCCCCATCCGGCTTGATGGCACTCAAGGCGCTGTTGGAAGCGGTCTATGCGCTGGAAAGTCCGTGTCGCGAAATGCCGGACACCGCGGCATCGGCAGATCAACGGCCTACTGGATTATCAGAAACGCAGCACCGTAACGCGTGAACCGCACCGGTTTTGCGAAGACGCCCGTTTCGAGGGTCAGGATACCTTTGCACCCTTGCTCAGGGCCGCGAACAAAGCCCGCCCCGCCGCGAATGCTTGCTGACAATCGGCGCATGTGGTTTACATGCGGATGGTATTTAGCACAAATTAACCACCTATTAGGATTGCAGATGCAAATTCACCCGGTACTTTTATGCGGCGGGTCCGGCACGCGGCTTTGGCCCTTGTCGCGCAAATCGTTCCCGAAGCAGTTTTCTTCGTTGCTGGGCGAAAGCAGCCTGTTTCAGGCGTCAACCAACACCTTGACCGGAGAAGGTTTTGCGCCGCCGGTGATTGTCACCGGGTCCGACTTTCGCTTTATCGTCACCGAGCAACTCGCCGAGATTGGCAAGGTGCCGGCAATTTTGATTGAGCCCTCGGCCCGGAACACCGCGCCCGCAATTTTGGCGGCCGCTTTGGTGATCGCGAAGACCGACCCCGAGGCGCTGATGCTGGCGGCTCCTTCGGATCATGTCATCCCCGATGCGTCGCGGTTTCGGCAGACCATTCAGGCGGCCGCATCAACCGCCCGGGACGGCGATATCGTTACGTTTGGCATCCGCCCTGACCGCGCCGAAACCGGCTTTGGCTGGCTTGAGATGTCGCAAACACCGGGCGCGGATTTTGCACCCATTCCGCAGCCCTTGGCCCGATTTGTTGAAAAGCCTGATCTTGCCACCGCGCAAGCGATGCTGGCGGGCGGACACCATTTGTGGAATGCGGGGATATTCCTGGTCTCGGTCAAGACACTCATCGCAGCTTTCGAGAAATATCAGCCTGCCATATTGGCGCAAACCCGCGCCGCCGTTGACCAAGCCGCGCAAGATCTAGGCTTTACACGCCTCGCAACTGAGCCTTGGGCAACGCTGGAAAACATCTCGATTGACTATGCCGTCATGGAAAAAGCGCCCAATATCAGCGTTGTCCCCTACGGTGGCGTTTGGTCCGACCTCGGCGGTTGGGAGGCAATCTGGCGTGAGTCCAACCCTGATGGAAACGGCGTCGTCACCAGCGAGTTGGCCACAGCCATTGATTGCAAGGATACGCTGCTGCGCTCCGAGACCAGCGGGCTGGAGGTTGTCGGCATCGGGCTTGAGAATATCGTTGTTGTGGCCATGAGCGACGCGGTGCTGGTTGCTCATAAAGACCGCGCACAGGACGTCAAGAAAGCCGTCGTGGCCCTCAAGGCCAAGGGGGCCATACAGGCCGAAACCTTTCCGCGCGATCATCGGCCCTGGGGTTGGTTCGAAAGCCTCGCGGTCGGCAACCGGTTTCAGGTCAAGCGCATCATTGTGCATCCGGGCGCAGCTCTGAGCCTGCAAAGCCACCATCACCGCGCAGAACATTGGATCGTCGTTCAAGGCACGGCCAAGGTGACCATTGACGATCAGGTCAAACTGGTGACGGAAAACCAGTCGGTCTATATTCCGCTGGGGGCCGTGCACCGCATGGAAAACCCCGGCAAACTGCCGATGGTGCTGATCGAGGTGCAGACCGGCAGTTATCTGGGCGAAGATGACATCATCCGCTACGAGGATGTCTATGCGCGCGGGCAGGGGGCCAAGGGCTGACCCGTGACACTCACCTGTTTCAAGACCTATGACATTCGCGGCCGCTTGGGCGAAGAGCTGAACGAGGCGATTGCCTATCGCATCGGGCGCGGTTTTGCGCGGGCGCTGAACGCACGGCGGGTGGTGTTGGGGCGCGACATTCGTGCGACCTCGCAGGCGCTGGCCGCCGCCGTGGCGCAGGCGCTGGTGGATGAGGGCTGCGAGGTTCTTGATCTTGGGCTGTCGGGCACCGAAGAGATGTATTTCGCCACGACGCAGTTTGCGGCGGACGGCGGGATTTGCGTGACCGCCTCGCATAATCCGATGGATTACAACGGCTTGAAAATGGTGCGGGCGGGCTCTGCGCCCCTGGACGCGGCGACCGGCCTGGCGTCCATCAAGGCGCTGGCCGAGGCGGATGATTTTGGCCCGGCCAAACCCGGTGGCATCGTTACTGACATCGCGGATCAGGCCCGCGCCGCCTATGTCGAGCAGGTGTTGTCGTTTGTCGATATGTCGGCGCTCAAACCCCTGACCATCGTCGTGAACGCAGGCAATGGTGCGGCGGGTCCGACCTTTGACGCCATCGCTGAGGCCCTTGAGACCAAGGGCGCACCGCTGGTGTTCAAGCGCATGCACCACCAGCCAGACGGGACATTCCCACACGGCATCCCCAACCCGCTGCTGCCCGAAAACCGCCCACCCACCGTGGCCCGCGTGCTGGCCGAGGGCGCGGATATGGGCGTCGCCTGGGATGGCGACTTTGACCGGTGTTTCTTCTTTGATGAGCACGGCGGCTTTGTTGACGGCGAGTATATCGTCGGCCTGCTGGCCGAGGTGTTTTTGGCCAAAGAACCCGGCGCCAAAATCATCCATGACCCGCGCGTGATCTGGAACACACAAGACGTCGTGGCCCGCGCGGGCGGCGTTGCCGTTCAGGCCCGCACCGGCCACGCCTTTATCAAACAATCCATGCGTGATCACGGCGCGGTCTACGGCGGCGAGATGTCGGCACATCACTATTTCCGCGACTTTGTGCATTGTGACAGCGGTATGGTGCCGTGGCTGGTGATGGCGGAATTGATCAGCCGCAAGGGATCACTGGCGGCGTTGATCGCGGAACGCCGGGCGGCGTTTCCGTCATCGGGCGAGATCAATTTTACACTGCCCGACCCCAGATCCGCCATCGCCCGCGTTCGCGCGCACTATGAACCCGATGCGCACAGCCTTGATGAAACCGATGGGATCAGCCTCGATATGGGCGGTTGGCGGTTCAACCTGCGCAGCTCCAACACCGAACCTGTGGTGCGGCTGAATATGGAAAGCCGGGGGGGAGCGCTCGAGGGGCATATCAATAAGATCAGCGCACTCCTAACGTCCTGAAGGCTCGCGCCGACCTTCAAGGCTGCTCGTTCATGCGCCTCGATGACAGCGCCAGAAACCCATGCAAGTCCCGTTGCCCTTGCGGTCATCCGACCTGAGTCTCATAGAGTGCGGACGCTGGATCGTCTCAGCAAGCCGACTGACCTGATCGCGCATGCCGGTGGTGTTGCCGATGATCGAGTTTGATCATTGTGCGCCTTCCGATGGCTTGATTGTTACGCATGATGGCGTTGACCTGCTCCCCTCAAACGTCCGCGATTTGGGGTTGGTCTGTTCCTTGCAAGGGCGATACCGGCAGCGGCGGGCCTGCGCTTTGGCGACATGGCGCGACGACGTCAAGCATCACCGCCCGCAAACATGCCGCGCTGGCCTGACACCCCGGGAATATACGAACCGGTCAACAAAAGACCAAACCCTGAACAGGGTCAACTCACAAGCGAGGACTCGCGGCAGAGCAGGTCAATGTTGATGGTCGCCGACAACGCCGGGGTGGTTCAAAGCGCACGCATGAGGTTGTGAACACCCTCTGGCGTATCCAGCGCCAACACGGCCCCGATCAACGCATCAGCCTGAGGATCTGTCAGGATACCTTCCACACAGCGCTTGAATTTGTGGGCAATCGCGTCGTCGGACAAGGGCGCGTCGGGGTTTCCGCGGTTGATCGCCACGCGTTTGTCGATCAGGCGACCGTCAGTCAGCGTGACCCGCAGATGCCCGGGGAAATACTTGGGAAACCCGGTAGTTCCCTTTTCGGCATTCTCGTAACTTGTCTTGCGCGCCAGCGACAGCAGATCGTCGCGGCGAATCTGATCGGCCGTGAAGGAGGCCTGATCAATCTGGCCGTCGATCAGGCCGCAAGCGACCAGATAGGGCAGGCTGAATTTTGCGCCGTAGGCATTGGTGGGCGCGAATTTCGACTCGATGGGATCGCAGACAAAGCCCGCCGCCACCTCGTCAATGATCGCGTGGATGTTCTGCACATCCGCCGCCTTGATGCCTTCCTCGCGCAGCGCGATGGCGCAATCCACGGCCCCGTGTGCAAAGTGGCAGCACGGATAGGGTTTGATCGACACGTTTTCCGTTTCCCACCGGGTTCCAAGATCGGCAACCGTCAGGGATGGGTCGGACAGGTCCGGCAGGCCGTGCGTGTTGAACACGCCGTTGCGGCCCTCGAAAATCGTGGCCGGTCCGGTTGCACCCGCCTTGGCCAAATGCGCGGTGATGATCGCGTTTTGCGCGGCCCAACCGACGTGATAGCCTTTGGATGATGACGAGTTGACCAGAAATTCGGTCACCCCGGCTGCCTGACTGCCGCACAGGCCAAAGGCATGTTGCATCTGCGCGGGGCTCAGGCCCAACAGTTTGCCCGCCGCAGCCGTCGCGCCGAAAATGCCGGCAATCGCCGTGGAGTGAAAGCCGCGGTTGTGGAAACTGTTGCCCGAGGCGATGCCGACCCGCGCCGCCACCTCCCAGCCCGCGACAAAGGCCGTCAGGATATCGCGCCCCGAGGCCGCAACCTCGGGCCCCAGCGCCAGAACCAGCGGCGTCAGGATCGCGCTGCCATGCACGATCGAGGCGGTATGCGTATCGTCGAAATCAAGCACATGACAGGCGACCCCGTTGGCCAGCGCCGCATAGGGTGCTGCCAGTGTCTCGGCGCGTCCCAGAACCGGCTGCGCGCCGCTGCTGCCGGGAATCGCCCTGATCCCGGCCAGGGCGATCTCGAAATTCGGATGCCTTGTGCCGGACAGACCGACACCCAGCGTGTCGATCATCAGTTGCTTGGCCCGCGTGATGGTGCTGGAGGGAATCGCATCGAAATCGAGTGCAATGACAAACGACGCCAGCGTGGCAGAATGGGTCATGGGTCTTCCTTCCAGCAACAACACAGAGTGGTTCGGGCGCGGCGGGGATGCGTTAAGCGATCCGCCCGCCGGCTTTGATATTGGCAAGCACCTGATCCACGATAGCCGGGGATTCGCCAACATAAGTCGTCGGGTCCAGCAACGTATCAAGCTCGGAATCGCTCAACGCGCCGCGAATGGCCTTGTTGGCGGCCAGCGCTTCCTTGAAGGTGATCCCCGCCTCGATGCCCTTCATCGCCGCGTGATACACTTCCTCGTGCGCGGTCTGCTTGCCCAGCTTGTCAGCCAGCGCGAACATGATCCGCTCGGCCAGCGCGTAGCCCTTGAGCAGTTCGAGGTTGCGCAACATGCTGGCCTTTTTCACCTCCAGCCCCGCCAGAACAAAGTTCAGGTTGGCCAGAACCACCGACAGCATCAGGCAGATTTCCGGAAGGATCTTCCATTCCATCTTCCAGATCGCGCCGTCACGCTCGTGCTCGTGCTTGGTGATGTCCGACAACATGTTGATGTTGGATTTCAGCGTGTTGCTGACCGTGACCGAGTTTTCCGTGACCGCCGGGTTGCGCTTGTGCGGCATGGTCGAGGAGCCGACCTGACCCTCGCCAAAGGGTTCGGCGATCTCGTCGAATTCATTGTGGGCCAACAGCAACAACTGGTTGCCGATCTTGTTCAGCGTTGCGTTGATGCCGCCCATGACCGCGCCATATTCGTACATCCGGTCGCGCGCCGGCTGCCACGAGATATTCGGCGTGCCCAGTCCCAGCTTGTCATTGACCGCCTTTTCCATCGCATGCGCCTTTGGGCCGAACGACGCCTTGGTACCAACCGCGCCAACGATGGAGCCCACGAAGACCCGCGGCTCCATTTCGTCAAGCCGCTGCAAATGGCGGTCGATTTCCGACAGCCAGATCGCGGTTTTGAAGCCGAACGTGACCGGGATCGCCTGCAACGACAGGGTGCGGCCCATCATCGGCGTGTTGCGGTGCTCGGTGCTCAGACGCAGCAACGAGCCCGCCATCACCAACAGATCGCGGCGCACGATGTCAAAGGCGTCTTTCATCTGCAACACCAGCCCGGTGTCGATGATATCCTGCGTGGTCACGCCAAAATGCACATATTCGCCCGCATCACCCTCGCAAGCGTGCTCCAGCGCGCGCACCACCGGCACCAGCGGGTGCTTGGTGATCGCCAGATGATGCAGGACCAGGTCCATGTCGATGGCGTCATAGCGCGACTTTGCGGCGATTTCCTTGGCGGCCTTGGCCGGGATCATGTCCAGATCGGCCTGCACCAGCGCCAGCGCGGCCTCGACATCCAGCCAGCGTTGAATGCGGGCTTCGTCGTTGAAAATGTTGCGCATTTCCTCGGTTGACCAGGAATTCTTCAGCAAGATGGAATCAAAAACGCTCGTACCCATGGGTGTCTCTTTCTGTTTGTCAAAGTCATCGACGCGACGCGTGTTGTGTCGCAGGCCAAGTAAAATCTCAGGAGGCAGCGGCGAAGGACGCCTGCATGTCGGCGATCAGATCGTCGATATGCTCCAGCCCGGCGTGGAACCGAACCATCGGCCCGCTGCGTGTGGTGTTGGGGAATTTGCGCCCCGCCTCGGGGTTGGAGGGCATCGCCAGACTCTCGAATCCGCCCCAGGAACTGCCGATCGAGAACAGCACCAGACGGTCCACAAAGCCGTCGGCGTCGAACCCGTCGACAAAGAACACGCTGAACAGGCCGTTGCAGCCCGTCGCATCGCGCTTCCAGATCTCGCCACCGGCATGGCCGGGCAGACCCGGATGGACCACCGATTGCACCTCGGGGCGTGCCGCCAGCCATTGCGCCAGCGCCAGACCGTTCTGCTCGTGCCGCTCCAGCCGAAGCCCCAGCGTGCGGATGCCGCGCAGGCAGTTATACGCCTCATCAGGGCCCAGCGTCTGGCCGGTCAGATGGGTGTGCTTGCGCAACGGACCGGCGGCAGCACCCTTTACGGCAACCGCGCCCATCATCACATCGGCATGACCGCCCAGATATTTCGTGCCCGCCACCACCGACACATCACAGCCCAGATCCAGCGGCCGATAGAGCCAGCCGGACCCATAGGTATTGTCGGCAATCACCACCAGATCGCGCGCATGGGCATCCCGGCACAGGGCGGGCAGGTCCATCACTTCATAGGTTTGCGAGGCGGGGGATTCCACCATCACCGCCTTGGTGTTGGGCTTGGCATAGGCGCTCAGATCGGTGGTGTCCCACGGGAAATAATCAATCGTCACCCCGGCGCGCCGCAGCACGGATTCGCAATAGCTGCGGGTTGCCGGAAAGATCGTATCCACCACCAACAGGTGATCTCCGGCCCCGACAAATGGCGCAAGCGCCCCCGCCACCGCCGCGACGCCGCTGGGAAACAGGAAACAGGCCTCGGCCCCTTCCAGATCGCAGATCGCCGCCGACAGGGCATGCGCCGTCGTCGTGCCGCGCCGCCCGTAGGACAGCACCGCGTCATCCGTCTCGCGCCGTTGCTTGGTGCCCTTGTAGGACGCAACCGTGTCGTGAAGGATGGTCGAGGCGCGCATGACGGGCGGGTTGGCCGGGCCGGGGGTGGCCGTGCGCCCGTAATGCATCAGTTTGGTTTCGCGTTTCATCGGATGCGTCTCCATGACGGAAGCGGGTCAGGCCGCTTTTTTCGGAAGGAAGTTCATGATGACCGGCACGATCCACAACAGGGCCGATACCAGGATCATGCCAGCGCTGATCGGGTGCGAAACCGGGTCAAGGAACACCCACCAGCTGCCGCGCGAAATGATCAACGAGTTGTTCAGCGAGGATTCCAGCTGTGGCCCCAGCACCAGACCCAGAATGAACGGCCCCAGCGGGATATTGGTCAGCCGCATGGCAAACGCCGCCAGACCGGCCACTAGCGCCACCCACATGTTGAACGTGTTCGCGCCATCCGAGTAAGCACCCATGAAGCACAGCAGGGCGATCACGCCGACCAGAACCTCTTTCGGGATCGAAAAGATCGGCTTCGAGACGGTCCGGATCACCGCAAAGGCAACCGGCCACATCAGGATATTGGCGGCCAGGAACGCGACGATGATCATCCAGGCGATGTTGCCATGCTGCGAGAACAGCAACGGACCGGGCACCATGCCGTGCAGCGCCAGCGCGCCGATGAACAGCGCCGAGGTCGAGTTCCCGGGGATGCCCAGCGACAGCAGCGGCACCATCGAGCTGGCGGTGACGGCGTTGTTGGCGGATTCCGGGCCCGCGATGCCCTCAGGTGCGCCTTCGCCCCAGGCCGGTTCGCCCGGTTTGCCCTCGTACAGGCGGCGGAACCGGCGGGCGGCGTTGTCATAGGCGAGGAAAATCGCCATCAGCATCCCGGCGCCCGGCAGCATGCCGATCACGTTGCCGATCACCGAGCCACTGACCCAGACCGGCAGCAGGCGACGCATCAGCGCGCGCGGCATCCGCAATGAGCCGATCTCGGGCAGTTTTGTCTGTGGCACGTTGTGTTTGCGGTCGCGGAAGATATCGACCATCAGGTCCAGCAGCGCCGCGACCCCGAACAGGCCGACCAGCAAGGGCACAAAGGGCAGGCCCTCGATCACGTTGACGCTGCCAAAAGTGTAGCGCGGAAAACCGGACACCGGGCTGAAGCCGATGGTGGCGACGGCAAGACCGATGATCGCCGCAACAGCCCCCTTGATGACGTTGCCGCGCAGCAGACCCACCACACTCGACAGGCCGAGAATGGCGAGCGCGAAGTTTTCGACATAGCCAAACCGCAGCGCCACCTGCGCGAGCGACGGCGCGAAGAACAGCAGCACGATGGAGCTGGCAATACCGCCCACCACCGACGAGGTGATGGCAATCGACAGCGCGCGCCCGGCCATGCCCTTGCGGGCCATGGCGTTGCCATCCACTGCGGTCAGCAGCGATGACGCCGTGCCCGGCACCTTGATCACGATGGCCGGGATCGCGCCACCGGTCGCGGCGGCGCAATAGACGCCGACCATCAACGCCAGCGCTTGCTCGGCTGGCATGGCAAAGGAAAACGGGATGAAAACGGCAAAGGCGATGTTGTCATTGATGCCGGGGATCGAACCGACGATCATTCCGGCGAACAGGCCAAGCACCAACATGAACAGGACCATCGGTGTGGCCAGTGTTTCAAATCCGAGCAGGATCAAATCCATAGCGATATCTCACAAAATCCAGGGCATGAGGGTTGCAGGCAGGCGCACACCCAACCCGACGATGAAGGCGAGATAGCTGACCGCGGTAATCGTCGCGGCGATCAGGATGATCTTGCGATACCCGCTCACGCCGCACAGCAGCAGGAAAACCAGTTGCATCACGAAGGTGGGCAGCAAATATCCCAGCCCCGAGGTCAGGGCGATGATCCAGGCCGCAAGGGTCAGCGTGGCAAAAAGCGCCGCTTGGCCCGAGATTTTGAAGGGCACGGTTTCCAGTCGTTGACGCGCGCCCTTGGCGACAAGCAGTGCGCCCAGCACGATCAGCGACACCGACAGAGCGATCGGATAGGTGCGCGACAGGGCATCAAAGCCGCTGGCAAGCCACGCGCCATATCCGCCTATCGCCATCAAAGACACGCCGACCCAGACATCGCTATGGGGTCGAAACGTTGGATTGCCGGAACCTTCAGACATCAGACTCTCTCCACAACGATCTGAGTGAAAGGGGAAAGCCTGCCCGGCAGTGATACCGGGCAGGCTGGGGGGTTACTGACCGAGGCCAGCTTCTTCGATGATGGCCGCTGACCGCACCGCATCTTCGGCGATCAGAGCCTGGAACGCGGCCGCATCCCGGAATGTCGGGATAAAGCCCGCCGCTGTCATCCGCTCGATATACGCAGGGTTCTCATAGATCTCGCGCATCAGATCGGACAGGAAGGTGACGATCTCGTCAGGGGTGCCAGCGGGCACGGCCCAGCCGCGGAAGGTGGCGAACAGCGGGATGTCAATGCCGACTTCCTGGAAGGTCGGAACGTCGGGGAAGTTCGGGTCGCGCTCTTCCTGGGCAATCGCCAGCAAGCGCACGCCGCCGGCCTGAGCCTGTGCCATCGCTTCGCCCATGGGCCAAAGCGCCGCGTCAGCGTGACCACCGACAACCGCCTGAACCTGCGCGCCAAAGCCGCTGGTCGGGATGTAGTTGAAGGTCACATCCGTCACGCGCTCGATGGCGAGGCCGGACATGTGGTGCGACGTGCCGATCCCGGCGACAACGATGTTGAGCGGCTCGGTAGCGGCCGCTTCCATGAATTCTTGCGCCGTTTGAAAGGGCGAACCAGCCGGCACCGCGATCACTTCGGGATCGAGGTTGTAAAGCGCGACAGGGCGGAAATCATCAATCGTATAGGTCGCGCCCTTCATCAACGGGTTGGTCACGACAGAACTGGTCATCGCCAGGATCGTGTATCCATCGGGTGCCGCCAGCGAAACCGAGGTCTGACCGACGATACCGCCGCCGCCGCCGCGGTTGACCACAACCATGTCGCCACCCTCAAGAATGGCGTTTGCCGCTTCCGCAAGGATCCGCGAGGTGGTGTCGACAGATCCACCGGGCTCGAACGGAACGACCAGATCGATATCGCGCACGGGATACCCGTCCGCAAAAGCAGGCATCACCAGCCCGCTCAGTCCAAGTGCTGCAATAAGTGCCAGGTTCTTCATGTTCTACTCCCATATGCAAAAACCGATTGGCCGAACTTAAAGCTTGCCAACTCATTTGTAACTTCGATAATTTCTCAGAATACATAAGAGATGCTGATGTGAACGGAGGTGCCCTTGAAGCCGAATTCTCAACTCTCGCTCTCGCTGTCGCTCTTGAACACCTTGATTGCGATTGACGAGGAAGGAAGCTTTGGTGCTGCGGCGCAGAAGATCGGCCGCACGCAGCCCGCGGTAACGCAACAGATGAAAAATCTTGAGCAAATCCTTGGCCTTCCGCTTTTTGTAACCAAGGGGCGGCGGCGCGAATTGACCGAAGCGGGCAAGACATTGCTGCACCACAGCCATGAGATCGTCTCGCTCTGCCATCAGGCCGTGTCGGCCTCGGGGCGCAGCCACAACACCGGCGTGATCAGGCTTGGCGCACCGATGGAGATCGCGCATGATCTGTTGCCGGACATCCTCAAGTCGTTTTCCCAAAGGTGGCCACGGGTGCGAATCGCTCTGGCCGTCGAACGCAGCGGCGTTCTGATGAAGATGCTTGACGACGGATTGCTGGACCTGACGCTCAGCACATGGCGTTCGGGCAGCCGCGATGGCGAGCGGGCGAAACTGATGAGCGTGCATTGGATTGCGGCGAAAACCTGGGAATACGACCCGAACGAGCCGTTGCCGCTGGTGCTGACCGATGCGCCCAGCATGTTTCGGCGCATCGCCCTGACCGCGCTGGATCTGAATGGCTGGACCTATTACGAGAAATTCACCTCACGGACTCCGTCCGGGGTTCGCTTCGGCATCGAGGCCGGTTTGGGTATAACCGCGCGAACCATAAGCGCGTTCCGATCAGACATTGCCATTCTGGACTCGCATTTCGGGCTGCCATCCTTGCCGCAGGTCTCGTACTACCTGCATCGCGCGTTCAACAAGACCAGCCCGGAATTGGATGATCTCTATGAGACAATCATCGCCAAAGGCTCGTGTGCCGTCGGGTCAGAAACCTAGCCCGGCTTGGCGCGCCTTTGTGCAAGACGCCACTATAACGTGTTTCCCGTCTCCGGGGCGCATGCCGCGACCAGTTCGTGCATCGGCGCCAATGCGCCTCGTTGTCCAACCACGACACGGGCTGCGGCCTGTCCGGCGTGGATGGCATCCACAAGGCCGCACCCGCCAAGGCGAGCCGCGAGAAAGGCGCCGTTGAAGCTGTCACCGGCGCCGGTGGTGTCAACCGCGCGCACGGGCGCTGCAACGGTGCAACTGCCCTGCGAGTCCGCGTTGGCGTAAAGCGTGGGGTTCGTGCCGTTTTTCACCACGACCTCGGGGATACCCAGAGCGCGATATCGGGCCAAGGTCGCGGCGGGATCCGCGTCGCCAAAGGCCATTGCCTCGTCGTCGAAGGTGGGCAGGACGATGTCGGAGACGGCCGCCGCCCTGTTGATCGCGTGGCGCATTGCGGCGGCATCGGACCACAAGCGCGGCCGGATATTCGGATCGAACGCCACCGTGAACGGGCGCGATCCGCGGGTGCCAAGAGCGTCCAGAAGGGTCGCGCGGTCGGCATCGGGCAGGATGGCCAGCGTGATCCCGCTAAGATAAACGAGCGACGCATCGCCGATCCCGTGCAACAGCCCGCCCCGGTCCGACGCCAGCCCCCGCGCCGCGGATTGCCCGCGCCAATAGGTGAACGACCGTTCCCCCTGATCGTCGGTTTCAATGGTGTAAAGCCCGATGGTCTTGTCACCGTCAATCTGGATCAGATCGGTGCCAAGACCGGCTTGTTTCAAGAAGTCCACAAACGCCCCTGAAAACGGGTCGCCGCCGATCCGGGTCAGGTAGGCCACCGGCACGTCCTGCGCCGCGCTCAATGCGCGCAGGGCCCAGGCGACATTCAGGGTGTCCCCGGCAAATCCTTGACGCCATGTCCCGTCTGGAAACCGAGAGAATTCGGCCATAGCCTCGCCGATCGCAACAAAAGAGCGCATGGTTACTGTATCCGAGCGGTCACGCCGCGTTTGTAAGGGGGCGAAATCACGTCCTCAAGATCGGTCAGGATCATCAACGTGCGCGAAACATTGCCAAGATGACGCCACATGGCCGCGCGCGCGCTATCGGGGTCGCGGGCTTCGATCGCGGCAAGGATTTCATAGTGGTCTGCCGACCACGCCCGCCGGTAGCCATCATCAAAGATTCGGGTGTGCAGGCGACTCCAGAGTTGCGAATTCTGGCGCAGCGACCAGAGCTGCTCCATCGCGGCGACAAGCGCCTGATTTTGTGTCGCTTCCGCAAGGATATGGTGAAACCGCGCGTCGCCTTCGTAAGACCCGCGCCGCTCGGCGATGTCTCGCTCTTCCTGCTCCAGCGCCGCCCGCATCTGCTGGATCTGGTCATCGGTGACGCTCAGGGCAGCGGCGGCGGCAATGGAGCTTTCCAGAACCTGCCGCGCGCGCAGCAACTCGAACGGGCTCAGATCGTCCGGCAGCACCACGCGCGGCGACGGCGCGGCGTCGCACACATAGATCCCCGAAGCATGGCGCACTTCCAGCAAGCCTTCGACCTCCAGCACGATGATGGCCTCGCGCACGGTGGCGCGCGGCACGCCGAGTTCGTCGGCAAGGGCCCGTTCTGCGGGCAATCGCTCGCCATAGGCCCAACGCTTGTCGATCAGCATGTCGCGCAGCGTGTCTGCGACGGAAAGATACTTCCGGTTACTCATGGGTTTCCTGTGTTCATCAACTCCGCGTAGAAATCTTGCATGATGCCAAACGCGACTTTCTTGGTCGCCTTATCTTGCGCGATAAGCCCCTTGCGGTTCCAGCCCTTTTGCCAGGTATTTTGCCGGCGTTCGGCCCGGAAATCATAAAGCACCCAAGGCGAGATGCCTTTGATGTAGTCCAGTTTGCGCAGGATCTCGATCTGCTTGCGATACACATCGCCCATGAACGCTTCGGAAAAACGCCCGGTTTCGGGGCCGCCCATCGACGGGATCACCGCATCGGCGCCCATCTCGGTGATGATCACCGGGCGATCCGGGTGCGAGTTCTTGCCAATCGCGACCAGATCTTCGTAGTTGGGAAAATACCACCCGAAGTACTCGTTGATCCCGATCACGTCGATCACCGAGGCCATGCGATCCGCGATTTTCAGCTGATGAAGGTCCACCAGACAGGCCGCCGAGATCAGGCGCGTCGGGTCCATCGCCCGGGCCGAGGCCGCGAGGCTGGACATGAAGTCAAAGCGCGGGTCGCTGTCGGGGTTTTCGTTGCCGACCGACCAGATCACCACCGACGCGCGGTTGCGATCCCGACGCACCACCTCGTGCAACTGGTTGGTCGCATCGGCCAGCGTGGCGGGGTTGGTGAAATCAATTGCCCAGTAGACGGGCAGTTCCTCCCACAACATCAGGCCCTGCTCGTCAGCCATGCGCGCGGCATCTTCGTGATGCGGATAATGGGCCAGCCGCAGGAAATTGCAGTTCATTTCCTTGGCATGGGCAAAGCGGCGCGCAAGGTCGGCCTTGCTGGAGACTTTGCCGACATGCTCGTCGTCCTCGTGCACCGCGACGCCGCGCATGAAAATTGGTTGACCGTTGAGCAGGATATCGGTGCCTTCACGGCGGATTTCGCGGAAACCGACGCGGTCGGAAACGCGGTCGTCGCCATAGCTCAGGGCAACGTCATACAGCTTGGGGCTATCGGGCGACCACAGCGCAGGGCTGGCGTCGATCTCGAGGGCGCCGCGCCCCTTGGACAGGGGGATGGTGCTGGCAATGCCAAGCTCCGGCACGGTGAACTGCGCCTCGTGCAAGGCACCGTCGCATTCGACCTCGACGCGGATTCTGCCAAAGTCACTGCCGGGCACCAGATGCACAAACATATCACGCACGATATCTTGCGGCGTCGCGAAAATCTCCACCTCGCGATAGAGGCCGCCATAGTTGAACCAATCGGTGTGCCGCATCGGCACGCGGTCCAGTGTGCGCAAGTTGTCCACGCACAGGAACAGATAGTTCTCTCCGTCGCGCAGGTGCTCGGTCAGTTCCACGAAAAAGGGGGTCGAGGCTCCTTGGTGGCGGCCCAGATATGTGCCGTTCACGAACACCTTGCATTCATAGGCGGCCGCGCCGATGCGCAGAAAGTGCCGCGCGCCGGTGGAAAGATCCGCGCGGTTGATGGTGCGGACATACCACGCGGCCCCTTCGAACAGGTAGTGGCGTTCATCGACGGTTTGCCAGGTGGACGGAACCGGTGTGGTCTCGGAATTGAACGGGTCCCAGTCGTAGGGAAACACGCGGTCTTTTGGGTCAATGGGTTGCATTTCGAACCAGCGCGACCGCAGGCCGTTGAAGTGAAGATCGGTCGTGAAGGCCCAATCTCCGTTGAGGGAATGCGCGGGGCGACCGCCCGTGAACAACCAGCCGTCATGGCCAATGATCTTGGACCGGAACGGGGCGTCATAATCCTCGTTGTGAAGGATCTCGTGGCCGTCCCCGATGGGGTCATGTTCTTTGGCGGTCATCGCGCGCACTCCTGTTTTCAGTACAGATTAATCGGCAAGAGCCTGAATCTGGCGGATCAGCTCGGCGGCCTGACCGCCTTGAGCAATGGCCTCGTCGATCATCGGGGCCACAGCGGCCTGGAACGGGGCCTTGTCGACATCAACGATCGTGCCGCCCATGTCTTCGGTGAAAATCCGCGACTGCACGTCTTCGTCCTCGACCTGCATCACGAAGGACAGCGCCAGCGTCTCGCTTGCGGCGGTGCGCAAAGCGGCCCGGTTTTCTTCGCTCAGGCCTTCCCAGGTATCGGCGGAAATCGCGTAAACTGCGGGAATGCACGAATGTTCGTTGCGCATGTAGTATCGCGCCACTTCGCCGTGGCGAATGGCGGTCAGGGCGACGACGTTGTTTTCGGCACCGTCAACGACACCCTGCTGCAGGGCCGAGTAAAGCTCGGGGAAGGCGATCGGCGTCGGCTGTGCGCCCATCAACTCGATCATGCGAATTGCCGAGGGGCTTGGCTGCACGCGGATGCGCAGACCGGCGAGGTCCGCCAGCGACGCGGCAGGTTCGACGGTGTAGAACGAGCGGCAACCCTCGTAGATCAGGCCAAGGCCGACCATGCCGGGAGCACCCTCGGACGCCAATACGGCGTCGCCCACCTCGCCCTGCAAGACGCGCGACATGTGCTCGACCGAGCTGAAGATATAGGGGAGGTTGAAGATCGAATAGATCGGGTCGAAGGCTTCCATCTCGGCAGCGTTGGTTTTCGCAATGTCCAGTGCGCCTTGGGCGACCAGTTCCATCGTTTCGCGCTGGGCGCCAAGCTGGCCGCCGTGGAACACACGAATGCGCAGGTCGCCGTCGGTCAATTCGTTCACACGCTCGGCAAACGAGTTGAACAGGCGGCCGGTGACGGTTTCTTCCGGCAGGGTATGGCTCAGGCGCAGGGTTTCAGCAGCGGCGGGAATGGTCGCCAGCGCCACGGCAACGGCGGCTCCGGTGATTGAGCGCGAAAAATTCATGGGGTCTCTCCTCCTTGATATACGACCGCGATTCGACCGAGTCGGATGAAGCGGCTCACCGATTCAGTAAGGATCTGGCGCAAACTGGTCAACCAAAATTTAAGAATTGGCGCTAAAACCCGCCTAAAATCGGGGCTTTCGCAAAAATCTTTGGATTTCTGTCATTTTGATTGACCAAAACGGCCCAACCGGTTAACCAAATGCATCTGGGTGGAGGCTCATTATGGAAAGAATCGCGAAACTGTCGGATGCCGTGCTGCGTGCGGCGCTTGTAATCTGTGTGAGTGTGCTGGTGATTTGTGTTACTTGGCAGGTGTCGTCGCGCTACCTGCTGAATGCGCCAAGTACTGTCACCGAAGAGATCGCCCGCTTCACCTTGATGTGGTTCGCCCTTCTGGCGGCGGCCTATGTTCTGGGCGGGCGTCGCCACCTCGCCATTGACCTGTTTGCGAGTCTCGAAGTCGGGCCGGTCAAGCGTGCGATTTCGGTGCTTCTGACCGTCCTGATTATCGTGTTCGCGTTGGCTTTTCTGGCTGGCGGCTGGTTTCTGGCCAGTGAAACGCTGGCATCAGGCCAGGTGACGCCGACGCTGCGATTGAAGATGGGCTATATTTATCTGGCGGTGCCGATCGCGTCGATCCTCATGCTGATCTATTGCGGCGACATCCTGCGGACCGCGCTGGGCCCCGACGCGCGCGGCCCCAACGACCCCCTTGTAACTGATCACACCGACGACCTCGTTAAGGGTAATTGAGCCATGGATATTCTACCCCTCGTCATCTTGTTCGCCAGCTTCTTTGTCCTGATGGCCATTGGTCTGCCGATCAGCTTCGCCATGGGTCTCGCGACGATTGCGACCCTGATCACCATGTTCTCGCTCGAGCAGGCGTTGTTCATTTTCGCGCAAAAGGTGGTTGTGGGCTATGACAGCTTCACCCTGCTGGCGCTGCCGTTCTTCATTCTGGCGGGCAACATCATGTCCACGGGCGGGATCGCCCGGCGCTTGATCAATCTGGCCAAAATGGCCGGTCGGCCGTTTCCCGGCTCTTTGGCGCACACGAATATCCTGGCCAACATGCTGTTCGGGTCGGTTTCTGGCTCGGCAGTGGCCTCGGCGGCGGCCGTCGGGGGCGTCATGGCACCAGAGATGCGGCGCGCGGGCTACGACATGCGATTCGGTGCGGCCGTTAACGTGGTTTCGTGCACCACGGGGCTTTTGATCCCGCCATCCGGCACCTTCATCATCTACTCGCTGATTTCGGGCGGAACCTCGGTCGCGGCGCTGTTTCTGGCGGGCTACATTCCGGGCATCCTTTTGGGCCTCACGCTGATGGTCGTCGCCGGGTTCATCGCGTCGCGCGCCGGTTTGCGCGGCGAGGGGCTGCCGTCCCTGCGCGAGTTCGGCTTTGCCTTCGCCGATGCCCTTTTGCCCCTCGGGTTGGTGGTGATCATCATGGGCGGCATCATTTCCGGCATCGTCACGGCCACCGAGGCGGCTGGCATCGGCGTGATCTATGCCCTGTTTCTTGCGCTGGTCGTCTATCGTGAGATGAAGGTCGCCGACCTTGGCAAGGTCATTCTGGAGACGTCGATCACGACCGGTATCGTCATGCTTCTGGTCGGTATCAGTTCGGCGATGAGCTGGACCATGACCTTTGCTGATATGCCGTGGATGATCCAGCAAGCACTTGAAACCGTTTCCGAAAACCCGCTGATGGTGCTGCTGTTCATCAACCTGTCGTTGCTGCTGATCGGGACCTTCATGGACCTGACGCCCGCTCTGTTGATCTTTACGCCGATCTTCTTGCCGGTTGCGCAGGAAATGGGGATGGACCCGGTGCATTTCGGGGTGATGATGACCATGAACCTGTGCATCGGCATCTGCACGCCGCCGGTTGGCACCGCGCTGTTCGTGGGGGCCTCGATCGCCGGGGTGCCGGTCTGGAGCATTCTGCGGCCGATTCTCCCGTTTTACGGTGCCTTTGTGGTGGTTCTGGCCGTCGTGACGCTGATTCCCGAGCTGTCTCTCTACCTGCCGCGCACCATCCTTGGTTACGGAGGATAAGAACCATGTCCTTGCTTCATCCCGACCGTCTGTTTCCGGCGGAGCCCGGCACGCGCGCTGTTGCCCGCGCCCTGTTCGACACCGTCAAATCCTTGCCCATCGTCTCACCGCACGGCCATACGGACCCGCGTTGGTGGGGCGAGAACCCGGCCTTTGCCGATGCGTCCGAGCTGTTCGTGATCCCCGATCACTACGTCGTGCGCATGTTGGTCAGCCAGGGTGTGCCCTTCGAGGCCTTGGGCATCGGTGCCGGGGCCGAGCCTGACCGCCGGAAAATCTGGCGCACATTTGCCGCGCATTACCACCTGTTTCAGGGCACGCCGTCGCGGCTCTGGGTTGATCACGCCTTATCCGAGACCTTCGGGATCGGGGCGCGGTTGTCGCCGGATACCTGCGACGAGACCTTCGACGCGATCAACGCGCAACTGACGCAGCCGCACACCCGGCCGCGCGCGCTGTATGATCGCTTCGGCATCGAGGTGATCGCCACCACCGACAGCGCGCTTGATGATCTTGGCTGGCACAAGATGGCGCGCGAGAGTGATTGGACCGGGCGCGTGGTGCCCACCTATCGCCCCGACGCGGTGACCGACCCCGAGTTCGAGGGGTTTGTCCGCAACCTCGATCAGTTTGGCAACCTGACCGGCTGCGACACGGGCACCTGGGCCGGCTATCTTGAGGCCCATCGCGCGCGGCGCGCGTTTTTCATCGCCCATGGCGCGACGGCCACCGATCATGGCCACCCCACCGCACGCACCGCCGATCTTGGCGCGGCCGAGGCGAAGGCGCTGTTTGACCGCGTCCGCGCGGGCAAGGCCTCTGCCGAGGACGCCGAGCAGTTCCGGGCGCAAATGCTCACCGAATTCGCGCGCATGTCCTGCGAGGATGGCCTGGTCATGCAGTTGCACGCCGGTTCCTTGCGCAACCACAACCATGGCGTTTTCCACGCCTACGGTCGCGACAAGGGGTTCGACATTCCCCGCCGGACGGGTTTCGTCGAGGAACTGCGCCCCTTGCTGAATGCGGTCGGCATGGACCCGCGCCTGACGCTCTTGCTGTTCACGCTGGACGAAGCGACCTATGCCCGCGAATTGGCACCGCTGGCCGGGGTTTATCCGTCGCTGAAGCTGGGGCCGCCGTGGTGGTTCCACGACAGTTTCGAGGGGATGCGCCGGTTCCGCGAAATGGCGACCGAAACCGCCGGATTCTATAACACTGCGGGCTTCAACGACGATACCCGCGCGCTGTGTTCGATCCCGGCGCGGCATGATGTGGCCCGCCGCAGCGATTGCGCGTTTCTTGCCGAGTTGGTGACAAGCCACCGCCTGGACGAAAGCGAAGCTTTCGCGCTGGCGCCGATGCTGGCGACCGGCTTGGCAAAACAGACCTACAAGCTTGGAGAGGCAGGCAAATGAAGCAGACATGGCGTTGGTTCGGCCCGGACGACAAGGTAACATTGGCGGATGTGCGCCAAGCCGGTGCGTCGGGCATTGTGACGGCCCTCTATGACGTAACCCCCGGCGCGGTCTGGTCGCGCGCCGCCATTGCCGAGCGCAAGGCGCTGATCGAGGCCGGTGGCCTGACCTGGGACGTGGTCGAGAGCCTGCCGATCAGCGAAGCCATCCGCACCGGCGCGCCCGAGGCAAAGGCCCATATCGCCAACTGGATCACCTCGCTGGAGAACCTCGCCGCCGAGGGGCTCGAGGTGATCTGTTACAACTTCATGCCGGTTCTCGACTGGACGCGCACCGATCTGGCCGCGCCGATGGCGTCGGGCGCGCGGGCGCTGCGCTTTGATCTGGTCGATTTCGCGGTGTTTGACGCCCATATCCTTTGCCGACCCAATGCGACCTCTGATTACACCAACACGGTGCTTTCTGCCGCCGCCGAGCGCGCCGCCGGGTTGAGTGATGCAGACCGCGAGCATCTGACGGCCACCATTCTGGCGGGTCTGCCCGGCGCGGTGGAGCATTGGACCCTCGACAGTTTTCGGCAGCGCCTCGAGACCTATGCCGACATTGACGATGCCACCTTGCGCGACCATCTGGCGGGCTTTCTGCGCACCGTGGTGCCCCATGCGGAACGGCTCGACATGCGCCTGTGCTGTCACCCGGATGATCCACCATGGCCGCTCTTTGGCCTGCCGCGCATCATGTCGACCGAGGCGGATTACACCTGGCTGGTGAATGTCGTCCCAAGCCCTGCGAACGGGATCACCCTGTGCGTTGGCAGCCTTGGCACGCGCGGCGACAACGATCTGCCCGGCATGATGGAGCGTCTGGGCGACAAGGTGCATTTCCTGCATCTGCGCAACGTGCGCCGCGAGGACGAGACCATTCCGGGGTCGTTCCATGAAGACGAACACCTCGCCGGGTCCACTGACATGATCGCGGTCATCAAGGCCGCCTTGGCCGAGGAGCGTCGCCGCCGGCAAGCGGGCCGCGCCGATGCCTCGATCCCGATGCGCCCCGATCACGGGCAGGAAATCCTTGACGACCGCAACCGCAAGGCAGCACCCGGCTATTCCGCCATCGGTCGCCTGAAAGGTCTGGCAGAGCTGCGCGGCGCCATGATGGCCCTGGAGCACGGCGCATGACCCCCTCGCCATTGCCCGCCGACCTGCGCAGCGGGATCCTGCATCTGGGTCTCGGGGCGTTCCACCGCGCCCATCAGGCGGCCTTCACGCAAGACGCCATTGCGGCGGCAGGCGGCGATTGGGGCATCGAGGCGGTCTCCATGCGCAACCCGGCGCTTGCCGAGGTGCTGAATGCCCGCGGCGGGCGCTATACGCTGATCGAACGCCACCCCGACGGCCCCCGCCTGCAAGAGATAACGGTGATCCGGCGCGCACATGCGTTGCCGGTGAACACGGATGCCGTCGCGGCGCGCATGGCCGATCCGTCGATCCATGTGGTGACCATCACGGTCACGGAAAAAGGCTATGGCGCGCATATCGGTGCCAAGCGGCTGGACCGCGAGAATCCTTGCGTCGTGCAGGATCTGGCAAACCCGGGTGCGGCCCCGCAAAGCCTTGTGGGGCTGTTGTGCCTTGGCCTGTCCAAGCGCCGCGCCGCAGGGCTTGCCGGGCTGTCGATCCTGTCATGCGACAACATCTCGGACAACGGTCATCTGCTGCGCGCCCTGGTGCTGGAGTTGGCCGGGGAAACCGACCCTGACCTGCGCGACTGGATCGCGCGCACCTGCACCTTCCCGTGCTCGATGGTGGACCGCATCACCCCCGCCGCGCAGGCCGAAACGCTGGCCTTGGCGAACGGCGACCCGGCCGCGATCGAGACCGAGCCGTTCCGGCAATGGGTGATCGAAGACGCCTTTGCCGGGCCGCGTCCGGCGTGGGAAAAGGCAGGCGCGCTGCTGGTCGCGGATGTCCGGCCGTTCGAGGATATGAAACTGCGGCTCTTGAATGGCGCGCATTCGCTGCTGGCCTATTCGGGTGCCTTGCTTGGCCTGGACATGGTGCGCGACGTCATGGCCGATGCGCGATTGGCGGCGGTGATCCGTTGGCACATGGCCAGCGCCGCCCACAGCCTTGCGCCGGTGCCGGGTTTCGAGATCGACGGCTATATCGACGACCTTTTGGCGCGTTTTGCCAACCCGGCGATTGCCCATCGTTGCAAGCAGATCGCTATGGACGGCAGCCAGAAGTTGCCGCAACGCCTCTTTGCCCCGGCATTGGATCTCATCGCGAAAGGCCAGTCGTTCGAGAGCTGCGCGCTTGCGACGGCGGTCTGGCTGCGGTTCGTGCAGGGAACCGACGCGCAGGGGCAGCCACTGGCCCTGGATGATCCATTGGCCGAGGGCCTGCGCCGCGCGGTGGCCGACGCCAAGGGCGATCCGTCCCGTTTGGTGTCCAATGTCGGCGCGATCCTTGGCCCGGTCGCCGCCGCCCTTTGGGCGAATGCGGCATGGCAGGCGGCGGTAACGGGCTATCTGCGCACCCTGGCGCAAGACGGCGTGGCCGCGGTGCTGCACGCTGCCGTGGACACCGCGAACCGACCGTGAGCCATGCCCGCAGACCCTGATTACGCGCTCCAGCAGGATCGGAGCGCCTGAAAATAATCGGGGTCTGTGGTTGCCTCACGGCGAAGGACATGCGCGAGATTCGAGCCGGCAGTATGGCGCGCCCAAGCCCCGGTTGCGGCGTCGGCTGGAACGCCGTCGCGCGCAAAAGACACCCAGATCTCTTGCACCAGTTTCGTGACCTGCGCCTCGTCTTCGGCACCGATGCAGAAACCGCAGGCATCGCAGGTCCCGAAAATGAACGGCCCTTCCGACCCATGGGTCGGGCGGAACGGCGGATCGCTGCGCTGCCAGTCGAATTGATAGAGCCATGTGGCACGCCCCGCGCGGGCGCGGTGATCGGCCAGCGCCAGACTTGGCCAGCGAAACATCATATCGCCGGTCGCCTGCGTTTCCGCCTCGGCACGGGGCTTGAAGCGCGCCTTGTACTGCGCGGCCATGGCATCGCCGCGCGCCCCAAAGCGTTGCACCAGACGGTCCAGCGTCGCCGCACTCTTGTAGGTGTGTTCAAAGAAATCCCCCTCGAACGTCGTGGTTCCGATCAGCAGAGCAACTTCCAGCGCCTTTGCAGGATCGGCGACAGCGGCGGCCGAGATCGTGTCGTCATCCAGAACCGGGCGCCAGAAGATCGGACCCTCGCCCAACGGTTTGGCGAGGCGTGCGCTGGTCTGGGTGATGGTCTGCCAATCCAGAGCGCCGATGGCCTCGGGCGTTGGGGCAACACCAAGGGCATCCAGCAAAAGCCGGCTGCGCTCGGTCGCGGCTTCGGGCGTCATGAAGCCGCTGCCGCCCCCCTCTGCCGCATCCGGGCCAAAGACACCGGCCTGACAGATGCCGCGCTGAAACAGGCCACGCGCCGCGGGCATCATTGCCAGCGTGGCGATCTTGATGCCACCACCCGATTCCCCGAACAACGTGACCCGGTCCGGGTCCCCGCCGAAAGCAGTTGCATTCTCGGCAATCCAATACAGCAGATGAACCAAATCCATCAGGCCAAGGTTGGCGGTTTTCACCGCGCCATCCGTCAGTGCATCGAGATACAGATATCCCGGCGCGCCAAGTCTGTGCGCCGCCGACATCACCACGACATCGCCGTTTCGCGCCAGCGCTGATCCATCGGTGCGCTTGGATGACGGGCTGCCAAGCTCGAACCCGCCGCCGTGGATATAGACCATGATCGGACGTTTGGCTTGCGGATCGAGGGACGGGGTCCACAGGTTCAACGTCAGCCCCGCCTCGCTGACGGGAACGGTGTCGCGGGGGCCGTTCAGATAGGCGTGATAGGCGACGCCCTTTTCGTCATAGGTGGGCGGGTTTTGCGGCACTGGCGCGGCGTTGGTCATGGCCGGGCGCACGCCCTCCCAACGTTCGGGCCAAGTGGCGGGCCGGATGCGGTTCGCGCCGTCAATCCGCCCGGAAAACGGGATGCCGCGAAACCGCAGGACGCCGCCGCTGCGGTCGCCCGAAACCCGGCCCGAGGTGGTTGTTGCGATTGGCGTATCGGTCATGGCAGGGCCTCCTGGCGGGTTGGGGCATGAAGGTGACAGGCGCAGATGCTGCCGGGGCGCGATTGCCTGAGGTCCGGGATCACCGTGGCACAGGGGGCAAAGGCATCCTTGCAACGATGCTGGTAGACGCAACCCTTCGGGTTGGGCGCAAGCGTGCCGCCACCCGGTTCAGGCTCCAGCGCGGGCATGGCGACACCGGGCGCCGGCATCGCGGCCAGCAGGCGGCGCGTGTAGGGATGTTGCGGGTTGGCGTAGATCGTTTCGGTCTCGCCCGCTTCCAGCACCGTGCCGCGATAGAGCACCATCAAGCGGCTGGCCACATGGCGCACCACCGCAAGGTCATGGCTGATGAACAAGAAGGCCACACCCGTTTCGCGCCGGATTTTGGCAAGCAGGTTCAGGATCTGCGCCTGAATGGACAGATCGAGCGCGCTCACCGGTTCGTCGCAGACAATCAGGCGCGGTTTCAGGGTCAGGGCGCGTGCAATCGCGATCCGTTGACGCTGCCCGCCGGAAAAGGCGCGCGGATAGCGCTGCGCGGCCTCCAGCGGCAGGCCGACCTGCGCCAGAACTTCCTTGATGCGCTGCACGGCCTCGGCCTTGGTCTTGCCGTGCACCAACAAGGGTTCCGCCAGCGTCTGACCGATGGTGCGCGCGGGGTTCAGCGACCCGTTCGGGTCCTGGAACACGACCTGAATCTCCGAGGTCAATTTGCGTCGTTCGCGCGCGCTCAGCGCTGCCAGATCACGCCCGTCAAACAGGATGCGGCCGGTGTAATGCGGCTCCAGCCCCAAGATGGCGCGGCCAATGGTGGACTTGCCGGATCCACTCTCGCCCACGACGCCAAAGGCTTCGCCCGCGCCGATTTCCAGATTGACGGTGTTGACCGCCACGAACCCCTGACCGGCGCGGCTGCCATAGACCACGCGGAGGTTTTCGATTTTCAGCAGCGGGGCGTTCGTCATGTCGTTGTCTCCGCAATGAGGACACAGCGCGCGTGGTGGTGCGCCCCGCAGGGCCGCAGGGCAACAGGGCCGATCTTGCAAGCCTCGTGCACTTGGGCGCAGCGGGCGGCAAACCGGCAATGCCGGGGCCATTCGGACGGGGGCGGGACCGTGCCCGCAATCGCGGGAATAGGCTGGCCCGGCTCGGTCAGATGCGGGTTCGAGGCCAGCAGGCCTTGGGCATAGGGATGGCGTGGATGGGCGATCAGATCTGCGGTCGGGGCGGCCTCGACGATCTGGCCTGCATACATCACAACCGCGCGGTCACAGATGGCACTGACCACGGACCAGTCATGCGTGATCAGCAATAGCGCCAGCCCGGTGTCCTGTTGCAGGTCTTTCAACAGCCGCACGATCTCGGCCTGAACCGTCACATCAAGTGCGGTTGTCGGCTCATCCGCGACGATCAGCCTTGGCCGCCCTGACAGCGCCAGGGCGATGCACACACGCTGCGCCATACCACCTGAAAGCTGGCCGGGATAGCGCGACAGGACCTCTTCGGCGTTGCGGATCTGAACCTTCTTGAGCAGATCCAACGCACGACCCCTGCGCGCCGCACGCGACAAATCGGGCTCATGGACGCCAATCAGTTCGGTCAGTTGGCTGCCAACGGAAAACAGTGGGTCCAGCGCGACCATCGGTTCCTGACTGATAAAGGCAATGCTGTTGCCACGCAGCCCGGCGCGCTCTGAGGCGCTGACCTGGGACAGATCGCGGCCTTCATACCAGATGCTCCCGTCCATTTGCCGCAAGTTGGCGGGCAACAAGCCAAGCAGGCCCAAACCCGTCAAGCTCTTGCCGCAGCCGGATTCACCGACGAGGCCCACGCATTCCCCCGGGCGGATGGAAAACGAGACGTCATCGACCAGGCGCATCCAGCCCGCCTCGGCGGTGGGCGAGGGGCTGCCGATGGTCATGTTCCGCACGTCGATCAAGACCTCTGTCACGGGCGCTGCGGAGGCAGTCTTTGGCGCTGGCAACGGGGCGTTCGATTTGTGATCTGCCGACACGCCGCCCCATGCCTCGGCCGAATGATCGCGCAGGGCATCCCCAAGCAGCACGAAGGCCAGAACCGTGACCACCAGAACCGAGCCGGTGGACATCAGCATATGAAAGCTCTCGGACATGACCGACGCGGCCTCGGCCACCATACTGCCCCAGGTCGGATCGGGCGGGCGCACGCCCAGGCCGATGAAGTTCAGACCCGTCGTCGCCAAAAGCGCCGTCGCGGCAAGAATGGACAGGTTGACGGCCACCGGCCCCATGATACGCGGCAGGACATGGCGCAGGGCGATTTGCAGGTCGGTCAGGCCGGACACCCGCGCGGCGGTGACATAGGTCTCGTTGCGCACGCCAAGGGTCGCGGCGCGGACCACGCGCATCAGGCCCGGCGCGGCCAGCACGCCCAGTGCCACCATCGCGGCGTTCATGTTTTGCTGAAAGACCGCCAGAACGGTCAGGAACACCATGATGCCGGGCACGGCCTGCACAAGATCCGAGATGCGGCCGATCACGGCATCCAATTGCCCGCCGCGCAGACCCGCGATCAACCCCGAGGGGATGCCGACGAATGCCGCGACCACCGAGGCGATGCCCACAAAGCCCAACAAGGCAATGCCGGAATAGAGCAGGCGGCTGAGGATATCGCGTCCCAAGGCATCGGTGCCAAGCAGATGCAGCCGGGAGGGGGGCTCCAGTGCCGCAAGGAAATCGGCTTCATTCGGTGGAAAGGGGGCCAGCACGGGGGCCAAGATCGACGCGCCGAAAATGAGGATGAGCACGATCAGCGATACGGCCGCCAAGGGTCGTCGGGCGAGACTGCGCAGCAACGCAAGTCCGGGAATTTTGCGTGGGGTCGAGGTAAGGTCGCGCATGGTCATGGGCTTAACGTCCGGTGCGAACGCGCGGATTGACCACGCTGTAAAGGATATCGAGGGTCAGATTGACGACAATCACGATGATCGTGAAATAGAGCGTCACGCCCTGGATCAGCGGGATGTCGTTGGTTGCGGTGGCGTTGACCGCAAGTCCGCCAAGGCCGGGGAGGCCGAACACCTGCTCGACAATCACCGATGAGCCCACGGCGGCCACAAAGATCTGCCCTGAAACGGCCAGCACCGGCAGCGACGCATTGCGCAATGCGTGACGGTAAATGACTCGGCGTTCCGGCAGGCCATTGGCGCGCAGGTTGCGCACGAAATCCATCGACAGCGCATCCATCATCCCGTCGCGGGTTTGTTTGGCAATGGACGTGACGGCCCAGAATGCCAGCGTCATGACCGGCAAGGTCATGGACCAGAGCCAGCCGCCAACCCCATCGCGCGGCGCGCTGTAGCCATTGGCGGGCAGCCATCCCAGCCACACCGCAAAGATCGCCGCCAGGACGATACCCAGAAAATAGTTGGGAATCGCCAACCCCAGAATCGAGACGACATCCGTCACCGCCCGCACGCTCCGGCCAGAGGTGGCCGAGACGATGCCGACCAGCACGCCGACCACAAGCGACACAACGGTCATCAACCCGACCAGGGACAGCGTGACGCCAAGGCGTGCCGAAAGCGCGGTGACCACGGGTTCGCCGTTCACCAACGACTGGCCAAGATCGCCCTGCACCGCCGCGCCAAGCCAGCGGAGGTATTGTTCGACCACTGGATCATCCAGGCGCAGTTCTTCGCGGATCTGCTGGACCTGCTCGGCCGGGGCATCCAACCCGGCGATGTAATTGGCAACATCGCCGGGAAGGAAGGACTGCAAGACGAACACAAGGCCCGTCACCAGCAGCAACAGCGGGACCGACATTGCAAGCCGCTCCAAAATGATACGTTTCATCTCTCGGTCCCGAGGTTGAAGGAAGGTCAGGCTTCTGGGAACATCCACACCGGATGCGGATCAAGGCCCGCGGCCATATGAACCCCGCCCAGACCCGGACGCGCATAGACAAAACGATCAAAGGTCGCATAGGGGATGCGCCACGCCAGCTCCAGGTGACGTGTCAGCAACTGCACATACAGCGTTTGCTGGCGGTCCGGGTCCGGTTCGGCCGAGACCTCTGCAAACAGCCGCTCAAGCTCTGCGTCGTGCACGTTCAGCGGGTTGCCCCACCCGAAATGAGTCTGATCCACCATGTTCCACGCGCCAGAATTGCCAAAGTGGAACTGCATCGCCGGGAAGGTGAAGGCCGTGGTGGCGAACTCGTTGAACGAGCTTGGTATGGTCAGATCGACTGTAACGCCGATGCGCGACCATTCGGCAGCAATGGCTTGCGCGCCTTGATCCTGATTTGGCTGAAGGTTCGAACAAATCATCGGCATCGTGAAGCCGTCGGGATATCCGGCCTCGGCCAGCAATTCACGCGCGCGATCCAGATCATAGGGGTAGTAGTTGGTGTTTTCTTCGCTCCAGCCGTCGCCGCCGGGAACGGTCAATTGCTGGTTGCCCTGGCCGGTTTCGCCAAACAAGGCCCGTGCCAGCGCATCGCGGCGGATCGACATGCTCAGCGCTTGGCGAACGCGGATATCCGACAGCGGTGCAAAGTTTTGACCGTTGCGATCCAGAAACTGCACCTCGGCAAAGCCATCGGGCGCGGAATAGACGTCAAGACCGGCCTCGGCGGCGGCGACCGCGGTGCGCGGCGAGCCCATCGCATAGTCGATCTGGCCGGCCCGCAAGGCCGACAACATGGCGTTGGCGTCCGGGATGACCTGAATGACGACCTTCTCCCAGTTCTGGGCGCCGGGATTCCAATAGGTCGGGTTGCGGACATAGGTATAGGTCTGGCCGGTGATGGTTTGGCCCGGGTCCAGCATGTATTGCCCGGCCCCGGCGGTGCTGGTGCCCAACGGCTCGGGGTTTTCCAAGGCCAGCGGGCTGATGATCGCGCCCATCATGGCGCGCTGCATGAAATAGTAGGGCAGGATCGGGTTGGAGCGCGCCAGGTTGATCCGCAGGCTCAAGGGGCCGGTCACGTCGACCGATTCAAAATACTCGAGCCGTTTGGCCATCGGGCCCCCGGCGACACCATAGTATTCCCAAAACGCCTTGACGCCCTCGGCGGTCAGCGCGCCGCCATCGCTGAACCGCACGCCGTCGCGCAGGGTCAGCTCGAAGACCTTGTTTTCATTGTCGGTATAGCCAAATTCCGTCGCAAGCCCGGGGCCATAGCTGCCGTCCGGCATTTTCGTGACAAGCGATTCGTAGGCCATTTCGTAAAACAGCGCGATGGGGTCACCGTTGCCCGCCCGCGCCGGATCCAATGTGGCCACGGCGCTGTTGGACCCGATCCGCAGCGTTCCGGGCTCTTGGCGTGCGATGTCTGCCAGCGCCGAGCCGGGAAGAAACAGCCCCCCTGCGATCCCTGCTGCGCCGCCCAAAGTTGTCTTGATAAACGACCGTCTATGCATTTCACCCTCTCCCAGGTTGGTCTGTTAACAGTAGTGCCTTGCCGAAAGGTATAATTTGCTTTTTTGAGTGTTGTCCTGTGCTATCCTGAGGGGAAACCCTCAGTTGCGGGAAATGGGCAGGGTAAGGCGATCCCCATGAGCAAGAAGGCGACACTTCGGGACGTGGCGGAACGCGCGGGCGTCGGGCTGGCCACGGTTGACCGGGTCCTGAACGAGCGCGGCGAGACATCCGCAGCCACGACCGCCAAGGTCATCGAGGCGGCGAAAGCCGTCGGTCTGCGTCGTGTGTTGCCCGAGCCGCATCGCGCCATTCGGCGACTTCGGTTTATCGTGCCGCCGCCAAACAGCCCGTTTCGCCAAAGACTGAATGACTCATTGCGCGCGTTGCGGCAGCGTGGCGGGTCCTCGGTCCTGGTGTCCTTGTCTCATGCCGACCCGATGGACGCGCAAGCCATCGCCGCCGAACTGGCAAAGAATACCGATGACGCCGTGGCCTTTTGCCGGTGGGGGCAGGGGGATGCCGTGATGCAAGCGGCGGTGTCCGGGCTGCGTGCAAAACGGCAGGCGGCCTATAGTTTGCTCAACGCGCCAGAGGGCCTATCCTGTGACGGCTTTTTCGGGATGGACAATCAGGCCGCCGGGCGAACCGTGGCGGCCTTGGCGAAGGGCAGGTTGCAAGAGTATCGCGATGTCATGGTTCTCTCGCCGATGCGGGATACGCCCCTGCAGGACGGAACCGACCCAAACGCCCGCCAGCACGGGTTTGCCGAGGCGATGGCCCGTTATCTTCCCGGCAGTCGGATCGTCGCCGTCGACGGAACGCGCAATGATCCAGAACGGGTGTTCGCGCTGGCATCGCAAGCCTTTGCGGCGAACCCGAACATTGGAATGGTTTACAATCTTGGCTCCGGCAATCCGGGGCTGCGCGCGGTGTTGATGGCGCAACGTGAACGTCGTCCGGTTTTTGCCGTGGCGCATGAATTGTCCGAGACCACGGAACAGATGTTGCGCGAAAGGCTTCTGGATTTCGTGATCAATCAACAGGTCGAAGCGACGCTTGCGCGCGCGGTCGAGGTCATGTTGACCGGGTCAAACGGCGTACCTCAACCCGGCAATGGCCTACATTACATCCCCTTCGCGGTGCATTGCATCGAGAACTTGCCGTCACGACTGTAACGCGGCGTCAGGACATCAGGCGGCCCGCCGCGCCGAGGTGCAGCGGGTCACGCGGGTCACGCGGCGCGATTTGCGGCCCGAAGTTGCGCCAGCAACGCGTGTAGCCCGGCGTTCAGCGGTGTCACGGGCTGCCAGCCGACCTGCGCCATCGCCAATCGTGGATCGCCGACAAAGGACGCCACGTCGAAGTTTCGCGGTTCGGCAAGGACAACCTCGCTGGGGCTCTGCGCGATCTGGATCACCCTGCGCGCCAGGTCGATCAACGGTGTTGCCTGCCCGGTGGTCAGATGCATCGGTGCCAGGGATTGACCCTCTGACAGGCGGGTGGCGACGTTGGCGATACAGGCGGCGACATCCGTGACATGGGTGATGTCCAGGCTGTTGGTCTCACCGTCGATGCGCAGCGGCTGCCCGCGCAACGCGGCCTGACAAAAGGCCGGAACGACCCGGTCCGCGTGATCCAGCGCCGAGCCATACACTGTTGAAAACCGCAGGATCGCCGCCCGAACCCCAGCCTCGCGCGCGCGGGTGACCTCGTGTTCGGCCTGCACCTTTGAGCGGGCATAGTGGTTCATGGGCCGCAAGGGCGCGCTCTCGGTGACCGGAAGGGTCGGACTCTGACCATAAACCTCGCGGCTGCTGCCAAAGATCACCCAAGGCGGCAGGTCACTTTGACGCACGCACGCCAACACAGTGCGCGTGCCGATCACGTTTGTCGCATGACAGGCCGCCGGATCACGCTCGCCCCAGATCACACGCGACACGCCAGCCAGATGGATCACACCGGTGCACCCGTCCAGCGCAGCGCCAAGAGCCGAGGGCACCCGGATATCCCCATAGCCGCCGCCTTGATCGGCAATGTCGAACCGGCGCACCACATGGCCGCGCCGTTCAAGATCCGCGCAAACCGCAGTCCCGATCAGCCCGCTCGATCCCGTTACCAGAATGGTTTCGCGCATCATTCCGTGCCCTCCGGGCCGCCTGTTATGTCCTGATGCAAGGGTTTTGACAGCACACTTCCCGTATATCGGCATCCCTCAGCGCAGAAACTTGACATAGATCAATTTCGAGGCACCGATTCTCGCGGATCATTCGCGCATGGAAAAATCAAATCACGCCGTAGAACTGGATCGAATCGCTGCCGGGCTGAAAAATCCGACGTTCCCGAAGATTTTCGCCGTCGAGCTTTGCGCAGATTGTGATCTCAATTGCTCAATGTGTCATCACGACCAGATGATCCGCCCCAAAGGCAACCTGCCGATGGCGCTGTGGCAGAAATGCGCGGATGAAATCGCCGAGGTCGCGCCCACGACCAACGTCTGGTTCTCATTCTGCGGCGAGCCGCTGCTGATGCCCGACCGGCTGATCGAGATGTTGCATTATGGCGCGCAGGTGGGGTTGCGCTCGTTGAACCTCAACACCAACGGGATGCGTCTGACGCAGGATGTGGCCAAACGGCTGCTCGAGACCGATCTGTCAACCATCGTCATCGGCATCGACGGGTTCGAGAAGGCGACGTATGAGAAATACCGCTATCTCGGCAACCGCGACACGGTTTACGTCAATGTCCAGTTTCTGCTCGAAGAGCGCGCCAAGCGGGCCCACGGCCCGGAAATCATGGTGCAATTCATCGAAATGGAGGACAACAAGCACGAGTTCGAGGTCTATCGCGACCATTGGCTGGGGCTGGGGGCCACCGTGAAGCTGCGCCGCCAGTTGAGTTGGGGCGGCAAATTCGAAACCGCCATCGAGATCGCGCAAGAGCAGCGCATCGCCTGTCCCTGGGCGATCACCATGATGCATGTGTTCTGGGATGGTCGCGTGCCGCGCTGCCCCGGCGATACCGAGGGTGAGGAAAGCGCCGGCAACGCCTGGGATGATTCCCTGGTCAACCTGTGGGGCAATCTGAGCGGCTATCGTCAGCTTCATCTGGATCACAAATTCGATCAGCTGCCCTCGCGTTGCGACACCTGCACCGACTGGAAAACCGGCGCGTCCATCAAGCTGCGCCCCGGTCACACCAAGCACCGCGCTGGCGCGACCTCGGCGCAATGAGCACCCTCTACCTATGCGCGGCGGGCAATCCCGAGGGGGTTCGCCTTGCGCTCGAGATCAACGAGGCGGCGCAGCGCTGGGATCGGATCGTTCTGCTCGATGATGATCCGACCAAACACGGCGCTCAAATTCTGGGCGTGCCCGTCCTTGGCCCCTTCAGCGCTCTGGCCGACCATCAGCCCGGGGATGAGGCGGTCAACCTGGTCGCCCGCTCGACCAAGGGCCGCGACCGCGTGCGCGCCAGGATCGAGGGTTTCGGCCTGCCCTTGGTGAGCCTGATCCATCCGTCGGTCGATGTGCGCTATGCCCAGATTGGCCGCGCCGTGACGCTTTATGCAGGGTGCGTGATTTCGGCGCTGTCCACGGTTGGCGACCACGCGGTGATCTTCACGCAGGCGGTGCTGGGCCATGGTGCCTCGCTTGGCGCGGGCGGCGTGCTGGCACCCGGCGCGGTGGTCAATGCACGGGTGCGGGTGGGGGCGCGGGCCTATATCGGCGCCAACGCCTCGGTGCTGCCCGATATCGAAGTGGGCGATGACGCCACGGTCAGCGCCTGTTCCGCCGTTCTGGGCGATGTCCCCGCCGGCTGCACCGCGCTGGGCGTTCCGGCGGAAATCATGGGGTTGCCCGAACCCGCGGCGACGACGGTCAATGCCGAGGCCCATCTCGACAGCATCAAGGCGATTTTTGCCGCAATCCTTGGCGCGCCGGCCATCGGCAGTGATGCGAATTTCTTTGACGCGGGCGGCGATTCGAAACAGGCCTTGGCGCTGCAAGCGGCCTTGCGTGAGGCGCTGGGCGTGCCGGTGATGATCGTCGATATTTTCCGCTTCCCCAGCCCGCGTGCGATCAGCAACCATCTGTCCGGCGCGACGCGCAAACCCGTGGCGCAAGCCCGCGCCGACATGCGCCGCCGCCGGTCGCTGGCGAAACCCTGAGCGCGGCGGTATCTGCGATTGACCCCACGGCCCGGTGCGGCCTAGGGTCCGGCATGGCTCAACATCCTGTCCTTTGGTCCTTTCGGCGCTGCCCTTATGCGATGCGCGCCCGGCTGGCACTGCTCAGCGCGGGTCCAAGGGTTGAGTTGCGCGAAATCCTGTTGCGACAAAAGCCGCAGGCATTTCTGGACGCCTCGCCCACCGCCACCGTGCCCGCGTTGCAACTGCCCGACCGGGTGCTGGATGAAAGCCTCGACATCATGCGCTGGGCCTTGGCGCAGCAAGACCCGGCGCGCTTGCTGGACATGCCGGACGAGGGCTGGACCTTGATCACCCACAGCGACGGCCCGTTCAAGACCGCCCTCGATCATACCAAATACGCAACCCGCCACCCCGGCCTCGACCCCGAGGCCGAGCGCGCCAAAGCCGCCGCGTTTCTACACGACCTGAACCAGCGGCTGACCGGGCAATCAGCACTGTTTGGCGACCGTCTGACGATTGCCGATCTGGCGATCTTGCCGTTTGTACGCCAGTTCGCGGGCATTGACCGCGCCTGGTTCGACGCCCAGCCCTGGCCCGCGCTGATCGACTGGTTGAACCGCTTCACACAGGGCGCGGATTTCGCGCAGGTCATGGGCAAATATCCCCCGTGGGCCAAGGGCGACCCGCCGCTGTGGTTTGGCGCGTGACCGGGCCATGCCGCCACGGCACCACGCCCGCCCCCCTACGAAACCGCGCTGGTGCGGCTTAAGTCATTCGCTACAGGCGCGCGGATGCGCTGACCGAACAAAGGAAACCCGATGACCCAATCCACAACGCAGAACCGCAAATTCGTGCTGGCCGAGCGGCCAAAGGGCGAGCCCAACGACAAGACGTTACGGCTGGAAACCGAACGCGTGCCCACCCCCGGCACGGGGCAGATGCTGCTGCGCAACGAATTCCTGTCGCTTGATCCCTATATGCGCGGCCGGATGAGCGATGCGCCCTCCTACGCCGCCCCCGTCGCGATCGGCGAGGTGATGATCGGCGGCACCGTCTCGCAAGTCGTCACCTCGGATGTGAAAGGCTTCGAGCCGGGCGATTGGGTGGTGCTGAATGGCGGCTGGCAGGATTACATCCTGTCCGACGGCAAGGGCGCAATCAATCTTGGCCAGAACCCGCAGAACCCGTCCTGGGCCTTGGGTATCATGGGGATGCCGGGCCTGACCGCCTGGGCCGGGTTGATCCAGATCGGCAAGCCGAAAGCGGGCGAAACTCTGGTGGTCGCCGCCGCCAGCGGGCCGGTTGGCGCGACCGTCGGGCAGATCGGCAAATTGCTGGGGCTGCGTGTGGTGGGCATCGCCGGCGGGCCGCAGAAATGTGCGCATGTCGTTGATACTTTGGGCTTTGATGCCTGCATCGACCACAAGGCCGCGGATTTCCGCGCCGCCCTGAAGGCCGCCGTGCCGGACGGCATTGATGTCTATTTCGAGAACGTCGGCGGTGCGGTGTTTGACGCGGTGATGCCGCTTTTGAACCCCTGCGCACGCATTCCGGTCTGCGGGTTGATCTCGCAATACAACGCCACCTCGCTGCCCGAGGGCCCGGACCGTCTCAACATGCTGCTGGGGCAAATCCTGCGGCGGCGCATGACGGTGCAGGGTTTCATCGTGTTCGACGATTTCGGCCATCTCTACCCCGAGTTCGCCAAGCAGATGGGCGCCTGGGTCAGCGAGGGCAAGATCCAGTACCGCGAGGAGATGATCGACGGGCTGGAGCAAGCCCCCTCGGCCTTTGTCGGCCTGTTGCGCGGCGAGTCCTTTGGCAAGCGGGTCATTCGCCTGAGCGCCTGAGCGCGTCGTCCAAGGCAAGGCGCGCGTCAAGGCGGCCAGCAAATCGGCCGCGTCCCATGTGGGGCGCGGCGGCGGTCGTCAAGTCGCCCCCATCCTCCGCCGCAACGACCCCGGCCGCGCCCACTGGAACGGCCGCCTGTTTTCGCCTATATGCGCCGGTATGGACACGACACACACCAACGGCCTGACCTTTCGCAAGATGCACGGCGCGGGCAATGATTTTGTCATCATCGACTCGCGCGGGCGTGAGGCGGTGACGACTCCGGCTTTGGCAGCGGCGCTGGGCGACCGGAATCGCGGTGTCGGTTTCGACCAACTGGCCGAATTGCGCGACGCGGATGACGCCGATCTGACGCTGGATTTCTGGAACAGCGACGGCTCGCGCGCCGGGGCCTGTGGCAATGCCACGCGCTGTGTGGCGTGGCTGGTGATGGCAGAGGCAGGCAGCGATTCATTGACGATCCGCACGGCACGCGGGCTGCTGCACGCGCGCATGGTGGACGGCCAGATCTGGGTCAACATGGGCGCGCCGCTGACCGATTGGCAAAGGATTCCCCTGAGTTCCGCGCAGGATGCGCTGCATCTGCCGCTGGCGGGCGATCCGGTTGGCGTCGGCATGGGCAACCCGCATTGCGTGTTTCTGGTCGAGGACGCCGAGGCGGTGGCGCTGGAGACCCTCGGGCCGCAAATCGAACACGACCCGCTGTTCCCGGAACGCACCAATGTCGAATTCGCCAGCCTGATCGGCCCCGATCACCTGCGGATGCGGGTCTGGGAGCGCGGGACGGGGGTGACACTGGCCTGTGGCTCGGGCGCGTGCGCGGTGGCGGTGGCGGCAGCGCAGCGTGGCTTGACCGGGCGGCGCGTGGTCATGGACCTCGACGGCGGCACGCTGATTGCCGATTGGCGCGCGGATGGCGTCTGGCTGACCGGCCCGGTCGCCGATGTGTTCACCGCGACCCTGACGCCCGATTTTCTGGCCGCGCTATGACGGCGCCCAAATTCACAACATTGGGCTGTCGCTTGAACGCCTATGAAACCGAGGCGATGAAAGACCTCGCCGCGCAAGCGGGGGTGGCCAACGCGCATATCATCAACACCTGTGCCGTGACGGCTGAGGCCGTGCGCAAGGCGCGGCAGGAAATCCGCAAGATCCGCCGCGAGAACCCGGATGCCGCGATCATCGTCACCGGTTGCGCCGCGCAGACCGAGCCCGAGACCTTTGCGGCGATGCCCGAAGTCACGCGGGTGATCGGCAATCACGAAAAAATGCAGCCCGCGACCTGGGCCAGCCTGACGCCCGACCTGATCGGCGAGACGGAGCGCGTGCAGGTCGATGACATCCTGTCGGTGCGCGAAACCGCCGGGCATCTGATCGACGGCTTCGGCAGTCGTGCGCGGGCCTATGTGCAGGTGCAAAACGGCTGCGATCATCGCTGCACCTTTTGCATAATCCCCTATGGGCGCGGCAATTCGCGGTCTGTGCCGGCGGGCGTGGTGGTGGATCAGATCAAACGGCTGGTCGAGGCGGGCTATCTTGAGGTGGTGCTGACCGGGGTGGACCTGACCTCGTGGGGGGCGGACTTGCCCGCCGCGCCAAAGCTCGGCGACCTCGTCCGCCGGATCCTGCGGCTGGTGCCGGATCTGGCGCGGCTGCGGATTTCCTCGATTGACAGTATCGAGGCGGACGCGGCGCTGATCGAAGCGATCGCCACGGAAAAGCGCCTGATGCCGCATCTGCATCTGTCGTTGCAGGCGGGCGACGACATGATCCTCAAACGCATGAAACGCCGTCATCTGCGCGAGGATGCGATCCGGTTTTGTCAGGAGATGCGCAAGGCGCGGCCCGATCTGGTCTATGGCGCAGATCTCATCGCGGGTTTTCCGACCGAGACCGAGGCGATGTTCGAGAACTCGCTGGCCCTGGCGCGCGAGTGTGGGCTGACTTGGCTGCATGTGTTCCCCTATTCGCCGCGTCGCGGCACCCCCGCCGCGCGCATGCCGCAGGTGCCGGGCGCGCAGATAAAATCGCGCGCCGCGCGGTTGCGCGGCTTGGGCGAGGCGTTGGCCGCGCAGCATCTGGCGGCGCAGGTCGGGCGGGTGCATCCGGTGTTGCTGGAGAACCCGCGCATGGGCCGCACCGAGCAATTCACCGAAGTGCGGTTCGAGAGCGATCAACCGGTCGGGCAAATTGTCACGGCGCGGATCGTGGCACATGACGGCGCGCAGTTGCTGGCGGGGTGAGCGGGGCGTGCCTTGGGGCCATCGAGGCCCCGCGGCCCGCGCGGGTTGCCACCCTGCACCCGCCCCAAGGGGCGCACGCGCCCCTTGGGAAACCCCGTGGATATTTGAAGAACAAAGACGGGTGGGTCGCTTCCCTCTGAATAAAACCTCCTCTAGGGTCGCGCCATGACGCAAATGCCGGTTTCCATCACCTTCTCCGACGATCAGGCCGCCGCGTGGGACCGGCTGGCCAAGCTGCTGTCCGACGCGGGAATCGACATTCAGGACGAGGCGACCTCTGCGCCCGATCCGGAGGCGGATGGCGCGGTTCTGGCGGTTCTGGGCAAGGCGGGGTCGGGCAAGACCATGTTGCTGGCCGAGTTGACCAAGGCGCTGATTGCCGCGGGCGTGGACATCGTTTCGGGCGATTATGAGGGGCGACGGCGCAGGGACAAACGGACCTTGGCGATCCTGGCGCCGACCAACAAGGCGGCCTCGGTGTTGCGCAATCGCGGTGTGCCGGCGACGACCATTCACCGCATTCTCTATACGCCGGTCTATGACCCGGAATACGAGAAAATCGCCGAGTGGCTGGCCGACAATGGCCCGCGCCCCGAGATGCCGGAGCTTGGCGACACGGCTTTGGACCGCGCCAAGGCGTTTTATGACAGTGTGAAATCCATCCCTGGGGCTTTGGCGGCGGCGGGATTGCGGGGCTCGGATTTCATCAAGGGCTGGAAGCGGCGCGAGGAGCCGTTGGATGTGGGGTTTGTGGACGAAAGCTCCATGCTGGACGGGCGGCAGGTCGAGGATCTGAAGGAGATCTTTCAGACTTTGGTGCTGTTTGGCGACCCGGCGCAATTGGCCCCGGTCGGGCAGTCGGGCGAGATGGTGTTCGACACATTGCCCGACGCGCAGCAACTGACGCTGAGCCGCGTGCATCGGCAGACGCAGGATAACCCGATCCTGGATCTGGCGCATGCGCTTGGCGATCCGGAGCTGACCTTCGAGGCCTTTGAGCGCCAGATCGAGGAGGCCGCGCGCCGTGATGAGCGGGTGGTCTGGGCGCAGCGGGTGGAGAGCGATCTGATGGGGCGCTCGCCGGTGTTGGTGTGGCGCAATGCCACGCGCATTCGGCTGATCCACGCCTTTCGCAACGCCTTTGGCGCCTCGGAAACCGAGTTGCTGCCCGGCGAGCCCTTGATTTGCGACGGGTTGGAATTGCCGCTGAAGCACCGCAAGAAGCGCATCGACCTTGAGGCGCGTGGCCTGATCAAGGGCGCGCAGGTGGTCTATCTGGGGCCGGGCAAGCGCAGCGGTTTCTCGCGGTTGCATGTGTTTGGCGCCGAGGAGCCGCAGGTCTCGGCGGCCTCGATCATCAAGATCGAGCGCGAGGGCGAGGAGGAGCCGTTCATCCCCTTTGCCGCACATATGGGGGCGGCGTTCCTGCATGGGGCGGCGGTCACGATCCACAAGGCGCAGGGCTCGCAATGGCCCGATGTGCAGGTGTTTGCGCCGGATCTTTACGCCGCGGCGCGGGCCGGGCGCATCGAGGCCGGGGTCGCGCTGTGGAAACGCCTCGCCTATGTGGCGATCACCCGTGCCGAGAACCGCCTGCTGTGGGTGGTGCGCAACCGTCTGGCGCGCCCGACCGGGCCGCTCAGGATCGACGATCTGGGCGGCGTGCCCGCGCCGCTGACCCTGGAGGGCACCGAATGATCCGGGCGTTCCTGGCGCTGCCCTTGCCGGATGCGATGCGCAACCGGCTGACCATTGTGCAGCATACCTTGCGGCTGGACGATCCGGTTCCGGCCGAGAACCTGCATGTCACGCTGGCCTTTTTGGGCGAACAGCCCGAGCCAAAGCTGGAAGAGATGCACCTGTTCCTGACCGCGCGCCCGCTGCCGATGCCGGTTCTGCGACTGGCGGGGCTGGGCGTGTTCGGCGGCAATGCGCCGCGCAACATTCATGCCTGCCTTGCCCCTGACCCGCGTCTGACCGCGCTTCAGGCGCGCGTGGTCCAAGCCGCGCGCGGTGCCGGGATTGCGCTGGAGCGGCGCAAATTCGTGCCGCATGTGACACTTGCGCGCTTTGCCAAACACGAGGTGAGCGCCGAGACGCTGGCCGCTGCGATGCAGACCGTGGGCCGGGTCCACAGTGACGCGCATAGCGTGCCGGAAATGGTGCTCTATCGTTCGACCCTGCGCAAGGATGGCGCGGTCTATGATGCGCTGGCGGAATACCCGCTGACCGCCTGAACCCTTGCAAGCCAGCCCACGCCTGTCATACCTTGCATCGCAACAAAGGAGCCCGCCATGCAATGCGTTTTCGTCCAGTTCCGCTGCACCCCCGGCAAGACCTATGAGGTCGCGACGGCGATCTATGACCGGGAAATCGTGTCGGAATTGTTCTCGACCTCGGGCGATTGGGACCTGATCGCCAAAGTCTATATCCCTGACGATAAAGACGTCGGGCATTACCTGAGCGAAAACCTGTTTGACGTGCCCAATATCTCGCGCACCCTGACCACCATGACCTTCAAAGCGTTCTGATGCCGGTTATCGTCGTCACCGGGGCCAGCGCCGGGATCGGGCGCGCCACGGCGCAACGATTTCTGGCCGAGGGCTGGCAGGTTGCGCTATTGGCCCGCAGCGAGGCCTCGTTGATCGCACTGGCCGAGGGGCAGGACCGCGCCTTGGCGGTGCCCTGCGACGTGACCGACGCGGCGCAGGTCGATGCCGCCTTTGCTGCGATCACCGCGCGGTTTGGCCGGATTGACGTGCTGTTCAACAACGCCGGGAAGATGCTGCCCGGTCAGTTGATCGACGACCTCAGCGTCGCCGATTGGCGCGCCATGGTCGATGTGAACCTGACCGGCATGTTCCTGTGCGCGCGGGCGGCATTTCGGCAGATGCGTCGCCAGACCCCGCAAGGCGGGCGCATCATCAACAACGGCTCGGTCTCGGCCCATGTGCCGCGCCCCGGTTCGGTGGCCTATACCAGCACCAAACACGCGATAACCGGGCTGACCAAGACCTTGGGGCTGGACGGGCGTCCGTTCGGCATTGCCTGCGGCCAGATCGACATTGGCAATGCGCGCACCGCACTGGCGGCGGCGATCGAGGCGGGCGTGCCGCAAGCTGACGGCACGATCAAACCGGAACCGATGATGGATGTGGCCGACGTCGCGGCGGCGGTCCTGCACATGGCCAATCAGCCGGCGGGCACCAATATCCCGTTTCTGTCGATCATGGCCACCAACATGCCGTGGCTTGGCCGCGGGTAAGGCGCGTCAGGCGCTGCGGATCAGCCGGAAGAGCGCCGCAGCGCCCCAACCCGCGATCAGGGCAATCGCCAGCGCCAAAAGCCCGTACACAAGCGGCTGGTCATAGGCCAGTTGATGCAGCCAACGTTCCAACCCGTCCTTGCGCACGAAAATGGCGGTGCGGAATTGGCTGACAACCTGCCCGTCACGCATCAGATACATGCGGGTGGTATAGGCCCCCTCGGTCAGATTTGCGGGCAGTTGCACGCGGGTGCGAAACAGGATGTCGCGCTCCAGATGCACGAAACGTTCCAGTGTCAGATATTGCGCCTCGCGTTCGCGGATGCGCAGCAGGGCCTCGGAAAACACGGTTTGATCGGCGACGTCGCTGATGCTTTGCTCGGGCCGGATCGCTTGCCGTGCCGAAATGCGATACTGTGCATCGGTTTCCGGGCTGACGGCCTCATGCAGCGGGATGGTCGTGGCCACCGCGTAGAACGAGGGCACCGCGGCCAGGGTGACGGAATCGACATTCACCCAGATCCCGGCGCGCCGCTCTTTGCGCCAGATGGCGACGGGCTGGCGCGGCCCTTCGACAACCACGACGATATCGAAGGGCGGCACGAAATCGGGATCTTCGACCAGGATTTCATAGGGGTCGCGCCGGATCGCGCCGAAAATCAGGATCTCCGAGCCAGAGAAATTCGCCGTCAGCGACACCCGGTTCTGCGACAGCGCGCCGACGATTTCATTCGCGCGGCCAGGGGGTGGCGGCGGGAAGCGCCAGAAGCAAGGCCAGCAGGAGGGCAAGAAGTCGCATCAGTGCCGCCCCGGAATGCGAATGGTGTAAACTTCCGCCGGGCGGATCAGCAGGTCCAGTCCGACCTTGATGCACACGGCAATCACCAACAGCGCCAACAGGATGCGCAATTGCTCGGCCTTCAGGCGCAGGCCGATCTGCGTGCCGAACTGCGCGCCGATCACCCCGCCGATGATCAGGAAAAACGCCAGCATCACGTCGACCGAATGGCTGGTGACCGCATGGGCGACGGTTGTGTAGGCGGTCACGAAAATGATCTGGAACAGCGACGTGCCGACCACCACCTTGGTGGGCATTCGCAGCAGATAGATCATCGCCGGCACCATGATGAACCCGCCGCCGACGCCCATCACCGCCGACAGGACACCCACCGCAATGCCGATCATCAGGGGCGGGATCACGCTGATATACAGCCCCGAGACCCGGAATTTCATCTTGAGCGGCAGTGCATGAACCCAGGTGTGCTGATGCAATTTGCGGCGCACCGGGTTGGGTTTCGACGACCGATACCACGCGCGCAAACTCTCTTGCAGCATCATCGTGCCGATGATGCCCAGAAACAGCACATAGGCCAGTTGCACGAACAGATCGACCTGACCCAACGCACTGAGCAGCCGGAACAGGGCAATGCCCGCCGTCGAGCCGATCAGGCCGCCGATCAGCAGCACCGTTCCCATCCGCAGATCCACGGTCTTGCGCCGCAGATGCGCCAGCACGCCCGAGATGGACGAGGCAACAACCTGATTTGCCCCCGTCGCCACGGCGACCGCGGGCGGGATGCCGATGAAGAACAACAGCGGCGTGATCAGGAACCCGCCGCCGACGCCAAACATGCCCGACAGCATGCCGACGCCCCCGCCGACCGCAAGCAGCGTGAAGGCGTTGGTCGAGACTTCGGCGATGGGCAGATAAATCAACATGATTTTGCATAAGACAAAGCCCCCGCGATTTACAGGGGCTTTGCCATATTATTTCCTTATCTCGGATACCCGTTTTGTCATTGCCTCAGCGCTCCTTGACATAGGGCTCGCCGCCCGCGCGCGGCCCGATGGCCTTGCCGACAAAGCCCGCCAGGATCACCACCGTCAAGATATAGGGCAGGGCGGTCATGAATTGGTTGGGCAGGGTGATGAACCCAAGGTCCAGATTCGGGAACCGGTTGCCGATCGCTTCAAGCATCCCGAACAGCAACACCGCGCCCAAACCCTGCCACGGCCGCCATTTGGCAAAGATCATCGCCGCCAGCGCGATAAAGCCGCGCCCGGCCGACATGTCCTTGACGAAGCCCGCCGCCAGGGAGGTGGACAGATACGCGCCACCGATCCCGCACAGCACGCCGGCGATGAGGATCGCGGCAAAGCGCATCTTCACCACCGAGACCCCCGCCGTATCCACCGCCGCGGGGTTTTCCCCGACCGCGCGCAGGCGCAGGCCAAAGCGCGTACGATACAGTATGTACCAGACCAGCGGCACACACAGCAGCCCGATATAGACCAGGATCGAATGACCGTTCAGGATCTGGCCGTAGATCTCGCCCAGGATCGGCACATCGCGCACTGCCTCTGCGCCGGGCAGGTCCAACCGCCCAAAGCGGCTGTCGCCGGATAGCGGGGGCGTGCGCCCGCCCTGCTGGAACCAGCTTTGCGCAATGACCACCGTCATCCCCGCCGCAAGGAAATTGATCGCGACACCCGAGATCAGCTGATTGCCCCGGAAGGTGATCGAGGCAATGCCGTGGATCACCGAGAAAATCACCGATGACAGAATCCCGACCAGCAAGCCAAGCCAGGCCGACCCGGTGTAAAACGCGAACGCCGCCGAGAAGAACGCCGAGATCAGCAATTTCCCCTCGAGCCCGATGTCGAAAATTCCGGCGCGTTCGCTGATGATCCCGGCCAGGCAGGCAAACAACAGGGGTGTCGCCAGGCGCAGGGTCGATTCCAGGATCTGGACAATCGTCACGATATCCATCTCAGGTCCTCCTGCGCAAAAGGGCAAACAGCGATTCCAGCGGCATGCGCACCATGTTGTCCAGCGCGCCGGTGAACATGATCACCAGCGCCTGAATGATCACGATCATCTCGCGCGGGATCGAGGTTTCCAAGGCCAGTTCCGAGCCGCCTTGATAGAGGAACCCGAACAGCAAGGCCGGCGCGATAATCCCCAATGGGTGCGAGCGCCCCATCAGCGCCACCGCGATGCCGATAAATCCGGCCCCCTCGACCGCGTTCATCACCAGCCGCTGCGGCCCGCCCATCACCGAGTTGACCGCCATCATGCCCGACAGTGCCCCCGAGATGAGCATCGCGATCATGATGATCTTGACGCCCGAAATCCCGGCGTAATGCGCAGCGGGTTCTGATTGGCCAAAGGCGCGGATTTCAAACCCCAGGCGCGTGTGCCACATCAGGTAATAGCCCAGAATACAGGCCGCCAGCGCGACGAACAGCATCACGTTTGCCGGGCCGGAGCGCGAGAATTCGATCCCCACGACGTCCAGGATGTCATGCAAACGGGGCAGACGGATGGTTTCGGGAAACCGCGCCGTGGCCGGGTCCATCGAGGTTGGCGGGCGCAGGATATGCGACAGGATATAATTCATCACCGAAAAGGCGATGAAGTTGAACATGATCGTGGTGATCACGATGTGACTGCCGCGTTTGGCCTGCAAATAGGCCGGGATCGCCGCCCAGGCCGCCCCCGCCAAGGCCGAGGCTGCAATTGCCGCCAGGATCGCCAGCGACCAATGCGGCCAGGGGATGAACAGGCAGACCATCGCCACGCCCAGGCCGCCGATCAGCGCCTGACCCTCGCCGCCGATGTTGAACAGCTTGGCCTGAAACGCGATCGAGACGCCCAGCCCGGTCAGCAGGAAGTTGGTGGTGAAGTACAGCGTATAGCCCCAGCCATAGGTTGACCCCAGCGCGCCCGAGATCATCAGGTTCATCGCCCGCACCGGGTCTTCGCCAATCGCCAGAATGACCAGCGCCGACAGCGCAAAGGCGATCAGCAGGCTGAACAGCGGCACCAGCAGCACGTCGGCCCATTTGGGCATCGATTTCACACTCATGCCGCGTCCCCTGTCATGCCGGCCATCAACAGGCCCAATTCGCTCGCGTCGGTTTCCTCAGGGAGGCGCTCGCCCATGATCCGGCCGTCAAACATCACCACGATTCGATCCGACATCGACAGGATTTCGTCCAACTCGACCGAGACCAGCAGGATCGCCTTGCCTTCGTCGCGCAACTGGATCAGCCGTTTGTGGATGAACTCGATCGCGCCGATATCGACCCCGCGCGTCGGTTGCCCGATCAGCAGCAGGTCCGGGTTACGCTCGATCTCGCGGGCCAGCACGATCTTTTGCTGGTTCCCGCCCGAGAAGCTCTCGGCGGTCAACATCGGGTTCGGGGGGCGCACGTCAAAACGCTCGAACTTGCCGTTGGTGTCCTCGATGATCGCCTGATTGTTCATCAGCAGCCGGTTTTTCTGATAGGCCGGGTCGTTGTGATAGCCAAAGGCGATATTCTCCCAGGCCATGAAATCCAGGATCAACCCGCGGCGATGGCGGTCCTCGGGCACATGCGACAGCCCGCTTTCGCGCCGCGTGGCCGCAGTTTCGTGTTTCAGGGACACGTCCAGCGGCACGCCGTTCATCGTCACCTCGCCGGTGCCCGGCACCATGCCCGCCAACACCTCCAGCAGCGCCGACTGACCGTTTCCGGCCACGCCCGCGACGCCCAGAATTTCGCCCGCCTTGAGATCAAGATCAATGCCGCGCAGACGTTCGACTCCGTATTGGTCGATCATCTTCAGATTGCGCGCCGACAGCACCACCTTGCCCGGTTTCGCCGGGGTTTTATGCACCTCCAGCAGCACTTTGCGGCCGACCATCAACTCGGCCAGTTCGGTCGGGCTGGTGTCGGCGGTGTTGACCGTCGCCACCATCTCGCCGCGCCGCATCACGCTGACCTCGTCGGTCACATCCATGATTTCGCGCAGCTTGTGGGTGATCAGGATAATCGTTTTGCCCTGTTCCTTCAGCCCGCGCAGGATGCGGAACAGGTGGTCGGCCTCGGCGGGGGTCAACACGCCGGTCGGCTCGTCCAGAATCAGGATATTCGCCTCGCGATACAAGGCCTTGAGGATTTCGACGCGCTGCTGATGCCCGACCGAGAGTTCCTCGATCAGAGCATCCGGGTCGACATTCAACTCATAATCCGCCGCCAGCCGTGTCAGCAGGGTGCGCGCCTTGTTCAGCGACGGCATCAGCCGCTCGCCGCCCTCGGCGCCCAGAATGACATTCTCAAGCACCGAGAAATTTTCGACCAGCTTGAAATGCTGGAACACCATGCCGATGCCGGCGTTGATCGCGTCCTGGCTGTCGCTGATGGTGGTCGGTTTGCCGTCAATCAGGATCTCGCCCGAGTCGGCTTTGTAAAACCCGTACAGGATCGACATCATGGTCGATTTTCCAGCACCGTTCTCGCCGATGATGCCGTGGATCGTGCCTTTGTGTACCCGAATACTGATGTTCTTGTTCGCCTGGACCGGGCCGAACGCCTTCGATATCCCGCGAAGCTCAATGGCGGGGGCGGCAGAAGGTGCCGCCCCCCCGTTGGTCACGTTTGCGACCATGCGTTCAAGCCCTCACTCGACCGAGATTGGGCAGGAGTTGTCCGACATATAGTCGTGAACCACCAACTCGCCCGAGGTGATCGCGGCCTCGGCCGCAGCCACGGCGTCGCGCATTTCCTGCGTGACCAGCGCGTCGTTGTTCTCGTCCAGCGCCCAATCCACGCCACCCGAGGCGAGGTCCATGACGTGAATGCCGGTTTCCATGTCAGCCCCTTCCGAGAAGGCCGCGAACACAGCGTTATCCACGCGCTTGACCATCGAGGTCAGAACCTGGCCGGGGTGCAGGTGGTTCTGGTTGCTGTCCACGCCGATCGACAGGATGCCGGCATCCGCCGCGGTTTGCAGAACGCCAACACCCGTGCCGCCAGCCGCGGCATAGACAACGTCCGCACCCTGGCTGATCTGCGCCGAGGTGATCTCGCCGCCGCGGACCGGGTCATTCCAGGCTGCAGGCGTCGTGCCGGTGTAGTTGACGATGACGTTTGCGTCTGGATTTGCCGCCATCACGCCCTGTGCGTAACCGCAGGCAAAACGACGGATCAACGGAATATCCATGCCGCCGACAAAGCCGACCGTGTTGGATTCCGAGGCCATCGCCGCCAGCATGCCGACAAGGTATGACCCTTCGTGCTCGGTGAACACGATGGAGCGCACGTTCGGTGCATCCACCACGCCGTCGATGATCGCGAAGGTGGTGTCCGGATAATCCGGTGCGACCTGCTCCAGCACCGAGCTGAAGGCGAAGCCGGTCATGACAATCGGGTTCGAGCCGGATTCAGCCAAGCGGCGCAGGGCTTGTTCGCGCTGGGCTTCGGACTGCATTTCGATGTCGCGGTAGGCGCCGCCGGTTTCGGCAGCCCAACGCTCGGCACCGCCGAACGCGGATTCGTTGAAGGATTTGTCGAACTTGCCGCCAAGGTCGAAGATCAGCGCCGGATCTGCCAGAGCAGCCCCCGCCGTCAGCGCCATTACAGCAGTTGCGCCCATGAGTTTGCGGGTCAGTTTCATAGTTGTTCTCCCAGTTGGGTCGTCATTGGCCGCCGAGGACAAACCTCATGCAGTTGAGCCGAAGACTCGGTCCATCCGTCATCTAGGTCCAGCAGCAGGGCAGCCGTCAAGCAGTTTTTACCAAACGGATAAGTCTAAGGAATCGCTTGGCCGGCCACAGGTTAAAACTCAGACGAGCGACTTGCAAAGGATCATTGCGGCCACCGCGTCTTTGTCGTCCCGGGCGTAGTATCCCGGCCGCTGACCGTTCTGCACCCAACCCGCATCGGCATAGAGCGCGCGGGCGGGGATGTTGTCTTCGGCGACTTCCAGAAAGGCTGTTGTCGCGCCGTGCGCGCGGGCGCGCGTCTCGAACTGCGACAACATGGCGCGGGCCAATCCGGTGCGGCGCGCGTGGGGGGCGGTGGCGAGGGTCAGCACCTCGGCCTCATCGGCTATCACGCGGCCAAGCAGAAAGGCCGTTTCGTCAGCCGTGTTGATCAGAAAAACATGCGGACTGTCCAGCACCGTGGCAAAGCTTTCCGCGCTCCAGGGTGCCGGTGAGCGGAAGCACAGCGCATGTAAAGCGGCCAGCGCGGCGGGGGTCATTCGATCAACGCAGGCGGCTGTTCCGAGGGGGGGGGCCGCGTCGGCCTCGCGCAGGTAGAGCGGCGCGGGGCGTGGTTGCGGGCGGCCGATCCGGCGTGTCGCCAAGATCGCAATCGCCACGCCGAGCGGGTGCGCGGGCGCGATTCCGCCGTCGCCGATTGCGGGGTCGGGGGCCGTGTCATGGAGCGTCGGGGTTTGGCCCGGCAGCGTCACCCAGACCTGACCGCGCACCGCGGGCACGACCACCGGCAGCGCCGGACCATCCAGCGCCGCCGCCTCGAACCGGTCGATGCCGATGGCGGGAATCCCCAGACCCAGCGCCAATCCCCGCGCGGCCGAGACGCTGATGCGGATGCCGGTGAAATTCCCCGGCCCGATGCCCACGCCTATCGCCGTCAGATCGGGCCATGTGACACCGGCCTCGGCCAGCGCCGCCTCCAGCAGCGGCATCAGGCTTTCGCCTTGCCCGCGCGCCATGACATGATGGTGATGCGCCAGTACGACCTCATCACGGGTGACCGCCACCGAGCACCAGCCGCCCGACGTGTCGAAACCCAGGACCGTTTTGGCCATCAGTCAGCCCCCGGATCTGGCGCGCCGTGGGTCAGCCCCTGACCTGCAGCCCGCGTGCCGTGCTCAGACGGCAACCGGGCGCACCTCGGTGACCTCGGGGATATAGTGGCGCAGCAGGTTCTCGATGCCCATTTTCAGCGTCATCGTCGAAGACGGGCAGCCCGCGCAGGCGCCTTTCATATGCAGATAGACCACGCCGCGGTCGAACCCGTGAAAGGTGATGTCGCCACCATCCTGCGCCACGGCCGGACGCACGCGCGTATCCAGCAACTCCTTGATTTGCTCGACAATCTCGCTGTCGGGGCCGTCTTGCGTGGCGTGGGCGTCTTCGGCCTCGCCCTCGATCGCCGGGCGGCCCGATTGGAAATGCTCAAGGATCGCGCCCAGAATCGCCGGTTTCACATGCGCCCAGTCGGTTGCATCGGCCTTGGTGACGGTGATGAAATCCGCGCCCAAAAAGACGCCGGTGACACCCGGCACGTCGAAAACCGCGCGGGCCAGCGGCGAGGATCCCGCCGTATCGCTATTGGGAAAATCAGCAGTGCCCTGGCCCAACACGTCCTGCCCGGGCAGGAATTTCAGCGTGGCGGGGTTCGGGGTGGACTCGGTTTGAATGAACATGGCGCAGCCTCCGTTTGACGGGATATGCGACCCGAGGCCCGGCAAGTCAAGGATCGCAAGCGTCGCAGGGCGCGTGAATTTCGCGTCTGGGCGGCGTGATCCCAAGGCCCCGGAGTCTCAGCGCATCTCTTGCAATTGCAGGTTCCAGCCTTTCGCGTTTGTCGTGGATTTATGCGCGGCCGATTGCCTCACCATCGCCAATTCGCGCGGCGTCAACTGTTGGCGAAACCGAATGCCGACATGGGTCAGGGTTGCCCACCGCACTTCGGCTTCGGGGAGGTGGTGGTTGCTGCCAAGGGCGATGTAGATGCGGTCGCCGGGACAGACCGCCGCCAAACGGGTCAAGCGCGCGCCAAAAGTGCTGACGTTGACGATGAACGCCGAGCGCGCCTGGCCATCGCGCAGCAAGACCCGGACTGCCTTGTCGCAGGGAAACCGATGTTCGCGATATTTCATCGTCGCCCCCTCAATGAAAGGTGCGCGACCCGAGGATCGCAGAGATATCGTTTTGTGTCAGGGGGTTGGAGAACATCAAGCCGCAGGTGTCGTCGAAATTCCAGCGCACCTCGGCTTGCAGGTTCCGGCCCATGGCCTGAATGTCGATCCGCTCGCCCACTTTCAGCGCCCGGTCAGGCACGCCCAGCAACCGCGCGCCGCCCGCGCTGAGGTTGCCGATGGTGGCGTCAAAGACAGTGTCGGCGGTGCGAACCTGTATCAAAACCCGTGAGGGGAGTCGTGTCGCGCGTTGCAGCATAAAAAGCCTTCCTCTCTGTCGATCAGAGAAGTTTCGCGCAAAGAGGTTTCGGGCCGGTAAACAGCGGCCCCTTGATCCACCGTTTTTGACTCCCCACATAGTCTGTGAGGCCCACAAAGGGCGTGCGCCGATGGTCGGGCGCGCCTTGCCAGACGGGCGCTTATGAAGGAGTAGACGATGAACCTTGAGAAGTTCACGGAACGGGCTCGCGGATTCCTGCAGGCCGCCAACACCATCGCCGCCCGCGAAAGCAACCAGCGGCTGACCCCCGAACATTTGCTCAAGGCCCTGATGGATGACGATCAGGGCATGGCGGCGAACCTGATTCGCAAATCCGGCGGCGCGCCCGAACGCGTGGTGCAGGCCGTCGATCTGGCGGTCGCGAAATTGCCCAAGATCACCGGCGATGCCGGGCAGGTCTATACCGATCAATCGCTGGTTCGCGTGCTGGATGAGGCCGAGAAGATCGCCCAGAAAGCCGGTGACAGCTTTGTCCCGGTCGAGCGGGTGCTGATGGCGCTGGCGATGGTGAAATCCGCCGCCAAGGACGCGCTCGACGCCGGTGCCGTCAACGCGCAGGCGCTGAACGCCGCGATCAACGACATCCGCAAGGGCCGCACCGCCGACAGCGCCAGCGCCGAGGACAGTTATGAAGCGCTGAAGAAATACGCCAGCGACCTGACGCAACGCGCCCGCGACGGCAAGATCGACCCGATCATCGGCCGCGACGAGGAAATCCGCCGCACGATGCAGGTGCTCTCGCGTCGCAGCAAGAACAACCCGGTGTTGATCGGGGAACCCGGCGTCGGGAAAACCGCGATCGCCGAGGGCCTTGCGCTGCGCATCGTCAATGGCGACGTGCCCGAATCCCTGCGCGACAAGACCCTGATGGCGCTGGATATGGGCGCGCTGATTGCCGGGGCGAAATACCGCGGCGAGTTCGAGGAGCGCCTGAAAGCGGTCCTCAATGAAATCATCGCCGCCGCAGGCGACATCATTCTGTTCATCGACGAGATGCACACGCTGGTCGGCGCGGGCAAGGCCGATGGCGCGATGGATGCCGCCAACCTGATCAAACCGGCCCTTGCGCGGGGTGAGTTGCATTGCGTGGGTGCCACCACGCTGGATGAATACCGCAAATATGTGGAAAAGGACGCCGCCCTTGCCCGGCGCTTCCAGCCGGTCATGGTGTCCGAGCCGACCGTCGAGGATACGGTCAGCATCCTGCGCGGCATCAAGGAGAAATACGAACTCCACCACGGGGTGCGGATTGCCGATTCGGCGCTGGTTGCCGCCGCGACCCTGTCGCACCGCTACATCACCGACCGCTTCCTGCCCGACAAAGCCATCGACCTGATGGACGAGGCCGCCAGCCGTCTGCGCATGCAGATCGACAGCAAGCCCGAAGAATTGGACGTCATCGACCGTGACCTGCTGCAAAAGCAGATCGAGGCCGAGGCGCTCAAGAAAGAGGATGACGCCGCCAGCCGCGACCGTCTGGGCAAGATCGAGGCTGAACTGGCCGAGTTGCAGCAAAAATCCTCGGAGATGACCGCGCAATGGCAAGCCGAGCGTGACATGCTGGAAGCGGCCCGTGGGCTGAAGGAAAAGCTGGATCGGGCGCGGCTCGATCTGGATGCGGCCAAGCGGGTTGGCGATTTCGCCAAGGCTGGTGAATTGCAATACGGCACCATTCCGGGGCTGGAAAAGCAACTGGCCGAGGCCGAGGCGCGCGAATCCGAAAAACTGGTTGGCGACGCCGTGCGCCCCGAGCAGATCGCCGAGGTTGTCGAGCGGTGGACCGGTATCCCCACCACCCGCATGCTGGAAGGCGAGCGCGAGAAGCTGCTGCGCATGGAGGAAGGTCTGCACAAGCGGGTCATCGGTCAGCACAAGGCGGTCAAGGCGGTTGCCAACGCGGTGCGCCGGGCGCGGGCCGGTCTGCAGGACGAGGGGCGGCCTTTGGGCAGCTTCCTGTTCCTCGGGCCAACCGGTGTCGGTAAAACCGAGCTGACCAAGGCGGTCGCCGAATTCCTGTTTGACGACGACAACGCGATGGTGCGCATCGACATGTCCGAGTTCATGGAGAAACACGCGGTCGCCCGGCTGATCGGCGCGCCTCCGGGCTATGTCGGCTATGAAGAGGGCGGTGTCCTGACCGAAGCCGTGCGCCGCCGGCCCTATCAGGTCGTGCTGTTCGATGAGGTCGAAAAGGCCCACCCGGATGTGTTCAACGTGCTGTTGCAGGTGCTCGATGATGGCGTGCTGACCGACAGCCATGGCCGCACCGTGGACTTCAAGCAGACGCTGATCATCCTGACCTCGAACCTTGGCTCGCAGGCACTGTCAACGATCCCCGATGGCGGCGATCCGACCGAGGCGCGGGTGCATGTGATGGACGCCGTGCGCGCGCATTTCCGGCCCGAGTTCCTCAACCGTCTGGACGAGACGATCATCTTCGACCGTCTCAGCCGCGAGGATATGGACGGTATCGTCACAATCCAGCTGCAACGCCTGATCAAACGTCTGGGCGCGCGCAAGATCACGCTGGAGCTCGATGCCGCCGCGAAAACCTGGCTGGCCGACAAGGGCTATGACCCGGTTTACGGCGCGCGCCCGCTCAAGCGGGTGATCCAGCGCTATCTGCAAGACCCGCTGGCGCAGAGTCTGCTGTCGGGTACGGTACTGGATGGTGCCACGGTGCCGGTGACGGCGGGTCCGGGCGGGTTGATCATCGCCGGGCAAAGCGCCGCGTTGGACGATGACGAGCCACGCATGAAGGTGGTTCACTAAACCAAGGTCACAGGAAACCAAGGTTACGGGAAACCAAGGTCACGGGGCGTCGGGAAACCGGCGCCCCGTTTCAGTGTTCGGCGGTTGCCAGCGCCAATCCATCCACCACCGCCGTAAAGGCGTCGGCATGTTCGAGGCGCGCGGTCGGGCAAACCATCTGCACCTCGCGGCGCACCAACCCCATCAGGCTGGAGCCGCCCACCAGGATCACCGACCCGATCTGCCCCGGCGAGACCTCGGCTTGCACCAGCGTTTCGTACATCGCCGCCCGCAGCGGCGGCGAAAACACGGCCAGCGAGGCGTTCAGCGATCCGGCGGTGATCGGCGCGCGCAGCCCGCGTTCGACAAACGCCAGATCAATCGCCGTTCTGACGCCCTGCGCATTCGCGGCGATCTTGCCGCGTTCCACCGCAAACGCCAGTTCATGCCCCAGATGGTCGTAAATAACATCCCGCAAACGCGTGATCGCCTGCGGGTCGGTCGCGTGTTTCAGCAGATCATCGACAAAGCGTTCCGTATCGCGCGCATACAGGAACGCGATCTTGGCCCAGGTTGCCAACTCGCGGTAAATCGCGTTGGGAACCGGCAGCACACCATCCCCCAGACTGCGCCGCAACGTGCCACCCAGCCCCAGCAGCGGCATCACATGCGCCACCGAGACCTCCTGGTCGAAATCCGTGCCGCCCAGCCGGATCCCATGGCTGGCGAGGATCTCGATGCGGCCCCGCGCCTCGCGAAACACCGAGAAATCCGACGTGCCGCCACCAATATCGACGATGAGTCCGATCTCGCCCTGCGGGCTCTGCCCGCGCCGGGTCTGCGCGGCGGCTTCCGGCTCGAACAGGAAATCCACCGTCTCGAACCCGGCCGCCGCGTAACAGGCCCGCAAATCCCCCTCGGCCCGGGCATCGCGCGCCGGGTCGGCGGAATGAAAATGCACCGGTCGCCCCGACAGGACACGGCTGAACACCATCCCGGCCTGCGCCTCGGCCTGATGTTTCACATGCCGCAGGAATGCGGTGACGATCTCCGACAAGGTGCGCCGCCGCCCGCCGATCTGGCGCGGCTCGTGGAACAGTGACGTGCCCAGAATGCTCTTGAGCGCCCGCATGTAACGGCCCTCATCGCCGTCGATCAGCGCCTGACCCGCCGCCGCGCCCACCCGCATGGGGCCGCGATCGGCAGGGAAGAACACCGCCGTGGGCAGCGTGTCGGCCGTCGCTTCAATCGCCAATCGCCGCGGCTGGCCATCGACCAGCACCGCCGCCGCCGAGTTCGACGTTCCAAAATCAATCGCCAGTACCGCAGATTTCATCGCGCCTATCCTCAGGTCGGAAAGGCGCGGGTCCTATCCAAACTCACGGCCGCTGGCAACTGCCCGTAGGGTGTGTGCTTGCACGCACCGTCCCCGGACATGCGAAAACGGGGGCGCCATTGGCACCCCCGCTTCCAAATTCGTAACGGTCAATCCGTCGGTCGAGCCAATCAGGCCAGAGCGAGGTTCGATGCCGATTCGCGACCATTGCGGTCGGCTTCCAGGTCGAACGTTACGGCTTGGCCGTCGTTCAGGTGCTGGATGCCAGCGCGCTCGAGTGCGGAAATGTGAACGAAAACGTCCTTCGAACCATGCTCAGGGGCGATAAAGCCAAAACCTTTGGTGGCGTTGAACCATTTCACGGTGCCTTTAGCCATCGTGATGTCTCCTACTTTCAATTGCCACCCGCAACATGCAGTGGCCCGGCTCGGTCTCGTCAGAATCGCGACTGAGCCGTAAAGGGGACAGTGGTCGACAGAAGAATCTTCGCACACCCCGTATGCAGCAGCGCGGGCATGAATGCAAGCCCCCAAGCAGGGACCACCTGGTGACCCGAGCGGCGATTCGCCCATGATCCAAAGACGAATCGTTTCAAACTTGCGGAAAATTGCCGCGTCAATCGGCCCCGCTGTTGCCGGTTTCGACACAATGCAGCGCGCGCGGCGATACTGTTAACGCATTACGCGCAATACATAAAATTTGTCGTGCTTTGCCCCGATCTTGCCCTGATCGACCCGTGTTTCCGCCACAGCCGGGGAGCAAAACAAGGTTACCCGAGGCGAAACGCATCAACCAAACCCAAACCGCGCGCCGCACCGGAACATCTGTAACCAAGTAACCAGGAGTACTTCACATGACCTTGACCACCATGATCAAATCCTTTGTCGCCAACGAATCCGGTGCGGTGACCGTTGACTGGGTCGTTCTGACCGCCGCCATCGTCGGCCTCGGCCTCGCCGTGATCTCGTCGGTCCGCAGCGGCACCAGCGCGCTGGCCACCGATATCTCGACCTCGCTGACGAGCGCCTCGGTCGCGTCGCTGGGCACGCTTGGCGTCAGCCAGTAATCCGCGCCGACATCGTATCAAACGGGCCGCAGTTCCCTCCTGCGGCCCGTTTCCTGTGTCGCCGCCGGATCTTTTTGAACGCACAACGCCTGTGCAGCCTGTGCGCTTTTCTTTGTCCGCCGGGTGCGCGATGGTGAGTCCGGATCAACGAGGACGCCCGGATGCCCCAGACGATGCCCACCTATTTTATCTCGCATGGCGGCGGTCCCTGGCCCTGGGTGCCGCAGATGCGGGCGCAGTTTCACAACCTCGAAGCGTCACTCAGGCAAATGGTTGCCGACCTGCCCGCGCCGCCCAAGGCCGTGCTGGTCATTTCCGGTCACTGGGAGGACGCGGTTTTCGCGGTGATGGGGGCGGCCAATCCGCCGATGCTCTATGACTATTCCGGCTTCCCGCCCGAGACCTATCACATCACCTATCCCGCCCCCGGCGCGCCCGATCTGGCGGCGCGCACCGCGGGGTTGATCAAGGCGGCGGGGCTTCCCACCCGGATCGACCCGGATCGCGGCTTTGATCACGGCACTTTTGCGCCCCTGTTCATCCTGTTCCCCGACGCAGATGTGCCGGTCTATCAGGTCTCCTTGCGCCACACCTTCGACCCGGCCGAGCATGTCGCGCTGGGCCGCGCCCTCGCACCGCTGCGCGACGAGGGGGTGATGATCGTCGGCTCGGGTCTGAGCTATCACAACCTGCGCCTGTTCGGGCCGGGTGCGAAAATCCCGTCCGAGGCGTTTGACGCATGGCTGGACGACGCGCTGGCGCAAGATCCCGACACCCGTCTGCACGCCTTGCTGAACTGGGAGGCCGCCCCCCACGCCCGCACCTGTCATGCACGCGAAGATCATTTTGTGCCGCTTTTTGCAGCCCTTGGCGCCGCCGAGGGCGAACCCGCCACCCGCATCTACCACGACCGCGATCTGATGGGCGGGGTTACCGCCTCAAGCTATCGGTTCGGATAGGAGTGCGGGTCAGCGGGCCCAGCCAGCCCAGCGCGGCCAGCCCAACCAGCGCGGCACGCGCTGCGCGTAAACGTTCCAGCCGGGCACCTCTTGCATCACGGTTTCCTCCTGCCGCACTTGTGCAATGGCAGAGCCTGTGACCAGAACGGCGGCGACCAGCATCGGCCCACCACCAAACGGCACCGACAGCCAGAACAGCGCGATTTGCCCCAGGAAAACCGGATTGCGCGACCAGGCAAACGGCCCCGAGGTGACCAGCGCCCCGGTTTCGCCCGATGCCGTACCGACCCGCCAAGAGCGGCCCATATGGGCTTGTGATGCCAAGGCAAACAGGGCGGCCAGTGCGGCAAGGCCGGGCCAGAGCATCGCGCCCGACCACGGGTTGCCGACCAGTGGCCACAGCACCAGAATGACAAATCCCAGAAGGAACCCCAGCACCCTCGGCGCTTGCCCCGGTCTGCCCAGGATCCAAACGGGCGTGCCCGCGCGCCGCATGGCAAGGCCGGTCAGGATGAAGAACCCCGCGACATAGGCGACGCCGATACTCCAGCCAAAGATCTCAGATTGTGTCGTCGCGTTGCGCCCGATAGCGCATCCTGCGGCAGGTGACGCCGCATCGGTCCAGGGGCAAGGCTTTGGGGTCATGTTGGCCTTGAAAATGCAGGGACACAGTGGGCCAACACCCTTAACAACGGGTAAACCCTGCAAGCTAACGCACTGAATTGGCGTGGTTTCGGATTTGTCCCCCCGTGGGACCGCTGTGTCCCACGGGGGAATTTGCGCACATCAGGCCCCGATCAGCGCCGCAATCTGCGCCCGCAAATCCTGAACCCGCTGCCGCGCCGCCTCACGGGCGGATTGAGTCGCCGTGATATCGGCATCAATCGCATCCACCCGCGCCCGCCGATCCCGGTTTGCCTGACTGTCATCCCCCAGTTGCACGATCAGATTGACCAGCCGCATTTGCTCGCGCTCCAGCGTCTGAATATCCGTGTCCGCCTTGCGCTGCTCTTGCTCGGCCTCGGTGATTTGCTGGCGCAGCCCCGTCAATTCCGTCAACGTCGCCCGGATCACAGGGTCGGTTGTGCGCGTCTCCCAGAAGGCCAGCGTATTGAGGTCGATATCCAGCAACCCCACCCGCCGCAACCGAGGCTGCCGCTCGGTGATCGTCAGGCTTTCCCGCGCACCCGCCGCGACATGGACAACCCAGCGCCACGCATCGGGCCGCTCCTCGCCGCCGACGGTGCTGGAAACCGTCCAGTCAGCGCGGCGCGGGTGATCAATCGTGATGTCCCGGTCCGCGCCCGGCGCGCCCTCGATCCGATAGGTCGTGCGGCGTTCCAGATCCTCGGTGACATACAGCAGCCCATTCGACAGCCGCATCTCGCGCACCGATTCCGTGGCGGCGGCCTCCTCGCGGATTTCAACGGCGGTATCGCGGGCGAATTCGACGATCTCGGTGGCACCGGGGGCCAGTTCGGGGATCATCGCGTCGCCGGCATGGCCGCGCCCGTCCTCATACAGGGTCAGCACACCCGCCGGCAGCCGCAAGGGCAGCGGGTTTTCCAAAGACAAGGCAATCGCCGGGTGGGTTTCGCCAGAGCCGCCGCGATAGAGGGTCAGCCGCGCGTCGGGCAGGAGTTCCGAGAGGAATGGCACGCTCATCATCTGGCCCGCCGCCAGAGTCACCGGCGTGTCCAGCGTGAAGCGGCTGAAGCTGTCGCCGTCATCGGCCGTAACCTGCACCGACGCGGTGCTGTCGGCCATTTGATCGAACATCGGCGCGGCTTCGGCCGCCATCACCCCGCGCCCCATCGCGATCGAGGCCATCGGCATGGGCGGCGGCATCGCGGAAATATCCTGCTCGCGGTTGGCATAGCGCCGCTCATAGAGCCGCGCCTGAATGGCGCGCACCGACCCGGTGGCCAGCGTCAGGTTGATGTCCTGCCAGTCGATCCCGGTGGTGTTTTCAACCACCGCCCAACCGATCAGACGAATGCCCTCGGAGGTATCAACCGCCCGCCAGGCCGTGCGCCACAGGGGCGCGTTTTGCAGATAGACCAGCCCGACCTCACGCGTACTGTCATCATCGGACCCCAGCGCCAATTCCACACGCCGAGGGTTGGCCGACCCGCGCCACGCCCGCAATGCCGCGGTCAGGGTTGCCTGATCCGCCGCATCCGAGAACCGTACGCTGAGCGCGTCCTCCATGACAAAGCTGTGCAGGGTGCCGTCGTCGCCTTGCAGGTTCAGGATATTGCAGGTCGCGTCGTCACAAGGGCGCTGGCTGACGCCCATGTTCAGCCCCTCCCAGGTCTCGCCACGGCGCTGCACGGTCAGCGGCGCGCCGATCATTGCCGACATCAGGCGCGCGGGGTCGGTTACATCGTCGGGGCCGAAGGGGAAATGCGCGAAGCTGTCCTCGAAACTGCCCGGCCCGGTCAACGTGACATGCGGCACTGCGCCCGCCGGATCGAGCACCCAGAGGCTTTTGAGAAAGTCGTCGATTTCATCACGCGCCACGGACAGGCGGATCGGCTCCTCGCCCATCGTGCCCGTGGCTTCGATCATGGCCAACCCGGCGGTGGATAGCGTCACCCCCCGGATCGCGGTTTCGGCAGAGAGGGGAAAGGCAAGGACCAGACCGCTGAGGGCCAGCAAAACAGAACGACGCAAAGGCAGGGGGACAAGACGGGACATCAGGGAAACTCCGCTGGACAAGAATTGCCGCGAGTTTGCGCTTTTGGCCGCGTTGCCACAAGCGCCCGCCTGATCACCAAGTTGCGCGCGGCGCGTGATACTGCAGGTTTCCGCCCAGCCGGGGTTGGGTTGGGCTGCCGGAGTGCCTAGATCAAAGCCTCGTGACGACTTGCGCTTGCCCATTCTGACCGGGTCTCTTAAGCCGAGTGCAGACTGAACCCTGGAAGGCCCTGATATGAGCGACGCTGCACAACTCGAAACCCGCGCCCCCTCGCGGAAGGTCAGCGCACTGTCGGGGCTGTGGCCTTTCCTGAAGGTCTACCAAGGGCTTTTGCTGGGCTCGCTGCTGGCGCTGATGCTGACGGCGGGGGTGTCGCTGTCGCTGCCCTTGGCGGTGCGCCGGGTTGTCGATGGGTTCGGCACCGGCGAGTTGGAAATCCTGAACCAGTATTTTGGCGCGGCACTGGCTCTGGCCGGGTTGTTGGCGGTTGGCACCGGGCTGCGGTATTACATGGTCACACGGCTGGGCGAGCGGGTGGTGGCCGACATCCGCAAGGCGTTGTTCGAGCGTGTGATCGCCATGTCACCCGCCTTCTATGAGCGCATCATGTCCGGTGAAGTCCTGTCACGGCTGACAACGGACACCACCTTGATTCAGTCGATCATCGGCTCGTCGGTATCGGTGGCGTTGCGCAATGTGTTGATGCTGTTTGGCGGCTTGGTGCTGTTGGCGCTGACCTCGGCCAAGCTGACCGGGCTGGTGTTGTTGCTGGTGCCGGCGGTCGTGGTGCCGATCATCGTGCTGGGGCGGCGGTTGCGGCGGTTGAGCCGTGAAAACCAGGACTGGATCGCGGTCAGCAGCGGCAATGCCTCGGAGGCGTTGAGTGCTGCGCAAACCGTGCAGGCGTTTACCCATGAGGGGCGCTCGACCACGAAATTCAACGAGGTCACGGAAAAATCCTTTGACGTGGCGATGGTCCGCATCCTGACTCGCGCGGCGATGACGGTGATCATCATCGCGCTGGTCTTCGCGGGTATCGTCGGTGTCTTGTGGATCGGTGCGCTGGACGTGCGCGAAGGCATGATGACGGTCGGCGAGTTGGTGCAATTCGTGATCTATTCGGTGCTGGTGGCCGGTGCGGTTGGGGCGTTGTCGGAAATCTGGGGCGAGTTGCAGCGGGCGGCCAGGGGCGACCGAGCGCTTGATGGAGCTGATGGCCACCGTGGATACCGTGCAGGACCCTGCCGCGCCCAAGGCGCTGCCGGTGCCGGTGCTGGGCGCGGTCAGCTTTGACAACGTGCGCTTTCACTATCCGTCACGGCCCAAACAATCAGCACTGGACGGGATTTCGCTGCACGTTGAACCCGGCGAGACGATCGCGCTGGTCGGCCCGTCAGGCGCGGGGAAATCGACGATCATTCAGTTGCTGATGCGGTTCTATGACCCGCAAGAAGGCGCGATCCGGCTGGATGGGATCGACCTGCGCGACCTGAACCGCGCCGATCTGCGCGGGGCGATGGCGCTGGTGCCGCAAGATCCGGTGATCTTTGCCACCACCGCGCGCGAGAATATCCGCTTTGGTCGCCCCTCTGCCACGGATGCCGAGATCGAGATCGCCGCCGAAGCCGCCGCGGCGCACGAGTTCATCAATGCGCTGCCGGATGGCTACGACACCCAGTTGGGCGAACGCGGCGTGATGCTGTCGGGCGGGCAAAAGCAGCGCATCGCCATTGCGCGCGCCATTCTGCGCGATGCGCCGGTGTTGCTGCTGGACGAGGCGACCTCGGCGCTGGATGCGGAAAGCGAGCGCGCGGTGCAAAAAGCGGTCGAGCGGTTGTCCGAGGGGCGCACCACCTTGGTGGTGGCGCACCGCCTGGCAACCGTGCGCAAGGCCGACCGGATCGTGGTGTTCGACCATGGCACGATTGTTGCCACCGGCACCCACGCCGAGTTGGTGGCCGAGGGTGGCTTGTATGCGCGGCTGGCCCGCTTGCAGTTCACCGATGGTTTTGACGAGGTTGCGGTGACACCCGACGCCACGGCATAGCCGCGAGCCAATTGCATCGGCGCGGCAAACCCGTCATTCTTCTGCCATGAGCGCCACAAGACCGCGCAGGGGAGGATGACAATGACACAAAAGTTTTCAGACGTTGCAGACCGCAATGCCATCGAGGCCCAGATGCCTTGGTCCGAGCGGGATATTCCTGCCACCGTTTACGAACAGATAACCCGCACGCGGCACGCTTTTGGCAAACGCAATGCGCTGTCCTATCAAATGTTCTCGGATGACGGGGCCAAGGCGGAAACCCTGACCTGGGATGCGTTTCACGGCAAGATCACGCAAGCCGCCAATCTGTTTCGCAGCCTTGGTGTCAAGGAAGGCGATACCGTCGCCTATGTCCTTCCGACCATCAACGAGACCGCGATCACCCTGTTTGGCGCGATGACCGCCGGAATCGTCAACCCGATCAACCCGCTGCTGGAGCCCGAAAAGATTGCCGGGATCCTGCGCGAGACCAAGGCCAAGGTCGTGGTGACGCTGCGCTCGTTCCCGAAATCGGATGTCGCGCAAAAAGTGTCCGAAGCCGTGTCCCATGCGCCCGACGTGAAATATGTGGTCGAAGTGGACATGAACCGCTATCTGACCGGGCTGAAGAAATTCATCGTGCCCTTGATCCGCCCCAAAAACCCGGTGCATCACACGGCGCGCGTGTTGAATTTTGCCACGGAACTGGCCAAGCAATCCGATCAGCGCCTGACCTTCGATCTGCCGAAAACCGACCGGGTTTGCGCCTATTTCCACACCGGCGGCACGACGGGTACGCCCAAGGTGGCGCAGCACAAGGCGTCGGGGATCCTGTACAACGGCTGGCTTGGCGCAGAGTTGCTGTTCACGGAAAAAGACATCGTGATCTGCCCGCTGCCGCTGTTCCACGTCTTTGCCGCGTATCCCGGCATGATGAGCGTCATTTTTGCCGGTGCCCACATGGTCTTGCCAACGCCGCAGGGCTACCGCGGCGAAGGAGTGTTCGACAATTTCTGGAAACTGGTGGAACGCTGGCAGGCGACGTTTGTCTATTCGGTGCCGACCGCGCTGTCGGCGCTGATGCAACGCAAGATCAATGCCGATATTTCGTCGCTTCAAGGCGGGTTCTCGGGGTCTGCGGCGCTGCCGATCGAGCTGTACAAACGCTTCAAGGAAGCGACCGGCGTGTCGATCCTCGAGGGGTATGGCCTGACCGAAGCGACGTGCCTTGTGTCGATCAATCCGCCGGTGGGCGAAAAGAAGATCGGCTCGGTCGGGATTCCGTTTCCGTATTGCGAGGTACGGATCCTGAACTGCGATGCGGAGGGCAATATCGTCAAGGAAATGGCGGTCGATGAAGTCGGCGAAATCTGTGTCGCCAATCCGGGGACCTGGGCGGGCAAGACCTATACCGAAACCGACAAGAACAAGGGCCTCTATGCCGAGGGGAAATACCTGCGCACCGGCGACCTGGGGCGGTTGGACAAGGACGGGTATCTGTGGATCACCGGGCGCGCCAAGGATCTGATCATTCGCGGCGGCCACAACATCGACCCGGCGATGATCGAAGAGGCGATGCTCAGTCATCCGGCGGTCGGCTTTGCCGGCGCGATTGGTCAGCCGGATGCGGTGGCGGGCGAATTGCCCTGCGTCTATGTCGAACTGGTCGAGGGGCAAACCGCAACCTGGCGCGAATTGCTGGACCATGCCGCATCGCGGGTGTCCGAGCGTGCGGCAGTGCCAAAGCACGTTGAAATCCTGGCCGAATTGCCGAAAACCGCGGTAGGCAAAGTGTTCAAACCGGATTTGCGCCGCATGGCGATCACGCGGGTGTTCAACGAGACGTTCGAGAAAGCGCAACTGGCGGTGACCGTCAGTCAGGTGTTCGAGGACAAGAAGCGCGGCTTGGTGGCGCGTTTGGCGAAATCGGGGGCCGTGGATGAGGCCAAAGTGGCCGAGCTCATGGGCCAATTCACCATACCGTGGGAGTGGGCTTGAGCGGTCTTGACCTGTTAAACGGAGATCACGCCACGGCGTGATCAGGTCTATTCTCAGAAAGAAGGGCGCGGGATGACCGCGCCCTTTGCCATGCGGCCGCCCAAGCGCGTGCTATGGTCAGGGATTCGAGAGTTTTCGCAAGGCGCCCAGCAGCGTGATGCCGTGATCAAACACGCCGTTGCGCAGGAATTCCAGCACCTCGGCGATGGCAACGGGATTGAGCATGATCAAGGTATGCGTGGCACCGATCACGATGTGATCGCGCATCCCGTCGATGCGCGTGCTGGCCACCGAAACCGTGCCATCATTCGGTCCGTCGATCACGATGGGGCCCAGCGGATTGATCGGCACGTCACCGGCAATGATCCCCAGTTCGAAATCCACCGACGGCGGCAATTGGTGCAGCGCCGACCCTTCATCTGTGCCCAGTTGCGGCACGGCGGGGCCGTTGAGCCAGATCATGGCGCGGCGCGTCAGGTCGGATTCGGCAAAGGTATCGACGATTTCCGAGCCGTGGTTCGGGGGGGCCAGCATCACCACGCGACCCAGGTTTTCAGGGTGCGCATTTGCCAGCCACGCCCGGACGAGGATACCGCCCAGAGAATGGGTGACGAAATGCATGCGTTCGGTGCCGCATTGCGCGGCGGATTGCCCGACGTAATCCACAAGGGCGCTGACCGGGGCGTCCTGGGAGGGGTAGGTGTGGTTGACAACCCGGTAATGGTGGAATTGCAGCACTTCTTCCAACATGCGCATCGAGTTTTCGGTACGCGACAACCCATGCAGCAGGACCACGCAATCGGCGCGGGCGGCAGAGGTGGTGAGAAGCAGGATCAGGAGGGAAAGGATACGCATGCGGTCAGTATACCTCTCGCCATCCCGAGACAGAAGCGCAAGAATGGGGTGCAGCGTAATTAGGGGGACACGATGACGCGAGCGCCAAGGTTGGCTGTACGGGCGGTGATCGTACGCGACGGACGGTTGCTGATCGTGAACGCGTATCCGGGCGATGTCAGCGACTTATGGTGCGCGCCGGGCGGCGGGGTGGAGCGCGGCGCGTCGATGCCCGATAACCTGCAACGCGAAATATTCGAGGAGACGGGCCTGGCGGTGCGGGTCGGCGCGCCGTGTCTGGTCAATGAGTTTCACGACCCGAAAAGCGGGTTTCATCAGGTTGATGTCTATTTCCATGCGCAGGTGATCGGTCGGGCGCGGATCGACGCGCATCGCGACCCCGAGGGGATCGTGAACCGGCATCAATGGGTGACCGAGGCGGAATTGCGGGCGCTGCGCTACAAGCCCGACAGCTTGCCGCAGATCGCCTTTGGCGCGGGCGGAATTCTTTATGATCCGCTGGAAGTGATCGTGCGTTGAGCCGTCAGTCCATGCCCATGCGTTTCAGGTAGCCCTCGATCAGCGGTACATCGGAGGGGTTGTTGAGTTCCCAGAACGCGGCACCGGGTGCCGAGACTTCCACGGCGGCGATCCTGTGCCCGTGTTCGAGGAAGCGCAATTGTTCGAGGCCCTCGATCTTTTCAAGTTGACCGGCCGTCAGGCCCGCATACAGGCGCAATGCCTCGGGCGTATAGGCGTAAAGCCCGACGTGGTGAAACACGGGGATTTCATCGCCGGGTTTGAGGCCGTCGGCGTAGGGGATCACCTCTTTGGAGAAATAGATCGCATTGCCCAGCGCGTCACGCACCACGGTGGTTCCGCCGACGCGCCCCGCCTTGCGGTCGGTGCGGAAATTGTCCAGCGCCTCGCGGTCGCAGCGCAGGACGGGCGTGGCGACCTGGCGGGTGTCGTCGGCGCGCATCGCGGCAATCAGGGCCGAGACGAAATGCGGCGGGGTCAGCGGCGCGTCGCCTTGCAGGTTGACGATGATTGGCTGCGTCAACCCCGCACGGGTGACGGCCTGCGCCACGCGTTCGGTGCCGTTGGCGCAGGACGGGTCGGTCATGATGACCTCGGCGCCGATGCGCTTGGCCTCGGCTTTGATGCGGTCGTCGTCGGTGGCGACATAAACGCCGGTCACGCCCCGGTTGGCAACGGCGGCGGCGCGGGCGGCCATCACGCTGCGCTCCAGCAAGCTGCGCGCGACGCCGTTCGCGCCCGTCAGCGTGGCCAAGGGCTTGGCCGGGTAGCGCGTCGAGGCATAGCGGGCGGGGATGATGATGACGGCATCACGCATGGTTTGCCCCTTTGGTCAGCGCGTCATAAGCGCTTAGTTGCCCGATTAGGGCCTGCATCTGGTCCAGCGGCACCATGTTCGGGCCGTCCGAGGGGGCGGTGTCGGGGTCTTGATGCGTTTCGATGAACAGCGCCGAAACACCCACAGCGCAAGCGGCACGCGCCAGAACCGGCACGAATTCGCGTTGCCCGCCCGAGGTGCCACCGCGCCCGCCGGGTTGTTGCACCGAATGCGTGGCGTCGAACACCACCGGATAGCCGGTGTCGGCCATCACCGGCAGGCCGCGGAAATCGGTGACAAGGGTGTTATAGCCAAACGAGGTGCCCCGGTCGCAGAGCATGATACGGGTGTTGCCGGTGCTGGCGATCTTGGCGGCGACGTGTTGCATGTCCCAAGGGGCCAGGAACTGCCCTTTCTTGACGTTGATTGCGCGGCCCGTCTCGCCTGCGGCCAACAACAGATCGGTCTGGCGGCACAAGAACGCGGGGATTTGCAGGACATCGACGTGTTCAGCCGCCTTGGCGCAGTGCCAGGGTTCATGCACGTCGGTGATCACCGGAACGCCGAATTCCTCGCGGATTGCGGCCAGAATCTCCAGCCCCTTGTCCATGCCCAGCCCGCGTTCGGTGCCGATGGAAGAGCGGTTGGCCTTGTCATAGCTGCCCTTGAAAATCAGCTTGGTGCCGGTGGGGGCACAGGCCTCGAGGATGCCGGCGCACATGGCGCGCGCATGGTCGAGGCTTTCCAACTGGCAGGGGCCGGCGATCAGTGCAAACGGATGGTTGCCGCCGATCTTGATGTCGCCAAGGGTCACGATGGTTTTGGGCATGGGAGCCTCCGGATCAAACAACGCCGGCACGCAGACAGTCGTGCAGACGCAAAACGCCAACCGGAATGCGGTCGGATTCGACAACGAACAGGGTGTAGATCTTGCGCTTGTTCATCAGCGCCACGGCCTCGGCGGCGGCGGTATTGGGGGCAACGGTGACGGGCGCTCGTGTCGCGACCTCGCCGGCGGTGCGGTCCATCAGGCCCAGCATGTTGCGCCGCAGGTCACCGTCCGAGATCACGCCGACCAACAGGCCCTGCGCGTCAATGACGCCGGTCACGCCAAAGCTGCTTTCGCTCATGCGCAGGATCGCGTCGGCCATTGGCGCATCGAGGCCCACCAATGGCAGGCTGTCGCCCGAATGCATGAGCTGCGAGACCTTGGCCAGTTGTGCACCAAGGCGGCCGCCGGGATGGAAGCTGCGGAAATTCTCGGGGCGGAACTCGCGCTGTTCCATGATGGCAATCGCCAAGGCATCACCAAGGCCCAGTGTCAGGGTGGTCGAGGTCGTGGGTGCCATGCCGAGCGCGCAGGCTTCCTCGATATCGGGCAGCGTCAGGCGCAGGGTGGCGGCGCGCATCAGGGTGGACTCGACTCGTTTCGAGATGCCGATCACCGGGATTTCAAACCGCAGACAATAGGCCAGCAAGTCGCTGAGTTCGGTGGTCTCGCCCGAGTTCGAGATCACCACGCAGATGTCATTGGGGGTGATCATGCCAAGGTCGCCGTGGCTGGCCTCGGCGGGGTGTACATAAAACGACGGCGTGCCCGTCGAGGCCATCGTTGCGGCGATCTTGCGGGCGATATGGCCGGATTTCCCCATGCCAGACAGGATCACACGGCCCGAATTGTTCAGGATCAGCCGGACGGCGGCGTCAAAATCGCGCGGCAGGGCGTCGGCCAGTGACAGCAGCGCATTGCCCTCATTGCGCAGAACCCGGCTGGCAGAGTCGGTGGGCGTCGCGGGGGTTTGCTGCGCGGGAGAATTGGTCATTTGGTCGTTACCGTGTCCGGGGGGCCGACAAAGGTGCGGCAGTGTGGTGGATAGGGCCTCAGATGGGGCGGGTCAACGCAAAGGCGGTCAGGCGCGGGGTTCGGAGGCTTGCAGTGCGGCCTTTGCCACATCGACGCCCAGCGCAATCGTGGGCGCAAAGGCGACGTCCGGAGGGCGAATGCCATGCGCTTCGAATTGCTTTTGCAGCGCGGGTCTGAGGCCGGTGAGCACCACGCAGACACCGCGCTTGCGGGTTGTCGTGACCAGGGCCCCGATCGTTCGAATGGCGGTGGAGTCGACCATATCGGCCTCGCAAAAGTCGATGACAATCGCGCGATAGGTGTCGTGGGTTTTTTCCAGCACGCCGCCCACCGTGGCGGCGGCGCCAAAGAAGAACGCGCCTTGTATGCGATAGACGAGGATTTCATCCGCGCGTCCGACACCGATGTCTTCCACCGACTCGCGCACATCCTCGGAGCGCACCCCGACCGCGGTGGACATCCGATGAATGAATAGCACGGAGCCCAAGGCAAAGCCGACCACGATCGCCTCGGTCAGATCGCGGAATATGGTCAAGAGCAGCGTCACGGCGAGCACGGCCGCATCCTCACGCGAGGTGCGCAGAAGGGTGGCGATGGCATGGCGTTCGATCATGTTCCACGCCACCGTTGCCAACAGCCCGGCCAGACTGGCCAGCGGGATCATGCCCACCAAGGGCGCGGCCAGCATCACAAAGCCCAGAATGAACGCTGCGTGCAACATGCCCGCCACCGGGCTATGCGCATTGGCGCGCACATTGGTGGCGGTGCGGGCGATGGTGCCGGTGGCGACCATGCCGCCCATGACACCGCAGGCCAGATTGGCCACGCCCTGCGCGATCAGTTCCATATTCGAGTTGTGGCGCTGCCCACTCATGGAATCGGCAACCACCGCCGAGAGCAACGCCTCGATGGAGCCGAGCAGCGTGAAGGCAATCGCGTTGGGCAACAAGGCGACAATCAGCGACCAGTTGACGGGTGGCAAGCTGGGCATGGGCAGGCCCGCCGGAATCTCGCCAAAAGTCGAGGCAATGGTCGGCGTGTCGAGGTTGAACACCGCCGCAACAAGTGTCGCCCCCGCCACGGCCACCAGCAGGTTCGGGATCTTTGGCGCATAGCGTTTGATGCCGACAATCGCCAGGATCGTCCCCGCGGCCAAGGCAATGGTCACCGGGTTCGCGCTGGGCAGGCTTTGCCAAAGCACCGGGAGTTTTTGCAGAATCGGGCCGGGCTCGGGCTGGCTGAGCGTCAGGCCCAGCAGGTCGGTGATCTGGCTGGCAAAGATGATCACCGCGATCCCGGCGGTAAAGCCGACGGTAACCGGGTAGGGGATGAACTTGATGTAGCTGCCCAATCGCAGCGCGCCCACCGCGATCATCATCGCCCCGGCCATCATGGTGGCCAGCATCATTCCGGCAATCCCGTGCTGCGCCACGGTGGTGGCGATCAGCACGATAAAGGCCCCCGCCGGGCCGCCGATCTGAAACCGGCTGCCGCCCAGCATCGAGATGAAAAACCCACCGACAATCGCCGTATAGAGGCCCATCGACGGCGTACCGCCCGCCGCAATGGCAATCGCCATCGACAGCGGCAACGCGACAATCGCCACCGTCAGCCCGGCCACCGCATCGCGACGCAAATGGGCAAGCGAATACCCCTCACGGAGGGACGCAATCAGAGCGGGGCGCAGGGTCGTGGCGTTGGGCACTGGAAAACCAAAGACTGGGAGATGTTGCGCACCGTAATCCGCGTTGCTTTACAGGTGCAACAGCATTCCCCGATGGCGTCAGGCGACCGGTAGGAAACTATCGGTTTCGACATCGTAGGCTTCAAGAGTACCCTCGCCGATGTCATGCCAGAGCCCGTGCAGGGTCAGCCGTTCGGCCTCAACCGCGTCGCGGATGAACGGGAAGGTCATCAGGTTGGTGAGCGAGATGCGCACCGCTTCCAATTCCATCGCCATGACGCGCTTGTCCTTGTCCGCAATGTCGGCCGTACGGTCAAAGCCAGGCCGCAGAATTTCCATCCAGCGACCGACAAAGCTGGTCTCTTTTTCGAGTTCGGGGGCAGTGCCTGCGCACATGTCGTGACACCCGCGAACGCCGCCGCAATTGGAGTGACCAACGACGATCAGATGCGCCACATGCAGCGAGGTTACCGCGTATTCAATGGCGGCCGAGGTGCCGTGGTGATCGCCGGTTGGCGTGAAGGGCGGCACCAAATTGGCGATATTGCGGTGAATGAAGAACTCGCCCTGATCCGCTCCAAAGATCGCGGTGACGTGAACCCGCGAGTCGCAACAGGCGATCAGCATGGATCTGGGGTGCTGGCCCTCATCGGCCAAGTGTCTGAACCAGCTCTTGTTTTCCACATAGGCCGTTGCATGCCAGCCGCGAAACCGGTTGACCAGATAACTCGGAAGTTTGTGTGCAAAACTCATGGGCGATTTCCCTTAATCCAGACCGATCATAGTGCTATCCTCAATTTGCAAGAAAATCGAGCGATATCCCGCACCCGGGGCAACACTTTGTTAGCCCGGATCAAACATCCTGAGGACGGGTGCAAGGGATTTTTTTGGGGCAAAAGAGGTGAGGGTGTGACACTCGTACATGAATTTCGACCAAGCGAGCGGATCATTATTGATGCTGCGCGGCTTGAGGAAGTGTTCCGACGGCTGGGTGACAAGGGCGCAGAAGCCTTTGTGATGGAGGCTGTCGAGGCGATCTCGGATCTGTTGGCCGAGGTCGATGGCTTCGTGCGCACCGACGTACTGACAGAAATTGCGCCACGCGCGCAGTTGGTCAGTCGGATCAGTGCGGAAATCGGGCTGACATCGCTGGCGCGGGTCTCGCGTGATATGGGAATTGCCGCGTCGCGCGATGATGTCGTCGCCTATCGCGCGGTCTGGGAGAGGTTGGTCCGCATCGGAGACCGCTCACTTTCGCAAGTGTGGGAGCTTCCGGGCTTGTCGATTTAGCGCCGGGGGCGGTTTAACCGTGACGAAGACGGGTGACCCCCCTTCCTTTCCGGTCCCTTGGGGCTTTAGGTTGGGGGGAGTTCCACAAGAGAGTTCCCATGAGTCACAGCCATATCGCCTTTGCCGCGCCCGAGAGCGCCTCGATTCCTCTCCATTGTGTCAGCAGCGAGGCGCTGCCGGACTGGTTGGAAAACCAGCCCGCACGGATTCGCAACTGGATCGAAGCGGTGGAGTTCAAGGCCAAGGTCGGCCGCGTCGTCTGCGTGCCGGACGCGTCGGGCGGGCTGTCGATCGCGGTATGCGGCATGGGCGACGTGCATAGCAAAGCGCGCGGGCGCATGGCCTTGGGGGCGGCGCGGGCCGGGTTGCCGGCTGGAACGTATCATCTGGCCAGCGGTATCGAACCCGCCGATCTGGCAGAGCAGACCTTGGGTTGGCTGCTGGCGGGCTATCGGTTCGACCGGTTTCGACGCGCTGCGGCCGGGAGTGATCAGGCCGCCCTGAAAGCGCCCGAGGGGATTGATGCCCGGCGGATCGAGATTCTCGCCGCTGCCGAATGCCTGACGCGCGACTTGATCAATACCCCCGCCTCGCAAATGGGGCCGGAGGAACTGGAAACCACGCTTCTGGCGCTGGCCGAGGAATTCGAGGCGCAGGTCTCGGTGACCTATAGCGACGATCTGCTGCAAGAGAACTTTCCGCTGATTCATGCGGTTGGCCGTGCCTCGGCGCGAATCCCGCGGCTTTTGGACATGCGTTGGGGCGCCGAGGGGCCGCGCATCACGCTGGTTGGCAAAGGCGTGTGCTTTGACACTGGCGGGCTGAACATCAAGCCGGGCGCGTCAATGGGCCTGATGAAAAAGGACATGGGCGGCGCGGCGACGGTGCTGGGGCTGGCGATGATGATCATGGCGCTGGAGTGGAAAGTGCGCTTGCGGGTGATCATTCCGGCGGTGGAAAACGCGATTTCCGGCGAGGCGATGCGGCCCGGCGATGTGCTGACCGCGCGCAACGGATTGACCATCGAGGTCAACAATACCGATGCCGAGGGGCGGTTAATTCTGGCCGATGCGCTGGCGCTGGCCGACGAGGAATCGCCCGATGCGCTGATCTGCATGGCCACCCTGACCGGGGCCGCGCGGGTCGCGCTGGGGCCGGATTTGCCGCCGTTCTACACCGACAGCGACGCGCTGGCCGAGGCGCTGACCGCCAGCGCGCGCGCCGAGTGTGACCCGTTGTGGCGTATGCCGCTTTACGATCCGTATGAGTCGATGATCGAGCCGACTATTGCCGATCTCGACAATGCGCCCTCGGGCGGGATGGCGGGCTCGATCACGGCGGCGTTGTTCTTGCGGCGCTTCGTGGCGAAATCGTCGAATTTTGCGCATTTCGACATTTATGGCTGGCAGCCCGCGGATGCTCCGGGGCGGCCCAAGGGCGGCGTCGGGCAGGGGGCGCGGGCCATTCTGGGGGCGCTGCCTGTGGTGCTGGGCGCCGATATTCTGGGCGATCAGGGAACCGCATGACGGCCGCCCCGAAGCCCGACCGGCGCCTGTTTCGCTGCGCAAAGGGCGTCGCGCATGAGAGTTTGCGCGGGGCGGTAGAGGGCGTGACCTTTGTGCCGGGCGACTGGCGCCGCGTCACGGTGGCGCTGGCCGAGTTGCGCGCAAAACCGGGCGGCGCGCGGGACCGGCAGCTGTTGCTGGGGACGCGGTTCTGTGCGCTGACGGCGGATGGCGACTGGGTGTTCGGCTTCGACGCCTATGACGGCTATTGCGGCTGGGTGGAGGCCGCGGCGCTGGGTGCGGATGCGCCGGTCAGCCACGTCGTTGCCAGTTCCGGCACGCATGTCTACCCGGTCGCCGATATCAAGGTCTTTGAGGTCATGGCTTTGTCGCAGGGCGCGCGTGTGCAGGTCACCGGCCAGATCGGGGACCTGACGCAGACGCCCCAGGGCTTCATCCCGACCAGCCATCTGCGCTCGATCGACACCCCGCTGACCGATCCGGTCGCCGTGGCGCGCGGGTTTCTGGGCACGCCCTATCTGTGGGGCGGCAATACCCGCGCGGGGATTGATTGCTCCGGCTTGGTGCAGGTCGCGCGGCGCGCCTGTGGCTTTGAGTGCCCCGGCGACAGTGATCTGCAAATGGCGATGCCCGGGCAGGACGTGGCCGAGGCGGATCTGGCCCCCGGCGATCTGGTGTTCTGGAGCGTGCATGTGGCGATGATCACCGAACCGGGGCGCATCATTCACGCTAACGGGCATCATATGGCCGTGGTCGAGGAGGATTATGCCGAAGCGGTCGCGCGGATTGCCGCCAAGGGCCATCCGGTGCTGCGCCTGTTGCGGCCATGAAAAACCCTGCCGAATGAAGGGTTCGGCAGGGGAGTTTGCCCTCGGAAACGGGAGGAACCTCGGGCAATTCATCCAAGGGCGAAGGGGACGCCTCCGACCTCGCCCTTGGAGACGGGGAGAGTCAGATCAGTTGCTGTCGTGACCCTGCATCTGCATCTCGGGCATACGCTCCAGATCGACGGGGATCTCGACGTCATATTCCGAGCCATCGGCGAATTCGAGCGTGACGCTCAGAAGATTGCCCTGCTCAAAAGGCGCGGTGAGGCCCATGAACATCACATGCTCTGCGCCGCGTTGCAGGGCAAGGTGGCCACCGGCGGGCACGATGAAGCCCTCTTCGACATGCACCATGCGCATCACGCCGTCATCGCTGGCGATATGGGTATGCAATTCGGTGCGCGCGGCAGCCTCGGAACGCACGCCGGTGACGTGGCAATCGGTGTCGCCATTGTTGACCATCATCATGAAGGCCGCACCCGATGTCGACATCGGGGTCGAGGCGCGGGCGTAAGGGTCCTGCACCTCGAAGCCGTCACAGGCAAGGGCAGGGGTGGAGAGCAGAGCCGCCGCGGCGGCAATTGAAAAGAAGCGGATCATAGGGATATCCTGTCAATGATTAGGGGTCTGAGAAGGGACGTGACGTCAGACCGTGACAGGCGGTGCGCGCGAGTGGTGGTGGGTGTTGATCGGCAGAACCGTCGCGCGCAGATCGCGCAGCCTGAACTGCATCGGCATCACCGTGCCCGGTGTCTGGATCACGGGAACGGCGGCATCCGTCAGTGCGGCCAGGGCGGGCGTCGCGTCGGGGCAGGGCATCAGGGGGCCGGTTGGCTTGCCTTGGGCATCCACCGCGACACTGACCATTCCGAAGCCGGTGCACAGATCAATCTCGCCAATCGCGCGGGGTTGGTGGCGCGCCATCGCCATGGTGACAGAGCCGGCGGCAAGCACCAGCACCATCCAGACCACGGAAAGGGCGCGCAAGATTTTCATACTTACCATTTATGCGAGCGCAGGCGCGACTGCTAGTGCGACCAATTGCCCGATTTCAGCGCGGGATCATCGCCTTGATCCGCCCGACATGCCCGTCCGGCGCCGCGCAGGGATCGGCGGCGAGAATGCGCGCGTCGTCCATCAGGGTCTTGGCCGAGATGACGCGGTCCACGAGACCCCACTCCAGTGCCTCGGCGGCGTTGATTTTGGCGCCACACATCAGGATCATCTTGGCCCGGCCCGGCCCGATCAGCGCGGTCAGGCGCGCCGGGTCCGAGGGTTGCGGCAGAAAGCCCAGCTTCATCACCGGGTAAAAGAACTTGGCGCTGGGCACGGCCAGGCGAATATCGCAGGCCAACGCCATGCCGAATGCGCCGCCTGCCAGGGTGCCGTTGAGCGCGGCAATGGTCAGGCAGGGCATGGCGGCAAGGGTGGCTGACAGTTCCTCCCAGATCGGATCGGTGGCAAGGCCCGCGCGCGCCTCGTCCAGATCGGCCCCTGCGCTGAACACCTTGCCGGAGCCGGTCAGCACCACGGCGCGCGCGGATTGGGCCACGGCGCGCAGGTTATCGACCAGATCCACCATCATTGCGCGGGTCAGGGAATTTGCCTTGTCCGGGCGATCCAGCGTCAGGACCGTCAAGCCGCCATCGGTGCGCCGGATGATCATGCTGTCAGGCCCAGGGTTTGCCGGATGCCAGGCTCGCGCAGACTGACTTCCTTGCCGCGATAGGCGTCTGACTCGGGGCTGCACATCCACAACAGCGCCTGCGCGGGCCATTCCGGTGGAACGTGGTCCGACCACTCCAGCTTGCTGACCGGGTTGATGCCTGAGGTTTTAATGACGCGCTGCATATCCGTCGCCACGGTGCCCGGCGACAGCGACAGAATGCGCACGGTCTGACCGGCCTCACGGTGCGCGGTATGTGTCAACATGACCGCCCCGGCCTTGGAGGCGCAATACCCGCTCCACCCTTCGAGCGGATTATAGGCCGCACCCGAGCCGATGGTCAGGATCGTGCCGCGGCCAGCGCCTTGCATCACGGGTAAGGCGGCGCGCATACCGTAGAACACGCCCTTGAGATTGACGTCGATTTGCCGAGACCAAGCGTCTGGATCCGCCTGTGCCAAGGGGGCGATGGGGTCGATGACGCCGGCATTGTTGATCAACACATCCAACCCGCCATGCGCCGCGACCATGGCCTGAACCGCGGCGACGACCTGCGCGTAATCGGCAACATCACAGGGGATCACGGGTGCACCGATCTCCTTGGCCAGCTGGTGCAGCGCGTCGCTGGGTCGCCCTGCCAGCCCCAGTTTTGCCCCTGCCTTGGCAAAAAGCCGTGCCGTTGCCGCGCCGATGCCCCGGCTGGCGCCAGTGAGCAACACGGACTTGCCCGCGACAGAGGATTGCCAGTCTTGCGTCTTTGCCATGTTCTGTTCCTTGACCTGATATTTGCTTGGTAACGCGCTGTTTTACGCCTGACCAGACCTGTTCATCGGCTTTTCGCTTGACCCAACAGACCCCTGCGCCACAAACTCGCGGCATAGATATCAGGAGTTTGAACCTATGCCTCCGTTCCTCGTTCGGTCATTTTCAGCTGCAGCCATCACGGTTTCTATCGTCGTTTCGCCCGCGGTCGCGCAGGAGTCTGCCGCAAAAACGGCGTGGCAAGACCTGCGCAGCTTCGCGCGCGAGCGTGGTGTCTTGATCGCCTCGCAGGGTGTCACGGATTACGGCACGTCGTTGATTGCGCAGAATGTGCGGATATATCTTGAGGGTGAACCCGATTCTGCCATGATCCAGATGCCCGAATTGCGGATCGAACCGCGTGGCGAGGCCTTGGCGCTGATTCCCTCGCCCGACTTTTATATTGTCGCCCAGCCGGATCGCACGTCGCAATACCGCGTCACCGTCAGCCATAGCGGGGAAATCGTGGCGGATGTGTCGCAAGACCGCATCGCCATGGAGTTTCCGTTTGATCATTTGCGGGTCGCATTGACCGACGCCGTGAGTCGAGGAAACGACCTCGATCAGTTCTTCAGCATTGATCTGCGCGGCTTGGCGGGTGGGTTTGAAATCCTGCGGTCAGGCGAGGCTGATTTGCGGCTGGATGCCGACTTCGCGCAATATTCGCTGATGTTCTCGGATACCAGCGGAAGCACGCCCATGCGGCAAAACGGCAGCGCCGAGATGACCGGTCTGCGGGTCGAGTTTTCGGCCTCGGAATTGGATATGATTTCCAACGATGAGGGCATGTTGCGCACGGCCTTTGACGCTGGCTTTGCCATACGGTTGGCGCTGGGCGTCGACACCAGCAGCAGCATATCCGACCAACTCGTTGACGGCAGCCAAATTGCGTTCCGGTCGTCAACCGGGGCCAATGAAATGGCGCTGGATATTGCTGACGGGGCGTTGAGCGCCCACACGATGGTGCAGGCCGGCCAGATCTCGGGCGGAATGGCCCCGTTCGTGGGTGAGGCGAGTTTCGATGAAATCGGCATGAGCATCGGCGTCCCGCTTTTGGCCTCGCCGCAGGATCAGACGGTGTCCTATCGGTTCAATTTCGACAACGTTGTCGCCTCGGCGGCGACGTTGCAACTGGTTGGTGCACAGGATTTCGCCGGCGAGGCCATCAGCGTGGCGCTTGACGTCAGCGCACAGGCCCGGTTGACCGAGGACGTTGGCTCTGAGTTTGGGCAAGGTGATACGCCGCCTTTCGATGTCTCCTCGGTCAGTCTGAACCGGTTGTTGACCCGGGTTGGTGATGCGGAGCTGACTGGCAGCGGCGCGTTTACGTTTCTGGGCGGTTTGATGAGCAGCATCGGTGAGGATATTCCCAATGGCACCGGCGATTTCATCTTTGATCTGATCGGCGGCGATGCGCTGCTGACCCGGTTGAGTGCCTTGGGGATCGTACCCAATGACCAGCAGTTCTTTGCCCGCATGATGATGAACGGTCTGGGGCGCTCGGTCGGCGAAGACCACTTGCAATCCGAGGTGTCGATCCGGCCTGGCGGGCAGGTCACGGTGAACGGCGCACCGCTGCCGTTCTAAGCGAATGCGCAGCCAAACGCTGATCCAGATTGTCGGCTGCCATGCCGAGGGCGAGGTCGGCGACGTGATTGTCGGTGGCGTTGCGCCGCCGCCCGGCGACACCTTGTGGGCGCAGTCACGGTGGATCCACGCGCACGGCGCGTTGCGCGATTTCGTCTTGAACGAACCGCGCGGCGGCGTCTTTCGGCATGTGAATCTGTTGGTGCCGCCCAAAGACCCGCGCGCCGATATGGGCTTCATCATCATGGAACCGATGCACACGCCGCCGATGTCGGGGTCAAACTCGATCTGCGTCAGTACGGTGCTGCTGGAAACCGGGATTGTGCCGATGATCGAGCCGGTGACGCATCTGGTTCTGGAGGCCCCGGGCGGGGTGGTTCATGTCCGCGCCGAGTGCGACCGTGGGCGGGTGACGCGCGTGCATGTGCAAAACGTGCCCAGTTTCGTCGGCCGGATGAATGCGCTTCTCGAGGTGCCGGGCGTGGGGTTGCTGCGGGTCGATACGGCTTATGGCGGTGACAGTTTCGTGGTGGTCGATGCCGCCGCGCTGGGCTTCGATCTGACCCCCGATGAGGCGCGTGATCTGGCTGAGCTGGGCGTGCGGATCACCAACAATGCCAATAAACAGCTGGGCTTTCATCACCCGCGGAATCGGGACTGGCAACACATCTCGTTCTGCCTGTTCGCGGGGCCGCTAACCGACGGGCCAGAAGGGCCGGTTACCCGCCACGCCGTTGCGATCGAGCCGGGCAAGATCGACCGTTCGCCGACGGGGACAGCGGTTTCGGCACGACTTGCCCTGCTGCGCGCACGCGGCCAGATCGAGTCACGCGTGCCGCTGACCGCCTATTCGCTGATCGGTTCGCAGTTTCAGGGCAAGATCATCGAGACCGGGATGATGGGCGACACGCCGACCGTGACGCCCGAAATCAGCGGTCGCGCGTGGCTGACAGGCACGTCGCAACTGATGCTGGACCCGGACGATCCCTGGCCGCGTGGGTATCGGTTGTCGGATACCTGGCCGGGGGCGTGATCGCGAGGCATGGTGCGTGCAAGCACACACCCTACCACATGAACCAACGTCTCGTAGGGTGTGTGCTTGCACGCACCGTCATAACACGACGACCCGAGGACGCTACAGGAAGCGTCGCACTTGCTGGCGATAGTCGCGATACGCGTTGCCATAAACGTCTTCCAGCCAGCGCTCCTCGGCAAACGGCGCAAGGATCAGAACGATGATTGCGCCGATGATGACGGGCAGGGCGGCCAGCGACGCCGACACCAGAAACCAGCCCACGCATAACGCGATATCCGCGACATATTGCGGGTGGCGGCTGTAGCGATAGAATCCGTCCGTCAGCAAAACCCCTGCGCCGCCCATCGTCTGCTTTGCGCCAAATCGGCCAGCCTCGCGCCAGACGACGATATTTCCCGCAGCCAACAGCGGCAGACCAACGCCGATACGCAGCCAAAGCGGCAGATCGGCCTGCCCCCAGCCCAAAAGTGCAAGCCCAATGATCGACACCGCCAGTGCGAAGGTCATGGCCCAGACCAGTGCTGTCGTCCGTCGCGAGGGTTCGTTCGACGGCCAGATGCGCTTTGTTGGAACGGCGAGGCTCCAAAGGATCAGGACGGTGGCCAGCACCGAAACGCTTATCCCGAGGGCTTGGATGTACAGAATCATGAACGCCTCCTCCTGTGTTCAGGTGGGGCGTAGCATCTACAGTCGCTGTAGATGCAAGGGTAATTGTCAAAAAAGCCCCGGTCAGAAACCGGGGCTTTTCGTTTTCATGCGTGGTGGCGCTTACTCAGCGCTTTCCTTGATCTCTTCGCCGGTCGTCTGGTCGATCATCTTCATCGCCAGGCGGACCTTGCCGCGATCGTCGAAGCCCAACAGCTTGACCTTCACTTCCTGACCTTCCTTGAGCAGGTCGGACGGGTGGTTCAGGCGCTGCGGCGCGATCTGCGACACATGCACCAAGCCGTCACGCTTGCCGAAGAAGTTCACGAAGGCGCCGAAATCGACGATCTTCACCACGGTGCCGGTGTAGATCTTGCCGACCTCGGGTTCGGCCACGATCGAATAGATCATGTCATAGGCCTTCTTGATCGCCTCTTGATCGTTCGAGGCAATCTTGATCACGCCGTCATCGTTGATGTCGACCTTGGCACCCGAAACCTCGACGATCTCGCGGATGACCTTGCCGCCCGAGCCGATCACTTCACGGATCTTGTCGGTCGGGATCTGCATCGTTTCGATCTTTGGCGCGTATTGGCTGAAGCCCGAAGGCGCGGCCAGCGACTTGCTCATCTCGCCGAGAATGTGCAGACGGCCTTCCTTGGCCTGGGCCAAAGCTTGCTCCATGATCTCAACCGTGATGCCGGACACCTTGATGTCCATTTGCAGCGAGGTGATCCCGGCTTCGGTGCCTGCAACCTTGAAATCCATGTCGCCGAGGTGATCCTCGTCGCCCAGAATATCGGTCAGAATGGCGAAACGGCCATCATCCTCAAGGATCAGACCCATCGCCACACCGGCGACCGGAGCCTTCAGCGGAACGCCCGCGTCCATCATGGACAAGGAGCCACCGCACACGGAGGCCATCGACGAGGAGCCGTTCGATTCGGTGATCTCGGACACGATACGGATCGTGTAGGGGAAGTCGGTGGCGGCAGGCAGAACGGCCTGAAGGGCGCGCCATGCCAGCTTGCCGTGACCGATTTCGCGACGGCCGGGAGGGCCAAAACGACCCACTTCGCCGACCGAATAGGGCGGGAAGTTGTAGTGCAGCAGGAAGTTCGACTTCGAGGTGCCGGTCAGCGCGTCGATGAACTGCTCATCGTCGCCGGTGCCCAGGGTGGCGATACACAGGGCTTGCGTCTCACCACGGGTGAACAGCGCCGAGCCGTGGGTCCGCGGCAGAACCGAGGTTTCCGACACGATCGGGCGCACGGTCTTGGTGTCGCGGCCATCAATACGGGGTTCGCCGTTGATGATGCCGCCGCGCAGGATCGAGGCTTCGAGCTTCTTCATCGCCGCGCCAAGGTTCGCGTCGGCCAGCTCGTCTTCGGTCAGTTGGGCCATGATGCCGTCGCGGGCCGCCGAAATCGCGGTGACGCGCTGTTGCTTGTCGCGGATGGCGAATGCGGCGCGCATCTCGGTTTCACCGAGTGTTTTCAGGCGTGCCAGCAGGGCCGAATAATCCGGCGGGGTGAAGTCGAACGGCTCTTTGGCGCAGTCTTCGGCGAAATCGACGATCAGGTCGATCACCGGCTGACAGGCGTCATGGGCGAATTTCACAGCACCCAGCATTTCGGCTTCCGACAGCTCATAGGCTTCGGATTCGACCATCATCACGGCGTCTTTGGTGCCGGCAACAACCAGATCGAGGCGCTGCTCGGGGTTCTCGCGCAGCTTGTGCATGTCGTCGCACTCTGGGTTCAGGATGTACTCGCCATCCACGAAACCAACGCGGGCGGCGGCAATCGGGCCCATGAACGGCACGCCCGAGATGGTCAGCGCCGCGGAAGCCGCGATCATCGCCACGACATCGGGCTCGTTCACCAGGTCATGCGACAGCACGGTGCAGATCACCAGCACTTCGTTCTTGAAGCCTTCGACGAACAGCGGGCGGATCGGACGGTCGATCAGGCGCGAGGTCAGCGTCTCTTTTTCGGACGGACGGGCTTCGCGCTTGAAGAAGCCACCTGGCACTTTGCCGGCAGCGTAATAGCGTTCCTGATAGTGCACGGTCAGCGGGAAGAAATCCTGCCCCGGCTTGGGTGCGCGGGCATAGGTCACGTTGGCCATGACCGAGGTTTCACCCAAAGTGGCGATGACCGAGCCATCAGCCTGACGGGCCACACGCCCGGTTTCCAGTGAAAGCGTCTCTTGGCCCCACTGGATCGATTTTTTCGTAATATTGAACATTCAGCGTTTCCTGTAAGGGAGCACTCCCGGCCTTCCGGGTCTCCCGTTCTATATGGCGGCCCCATTGCCGCCGACCCCATCTATCATGCGTCGAACGCCGGGGTCGTTGCGTCGCGTCTCAGATGCGCGGGGCATACAGGAAAGTCCGGGCTTTGGGAAGTGCCTGTGGCGTACCTGCCCGTTCGCGGCACGATTGACAAACTCGGGCGACCGGGTGAAGCCTCGTGCGTCGCCCCCCTGCACACAAAGGTTCATGCCATGGAATGTCGCCTTGATTATCGGAAAGTCGCGCCAGAAGCGCTTCAGGCTGTCGTCGGTCTGGAAACGTATCTTCACACCAAGACCACCCTTGAACCACGCTTCATTCATTTGCTCAAGCTGCGGGCCTCGCAGATCAACGGCTGCGCCTATTGCGTCGATATGCACGTCAAGGAAGCGCGCAAGGATGGTCTGAGCGAGCAATGGATTGCCCTGGTCTGTGTCTGGCGCGAGGCGCTGGTGTTTGATCCACAGGAACGCGCCTTGCTCGCGTGGACGGAGGCGGTGACTCTGGTCAGCGAAAGCGGCATTCCCGAGGCTGTCTACCAAGAAATGCTGGCGCAGTTTGGTGAAAAGGAGGTCGTTGATCTCACCGTGGCAATCGCCACGATCAATGTCTGGAACCGGCTGGCGGTTGGATTTCGCGTGCCGCATCCGTCGGATACAAAGGCCTGATCTCGGCGCGGCATGACTGCTTTGCACAGGATTGACGCAGATCAACCTGTTGTCTCTCCGTTTCGCCTATTGGTCATCTGTTCAAGAGAGCACGAGGCGGGCAATGGTTGTGCAAACCTATCTGGTTACCGGCGGGGCGGGGTTCCTTGGGATCAATCTGATCCGGCACCTGCTGGCGCTGGGTCATGCGGTGCGCAGCTATGATATCGCGCCGTTCGACTATCCCGAGGCCGCCGAGATCGACGTCTTGACCGGCGATATTCGCGACCGCTCGGTGCATGACCGGGCGTTTGACGGGGTGGATGTGGTGGTGCATTGCGCCGCCGCGCTGCCCTTGGCCGATCCCGCCGAGATCCACTCGACCAATGTTGACGGCACACGACTGATGCTGGAGGCCACTGTGGCGCGGGGCATCGCGCGGTTCGTGCATATCTCCAGCACGGCGGTTTATGGCATTCCGGACCATCACCCACTGCTTGAAACCGATCCGATGCAGGGTGTCGGGCCCTATGGCGAGTCCAAGGTTCGGGCCGAGGAGGTCTGTCTTGAGTTTCGCGAGAAGGGGCTGATCCTGCCCATTCTGCGCCCCAAAAGCTTTGTTGGCCCAGAGCGGTTGGGCGCGTTCGAATTGCTCTATGATTTCGCCTATACCGGGCATCATTTTCCGGTGCTGGGGGCGGGGCACAATCTGTATCAGCTTCTGGACGTGGGCGATCTGAGCGTCGTCTGCGAATTGGTCGCGCAGGGAGACGCGGAAACGGTCAACGACACGTTCAACGTGGGTGCCGCGCGGTTTGGCACGATGCGCGAAAGTTTCCAGTCGGTTCTGGACCGTGCCGGCTATGGCAAGCATGTGATCGGCCTGCCCGCCGCCCCCGCAATCTGGACCCTGCGCGCGTTGGAGGCGGTCAATCTGTCACCGCTTTACAAGTGGATCTACGAGACCGCCGCCAAGGACAGTTTCGTCAGTATCGACCGGCTGACCGAGCGGCTTGGCTTTGTGCCGCAATTCTCCAACATCGAGGCTTTGGTGCGCAATTACGACTGGTACGTTGCCAACCGGGACCACATCGCGGCAAAGGCCGGGGTGTCGCACCGGGTGCCGTGGAAGCGTGGTGTGCTGGGGCTGATCAAGCGCGTGGTGTAGACTGCGCCCCGACCCTGGCGTGTCAGCGTGGGGTCGGGGCGCCGTGGTGTCAGATGACGCCGAACGCGCGCATGGCTTCGGCGACGCGCACGAAACCGGCGATATTGGCACCCATCACATAATCGCCCGGCACGCCGTATTTCTCGGCGGTCTGGGCACAAAGATCGTGGATGTTGTGCATGATCGTCGCAAGGCGCGCTTCGGTTTGCTCGAAGGTCCAGCTATCGCGCGAGGCGTTTTGCTGCATTTCCAACGCGGAGGTCGCGACCCCGCCGGCATTCGCCGCCTTGCCGGGTGCAAACAGCACACCCGCCGCCTGAAACGCGTGCGTGGCTTCAGGGGTCGAGGGCATATTCGCGCCTTCGCCGACTGCAATCACACCGTTCTTGATCAGCGTCCGGGCATCCTTGCCGCTGAGTTCGTTTTGCGTTGCAGAGGGCATCGCCACGTCGCACGGCACTTCCCAGATCGAGCCGCCCTTGACGAAATGCGTCCCGTTGCCCTTGAGGCGCGCGTATTCGGAAATGCGCTGGCGGCGAACTTCCTTGATCTCTTGCAGCAGGGCCAGATCAATGCCGTTTTCATCGACCACATAGCCGCTGGAATCGGAACAGGCGACAACCGTGCCGCCGAATTCAATGATCTTTTCGACCGTATAAATCGCCACGTTGCCCGAGCCCGACACCACGCAGCGCTTGCCTTCAAAGCTCTGGCCCTTGGTTTCCAACATGCGCTGGACGAAATAGGTGTTGCCATAGCCGGTGGCCTCGGTCCGGGCGCGTGAACCCCCATAGAACAGGCCCTTGCCGGTCAACACACCCGCTTCGTAGCGATTGGTCAGGCGCTTGTACTGGCCGAACAGAAAGCCGATCTCGCGGCCGCCGACACCGATGTCGCCGGCGGGCACGTCGGTGTATTCGCCCAGATGGCGAAACATCTCGGTCATGAAGGACTGGCAGAACCGCATGATTTCGGCATCCGAGCGCCCTTTGGGGTCAAAGTCCGACCCACCCTTGCCGCCGCCGATCGGCATCCCGGTCAGCGCGTTCTTGAAGGTCTGCTCGAAGCCCAGAAACTTGATGATGCCGACATTCACCGAAGGGTGAAACCGCATCCCGCCCTTGAACGGGCCAAGCGCCGAGTTGAACTGCACGCGAAAGCCCCGGTTGACCTGAACCTGGCCTTTGTCATCGGTCCATGGCACGCGGAAAATGATCTGACGTTCGGGCTCGCAAATCCGCTCGATCAGCGCATCGTCGAGGTAGTAGGGATGTTTCGCAATCACCCGGCCCAGGCTTTCCAGCACTTCGCGCGCAGCCTGATGGAATTCAGGTTCGCCGGCGTTGCGCTGGATCACCGTGTTCAGGATTGGCTCCAGTTTCTCGTCGAGTTTCGGCATGTTTGGGTCTCCTTCGCGCGGCGTCAAATCGGGCGCTGCGTCGTGAACAGGGCGTAAAAGGATTCCGTGCCGTTGGAAAGTGCACCTGTTCAACTTTTCGCCGTTTTTCAGCAAAAGTCAGCGCGGATTGGACCGACGTTTCGCGCCGCTTCGGTTGCGCGCATGAAAAACGCCCGCTGTTTCCAACGGGCGCTTGATTGTCCAGACCTGACGCGGCTTAGCGGCGGATGCCGAGCCGGCCGATCAGCGACTTGTAACGCTCTTCGCTTTGCGAACGCGTGTAGTCCAGAAGTTTGCGACGCTGGGCCACCATCATCAAAAGACCACGACGCGAGTGGTTGTCTTTCTTGTGGGACTTGAAGTGCTCAGTCAGGGTGGTGATCCGCGAGGTCAGGATCGCAACCTGGACTTCGGGCGAACCGGTGTCGCCTTCTTTGGTTGCGAATTCCTTGATCAGGCGCTGTTTTTCTTCGACGGTAATCGACATCGGGGTCTCCTTTGAAAAAAGTGAAAGGCGCAAGCCGGGATGTCGTCCAGCAGGGCCCGTGGAGTATCCGGCCCGCGATGGTTCACGGGCGAAGGATGCGCGCGTATAGGCGAGATTCGGGCGCAGGGCAAGAACCGATCAAAGCACCAGGGCCGGCTGTCAGGAAAGGGTTGCTGATGCGTTAACCATTTTCAGAGATTCGGGCTTTCCAGTCGCCAATGATCGCGCTTTGTTCATGTTTCACCTGTTTAATGGCTGCCGGGTGTATTGGGGCCGCGACTGGCGGCAAGGGGGCTGGAATGTGGATGCTCGTGGGGTTGGTCGGGGTGTTGGTTGCCTCCAGCATGTCCGACGTTTTTATGGGAAACGACGTTTCGGATGATGCGGACGGCGCTGGTCCCGAAGATGAGGCACAGTCGCACGACGAGTTTGGTCAGCAATTGGGCGACCTGCTGACGGACGTGGATGCGTCAACGACGACCCAGGAAGCGGAACACACGGACTCCGATGCATCACCGGATGCTGACGAAAATGACGCGCCGTCGGAAAACGATCCGCCATCACAGTCGCCAGAACCCGAGAGCGAGACTGACGAGGCGACAGATGACAGATTGCCGATTCACAACGCGCCCGATGATGCAGACACCGCAAATGTCGATGATTGGTTTCATGACGACTTTTTGAGCAGTGACATACCGCTGCAAACGCCATCGGACTATTACATCACGCTGGACGATGACGGCGATCAAACCGCAGGGGGTGACGGCAATGACACCCTTGTTGGCGGTGCTGGCGATGACTGGATGGAAGGGCAAGATGGCAACGATGAGCTGATCGGCAAACATGGCAATGATACGCTGATCGGTGGCCGGGGTGCTGACACATTGACCGGCGGGGTGGGCGACGATTCGCTCGTGTCCGGGTCAGGTGACGGGTTGTTGATTGGCGGGTCTGGAAATGACGCCTTGATCGGTGGCGAAGACAACGACAGCCTGTATGGTGGCGCCGATGACGACACGCTGCAAGGCGGCTATGGCGACGATGTTCTGGTCACGGGAACGGGTGCGGATGTTGCGTTCGGCGGTGCCGGAAACGATACGATACACGGCTTCACGCCGGATGCCTCGGGGCGCGACGTTGACGGCGCGGATGTGCTGAACGGCGGCGAGGGCGACGACGTGCTGATTCTCGGCAGCGGCGACACGGCCAGCGGCGGCGAGGGTGCCGATACGTTTGTTTTGGGGTCTTGGATTGACCCCGATGAACCGGCTTTGATCAGCGATTTTGACCCGCAAACCGACGTCCTGTCCGTTGCCTATGATGAGACCGGACAATTGCCCGAGATCAGTACGGCATACGACCCTGAGCTTGGCGGGCTGAACGTGTATCTGGATGGCCAGGTCGTCGCCTTTCTGACCGGTGTCGAGTTGTTGGACGTGAGCAGCGTGACGTTGACGGCGATCAGCGGCAATGCCAACGGTTGAGAAGGCCATGAACCCGACGCACCGCTGCACCCGATCGCTGTTGGCCGCGATGCAAACTTGATTTGGTGACCCCGCGTGGATTTCGAACCGCTAATCGGCTCATTGGGGGGCATTCATTTTTCTGATCTTTCTTTGTTTTCTTATGCTTGGTTTTTTCGGCGGGCGGCGCTTGTACATAGATTGTACGAAACCACGCCCGACGTCAGCCCCATCGGTCTTTACATGGGCATAGATGCGCATGGGTAGATTGGGGTCTGACCCGCGCCCTGCCTTAGCCGACGCGACTGGATCGACGCCTTGCCTGACCGCCAGTTTGGTGAAAAATCCGCGCCGACCGGCTGGGTGTGCCGACAGCTGTGGCAAACGCGCCGGGCGCGGTGGCGTAAAGCGGGGAATGGGGCGCTGAAGATTGTAGAACGTGGTTCATTTTCTGATGCCTGCCTTGCCCTCTCACTATGCAAGCCTGTGTTGCCGGGCAAAACGCGCGTCCATGGCGGGATCATCGTTGCCTCACGGTGGTTGCTTGCAAACACCTGCCGGGAACCGATGGACGCCAAATCGACTGGCCAATTCGCGGAGCGTGTCCTCGCCCTACGGAGCCTCCACCGCGACCTTGGCCTTGAATTCCGGGTGATGTCGCCTCTGTTTCAACATCGTCGATCTGCTTCGGATTGACGATCAACAGACAACAAAACATAGCGTGCGTCGGTGTCCGTATTTCGGGCGATAGCTCACACTCAAGGCCCCGCCGGAACCTGTTCAGACAAACCGAACCACCGCTGACCACGAGGGTCGGTGTGCCCTCGTTGGTGCGGTGTTGCGCAAAAACGAGCCTAGCTGAACGTCGCGCTTGTTGAAGGGCCGATGCCGCGGACTGTTTCGCGCAAAATCAAAGTGCCGGGAACGCGGGTCGTCTGTGGCGCCAGATCGGAGTTTTCCATCCGCGCCGCCAAAATTTCCACGGCTTGACGGATCATCGCCTGAATCGGCTGGCGGATGGTGGTGAGCCTGTGGCCCGGCCAAGAGGCGGCGGGGATGTCATCGAAGCCGACCAGCGAGAAATCCTGCGCCACGCGGAGCCCCAGTTCGAACTTCGCGGCATGCAGCACACCAAGGGCCATAACGTCACTGGCGCAGAACACGGCGTCGGGGCGCTCGGCGCGCGCAAAGAGCCGTAGCCCGGCCTCGCGCCCGCTGACAAAGGTATAGTCGCCGCTTTCGCGTTGGAAAAGCGAGAGCCCGTCTTCCGCCAACCTTGCCACAAAGCCCGCCTCGCGTTCGCGCGATGTATCGTCATTGCCATCGCTGCCAACAAAGGCGATCCGGTCATGGCCTGCCTCGCGCAAGATATCGGCGGCAAGCCGACCACCCGCATAATTCTCGATCCCGATGGAGCTGAGAGCGGGCGTCTTGGCATTGCGGTTGTAGAGCAAAACCGGCGTGCCCTGAGCGTGGCAGACATTGGCCATGTGGTCGCTGAGGATTGCGGACAATATGATCACGCCATCGATCTGATATTGCAAAAGCCCGCTGAGCGCGTCATCGACTTCGGCTTGGCTGTCGACCGTAAACAGCAGCATATGCCAGCCGCGGGCCTGCAGGTCGCGACTGAAATGCGCGATGGTATGGGCGAAGAACGGATCCTCCAACCGGGTCACGATCACGCCGACCATGCCCGACTTCTGGGGCAGTTCCTTGCGCGCGGTCGACATGCTGCGCGCTATGGCATTGGGCGTATATCCAAGCTGGCGCGCTGCATCCAACACGCGCTTTCGGGTATTCTCAGAAATGGATGCATTCGCCGAGAAGGCCCGCGAAACCGCCGACTGCGACACATTCGCAGCCTGTGCAACATCGTAGGACGTAACGGATCTTCTCTGTGTCATCTCGTTTTTTGCGCAATCCAGATCAGGTTTTCGGCTTGTCATGGCTAGTGCAGGCAGCCCGGTTTGGAAAGCCTATTGTGCATAAAGCATCGATGCAAAACTTGACAGGCTGCATTATTGCATGTTAATGAATGCGCATGCAATACTGTCATTGAAAGATTGAGCCGATGCTGACTGATGACGAGATGGACGACCTGTTCGAGGCGATTTGCGATGGCGATCGTGGCACGGTGGTTGCCCTGGTCTCTAAGGCGCGCGATGCGGGTGCCGACCTGGGCCAGATTTTGAATGATGCGATGATCCCGGCAATGGCCGCAGTCGGTGAGCAGTTTTCATCCGGCGAGATTTTTGTGCCCGAAATGCTGGTTGCGGCCCGTGCGATGCAGGGCGGCATTGATATTATTGAGCCGGTGCTGGCCAATACCGGCCATGAACCGGTTGCGCGGGTTTGTATCGGCAGCGTCAAAGGCGATCTGCACGATATTGGCAAGAATTTGGTCGTGATGATGTTGAAGGGGGCCGGGTTCGAAGTCGAGGATTTGGGGGTTGATGTGACGGTTGAGGCCTTTGAACAGGCGGTTGCCCGTGGCAACCAGGTGGTTTGCCTCAGCGCGCTTTTGACCACGACGAAACCGCAGATGGCAATCGCCGTGAATCACTTGCGCCAGCACAGCAATACCGCCAAAATCGTGATTGGTGGCGCAGTTGTGACCCAGCAATATGCCGACATGATCGGCGCCGACGCCTTTGGCGAGGATGCGCCGGGCGCTGTCAGGGCCGTGAAGCGCGCCCTTGGCATGGAAGCCTGAGCTTTGGCGGCGTGCGCCTGATGACTCGGCAGGGGCCTGAAATCGCTGATGTGCCGCTGGCTGGGCTGCTGGATATCGCCGGTGCGCGGCTGCGACGGCAGGTGCGGTATGCAAAGCCGCTGGCAAAGGGTGGGGCAAAGGCTGCCGGGTTGGAGGAATTGCTGCGTCGGTCGGCCGGGTGCATCATGGCGCTGGCCCGGCCACAGGCGCTGTTCATGCCAGTCGGGGTTCATGTGGCGGCGGGGCAGAGCCAAATCGCCGACCGCGTCACGCTGGCGGACGACGCGCTTGCCCGCGATGTCGCCGACGGTGGCAGGGTCATCGCCTATCTGCTCACCCTCAACTACAGCCAATCCAGCGCCTTCGACTGGCTTGGGGGCGATTACGCCGCGCATCATGTGTTGTCCGATCTGGGCAACGAGGTATTGTTTGCGCTTGGCCGCGCGGCGCATCGGCTTTTGCAGGCGCGCCACCCCAATGACAGGCTTCGGCGAATCCCGGTTATGGCCAGTGACGTATGCGGATTGCCGCGGGTTTGGGATCCGGCCCGGGTGCAGGCGCTTTTGTCGGTTTTTGATACGGCCAATCCTGGTGTCAGCGTCACCGACACCGGCTGCTTTCAGCCGTTGAATTCTATCCTTGGCCTTGCCGTGGCCCGCTAGAACCTTGCGCTTGCGGTGGCCTGATCAGGGTTTTCGGTCCTTTTCTTCCAGCATCTGCGCGAAACGGCGGCGGTTGAAAGGGTGGTCAGGGTGGGTGCCATAAACCGACAGATAGGTGTCATGGTTATAGCCGCGCCCCTGCAACACCACCGCCGTGATCAAGCCGCCGATAACCACGACGGCCAGCGCAATCGCGATGCCCAGCACCCAGAATTGTGACAGGCCCGTGGCCACCGCGCCGCCCGCCAGAAACAGCGCGAAATAGCCCGCAGTTTTGTGCCATGCCTCGAACCACCAGCGTTGTGGGGTCATGTCGAAATGGTCGCCGCCCCAAGTCGTGCGGTCATCGGGGTCAGAGGTCGGCGCCTTGCGCCCGCCATGGCTACCGCGAAATTGCGCCGAGATGATCTGCAAGACGCCAAGTCCAATCGTCCCCACACCAAACCAGGCGTGCAGCGAGCCGGAAAAGCCACCTGTGAGCAGCATTGCAAAACCGGCTCCGGCGAGGGCGAGCAGGATCGCAGTGTAAAGCCCATAGAAATGCAACGCCCAACACACCTCGGGAAAGGCCCATTTGGGCGTCCCGCGCGGAATGCCGTAGGTGGTGGGCTTACCCTTGCCGAAACGGACGACCATGATCGCGAACGGCACCAGCACGAACCAGATGCCGAACATCAGGATCGCATGGTTTTCCCAATGGATCGGAATCGTCAGATCGAGAAACGGTATCCGGCCCTCGGTTGGGACTTCAGGCAGCATGACCGGCCTCCTTGAGCGCCTTGCGGTTGAAGATCAGGGCAGGGTCGAGGCAGCCTTTCAATCCGGCGATGACGTTGCGGGCTGCGACCTCACCCATGCGCTGTGCCGCCTCTTGGCTAAGCGCCGCAGAATGGGGGCTGAGCACGACATTGGGCAGACGCAGCAATGGCAGGTCGGGGGAGGGGGGCTCGTCGGCGAAACAGTCGAGCCCTGCACCGCCCGCCGCCATCCGCCCGCTGAGCGCGGCATGCAGAGCAGCTTCATCCACCAGACCGCCGCGTGCGGCATTGATAATCAGGGCCGTCGGTTTCATTCGGGCAAGCTCGGCGCTGCCGATCAGCCCTCGCGTTTCGGGGCCTGCCGGCAAATGCAGGCTAAGTGCGTCAATCTCGGGCAGCACTGCGCGCCAATCGGCCGTCGGCGTGCAGCCTGCGGCGTGAATTTCGGCATCGGTGACATAAGGGTCGTGGACCAGTACGTCCATGTCAAAGGCGGTTGCGCGTCGCGCAACCTCCCGACCGATGCGACCAAAGCCCAGCAGCAACAGCTTGCGCCCCGAAAGCTCGACCACCGCAAGACTGTCGCGGATCGCCCAGTTGCCGCTGCGCACGGCCGCGTCATAGGCCCCGATCTGCTTGGTCAAGGCGAGCAACATCGCCAACACCTGTTCGGCCACCGAAACCGCATTGACCGCGCCGACGATGGTGACAGGCACCCCAAGCGCGGCCAATTCCTGCACCGGCAGGTTGTCGCAACCGACGCCATGACGCGACACGACGCGTAGCTTGGGCATCGCCGCCGCTTGCGTGGCGCTCAGCACGCCGTAGCGGATCAGCAGCGCCTCGGCATCCGCCAGTCGTGCCATCGGCAACGCCGCGCCGGGATCAAGGATCAGATCGATTTCCAACCCCGGCTCGGCCTCCAGCAATGCCATGCCCGCCGGATGGATCCGGCCCGCGATTACCACCTTCGCCATCAAAGCCCCTCCATTTCCATGATATACAGCCCGGCGTTCATGTCGGTGGCATAGACAAGGCCCTGTTTATCGACAAAGACATCGACGGTATCGATCACCAACGGGCGGTTCGGGGTCGGGTCCATCAGCTTTTTCGGTGCCGGAGGGACGCAGGCCGCGACCTCGTCAGGGCGGAACGGGTCGGAGATATCAAACACGCGCACGCCCGCGTTTTGGTAGCTGACAAACATCAAGCCCTCGCTCTGATACCCTTCAGAGCGGTTTTCATGCACGTTATGTGGACCGAACTGACCGCCTTTGGCGACATAGTCGGCATCATCGGGGATCGGGGTTGAGGAAATCGTCACCGGATTGCCCGGCTCGCGGATGTCGTAAACCCAGTTGCGCTTGACGCCATCGCCGCAATGATCGAACAGCGCCTCCTCCACCACAAACATCAAACCGCGACCGGGCAGCGGCAGGGTGTTGTGGGTATGCCCGGCAAAGGGCGGGCACAGATTGTCGTGCGACAGGATCTTTGGATTGTACCGGTCGGCGACGTCGATCAACGTCACGCCTCCATCACGCCAGGCACCGCAGGCCAGATCGCCCTTTACGATGGCATGATGCAAGGCATAGCGTCGGTCGGGGTGCCAGCTTTGCGTCTCACCGGCGGCCTTGTTCATGCCGGGCAACCAAAGCTGGCTGACGACCTGTGGTTTTGCTGGATTGCGGAAATCCACGATCATCAGGATGTCGTCGGTAAAACCCGGCGGCAGCGCTGAAAGATAAGCCCAATCGCCACCATCCCAATACACCCGATGCACGCCAAGGCCGGGGATTTCCAGAAAGCCGATCTCGCGCGGGTTGGCCCGGTCCGCGATGTCATAGACGCGGATACCCGCAGCGAAATCCTTTTCGAGCGCGACGACGTCGATCTTGTTGCCGATGGAGCCTTTGTAATATTCATGGGCATCCAGCATATTGCGCATGTTGTTGACGATCAGGATATCGCCATGGGTCTGGACGTGCTGGCTCCATGTATTGCCGGGTTGCGGGATGTGTTTGACGCATTTGGGGGCCTTCGGATCGCGCACGTCGATCACCGAAAATCCGTTGCTGAAAACATGCCCGACATAGGCATAGCCGCCAGACACCATCACCTGGATGCCATCAGCGCGGCCTCCTTGGTCGGAATGGCCCAGAATGCGCATGTTATGGGCGTGATCGGGGATCAGAAGATCGGTTGTCATGGGGTCTCCTTTCGGGTCGGATCGGGGCGGGTGGCGGTGGCAAGATCTTTGGCGCCTTGCGTCAGGAAAGAGTGGTCGGAGCCGGAGATGACAAAGCTTGCCCCTTTTTGTCGCCAAGGGCCGACAGGCTCTCCCGGCGCGCAGAACAGGCCCAGGGCAGCCCCTTGGACGGCCAGCACCGTGTCGCAGATCCTGGTGATTTCAGGGTCGTTGAAATCCGCAAACCCGTAAGACACCGACAGATCAGCGCGACCCAGAAACAACCCGTCGACGCCATCGACTGCAGCGATACCGGCAGCACAGTCGACGCCTTCGCGATCCTCGATCTGGCAGATCAAGGACACCTCTTCGCCCGCAATCCGGCGGTATTCAGCCAGCGGTCGCATGCCATAGCCACCGGCGCGGGTGGTGCCGGCGATACCGCGCCCGCCGGGGCGGTAATGCATGGCCAGTGCCAGTGCGCGGGCCTGCTCGACGCTGGTCACATGTGGCACCACAACCCCGGCGGCCCCACAATCCAGCGCGTTGAGGAGTGTTGACGGCGCATCATCAGGCACCCGCACCAACACCGCCACGCCCACTGCGCGGGCCGCAAGCAGGCACATGTCAATGGCGGCGCGATCAAAGGCGGCGTGTTCGGCGTCGAGCACCAGAAAATCCAGCGGCCCCGCACCCAGCACCTCGATGATGATCGGATGCGGGGTTTTGATAAAGCAGCCGACCAGCGGTTCGCGCGCTGTCAGCCGTTGCTTGAAACGGGCGTTCGGGGTCATGCTTCGCCCTCGCGATTGAGGCGTTCAAAATACGACGCCTTGCGCGCCAGCACCGAGTCAAGATCCAGCGGGTAGCGGCCCAATTCATGCACCATCTTGAAAAAGGCGAGGGTGTTTTCCAGCGGGATATCATGGCCGATATTGTGGCACGGGGCGATGATAAAACCGCCATCATGGCCAAGGTCTTGCATCCGACTGGCGACCTCCCAGCGCAACTCCTCAAGGGTGGCGTTTGGCATCATCTGCTGCACGTCCATCGCACCGTGAAACGCCAACCGGTCACCAAATTTCGCCTTTAGCGCGGCGGTGTCGTCCATGCCTTTGGTCGAGGTCTGGACGGGGTTCAGGATGTCCGCTCCGGTCTCGATCAGATCCTCGATCAGCGGCAGTACCGCACCATCGGTATGCATCATCAGCTTGACGTTGGCGCAGCTTTTGATGTGCTGGTGCAACTGCGTGTGAAATGGCTTCACGCGCTTGCGGTAAAGCTTGGGCGACAAAAGCAGCGAGGTTTGCGTGCCCAGATCGTCGGTCACATAGGCGATTTGCACATAGGGGCCGACCTCGTCCATGAAACGCGACCACATCCGGCACAGCAGGTCGGTGACCTTTTGCATCAGGGCATCGCTGAATTCGGGGTTGACCATCATGTCGACGAAGAACTGTTCATAGCCGCGGATTTGCAGGCAACTCATCAGCGGGCCGGCCTTGATCGCGTCGGCCCCGATGACATAGCCGGTGTTTTCAAAAAGGTCACGGGCGCGCGCGCCAAGCCCTGCGAATTGCGCTGGGTCCTCGGGGTCGGGCCAGGCATAGGCCTCTATATCGGCGATGGTCTCGGCACCCTTCAGCGGCGCGCCGTCAACCGCGTAGTGGTCGCCCTCGGCGCCGCGGTAAGGCACGCCCCACATATCAATATAACCGTCAACATCATCGCGCTCCGTGACCTGCACCCAGTTCGGCACCAGCCAGCGGAAATCGACGTTGAAATGCTGTAACAGCGCCTCGTCGGGGACGATGGTCTGCGCCATCCGGTCAAGAATCACCTCGCCATTCTTCAGCCCCACCTGCGCCAGGCGGCGTTCGAGGTCGGCGTAATGTTTTTTGTGGATCGAGCCGATATGCTTGCCCATGTCGATCGGCACCCATTCGGGCCCGTTGCGGTCCATAGCGGCCTTGAAGTTTTCCCTTGGTGTCATTGCCATCGGCCAGCCCCTTTCCGGCAGAAAATCCGCCGATGTAATTTGAATCAGCGCATAACCGTTCTACATGACTGCGCATTCAATTTGGAAGATAGCAAAGAGAAACGCTGTTTGTATATAAGGTTTATCAGGTGATACGCTCCTTGCGACAGAAAGTCACAGTCCATGAATGAATATTTGTGACTGCGCATGCATTGGTGATATCAAGGCCCGATCGACTTTGCTTCAGGGGTGCGACGATGGCATTGATGAATTTCATTAGATCTGGCCCGGCAGCGGCGCCGCAGCCGCCGGGCCCGGCAGTCGGGGCTCTGCTAGCGGGCTATTCGATCGAGGTGATGCCTCGAACAGCGGAAAAGGTCGCGGATTTCCGCGCCATCCTGCCCCAGGGCACCCGCGTTTACATTGCACACATCGATGGCACCCCGATTGACGATATGGTTGCCACCGCACGGCGAATCGCCCGCGAAGGCTTTGTGGTGATGCCGCATATCCCGGCCCGGCTCCTTCGCGACAAGGCCGAGCTGGCCGATTGGATCGCCCGTTATCAGGGCGAGGCAGGGGTTGATCAGGCGCTGCTGCTGGCCGGAGGGCTGCGGGCGGCGCGGGGTGACTTCGACTCCTCGATGCAGTTGCTTGAAACCGGGCTGTTTGATCGCGCGGGCTTCACCCGCCTGCATGTCGCGGGCCATCCCGAAGGCAACCGCGACATTGATCCCGACGGGTCGGACCGCGCGGTGATGGACGCGCTGCACTGGAAGCAAGATTTCAGCCGCCGCAGCAATGCGCGCATGGCGATCACCACCCAGTTTTGTTTTTCGGCGGCCCCGGTTATTGCCTGGGCCGACCGTCTGCGTGCCGCGGGCATCGACCTGCCGATCCATATCGGCATCGCCGGCCCCGCAAAATTGCAAACCCTGATCAAGTTCTCGATCGCTTGTGGCGTTGGTCCTTCGTTGAAAGTGCTCCAAAATCGCGCGCGCGATTTGAGCAAGCTCCTGCTGCCCTTTGCGCCCGATCAGATCATCGCCGACCTGGCCGCGCACAAAGCCGCACATCCCGATTTCAATATCGAAACGGTCCATTTCTTTCCACTCGGCGGGATTGGCGCGGCTGCCAATTGGGCCGCTGCGACATGCGACACCGTATCTGCCACCCCCATGGAACCAAGAGGCTGACATGACCCGCACCATCATCGAAAGCAAAACCCGCACTGTCATTATGGGCTTTGACCAGCCGTTCTGCGTGATCGGAGAGCAAATCAACCCGACTGGCCGCAAGAAGCTGGCCGCCGAATTGGAGGCAGGCGATTTTTCAACCGTTGAGGCGGATGCCCTGGCGCAGGTCGCGGCTGGTGCCACGGTGCTCGATATCAATGCTGGGGTGGTGTTCAACATGAACCCCGATCCAAACCAGACCGAGCCGGAACTTATGACCAAGTTGATCAGGCTGGTGCAGGGCCTGGTTGATGTGCCGCTTTGTATCGACTCCTCGGTGCCCGGCGCGCTTGAGGCGGGGCTTGCGGTCTGCGAGGGGCGTCCGCTGCTGAACTCGGTCACCGGTGAGGAGGAGCGGTTGGAGTTGGTGCTGCCGTTGGTGAAGAAATACAACGTGCCGGTGGTCGCCATCTCCAATGACGATTCGGGGATCAACCAAGACCCGGATGTGCGGTTTGCCGTGGCCAAAAAGATCGTTCAACGCGCCGCTGATTTTGGCATTCCGGCGCATGATATTGTGGTGGACCCGCTGGTCATGCCGGTCGGGGCGGTGCCGACTGCGGGCGCGCAGGTTTTTGCGCTGGTTCGGCGCTTGCGCGAGGAGTTGGGGGTGAACACGACCTGCGGCGCATCAAACGTGTCTTTCGGCTTGCCCAACCGGCACGGGATCAACAATGCTTTCCTGCCAATGGCGATTGCCGCCGGTATGACCAGTGCGATCATGAACCCCGTTGCCGCGCCTGTTGGCAAAAAACAAATTGAACTTAAACGCGCCGAGCTGGCTGCCGCCGGGATCATGGTGCCCGAAGATCTTGATTCAGAGATTTTGGCCACGCTGTTTGGCCTCGGGTCTACCCGACCACGCGCGGGCAAGGAGATGGAGGCGGTCCATGCCGCCAACCTGCTGGCTGGAAATGACTCGGACGGCGCGGCATGGATCGGGTTCAACCGAGTTGCCAGCGCAGGCACGGAAAACCGCCCCCGCCGCGCTCGCAGGCCAGTCTGAGCCGCCATTTTGTGTGTGACCGCAGGAAATCAAAGGTTCTGCGGTCACCCCAAATTAGGTCGTCAGATCAGACACGGGCCTTTTCAAACGCGGCCCACGCCGCCTCGAAAGCGGCAAAATCAAAGCCATTGCCGCGCGCCGGCTCCAGCACCAGCTTTTCGGTCTCTTGCATTTTCAAAATGGCGGCTTGCAGGTGCGCGATTACATCCGGCGGTATCACAACTGCGCCGTGACGATCCGCATGGATCAGATCGCCGGGCCGGACATCCATTCCCATGATGCGAATCGGTTGATTGACAGAGCGCACATGCACAAAGCCATGGCTGGGCCCAATGCTGCCTGCGACCACGGGGAAATTGGGGGCCAAATCGCCCAAATCGCGCATCACGCCGTTGGTCAACGCGCCCGACATGCCAAAGCCCTTGTGTATGGTGGTATTAACTTCGCCCCAATAGGCACCGACGCACTGGGGGTAATCAAGGTCCTCAATCACCGCGACCGAAGGTTTTGGCGCCTCGGCCATGGCCTTGTAATAGGCCATGCGGCGGGTGCGAATGGTGGTGGCATCTTCGGTTGGCGGGGCAAGGGCGGCGATTTGTGCGGTCACGGCATAGCCGACCATCACGCCTTTCGGGTCAGAGGCCAGCATGGTCCCCCGCGTAAAGGCGCTAAAGCCGCGCTTGCCTTGCGCGACCTCAATCGCGTTGCAGACTGTGGGGGTGTCGACGCTTCGCAGCAGGGTAAGCAATTGGGTCTTCATCAGTCCTCCATCCAGCGGACAAGCGCCGCCGTGGTTTTGTCGGGTTGTTCCAAAGTCGGTAAATGCCCTGCGTTCTCAATGATTTGCAGGGTGGAGTGGGGGATGAGGCGATGCATCAATTCGTGCCTCTCCACCGGACAAAGTGCATCGTCACGGCCACAAAGCACCAAAGTCGGCACCTGCACACGGCGCAAGGCGTCTTGTTGGTCGGGGCGGTTTTTCAAGGCGCGGGACTGATCGGCAAAAACCTGCGGGCCAAGGGATAGCGCCATATCCATGCACAGATCCAGGATCGCCGCGCGGTTCGGGCCATCGGTCAGGTAGTTCGGCTTCATTTCATCGCGCATGACCTCTGCCAGCCCACCCGCCGCCACTTTTGCAATTTGCGGTTCGCGTCGCGCTTGCACGTCGGGCAATTCGGCGCGGGGGTTGGTGTCGAGCAGCGCCAGGCGCGCGACCCGGTCGGGGGCTTGGGCGATCACCTCCATCGCCACGATCCCGCCCATCGACAGGCCCGCAAGCGCAAAGCGCGGCGGCGCATGGGCAAGGATTTGTGCGGCCAGGGCCTGCACCGTATCGGCGCCCACCAAAGGGGAAAATTGCAACGCCCGCGTGCCGAACGCTGCAATTTGGGGGCCATAAAGCCGCCCGTCGCACATCATTCCCGAAAGCAAGACCAGCGGTGTCATGTCGATGCCAGCGCCGCACCTTCGGCCAGCGCCGCGAGTTTCGCATAGGCGATATCAGGATCCACCGCGCCAAAGCCCGCGAAGGTGCCAAAACCGCAATCGGACCCGGCGATCACCCGATCGGCGCCGACAATATTCACAAAACGTTCGATTCGTTGCGCGACAAGTTCGGGGTGTTCAACAAAATTGGTGGTGGTATCGACCACTCCCGGCACCAGCACTTTGCCTGTCGGAATATCACGGGCGCGGTCGCGAAACACCGCCCATTCATGGCCGTGGCGCGGGTTGGAGGTTTCAAACAGCAGGTATTGCGCATCGACCGACATCAGCGTGTCAAACATCTTCGACATTGGAATATCGCAGACATGCGGGCCTTCATAATTGCCCCAGCAAATATGCACCCGCACCTTTTCGGGTGGAATGCCGGACAGCGCATGGTTCAGCGCTTCCACATGGCTGTTGGCGACTTTGACAAACTCGGCGTCCGACAGATCGGTGAACAGCATGTGGCGCGACAGGGCCAAGTCGGGGCAATCCAGTTGCAAATCCAGGCCAGCGGCGACGATGGTTTCATATTCCGCCTTCATGGCATCGGCCAGCGCCGCCAGATAAGCCTCGCGGGTCTTGTAATGGGCGTTTTGCAGAAACAGCGAGATCACGCCGGGGCTGGCCGCATTCATAAAGCCGCGCTTGGCACCATGCGCTGCCATTGCGGATTTAAGGTTGGCAATGTCCTTTTCCAGCTCTCCCTGACCTTTGGATTTCACATCACCCACGCACATCGGGCGGGCATATTTGGGGGTGCCGCCGTCGTTTGACAGCCGCTCCAGAAACTTTGGGAACAGTTTCAGATCGGCTGGGGCGTTGCGCGGACTGTCGCCATCAAACCCGGTGTAGCGATCCTTGACGTAAGTTGCATAGCTGATCTTTGAGGTCTCGCCGTCCGACACGATGTCGACGCCCGCTTCGACCTGCTTTTTCACAGTATCAAAAACCGCCTGTTTCATTGCGGCGTCAAAATCGGGCTGCGCAAAGGGTTCGTTGCGTTCACGGGCGAAAATGAAATTCACAACCTCTTGGTTGCGGGGCAAGGAGCCAACATGCGTCGTCAAAATCCGGGTCATAGGGATTACCTTTTTTTGTGGAAAGATGCCGAGGAACAGGCCCCCGCGCCAAAATATCAGATCAGGCCGTCCAGGTCGCACCTGCCGGACCTTTATCGGCAACACCGTGATGGCGCGAGGCCCCACCGGTCAGCTAGGACACCACGCCATAGGGCGTGTCGTCGGGCATCGGCATCATGTCGCCGGGTGCCAAGGGTGCGGTGCCTTTTCGCGCTGGATCGGGGTCGGATCGCCCAAAAAGCCGTTCTGCACCGCAGGCCGTCAGCCGCGGATCGTGAACAGCACTCAAACCCCAACAATGATGCGTGTCGATCATGTGCGGGGCACCTCTTGCATCCGTTTCAGGATATCGACTCCCTGGGTTTTCCAGAAATGCAACAGGTCGATGAAAACCCAGTTCTCGGCCAGCTTGTCACCGTCGCGGCGATACACGTCGATGACCCGGAATTCGCCGATCTTGTCGGTCGGTGCCATGCCCATGAACGGACCGCTCAGGCGGGCGGTGAAATTGGGCCATCCGAAGAACCCGCCGAAACGCCCCTCGGCCATGCGGCACAGATGCCCGGTCGCACTGCGATCTGAAAACGCCGCGCGGAACGGGGCCGAATGCTGTTTGGCGTAGCGTTCGATGGTATAGCTGGATCCGATCCCCGCAGGCCCCCACCAGATCATGTCATCATGCCACGAGCGTGCCAGCTCGTCTTGCAGCGGCAAGCCCAGTTGCCAGGTGCCCAGATCACCGATCATCGCGTTGATCGCCGCCAGCGTCGCGGTGCTCTCGGCTTCGGGCTGCGGGTCGAACATCAGCCCGTCGTGGGTTTGAGGTCCGGGCTGCACCAGATGCGCGGCCGTTTGCGGCGGAAAGGGGTTCAGCCCGGCTTGCAACATCAGGTGCGGGATGTCGAAATACATCGCGGTTTCGGTAATACGCCCGTCTTCGACCTTGTTGAATTCGCAATACCGCAGAAAGGCCATCTTGCCGGTGGGGGCAATGCCGAGCCAAGCGCGATCGAACAGTCCCATCAGATGCCCCATCGACATCACCCAGACCGATTGAAACCCGTCCATGTGGTTGCGCCCTGCCATGAAGACATCCATGCGCCGCTGCATCCGGGTCAATGACTGCCGCAAGGGGGTCCAGAAATTTTCGGCAACGGCCTGCGGGCCGATCAGCTCGTCAAAAGGATGAAATCCACGCCATAGGGCGTCCGGGGCCATCCGCTCCGCCATGACGGCGGTCAGCGAATCAAGTCTGCGCGGCATCGCACGCCGCGTAATGGTCGCGCAGCAGGGCTTTCTCTGCCCGAAAATCTACCATTTTCTCTCTCGCTCTCCCCCGTTTTCGCATACGAATGCAAAAAAAGCTTGCCAAAACGATTCCGCTTTGTCTAGCTGTTTGCATGCGTACGCAAAAGCGTATCGAAAATCATCCGGGGGGGAGCCGCGATGGCTGAAATTCAGCTGCGAAACATTTCGAAGCGCTGGGGCGGGTATGTCGGTGTCGACAAATTCAACCTGACGATTCCGGACCGTGAATTCCTGGTTCTGCTTGGCCCGTCCGGCTGCGGCAAGACCACGACGATGCGCATGATCGCCGGACTCGAAGACCCGACCGAGGGTGATATCCTCATCGACGGCAAGTCGGTCACCAATCTGGAACCGAAGGACCGCGATGTGGCGATGGTGTTCCAGAGCTATGCTCTGTACCCCAACATGAACGTCTACGAGAATATCCGCTTTCCGCTGAAGGTCCGCGGCATCGACCCCAAGACCCATGACGAAAAGGTACGTCGCGCGTCGGCGATGGTCGAACTGGACGATTTCCTGCACCGCAAGCCAGCCGAACTGTCGGGCGGTCAGCGCCAGCGTGTTGCCTTGGCCCGTGCCATTGTCCGCGAACCCAACGTGTTCTTGATGGACGAGCCGCTGTCGAACCTCGACGCCAAGCTGCGGGTCTCGACCCGAGCGCAGATCAAGAACCTGTCGCACGAGCTTGCCGTGACCACGATCTATGTGACCCACGACCAGATCGAGGCGATGACCCTCGCCGACCGCGTGGTCGTTATGAAAAGGGGCCTTGTACAGCAAGTCGGCAGCCCAACCGAAATCTATGACAGCCCGGCCAACACCTTTGTCGCCAGCTTCATCGGCAACCCGGCAATGAACCTGATCGAAGGAACCGCCACGGGTGGCACCTTTACCGCCGCCAAGGTCAAGATCGGCGGGCTGAGTGCGCCTGACGGTCCTCTGACGCTGGGGTTCCGCGCCGAGGATGCGCAGGTCGTCGAAAGCGACGGCCAGATCAATGCGCCGATCTACACGCTGGAACTGTTGGGCGATGCGACGATGGTCACCGTGCGGATCGGCGGCGCGCTGGTCAGTGTTCGCGCCGACAAGAACTACCGCGCCGCAATCGGCGACATGGTGTCGATCGCGGTGCCACAAGAGATTTGCCATCTGTTTGACGGATCGAGCGGAGAGCGAATTGGGGCCTGAGCCCCGGCCTACCCCGTGCTGATGGCCGGGGTTTTCCCAAGAGAGTGCGCGGTTGCAAGGCGCATTCAACCATAACAACTGGAGGTACACATGTTTCTTAGAACTGTCACCGCAGCGGGCCTGATGGCGGCGTTTTCGTCCACCACCGCGCTGGGCTGCACCATCAATGCTCGCGTCAGCATCATCGGCAACGAATTCCCCGCGATCCAGACTGTTGGCGCTGGCGCGCAGGAATGCGAAGGGGCCGCAGTCAGCACCAACCTGACCGCCGACCACCAGCAGATCAACCTTGCGGGCATGTCGGGCAACCCGGCTGAATACACCTCGGCGATCATCGCCAACTCGTCGATCGTGGCGCTGATGAACGGAGACGTCATCCGCCCGCTGGACGACCTGGTCGCCGCGCATGGCCAATCGCTGAACCGCAACCAGTTGATCACCCTCGACGGTGAAGTCATGGCCGTTGCGTTCATGGCCAACGCGCAGCACCTCGTTTACCGCGCCGATGTCCTCGAGCAAGTCGGACTCGAGCCGCCCACGACCTACGAAGAGATGCTCGCCGCCGCCGAAGCGATCCGGGCGGCAGGGATCATGCAAAACCCGGTGGGCGGCGCCTATGCGGCGGGTTGGAACCTGGCGATGGAATTCATCAACATGTTCATCGGCGAAGGCGGCCAATTCTTTGAACCCGGCTCGGCCGAGCCGAACGTGAATTCGCCCGAAGGTATCGCCGCACTGGAAATGATGCGCGCGCTCAGCGAATACATGAACCCCGACTTCCTGACCCATGATTCAAACGCAACCAATGCCGAATATCGCGCCGGCAATGTCGCGTTGATGAACATGTGGGGCAGCCGCGCCGCGTCCTTGGTCGAGGCCGATGGCGTGCCTCAAGACGTGATCGACGGTTTCGCCATTGCCGGTCCGATGACCGTCGGTGGCGGCACCATCCCCGCCTCGACCCTGTGGTGGGACGGCTGGACCGTGGCCAAGAACATCTCGGATGAAGAGGCCGAAGCCACCTTCATTGCCATGATGAACGGCATTCGCCCTGAGCTGATGCAGAACGAGGAAATCCGCAGGCAGGCCGTGTGGCTGATTCCGGGCTACGAGCCGACCCCGGCCGCCGCGGGTGTGTTCGCCGCCGTTGAGATGGGCACTTTGCCCTACCCGATGCTGCCGTATATGGGCCTGATGCACACCGCTTTGGGTGCTGAACTGTCCGACTACATGCAGGGCAACGAAAGCGCCGAGCAGGCGCTGGCCGATGTCGAGTCCGCGTATCGCGCTGCTGCGCGCGAGCAGGGCTACCTGCAGTAACGCTCAAGCGGCGGAGGGTTCGCCCTCCGCCGTTTTCGCCCATTCGACCGTCAGTGACCCCGCGCGAGGCCGACTATGAAACATCGCACCTTTTTCTGGTTCTTCCTGCCAACTGGGCTGGCGATGCTGCTGTTCATCGCGGCGCCCATCGTGTCAGTCGTGATGCAGTCGGTTTTCACGCAGCACCAGCCGGTGTTGATCACCGTCGAGAACTGCGGGCCCTTCAACTGCACCGAAGTCACCGTGATTGACCGGGACGCGACCCGCGAGTTGCAAGAGCGCGAGCCACTGGGCCGGTTTGTCGGCCTGAACATCTATCTGGATCGCGGTCACCTGGCGGTCGCCGAGGTCGCCGAAGCCTGGCGCAGCACCGAGTCGCTGGGCGCCTTCATGTCCCGCCTTGGCAACCTGCCCTTTTACAAGGCGATGGCCTTTACCCTGACCTACACATTCACGGTGACTCCGCTGCTGATCATCCTCGGTCTCATCATCGCCCTGGCCGTCAACCGACTGGCGGAAAGGATCAAGGGTGTGGTGATCTTCTTTTCCCTGCTGCCGATGGTCGTGAACCCGCTGGTCGGCTCGATGGTCATGTTCTGGATGATCGACAATCGCGGCGTGCTGGGGAATTTCCTGTCCTGGCTGGTGAATGACCCGGACCTGTCGGTCAAGGCCTCGACCCCGCTGATGTGGATTTCACTGATCGTCTACGGTGTCTGGCATTCGGCACCCTTTGCTTTTGTGGTGTTCTATGCCGGGCTGCAAACCCTGCCCAAGGATCAGATCGAGGCCGCACAGATCGACGGCGCGACCCGGTTCCAGCAAGTGCGCTATGTCGTGGTGCCGCATCTGATGCCGCTGGTGACGTTTGTCGCGCTGATCCAGCTGATGGACAATTTCCGGGTGTTCGAACCGATCGTCGGTTTCAACGCCGCCGCTCATGCCCAGTCGCTGAGCTGGATCATCTTCAATGACCTGGGCGGCGAAACCCGTCAGCTTTCCGCCGCCGCCGCCACCTCGGTGATGACCATCATCGGTGTTGCGATCCTGCTGTCGCCGGTGCTTGTCCGCACCTGGCGCGATTACAAGGGAAGAACGTAATGGCCTCGACTGCACTTCGCGCACCGCGCGCCCTTCGCATCGCAACCACCGCGTTCGTGGTTGTCTGGCTGATCGTCGCCGCGTTTCCATTCCTGTGGACACTCTGGGGATCGTTCAAGGTCGAGCTGGATTTCTTTTCCATGGCGAATTGGACCAACGCCCTGACCGGCGCCAACACCGAGCGCACGCTCGGATCGCCCTTTACCGGAGCCGCGTATCACGGGGCCTGGGTGCAGGAAGAATTCTGGCGCGCGGTAATCAACACCTTCATTGTGTGTTTCTTCGTGGTGCTCACGTCGCTGACCATTGGCACGCTGGGCGGCTATGCGCTGTCGCGCTCGGGCCATCGCTATACGTTCTGGCTTTTGATCCTGGCGCTGATCTTCCGCGCGATGCCGCCGATCACGCTGGTGTCCGGCTATCTGCTGCCGTTCTTTGAATGGAACCTCTGGGGCATCCTGCCGACAACGATCATTGTGCTGGTGGCAATCAACCAGCCCTTCACCCTGTGGATGCTGCATTCGTTTTTCCAGAACATCCCCAAGGAGTTGGACGAAAGCGCCAAGGTCGATGGCTGCACCCAGTTCCAGGCGTTTCGGCGCGTGATCGTTCCGGTCATGTGGCCGGGGGTGATCACCACCGGGCTGTTCAGCTTTCTTCTGGCGTATAACGATTTCGCCGTGACCGCGATGCTCCTGAGTGAATCGAACCGCACCATGGTTCCGGCGATCGCCGCCTTCCTCGGCACGACCAATACCGAGGGGAACGTCATGTTCGCGGTCGCTGCCGTGGTGTCGGCCACCGCACCGCTGTTCATCCTGGTGATGGTGTTCCAGCGCCAGATCGTGTCGGGCCTGACCGCCGGGGCCGTCAAGGGATGACGCGTCCGAACCGCAAACCTGTTCAGAGCCTTCGAGGTGAATGAGATGTGCGCGCGCGCAGCAAGACCAGCGATGGGAATCGCCACCACCCAGACCGTCGAGAACAAGAAACTCTATCGACAGTTCCTGGGCCGCTTTGACCACGGGACCGAGGCCATCGCCAAGGCTGCCGCCGACCTGTTCGCGACCGATGCCAAAGTCAGCGCCAGCCACCCGGTGAACGAGGCCCGCAACGGCTATATCGCCGATGTGATCGCCCCGATCTGGGCGGCGTTCAACGGCTGCACCCGGCACAACCAGATTGTCATCGGCGGCGAATATCTGGGCGGCGAATGGGTCACGTCGACCGGGTATTTCCATGGCCATTTCGCGCGGCCGCTCTTTGGCATTCCGGCCAGCGGCAAATTGGCCATGCTGCGTTTCGGCGAGTTCCACCGGATCGAGAACGGGCAGATCGTCGAAAGCCAGGTGTTTCTGGGCCTCGCCGAACTGATTATCGCGCTGGGTCTGTGGCCCCTTGCCCCCAGTCAGGGCTATGAGGGCGTCGTACCCGGTCCGGCGAGCCATGACGGCATTTTCGACGGCCCTTCTGACTCGGCGCAATCGCGCGCCACGGCGGATCTGGTCGAGGGGATGCTGATGAAACTGGCCTCGGATACCGAAGGCTGGCGACCGGATTGGCACGAACGGATGGTCTGGTACGGTCCCGGCGGGCTGGGATCCTATGCCACGGTCGATGCCTTTGCCGCTTTCCAACGTCCTTTCGAGCTGACCTTTGACGGCTGGGGCGACGGGCAGAACGAGGGGATCACCGGCATCGAATCCAGCTGCAAGGCTGGCGATGGCACCTATGCCTTTCTCAGCGGCTGGCCGATGCTAACCGGCGTCCAGGTGCGGCCTTTTCTGGGCCTCGAACCCACGCACAAGCGTGTCACCATGCGCGATTGCGATTGGTGGCGGGTGGAAAACGGCAAGATCATCGAGAACTGGTGCATGCTGGATATCCCGCATGTGCTGATGCAGTTGGGATACGACCTGTTCGCCGAAATCGGCGCACACCATCCCGCCTGACGAATTGGAACATTAGTACGGGCCATTTTCAGCCCGATCCGACGGAGTAAACGCATGGCCATTGAGCATCTGAAGCAATCCAAACCCGAAGCCGAACGCGCCGAAGATGACGCCAAGGTCCGTGCGGTGGTGGAAACGACGCTGACCGACATTCAGGCGCGCGGCGATGCTGCCGTGCGCGATCTGAGTCAGAAATTTGACGGTTATGCGCCAGCCAACTTTCGCCTTTCGGCCTCGGAAATCGAGGCGGCGATGCAAAAGGTGTCGGCCCGCGACATGGAGGACATCCGCTTCGCGCAAAAGCAGATTCGCACTTTTGCCGAGGCCCAGCGCGCCAGCATGACCGATATCGAGGTCGAAACCATGCCCGGCGTGATCCTGGGCCATCGCAATATCCCGGTGCAATCCGTTGGCTGCTATGTTCCCGGCGGCAAGTTCCCGATGGTGGCCAGCGCGCATATGTCGGTGTTGACCGCCAATGTCGCGGGGGTGCCGCGCATCATCGCCTCGGCCCCGCCGCAAAACGGCGAGCCGCACCCGGCCATTGTCGCCGCGATGCATCTGGGCGGCGCGCATGAGATCTATGTGCTGGGCGGTATTCAGGCGGTGGGCGCGATGGCCATCGGCACCGAGACCATCGACCCGGTGCATATGCTGGTCGGCCCCGGCAACGCCTTTGTCGCCGAAGCCAAGCGGCAGTTGTTTGGGCGCGTGGGCATCGACCTGTTCGCGGGGCCGACGGAGACCATGCTGATCGCGGATGACACCGTGGATGCAGAGCTGTGTGCGACGGATCTTCTGGGGCAGGCGGAACACGGGTATAACTCGCCCGCGTGCCTGATCACCAATTCGCGGCGTCTGGCCGAAGAAACGATGGCCGAAATCGAGCGCCTGTTGCAGATCCTGCCGACGCGCGGCACCGCCGAGGTCAGTTGGCGCGACTATGGCGACGTGATCTTGTGCGACACGTATGAGGAAATGCTGCAGGTCGCCAATGACATGGCCTATGAGCATGTGCAGGTGATGACCGACCGGGATGACTGGTTCCTGGAGCAGATGCATTCCTATGGCGCGCTGTTCCTTGGGCCGCGGACCAATGTGGCGAATGGCGACAAGGTGATCGGCACCAACCACACGCTGCCGACCAAGAAGGCCGGGCGCTATACGGGCGGGCTTTGGGTCGGCAAGTTCCTGAAAACCCACAGTTATCAGCGTGTGACCACGGATGAGGCGGCGGCGATGATCGGGGCTTATGGCAGCCGGTTGTGCATGCTCGAAGGGTTCGTGGGCCATGCCGAGCAATGCAATATCCGTGTCCGCCGCTATGGCGGGCGAAATGTGCCATACGGGCAAGCTGCCGAGTAACGCAAAGGGCAGGGCGAGGGGCCAGCCCCCGCGCTCTGCGGTGTAGTTGTGGAAAGATGAAATGAGCAGGTCAGAGGATTTGAAAGCCTTGATTGCGCCGATGCGGGCGGCCATGGCGGATTTCGAAGGCGACCGCGTGCGCGCGGTGCTTGACGCGGTGGTCGCGCCCGACGCCGTGCTGAAACTGTGCCATCCGTTTGGCGAATTGATCGGGCCGGGTGCGCTGTTCGAGCGTTGTTATGCGCCGCTGCTGGCGGCGATGCCCGATCTGGAGCGCCGCGACATGATCGTCATGGCTGGCACCACCCCCGAGGGCCAGGAGTGGGTCGGGACGATGGGCAACTACATGGGCAGCTTCCGTGCGCCTTTTCTCGATATCCCGCCGACCGGCCATCTCGCCCATATGCGCTTTCACGAGTTCTACCGGATTGACGCGGGAAAGATCGTCGAGATGCAGGCGATCTGGGACATCCCGGAACTGATGATGCAAGCGAAAGCATGGCCGATGGCGCCGCAGCTGGGCGCGCTGATCTGCACACCGGGGCCGATGTCAGGCGACGGCCTGAGCGTATCCGGCGACGGTCGGGCGGCGATGGATCACGTCGTGGCCATGTTGACCGACCTCTGTCGGTTTCCCGGAAATCCCGACCCCGACGTCATGCGGCTTGATCACTTCTGGAACCCGCGGATGAATTGGTATGGACCTGCAGGGATCGGCACCGCACGCGGCATCTCGGGGTTCCGCACATGGCATCAGGGGCCCTTCTTGCGCGGCATGCCGGACCGAAAGCTCGACGCGATGGGCGACTTGATGTCCCATTGGGTCGGTGAAGGGCAATACGTCTGCGAAACTGGATGGCCAAACATGCGCTTGACTTTGACGGGCGACGGCTGGATGGGGATCGCGCCGACCGGGACCGAAATTACTCTGCGCAGCCTTGACTTCTGGCGGTTGGAGAATGGCCTGATCCGAGAGAACTGGGTACTTGTGGATATTCTGGACGCGTATCGTCAGGTCGGCATTGATGTGTTTGCGCGACTGAGGGAATTCAACAAGGCGCGGGCTCCCGGCGCGATCCCGGAAGCAGATTGGAGAACAGCATGACCCTGCCCCGCACGCCCTCTTTTCGGCTCGATGGCAAACGCGCGCTGGTGACAGGGGCGTCTTCCGGCATCGGACTGGCGTGCGCGGCTGCGCTTTGCGAGGCGGGCGCGCATGTGGTCGTGGCTGCGCGTCGGGCGGACAAACTGGCACATTTGGTGAATGAGCTGCGGGCTGCGGGTTACAGTGCAGAGGCTCTGGCCCTGGACGTGGCCGACGTGGCCACGACAGAAAAGGCCGTCGCGGCAACGGGCCCCTTCGACATTCTGGTGAACTCGGCCGGGATGGCGCGCCACGGCCCGGCGCTTGAAACGACCGAAACCGATTTCGATGCGGTGAGCACTCTCAACATCAAGGGGGCTTACTTCCTTACCCGCGCCGTGGCCAAGGGGCTGACCGCGGCGGGCAAACCCGGCACGCTGATCAATATATCCAGCCAAATGGCCCATGTGGGCGGGGTCGACCGGGCGGTCTATGCGGCCACCAAGCACGCGGTCGAAGGCTTCACCAAATCCATGGCGATCGAATGGGGGCTCAAGGGCATCCGCGTGAACACGATCTGCCCAACCTTCATCCTCACTCCGCTAACGAAATCGACCTTCGACAACCCCGAACGGGCGGCATGGATTCGGGAAAAAATCAAACTGGGCCGCCCCGGCGAGGTCGAGGACGTCATGGGTGCGGTCGTGTTCCTGGCCTCCGATGCCTCGGCACTGATCACCGGCACGTCCTTGATGGTAGACGGGGGCTGGACGGCAGAATGACAGACGAACCGCACAAAGTGACATCTGTTGACGTGGCGCGTTTGGCGGGGGTCAGCCAATCGGCGGTCAGCCGGGTCTTCACGTCGGGCGCGTCGGCCTCGAAGAAAACCAAGGACAAGGTTCTGAAGGCTGCAACCACACTTGGCTACCGGCCAAATGTATTGGCGCGCGCCATGATCACCGGACGTTCGCGCATCATCGGACTCGTTGTCGCTTACCTGGAAAATCAGTTCTACCCGCTGGCCCTTGAACGGCTGTCGAACGCATTGCAGGCGAAGGGCTATCACATCCTGATCTTCACCGCTCCGAATTCGGCGGAAGATGTCGAAGCCGTAATCCAGGATCTCATGGCCTACCAGATCGATGCGCTCATCGCGGCCTCGGTCTCCATCACCTCGGAATTGGCGGAGCAGGTGCGAAAGGCCGGAATACCGGTTGTGCTTTTCAACCGCGGGCAGGACGGCGTCGGCGTGTCCAGCGTGACCTCGGCAAATCTCGCGGGGGGGCGCAAAGTGGCGCGGTTCCTGCTGGAGGGCGGGCATGAACGTATCGGCCATATTGCCGGTTGGCAGGGCAGTTCCACCGGGCGCGACCGGCAATCGGGCTTCCTTGCGGAAATGAACGCGGCTGGCCGCACGCCCTTTTCTGTCATGGACGGCATGTACAGCCGCGACGAGGCAATGGCCTGCGCCGAAAAAATGCTCGCCGGTCCGGTCATCCCCGACGCGATATTCGTGGGCAATGATCACATGGCCTTCGGTGTGATGGACGTGGTGCGTGCCCACGGTCTGGTGCCCGGGCACAGTATCTCGGTCGTTGGCTATGACGATGTGCCGTTGGCCGAGTGGGGGGGCTACCATCTGACGACGATCCGCCAACCCGTGAACCGGATGGTGGAAAGTACCGTCAACCTGATGCTGCGCATGATCGAGGACGCAGACGCGATGCCCGAACATATCGAAGTCGAGGGCCCCCTCATCGTGCGCAGTTCCGCGCGTATTCCAGAAGGATGGACCAAATGAAGGGTTTTGACCCCAAATTCGCCGATTTCCCCGACTACATCATAGGCATCACCAAGGAGATCTGGGAAGATCGCGGCATCGCCACGCTGCATCACTATTATGCGCACGAAATCGTCGTTCGATCACCTGCCTCGGTCGTGGTCGGCAATCAGGGTGTGATCGGCGCGACCATGGCCACGCTGGCCGAGTTCCCGGACCGCGAATTGCTGGGCGAGGACGTGATCTGGTCAGGCACGCCAGAGACCGGGATGCTGTCGTCGCATCGCATCATCTCGACCGCGACCCATGCGCGCGACGGGATTTATGGCGCGGCGTCGGGCAAGAAGCTGCAGTATCGCATCCTGGCCGATTGCCACGCCAAGGATAACGCTATCGACGATGAATGGCTGATCCGCGACCAGACCGCGATTGTGCGCCAGATCGGCTGGGAGCCCAAGGAGTTTGCCAGAACTCTGATCACGCGCGAGGGCGGGCCGGAGATCTGCGTCAAACCACTGACCCCGGCCAATGACCGGCCCGGCCCCTACACAGGCCATGGCAACGACAGCGAGTGGGGTCAGCGCCATGCCGATTTGCTGACTCGATTGATGGGGGCCGACATGGCCGCAATCGAAGCCGAATACGACCGCGCCGCGACGCTGCATTACCCGGGCGGTGAAACCGGCCATGGCTGGGGGGCCGCTGACCGGTTCTGGATGGGCCTGCGCGCCGCCTTTCCCGACGCCACCTTCACCATTCACCACAAGATCGGCCGCGACGATGCGAACATGCCGCCGCGCTCGGCGATCCGCTGGTCGTTGCATGGCAAGCACAGCGGTTGGGGTGCGTTCGGCGCGCCGACCGGGGCCGATGTCTATGTGCTGGGCATCAGCCATGCCGAATGGGGCGAATTGATTTCCGGGCAGATCAAGTTGCGCCGCGAGTGGACCCTGTTCGATGAAACCGCGGTCTGGAAACAGATCCTCTTGCAAACCGGTGATCTGTGACCCGGCAACCCGAAACCCTTAGGCGGGTTCATGTCCTGTTCCAGGCCCGCCGCGCCGAGCGCCTGAACCCGCACCCGCCGGGCGGGGTTTTCTGAAACCACGCAGTCAGAAAACCACTCTCAAAGGATCAAAGACATGACATCGCAAGACATGGAAAGCCGCATCGTTCGTTACGGTGATCTGAAACCGTGCAAGACCGCTTTCATCGACGCCCATACGCCAGGCAGCGACCAGAAAGAGAATTTCACCATCATCGGCGGCGGTGTTTCCGAAAGCCCCGATCAGCATGTGCATATCAGCATCGAGCACGGCTTCAATATCGGGGCCGCCGGTCAGCCGCCCAAATGCCGAAACTCGCTGCACGATCACCGCACCGCTGAGGTGTTCTTTGTGCTCTCGGGGCGCTGGCGTTTCTTCTGGGGACGCTGGGGCGACGCGGGCGAAGTGGTGCTGGAGCCGGGTGATATCTTCAACATCCCGACCGGCGTGTTCCGGGGCTTCGAGAATATCGGCACCGACTACGCGATGATCATGGCGATTCTCGGCGGTCACGACGCCGGCGGCGGTGTGATGTGGGCCCCGCAGGTGATCGAGGATGCCGCCAATCACGGGCTGATCCTGGGCGAGAACGGCAAGCTGTACGACACCAAGAAACAACAGCGCCTGCCCGAGGGTGTGCAACCGATGCCATTGATGAGCGCCGAGGAACTGGCGAAGCGCCCGGAACCGACCACCGCCCAGGTGCTGCCCAACCACGTCGCCCGCTACTGGGACATGGTCGCGCTGGCCGACAAGAAACCGGTGAACGTGATCGGCGAGCATGGCCTGTTGCGCGATCGCCCCGGTTTCGAGGTCGATTTCATCACCCGCGCCTCATCGTCCGAAGACAAGCACAGCCATGACCGCCCTTCGGTCCTGATGCCGGTCAAGGGACATTGGCGGGTGGACTGGGACGGCGGCAGCGCCACGCTGGCACCCGGTGACACGATGTCCGTGCCCGAAAACCTGGCCCATTCGGCGGTGCCCTCGATGACCGGCGAGGCGGCGCTGTATCACATCATCAGCACCGACGATCCCGCCGGCTTGACCTGGAGAGGATAACGCCCGAATTCGGTTCGCTCCGCCCCTAGGCTCAGGACCCAGCAATCGGCTTGCAGTCGCCCGACGACATTAGTCACGGCCCCGAACTGCCGGGGTGTTCATGCGCAATCTTTTCTGGCTGACCGACGCACAGATAGACCGGCCGTGGCCGGTCTATCCCAGATCCCACGGCCAGCCCCCGGTCGATGACTGGCGCATGATGAGCGGAATAATCTGCATTAATCGCATCGGCTTGCGCTGGTGCGACGCGCCCAGGGAGAATGGCCCACCGAAGACGCTCTACAACCGTTGAAAGCGGTGGAGCGATATGGGGGTCTTTGCCCGGATGATGGAGGGGCTAGCCGAGATGAGGCTTATCCAGCCCAACGCTAAGTGTCGGCTTCGCGGGGTGTAGAACCCGTTTATGCCCGTCAAAAGCCGCCAACTTTGCCCAACGCCATGTTTCCCAAGGCCGTCACCAGATTGGTTGGATCGTGATGGTCATAAGGCGGACTTCGGCTGAAACACTGTCTTGGCCGTCATGCACTGAGATTCGCGCCACCATTTACAAATACGACCTGGCCGGTGATGAATTCCGCCGCCGGGCTGGCGAGAAACTGCATGAGCGCCGTGTAATCTTGTGCCGCCACGGCGCGCCCGGAAGGGTTGGACTTGGCCGAGTGTTCCATCAGTTCTTTCACCCCATCGCCGAACAGATTTCGCACCGCATCCGTTTCAACGATTGACGGCGCGATACAATTGATTCGGACACCCTTTGGCGCGAGTTCCGTGGCCAGATAGCGGACCAGCGCCTCTGCCAAGGCCTTGCCTGCGCCGATTGCGGCATAGTTTTGCACGACGATGCGCCCACCGCGGCTGGTCAGGAAAAAGATCGTCGAACCGCGCTGGAGCATGTCTTGCACTGCCTGTACAAGAAACAGGAGCGAGGTGCCGTTGGTGGTGACAGCCTGCGCGAACCGGGTCGGATCGGCGCTCAGCGTGGGGCTGGCATAGGCATCGAGCGCGCAATGAACCACTTGGTCAAGATGGGGTGCTTTTGCCCGCACCGCGTCGGCGATTGCTGAGCAGCCCGCTACCGTGCCGGCATCTGCCCTGATCAGGTGCGCGCGTGCGCCGGTGGCTGCGACAAGGTCGCGCGCCGTTTCGCCAGCGTTTTCATCGCTATGATAGTTCAGGAAAACGTCGATATCCGGCCCGGCAAACGCCAGCGCCACGGACAGACCAATCCCTTTGGTCCCGCCTGTTACCAAGATCGCCATGATGTCCTCGCCCAAGTTTGTCTGACAAATATGTCGCACGATATTGGAGTTGGCAACCGAAATGCGCTCCGGCCAACAACTTTGTAGCCAAAATCGTATGCTATTATTGTCTTTCAAAAATGTTCATTGATGCTATTCTTGGCCTGAATTTGGCAGAAGAGAGAAAGTCATATGGCGCAAGACACATGGCCAGTATGGCGCGAGGACGATGTGTTGCCGCTGATGTCCCGCCCGTTGGGGATATTGACAGCGCTCCTTGATACTCCGGCGCAGATGCTGGGAGAGACGCCACTTGGAAATCGCAAGTGTGTGCGTGTGCGGGGCGGGAGTCTGATCGGGCCACGGATTCGAGCGGCGGTCTTGCCGGGTGGGGGCGACTGGGCGCTGACCCGGGCTGACGGGGTGCTGATGTTGGACGTTCGCCTGACCTTGCAGACCGATGATGGGGCGTTGATCTTGATGACTTACACTGGCCAGCGCCATGCGCCACCCGCGATTGCGGAAATGCTGGCGCGCGGCGAGGCGGTTGCCCCGGATGCGATGTATTTTCGGACGGCCCCTGCGTTCGAGACAGCTGATCCGCGCTATTCATGGCTGAACCGGGTGCTTGCCATCGGTGTGGGCGAGCGTCTGGAAACCGGGCCGCGTTACCACATTCATGAGATTATTTGAGAGATCAGATGCCATTCGTGGCAATAACGTGCAAGAGGGCTTGACGGACCGAGAGGGCGATGGTTCTGCGGGCAGCAATTGAACGCCCAGTGGCCAACCGGGACAGAGTGTGCGGGTGATGATGATGAAAAATGGCACGGACGACAGCCTGAGCGAACGGAACGAGCTTCAGAGCCGGCAAAAAAGGTCATCGCCCGATGTTGTGGTCGATGCAATCCTGTCAGGCATCCGGTCAGGACGCTTGGTGCCTGGGCAGCGGCTCGTCGAGGCCGACCTCACGCATTCCTTGCAAGTCAGCCGTGGCCCCATACGCGAGGCGCTGAAGCGGCTGGCGGCCGAAGGCATTGTGACGTTGAGCCAAAATCGTGGCGCCTATGTCCGCTCTCTGACCCGCAAGGACGTGTCCGATCTGCTGAAGGTCCTTGAGGTGGTCACCGGCCTGGTAGCCCGACTTGCGGTCGACACAATAGCAAAACACGAGGGGTTGAGGGCCGCATTTCAGGACGCATCGGAAGCGCTCTTGCCGTTCGAGGCGTTGGGTGACAACCATGCCTTCATGCAGGCGCGGCGTGAATTTTGGGATGTGCTGATCACGGCATGTGACAATGTAGAGCTGGCGCGGATCATGCCGCTTATGCAGATCCACTTGCTGCGATTGCAGTTTCAGACGCATGTGACGGCTGCGGACAGGCGAAAGCAGTTCCAGGAATACCGCGCCATGATCGGAGCGGTCCTGGATGGCAATGCACTGCGCGCTGAACGGGTCACGCGAATCCATATCCGGCGCACGCGTATCTCGATCTCGCGTCTCCCCTCCGAGGCCTTCTCGGTGGGGGAACGTGGGCGCGACTGAGACACCAATCAGCATTTGGGCCATCGGCGCAGCGTGTGCGGTCCAGACGACATGCCGGGATGGCGATGGCGTGACGTTAGTGGCTTACGCGCTCACCTCTTGACCGATCAGGATGACGGGCGGCGCCGAGGTGAAATTGGGAATATCGACCTGGGTTTCGGGCCCATGCGCAGCCAAGGCCGCATCGGTTGTGGCGCGGTCGTCAAAACGCAACTCGGCGATCAGTTGAAAAGGCGTGTCGCCCTCGGGGCACCAGTAGCTTAAACTGCGCATGCCGGCGGGGGCCAGAAGGCGGCGGACCAGCGGCAAATGGTGGTCGCGGTAGTAGTCCATGTCAAAGTCATGGCCCGATGGGTAAAGCACGCTGACGACAATCATATCAGATCCTCTCGAGAAGGGTGGCATTGGCCATTCCGCCGCTTTCACACATGGTTTGCACTCCGTATCGACCACCAGTTTCCTCGAGCGTGCGCAGCAGGTTTGCCGTCAGGCGCACCCCGGATGCGCCAACCGGGTGCCCCAAGGCGATAGCCCCACCCAAAGTGTTGACGCGGTTCAGGTCGGCACCGGTTTCTGCTGCCCATGCCAGAACAACCGAGGCGAAGGCCTCGTTCACCTCGAAGGCGTCGATCTGGTCGATGGTCAATCCGGTGCGCGCCAGCAGTTTGCGGGTGGCCGGAATCGGCCCGGTCAGCATCATCACTGGATCGTCACCGACCACGGCAAAGCCGGTGATTGCCGCGCGCGGGATCAGGCCAAGGCGGCGTGCGGTCTGCTCTTCGGCAATCAGGATCGCCCCGGCACCATCTGTTACCGGGCTGGCGTTGCCAGCGGTGATCTGCCAGTCGATCTGCGGAAACCGCACCGCCATCGCCTCATCATGGTAGGCGGCGCGCAGGCTGGCGAGTTTCTCCAGCGACGTGTCAGGGCGAATGCCTTCGTCCTGGGTCACGTCGCCGATGGCTGTGATATCATCGGCCACGCGCGGACGGGCGGCCTGTGCCAACTGATGCGAGCGCAGGGCATAGCTGTCGAGGTCGCCGCGCGTCAGGCCCCATTTAGCGGCGATGAGTTCGGCAGAGATCCCCTGTCCGACCAGCCCGTCAGGGTATCGGGCGTGAAGCATCGGCCCCAGGTTGTCGCGGCCCATCCGGTTGGATTTCATGGGGATCCGGGACATCATCTCGACCCCGCCGGCGATAACCAAGTCATAGGCTCCGGCAATGACACCCTGCGCCGCGAAATCCATCGCCTGCTGGGCCGATCCGCATTTGCGATCCAGCGATATCGCCGGGACAGTATCGGGGAAGCCTGCCGCCAACACGGCCTGCCGCCCGATATTGGCCGCCTGTTCGCCGACCTGAATCACGCATCCGGTGATCACGTCCTCGATCAGCACCGGGTCGATCCCGGTGCGTTGAATCAGTGCCTGCAACACCCGCGCATACAGATCGACCGGATGCAGGTGGGACAGCGCACCGCCCGCCTTGCCCCGCGCAAAGGGCGAGCGCACGATGTCGACAATCACGGCGCGACGGCGTGTCATGCTGTGTCGTGCCGCCGCAGCGTGAGGGACATCGCCTGCGACTTGACCTGCATCAGGGGAAGGTTCGCGACCGCGAGGAGCTTGCGCACCTGATCCAGTTCTGGCGAGGACAGCAACGGATAGCTGGTCTTGACCGGACCTGCGGCGCGCATCTTGTCCAAGGCCGGACCGGGGACCAGCGCCCGCAGGATCAATTCGTCATCATCCGTAGTGCCGAATTGTTTGCGCAGATCTTCGGCACTCGGCTGTTCGGGCGGTGCGGCCAGAACCTCTTTTGCGCGCGAGGATGTCATGATGCGATCCATGACATCAGGCTCGATCGGGGCGACAGTCTGGCCGTAGTAACCGGCTGCGTATTGGATCACCTCATCCGGAATGACCGAATAGCGTTTGCCGGTGACGACGTTCAGCACCGCCAGCGTGCCGACCAGCTGACTGAATGGCGTGGCCATGCCGGGATAGCCCAGTTCGCGGCGCACGGTGGCGGTTTCCTCCAAGACTTCCTCGATCCGGTCGGACATGCCGTGCTGGACCAGTTGCGCCTTGAGCGTCCCTGTCATCCCGCCCGGTATCTGGTGGCGGATCGACAGCACGTCATATTCGGCGGACTGATTGATCAGGAACCCGGCGGCCTTGCCCACGGCCTCGAAATGGTCCGCGACCGGTTTGAACAGGGTCTTGTTCAAGCTGTGGGTATGGCCCAGCAGTTCCAGATTGCGCACGACGCTTTCGGTGGACGGCACCGAGGGACCATTGGCCATCGGGCGGCTGGCCGTGTGCAGGATCGTCACGCCCAGATCGACGGCATCGAGATACGCCTTGCCTGATTGGCCCAGCAGGTTGTTTGCGTGGAACTCCAACGGCTTGACGCCGATACGGGCTTTGATCGCGGGGATCAGTGTCGACATGCGCTCCTTTTCCAGAACACCGGCGGTGTCATAGAGCAGGATCGTGTCGATATCGGGCGAGGCGGCAAGCTCGCCTGCTTTTTGGGCGAAGAATTCATCCGTGTGGACGGGAGACAGCGCGAACATGACCGCACCCGAGACCTCGGAGCCGTATTCCTTGGCCACTTTGGCCAGACGGTGCATCTTGTCGATGTTGAACAGCACATCGTAGATCCAGAACGACCGAATCCCATGTTCGTTCAACCGGCGCATCCAGATATCCATCAGCGCATCGGGGGTGACGCCAAACGTCACCGAGGCATTGGACCGCATGCCGCCGCGCAGCCGGGTGCGCGGCATGGAATTGACCAGCAGATCCAGCCCCTCCCACGGGTCTTCCTGGCAGTATTTGATCATCACTTCCATGAGCGATGATCCGGCCAAATCTATGACGCGAAAGCCGGTCCGGTCGATCAGCGGCGACACGGGCAGCGCCATGCCAGCCTGCATCCGCATACCCCACAGACTTTGCTGTCCGTCGCGCATCGTTTCATCGAGAAATTCGACATGGGCCATTGGCGTTACTCCTGTGAGGCGGCGGGCAGGTAGGCAGGCAGAGCCTTGTCCTCCAACCAGCGGGTCGAGAATTGGTTTGACCGGAAATCCGGATGGCCGATGATGTGGGCGGCCAAGGGAAGGGTGGTTTTCGGGCCGGTGATGCGAAAATCGCGGATGGCGCGCAGCATGGATTCGATGGCGTCATCACGGGTGGCGGCATGCACGATCAGCTTGCCAACCATGCTGTCGTAGAACGGTGGGATCAGATCGCCCGCGCGCATATGGCTGTCGATACGAATGCCAGCGCCCTGAGGCGGGTCCCATTGCGTGACGCGTCCGGGCGAGGGCGTGAAGTTGTTCAGCGGATCTTCCGCGTTGATCCGCACCTCGATGGCATGCCCGTTGAAGGTCACATCTTGCTGCGTGACGCCAATCCCCTGACCCGCCGCGACCGAGAGTTGCCGCGCGATCAGATCCTGCCCGGTGATTTCCTCGGACACTGGATGTTCGACCTGAATGCGCGAATTCACCTCGATGAAATAGAAATCCTGCCGGGCAATGTCATACAGGAATTCAACAGTGCCGGCGCTGCGGTAGTTGGCAAAGGATGTCAGGCGCACCGCCGCGTCGTGCAGTTTTTCGCGCAGCGCGGGCGGCATGGCCGTCACCTGGGCCTCTTCGATCAGTTTCTGATAGCGGCGCTGCACCGAGCAGTCCCGGTCGCCAAAATGGACAACCTGACCCTTGCCGTCGCCCACAATCTGCACCTCGACGTGGCGCGCCTGTTCGACAAAGCGTTCCATATAGAGCGTGCCGTCGCCGAACGCGGTCAGTGCCTCGCGGCTGGCGCGGTCGTAATTGCCGGCCAGATCAGCGGGGGTGCGCGCCAAGAACATCCCTTTGCCACCGCCGCCTGCGCTGGCCTTCATGACCACCGGATAGCCGATTTCATCGCCCGCGCGCTGCGCATCGCGCACACTTTCAATATGATCCGTGCCGGGCACTGTCGGCACACCTGCGGCGCGGGCAATGGCGCGCGCTGACAGCTTGTCGCCCAGCGTTTCGATGGTCTCGGGCCGAGGGCCGACGAAGATGATCCCCTCGTCATCGCATTTGCGCGAGAGTTCAGGCTTTTCCGACAAGAAACCATAGCCGGGGTGCAGGGCATCGCAGCCCGTGCTTTTCGCAGCGTGAAGCACCAGGTTCACGTCGAGATAGCTTTTGGCGGCCTGGGCCGGGCCCAGAACCACGGCGCGGTCGGCGAATTGTGCGGGCAGCGAGTCGCGGTCGGCGGCGAAACACCCAGCACGGTCTCGACCCCCAGTCGCCGGGCCGTGCGCAGGATTCGCAAGGCGATCTCGCCCCGGTTTGCAACGAAAAGGCGGTTCACTGTCATGGCTCAGACCGGCTCGATCCAGAGGATTTGATCCCCATATTCAACCATTTGCCCATCCTCGGGCGCGATCTCGCGGACGATGCCGCTGACGCCCGCACGAACCGTGGTGAACAGCTTCATCACCTCGATCAGGCACACCTCGGTCTCTGGGGTGACGCTGGCACCCACCGTGACATACGGCGCCGCCTCGGGGCTGGGTGCGCGGTAGAATGTCCCGAGATTTGGGGCGGTGAGGGCGATCCAATGCGCTGGCCGGGCGGCGGCAGTTGTTGCGGCGGCGGGGGCCGTTGCCGGTGCTGCCTGCGCGGCGGGTGCCACGCTTTGCGGGGCTGAAGGATGTGTGGGTTGGGCCGACCCTTGACGGGCGCGGCTGTCGTTGGACAGGAAGATTTCTTCGCCATCAATCTCCACATGCATTTCGTCCCAGCTGGAATGGCTGAACAGGGTCACGAGGGCTTCAATATCGGATTGCTTGAGTGTCATGTCGTCCTCTTGGGATTAGCTACTGGCTGAAACGGCGGTTTCTTCGCGTCCAAGCGCAGGCTTGCCCGCGCGGGCTGCAGAGAGCAGCAACGGCAGGACCGGACTGCCGATGATGGTTGTCACGCCGGCTTTTATCGCTGCGGCCATGCCCGCATCCGTGGTCAACGCGCCGCCTGTGGCGGCCTTTGCGCCAGACAGCAAACGCGCAAGGTTTGCCGCGTCCTCGCCGCCGGTAACGACATTGAGATCGACCACAGGCACTCCGGGATCAGAGCCAGCCGGGAGAACTCGCAGCGGCGCGCGCGCTTCGGCGATAGCGCGCAGGGTCGTCAGGCGATGGTCATCCTCTTCGGGCGGGGCAACAGCGTGCAGCGCCCCCGCATAGACCCGGCCGGTTTGGCCGTCGACCGTGACGATCTGCCCCGCAAGGCCGGTCAGTGTACCGTCACCGCAGCCGGTCACGCAGGACACCCCCAGCGCGCGGCTGACCACGGCGGCATGGCTGGTGGACCCGCCATGTTCGGTGATCACGGCCTGGGCCACGATCATGCCATGCAGATCCTCAGGAGACGTCGTGGCGCGCGCCAGAATGACGGGTTGACCTGTTGCGGCGATGCGCTCTGCCTCGTCTGTGTCGGTCACCACCAGACCGATGCCAATGCCGGGGCAGGCGGCCTCGCCCTGCGCCAGCAGCGTCGCGGCTTCCGCTTCGCCTTCGGCCAGACGCGGGGCAAGCAGGCTGCGCACCTGATCAGGTGTCACGCGGTCAAGCGCCGTCGCGGCATCAATCATGCCTTCGTCAAGCATGTCCACGGCAAAGCAGACCGCCGCCGCCGGCGCGCGTTTCGCGGCGCGGGCCTGCAGCAAATAGAGTTTGCCGTTCTGTATGGTGAATTCGATATCCTGCACATCCCCGCAAGACCGTTCCAGCGTTTCCGCGGCGTGGAGGAGTTCATCATGCGCCTGTGGGACGGTTTCGCGCATGGCATCGAGCGTGCGCGGCGTGAATTTGCCTGAGACAACATCCTCGCCCTGCGCGCGCGCCAGATACTCGCCATAGGGAACCCGCTCGCCGGTTATCGGGTTGCGGCTGAACATGACCCCGGTGCCCGAGGTGTCCGAGAGATTGCCAAAAACCATCGCTTGCACGGTCACCGCGGTGCCAAGATCATCCGGAATCCCGTGATGCTGGCGATAGCGCTTTGCGCGGCGCGAATTCCAGCTTTCGAACACGGCGCGGACCGCGGCATGCAGGCGGACTGTCGGATCGGCGGGAACCTCAAGACCCGCCGCTAACAGGGTGGCATCCCAATCGGCAGAGGTGGCGGAGGTGTCGAATCCGTCGATGTCAGACCGCATCACGATATGCGCGTAAAGGTCATAGAACCGCCGGTGCGTGTCATGGGCAAAGGCCTGATCACCGGATTCGGCGGCCAACGCATCGGCGGTCTGTGTGGTGATCCCCATGTTCAGGATCGTATCCATCATGCCGGGCATCGACACCGGAGCCCCCGAGCGCACCGACACCAACAAAGGCGCGGACCCGTGACCATAGGTTCTGCCGGTCTGCTGTTCCAGCCAGACGATTCCGTCGGCAATCTCCTGTTCCAGACCCGCCGGAAACCCCTCGGCTTGATAGGCCGAGCAAGCGCGTGTCGTGATGACGAAAGCGGGCGGAACGGGCAGACCCAAGTCCACCATGCGGGCAATCGACCAAGCTTTGCCACCGATCAGCGCGCGGTCTGGAAGCGGGCCTTCACCCAGACGTAGGGTCCAGTCTGACATCATTCTATCCTTTTGCGATTCAGGACGCGAATAAGATCCTCGTGCAGTTCGAACCAGACGGTGTGGTAGGACATGCATTTGGCATCCGAGACCCAGGCGGTGTCGCCATCCTCGGCCCGTTCCAGCGCGGCGGTCAGTAGCGTCTTGTAAACGGCCAGGCGCGGCAGCCCTGCCGTGAAACGGTCCAGAATGGGTTCGGCGCGATCATGCAGTCGGCCCAGCTTGTCGATGATCTTGTCATCGTACTCGCGGTCTGAGTGGTCATTGGGCACCGATGTGCCGCCGACCGTCAAAGTCTGCCAATCGGTGATCAACTGTTTCAGCTGTTCGTTGATCTTTTCGAAATCATCATAGGCGGCCTGCAGCGCGGGGTCGGCGCGCTGGGTGGCAAAATCGCGCGAATAGCCGGTGCGCAGCGCGATCTGAGCGGCGGGCTGCAACATGAATTTCTCGCCCGCCTTTGCCGCCCGGTTGGCGGTGACGGCGGCCTCCAGCGCGGCCTGTGCGACGTCTTCGGTCAGCCCGGTGATCTGGGCGACCTCGGCCGCTGATCCATGCTTCTTGATGGCGAGCCCGTGCAAGGCGAGTGTTGTCTCTTTCATGCGATGTCCTTTTCGGTCAGCCGCGCCATGATCCGGTCGCGGACGGTGCGGCGCAGGATCTTGTTCGCGCCGCTTTTTGGCAATTCTGGCCATTGTTCGATGGCCTTGGGGCATTTGTGTCCGGCAAGATGCGCGCGCGCATGCTCCATCAGGGCCGCGCAATCCAGATCTGCGTGACCGGCGACGACGGCCTGCACCCTGTCGCCCCATTTCTCATCAGGCACGCCAATGACCGCCGCTTCGACCACGCCGGGGAAGGCCAGCAGAACATCCTCGATCTCGCGCGGGTAGACGTTATAGCCGCCCGAGATCAGCATGTCGTTCTTGCGGTCCAGGATGTAGAAGAACCCATCGGCATCCATCCGGCCCACGTCGCCCGTGTGCAGCCAGCCGTTGCGGAAGGCTTCGGCCGTCGCCTCGGGGCGGTTCCAGTAATAGGCCATGGTTTGCGGACCGCGACAGCAGATTTCGCCCGTCGCGCCGACCGGCACCTCTTTGTCGTCATCGCCCAGAACCGCGACCTCGACGATGGTGAAGGGTCGACCACAGGATCCGATCCGGTCGTGATCTTCGGGGCGCAGGCAGGTGATGACCATCGGGCTTTCGGCCTGACCATAGGATTGTGCAAAGACGCGGCCAAACCGCGCCTCGGCGCGCCGCAGGATGGATTTCAGCAATGGGTGAGGCCCCATAGGCAATCGTGTCGAAATGCAGATCAGCATCCGGCAGCGTCGGATCCTCCAGCAGCATGGCAAGCATGGTCGGCACCAGAAAGGTCATCGTGGCGCGTTCTGATTGCGCCAGCGCGATGAATTCGGCGGTGTCGAATTTCGTCATGACCAGTGACCGCGCGCCACGCGTCAACGCGGGCAGAAAGAACGCGCCAGAGGCATGCGCGATGGGGGCTGCATGCAGAAATGTGTCGCCGCGTTTGATGCCGGGCACAAGGTCGGTCAGAAAGGCAGACAGCTCTGCCAATTCCCCGCGCGTGGTCAGCGTGACCGCTTTGGGTTTGCCCGTGGTGCCGCCGGTATACCCCAGCCGATAGGGCGCATCGAGCGCACGGTCTTGAACGCATGGCGCGCAATCGCCTGTTGCAATCATGGTGCAGATATCGTCCCAGCCGATCTGGATATCGGGGCACAGACCATCCTGACCCTTGTGCAGGACCGCCCGCGATTCACTGTCGGTCAGTTTGTAGTTGTGTTCCACCAAGGTTTCGCGGGTATTCATGCCGACCCGGACCAATCCGGCCTTGGCCAAAGCATAATAGGCGATGATGCATTCGATCGAATTGGGCAGGAGCACGCCAACCCGGTCACCAGGCACCAGCCCAAGCGCCAACAGGGCGTTGCCCAAGCGGTTGGTTGCGGCGTCGAACTCGGCATACGTCAGAGTGCGCGTGCCTTCGGTCAGGCAGGGCAAGGGGCCATGATGAATAGCCGCACGACGAATTAGTGCTCCAATTTGCATCGGATCATTCCTGTTGTGCTGTTGTACCGTTATGGTCACGACCGCCGGGTGGGAGGTACCCGGCGGTCGCCGAGACTGCTTTGCTACTGACGCAGCGCCGCGATATCGTCGCGGGTCAACGCCGCGCCCTTGTCCTTGAGCCTGCGCGAATTGCGCTGCTCGGCTTTGTACAACTCATCGGCAAGCGGGGATTGGTAGTTGTATTTCAGCCAGGTGTCGCACAAGTAACGATACTTGCCGGACGCATTGTTGGGCACTGCCTCCTGCGAGAGACGGTTGTATTCCTCGAAGCCGATCTTGCCTTTGGTCGTGGTATACACGTCCTTCTTTGCATCCAGATAGGTGATGCCGGGAAAAACCTCGCCCACAGTAGCGGTGTAGGGTTCGCCATCCAGAATCGAATAGGGGATGAGTTGATACAAGCGCGCGTTCTTGTTGGCATGCTGCATCATCGCGTATTCTTGCAGCTTCTGCGACGGGTTGAGTGCCACACAAAGTTCGCCCAGAACGTCGCGGCTGTATTCGTCGTTCAGCAGCGGGCGGAACCGTTCGGCGCGCTCATCGACCTTCATCCAGTCTTCGGGGTCATAGACACCGGCGACATGGGCGAGATCCTTGCAGATTGCGAAATAGGTGATCGCACCGGCATCAATCATCTGATCGCGGCTCCAGCCGGCGATCTTCATCCAAAGCTTGTTGGTGGCGGTTCTGGCTTGCTCGGTCAGGCGCTTAAACGTTTCGATTAGCTCTTCGCGTGATTCCATGCCCAACGGCTGATGTCCGTCCGACAGGTTGTCGGAATAATACAGGCCCACGCCCACCAGCTTTTCAGCCGAGAACTCGGGCTTGGATTCGAACGACCCCCAATCATCGACCAGGTAGAAATGCGCGTCCTTGACCGCCATGGTCACGGTGATGTTGTTGTATTCGACACCCTCGGCCGCATCATCGAGCCATGGAAAATCGCTTTCCGCCATGTCCATGAAGTCACGGACAATCATCTCGACGCCGTCATCCAGTTTGTACGGACCATGGTTGTGCAACGAGATCCGGCTTTCGCAGGAAATCAGGAACCCGTATTGCGACGCGGCGGCCATGAAGCCATGGGCGGCCACATGCAGCTCGTCACCCGCCGTGCAGTCATACATATCAGCGTGATAGACCTGAATGCGCCGTTCCGGCAGGATCTGTGACCGGTGGCCGAATTCGCGGTTCGAGATATGCGCGTCATTGCGGTGATACGCCAACTGGAACCGTTTCGAGAAATCCATCACATAGATCAGATCTTCGATCCCGTCGGTCGGGCGGATGATCCCCATGTTGATCAACCATTCGCGGCCCAAAAGATAGAAATCAGGCATATAGGACATGCCCGGATTCTGAATCTTCATGCCCATGTTGCGGGCGCGGTCGCCGATTTCCTCGGCGGACATCTTGCTTTCGATTTTCCGAAACAGCGCGGGATAGCGGTAATAGGCCATCAGATAGGACATCATCATATAGGCCGGCACCGGGAACAGTTTTGATTCCTGCACGGTGCGCGTCACGCAGAGCCAGTAGCTTTCATCGGCGTGTGTCTGGATCAGATTGTTGGTTTCCAGAAGCTGGGTGTAGCTGATCTTGTTCGCGTTCATCTTGTATACTCCCTGCCTATGATCACTTTGCCGCGCGCCAGATGCGTGCGGTGACGTCGCGACCTGACTGATAATCATCTGCGGTCTTGGGTTGAGCGGTCACGTCGATTGTGACGATGTCACCGTTGCGGATACCCGATATCTTGGCATTCATCAGGCAAGGCACTTGATACTCACGGGTCAGGATGCCCAGGTGGGACCGTGTTGTTCCACCGGCGCAGATCACGCCCTTGAACTGCTCCAGGATCGGCGCAGTCAGGGTGCCGCCGGAATCGTCGATCACGGCGATCGTGTCGGCGGGCACGCCCTCTTGCAGGAATTTCAGCACCTGAGCGGGGGACCGGATATAGCGCGCGATGCCCGTGCACGGTTTGGCATAGGCTGCAACATTGTCGCCCTGTCCACGCTGTTCGCGGCCTTCGCCATCGGGCTCTGCCACGACAGCGTCGGGGTGTTCGAAACTGAATGTGGCGGCATCCCCATCGCTGACGCCCTCGGCAGGTTTATAGGCATCGGGGCGTTCGCGTGGTGACACGGCGGCAGACCAGTCGAAGCGATGGCCGGCGTCCAGCATCATCTTTTCAACACCGGCGAAATCTTCTGCCGTGATGAGGCTCAGCGATTTGCCAAAGACAAAGCTGTCCCAATGGCCACCGGATTCGGCGAGCTTTGTGCGCACGATCTCGCGGATCGCGCTGTGGAATGCCTCGACTGTCGCCGAAGCATTTGTGCCGCCGAACTTGTCGGACTCAGCATAGAGTAGTGTCATGGCTTTCCTCCCATACTGGACGTATGCCTCCCCGCATCGTCCAACTCCTGAGGCAGAGTTTGGGCGATGCCCGCGGCTCTGTCAATATTTATACTACAATATTGTCGAACAATTCTGCTCAACAGATTCGGCAGAGGTTTGCGGCGATACATCATGGCATTGGGTCAGCCCATTGCCGCCGCAACGCGGCTTTGAGCACTTTTCCGGCGGCGTTCTTTGGAAGGCTTGCAACAATCTCATAGCGCTTTGGTCGCTTGAAGCGTGCCAGCCGATCCAGGCACAGCGAATCAAGGTCTGCCACATCACAGGGCGCGCGCGTCACGATCAGGGCAATCACGCTTTCGCCCCAGTCGGCATCCTTGACCCCGATCACGGCGCATTCGGCGACGGCGGCATGACTCAAGAGCACCTCCTCGACCTCGCGGGCATAGACATTCATGCCGCCGGTGATGATGACATCCTTTTGCCTGTCCAGCAGCGTGACGAATCCGTGATCGTCCATCCGGGCCAGATCGCCAGTGTGAAGCCAGCCACCCGCCAGCGCCTCGGCCGTGGCGGCGGGATTGTTCATGTAGCCCGCCATGACCGTCTCGCCGCGCACCAGCACCTCGCCAATCGCACCGTTTTCAACGCTGCTGCCATCAGGATTGGCGATTTGGACCGATGTGCCGGTACGGGCAATCCCAACGGACCCCATCCGCGCCGTGTCGTTTTGTTCATAGGCGTCCCAAAGGACCGGTTTGGGCAGGGCGGTGATGGTGCACGGCGTCTCGCCCTGACCATAGCCATTCCAGATCCGCGGGCCAAAGGCCGCAAGCCAGCGTTTCATATCCTCAAGATAGATCGGCCCTGCGCCGGTCAGAATCGTGCGAATATTGTCCAGTGTGACGCCGCGCAGGTCGGCCACCATCCGGTTAAGCAGGGTTGAGGGCGCGAAGAACGTCAGATTGGGCGTGGTGGCGATGAGGGTTTTCATCTCGGTCGGGTCATACCCACCGGAGACCGGCAAGATATTGGCCCCGGCCTTGGCGATAAAGGAAAGCGCGAACAAGCCTGACGCATGCGAAGTGGCGGCCAGATGCAGCAGGCTGTCGGCGGAGTCAGGTGATCAACATCGGCAAGATACGCGATGGCCATGGCGGAAAGGTTGCGGTGCGAAAGCAGCGCGCCCTTGGGCCGCCCGGTGGTGCCCGAGGTATAGAACACCCAGGCGATATCGGTTGGTTCTGTTTTGGCCTCAACAATCGGCTCATGGGCGGTCATTTGCGTGAAATCATCGGTGCCCGGCACAATCAGCGGCAGGTCAGGCAGCTCATGTGCGATGCCGTCGGCCAGATCGGGGCTTGCAAAGACGATTTTGGACGCGCTGTCCTGCGCGATATATCCGATCTCGCGCGGGTGCAGTTTGGCGTTGACCGGCACCGCCGTCAGCCCCGCTTGCCAGCAGGCAAACAGGATTGTCAGGTAGTCAGGGTTGTTGGACATGGCCAGCAAAACACGGTCGCCCTTCGTCAGGCCCTGTGCAAGCAAGGCCCCCCCCAACCCGGCCACCTGCCGGGCAAGGGTCGCGTAATCCAGATAGCAGCTTTGCCCGATGATTACGGCGGGCTTGTCGCCATGGGTGCGGGCGCTGGCGGTCAGAAAACCCGCCAGATTCATGATGCGCGTTCCAGAATCGTGATGGCGACGGCCGCTTCTTCGACACCCATCAGGCCGCCGCCATTTTCGGCCAATGCCATGCGCGCGCCCTCGACCTGACGCGCCCCAGCCTCGCCCCGGAGTTGCGTCACCAGTTCGAAAATTTGCCCCAGACCTGTCGCCCCAATGGGATGGCCTTTGGATTCCAGCCCGCCCGACGGGTTGAACGGGATGCGGCCGCCCAGTGCGGTCGCGCCGCTTTCGGCAAGCGCCCCACCTTCGCCCAAGGCACAGAACCCCAGCAATTCGGATTGCTGAAGCTCGCCGAACGCGGTCGCATCGTGGCATTCGACAAGGTCGATGTCCTGCGGTCCAAGTCCGGCCATGGTATAGGCTTTTTGCGAGGCTCGGCGCGAGATGTGGCGCTCCAGATCGTCATCAGCCCGCCGACCGCCGTTCATCAGGACGGCTGCGCGAATGCGCGCCGCGCGCGTCAGCCCCAACTCGCGCGCTTTGGCCGCCGACACAACGACAGCCGCCGCCGCGCCGTCACTGATCGGAGAACACATCGGCAGCGTCATGGGCCAGGCAATCAGGCGCGCGGCCAGAACCTCGTCCACGGTAAAGGCCTTGCGGTATTGCGACCGGGTATTGTGGACGGAATGGCCGTGATTTTTCGCTGCAATCACGGCCAATTGGCGTTGCGTGGTGCCATAGCGGGCCATGTGAAACTTGGCAAAGGCCCCGTAAACATCCATGAAAACAGTATGCGGCGTTTCGCGCGCTGCCTCGCCCGGAGGCGTTTCCATCCCGCGGCCAAGCGCCCGCAGCCGGTCGATGACGTTGTCGCGGTCGGCGCGATCCCAACTGCCCTCGAATGCGGCCATGGAAAGAGCCCCATCGGGGTGGACCATCTTTTCTGCCCCAACCGCCAGCGCGATATCGGTCTGGCCCGATTGCACCTGCATCATCGCCAGATGAAGCGCCGTGGTCGCCGAGGCGCAGGCGTTTTCAACATTGATGATCGGTACGGCATCAAACGGAAGATCGCGCAGCGCGACCTGTCCGCGAATGCCGAACTGTCCCTCCATCGCGCCTTGCACGGCATTGGCAAAGGTGACCGCACCCACATCGCGCGCGTCGATTCCAGCATCGGCCAGGGCGTCGGTCACCGCCGCTATCGCCATATCGCGCACCGACAGGCCCGGATGCCTGCCGAACGGTGTCATGCCGACACCCATCACATAGACTGCTTCCATTGCGCTCTCCCGTGTTGCTCGAATCACAGCTTAGCTGAAATTGTTATTGTGTCCTACAATAATGTATGAAACAAATGTTGAACCATGTGAAGGAGGACGCCATGGACCTGAGCAAGCACAGAATCCTGCTGACGAATGATGACGGGATCCACGCGCCCGGCCTTCAACTGCTGGAAAGGATCCTGCGTCGCTATACCGACAATGTCTGGGTCGTGGCCCCGTCAGAGGAACGGTCAGGCGCGTCGCATTCGATTTCCATGCATGATCCAATCAGGATGCGCGAACTCGACGACCGGCATTTCGCGATAAAAGGCACGCCCACGGACTGCGCGCTGATGGGCATCTACGAAATCATGCCCGAACCGCCGACGCTGATGCTGTCGGGCATCAACTGGGGTGCCAATCTGGCCGAAGACATTACCTATTCCGGCACCGCCGCTGCGGCGATGGAGGGCGCGCTGCTGGGCGTGCCATCGGTCGCGCTGAGTCAGGTGCATTCCTTCGGCCACGTTCATTGGGACACCGCCGAGGCGTTTTTGCCGCAAGTGCTCGAGGGCATCCTGACGACCGGGTTTGACCCCGGAACCTTCGTCAACGTCAATTTCCCCCCCGTCGCGGCGGCTGCCGTCTCTGGCGTGCGGGTCACGACGCTGGGCCAGCGGGCCGGGTCGTTCACACCGGTGCGGCGCGAAGATGCCCGGACCAAACCCTATTACTGGATCAAGCTGACCTACCAGGACGGCAATGAACATCCGGGCACGGATCTGCGGGCCATGGCGGACGGCGCCGTGTCGGTGACGCCGATTCAACTGGACATGACAGCCCATGCCATGAAAGCCCGCATGGAGCGCGCCTTTGACTGACTGTTGAGGGGGGCCGTGGTGCGCGTGTCACGGCCTTACGCCATTGCCGATTCGGTCAGGATGGCACGCAGCCGCGCACGATCTGCGGCGTCAAAACCCAAGGTGGACAGCCAGTCGTCAGGCGCCCCATGGATGCGACGCAGCGTGATCAAAGCCTCGTGGATGTATTCGGGCCGGGCCGATGTCAGCATCGCCAAAGATTCTGGATCAACGGGATTGCGGAACATGAATCCGATGTCGCGGCGATAGGTATTGGTCAGGACATAGTCCTGCTCTATCGCATGGTCGTTGCACCCCGCGATCAGCATCAGCAACGCAATTCCGAATCCTGTGCGGTCTTTGCCCGATGTGCAGTGCAGCAGCACCGGCGCGCCATCAGCCTGCAGAATCATGCGCAATGTCGTGGTATAGTCGCCCAGATGGTCGGTCGCAAACTGCCTGTAATGGTGAACGACCTCTTGGCGAATACCTTCGGCATCAAGTGCCCCTGCCGCAAGACGCTGAAGCATATCCTCGGTTCCGGTCGGGATGAAACCGGGGGTCAGGAGGTGAATTGCATGGCCATCCGGCAGCCTGTCAGGGCTTTTCTCGCGTTCACTGGGCAGGCGAAAATCGCTGAGTGCAAAGAGGTTCAGTGCCGTCAGTCGTTTCAGATCTTCCGATGACAGGGCGGCCAGCGAATCGCTGCGGTAGATTGTGTTCCACCGCGTCTGGCGTCCCGGCGCCGCCTCATAGCCGCCGATGTCGCGGAAGTTTACCGCGCCGTCCATTTTGATCCGCCGTTCTTGCATCGTCTCGCCTTTGTCTTGGAGCCGCCGGTATGGCCCACGCCTTCCTCATCGGCCATAGATAGCCGCAAATAGATTGTTTGACAATTTCGTTGTGCAAAACTGTTGACCGAAATAGTTGAGCGCCGTAACGTCACGAATGGATGACCGCAAGGAGAGCGGCCAGCCATATCGACCGACAAGCCCGCTGCGGGGTTTGAGGGGAGAGGGCATCGGACTTTTGTGGTCCGCCAATCTGGGAGAGAGAAATGAAAAATCTTGTGAAAAGCGTGGTCGGCGTTGCGGCGCTGATGTGCGGCACGTCAGCCATCGCGCAAGACGCGGTTCAGGTCGGCATCGTCGCCGTGAACTACAACTCGCCGTCTATTCAGGTGCAGACCGATGCAGCCGTTGCCGCTGCAGAAGCGCGCGGCTGGGAAGTCGAGATGTACGACGGGCAGGGTGATCAGGTCGCGACCAACAACGCGGCCATCGCCTTTATTGATCGTGGTTTTGACGCCATCATCAACATCGCCTCGGCGAACACGCAAATGAGCGCGGTCATTGCCTACGCCAACAACGCAGGCGTGCCGTTCACGTCTACATTCTCGGGTCTTGTGCCGGGGATCGTCGCCGACATCGGCTCGAACAATACCGCTGACGCGGCGATTGCCGCACTGGAGCTGGTCGGACGGATCGACGGTCAAGGTCATGTGGTCAAATTCAACTGGAATGTGCTGCCCGCCCTGCGTGAGCGCGATCAAGGGTTCCACGCGGTCGTCGACGAATATCCCGGCATCACCCTGACCGAAATCGAGGTCCGGGTGCCAGGTCAGGTTGACGATGCCTTTGCGCAGATGACCAATCTGCTGCTGGCCAATGATGATATCGTCGCGGTCTGGGTCGCCTGGGATGAACTGGCCAGCCCGGTCGCGCGGGCTATCGAACAAGCCGGACGGGCTGATGACATCTTTGTCGCGTCGCAGGACGGCGTCGATGAGGTGGTATCGCTGATCCGCGACGGCAGTCCCGTTGCCCTGACGGTCGCCTACAACGTGCCCCAGATGGGTGTCACGGCTGTCGATGTGACCGCCGCCGCGCTGAACGGTGAATTCCCGACCAGTCGCGCGCTGACCTTGAAGCCCTGCCTGATCACGCAGGCCACAGCACCGGCCGAAGGCGAAGCCATCGACTTTGCCAACTGCACGTTGTTCTCGGGTCAATAACCCGTTTGGGCCCGCGCAACGCGGCGCGGGCCCTTTTCTTCACATTCAGGGTAGGGGCTGAATATGCTCGGCACGGTTGTCGATTCCCAAACAACACCTGATCTGGCGCCCGTTCTGGAAGTGCGGGGCATGCGCAAGGAATTCCCGGGCACACTGGCGCTGGACGATGTGTCTCTGTCGGTGCGCCGGGGCGAAATTCATGCCTTGCTGGGCGAAAACGGTGCCGGCAAGTCAACCTTGATCAAGTGCATTTGCGGGGCCTATGCGCCGACCGCAGGAGAGGTGCTGGTCGAGGGACACCCCGCGTCGTTTTCGACGCCCCGGGAGGCGGTCGATGCGGGCATTGCGGTTGTCCATCAACATCTCAATCTGGTCCCCAATCTGACCGTCGCCGAAAACCTGTGGCTGGGTGAGGCGATGCCTCGCCGCCTGGGCTTGGTGGATTGGCCACGCGTCCACGCGCGCGCGTCGCAGGTTCTGGCCGATATGGGGCTGGAGATTGCGACCAACGCCGATATCGGAAGCCTGCGCCCTGACCAGTTGGCGATGATCTCCATCGCCAAGGCCGTGTCTGGAAATGCGCGGATCATCATTCTGGATGAGCCGACAAATGCGCTGCTGCCGCACGAGGTTGACCGGCTGTTCGACCAGATGCGCGCGTTGGCGGCCAAGGGTCATTCCTTTCTCTACGTCAGCCACCGCTTGTCCGAGGTTTTCGAAATCGCTGACCGGGCCACTGTGTTGCGCGATGGGCGTAACGCGGGGGTATTCGAACGCGATGAGATGGATCGCCGGAGCGTCGTCGAGGCGATCGTCGGCAAGAAAGGCGCGTTGGCGGAACGCCGGACGCATAGCAACATCCGCCCCGAGATCGTGATGGAGGTTTGCGACCTCGAGGGCGGGCGGGCGAAAGGGGTCAGTTTCGGCCTGCATGCCGGTGAGATCATCGGCGTGGCAGGCCTGCCAGGATCCGGTGCCGAGGATGTGTTGAACTTGCTGTTTGGCCGCAGCCATCGCGTCGCTGGAGAAGTCCGGGTGCAGGGCTTGAACCAGCCGTTGCGCACCCCCGGGCAGGCGATCGCGGCGGGGATCGCGCTGGTGCCTGCCGACCGTCTGGCCGAGGCGGTGTTTCACGCCGAATCAATCCGGGCCAACATCTCGATGCCGTCGCTGTCGCGCTATCTGCGCGAGCCATTGTTGCGCCTGATCAACCGTGGTGCAGAAAGCGCCGCGACGACCGAGGTTGCCACCCGCATGCGCGTGCGCATGCCGGGGATTGAAACCAAGATCGACGATCTGTCGGGCGGTAATCAGCAAAAGGTCGTCTTGGGGCGCTGGCTGTCAACCGGCGCCCGAATCTTTCTGCTCAACTCGCCGACGGCGGCTGTCGATGTCGGCGCCAAGGCGGAAATATATGACCTTATTCATGAACTTGCGGCTGATGGTGTGGGTGTTGTCTTTGCCTCGACCGAACTCGAGGAATACGCTCTGGTCTGCGACCGTGTGCTCGTCTTTTCGGGTGGGCAGGTGGTCAGTGAGCTGTCCGGAGACGCCTTGACAGAGGGAAACATCATGACTTTGGCCGCCGGAGGAGAACTGCACGATGTCAACTGAACGCCGTTTCGACTGGATGGGATTTCTGTCGCGCTATGGCACGATCCTGTCGCTGATCGTGCTGATTGCGATATTTTCCATCGGTCGCCCCGAAGTGTTCCCCAGCGTGCGGAACATGTTCAATATTCTCAATCAGGTTGCAATCCTGGGGATCATCGCCTTGGGCTTGACGGTCTGCATGGTGGTGGGGCTTTTCGATCTGTCCATCGGCGCCATGGCCACCTTTGGCGGGTATTTTGCAGCACGGTTCCTGATGGAGATCGGCAGCGATTCCGTTTGGGTCGTGATCTTCGTCATTCTGGTCGTGCTGTTTCTGGCCATGTTGATCGGTATGATCAACGGCGCGCTGACGTCGTATCTGGGCATCTCGCCCATCGTGGAAACACTGGCGATGTCGTTCATCGTTTCAGGTGTAATCCTGGGCGTTTCCAAGGGCCGGACGGTGAATTCATCGGATATTCCGATGGCGTTTCAGGTGATCGGGCAGGGGCGCATCTATGGCATTCCGGCACCTGTTCTGATTCTGGTGGCCACGGCCTTTGTGTTGTGGATCTTTCTGGAGCACACACAATCGGGCCGCAACATGTATGCGATTGGCGGAAACAAGGAAGCTGCGCGCCTGTCCGGCATCAGTTTCCAGAAATATGCCCTGATGGCGATGGCCATCGGGGCTGCCTGTGCCGCATTGGGTGGGCTGGTGGCAGGCGCAAATCTTGGTGCGGGTCGCCCGCAAGGGGTGGGTGAGACCTATCTGCTGAACGCCTTTGTCGCGGTCTTCATTGGGGCCTCGACGCTGAAACCCGGAAAATTTCATGTGCTGGGCACTTTTGTCGGCGTCCTTCTGATCGGCGTCATCAGCAATGGTCTGTCCACACTTGGAGTGGCAACCTTCTGGCAATACATCGTGCAGGGTACGATCTTGATTCTGGCGCTGATTTCCGCCAGCGGAAAGACTGCAAGACGAGCCTGAACACTCGGGCTTTGACCATCCCAAGGAAAGGCGTGTCGAATGCCTGTGTTATCGCGTGCCGATCTGGATTTTCTGCTGTTTGACTGGTTGCAGGCCGGCGATTTGCCCAATCACGCCGGCTTTGCAGGGCAGGACGGGGCGGACTATTCCGCCTTCCTGGATCTGGCTTTCCGACTGGCCGAGGGTGAGTTTCTGCCTGCCTGGAAGGCGTCTGACCGCGTGGAGCCTGCCTTTGGCCCTGAGGGTCGCGTCACGGTGGAGCCAGGCACGCGCGCTGCTGTGCGCGCCTGGCTGGACGCCGGGATGCAATGGGCAACGGTGCCTGAGGCGCATGGCGGCATGGGCTTGCCGATGGTGGTGGCCACCGCGGCCATGGCCCCCGTCATGGCGGCCCATGTGGCGGCGTCAGGCTTTGTCATGCTGTCGATGGCCAATGCCCGCGTGATCCGCGCTGCAGGAACGCCCGATCAGATTGCCCGCTTTGCCGCCCCCCAGCATGACGGCGAAGCACTGGGCACGATGTGCCTGTCGGAACCCGATACCGGCTCATCATTGGGGGATATCACCACGCGCGCACTCGCCGAAGAAGACCACTTCCGTTTGACCGGCCGCAAGATGTGGATATCGGCAGCGGACCATGATGTGACGGATCAGATCGTGCATCTGGTGCTGGCCAAGATCGCGCTGCCTGATGGATCACTGCCCGCCGGATCAAAGGGGATATCGCTGTTTATCGTGCCGCGCCTGCTGGACGATGGCCGTCGGAACGACGTGGAAATCGCGGGTCTGAACCACAAGATGGGCTACCGGGGCATCCCCAATTGCGCGGTGAATTTTGGTGAAAACGGCGGTGCCGTTGGCTACCTCTTGGGCCAGCCGGGGCAGGGTCTGGCGATCATGTTCCAGATGATGAATGAGGCGCGGATCAATGTCGGGCTATCGGGGGCGGCGATGGCGGGTCGTGCGTGGCTGCTGGCGCGGGACTATGCGCGCGACAGGGTGCAGGGTCGCCCCTTGACCGATAAACGGGCGGTGCAGCCCGTTCCCATCGACAGCCACCCCGATGTGCGGCGCATGCTGTTGCAGGCCCGCGCGATTGCCGAAGGGTCGCTGGCGCTCTGTCTGTATAGCGCGAAACTGGCGGATCTGGCCGACAATGGCGACCTTCGGGCGCAAGCTCTGCTGGATCTGTTGACCCCGGTCACGAAAAGCTGGCCGTCAGAAATGGGCCTGATCGCCTGCCAGCAGGCGATTCAGGTGCATGGCGGCTATGGCTACACGCGCGATTTCGATGTTGAGCAACTGTATCGTGACAGTCGCCTGAATCCGATCCACGAAGGCACCACCGGCATTCAGGGTCTCGACCTGACCGGACGCAAACTGCTGGGTGACGGGCTGGCGGGGTTCGACCTGTTGCGCAACGAGATTGCCGAAACGGTTCGGCGCGCGCCGCAGACCCGGCAACGGCCCCGATGGCGACTGTGTTGGAGGCGGAATGTGCACGCGTTGACACCGTTTTGCGCGACGCGTTGGACCGGCCTGGTCCCGAGGTTCTGGCCCATGGGACCGCGGTCTTGTCGGCCTACGGACATCTGGTGATGGGCTGGTTGTGGCTGGATATCGCCTTGACGGCTGCGCGGACCTCTGGTGACCCGGCGGTGACCGATGGCAAGATCTGGGCCTGTCGCTATTTCTTTGACCACGAGATGCCGTTGATTGCAGGATGGCTTGCGCCCCTTGCAGCCGGATCATCCGTGACCGCCGACGCGCCGCGCCATGCCCTATGACGGTCGGGGTTTGCCCGGGACTGTGAAAGTCTCGACAATCGGTGCGTGCTCGTTGATACCCACGAGCGGGTTGAAGGCACGAGGGACGATGACAGGTGTGCAGCTGACAGATGTGGTGTTTTCACGCGATGGCCGACCTGTGTTCGACGGGCTGTCGCTGAAGCTGCATGAATCGCGCATCGGTTTGATTGGGCGTAATGGTGCCGGAAAGTCGCAACTCCTGCGGCTGATCGCGGGGCTGGCGGCACCAGATCAGGGAATCGTGCGCCTTGGCGACTGCGACCCTGCCCGTAACCGCAAGGCGGCGATTGCCGCCGTTGGTATCTTGTTCCAGAACCCGGATCACCAGATCATTTTTCCCACCGTGGACGAAGAACTCAGCTTTGGTCTGGGTGCTTTGGGACATGACAAAGCGACCAAGCACGACCTTGTGCAGGCCATGCTGGAACGGTTTGGCAAGGCTGACTGGACGGGACGCAATGTGCAGTCCCTGTCGCAGGGACAGCGGCATCTTTTGTGCTTGATGGCCGTCTTGCTGATGCAGCCCGGCACGATTCTGCTGGATGAACCGTTTGCCGGTCTCGATCTGGTGACGGCGCTGAAATTGAATGCGATCCTGGATGGTCTTGCGCAACGGCTGATCCATGTGACGCATGACCTGCCGTCGCTGGCGCAGTATGATCGCGTGATCTGGCTGGATCAGGGCCGCGTCCTGGGCGATGGCGCGCCGGATGTTGTCATCCCCGCTTACCGCGCCGCGATGCAGGAAAGGGCCGCCAGTGATCGCGCTGACTTCTGAAATCTCGACCTGGGCGCACCGTGTTCCGGCAGGGGTCAAGTTTGCGGCGTTGTTCGGCGCCACACTTGGCATCCTGTCCACGACAGCCATTCCCGCTCAGATCGTGGCCCTGGGTGTTGTGGCGGGCCTCTATGCCAGTTGCGGGGCGAATTTTGCGCGGGCGGGTTTGCGTGCCTTGCGGGGCATTCTTCTGGTCGGGCTACTGATAGGCCTGTGGCACACGCTGACCGGGGCCCCGCAAACCGCCGCTCTGGTCGTGCTGCGGCTGTTCACAGCCGTTGCCATGGCCGGGTTCGTCACGATGACAACGCGACTTGACGAAATCACCGAGCTTCTGGACCATATTCTGACGACCGTGCGCGTGCCACAAACCTACCGGGCGCGGATTGTTCTGGCAATCGCGCTGACGATCCGCTTCATTCCCGTCCTGATCGCCAAAGGGCAGGGGCTGGCCGAGTCCTGGCGTGCCCGGTCTGTGCGTCGAATGTCGCCTCGCGTTGTGCTACCGATGGCCTTGTTGGCCATTGATGACGCCGAACACGTCGCTAAATCCCTGCGCGCCCGAGGGGGCGCCTGACCTAACCCAACGCCAAGTGGAGAACCCTGTGGAACGAAATATTGCCCTGATCGCCCTTTTCGCCGCCCTGACCGGCGCGCTGGCCTTGTTGCCCAGTTTCACGCTTGGTTTTGGCGTGCCGATCACCGCCCAGATGCTGGGTATCATGCTGTGCGGAACGATTCTGGGCGCGCGCAAAGGGGCGTTGGCCGTGCTGTTATACCTGCTGTTGATCGCTGTGGGCCTCCCCATCGCGGCGGGCGGGGCAGGCGGGCTGGGGGTCTTTGCACGTCCGAGCGTCGGCTATCTGATCGGGTTTCCCGTCGCGGCCTTTGCGATTGGTCTTGTCGCGGATCGGTTTGCACGCCCGATGGAATTCTGGCCCGCTTTCTTCGCATCAATGGTGGGCATTGCCGTCGTGACGGTGTTCGGGGTTATTGGCATGTCGATCATGCTCAGTGTGACGCTGCCTGAGGCCATGGGCTTTGCCCTGCCATTCCTGCCGGGCGACCTGATCAAGGCGGCGATCGCGGGTGGCATCACGCAGGGTCTTGCCCGGGCGCGGCCAGGTCTGGCATCGCTGCGCACCTGACCATGACAGGGCCGGGTGCAAACCCCGGCCCGTCGGTCTTCCATGCGGTTTACTGCCGCGCGGTCGTTCCGCCGTCGATGACCAGCACCGCACCGTTGCAATAGCTCGCCTCGTCTGACGCCAGATACAGGCAGCCGTTGGCCATTTCTTCGGGCGTGCCGGGCCGCATCATCGGCGTGATCGACTCGGCGACTGCCGGATCATCGAACGCGGGCAGGAACTGTTCGACCATCCGCGTTGCAATAAATCCCGGTGCGATGCAGTTGGCGCGGATGCCGTCCTTGGCATAGGCCACGCAGAGCGACCGCGTGAGGTTGATCATTGCGCCTTTGGCCGCGGTATAGGTATGCGCGCCCGGCAGACCCTGCATGCCGGATATCGAGGTGACATTGACGATTGTGCCCTTGCCCTGCTTTTGCATCTGGGGAACGACGAGGCGAATCATATAGAACCCGCTGTCCAGATTGATTGCCATCACCTCATGCCACTTTTCGGGCGTGGTATTGGCAACATCATTCATCGAATCAGGTGAACTGACCGCGTGATTATACCCAACCCCGGCACTGTTCACGAGGATATCGACCTGCCCGTAAGCGGCCATCGCCGCATCAAACGCGGCTGACGCGCCCTCGGGCTTCGACAGATCCGCAGCCACCACGATCCCCGTGCCGCCCGCGCCGGTCACCAGTTCGAGTGTTTCATCAAGGTTTTTCTGGGTGCGCGATACGCCCACGACGCGCGCGCCTTCGCGCGCAAAGATCTGCATCGCGGCGCGCCCCACGCCCGTGCCCGCACCGGTGATGATCGCCACCTTGCCATCAAGTCTGCCCATTTTTTCCTCCATCAGATGAATCGCCCGCGCCTCGTGGCGGGGTGATGATGATGTTAGACTCTCTGATGATTTTGTCATACAAAATAATCAGTCACAAACGCCTGACTCGAGGAGGACATCATGCAGGTAGCGGTATTCAAGGGCTTAGGCCGGAAACTTGTGGTCGAGGAGCGGACCAAACCTCAAGCCGGACCCGGCGAAGTGGTGATTCGCGTTGCGGCCTGCGGCGTCTGCGGATCAGACCTGCACGCAACGGATGAGGGCGTGTTCCTCCAGGAGCCCGGCACTGTGTTGGGCCATGAATTCTCGGGCGACGTCGTCGCCTCGGGCGATGACTCTGTCGCCGTTGGTGCGCGCGTTACTGTGGTGCCGGTAAACCCATGCGGCCAGTGCCGGGATTGTCGCGAAGGCTATACGATGCTTTGCGCCCAGAACCAGATCACCGGTCTTGCCGGGCAGGCGGTACCGGGGGCTTATGCGGAATATATCAAGGTGCCCGCGCGCCATGTCGTTCCCCTGCCCGAAGGGGTAAGCTATGAAGAAGGTGCGATGGTCGAGCCGCTGGCGGTCGGTCTGCATGCGGTGAACAAGGCCGGGATCGCAGTCGGTGATCGGGTGCTGGTCATCGGTGCCGGACCAATCGGGCTGTCGGTGACGTCCTTTGCCAAGGTGGCCGGGGCGGGTCATGTTGTTGTATCGGAACGTGCGCCTGCGCGGCTGACTGCGGCGACCGCCTTTGGCGCGGATGCCGTGATCGACGCCGGGGCCACCGCCGATATTGGCGCAGCCTTTGCCGAAATCGCGGGCGGGCCGCCTGATATCATCTTCGACTGTGTCGGCGTGCCCGGCATGATCCAGTCGGCGATCAACCTGTCCTGCGCGCGCGGCACCATCGTCGTGGTCGGTGTGTGCATGAAGGACGACATTCAGGTGCCCCTCACCGCCATCCTCAAAGAGCTGAAAATCCAGTATATTCTGGGCTATCAAGAACAGGACTTCGCGCGCGTTCTGGAATTCCTGCAGTCAGGTCGCGTGAAACCCGCGCCGATGGTGACGGATCGTGTGTCCCTGTCGGCACTGCCCGACGCGTTCGAGGGCCTTCGGCAACCGGGCGACCAGATCAAGCTGATGATCTTGCCACAAAGTTGATGCGCGAAGGTGTTGCCCCGGACGATCCATCACAGGATTATCCGGGGCGGTGCGCCGATGATCTGTCAGGCGGTTTCGAACAGGGCGGCTGCCCCCATTCCGCCACCCACGCACATGGTCACGACAACATATCTTGCCCCGCGCCGCTTCCCCTCGATCAATGCGTGGCCGGTCAGGCGCGCACCGGTCATCCCATAAGGATGGCCGACCGAAATGCCGCCGCCATTGACGTTGTAGCGCGCGGGATCAATCCCCAGGTGATCGCGACAATACAGGGCTTGCACGGCAAAGGCCTCGTTGAGTTCCCACAGGCCGATATCGTCGATCTTCAGGCCGTGCAGTTTCAACAGTTTCGGGATGGCGTAGATCGGACCGATCCCCATTTCCTCGGGTGGGCACCCGGCCACTGCCATACCGCGATAAATGCCGAGCGGCTGCAGGCCACGCTGCATCGCCAGTTGGCCGGACATCAATACACAGGCTGACGCGCCATCCGATAGCTGACTGGCATTGCCAGCCGTCACGGTGCCGCCTTCGATCACCGGCTTCAGCGCTGCGAGGCTCTCGAGCGTCGTTTCTGGCCGGTTGCACTCGTCACGATCCAGCGTCACGGGACGTTCGCTGACGGCACCCGTCGCCCTGTCGGTGACCTGCATCACGGTCGAGAACGGTACGATTTCTGCGTCGAACAGCCCGGCAGCCTGCGCCGCAGCGGTGCGGGTCTGGCTTTCAGCGGCATAGGCGTCCTGCGCCTCGCGGGTGATGCCGTATTTCTCGGCGACGAACTCTGCGGTTTGCAGCATGGGCATATACGCGTGCTGCATGGCTGCGATGACGTTTGGGTCGCGGGTTTCGGCGATCCAGCGAAAATAGGCATCCTGAACCGCCGTGATGTTTTCCTGCCCGCCCGCCGCGACCACGTCTTGCCCGTCAACGATGATCTGCTTGGCTGCGGTCGCAATCGCCATCAGGCCAGACGCGCATTGCCGGTCAATCACTTGCGCCGCCGCCGAGGCGGGCAGCCCGGCCACAAAGCTGGCGTTGCGGGCCACGTTCATCCCCGCGGTTCCAGAGGTCAGGACCGATCCGATGACCACATCCTCGATCTCGGCCGGGTCCACCCCCGCGCGCGCAACGGCATGGCGCAGCGCATGGCCCAGCAATGTGGGTGATTTTGTGGCGTTCAGGCTGCCGCGATAGGCCTTGCCAATGCCCGTCCGGGCGGTGGAAACGATGACGGCTTCTCTCATTTTGTCTCTCCCATGTGTGTGTTGGCGGTGGCCTGCAGGTCACTGATCCGTACCCCGCTTTGGGCCAATTTGCGCAAGAGCGGCGCGACAGTCCAATCGCCCCGCTCGTTCCCCAAGGTCGCGGCGTAGTGATCCATGCGCGCGACGATCCGCGCCAGCCCGATCTGGTCGGCCATGAACAGCGGCCCGCCGCGCCAGGCGGGAAACCCGTAACCGGCGGTCCAGACCACATCAATGTCGCCCGGACGATAGGCAATGCCTTCATCCAGGATCTGCGCTGCCTCGTTTACCATCGGGAACAGCAGGCGCTCAAAGATTTCATCCCGCGACAGGGTGCGCCGCGTGATGCTGTGCGTTGTGGCCAGTTCCGCAGCCAGCGCCTGGGTTTCGGGGTTTGGGTGCGCAAGACGGCCCTCATACCGATAATAGCCGTGCCCGGTTTTCTGACCATGCGCGCCTTGGTCGTACATCGCGCGGCAGAGCGCGCGATAGGCCGGATCATGGGGGCCTGATCCAGACTTCATCCACTCGATCACCGTGCGCGCGCCGACATCGACCCCGGCCATGTCCAGCATCCGGTTTGGTCCCATCGCCATGCCCCATAGGGTGGGGTCCTCGGCCACGGCGTCAATGTCTTGGGGTGTGGCGCCTTCCATCTGCATCTGCTCTGATTCACGCATATAGACTTCGGCCATCCGATTGCCGATGAACCCGTAACACACGCCAGAGACAACCGCCGTCTTGCCGATCTTCTTTGCCAGACCCATCAGTGTTGCCAACACCTCGGGCGCGGTTTCGCGGCCTCGCACGATTTCCAGCAGCCGCATCACTTGTGCCGGGCTGAAGAAATGCGTGCCCAGCACGTCGCTTGCGCGGCCTGTGGCGGCGGCGATCTGGTCGACATCCAGTGTCGATGTGTTCGTGGCGATGATCGCGCCGGGTTTGCAAATCGCGCCCAACTGGCGGGCGACATCCAGCTTGATCTCCAGATCCTCGAACACCGCTTCGATCACCAGATCGACATCGGCAAGATCCTTGAGGTCGATGCTGGCCGCCATACGCGCGCGCCGCGCCGCGGCATCCATTTCGGACAGGCGACCGCGTTTGACCGAGGCGGCATAGTTGGCCTCGATCAGCCCGACGCCACGATCCAGCGCCGCCTGCGTGGTATCTACCAGAATCACCTCGTAGCCAGCATTGGCAAAGCTCATGGCGATACCGCCGCCCATCGTGCCGACGCCCAGAATACCAACCCGTTTCACCGGCCGGGTGATCGTATCGGCGGGCAAGCCGGGAATGCGGGCCGCAGCCCGTTCCGCCAGAAAGATGTGGCGCAATGCCCGTGACGAGGGTGAAGCGACGAGGCGCGCAAAGGCTTCGGCTTCGACGGCGGCACCCTCGGCAAAGGGCCCACAGGCGGCGCGCAGGCATGGTTCAATCGCCGCAAGTGCGGGCAGCCAAGGCTTTGCGGCGGCGCGCGCGGCGGCATCGTCCAGCACAGCCGTCATGCGCTGCGGATCAGCGGCCTCGGCAACGGTCAGGGCGCTGGTGCGGCGCGGTTTCGCGGGCGATGTGGCCAGCTGTTTCGCCGCGATCCGTGCCGCTTGGCCGGGATCGTCGGCGAGGGCATCAAGAATACCCGCCGCCTTGGCGGCATCGGCTGTGATCGGCGCACCTGTGGCAATCATTTCCAGGGCTTTCGCCAGACCCGCAAGCCGGGGCAAACGCTGGGTGCCCAACGATCCAGGGATCAGGCCCAAGGTGATTTCCGGCATTCCCAGCCGGGTTGCGGGATGCGCGATCCTGTGATGCGCAGCCATGGCGACCTCTAGCCCGCCGCCCAAAACCGTGCCGTGCAAGGCCACCACAACGGGCCGGTCGCTGGCCTCGATCCGGTCAAGAAGGGCATTCAACGGCGCCGCGCTGAAGCCGGGATCATCAAAGGCCGTGATGTCACCCCCGGCGATGAACGTGCGACCTGCGCAGGCAATAACCAGTGCGACGGCGTCTCGATCAGCCTCGAATGCGGCAAAACCGTCCTGCAACGCCGCAATGGTCACGGGCGAGAGGGCATTCACCGGCGGGTTGTCGATCAGCAGAATTGCCAGATCGCCGTCGCGGGTCAGGGTGACGGGTGGTGTCATGCTTGGTCTCCTCGGTTGGCGGTTCGTGTGCTCATTCAGGAATCCTGCTTGCGCAGGGATCAGCCACGCCGCACTATCCTTCAGAATCGTCAGACGATCAAGGAGGACAATATGGAAATCAAGACAGAAAGCCACGGACCGGTCGCCCTCATCCGGCTCAATCGCCCCGACACCCGGAATGCCGTGACTGTGACTATGATGGATGAGCTGGTCAGCGCAATGGCGCGGATCGAGGCGGACGATGCAATTCAGGTGGTGGTCTTGACCGGCGCGGGCAAAGTGTTCTGCGCCGGAATGGATCTGGCAGCCTTTGCCGCAGGCGAGCGTCCTGGCCTGACCGATCCGCACGGATTTGCCGGTTTCGTCAATGCCCCCCGCCGCAAACCCATCATCGCTGCTGTCAATGGCGGCGCACACGCTGGCGGATTCGAGATCATGCTGGCCTGTGATCTGGCGATTGCCGCGGAGGGCGCGCTGTTTTCGTTGCCTGAGGTCAAACGCGGCCTTGTTGCGGCAGGCGGGGGTGCACACCGTTTGCCGCGACGCATCCCACCTGCGGTTGCGGTTGAAATGCTGTTGACGGGCGATCCGATCACATCGGACCGGGCGCTGGCGCTGGGATTGGTCAGCCAGGTTGTGCCGGCCACCGATCTGGTCTCGGCGGCCCTGACGCTGGCCAATCGGATTGCCGTAAATGCGCCGGGGGCCGTGCTGGAAACGCTGGCGTTGGCACGCCGCGCAATGGCCGTGGATGAGGCCGCGCTTTGGGCGATGAACGTCGCGATCTGGTCGCGCATCGACGGATCTGACGATGCACTGGAGGGCGCGCGGGCCTTCAAGGAAAAGCGTTCTCCACGCTGGACGGGCAGATGATTTGACGGGTTTGGCTTTGGCCTCAGCCGGCCGTTCGGCAAAAGTCAGTCGAAATCGTAAGACAATATTGCCTTATCAAAAAGTCTGATGTAGGTCTGATAATCAGTGCGGCTCGGTGGTGACCGCAAAGTTTCCCAACGCAGGAGAGCATGATGATACCGGAAAAATCGCCCAAGACCCGCGCGCTCGAGGATCGGCTGCTTGGCTTCATGGCTGACCATATTTATCCCAACGAGGCGCGGTTCTATCGCGAATCCGAGGATCTGGGCCCCTGGAAAGTTCAACCTGTCGTTGAGGAGCTGAAACCAAAGGCCCGCGAAGCCGGGTTGTGGAACCTGTTCCTGCCGGAATCAGACCATGGTGCGGGTTTGTCCAACCTGGAGTATGCGCCCCTGTGCGAGATCATGGGCCGGTCTCATCTGGCCCCCGAGGTGTTCAATTGCTCTGCCCCCGATACCGGCAACATGGAAGTGATCGCGCGCTACGGCACCATAGAGCACCAGGAAACCTGGCTGAAACCCCTGCTGGCCGGAGAGATCAGGTCATCCTTTGCGATGACCGAACCCGATGTTGCCTCGTCAGATGCGCGCAACATTGCGAGTTCGATCGTGCGTGACGGTGATGACTACGTCATCAACGGGCACAAATGGTATACGACGGGGGCAACAGACCCACGGTGCAAGATTTTCATCTTCATGGGGAAAACAGATCCCACGGCTGCTACCTATCACCAGCAATCCATGATCCTTGTGCCGCGCGACACACCCGGCATCACGGTCGTCCGATCTTTGCCCGTGTTTGGCTTTTATGGCGTGCCTGATCGTGCCGCCGAGGTCATCTTTGACAATGTCAGGGTTCCGGCGTCATCCATTTTGCTGGGTGAGGGGCGCGGTTTCGAAATCGCCCAAGGCCGCCTTGGGCCTGGCCGCATCCACCACTGCATGCGCCTGATCGGACTGGCCGAACGCTCGCTGGAAAAGATGATCCTGCGCACTACCCAACGCGTGGCGTTTGGAAAGCCCTTGTCCGAACAATCGGTGACCCGTGAACGGGTGGCCGAGGCCCGGATCATGATCGAGCAATCGAGGCTGCTGACGCTGCGCACGGCGTATCTGATGGATACGGTCGGCAACAAAGAGGCCAAAGCCGAAATTGCCATGATCAAGGTCGCGGTGCCAACCATGGCCTGCCAGGTCATCGACTGGGCCATTCAGGCCTTTGGTGGGGGCGGCACGTCGAATGACTTTGGGCTGGCCGCGGCCTATGCGACGGCACGCCTGCTGCGGCTTGCCGATGGGCCCGATGAAGTTCACCGCGACCAACTTGCGCGGCTTGAATACAAACACCAAGCCAGTCGCAATGATGCGGGCGGCGTGGGCGGATGGGCACCGGCGCTGACGGACCGCGCGACGGGTCACTGAAAACGCGTCGCGCTGCGTCCACCCTGCAGCGCGACACATCTCGCTCGGTGATCCGGTGTCAGTCGCGCCCGGAAAGGATGGGTGGTTCGTAGAGCTTTTCGACGAGTTCGATCATTTTCTGCACATGCGCTCGCGCCTGTGCCTCTGCGACCGCCTCATCCCCCGCGAGGATTGCCCTACCGATCGCACGATACGATGCTTCACGATCCTCGGGGCGCATGACCAGACGATTGCGAACCAGATGCACCTGCAGATTGCTCAACATCTGCTCCAATTCAGGGTTGCGGCTGATCTCGGCCATGGTGCGGTGAAACCGGTTTCGGGCGCGCATAAATTCATACTTGTCCGAGGCATGGCAGTAGGCCAACAGTGTTTCCAGCGCTGTCTCCATCCGGGCGCGATTCCCATCACCGTTGATATTGGCGGCGGCCAGCCGGGCCGCCAGGCCTATGATGACTTCTGTGATCAGAAGAATGTTTCGGGCCTCATCCCGGGACAGTTGCCGGATCCGCGCGCCGCGATTGTGGGTCGCCTCGACGACACCCTGCGAGGCCAGACGCTTGATCGCCTCGCGCACGGTTGACCGGCTGACGTCGTAGCGGCTGACCAGATCGGGTTCGACCAGGCGCTGGCCTGCGACATAGCGCCCCTCATAGAGCCCGCGCAGAATGTCGCGCATGATCTTGTCGGACGATGACAGTTTCTCGTCGCCGGTATTTGTCGCCCCAGTTTGGGGAGTGTCGGCCACGCCGTGACCATTGTCAGATTTGTGTGCCATTATACCCTCAACCCCAGAACTCCATACGTTATTAGACGAATTTGCCCTACGATCTCAATGTGAATTTCTTGATTGCCTGCAATATCAAGCCTGTCATGTTCGAATTCCAGAACTGCGTTGGGCTGTGAATCTTGAACTCGTCCCGCCCAGCGGAATCGCGTTTGGGATTTGAGCTGATCTGAGGGGGTCTTGTGGTCTTGGGCGGGACAGAGTCTGGTGGGGGGATCGCGCGGTTCTTTGCGGGGTGACCAGCGGCGCCGAGATGGCAGGATTCGGTCGGGCAAAAGCGCATGTTTTCAGAGACTTCCTGAAGCCCAGGCATTCCATCCCCTCACATGACACCTTCTCCACGGTGTTCCGGATGATCGACCCGAAGGTGTTGGATGCGGCCTTCGGACGGGTTCTGGCGCAGATCGCGGTCCTGTTTCGGCAAGGTTCCGCCTGACCATCCGGTCGCGCATCATGAGGACGCCGGGCCTGGCCGCAAGGAGGACCGCCCCGGCACGGTCCTTTCCGCCAAGGGTCTGGCGGAGCACCATGAATTCCCCGGCCCGCAGGCCTTCGGCCGTATCGCGTCCCGCCGGGAAACCGAGGGCAAAGTGCAGACCGAAACCCGCTATTTCGCCCTGTCCTGGGTGCCAGTGCCCGAGGTCTTCATGGCGACCGTCCGCGCACATTGAGAGATCGAGAACGCCCTGCACTGGCAACTTGACGTTTCGCCGAGGGGCTATGAGATCATCCGGGATGGATCAGCCAACATCGTGCGACCTTACCGTAGTTAAGAAATAAGCCTGAGCAAGGCATGGACGAGATCAAGTAATGGAAAAGACCTTACAGCGCGGGGCAGGTTAAACGCGGCACATGGTCGGCACGGGATCACATGCGTCCTACCAGGCACGATGATGCGTGAGTTGGTCGGCAATCTCGCTCTGGAAATCCAGCGCCTTTGCCCGTGGCTTGGTGAAAAGGCTGACAGCAATGAAAAGCACCACACTCATTCCCCCGACAGCAAAAGGCAGAACCGGGTTGAATACGCTGACTCCCTGAAAGATCGCCAGCCATACCGCGACGACCGCGCCGCCGATGATGGCTGCCATGGCGCCTGCGGCAGTGCCGCGACGCCAAAAGAAAGCCCCGACAATAGGCGGCACAGAGACCATCAGACCCGCCGCAGACAGCGCCGCCAGCTGATCCACGATTGCGGCCTGCTTCAGCGCAAAATAGCTTGCGAACAAAACCACCGCGACGATGACGAGGCGGCCGGACAAGATCTGTCGTGCGTCGCTATGGGCTTCCAGGCTCGGCACAACGTCGCGCGCGATCATTGCGCCGACTGTCAGTGCGATTGAATCCAGTGTTGATATCGCTGCCGACAGAATGCCGACGATCAAGAACAGCACCACCCAAGTCGGGATGACCCCCGAGGAAGAAGCGCCGGCGTCGCCATGGATGTGTTTGCGAGATCGGGCACAAGTTGCAGCGCGGCCAGCCCCCAGATCACGGCGATGAGCGTGAAGATAAAGCCGAACCCCAGCACCCAGAGGATCATCCGGCGCATGGCTCGGAAATCCCGCAGGATGAACAACCGCTGACTGACCTGCGGGTTGGACAGGGTGAAGAAGAACCACGGTAGCGACAGCGCGACAAACGTCGGAAGGCTCCAGAGACCGGGCCCCGGAACCCTGAGCCATTCGGCATGATCCGCTTGCAGGGTGTCAAGAAATTCTGCTGGACCACCCAACGCCGCAACTGCGAAGGCCACCGCCAGCAGGCCGGAGACGAACATCACAACGGACATCGCAGCATCCGTCCAGGCCACGGAGCGCAGACCCGCGAGCAAGGCCCAGAACATTGCAAGGGCTGCACCCGTGGCGACCGCCTGAAAGAGGCTGATTCCGCCGCCCGTCACCCCTGAAAGCAGCAGCCCGATCCCGGCCATCTGCGTGGTACAATAGGGCAGAAGAAACACAATACTGACAACGGCCATCGCACGGGCGACGCCCCGGCTGCCGTAGCGCGCGCCGATCATCTCGGCAGGCGAAATGAATCCCCAACGTTTGCCGACCAGCCAAAAGCGCGGCGCGAAGATCACCAACAGGGACAGACCCGCGAAATAGATCAGCTCGAAGCCAAGCGCGCCGATCCCGCCGCGGTAGGTGAGGCCTGTCAACACGACGAGCATGAAGGCGGAGTAGGTCGTCGCGGCATAGGACAGCCCGGCGACCATGCCGCCGATGTCACGTCCGCCGATATAGTAATCGCCCACCGTCCCCGAATTCGCGCGCGCCGCACGCACTGCGATGACAAAACCGAACGCCGCAAAAACGGAGATGACCACCCAGATAAGGCCGGGCGCGATCACGCGTCATCCCTCCAACGCGTCACGCCGATGACGATCAAGCCGATCACCACCACGCCGAAAAGCAACCAAAACAGCGGCACGGCCATGATCCTCTCGCTGTCCGCCAGCAACCCATAGGGCACTGCGGCGCCTGCCAGCACCGTCAAGGTCATGGCTGCACCCCATATGGCCCTGCCACGCCGCTGCCGTTCTTTGCCAATCTGATCGATGATTTTTCTCCCGGTGCCGAGGATCGTGAATACCCGCTGGCACGTCTTGAGACAAGCACGTTGACCCCTGGCGCCCTCAGTTTGGTGTCCTATTATGCGCCCGTCGTTCCGCGTCTGGATGGTTGGTTCCGCGCAACCGCGCCCAAGGCCGGCGGGACTGGGCCGAGGTGCAATATCGGTGATCGTGCCGGGCTGTTTGAAAAGGCGCGTCGCCCCCGGAAGTTGTCAGCGTGGATGTCTACCGGCAGCATCGGGGTGTTCAGACCGCCCACTGAATCAGCAGAGTAAAAGTGGGCCAATGGGCAGCACAGAATGTTGCCGTTTGGGGTTGGTCTGATTGCCGATTGAGCGTGCGCAAACATCCGGGCAGCCGCGCTTATCATAGAGTTGGCGGTTGCTCGGATACTTTGGCCCTTCAGGGCTGAATACATGCGGTTTTGGTGGTGGGTTACGCCTTGTCTTGGCGGGCATTGCTCTGGCCGACGCGGTAGCTGTCGCCATCGACGGCGGCAAGCATGCGGGTTCGCTGATCTTGGCCGTGGCTGGGCTTCAAAGCTTGACACGGCGCAATCTGAGCGCATTGGAAATAACCGAGACCGAGGACAGGCTCATCGCCGCCGCCGCGATCATCGGTGATAGCAGCATACCGGTCAGCGGATAGAGAACTCCCGCAGCAATCGGCACCCCGACGGCATTGTAAGCGAAGGCAAAGAACAGGTTTTGCTTGATATTGCGCAATGTCGCGAGGGCGAGTTTTCGGGCTCGAACAATGCCCATCAAATCGCCGCCCAGCAGCGTGATACCTGCGCTTTCCATCGCCACATCCGCCCCGGTGCCCATAGCGATCCCGACATCGGCTGCGGCCAGTGCCGGGGCGTCGTTCACGCCGTCGCCCGCCATGGCGATCTTGTGGCCTTGCCGACGCAATTCGTCGATCAGCGCTTTTTTCTCTTCTGGCAGGACACCGGCGCGAACCTCGTCGATCCCCAGCTTACTGGCGACCGCTTGCGCCGTGCGCTCATTGTCACCGGTCGCCATGATGACCCGCAATCCTTGGGCGTGGAGTTCTTTGATGGCCTGCGCGGTGCTGTCTTTGATCGGATCCGCCACGGCAAGAATGCCGACCAGAGCGCCATCAACGGCCACAAACATCGCGGTTTTACCCTCGGCGCGCAGTGTGTCAGCCTTGGCCTCGGCATCGGTCGTCTCCATCCCCAGGTCGCGCATCATGGCCGTATTGCCCAACGCCACCGAGCGCCCCGTCACGGTGCCACGCACGCCTTTGCCTGTTACCGCCTCGAAGGCGTCAACGGTATGGCGCGCAGTGCCCAGAGCCTCGGCACCCTCAACAATCGCTTCGGCCAGCGGATGTTCGGAGCCTCGCTCCAAGGCGGCCGCCAAGGACAGTAAATCTTCGCGCGTCATCTCTGCCAGCGTCAGCGTGTCGGTCAGTTGTGGTTTACCCATCGTCAGGGTGCCGGTTTTGTCCACGATCAGCGTATCGACGCCTGCCATGCGTTCCAGTGCCTCGGCATCTTTGATCAACACGCCTGCCTGAGCGCCGCGTCCTGCGGCCGTGGTAATCGAGATTGGGGTCGCGAGGCCAAGCGCGCAGGGGCAGGCAATGATGAGAACCGAGACGGCGGCGGCGATGGAAAACACCAATGCCGGCTCGGGACCAAGGAACAGCCAGACGCCAAAAGCCAAGATGGCGACGGCCACAACCGTCGGCACGAAGATCGCCGAAACGCGGTCCGCCAATCCTTGAATCGGTGCCCGCGAACGTCGCGCATTCGAGACCATCGCGACAATCTGTGACAACACCGTATCGGCCCCCACGTTGCGCGCTTCGATCACCAGACTGCCACTCTTGTTGATCGTGGCCCCTGTTACCTTGTCGCCCGGAGCCTTTTCAACGGGCATGGATTCGCCGGTCAGCATGCTTTCATCCAAGCTGGATCGCCCGTCGATCACCACGCCGTCCACCGGCACGGCCTCGCCCGGCCGCACCCGCAACCGATCTCCTTGCAGGATGTTTTGCAGTGGCGCGTCGTATTCCGTCCCGTCTGGCAATATCCGTCGCGCGGTCTTGGGCGCGAGATCCAGCAGCGCCCGGATCGCATCGCCGGTGCGTTCGCGTGCGCGCAGTTCCAGGACTTGTCCGACAAAGACCAAGGCGACAATCACCACCGCCGCTTCAAAGTAATTGCCGACACCGTCACCCATCTGATACGCCTGCGGAAAGACGCCGGGAATGAAAACTGCGATGATTGAATAGGCGTAGGCCGCCGAGACACCGAGCGAAATCAACGTCCACATATTTGGCGATCGGTTGACCACAGACTCCCAGCCGCGCTTGAAGAACGGCCAAGCCGCCCACAAAACGATTGGTGTCGCCAGTATGAATTCCAGATAGCCTGCAAGCCGATGTCCAACCCAGTCGCGCACGGGCAGCCCGACCATTTCGCCCATCGCCAAGATCACCAGCGGCACCGCGGCAATGGTAGACACCCACATGCGGCGGGTGAAATCAGTCAACTCATGGCTGGGTTGGTCTGATGGCACCATCGGCTCCAGCGCCATGCCACAGATCGGACAGCTCCCCGGCTCATCCCGGATAATTTCGGGGTGCATCGGGCAGGTATACTGCGCATCAGCAGGGGCTGTCTCAATGCGTTCTTCGGCACGCCCGGAGGCATAGAACCAGGGATCCGCATTGAACTGGTTTTGACAGGACGCAGAACAGAAGTGGAAGTCCTCCCCCGCAAATGCGGCAGTTCGTGTGTCGGACTTGAGGACCACGGTCATCCCGCAAACCGGATCCGTTGCGGTTTTTGCGCCGTCAGGAATCTCATGCGATCCGTGATGATGAGAATGGGTCACGTTTTGTCCCCTTTTTCCAAATTGCGCCAAGCATCCAGCTTCCGGTCACTGGAAGGTCAAGGCAATTGTTTTCACCCAGGTCTTGTCAGCCAGCCAAATCAATTAGCGTTTCGTCGACGTGTTCTTGCGCATTGCCAGCCACAGCAGGGGGAGCCCAGTTAAGAGTCCAAGGCCAAAAACCGCCCACGCTGCACGGGTGGAATTGCCGCTAACCACCTCGCCCCCTGCATGCGCGAGAACGAAACTTGCGGGAATGATGCCGGCAAGCGTTGAGATCGCAAAACGCCACGCATGCAAACGACTCAGGCCTGCCGCGTAACTCATCATATCGAAAGAAATGAACGGCATCAGTCGACTGATGAATATTGTTGCAGTCAATGCATTTTGCGACCCAAGCAATCCCCGATTGGCACTCTCTCCAAAAATGCGCGTCAGGGCGTTCCGTCCGAGAAGCCGCGCAATACTGAAGGCGATCAACGCGCCAAGCTCTGCTCCGATCACGACTTGGATCGTGCCCCAAACATGCCCATAAGCTGCACCTGCCGCCAGCGCTATGGGCGCACTGGGAAGGGGGCTGGCGACGACGGCAAGGGTCATCAGGCCGACGACGAGAATTGGCCCCCAGAGACCCGCCCGCGTCACCATCGTCTCGATTGTGTCGCGCTCGATCAGGCGTTGCACTGCGTTCAAGACCGCAGGCGCGAACAGCCAAAGCGCAATCAGGACAAGCCCGAGCGCAGACCGTGACGCCAAGAGTCCCCCCATGGGCTTTATGATCGAAGTCCTCCGACAAGTTTCTTCGGTTGATAGCGTCGCCAGTGTAACTCTGCTTTCGGCACAGGGCCGTCTGCCGCTTGCGTTTCCATCTCGACCCATTGCGTCGTCACGACGGCGTCAATTACGCAGATATTTGACCAGCGCCGCGATCAATAGGACCGCGATTGCCGCGCATACCAACCACCACAGCCCCATGCCAAAACCCATTCCGTATCCCATGCCATATCCCATCTGCATGCTCCTCTTTGCTCTGGGCAGTGCCGAGGTAATCCCGACACTGCCCCGTTTCGATTTGCTGTCGGCCTTTAGTTGTCGGTCATCATCCGGCCGCCGCCCCGGCCATGACCGTCGCCCAATTGAGCGCGCCTCTGCATCATTCGTTGCATTTGCTCGGAAGAGGCGATCATTTCGTCACTTGTGACTTGCCCGTCTCCATCTTCGTCAAGCGACTGAAAGCGATCCACCATCATCGGCCGGATCATGGCAGCGTGCATGGCTTCAAACTCGGCAAGGCTCAGAGTGCCATCACCGTCAATGTCATACACTGCCAGTCGATTGGTGAGTGACGCCTGCATTTCTTCTGGACTGACGACGCCGTTACCATCTGTGTCCGCGCCCTCGGCCATTTGGTCCATCATGCCACCATCCATCATGCCAGCGTCCATCATTCCGGCCCCCATGCCGCCACCGCTGTGCATGCGCATCATCGTTTGCATCACTTGCGGGGGCATTATGCCGTGGCCGCCGGACTGACCGCCCGCATGACCGGTCTCGCCGTCTTGCGCCGCGTGACCGTGGCCCGCTTGTTGCGCCAGTGTCGGCAAAGCAAGCGCTCCGATTGCAAAGACGGTTCCGATTGCGAGGGCTGCCGTGGTGGTTCGTTTCATGGTCATTCTCCTGAATCCTTTGTTTCGATGACCTGAATGTGGGGGGCACTTGTCGCAATACGATCCCCTTCGCAGGGGTGGTTTGTAACGGTCTGTCGCGCAGGGTGCCTCGGTTACAAACGGTTACACTTTCTTTGCTGCCAATCGCGTTTGGCGCGCTATCAAGGCCCTATGAGCGAGGCCCCACATATCCTGATTGTCGATGACCACCGCGATATCCGCGATGCGGTTGGACGCTATCTGCAAAAGAACGGATTTCGCAGCACAGCCGTGCGCGACGCCATCGACATGGACCGCGCGTTGAAGGCAGGGCGCTTCGACCTGATCGTTCTGGACGTGATGATGCCGGGTGAAGATGGTTTGTCCATTTGCCGTCGCCTGAGCGCCGAGGGCAGCACGCCCATCTTGATGCTGACCGCGCTTGGTGATGAAACCGACCGTATTGTTGGCCTCGAGGTTGGTGCCGACGATTATCTGCCCAAGCCCTTCAACCCGCGAGAGCTTTTGGCGCGGATCAAGGCGATCTTGCGCCGGATGCAGCGGCCCGAGTCCGTGGCGGCTGGGCTTAGTGGCCAAAAACTGCGCTTTGCCGATTGGGTTGTAGATACCGACACCCGGCGCCTGATGCGCGACGATGGGACCGAGGTGCTGTTAACCTCCGCCGACTTCAAACTGCTGGTGGTGTTGTTGGAGCGCCCGCGCTTCGTTCTGTCACGCGATCAACTGCTGGACCTCACGGCGGGGCGCGAGGCACAGGCGTTCGACCGCAGCATTGACAACCAGATCAGTCGCTTGCGCCAAAAGATCGAGCGCGATCCGGCGCGGCCCGCGATCATCACCACCATTCGGGGCGGTGGCTATGCTCTGGCCGCAGATGTGAGCGTCGTCCCATGACGTGTTTTGCTCCCCGATCTTTACGGTCTCAGGTCTTGCTGGTGGTCGTCGCATCGCTGATGTTGGCGCAGGGGTTCAGCCTGTGGCTATTTGCCGATGAACGCGATCTTGCCGTGCGTGCCGCCCTCAGCCGCGAGGCTCTGGACCGCGCCGCCAACGTGGTCATGTTGATCGAGCGTGCGACACCCAACACAGAGCTCGCCGTGCTACAAGCCGCGAGTTCACCGCTCTTGCGGTTCACGGTTGACGCGGAACCGACGCTCGATCACGCCGACCACGCAACCCGGGCGACGCTTGCTGACCTCAGGCAAACGCTGGGCTCAGAGCGCGATGTCCGCATCGAGTTGCATGAAGTCCGCGGCGTGATGCCACCCATCCCAGGTCTTCCCGAAGCGATGAACGTCATGCACCACGAGATGTCGATGTCGGCCGTCGAGTTGCAGTTTTCCGCGAGATTGGCCGATGGTCGTTGGTTGAACGTCACCTCCCGGTTTCATCGTCCACCTTTGCAGTGGGCCTGGGTGGATTTGGCGACATTCTCGCTGACCGCCATGATCCTGTTGATCGCCGTGTGGGCCATGCTGGGGCGGATCGTGCGTCCAATTGGTCTGTTGTCTGTGACGGCCGACCGTATGGGACGCGGTGACTGGCAACCCGAAATAGTGCCCTCTGGGCCCGGGGAACTTAAACGTCTGACAGTGGCCTTCAACCACATGCAATCCCGGCTCAAACGGTTCGTTGATGAGCGCGCCGGGCTCTTGGCCGCATTGGGTCATGATCTGCGTTCACCCCTGACGGCCCTGCGCGTCCGGGCTGAAATGGTCGATGATGAGGACACGAGACGCGCATTGAACCGGTCGATCAGCGAAATGCAGGAACTTCTGGATGCGACCCTGATCTACGCGCGCGGCACCAACACATCCGAGCCGATCGAGGACCGGGATGTTGCCGCCTTCCTGGCCGAACTGGTCGCCGACTATGTGGAAACGGGGCGCGATGTTGCGCTGACTCTGGCGGATGGTCCAATCATCGCGCCGATCCGACCGGTTGCCTTGCGGCGCGCTTTTCGCAATCTCATCGACAATGCGCTGCGCTATGGGTCCTTGGCGCGGTTGACGATAAGGGGTTTTCAGCGCGACGTGAGTATAAGTGTCGACGATAACGGACCGGGCTTGACCAACACAGACCTTGACCGAGTCTTTGAGCCTTTCGTGCGACTCGAGACCTCGCGGTCGCGCGATACAGGCGGCACCGGGCTGGGATTGCCCATCGCACAGGCGATCGTGCGCGCCCATGGCGGTGATGTAACGCTGTCAAATCGCGAGGCGGGCGGGCTGCGTGCCGAAGTGACGTTGCCACTGTCGGCCATGGATCGAAAGGGTGCGGAATGATCGCGCAGTTCCGGCACAAATCTGTTCACAAGGGTGTCAAATACTCATCCGTGGCGCACGCGTTCTTGTCGTGTTTCCAAGGGTATGGTAGGGATCTGGCATGAACGCATTCCGGATGCATATTCTAATGGTCGTCGTTGCGATGGCCTCCCTGATTGCCGCTGGCGCAACTGGGCATGCCGCCAATATGAACGCGTTTTCCTTCCAAGGCATGCAGCATTCGGCCGCATCCGTTGCGGGCTACGCTGCCCATGACACCAAAAGCCAAGACCGCACAGCCGACACCAAATTCGCAGCCCAACACGACCATACCGATGCCGCTGACTGCGGCGGCGATATGTGCGTTTCGGTTTTTGTTCTGCCCTTGGCGCCTGAATTCAACGCCAGCCGGTTGGAGCTTGTGAACGCGCGCTTGGCCTTTCTGGATCTCGCTTTGGAGTCCGCTGAGGTCAGCACGCTACAACGCCCTCCCAACACCTGATCTGACTCGTCGCGCGGGTTGGCCAAGGCTGCCTGCTTCGGTTTGATACGATTCAGGACATTCCATGAAAATTTACATTCTGGCGGCATTGCCGCTGGCGCTGGCTGCCTGTGCAGCGCCAGCGGCACTGCCTGATGGCGCTGCGCTGACCACTGCCGCCGATCCCACCACCTCGCGCAGTGCGGCCACGTTGCCCGCGCTTTTGACCAGCTTCACGCCGCGCCCGGTTGTCAGACCCGCCGATTGGCAACGGCTGAACGACCTTCAGGCACCGGGCGGGGCGCAGATCCGATGATGCGCCCGATTGTGATGAGTTTGAGCGCGGCACTGACCTTGTCTGCCTGCACCAACCCGAACTTGACGGCGGCCCTCTCTGCCCGCGAACCCGGCTTCGATACCGTCAGCAGCCTGGCCACGACGGCATTGCGGCAAGACACCGTCTGGCTGCAAGACGCCGATCAGATCCGCCAGGCCGCGGAACGTGTACACGCAATGGTGCATGAACGCACGATCACGGCCGATCAGGCGGTTCAGGTCGCCCTTCTCAACAATCGCGGCCTGCAAGCGGCTTACGCGGAACTGGGCATGACCTCGGCCGAGATCTGGCAGTCCACGTTGCAGCACAACCCGGTGGTGTCATTGGGCGTTCTGGGCATCGGCGCCGAAGGTGTCGGGGCGTGGCGCGCCATCGAAGGGATCATCGCCAACAACATCCTGGCGCTGGCGATGAGCGAACGGCGCAGCCAGATTGCCGAGGTGCGGTTCCGCCAAGCACAATTGCGCGCCGCCGAGGCAACGTTGCGCGCCGGGCTTGAGGCGCGGTTGGCCTGGATCGACGCCGTCGCCGCATTTGAAACCGCCGGGCTGCTGCGCGATGCGGAATCCACTGCCGATGCTGCGTCGGAGTTGACCGCGCGGCTGGGTGAAACGGGGTTCTTGAACCGCTCCGATCAAGCCCGCGAACAGGCCTTGCACGCCGAGCTGGCCGGTCAACGCGCCCGGGCACGGCTCGATGCGCAACTGGCCAAAGAACGGCTGACACGCGCCCTGGGACTCTGGGGCTCCGAGGTCGATTATTTCGTGCCCAACGCTTTGCCCGCCTTGCCACGCGCCCCCAGCGCACGGCGCGGTGTTGAGGCCGAGGCCTTGGCGGGCCGGGTTGATCTGGCGATTGCACGGTTGGAATTGGAGGCCGTCGCGCGAGAGCACAACCTAACGCAAGCCACCCGCATTGTCAGCGATCTGGAGATCATCGCCGGGTTCCAGGCCGAACGCGAAAACGCCGGTGGGGTCATCGAAACCGCAACCACGCCGCAACTGGAAATCGAATTCGCCATCCCGATCTTCGACAGCGGTGAAGCGCGGATGCGGCGGGCGGAAACGGCTTACCTCCGCGCGGCGCACCAACTGGCGGAGCGTGCCGTCACGGTGCGCTCGGAAGCCCGCGCGGCCCACGCGGAATACGTCGGCGCGCACCGCATCGCGGCCCATTACCGCGATACCCTGTTGCCCCTGCGCCGCACCATCGAGGCCGAGGCGCTGCTCAGTTACAACGGCATGATCACCACAACTTTTGAGCTCCTCGCCGACACGCGTGAGGCGCTGAACGCAGGCCTGATGGAATCCGGTGCGCGCGCCGATTTCTGGCGCGCCGAAGCGGCCATGATGGGGGCGATTTATGGCGGCGGCGACGGCGGCTCTGGTGGCGGCTCTGGTGGCGGGGGCAGCGCGGCTGCTTCGGTTGCTGGCGGCGGCGGTGGACATTGATAGGAAGGATAGACCGATGAATAGACGTCAAATTCTGGGTGCCGGGGCCTCGCTCGTTGCGACGGGTGCCTGGGCGCAAACCTCGAACCAACAGATCCCTGAGGCTCCGCTGGCTGTCAGCAGCCATACGCAGGTGCCGCCACGGCCAAACCAAGGCCGCGACTATCACCCCGTGGTCACCCTGAACGGCTGGTCTTTGCCGTTTCGCATGAACGGCAATGTCAAAGAATTCCACTTAATCGCCGAACCCGTCGAGCGCGAGCTTTCGGAGGATACGGTCGCCCGGCTTTGGGGTTACAACGGCAGTTCGATTGGCCCTACCATCGAGGCCGTCGAAGGCGACCGGGTGCGCATTTTTGTCACCAACCGCCTGCCGGAGCACACCTCGGTGCATTGGCACGGGCTGATCCTGCCGTCGGGCATGGACGGGGTTGGCGGGCTGTCGCACCCCGGCATTCCGCCCGGAAAAACCTTTGTCTACGAGTTCGACCTGACCAAGTCGGGCACCTTCATGTATCACCCGCACGCCGATGAGATGGTGCAAATGGCGATGGGCATGATGGGGCTATTCATCGTGCATCCGCGCGATCCGGCCTTCATGCCGGTAGACCGCGATTTTGCGTTCCTGCTCAATGCGTTCGACCTCAATCCCGGTGCCAGTGTGCCGCGCATCATGACCATGACGGACTTTAACCTGTGGTGCTGGAACAGTCGCATGTTCCCCGACATCGACCCGCTGGTGGTGCGCCAGGGCGACCGCGTGCGCGTCCGCGTCGGCAACCTGACGATGACCAACCACCCGATCCACATGCATGGTTATGACTTTGAGGTCACCGGCACCGATGGCGGTTGGGTTCCGCCCGGAGCGCGCTGGCCCGAAGTCTCAATCGACATCCCGGTCGGTGCGATGCGGGCCTATGAATTCGACGCAATCCATCCCGGTGACTGGGCGATCCATTGCCACAAGTCGCATCATACGATGAACGCGATGGGTCACGATATTCCAACGCTGATCGGGGCGGATCAATCGCGCGCCACCAGCCTCATTCGCCGCCATCAAAGCAGTTTCATGCCGATGGGCAGCGATGGCATGGCGGAGATGGGTGAGATGGAGATGCCTTTGCCCGCCAACACCACGGCAATGATGACCGGCTGGGGTCCGCACGGCCCAATCGAGATGGGCGGCATGTTCTCGGTTGTCAAAGTGCGCCCGGATATCGCGCCGGACGATTACACAGACCCCGGTTGGTATGAGAACCCACCCGGCACCGAGGCCTCTGAATGGACCGGCTATCTGCCCGATGTCACCCGCAACACCGACCCAAGAACCACCCTCACCCCGCGCCCAAATCGCGCGACGGATCTCTGACCTCAACACAGGAAAACCATGACACAGAAACTCACCACAGCCCTCTGCGCCCTGCTGCTTTCGGCAGGCACGGCGTTTGCCTCAGGCACACACTCCGATTCCCATGACAACGACATGGAAATCGGCCGTCCCGGTCTGGCCGCCGATGTCACCCGCACTGTCGAGATCTCGATGGTTGAGCCTGAGAGCGGCGGCATGGCCTATGACCCCAGCGAACTGACCTTTGCACGCGGCGAGACCGTGCGCTTTGTCGTCACCAATACCGGTTCTCTGGACCATGAAATCGTGTTCGACACCGCCGAGGAAATCATGGACCACGCCGAGCTGATGATGAACCAGCCGGACATGCGCCACGCAGACCCGAACGCGCTGACCCTCGCGCCCGGCGAATCCGGCGAGCTGATCTGGACCTTCAGCCAAGCGGGCACGTTCCAATACGCCTGCCTGATCCCCGGCCACATGGATGCGGGCATGCATGGCCCGCTGACCGTCAACTGATCTTCGGAGAAAAACACATGAAACCGACCAAAACCCTGACCCTCGCCGTCGCTTTTGCAGCTCTCGCATTGCCCGGCTTTGCCGACACCTTTGTAAATGGTGTGATCGAGGCAATCGACACCGACCGTGGGCGGCTGACCATCAACCATGAGCCCTTGGTGGATCTCGACATGGAAGCGATGACTATGGTGTTCCGCCTTGCTGAACCAACGATGATTGACGGCCTGACTGTCGGTCAAACCATCCAGTTCGTTCCCGGTCGCGTGAACGGTCGTCTGACTGTCGTGCAACTGCGCAATGGATCCTGACAAAACGCTACCACGCGCCAACCCCTTTTTCGGCGCGTGGTGGTCGCCTTGTTCCCGGCGCAGGCACTCACCCCCGCATGAGCAGTCCAAACGACGTGCCGATGAACCAAGCGCAAGTGACAATGCTCAGGACATTCTTGCAAGGACTCCGCTATGAACAAACGCTCTCTTGTGATCGGCGTCTGTGCCGTCACGCTCATTGCCGGGTTTGCCTATTGGCAGACCCGCTCACACCCCACACCCGTCTCGCCCGGAATGGCCGCGACGGGATCTATGGTAGACGTGATTGTCCCCGAATTATCCAGCAACGCCCTGCTGGGACAGCGTATCTACGACACCGCCTGCGCCGCTTGCCACGGGGCCAACGCGGCAGGAACTGAAGGCACAGCGCCGCCCTTGGTGCATATCTACTATGAGCCCAATCACCACGGCGACGAGGCGTTTCAACAAGCTGTGGCGAATGGCGTTACAAGCCACCACTGGGGTTTTGGCAATATGCCCCCGGTTGACGACCTGACACGCGGTGACGTGACGATGATCATCACCTACATTCGGGAGTTACAGCGTGCCAACGGCATTCGCTGACGGCAGATCGCTGGAAAGCACACCCCTCCCGATTTTTGGCAGTGGCTCAGTAGCCTCTGGTTTACGTTCCAACCCTTTCAGAGTGAGGTGCTCCATGCACAGACGAGCCTTTCTTATGACCGCAGCCAGCACGGTTCTTGTGCCACAAATGGGGTGGGCGACCCAGCGGTTTGATCTGACCGCTGAAATGGTCATGGCCCGTATTTTACCCGATGAAGGCCCGCAAACCCCAATGATGGGATACAACGGCACCACACCCGGCCCTGAACTGCGCTTTCGCCAGGGCGAGATTCGCGATATCCGGTTTCTGAACCATCTCGATCAAGCATCGGCGGTGCATTGGCACGGGCTGCGGCTGGACAACGCCATGGATGGTGTCCCCGGCCTGACTCAGGATGTTGTGCCGCCGGGTGGCCGTTTTGACTACGCCGTCAGAGCGCCGGACGCCGGCACGTTCTGGTATCACTCGCACAACCGATCATCGGAACAGGTCGCCAAGGGGCTCTATGGACCGCTGATCGTCGAGGAAGCCACACCGCCGGATGTTGACCACGACATCACCGTGCTGATCGACGATTGGCGGCTGACGGACTCCGGCGCTTTGGCGGATGGTTTCGACAACAGGCACGATCAGGCACATAATGGGCGATTGGGGAATTTCGCCCGCGCGTTATTCAGCGCCAACGGGCCGGTTCGGGTTGGCGACCGTTTGCGTTTGCGGCTGATCAACGTTGCAACCGACCGGATATTCCCCATCGAGATCACCGGAGTTGCCGGACGCGTGGTTGCCTTGGACGGTATGCCTCTGATCCGCCCACAGGCGCTGTCCGAACTGGTGCTTGCCCCGGCGCAGCGCCTCGACATGATCGCTGACGTCACCTCGGACCAGCAGGTGGCGATCAACTTTCCCACCCGTGACGGGCCGTTCCTTCTGGGTGCACTACCGGTTAGTGGGCGAAACTCCGATCGAGCGCCTGCGGATATTCCAGCGCTTCCGGCCAATCCAACAGCCGCGCCCGATTTGGCCGACCCTGTCGCTCTGACGCTCATCATGCAAGGCGGCGCGATGAGCCCGCGAATGATGTTGCAATCCGATATCTGGGCCTTCAACGGGCAATCCGGCCTGACCGACACGCCATTTCACAGCTTTGAACGCGGCCAGACGGCACGGATCTCTTTGGAAAACGACACGCATTTCCCCCACGGCATCCATCTTCATGGGCATCATTTCTACGAAGTGGATGCCGCTGGAAATCTCGGTGCTCTGCGCGATACCACGCTGGTGAACCCGAACACCTCGCAAGACATTATTTGCGTTTTCGACAATCCCGGCAAATGGCTGCTGCATTGCCACATGTTGGGCCATCAGGCGTCAGGCATGACAACATGGGTGGAGGTCGCGTGAAATCAATCGTGACTGTGGCGTTCTGCCTGATTGGATCATCGGCGCTGGCTGACCATGAATTGACCGCCCGCAACCTTGAGCGCGGGCGGGGGCTTTATGCCTCACAATGCGCGTCCTGCCATGGGGCCAATTTGGAAGGGCAAGCCAACTGGCAAACACCAGATGAGAATGGCGTGCTACCTGCGCCACCCCATGATGAGACCGGGCACACTTGGCACCACAATAACGCCTTGTTGTTTGATTACACCAAATTGGGCGGTGCCGAGGCTTTGGACGCTCTGGGCGTCATTGGGTTCAACAGTGGAATGCCCAGCTTTGCCGACGCGCTCACAGATGACGAAATCTGGGATATCTTGGGGTATATTCGATCAACCTGGCCGCAGCGTATTCAAGACATTCAGTCAGACAGAAACCCGGCAGACCACCAGCCCGCACCGTGACAACTCCAACGCGATCATGCTCAACGGAATGGGGTCACGTCATCCCCAAGGTCTGGACAGTTTTTGGAGGTGCCCTATTTTCGTGTGTAAGCGATGTCTGGACCTCGCCCGAGAATGGCCAGTTCAGCGTGAAGCTCGGCGAACGCACTCAGGGCTGAGGTGATGAAAAGGACCGGGCGGACGCCCAGCGTTCCGCTCATGTGTCATTTAAGCCAAGTGCATCGAAAGTAACAAGAATGGTGACCCCGGCAGGGCTCGAACCTGCAACCTGGCCCTTAGGAGGGGCCTGCTCTATCCAGTTGAGCCACGGGGCCGTTATCCGCCGTGTATCGGTCATTGCGATGGGGCATGGCAAGAGCGGGCGTTACAAATTCTGCACAGGATCGATGTTGGTGAAGCTTGCCACCGCGCGACAGGGCGTTCTAGAAAGAAAGGGTAAGCCGTAAAACGGGTTTGCAGAATTAGCCGTGGCGTCAAGACGCCCGGCGACGCCCAAGGAGCCGCAGTCCATGACCCAATCGCGCCAGCCAGACATCCGCCGCCCGCTTACATTGCGCGATGTCTCCGAAGCTTGCGGCGTTAGCGAAATGACCGTCAGCCGTGTCTTGCGCAATCGCGACGATGTTTCGCCGGCGACGCGCGAGAAGGTGCAGAACGCGGCGCGCAGCTTGGGTTACGTCCCCAACAAGATCGCGGGTGGATTGGCGTCACAACAGGTCAATCTGGTCGCTGTCATCGTGCCGTCCCTGTCGAATATGGTGTTCCCGGAGGTCCTGAGCGGCATTTCCCATGCGCTCGATGAAACCGGGTTGCAGCCGGTATTCGGTGTCACCGGGTATTCTGCCGACAAGGAAGAAGAAGTCCTGTACGAGATGCTGTCCTGGCGGCCCTCGGGCGCGATCATCGCCGGGCTGGAACACACGGACGCGTCGCGTGCCATGCTGGAGAATTCGGGCATTCCGATTGTCGAAATCATGGACAGTGACGGCTCGGCAATTGACTCGGTGGTCGGGATTTCGCATCGCGGTGCGGGTCGGCAAATGGCCGAAGCGATTGTCGCGGCGGGTTACACGCGCATCGGGTTCCTGGGCAGCACCATGGCCGCCGATCACCGCGCGCGCAAACGGATGGAAGGGTTGACCGAGGGTCTCGCGGAGCATGGGCTCGCATTGGTCGATACCGAGTTGTATTCCGGTGGGTCGGCGCTGAAAAAGGGCCGCGAGATGACCGAGGCGATCCTGTCGCGCAACCCGGATCTGGATTTCTTGTATTATTCCAATGATATGATCGGGGCTGGCGGGTTGCTGTATTGCCTGGAAAAGGGCTATGATATCCCTGAAAAACTGGGCATGGCGGGGTTCAATGGGGTGGATTTCCTTGATGGGTTGCCCATGCAATTGGCAACCATTGACGCCTGCCGCTATGAGATCGGCGTGCAGGCGGCAAATCTGATCGCGGGCAAGGATACGGGTGGCATCATTGGGGGGCACCGGATCGAACTGACACCACAGTTGAAGCACGGCGATACGATCCGCAAATCCTGAGCGCGCAGTTTGTGCCAGATCGGGTGTGAACTGGGGCGCCGTCTGCAATAAAGGGGGAAAAGCCCCAAGCGCGTGCTCGGGGCCCTTTGGTGTGTGCCGGTTTTTGCTCAGGTGTTCGAGAACTCCGGATAGGCGTCCATCCCCAGTTCGGCCTTGTCGAGGCCCATGATTTCGTCCTCTTCCGACACCCGCAGACCCAGCGTGGACCGCAGGAACAGCCAGACCGCGGCGGAAACCGAGAACACGAATATTCCGACAACCAGAATCGAGGCGATCTGGCCAAGGAAGGTCGCGTTCCCATTGGTGAGCGGCACCGCCAGAGTCCCCCAGATTCCGGCGAACAGGTGAACCGGGATCGCGCCGACAACATCGTCAATTTGCAGCCGGTCAAGGAACGGCACGGCAAAGACAACGATCGTGCCGCCAACCATACCGATCAGGGTTGCCGCGCCGAGGCTTGGGGTCAGGGGTTCGGCGGTGATCGACACGAGGCCCGCAAGCGCTCCGTTCAGAACCATCGTCAGGTCGGGCTTTTTGTACAACAATTGAGTCAGCGCCAAGGCAATGAACGCGCCGCCCGCTGCTCCGGCATTGGTGTTGGCAAAGATGCGCGAGATATCGGCCACGTTGGCGGCCGTGTCCATGTACAGTTGCGAGCCGCCATTGAATCCGAACCACCCCATCCACAAGATGAACGTGCCCAGTGTCGCCAGCGTCAGATTCGAGCCGGGCAGGGGGGTCACGCGGCCAGACCGATCATATTTGCCCAAGCGCGGCCCAAGGATCAGCGCCCCAGCCAATGCCGCCCAGCCACCGACCGAATGCACCACCGTCGAACCGGCAAAGTCGAGAAAGCCGAAGTCGGCGTCGAGGAAGCCGCCGCCCCATTTCCAGGACGCCTGGATCGGATAGATCAGGCCCGTCAGAACAGCGGTGAAGATCAGAAACGGCCAAAGTTTGATGCGCTCGGCCAAGGTGCCCGAGACGATCGAGGCGGTGGTGGCGCAAAACATCAACTGAAAGAAAAAATCCGACCCGACCGACGCATAGGTCAGATCGGTCGTGGTGTCGGCCAGCCCGACGGGCTCCAGCACAGCGGTCGAGAATGCGCCCAGAACGCCTGGAATGGTCCAAGCATCACCCGGATACATCAGGTTGTAGCCGACCAGGTAATACAAAATGGCGGCCAGCGAAAAGAGTGCGATGTTTTTCATCAGCTGCATGGTGACGTTCTTGGAGCGCACAAGCCCCGCCTCGAGCATCGAGAATCCGGCGGCCATCCAGAACACCATGAACCCGGTTACCAGGAACAGAAACGTGTTCAGGATATAGCCGACCTCTTGCATCGGCGGGGTGAGATCGGCGATGACCGAAGCCTCCTGACCGAACGCCGCGACCGGCAGCACTGCGGTGGCAATTACAATCGGTGTCAAAGCCTTGAAATTCATATAGGTTATCCCTTTCGAGCCAGATAGTAAGCGCGGCGATGTTGTCGCGGCGCTGTGTCGTGGACTTGCCGCATTCATGTCGATCATTGTTGCCCCCTGCAGGCTGCATCAGGTTGTGTCGGTGTGAACATGCTCTGGCGGTATTGCGCGTGCTGCGCTTGCATCATGCAATGCCGGACGGGGTGGATTTCGGCGCGAATTCCGGAAGGTTTGCCCAAAAAAGGCACAATAAGGTGGAGATGCACAAAAATTAGTCAGTTCACGAAGGTGAATCGGAGGTGTCTGTCCTCTCCACAAAGTCGAGACAGGACTGTATGATGCCGAAAAACACGGATCAGTTCGCGGCAGGCAAGGCAGTAATCTCGTATGGCATCCAGCGGAAATCGGCGCACACGCCTGGTGGCGGACAAGCGCACGCCTGCAACACAACCCCGCGCCCGGACTGGCAGGTCTGGATCCGGCGGCGGCGGGCGACCGCCACGCGCACGCAAAAGCCCGAAGAAAAAAGGCAACGTCATCACCCGCTTCTTTGGCGGAATCCTGCGGTTTGTCTGGCGCATCATCTGGGGCGTGTTCTGGCGCGTGACGGCGGTGGTCAGCCTCGCGATGGCGGCGGCGACGCTGTATTTCTACTCGACGATGCCCAATGATCTGAACGACATGCTCGATGGTCGCGCGCGTGGCTCGGTGACGATGCTGGATGCCGATGGCGAAGTTTTCGCCTGGCGCGGCGAGTCGTTCGGCGGGTTTACCAGCTCCGATATGGTCTCACCGCATCTGCGCAACGCCATTGTCGCCACCGAAGATCGGCGTTTCTATCGCCATTTCGGCGTCAGTCCGCGCGGCATCGCCGGGGCCATTCGCTCGAACCTTGCCGCCGGGCGGGGGCCGTTCAGCGGCGCGGGCGGCTCGACGATTACGCAGCAGGTCTCCAAATTGCTGTGCTTGGGGACGGCGTTCGACCCCGATGTCTGGGCGTCGGAATCCGATTATGAGTCGGATTGCCGCCAGGGCACGTTATGGCGCAAGATTCAGGAACTGCCCTATGCCTTCGCGCTGGAGTTGCGCTTTACCAAGGCGGAAATCCTGACAATCTATATCAACCGCGCCTTTTTGGGGGCCGGATCCCGTGGCTTCGAGGCCGCCGCGCAGCGCTATTTCGGACATTCCGCCGCGCAGGTCGCACCACAAGAGGCCGCACTTCTTGCAGGCTTGCTGGTTGCGCCGTCCTATTACGCGCCGACGCGCAATCTTGAGCGCGCGCAAGAGCGTGCCAATGTGGTCTTGGGGTTGATGGCCGAAGAGGGCTATTTGACCGAGGCCGAATTGGCCGCCGCGCGCGCCAATCCGGCGACATTGCATGAAGCGGCGGAAACGCCGATGGGCGGGTATTTTGCCGATTGGGTGATGCAATCCGGCCCCGCGTGGCTGACCCGCGATACCACCGAGGACGTGTTCATTCAGACCACGCTGGATCAACGTATCCAGCACGCCGCCGAGGATGCGCTGGCGGTCGTCTTCCAGGAGCGCGTGCGCGATGGGTCCGAGGCCGAAGCGGCGATTCTGGTGATGTCAGCAGATGGTGCGGTGCGCGCGATGGTCGGCGGGCGAGAGTATGTTCAGGGCGGTTTCAACCGTGCCTCGCAGGCGCGCCGCCAGACCGGATCGGCCTTCAAGCCCTTTGTCTATGCCTTGGCAATGGACATGGGGTATGAGCCGTTCGACCTGGTCGAGGATGCCCCCCTGACGATTGACGTGCCCGGTTCCGGCCCTTGGACGCCACGCAATTATACCAATGATTTCCTTGGGTTCATGACCTTGACCGAAGCTCTGGCGCGGTCGCAGAACATTCCGGCCGTGCGCATTTCCGAGGCAATGGGCCGCGAGCGCGTGCGGCAGGCGGCGAACGGGTTTGGCCTGCATTCCGACCTGGCCGAAGGTCCGGCTCTGGCGCTGGGCGCGTCCGAGGCGACGTTGTTGGATATGACCTCGGCCTATGCGGGCATCCTGAACGGCGGCAGCTCTGTGTCGCCCTATGGCTTCACGTCGCTGACCTTGGCGGGCGAGACCACACCCTTGATGCGTATCGGCAGCGGCATCGGCGAGCGGGTCATTTCTGAAAATGCGGCGCATCAGTTGATCTGGATGATGTCGCAAGTGATCAATTCACCCCAAGGCACCGGACGGCGCGCCGCCCTGCCGGACGGGCGTGAGGCGGCGGGAAAGACAGGTACGACACAGGCTGCGCGGGATGCCTGGTTCATCGGATTCACGGCGGATTATGTGGTCGGAGTCTGGATGGGCAACGACGACAACACGCCACTTAGCGGCGTCACCGGCGGGGGACTGCCGGCAGAAATCTGGCGCGAAACGATGATCCGCATCAACGAAGGGCAACCGTTGCACCGCTTGCCGATGATCGAACCGCGGCGCCCTGATCTGGAGCCGCCGACCACCCGGGGAACCGGTGGGCAACGCACCGGCCCGTCGTTGCAGGATTCCATCATGGGGGTCCTGAACGGGATCCTGGGCGGAAACTGAGGGGGTCGGGGCGCTGGCCGACGTCCACGTGCGTCGATCTGGTGAAGCCGTTGCGCTGCTAATTCGTGCAGCGCGTCAAGATCCGGGCGATACCATCCGAAAGGAAGATCAGGCGACCCTCAAGGCGGTCATGCATGAACAACGCACGATCAGTCCATGTGTCCCCCTCGCCGTGGCAGTTCATATCGAACAAGACAGCTTGCATCCCACGCACGGCGACCGGGTTTTCCATCACGCAACTGCTTTCGACACTGTAAAGCGTCCCGTTCGCGATACGAAAGGCGAAATTCTCGACATCGCCGCGACCGACGACGCAGGCTGACGGATCACCGTCTGTCCAATCGCCGTGAAAATCACTGGCTTGCAGGGCAGTCTGCGCATTTGCGCTGCCTGCGAGTAGCGCCAGGATGAGTATTGAACGATGCATCAACCGGCGCTCAGCAGATCTTGCGTCATGCGATCCAGATTGCCGCCGCGGCGCTCCAGCATCGAGCCAATCTCCTGACGCTCCGCGGCCAGAACGTTCACGCCCTCGATGATGATGTTGAAGAACCGGTTGCTGCCGCCCCGGTCCGAGACATGCCAGCGCACCTCGAACGGGGCTTCTCCGCGCATCGTCATCGTCGTATCGACCTCCCAGAAGCTTTGCAGCGGACGGGCGTCATTCACTTGCGCCGTTGCGCCAATGAAACGGCGGAACTGGCGTCCGTATTTGCGGGCCATGTATCCACGAAAGGCCCGGGTAAAGGCGGTCATCTGGCTTGCGCTGGCCGACCGCGCCGGCGGGCCAAGCGCCGAGCGGGCGATGATGGGCACATCGGCGTAATCATCAAACAGCCGTTCAAAACGGCTGAACATTTGTGACTCCGACGCGCCCGAGTTGATGATCGAGTGCACATCGGTCATGACCCGGTCGATGAGCGCTCTGGCTTGGGCCTGAGTCATGGCGTTGGACCCCGTGGGGACCAGCATGGCGCTGCCTGCACCTGCCACGACAGAGAGCATTTGGCGGCGATTGAGCTTAGAAATCTGCATAGGGGTCGATGACCTCCGCTTCGTTTTCAATGCCCAAATGATACCGCCGGGTCTGCAAATACAACAGCCTTGCCTGTGCATACGGGTCGCTGGTGTTGATCACATTTGCGTCGAGTAGGTCTGCATATTCGGCACGATCCGCCATGCGACCCGCCGCACGCGCAACTGTGGTCCAATGGATTTCCGGGCTTGGCACGATATAGCGCAGTGGGTTGAGGGCGATGTCCACAATCATGCCGGTCGCGTCGCGTTCGGTTGTGGGGCCAAGCACCGGCAGCACCATATAGGCACCCTCGCCAACACCCCAGCGGTGCAAGGTTTCGCCGAAATCGGAGGTGCGGCCATGCAGGCCCATGGCACCCGCCGGATCAAACAACCCGCCGACGCCGATCGTCGTGTTGACGACCAATCGAAGGGTATTCTCGGCGGCGCGATCGGGTCGAATTTGCAGCAAGTCGTTCACGATTGTCGAGGGAATGCCCAGATTGCTGCCAAAATTGCTGACGATGCGGCGAAACGGGGATGGTGGGGTTGGCGCGACACCCTCGACAATATCGGCCAAAGCGTCGGGATCTGCGGCGTCGGCGACGACATCAGTGGTCACTGAATCAGCCTCTGACGCGCCTGAAAAACGGCGATCCAGGGCCAGATTGGTGTCGAACCACGCCCGGTTGACCGACTCAAAGGGGTCGTTCGTGCCGGTGGGTAAAGGCGCCTGTGCGCAAGCCCCCAAAACGGCGGTCGCCGCGCCGAATATGGCAAATTTTAGGGGGCGTGTGATGTTCACAGGCTGAAACTCCAAGGGCGTTTACCGAATGCTAGCAGGTTGGCGATTAAGGTTCAGTATACAGGGGACAGACAGGTGTTAGCAACCGCATGTCCCAAGCTGCCATGAGGCCAGGGGACTGCAACACCATGACGCGGATCAGCGCTCCAAAACAGATCCGAACCGGCCGGCTATGGTTTGCGGTGCTGTTTTTCGGTGCGCTGATGAACCCGCTGATGATGACCGGCCCGCTGTTCATGTTGCAGGTCTATGACCGCGTAATTCCATCCCAATCCGGGGCGACTCTGGCCGCACTCTTTGTTCTGGCGGCCTTTCTGTACGCCATGATGGCGTTGCTGGATTCCGCACGCATTCGGGTTCTGGTTCGCATCGCGGCCAAATTTCGCGCCGCTCTGGATCGTCCCGTTTTCGAGGCCAGAATGTTCGCGTTGATCCGTGATCCAGGTCACTCGGCGACGTTGGGCGCCTTGCAAGATCTCGATATGGTACACAAGGCGATAGCCTCGTCAGCGGTCCTGTCGGTGCTCGATACGCTTTGGGCCTTTGCCTTTTTCGGGATTCTGTTCCTGCTTCACCCGGCCCTTGGTCTTGTTGCGCTGGGGGGGGGGACTTATCCTGATTTCGCTTGCCTTCTGGGGCCAATGGCGCACCCGCAAGCCGCTGGCCGAGGCACATCAGGCATTCCTGCGGGCGGATCGGCAAACCATGGCGCTGAGCCGCGACGCCGAGGCTGTGGTGGCGATGGGCATGAGCGATGTCGTGGCGGACAGATGGCAAGTGCAGCGCGGTGAGGCGCTGTCTGCAACACTCCGGGCGCAAGATCGCAGCGGCGTCGATGGCGCCGTCGCCCGCGCGTTTCGCATGATGATGCAATCCGCCATTCTGGGCGTCGGTGCGTGGCTGGTGCTGCAAGGCAAGCTGTCGCCCGGTCTGATCATGGCGGCGTCGATCCTGATGGGGCGCGCCCTTGCCCCGGTTGAGCAACTCGCGACGCAATGGCCTGACTTGCGCGCGGCCTTGGCGGCCTGGCGCCGGATCGAAGCGCTGCTGGAGGCCGAAAAGCAACTGCTGCCCAAGGGCAAACCGCGGGATTTGCCCTTGGGAAACCTTGTTGCACAAGGGATCATTGTGATGCCGCGCGGCGGTGGTGCGCCAATTCTGCGCATCAAGGGTTTCGAGATATCATCGGGCTCGGCGGTCGGCGTGATCGGGCCCAGCGGATCGGGAAAAACCACGTTGGCGCGTATCCTGATCGGCTCGATGAAAATTGCCGCCGGTGCGATGCGTCTGGGCGATGTCGCGTTGCCGCTGCCGCCGGATTCAGGGCGCGCATTGGGTTACCTGCCGCAAGGGGTCACCCTGCTTGACGGGACGGTCGGCGAAAACATTGCACGGTTCAACCCGGAGGCCACACAATCCGCCATCGAAAAAGCGGCGCGTGCGGCGGGCATTCATGAGATGATCATCGCCATGCCACAGGGTTATGATACGCTGGCCAGCGGCCCGGATGCGCGACTGTCTGGCGGGCAGGCGCAGCGTGTCGCTTTGGCGCGCGCGCTCTATGGCGATCCGACTTTGGTGATCCTGGACGAACCGAACTCGCATCAGGATTCTCCGGGTCAGACGGCACTGAACAACGCCATTCGCGATCTCAAGGCGCGTGGCGCCGTTGTGCTGGTGATGGCGCAACGCCCCGCCGCGATCTCTGAATGTGAAAACCTCCTGGTGTTCGACAATGGCGCACAGGTTGCATTCGGCCCGCGCGACAAGGTCTTGCGCGACATGGTGCGCAACCGCACGTCCCTGGTGCACCACTATGTCGAGGCGCGCAAATGACCCCGGTCGAAGGGCTCAGCCCCAGAGACCCGATCCTTCTGGGCATTATCTCGGCGATGGTTCTGCTGCTGGGATTCGGCGTCTGGGCATCGACGGTGCCTATTGTCGGTGCGGTGCTTGCCGCAGGCGAAGTCGAACTCGGTGCCGCAGCGTCACCTGGTCCAGCATGCGGAGGGCGGTGTCATTGCCGAAGTGCCGGTGCGAGAGGGGCAATCGGTTGCGGCGGGGGATTTGCTGCTGCGTCTGCACGGCGGCGCACTGGAGCAGGAATGGTCACTGGTGACCGCCCAATTGACCGAACTGCGCGCCCGGAACCTGCGGCTCATCGCCGAACGCGATGCGGAGTTTTTCGAGCCGCCATCCGATTCCACAAATCTCGATCTTGAATGGCAGATCGCCGTGCAGGCGCAGCACCGGCTTTTTCTGGCGCGGCGCGATACCTTGCGCCGACAGATTTCTCAGCTCAGGCAACGAAAGGTGCAGATCGACGCACAGCTTGAGGGGTTGGCGGCGCAAGACATGGCTTTTGCATCAGAACTCACGCTGATCAATGACGACCTTGCCATCCAGCAAGAACTCTACGAACGCGGCCTTGCCCAGGCCACGCGGTCTGTTGCCCTCGCGCGAGAGGCGATCCGAATCGAGGGAAGCCGCGCCAGTTTGGCGGCACGCATCGCCGAGCTTCATGGACAAACGGCCGAGGTCGATCTGCAAATCGAGACGCTCCGCGCATCGCGCCGTGAAGAGGCCGAGGCAGCTCTGGTCGACGCCGGCGTTCAACTGATTGAATTGACGTCTCGTCATGCGGTTCTCAGCGAACGCCGAACGCAACTGACGCTGCGCGCCCCGGCGGCGGGGGTTGTTCACGGCCTGGCCACGCTGGATCCGGGAGCCGTGTTGCGCGCCGCTGAAACGGCAATGCAGATCGTCGTCAAGGTGGACCGCCCGGTGTTGGCGCTCAGGGTCCGTCCGGCGGATATTGATCATGTGTATATCGGGCAAGAGGCCATAGTTCAGTTTCCCGCCTTGGTCAGAGACTTGAGGGACTTGTCAGCAACAGTCACCGCAATCTCGGCCAGCGCCGTTCGATGATGAACGTACCGGCGCGCGCCACTACCGTGTCGAGGCAGCGCTGACGCCCGAAGCCCTGGAGCTTGTCGGGAACGTTGCCTTGCGCCCGGGCATTGCCGTGCAAGCGTTCTTGCGAACCGGTCAACATACGCCTCTGGCCTATCTGATTGCACCGATTGTCGAACAGTTTGGCCGTGCCATGCGCGATCCGTGATTGCGCGGCTCGGGTTCGTGCATTCCGGGGCTTTTGTTGCCCGGCCAAACGTGCTTTGCTTTGAGTGCTTGAACAGGAGGTTATCCATGCCGCATGCACTCGAAACTCGCCTCGCTGAACTGGGCTTGTCGCTGCCCGATGCGCCGGCACCGGCCGCGAACTATGTCCCTTGGGTGATCTCGGGGAATCAGGTTTTTGTGTCGGGCCAGATCAGCCAAAGCAAGGGTGGGCTGATTACGGGCAAACTCGGCGCCGATTTGAGCACCGAACAAGGGGCCGAGGCCGCGCGCAATTGCGCCTTGTCGCTGCTGGCTCAATTGCGGGCGGCGGTTGATGGCGATCTGTCGCGCTTGAAGCGGGTCGTGAAATTGGTGGGCTTTGTGAATTGCACGCCGGATTTCACCGACCAGCCAAAAGTGATCAACGGCGCTTCCGACCTGATGGTCGAGCTACTTGGCGATGTCGGACGCCATGCACGGTCAGCGGTTGGCACCCCGTCTCTGCCTTTGGGCGTCGCCGTCGAGATCGAGGCGATCTTCGAGATTTCCTGATGCGCGCACCGCTTCCGTCCAGTTTTCTGACGGTTCCCTTGGCGCACCGCGCCTTGCATGATGCCGCGGTGCATCGGCCAGAAAACTCGATGCCCGCAATCCGCGCCGCCATCGCACAGGGTTTTGGCATCGAGATTGACCTGCAACCCAGCGCTGATGGCGTGGCGATGGTGTTCCACGATGCCGACGTGGATCGGCTGACTTATGAAACGGGGCCCGTCAAGGCGCGCAGCGTTGCTGAGTTGCAGCGCATTCGCGTGCGTGCCTGTCGCGAACCTATTCCGACACTCCGTCAGGTCTTGGCCGAGGTCGGCGGTCAGGTGCCGATCCTGATCGAAATCAAGGATCAGTCGGGCACGATGGGGCCGACGGACGGCGTGCTGGAGCGTGCAACCGCGACCGCGCTCGAAGGGTATGACGGCTCGGTCGCGGTGATGTCGTTCAACCCGTCCTCGGTGGCGAGAATGGCGGAATTGATGCCGCATATTCCCCGCGGCTTGACGACTTATGCCTTTCCGGCCAGCGATTTTCCCCGTGACGCAGGCCCGCAATTGCAGGCGCACCGGGAAAATCTGGCTGCGATTGCCGCCTATGACGCAGTAGGCGCGGCCTTTATTTCGCATCACTGGCTCGATTTGGACCGCCCGCGCGTGACCGAGCTGAAATCTCAAGGCGCGGCCATCCTGTGTTGGACGATCAAGTCACCGCAAGACGAGGTCCGCGCCCGCCGTGTCGCGCAGAATATTACCTTTGAGCAGTATTTGCCGACGCGCCCTTGACCCTTTGCCCTCAGCCCACAGATTGAGTTGACCGGGAAAGGACCCAGCATGCAGATTGAGGTCGTCGATGCCATCTCTGAACTCGACTCCGCCGCGTGGGATGCGCTTGCGGGGCAGGGGGGCGGTCGTCCCAGGGATCCCTTTACGACGCACCGTTTTTTGCACGCGCTTGAGGTTTCGGGCTCGGTCGGGCCGGGCACCGGATGGGAGGCCAAGCATCTGGTGATCCGCCAGGACGGCGGGCTGCTGGCCGCGATGCCGCTGTACGCGAAAAGCCATTCGCAAGGCGAATATATCTTTGATCACGCGTTTGCCGAGGCATGGCAGCGCTCGGGCGGGGCCTATTACCCCAAGTTGCAGTCGGCCGTGCCCTTCACCCCGGCGACCGGTCCGCGCCTTTTGGGGCCGCCAGAGCTGCAACCCGTGTTGCTGCGCGCCCTGCGCGAGATCACCAGCGGCAACAAATTGTCATCCGCGCATGTCACATTTTGCACCGAGGCCGAGGCCCGGATCGGTGCTGCCGAAGGATTTTTGCACCGGATCACGCAGCAGTTTCATTGGCAAAACGACGGGTTTGTCGATTTTGACGGGTTCCTGGCCGCGCTGTCATCGCGCAAACGCAAGACCATCCGCCGCGAGCGTCGACAGGCGCAGGACTTTGGTGGCGAGATTTCCTTTTTGACGGGGGATGCCCTGCAACCCGCGCATTGGGATGCGTTCTGGGCATTCTATCAGGACACCGGCAGCCGCAAATGGGGCCGCCCGTATCTGACCCGCGCGTTTTTTGACCAAGTGCAGGAGACGATGCGCGATGACATTTTGCTGATCCTCGCCGAGAGAGACGGTCAGCCGATTGCCGGGGCGCTGAATTTCATTGGCCGCGACACGCTTTTTGGCCGCTATTGGGGCTGTATCGAGGATCACCCCTGCCTGCATTTTGAAGTGTGCTATTATCAGGCAATCGACTGGGCATTGGCGCATGGCATCGACCGGGTTGAAGCCGGGGCGCAGGGCGAACACAAACTGGCGCGCGGCTATTTGCCAACCCCTGTGCATTCCCTGCACTGGTTTTCAGACCCGCGCTTTACCAATGCCGTCAAGGACTATTTGCAACGCGAATCACAGGCGGTGGAGGATGAAATGCAATTCCTGGAGCGTCTCGCCCCTTTCAAACGCACCAACAGTCCGGAGCAATCACCATGATCGAGTTTTACACAAACCCCAGGTCTCGCGGCACAATGGCACGCTGGATGCTCGAGGAAGTGGGCGCACCCTATCGGGCTCATATCCTCGACTATGAAACCACGATGAAATCGCCGGAATACCTGGCGATCAACCCGATGGGCAAGGTTCCGGCAATCGTCCATGACGGCAAGACCGTGACCGAGTGCGCGGCGATTTGTGCCTATTTGGCCGATGCCTTCCCGCAAGCTGGTCTGGCCCCGGCACCCCGGGACCGCGCCGCTTATTACCGCTGGCTGTTCTTTGCGGCCGGGCCCGTCGAGGCGGCAATCAGCAACACCGGTTTTGGATTTGTCGTGCCGCCAGAGCGCCGCCGCGCCATCGGCTATGGCAGCCTCGAGGACGTCGTCGAGACACTGGACAAGCATTTCCGCCAATCGGCCTATGTCACAGGGGACGAATTCACGGCAGCGGATGTCTATCTGGGCAGTCAAATCGGTTGGGGCGCACAATTCGACCTCATGCCGATGCGCCCGTCACTCCTTGCGTATTGGGACCGCCTCAAGGATCGCCCGGCACGCTTGCGCGCGGCGCACCTGGACGAGGAGAGCGCAAATGCGTCCTGAAAAACTCCACGGTGCAGACCGCGACAGCGCATTGGCTGACCTGCTGGCGGCGGGCTGGACGCATGATGCCACCCGCGATGCCGTAGCCAAGACGTTCAAGTTCAAGACGTTCAACGCCGCCTTTGGTTGGATGACCCGCGCGGCGATGGTGGCGGAGCAACTGGACCATCATCCGGAATGGCGCAATGTCTACAACCGCGTCGAGGTCGTCTTGACCACGCATGACGTGAAGGGGCTGACCGTGCTCGATGTGGATCTCGCACGCGCCATGGATCGGTTCGCGGCCTAGCAAAAAAGGGGCCCGAAGGCCCCAATTCATCACAAGGCGGCCAACATCGCGCCGCCACCCGAGACTTCGCAGCCGCTGGTGGTTTCGGGGTGCCAAACGGTGACAACGCCGTCCTCGGCCGCCAGCGCATAGCGCTTGGAGCGCCCGTACAGGCCAACAGGCGGCGCGTCGAACACCATGTCGATGGCTTTCGCAAACTCGCCAGCACCGTCCGACAACATGGTGATGCCGGCCTTGGTTGCCCCCGTCGCGTCGCCCCACATGTTCATCACAAAGGCATCGTTGACCGACACACAGATGATTTCATCAACGCCCTTGGCCAGCAACGCATCCTTGTTGGCGATGAAACCGGGCACATGCGCCGAATGGCAGGTCGGCGTAAACGCGCCAGGCACCGCGAAAATCACCACTTTGCGGCCTGCAGTCAGCGAACTCAGCGTCACTTGCTCGGGGCCTTTGGGGCCCATGCGGGTAAAAGTCGCTTCGGGAAGTTTATCACCGACGGAAATGGGCATAAATCAGGTCTCCTGCTCTGGGTTTGGACGTAAGGCTACGATATAGACCATGGAACGGCGTCTTCCAGTAGGGGCCATCAAACAGGAGATTCATATGGCGGGTATTGTTGTGATTGGGGCCGGGCAGGCCGGATCGTCGCTGGTCGCAAAGCTCAGGACACTTGGGTTTGACGGAGAGGTCACGCTGATCGGGGATGAGCCGGTGCCCCCCTATCAGCGCCCGCCGCTGTCCAAGGCGTATTTGCTGGGTACAATGGACCTGGAGCGGCTGTTTCTGCGTCCCGAGTCCTATTACAGCGATAACAATATCACCCTGCGGATGGGCACACCCGTGACTCGGATCGATGCGGCCGCCAAGACGGTATGGCTCGGCGATGAGGCCGTGCCCTATGAGCATCTCGCGCTGACCACTGGCGCTGAACCGCGGCGCTTGCCCGCGGCAATCGGCGGCGATCTGGATGGGATTTATGGCGTGCGCCGCCTCGCGGATATCGACACGATGGCCCACGAATTTGCTCCGGGACGCCGCGTGCTGATCGTCGGTGGCGGCTATATCGGCCTCGAAGCGGCGGCGGTCGCCGCACAAAAAGGCCTGACCGTCACAGTGCTCGAGGCCGCGCCACGCATCCTGGGCCGCGTCGCCGCACCCGAAACCGCCGATTTCATGCGCGCACTGCACACCAGCCACGGCGTCACCATCCGCGAAGGCGTGGGCCTGACCCGCCTGACCGGCGAAGGGCGCGTGTCAGGGGCCGAACTGGCCGATGGCAGTACATTGGAGGTCGATTTCGTCATCGCCGGGATCGGCATCAACCCGGCTGCGGCGCTCGCCGAGGCGGCGGGCCTGACCTTGGAGAACGGAATCTCGGTCGATGATCAAGGTCGCACCTCGGACCCGGCGATCTGGTCGGCGGGCGATTGCGCGTCCTTCGTTTACAACGGCGCGCGCATCCGCCTGGAAAGCGTGCAAAACGCCATTGATCAGGCCGAAGCCGTCGCCGCCAACATGCTGGGTGCTGCGAAACCCTATGTGCCTATGCCGTGGTTCTGGTCGGATCAATACGACGTGAAACTGCAAATCGCCGGGCTGAACACGGGCTATGATCGCATCGTCACGCGCGTGGCGGGGGCGGCGCGCAGCCATTGGTATTTCGCCGGTGACAGGTTCCTGGCCGTGGATGCGATGAACGACCCGCGCGGCTATATGGTTGGCAAACGCCTGCTCGAGCAAGGCAAGACGCCAGACCCGGCGGCCCTGGAAAACCCCGAGACCGACCTCAAGTCGCTGCTCAAGTAATGCGCATCGTTGGCGGCGTGCATCGCGGCACGATTCTGGCGGATGTGGGGGCGGGGGATCATGCCGCCCATCTGCGCCCCACCTCGGACCGGGTGCGAGAGGCGCTGTTCAACATGCTCTGCCAGGGGCGCTGGGGCGATCTGGTGCGCGGCCAACGCGTGCTCGATCTCTTTGCGGGCACCGGCGCGCTGGGCCTCGAGGCCCTGTCGCGCGGCGCCACGCAGATTACCCTGGTCGATGACGGGGCCGCCGCCCGCGCGCTGATCCGCACCAATATCGAAAAACTGCGCGCAATGGGCACCACCCGCCTGTTTCGCAGCGGCGCCACCGATCTCGGCCCCAACAAAGGGCCGGGGTATGGGCTGGTGTTCCTCGATCCGCCCTATGGTCAAAAACTGGGCGAGCGCGCCTTGACCAGCGCCATCGCAGGCGGCTGGCTGGCCCCGAAGGCGACCACCGTCTGGGAAGAAAACGCGCCCCAAAACCCGCCCGCAGGCTTCGAGATCCTCGACCAACGTCGCTACGGCGACACCTGGATCACCATCGCCCGCGCGCCCTAGGTCTTTGTTCCAGAAATATCCTGGTGGGAGGCGCGTCAGCGCCGTGGGAGGTGAAACCTCCCGGCGGGGTGAGGGGGCTCGATGCCCCCGATCCACGCCCCTACAGGACAAATTCGAACTGCGTGTCCAGCGGCAATGTGCGCGCCCGCACGCCGGTCAGGTCGAACAACGCATTGGCCAAGGCCGCCGCCGCCGGGGGTGTTCCCGGCTCGCCGCCGCCGCCCATATGCGGGTTTGAGGTCAGCATCCGTGTTTCCAACCGCGGCGCGCCCGACATGCGCAGCGAGTCGAAATCGGGGAAGTTCTGCTGCTCGACCTTGCCATCGGCAAAGGTGATCTTGCCATGCACCGCCGCCGACAGCCCAAAGAGCATCCCGCCTTCCATCTGCGCTTGCAGAATGCCCGGGTCCAGCACGATGCCCGTGTCGCAGGCAATCCAGCCGCGTGCGATGCGGATACGACCACCCTCATCCACCACTTCGACCACCTCGGCCACCGGCGTGCCAAAGGACCAGGTCATCGCCACGCCGCGCCCGGTGCCCGGTGCCTTTGGCCGGTCCCACCCGGACATCTCGCGTACCGCCTCCAGCACGCCGGCAGCCGCGGCGCTTTCCGGGCGCACCAGCTCCAGCCGGAACGCCAACGGATCACGCCCGGCAGCAATCGCCATCTCATCGAGGAAGCTCTCCATGATGAAGCCATTGTGGCTGGCCCCGACCGAGCGCCAGGACCCCACCGGAATGTCCATCGTCACCGGATACCCGCGCACCCGCAGGTTCGGAATCGCATAGGGTTGATCGAAGGCCCCGGTGACCAGAATGACATCGGGTGACGAGGCCAGGCTCCACACCGGCAACCCCGTCAATCGCGACGCGAATTGCGCCATCAGGTCATGCCCGGCGATCCGTGCATCCAGCGTCACGGCCTGACCGTTGTCCACTGTGCCACGCATCCGGGCCAAAGCGGCCGGGCGGAAATAGTCATGGGCGATGTCTTCTTCGCGCGACCAGGTGACCTGCACAGGGGTGCCCGGCATCGCCTGCGCGACCCTCGCCGCCAAGACGGTATAATCGCTTTCCAGCCGTCGCCCGAACCCGCCACCCAGGAAGGTCGTGTGCAGGGTGACCGCCTCGCGCGGCAGGCCGACGGCCTTTGCCGCCTCGCGCTGGTTGGCCAGCGGCGTTTGGTTCGGCGACCAGATTTCCAGCGCATCGCCGGTGAACAAGGCGGTCGCGTTCATCGGCTCCATCGTGGTGTGCGCCAGATAGGGCAGGCGGTATTCGGCCTCTATGGTCACGCCGTTGGTCGCTGCGTCAACATCGCCGATATTCTGCAGCGCAAAGTCGCCGCCGGTGTCAAATGCCTCGATCATGCGGGCATAGGCCTCGTCCGTGCTTTGCGGCCCTTCCACGGGTGCCCACTCGATATCCACCGCCAAGGTGCCCTGCATCGCTGCCCAGGTGTTGCGCGCGACAACCGCCACGCCGTCACCCAGATCAAGGACCCGCTCGACGCCGGGCAGGGCAAGAGCTGGTGCCGGATCATGGCGCAGCATCCGCCCGCCGGGGCGCGGACACATGCGCACCGAGGCGAATTTCATCCCGTCGATGCGCGTGTCGATCCCAAAGGTGGCGGTGCCAGTCACTTTGGCCAGCATATCAGGCCGGGGCAGCGCGCGGCCCAACAACCGCCACGCCGAGGCCGGGCGCGGCTCGACCTGGGGCGCGTCGATCGTTGCCGCTGTCTCGGCGAGGTCGGCATAGGCCAGCCGGGTGCCGTCGCGCGCGATCACCGCACCATTCTCGGTGCGCAACGTGTCCACCGTGGTGCCAAGCCGCTCGGCCGCCACCAGTTTGAGCGCCTCGCGGGCGCTGGCCCCGGCGTGGCGCAGTTTGGTATACCCATCCCGCGCGCTGGCTGACCCGCCGGTGACCTGCGCATCCAGCAGTTTTCCCAGCGGTCCGATTGCGGCCCCCAGCGAGCGCACCCAATCGGCGCGGCGGTAATCCGCAAACGGCAACCCTTCGGACAGGGTCAGGTCGGTGTTATAGGCGGGGGACGGCGGGCCATGGATGACGCGCACGTCCTCCCATGCGACATCCAGTTCCTCGGCAACCATGGCCGCCAAGGTGGTTTGCGCACCCTGTCCCATCTCGGCGCGGCCTGTGACCACGGTGATCCCGTCTTGGTCGATGATCAGGAACGCACTCATGGCCGTCCCGTGTTCGGGCCGTAACGGGTTGGGCACATCCTGACGAATCTTGTAGACGCCAAACGCGACGCCGCCGGTTACTGCCACGGCACCCACCAGGAACCCGCGACGGGTGAGTTTGCCAAGGCGGCTCATGGCGTCACCTCCGGCAATGCGGCGGCGGCGTCGTGAATGGCGGCGCGAATGCGCCCATAGGTGCCGCAGCGGCACAGGTTGCCGCCCATCGCGCTGTCGATTTCCTCGTCGCTCGGGGTCGGCGTCTGTGCCAGCAAGGCGGCGGCCTGCATGATCTGTCCGGCCTGACAATAACCGCATTGCGCGACCTGATGGCGGACCCATGCGGCTTGCAAGACATGCGGCGCGGCGGGGGTGCCCAGTCCTTCGATGGTCGTCACCGCGCCCCAGACATCGGACAGCGGCACCTGACAACTGCGCACCGCTTCGCCGTCGATATGCACGGTGCACGCCCCGCAGGCCGCGACGCCGCAGCCGAATTTGGTGCCGGTCATGTTCAGTTCATCGCGCAGAACCCACAGAAGCGGCGTGTCGTCGGGGGCGTCGATGGTGTGGTTGTCGCCGTTGATCGTGAGGGTCGTGGCCATGCGAAAGCTCCGAGTAATGTCCTGGGAAACGACATAGGGTCTTCAGGACAAAGTACAACGCATGACGCAGGGTCCGACGCAAGAGCCGAAGCGTGTTGCGCGCGTGGCTGGTGGTCGCCACCGTCGCGGTGCACAAAAAAAGGGCGCCGGCCCGTGGAGGAGCCAACGCCCGACCCAAACCCCCGGTTCGGATGGTCAAAATCGCGGTTCAGGCAGACCCGCGATGTGAGATCAGGCGGCGTTCTTTTTGACCGGACGCCCGGCAAAGGTGTTGTCGCCGACACGCACCACCATCAGGCCATTGGGCGTGGTGCGTACAAATTGACCCTGGATGCTCAGGTAGTGGCCGATCATGATGGTCTTCAACATGGTAAATCCTTCATTCGCTAGCCTCTTTCTTGCCATATTCAGTCCTCGATTTCCAGCAAATTGACGCAATTTTGCCATAAATAACAGAGGCTTGCGAGGGTTGTTGTTTCCCGATTGGTCGCTAATGCAGGTGAGCGTGTGGATTGTGTGGTGACCGTGATCAATCGAGCGTGGGCGCTTGCGGGTCGCTCAAAGCCAATCCCTCAAAACGGGAATCAGGGGGATGTCGGCGGGCGGCATCGGGTAATCGCGCAGATCGCGCGCCCGCACCCATTTCAGCGCCTGCCCTTCGCGCGGGGTCACGATGCCGGACCATTTGCGGCAGGCGAACAGGGGCATCAGCAGGTGAAAATCGGCGTAGGCGTGGCTGGCAAAGGTCAAGGGGGCGAGACAGGAGGACCAGGTGTCGATGCCCAGTTCTTCGTGCAATTCGCGGATCAAGGCGGCCTCGGGCGACTCGCCGGGTTCGATCTTGCCACCGGGGAACTCCCACAGCCCGGCCATGGATTTGCCCTCTGGGCGTTGGGCCAAAAGCACGCGCCCGTCGGCATCGATCAGGGCAACTGCAGATACGAGGACAATTTTCATGCGAGAGCCCTTGTGGTGAAGGGGGTGGGGGGCGTTGCCCCCCTCTTGGCCTGCGGCCAATTCACCCCCCAGAGTATTTTTCGCAAGATGATGCGCGAAAACCGAAATGCGGGATCAGGACCGGTAGTCGGCGTTGATGTCGATATAGCGATGCGTCAGATCGCAGGTCCAGACCTTGGCCTCGCCTTTGCCGATCCCCAGATCGACGCCGATTTCCAGCTCGGCTTGCGTCATATAGGCGGCGCCTTCCTCTTCGGCATAGGCCGGGTCGACCATGCCGTTGAGGGCGACGCTGATATCGCCAAACCGGATCGCCAGGCGGTCGCGGTCGGCGGCGGCGCCGGATTTGCCGACCGCCGCGACGATACGGCCCCAGTTGGGATCTTCGCCCGCCAGCGCGGTTTTCACCAGTGGCGAGTTGGCGATGGACAGGGCGCAGCGCTTGGCGTCCGCGTCACTGGCGGCGCCACTGACCGTGATGCCGACGAATTTCGTGGCACCCTCGCCGTCGCGGATCACCTGATGCGCGAGGTTCATCATGACATCGCCCAGCGCCGCGTTGAAGGCCTTGGCCGCGGCGAACGCAGGTCGGTGATGGCGGGTGCGCTGCTTTTGCCGGTGGCGGCGATCAGCAACGAATCCGAGGTCGAGGTGTCGCTGTCCACGGTGATGCAGTTGAATGTGGTGTCAGTCAGCCGGCTGACCATGGTTTGCAGGGGGCGCTGGCTGATCTTGGCGTCGGTGAAAATATAGACCAGCATGGTTGCCATGTCGGGCGCGATCATGCCTGATCCTTTGGCGATGCCGGCGATCCGCACCGGGTGTCCGTCGATCTCGATTTCCGCCACAGCGCCCTTGGGGAAGGTGTCGGTGGTCATGATCGCACGTGCGGCCAGAGAGATTCCCTCGGGGCTGAGGTCTTCGATCAAGTCATCAAGGGCGGCCTCGATACGCTCGTGGGGCAGGGGCTCACCGATGACACCCGTCGACGAGGTGAACACGCGTGATGCGGGCACGGCCAGCTTTTGCGCGACGCTGGCGCACAGGGAGTTTACCGACTCCCAGCCGCGGGCGCCGGTAAAGGCGTTGGAATTGCCCGAATTGACCAGGATCGCCGCGCCCTGATCCGCGCCCTCTGTTTCGCCGAGCTTCGCCTGACAATCCAGCACCGAGGCCGAGCGTGTCGCTGACCGCGTGAAGGTGCCGGCGATCACCGTGCCCTCGGCCAGCAGCGCCAGCATCACGTCCGTGCGACCCTTGTAGCGCACACCGGCTTGAGCCGCGGCGAAATCCACGCCGGCGATCAGGGGCATGGCCGGGAAACCGCTTTTGGGGGCCAGCGGCGAGACGACAACCTTTTTGGTCGCCGGAGCGGTCAGCGCCTTGAGCTCGTCGGCCAGCGATTTGGCGCGCGCTTTCCATTTTTTGGCGCGTTTCTTGAGCTTTTTCAAGTCTGGAGCGGTCCCGGGTTTCGTCGACTTGGCCATCTGGAAAATTCCTTAGCAGAATCAAAAAGGCCCGCACCGGGATGGTGCGAGCCGGGGTCTGAGGTGAAATTACGCTGTTCGGGGTTACTCGTCCAGCAGATCGACCTGGCTCAACAAAGATGGGTCCAGCCCTTCGGACAGGTCTTCGACAACGGCGGCTTCACGCAGGGCGGCAATGGCGGCGCGGGCTGCCTCGCGCTGGATTTCGGCTACCAGTTCTTCCTGGACCTCCTCAAGCGGAGGCACGGAGGCGTCGCGCAGCTCGAGCAGTTTGATCACATGCCAGCCGAACTGGGTCTGCACCGGGTCCGAAACCTGCCCGGGCTCCAGAGCTTCGACGGCGGCCTGAAAGTCGGAGATCATCATGCCGGCCGCAAACCAGCCCAGATCGCCACCTTGTTGCGCCGAGCCATCCACGGAGAATTCGCGCGCGACCTCGGCAAAGTCGCGACCCTCGTCCAGCGCGGCAACAACAGCGTCGCGCTGGGCGTCTTCGCGGACCAGGATATGCGCCGCGTGGTATTCGGTGACGGCCTCACCCTGTGCGAAGGCGTCGGCATAGGCTTGATACGCCGCGGCGACGCTTTCGGGGGTGATGGCCGCGCTGGCGGTGCGCATCAAGGCGGCGTTGGCGATGAAATTGCGGCTTTCATTCTCCAACATCAGGGTTTCGCCACGACTGAGTTGGTCGGCATAGGACTGCGCCAGCAATTCCTGCTCGATCAGTTGCTGGATCAGGGCGGGAAACAGGGTCTCATCAGGGATCTGCGAAAATTGCTGCGGCAACTGCCCGCGCATGACAATCGCGTTGCCCAAAGTGATCTCGACATCCCCAACGCGGGCGACAACGGTCGAGGCGTCTTGCGCCAGGGTTGGGGCCGCAAAAACCGCGAAAATCGCGGTCGCTGCGGCTAATGATGCGTTTTTGATCATGTATTGCTCCTGAATCGCGCCACAAGGGGCACCTAAGATTGACACCAACAGGGCCGCCCCTTACATGCGAAAACGAGCTGATAACGGGGGCAGCCTGCTGCGCCCTGTTTAAGATTGCAGCCGCAGACCGGCAACCCCGCCGATGAACACTTGCGGTCACACAAAGGCGAGCGGAGAACATATGTTGGGCCTCGGTACTATCAGTCGTAAGGTTTTCGGCACGGCGAATGATCGCAAGGTAAAAGCCGTGCGTCCGCTCGTGGCCAAGATCAACGCCTTGGAAGACGAATTCAAAGCGTTGGATGACGCCGGGTTGATTGCCCGGACCGTTGCCATGAAAGAACGCTACGCGGGCGGCGAGTCATTGGACTCATTGCTGCCCGAGGCGTTCGCAAATTGCCGTGAGGGGGCGTTTCGGGCGCTGGGGCTGCGCGCCTTTGACGTGCAGTTGATTGGCGGCGTGTTCATGCACAAGGGCAACATCGCCGAGATGAAAACCGGCGAGGGTAAAACCCTTGTTGCGACATTCCCGGCGTATCTGAACGCCCTGACCGGCAAGGGTGTTCATGTCGTCACCGTCAACGACTACCTGGCACGACGTGACGCGGGCTGGATGGGCAAGGTCTATGCCAAGCTGGGCCTGACCACGGGCGTTGTGGTGCCGCACCAATCCGACGAGGAAAAGCGCGCCGCCTATGCGGCCGATATCACCTATGCGACGAACAACGAGCTGGGTTTCGATTATCTGCGCGACAACATGAAAACCGATCTGGCGCAGATGATGCAGCGCGGGCACAACTTCGCGATCGTCGACGAGGTCGACTCGATCCTCATCGACGAGGCGCGCACGCCGCTGATCATTTCGGGCATCAGCCAGGATCGTGGCGGGTTATACGTCAAGGTCAATGCGCTGGTCCCCAGCTTGCTGGACACGGATTTCGACCTTGATGAAAAGGCCCGCCAGGTCACCTTCACCGATGACGGCAACGAGCATATGGAGCAATTGCTGGTCGAGGCCGGTATCCTGCCAGAGGGTCAGTCGCTGTATGACCCCGAATCCACGACCATCGTGCATCACGCCAATCAGGCGTTGCGTGCGCACAAGATGCTGCACAAGGATCAGCACTACATCGTGCGTGACGGCAAGATTGTGCTGATCGACGAATTCACCGGGCGGATGATGCTGGGGCGTCAACTGTCCGAGGGTCTGCATCAGGCGGTCGAGGCCAAAGAGGGCCTGTCGATTCAGCCCGAGACCGTGACGATGGCGTCGATCACCTTCCAGAACTATTTCCGGCTCTATCAAAAGCTGGCGGGCATGACCGGCACGGCCTCGACCGAGGCCGAGGAATTCAACGAGATCTACAACCTCGGCGTTGTCGAGATCCCGACCAACCGTCCCATTGCCCGTGAAGACGAGCATGATCAGGTCTACAAATCCGCCAAGGAAAAATTTCAGGGCGTTGTGGACGCGATCAAGGAAGCCAACGCCAAGGGGCAGCCGGTTCTGGTCGGCACCACCTCGATCGAGAAATCCGAGGAACTGGCGACATTGCTGACCGGCGCGGGGATCTCGCACAACATCCTGAACGCTCGCCAGCACGAGCGTGAGGCGCATATCGTTGCCGAGGCCGGGCGCGTCGGCATGGTCACCATCGCCACCAACATGGCCGGCCGCGGCACCGACATTCAGTTGGGCGGCAACGTGGACATGCAGGTCATGGACGCACTCGAGGCCGATCCCGAGGCCGATCCGGTCGAGACGCGCGCGCGCATCGAAGCAACGGTTCTGGCCGAGCGCGAAAAGGTCATCGCGGCGGGCGGATTGTTCGTTCTGGCCACGGAGCGCCATGAATCGCGGCGCATCGACAATCAGTTGCGCGGTCGTTCGGGCCGTCAGGGTGACCCCGGCTGCTCGGTGTTCTTCCTGTCGCTCGAAGACGATCTGATGCGCATTTTCGGCTCGGAGCGGCTGGAAAAGGTGCTGTCGACACTGGGCATGAAAGACGGCGAGGCGATTGTTCACCCGTGGGTCAACAAATCGCTGGAAAAAGCGCAGGCCAAGGTCGAGGCGCGCAACTTCGACATCCGCAAGACGCTGTTGAAATTCGACAACGTGATGAACGATCAGCGCCGGGTGATCTTTGAACAGCGTCTGGAAATCCTCAGCGCCGAGGATCTGTCCGAGATTGTCGAAGACATGCGCCATGCCACCGTCGAGGATCTGGTTGCGCAGACGATGCCGCAGGGGTCCTATGCCGATCAATGGGACGTCGAAACGCTGACCGCTCTGGTCAAGGAGAAGCTGAACCTCGATCTGCCGATTGCGGAGTGGGCGCACGAGGACGGTGTCGATCAGGAGGTCGTGCGCACGCGTCTGTTGGAGGCCGCCGATGCGTATATGGCCGAGAAAGAAGTGGCGTTTTCGTCGGACACCATGCGCAACATCGAAAAGCAGTTGTTGTTGCAGGTGATCGACGGGAAATGGCGCGAGCATATCGTGACATTGGAGCATTTGCGCTCGGCGGTGAATTTCCGCGGTCTGGCGCAGCGGGATCCGCTCAACGAATACAAATCCGAAGCCTTCGTGCTGTTCGAGCACATGCTGACGGCGCTGCGTGAGGAAATCACCAAGCAATTGTCGCGCATCCGTCCGTTGAGCGAGGAAGAGCAGCAGCAGATGAAGTTGCAACTCGAGGCGCAAAGGGCCGCCGAGACAGGGAACGGCTTGCTGGAAACGCCGATGGATCTGCCGCGGATCAATCCCCGGCCTGCCGCCGGCGCTGCAGCCCCCGGCTTTGACGAAACCGACCAGGCAACCTGGGGAAATCCGGGCCGCAACGACCCGTGCCCCTGTGGATCGGGTACGAAGTTCAAGCACTGCCACGGTCGCTTGGCGTAAGCGTTCGGGTCGTTTTCGGGCACGGTTGTGCCCCGAAACGACCCCCGCGCTGCCCCAAAGCTGCCCTTATCTGCGGCCAAGCTTGACTTGTAATTTTCAACGAGTCGGAGTTCGCCATGAACAGGGTTCGCGTCGTCGCCGTAACGGCAGTCGTCCTTGGAGTTGCCGTTGTCGCGGGAACCCAATTCCAGAAGTCACAGGATTTGGCCGGTCCCGGGTCGCCCAGCGTCGCGTCGCCCAGTCTCGCGTCGCCCAGTCCTGCGTCGCAACATGCCTCCGTCGTGCCGGCATCGCCGCCCTCCGGTGTCTCCGAGGTTCAAACCGCGTCGGTGGTGCCGGTCGCCAACACCGCGTCGGAATCGACTGCCCACGATGCGACCCTAGAATTGGCGAGCGCCGAGCGTCAGGCGCCAACCGCACGCAACGAGGGCGTATCGTCCTTGCTGTCGTCGGTGATCGGCACTGAAAGCGTCGTTGATCGTCAGCCTCGCACTGCGGATCATTCGGCCGCAGCGGTGACCGCCGCCAGCATCCTTCCCGCCGCCGATCTTGTCGCCGCGCCTCAAGCCGACAGCGTCACCGACCCTGCGCAATCCCCCTCGGTGCAACCCGTGGTCGAGATCGCACCCCTCGATGCCGAGTTGGAGGCCGAATTGGCCGCCTGTGCGGTCTGGATCGTTGTCACGCCGTCTGCGGGTGCCATGTTGGACGCCAGCATTTACGCCCCGTGCGACCGGGATGCTCAGGTGCAGGTCAGCCACGCAGGCTTGAATTTTGACACGCGCATCGGCACGGATGGGCAACTGGCGCTGGTCGTTCCCGCGCTGATCGACGACGCGACGCTGACGGTCACCTTTGCGGATGGCCGCACGCAGTCGGATCGCACTTTTGTCAGCGATCTTGCCATGGTGGAACGTGTTGCGCTGCAATGGAATGGCCCTGCCGAGCTGACGTTGCACGCCTATGAATTCGGGGCGCAATATGGTGACGCTGGCCACATCTACGTTGGCAATCCTCAGAGTCCGGATTCAAACCAGCATGGGTTCCTGACCGATCTTGGTGATCCGACGATTGCCGGTGGTCACCGGGTTCAGGTGTATTCGTATCCCTCCGGTCAATCCGCGCGCAGCGGTTCGGTGGCGCTGGAAATCGAAGTGCCGATCACCGAGGCAAGCTGTGGCAAACCCCTCGCGGCGGACTCGATCGAGATGTATGGCGCCGCTGCGGCCCGCAGCCGTGTCATCCATCTGGAAATGCCCGCTTGCGACGGTGCCGGTGGCTATGTGGTTCTGCCGGGGATCCTGCCCGATCTTCAGATCGCTGCCCTGCGCTGAGGCCTTTCCGACTGACGTTCTGCAAAGGCCGGGGTTGTCCCGGCCTTTGGCATGATCACAGCAACCCCTCGCTGCGAAAGCTGAATTCGCGCGACTGCCCGATGATCAGGTGGTCATGCAGCACCAGCGACAGCGCTTCGGCCCCCTGGTGAATTCGGTCGGTCATGGCGATATCGGCCTGGCTGGGCGTCGGATCGCCTGACGGGTGGTTGTGCACCAGAATCATCGCCGACGCCCCGACCTCGAGCGCGCGGCGCATGATCTCGCGCGGATACACGGGGACATGATCCACCGTGCCACGGCCCAGTTCTTCATCGGCAATCAGGCAGTTCTTGCGATCCAGGAACAGGACGCGGAAATGCTCGATGTCGCGATGGGCCATGACGGTGTGGCAATAATCCAGCATCGCCGACCAACTGGAGATCACCGGCCTGTGCATCACCTTGGCGCGGGCAATCCGACCGGCAACCGCGCCCGCCAGTTTCAGCACCGTAACCACGCCCTCACCCACCCCCTCAACCCGTTGCAGGTCTGTGGGGGAGGCGGCAATCAAGGTTGCCAGATCGCCAAAATGGTCCAGAAGCCGCCGCGCGAGCGGTTTGACATCTTGCCGCAGGACAGCGCCAAACAGCAGCAATTCCAACAACTCATAATCGGGCATTGCCTCGGGCCCGCCCTGCAGGAACCGGCTGCGCAGGCGCTTGCGGTGATCCGCCAGATAAGACGGCGGTTTCGCGGGTTTGCGGTCAGCGACCTGTGCCTGAGGGGCAAACAGGGGCAGGGGCATTTCGGCAAAGGCGCGCGGATCTGACATGGTGCCAGTCTGGCGCATGTTTGGTTTCCAAATGGTAAACGGGGGCCGATCAAGACCCCCGTTTATCCGTTTCCCCATGTAGAAAGGCGTTTCAGCCCTTCATCGTGTCCCAGAAACTGCGCACCTTGCCGAAAAAGCTGGTGCCCTCGGGGTGGTTGTCTTCGCCCAGCGAATCAAACTCGCGCAGCAATTCCTTTTGCCGCGTCGTCAGGTTCACCGGGGTTTCGACCGCCAGTTCGATCAGCATGTCGCCACTGCCGCCGCCGCGCAACGCGGGCATTCCCTTGCCGCGCAAACGCAGCTGCTTGCCCGATTGCGCGCCCGCTGGAACCTTGACGCGGCTGCGGCCACCGTCGATGGTCGGAACCTCGACCTCGCCGCCCAGCGCCGCCTTGGTGAAGCTGACGGGCACATGGCAATACAAATCCAGACCGTCGCGCTGGAAGATCTGATGTTCGGCGACCTCGATGAAGATATAGAGATCACCCGTCGGCCCGCCGCGCATCCCGGCCTCGCCCTCGCCCGACAGGCGAATGCGGGTGCCGGTTTCGACGCCAGCCGGGATATTCACCGACAAGGAGCGTTCCTTTTCGACGCGGCCAGCGCCTTTGCACGATTTGCAGGGGTTCTTGACGATCTGACCCAAGCCGCCGCAGGTCGGGCAGGTGCGTTCGACGGTGAAGAAACCTTGCTGCGCGCGGACCTTGCCCATGCCCGAGCAGGTCGGGCAGGTGACGGGTTCAGCGCCGCCCTCGGCCCCGGTGCCGCTGCATTCTTCGCATGACGACAGGGTCGGCACGCGGATGGATTTTTGCGAACCCTTGAAGGCTTCTTCCAGCGAAACCCGCAGGTTATAGCGCAGATCCGAGCCACGGCTGGCGCGAGATCGTGCCCCGCCTGAACCGCCCCGGCCGCCCATGAAGTCGCCGAACAGATCCTCGAACACATCCGAGAATGCCGAATTGAAATCGCCGCCGGGGTGCCCGCGCTGTGGGCCGCGCTGGCCACCGCCCATGCCCCCTTCAAAGGCGGCATGACCATAGCGGTCATAGGCTGCCTTCTTGTCGGCGTCTTTGAGCACCTCATACGCCTCGTTCACCTCTTTGAACTGAGCTTCGGCGTTGGGGTTGTCGCTGTTGCGATCCGGGTGAAGGGCCTTGGCCTTTGTGCGGTAAGCCTTTTTCAACTCATCCGCAGACGCGCCCCGCGCAGCACCCAGAACTTCGTAATAATCGCGCTTCGCCATCATGGCCCTCGCTTTCATGAGCAGGGCCCCGGATCGGGAGTACCGACCGGGGCCCTGTGATGGTCAGCGCCTTAGCTGCGCTTGTTGTCGTCCAGGTCTTCGAAGTCAGCGTCAACGATGTCGTCGTCCACCGGGCGTGGGCCGTCGTCGTCTTCGCTGGCGTCGTCGCCTGCTTCGGTGGCCTGCTGGGCCTTGTAGATCGCTTCACCCAGCTTCATCGAGGCGTCGCGGACGTTGTTGATGCCCGACTTGATCTTTTCGGGATCTTCGCCGTCCAGCGTATCCTTCAACGCCGCAATCGACAGTTCAATCGCCTCGACCGTGGTCGGGTCGACCTTGTCCTTGTACTCGGCCAGCGACTTTTCGGTCGAGTGGATCAGGCTTTCAGCCTGGTTCTTGGCTTCAACCAGATCCCTGCGCGCCTTGTCGCTTTCGGCATTGGCTTCGGCATCCTTGACCATCTGTTCGATGTCGGCATCCGACAGGCCGCCCGAGGCTGCGATGGTGATCTTCTGCTCTTTCGCCGTGGCCTTGTCCTTGGCCGAGACGTTGACGATGCCGTTGGCGTCGATGTCAAAAGTGACCTCGATCTGCGGCATTCCGCGCGGCGCCGGCGGGATCCCTTCGAGGTTGAACTGGCCCAACATCTTGTTGTCGGCAGCCATTTCACGCTCACCCTGGAACACGCGGATCGTCACGGCACTCTGGTTGTCGTCGGCGGTCGAGAAGACCTGAGACTTCTTGGTCGGGATCGTCGTGTTGCGGTCGATCAGACGGGTGAACACGCCGCCCAGCGTCTCGATGCCCAGCGACAGCGGTGTCACGTCCAGCAGAACCACGTCCTTGACGTCGCCTTGCAGAACGCCGGCCTGAATGGCAGCGCCCAAAGCCACGACTTCGTCCGGGTTCACACCCTTGTGCGGCTCCTTGCCGAAGAACTTGGTCACTTCTTCGATGACGCGCGGCATCCGGGTCATACCACCGACCAGAACAACCTCGTCAATGTCGCCTTTCGACAGACCGGCATCTTTCAACGCCTGCGCTGCGGGCTTCATCGACTTGACGATCAGATCGCTGACCAGCGATTCCAGCTTGGCGCGGGTCAGTTTCATGACCAGGTGCAGCGGCTGACCGGTGTTCTTGTCCATCGAGATGAACGGCTGGTTGATCTCGGTCTGCTGGCTTGACGACAGCTCGATCTTGGCCTTTTCCGCGGCTTCCTTCAGGCGCTGCAACGCCATCTTGTCCGCCGTCAGGTCAACGCCGTTCTCTTTCTTGAACTCGCCCGCCAGATACTGAACGATGCGCATGTCGAAGTCTTCACCGCCGAGGAACGTGTCGCCGTTGGTGGATTTCACTTCAAACAGGCCGTCGTCGATTTCCAGAATGGTGATATCGAACGTCCCGCCACCAAGGTCATAGACCGCGATGGTTTTCGAGTCCTTCTTGTCCAGACCATACGCCAGTGCGGCGGCGGTCGGCTCGTTGATGATGCGCAGCACTTCGAGGCCGGCAATCTTGCCCGCGTCCTTGGTCGCCTGACGCTGGGCGTCGTTGAAATACGCGGGCACCGTGATCACGGCCTGCGTGACGCTTTCGCCCAGATACAACTCGGCGGTCTCTTTCATCTTTTGCAGGATGAACGCGCTGACCTGGCTGGGGCTGTATTTCTCGCCGCGGACCTTGACCCACGCGTCGCCATTGCCACCGTCGACGATTTCATAAGGCACGAAGCTCTTGTCTTTTTCGACTTCCGGCTCACCGATGCGGCGACCGACAAGGCGCTTGACTGCGAAGACTGTGTTGGTTGGGTTGGTGACGGCCTGACGCTTGGCGGGCTGACCCACCAGACGTTCGGTTTCCGTGAAACCCACGATAGACGGCGTCGTGCGTGCGCCCTCTGCGTTTTCGATTACGCGGGGCTGCGAGCCATCCATGATGGCCACACAAGAGTTGGTCGTCCCCAGGTCGATCCCGATGACTTTAGCCATGATGCTTACCTCTTTCCTTCGGCGATAATTTGGCGCGGCGATCCCATCAGGCTCCGTCGCACCGATCCCATGATCCGGGCTTCCCAATCTGGGCATTCTTCCCGGCGTCGATGGCTATATAGGGAGGCCGAGTTGGGCCTGCAAGCGTTCGAGCAGAAGCAATTTGAAAGCTTTTTTGCCGTCAGCCGGTGAATTGCGCGATCACGAGGGGCAGAGTGGCGACGCTGAGCAGGGTCGAAATCAGGATTGCCGCCGAAACGCGGGCGACCGCCACGTTGTAATGCTGCGCCAGAATATACACATTCCCCGCCACCGGAAGCGCAGCGGTGGCGATCAACACACCCGCGGCGAAAGGCGCGACATCAAAAATGTAGAAGGCCGCCAGACCGACAGCCGCCGGGTGCAGCACCAGTTTCGCAAAGCTCAACCAGCCCGCCACGGTCAGGCGTTCGGCGCGGTTGTTGGTCAGGCTGGCCCCGATGGCAAACAAGGCGCCGGGCGTGGCCGCCGCCCCCAGCAGGGTCATGGTGGCGCTGATCGGTCCGGCCAGCCCCTGCCCGGTTGCCGACCACAACAGCCCCAGGGCCATCGAGACGACCATCGGGTTTTTCAGCAACCCGACGCCGATCACGCGCGGCATGCGCGACGACAGCCGACCCTCTTTGACGATGGTGAAAATGATCGTCAGCAGGCTGGAGAACAGGATCAGGTCGATCACCAGCACCAGCAGCACCGTCGCGGCGGCCTGTGCACCCAGCACCAGCACCAGCATCGGCACGCCCAGAAACCCGGTGTTGCCGATCACGGCGGTATGCGCCTCCATGACGGCCTCGGTCAGGGGGCGGTGGCGCAGGAATGCGACGGCCAGCGCCAGCGCATAGACCACGGTGCAGCCCAGAATATAGGCCCCCGCCGCGCGCGGATCAAAGATCTCGGACAAGGTCATCTGCGCCGAGAAGCCGAACAACAGCGCCGACAGCGCGAAATAGAACACGAATCTGGTCAGCCACGCGGTCGCCTCGGGCGGGAAAAACCCGCTTTTCCCCGCGCCATAACCCAGCCCGATGATCGCAAAAAATGGAAAGGTTTGCAGGAATACGTCTAGCATCTGAAATCGCTAGCAGATCGCGCGGGCGTTCACCAGATGGCACGCCCGCGCGCGATGTCTCAGTAGATCAGCGACGGCAGCCAGGTCACGATACCGGGGAAAATGAACAACAGCGCGATGACGAGGATCTGCAAGATCACGAACGGGATCGCACCCTTGTAGATCATCCCGGTCGAGACCGTCGCCGGGGCAACGCCGCGCAAGTAGAACAGGGCAAAGCCGAACGGCGGAGTCAGGAAGCTGGTTTGCAGGTTCACGCCGATCATCACGCCCAACCACACCGGATCGACGCCCAGCAACAGCAGGGTCGGCGCGGTGATCGGCAGCACGATAAAGATGATCTCGAACGTGTCCAGAATGAAGCCCAGCACGAACATGACCACCATCACGGCAATCATCGCACCCATTGCTCCGCCGGGAATGTTCGACAGGAACTCGTGCACCAGATCGTCGCCGCCCATCTGCCGGAACACCACCGAAAACACCGAAGCGCCGAACAGGATGACAAAGATCATCGACGTGATCTTGGCGGTTGAATGCACCGTGTGCTTGAGGATCGCGAATGACATCTTGCCGCGCAACGTGGCCAACAGGGCCGCGCCCACGGCACCCACCGACGAGGCCTCGGTCGGGGTGGCGATACCCCCCAGGATCGAGCCCAGCACCGCCATGATCAACAGCAGCGGCGGCACCAGCGCCACGACGATCTCGCGCGGCAGGTCTTTGCGTTCTTCGGGCGGAACCGGGGTGGCGGGGCAGCTTTTGGGGTCAACCACGGCCTTGAACAGAATGTAACTGATATAGACCACCACCAGCAGCATTCCCGGCAGGAACGCGCCCGCGAACAGGTCGCCCACCGACACCGCGCTTGGCGCAAAGTTGCCAAGGCTCATCTGCGCCTGGCTGTGCATCCCGGCGATCATGTCGCCCATGAAGATCAGCACCGTCGAGGGAGGGATGATCTGCCCCAGAGTGCCCGAGGCGCTGATCGTGCCGCAGGCCAGCTTTGGATTGTAGCCCGCCTTGATCATCGCCGGCAATGAAATCAGGCCCATCGTCACCACGGTCGCGCCGACAACCCCGGTCGAGGCCGCCAGCAACGCGCCAACGATCACCACCGAAATGCCCAAGCCGCCGCGCATGTTGCCGAACAGTTTGCTCATCGTGGTCAGCAGTTGCTCGGCAATGTTCGAGCGTTCCAGCATCACGCCCATGAAGATGAACAACGGCACCGCGACCAGCACCTCGTTGGTCATGTAGCCCGTGTATCGCCCCGCCAGCGCCGCCATGTTCGAGAAATCGAACACGCCCAGCCACAGTCCCACAAGCCCGAACAGGATCGAGGTTCCGGCCAAGGTGAAGGCCACCGGAAAGCCCAGCATCAACATGCCGATCACGCCGAGGAACATCGCCCCGGCCATGAGTTCGCCGATAAACACCAGATCCATTATGCGGCCTCCACATGGGCTTCATAACGGTAGTCTGCAGGCACGAGATCCTCGCGCCCCTTGATGATCAAGAGGGACCGGATCAGCATGGAGATTCCCTGTAGGGCGATGGTGACGGCGAACACCAGAATGAAACCTTTGACCAGGAACAGGCCCGAGGCGCCGCCGGGGTTCGAGGATGCTTCGCGCAGACCCCACGACCGCACCACGAAAGGCAGGCAATAGATCCAGACGACGTACATGGTCGGCAGCAAGAACACCAGAACACCCACCAGATCCATCCACGCCTTTTTGACGTTCGAGGCCGGTCGGTAGAAAATATCCACCCGCACATGGTCATTGTGAAGCAAGGCATATCCGGCAACGGCGGTGAACATCACCCCGTTCAGCCACGGATACAGATCCTGCATCCACAATCGCGTGTTGCCAAAGAAATATCGCTCGATCACGACCCAGAAACAGGTGATCACGATGGCCAGCGCCAGCCATGAAAACACGTTTCCGATCAGCCGGTTCAGCCCGTTGATCGCACGCATGAGGTTAGACAGAAACGTCATTGGATCCTCCCAGCCGGGTGGCGGTGACAACGAGAGCCCGGAACGATTGCTCGGACCGGGCCCCCAAGTATGTTGATCGAAGCCCCGAGACCCTGCGCGCCGTCACGACAGGCGGCGCGCAAAGCCGGGTCCAATCCGCTTACAGATCCGAGTAATCCAGATACCGCTGACGCGCCAAGGCATAGGTCAGGTCGGTGGCCTCGGTGCGGGTGCGGGTCAGGTTCATCGAGTCGATGAAGCTGCGCGCCACGCGGCGGGTCAACTCGTCATCCGAATTCAGGATGCCGCCGATGACTTCTTTCGCAGCCCCTGGCCGCAGCCTCGACGATGTCGTCAGGGAACGAGGTGTGCAGCGTCACGCCATGATCGTTGACCAGCGTTTGCAGCGCGCGTGGGTCGTTGGCATAGAAATCCGAGGCAACCTGATCGTACTCGGCCTGCGCCACGTCGCGGATGATTGCCTGCAGATCGGCGGGCAGGGCCTGGTACTTGGCCTTGTCCACGACAACCTCGGTCGCCAGACCGGGTTCGACGAAGGACGAGGTATAGTAGTGGTTGCAGACCTGATAGAAGCCCAGCGCAAGGTCGTTATAAGGGCCAACGAATTCAGCCGCATCCAGCGTGCCCGACTGCAACGCCTGGAAGATTTCGCCCGCCGCCATGTTGGTGACGCTGACGCCCAGTCGCTGCCAGACCTGACCGCCCAGACCCGGCGTGCGGAAGCGCAGGCCTTGCAGGTCGGACAAGCCGGTCAACTCGTTCTTGAACCAGCCGCCGGTCTGCGTGCCGGTGTCGCCCGACAGGAAGCCCTGAACGCCGAACTGGTCATAGACCTCGTCCCACAGCTCCTGACCGCCCTGATAGCGTACCCAAGCGGCCATCTCGCGTGACGTCATGCCAAACGGCACACCCGTAAAGAACGACAGGGCGACGGATTTGTTCTGCCAGTAATAGGCGGCACCGTGGCTCATTTCGGCGGTGCCGTCGATCACGGCATCCAGCGATTGCAGCGGCGGCACCAGCTCGCCCGCCGAATAGACTTCGACGGTCAGACGACCGCCCGAGGCCGCGGTGATGCGATCCGCCAGACGTTGTGCGCCGACACCCAGACCGGGGAAGTTGCGCGGCCAGGTGGTGACCATGCGCCAGGTGATGTTGCCTTGTGCAATGGCCGGGGCGGCCAGCGAGGTTGCGGCAGCCGCGACACCACCAACGGTTGAGGTGCGTAGAAATGAGCGACGATCCATAGAGTCTTCCTCCCAGATTGGAATTGTTGTCAGTCCGCCTGGCGGTCCGATGGCAAGGTTTAAGCACAGCTTCAAGCGACTTCAAAGCGCTTTTCGTGCGGCCCTCGATCCGGCTCGGTGATTCCGAAGGCCAGATGCCAGCAGCGCCTGAAAAAACGCGCGCGGATCATGACGTCTGGCGTCGGCCCGCCCGCATGTTCCAGAAATTCGCCGCAAAAATGATTGCGCCACCCAGAAAGACCGCCGGATCCAGGGTTTCCGCGTAAACCACCACGCCAACCAGCGCGATGATCGGCAGCCGGGCAAATTCCATCGGCGCGACAACCATTGCCGGTGCCAGACCCAGCGCCGAGGTCAGCGAATAATGTGCCGTCAGCCCGGTGATCGCGAGGATGATCAGCCACGGCACCAACGCCAGGCTGGGCCATGTAAATCCCATTGCGCCCGACAGACCAAGACCCATCAACATCTGGCTGAAGGTCATCCAGAACAGCACGCACAACACCGCATCATGGCGCATGATCTTGCGGGTAAAGATCAGGTTGATCGCAAAGGCAATGGCGGCCAGAATGCCCGCCAGATGCCCCGAGTTGATCGGCTGCACGCCCGGCTGCGCCACGATCAGGACACCGATGAACCCAAGCAGCGCGACGATCAGCTTGCGGCCCGTCAGGGCCTCTCCCAGAAACAGCGGCGCCATCAACAACACCCAGATCGGCATGGTGAACTCCAGCGCGACAAGCTGCGACAGCGGGATCACCGTGATCCCATAGAACCACATGTTCTGACCAAAGAAATGGAACACATTGCGGGTTACATGCAGGCTGATGTGTCTGGTGCGGATCGTCGCAAGACTGCCGGTGCGAAGGCGGATGATCGCCAGTACGATGATCATGCCCAGCAACGAGCGCCAGAACATCAGCTCATAGCTGGCGATTTCGACCTGTACCGTGCGCCCCGCCACCGCCATCAACGAGAATGAGGCAATCGCCCCCATCATCCACAGCGCGGCTTTCAGAGGTTGCGACTGTTCGCTGTCCATCGCCCGTCCTCATCTTGCCCGAAATACTCTGGGGGGAGCCGAAGGCGGGGGGCTAGCCCCCCTCACCTGTCCTCAATAGGCGCAGATGCTGCACAGGTGCAAGACCGTTCACCAGATCGCCCCCCCCCCTCAGGCCCCCTTGCGCCACGGTTTGCCTTGACGGTGCCCGCCATATCGGCAGTCTTCCCGTCGACCCGAATGGAGGATCGAACCTTGGATGCGCTGACCTCGGCATTGGCAACGGCGCGCGCGCGCAACGCCCGTGTCCTGCTGCCTGAAATCGACGATCCGCGCCTGAGTGAGGCCGCCGAGCGGTTGCGCGCCGAGGGGCTGGCCCGTCCGGTGACTCTGGCCGATGCGCGCCCGACTGCGGCCTATGTCGATCTGCTGCTGGCCAATCGCCCGGGCCTCAAACCGGCGCTGGCGTTGCGGATGCTGGAAAAGCCCTTGATCCGCGCCGCCGCCATGGTGGCGGCCGGCCAGGCCGAGGCAATGGTCGCCGGTGTATCCCACACCACGCGCCGCGTGATCGAGGCCGCCAGTCTGGCACTTGGTTTGGCCGAGGGCGTGACGACGCCCTCCAGCTTTTTCCTGATGATCCTGCCCGATGGCCGGACCTTCGTGTTCGCCGATTGCGCGGTGAACACCGATCCCGACGCCGCGCAACTCGCCGATATCGCCCGCGCCAGCGCCGCCTCGGCGCGGGCATTGCTGGGCGAGGCCCGCGTGGCGTTGCTCAGTTATTCCACCGGCGCATCCGGCAGTGGCCGGTCGGTTGATGTCGTGCGCGCCGTGGCCGAAGCGACCGGCTTTTCCGGCCCGGTGCAGGCCGATGCCGCACTCAATGCCGCCATTGCCGCGAAAAAGGGTCACCTCGCCGCACCCGCAAACACGCTGATCTTCCCGGATCTGAACGCCGGGAATATCGCCTATAAACTGATGCAGGAGTTGGCCGGAGCGCGGGCCATCGGCCCGATCCTGCAAGGGTTTCGCAAGCCGGTCTGTGACCTGTCACGCGGGGCCACCGTGGCGGATATTGTCGCCGCGACGGCCGTCACCCTCGCGATGATCTGATCCGCGTTTCACATCAAGCCCTTCGCCAAGCCGAGCACCGCCATCAGCATCAGAACGCCAATCGTCGCCCGTCGGAACAGGACCGGGTCCGACCTCAGCACCATGCGGGCACCAATGGCGCTGCCAACCACGACCAGTGGCACCGACAGCGCGGTGGCGATCAGGGATTCGGTGTCGACCAGCCCGGCCAGCGAGAATTGCACAAAGGTCATCACATCCAGCGCCACGAAATAGGCCAGCAAGGTTGCGCGGAATACCAGAGGCGTCATGCCCAGCGCCGAAACCAGCATCACCGCCGGTTGCCCGGCCACACCCGCCGGCGTCGTGAGCCCCGAGACCACCCCCATGCCCAGCGTCGCCGCAGGCCCGGCGCGGCCCGGAATCGTCCAGCCGATCAGCATCAGCAGCGAGGCCAGCAGCACCATCACGCCGACCGCGATCCGCGCGAATTCCTCGGTCATCAGCGACAGGGTCCAGATCCCCGCAAGCATCCCCAACGCCGCGCCGATCCCCAGCCGGATCACCGTTGGCCAGTGCACATGTGCCCGCGACGCCCGCCAGTGTTGGGCGCACAAGACCAGATCGCCCATCACCGCCATCGGGATCAGCAACAGCGGATTGATCACCAGCGCCCCCGCCGCAATGACCAGCACCGGATAGCCGAACCCGGAATAGCCGCGAATGAATGCGGCGACGAAAATCACCAAGGCCAGATAGGCCGTGGCTCCGGCGCTCAACTCAAACGGCAAACTCACACGGTTTGCTTTCGCATATCCGCCGGGTCGATCCCGGCAACTGCCACCGGTTTTTTCATCGCATCGCGGCGGAACGGCTCGCCCAGTTCCTGATTGATCATCGCCTCGATCAGGGTGGTTTTGCCGTGTTTCATCTGGTCCTCGATGGCCTTGGCCAGCGCCTGTTGCAACGCGTCCATCGTCCGCGCCTGCACGCCCTGCAAACCACAGGCCTGCGCGATGCCCGCATAAGACACCTGTTCATCCAGCTCGGTGCCGACGAAATTGTCGTCATACCACAGCGTCGAATTGCGCTTTTCGGCGCCCCATTGATAATTGCGGAACACGACCATGGTGATCGCCGGCCACTCGGGGCGGCCAATGGCGGTCAGTTCGGTCACGGAAATCCCGAAGGCCCCGTCGCCCGCAAAGCCCACCACCGGCACCTCCGGGCAGCCGATTTTCGCGCCGATGATGCTGGGCAAGCCATAGCCACAGGGGCCGAACAACCCCGGCGCCAGATATTTGCGCCCATCGTCAAAGCTGGGATAGGCGTTGCCGATCGCGCAGTTGTTGCCAATGTCAGAGCTGATGATCGCGTCCCTGGGCAGCGCCGATTGAATCGCCCGCCACGCCATGCGCGGGCTCATCCAGTCGGGCTTGTCCGACCGCGCGCGCTGATTCCAGTCGGTGCCGGGATCGTCATCCTCGTGATCCATGCTCGACAATTGCTGCGCCCAAGCGGATTTGGCCTGCGCGATCATCGCTTTGCGTTCGGTGCGCGCATGGTTGCCCGCGGCAGAGGCCAATTGCGCCAAAACCGCCTCGGCGACCTTCTTTGCGTCGCCGACAATACCGACTGTCACATTCTTCGTCAGCCCGATCCGGTCGGGGTTGATGTCGACTTGGATAATCCTGGCCGCCTTTGGCCAATAGTCCAGCGCGTATCCCGGAAGTGTTGAAAACGGGTTCAGCCGGGTACCCAGACACAATACCACATCTGCCCGAGAAATCAACTCCATTGCGGCCTTCGATCCGTTGTAGCCCAAGGGCCCGGCGAACAGCGGGTGCGAGCCGGGGAAGGCGTCATTGTGCTGGTAGCCCACGCAGACCGGGGCGTCCAACCGCTCGGCCAGCGCCATCGAGGCCGGGATCGCGCCGCCCAGAACCACGCCTGCGCCGTTCAGGATCACCGGGAACTTCGCCGCCGACAGCAGCGCTGCGGCCCGCGCCACCGCCTCCTTGCCGCCCTCCGGGCGCTCGAACCTGGCGGGTTCGGGCAGGTCGATATCAATCACCTGTGTCCAGAAATCGCGCGGCACGTTGATCTGCGCCGGGGCCGAGTGGCGGTGCGCCTGTTCGATCACCCGGTTCAGCACCTCGGCGATCCGCGTGGGGTCGCGCACCTCCTCTTGATAGGCGACCATATCCTGGAACAGCGCCATTTGCGCGACCTCCTGGAACCCGCCCTGACCGATGGATTTATTCGCAGCCTGCGGCGTGACCAGCAACAGCGGCGTGTGGTTCCAATAGGCGGTTTTCACGGCGGTCACGAAATTGGTGATGCCGGGGCCGTTCTGCGCGATCATCAGGCTCATCTTGCCGGTGGCCCGCGTATAGCCATCGGCCATCATCCCGCCGGACCCCTCATGCGCGCAGTCCCAGAACCGAATGCCCGCGCGCGGGAACAGATCGGAAATCGGCATGAAGGCCGAGCCGATGATGCCGAACGCGTGTTCGATTCCGTGCCGTTGCAGCACTTTGACAAAGGCTTCCTCGGTGGTCATGCGCATGATGTGGTCCTCGATGGTCGGAAAGGCAGTTTTCGCGAAGGTTAGGGGCAGATGCGGCGGAACACTATAGCCAGATTACGACAACCGGCGCGCAATGCGGGCGATGCCCTCGGGAATACGCTCGGCGGTGATCGAGGAGTAGGCGATGCGATAATAGTGATCGCCCTGCGCATGGTCGTTGTAGAACGGCGGGCCGGGTTCGATCAGCACGCTGTCCTCGTGCAATCGGCGCGCCAACTCGGTCGCCGAAACGCCGGGCGGCGTGCGCATCCACAGGCTGGAGCCGCCCGCGTCCGTGGCTCCGGCGATGGTCAGGCCGTGATGCGCGACGGCCTCCAGCATCACCTCGCGGCGCTGCGAAAAGCTGCGCATCAGGCGTTTGAGCATGGCGTCGTAATGCCCCAGCGACAGGAAATGCGCGGCGGCGCGTTGCAACAGGCCGGGCGGGTGGCGCAGGACGGTGGCGCGCAGGGCCCGGGCCTCGCGGATGAACGGCGCCGGGCCGACCAGAAACCCCAGCCGCAGCCCCGGAAACAGGGATTTCGAGAAACTGCCGACATGGATCACCCGGCCCTCGCGATCCAGCGATTTCAGCGCGGGCAGCGGCGCGCGGTTGTGGGTAATCTCGAATTCATAATCATCCTCGACAATCACCGCGTTGCGCGTTGAGGCCTCGGCCAACAACGCGTGCCGCGCCTCCAACGGCATCGTCGCCCCGGTCGGGCAATGGTGGCTGGGCGTACAGAACAGAACATCGAGGTCATCGGGCAGTGCCCTTGGCCCCAACCCCTGCGGCCCCACCGAAACCGGAACCGTCCGGCAGCGCACCTGCGCCAGGATCTCGCGCAGACCGGGATAGCCGGGATCCTCGATCACCGCCGTGCGCCGCTGGTTCAGCAACAGTTGCGCGGCCAACCACAGCGCATTTTGCGCGCCAAGCGTCACCAGCACCTCATCGGGACGCGCCAGAATGCCGCGCCGGGGCAGGGTGTGGCGGGCGATATACTCCAGCAAGGCCGGGTCATCATGGTCGAACTGGTCGTCGGTCATCCGGGCAAAATCCTTGTGCCCCAGTGCCAGCATCATGCAGCCGCGCCAATTCGCGTGATCGAACAGCGACGGATCGGCCTGCCCATAAACAAACGGATAGCGGAAATCGCGCCAGTTGCGCGGCTTGCCCCGCGTCGGTGAGCCGGCTTCCGGGCGCGGCCCCAGCACCCGCGCCCAATCCACCCTGTCCTCGTGGCTGATCAGCGCCTGTGCGGGCGGCACGGGCTGCGGTGCGCCCTCCGAGATGAAATACCCCGACCGCCCCTTGGCCATCAGGTAATCGTCGGCGACCAGTTCGGCATAGGCCTGCGAGACGGTGATGCGACTGACCGCCAGATGCACGGCCAGTTTGCGGCTCGACGGCATCCGCTCGCCCGGTCGCAAACGCCCGGCCAGAATCCCTTGCGCGACCATCTGCCGGATGCGATTTTGCAAGGTGCCGCTTTGCTGCGGATCCAGCAAGAAACACTCAACCGAGATCGCCATCAAATCCCCCCGTGGTTTTCCGCCAGTCTATCTGATTCTGGCATTATGGATAGCCGCAATCTGGCCCTATCCGTTGGGTGCCAATGGCGCGATTATCAGCGCTTGAGTTCCGGGCCAAGAAGGATTGCGACCATGGATAGTACCGTCAACGATATCGCCGCCGTGGTCGAGGCCGACCGCGTCCATGTTTGGCATCACCTGAGCCAGCACAAACAATATGAAACCATTGATCCCCGCGTGATCGTCGAGGGCAAGGGTTTGCGCGTCTGGGACGCCACCGGCCGCGAGACGCTGGACGCCGTTTCCGGCGGCGTGTGGACGGTCAACGTCGGTTACGGGCGCGAGAGCATCGCCAATGTCGTGCGCGATCAACTGCTGAAGATGAACTATTTCGCCGGGTCGGCAGGGTCGATCCCCGGCGCGATGTACGCGCAAAGACTGATCGAGAAAATGCCGGGCATGACGCGGGTGTATTATTCGAACTCGGGCTCCGAGGCGAATGAGAAAGCCTACAAGATGGTCCGCCAGATCGCCCATACGGTGCATGGCGGCAACAAGTGGAAAATCCTGTACCGAGAGCGCGACTATCACGGCACCACCATCGCCGCGCTGGCTTCCGGCGGGCAAGAGGAACGCCGCGCCATGTACGGCCCGTTCCCGGCAGGGTTCATCCCGGTGCCGCATTGCCTTGAATACCGCAGCCAGTGGGGCGAGGTCGCCGATTACGGCCTGCGCGCCGCGAACGCGATCGAGGAGGTCATCCTGCGCGAAGGCCCCGATTCGGTCGGCGCGATCATCCTTGAACCGGTCACCGCAGGCGGCGGCGTGATCACCCCGCCCGAAGGCTACTGGCCGCGTGTGCAGGAAATCTGCAAGAAATACGGGCTGCTGCTGATTATCGACGAGGTGGTCTGCGGTGTCGGGCGCACGGGTAAATGGTTCGGCTATCAGCAATATGACATCCAGCCCGACATCGTGACCATGGCCAAGGGCGTGGCCTCGGGCTATGCGGCGATTTCCTGCACCGTGACCACCGAAGCGGTGTTCGAGATGTTCAAATCCAACCCCGCTGACCCGCTCAACTATTTCCGCGACATTTCCACCTTTGGCGGCTGCACGGCGGGCCCGGCGGCGGCGCTGGAAAACATGCGCATCATCGAGGAAGAAGACCTGTTGACCAACACCAACGCGATGAGTGCGCGGCTGCTGGGCAATCTGAACACACTGGCCGAGAAGCACGCGGTCATCGGCCAGGTGCGCGGCAAGGGGCTGTTCGTGGGCGCGGAACTGGTGTCCGACCGCGAAAGCCGCGACCCGCTGGCCGAGAAAACCGTGGCCGCCGTAGTGGCGGGGGTGATGAAACGCGGCGTGCAGATCGGCATGACCAACCGCTCGCTGCCGGGGTTCAACAACACGCTGTGCCTGTCGCCCGCCTTGATGGTGACGGCCGACCAGATCGACCAGATGACCACCGCCATCGACGAATCGCTGGCTGAGGTCTGCGGGTAAACCCGGGATCCGACGTCAGCAGGAACAGGCGTAGGGTGTGTGCTTGCACGCACCTTCCGTCGCCGCCGCTATCAGGGTGCGTGCAAGCACACACCCTACAAGTGTCTCGTCTGCCGTCACAGACCTGCCGGCGTCAACCGTGATCGTGACGATTGCCTGGGGGACGGCATTCCCCTAGCCTCGCGTCAACACAACCAAAGGGGATCTCTCATGCGCTATGTCGTTCCGATCATTGCGGCTCTTGCCGTGACACCCGCCCTGGCCGATGAAACCGTCGTCACCTTGGAGGGCGGCGTGGTTGGCACCTTGTCGATGCCCGATGGGGACGGCCCGTTTCCCGCGGTCCTGATGCTGCATGGTTTCGGGTCCAGCCGGGATGAGGTGGGCGGCATGTACGCCACCGAGGCCTCCGCGCTGGCCGACATCGGCATCGCCTCGCTCCGGATTGATTTTCGCGGCTTCGGCCAATCGGCGGGCGATACCGGACATCACACGGTGGATCGTCAGAACGGGGATGCCGCGGTTGGACTTGCGGCCTTGATGACCACCGACGGCGTTGATGCGGCGCGAATCGGCGTTCTGGGCTTCTCGTTTGGCGGTGGCGCCGCAATCCAATTGGCGGCGGCCAATCCCGAGGCCGTGCGCTCGCTGGTGACCTGGTCCTCGGTCGCCGATTACGACGTCGATTTCCTGCAAAGCCTGGGGCAGCCGACCTTTGACCGCGCCGCGGCCAGGAGGGCATCGTCGGGCTCGATCTGGGGTGGCGCACCATCGCTTTGAAGGACACCTTCTTTGCCAGCCTGTCACAGCACGATATTCTCGCCGATCTGGCGCGCTATCCGGGGCCGTTTCTGACCATCACCGGCAGTCAGGATTATTATGCGATGTACTCTCAGCCCATGCAGGAGGCCGCCGGTGGTGAGGATGTGCAGGGATTGGTGATTGACGGCGCGGACCATATTTATCACGTCTTCGACCCGTCGTCGTCATCGGTTGCGCAGGTCATTGCGGTGACAACCCAACGCTTCGCAGACACTTTGTAACAAGGACTTGCAGCGCGCGCGCACGGGGCAGGGGGCGATCCCTGCGCGCGCCCGCGCCGATCACAATCGTTTATTTTGACGACTCTGTTTTTCGGTGTATCGTGATCGCGAGGGTCGGTTTTCGACCTCACGGGTTTCGGGGTGGAAACGGAATTCCAGCATCAGACCCGGGCAACCAGACGGGGAGATTCGAAACATGGATAAAGGCAAAGGTGGTGCGTCCAAGGGCGGCATGGACAAGCCGAAAATGGGTGACAAAGGGGCCGTGAAAAAGGGTGACTTTGAGAAAGGCGCACCCTCAAAAGGCGGCGACAAGGGCGGGATGGCCAAGGGCGGCGGCAAGAAATAAGCCCACCGCCCCCGACAACCCAGAGGATCAAGCCCGCCGCATCCTGTGGCGGGCTTTTGTTTTTTTCGCCGCCACGTCTGCGACGCGAAAAAAAGGCCGACCACAAGGGCCGGCCAGTCAGCGGTCACTGATCGGAGGGAAACGATCAGCAGGCGAAATTCTTACCAGCGTTCTGGCCCTTTTTCGGCGAATCGCTGTACCAGAAAATCTATGAAGGCGCGCACTTTGGGTTGGGTGAACCGACCCGGCGGATAGACGGCATAGATGCCCATCGTCATCTGCGGCAACTCGGGGATCACATCCTCGACCAGCCCTTGTTCCATTGCGTCGTGGTAAAGGTAGCTTGGCAAATAGGCGATGCCCATGCCCTTGATCGCGGCGTTCATCAGGGATTGCCCGTCATTGACCGTCAGCCACCCAGTGCCCCGCACCTGCCGCACCTCGCCCGAGGGCGCGGCGATTTTCCACACATTGGCGCTGGCCTGGTTCGAGAAATGCAGCAAGCGGTGTTCGTTCAGATCGTCGATCCGCATCGGGCGGCCGTGCTGCTGGAAATACTTGGGCGAGGCAATCAGGCGCTGGTTGGTTTGCGAGATCTTGCGGGCGCGCAGGCTGCTATCCTCCATCTCGCCGATGCGGATTGCCATGTCGAAGCCTTCCGAGATCAGTTCGACATAGCGGTTCTTCAACACCATGTTGACACTGATTTCCGGGAATTCTTCGAGGAATTCATCAAGCACCGGCGACAACAGGCTGACGCCGAAATCGGTGGCAACCGACATGCGCAGCACGCCCGAGGGGGCCGATTGCATCGCGGTGACGATGCTGTCGGCTTCGCCCGCGTCGTTCAGCACCCGCCGCGCCCGATCATAATAAACAAGGCCGATCTCGGTCGGGCTGACGCGCCGTGTCGTCCGGTTCAACAGCCGCGCCCCCAGCCGCGCCTCCAGCGAGGAGACATGTTTCGAGACCGCAGATTTCGAGATCCCCATCTTGCGGGCGGCATCGGTAAAGCCGCCTTGGTCAACGACCGTGGCGAAAGCTTCCATTTCAGTCAAACGGTCCATAGGGCACCTGTCACACTTCAGAACTTGATGTTTCCGTTAGACAGGGTAATTGCGGCGCGATTGGGACAGATCTGCGGTAAACCTAGGACAATTGTTCCGACCTGCGCGCCAAAGGCCGGCGTCGTGCAACAGTGTTGCAAATCTGGCGCGTGATTGTTGACGCTAAACCAGCGCCTCGATGGCGAGGATCCAGAGCGGCAAGGTCAGCGCTGCCAATAACGTGCCTTGCGCCACGACGGTGGCGCTGAGGATACGATCCGCGCCGAATCCGGACGCCAGAACATGCGCCGCCGAGGCTGTGGGCAGGGCCGCAAACATCGTCAGGATCGACAGGATCGCCGGGTCCGCGCCGAGCAACACGCATGCTGTCAGTGTCGCGGCGGGCAGCAAAAGCAGTTTGACGCCCACCAGAATGCCGCTGAACGCGTCGAACCGGCCCAGTGCGCGCCAATCCATCGTGGCCCCGACCGAGATCAGCGCAATCGGGATCGCCGCCTGGGCCAGCAATTGCAGTGGGGCCATGATCAGCACCGGCACGGGGAACCCGGACAGGCCGACGATCACGCCGCCCACCGAGGCCAGCAGGAACGGATTGAGCGCCACGCGTTTGACGGTCGCCCAAAACCCCAGATTGCCGCCCCGCGACAAGACCGAGACGGCAAAGATATTCGCCACCGGCACCGCCATGCCCGCGACGACGGCCATCATTGCGGCATCGGCGCGGGTCAGCGTGGCGACCGCGACAAACCCCATCGCCGTGTTGAACCGCCAGGCGGTTTGCCAGGCGCCGGCGAAATCCAGGAACCGCTCGGGGCCAAAGCGCCGCGCCGTGTAGCCCGCCACCAACCCCAGCGTCAGGATCGCCCAGACCGAAGGGCCGATCACCACCACCCGCGACACATCCATCGGGCGCGAGGCGGCGGCGGTGAACAACAGCGCCGGAAACAGGATCTCGAAATTCAGCTTGTCGAGGCCGGTCCAGGCGTTTTCCGACAGCCGCCCGCGCACGATCCCGCCCAGCCCCACCAACAGGAAACTGGGCACCAACCCGGCAAGGATCGGCCACAGGATCATCGCTTACAAAGACGCCGCCAGCCGTGCGCCTTGGTCGATGGCGCGCTTGGCGTCCAGTTCCGACGCCACATCCGCGCCGCCAATCACATGCACCGAGACGCCCGATCCGTCCAAAGCGTCGGCCAGATCGCGCATCGGCTCCTGACCCGCGCACAAGACGATGGTGTCAACCTCCAGCAATTGCGCGCCTTTGTCGCGGCCCAACACGATGCCCTCGGGCGTGATCGCGTCATAGGTCACGCCGCCGATCATCTTGACGTCACGCGCGGCAAGGCTGGCGCGGTAAATCCAGCCGGTGGTCTTGCCCAGCCGTTTGCCCAGCTTTTCGGCCTTGCGCTGCAACAACGTGACCTCACGCGCGGGGGCCGGGGCGTCGGGTTCGATCAACCCGCCGGGCACCTCGGACGGGTCGCCCACGCCCCATTCGCGCCGCCAGGCGTCAATGTTCAACGTCGTGCTCTCGCCTTGATGCGCGACGAATTCCGACACGTCAAAGCCGATGCCCCCCGCGCCGACCACCGCCACGCGCTTGCCAACCTTGGCCCCGCCGCGCAGCACGTCGATATAGGACAGCACATTCGCGCCATCCTGCCCCGGAATCTGCGGATCGCGCGGCACGACGCCGGTGGCAATGATCACCTCGTCAAAGCCTTTCAGCGCCTCGGGCGTGGCTTTGGTGTTCAGCTTCACGTCGATCTTCGAGCGCCCGATGCGGGTTTCAAACCACTCGACCAACCCGTGAAATTCCTCTTTGCCGGGGATCACGCGTGCCATATTGAGTTGCCCGCCCAGCCGATCATCCTTTTCAAACAACGTCACCGTGTGGCCGCGCTCATCGGCCACCATCGCCGCCATCAGACCCGCAGGCCCGGCACCGACCACCGCCACGGATTTGACCGCCGCCGCCGGGCTATACGTCAACTCGGTCTCGTAGCAGGCGCGCGGGTTGACCAGACAGGTCGAGATTTTGCCCGAGAATGTGTGATCCAGACACGCCTGATTGCAGGCGATGCAGGGCGCGATATCGGCCGCGCGCCCTTCGGCGGCCTTGTTCACGAATTCCGGGTCCGCCAGGAACGGACGCGCCATCGAGACCATATCCGCGCAGCCCTGCGCCAACAGCTTTTCGGCGGTATCGGGGTTGTTGATCCGGTTCGAGGTGATCACCGGAATGCCGACATGGCCCATCAGCTTTTTCGTCACCCAGGCAAAGCCGGCGCGCGGCACCGAGGTGGCGATGGTCGGCACCCGCGCCTCGTGCCAGCCGATGCCGGTGTTGAGGATCGTCGCACCCGCAGCCTCGATCGCGGTGGCCAGTTGCAGGATTTCGTCAAAGGTCTGCCCGTTCGGCACCAGATCGAGCAGCGAAATCCGGTAGATGATGATGAAGTCCGGCCCCACGGCCTCACGCACCCGGCGCACCACCTCGACCGCCAGGCGCATCCGGTTCTCGTAGCTGCCGCCCCAGCGATCTTCACGCTTGTTGGTGTGCAGGCTCAGGAATTGATTGAGGAAATACCCCTCGGACCCCATCACCTCGACGCCGTCATAGCCGACCTCTTGGGCACGGGACGCCGCCACAACGAAATCATTGATCTGCTTTTCAATACCCGCCTCGTCCAGGGCAATCGGTGGAAACGGCGAGATCGGCGACTTGATCGCCGAGGCGCTGACACATTCCGGCCCATAGGCATAGCGCCCCGCGTGCAGGATCTGCATGGCGATCTTGCCGCCATTGGCGTGCACTGTCTCCGTCACCTTGCGGTGGTTCGCCATGTCCTGATCGCTGAACAGGCCCGCCGCACCGGGGTAGACGCCGCCCTCTTTGCTGGGGGCCATGCCGCCCGTCACGATCAACCCGGCACCGCCCTTGGCGCGCTCGGCGTAATAGGCCGCGACCCGGTCCCAATCGCCGCGCTCCTCCAACCCGGTGTGCATCGAGCCCATCAACACGCGGTTTTTCAGCGTCGTGAAGCCCAGGTCGAGCGGGGCGAGCATTTTGGGATAGGGGCTGGACATGATGCAGGTTCCTGTTGTCTGGCGTTTGGCGCACCCTACCGGGGCCGTGATGATTGTCACCAAAAACCTTGCGTCACCGCAAGGCCGGTCCTCGACCCGGCCGATGCCGCGTGAGACAAGGCGGCATGGATTTATGGGTCATCGTCACACTTCTGGCTGCGGGCGTGCAGATCTTGCGCTTGATGCTGCAAAAGCAGCTCAAGGGGCTTGGCCTGTCCACGGGTGGCGCGACCTTTGCGCGGTTCCTGTTCGCGGCCCCGCTGGCCGTGGCCGGGATGCTGGGTCTTGTGGCGTGGCACGGGCAGGGCATCCCCGAGGTCAACGGCGCGTTCATTGCCTATGCCGTGGCCGGGGGTTTGGGGCAGATCATCGCCACGTTCTGCACCGTGGCGCTGTTTTCGGAGCGCTCGTTTGCCGTCGGCATCGCCTTTACCAAAACCGAAACCATCCAGGTCGCGCTGTTCTCGGCGCTGGTTCTGGGCGAGAGCGTCTCGGCCCCCGGCATGGCCGCCATCGTGGTCGGCACCTTGGGCGTGGTGCTGCTGTCGCGCCCGGCAACAGGCTGGCGCGCGGGCGGGTTTTTCAACCGCGCCACGGTGCTGGGCTTGGTGGCGGGGGCGCTCTATGGCTTGGCGGCGATTGGCTACCGGGGGGCGACCTTGCAAATCGACCACGCCGACCCGGCCATGCGCGCCGTCATGGCGCTGGCCTGCGCGACCACGTTTCAGGCGCTGGCCATGACCCTGTGGCTGAGTTGGCGCGAACCCGGCGAAGTTGCGCGCGTGGCCCGATCCTGGAGGGCGACGGCGCTGGTGGCCTTCATGGGGGTTCTGGGCAGCTTTGGCTGGTTCGTGGCCTTCTCGCTGCAAAACGCGGCCTATGTGCGCAGCGTCGGGCAAATTGAATTGCTGTTCTCGATCCTCATATCGGTGCTGGTCTTCCGTGAGCGTCCTCGGTTGATCGAGGTGCTGGGCATGGCGCTTCTGGCTGCCTCGATTGTGGCGATTGTCTTGATGGTCTAGGTCACTAAGCCGTGACAATGGGCCGGTGCGCTTGCCCGGCGGGGGGACAGGGGACAGGTTTGTGTGACGCCACAAAAACAGGAGCCTCCTCATGTCCACCGAGCGCATCACCTTCACCGGCCATGACGGCAACACGCTGGCCGCGCGACTCGATCTGCCCGAGGGCACGCCTCTGGGCACCGCGTTGTTCGCGCATTGTTTTACCTGTGGCAAAGACATCCACGCGGCCCGGCGCATCGCAGGGCGTCTGGCAGCGACGGGGATTGCCGTGCTGCGGTTTGATTTTACCGGGCTGGGGCATTCCGACGGTGAGTTCGAGAACACGTCCTTTACCTCGAACGTGGCCGACCTGACAGCAGCCGCGCAATACCTGACGGATCGCGACATGGCGCCCGGCCTGTTGATCGGGCATTCGCTGGGCGGTGCGGCGGTGCTGGCGGCGGCGCAGACCATGCCCAGCGTCAAGGCGGTGGTGACCATTACCGCGCCCTTTGACCCGGACCATGTGACCCGCAATTTCGCCGATGCCCTGCCCGAAATCCGCGCCAAAGGCTCTGCCGAGGTCAGCCTTGGCGGGCGGCCATTCCGGATATCCCGCGAATTTCTTGCCGATGTGGAGGCGGAAAAACTGGCCCCCGCCATCGCCGGGCTGCGCCGCGCCTTGCTGGTGATGCACGCCCCGCGCGACATGGTTGTGGGGATCGAAAACGCCACGCAGATTTTCATCGCCGCCAAACACCCGAAAAGCTTTGTCACGCTCGATGACGCCGATCATCTGATCACCCGCCCCGAGGATGCCGAATATGCCGCCGGGGTGATTGCCGCCTGGGCGACGCGCTATCTTGATATTCAAGAACCCGCGCCCCCGCCCGGCGCCCCCGAAGGCATCATTCGCGTGACCGAGGCCGACCCGAATGGCTTCTTGCAAGACGTGATGCACGGCCCCTCGCATCACATGCTTGCCGATGAACCGCTGGCCTTTGGCGGCACCAATCAGGGCATGTCGCCCTATGGGTTTCTGGCGGCGGGGCTGGGGGCCTGCACCTCGATGACCATCCGCATGTATGCGCGGCGCAAGAAATGGCCGTTGGAGGGTGTGAGCGTGGACGTCAGCCACGACAAGGTGCACGCGCAGGATGCCGATGACGACGGCGCCGCGCCGCGCAAGATCGACAGCTTTCACCGCAAGATCACGCTGCAAGGGGATTTGACCGACGAGCAGCGGCAAAGACTGCTGGAAATCGCCGATCGTTGCCCGGTGCACCGCACCCTGGAAAGCACCTCGCAGATCTTGACCGATTTGGTCGCCGTCGCGTAACCCTGAGCCCTGCGGCAGACACCGCCGGCACGCAAGGGGCACGATGGCAGCGACACAAACAAGACCCGCGCAAAGGCTGGCCGGGCTGGATCTTGCGCGGTATCTTGCCTTCGTCGGCATGGTGATCGTCAACTTCAAGATCGCGATGGGGGCCGAGGGCGGCACCGGGTTGCTGTCCTGGCTCACCGGGCTGCTTGAGGGGCGCGCCGCCGCCACCTTTGTGGTGCTGGCGGGCGTCGGACTGGGGCTTTCCGCGCAGCACGAGGTGTTTTCGCAAACCTTTGGCGTGACGCTCAAACGCGCCGTGTTCCTGCTGGCGCTGGGTCTTGCCAATATGCTGATCTTTGACGCCGACATCCTGCATTATTATGCCTTCTACTTCCTGTTCGCCGCGCTCCTGCTGCCATTGACCCGCCGCGCGCTTGCGGGCGTCATCGTGGCCCTCAACATCGCGGCGGTGGTGATGATCTTGACGCTGAATTACGACGTCGGCTGGGATTGGGAGGCGTATTCCTATGCCGATTTCTGGACGCCCCAAGGCTTTGTGCGCAACCTCGTGTTCAACGGCTGGCACCCGATTGTGCCGTGGCTGGGGTTCATGCTGTTCGGCATCATCCTCAGCCGCCAGGCGCTGGGCGAGGGCGCGATTCAACGGCGGCTGCTGCTGGGCGGCGGCTTGGCGATGGCCGCCGCCTGGGGCCTGTCGATGGTGCTGACGCCCATCGCCACCGCGATTGATCCCGAACTCGCGGCCCTTGTGACAACATCACCGGTTCCGCCAATGCCGCTCTATACCTTGGCCGGGTCGGGCGCGGCCAGCCTGACGATAGGGGCCTGTCTGTTGCTCAGTGACGCCGCGGCGCGCTGGGGCGTGCTGCGGGTCATCACCCCCGCCGGGCGGCAAACCCTGACGCTTTACATCGCGCAGATCCTGCTCGGCATGGGCACGCTCGAGGCTTTGGGGCGGCTCGGCGGGCAATCCGTCGGTCAAGCCGTCACAGCCGCTCTCCTCTTCTGTGCCTTGGCGACGGGCTATGCGTGGCTCTGGTCCCGTCGCTTCAAACGCGGCCCGATCGAGGCCGTGATGCGGGCGCTGGCCGGTTAGCCGCCTTCCACATTTGCACCGCGCATCCGCGAGACAAAGCTGCGCAGCGTCGCCAACCCGCTGTCGCTGTCCAACGGATGCTCACGCGCTGACAACACGGACAAGGTCACAATACGGCCCGCGATGGGCAAGACGGCCCGCCAATAACTGGGGTCAAAACTTTCAGGGTTGCCATGATCCTCGATCAACAGCCAGATCGCGTTGTTGGCGTAGGTGGATTCGACGACCGTGACCTCGCTTGGGTCGCCCGAACGGCTGAGTTGCGCGCGCCCGGCTGGGGTTGACAGAAACCCCGCCAGCCGCCGCAACGCGCCCGGATCGTTGCTGGTGGGTGCGGTCAGCCCGGTGACCGTGGCGCTGAGCACCGGGGCAGGGCGCAACGTGCCACGACAGCGCACCAAAAGCACGAAGGCTTCAATATCGGATTCCCGCGTGGCTTCGGTATCGACGCAATAGCCGATGGGGCCAACCACCGTGACCGAGCGATCCAGCAAGACCACTTCGGTCGGGCCCGCGGCGGGCTGCAAGCCGCGGCTGGCCGCTTCGGTCAGGGGTTCGGTCTCGAAACAGGCGGCCAACCCCAGCCCGACGAGACACAACCACGCGCCCGTTCGTACCTTGCACAGGATCGTCATCCCGTCCCCTCACCATGCACTGCCCGTTCAACCCGGCACCCGGCGGCGCTGAATGGCTGACAAAAACGGGGGATGAGGGGCATCGCTAAGTCCTTTGTCGCGTTCCCCTGTCAGGGGCGCCCCTTAGGAATAGTGCCTGACAGCCTTTGGAGCAAGCCGCCAAAACGGCAAACTTGCCGCAGGCACAGAGGGTTGCATGACGCGACGCCGGGTCATAGCTGCAAGATCAAGAAATTGATGGAGCGCACCCATGCTGGATATTCTTGACCGAATTCCCCTGAATATCGTGCTGATAGCCGCTTTGGCTTTGGGCTTGGCGCCGTTTTTTCCGGAACCTCATCTGTGGGAAAAGCTCAAGATGCTGGCGGCGGGAACGTTGCGGCAGCCGGTCGATATCCTTGACCTGCTGATGCATGGCGCGCCCGTGGTGCTTCTGGCCGCGAAACTGCTGCGCATGGCTGTCACGCGGGGTTAAGGGGGGCGGCTCCTTGGCTGGCGGGTTTTCCATCGACAACCGACGCGGTCCGCGCTATCGCTGCCGCATGAACCCAATGGTTTCGCCCCTCTTGACCCGCCGACTCCGACGCCAAAACGTCTGAGCGTTTCGGCCTGTCCGTCAGGCACCCCCCACCCTCTCTTTCTGATCTTACATTGACTTGGCCCTCTGGCTTCGGCACGAATGGGCCTTCGCTTTCCAAGGGGACTTCCCATGATTTCGTCTGTTCTGCCCACCTACGCGCGCGCGCCACTGTCCTTTGTCTCGGGCGAAGGCTCCTGGTTGACCGAAGCCGACGGCCGCCGGTTTCTGGATCTGGGCGCAGGCATCGCGGTGAACGCGCTGGGCCACGCGCATCCGGCGCTGGTCGAAACCCTGACCCAGCAAGCGCAAAAACTCTGGCATGTGTCGAACCTCTACCAGATCCCGCAGCAGCAGGCGCTGGCCGATGCGCTGGTCGACAAGACCTTTGCCGATACCGTGTTTTTCACCAACTCGGGCACCGAGGCGGCGGAACTGGCGATCAAGATGGCGCGCAAATACTGGTACGACAAAGGCACGCCGCGCACGACTATCCTGACCTTCGAGGGCTCGTTTCATGGGCGCTCCACAGGGGCGATCGCAGCGTCGGGCTCCGAGAAAATGACCAAGGGCTACGGCCCCCTGATGCCGGGCTTCACATCGCTGCCCTGGGGCGACCAAGAGGCGCTGAACGCGGCGCTGGATGACACCGTCGCCGCCGTCATGCTTGAACCGATCCAGGGCGAAGGCGGCATCCGGCCGATGCCCGAGGCAGACCTGAGAGCTTTGCGCGAGGCCTGCAACAAGACCGGCGCGCTGTTGATCCTCGACGAGGTGCAATGCGGCATGGGGCGCAGCGGCAAACTGTTCGCGCATGAATGGGCCGGGATCACCCCCGATATCATGATGGTCGCCAAGGGCATCGGCGGCGGCTTCCCGCTGGGCGCGGTGCTGGCCACGGAAAATGCGGCCTCGGGCATGGTCGTGGGCACGCATGGATCAACCTATGGCGGCAATCCGCTGGGCTGCGCCGTCGGCCTCAAGGTCACCGAGATCGTGTCGGACCCGGCATTCCTGGCCGAGGTCAGCCGCAAATCCGGCCTGCTGCGGCAAAAGCTGGAAGGGCTGATCGCCGCGCATCCCGACACATTCGAGGCCGTGCGCGGCACCGGCCTGATCCTGGGGATCAAATGCCGCAAGCCAAACACCGACCTTGTCGTCGCGGCCCGAAACGTCGGGGTGCTGGTGGTGCCCGCCGCCGACAACGTGCTGCGCTTGCTGCCCGCGTTGAATATCCCCGATGAGGATATCGCCGAGGCGGTCACCCGACTGGACAAGGCCGCCACGGCACTCGAAGCCTCCTGACCCCGTCTTTGTTCTTCAAATATCCTGGGGGTGAGGCGCACCGCGCCGAGGGGGCAAAGCCCCCTTTCCCCCGCCTTCCGAAAGACGCCGCGATGAACCATTTTCTCGACATCCATACCACCGACGCCGCCGATCTGCGGCACATGATCGACCTCGCAGCCACCATGAAATCCGCCCGCAACGGCCGTCCCAAGGGGACTCTGGATGACGCGCAACCCTTGGCGGGCCGCGTGGTCGCGCTGATTTTCGAGAAACCCTCGACCCGCACGCGGGTGTCGTTCGACGTGGGCGTTCGGCAAATGGGCGGGCAGACGATGGTCCTGTCGGGCTCGGAAATGCAACTGGGCCACGGCGAGACGATTGCCGATACCGCGCGGGTCCTGTCGCGCTATGTCGATCTGATCATGATCCGCACCTTCGAGGAAACCGTGCTGCAAGAACTGGCCGAATACGCCAGCGTGCCGGTGATCAACGGGCTGACCAACCGCACACACCCGTGCCAGATCATGGCCGATATCCTGACCTATGAAGAACACCGCGGCCCGATCAAGGGCAAGAAAGTGGTCTGGGCGGGCGACGGCAACAATGTCTGCGCCTCGCTGCTGCAAGCCGCCGGGCAGTTCGGATTCGATTTCACCTTCACCGGCCCGCCGACACTGGACCCAGACGCCGAATTCATGCGCTTTGCGCAAGAGAAGGGCAGCAAGGTCGAGATCGAACGCGATCCAATCAAGGCGGTCGCAGGCGCGGATCTGATCGTGGCGGATACCTGGGTGTCGATGCATGACAGCCAATCCACCAAGGAGCGCCGTCACAACCAATTGCGGCCCTATCAGGTGAATGAGACCCTGATGGCCGCCGCCAAGCCGGACGCTTTGTTCATGCATTGCCTGCCCGCACATCGCGAGGACGAGGTGACGAGCGCCGTCATGGACGGCCCGCAATCGGTGATCTGGGACGAGGCCGAGAACCGTTTGCACGCGCAAAAGGCCGTGATGCGCTGGTGTCTGGGGCTTTGATCCCGAGCTGGGTTGGGGGGGGCGGGCCTCGGACCCATCGAGGGTCCTCGGCCCGCGCGGGTTTCCACCCGCACCCGACCAAGGGGACGCACGCGCCCCCTTGGGACCCCCGTGGATATTTGAAGAACAAAGAGAGGATCTAAGGTTTTGAGCAATTCCTTGTTGAGTGACTGGACCGGACCGTTTGCCCTGCCGCCGTTTGCGCAGATTTCGGGATGAGGATTTCGCGCCAGCGTTTGACGCGGGTTTGGCGCAGGGCCGGGCATGTGTCGCTGCGATTGCCGCGGAGTCCGAGCCGCCGAGTTTTGCCAACACGATCGAGGCGTTGGAGCGGGCGGATCGCATGCTCGATAAGGTTGCCGGGGTTTTCTATAATCTTGCCGGGGCGGATTCGAACCCGGCGCGCGAGGCGTTGAGCCGGGATCTGGCGCCGAAACTCTCGGCCTATGCGTCGGAGGTGACGTCGAACACGGCGCTGTTCGCGCGGATCGAGGATCTTTGGGCGCGTCGCGACAGTTTGGGCCTGACGCCCGAGCAGGACCGGGTGTTGATGCTCTATCGGCGGATGTTCGTGCGTGCGGGTGCGGCACTGGACAGGGACGCGTCGGACCGCATGGCGGCCGTCAAGTCGCGGTTGGCCAGTCTTGGCACGCAGTTCACGCAGAACCTTCTGGCCGATGAGCGCGACTGGTTCATGCCGCTCGACGATCTGGCGGGTCTGCCCGAGTTTGTGTTCGACACCGCCGCCGCCGCCGCGCAGGAGCGTGGGTTGGAGGGGCATGTGGTGACGTTGAACCGGTCGCTGATCGTGCCGTTCTTGCAGTACTCCACCCGCCGCGATCTGCGCGAAAAGGCCTATGAGGCCTGGGGCGCGCGTGGGGCGAGGGGGGGGCGAGACCGATAACCGGGCTTTGGCGGCGGAAACGCTGGCTTTGCGGCACGAGCGGGCGACCTTGCTGGGTTATGAGAATTTCGCGGCCTACAAGTTGGAAACCGAAATGGCCCGGACGCCGCAGGCGGTGCGCGATCTGTTGATGCGGGTCTGGCAGCCCGCCCGCGCCCGCGCCTTGGCGGATGCCGAGGCGATGGAGGCGCTGCTGCATGCCGATGGCGAAAGCGGTCCGTTGCAACCGTGGGACTGGCGGTTCTATTCGGAAAAGCGCCGTCAGGCCCTGCATGAGTTCGACGAGGCGGCGTTAAAGCCTTATTTATCCTTGGAGGCGATGATTGCCGCAGCCTTTGATGTGGCGCATCGTCTGTTCGGCCTGTCCTTCACGCCGCTGGCGGTGCCGCTTTATCACCCGGATGCCCGCGCGTGGGAGGTGACGCGTGACGGCAAGCATGTCGCCGTGTTCATTGGCGATTACTTTGCGCGTCCGTCGAAACGCTCGGGCGCGTGGATGTCGAATTTCCGCGGTCAGCACAGGCTGGACACCGATCAGCGCCCGGTGGTGGTCAATGTGTGCAATTTTGCCAAGGGCAACCCCGCGCTGCTGTCGTGGGATGATGCGCGCACGCTGTTCCATGAGTTCGGCCACGCCCTGCACGGGATGCTCAGCGATGTGACCTATGGGTTTATCTCGGGCACCTCGGTGGCGCGCGATTTCGTCGAACTGCCAAGCCAGCTTTATGAGCATTGGCTGGAGGTGCCCGAGGTGATCGAGGCCCACGCGCGCCACTGGAAAACCGGCGAGGCGATGCCCGAGGCGCTGCGTGAAAAGCTGAAAACGGCGGCGACCTGGGATCAGGGGTTTGCGACGGTGGAATTTGTCGCCTCGGCTCTGGTCGATCTGGAGTTCCACGATGGCGCCCCGCCCGCCGACCCGATGCAAAAGCAGGCCGAAGTGCTGGAAACGCTTGGCATGCCATCGGCGATCCGCATGCGCCACGCCACGCCGCATTTCGCGCATATCTTCTCGGGGGATGGATATTCCAGCGGCTACTATAGCTACATGTGGTCCGAAGTGATGGATGCCGATGCCTTCGAGGCCTTTGAGGAGGTCGGTGACCCGTTTGACCCTGGTTTGGCCAGAAAGCTCGAAAAATTCATCTTGTCGGCGGGCGGATCAGGCGAGGCCGAGGTGCTCTATACCGCGTTCCGGGGGCAAATGCCGGGCGTCGAGGCGCTGCTGAAGGGGCGCGGGTTGCTGGAGGCGTGAACCGCCGTCGGGGCAGCACCACGGACGGTGAACCCGAAAACTGTGCATGATGGCGCAGAGGTTGCCCGGCGGCAGGGTCTTGGACAGTGCTGCCGAGCCGCAGGGCGTCTCTCACCCGATGGCCGATTGCGGCCTATTGTGCCTCAACCGGGTTGCGGCCTCCTGCGCCACAACCGGGTTGCGCCGGGCGCGCGCATTCTTGGCGCGGGTCGCGCGGCTGCCTGAAACGGCCTTACCCCGTCTCAGCCCTTGCGCTTGCGGCCGGATCCCGGTCCGACCGGGTCAAGATGAATGATCACCTCGGCACCGGTGATTTCAGCTTCCAGGCGGTGCTCCAGATCATCGGCAATGGCGTGCGCGCTGTTCAGGGTTTGATCGCCACGAAGCTCGAGGTGCAGCGAGACAAACGTCCGGCTGCCGGCGGTCCGGGTTTTCAGATCGTGGAACCCTTCGGTTCCGGGCCAATTGGTGGCAATGTCGCGGATCCGTGCCAGAACCTCGGGCTTGGCGGCATGATCCATCAGCGCATCCCACGCCCCGCGGCCGATCCGCAGACCGCTGATTGCCATCCAGACCGCGGCAATCAACGCCACGCCTGAAATCGACCTGCTGCCAACCCCAACGCGAGGAGGTGATCAGCGCGATCAGCACGCCCAATGTTGGCAGCAGGTCGCCCAGATAATGCAGCAAATCAGCGGCGACCACGCGATTCCCGGTGCGGCGCGCGACATGGCGTTGCCATAAAATGAGCGCGCCGGTCAGCAAAACCGAGACGACCATCACCACGACCCCCGCCGATTCGGCGCGAATTGGGGTGGGTTGCGGATGGATCAGACGGAGCCCGGCCAGGCCGCCGATCACCGCGGCAGACATCAGGACAAGGGTCGATTGCAGCAAAGCCGCCAGATCCTCGGCCGAGGTATGGCCAAAGGCATGGTCGTCGTCGGCGGGGCGCGTGGCATAGGCAATTGCCGCCAAAGCGCCGACAGAAACCATAAGATCCAAGGCGTTATCCGCCAGAGACGCGGCGATGCTCAAGGCTCCGGTCTGCACCAGGGCCCAGAGTTTCAACGCCACCAACACGACGGCGACCCCGACCGAGGCGACGCCGGCAGAAAGGTTGAGCGCTTTGAAATTGTGGGGCATGGAAACGCCTTTGAGTGAATCGCAACGCAGCGCGCCGCCGCTCGATACTGCGCCAATACAGCGCGCGCCACCCCGCGAAAAGCGCCGCTGTAACAATTCGTAACAATTGCGAAAAATTACCGCAAAACTCCGCGGTCACGACTAAGGTAACGTGTGGCGGGTCTCGGCCCGGCTGCGCAATGGGAGGAGATTCACCGGTGACTTTGATCGCAACGCAAGGGGCGCTGCATTCTGTGCCTGCCCTTCTGGCGCGCAACGCGGCGCAGTATGGCAACTCGGCTGCCTATCGCGAAAAAGAATTTGGCATTTGGCAGTCCTGGACCTGGAAAGAGGTGTCTGACGAGGTCAAGGCGATGGCGATGGGCTTTCTGGCCCTTGGCATGAACCGTGGCGACTATGTCGCCGTTATTGGTCGCAACCGTCCCGCTCTGTATTGGGCGATGGTCGCGGCGCAATCGGTGGGCGCGATCCCGGTGCCCTTGTATCAAGACGCTGTTGCCGAAGAAATGGCCTATGTCGTCGAGCATTGCGGCGCGCGCTATGTGATTTGCGGCGATCAGGAGCAGGTCGACAAGATCATCGAAGTACAAGAGACCGTCAGCTGCGTTGAGCAGATTCTGTATCTCGACAAGCGCGGGATGCGGAAATACGACCACACCAGCATGAACTGGCTGATGGATGTCCAATCCGAAGGTCGTGCCGGTCATCAGCGTTTCTCGGGCGAACTGAAAAAGCGCACCGAGGAACTGACCTACGACAGCACCTGCGTCATGCTGTACACGTCGGGAACGACAGGCAAGCCCAAGGGCGTCGTGATGTCGAACCGCAACATCATCGAGACGGCGAAATCCTCGTCCGAATTCGACCATCTCACCCACCGCGAGGAAATTCTGGCGTACCTGCCGATGGCATGGGTCGGCGATTTCATCTTTGCGGTGGGGCAGGCGTATTGGACCGGGTTTTGCGTGAATTGCCCCGAAAGTGCGGCGACAATGTTGACCGATCTGCGCGAAATCGGGCCGACCTATTACTTTGCGCCGCCGCGCGTGTTCGAAACCATGCTGACCACCGTGATGATCCGCATGGAGGACGCCAGCCCCGCCAAGCAACGCATGTTCAAGCGTTACATGGATCACGCCCGCAAGGTTGGCGGTCTGATCCTGGACGGCAAGCCGGTGAGTGCGGGTGACAGGCTGAAATACCGCATGGGAGAGATGCTGGTCTATGGCCCGCTGAAGAATACGCTGGGCCTGTCGCGGATCCGCGTGGCCTATACGGCGGGCGAGGCGATCGGCCCCGAGATCTTCGATTTCTACCGCTCGATCGGCATCAACCTGAAGCAGCTTTACGGTCAGACCGAAGCGTCGGTGTTCGTCACCCAGCAGCCTGATGGCGAGGTGCGCTCGGATACTGTCGGCGTACCCTCGCCCGGTGTCGAGGTGCGGATCGGCGACAATGGCGAGGTGTTCTATCGCTCGCCGGGTACGTTCGTTGAGTATTACAAGAACCCCGAATCCACGGCCTCGACCAAAGACGCCGAGGGATGGGTCGCCACCGGCGATGCGGGTTTCTTCGAGGAAGGCTCCGGGCACCTGCGCATCATCGACCGCGCCAAGGACGTTGGCAAAATGGCCGATGGCCGCCTGTTCGCGCCGAAATACGTCGAGAACAAGCTGAAATTCTTCCCGAATATCCTTGAGGCGGTGGTGTTCGGCAACGGCCGCGACCGCTGCACGGCGTTTATCAACATCGACCTGACCGCCGTCGGGAACTGGGCCGAGCGCAACAACATTGCCTATTCCAGCTATCAGGAATTGGCGGGTCATCCCAGGGTGTTGGAAACGATCCAGTCGCATGTGGAAGAGGTCAACGAGAGCGTCGCGCAAGATCCGATGCTGTCGGGCTGCCAGATCCATCGGTTCCTGGTCCTGCACAAGGAACTGGATGCCGACGATGGCGAGATGACCCGGACCCGCAAGGTGCGCCGCCGCATCGTCGAGGAGAAATTCGCCGACCTGATCACCGGTCTGTATGACGGCTCACCCAAAGTCTCGACCGAGACCGAAGTGACCTATGAGGACGGCCGCAAAGGGTCGATCAAAGCCACGCTGGAACTGCGCGACGCCAAGGTGTTTGACACCAGCGCCGCGCAGAAAGTTGCAGCCGCGTGAACGTGGCACAAGGGGACAAAACGCCGATGCTGGACACGCAAAAAGACGGCTACATGACCGCTGATGGACGCCAGATAGGCCCGGTGGCGATGGAGTTGAAAAACATCACCCTGCGCTTTGGCGGGGTGATCGCGATCAAGGACATCAGCTTTGACATTCGCCACGGGGAAATCCGCGCGATCATCGGCCCGAACGGGGCTGGCAAGTCATCCATGCTGAACGTCATCTCGGGGTTCTACAACCCGCAAGAGGGCGACTTGATCTACAAGGGCTACAAGCGCCCCCCCATGCGCCCCTATCAGGTGTCGCGTATGGGCATCGCCCGTACCTTCCAGAACATCGCCTTGTTCGAGGGGATGTCGGTGCTCGACAACATCATGACCGGGCGTTTGCACCACATGAAGGCGGGCTTTCTGTCGCAGGCATTGTGGTGGGGTGCCGCCTCTCGCGAAGAGGCCAAGAACCGCGAAAGCGTCGAGAAGATCATCGACTTTCTGGAAATCCAGGCGATCCGCAAGACGCCCGTGGCGCGTCTGCCCTATGGTTTGAAAAAGCGCGTCGAGCTGGCGCGTGCCTTGGCCGCCGAGCCGCAGATCCTGCTGCTCGACGAGCCGATGGCCGGTATGAACGTCGAGGAAAAAGAGGACATGAGCCGCTTTATTCTGGACGTGAACGACGAATTCGGCACGACGATCGTGTTGATCGAGCACGACATGGGCGTGGTCATGGACCTGTCCGACCGCGTGGTGGTGATGGATTACGGCAAGAAGATTGGCGACGGTACACCCGAAGAGGTGATGAACAACCAGGACGTCATCGACGCATATCTGGGGGTTTCACATGACTGAGAGCATTCGCATTCGACTGGGGGGCAGCCATGTCTGAAACCGTCCTATTCGCCATCGAGGCCGCGCTGAACGGCCTGACCGTTGGTATCATGTATTCACTGGTTGCACTGGGCTTTGTGCTGATCTTCAAAGCGTCGGGCATCTTCAACTTTGCGCAGGGCGTGATGGCGCTGTTCGCGGCGCTGACGCTGGTCGGCTTCCAGGAAGGCGCCATCCCCTTTGCGCATCTGATCAACGCGACCTTTGGCACGTCGGTGCATCACTTCGGCTTCAACATGCCGACGATCCTTGCCATTCCGGCCACCATTGCCGTGATGGTTGGCTTTGCCTGGCTGGTCGAGCGCGTCGTGCTCAAGCATCTGGTCAACCAGGAGCCGATCATCCTGTTCATGGCGACCATCGGTCTGGCCTATTTCCTCGAGGGGTTGGGCGACATCATGTGGGGGGCCGAGGTCAAGCGTCTGGACGTCGGGCTGCCGCAAGGTGGTAACCTGTGGATCGAGGAAAACACCCAGTGGATGGGCGGTGGGAACGAGAATTTCTACGGCTTCTACATCGACACGCTGAACATCTATGCGCTTGGCATTGCGGCGATCCTGGTGACGGCGCTGGTGATTTTCTCGCAGTACACCAAGCAGGGCCGGGCGCTGCGCGCCGTGGCCGATGACCACCAGGCCGCGCTGTCGGTCGGCATCTCGCTGCGCTTCATCTGGGTGCTGACCTGGTCGATCGCCGGCATCGTGGCCCTGGTCGCGGGCATCATGTGGGGGTCCAAGTCGGGTGTGCAGTTCTCGCTGTCGCTGATCGCGCTCAAAGCCTTGCCGGTGCTCATTCTGGGCGGGTTCACCTCGATCCCCGGCGCCATTGTCGGCGGCTTGCTGATCGGTGTGGGTGAAAAGCTGTTCGACTTCTTCATGCAGCCGATCATCGGCGGCGCGACCGAAAACTGGTTCGCCTATATGTTGGCCTTGGCCTTCCTGCTGTTCCGGCCTCAGGGCCTGTTCGGCGAAAAGATCATCGAGAGGGTCTGAGACTATGCTTTACCGTGAAGCAGGCGATTTCAAATCGACCTATTCCAGCGACAACCAGACCTTTCCGATCCGGTTTGACCGCTACGCCTATTGGGCCGCCTTGGCCTTTGCCTTTCTGGTCGTGCCGTTCTTGCTGAACGACTACTGGGCGAATTCCATTGTCATCCCGCTGCTGATCTATGTGATCGCCGCCCTCGGGTTGAACCTGCTGATCGGCTATTGTGGCCAGCTCAGCCTTGGGACCGGCGCTTTCATGGCGGTCGGGGCCTATGCGACCTTCAAGATCACCATGGCTTTCCCGTGGATGCCGATTTTCGTGGTGTTCATCCTTGCCGGGCTGGTCACCGCGGTGGTCGGCGTGCTGTTCGGCCTTCCCTCGCTGAAAATCAAGGGCTTCTATCTGGCGGTGGCCACGCTGGCGGCGCAGTTCTTCCTGATCTGGCTGTTCACGCGGGTTGGCTGGTTCTTCAACCACTCGTCAACCGGCATGATTGCGATGCCTGATCGCGCAGTGTTCGGGGTCATCGTGTCGGGTGCGACGGCCAGTGTGGTCGCGGTCTACCTGACGTGTCTGGTCTTTGTCGTCGGCATGGCTTGGCTGGCCCGAAACCTGACGCGCGGCACGATTGGCCGCACCTGGATGGCAATCCGCGACATGGATATCGCCGCGGAAATCATCGGTGTGAATCCGCTGATTGCCAAATTGACGGCCTTCGCCGTGTCGTCGTTCTTTGTCGGTGTCGCCGGAGCCTTGTTCTTTGGCGTGTACCTGGGCGCTGGCGGAAGCCGGCGAGTCCTTCGGCATCAACAAGTCGTTCCTCGTGCTGTTCATGGTGATCATCGGCGGGTTGGGCTCGATCCTCGGGTCGTTCCTCGGGGCCGCGTTCCTGGTCCTGATGCCGGTTCTGCTGAAGGTCTTGCTGGTGGATACGATGGGCTGGCCCAGCGATCTTGCGCGCCATCTGGAAGTGATGATCATCGGCGCCTTGATCATCGTCGTCTTGATCGTCGAGCCGCATGGCATGGCCGCCATCTGGCGCACGATCAAAGAGAAACTACGCCTGTGGCCCTTCCCGCACTGAGCGGGCCGGGTGAAGGAATTACAACAATCGTCTACTGGGAGGAGATACCAATGAAGATGATGAAACTGGCTGCGGTTCTTGCAGCTACCGTGGTCGCGGCACCCGCCGTTGCTCAAGACCTGCATTTTCCGATGCTGAACTATCGCACCGGACCTTATGCACCGGGCGGCATTCCGTTTGCGGACGGGTATCAGGATTATCTGACCCTGATCAACGAGCGCGACGGGGGAATCGGCGGCTTGCCGATCCGCACCACCGAGTGCGAAACCGCCTATAACACCGAGCGCGGCGTCGAGTGTTATGAAGCGATCCGCGGCGACAACCCGCTGATTATCCAACCGCTGTCGACCGGCATCACCTATCAGCTGATCCCCCGCGTCACCGAAGACCATATTCCGCTGCACACGATGGGCTATGGCCGCACCTCGGCGATGGACGGCAACACCTTCCCGTGGGTGTTCAACTACCCTGCGAACTATTGGGATGGTGCCTCGGTGGCGATCAACCATCTGCTCGAGCAGAACGGTGGCTCGCTGGAAGGCAAGAAGATCGTTCTGGTCTATCACAACTCGGCCTATGGTCGCGAGCCAATCCCGACGCTGGAAAACCTGGCCGGGCGTGAGGGCTTCACCTTCCTGCCGATTGCCGTTGACCACCCCGGTCAAGAGCAAGGCTCGCAGTGGCTGCAAATCCGTCGTGAGCGTCCGGACTATGTGATCATGTATGGCTGGGGCGTGATGAACGCTGTCGCCATTCAGGAAGCCGCGAACATCCGCTTCCCGATGGAAAACTTCATCGGCATCTGGTGGTCGGGTTCGGAAAATGACGTGCTGCCCGCCGGTGCTGGTGCCGACGGTTACACGGCGCTGACCTTCCACGGCTTGGGCACCGACTATCCGCTGTACGAGCAACTTCAGGAATACGTCATTGATCGCGGTCTGGCAGCTGGCAACGGCGACCAAATCGGCTCGGCGGTGTATTCGCGTGGTCTCTATGCAGCCATGTTGGCCGTCGAGGCCGCCCGCACCGCGCAAGAGATCCACGGACACGCCCAGATCACGCCTTCTGAAATGCGTGACGGGATGGAGGCTCTGTCGATCACCGAAGAGCGTCTGGCCGAACTGGGACTGCCCGGCTTCTCGGCACCGTTCAACGTGTCGTGCGAAAACCACGGTGGTGGCGGCCAGGCGATGCTGCAGCAATGGGATGCCGACACCCAGTCCTGGAGCCTGATCACCGGTTGGATCAGCTCTGATCGGGAGCTGGTCACCACGCTGGCACTGGAAGATTCGGCTGCATTCGCTGCCGAAAACAACATCACGCCACAGTGTAACTGATCTGAAAACCCGGCAGGCGCCACAACGGCGCCTGCCACCCCAACCGCTTATTCTGACGGAACCGCACCCATGTTCGATACCGAAGCACAAGCCGAGACACTCCTAGAGGTCAACAACATCGAGGTGATTTATAATCACGTCATCCTTGTGCTGAAGGGCGTCAGTCTGACCGTTCCCAAAGGCGGCATTACGGCCCTGCTGGGCGGCAATGGCGCGGGCAAGTCCACCACGCTCAAGTCGATCTCGGGTCTGCTGAAATCCGAACGCGGCGACATCACCAAGGGCTCGATTTCCTATCGCGGCAAGCGCCTCACCGGCGAAAACCCCGCGGATCAGGTGTCGAATGGCCTTATTCAGGTGATGGAAGGCCGTCACTGCTTTGAACATCTCACCGTCGAAGAGAACCTGATGACCGGGTCCTACACCCGCACTCAGGGGCGCGCGGCGATCGCCGCCGATCTCGAGATGGTCTATGACTATTTCCCCCGCCTGCGCGAACGTCGCAAATCTCAGGCTGGCTATACCTCGGGCGGCGAGCAACAGATGGTGGCGATTGGCCGCGCGATGATGGCCCGCCCTGACATGATCTTGCTCGATGAGCCCTCGATGGGGCTGGCACCGCAATTGGTGGAGCAGATTTTCACCATCGTGAAGCGTCTCAATGAGGAGCAGGGGGTGACTTTCCTGCTGGCCGAGCAGAACACCAACGTGGCGCTGCGCTTTGCGCATACCGGCTATATTCTGGAAAACGGCCGCGTCGTGATGGAAGGTTCTGCCAAGGACCTGCGCGAAAACCCCGATGTGAAGGAATTCTATCTGGGGATGTCCGACAAGGGCCGCAAGAGCTTCCGCGACGTGCGCAGCTATCGCCGTCGCAAGCGCTGGCTGGCCTAAGCCCGCCACGCGGGCAACCTTTGACACTGTAACGAACCGCCAAAGCGGACGCGAGGGAGCGGGAGCCCCAGGATCATGACCAAGTATTTCGATGCACTGGAAACCCGCAGCGCCGACCAACGCGCCGCCGCACAAGGCGCGGCCTTGCAAGAACGCCTTGCGGGCATGACCATAGCGCTCGACGGTTGGGTCGAGGCCGCGCGCGAGGTCAAATCCGTCGCGGATCTGGTCAAGCTGCCGGTGCTGCGCAAATCCGACCTCTCCGGCTGGCAAAAGCAGCGCCCCCCGTTTGGTGGCGTTGCCGTGTCCAATGCAGCGTATTATTTCCAGTCGCCCGGCCCGATCTATGAGCCCGGCGGCCTCTCGGCGGATTGGTGGCGCATGGGGCGCTTCCTGCACGCCTGCGGCATCGGGCGCGACGATATCATCCAGAATTGCTTTTCCTATCATCTGGTCCCGGCCGGCATGATCTTTGAAAGCGGCGCGCGGGCGGTGGGGGCGGCGGTTTTGCCGGCGGGCACCGGTCAGACCGAATTGCAGGTGCGCGCGGCCAAGGATATCGGCTGCACGGCCTATGCGGGCACGCCCGATTACCTGAAGGTCATCCTCGATAAAGCCGATGAAATGGGCGAAGTACTAGGCTTTACCAAGGCCGCTGTCGGGGCCGGGGCCTTGTTTCCCAGTCTGCGCCAGCACTACGCCGATCGCGGCATTACCACCCGTCAATGTTATGCCACCGCCGATCTGGGCAACATCGCCTATGAAACCGACGCGCTGGAGGGGATGGTCATCGACGAGGGGGTGATCGTTGAAATCGTGCGCCCCGGCACCGGAACCCCTGTGCCGCATGGCGAGGTTGGCGAAGTGGTTGTCACCAGCCTGAACCCCGATTACCCGCTGATCCGCTTTGCCACCGGCGATCTGTCGGCGATCATGGACGGCACCAGCCCCTGCGGGCGCACCAATCTGCGCATCAAGGGCTGGATGGGCCGCGCCGACCAGACGACCAAGATCAAGGGTATGTTCGTGCGCCCTGAACAAGTCGCCGCCTTGGTCAGCCGCCATGAGGAGATCAGCCGCGCCCGCGTCATCGCCAGCCGCGACGGCGAGATGGACGTGATGACCGTGCAGATCGAAACCCGCGCCTCCAATCCGAAATTGTACGAAGGCACGATCCTTGATACGCTCAAATTGCGGGGCAAGGTTGAACTCGTACCCCCCGGCACGTTGCCGAATGACGGCAAGGTGATCGAGGATCTGCGCAGTTACGAGTAACCTGAGCCTCCGCGATTTACGGAGGGTTGCATGTTTGCTCGATTTCTCACGGCCACGGCGTTCTGGCTTGTCACGTTGGTGCCAGCCCAGGCGTCAACGGGCATTGCCCTGATCATCGCCAATGAAGACTATGACTCGGTGCGCGACGCACGCGGCGCAGGGGTTGTCTTGCAGTCGGTCAGACGTCTGGAGGCGGCAGGGTTCCGCGTAGAGATGGCAACCGACTTGTCATCGGCCGCCATGCAGGCCGCCATGTCGAACCTCTCGGATGCCCTGAGCAACCAAGATCACGAGCGGGTGGTGATCGTTTTTGCCGGGCACACGCTGAACGCCGCGCACGGCACCTGGCTGATGGGTACAAACGCCACACAACCCAACTATGCCTCGGTCGAGGCGCAGGGCGTGCGGCTGGCAACGATCCTCGCGCTGGCCGGGCAGCGGCAAGGCGGCGCGGTTGTCGCGATTGCGGATTATGGTTTTCCACTTGGCACTGTTGCGGGGTTCAGCGCGGGCCTGCCCACCGATCTGATGGTGCCGCAAGGGGTGTCGGTGGTGCGTGGCTCGGGGCCGGGCATCGCTGATTTCCTCAGCAGTCTGGCGCAACCGGGCGTGACGATCGGCGCGCTGGCGGCGCGGCGGGCCGATATTCAGATCGAAGGTTTCAACCCGCCCTACCTTACGTTCCTGCCTGCGGATCATCAACCGTTGGACGATGCAGATCGTGTGGCTTGGGGGCAGGCCTTGGACGCGGATACCTTGGCCTCCTACGAGGCCTATCTGGCGCAATGGCCTGACGGCGACTATGCGGCGCTGGCCCGCGCGGCGCGGGATCGCTTGCTGAACACGCCCGAACGCATCGAGGCCGCGCTGAATCTCAGCCGCAGTGAACGCCAATCGATCCAGCGCGACCTGACCATCCTCGGCTTCGAGCCGCGGGGTATCGACGGGATATTCGGCGGCGGAACCCGGTCGGCGATTGCCGCGTGGCAGGCGGCCAGCGGGCTGACCCAGACGGGCTTTCTCAACCGCGACCAGGTGTTCGAACTGGCGCAGCAAGGGGCGCGGCGTGCCGCCCAGCTCGAGGCCGAGGCGCAGGCCCGTCAAGCCGCCCTTGAGCGGCGCGACCGGGCGTTTTGGCGCGATACCGGCTCGGGTCAGGATGAGGTCGGTCTGCGCGCCTATCTGGAGCGTTTCCCCGAGGGAATCTTCGCCAGCGTCGCCCGAGACCGGCTGCAACAGATCGAGGCGGATCGCCGCGCAGCCGAGGCTGCCCGCGAGAATGCCGCCTGGAATCAGGCGCAAAATCAGGACACCGAGCAGGCCTACCTCGCCTATCTGAACGCCTTCCCGAATGGCGAGCACGCGCGTCAGGCGCAGCGCCGGATCGAGCAGCTTCGGGGCGGGATATCGGACGGCGGCGGCGGCGGTCTGCCGCCTGCGCTGGAATTCGCGGCCTGGGCGTTGGCTAGCAATGTGGATACGATCGACGGGTATCGGTCGTTCCTGAATGCGTTCCCGAACGGGTCTTTCGCGGATCAGGCGCGGCAGCGTCTGGACCAGCTTTCGCCGCCGATGTCGCCCAATGTTTCACCCCAGCAAGAAGAGGAGTCGCTCAATCTGGATCAGCGGCGCGGAGAGATGACCCGCTGGGAAATCGTGGAGCGGGAATTGGCCGGGCTGGGGTATGATCCGGGACGGGTCGATGGGTCCGTGACCCAGCAGACCCGGCAGGCGATCCAGCAGTTTCAGCAGCAAAACGGACTGCAGGTGTCGGGATATGTGACGCGGGAAACCTGGGACTCCTTGCGGGCGCAGGGTCGGGCGCGGCGCGGGAATTGAGGGGTTCCAGCCGGGGTGTCTCACGGGGGGACAGCGTGTGAGACACATGATATCAAGGGCTTGGCCTGCTGCAGTAACCCTTTGGTAATTATTCGGACGGGGTTCAGCCCGTCACCGCGCGGTCGCCAAATACGCGCCGCCCGGTGACTCGGCTGTCGCGAGGCGCTGCACCTCGGGCAGCACCTTGGACAGCGTCAGGGCGCGGCTACATCCCGCCGCGATTGGTCAGGTCCACCATGTCCTCGACCAGGGATGTTTCGTGATTCCGGAACCGCCGGACGACGTCATGGCAGCCGCTGGCCGTGGCACCGCAGTAGATCACCCGCCCCGGTGCGACGGTGACATAAACCGCAGTCGTGGCCTCTGGATCCTGACGAGGGTCGGTGTATTCCGGGTTGACGCTCCGCACGAGCATGAACACCTCGAATTGCCTGTCGTCCGACGTGATCGGGTCGAGGGCGTAACGGCTTGCTCTGGTGAACTCGGAGCATCCAACCAGCATGGTGGCGACAAGGCCCAAAGAGATAAAAACTGGTTTCATGGCGTGTCTCCCTTCTCAATTTCCAATGATGAAAGGCAGCGAGTATAGCACAGAACCACCATGAACCGGGAACGACGCCAAATACGGTCGCCAAATGCAAAAAACCGCCGCGGTTTCCCGGGCGGCCTTGCGCATGAAATCGGTTCAGATCAGCCCTGACGAGCCTTGAACTTTTTCTGGGTCTTGTTGATCACATAAACCCGGCCTTTGCGGCGCACGATCTGGCAATCACGGTGGCGCGCTTTGAGCGAGCGCAGCGAATTCTTGACCTTCATCGGTCTTCTCCTCTTCGCGGCGCGCGAGCGCCTTGAAATCTATGGCACCCCATGCGGAGTGCGGTGATCCAACCCTGTCTAGACAGGAATGGTGGGCACGACAAGGTTCGAACTTGTGACCCCTACGATGTCAACGTAGTGCTCTACCACTGAGCTACGCGCCCTGACAGTTGATCCGAGCCCGAAGGCCCCGACCACGTCAATGATGGGGTCTATAAAAGGAACCTCGGGTATGTTCAAGGGCTTTCCGTTGATAGATTTTCATCGTTATGATTGGCGATGAAGGAGCGCCGTGAATGCCGATTGCCGTCGAGATCGCTGAACCCGTGCGCGCCACCTCTGCGGTGGTGTTTGCCTCGCCACATTCGGGGCGCGTGTATCCGCAGGCATTTCTGGCGGCGGTGGCGGTGGATCCCCTTGTTTTACGGTCGTCCGAGGATGCGTATGTGGATCTGTTGCTGGCGCAGGCCCCCGATCATGGCGCGCCTCTGATCACCAGTCAGGTGCCGCGCGCCTATGTCGATTTCAACCGCGCCGCCGATGAATTGGACCCGGCGCTGGTGAACGGGGCAAAGCGCGCCGGATTGAACCCGCGAATCGCCTCGGGGCTGGGGGTCTTGGCGCGGGTGGTGGCCAATGGGCGGGCGATTTACAGCGGCAAGATCGAGATGCCCGAGGCCAAGGCGCGAATCAGCCGCTATTGGCACCCCTACCATGCGGCGCTGTCGGCCACGCTGGAGCGGCAACACCGGCGATTCGGGCAGGTGTTGCTGTGTGATGTGCATTCGATGCCGCATGAGGCGTTGAGCGGGCACGTCTCGCGCGGGGCGAGCCGTCCGGATATCGTGATCGGCGACCGCTGGGGCGCGGCCTGCGGGCCGGAAATCGCCGCCCAGGTCGAGGCTGTCTTTCGCGCGGCGGGGTTGACAGTGGCGCGCAACGCGCCGTTTGCGGGGGCCTATATCACGCAGCGCTACGGCCAGCCCGCGCAGGGGATGCATGTCATCCAGATCGAGATTGATCGGGCGCTGTATCTCGATGAGGCGCGGGTGGAGCCGTCGGCGCAGTTCCCCGAGTTTCAGCGCCTCATGGGCGGTATTGTCGCGCAGATTGCCCGCATTGATGTCGGCGGCGTGCCGTTGGAGGTGGCCGCGCAGTGATACGCGGCAGCCTGACCTGTCGGTGCCGCCGCGCGACGCGTGTCGTTCAGGTTTTCGACTTCATCGACTCGGCCTCGGCGGCCAGTTCGCGGGCGGATGCGCGCGGCACGGATTGGCCCATCATCGCCCAGAAGGCGAGGCTTTGCTCATAGTTCTGCCGCCAAAGCTTGCTCCAAAACTCCATGGCCTTGGAAAATGCGTCATAGGTTGCTTGATCTTGATTCATGTCGTCCTCCGGTTGTGGTCGGGGTTAGTATAACAGGGTTGGTGGTGCAAGGCTTGTTCTTGCGCCCCGGTGCGCGGTTTAAAGCCGATGTTCGGTGACCTCTGGCTTGCTGCGCAGAAAGGCGAGGCTCTCTGACAGATAGCCCGGCGGCAGATCGCGGCCAATCACCACAATGCGGCTGATCTTGTCGCTCTCGGGCCAATGCGACAAGGGCACCGGCGGGTGAAAGATATGCTGAACCCCGTGCAAGGCAAACGGGTGGGTCATGCCCTCGACATGCACCACACCCTTGAGGCGCAGGATATCGGCGGCGGCGGAATTCATCAGCGATTCCAGCCACAGGTCAAAGACGATGGGCGAAATCGGCTGGGCGATTTCGATGGATTGCGAGGTGATGCGCCCGTCGTGGCTGGTGGGTTTGGCACCGGCGGCAAACAGCCCGTGGCTTTGCGGCAACGACAGCGGGTTGGTCGATGTCAGCCCGCTCAAGGGGGGCAGGCTGGCCCTTTTCGGGGCGGCCGCGACCCAGGACAGGGCCTGCGCCTGACTGCTGTCCTGACGCGGTGAAACGCCGAATAACAGCGCCGGGTCGATTGCGCCGTGTTCGGCGCGCACGCGGGGCGCGCCGGGGTTGATCGCCGCGAGACGCGCCTCAAAGCGCGCCAGTTGCGCAGGCGTCGCCAGGTCGGTTTTCGTCAGGATGATCCGGTCGGCCATGGCGATTTGCTGCACCGCCTCGAAATGCTGGTCCAGGGTTCGCGCCCCGGTGGCGGCGTCGGCGGTGGTCAGCACGCCGTCCAGCGCAAAATCATAGCTCAGTTCGCCATCCATCACCAAGGTCTGCACGATGGGGCCGGGGTCGGCGATGCCGGTGGTCTCGATCACCACGCGGTCAAACGCGATCTCGCCGGCCTCGCGACGGTCGCGCAAATTGGCCAGGGTCTGCGCCAGATCGCCGCGCACCTCGCAACACAGGCACCCCGAGCGCATCAGCACCATCGCCTCGGTCGAGCTTTCGATCAGGTCGTGATCAAGCCCGATCTCGCCGAATTCATTGATCACCACGGCGGCGCGATCCATTTTCGGATCGCGCAACAGGGCGTTGAGCAGCGTGGTCTTGCCCGAGCCCAGAAAACCGGTGAGCAGGGTGACGGGAATGGGTTGGGCTGGCATGGCGGGCTCCGAGATCGGTCGTGGAATGCCTATCATTGGTGCTCCGGGTGGCCAAGGCCCGACGACACCCGCGCGGCGGTTCGTAGGGTGCGTGCTTGCACGCACCGTTCTTGGGGTTCACACGCGCAGGGCCACCCGGACCACACCGCGCAGCAAAACGCGACCAAGGCGGCCAAACAGCGGTCCCAGCAGGCCAAGCAGCGCGGTCAGCGCCGCAAACAGGCCCGCGATCACCGCCCAGACCTCATCCGCCAGCCGCACGCCCAACCGCAGGAACCGTGATTTGCCCAGCATCTCGAAGGTGCCCAGGGTGCGCGGCCCCAGGGCCTCGGCGGCACGGCCGAGTGCCGCGGCCTCGGCGGGGGTGTCGATCGCGCCCATCAGATGCAGTGCCTGGCGACTGCCCAGCCTTGCATTCAGCCGCCCCAGATCCTGCGCCACCGCAACCGCGGGCCGCAACACCGCCGGGCGCGCGACCCGCACCAGATCATCCGCGTTGCGCACGGCGGGCAGGCGCGCCCAGTCGATACCAAAGGCAAAGGCGCGCCGGAAAACCCCCAGGATCTCGGGCGCCAACCGCCCCGTGCGATGCGCCACCCGCAGCAGCGCCGCGCCGCCCTTGACCGCCAGCGAGGTGCCGCCCGTCAGCACCACCAACCCGGTGGCGGCCAGCCCGACAAAGGCGATGCCCACATCCACCTGATCGACCTCGGACCCGGCAATATAATGCCCGCCCTCGCGCGTCAGGGCGACCAGATCGCCCAGAACCGTCAGGTTCACCGCGACCCCGCAGGTCAAGGCCCCTGACACCGCGCAATCGCGCAAATCCCACGCACAGGCGGCACAGGCGACCCCGGTGGCGATCCAGCCATTGTCCTCGGCATCCAGCGCCACGCGACGCGCCACCAGATCGGCCGGCAGCGTCACGCCTTGCGCCTGCGCCAGATCCTCCAGCGCGGCGATCATCACCCAGTCGCGCGGGCTTGCGTCCAGATGATCCGACAGCCGCGCGGCCAAGGCCTCGGGCGTGGCATCGTGCAGCAGAGCGCGGTCATAAGCGGCGGACAGCTCGGACACGCCGCGATCCACGAACAGCGCCGCCGCGGGGGTCTGGCTCAGGCCCCAGAGCCACCAGCCGCTCCATGTCAGGGACAGCGCGGTGATCATGGCCATGATCGCGCGCTCGATCCAGACCGCGTTGCGGCGTCTGGGCGGTTTTCGTGCTTTGTCCATGCCGCTCGCCGCTGTGTTCCCACCCAACATGAGGCCCGGCGCGGCCCAAGACAAGCCGCGCCGGGTGTTGTTGTCCGGGCTACGCGGCGAGGTCGAAGAACAAGAGTTCAGCCGCCGTGCCTTGGTCAAGGGTCAGCGTGCCGCTGCCGTCAATCGCAAGCCCGTCACCCTTGCCCAGCGCGACCCCGTTGACGCGCAGCGCGCCATTGGCCACCTGCACCCAGGCCTTGCGCCCGGCCTTCACGTCGGTGCGGATGCTCTGATCGCCGTCCAGCGTTGCCGCATAGACGCTGGCGTTGGCTTGGGTTTTCATCGAGCCGTCGCGGCCATCGGGCGACAGGAACAGTTTCAGCGCGCCACTTTTTTCCGCGTCCGACAGATAGATCGTGTCATAGGTTGGCGGGGTGTTGGCCTTTTCGGGCAGCAACCAGACCTGCAGGAAGCGCATTTCATCGGTCGCCGAAGGGTTGAACTCGGAATGCGTCACGCCCGACCCGGCGCTCATGTATTGCACGCCGCCCGCGCTGACCACCGAGCCATTGCCCAGCGAATCCTTGTGCTCCAGCGCGCCGCCCAGAACATACGAGAAAATCTCGGCGTTCTTGTGCGGGTGGCGTCCGAACCCCTGACCACCGGCAACCAGATCATCGTTGATGACGCGCAGATTGCCGAACCCCATATGCGCGGGGTCATAGTAGTTGCCAAAGCTGAAGCTATGCGCGGATTTGAGCCAGCCGAAATCGGCTTTGCCACGTTCGGCGGCGGGGCGCAGGGTCAGCGTCAGGCCGTCCTGCCGGGTGGTGTCGTGTTGGATCGTCATGGTGTAAATCCTTTCCGGGTGTCGGGTCTGCGGCGCGCGTGCGTCAGGCGCAGACCCTTGCGTTTGATCAGTCTGGCAAGGGGATGAATTCATCCTTGTCGGTCGGTGGCAGTTGGAAGCGGCCATGCTCCCAGTCGCCCGCCGCCCAGGCTTCCTTGGCGGCCTCGATCTTTTCTTTCGACGAGGCCACGAAATTCCACCAGATATGGCGCGGGCCGTTCAGGGTCTCGCCGCCCAGCAACATCAGCCGCGCGCCCGCCGGACCAGCCTTGACGGTGATCGCGTCGCCGGGGCGGAACACCATCATTTGCCCCGATTGGAACAGATCGCCCGCCACCTCGATCGAGCCTTCGGTGACATAGATCCCGCGATCCTCGTGATTGTCGGGCAGCGGCAGTTTCGCGCCCGCTTCCAGAATCGCATCGGCATAGAACATCTCGGAAAAGGTCTTGACCGGCGCGACCTCGCCCCAGGCGTTGCCCAGGATCAGGCGCACCTGCTTGCCGTCGCCCTCCAGCAGCGGCAGGGCCGTCTGTTTGTGATGCTCGAAATCGGCGTCCATTTCCTCGGCGTGTTCGGGCAGCGCCACCCAGGTCTGAATGCCGAACAGCTTGCTGGGCCCCTTGCGGGTCTGGGCGCTGGTGCGTTCGGAATGGGTCACCCCGTTGCCGGCGATCATCCAGTTCACCTCGCCCGGGTAGATCATCTGATCGGTGCCCAGCGAATCGCGGTGCTGAAACTCGCCCTTGTAGAGATAGGTCACCGTCGCCAGACCGATATGCGGATGCGGGCGCACGTCGATGCCCTGGTCGGTGATGAACTCGGCCGGGCCCATCTGGTCGAAGAACACGAAGGGGCCAACCATGCGCCGCCGGGCGGCGGGCAGGGCGCGGCGGACCTCGAAATCGCCGATATCGCGGGCGCGGGGCACGATCAGCGTCTCGATCGAGTCGAGGTTGTCGGCACCGGGGCAGCTTGGCTCCAGAGAGGGGTTCCAGCTCATGGCGTGTCCTTTCGTTGGGGTTACCGCGTGGCCTTCAGCGCGCGCGTCGTGGAGATCAGTTGGTCAATCGTGGCTTTCAGCATACCGTGCTGGCGCTCGTCCTTCAGTGCGCCGCGCTCGTCAAAGGCGCTCAGGCCATGCGAGATGGCGACCTGACTTGGCACCACGGTGACGCCGATATTGCCCAGCATCATGCGCAGAGGCACAAGGCCGCGCAAACCGCCCAAGGCCCCGGACCCAACCGCGCCCAGCCCCGCAACCTTGCCTTTGTAGGCCCAAAGTGCGGGCTCATCCGGCGTATCGCGCCGCGAGATCCAGTCCAGCGTGTTCTTGAGCAAGGGCGAGATCGAGCTGTTGTATTCCGGCGAGGCAAGGAACAGGCCGTCATGCTCGACAAACACCTGTTTGAGCCGTTTGGCGGTGTCGGGCAGGCCGGATTCGGCCTCCAGATCGCCGTTATAAAGCGGCATGTCATAGTCTTTGAGGTCGATCAGCGTGACATCGGCGCCGGCGTCTCGGGCGATACTCGCGGCCAGCGCCGCGAGTTTCGAGTTGGTGGACCCGGTCCGGGTGCTGCCGGAGACCATGAGAAGTTTGGGCATGACGGGGGCTTTCTGTTTGGGCAAGGGTCTTGCTTATGCCTTCAAGATAGTGGGGATGAAACCGTCGACCACTGGCAATTTGCGCAGGGCAAAGGCGCCGCCGCCCTGAACGGCGACCGCAACCGCCAGAAGCACCAGCAACAGCGGGAATTCCCAGCCGCCACCTTCGGCGCTGAACACCCAGGCGTTTCCGGCATGAACCCAAAGCGCGCCCAGCAGAACCGGGATCGACAAGATCGCCGCCAGCCGCGTGTAGAGCCCCAGGACAATCGCTGCGCCGCCGACGATTTCGGCAAAGATCGTCAGATAGGCAGCGACCGGCGGCAACCCGAGGCTGGCGAAATAGCCGACCGTGCCGGGGATGGTGAACACCATCAGCTTGAGCAGGCCGTGGGCCAGAAGAATTCCGCCGAGTGAGAGGCGGGTGATGAAAGCGCCGGTGTTCAGGGTGTCGGTCTGTGTCATGGTCTTGCTCCAAGGATGTGGTTTCTGTCTGACCCGTAGATTGCATTTCCTCATCCGATTGATAATACTGCCATTCAGAAGTTAACTCATTCCAAAAGGTTGATAATGTAGATGGACCATCTGTCCCGCGTTGGCGTTTTCATTGCCGTGGTAAAAGCCAGCAGCTTTGCCGGTGCCGCGCGGGCGCTGGGCCTCACCAGTTCGGCGGTTTCCAAGCAAATTCAGAACCTTGAGCAGGATTTGCAGGTCAAGCTGCTGAACCGCACGACGCGCAATGTCTCCGTCACCGAGGAGGGTGCGCTGTATTTTGAACGCGCATCGCGGGCGCTGGAGGATCTGCAAGAGGCGCAGGAACAGATTTACGAGCTGAAATCACGCCCCCGGGGTCCGCTGAAGGTCAGTTTCCCGCAGAGCCTCGGCATCAAGTATTTCGGCCCGGCGATCGCCTCGTTTGCCATGCAACACCCGGAGGTCGAGCTGGACGTCAGCCTCAACGAGCGGTTCGTCGATATTGCGCATGAGGGGTTCGACCTCGCGGTGCGCATCGGGTCGCTCAAGGATACCTCGCTGATCGCGCGGCGTCTGGCGTCCTGCCCCTTTGTGCTGTGCGCCAGCGCGGGCTACCTTGCCGCGCAGGGCACGCCCCGCACCCCGGCGGATCTGGCGCATCACAATGTGCTGGCCTACACCGGCAATCAAGGCGTGCACGAATGGCGTTTCGAGGATGCGTCGGGTCAGATCGGTCAGGTCGGGCTACAGGGAAACTTCAAGTCAGATTCGGGCGACATCCTGTGCAGCGCGGCGGTGCAGGGCGTCGGCATGACCATTCTTCCGGTGTTTTACGTCGCCGAACACCTCAAGGCGCAGGATTTGCAGGTGGTCTTGCCCGACTACGTCACCTCACCCAAACGCGAGATTTACGCGGTGTTCCAGCCGAACCGCTTTCAATCCACGCGGCAGCGGTTGTTCGTGGATCACTTGGTCTCAACGTGCAAAAACCTGCCGTGGGAAGGCTGATCCGAGGCCCGCCATCCGCCACGGGCCTCTTTCGCGCCATGCTCATCGCGTTCGGTCGGCGGGGGCAACGCCCCCCCGTGCGACCCGTGTCGCACGCCGCCGAGCGGGGGCTCGATGCCCCCCGAGGCGGCCCACCCCCAAACTCAGCGGCGCGAACGCACCATGCCAACGATATCCAGCGTGCGCTCCAGGATCGGCGTCGCAATCGCCGCCGCGCGGTCGGCGCCGTCGCCCAGAATGCGGTCGATCTCGGCCGGGTCCTGCATCAGGCGCTGCATCTCGGTCGAGATCGGCGCGAGGGTCGCCACCGCCAGATCCGCCAGCCGCGGCTTGAACGCGCCGAACCCCTGGCCCGAGAATTCCCCCAGAACCGCCTCTTTGCTCATGCCCGACAGCGCGGCATAGATGTTCACCAGATTGCGCGCCTCGGGGCGCTCAGAAAGCTCGTCCATCGTCTCGGGCAGCAGCTCGGCGTCGCTTTTGGCCTTGCGGATTTTCGAGGAAATCTTGTCGGCGTCATCGGTCAGGTTGATGCGCGCATTGTCCGAGGGGTCGGATTTCGACATTTTCTTGGTGCCATCGCGCAGGCTCATCACGCGGGTCGCCGCCCCCTCGATCACCGGCTCGGTGATCGGAAAGAACTCGACGCCATAATCGTGGTTGAACTTGGCGGCGATGTCGCGGGTCAACTCGACATGTTGTTTCTGATCCTCGCCGACCGGCACATGCGTCGCGTGATAGACCAGAATATCGGCGGCCATCAGCGACGGATAGGCAAACAACCCCAGCGAGGCCTGTTCGGTGTTTTTCCCCGCCGTCTTGTCTTTCCACTGCGTCATGCGGTTCATCCAGCCCATGCGCGCCACGCAGTTGAACACCCAGCCCAATTCCGCATGTGCCGAGACCTGCGACTGGTTGAACAGGATGGATTTCGCCGGGTCCAGACCCGCCGCCAGATAGCCCGCCGCCAACTCGCGCGTCTGGTGGCGCAGGGCGGCCGGGTCTTGCCAGACGGTGATCGCGTGCATATCGACCATGCAATAGATCGTCTCGATCCCCTGATCCTGCATATCGACGAACCGTTTGATCGCGCCCAGATAGTTGCCCAGCGTCAACCCGCCCGAGGGCTGGATGCCGGAAAAAACGCGGGGTTTGAACTTTGCGGGGGCGGCGTCGGCCATTGACTGCACTCCGTGGTGGAAAAAACTGTTTGTCTCGCTTATCGCTGGCAGGGCGGGGCGTCAACAGAACCCCAAAGGGAGCAGCCCATGACCGACGATGACCGTGATCCGCTGGCCGATCTGAATGCCTCGCCGCTGAACCCCTTGCCGGGGGTGATCTGGCTGGTTCTGCTGGTCATTCTGGGCATCGAGGCGGTGCTTTGGGCGGGCGGGGCCGGGTTGGTCGGCGGGCCGCAGGCGGTTGGTTGGCGCATCGAGACCATCCAGCGGTTCGCCTTTTCCAGCGGCATTCAGGACTGGATGCTGCAGAACTGGCGGTTCCCGACGCAGCATCTGATCCGCTATTTCAGCTTCAATTTCATCCACGGCACGCCGATGCACGCGCTGTTCGGCGTGGTTCTGGTGGCGGCGCTGGGCAAGACGGTCGCCGAGTCCTTTGGCGCGGCGCGCTTTGTGGTGCTGGTTCTGGTGGCGCCATTGATGGGCGCGGCGATCTTTGGCCTGATCACCCGCGCGGATCATCTGGGCTGGCTGTTTGGCGCGATGCCGATGGCCTTTGCCTTGGTCGGCGCGTTCACCTGGATCAAGTGGCGTGAGGCGGCGGGCGACCGCACCAAGCAGCGCCGGGCCTTTGCGATGATCGGTATTCTGGTCCTCGCGCGGCTGGCGTTCGGCCTGCTGGCCGAGGCAGGCCCGGCGTGGATCGCCGAGGTTGCCAGTTTCGCGCTGGGCTTTGCCGGATCGGCGCTGGTTCTGGGGCCGGGCAGTTGGGCGCGGCTGCGGGAGCGGATTTGCGGCTGACGGATTCCTTGCCCTGGTCCCGCAATACGTTAGATTGACGATCAAACGCATAGCAGGAGTGAACACATGGGTTGGATTGCCAGCATCATCATCGGTGGTTTGGCGGGGTGGATTGCCTCGAATATCATGAAAACCGATACCGGGATCTTGATGAACATCATTCTGGGGATTGTCGGCGCGTTTGTCGCGAATCTGATCTTCGGGTTTCTGGGTGTCAGTTTCTCGGGCATCATCGGCAACCTGATTGCCGGTCTCGTCGGCGCGATCATCCTGATTTACGGTTATCGCGCGATCAAGAAATAGGCGCGCGCCAGAATGGGCCTCAGGCCTCGCCTTTGCGGCGCATGGCGGATTTGAAATCGGACGGGCGGAACGCGCCGATCACCATGCCCGCGCCGAAATAGCTGACCATCCCGGCCAGCACCAGCAACAGCAGGCCAATATAGCGCCAGCCCGCCGCCATCAGCAGTGGGTTCAGCGCCAGATTGGCCCCCCAGATGACCACGCCCATGATCAGCGACGCCAGCAGGATGCGCGGCGCGCGGGTTTTCAGCCGGGTGTCGAACCGGACCGCCTCGCCCATGCTGCGGCTGCCGGACCACAGTTGCCAGACCATCGCCCAAGCCGCCACCGACGTGGCCACGGCGGCGGCGATATAGCCGACCACCGGCGCCAGACCCACCGCCAGAACCGCGTTCACCACCATCGCCACCAGCGCGTAATAGAACGGGCGGCGGGTGTCCTCGCGGGCGAAATACAGGGGTTGCAGAACCTTTTGCAGCACAAAGGCGGGCAGGCCCACGCCATACACCGCCACGGCCAGCGCGGTGGCGGTGGTATCCTCGGGGCCAAAGCGGCCACGCTCGAACAGCACCGACACCAAGGGCACCGCGACCACCACCAGCGCCACCGCCGAGGGCAGGGTCAGCGCCAGCGCGAATTCGGTGGCGCGGTTGAACGAGGCGCGCGATCCCGCCAGATCCTCGGCCTTGAGACGGCGCGAGAGGTCGGGCAGCAGCACCACGCCAATGGCAATCGCCACGACACCCAACGGCAGTTGATAGAGGCGGTCGGCGTTGTACAGCCAGGCCACGGCCTCGCCGAAATAGCTGGAGACCTGGCGCCCGACCAGCAGGTTGATCTGCACCACGCCGCCCGCCAGCATGGCCGGTGCGGCAATGATCGCGAGGCGCTTCATCTCGGGCGTCCAGCGCGGCAGGCGCGGCAGCAGGGTGATGCCGGCGCGCTTCGCGGCCCACCAGACCAGCAATAGTTGCGCGATCCCGGCGATGGGCACCGCGCAGGTGATCGCCAGGCCTGCATCCCAGCCCATCACCGGCACCAGGGCCAGCGTACCGATGAAGATCACGTTCAGCAACACAGGTGCTGCGGCAGCGGCGGCAAAGCGCCCGGTGGCGTTCAACACCCCCGAGGCCAGCGCGGCCAGCGAGATAAAGAAGATGTACGGAAAGGCGATGCGCCCGAAATACACCGCAAGGTCAAACCGTTCATCGCCGCGAAACCCCGAGGCCATCGCCAGCACCAGCCACGGCATGAACACCTGCGCCAGCAACGTGATCGCCAGCACGATGGTGGCCAGTCCCGACAGGGCCTCACGCGCGAAGTCCTGCGGATTGTCGCCGGCTTCGTATTTCTTGGAGAACATCGGCACGAAGGCGGTGTTGAACGCGCCCTCGGCAAAGAAGCGGCGGAACATGTTGGGCAGCGAAAACGCCACGATGAAGGCCTGCGCGGCGGGGCCGGTGCCCAGCGCCGCGGCGATCCAGGCGTCGCGCACAAAGCCCAGGATGCGACTGGCCAGCGTCCAGCCGCCGACGGTGGCAAAACTGCGGATCAGGCGGATTGGCGTCATGCCTGCGTCGCCCGTTTGGTGCCGGTCTCGATCGCTTCCAGCAGCTTTTTCTCCAACGAGTCGCGCCGTGACTGGGCGTGCAATTTGAAGCCGAACATGTCCTTGACATAGAAGGTATCGACCACCTGCACGCCATAAGTGGCGATCACGGCGCTGGCGATATAGATGTTGTTGGCGGCCAGGGTGCGGGTCAGATCATAGAGCAATCCGGGCCGGTCGCGGGTATCCACCTCGACGATGGTGTAGATTTCCGACCCCTCGTTGTCAAAGGTGATGCTGGTCGGCACGCGGAACTGGCGCTCGCGTTTCTTGACCTTGTCGCGGGTTTTCAGCACCTCGGTGGCGATGACCTCGCCGGCAAAGGTGCGCTCGATCATCTTGCGCAGCTTGGGCAGGCGGTCTTGTTCATAGGGGTGGCCCTCGGAATCCTGAATCCAGAATACCGCCGTCGCATAGCCGTCCTTGGAGGTATAGGTGCGCGCATCGACGATATTCGCGCCGACAATCGCCAGCGCCCCCGCCAACCGCGAGAAAATCCCCGGATGATCGGCCAGCGCAAAGGCGGCGCGGGTGGCGTCGCGTTCAACATCGGGGTGCAGGTCGATGCGGATTTCGGTGTCCCCCAGACCGCGCAGCAGATTGGCAAAGACGACATGCGTTTCGGTCGGCATCCCTTGCCAATAGGCCCCGTAATGGCGCGCGGTCTCAACCCGCAGATCGGCGCGCGGCCAGTCAGACAGGGCCTCGCGCAGGGTGCGCTTGGCCTCGTTTTCGCGATGCGAGAAATTCAGCGCCTCGACGCCTTGCTCCAGCGCGACGGTGGTGTCGGCGTGCAATTGGCGCAGAAGCATGGCTTTCCAGTTGTTCCATGTCCCCGGCCCGACGCCGCGAATGTCGCAAACCGTCAGCACCGTCAGCAGGTCCAGCCGCTTCTTGCTTTTCATCACCTTGGCAAAGTCGCGCACCGTGCGCGGGTCGCCGATATCGCGTTTCTGCGCGACGTCGGACATCAGCAGGTGATTGCGCACCAACCATTCGACGGTTTCGCATTCCTCGGCGTTCAGGCGCAGGCGCGGGGCCACGCGACGGGCAATCTGCGCGCCCAGGATCGAGTGATCCTCGGGCCGGCCCTTGCCGATATCGTGCAGCAACAGCGCCACATACAGCACCTTGCGATTGACGCCTGCATCCAGAATGGCCGAGGACAGCGGCAATTCCTCGATCAACTCCTTGCGCTCGATCTGCGCCAGAGTGCTGATGCATTGAATGGTGTGCTCGTCGACCGTGTAATGGTGGTAGACGTTGAATTGCATCATCGCGACGATGGGTTCGAATTCAGGAATAAAGGCCGACAGCACGCCCAATTCGTTCATCCGCCGCAGGGCGCGTTCGGGGTTGCCGTGTTTGAGCATCAGATCGAGGAAAATCCGCACCGCTTCGGCATTCTCGCGCATCTCGTTGTCGATCTTGTCGAGGTTCGCCGCAATCAGGCGCATCGCGTCGGGGTGGATCATCAACCCGGTGCGCAGCGCTTCTTCAAAGATGCGCAGCAAGTTGATCGGATTGGCCAAAAACGCCGCAGGCTCGATGATGTTCAGGCGGTTGAGGTCCACGCGATAGCCCGGCTTGACCTTCTTGCGCCGCCGCAGCAGCCCCAACAGATCCGGCATTTTCTTGACATGCCGCGTTTCCAGCCCGGTCAGGAAGATGCGCGTCAACTCGCCAACCTGCGTGGCGTGGCGGAAATAGGCCTGCATGAAATGCTCGACCGCGCGCCGCCCGCCGTGGTCGGTATAGTGCATCCGCTCGGCCACATCGGGCTGCATATCAAAGGTCAGTTGATCGACGGGCCGGTTGGTCAGGTGATGCAGATGGCAGCGCACCGCCCACAGGAAGGTCTCGGCATCGCGAAAGCTCTGATATTCGGCCTCGGTGAAAAACTTCTGGTCGATCAACTCGATCGCCTTGTCGACATTGTAGATATATTTGGCGATCCAATACAGGGTTTGCAGGTCGCGCAGCCCGCCTTTGCCCTCTTTGACATTGGGCTCCAGCATATAGCGCTGGCCGCCCTGCTTGGTGTGGCGCTGATCGCGCTCGGCCAGTTTGGCCTCGATGAATTCGCCCTCGGTGTCTTTGAACAGATCGGTCCACAGCCGCTCTTTCAACTCGGCGGCCAGCGCCTCATTGCCGATCAGGAACCGCTGCTCCAACAGCGCGGTGCGAATCGTGTAATCCTCGCGACCAAGCCGCAGGCAATCGTCGATGGTGCGGCTGGAATGACCGATCCGCAGCTTGAGATCCCACAGGATATAGAGCGTGGATTCAATCACGCTTTCGGCCCAGCCGGTGATTTTATAGGGCACCAGAAACAGCAGATCGACGTCGGATTGCGGGGCCATTTCGGCGCGGCCATAGCCACCGACCGCCAGCAGCGCGATGCGTTGCCCCTCGGTGGGGTTGGGATTGCGATGCAGATAGCGCTGCGCCACGTTCAAGGCGCAGGTCACCATGATATCGGTCAGCCATGTCTGGCCGCGCACGAACGAGCGCGCGTTCAGCGGTGCGGCCTTGAGCGCCGCCTCAAGCGCCTTGTTCCCCTCGCGCAAGACCTCGAGCAATGTCGCGACGGTAAAGGCGCGGATGTCGCGCGCTTCGGTCAGCGGGGCAAGCCCGAGGGTGAGCCGTTGATCCAGGGCCTCAAGGTCGCAAATCTGCCCCTCAGGGCAGATCAGCGGCTCATCGGGGGCCGGGGGTTCGGCGAAAAGCGGGATTGCGGAAACGGGGGCTGCGGAAACGGGGGCTGCGCAAGCGGAGTTTGCGGGATCGGTCGGCGCCACAATACCCTCTTACGAGCCCGAGCCCGCAAAGCTGCGCGGTGCCGGTTCCAGGATCACCACCGCATTGTCGCGGATCGTTGCCAAGGCCAGCCCGCGCTGATTGGTGCCGTCCGGCATCAGGCGAAAGATCCCGTTGACGCCGACAAAGCCCGAGCCCTGCGTCAGCGACGCGCGGGACAAGGCCTCTGGTCCGCCGGTGCCCAGCAAGGCACCAATCGCGGCGATCCCGTCATAGGCAAGCCCGGCAATCGGGTGCGGAGCCTCGCCGTAGGCGGCGGTAAAGCGCGCCTCGAATTGCCCGGTCAGGGCCGGGTCGGGCATGGTGAACCAACCCTCTTGCAACCCGCGCAGTTGCAGTGTCGCGGGGGGCACGTTCCATTGCGTGATGCCCATGAACTGAAACTGAGGCGGCGCGATGCGGTTATCGGGCAGCAGTTGCGACAAGATCGGCAAAGCGCCCGCACTGTCGGCCGTGAACAGCACCGATTGCGCGCCCGAACTGCGCGCGCCCGAGGCAATGGCGGGCAGCGCGTTGACAATGCCTTGCTGCGAGAATTCATAGGTTTCCGAGCCGACGATGCGTGCGCCGGTGCCGTCGACCGCGCGGTTGACCGCCGCCATGACCAACTGCCCCGAGGTCGTGGCCTCGCCGACCACCATCACCTGTCCGCGGTTGTTGCGGGCCGCATATTCGAACACGCGCCGCGCGGCGTTGTCAGGCGTCAGGCCCAGCACAAACACGTTGTTGCCCGCAATCGCCGGGTTGTTGGAAAAGCTCAACACGTTCAGGCCATTTCCGGCCACGGCGATGCCAACGGCACTGGCTTCGGCGCTGCGCACCGGGCCCAGAATGATCCCCGCGCCGTCATCCGCCGCCTGACGGGCCACTTGCGCGGCAATCGCCGGGTCGCCCTGTGTGTCATAGACCCGCAGGTTGATCTGCACGCCGGACAGGTCCGCAACCGCCATCCGCGCCGCGTTTTCAAGGCTGGCAGCCAGAATGGCGTCCCCCTGCGTCGCAGAGCCGGACGGCAACAACAGCGCCACCATGACGGGTTCATTCGGGTTGATCCGAGAGGTCAGGCCACCAAGGCCAGAGGGCATACAAGCGGACAAGGCCAATGCGCCGGTCAACGCCAAAAGCGCACGTCGGGTCGTGCGCGGCTGGATGAGGCTTTGGGCGTGGCGGGCTAGGGTTTTTACGAAGCGCATCGAACTCCTCACGGTGGCGGCTTGCGGCGGGCGTCGCCGCTTGCAACACTAAGGATTAGACCCGGTGAAGTAAACGTGTCAGGTGCAGTCGTATGACTCATGAGCAAGAACCCGAGCATTCCGAACCGCTGTTTGCGGCCAGCCCGCGCCGCGTGCCGTCGGGGCTGCATCTGGTGGCCACGCCGATTGGTGCCGCGCGCGACATCACCCTGCGCACGCTGGACATTCTGGCCGGGGCCGATGTGCTGGCCGCCGAGGACACGCGCAGCTTGCGGCGCTTGATGGAAATGCACGGGGTGCGCGTGGCGGGGCGGCCCCTGTTGGCCTATCACGACCATAACGGCGCACAGATGCGCCCGCGTCTGCTGGCCGCGCTGGCCGAGGGGAAATCGGTGGCCTTTGCGCCCGAAGCAGGCACGCCGATGGTCTCGGACCCCGGCTATCAGTTGGCGCGCGCGGCGATTGATGCGGGGTTTCCCGTGGTCGCCGCCCCCGGCGCCTCGGCGGTGCTGGCCGCGCTTGCGGTGGGTGGCCTGCCGACAGATCGCTTTTGTTTCATGGGCTTCGCCCCCGCCCAGGCCGGGGCGCGCAAGCGCTTCTTGGCCGAGGCCGCGTTGATCCCGGCGACGCTGGCGTTTTACGAATCCCCCAAGCGCATTCATCGAATGTTAGCGGAAGTGGCGGAAACTCTGGGCGAGACGCGGGCCTGTGCGCTGTGTCGCGAATTGACAAAACGCTATGAGGAGGTCGTGCGCGGCACCGTGGCCGAGGTGGTCGCGCAGATTGAGGGACGGGATCTGAAGGGCGAAATCGTGCTGCTGGTCGGCCGCGCGCCCGAAGGGTCTGGCGCGGCGATTGATCTTGATGGCGCCTTGCGGGCGGCGCTTGACGGGTCAACTCTGCGTGAGGCGGTCGATGACGTTTCGGCGATGACCGGGTTGCCGCGACGGCAGGTGTATCAACGGGCGCTGGCCCTGACCCAAAAGGACGACGATTGAGCGGTGCTGTCTCGTATCATGCCGGGCTTTCCGCCGAAGATCAGGTCGCGCGCGACTATGTGCGGCGGGGATTTCCGGTTGCCGCGCGGCGTTGGCGCGGAAAGGGCGGCGAAATCGACCTGATCCTGCGCGATGGCGCGGGGTTCGTGTTCGTCGAGGTCAAGAAAAGCCGCGACCACGCGCGCGCCGCCGAACGGCTGCGCCCGCAACAGATGCAGCGCCTGTTCGCGGCCGCCAGCGAATATCTGGGGCAATGCCCGACCGGGTTGGACACCTTCGCGCGGTTCGACGTGGCGCTGATTGATGCCCAAGGCCGGATTCAGATCCTTGAGAATGCCCTGAGCGGGTGAAACCTGCGCCAAGCCACGCGCGTGGCAATTGAAACTTCCGTGCGGCTGGGTCATCTAGGGAACAAGGATAAACCTCGGTAACCGGCTGGAGATGCCATGACACTGCGAATCGCTTTTCAAATGGATCCGATCAACGCGGTGAACATCAACGCCGACAGCTCGTTTCGCCTCGCCGAAGAGGCGCAGGCGCGTGGCCATGAGCTGTTCTATTACACGCCCGACCGCCTGACCTTTGATGAGGGGCGCGTGGTGGCCCGCGCCTGGCCGCTCAAGGTGCAGCGCGTCCAGGGCGATCACGCGCATCTGGGCGATGAAATCACGCTGGATCTGTCCACCGTCGATGTCGTTTGGCTGCGCCAGGATCCGCCATTCGACATGGCCTATATCACCTCGACGCATCTGCTGGACATGATCCGCGACACGACGCTGGTGGTGAATGACCCGTTCTGGGTGCGTAACTACCCGGAGAAACTGCTGGTTTTGCGGTTCCAGGACCTGACGCCGCCGACCATGATCGCGCGCACGCTGCATGACATTCGCGCCTTCAAGCACCGTCACGGCGACATCATCCTCAAGCCGCTCTATGGCAATGGCGGCGCGGGGGTGTTCCGGCTGGATACCGAGGACCGCAATCTGGCGTCGCTGCATGAATTGTTCACCGGCTTCTCGCGCGAGCCGCTGATCGTGCAGAAATTCCTGCCCGCAGTGTCCAAGGGCGACAAGCGGGTGATTCTGGTCGATGGCGAACCCGTTGGCGCGATCAACCGCGTCCCCGCCAAGGGCGAGACGCGTTCGAACATGCATGTGGGCGGGCGCGCCGAAAAAACGGACCTGACCGACCGCGACCGCGAGATTTGCGCCAAGATCGGGCCATTGTTGCGCGAAAAAGGGCAGGTGTTTGTCGGCATCGACGTGATCGGCGACTGGCTGACCGAGATCAACCTGACCTCGCCCACCGGCATCCAGGAACTGGAGCGTTTTGACGGGATCAATGTCGCCGGAAAAATCTGGGACGCCATCGAGGCGCGCCGTGCCGGGGCATGACGTGGCAAGCGCGGGCAATCAATCAGCTCTGTCGGCTGACCATCCGGCGCGCCTTTGCCCGCCAGAGTGACCCGGTTGCGACTCGCCGCGCCATAAACCGCCTGTCGCGACTTGGCGCCTGGTCGCCGCCCCTCTCGCTGAGCCAGGAGGGGCGGATCGGCGGCGTGTCGGGGCTGTGGATTTCGAACCAGCGCCAGAATGACACGGTTGTTCTGTATTTTCACGGCGGCGCCTATCTGTTCGGCAGCCCTGAAACCCATGAGACGATGCTGGCCGCCTTGGCGCAGCGCACCCGCGGTTGGGTGTTTGCGCCGCGCTATCGTCTGGCACCCGAACACCCGTTTCCCGCCGCGTTCGACGATGCGGTTGCCGCGTGGGATGGGTTGTTGGCGCGGGGCTATGATCCGCGCGATATCGTGATTGGCGGCGATTCGGCGGGTGGCGGCCTGGCGCTGGCGCTGTTGTCGCATTTGCTGAACCGCGGCCAAAGCCCGGCCGGTCTGTTTGCGTATTCCCCCTGGACCGATCTCACGCTGTCGGGGGCTTCGCTGGTGACCAATGCCGCGCGCGAGCATATTCTGGCCGCCAATCGTTTCACCGAGGTGCGGCGGTTGATTTTGGGGGGCGCGCGGCCCCAGGATGCCGCCGATCCCCGGCTCTCGCCGATCCACGCCAGCTTCCCCGCGCCGCCGCCGATCCAGATCCATGTCGCGGAATCCGAAGTGCTGCGCGATGATTCGCTCCGGATGCGCAGCCGCGTGCCCGAGGCCGAGATCAAACTGGCCGGCGACCTGCCGCATGTGTGGACCTTGCTCCACAATCTCATGCCCGAGGCCCGCGCCACTCTGGATGAGACGGCAGCATTCATCCGGTCGTGTGCGCACCAACCGTCAGGCGAAAACTGACCGCTTCGGCGACATGCGGCTGGCGCACCGTGTCGCTGCCCTCCAGATCGGCAATCGTGCGCGCAACCCGCAAAACGCGGTGATAGCCGCGCGCGGTCAGGCCAAAACGATCCGCAACGCGGGTCAACAGGGCGCGCCCGTCGGCATCTGGCGTGGCGATCTCCTCCAGCAGCGCGCCCTCGGCATCGGCATTCACCCGAACCTGTGGCAGCGTGGCAAACCGTGTCGCCTGCACCTGCCGAGCCTGCGCGACCTGCGCGGCAATCTGCGCCGAGCTTTCCCCGGTGGCGGGCAGGTCCAGATCCGACCACGCGACCGGCGGCACCTCGATGCGCAGGTCGAAACGGTCCATCAACGGGCCAGAGATGCGCCCCATATAATCATCGCCGCAACCGGGTGCGCGCGCACAGGCGCGGGCGGGTTCCGCCAAATAGCCGCAGCGGCAGGGATTCGCCGCCGCGACCAGCAAAAACCGGCAGGGATAGCGCGTGTGGGCATTGGCGCGCGCCACGACGACTTCGCCGGTCTCGATGGGTTGGCGCAGGGTTTCCAAGACGGTGCGCGGGAACTCGGGGAATTCATCCATGAACAACACACCATTATGCGCGAGGCTGATTTCGCCCGGTTTCGCGTTGCGCCCGCCGCCGACGATTGCCGCGACCGAGGCGGTGTGATGGGGCTCGCGGAACGGCCTTTGGCGGGAAATCCCGCCTTCGTCCAGAAGCCCGGCGAGCGACTGGATCATCGAGGTTTCCAGGGCCTCGGCGGGCGAAAGCGGCGGCAAGATGCCCGGTAACCGCGCCGCCAGCATGGATTTTCCCGAACCGGGCGAGCCAACCATCAGCATGTGATGCCGCCCCGCGGCGGCGATGATCAAGGCGCGTTTCGCCCGTTCCTGGCCCTTCACATCGCGCAGATCGCGTTGCGTCGTGTCGCGCGCCACCTCGCCGGGTTGGGCGCGGGGCAGGGGGGCTTGGCCGGTGAAATGGCGGATCGCGTCGCTCAGGGTGGCGGGGGCAAAGACCCGTGCTGCCCCCACCCAGGCGGCCTCGGCGCCGCAGGGTTTCGGGCAGACCAGCGCGCAATCCTCGGCGGCGGCGGCCATCGCCGCGGGTAATGCGCCGACCACCGCAACCAACGTGCCGTCCAGCGCCAATTCGCCCAGCGACACGGTTTGTGCGAGGTCTTCGGGCGGGATGATGCCCAGCGCGGCCAGCAGGGCCAGCGCAATCGGCAGGTCGAAATGCGAGCCTGCCTTGGGCAGGTCGGCGGGCGACAGGTTGATGGTGATGCGGCGCGGCGGCAGGGCGATGGAGAGCGAGGAAAACGCCGCGCGCACCCGTTCGCGCGCCTCGGACACCGCCTTGTCGGGCAGGCCGACGATATGGAACGCGGGCAGGCCGGGCGAGAGCACGCATTGCGCCTCGACGATCCGCGCGTCGATCCCCTCAAAGGCCACAGTGCGCGCCCGTGCCAGCATATCCACCCCCAGTTTGACCCGATCCTAAAGGTTAACTGGTTAGCAAAGGGTAAACGGACGTCCGCTGGGCTTTGCTTTATCGCAAAGTCCGACGTGGAGTCGGGCGATAGACTGGTCGGCGACTGGAGGTCGCCATGCCCGCTGCCCAGAACCACGCCGAGTTGCTCACCGTCACCAAATTGGAATTCGCCAAGCTGCAAACGCTTTTGGCCGGGGTTGATCCGGGGCGTGTGGACCGACCCGATGCCGACGGCTGGACCATACGCGAGGTGATTGCGCACCGGGCGCATTGGGTGGTGTTGTTCCTGCATTGGCGGGCTGCGGCGTTGGCGGGGCATGACGTGCAGACCCCGGCACCGGGCTATAAATGGAACCAGTTGACGGCATACAATGCCTTGGTCCGAGAACAGGCGGCAGGGCGGGATTGGGCGCAGGTAAACGCGGACCTCAGCGCCGCGCACGGACGGTTGCTGGCCTGTCTGGAGGCGGCGGATGATGCCGAGCTGTACACAAAACACCTTTATCCGTGGATGAATGACTGGACGCTTGGCCGCTGGGCCGAGGCAGCCGGGGCCAGTCATTACCGGTCAGCGGCGAAAACGATTCGCAAGATGCTGCGGGAACCGGGCTAGGGGCCGCGGGTCTGCGCGGTGGTCATGGCGCAGGAATGGGTCCGGATTCGGACCATGGAAAAGGCGCGCAGGTTGCCCTGCGCGCCCCGAGATCTGGTTCGGTGCGTGCAAGCACGCACCCTACACCTTACTTGATGATCTTGGACACCACGCCAGCGCCGACGGTGCGGCCGCCTTCGCGGATGGCGAAGCGCAGCTTCTCTTCCATGGCGATCGGCGCGATCAGTTCGACTTCGAACTTCAGGTTGTCGCCGGGCATCACCATCTCGGTGCCCTCGGGCAGCTTGACGGTGCCGGTGACGTCCGTGGTGCGGAAGTAGAACTGCGGGCGGTAGTTGGCGAAGAACGGCGTGTGACGGCCACCCTCATCCTTGGTCAGGATATAGGCCTCGGCCTCGAACTCGGTGTGTGGCAGAACCGACTTCGGCTTGCACAGAACCTGGCCACGCTCCACGCCCTCGCGGTCGATGCCGCGCAGCAGGATGCCGACGTTGTCGCCTGCCTCACCACGATCCAGCAGCTTGCGGAACATTTCCACGCCGGTGCAGGTCGATTTCTTGGTGTCGCGGATGCCGACGATTTCGATCTCGTCGCCAACGTTGATCACGCCGCGCTCGATGCGGCCGGTCACCACCGTACCACGGCCGGAAATCGAGAACACGTCCTCGATCGGCATCAGGAACGGCTGGTCCACGGCACGGGCCGGGGTCGGAATGTACTCGTCAACCGCTTTCAGCAGCGCGCGGATCGAGTTCTCGCCGATTTCCGGCTGCGTGCCGTTCATCGCGTGCAGCGCCGAGCCCTTGATGATCGGGATATCGTCGCCGGGGTACTCGTATTTGCTGAGCAGCTCGCGGATTTCCATCTCGACCAGCTCGAGCAGTTCCTCGTCATCCACCTGGTCGACCTTGTTCATGTAGACAACCATGTAGGGAATGCCGACCTGACGGCCAAGCAGGATGTGCTCGCGGGTCTGCGGCATCGGGCCGTCGGCGGCGTTCACCACCAGGATCGCGCCGTCCATCTGTGCGGCACCGGTGATCATGTTCTTGACGTAGTCGGCGTGGCCGGGGCAGTCGACGTGTGCATAGTGACGCGTCTCGGTCTCGTATTCGACATGCGCGGTCGAGATCGTGATGCCACGGGCCTTCTCTTCGGGCGCGCCGTCGATCTGGTCATAGGCGCGGAAGTCGCCAAAATACTTGGTGATCGCAGCCGTCAGCGTCGTCTTGCCATGGTCAACGTGACCAATCGTGCCGATGTTCACGTGCGGTTTGTTCCGTTCAAACTTTGCCTTTGCCATGATGGCTTCTCCTCAATTCTTGGTCAGCGCAGCGGGGGAAGCCCCGCCCTACGGGTCGGTGTCGAGCGCGGCGGGCCCTCTCAAGGCGTCTCAGCCCAGACCAATGGACCCGCACAACTGGCAAGCCGCGTCGCGCGCGAGATAAAGGCGGGGCGCAGGAAAATCAAGCGCATTGGCGCATTTGGCGGTCAATATTCGCCCGATCGCCGGATTTACGCGGCGGCGCCCGCTTTGGCTTGCGTTACGACCCGGTCGGCAACCCGGTGACCGAGGCGCAACGATCAACCTCGGGCGCTTCGCTGGATGCGGCACGGGTCACGCGCGGCGGAGTCGCACTGTCCGCTTCGGCATCGACCGCCGGGTCGCCACCATCCTGGCCATGCTGGAACCATTCGGGGTTTTCCGCCAGCCAGTTCTCGATGCGGATCGCCGCGTTCTGCGCCAGAACCTGCATCTGCTGTTCGGCGGTCTGGGTCAGGCCCGAGCCAACAAGACTGGTGCCCGAGGCGCTTTCCAGCACGGTGAATTGTTCGGGTTCATCATTCAGCGGCCGCCCCAGCACATCGTCCCAGACGTTGGTGCTGATGATCAGCGCCGAGCGTGGCGAGGCGACGATCGGGATGCCCGGAACCGCCAGCACATAGGCATCCAGATGCATGGCGATATGATACAGGCGATCCCCGTCATAGCGGCCAAAACGACGGTCAACCTCGGCGCGGATCAGCCGCGAGAATTCCTCCAGATCGGCTTCGCGCGACAGCGGTCCTTGCACCGCGTCATTGATGGTGACGATGTTGTAACACAACCGGAAATCACCCAATTCGGCCCGTTCCTCTCCCAGTATCGCACCATTGGCACAGGCCGACAGCAGCCCGGCGGCGGCGAGCAGGGCGAGTTTGCGAAAGGGCAGGCGTGGTGTCAGCATGGCGATTTCCCGGGTTCTGAACTTTCTAGCCTTAGCGGAATGCCCCCGGCATGGCAACGCCGACGGCGCGGCTTGACCCGGTTTGACATCAGGTGAAGCGGTTGTCGCGGGGGAAGCCGCGCGGCGCCATGCGGCCGGCGGCGGCGCGTTTGGCCAGCCAGTCGTCCAGCACGGTCTCAAGACGGGTGCGCCCGGCGGGGTCTTTCCACGACAGACCTTCGGCCAGGGTGAGGGTGGTCAGATCGCTCAGACCGCCGTCCTTGTATCGTTGCAACCGCACACCTTTGCCCCGGTTCATTTCCGGCAACTCGTCCAGCGGGAACACCAGCAATTTGCGGTTTTCGCCGACCACAGCCACATGGTCGCCGTTGATTGGCTTGCAGATCAGGGCGCGGGCCTCGGCGCGCACATTCAGCACCTGTTTGCCGGCGCGGGTCTGGGCCAGAACCTCGTCCGAGGGCACGATGAACCCGTCACCGTCGCTTGACGCCACGATCATGCGCCGCCTGGCCTCATGCACAAAGATATCGACGATCTGCGCCTCGTTGGGCAGATCGACCATCAGGCGCACGGGTTCGCCCATGCCACGCCCGCCGGGCAGGTTGACGCCGATCAGCGTATAGAATCGCCCGTTGCTGCCAAAGATCACGATCTTGTCGGGGGTCTCGGCATGGAAGGCAAAGGCGGCCTCGTCGCCGTCCTTGAACTTGAACTCACTGTCCAGCGCGACATGACCCTTCATCGCGCGGATCCAGCCCATTTTCGAACAGACCACGGTGATCGGTTCCCGCTCGATCATCGCCTCGAACGGCACTTCCTCGATTTGCGCGGCCTCGGCAAAGGTAGACCGGCGCGCGCCCAAGGCGGTGCCCTTGCCGAAGCTCTTGCGCACTTCGGCCAGTTCCTGCTTGATCCGCGTCCATTGCCGACGCTCGGAGCCCAGCAGATCAACCAGCGCCTCACGCTCTTTGAGCAACTCATCACGCTCGCGGCGCAGCTCGATTTCTTCGAGCTTGCGCAAGCTGCGCAGCCGCATGTTCAGGATCGCTTCGGCCTGCACCTCGGTCAACTCGCCCGCGCCGGGGGCGGGGGCGATATAATCGGCCTCGGACATCGCGCGCGGGAAGGTCTTGCCCCATTGCTCGCGCATCAGCGCATCGCGCGGCGTCTGGTCATAGCGGATGATGTCGATCACCCGGTCGAGGTTCAGATAGGCAATGATATAGCCTTCCAGCACCTCAAGGCGGTGGTCGATCTTTTCCAGCCGGTACTGGCTGCGGCGTTTGAGCACCTCGCGTCGATGGTCGAGGAATGCCTGCAACACCTCGCGCAGCCCGCAAACCCTGGGCGTGCGCCCGTCGATCAGCACGTTCATGTTCAGGCTGAAACGGATCTCCAGGTCAGAAGATTTCATCAACATGCCCATCAGCATGTCGGGGTCCACGTTCTTCGAGCGCGGCTCCAGCACGATGCGCACATCATCCGCCGATTCGTCGCGCACATCGCCCAGAAGCGGCACTTTCTTGGTCTGGATGATCTCGGCCAGCTTTTCGATCAGCTTGGATTTCTGCACCTGATAGGGGATTTCGGTGACGATGATCTGCCAGGCGCCGCGCGGCAACTCCTCACGCTCCCAGGTCGCGCGCAGCCGGAAACTGCCGCGCCCGGTGCGGTACGATTCCAGGATCGACGACCGCGGCTCGACAATCACGCCGCCGGTCGGAAAATCTGGGCCAGGCACCAGATCGACCAGCGCCTCGTCGCTGATATCCGGCGTGTCGATCAAGGCGACCGAGGCATCGACCAATTCATCCAGATTATGCGGCGGGATATTGGTGGCCATGCCCACGGCAATGCCGCTCGATCCGTTGGCCAACAGGTTCGGAAAGGCGGCGGGCAGAACCACGGGTTCTTCCAGCGTGCCGTCGTAATTGGGCCGGAAATCAACCGCGTTTTCCGACAACCCCTCCAGCAGCGCCTCGGCGGCGGCGGTCATGCGGGCCTCGGTGTAGCGGCTGGCGGCGGGGTTGTCGCCGTCGATGTTGCCAAAATTGCCCTGCCCATGCACCAGCGGATAGCGCACGTTGAAATCCTGCGCCAAACGCGCCATCGCATCATAGATCGCCGCGTCGCCATGCGGGTGATAATTGCCCATCACATCGCCGCTGATCTTGGCGGATTTGCGGAACCCGCCGGTCGAGGACAGCTTCAACTCGCGCATCGCAAACAGGATGCGCCGGTGTACCGGCTTCAACCCGTCGCGGGCATCGGGCAGGGCGCGGTGCATGATCGTGCTCAGCGCATATTGCAAATACCGCTCGCCCAACGCGCGGCGCAGCGGCTCGGCCAGCGGGGCCGTCACGGGGGGCAAGGATTCGTCGTCATTGGGCGTATCGTCGGTCATGCGCTGCTTCTAGCGCTTCGGCGCGACAAGGGAAATCTGCTTTTTCACCCGCGTCTCACCGATCCCCCCTCATCTTGCCAAAAATACTCATCTTTGACTCGGGTGGCGACGTGTCCTGACGCCCGGGAATGGAGGACGCCTCTTTGACCTTACCGGTCCTGCTGTTCAGCATCCCAGGTCTTGAGCCACCGCTTTGGTGCCGCCGCGCGCCATTGTTGGATCAGCCGCACCTTGGCCCAGTCGGGGTCAAGACGCCCGCCCATCACCAGGATCAATTTATGGGCGCGGTAATGCGGATGCAGCACGAACGTCTCTGGATCCGCCTCGAGCAGCATCTCGCGTTCGTCAAAATCGCATTTGAACACCGCCGCATCGACGTAGGGCGACCACCAGACCCACATCTTGCCATGCGCCCGCAGGCAGGCATTGCCCCACGCCGTTCCGTCTTCGACGCGTGGCAGGTTCAAAGACAAAGCGACGTCACGCAATTCGGCATAGCTGTTGATCATGCGGCCAGTTTGCCACGGTTTTGCGCGAGCCGCAAACCCTGGCGAGAGGGGGTGCGCGGCTTACCCCCATCGAGGGGGTTCGCCGCGCCGGGGGACGCTGTCCCCCGCGGCCTGCGGCCTTCCCCCTGGGATATTTCAAGAACAAAGACGGGAGTCAGTGGGCTTCGGCCCAGTTCGGTCCGGTGCCCGCCTCGACGATCAGCGCGACATCGAGCGAGACCGCCGGGCTTGCGGCGTTTTCCATCACGGTCTTGACCCGTGCGATGGTTTCGTCGACGGCGTCATCGGCGACCTCGAACACCAGTTCGTCATGCACTTGCAGCAGCATCTTGGCGGGCAGGTCTGCAATGGCGTCAGGCACGCGGATCATGGCGCGGCGGATCACATCGGCAGCGGTGCCTTGGATCGGCGCGTTGATCGCCCCGCGTTTGGCAAAGCCAGCAGCCGGGCCTTTGGCGTTGATCTCGGGCGTATGGATGCGCCGCCCGAACAGGGTTTCGACGTATTTATGTTCTTTGGCAAAGGCGATGGTGTCGTCCATCCAGGCGCGAATGCCGGGGAAGCGCTCGAAGTAGGTGTCGATGAAGGCCTGCGCCTCGGCCCGCGGGATGCGCAGGTTGCGCGCCAGGCCAAAGCCCGAGATGCCGTAGATCACGCCGAAATTGATCGCCTTGGCGCGGCGGCGGATGTCGGGGGTCATCTGGTCCATCGGCACGTTGAACATCTCGCTGGCGGTCATCGCGTGAATGTCCAACCCGTCCTTGAACGCCTGTTTCATCGCCGGCAGGTTTGCCACATGGGCGAGGATGCGCAGTTCGATCTGGCTGTAATCGAGGCTGACCAGCGACTTGCCCTCGGCCGCGACAAAGGCCTCGCGGATGCGGCGGCCTTCCTCGGTGCGGATCGGGATGTTTTGCAGGTTCGGATCGGTCGAGGCCAGCCGCCCGGTATTCGCGCCGGTTTGCACATAAGACGTATGCACGCGGCCGGTGTCGGGGTTGATATGGTCCTGCAACGCATCGGTATAGGTCGATTTCAGCTTCGAGAGTTGCCGCCAGTCCAGCACCCGGCCCGGCAGATCATGTTCGGTCGCCAGATCCTCGAGGATATCCGCGCCGGTCGAATAGGCCCCGGTCTTGCCGGTCTTGCCGCCCGGCAGGCCCATCTTGTCGAACAGGATTTCCCCCAGTTGCTTGGGTGAGCCGACGTTGAAGCTCTCGCCCGCCAGCTCATGGATTTCCGCCTCGAGGCCCGCCATCTTTTGCGCAAAGGCGTTCGACATGCGCGACAGCGTATCGCGGTCGACCTGAATGCCGTGCATCTCCATCTCGGCCAGCACCGGCACCAGCGGGCGCTCCAGCGTCTCGTACACCGTCGTCACCCGCTCGCGGTGCAGGCGCGGGCGCAAGGCGTGCCACAGACGCAGGGTGATATCCGCATCCTCGCCGGCGTATTTCACCGCATCCTCAATCGGCACATTGTCAAAGGTTTTCGCGGCTTTGCCGGTGCCCAGCAGCGACTTGATCGGGATCGGCTTGTGGCCCAGATATTCCTCGCTGAGGGCATCCATGCCGTGATTGTGCAGCCCTGCGTTCAGCGCGTAAGACATCAGCATCGTGTCATCAAGGGACACCACCGACACGCCCGCCCGCTTGAAAATCTTGGCGTCGTATTTGGCGTTCTGAAAGATCTTGAGGATCGACGGATCCTCCAGCATCGGCTTCAGGATCGCCAGCGCCGCCTCCGGGTTCATCTGGCCGTCCAGCCGCTTGGCCGCGCCGAACAGATCGCCCGCCCCCGCGCGGTGGTTCAGCGGAATGTAGCAGGCGTCATTCGGGGCCAGCGCCAGCGACACGCCAACCAATTCGGCGCGCATCTCGTCCAGCGAGGTGGTTTCCGTATCCACCGCGACATGACCCTGCTCATAAATCCGCGCGATCCAGGCCTGCAACGCCCCGGCATCGGAAACACAGGCGTAACCCTCGGTTTCAAAATGTAAAAGCACGGGCGCGGCGGGCGCCTCCTCGGTGGCCGCAGCCGGCGCCGAGGCCGGGGCCACCGCCACCGCAGGCGCCTCGACCCCAAGCTTCTCGGCGATGCGCCGGGTCAGGGTGCGGAACTCCATGTCATTGAGGAAGCCCAGCAGCACCTCGGCCTGGGGCGGGCGGATGATGAAATCCTCCAGCGCCTCCTCCATCGGGGTGTCATCGCGCAGCGTCACCAACTGCCGCGACAGGCGGATCTGATCGCCCATCGTCACCAAAGTCTCGCGCCGCTTCGGCTGCTTGATCTCCGACGCGCGCGCCAGCAGCGTATCCAGATCGCCGTATTCATTGATCAGCAAGGCCGCGGTTTTCACGCCAATGCCGGGCGCGCCGGGGATGTTGTCGACGCTGTCCCCGGCCAAGGCCTGAACATCAATCACCCGCTCCGGCCCGACGCCGAATTTCTCGACCACCTCCTCGGGGCCGATGATCCGGTCCTTCATCGCGTCCCACATCACCACATTGGGGCCGACCAACTGCATCAGGTCCTTGTCCGAGGAAATGATCGTCACATCGCCGCCCGCCGCCACCGCGTGTCTGGTCAGCGTGGCGATGATGTCGTCGGCCTCGAACCCCTCGGTCTCGACGCAGGCGATGTTGAACGCACGCGTCGCCTCGCGGGTCAGCGGGAATTGCGGCCGCAGATCCTCGGGCAACTCGGGCCGGTTGGCCTTGTACTCGGGGTACAGATCATTGCGAAAGGTTTTCGCGGAATGGTCAAAGATCACCGCGACATGGGTCGCCGCGGTGCCGCCGTTCTTGCCCTCGGTATAGCGCAGCAGCATGTTGCAAAACCCGGCCACCGCGCCAATCGGCAGGCCGTCGGATTTGCGCGTCAGCGGCGGCAGCGCGTGGTAGGCCCGGAAAATAAAGGCCGATCCGTCGATCAGATGCAGATGATCGCCCTTGCCGAATGCCATGCCAGTTCCCCTGTGTTCGGATACCTGCCCTTGGTAACGACCCAGCACGAATGCGTCCAGCGGCCAAAGCCACCAGAGCGCTTTCGATTTCATCTTGCCAAAAATACTCCCGCCGGAGGCTCCGACACCGGCATCCCGCGCCTAACGTTTCCCGCCCTGGCCCTTGATGAACGTCCCGGCATTCAACTCGGCAAACGCCTTTTGCAACTCGGCGCGGGTGTTCATCACGATCGGCCCGTGCCACGCCACCGGCTCCTTGATCGGCTGGCCCGAGACCAACAGGAACCGCATGCCCTCTGGCCCCGAGGTCACGCTGATCTCATTGCCCGTGCCAAACCGCACCAGGGTCCGGTTGCCCGACATATCGCGGATTTCCAGCTCTTTGCCCGCAAATTCCTTTTCCACCTTCACGCCAACCGGCTTGGCGGCATCGCGGAACGTGCCGCTGCCCGCGAAAATATAGGCAAAGGTATTCGCATAGGTATCGACCGGCAGGGTCCGGCGCGTGTTCGGCGGCACCGAGACATCCAGAAACAGCGGGTCCGCCGCGATTCCGTCCACCGGGCCACGCTTGCCCCAGAACTTGCCGGTGATGATGCGCACCGCGGTGCCGTCATCCTCGACCACGGTTTCGATCTCGCGGCCCTTGATGTCCTGATAGCGCGGAGCGATCATCTTTTGCGCCCGCGGCAGGTTGGCCCACAGCTGGAACCCGTGCATCTGCCCGCGCGCGTTCCCCTTGGGCATCTCCTGGTGCAAAATCCCTGACCCGGCGGTCATCCACTGCACCGCTCCCGGCCCCAGCAGGCCCTTGTTGCCCAGCGAATCACTGTGCTCGACGGTGCCTTCCAGCACATAGGTGATCGTTTCGATCCCCCGGTGCGGGTGCCACGGAAATCCGGCGCGGTACAGATCCGGGTCGTCGTTGCGGAAATCATCCAGCAACAGGAACGGATCGCTTTCCTTGGGTTCGCCAAAGCCGAACGCGCGGTGCAGGTGCACGCCTGCGCCCTCCATCGTTGGCTTGGCCTTTGAGATGCTGGTCACGGGGCGGAATGTCATGGCGAAACCTCTTGCTGAGTGTTGCGCCACAAATGTGTGTTTCGCGCGGAGTTTCCAGTGTTCTGCCTGTGCAGCGCTGCACAGAGCCTGTTTGCAACCAGCGTTCAGTGTGCGTCCTGTGCACCCTCGGCCAACACATAGCGCGCATCGCAATAGCCGCATTCAATCCAGCCCGTATCGTGCGGAATGGTCAGCCAGACGCGCGGATGGCCCAATGCGCCCTCACCGCCATCGCAGGCAATGTGGCGGCTGCTGACGATCTTCGTCTCGGGTGCGTCATGGTTGGGCAGGGTGGCATGGGCAGTCGTCATGCGGGCGGTTCCTTGTATCGGCGGGCCTTACGGCCTATGCGTGTCGTCCAGACAATACCCCATTGCCCGGCAGGAGCAAGATGACCGAACACGCGATCGAAATTGAAAACCTGCGCAAGACCTATGCGGGCAACATGCGCACCGGGCCCAAAGAGGCGCTCAAGGGCATCAACCTGTCCATTCCACAAGGCTCGGTGTTCGGCCTGCTGGGGCCGAATGGCGCGGGCAAATCGACGCTGATCAACATCATGGCCGGTTTGGTGATCAAGACCGAAGGGCGCGTGCGCATCTGGGGTTTTGATCAGGACCAGAACCCCCGCCAGTCGCGCGCCGCCATCGGCGTCATGCCACAAGAGCTGAACATCGACCCCTATTTCACCCCACGAGAGGCCATCGAGGTGCAAGGCGGCCTTTATGGCGTGCCCAAATCCGAGCGCCGCACCGATGAGATCCTGGAGCTGATCGGCCTGACCGACAAGGCCAATGCCTATGCCCGCACCCTCTCGGGCGGTATGCGGCGGCGGCTGTTGCTGGGCAAGGCGCTGGTGCATGGCCCGCAAATCCTGGTGCTCGATGAGCCGACCGCGGGCGTCGATATCCACCTGCGGCAGATGCTGTGGGACAATGTGCGCATGTTGAACCAGCAGGGTATGACGATCATCCTCACCACGCATTACCTCGAGGAAGCGCAGGAGATGTGCGACGAGATCGCCATCATCGACAACGGCCAGATGATCATCCGCGATTCCACCGCCGCGATCGTCGCGCGCGTCGATGCGAAAACCCTGCTGGTGCGCCCGGCCTCGCCGGTGGCCGCGCTGACCCTGCCGCAGGGCGTCACGCGCGACGACCGCGCCGATGGCTGGCTGGCGCTGACCTATCCGCGCAGCCGGGTGCAGGCCGGGCAGATCCTCGCCGCACTCAGCGCCGCCGGGGTCGAAGTGCTCGACCTGACCACCTCGGAACCCGACCTCGAGGATGCGTTCCTGGCTCTTACTCACCCCTAGCTGGCGCGGGGCCGCATCGCCCCCGCCAGACCGATGATCGCCGCCGCCAGCACCGCCAGCACGCCAAAGCCGGTGCCCAGACTGGTGACCTGCGCCACCGCGCCGATCATCACCGGACCCAGCAGCATCCCGCCGTAACCCAGCGTCGCCACCCCGGCAATCGCCCGGCCCGGCGAGACACCCGGTTCATTGGCCGCGCGCGAAATTGCCAGCGGGATCATCACCGCATAGCCGACGCCCAGCAACGCAAAGCCGATCATCCCGGCCACCACGGATGCGCCAATCAGCGCCACCAACACCCCCAGCGCCGCGCAGGCCCCGCCCAGCCGCGCGGTTGTCACCGGGCCGAGCGCCTCGATCACCCGGTAGCCCAACAGCCGCGCCACCACCATCGCCGCACTGTAAACGCCGTAACCCAAGGCCGCCGTCGCCTCGGATGCGCCGCTCACCAGGGTCAGGAACAGCGCCCCCCAATCGGCCATCGCCCCCTCGCCCACCGACGAGCAGAACGCCACCAACCCCACCGGCACCAACGGCCGCGGCGGCAGGGCAAACCCCACCTTGCTCGGGCTTGTGACGGATTGCCACGGCACCTGCGCCAACCACAGCGTCACAGCCGCACTCACCCCCGCGCCAAGGGCGAAATGCATCAGCGGCGACAGCCCACCCGCCACCGCCAGCCAGCCCGAACTCGCGCCCAGTCCCGCGCCCAGACTCCACATCGCGTGGAATGACGCCATGATCGGCCGCTTGGCGTGGCGCTCCACCTCGGCGGCCCAGGTGTTCATCGTCACATCCATCGCCCCGTGACAGGCGCCAAAGGCGGTCAGCGCCACCGCCAACAGCCAGACATTCGGTGCCAGTGCGATCATCGGCAAAACCAGGGCATACACCACCCCGACAGCGCGTGAGGCCTTGGCCCCGCCGATCCGGTCGCTCAGCCACCCCGCCAGCGGAAACGACACGATCGCCCCCCCCCGCCAGACACAGCAACAACTGCCCCAAGACTGCATGTTCCAGCGTGAATCGTTCAACAAACGCCGGAATGCGCGAGGCCCAAAGCCCGAACAAACCGCCATTCAGAATGAACATTGCCGAGACGGCCAGTCGGGGGCTGCGCATGAACTCTCTATTCCTCAACGGGCCTTCGCCCTTTTTGCCCCCTCATCTTGCCCAAAATACTCTGGGGGTGAGGCCCGCAGGGCCGAGGGGGCAACGCCCCCTTTACCCCAAGTCTGCCGACGGGATCACGGGGAAAAATATGCCCCCCGACCAGAGCCCGAACCACGACGTGCCCTCCTGCGGATAATGCACGCCCAGATCCACCAGCCGGTAAAAACTCTTGCGATCAATCAGCGCCTCCAAACCGGCGCGGATCATCACATAGGGCGAGGGCTCGCCGGTGTCCGCATCCCGCACCACCCGGATCGGATGCTCGGGCCCGGCCACGGCGACATCCCCGACATTGGTCTCGAAGGTCAGATCCTGCGCCTCGCCCGCGCCGCTGGCGGTGAAATCCACTGCCACAAACGGCGCATCCTCGACCACGATACCGACCTTTTCGACCGGCGTGACCAGAAAATATTTCCCGTCCTCCAGCTTCAGGATCGTCGAGAACAGCCGCACCAGCGGCGCACGGCCAATCGGCGTGCCCAGATAAAACCACGTCCCGTCGCGGGCGATGCGAATATCCAGATCGCCACAGAACGGCGGATTCCACAGGTGGATCGGCGGCAATCCGCCCTTTTTCGCCGCTTTTGCCGCCGAAGCGGCCAGGGAATCGGCGTTTGGCGGCGGGGTGGGGGTCACATTGTCTTGTGGGGCCATGGAAATACTCCAAACTGCTCTGGGCGAAGGGGTCCATGCTGACATATAACCGGGCCAGAGACAAAATCACGCCCATGCGCATCCACGACCGGAGAAACCGCCGATGACCGATCACCCGCAAAGCGAAACTCTGGTTCCCGCAATCGAGGCGCTTGGGGCGCGTCTGGCCGACGCCCGCGCCGCCATAGCGCCGCGCTTCATCGGTCAAGAGACGGTTGTGGACCTGTCGCTGATGGCGCTTTTGTCGGGCGGTCACGCGCTGCTGGTCGGCCTGCCGGGCTTGGGCAAGACCCGGCTGGTCGATACGCTGGCCACGGTCATGGGGCTTGCATCGAATCGCATCCAGTTCACGCCAGACCTGATGCCCGCCGATATTCTGGGCGCCGAGGTGCTGGAAACCGGGGCCGATGGTCGGCGTGAGTTCCGCTTCATCGAAGGCCCGGTGTTTTGCCAACTGCTGATGGCCGACGAGATCAACCGCGCCAGCCCGCGCACGCAATCGGCGCTGTTGCAGGCAATGCAGGAGCGCGAGGTCACCATCGCCGGGCAGCACCGCCCGCTGGGCACGCCGTTCCACGTTCTCGCCACGCAAAACCCCATCGAGCAAGAGGGCACCTATCCGCTGCCCGAGGCCCAGCTTGACCGCTTCCTCGTGCAGATCGACGTGCCCTATCCGGACCGCGACACCGAACGCGCGATCCTGCTGGCCACCACCGGGATGAAGGATGCCCAGGTGCAGCAGGTGTTCTCGGCCGCGGATCTGATCGCCGCGCAGGCGCTGATCCGCCGCATGCCGGTGGGCGACAGTGTGGTCGCAGCGATCCTCGATCTGGTGCGCGCCTGCCGCCCCGGTGCCGCCGATGCCGACCCGTCGCTGGGCGACAGCCTTGCCTGGGGGCCCGGCCCGCGCGCCGCGCAGGCGCTGATGCTGGCGGTGCGGGCGCGCGCCTTGCTGCAAGGGCGTCTGGCCCCTTCGACCGAGGATGTCGCAGCCTTGGCGCGGCCTGTGTTGATTCACCGCATGGCGCTGAGTTTCGCGGCGCGCGCGCGGGGCGAAAGCCTTGGCAGCGTCATTGACCGGATCACCGACCGCACGACCGGCGCCCTCGGGGCGGCCGCGTGACAGACACAGCCCCCGCCCTTCGCCACTCTGCCGAGGCGCTCTCGGGGGCCTTGCCGCCGCTGCTGGTGGCGGCGGAACATCTGGCGAATTCCGCGCTGCCCGGGGCGCATGGTCGGCGTCGGATCGGGCCGGGCGCGGAATTCTGGCAATTTCGCCCCTCGCATGCCTCGGATGCGGCAACCCGGATCGACTGGCGCAGATCCGCGCGCGGCGATGATCTGTTCGTGCGCGAAACCGAATGGCAAGCCGCCCGCGCGGTGACCCTCTGGGTCGATACCGGGGCGGCGATGGCGTTTTCGGGCGATCCCGCGCGCGAGACGAAATCCGCCCGCGCGCGGTTGCTGGCGCTGGCGCTGGGTCTTGTGCTGTTGCGTGGCGGCGAGCGTGTCGGGCTGGCCGAGGCCGATTTGCCCCCGCGTCTGGGCCGCGCGCAGGCCGAGTTGCTGACGATGGCGCTCGCCACCGAGGCCGCCACCACCACCGAGCACGGCGCGGTTGATCTGCACGCCGCCCCGACCGGCGGGCATGTGGTGCTGTTCTCGGATTTTCTGGGTGACCTGAGCGCGATCGAAACGGCGCTCGATCAGGCCGCAAATCGCGCGATGCGCGGCATTCTGGTGCAAATTCTCGACCCGGTCGAAGAGGACTTTCCCTTTGACGGGCGCACCCGGTTTGAAAGCATGTCCGGCCATCTGAGCTATGAAACCCTGCGCGCCAGCGACCTGCGCACCGACTACGCCGCCCGCCTTGCCGCGCGCAAGGATCATCTTGCCGGCCTCGCGCGGCAATCGGGCTGGCACGCGACGACGCTGCACACCGACCGTCCGGCCTCCGAGGGGCTGTTGTGGCTCTATCACGCGCTGGGCGAGGGGGGGCGCTGATGCTGTCACTTGGTGCTCTGGGCTTTACCGCGCCCGCGATCCTCTATGCGCTGATTGCGCTGCCGATCCTGTGGTGGCTGCTGCGCGCCGTGCCACCCGCGCCGGTGCGGCGGCGGTTTCCCGGCATCGCGCTGCTGTTGGGCCTGCGCGACAAGGACCCCGAAAGCCAGCGCACGCCCTGGTGGCTACTGGTACTGCGCATCGGCGCGCTGAGTGCGCTGATTGTCGCGCTGGCCGGGCCGGTGTTGAACCCGGTGCAAAGCCTGCCGGGGCAGGGGCCGATGCTGGTGGTGATGGATGGCTCCTGGGCCAGCGCCCGCGACTGGCCGCGCCGCCTGGACCGCGCGACCCGCGCGCTGGAGGCCGCGCAGCGCGCCGGGCGTCCGGCGGCGGTGATCACCCTGACCGACCCGCCGGTCGCCGAGATCGAATTTCGCACCGCCGATGAATGGCTGGAACGGTTGCCCGGCCTCGCCCCGCGCGCCTGGTCGCCCGAACCCGGCCTGCCCGACTGGGTGCAGGTCTTGCCCGACGGCGTTGAAACCCTGTGGGTTTCCGATGGCCTGGCCCGCGATGGCCGTGCCGCTCTGCTGGCCGCCCTCACCGCGCATGGCCCGGTGCAGGTGTTTCAGCCCGAAACCCCGGTTCTGGCCCTCGCCCCCGCCAGTTTCGACGGCAATACGGTCACCGTGACCGCACGGCGCAGCGCTGGCCCGGCGCAAGACCTGACCCTGCTGGCGATTGGCCGCGACCCGTTGGGCATAGAGCGTGACCTCGCCCGCACGCCGCTGACCTTCGCCGCCGGGGCGTTGCACGCCGAGGCCGCGCTGTCGCTGCCGCCCGAATTGCGCAACCGGGTGACGCGGTTCCAGATTCAGGGCGCGCGCGGTGCCGGGGCGGTCAGTTTGACCGATGACAGCCTGCAACGCCGCAAGGTTGGCCTGTTGACCGTGCGCGACAACACCGAGGCCTTGGCGCTGCTCTCGCCGCTGCATTACATCCGCGAGGCCTTGGCCCCCAGCGCCGATCTGGTGGAATCCGCCAGCCTCGATGACCTCTTGCTGTCCGGCCCCGATGTGATCGTGCTCGCCGATCAACCCGGCATGACCGAGGCCGAAACCGCCGCGCTGACCGACTGGCTGGAACGGGGCGGTTTGCTGCTGCGCTTTGCCGGGCCGCGCCTTGCCGGGGCGGCGCTGAATTCCGCCACCGGCAGCATCACGATCCCGGCTGACGACCCGCTGTTGCCGGTGCAATTGCGCGCCGGTGGCCGCACGGTGGGCGGCGCGATGAGCTGGGGCGACCCGCGCAGCCTGGCACCCTTCCCCGACACCTCGCCCTTTGTCGGCTTGCCCGTTCCGCAAGACGTCGGCATCCGCGCGCAGGTTCTGGCGCAGCCCGGCCCCGATCTGTCCAGCCGCACGATTGCCGCGCTGGCCGATGGTACGCCCCTTGTGACCCGTGCGGCGCGCGGTGCGGGGCAGGTGGTGCTGTTCCACGTTACCGCCAATGCCGAATGGTCGAACCTGCCGCTGTCGGGTCTGTTCGTGGCGATGCTGGACCGTCTGGCGATCTCGACGCGCGGCACCTTGCCCGAGGCGGACGAGTTGGCCGGCACCACCTGGCAGCCCGAGGATATCCTCGATGCCTTTGGCCAGTTGCGCCGCGCCGATGATCGCGCGTCCGTCACCGGTGAGGCTCTGGCCCCGGTCATCCGCGGCACCGCGCAACCCAGTGCCGACCTGCCGCCGGGGCTTTATGCGGGCGCCGAACTCAGGCTGGCGGTCAACGCGACCAGCGCGCAAACCCCGCTGACCCCGGCGCTCTGGCCCTTGGGAACCGCCGTGGAAACCGGGTTCGAGCAACCCGAACTGCCGCTGGCGGGCTATCTTCTGGCGCTGGCCGCCGCGCTGATGATGATCGACGCGCTGGCCACCCTGGCGTTGGGCGGGCGGCTGTTGCGCGCGGCTTTGCTGCTGCTGGTGTTGGGCGCGCAGACCCCCGCCGACGCGCAAACCCTCAACCCCCGCATTCTCGAGGCCACGGAATCGGTGGTTCTGGCCAATGTCGCCTCGGGCGATGCGCAGCTTGACGCGGTGGCTCTGGCCGGGCTTCGCGGCCTGTCGCGGGCGCTGTTTTCACGCTCGTCCGTCGAACCCGCCGCGCCGATGACCATCGACATCGAAACCGACGAACTGGCGGTTTACCCCTTCCTCTACTGGCCGATCACCGACACCAGCCCGATCCCCAGCCCCGAGGCCTACGCCCGCATCAACCGCTATTTGCGTTCGGGCGGGATGATCCTGTTCGACACCCGCGACGCCGAGGTTGCGCGCCTGACCGGCACCACAACACCCGCCGCGCGGCGTTTGCAGCGCATCGCCTCGGGCATGGATATTCCGCCCTTGGAACCCGTGCCGGTCGATCACGTCCTGACCCGCACCTTTTATCTGCTCAACGATTATCCCGGTCGCTATCAAGGCGGCACGCTGTGGGTCGAGGCCGCACCCGCGGATGCCCAACGCGCCGAGGGGATGCCGTTTCGCAACCTCAATGACGGGGTGACGCCGGTGGTGATCGGCTCGAATGATTGGGCCTCGGCCTGGGCGGTGGATGATGCCGGCATGCCCTTGCTGCCCGTCGGGCGCGGCACGACCGGCGAGCGCCAGCGCGAAATGGCGCTGCGGTTTGGCGTCAACCTGATCATGCATGTGCTGTCGGGCAACTATAAATCCGATCAGGTGCATGTGCCTGCATTGCTCGAAAGGCTGGGCCAATGATGGGCACGAGCGTGATCTTCGACCCGCTGCTGGCCTGGCCGGTTGTCGCCGCGCTGGCCGCGTTGGCGCTGGTCATCACGGCGCTGTCGCTGTGGCGGCGGCTGTCCGGCTGGGCGCTGCGGGGGCTGGGGCTGGGCGTGATCCTGGCCGCGCTGGCCAACCCGTCGCTGCAATCCGAGGATCGCGAAACCCTGCCCGATATCGTCCTTGTGCTGCGCGATGAAACCGGCTCGAACCGGCTGCGCGAGCGCACCGATCAAACCGAGGCCGCCGTTGCCCATCTGACCGCCGAACTCTTGCGCCTTGGCGTCGAAGAACGCGTGATCCCCGTGCGCGACGCCCCCGACAACGCCGGATCGCGCCTGAACGAGGCGCTGGAGGGCGCTCTCTCCGAGGTGCCGCGTGACCGGTTGGCGGGGGTGTTCGTGGTCTCGGATGGGCTGGCGCATGACCCGGTGACCGCCGACCTGCCCGCGCCCGCGCATCTGCTGCAAACCGGCGCGCCGGGTGATTGGGACCGCCGCCTGATCGTGCGCAACGCGCCCGCCTATGGCATTCTGGGCGAGACCATGCGGCTGGTGGTGCGCATCGAGGATGAGGGCGATGTGCCCGCCGCCCTGCGCGGCCGCTCGGTGCGCGTGGGCTTTGCCCTGAACGGCGAAGCGATGCAGCACGCGATGGCGCCGATCGGGCAGGATATGGGCCTCGATCTGACGCTCAATCACGGCGGCATGAATGTGCTGCATTTCGTGCTCGACCCGGCCGAGGGCGAGTTGACCGACCGCAACAACGAGGCGGTCGTGCAGATTCACGGCATCCGCGACCGACTGCGCGTGCTGCTGGTGTCCGGCGAGCCGCACACCGGCCAGCGCACCTGGCGCAACCTGTTGAAATCAGATCCCGCCGTGGACCTCGTGCATTTCACCATCCTGCGCCCACCGGATCGTCAGGATGGGGTGCCGGTGACGGAATTGTCGCTGATCGCCTTCCCCACGCGCGAGTTGTTCATCGAGAAAATCGACGAATTCGACCTGATCATCTTCGACCGCTACCGGCGGCGCGGCATCCTGCCGAATTCGTATTTCGAGAATATCCGAAGATACGTCACCGAAGGCGGCGCGCTGCTGGTCGTCGGCGGCCCGGAACTGGCCAGCGCCGAGAGCATTTATTATTCGCCGCTGGGTCAGATCATGCCCGCCGAACCCACCGCGCGGGTGTTCGAGCAACCTTTTGTGCCGCATCTCTCAGCGATTGGGGCGCGCCATCCGGTGACGGCGGGGCTTGATGCCGATTGGCCGACAACCGACAGCGGCTTGCCCGGTTGGGGGCGCTGGCTGCGGCAGGTGGAACTGACGCCCACCTCGGGCGAAGTCACCATGCTGGGCATTGGCGAGCGCCCGCTGCTGGTGCAGGACCGGGTCGGCGACGGGCGCATCGCGATGCTGGCCTCGGATCAGGCGTGGCTCTGGGATCGCGGCTTCGAGGGTGGCGGGCCGCAGGCCGAACTCTTGCGCCGTCTCGCGCATTGGATGATGGCCGAGCCCGATCTCGAAGAGGAAGCCCTGGTCGCCGAGGCGCAGGGTCTGACGATGCACATCACCCGCCGTTCGCTGCGCGACGGGCCGCACAGCGTCACCATCACCCGCCCCGATGATACGCAAACCACCGTGGACCTGACCGAGTCCGCGCCGGGCCGCTTCACCGCCGACTGGCAGGGCGCAGAGCCGGGGCTGTATCGTTTGCTCTCGGACGATCTTGATGCGGTCAGCGTGCTGGGTGCCGCCAATCCGCGCGAATACGAGCGTGTCGTGGCCGATGCCGCACCGCTGCAACCCTTGCTCGATGCCACGCGCGGCGGTGTTGCGGCGATTGCAAGCGGGTTGCCAGCCCTGCGCACGGTCAGCGCCGGGCGGCAGGCGTTCGGGCGCGGGTGGTTGGGCATCACCCCGCGCGGGGCCTATGTGACCACCGATGTGCGCCTGACGCCCTTCCTGCCCGCCTGGGCCTGGCTGCTGCTGGGCGGCGTCTTGTTCCTTGGCGCGTGGCTGCGCGAGGCGCGGCGCTAGGATGACACATTTGATCCCCACACCAATCGCAACAGCCCTCGCACGCCATCCAAGCCCCTTGCAGCCCCGATTCGCCGAGATCCGCGCGCTGATCTTCGAGGTCGCCGCGCAAACCGACGGCGTCGGGCCACTGACCGAGTGTCTGAAATGGGGCGAGCCCGCCTATCTCACCGACGCCAGCCGCAGCGGCAGCACCATTCGGCTGGGCGTCGTGAAATCAAGGCCCAACCGCTGCGCCGTGTTTTTCAACTGTCAAACCACCTTGATCGAGACATTTCGCACGCAGTTTGCCGAGGTGTTCGACTTTGACAAGAACCGCGCCTTGATCCTGCGCGACGGCGACCTGCCGCGCGCGGCGCTGGCGCTGTGTCTTCAGGCCGCGCTGACCTATCATCGCACCAAGGCGTCAGGCGCTGGGCGGCGGCGGGTCCAGCAGGATATTGCGTGAGGCCGAGGCAAATTCGCGCCACCAGATCATGTAGCTGACCACCGCAACCGCGCCGATCAAGGACCACGGACCGATCAGCCAGACCAGACTGGCCAGCGCGAAATAGGTCGATCTCAGGCCCCGGTTGAAATTGAACGCGGCGCGGATGTTGACCTCGGCGGCTTGTGTGGCGCGCGGCAGGCACAAAGGGTCCGCGGGGTCATTGGGCACCGCCGACATGATCACCGAGGCGTAACCGAACAGCCGATTCGACCACAGGAATTTCAGGAACGCATGAGTCAGGAACAACCCGGCCAGCATCAGCTTGATTTCGACGGCGCGCGGGTTGTGGCTGCCGAGCGTCAGGTCCTGGGCGACGCCGACCAGGCGCTCGGAATTGCCGATCAGCGCCAGCAACCCACCCAGCGCGATCATCGTGGCCGAGGCGAGAAAACTGGTGCTTTGCCGCAGGTTGCCGATGATCGTCGCGTCATAGATGCGCGGCGCGCGGGTGATGAACTGGCGCATCCACTCGCGGCGATAGGCGGCCATGAGCACGGTGACGGATTGGCTCGCGGCACGGTCGGATTCGATGCGGCGGCCCAAAAGCGCCCAACACGCCGCCAAAAGCACCAGCGCCAGAAAATCCCACGGGGAAAACAGACCCAAGATATCGTCGGCACGCATCGCACAACCCCACGCTGACGGCCGAACAGGGCCGATTCCTGCGGCCCTCATAGGGCATACCGGCGGCAGAGGCGAACAAACTGCGCAGCGTGCGGCATGAAAACTGGACAGAGAGTACAAATTGGTTATATTTTCTTACCAAAACCGGGAGGGTTCATCATGGAAATGCCAGTGCCCAAGGCCACTGTGTTGGCGCGCAAGGCGCGCATCGTCGCATTGCTGCGCGAGGTCTTGCCCGCCGACGCGGTGATCGACGATCCCATCGAGACCCGCGCCTATGAATGTGACGGCTTGACCGCCTATCGCTGTCCGCCTCTGGCCGCCGTGTTGCCCGCCACCACCGAACAGGTCGCTGCGGTGCTGAAGGTCTGCCATGCCGAGGGCGTGCCGGTGGTGCCGCGCGGTTCGGGGACGTCGCTCGCGGGCGGTGCGCTGCCGACCGCGGATAGCGTGATTCTGGGCGTGGCGCGGCTGCGCGCGGTGCTGGAAACCGACTATGACAACCGCTTTATCCGCGTGCAGACCGGGCGCACCAACCTCAGCGTGACGGGCGCTGTGGAAGCAGAAGGGTTCTTTTACGCGCCCGACCCGTCGAGCCAGCTGGCCTGCGCGATTGCCGGCAATATCGCCATGAACTCGGGCGGCGCGCATTGCCTGAAATATGGCGTCACCACCAACAACCTGCTGGGCGTGGTCATGGTGCTGATGGATGGCACCGTGGTGGACATCGGCGGCGCGCATCTGGATGCGGGCGGGCTGGACCTGCTGGGCGTGATCTGCGGCTCGGAGGGGCAGTTGGGCGTGGTCACCGAGGCGACCCTGCGCATCCTGCCCAAGCCCGAGGGTGCGCGGCCGGTGCTGATCGGGTTTGACAGCAACGAGGTGGCGGGCGCCTGCGTGTCGGACATCATCAAGGCGGGCGTCCTGCCGGTGGCGATCGAATTCATGGACCGCCCCTGCATCCGCGCCACAGAGGCCTTTGCCAAGGCGGGCTACCCCGATTGCGAGGCGCTGCTGATCGTCGAGGTCGAGGGCGCGGATGCGGAAATCGACGAACAACTGGCGCTGATCCGCGAGATCGCCCTGCGGCACAACCCGGTGGAATTCCGCGAAAGCCAATCCGCCGAGGAAAGCGCGAAAATCTGGCTGGGGCGCAAATCGGCCTTTGGCGCGATGGGGCAGATCAACGATTACATGTGTCTGGACGGCACGATCCCGGTGTCCTCGTTGCCTTTCGTGCTGCGCCGGATTGGCGAGATGTCCAAAGACTACGGGCTGGACGTGGCCAATGTGTTCCACGCCGGCGACGGCAACATGCACCCGCTGATCCTGTTCGACGCCAACAAGCCGGGCGATCTGGCGCTGTGCGAGGCGTTCGGCGCCGAGATCCTGAGGCTCTGCGTCGAGGTCGGCGGCTGCCTGACCGGCGAGCATGGCGTGGGCATCGAAAAGCGCGATCTGATGCATGTCCAATTCAACGGCGCCGATATGGACGCGCAGATGCGGGTCAAGGATGTGTTCGACCCGCGGTGGCTGCTGAACCCGGCCAAGGTGTTTCCGCTGGACGCCAGCGCCTCGCGGCGCGTGGCGTGAACGCGGGGGGCTGCTCGCCCCCCGCACCCCCTCGCCAAAGGGGCGCACGCGCCCCCTTGGAACCCCCGTGAGTATTTTCGGCAAGATGAAGCCCGAGAGGGTTGGAGGATTTGATGCGCCCGACGACGGAGACAGAACTGGCCGAGGCGGTGCGCGACGCCGCCGGGCCTTTGGTGGTGCGCGGTGGCGGCACGCGGGGCATCGGGCGACCGGTGGTTGGCGAGACGCTTTGTGTGGCGGGTCTGAGCGGGATCACCCTCTATGAGCCGGGGGCGTTGACGCTGGTGGCCGCCGCCGGAACGCCGGTGGCCGAGGTCGAGGCGGCGCTGGCGGCGCAGGGGCAGCGGTTGCCGTTCGAGCCGATGGATCATCGCGGATTGCTGGGCACGACGGGCGAGCCGACCCTGGGCGGGATGGTTGGGGCCAATGCCAGCGGGCCGCGTCGCGTGCAGGCCGGGGCGTGCCGCGACAGTCTGATCGGGGTCCGGTTTGTCGATGGCACCGGGGCGATCGTGAAAAACGGCGGCCGCGTGATGAAGAATGTCACCGGCTATGATCTGGTCAAGCTGATGGCCGGGTCCTGGGGCACGCTGGGGGTTCTGAGCGAGGTGGCGTTCAAGGTGCTGCCCGCGCCGGAGGATGCCGCGACCCTGATGCTGGAGGGGCTGGACCCTGCGCGGGCGGTGGCGGCGATGGCGGCGGCGCTGGGCTCGCCCTTTGACGTGACCGGCGCGGCGCGGCTGCCCGATGGGCGCACGGCGCTGCGGCTTGAGGGGTTCGCGGCCTCGGTGGCCTATCGCGCAGGTGAATTGGCCGCGCATCTGGCCCGGTTTGGTGCGGTTACGCGCTTGGACAGGGGGGAAACCGCGGCGTTCTGGCGTGACGTGCGCGATGGTGCGGTGTTTCAGGGGGATGACGGCGATCTCTGGCGGCTGAGTGTCAAACCCTCGGATGCGCCGGGGTTGGTCGCCGTGGCGGGGGCCGAGGCGCTGATGGATTGGGGCGGTGGTCTGGTCTGGCTGCGCACCGCGCCCGGCACCGATTTGCGCGCCGCGCTGGGCGATTTCAAAGGCCACGCCACGTTGATCCGTGCCAGCCTCGAGACCCGGGCGCGCCTCGCCCCGTTTCACCCGGAACCCGCGCCGGTTCTGGCGCTGACCCGCGGTTTGCGCGCGCGGTTCGACCCGCGCGGCCTTCTGAACCCCGGGTTGATGGAGTAAGCCATGCAAACGAATTTCACGCCCGAGCAGTTGAAAGACCCCGCCATCCAGCGCGCCAACGAGGTGTTGCGCAGCTGCGTGCATTGCGGCTTTTGCACCGCGACCTGCCCGACCTATGCCGTGTTGGGCGACGAATTGGACAGCCCGCGCGGCCGGATCTACATGATCAAGGAGATGCTGGAAACCGGCCGCCCGGCGGATGCGAAAACCGTCAAGCACATCGACCGCTGCCTGTCGTGCCTCGCCTGCATGAGCACCTGTCCCTCGGGTGTGCATTACATGCATCTGGTGGATCACGCGCGCGCCTATATCGAGCAGACCTATAAGCGCCCGCTGTTCGACCGGGTCCTGCGCTGGGTGCTGGCGCAGATCATCCCCTATCCAAAGCGGTTCCGGCTGGCGCTGCTGGGCGCGAAGATCGGGCGGCCTTTCGGGTTTTTGATGCCCGATGCGCGGCTTCGGGCGATGCTGGCGATGGCGCCGAAACAGATCCCCGCCGTCAGCCGCAATGACGACCCGCAGGTGTTCCCGGCGCAAGGGCCGCGCCGGATGCGGGTGGCGCTGATGACCGGTTGTGCGCAAAAGGCGCTGAACACCGATATCAATGACGCGACAATCCGGGTGCTGACGCGTCTGGGGGCCGAAGTGGTGGTGGCCGAGGGCGCGGGCTGCTGCGGCGCGCTGACCCATCACATGGGCAAGGCGCGCGCGAGCCACGCCGCCGCGGCGCAGAATATCCGCGCATGGATGGCCGAGAAAACCGGCGCGGGGCTGGATGCGATCGTCATCAACACCTCGGGCTGCGGCACGACGGTCAAGGATTACGGGCATATGTTCCGCAACGATCCCTTGGCGGCTGAGGCGGCGGTGGTCGCGGGTCTGGCGCGCGACGTGTCCGAGGTGCTGACCACGCTGGGGATCGAGAAAGGCGCGCCCAAAGGGTTGCGCGTGGCCTATCACGCGGCCTGTTCGTTGCAACACGGCCAGCAGATCAAGACGCTGCCCAAGGACCTGCTGAAACGGGCCGGGTTCGAGGTGGTGGAGCCCGCCGACAGCCACCTGTGCTGCGGCTCGGCGGGGACCTATAACCTGCTGCAGCCCGAGATTTCCGGGCAGTTGAAGGCGCTGAAAGTGGTGACGCTCGAGGCGAAAGCGCCGGATATCATCGCGGCGGGCAACATCGGCTGCATGATGCAGATCGGCTCGGGGACCGAGGTGCCGATTGTGCATACGGTCGAACTGCTCGACTGGGCCACCGGCGGGCCACGCCCCGCCGGGCTGGACGTGGAGGGCAAGAAGGCGGCCCCCGCCGTGCCGATCCTGCGCTGAGTGACGGTGCGTGCAAGCACGCACCCTACGGGGCGTTGCGCGTGTTGCCGCCCGATGCGGTGGTCTCTAGGGTCGCGGTTGAGAAGGGCAGGGGTGGTGCGTGGACGTTCGTGAGATTGTTGATGAGAAAGGCCTTGAGGCATGGCTGAACAGCCTGCCGCAAGGAACCGAGGCTGAAAAAGCCGAGGCGCGGCGCATTGCTGCTTTGCTTGCCTGTCGCGCTGCGTCTTGTCCCCTTCGCCAGTGACATCGCATACATGCGCGACCCGATGGCGCTCTAGCGGGTGCGTGATGACATCGGCGCCGTGCGCGACCAGATGCAGGTATTCACCGAGGCCATGGCCGCGAAAGGCACGACACAAGGCGATGCCGCCGTCATCGCAGTGTATCTGAACGCCGCACTCTCGGAATCTGACCGTGCCAATGACTCCGGCGAACTGCGCGTCGGCGTCATAATCAACCATGGTGCCATCTTGCTGGGTTTTGCCCTGAATCCCGCGACGCGCGATGAACTTGGGCCGCTGCAGTTTGCCTTGTGCACCCATGTTCAAACGCGTCTCGAGGTGACCAACCGACACTTTGCCTCCACCTTCCTGCGTTTCGCGCCCTTGCAGGAGCTGGAGCTGGAGCCTGACCTCGATGCCCATACCCTGCTTTCGGAAATCCGAGACGGGATGCAGGCACTCAAGGAAACCAGTAGTCACGAACTGACGCCCCTGGCGCGCGAGCATTGGGTCGTTTCGACAGCATGGCTGACAATATCGACCGCCATCTGCGTGCCCAGCACATGGCAACGGATGCGCGGGTTCGCCAAAGCTATCAACGCGATATCAACGTCCAACTCGCGCAATTGCAGGTCTCTTTCGCGCTGATCCCCTCATCTTGCCGCAAATACTCCCCCGCCGGAGGCGTCCCGCGGCCCAAATTTCGCCCGGTTTCTCCACCATACACGCCACCAATCAACCCGAGCGGAGCCCCCATGCGTGCCATCCTCACCATCCTCACGATTCTGCTGACCCCCATGGCGCAGGCCCAGGACAGCCGCTTGCAGGCCCTGCAAACCGCCGATGCCAGCCGCGGTTGGGAGGCCGTCGGGCGGCTCAACATGGATGGCGTGGGCTTTTGCACCGGTACGCTGATCTCGCCGACCCGTGTCCTGACCGCCGCGCATTGCCTGTTTGATCGAAACACCGGCGCGCGCATCGACGAATCCCGCCTCGAATTTCTGGCCGGTTGGCGCACGGGGCGGGCCGAGGCGATCCGCGCGGTCCGCAACGTGGCGATCTGGCCCGGGTTCAGGTTTGACGCCGGTGCCGCGCTGGCGAATGTGCCGACCGATCTGGCGCTTCTGGAACTCGACCGCCCGATCCGCACCACCGGGATCCGGCCGTTTGCGATCGCCTCGTCGCCTCTGGAACGCGGCGATACAGTGGCGGTGGTCAGCTACGGGCGCGGGCGCGCCGATGCGCCGTCGATCCAGGAGTCCTGCCACGTTCTCGACCAGCGCCGCGACGGGGTGTCGGTGTTCTCGTGCCAGATCGAATTCGGCTCGTCGGGGTCGCCGGTTTTCGCGGTGCAGGACAATGAACTGCGCATCGTGTCGGTGATTTCGGCAATGGCCGAGGGCAGCCGCGACCCGGTCTCCCTGGGAATGCGACTGGGCGCGCGGGTCGACGCCCTGAGCCTGGCGCTGGATAATGGCGTGACCGGCACGACCGCAAGACAGCCGCAAGGCGCGCGCACGACGGCCCGATTTTTGCGGCCCTGAGCCCTCTTGAAAGCCCGTTACAGGCTTCCCACATGGGGTGTATCGGATGCCCGAACGGGGTTCGATGAGCAGACGCCCGGCCGGGTGATCCGGCGGGTAACCCTATGACATCGCTTATGATGAGGATGACACTGATGCGTAATTTTGACCCCACCCCGCTGTTTCGTGGTTCGGTTGGCTTTGACCGGATGGCAGACCTGATGGACCGCGCCCTGACCGCCGATCCGGTGCAGCCCAGCTACCCGCCCTATAACATCGAGAAGGTCGATGAGAACGGGTTCCGGATCTCGATCGCCGTGGCTGGTTTCACCGGCGACGAGCTGTCGGTCGAAGTCAAGCAGAACCTGTTGGTGGTGTCGGCCCGCAAGGCCGAAGACACCGTCGAGCGGACCTATCTGCACCGCGGCATTGCCACCCGCGCCTTTGAGCGCCGCTTCCATCTGGCTGACCATGTGCGCGTGAATGGCGCCACCCATGCCGACGGAATGCTGCACATCGAGCTTGTGCGTGAGATCCCCGAGGCGCTGAAGCCGCGCCGGATTGAAATCGCGCGCGCAGAGCCATCGGCGCAATTGGTGCAGGCCTCCGCCGCCTGAACCGGTAACGAAAACTCTCCTCTTCAGGGCGCACTCAATGGGGTGCGCCCTTTTTTGCACACGGATCAACCCGTAGATCTGCCGCGGCCAGGCGGCTCTGGCCATGCGCGCGTTGCGGGGCAGCAGGGGGTTTCACCCCCTCTTCGGCGAAGCCGAATTCATCCCCAGGATATTTGAAGAACAAAGAGCGGATAACCGGACCAAACTGGGTCGCGTCGCCTGAAAATCAGAGAGCGCCTGCCGGGGTGAGTCCGTGTTGCACGGCACAGAGCGTTCACGCCAGCCGGTGTTGTCACGGAAACACGACCTGCCCTGACTTGGGCCTCATCTTGCCAAAAATACTCACCATCGCGCCGTCGACCCCGCGCATGACGGGGCCAGGGTGGCCCGGCCTTATTCCGCTGCGGCGGGCTGCTCGGTGAGCAAGCCGACAATGTCCATCATGATCCGGTTCAGCTCGAAATCCTTGGGCGTATAAACCGCCGCGACCCCCATGGCCCGCAGGCGTTCAGCGTCGTCCTCGGGGATGATGCCGCCGACGACCACCGGAACCTCGCCAAGTCCGGCATCGCGCATATGCGCCATCAGGTCCTTGACCAGCGGCACATGGCTGCCCGACAGGATCGACAGGCCGACGACATGGGCGTCTTGGTCGAGGGCGGCGGCAACGATTTCGGCGGGGGTCAGGCGGATGCCCTCATAATGGATGTCCATGCCGCAATCACGGGCGCGGGCGGCGATTTGTTCGGCGCCATTCGAATGCCCATCGAGCCCCGGTTTGCCGACCACGAACTTCAGGCGGCGGCCCAGTTTTCTGCTGACCGCATCCACGGCGGCGCGGATTTCCTCCAGCCCTTCGGTGCGGTTCGAGGGGTTGCGCGAAACGCCGGTCGGGGCGCGGTATTCGCCAAAGGCCTGGCGCACGACAAAGCCCCATTCGCCGGTGGTCGCGCCCGCTTTGGCCGCCTTGATCGACGCGGGCATCACGTTGATGCCCGCCGCTGCCGCGGTTCGCAACTCGGCCAATGCCGCCTGCACCGCGGCCTCATCGCGCGATGCGCGCCACGCGTTCAGGCGTTCGATCTGGTCGCGCTCGGCGTCCTTGTCCGACACCATGATCGCGCCCTCGCCGGTGGTCAGCGGCGAGGGCTCCGTGGTGGTGAACTTGTTCACGCCCACCACCGTGGTCTCGCCGGTCTCGATCCGCCCGATGCGCTCGGCATTGGCCTCGACCAGGCGACCCTTCATGTATTCAATGGCCTCGACCGCGCCGCCCATGCTGTCGATCAGCTCCAACTCGGCCCGCGCGCCGTCTTTCAACGCCTCGACCTTGGCCGCGACCACCGGGTTGCCGTCGAACAGATCGCCGTATTCCAGCAGGTCTGTCTCATAGGCCAGGATTTGCTGCATGCGCAGTGACCACTGTTGATCCCATTTGCGCGGCAGCCCCAGCGCTTCGTTCCACGCCGGCAGTTGCACCGCACGGGCGCGCGCATTCTTTGATAGCGTCACTGCCAGCGCCTCGATCAGGATCCGGTAGACGTTGTTCTCGGGCTGCTGCTCGGTCAGGCCAAGCGAGTTTACCTGCACGCCATAGCGGAACCGCCGGAAGCGCGCGTCCTCGACGCCGTAGCGCTGCAGACACAGCTCATCCCACAATTCCACAAACGCCCGCATCTTGCACAGCTCGGTGACAAACCGGATGCCCGCGTTCACGAAAAACGAGATCCGCCCGACCATCTCGGGGAAATGTTGGCCGGAACCTTGCCCTTCAGATCGTCCAGCACCGCGCAGGCCGTCGCCAGCGCAAAGGCCAGCTCTTGCTCGGGCGTGGCACCGGCCTCTTGCAGATGATAGGAACACACGTTCATCGGGTTCCATTTCGGCAGATGCTCGCGCGTATAGGCTGCGACATCGGTGATCATCCGCAGGCTGGGCTTGGGCGGGCAGATATAGGTCCCGCGCGACAGGTATTCCTTGATGATATCGTTCTGCACCGTGCCGTTCAGCGCCGTGATATCCGCGCCCTGTTCCTCGGCCACCGCGATATACAGCGCCAGCAGCCATGGCGCGGTTGCGTTGATCGTCATCGAGGTGTTCATCTGATCCAGCGGGATCGCCTCGAACAGCGCCCGCATATCGCCCAGATGGTTGATCGGCACGCCCACCTTGCCCACTTCACCGCGGCTCAACTCATGGTCGCTGTCATAGCCCGTCTGCGTCGGCAGATCGAAGGCCACCGACAGCCCGGTCTGCCCTTTGCTCAGGTTCAACCGGTACAATTCATTCGAGGCCTTGGCCGTCGAGTGCCCGGCATAGGTGCGAAACAGCCACGGTTTGTCTTTGGCGGGCTTTTCGAGTGCGGTCATGGCGGAGGCCTCCGGGGTTCGGCGCAAGAATGCAGGTGCGGCGTAATTATGTTACGCAAACCCATCCCAAACGCGTAACTTAATGTCAAGCCGAAAGCGCTGCAACGCGGCGTGATCTGTGATCCAAACCCCCGGCCTATTTCATCTGGCTGTCCTTCGAGCCCCGGCGGTTGATGCCCGGGCGCGGCTGGAACGTACCGTCGCGCTCTTGCTGGCAGTCGATGCACAGCTTGACACCGGGCAGCGCCATGCGCCGCGCCTGCGCGATCGGCTCGTCACATTCGGCGCAGTGGGTCAAACTGTCACCGACCAGCGCCTTGCGCGCCTTCAGCCGCGCCAATTCGTCGTTGATCGACGCCTCGATCTGCTCCTGAACCGCGCCGTCCTTTGCCCAACCGCCCGCCATATTCCGTCCTCCGCCTTGCCCCCTCAAGGTGAGAGCCCCGGGTGCCGTCGTCAAGGGGCAAGCCTTGCCGCGCCCCGCAACCTCTGGTTAACCTGAACGCCATGGAAAAAACGCGGCACAGGCGGGCAGGGCGATGGCAAACCACCTCTATTATGGCGACAACCTGAAGGTTCTGCGCGAGTCGATTGCCGATGAAAGCGTCGATCTGATCTACCTTGATCCGCCGTTCAACTCGAACGCCAGCTATAACGTGCTGTTCAAAGGGCCGCAGGGAATGACTCAGCCGCGCAAATTCAGGCGTTTGACGACACCTGGCACTGGAACGACAGCGCCGAGGAGGCGTTTGGCGAGGTGATGCGCGGCCAGAATGCCGCCGCCAGCACCATGCTGCGCGCCATGCGCAGCTTTCTGGGCGACAATGACATGATGGCCTATCTCGCCATGATGGCGGTGAGGCTGCTGGAGCTGCACCGGGTGCTCAAACCCACCGGCTCGCTGTATCTGCACTGCGATCCCACGGCGAGCCATTATCTGAAGATCTTGTTGGATGCGGTGTTTGGGGCGGTGAATTTCAATAGTGAAATCATCTGGAAACGATCAAGCGCGCACAGCGATACGAAACAAGGCAAGAAAAACCACGGACATATCCACGATACGCTTCTCTATTACGCCAAAGGGAAGAACTGGACATGGAACGAAGTATTCACGCCATACGGCGAAGAATATACTGGCCGCGACTATGGCCTAATTGATGAAAAAACGGGCCGGAGATTTCGACGAGGCGACCTAACAGCAGCGAAGGGCGGCGGCGACACCAGCTACGAGTGGCGTGTCATGAAGCCCGCTAACGAACGGGTTAGATGGGACGCTGATTTAGACGATGAATACCTGAACCCGGCAGAGGGCAGGGAATACAAGGCCGTTCTTTCCTATAAGGGGCGTTATTGGGCATATTCACGCGCAAACATGCGTCAATTTGCGGCAGAAGGAAGGCTGCGTCACACGTTTGATGGCATGCCCGAATACAAACGCTTCCTAGACGAAATGCAGGGCATTCCATTGCAAGACGTTTGGACCGACGTTCAACCACTAACCACGGGAACTGCCGAACGCCTCGGCTACCCCACGCAAAAACCCGTGGCCCTGCTCGAACGTATCCTCTCCGCCTCATCCAACCCCGGCGATGTCGTGCTCGATCCGTTTTGCGGCTGTGGCACCACCGTGCACGCCGCGCAAAAACTCGACCGCCAGTGGATCGGCATTGACGTGACCCACCTTGCCATTGGCCTCATTGAAAAGCGTCTGCGCGACGCGTTCGAGGGGGTTCAATTCACCACCCACGGCGTCCCGCAGGATCTGGCCGGCGCGCGCGACATGGCCAACCGGGGCCGCAACGACAAGAATTATTATTTCGAGTTTGAAAAATGGGCACTGTCCCTGCTCAACGCGCAGCCCGGCAACCTGTCGAAAAAAAGCGCCGACAAGGGCATCGACGGCAACATCTGGTTTGGCTCAAAGCACGAAGGCCGGGCGATTGTCTCGGTCAAGGCGGGCGACAATGTCGGCGTGGCGATGATCCGCGACCTGCGCGGCGTGATCGAGCGTGAAGGTGCGGGCATTGGCGTGTTCCTCACCCTGGCCGAGCCCACCAAGCCGATGATCACCGAGGCGGCGGGGGCGGGGCAATTCGAACTGCCCGGGTTCTCGCCCGTGCCGCGTTTGCAGATCGTCACCATCGAAGAGGCCCTGCACCTGCGCGACCGCGCCGTGCGTCTGCCCGCCCGCCGCGACGACGGGTTCAAGAAAGCCCCGCGAGAGGAACGCACCAGCAATCAGGGCGCGCTCGATTTATAGGGTGCAGGCGCGCGCCTTACCCGATGACAGGACACCCCGGAAATCCGGGGGACTGTCTTAACACCGGGTAAACGCTGCACGCTAACCGCTTGATTTCACGCGTCCCCCGCTGTGTCCCACGGTGGGACAAACGCGGGACACTTCCGCTTCAACAAGCATTTACCCCGCCCGCCGTTCCTGTAATCTCTGGCAATGTTCGAAATCGTCGAAGTCCCGTTTTGGCTGCTGATTCTGATCCTGCTTTTCGCGGGCGTCACCTTCGCCTCGCATTTCCTGTTCCCCTCGGTTCGCTGGTTTTTCCGCCGCCGCATGGAACGCGCCGTCGAAGAACTCAACAAACGCCTCGACCGCCCGATCCAGCCCTTCAAACTGATGCGCCGCCAGGACAACGTGATCCGCCTGATCTATGATCCCCAAGTCATGGAAGCCGTCGCCGACTACGCCCGCGAAGAAGGCGTGCCCCGATCCGTCGCCTTCGCCAAGGCCAAGTCCTACGCCCGCGAGATCGTCCCCGGTTTCTCCACCGCCACCTACTTCGGCTTCGCCATCTGGGTGGCCCGCAAGCTCAGTCAGGCGTTCTATTCCGTCCACCTCGGCGGCGGCGATGCCGAGGCCCTGCAAGGCATCGACAACAAATCCGCCGTCGTGTTCGTGATGAACCACCGCTCGAACATGGATTACGTTCTGGTCACCTGGCTGGCCGCCGACCGTTCCGCGCTTTCCTACGCCGTCGGAGAATGGGCGCAGGTCTGGCCGCTCAAGGCGTTGATCCGGGCGATGGGCGCGTATTTCATCCGGCGGCGCTATTCCAGCCCACTCTATCGCGCGGTTCTGGCCCGTTATGTCCAGATGTCGATCCACGAGGGCGTCACCCAGGCCATGTTCCCCGAGGGCGGCCTCAGCTTGAACGGCGCGGTCGGCAAGGCGAAGAAGGGGCTGCTGCATTATATCGTGCGCGACTTCAACCCCGCCAGCGAGCGCGACGTCGTGTTCGTTCCCGTCGCGCTGAATTATGATCGCGTGCTCGAGGATCGGATCCTGATCACCGCCGCAGAGACCGGCGAGCGCCGATTCCGGGTTCGGATGAGCGAGGCGCTGGGCTGGGTGATCCAGCTTGTCTGGCTCAAGGCGCGCGGCAAGTTCCATAAATTCGGCTATGCCGCCGTCTGTTACGGCGCGCCCCTGTCGTTGCAGGATTTCCTGACGCATCAGCCCGGCGCCAGCACCGAAGTCCTGGCTGACACCCTCATGACACGGATCCGCGCGGCGGTGCCTTTGTTGCCGGTCCCGCTGGCGGCCGCAGCCGTCGTGAAGGTGGGGGGATCGGCATCCATGGCGGATCTGACCGCCAAAGCGCTTGAACTGGTCGCCACCGCGCGTCAACGCCGCGCCAACATGCATCTGCCGGAGGGCACGCCCGAGGCGGCGATGCGCTCCGGGATTGATGCGCTGATCTTGCGGGGCATCCTGGAACGTGACGGCGAGACGATTCGGATCGCGCCGCGGCAAGAGCGCACCTTGGGCTATTACGCGGCGTCGGTGCTGCAACGCTTGGCAGAGCCCGAAATCGGCGTCACAGATCGAGACCCCGAGGCCGAGCTTCCTGGTGCTCAAGAGACATAAAATTACAATTTCGTGGCAAAGAGGGTTGCATTGTTGCGCGGGCGCACTTATTGATGCTGCAACTGCCGCATACATTCTGCGACGCGGCACACTGACCTGCAGGAGAGATTTATGGCCCTCGACGTTCAACCCGGTATCGCGCATTACGACGCCCCGAAAAAAGATCTCTATGAGATCGGTGAAATGCCACCCTTGGGCCATGTGCCCGCCAAGATGTACGCATGGGCGATCCGCCGCGAACGTCATGGTGAACCCGACAAGTCGTTCGAGGTCGAGGTCGTGGACACCTGGAAGATCGACAGCCAGGAAGTGCTGGTGCTGGTGATGGCGGCGGGTGTGAATTACAACGGCGTCTGGGCCGGATTGGGGGTGCCGATCAGCCCGTTCGACGTGCACAAACAGCCCTATCACGTTGCCGGCTCGGATGCCTCGGGCATTGTCTGGGCGGTGGGTGACAAGGTCACACGCTGGAAGGTCGGCGACGAGGTGGTGATCCACTGCAATCAGGACGACGGCGACGACGAGGAATGCAACGGCGGCGACCCGATGTTCTCGCCCAGCCAGCGCATCTGGGGCTACGAAACGCATGATGGCAGCTTTGCGCAATTCACCCGTGTGCAATCGCAGCAATTGATGCCGCGCCCCAAGCATCTGACCTGGGAAGAATCGGCCTGCTACACGCTGACGCTGGCCACGGCGTATCGGATGCTGTTCGGCCACGAGCCGCATGACCTCAAGCCGGGCCAGAACGTGCTGGTCTGGGGGGCCTCGGGTGGTTTGGGTTCCTATGCGATCCAACTGGCGAACACCGCAGGCGCGAATGCGATCGGCGTGATCTCGGATGAAAGCAAACGGGATTTCGTGATGTCGATGGGCGCCAAGGGCGTCATCAACCGCAATGATTTCAAGTGCTGGGGCCAACTGCCGAAGGTCAACACACCCGAATACAACGAGTGGCTGAAAGAGGCGCGCAAGTTCGGCAAGGCGATCTGGGAGATCACCGGCAAGGGCGTCAGCGTCGACATGGTGTTCGAGCACCCCGGCGAAGCGACCTTCCCGGTGTCGACCCTGGTGGTCAAAAAAGGCGGCATGGTGGTGATCTGTGCGGGCACCTCGGGCTTCAACTGCACGTTCGACGTGCGCTATATGTGGATGCACCAGAAACGTTTGCAGGGCTCGCATTTCGCCCACCTCAAGCAGGCAGCCTCGGCCAACCGCTTGATGCTGGAGCGCCGTCTGGACCCGTGCATGTCCGAGGTGTTCCCGTGGGAAGAAATCCCGTCGGCGCATATGATGATGCTGAAAAACAAGCACAAACCGGGCAATATGGCGGTTCTGGTGCAGGCGCCGACCACCGGATTGCGGACCTTTGAGGACGCGCTGGAAGCCAGCCGCCGCTGAGGTCATTCGCTGAGAGACGCCATCAAGGCCGCTCCGTTTCGGGGCGGCCTTTGCCATGCCCGCGTCGCGGTTCCAAGCCAGGTCAACGGTTTCTCAACCAAGCTGCGCCTAACGTTCGTGAACGATCATGGGCAGGAGCGATGATTTGCAACACGAATGGATGTTTCAAACCCTCAGGGAATTGCAGGACTATGCCGTGAATCACGAATTTCTCAGGCTCAAGGAGCATCTGGATCAGGCGGTCGACCTGGCGATGCTGGAGGTCACCAACATGGCCGACAATCGCCCCGATCCGGGCCATCAGGTGCCGCCTTGATGCGCGGGTTTACAAACCCTTCGCGATGACGTCCAAAAGGCGCGTTGTTGTGCCGGAGTTGCCATGTACGTTGCCCTTTTGGCCGGGTTTTTCTCGGGTCTCAGCCTGATCGCCGCAATCGGGGCGCAGAATGCGGTCGTCCTGCGTCAGGGCCTGAAACGGGAGCATGTCGGTCTGGTGGTCCTTGTGTGTTCGGCGTCCGATATCGTGTTGATCGCGGCGGGGGTGGCGGGGTTCTCCAGCGTGACGGCACGGTATCCGTGGGTAACGCCAGTGATGCTGTGGGGCGGGGTTGCGTTTCTGCTGGGCTACGGCGCGCTCAGGTTCCGGGCGGCGTGGCAGGGCGGGTCAGCTTTGCTGGCCAGTTCCGCGACCCCCGCCTCGGCCAAGCGCGTGGTGCTGACGGTGCTGGCGCTGACCTGGCTCAACCCGCATGTCTATGTGGACACTTTGGCGTTGCTGGGCGCATTGTCGGCGCAATATACCCCGTATCACGCCAGTTTCGGGGTGGGGGCCGCGGTGTCTTCGGTCGTGTTCTTCGCGACTCTGGGCTATGGTGCGCGATTGCTGGCCCCGGTACTGGCGCGGCCCAAAGCCTGGGTGATCCTGGAGATCGTCATCGGCGCGGTGATGTGGGCCATTGCCGCGGGGTTGGCGGTGCAAGCCATGAGGTAGCGCATGTCGCAACACGTCTATACATCAACGATCCGCTGGACCGGAAACACCGGGTCGGGGACTTCAAGTTATCGCGGATACACGCGCGATTGGGACGTCGCGGTGCCCGGCAAGCCGGTGATCGCCTGTTCAAACGATCCGTTGCTGGGCGGTGATCCGGGCAAGATGAACCCCGAGGATCTGCTGCTCTCGGCGCTCTCGGCCTGTCATATGCTGTGGTATCTGCATCTGGCGTCTGACGCGGGCCTCGTGGTGACCGCGTATGAGGATACCCCCGAAGGCACCGGCGAGGTTGAGGCCAACGGCGCCGCGCGGTTTGTCGCCGCCACGTTGCGGCCACGGATCACGCTCAAACCGGGTGCAGACATGGACCGGGCGCGGGCGATCCATCACGAGATCCACAAGGTTTGCTTTATTGCGCGCTCGGTGAATTTCCCGGTAACCATCGCGCCGCATTTCGTGACAGACTAGGCATCTGGACAGGAGGGACTCTATGGACATTCAACGCCCCGGAACCGTCGCATCGCGGCCCGGTCCGGCCGAGTATTTCACCGGCACCGTTCGGTTTGATGCCGCGTTCAAACGCGCCGCGCCGGCGACCCTGAGCGGGTTGACCGTGACCTTCGAGCCCGGCGCGCGCACCAACTGGCACACGCATCCTCTGGGGCAGACCTTGCTGATCCTGTCGGGCCTCGGCTGGGTGCAGCGCGAGGGTGGGCCGGTCGAGGTGGTGCGCCCCGGCGATATCGTCTGGTTCGAGCCCGGTGAACGGCATTGGCACGGCGCCTCTGACACGGTGGCCATGTCGCATCTGGCGGTGGCCGAGGCGCTTGACGGGGTGTCGGTTGACTGGGCGGACCCGGTCGATGACAGCACCTATCACGGCGCAAAGGCCTGACGCGAAAGGGGGCCGGGATGACCAGCGATGCGGACCCGGACGTTGATGCGTTGTTTGAAAACGCCGAGACATGGCAGGCCGAGCGGGTCGCGCTACGGGCGATCCTGCGCGATGTCGGGCTGGTCGAGACGCTGAAATGGGGCAAGGCCTGTTATACCTACAACGGGCAAAACGTGGCGATCTTCTTTGGCCTCAAGGCGCATTGCGGGGTGGCGTTCTTCAAGGGGTCTTTGCTGCGCGATCCTGATGAAATCCTGATCCAACAGGGGAAAAACTCGCAAGCGGTGCGGCTGATGGCCTTCACCTCGGTGGCGCAGATAAACGCGGGCGAGGCCCGGCTCCGGGCATTTCTGGCCGCGGCGATCACGCTGGAGAAAGAGGGCCGCAAGGTCGATTTCAGCCAAAAGCACAATCTGGAATACCCCGATGAGTTGACACAGGCGCTCGACGACGACCCGGATTTCGCCGCCGCCTTCGAGGCGCTGACGCCGGGCCGTCAGCGGGGTTATGTGCTGCATTTCAGCGACGCGAAACAAAGCGAAACCCGTACCCGGCGCATTGAAAAATACCGCCAGAAAATTCTGGACGGGCGCGGGATGAACGACTGGAAATAGCCTGCCCGCGTCAGGTCTTGTCGCCGCAGATCGGGCAATCCGCGCGCCGCTTGGTGTTGATGCGCCGGGTTTCCGCGTAAAGCCCGTCATACAGCAGCATCACGCCGCGCAAAACCTCGCCCGCGCCGGTCAGATATTTGATCGCCTCCAGCGCCATCATCGTGCCCAGAACGCCCGGCAGCGGCGCAATGACCCCCGCTTCGGCGCAGGTCGGCACCAGACCGGGGGCGGCGGGCTCGGGAAAGACGCAGGTGTAACACGGGCCGCCGCGTGCCGGGTCGAACAGCGAGATCTGCCCCTCCCATTGGGTGATCGCGGCCGAGATCAACGGCTTGCCAAGCGTCACGGCGGTGCGGTTCGCCAGATGCCTTGTGTCGAAATTGTCGGTGCCCTCAAGGATCAGGTCATAGTCGGCAAACAGCGTCTGGGCGTTGTCCGGGGTCAGGCGATGCTGATAGGGGCGCACGGTGATGAACGGGTTGAGCGCCTGCATCTGTTGCGCGGCGGAATGGACCTTGGGCTGGCCGATGCGCGCGTCGGTGTGGATGATCTGGCGTTGCAGGTTCGAGCCCTCGACATGATCATCGTCGATCACGCCAATCGTGCCAACCCCGGCGGCGGCGAGATACAGCAACGCCGGAGAGCCCAACCCGCCCGCACCAATCACCAGCACCTTGGCCTGTTTCAGCCGCTTTTGCCCGGCCCCGCCGACCTCGCGCAGCATCATATGGCGGGCGTAGCGGCTGAGTTCGGCGTCGGTGAAGGTGGGCGCGGGTTGGGTTTGCGTGGGCGCTTTGGGCATCGCGCGGCGGCGCAGATGTTGCAGCCCGGTGCGATAGGCCCAGATCGCGCCGACCGCGAGGGCCAGCACCAGCCACGGGCGCGCGTCGCCGCCGGTGGCAAGACGCAGGCTGGCGTCGGGCGGCAGGGTGAGGTTGATCAGCACGACCACCAGCCAAATCCCGGCCAACAGCGCCAGCCGCAGCCGCAGCGGAATTTTCAGCACCGTCGCGACGGCAAACAGGCCCGCAGCCAGAAGAAAAACCCGCAGCATTCAGTGACGCCCCGTCGAGCCAAAGCCGCCCGTACCGCGCGTGGTGTCGGACAGGGTTTCGACCGTGACGAACCGCCCCTGCACCACCGGCGCGATGATGGCCTGCGCGATGCGTTCGCCGTGTGCGATGGTATAGGGTGCATCACCGAGATTGATCATCGGTACACCCACCGGGCCACGGTAATCGCTGTCGATGGTGCCCGGCGTGTTGGGCATGGTGATGCCGTGTTTCGACGCCAGCCCGGACCGAGGGCGCACCTGCATTTCATAGCCTTGCGGGATTTCCACGCGCAGCCCGACCGGCACGATGCGACGTTGCATCGGCTGCAAGGTGATCCCCGCCTCGCGATCCGCAAGCGGCAGGTTGGCGCGCAGATCGGCCCCCGCAGCCCCCGGCGTTTCATAGCGCGGCAGGTCAATGGCGGGATCGGCCCAATCCTCGCGCAGGGTTTTGACAATAACGCTCATGCGGCTGGCCCCAAGGTTGCGGCGATGCGGGCGGCGATGCGGCGGGCGACTTCGGCCTTGGGCAGACGCGGCCAGTCCTCGACGCTGTCGGCGGTGATCAGATGCACGGCGTTTTCCGCGCCGCCCATGATGCCGGTGGCGGGCGAGACGTCATTGGCAATGATCCAGTCGCAGCCTTTGCGCAGTCGCTTGGCTTGGGCGTGGGCGATGACGGATTCGGTCTCGGCGGCAAAGCCGACGACCAGCGGCGGGCGCTGGGCGTGGTGGCTGATGGTTGCCAGAATGTCGGGGTTTTCGGCAAATTCCAGCGTTGGCAGGGCTCCGGCGATTTTCTTCATCTTTTGCCCGGCTTCGTTCTTCACGCGCCAGTCGGCGACGGCGGCGGCAAAGATCGCAGCATCGGCGGGCAGGGCGGATTGCACGGCCTCCAGCATCTGCTGCGCGGTGTCCACCCGGATCACGGTCACGCCCGCTGGTGGCGGGGTGCTGGCCGGGCCGGTGACGAAACTGACCTGTGCCCCCAGATCGCGCAGCGCCGCCGCCAGTGCACTGCCCTGTTGGCCGGACGAGCGATTGGCGATATAGCGCACCGGGTCAATCGGTTCATGCGTCGGGCCCGAGGTCACCAGGATGTGCCTGCCTTTAAGCGGACCGTCTGACAGCGCGGTGTCAATGGCGGCCAGAATTGCGGCGGGTTCCGCCATGCGACCCGGGCCATGCTCGCCACAGGCCATATCGCCGATATCCGGGCCAATCGTCAGAATGCCATCGCCCGTCAGGGTCGCGAGGTTGCGCTGTGTCGCCGGATGCTCCCACATGCGCACGTTCATGGCCGGGGCGATCAGCACGCGTTTGTCGGTCGCCATCAAGAGGGTCGAGGCCAGATCCGTCGCGTGGCCTTGCGCCATTTTCGCCATGAGGTCGGCGGTGCAGGGCGCCACGACCACCAGATCCGCCGCGCGCGACAGCTGGATATGGCCCATTTCGGCCTCGGTTGTCAGGTCGAACAGGTCTTGGTGCAGAGGTTCACCGGCCAAGGCCGCCACCGACAGGGGCGTGACAAACTCCGCCCCTGCGCGGGTCAGAACCGGCGTGACACTGGCCCCTTGACCGCGCAAGAGCCGGATCAGTTCCAGCGCTTTATACGCGGCGATCCCGCCGCCAATGATCAGTAGAATGCGCTTTCCCGCCAGCATGTCAGCCCCCGCCTCGATTTCACTCTGGTGTATTGGCGAGGCGGGAGGTTGGCAACTGCTAGCCGTGTCACCACGCCCCCGCCACGCGCCCGTCTTGGAGCTCAGGTGTCACGGGCATCAAATCACATCAAGATGACCATCTGCACAAAACCCGCTTGATTTCCCGACGCACCTGCAATAATCCCCGCCTCAGGCTTAGGGGTTTAGCTCAGTTGGTAGAGCATCGGTCTCCAAAACCGAGGGTCGTGGGTTCGAGTCCCCCAACCCCTGCCAAGCCTTTCTCACCCGCATTTCAATTTGCACAAGAGTGTTGCACAAACACCAGCCTTGGCGACTTCGTGCCTGCAATCCGGGCGCAGGGTTGAACTCGGGCCGGGGCGCGCGTATTTGACCGACAACCGCTGCATGGCGTCATGCGGCCCGATATTTCGCCCAGAGGTGCCCGATGGCCAGGACAAATCCGCTCACGTTTTTGCAACAGGTGCGTTCAGAGACCGCAAAAGTCACCTGGCCGTCGCGCCGTGAAGTGGGTGTCAGCACGGTCATGGTTCTGGTGCTGACGTCGCTGACGGCGGTGTTTTTCTTTCTCGTCGATTTCCTGATCCGCTCGGGCCTTGGTGCCGTGCTGGACCTCGTCGGCTGACGGCTGCTGCCCCCGAAAGTGCCGCTAACCCCTTGAATGCTGTTCCAGACAGCGCTAAAGGCTGCACAACACCCGACATCAATGCGCGCGCCGATTCGGTGCGCACATTTTTTGTCTGTCGCTCATCATCGGTCTGATTGCTCGCAAGGGTTTGATCGAAAACGGAATTTTACGGCAGTTCTTGCTGCCGACAATAGGTGAAACGTATGGCCATGCGCTGGTACTCGGTGAGCGTACTTTCGAATTTCGAAAAAAAGGTCGCGGAAGCGATCCGTACGGCAACTGCGGAAGCCGGGCTTGAGGACGAGATCGACGAAGTTCTGGTGCCGACCGAAGAAGTCATCGAAGTGCGCCGCGGCAAGAAAGTAACCTCTGAGCGTCGCTTCATGCCGGGTTACGTTCTGGTCCGCATGGAGATGAACCCGCGCACGCAGCATCTGGTCAGCTCGATCAACCGCGTCACCGGGTTTCTGGGGCAGGCCGGCAAGCCCAGCCCGATGCGCGATGACGAGGTCAATCTGATTCTGAACCGCGTTGAAGAAGGTCAGGAAGCGCCGCGCAACCTGATCCGCTTCGAGACCGGCGAGAATGTCAAAGTGTCTGACGGGCCGTTTGATGGCTTCTCGGGCATGGTCGAGGAAGTCGATGAGGAGAATGGTCGCCTGAAGGTGATGGTCTCGATCTTTGGCCGTCCGACCCCCGTTGAACTGGAATTCACTCAGGTCACGAAGATCACGTCCTGAGTGTTCGCGTGGGAGGTAAGCCCGAGGGCAAGCCGAACCACTAAGCATGCCTGCGCGGCTCGACCGTTTGGGCACTGACGAAAAGGAGCGGCCACATGGCCAAGAAAGTTATCGGGCAGCTGAAGCTGCAAGTGAAGGCGGGGCAAGCCAACCCATCGCCACCCGTAGGCCCGGCCTTGGGTCAGCGCGGCATCAACATCATGCAGTTCTGCAAGGACTTCAACGCGAAGACCGCAGACCTGGAACCCGGTTCGCCGATTCCGGTCGTGATCACCTATTACCAGGACAAGTCGTTCAGCCTCGAGCTGAAATCGTCGCCTGCGTCGTGGTATCTGAAAAAGGCCGCTGGCCTGAAGCCGGTCGGCAAGCGTAACCGCGCCAAAGGGTCCGTGACCCCAGGCCGTACGACCGCTGGCACCGTGACCGTGGCGCAAGTTCGCCAGATCGCAGAAGCGAAAATGAAAGACCTGAGCGCTGTCGATATCGAAGGCGCCATGTTGATCATCGTGGGCTCGGCAAAGTCGTGCGGCATCGAGATTAAGGGGTAAATCATGGCCAAGCTTGGAAAACGTACCCGCGCCGCCCGTGAAGCCTTTGCTGGAAAAGCAAATCTCAAGGTCGAAGACGCGATCTCCCTGGTGCAGGGTTCTGCCAATGCGAAATTCGACGAGACCGTCGAAGTCGCAATCAATCTCGGCGTAGACCCGCGCCACGCGGACCAGATGGTCCGTGGCGTCGTGTCGCTGCCCAACGGCACCGGCAAAACGGTTCGTGTGGCCGTGTTCGCCCGCGGCGCAAAGGCCGATGAGGCCCGCGAAGCTGGCGCTGATATCGTCGGCGACGAGGACCTGATGCAGGCGATCCAGGGCGGCGTGATCAACTTTGATCGCTGCATTGCGACGCCGGACATGATGCCGATCGTCGGTCGTCTTGGCAAGATCCTCGGCCCGCGCAACCTGATGCCGAACCCGAAGGTCGGCACGGTGACGATGGACGTGGCGCAAGCCGTGGCAAATGCCAAGGGCGGCGAAGTTCAGTTCAAGGCCGAAAAAGGTGGTGTCATTCACGCGGGCGTGGGCAAAGCCTCGTTCAGCGCCGACGCACTGGCCCAGAACATCCGCGCCATCGTTGACGCGGTTGCCAAGGCCCGCCCGACGGGTGCCAAAGGCACCTATATGCGCAAGGTTTCGCTGTCCTCGACCATGGGTCCGGGCGTCAGCGTCGATGTTGCGTCGGCCCAGGGTCTGTGACCCGTAGGGTGTGTGCTTGCACGCACCGTACCAGAATACCCGGTCCTTCGGGACCTGGGTTGACAGGGCGGAAACGCCCTGTCCTGTCCGAGACGGTGGGTGTCTGACGGTTTCGACCGGATGACTTAATTTCCTGCCTGAGATGGGAAACGAGACGAATTTGGTCGGGGAGTATTCCTCGGGTGGTTTTGGCCTCGGCTCCTGATCGGACCCGAACGCCCCGGTTCGCCGGGGCACAATTGAGCCGGGGGGCAACCCCCAAACTTGGAGCAAACCTGTGGATAGAGCACAAAAAGAAAGTCTGGTCGAAGAACTTGGCCAGATCTTTGAAAGCTCTGGCGTTGTTGTGGTTTCACACTACGCCGGCATGACGGTTGCTGAGATGCAGGACCTGCGCGCGAAAATGCGTGTTGCGGGTGGGTCTGTACGCGTTGCCAAGAACAAGCTCGCCAAGATCGCCCTTGAAGGAAAGCCCTGCGCAAGCATCGCAAACCTTCTGACGGGCATGACCGTGCTCGCCTATTCCGAAGATCCTGTCGCCGCGGCGAAAGTGATCGACGACTTTGCCAAGACCAACAAGAAGTTGGAAATCCTTGGCGGAGCAATGGGTGAGACCGCTCTGGACCAGGCTGGTGTCCAGGCCGTGGCACAGATGCCGTCGCGTGAGGAGCTTATCGCTTCGATCGTTGGCTGCATCGGGGCTCCTGCTTCGAACATCGCTGGTGCAATTGGCGCGCCTGCTTCGAACATCGCTGGCATCCTCTCCACTCTGGAGGAGCGGGAAGCCGCTTGAGCAATTGAAGGACCGCATGGGGCATGACGCCCCGTGTCGGATCACACCTTGACTGAATGAATGGACACCAAAATGGCTGATCTTAAAGCGCTCGCAGAGCAAATCGTAAACCTGACCCTGCTGCAGGCTCAGGAACTGAAAACCATCCTGAAGGATGAGTATGGCATCGAGCCCGCTGCTGGCGGCGCCGTGATGATGGCTGGCCCGGCTGCTGCCGGCGCTGAAGCTGCTGAAGAGAAGACCGAATTCGACGTCGTTCTCGTGGAAGCTGGCCCGAACAAGATCAACGTGATCAAGGAAGTTCGCGGCATCACCGGTCTGGGCCTGAAAGAAGCCAAGGATCTGGTCGAAGCTGGCGGCAAAGCCGTGAAAGAAGCAGCGCCGAAGGCCGAAGCAGAAGAAATCAAAGCGAAGCTGGAAGCAGCTGGCGCCAAGGTTGAACTGAAGTAATCGGACGGGGTGCAAGGCACCCTGTCGCAAGAATTGGCTGGGTCCGGCATGTCCGGGCCCGGCCCGTGCTGTTTTTGGCGATCGGTCTGGCATCCATCCGGGCCAGACCGACCTCCAGAAGCAGCCAGGGCTCGGGAGCTGACCGGTGGGACGGTCGGCAGGAATGGGGCCCCGCTTCTGTTTCGCATGGGGCAATGCCGCCGAGGCCCAACGGCTGGCGTGTCCGCGAAAGAATGAAAGGTTATACCGAGCATGGCTCAGTCCTATGTAGGCCAAAAGCGCATCCGTCGGATGTTCGGCAAAATCCGTGAAGTCCTGGAAATGCCAAACCTGATCGAGGTTCAAAAGTCGTCTTACGACTTGTTCCTGCGGTCGGGTGACAGCGATACGCCCTTGGATGGCGAAGGCCTGATGGGGACCTTCCAGTCGGTTTTCCCGATCAAGGATTTCAACGAAACCGCTGTTCTGGAGTTCGTGAAATACGATCTGGACAAGCCAAAATACGACATTGATGAATGTCAGAGCCGTGACATGACCTATGCTGGCCCGCTCAAGGTCACGCTGCGTCTGATCGTGTTTGATGTGGACCCGGACACCGGTGCGAAATCGGTCAAGGACATCAAGGAACAAGAAGTTTTCATGGGCGATCTGCCGTTGATGACGCCGGTCGGAACGTTCATCGTGAACGGCACCGAGCGCGTGGTCGTCAGCCAGATGCACCGCAGCCCCGGCGTGTTCTTCGACCACGACAAGGGCAAGACGCATTCGTCGGGCAAGCTGTTGTTCCAGTGCCGCATCATCCCGTATCGCGGTAGCTGGCTTGACTTCGAGTTCGATCCCAAGGACCTCGTGTTTGCCCGCATCGACCGCCGCCGGAAATTGCCGGTGACGACGCTTCTCTATGCCCTGGGCATGGATCAGGAAGAGATCGTCGACGCCTATTACAACAACGTTACGTACCGTCTGGAAAAGAACCGTGGTTGGGTCACCAAGTTCTTCCCCGAGCGCGTGCGCGGCACCCGTCCAACGATGGATCTGGTCGATGCGAACACCGGCGAGATCATCCTGAAGGCCGGCGACAAGGCCACGCCGCGTCTGGTCAAGAAGTGGATCGACGACGCCAGCATCACCGACCTTCTGGTGCCATTCGAGCATATCCTCGGCCGCTTTGCCGCGCGGGATCTGATCAACGAGGAAACCGGTGAGATCTGGATCGAAGCCGGCGACGAGATCACCTGGGAGCTGGACAAGGATGGCGAGGTCAAGGGCGGCAGCCTGAAGACCCTGCTCGATCAGGACATCACCGAGATTTCGATCCTCGACATCGACAACGCCAACATCGGCCCCTACATCCGCAACACCTTGGCGGCCGACAAGAACATGAGCCGCGACACCGCGCTGATGGACATCTACCGCGTCATGCGTCCGGGTGAGCCACCCACCGTCGATGCGGCCTCGGCACTGTTCGACACGTTGTTCTTTGACAGCGAGCGCTACGATCTTTCTGCGGTGGGCCGCGTGAAAATGAACATGCGCCTCGATCTGGATGCGCCCGACACGCAGCGCACCTTGCGCAAAGAGGACATCATCGCCTGTATCAAGGCGCTGGTTGAATTGCGCGATGGTCGCGGCGAAATCGACGACATCGACCACCTCGGCAACCGCCGGGTGCGCTCGGTCGGCGAATTGATGGAGAACCAGTATCGCCTGGGCCTGCTGCGCATGGAGCGCGCGATCCGCGAGCGCATGTCGTCGGTCGATATCGACACTGTCATGCCTCAAGACCTGATCAACGCCAAGCCGGCGGCGGCGGCGGTGCGTGAATTCTTCGGCTCGTCGCAGCTGTCGCAATTCATGGACCAGACCAACCCGCTGTCGGAAGTGACGCACAAGCGTCGCCTTTCGGCACTGGGGCCGGGCGGTCTGACGCGTGAGCGCGCAGGCTTCGAGGTGCGCGACGTTCACCCGACCCACTATGGCCGGATGTGCCCGATCGAGACGCCGGAAGGTCAGAACATCGGTCTGATCAACTCGCTGGCCACTTATGCCCGCGTGAACAAATACGGCTTCATCGAAACCCCGTATCGCAAGGTGATCGACGGCAAGGTGACGGACGAGGTGCAATACCTCTCGGCCACCGAGGAACAGCGCCACGTCATCGCGCAGGCCAACGCCTCGCTCGATGAGAATGGCGAATTCCTCAATGAACTGGTGTCGACCCGCAAGGGCGGCGATTTCATGCTGAACCCGCGCGAAGTGATCGACATGATCGACGTCTCGCCGAAACAGCTGGTTTCGGTCGCCGCGTCACTGATCCCGTTCCTTGAGAATGACGACGCCAACCGCGCCTTGATGGGCTCGAACATGATGCGTCAGGCGGTTCCGTTGCTGCAAAGCGACGCACCGCTGGTCGGCACCGGGATCGAGGGCATCGTCGCCCGCGACTCGGGCGCGTCGATCATGGCGCGTCGTGCCGGTGTCGTTGACCAGGTGGATGCGATGCGTATCGTTATCCGCGCCACCGAGATGCTGGAACCCGGCGAGCCGGGCGTCGATATCTATCGTCTGCGCAAGTTCAAGCGCTCGAACCAATCGTCCTGCATCAACCAGCGCCCGCTGGTGAAGGTCGGCGAAACGGTGTCGCGTGACGAAGTGATCGCCGATGGTCCAAGCACCGATATGGGTGAATTGGCCGTGGGTCGCAACATCGTCGCGGCCTTCATGCCGTGGAACGGGTACAACTATGAGGACTCGATCCTGATCTCCGAGCGGATCCTGAAGGATGACGTCTATACCTCGATCCACATCGAGGAATACGAAGTCGCCGCCCGCGATACAAAGCTTGGGCCAGAGGAAATCACCCGCGACATTCCGAACGTCGGCGAGGAAGCGCTGCGCAACCTCGACGAAGCGGGCATCGTCTATATCGGCGCCGAGGTTCAGGCCGGCGATATTCTGGTCGGCAAGATCACGCCAAAGGGTGAAAGCCCGATGACGCCGGAAGAAAAGCTGCTGCGCGCCATCTTTGGCGAAAAGGCCTCGGACGTGCGCGACACCTCGATGCGTCTGCCGCCCGGCTCGTATGGCACCGTGGTCGAAGTGCGTGTGTTCAACCGTCATGGCGTGGACAAGGACGAACGCGCCCTGCAGATCGAACGCGAGGAAATCGAAAGCCTGTCGCGCGACCGTGACGACGAGATGGCGATCCTGGATCGCAACATCTACTCGCGTCTGCGGACCCTGATCCTTGGCAAGACTGCCGTGAAGGGCCCCAAGGGCGTGCGTCCGAACACCGAAATCACCGAAGAACTGCTCGACGGGCAGTTGTCGCGTGGTCAGTGGTGGCAGCTTGCGCTCGCCGAGGAATCGGAAGCGCAGGAAGTCGAGGCGCTGAATGCGCTCTATGAGCAGCAAAAGCGCCAGCTGACGCATCGTTTCGACGACAAGGTCGAGAAAGTGCGCCGGGGTGATGACTTGCCGCCGGGCGTGATGAAAATGGTCAAGGTGTTCCTGGCGGTGAAGCGCAAGCTGCAACCGGGTGACAAGATGGCCGGTCGTCACGGCAACAAAGGTGTTGTGTCCAAGGTGGTGCCCGAAGAGGACATGCCGTTCCTCGCGGATGGCACGACCGTTGACCTCGTGCTGAACCCGCTGGGTGTGCCGTCGCGGATGAACGTGGGGCAGATTCTGGAGACGCACATGGGCTGGGCGCTGCGCGGTCTGGGCATCCAGATCGACGAGGCTCTGCAAGAGTATCGTCGTTCCGGCGACATGACCCCGCTGCGCGACAAGATGCGTCTGGGGTATGGCGATCAGGTCTATGACGACGCCTTCGCCGACATGGACGAGGAGAGTCTTGTCGAGTCGGCGTCGACCGTGACCAAGGGCGTCCCGATCGGCACGCCGGTGTTCAACGGCGCCAAGGAGGCCGACGTGAACGACGCCCTGCGCCGTGCCGGGTTCAGTGAATCCGGTCAGTCGGTGGTGTTCGATGGTCGGTCAGGCGAGCAATTCGCCCGGAAGGTCACCGTGGGCGTGAAATACATGCTCAAGCTGCACCACCTGGTCGATGACAAGCTGCACGCCCGGTCAACCGGGCCGTACAGTCTGGTCACGCAGCAGCCGCTGGGTGGCAAGGCGCAGTTCGGTGGCCAGCGTCTGGGTGAGATGGAGGTCTGGGCTCTTGAGGCTTATGGCGCTGCCTATACCCTGCAGGAAATGCTGACCGTGAAGTCGGACGATGTGGCAGGCCGGACCAAGGTCTACGAATTGATCGTCAAGGGCGAGGACAACTATGAGGCCGGTGTGCCTGAATCCTTCAACGTGCTGGTGAAGGAAGTCCGCGGCCTCGGCCTCAACATGGAACTCCTGAATTCGGAGGAAGAGGAATAACGGTGCGTGCCAGCACGCACCCTACGCAACAGCCGTAGGGTGCGTGGTTCCACGCACCTTCACTCCGCTCCCCCGACGCCTTTTCAAGGAATGTAAAATGAATCAGGAACTGACCACCAACCCGTTCAACCCGGTTGCGCCGATCAAGGCGTTCGATGAGATCAAGATCTCGCTGGCCTCGCCGGAACGGATCCTCAGCTGGTCTTTCGGTGAGATCAAGAAGCCCGAAACCATCAACTACCGGACCTTCAAGCCCGAGCGCGACGGCTTGTTCTGCGCCCGGATTTTCGGCCCGATCAAAGACTATGAATGCCTCTGCGGCAAATACAAGCGCATGAAATATCGCGGCGTTGTCTGCGAGAAATGCGGCGTTGAAGTCACATTGCAAAAGGTCCGCCGCGAGCGGATGGGTCATATCGAGCTGGCCAGCCCGGTCGCCCACATCTGGTTCCTCAAGTCGCTGCCCTCGCGCATCGGCCTGATGCTGGACATGACGCTGCGCGATCTTGAGCGCATCTTGTACTTTGAAAACTACGTTGTCATCGAACCGGGCCTGACCGAGTTGGGCTATTCGCAGTTGATGACCGAGGAAGAATACCTCGACGCGCAGGATCTTTATGGCGCGGACGCCTTCACCGCCGGGATCGGTGCCGAGGCCATTCGCGAAATGCTGACCGCGATCGACCTGCAGGCCGAGGCGGACAAGCTGCGCGAAGAGCTGAAGGAAGCCACCGGCGAATTGAAGCCCAAGAAGATCATCAAGCGTCTGAAGGTCGTCGAGGCCTTCCTCGAGTCGGGCAACCGGCGGAGTGGATGATCCTCACCGTGCTGCCGGTGATCCCGCCAGAGCTGCGCCCGCTGGTGCCGCTGGATGGTGGCCGTTTCGCGACCTCGGATCTGAACGATCTGTATCGCCGGGTGATCAACCGCAACAACCGTCTGAAACGTCTGATCGAGTTGCGTGCGCCCGATATCATCGTGCGCAACGAGAAGCGCATGTTGCAGGAATCGGTTGACGCGCTGTTTGACAACGGTCGTCGTGGCCGGGTCATCACTGGCAACAACAAGCGTCCGCTGAAATCGCTGTCCGACATGCTCAAGGGCAAGCAGGGCCGCTTCCGTCAGAACCTTTTGGGCAAGCGCGTCGACTTCTCGGGTCGTTCGGTCATCGTGACCGGCCCGGAATTGAAGCTGCACCAGTGCGGGTTGCCCAAGAAGATGGCGCTGGAGCTGTTCAAGCCGTTCATCTATTCGCGGCTTGAGGCCAAGGGCCTGTCCTCGACGGTCAAGCAAGCCAAGAAGCTGGTCGAAAAAGAGCGTCCCGAGGTCTGGGATATCCTTGACGAGGTGATCCGCGAGCACCCGGTTCTGCTGAACCGCGCACCAACCTTGCACCGTCTGGGCATCCAGGCCTTCGAGCCGATCCTGATCGAGGGCAAGGCGATCCAGCTTCACCCGCTGGTGTGCTCGGCGTTCAACGCCGACTTTGACGGTGACCAGATGGCCGTGCATGTGCCCCTCTCGCTTGAGGCACAGCTTGAAGCCCGCGTGCTGATGATGTCGACGAACAACGTTCTGTCGCCTGCCAACGGCTCGCCGATCATCGTGCCATCGCAGGACATGATTCTGGGCCTGTACTACGTCACCATGCAGCGCGAAGGCATGAAGGGCGAAGGCATGGTGTTCTCGGACATCGATGAAGTGGAACACGCGCTCCAGGCCGGCGAAGTGCATCTGCACGCCAAGGTTCAGGGCCGCATTCCGCAGATCGACGAGCATGGCAACGAGGTCATCATCCGCTATGAAACCACGCCGGGCCGTCTGCGGCTGGGCGCGCTGTTGCCCAAGAACACCAAGGCTCCGTTCGATCTGGTCAACCGTCTGTTGCGCAAGAAGGACGTGCAGAACGTCATCGACACCGTCTATCGCTACTGCGGCCAGAAAGAGTCGGTGATCTTCTGTGACCAGATCATGGATATGGGCTTCCGCGAGGCGTTCCGGGCGGGCATTTCCTTCGGCAAGGACGACATGCTGATCCCGGAAACCAAATGGACGCTGGTCAATGAGACCCGCGATCAGGTGAAGGAATTCGAACAGCAGTATCTTGATGGTCTGATCACCCAGGGTGAGAAGTACAACAAGGTCGTTGACGCCTGGTCGAAGTGTTCGGATGCCGTGGCCAGCGAGATGATGGGCGAGATTTCGGCCGTGCGGTATGACGCCGAAGGCCGCGAACTCGAGCCGAACTCGGTCTATATGATGTCGCACTCCGGTGCGCGTGGCTCACCTGCGCAGATGAAGCAGTTGGGCGGGATGCGCGGTCTGATGGCCAAGCCTTCGGGCGAGATCATCGAGACGCCGATCATCTCGAACTTCAAGGAAGGTCTGACCGTTCTTGAATACTTCAACTCGACCCACGGTGCCCGCAAGGGTCTGGCCGATACCGCGCTGAAGACGGCAAACTCGGGCTACCTGACCCGTCGTCTGGTGGACGTGGCGCAGGATTGCATCGTGCGCATGGATGATTGCGGCACCGATCGGTTCATCACGGCCACCGCCGCGATCAACGACGGTGAAGTGGTCGCCAGCCTCTCCGAGCGTGTTCTGGGCCGTGTCGCTGCCGAGGACGTGATCCATCCGGCAACCGGCGAAATCCTGGTCAAGTTCAACCACCTTATCGACGAGCGGGATGCCGACACCATCGAGGTTTCGGGTGTTGCATCCATGAAGATCCGCAGCCCGCTGACCTGTGAGGCCGAAGACGGCATCTGTACCAAGTGCTATGGTCGTGACCTGGCGCGCGGACAACTGGTCAACAAAGGCGAAGCGGTTGGCATCATCGCGGCACAGTCGATTGGTGAGCCGGGCACGCAGCTGACGATGCGGACGTTCCACATCGGCGGCATTGCTCAGGGTGGCAGCCAGTCGTTCCAGGAAGCTGGTCAGCAAGGCACGATCGAGTTCCGCAACACGTCGGTTCTGGAAAATGCCTCGGGGGATCAGATCGTTCTGGGTCGCTCCATGCAGGTCGCCATCATCGACGAGAACGGCGTTGAGCGGGTTGCTCACAAGTTGGCTTACGGTGCGAAACTGCACGTCAAGGACGGGCAAGCGGTCAAGCGCGGCGACAAGCTCTATGAATGGGACCCCTATACCCTGCCGATCATCGCCGAAAAGGCGGGTGTTGCGAAATTCGTCGATCTGATCAGCGGCATCTCGGTGCGCGATGAGACCGACGATGCAACCGGCATGTCACAGAAGATCGTGACCGATTGGCGCTCGACGCCCAAAGGTGGTGACCTCAAGCCCGAGATCATCGTCATGGACCCTGAAACCGGCGAACCCATGCGCAACGACGCGGGCAATCCGGTGACCTATCAGATGTCGGTGGACGCGGTTCTCTCGGTCGAAGAGGGGGCAGCGGTTGTGCCGGGTGACGTTCTGGCGCGTATCCCGCGCGAGGGTGCCAAGACCAAGGACATCACCGGTGGTTTGCCACGGGTGGCGGAATTGTTCGAAGCGCGTCGTCCCAAAGATCACGCGATCATCTGCGAGATGGACGGCTATGTGCGCTTTGCCAAGGACTACAAGAACAAGCGCCGGATCTCGATCGAGCCGGTGGATGACAGCCTGACGGCCGTTGATTACCTTGTTCCCAAGGGCAAGCACATCCCCGTGCAAGAGGGTGATTTCGTCCAACGTGGCGATTACATCATGGACGGCAACCCGGCGCCGCATGACATCCTGCGCATCCTGGGTATCGAGGCTTTGGCCAATTACCTGATCGACGAAGTGCAGGACGTCTATCGCTTGCAGGGCGTGAAGATCAACGACAAGCATATCGAAGTGATCGTGCGTCAGATGCTGCAAAAGTGGGAGATCCTGGATTCAGGGGAAACCACGCTGCTCAAGGGTGAGAACGTCGACAAGTTCGAGTTCGACGAGACCAACGAGAAAGCGATGGCGATGGGTCTGCGCCCTGCCAAAGGCGAGCCGATCCTGTTGGGCATCACCAAGGCGTCGCTGCAAACCCGCAGCTTCATCTCGGCGGCGTCGTTCCAGGAAACCACGCGCGTGCTGACCGAGGCTTCGGTCATCGGCAAGCGCGACAAGCTGGTTGGCCTGAAAGAGAACGTCATCGTGGGTCGTCTGATCCCGGCGGGTACGGGTGGCGTTGCCACGGCGATCAAGAAAATCGCCGCTGACCGCGATCTGGTTGTTATCGAACAGCGCCGCGCCGAGGCCGAGGCCGCCCTGGCCACGCAGCTTGAAGCGCCGGCTGAATCGGCAGATCATGGCTTTACCGACGCCTCCGACGGTGACGAGCGTTAAGTCAACGCCGCAGCAAAAAAAAAGCCCTTGCCCCCCGCAGCCCAGCGCTGCGGGGGGTTTTTAATGTCTGCCCTTATGGCGGGTCATGCCTTGGGTCAGATGGCAAAACGCAGCCGAGGGTATCCAAAGCGGTGGCATTGATCGTCGGGCGGCAAAAGCCACTTGGCCTTTGCGCGAAAGACTGCTCGAATGCGCCGAAGATTCGGAAGGCAAGCGCCACACGTCCAACCCCTCAACCCCTGAAGCGTCCAATGCCGGTTTTTCACGCATTGATTGCCAACTTGATATGCAGGATTTCGCAATCCCGTTGAGCAGGAATGCCAGGACTGACCGGATTAGCCGTGAGGCCTATTTTGTCCAGAACAGATTTCTACGAACGGCTTTCTCAGAGCGTCCATGCCTTGGGAGGCTACCACAACGCGCACCTTCATCTTGATCGTTCGCATACTTTGTCGATGTTCTCGGACCGCACGTCATTTCGTGCCTCCCATTTGACCCTCAGCCAGAAACACGGGCTTATTTCCGAAATTCATCAGGGCGAATACTATTCCAACAGCAGCCTTGAAGGGCGCATTAACAAAAGCCTCGATACCATGATCGCGTGCAATACCCGCCGCGCCGACAGTGTCATCGACGTCACGGCCGATGGTTTGGGTTTGCGTGCTCTGGAAGTTGCACGCGAAATCTCACGGGCGCGCGCCCATGAAATCGACTTTCGTCCTGCCGTGTATTCGCCGCTCGGCTTTCGCGATACCGAGCCAGAACGCTGGGCGCTTATGGAAGCGGGCGCGCCGATTGCAAGCTTTGTCGGGTGCCTACCGGAACGCGACGACACGGCTGACTATCCGGATCATATCGGTTACGAGGCATGTTGTAGCCGTATGCTTGACCTCGCCCGACGACACAACAAGATGCTTCAGGTTCACACGGATCAGGTCAATCACCCAAATGAATGCGGGACGGAACGCCTGCTGAATGTGATTGAGGCAGACGGTATTTATCGGGGCGAGGGCGCGGATCCGATGGTCTGGGCCATCCATGTGATTTCGCCCTCGACGTATAGCGAGGGCCGCTGGAATGAGCTTGTCAGTCGACTGGTTGCCGCGAATGTCGGGGTGATTTGCTGTCCATCGGGCGCGCTTGGCATGCGGCAATTGCGTGGCATGAGCACCCCGACCGGGAACTCGATCGCCCGGGTTCTCGAGCTTCTCGCTGCAGGCGTTCAAGTTCGTCTTGGCAGCGACAACATTGCAGACATGTTATCCCCTTCAACAACGGCAGACCTGACCGACGAGGTATTCCTGCTGACGGCGGCCCTTCGATTCTATGATATCGAAATCCTGGCCAAACTGGCGTGTGGGATTCCCTTGAATGCCGACGACGTTCACACTGTCAAAGAGCATCTCGAGGCCAATACTGTTGAAGTGGACAAGGCCATTACGCGGTGGGACGCGCCTCCTGCGACGTGAAGATCCTGACGAGGCCATGTTTGCGGCAGGATCCGACGCAGCGGACGCCTCTGGGTCTATGGCCCGGCGCGCCGTTCTGCCTCTTTAATTGTCATGTGGCGAAAGGCCGCTTTTGGGGATGATTGCGCAATCTGGCGCATGGCGCATCCTTGTGATAATCACGGTTCTCAAGCCAAATGCCTCATGCTTGGGAGGATAAGCAGGCCCATCCGGAAAGGGCGGCATCAATGTTGCGTCAAAGCACGAGTCTTGAACACGCTGATGGGCAAGTTCACACCGCGCTGGTCGACGTGTTCATGCGCGCATGGCCGCGTCCTGTCATCGAATCGGCTGGCAAGGGAACGATCCTTGTCAATGAGGATGATTTCGCCGACCACTCGATGCTGTTGCTCGACGGTTGGGTGGCGTTTTCCAAAATGCTGCCTGAAGGCGAAACCCAGATTATCGACGTCATGTTGCCCGGGGATTTCGCCTTGATCGGGGCGGTCAATGCCGCCGTTGCGACGTGCTCGATTGAAGCCCTGAGCGACGTGCGGTTCATTCGCATTCGGCCGACGCAGGCCAACGGCCCCGAGCCCGAGATGGCCAGATTGCGCGATCTGATGTCCGCCGAGATTGTCCGCACGCAAGCGCGCACCTCGGAGCTTTTGTTGCGGCTGGGCAAGGGGCGCGCCGCAAGCCGCGTCGCCTATGCGCTGCTGGAATTCTATGTCCGTCTCGAGGCCGTCGGGCTGGTGACGGATAACGGCTTCGTTTTTCCGATGACGCAGCACAAGATTGGTGAATTCACCGGGCTGAGCAATGTCCATGTTTGCCGGACGATGCGACGGTTCGAGAGGGAAGGGATCATCTCATACCCGACGAGCGGCGATATTGTTCTGCGCGATATCGGCGCGCTTTGTGACGTGGCGGATATCGAGTTGAAAACCTTCAAGCAGTCTGTCCTTGCCCATCGCGGCCGGTAACCTTACCGCGTCTCGACGACCTCACCCAGTGTCTGACCTGCCAGTTCTTCGCTTGCGTCATTGGCAATATCGCCCAGCGTGATGATCCCGGCGATTATTCCGTCGCGGTCCACGACCACAAGCCGTCGGATCTGCATGTCTGACATGAGGTGCGCGGCGCATTCGATCGTCTGGTCGGCAAGGCATGTCACGATCTGCGGTGACATGATGCGCCCGATGTTGATGTCGCCAATCGCGTTGGGAACCCAGCGGATCACGATATCCCGGTCGGTGAGGATGCCGATGGGTCGGCCATTGTCGCAAACTGGCAAAGCGCCCAAGCCCAGTTCCGCCATCAGCGCGGCCGCGGCCCGAACCGAGGTGTCTGGTGTGATGGTTGTAACGGGTGTGCGCATCACGCGACGGATCAACATGCGGGACCTCCCTGTCGAAAACGCAAAGCGACCCAATCAGAAATCAAGTGGCTGGCGCGCCAGATACAGCCCGGGTCAAGATGGTCGGTATCGGGGCGTTCCGGTGTGATCGTGCCGCCCCCAAGGGCGGCACGGGGGGTCAAATCGCATAGCGCAGGATTGCGGCCAACGGCGCGCCACCGGGGATATCCTGCGCGCGCACCGCAAGAACGCGTGCGCCGGTGCGCAAGGCACGGCCAGCGATTTCATCGACCACACCATAGCTTGTGGCGCCGTCGCCTTCGGCAAACGTGACCGCGCCGCTGACGTCATCAACCGTGCCCGGTGTCACCGCGTCCATATCGACCAGCAACGTCTCGATGCCGCCAAACGTGGCCGCGCGTGCGGCGTCCGAGATATCGCTGGTCGCCCGGGCCTGTGCGAGATGCGACTCGAAATGCTCGGTGAATTCCGCCAGACGTTTCGCGTACCAGGCATCCAGAATGGGGCGCGCGGCCTTGGCCAGTTCGGCTTCGGTCATCTGGTCGGGCGACACTTCGATCATGTCGTCCAGCAGCTCGACACGGCTCAGCGCGCGGAACTGCGACGCAACAGGCAGTGTCGAGGCCAGGATCACCGGGATCTCGGACCCTTTCAACACCGGGCGCAGCGCCGCGTCGATCTTGCGGATATACTGCCCAAGGCGGATCTTCTGCCCCTCTTTGCCCTGAATGCGACGGCCAGTACCGCTGTCGTTGATCGTCGCTTTGCCCACCGCGCTGGCGGCGTCTTTGGGCATGTCCGGCACCCGGATTTCGGTCGCAGGCAGATCGCTGGACATCCGGACCAACCGCACGGCGTTTTCCGAGACCGCCAGAATATGGGCGGCATTCGGGAAGGTGTTGGCGCGCAGCAGCGGCTTCAAATGGAAGCGATCCGAGACCGCGACCATGTCGACCAACGCACTGGCCAGTTGAAACGTGACCAGCTTTTCCGGCGTCGCCAGAATGACCAGACCGTTGGCCTGATGTTCCCAGAAATCGTCATCCTCGAGGATCGTGTCGAACTGTTCCTGCAATGGCCAGATGCGGCGCTTTTCGAGGTTTGACGCCTCCAGCTGGTCGGTAGCATCCTTGACCAACTGGCGCAGGGTCGTGCGGCTTTTGCCGATTTTCTGGGTCAGGGGCGTGGTCGCCAGATAGATCGAGACACAGGCGTCCGAGCGCACCAGACCCAATTCACCAATTTCGCGGGACGTCGGCAGATCAACATAAAGCATGGAGGTTTTCTTTCTTGCACAACAGGGAATCCGTCTGGCCCGATGGCCGTCTGGACGTATTCCTTGCAGCATAGCCCCTCGCCGCAGCGCCGCATTGACCGGGGTTAACGAGGGTCAGAAATCCGGGGTCTGTTTGCGCTTGTCGCGGGCCTTGAGGGCCTCGAATCCGATGATGACATCCAGAAGTTCGGTGGTGATCTCGTCTTGACGGGCTGACCGCATTTCGGCGGTCAGGGCGTCTAGCTGGTCGTCGATGGATTGTTCGGCTTGCTGCATCCGGGCGAGCCGGGCGGCGTTCTCGGTGACCATGGCTTCGGCGGCCGAGCGGAACAGTCTGGCAAACAGATGGTTGCGGATCAAGGCGGCCAGCAGTTGCGGCGCCGGCATCCGGAACTGCGGCAGGCTGCGCGAGTCCCAAGGGGTTTGCGCAAGCTGCCCCGTCATCTTCGGGTCGAGCGGCAGAAGGCGCGTTGTGATCGGGTGTTGCTGCCCATGCGCGCCGCGCTGCATGTGTACCAGCGTCACCGTGACGCCCGCCGTCGCATCGGCGCTGTGCAGGGTGTCCAGTACGGTGATCAAACGACCCGAGAGCCGCCCCAATCCATCGGCGGTCGCGGGCGGCAAGAGGGTCATTTCCGGCGTGATCCCCTGTCCAATCAGGGCGTCCTCCATCTGGGCGCCAATGCACAGAACGCGCGTGTGGGCCAATGTCTGCATGACACGCAGGGCCTCTTCGGCGATGATCTCGTTGTAATTGCCGCAAAGCCCGTGGTCAGAGCCAAAGGCAATGACGATGGCCCTTGATCCCGGGTCGGTTGCAACCGGCAGCGGGCCATGGCAGCGCACGAATGCATGGAACCCCGTCAGAACCGTCTTGTGATAGGCCTCGATGGCCTGCGCGGCCTGCTCATAGGGCAGGGCGTTGATCGCCGACATGGTTTTCATCGTGCTGACGATGCCGCGAATGCTGCCCATCGTCTGAATGCGGTGATTGAGGCGTTCAAGCGTCTGGGCCATCGCCACCTGCAATCGCCGCTTTTGCGGTGTCGAGTATCTTTTGCCGCAGGTCGTCGGACAACTTTTCATTGTCGGCGATCAGTGCCGCCAGCCCGCTATCGTCGGCCTTGATCGCGCGGCGCATGGCCTGCATGGCGTTGCGGGCCTGGCCCTCGGTCATGCCGTCCAGCAGTCCCGCCATCGCCGCCACCAGCACCGCCAGTTGTTCATTGGCCGGGATCGGGTCTCGCTCGGCTTGGCGCAGGGCATTGCGCACGGCGGTGCCCCGCGCCAGACGGGCGCGGGTGGCGTCGTCGAGCCTTGTGCCGAAGCGCGCGAAATCCTCCAATTCCTCGAATTGCGACAGGGTGACGCGCAGGTTTCCGGCCACATCGCGGAAGGCGCGGGCCTGTGCCTTGCCACCGACTCGGCTGACCGACACGCCCAGATCAACGGCGGGAAACTGGTTGGTGCGCACCAGACGCGGCGACAGATAAATCTGCCCGTCGGTGATCGAGATCAGGTTGGTCGGGATATAGGCCGACAGGTTCTCGGCCTGCGTTTCCACCACCGGCAACACGGTGATCGAGCCCTTGCCCTCGCTGAACTGCCCGGCGCGTTCCAGCAGGCGGGCGTGGACGTAGAAGATATCGCCGGGAAAGGCCTCGCGCCCCGGTGGGCGGCGCAGCAGCAGCGACAGCTCGCGATAGGCTTGGGCGTGATGGGTCAGATCGTCCATGACCACCAGCACGTCACGGCCCTTGGCGGCGAAATCCTCGGCCATCGACATTGCCGCGTAGGGCGCGATATAGGCCAGCCCCGGCGTTTCCTCGTCGCCGACCGAGACGATCACCGATTGATCCATCATGCCCCCGTCGGTGATCGCGCCGATCACTTGCGCCACGGCATCGCCGCGCTGGCCGATGGCGCAATAAATGCAGATCACGCCGGTGGTCTTCTGGTTCAGAATCGTATCGACGGCAATCGAGGTTTTCCCGGTCTGCCGGTCGCCAATGATCAGCTCGCGCTGGCCAAGGCCGACGGGCACGGCGGCATCCACGGCCTTGATGCCGGTGGCCAAAGGGCGCGAGACGGCGCGGCGGATCAGGATTTCGGGCGCTTCGGCCTCGATCGGGGTATGGGTGGGCGTGTCCACCGGCCCCAGCCCGTCACGCGGGCGGCCCAACCCGTCAACGACGCGGCCCAGCAGCGCAGGCCCGACCGGCACCGAGACGACGCGGCCGGTGCGCCGCACATCCTCGCCCATCCTGACACGTTCGGACGGCCCCAGCAGCACGACACCCAGCCGCCCCGGTTCAAGGTCGAACACGATGCCCTGCACACCGCTGGCGAAATCGAGCATTTCATCCGACAAGGCGCGCGCCAGTCCGGTGACGATGGCGATGCCGTCGCCGACCTCGGCGACGCGGCCAACCTCGCTGACCTCGGGCGCAGGGGGTGGCGCGTCGAGCAGGGCATTGAGCAGGTCCTGCGTGGTTTTCAGGTCAAAGGCCATCGCTCAGACCCTTTGGCGCGCGGCGTCCGGCGTGGCTTTGCAACTGCGCCTCCAGACCGTTCAGATAGCTGTCGGTGGTCCAGCCCACCTGCGCCCCGCCCAACCGCAGGGTCAAACCCGGCGAGAGCGTGGCGTCGGTCTCGAACCGCAGCGCAAAGCCCGGCAGCACCGCCGCCAGATCGTCGCGCAGGGTGGTTTGCACCTCTTCGGGCAGGGGATCGCGGGTCAGGGCGACGGCCTCGCGGCTGTCGCCCGCCGCGTCGCGCAGGTCCTCGGTCATGCCGCGAAGCTGCGTCGCGGCGTGCAGCGCGATGCGCTGTTCCAGCGACTCATCGGCCAGATCGGCCAGCGCCTTGCGGGTCAGCGCCAGCAGCGCCTTGGCCCCGGTCAAATGCAGATCGGCGGAGTATTGACGGACCTCCTCGGCGCGCAGCGCCTCGCGCTCGGATTGCTCGGCCAGCAGGGTCTCACGGGTCTGCGCCAGCAGGGCATCACGCTCGGCCTCGGCGGCGCGGCGGGCTTTATCCAACATTTCGGCGCGACTGGCCGACAGGTCCGCGATCTGCGCCTTGAAATCCGCCGCCTTGGCATCGGCCTGCGCCCGAATGGCGGCGGCCTCGCCCATGCGGGCGGCGATTTCGGCCTCGCGCGCGTCGATCCCGTCCAGGATCGGCCGGTACAGAAACCGCTTGAGCAGCCAGACCAGCACCAGAAAATTGGCGATCTGCGCGCCGACCGTGATCCAGTCAATCGACATTTGTTCAGCCCCCGGCAGCTTGCGCCGCACTCAGGGCGGCATCCCAGAACGGGTTGGCAAACAGCAGGATCATCGCCACGACGAAGCAATAAATCGCGGTGGATTCGATCATCGCGAGGCTGACGAACAGGGTGCGCGACAGGGTTGCGGCGGCATCGGGTTGCTGCGCGATGGCGCTGAGTGCCGTCGAGGCGGCCTTCCCCTCGCCCAGGGCGGGGCCGATGGCGCCGAGGGATACGGTGAACCCGGCGGTAAAGATCGAGATCGCGGCGATGATGGCAAGGTCGGTCATGGGGTGGTGTCCTTTGCAGGTTCTGGGGCGTCAGCGGTGGCCGACGAGATGTAAACCGTGGCGAGGATGGCGAAGATATACGCCTGAATGACGCCGGTCAGCAGGCCAAGCATGTTCATCACCACGGGAAAGAAAAACGGTGCTACGGTCAGCAGGATCGCGGCAATCACCGCGCCGCTCATGACGTTGCCATACAGGCGGATCGCCAGCGAAATCCCGCGTGAAAACTCGCCGATGATGTTGAACGGCAGCATCACGACCGAGGGCTGGATATAGGTTTTCAGATAGCCGCCAACCCCGCGACTGCCGATGCCGAACAGCGGCACCGCGATCAGCACCGACAACGCCAGTGCCGCCGTCGTCGAAAGCGAGGCGGTGGGCGTATCAAAGCCGGGGATCACGGTCAGCACATTGGCGGTGACGATGAACAAGAACAGCGTGCCGACGAAATACAGGATGCGCGGGTCGCGGCGGTCGGTGACCTCGGCGATCTGGGTGACGATGCCGCCGACGATCACCTCGAGCATGGTGCGCCAGCGGTTCGGCGGCACATCGGGGCGCAGGTTGCGTGTCACCAGCATGGATACGCCAACCAGTGCGGCCATGATCAGCCAGGTGTTGAAAATCGTCGCGTTGATGGCGACAGGGCCGAGGGTAAAGACGATGGTGGCGTCGGGGGTCAGCTCCATCAGCGGGCCTCATTGGTCGTGGGGCGGCGAAAGATTGCGAGAATGGCAAAGCGCGCCGCCAGAAAGGCAAGGGCAAAGCCGGCCAGCGCCCACGGTCCTTGCGCGGCGATCAGCCAGCCAGCGCCCAGCAGCAGCGCGATGCGGATCGCGGCGCTCAACAGCAACACGGGCGTTGGCCGCGCCGTGCGCAGCGCCAGCCGCATCCCCCAGGCCAGCCCGGCAAAGAACAGCACACTGGCGACAGCCCCCGCCAGGGCGCCCAAGCCCAGCCATGTCCAGTCCAACGTGCTCATTTGCGGCCCCTTTCGCGGTCGATCCAGCGCCAGGCGATCATCGCGCCCAGCACCACGCCGCCCAGCAGCAAGGCGATGGTCCATGAGAAATTCTGCGGCGCGATGCGGTCCAGCCACAGGCCCAGAAACACGCCGCCAACGCTGGGCACGGCAATCGACCAGCCGATCACGCCGAACGCACCGACACCGCGCAGCGGGCTGGGGCCGGGGTTGTCGCGGGCGTCCTTGATGCGCTGTGCGCGTTGGCCGATGGAGTCGGCGGATTTGTCGTCTTGCCGTGTCATGGGTTGACCTCGCGCAGGCTGGCAAAGCGGCGTACCATGTCGGCCTCGAGCCGGGACAGGGCGGCGCGGGCCACACGTTCTTCGTCGTCGAGACTGGCGAACTGGCTACCGACCGTGTCGTGCAACCCATCGAGGCTGTCACTTTCGACGCCGCGCCGTACGGTGATTTCGACCTGTGCGCCTTTCTTGACCAACAGCCCCTCGTCGATGCCGAAAATGCGTTCCGCCCCGTCGGCTTGCGCGATCAACAGGACCGAGGGGACCAGAGCCGTGACGAAGTCGATATGATTGGGCAGGATGCCAAAGCCGCCATCCACCGCCTCGCCGCGCAGACGGGTGGCGGGGCCGTCGAACAGGATCCGGGACGGCAGACGCAGGCAGATGTGCATGTCTGTGTTCATGCCGCCGCCTTTTCCAACTCGTTCAGAGCGCCGATCATGTAATAGGCGCTTTCCGGGTGCTCGAAGGTGGTTTGCGACAGGATCGTCTCGCAACCGTCCAGCGTATCGGCAATCGGCACCGAACGCCCGACGGTGCCCGCCGCCGCGCCGACGGTGAAAAACGGTTGCGTCAGGAAGCGTTCGAGGCGGCGGGCGCGGGCGACCACGGCGCGGTCATGGGCCGAGAGTTCCTCGATGCCCAGCATAGCGATGATGTCGCGCAGCCCTTCGTATTCCGCCAGCGTGCGGCGCACGCCGCGGGCGATGTCATAGTGACGCTGGCCCACGACCGATGGCGTCAGCATCACCGAGGTCGAGGCCAGTGGATCGACCGCCGGATAGAGCCCCTCGCTGGCGCGTTTGCGCGACAAGACCACCGAGGCCGAGAGGTGCGAGAAGATATGCGCGGCCGCCGGGTCGGTGAAATCGTCGGCGGGGACATAGACCGCCTGTATCGACGTGATTGAGCCTTTGCGCGTCGAGGCAATGCGTTCTTCCAGCGTCGCCAGTTCGGTGGCCAGCGTCGGCTGGTAGCCCACCCGCGACGGCATCCGACCCAGCAGGCCCGAGACCTCGGACCCCGCCTGCACGAAGCGGAAGATATTGTCGATCAACAGCAGAACATCCTGCCCCCGGTCGTCGCGGAAATATTCGGCCATCGTCAGCGCGGATTTACCAACCAGAAACCGCACGCCGGGGGCTTCGTTCATCTGGCCAAACACCATCACCATCTTGTCGCGCACACCCGCGTCGCCCATCTCGCGCCACAGCTCCTCGGCCTCGCGTGAGCGTTCGCCGATGCCGCAAAACAGGCTGACGCCGTGGTAGTGTTCAACGGTGTTGTGGATGAGTTCACTGAGCAGCACGGTCTTGCCAACGCCTGCGCCGCCGAACAGGCCGGTTTTGCCACCGCGCTCGATGGGCGATAACAGGTCGATCGCCTTGATCCCGGTTTCCAGCACCTCGGCGCGCAGCACGCGGTCAGACAGTTTCGGCGGAGGCTGATGGATCGCCCGGCGCAAAGCGGCTTTTGGCGGCGGTAATCCGTCAAGCGGTTCGCCAAAGACGTTCAGCATCCGGCCCAGCACCGCGTCGCCCACTGGCACCATGATTCCGCCGCCGCTATCGGTCACGGCAGCCCCCAGACCGAGGCCGCGCACCGAGCCAAGCGCAATGCAGCGCACCACGCCGTCACCGACCAGCGATGCAACCTCCAGCACAACGCCGCCGACCTCAAGCTGCGTGTGAATGCGCGGCACATGGTCCTTGAACGCCACATCCACGACACCGCCACGAATGGCGACCACGGTGCCGTCTTGTTGGGTGGCTTCGGTCATGGGCTGCTCGCTCGTCCTGGCCTTGCGACCCATTGTTGGAAATGCGCCATCCTCAAAACCCTTCGCATTTCGTCAAAATCATCATGCCCTTGTACCGACATTCCCGACGGTGGTGCATTGATCTGGATTAACTGGCCGCCATCCTGTCGGACGTCAGAAGACAATGCGGCCAGCGGCGGATTCCGCAACCATAAGATGTGCGGCCTTCGCGGGTGTTGACCTGCGTTAATGCAGGCTCTGGCGACAGGGGCCATCATGTCTGCGACAGCAGGTTTCACACGAGAGGACAGCACCATGGCAACCCGCGAAAACACCACCTCGGAGCATCAGCAGGCCCTGAATGCGTCGCAAGTGCTCTTTACCGCAAACCCGGCCTTCCTTGCGCCTCAGGCAAAGCATGCCTTGCAAACGCAGGAGCGCTTTTTTGACGAGGCCGAGAAATTCGCAGCGGCTTGGTTCGAGCGCCGTCGGGAAGCGACCCAATCCCTGATCGACGCGGCGCGCCGGATTGCGTCTGCGGGTCAGGGGGATCCGTCGAACGCCCTGACGGAGATCATTGAATGGCGCACAAAATCAATGGAGCGCCTCGCGGAAGACATGAAGGATTACACCACCATGCTTGGCCGCTGCGCCGGAACGGTTGTCAAAGAAGAGGCCGAGGTGGTGGAGGAGTTGTCCGAAACCATGACGCGGGCGACCACAACCAGCAAATCCAAGCCGCTGTAAGCGAATCTTTTGGGAGGGAGTGCGATGGATCGCAAAGACGCCTATCAGGACAAGTTGCAGGCCCAGCTCGATGTCTGGAAAGCCGAAATTGCCAAGCTTCGGGCAAAGGCCGACTTGGCGCAGGCCGATGCAAGGCTGAAATATATGGAAGAAATCGACGGGCTTCGTGCGTATCAGAAAAAAGCCGAGGCGCGGCTGAAAGAGCTGCAAGACGCGCAGGGCGAGGCCTGGAAAGACGTGAAATCCGGTGTCGAGGCGGCGTGGGACGAGATGAGCGATGCCATGAAAAGCGCCTGGAAGCGACTTTCCTGATCACCACCTTTCGAAGGCGACACAAATGAAAAGGCTGCGATCGTATTGACCGCAGCCTGTTTTGTTGGGTCGGTGTGCTACGCCCCAGCACCCGGGCCCCGATGTCACCCCTCAGCGCTGGAACACATAGCTGCCGGGGGCATCCTCCATTGGCACGGCGCGAGTCTTGGCGCCACCCATGTGCGGCGGTGCCTGGGTTCCGGTGGATTGCGCGCGCAGCCAGGGCGCGAACGCCAACCACCATGAGCCATCCGTCACCGGCGTTTGCGCGCGCCAATCCTCTGGCGGGACGTAGTTATGCGCGTCCGGCGTTGTCTTGATCTGGTAGCTGCGCCGTGCCCGCCCCGGTTCGCTGACGATCCCGGCATTATGCCCGCCCGAGGTCAGGACAAAGGTGACGTCGGTGTCGGACAGGATGTGCAGTTTATAGACCGACTGCCACGGCGCCACATGGTCGCCCGTGGTCGAGACACAGAACACCGGCACCGAAATATCGGTGATCGCGATCGGCTTGCCGTTGACCTTGAACTGCCCCTTGGACATCTGGTTGTCCAGATACAACTGGCGCAGGTATTCGCTGTGCATCCGATAGGGCATCCGCGTCGGATCGGCGTTCCAGGCCATCAGATCGAACATGTCCTGCCGTTCGCCCATCAGATACTCGCGCACCAGACGCGACCAGACCAGATCGTTCGACCGCAGCATCTGGAATGCGCCCGCCATCTGTTTGGTGTCCAGATAGCCCTGATCCTTCATCATGTGCTCAAGGAACGACACTTGGCTTTCACTGGTGAACAGTTGCAATTCGCCGGGGTCCTCGAAATCGACCTGCGTGGCCAGCAGCGTCAAGGACTTCAGCCGATCATCGCCGTCGCGCGCCATTTGAGCCGCCTTGGCCGACATCAGCGTGCCACCCAGACAATAGCCGACGCCATGCACTTTGGTATCCGGCACAATCCCGCCAACCGCGTCCAACGCCTCGCTGACGGCGTTGATATAGTCATCCATGCCGATGTCGCGATCCTCGGCAGTGGGGTTGCGCCACGAGACCATGAACACGGTAAAACCCTGTTCGACCAGGAAATTCACCAGCGAGTTATGTGGCGACAGATCAAGGATGTAGTATTTCATGATCCACGCCGGCACGATCAGTATCGGCTCGGCGGTGACGGTTTCGGTTTGCGGCGCATACTGGATCAGTTCCATCAGGTGCGACCGGAAAACCACCTTGCCCGGCGTCACCGCCACATCGCGGCCCGGCAGATAGTTTTCGGTTCCGGCAGGGGGCCGTCCTGAGATCGTGCGCTCCCAGTCCTCGAACAGGTTCTGCGCCCCGCGCACAAGGTTGGCACCGCCTTCTTGCGTGGTCTTGGCCAGGACTTCGGGGTTGGTCCACAACCCGTTCGACGGCGACATCATGTCGAGCATCTGCCGCACGGCAAAGGACACCGCCTGTTCATCGCGGCGCGACATGCCGTCGATATCGTTGGTGGCATTGTACCACCATTGCTGATTCAACAGGAAACTCTGATAAGCCAGATTGAACGGCCATTTCTGCCATTCGGGCGCGGCAAAGCGCTTGTCATGGGGCAGGGGCAGGATGCAGGGATCAACCTGCTTGTTCTGCATCTGCTGGCCCGTGGTGGCGGCGAGGCGCAACGCCTTGCGCGCTGCCTTTTCAAGCAGTTGTGTCCGCTTTCCGGGTGAGCCCGCCAGATGGACCCCCCAGTTGAAAAACGTCGAGGATATCCCGAAGGGCGTCAGGCCCAAGGTCAGGCGGGCCAGATTGGCCTTGAACACATGATCCAGGCTTTCGGAGCGATGCGTGTCCGGCGTGATCTCGGCGCAGCGTAGGCCCAACTCGGGCGGGACCGGGTCTCGTGCCGGGGCTTTGACGGGTGCTGCCACATCCGGCGCAACGGTCGCGGGATTCGTGGCAAGTTGGGGCTGGATCGGCACAACCGTGCTGGATTTGGCGCTGTGCTTGTTTTTCGACCGTGACATGGCTTTCCAATCAAATTTCAAAAGCGGGTTGCCGCCCGCCTGGATTTGGCACGCGGCACAAGACGAATGATGCATCGGGACGTGACCGAGGGCTTCCGCGAGGAGCGTCCCTCGGTCGTCTGCTCAGTGTGGTGTCGCGGGCTCATTGGGGGATGCGCCCGCGATCAGGTCACAGCTTGCAGGTCTTGATGCCAAAAATCCGATACATCGGGCAGTTGCCGACGGCCGCCGTGCCCAGCATCACCAGCCCGATCACGACGCTGGCATAGACAACCCATGTCGTTGAAAACAGCGCCCAACTGGTCACAAAGGGCAACACGATCAACAGCAGCCCGACCACGGCGCGGATGCCGCGATCCACAGTTCCCATATTGATGCTCATGGCGTTCTCCTTTTCTGGGTGATCCCTGCGCGAAACGCATTGGGGTTTCGCATCAAGACGACGATAGCAAACAATCAGACCTGCGGCGTTAACGCCCGTTAACGGTCAGGCCTCTCTCTCAGTCTTGTCCTGACGCCCCGGCACGATAGGCGGCGGCAATTGCCTTGCGGATCTCGCTGGGTTGCGTGTCCACGGCCTGCGCCAAGCCGCGCAATTCGCGGCGCAACCCGTGGATCTGATCCAGCAGCGACAACACCACCGGCACCGCGTCGGTCGGCAAGGACATATCCTTGCGCAGATCGCAGACCAGCCGGATCCGGGCCACATCAAGGTCATCAAAAGCCGGGCCGTTGTCGCTGATCGCCGGTTTGATCCAGCCTTCGCGCACCCAAAGCCTGAGTTCCTTCAGTTGCACACGGCGCACCATCGCCACAACATCGCGTTCATCCAGCATCACACATCCCTCCAGAGTTTGGCACGGGGGTCGTCGGTCACATGGGCGCGCCAGCGCTGGGCAATGGCCTCCATCTCGGCATCGGGTTTGGCCGGGGTGACGACTTTCAGGCGCACATACTGATCGCCCGCAGCGCCTTTGGCCGGCGCAACGCCCTTGCCCTTGAGCCGCAACCGCTGGCCGGTCGTCGCGCCCTTGGGAATGCCCATCGAGACCTTGCCCGACAGGGTCGGCACCTCGATCTTGGCCCCCAGGATGGCCTCGTCAAAGCGGATCGGCACCTCGACCTCGATGTCGTTGCCGTCGCGGGTAAAGACCGGATGCGTGCCGACACTCAGTTCGACATAGGCATCCCCCGCCCGACCGCCGCCGAGCCCCGGCTGGCCCTTGCCCTTGAGCCGCAGCGTCTGGCCGTCGCGCACCCCCGCCGGGATCGTCAGGTCAATCGCAGTCCCATCGGGCAAGGGAACCGCCCGTTTCGCGCCTTGTACGGCATCCAGGAAATCCACCGCCAGATTATAGCGCACATCCGCGCCGCGCGCCGCGAAGCCCTGCGCGCGACCACCACGCGCCTGTGCGCGGCGCCCGAACAGATCCGAGAACACGCCGGACAGATCCTCGAAATCGCCATACCCCGCGCCGGAATCGTAGCGTCCGCGCGGGTCGGCGTTGGCGTGATCGCGGTAATATTGCCGCTGCGGGCGTTCCTGTCCGCTGGCGTCAATCTCGCCCGCGTCAAAGCGTTTGCGCTTGTCGGCGTCGCCCAGAATATCATTGGCGGCCGAGATCGCCTGAAACCGGGCGGCCTTGTCGGCGTCACCCGGATGCAAGTCTGGATGCAAGGCTTTGGCCAGCTTGCGATAAGCCTTCTTGATTTCGGCCTGCGACGCATCCCTGGCCACTCCCAGAGTCTTGTACGGGTCATCAGTCATCACGTTCGACCTCTTGGTTGCGCGGCGTTTCAACACGCAACCCCTGAGCCAAGTCGCGCAGCGCCTCTTCGTCCAGCGTTTCGACCTCCAGCAAGCGGCCGGCGGCGTTTTCCAAGATATCGCGATTGCGGGTCAGAATTTCCAGAGCCTGTGCGGATACGTCGCGCAGAATCTCGCGTACCGCGGCATCCAGCGCCTTGGCGGTTGCCTCGCTGTAACTGCGTTCAAAATAGGCCGGTGCGCTGCCGTCGCCCAGAAAGCTGTTTCTGTCGCGCTCGTAGCTGACATTGCCCAGTTCGGCATCCATCCCGTAGCGCGCCACCATCGAGCGGGCGATATCGGTGGCGCGGGCCAGATCATCCGAGGCACCGGTGGACAGATGCCCGAACACCAGCTGTTCCGCCGCGCGCCCGCCCATCAGCACCGCGATCTTGTCGCGCAACTCGGATTCGGTCATCAGGAACCGGTCCTCGGTCGGGCGTTGGATCGTATAGCCCAAAGCGCCAATGCCGCGCGGAATGATCGACACCTTGTGCACCGCATCCATGCCCGGCAGCGCTAACGAGACCAGCGCATGACCCATTTCGTGATAGGCGACAATCTCGCGCTCACGCGGGTTGATCAGACGATTGCGCTTTTCAAGGCCCGCCACGATACGCTCGATTGCATGGGTGAAATCCTCTCTGGTCACATGGTTTGCGCGCCGTCTGGTGGCCAGCAAGGCGGCCTCGTTCACCAGATTGGCCAGATCGGCACCGGAAAACCCAGTGGTCAGGGCGGCAATGTCGTCCAGCGCCATTTCCGGGGCCAGTTTGATCTTTTTCATGTGTACTTGCAGGATCTGCACCCGCCCGGCGCGGTCCGGGCGATCCACCAGAACCTGCCGGTCAAACCGACCCGCGCGCAGCAATGCCGGATCCAGGATCTCTGGGCGGTTGGTCGCTGACAAAAGCACCACGCCGACACTGGGGTCGAACCCGTCCAACTCGGACAGGAGCTGGTTCAAGGTTTGCTCGCGCTCGTCATTGCCGCCCTGAATGGTCCCGGCACCCCGTGCGCGGCCAAGCGCGTCGAGTTCGTCGATAAAGATGATGGCCGGGGCGGCCTTGCGGGCTTGTTCAAAAAGGTCGCGCACGCGGGCGGCGCCCACGCCGACGAACATCTCGACAAATTCCGAGCCCGAAATGGAGTAGAACGGCACCCCCGCCTCGCCGGCCACCGCGCGCGCCAGCAACGTCTTGCCGGTGCCCGGCGGACCGACCAGCAGGATGCCCTTCGGCATCCGCGCGCCAAGAACGCCGTATTCCTTGGGGTTTTTGAGGAAGTCGATCACCTCCTGCAATTCGGCCTTGGCCTCGTCGACGCCCGCGACGTCCGCGAAGGTAACCTTCGTGTCGCTTTCAACATAGACCTTGGCCTTGCTTTTGCCGATTGCCATCATGCCGCCGACACCGCCGCCGCCGCCCATCCGCCGCAGCGCGAACATCCAGATGCCGACGAAGAACAGCGCCGGAAGTACCCAGGACAGAAGCGTGGTGAACCAAGTGTTTTCGACCGCTCCCGAATAGGTTACGCCGGTGCCCTGTAGCCGGTCGGCAAGCTCGGGCGTCACCGGGGTTGTCACGAACCCGGTCTTGCCCGCTTGCGGCGAGGCGAAAGTTCCGCTGATCGTATTGCTGCCGATCACGACATTCTCGATCACCCCTTGGTCGAGGTATGTTTCAAACTGACTATAGGGAATCGCCTCGATCGTCTGGCTCTGGACCCAGAGATCCCGAATGAAAACAACCCCCATGACGGCGATCAGAATGTACCAGATATTGATTTGCGTCTTGCCGTTCATTGCGGGTCTCCAGGGTGTGCGCGCCGTGGCTTGGCCGTGCCTTTTGAGTGTATCGTGTGGAGTCGGCAGAGCAAATTCGCCCGCCAAAGCGTGTTGATCTTAAGCTGGTCTGGGTGTGGCGGCGTTGATGCCCGTCAATGTCGCGCGGCGATTTCTGCGGAATCCGGGTTCGTTCTGTTGATCTGTGCGCCGAAAGCTGGTTGCAAGAATGGCAGGTATGTCGGACATTGTGAAATGGCGACTGGGGTGCCAAACCCAGCAAGATCGCACCATAAGGGCTCGATTCGCGAGAATTTGCTTGCATCTGCGGGATAATTTGCTTTTATGTCGGTCATAAGTCTTGTCTTGACCGACAAAGCTTGTCTTCAGCCAGCGCGCAGTAGGAGAGGCAATGACCGACCTCAAGGGACAAATCGCAATCGTGACCGGTGCGTCGGGTGGCCTGGGCGCGCGGTTTGCGGAGGTTTTGGGTCGCCATGGCGCAACTGTCGCCCTGGCCGCGCGACGGCACGACCGGTTGGAGGCCCTCGCCACGACACTGACGCAAGAGGACATCCGCTGTGCCTCGTTTTCCTTTGATGCCGAGGATCCCGCGGCCGCCGAGCGTTTGATCGACGACGTGACCCAGCGGTTGGGCCAGCCAACCCTCTTGATCAACAACGCCGGTATCAGCCTGCCCGGGCGCGCCCATGAGAGTTCGTTGGACGACTATGAACGGACAATGGCGGTGAACCTGCGCGCGCCGTGGCGATTGTCGCAACTGTGCGCCTCGCGCTGGATTGCGGCCAAAAGTGGCGGTGCGATTGTCAATGTGGCGTCCATGCTGGCAGAGCGGGTTGGTCCCGGCGTTTCGCTGTATTGCATGTCCAAGGCGGCTCTGGCGCATATGACCGCTTGTCATGCCGTCGAATGGGCGCGTCACGGGATAAGGGTGAATGCGATTTGTCCTGGCTACGTTCGCACCGAAATCAATGATGAGTTTTGGGACACCAATCGCGGCCGCGCCGAGTTGAACCGATTGCCGCGCCGCAGGGTTGGCGCCCCGCAGGATCTGGATTCTGCCCTGTTGTTCCTGTGCGATCCGGCCAGCGGCTTTGTGAATGGTGCATCCATCACGGTGGACGATGCGCAAAGCTGGGTGCTATGAGATGACCGCATCGGACCTGCCTCCTGTCGATCCAACGCTGCTGCGCGATCCTGCGGCGGCGGTTCCTTTTGATCACGCGGCCTTGTCGACATTCCTGGCGTCCAAGGGGCATCGGCTGCGCGCGGGGCCGGTTCGGCAGTTCGCGGGCGGCTATGGCAACCTCAATTATCTGATCAAAGTGGATGAAACCTGGGCGGTCTTGCGGCGGCCACCGCTGGGCGAAATTCCCAAGGGTGCCAATGACATGGCGCGCGAGTATCGCTCGCTTTCCGTGCTGGCGCCGGTCTGGCCGCTTGCGCCGCGGCCGCTGGCGTTTTGCGAAGATGTCAGCGTGCTGGGCGCGCCCTTTCTTATTTCGGAGTTTCGCGAAGGATTGCCCCTGCACGGAACCCAGCCACTGGGCACAGCGATGACCGCGGCACAGGCCCGCGATCTGTCCCTGTTGCAAATCGAGATCCTGACCCAGTTGCATGGCTTCGATATTGCCGCGATTGGCGCGCAGGGCCTGGGCCGGGCCGAAGGCTTTGCCGCGCGGACCTTGCGGGGATGGAGCGCGCGGTTGCATGGCAGCGGGTCCGTGCCGCCGCCCGAGGCCTTGTCGTTGTTCAAACGACTGACCGAGGCCCCTCCCGCCGATCAGCGCGTCAGCGTCATTCACAACGATTTCAAGCTGGATAACGTGGTGGTCGATCCTGTCACGCTGGTGCCGACGGCGGTGCTGGATTGGGACATGTCGACGCTGGGTGCGCCGATGTTCGATCTGTCGACGATGCTCACCTATTGGTGCGAGCCGGCGGATCCGGCGGGGCTGCGGGCCACGAACCTGACCCATTCCGACGCACAAGGTGCCCTGACCCGACGCGAGTTGGCCGAAGCCTATGTCCGCGCCTCAGGGTTCGACAGCGCCCAGGACGAGGCCGATCTGCGCGTCTTTCTGGCGCTGGCCTTTGCCAAGCTGGGCGTCGTCTATTTGCAACTTTACGATCGGTTCCTGACCGAGCCCGAGGGCTACGCCAGAAACCGGAAATTCGGAGCCGCAGCGCCGGGTGCCTTTGCACTGGGTAACGACGTGCTCGATGGCAACGTGATCTAAGGAGAGCCAGATGGCCAAGCACTATAGTGACGTGACGATCCGCGCAAAGGCCGACGCCGTTGACGATCTGGCCGAACAGGTCCGCGAGTTCGTGATCCGCGACTGCATCCCGCTTGAAGATGCATGGCGCGCCACCGGCAAATCGGTCAGCGAAGAACTGCGCCGCGACTTGATGGCCAGCGCGCGTGCCGCTGGCGTCTACGGCCTGCATTTGCCGGCGGAATTCGGCGGTGCCGGGACAGATCATCGCGGCAAGGCCAAGATCCTTGAGGCGGCGGGTTATTCCATGCTTGGGCCGTTGGCGCTGCATTGCGCCGCCCCGGATGAGGGCAACCAGCACATGCTTGATGTTGTGGCCGAAGGCGCGCATCGCGAGGAATACCTGCGCCCCCTTTGCGAGGGCGAGCGGTCGTGCTTCTTGATGACCGAGCCGGGTGGCGCGGGCTCCGATCCGGCACGGTTGAAAACCGTCGCGATCAAGGACGGCGATGACTATGTGATCAACGGCCGCAAATGGTTCATTACGGGCGCGATCGGGTCGCAGTTTGCCATCATCATGGCCCGCGATGGCGAGGCCGCCAATGCGCCGCCCACCATGTTTCTGGCGCCGATGTCCACACCCGGTATCAACATCGTGCAGCCGCTGGATGTGATCGCCCATGACAGCACCGGCGGGCATTGCATCGTCGATCTGGACAATGTGCGGGTGCACAAGTCGCAGATTCTGGGCGAGCCGGGTCTGGCGTTCCGGTATGCGCAGGTGCGGCTTGCCCCGGCGCGGCTGACGCATTGCATGCGCTGGCTGGGTGCGGCGGAACGCTGCCACGATATCGCCCGCTCGCATGCGGCGCAGCGTGAGTTGTTCGGCAACAAGCTGGGCAATCATCAGGGCGCCAGCTTCATGCTGGCCGACAATGAGATCGACATCTACGCCTCGCGGCAGGTGATTGCCCATGCTTGTGCGGTGCTCGACAGTGGCTCGCAGGGGCGGCATGAAAGCAGCATGGCCAAGGTATTCGTCTCCGAAGCGACAAGCCGGGTCGTTGACCGGTCGGTGCAGTTGTTGGGCGGCATCGGCGTGACCGGGTTGACGCAGGTTGAGCATATCTACCGCTCGATCCGCTCGTTCCGCATCTACGATGGCCCGTCCGAGGCGCACCGCATGGCCATTGGCCGCCGGGTCTTGCCGCGCGGCAATGATCTTCAACCCAGCCTGACCGACTTCTGAACCCCGGTTCCTGAACCCAAAGGGATACGCCCGATGCTTCTGCCGCCGCTCACTGATTATGTCCGCGATAACGCGGCCTATACGCGCCCTGCGGCCCCCGCGACGTTCAATTTTTGCGACGTCATCGACGGGTATGCCGAGGACCCGACGCGGGAGGCCCTGATCTGGCTGAACGCGGCGGGCGACGAGCGGCGGCTGAGTTTCGCCGACATCCGCGACGGGTCAAAACGCATCGCGGCGGTGTTGCGGGCGCAGGGCATCGGGCGCGGCGACCGGGTTCTGATCATGCTGCCGCGGATCCCGGAATGGCAATTGGTGATGATGGCAGCGTTTCGTCTGGGCGCGATTGCAATTCCCTGCATCACCATGCTGACCGCCAAGGATCTCAAGTATCGGATGGAGGCGACGCGACCCAAGGCGATTGTCACAATCCCCTCGGAAGTGTCCAAATTCGACGGGCTGACCGAGGGCGTGGCAACATTGATCGTGCCCTACGGCGCTGACAAGGCACCGGGCTGGGATGATCTGTTGACGCTGGCTGCGGGGCAGGGGCTGGAGATCGCCACCGAGCGCATGACCGCCGATGAAGGCGCGCTGTTGTATTTCACCTCGGGCTCGACGGGGCAGCCAAAGGGCGTGCTGCTATCGGCTTACTTCCCGCGCGCCTATTATGAATGCTCGGCCTATTGGTTCGATCTGAATGCCCAGAGCCGTGATGATACGATGTGGGGCACCTCGGATACCGGCTGGTCGTTTTCGCTGACCGCGACGATGGTCGGGCCTTGGCTGGCGGGTGTGCGGGCGCTGACCTACGACGGGCCGTTCGAACCCGCCAAGCGGTTGGAGATCATCCAGCGCTACGGGGTCACCGTGTTCGCGGCGGCGGCCAGCGAATTCCGGCACATGCTGGGGCAGGATATCGAATCTTATGACTTGTCGCGTTTGCGCCTGTCGGCCACGGCGGGCGAGTCGCTGGATGGGCCGACCGCAAGCAACTGGATGCGCCGCGCCGGGTGTCGCATCCACGAGGCCTATGGCCAGACCGAGGCGCTGATGGTGATCGCCAATTATCCGGTGACAGCAATCAAGCCCGGCGCGATGGGCCTGCCGCTGCCCGGCCTGCCGATCGACGTGATTTCCGAGGAGACGCTGACGGTTCTGCCCGCTGGCAAGGTCGGCCATGTGGCGATCCGCATGCCGATGGAAGGCATGATGCTGGGGTATTGGCAGGCCCCGGAAAAGACCGAAGAGTGCTTTGTGACCAATGACTTGGGAGAGCGTTGGTATATCACCGGCGACCTGGCCCGCAAGGATGCCGACGGGTATTTCTGGTACGAGGGGCGCTCGGACGATGTGATCAACACCGCGGGTTACCGGGTGGGCCCGGCCGAGGTTGAAGGCGCCCTCATGGCGCACCCGGCGGTCAAGGAATGCGCCGCGGTCGCCAGCCCCGATGACGAGCGCGGCGAGGTGATCAAGGCGTTCATCGTGTTGCATGATGGACATGTGCCCAGCCCCGAACTGGCCAAGGACATTCAGAACTTTGCCAAACGCGAAACCGCCCCCTACAAGTATCCGCGCCGCATCGCGTTTCTCGATGAGTTGCCAAAAACCGTGACGGGCAAGATCCGTCGCAAGGAATTGCGCGACCAAGAGGCTGCGAATGCCGGGCGAGATTAGCAACAAGGGATTTGGCATGAACACTCACGACACCTTGGATCCGGTGCCCGCATATCGGCAATTGGCAGATCAGATTGCAGATCAAATTCTGGCGGGTGAAATCCTGCCCGGCAATCAGCTGCCCTCCGAGACCGTTTTGGCACAGACGTTTGGTGTCCACCGCTCGACGGTACGCGAGGGGATACGGCTGCTCGAGGAAACCGGGATGCTGCGGCGCAAGTCGCAAAAGCGTCTGGTGGTCAGCGTGCCCGATGGCACCCACCTGGCCGGGCGCACCGCGCAAGCCTTGGTCATGCAGCAAATCACCGTGCGCGATCTCTATCAGGCCAATGTCGCCTTTGATCCGGTACTGGCCGGTTTGGCCGCTGCCAATGCCAGCGGAACCCAGATCACCCGGCTGCACCGCAATCTGCGCGAGACGCGGCTTGCGGCCAAAGATCTGGAGCAACTGGCGGTGTTGGATGCAGAATTTCATCTGCTGGTCTGTGAGGCCACCAACAACCCCATTTTTCAGACCATGCGCCAACCATTGCACGATCTGTTCCTGCCGATGGTCTCGGATCTGGTGCACCAGATCGACACCTCGGGCCGCATGATCACCGCCCACGAGAAAATCGTGGCCGCAATCGAGGTGCGTGATGAAATCGAGGCCGCCGCCTGGGCGCGGCGTCATATCGAGGATTTCAAGCGCGGCTATCTGAAGGCGGCGCTCGATTTCGACAAGCCCGTGAAAATGGCACGGATGAGGCATTTATGACTGCAAATACCGCGCTGGCCGGCCTCAGGATCGTCTCGATGGCCGAGCAATTTCCCGGCCCCTTGGCCACCATGATCCTGTCGGACATGGGGGCGGACGTGATTCAGGTGGAGCGCCCCGGAACCGGCGATCCGTCGCGCTTCCTGACCGGGTTTTTCGAGGCGATGAACCGCGGCAAGCGCAGTGTCGCGCTGGATATCCGCAAGCCCGAGGACAAGGCGGAATTGCTGGCGTTGCTGCAAGGCGCGGATGTGTTTCTGGAAGGGTTCCGGCCCGGTAAACTGGCCCGGCAGGGGTTGGGGTATGACGATTTGTCCGCGCTGTTCCCGCAGCTTGTTTATTGCTCGATCACCGGCTACGGGCAAACCGGCCCCTATCGCGACCGCCCTGGCCATGACCTGACCCTGCAAGGCATCGGCGGCGCGCTGGAAGAACGGCTCAAGGGCGACGTGCAGGGTCTGCCGCCGTCGCTGCTGTTGGGCGACAATGCCTCGGGCCTGTTCGCGGTGATCGGCATCCTGTCGGCGCTGCGGGCGCGCGATCGTACCGGGCAGGGCACGTTCGTAGATATTTCCATGTCGGATTCGGTGACCACGCTGCTGGCCTCGGCCGTCGGCATGGAGGGCCAGGACGGCGATCCGCCGCCTCAGGCCGAACCCGCCTATGATATCTTCACCTGCGCCGATGGTGCCTGGATCACCCTGTCGATTGCGCATGAGAACGCGTATTGGGACCGTCTGTGCGCCGACCTCGGGCTGGAGGATCTGATCGGGATGCAACGGCCCGCGCGGGTCTCGCAACGCAGCCCGTTGCGCGACCGGATCGCTGCGGTGATCGCCACGCGCACACGCCGCGCGTGGGAGCCGATCATGGAAGCTGCGGGCCAGATGTGGGGCCCGGTGAACCACCTGGCCGACCTGCCGCAAGACCCGCATATCCGGCACCGCGCGTTGCTCCAAGAAATCACCCGCGCGGATGGTGGCACGCAATGGGTGGTGCGCCAGCCGATCCAGTTTTCGGCCTATGCCAACGCGCCCCTGCGGCGTGCTCCGGCGCTCGATGAGCATCGCGGAGCACGCTTTGCGGATGACATGCCGCCCGAGTCTTGAACGCTTGGCGTGGCAGACGGCGCGGATGACACCGGGTGGCGGGCAAACACGAACCTGACCAGGGCTGCCATGGGAGAATGCGGCTTTGAGACCCATCGCAAGGAGGAAATGGTGGATAAATTTCTGGTGGAACCGCAATGGCTTGAGGGGCAACTCGGGCAAGGCGACCTCGTGTGCCTCGATTGTTCGTGGTATATCCCCGAGGCTGGCAAATCGGCGCGTGCCGAGTTCGAGCAAGGCCATATCCCCGGCGCACAGTTCTTTGATCTGGACGCGGCATCCGATCCGACATCCGCCTATGTGAACATGCTGCCGAGCGCCGCGCAATTTGCCGCGGTCGCATCATCGCTGGGCATTTCCGCCAACACCCGCGTCGTGATCTACGATTCCAGCTATGTCTCGGCGCGGGTCTGGTGGATGTTCCGGCACTTTGGGCATGACACTGTGGCGGTGCTCAATGGCGGCTGGAAACGCTGGCACGCCGAGGCGCGCCCCATCGAGACCGGCCCGGCGACCAAGGTGCAGCCGGTGGTCTTTGACGCCCGACCCAAGGCACACGGCGTTGCCGACTGGGTGGCGGTGCAGGCGGCCCTGGGCAATGGCGGGGCCAGCGTCGTGGATGCCCGCACGCGCGAGCGTTTCACCGGCGAATTGCCCTCGGGCTATCCGGGTGTTGCGGGGGGGCATATGCCGGGCGCGGTGAATGTGCCGTGGTCGGGCCTGTTGCCGCAATCCGGGGCATTCACCTTTGCCGACCCGGAAGCCGCGCGTGCCGTCCTGACAGATGCCGGTGTCGATCTGGAGAAACCGGTCATCGCCACCTGCGGCTCGGGCGTCACGGCGGCGATCGTGCTGTTTCAGATGGCACGGATCGGCAAGACCGATGTCACGCTATACGACGGATCCTGGCACGAATGGGGCCAGCGCGACGATTTACCCAAGGAGTCCCTGTCATGAGCACACATATCGGCAGCACATTGGTGCGCACCGGGCGGCCGCATGGCGCCGGCGTGACCTCGGTCAACCCGCCGCTGGTGCGGGCCTCGACCTTTGTGTTCGAGACCCTCGCGCAGTTTGAAACCGCCAGCAAAACCCCGTTTGACGTGCCGTTTTATGGCCGTGTCGGCACCCCCACGACCTTTGCCTTTGAAGAGGCGATGGCCGAACTTGAAGGGGCGCACCGCGCGATTGCCACGTCGTCGGGGGTGTCGGCAATTTCTGCCGTGTTGCTGGCGTTTCTCCAGCAGGGCGATCATTTGCTGGTCGTCGATACCGTCTATGAACCGGTGCGCCGCTTTTGCAGCCGGATGTTGACCCGGATGGGCGTGGAGACGACGTTTTACGACCCCGAGATCGGCGCGGGGATTGCCGATCTGATCCGCCCGGAAACGAAACTCGTGTATCTGGAATCGCCGGGGTCAGGCACGTTTGATGTGCAGGATGTGCCCGCAATCGTTGCCGCGGCCAAGGCCGCGGGCATTCACACGGCGATTGACAACACTTGGGCGACGCCCTTGTTCTATCGACCGCTGGAGCACGGCGTCGATGTCTCGATCCATGCGGCGACCAAGTATATCGTTGGCCATTCCGACGCGATGCTGGGGGTGATCAGCACCAATGCCGAGGTCTATGACGCGGTGCGCCGCGCGAGTCAGGATCTGGGGGCCTGCGCGGGGATCGAGGAGTGCAATCTGGGCCTGCGCGGCCTGCGCACCTTGCAGGTACGGTTGCAGCGCCACGAATCCACCGCGCTGATGCTGGCGGAATGGCTGGCGGAGCAACCTCAGATCGCCCGTGTCTTGCATCCGGCGCTGCCGTCCTGCCCCGGCCATGCCGTGTGGAGTCGCGATTTCGATGGTGCGGCAGGGCTGTTTTCGGTCGAGCTGACCGCCCGCGATCCCGAGGCCAAGCGCGCCTTTATCGACGCGCTGGATATGTTCAAGATCGGCTTCAGTTGGGGCGGGTATGAGAGCCTCGTGCTGCCGATGAACCCGGCGGCGCGAAGCCTGCCGCGCTGGTCCGCACTTGGCCCTGTGGTGCGGTTGCAGATCGGCCTTGAGGACCCGCAGGACTTGCGCGCTGATCTGGCGCAGGCGCTGGCGGCGATTCCCGCCTGAGTCCTCCCTTTACCTTTGCGACAACGAAAAAAGGGGGCGTCACCGCCCCCTTCCAGATCTCGGCACACGTCGGCACCGGATGATTACTTGCGGTCATCATCCTCGTGTTCGTCGTCATCCTCGTCCTCGGCCTCGGTGCCCGACGGCAGCGAGAAGAAGCTCTCTGCGTCAGAATAGTCGCGGCGCTCCGCGGCGTCTTCGGCCTTTTCGGCCTCATCCATACCGCCCAGGGTGAAACCCTCCAGCCCGGCAATCGAGCGCGGTAAACGTGGCTCGGCGGGCATGTCCAGCGATTGCTCGGTCGACACCAGTTTGCGACGCTCATCATCGCTCATCACGCCACCCTCGGACGCCTTTTTCTTGGCGGCCTTTTGCACCTCAGCGTCCAGTTCCGACTGACGGCACAGGCCAAGCGCAACCGGGTCGATCGGCAGGATGTTCTGGATGTTCCAATGCGTGCGCTCGCGGATCGCCTGAATCGACGGATTCGTCGTGCCGACCAGCTTGCGGATCTGTGCATCGGCCAGTTCCGGGTGGAATTTCACCAGCCACAGGATCGACGCGGGCCGGTCCTGACGTTTGCTCAACGGTGTATACCGCGGGCCCCGGCGCTTTTCTTCGCCGACGGCGGCCGGGTTGTGCTTGAGCTTGAGAACATAGGCGGGGCTGACCTCGGCCTTTTTGATCTCGGCTTCGTCCAACTGGTTGTGGGCAATCGGATCAAAGCCCTTCACGCCGGTTGCAACGTCGCCGTCAGCGATGCCTTGAACCTCAAGTTCGTGAAGGCCGCAGAAATCGGCGATCTGCTTGAAGCTCAGGGTCGTGTTGTCCACCAGCCAGACGGCGGTGGCTTTTGCCATCAGGGGTTTTGACATCATGTCGGTCCTTCATCGTGCGAGGCGCGCGCACACCGGCGCACCTGCCGGAGAACCGGCCACGACCGCCGGGCCGTGCATCCTCGATTTCGGGGAATAGGGCGTATATAAGCGCCTTGCCGTTCCGAGGAAAGAGAAAATGCGCCCACACACCCGACTGTCCATCGCCATTGTGCTGTTTATTGCTGCCCTGACGCACACTGCCACCGCGCAAAACCGTGCTGGTGAGTTTGATCACTATCTTTTGGCCCTCAGCTGGATCCCAGCCTATTGCGCCGGCGACGGCGATGAGCGCCGCGATCCGCGCTGCGACGGTGGGTCGGCGATCGGCTGGGCCGTGCACGGGTTGTGGCCGCAGTATGACGGCGGCGATTGGCCGGAGTATTGCAACACCGTGCAATCCGCACCCTCGCGCCGGGAAACCGCAGAGCAATCCGATCTGTTCGGAACCTCCGGCTCGGCGTGGCATCAGTGGAACAAGCACGGCCGCTGCACCGGCCTGTCGGCGCGCAATTATTACCGATTGGTGCAAGAGGCCGTGGATCGCATAGAGCTGCCGGAAATTTTCGACGGAATCACCCGCGAACTCAACGTGGACCCCGATGTCGTCGAGGCCGCCTTCATCGAGGCCAACCCGGCGCTGACCCATGACATGCTGGTGACCACCTGCGCTCACGGTGATCTGGTCGAGCTGCGCGTCTGCCTGACCCGTGATCTGGAGCCGCGCGTCTGCGATCCGGCCACCCTGCGGCGCGAATGCCGGTTGAACGCGGCAACCTTGCTGCCGTTGCGCTGAGGGCTGACTGTCGGCTTTTCTTGGCAGCGCCAATGAGCTAACAGAGCGCCAAACCCGTGATGTAGCGATAGGTCTGGCGATGAAATTCACCCTGTCTTGGCTCAAAGAGCACCTCGAAACCGACGCAACCCTCGATGATATTGTCGAGGCGTTGACCGATCTGGGCCTTGAGGTCGAAGACGTCATGGACCCGGCGGCAAGCCTTGGCGGGTTCCGCATCGCGCGGATTCTTGAATCGTCACCGCACCCCGACGCGGATCGCCTGCGTCTGTGTCGGGTTGAAACCTTCCCGGACGGGCCGGGCGGCAAGGCCGAGGAGGTGCAGGTCGTTTGCGGCGCGCCCAATGCGCGCACCGGGCTGGTCGGCGTGTTCGCCCCCGTCGGCACCTTCATTCCCGGCACCGGCGTCGATCTGAAACCGGGTGTGATCCGCGGGCAAGCCTCGAACGGGATGATGTGTTCCGAGCGCGAGTTGGAGATTTCCGACGAGCATGACGGCATCATCGACCTGCCAGCCGAGGCGCCTTTGGGCGTGCGCTATATCGACTATGCCAACCTCAACGACCCGATGATCTACATCAAGATCACCCCCAACCGCCCCGATGCGCTGGGCATTCACGGCATTGCCCGCGATCTGGCGGCGCGCGGTCTGGGCACGCTGAAGCCCATCGACGTCACGCCGGTCGTCGGCACCTTCCCCAGTCCGCTGCGCCCGGAAATTGATCCGGCGCTCGCGGCAAAGGGCTGCCCGATCTTCGCGGGCCGGGTGATCCGGGGGGTGAAAAATGGACCTTCGCCGAAATGGCTGCAACAACGGCTGCGCGCGATTGGCCTGCGTCCGATCTCAAAGCTGGTGGATATCACCAATTTCTTCACCTTCGCCTATAACCGCCCCCTGCACGTCTTTGACGTGGCCAAGGTCGCCGGTGATGCGCTGCGGATCCATCCGGCGCAGGGCGGCGAAGAGATCCTGGCGCTGGACGGCAAGACCTATGCGCTGCACGCCGGGATGATGGCGATTTCCGACGCAAACGGCGTCGAAAGCATCGCCGGGATCATGGGCGGCGAGGCCACCGGCTGCACCGACGACACCACCGAGGTGTTCGTGGAATCCGCTTATTGGGACCCGATCACCGTGGCCACCGCCGGGCGCGCGCTGAAAATCAACTCGGATGCGCGCTATCGCTTTGAGCGTGGCGTGGACCCTGAGTTCACCATCCCGGGCCTTGAATTGGCGACCCGCATGATCCTCGATCTGTGCGGCGGTGAGGCCAGTGCGCTGGCGGTTGACGGCACCGTGCCCGACACCACCCGCGCCTATAGGTTCGACGCGGCAAAGGTTGCCAGCCTTGTCGGCATGGACATTCCCGAGGCCACGCAACGCGCCACCCTGACCGCGCTGGGCTTTGTGCTGAACGGCGACATGGCGACCGCACCGAGCTGGCGCCCAGACGTGCTGGGCGAGGCCGATCTGGTCGAGGAGGTCGCGCGCATTGCGTCCCTGAGCAAGCTTGAGGGCAAGCCCATGACGCGCGTCACGGCGGGGGTGCCCGCGCCAATCCTGACGCCGTTCCAGATGCGCGAACGTCTGGCGCGGCGCACGATGGCCTCGTTGGGTTATCACGAATGCGTGCATTACAGCTTTATCGACAAGCCGTCCGCGGTGATGTTCGGCGGCGGCGACGATGCCTTGTCGCTGCAAAACCCGATCTCCAGCGAGTTGTCGCATATGCGTCCTGATCTGCTGCCGGGTCTGTTGCAGGCCGCGGCCCGCAATCAGGCGCGCGGCTATATGGATGTGGCGCTGTTCGAACTGGGGCCGGTGTTTCACGGCGGTGAGCCGGGCGAGCAGGCGATTCACGCGACCGGGCTGTTGGTCGGGGCCAACGCCGCGCGCGATTCGCATGGCAGCCGCCGCGCCGTGGACCTGTTCGACGCCAAAGCCGATGCCGAGGCCGTTCTGGCCGCCATCGGTGCGCCCGCCCGGATGCAGTCGGATCGCACGATCCCCGGCTGGTTTCACCCGGGCCGCGCGGGCCGTCTGACGCTGGGGCCGAAATTGGCGCTGGCGGTCTTTGGCGAGGTTCACCCGCGCGTCCTGAAAGCCTATGGCCTCAAGGGGACCGCCGTCGCCTTTACCGTGTTCCCCGAGGCCGTGCCTCTGCCGCGGAAAGCGACCAGCACACGTCCGGCCCTGGCGCTGAATGATCTGCAAGCCGCCGAGCGTGACTTTGCCTTTGTGCTGGACGCGCAGACCGAGGCGATGAGCGTGGTCAACGCCGCTCAGGGCGCCGACAAGGCCCTGATCGAGTCGGTCACCGTGTTCGACGAATTCACCGGCGACCGGGCCGAGGCGCAGATGGGGGCGGGCAAGAAATCGTTGGCCATCACCGTGCGTCTGCAACCCCAGGACCGGACCCTGACCGAGAAAGACATCGAGGCGGTCAGCGCCAAGATCGTCGACAAGGTCAACAAGGCGACAGGCGGCACTCTGCGCGGCTAGGTCAGGTGCGCGGGTAATCAATCAACGGCGACGGTTTGGCAAAAGCGGTCAGATCGTCGCTGTCGGTGATCGTCACCGCCGAGCCGTCGAACACCACGCCATATTGCCGCAAGGTCTTGATCGCCCGCGACAAGTTCTCGGCGGTCATGCCCAGATACGACGCCAGTTTCCGCTTTTCGATGCGCAGCGAGAATTCATGGCTGCCCCCCTGCGCCCGCTGTTGGCGCAGCAGATAATTTGCCAGACGCTCGACCGAGGTGCGCAGCTTGAGGTCCTTGGAGGATTTCACCACCGAGCGATAACATTGCGCCAGTTCCACGACGATGTGGCGCGCAAATTCGGCGTCTTTCTCGAAGACCGCCCGCACATCGACCGAGGGCAGCAGCACCACGCGCGCCTTGTCCAGTGTCCGAGCCGACATCAGATACGGGCCATCCTTGATGGTTGCCGCCAGAATGAAGGTCGATACCGGCATCATGGTGGCCAAGGTCGTCTCGCGACCGTTCCACGTCGCATAGAGCTCGACGCTTCCCTCGATCACGACATGCAGGAAATCCGCCGGATCTCCTTCGCGGATCAAGTCGATTTGCGGCGGGAAATTCTGCACATAGGCGCCGCGAATGAGCGTCTGGTAATGCTCGTCCGCCATCCCGGCGAACAGATCAAGCGCGCGAATTTCCGGGTACTGATGGGGAATCATTGGCAAGGTCTCGATTCAGAGGACGGGTCAGATCACCACTAAGATTGACTAAAGTCAATTGATCATTTGACTTATCTGATGTCTCCGACTGCGATTTTGTGACCTGTCCATAACAAAGGTTGACCGCGGAAATATTTTGGCAAAACTCTACCCGTGACTTGATCTCGATCATGCGAAAGACCGGCGAGACGCGCTTTATCCGCTGTCAAAACGAGGCGTCACAATGACGCCCATTTTGCGAAAGGACATGTGATGACGACAATGAGCGGCATACCGCGTGCGGATCAGACCCGCGCGCTTAGCCTCAGCACAATTGCCTTTACGCTCAACTTTGCGGTCTGGACGATCTTCGCGATCATCGGTGTTCAGATCAAGACTCAGTTGGGCCTCAATGAAACCCAATTCGGCATTCTGGTGGCCACGCCGGTCCTGACCGGCTCGCTGACACGTTTGATGCTGGGTATCTGGACCGAACAATATGGCGGCCGGATCGTGTTCCCGATCCAGATGCTGCTGGCGGCGACGGCCACCTGGTTGCTGACCTTTGCCGAATCCTATCCGGTGTTCTTGCTGGCGGCCTTGGGCGTCGGCCTAGCCGGTGGCTCGTTCGCGGTTGGTGTGGCCTATGTCTCGCACTGGTATCCACGCGAAAAGCAGGGCACGGCTCTGGGCATCTTTGGCGCCGGGAACGTGGGGGCTGCGGTCACCAAATTCGGTGCTCCGTTCATCATGGTGGCCTTTGGCTGGGAAGCGGTCGCCAATATCTGGGCGCTGGGCCTGGCGGCGATCGCGGTCATCTTCTTCGTTTTTGCCAAGGATGACCCGGTCTTTGCCGCACGCCGCAAATCGGGTGCCAAACCGGCAACCGTCAGATCGCAACTCGAGCCGCTGAAGAACCTTCAGGTCTGGCGCTTCTCGCTGTATTATTTCTTCGTGTTCGGGGCCTTCGTGGCGCTGGCACTGTGGCTGCCGCACTATCTGGTGGACATGTATGACGTCGATATCCGCACGGCCGGTATGGCGGCGGCGGCGTTTTCGCTCTCGGCCAGTGTTTTCCGCGCCTATGGCGGCCACCTGAGCGACCGGTTCGGCGCACGGGCGGTCATGTACTGGACCTTCGGCTTCTCCTTGCTGCTGCTGTTCATGCTGTCTTACCCGCCGACCAGCTACACCATCCATGCCGTGCACGGGGACATCTCGTTTTCGACCAGCATGAGCTTTGGCCCCTTCGTGCTGATGATCTTTGCGCTCGGCTTTTTCATGAGCCTCGGCAAGGCGGCGGTCTACAAGCACATTCCGGTCTATTACCCCGATAACGTCGGCTCGGTCGGCGGCCTGGTGGGCATGATCGGTGGTCTGGGCGGCTTCGTGTTGCCCATCCTCTTCGGCGCTTTGCTGGATCTGACGGGGGTGTACACGACCTGTTTCGTGCTCTTGTTCGGTCTGGTCGCCGTTGCGTTGACCTGGATGCACATGGCGATTCGCAACATGGAACGCGCCCACCCCGAGGTGGCCCGCGATCAACTGCCGCAACTGCCTGAATTCGAGGGTATGACGATCCCGGCAGGGCCGTCTGCGGCGGTTCTGACCGAGTGGGAGCCCGAGAACCCGGAATTCTGGGAGAGAAAAGGCAAACGGATCGCCACACGCAATCTGTGGATCTCGATCCCCGCCTTGCTGCTCGCCTTCTCGGTGTGGATGGTCTGGTCCGTGGTTGTGGCGAAATTGCCTGCTATCGGCTTCGACTTCAACCAAGGGCAGTTGTTCTGGCTGGCCGCGCTGCCCGGTCTCTCGGGTGCGACGTTGCGGATCTTCTACAGCTTCATGGTGCCGATCTTTGGCGGCCGGTTGTGGACCACGCTGTCAACCGCCTCGTTGCTGGTGCCCGCCATGGGCATTGGTTACGCGGTGCAAGACCCTGAGACCCCGTACCTGATCTTCCTCGTGCTGGCGCTGCTGTGTGGTCTGGGCGGCGGTAACTTCGCCTCGTCGATGGCCAATATCAGCTTCTTCTATCCGAAGGCTGAAAAGGGTCACGCGCTGGCGCTGAATGCCGGTCTGGGTAACCTCGGCGTGTCGGTGATGCAGTTCCTGGTTCCGCTGGCGATCACCATGGGCGTCTTTGGCCTGATGGGCGGCGATCCGCAGCCTTTGGCTGACGGTGGCGAGCTGTGGCTGCAGAACGCGGGCTTTGTCTGGGTTCCGTTCATCATCCTCGCCACGATTGCCGCGTTCTTCGGCATGAACGACATCGCCTCGGCCAAGTCGTCCTTTGCCGATCAAGCGGTGATCTTCTCGCGGTACCACAACTGGATCATGTGCATCCTCTATACGGGCACCTTCGGCAGCTTCATCGGCTATTCCGCAGGCTTCCCGCTGCTGATGCGCACCCAGTTCCCGGATGTGAACGCACTGCAATTCGCGTTCCTCGGGCCGCTTGTGGGCGCACTCAGCCGCGCCGGCACGGGTTGGGTCTCGGATCGCTTCGGCGGTGGGCGGGTGACGCTCTGGGTCTTCGTCGGGATGATCCTGGCGGTGTTCGGTGTGCTGCAATTCCTGCCACTGAACGGCTCGGGCGGTAACTTCTGGATGTTCTTTGCCTGCTTCATGGCGCTGTTCTTCCTGACCGGCGTTGGCAATGCCTCGACTTTCCAGATGATCCCGGTCATCATGCGTCGCGAAGTGCCGCGCTTGATGCCCAAGCTTGATGCGGCAGCGGCGCAAAAGCAGGTCGAGCGTGAAAGCGCCGCGATCATCGCCTTTACCTCGGCGATTGCAGCCTACGGCGCATTCTTCATCCCGAAATCCTACGGCACATCCATCGCGATGACCGGAGGACCAGAAGCCGCACTTTGGGGGTTCGGGATTTTCTACGCGGTCTGTGTGGCGCTGACTTGGTACTACTACGCCCGTCGCAACGCACCGGTTCCTTGCTGAACCCATAAGGCACGCCGCTGGGCCACGGCCCGGCGGCCACCCATTCTGACAGGAGACTGACATGAGCCATCTGCTCGATCGCCTAAATTTCTTTCAGTCCAAGGAATTGGACACGTTTTCCAACGGGCATGGCCAGACCACCCGCGAGAACCGCGACTGGGAGGACACCTATCGCAAACGCTGGCAGCACGACAAAATCGTCCGCTCGACCCATGGTGTGAACTGCACCGGATCCTGCAGCTGGAAGATCTACGTCAAATCCGGCATCGTGACCTGGGAGACCCAGCAGACCGACTACCCGCGCACGCGCCCCGACCTGCCGAACCACGAGCCCCGTGGCTGCGCGCGCGGTGCGTCGTATAGCTGGTATCTGTATTCCGCGAACCGGGTGAAGAACCCGCTGGTCCGGGGCCGGTTGATGAAAGTCTGGCGCCGCATGCGCGAGACGATGTCGCCGATTGCCGCCTGGACGGCGATCCAGAATGACCCGATCCTGCGCGAATCTTATGTCAAGACGCGTGGCAAGGGCGGCTTCGTGCGCGCCACCTGGGACGAGGCGACCGAAATCACCGCCGCCGCCAACGCCTATACCGTCAAGACCTACGGCCCTGACCGCGTGTTCGGCTTCTCGCCGATCCCGGCGATGTCGATGATTTCCTACGCGGCTGGCTCGCGCTATCTGTCGCTGCTGGGCGGCGTCTGCATGTCGTTCTATGACTGGTATTGCGACTTGCCACCGGCCAGCCCGCAGACCTGGGGCGAGCAAACCGACGTGCCGGAATCGGCCGACTGGTATAACTCGGGCTACCTGCTGCTCTGGGGCTCGAACGTGCCGCAGACGCGCACGCCCGACGCGCATTTCTACACCGAAGCCCGCTACAAGGGCACCAAATCCGCCGTCATCTGCCCCGACTATTCCGAGGCCGCGAAATTCGGTGACGTCTGGCTGAACGCCAAGCAGGGCACCGACGCGGCACTGGGCATGGCCTTTGGCCACGTCATCCTGCGCGAGTTCCACCTGAACCGTCAGGTGCCGTATTTCGACGACTACACCCGCAAATACTCGGACTTCCCGATGCTGGTGAAGCTGGAGGAAAAGGACGGACGCTTGATTCCGGGCCGCTTCCTGCGGGCGGATGATCTGGACGGCAAACTGGGTGAAACCAACAACCCCGACTGGAAAACCGTCGCCTGGGATGAGACCTCGAACGGTCTGGTCGCGCCGAATGGCTCGATCGGCTATCGCTGGGGACAAGAGGGCGAATGGAACCTCGAGGAGCGCGCCGGCAAGGCTGACACGCGTCTGAAAATGTCGCTGGTCGACGACGCCGACCATGACGCGGTTGTCGAGGTTGATTTCCCGTATTTCGGCGGCCAGGCCGTTGGCCAATTCGCCACCGACGCGACACACCCCGACGTGTTGCCGCGCAACATCGCGGTCAAGAAGATCCAGACCGCCGAGGGTGAAATCCAGGTTGCCACCGTGTTCGACCTGTTCTGCGCCAACTATGGCCTCGATCAAGGGCTGGGCGGCGACTGGGTCAGCAATGACTTTGGCGATGATTTGCCCGGCACGCCGAAATGGGCGGAAAAGATCACCGGCGTCAAAGCCGACAAGATCATCCACGTTGCCCGCGAATTCGCCAGCAACGCCGAAAAGACCAACGGCAAGTCGATGGTCATCATCGGCGCGGGGATGAACCACTGGTTCAACATGGACATGAACTACCGTGCGGTCATCAACATGCTGGTGATGTGCGGTTGTGTGGGGCAATCCGGCGGCGGCTGGGCGCACTATGTGGGCCAGGAGAAACTGCGGCCACAAACCGGCTGGCAGCCTGTGGCCTTCGCGCTCGACTGGATCCGCCCACCCCGCCACATGAACTCGACCTCGGCGTGGTATGCGCACACCGACCAGTGGCGCTATGAGACGCTGACCTCGGGCGAAATCCTGTCACCGACCGCGCCAGAGGGCGATTGGGACGCCAGCCTGATCGACTACAACATCCGCGCCGAGCGGATGGGCTGGTTGCCGTCTGCACCGCAGTTGCAAACCAACCCGCTTGAAGTGGTCAAGGCCGCCAAAGCCGCGGGCAAAGAGGTTCCGGCCTATATCGCCGAGCAGCTGAAATCCGGCGCGCTGAAAATGTCGTGCGAAGACCCGGACAACCCGGCGAACTGGCCGCGCAACCTCTATGTGTGGCGCTCGAACCTGCTGGGCTCCAGCGGCAAGGGGCATGAGTATTTCCTCAAGCACCTGCTGGGCACCGATCACGGCGTGATGGGCAAGGATCTGGGCGAAGAAGGTGGGCAACTGCCCAAGGAAGCCGTCTGGCACGAAGAAGCGCCGCGCGGCAAGCTGGACCTGTTGGTCACCATCGACTTCCGCATGTCGACCACCTGCGTCTACTCGGACATCGTTCTGCCAACCGCGTCCTGGTACGAAAAGGACGATATGAACACGTCCGACATGCACCCGTTCATTCACCCGCTGCAAGCGGCCGTGGACCCGGCGTATGAGAGCAAGTCCGACTGGGAAATCTTCAAGGCGATTGCCAAGAAGGTGCAAGAGGTTGCGCCCGAGATTCTGGGCAAGGAGCAGGATGTCGTCGCACTCCCACTGCTGCACGACACACCCACCGAATTGGCGCAGGATCAGGTCAAGGACTGGAAAAAGGGCGAATGTGACCTGATTCCGGGCAAGACCGCGCCGAGCTTTGTCGTGGTCGAACGGGATTACACCGCGATCTACGATCACTTCGTCTCGGTTGGTCCGTTGCTGAACAAACTGGGCAACGGCGGCAAGGGCATCACCTGGAACACCGAGGTCGAGATCCAGAACCTCGCAGACCTCAACGGCGTTCACCTTGACGGTGCGGCAGCGGGCCGTCCAAAGATGGAAACCGCGATTGACGCCTGCGAAGTGGTGCTGATGCTGGCCCCTGAGACCAACGGCGAAGTGGCCGTGAAGGCCTGGCAGGCGCTGGAAAAAGCCACGGGGCGCGAGCATGCGCACCTGGCCGAAGGCGAGCATCACAACAAGATCCGCTTCCGGGATATCGCCGCGCAGCCGCGCAAGATCATCTCCAGCCCGACCTGGTCGGGGATCGAGAGCGAGAAGGTCAGCTATAACGCGGGCTATACCAACGTCCACGAGTTGATCCCATGGCGCACCCTGACGGGCCGTCAGCAGCTCTATCAGGATCACCTGTGGATGCGCGCCTTTGGCGAGGGCTTCATGTCGTACCGGCCTCCGGTCGATCTGAAGACGATCACCAAGGACGTGCTCGATGAGGGCGATAGCCTGGTCCTGAACTTCATCACGCCGCACCAGAAATGGGGCATTCACTCCACCTATTCCGACAACCTGTTGATGCTGACGCTCAACCGGGGCGGCCCGGTGGTCTGGCTGTCCGAGGTGGATGCGAAATCGGTCGGGATCGTCGATAACGACTGGATCGAGCTTTACAACGTGAACGGCGCGCTGACGGCGCGGGCGGTTGTCTCGCAGCGGATCAAGGAAGGCACGACCTTCATGTATCACGCCCAAGAGAAGATCGTGAACACGCCCGGCTCTGAAAAGACCGGCAATCGCGGCGGGATCCACAACTCGGTGACCCGCACGGTTCTGAAGCCAACCCATATGATCGGCGGCTATGCCCAACTGTCCTATGGCTTCAACTATTACGGAACCGTTGGCTCGAACCGTGACGAAATGGTCGTGGTTCGGAAAATGAAGAAGATCGACTGGCTCGATGATGAAGCGACCAACCTGGAGGCCGCAGAATGAAAGTCCGCGCACAAATCGGCATGGTGCTGAACCTCGACAAATGCATCGGGTGTCACACCTGCTCTGTCACCTGCAAGAACGTCTGGACCACCCGCGAAGGGGTCGAATACGCCTGGTTCAACAACGTTGAAACCAAGCCGGGCCTTGGCTATCCAACCGATTGGGAAAACCAGAAACGGTGGAATGGCGGCTGGCAGCGCACCAAATCCGGCAAGTTGCAGCCCAAGCAGGGCGGCAAATTCCGGATCCTGGCCAATATCTTCGGCAACCCGGATCTGCCCGAGATCGACGACTACTATGAGCCGTTCGATTTCGACCACGACCACCTGAAATCCGCGCCGGAAATGAAGGCCTTCCCGACCGCTCGCCCCTATTCCAAGATCACCGGCGATCGGATCGAGAAGATCGAGAAAGGCCCGAACTGGGAGGAAATCCTGGGCGGTGAATTCGCAAAGCGGTCGGAGGATTACAACTTCGAGGGCATTCAGAAACAGATGTATGGTGAATACGAAAACACCTTCATGATGTATCTGCCCCGCCTGTGCGAGCATTGCCTCAACCCGGCCTGCGCCGCGTCGTGCCCCTCGGGCGCGATCTACAAGCGCGAGGAGGACGGGATCGTCCTGATCGACCAGGAGAAATGCCGTGGCTGGCGGATGTGTGTGTCCGGCTGCCCCTACAAGAAGGTCTATTACAACTGGTCAACCGGCAAATCCGAGAAATGCACGCTGTGCTATCCGCGCATCGAATCGGGTCAGCCGACGGTCTGTTCCGAGACCTGCGTGGGTCGTATCCGCTATATCGGCGTCATCCTGTACGATGCCGACATGATCGAGGCCGCCGCCAATACGCCGGATGAAAAGGACCTCTATGACGCTCAGCTGAAGGTGTTCCTGGACCCCAAGGACCCCGAAGTGATCGCCGCCGCGCGTCGCGATGGCATCCCCGAGGACTGGATCAAGGCGGCGCGCGAAAGCCCGATCTGGAAGATGGCGATGGACTGGAAAGTGGCCTTCCCGCTGCACCCAGAGTATCGCACGCTGCCGATGGTCTGGTATATCCCGCCGCTCTCGCCGATCCAGAACGCCGCCGAGGCGGGTCAGATTGGCGTCAACGGCGACATGCCCGACGTTCGGTCGCTGCGCATTCCGGTGCGCTACCTCGCCAACCTGTTGACCGCCGGCAAGGAAGAGCCCGTCGTCACCGCGTTGGAGCGGATGCTGGCGATGCGGTCTTACATGCGGGCCAAAACCGTGGATGGCGTGATCGACGAGGGCCTCGCGACCCGCGTGGGCCTGACCGGGGTGATGATCGAAGATATGTACAAGATCATGGCCTTGGCAGATTACGAGGATCGCTTTGTCATCCCGACCACGCACCGCGAGCAGGTCGAAGACGCCTATGACATCAAGTCGGGCTGCGGCTTTACCGATGGCAATGGGTGTTCGACGGGCATCAGCAAAGGCAACCTGTTCGGCGGCAAGAAACGGCCGTTGAAAATGCCGCAGGGGGTGATGTGATGGCTCTGGAGTTTGACCGTACCCTCAAGGCCCTGTCACTGGTCCTCAGCTATCCCAGCACCGAGTTGCAAGGGGCAATGCCGGAAATCGGCGGGGTCCTGGCGGCGGATAACCGCTTGACCGCCGCTGCCCGGCGCGCCTTGCGGCCGTTGGTCGAAACGCTGCGCGATACGGATATCTTCGAGCTGCAAGAGACCTTCGTTGGCCTTTTCGACCGCTCGCGCACCTTGTCGCTCAACCTGTTCGAGCACGTTCACGGCGAAAGCCGTGATCGTGGCGGCGCGATGGTCAGCCTGCTGGAAAGCTATCGCGAGGCCGGGTTCGAACCGGCCACCAGCGAATTGCCGGATCACCTGCCGGTTCTGCTGGAGTTCCTCGCAACCCGTCCGCAGGCCGAAGCCACCGAAGTTCTGGCCGACGCGGCGCATATCTTCGAGGCCCTGGCGACCCGGTTGGAGCGCCGTGAAAGCGTCTATGGCGCGGTGTTTGCGGCGCTCTTGCAGCTGTCAGGTGCCAAGCCGGACGCAGAAATCGTGGCCGAGCTTCTGGAACAGCCCGAGGATGACCCCAATGACCTGGAGGCCCTGGATGCGGTCTGGCAGGAAAGCGAAGTCACCTTCGGTCCTGATCCGAACGCCGGCTGCCCGGTGGGCCGCGACATGCTGGCCCGGATGGATATGCCCGCCCCCAAAACCTCAGACTTAGCTGCGGAATGACAGGAGACAGAGATGCATAACTTCTTTTTTTGGTATCTACCCCTACATCGCCCTGACGGTCCTGTTGATTGGCAGCATTGCGCGCTATGAAACCGAACCGTTCACCTGGAAGTCCTCGTCCTCGCAAATGCTGCGACGCAAGCAGTTGATCATGGGATCGGTCCTGTTCCACGTCGGCGTGTTGGTGATCTTCTTCGGTCACCTTGTTGGTCTGCTGACCCCGATCTGGTTCTTTGACGTGCTGGGCATCAGCCACGGCGCCAAGCAGATTCTGGCAGTGGTTGCTGGCGGTATCGCGGGCGTCATGGCGCTGGTGGGCGGTGGAATGTTGTTCCATCGTCGCTGGGTTGATCCGCGGATCCGCAAGACCTCCAGCTTTGCCGATATCGCCATTCTGGCGCTGTTGTTGGTGCAGTTGATCCTGGGGCTGATGACGGTGTTCATCTCGCTTCAGCATCTGGACGGGCATGAAATGACCAAGTTCATGACCTGGGCGCAGATGATTTTCACCTTCCGGTCGGGTGCTGCTGCACAGATCGCGGATGTGTCGATCATCTTCAAACTGCACCTGTTCCTCGGGTTGACGATCTTCATCTTGTTCCCGTTCACGCGCCTTGTGCACATGATCTCGGGACTGGCAGCGCCGATCCGCTATATCTTGCGTCCAGGATATCAGCTTGTGCGCTCGCGTAAGCACCCGGCGGAGTAAGCAGCATGAACAAACCGCTGTTCCCTGAAGTGGTGGTGAATGGCACGCCGATATCGTCGCTTGCGATATCGGCGGAGGCCCAGAACCACCCCGCGCCCAAGGGGAAACCCGGCGTGGCGTGGAAATCGGCCGCCCGCGCTCTGGTCCTGCGCCAGCTCTTGCTGGACGAGGCCTCGCGCCAAGGCCTGACGCCCGATCCGGCCGAGGTTGCCCCCGGCAAGTTCGAAACCCCGGAAGAGGCGCTGATCCGTGCCGTGACCGAGAACGGCATTTCGGTCGCAGCCCCCACCGAGGCCGAGATCCGGGAGGTCTGGGCGCAAGACCCGGATCGCTATGTTTCGCCGCCCCTGTGGGAGGTGTCGCATATCCTGTGCGCGGGTGACGATGGTGAGTCCCGCGCGGCCTTGATCGCGGCGGATGTCGCGCGCAACCCCCGGGCATTCACCTCGCTCGCGCGCGAGGTCAGCGATTGCCCCTCGGGTGCGCAGGGTGGCACGTTGGGGCAATTGCGCCCCGGCGACACGGTGCCCGAGTTCGAGGTGGCGTTGCGTAACCTGGCCGAGGGTGAGGCCACGACAACCCCGGTCAAGACGCGCTTCGGCTGGCATGTGATCCGCATGGATGGCCTGGCACCGGGCAAGGTGTTGCCATTCGAGATCGTCGCGCCCAAATTGGCAGAGGCGATGGAAAAGGCGCGCTGGACAGTCGCGGCCAAGGAGTTCACCGCCCAATTGATCGCCGCGGCTGAAATCTCGGGCCTGGATCTGACAGAGCCCGCCGCCGCGTAAACCACGCATGGGCCGCCGCGCAAGGTGTTGCGGCCCATCCCCTTCTGCCATTTGGCAGACCGGACAAAAGGCAATCTTCATGCTCAACGACCTCCTGGATGGCAATCGGCTGTGGTCGGCCAAACGGAACGCCGACGAGCCGGGCTATTTCGAGCGCCTCGCAACACGGCAAACGCCCGAGTATTTCTGGATCGGCTGTTCCGACAGCCGCGTTCCGGCCAATGTGATTTCCGGGCTCGATCCGGGGGAAGTATTCGTGCACCGCAATGTCGCCAATGTCGTCCATTCCGCCGACATGAATTTCCTCAGTGCGTTGGAATTTGCCGTCGATACGCTGAATGTGCGCGCGATCATCGTTTGCGGGCATTACGGCTGTGGCGGGGTGCGCGCCGCAACCGAGGATTTGCCGCATGGGCTGGCCGATCATTGGCTGGCGCCGATCCGCCGTCTGGCGCGCGCCTATGCCCTGGATTTGGCTCAGGTCAGCAATGTCGAGGACAAACGCGACCGGTTGGCCGAGTTGAACGTGGTCGAAGGGGTACGCCGTGTCGCCGAAACGCCCATTGTGCAGCGCGCCTGGGGGCGGCAGAGTGAACTTTCGATTCATGGTTTGATCTATGGTCTCAAAGACGGATTGCTGCGCGACCTGGGCTGTACCGTGACCACGCCAACGAGCCAGACCGAACCGCTGAACACAACAGGGTCAAGCTTCAATCCCATGACTGGAGACGCAAGATGACAATCGGATTTGTAATGGCAGAGGGTCGTGGCGCCACGGATATCATCCTGTCGCAGCTCGCGGCGCGCCTGGCGATGCAAGGGGTCAGGTTGGCGGGGGTGGTGCAGACCAACACCGACCGCCCGCAGGATCATCACTGCGATATGGATGTGCAGGTTCTGCCCGCCGGCGAGGTGTTCCGCATCTCGCAGGCTCTGGGTGCGGGTTCGAGGGGGTGCCGGTTGAACCCCGATGCTCTGGAGCGCGCCGTGATCGGTGTCGAGGCGGTTCTGGACGCGCAGACCGACTTGTTGATCATCAACAAATTCGGCAAGCATGAAGCCGAGGGGCGCGGGTTTCGGGAAACGATTGCCCGCGCGCTGGAGTTGGACGTGCCGGTCCTGATGGGGGTGAATGGCCTAAATCTGGCGGCCTTTCAGGAATTCGCGGGCGATCTGCCGGTGCAGATCCCGGCGACCGTCGCCGATTTGGAGCGCTGGGTGTCTGAGTCCTGCAAGTTGGCGTTGGCGGGCTGATCGGAATTCTTGCCGCATGTCCCACCGTGGGACATGCGGCAATGTCTTTGATATCAAGGGCTTCGCTTGCAGCGTTAACCGCTTGGTAACCTGTCACACGCCGGGTCAGATGGCGGCTACTGCCTGTGACAAGGCGTCGCGCACTTTGCCTGCAACGGCGTGCAGATCGGCGTTTTCGATGGCGGACATTGATGCGACCGGGTCAACTGCCGAGACCTCGACGCCGCCATCAACCTCGCGCAGGATCACGTTGCAGGGCAACATCGCACCGACGCGGGGCTCGACGCCAATCGCGTCGAAGGCCATGCCGGGGTTGCACGCGCCAAGGATGCGATAGCCGGGCATATCCTTGTCGAGCTTTTTCTTCATCGTCGCCTTCACGTCGATTTCGGTCAAGACACCGAACCCCTTGGCCTGCAAGGCAGCGCGGGTGCGGGCGTCGGCGTCGTCAAAACTGAAGCCGGTGAGCAGACGGTCGATAGTGTAAGCCATGGTTTCCCCTCTTGGTTGCTTCCCCTCAAGATGGGGGTCAGGGATGCGCGGAACAAGGTGACATAGACAAACGCCGCGCAAAGGGATTGCGCGGCGTCCGGTCAATGCATGGCTGACGAGGGCGGAAAACTCAGCCCTCGCTGAAGGTGTAGCTCTGGATTTCGCAGATGTTCACGCTGTCGGTGATCTCATCACCGTCCGCGAAAACCGCCTTGATGTCATACTCGCAGCCGCGATCATCGCTGATCGTGACGGTTCCCGAGTCGCCCGCGGCGAGGACTTCGGCGCCGAGAATGTCATCTTCCCAGTCTTCGGACGAGGTTGGCGACGCGTAGAATTCGGTCAGGACGACGCTGGTTTCGTTGCTGAGAACGAACGAGATGTCAGCCGCCATCGCGGGCAGCGCGGCAAAAGCCAAGGCGGCAGCCAGAGTCGCGGAGCGAAGCGCAGTCAGTGTCATGATGGTGAACCTTTTCAGGAACAGGGGTTAAGAGAAAGCCGATTGCTATCGCGAATTCCCGGCGCTGGGAAGTGGCATTTTCGCGTCTTTCCCTTAGCCCATGTAGCGCCCGTGCCCGACGTCAAACGCACGCGCCACGGACGCCGGATAGTGCGCCTCAAGGAACTCGGCAAAGCGCATCAACCATGGCAGGGACGGGTGATGGGCTTTTTGCAGGTGCCACGGAAAATACAGCCCTTCGGCCAGCTGGTCGGCCAAGGGGGCAAGGGTTTCCGGGGTCATCACCGCGAAAATATTGTTGTCGATCGTGCGGGTTTTCAACGCCGGTTCGCGGTACTTGCCATAAAGACCATGAGGCGTCAGACGCTCGGCGGGCGATAACCGATCAAACAGCATTTTCGGACCAACGCCAAATTTGTTGCCCGGGTTGCGGTATAATTGCAGATCATGGTGGATGATTGGCGCGCCGGGTTTCAGGAAGGGCAACAACGCCAGCGTGTCAAAGATCGGCCACGGGTGCTGATGGCTGGCATCAATGAACGCCATATCAAACGGCGCGTCGCCCGCCAGCCTGCGCAAATCCAGCGCCGTGGCCCCGGTATGCAGCGACACACGATCTGCGTGGCCAAAGGCCTCGATCAGGTATCCGACTGGTTTTGACGGGTCGAAATAGACCGTTTCCGCGACATCGAGGCTGTGGATCTCGCCGCCGCCATTCGCCGCCAGAATCTGTGCCATGATCCCGGTGGAAAACCCGGTGCAGCAGCCGATTTCAACGATGCGCTTGGGCTGATGTTGGGTCATCAGGTGGTGAATGAACACCAGATCATGCCCATCAATGGCCCCCATTCTGGGGGCCCAGTGACGGTTGAAGGCCTCGGCCAAGGCATCAGGGATGGGCCGAGGGGGTGTCGAAAACAGGGTGCTCACCGCGTGAATTTCTTGTGTTTCACGCGCTTCGGGTTCACCGAATCCGGGCCAAGACGGCGGATCTTGTCCTCTTCATAGGCTTCGAAGTTGCCCTCGAACCATTCGACATGGGCGTCGCCCTCGAAGGCGAGAATATGCGTACACAGCCGGTCGAGGAAGAAGCGGTCGTGCGAGATGATCACCGCGCAACCGGCGTAATCGTCGAGTGCGGCCTCGAGCGCTTGCAGGGTTTCCACGTCGAGGTCGTTGGTCGGCTCGTCGAGGAGCAGCACGTTGCCACCCTCGCGCAGGACCTTGGCGAGGTGGACGCGGTTGCGCTCGCCGCCCGACAAGACGCCGACCTTTTTCTGCTGGTCGCCGCCCTTGAAGTTGAACGCGCCGCAATAGGCCCGGCTGTTCATCGTCAGATCGCCGATATCGAGGATTTCCAGCCCGTCCGAGATTTCCTCCCACACGGTTTTATTGGGGTCGAGCGCGTCGCGCGACTGGTCAACGAACGCCAGTTGCACCGTGTCGCCAAAGGTCACGCTGCCCTCATCAGGCTGCAATTCGCCGGTCAACATGCGGAACAGCGTGGATTTGCCCGCACCGTTGGGGCCGATCACGCCGACGATGCCGCCGGGTGGCAGGCTGAACGACAGATCCTCGATCAACAGCTTGTCGCCCATCGCCTTTTTCAGACCCTCGACCTCGATGACCTTGCTGCCAAGGCGCGGGCCGTTGGGGATGATGATCTGCGCGGTGGTGACCTTTTCGCGCTCGGATTTCGACGCCAATTCATCATAGGCGTTGATCCGGGCCTTTTGCTTGGCCTGACGCGCCTTGGCCCCGGCGCGGATCCACTCGAGTTCACGCTCAAGGGTTTTCTGGCGCGATTTATCCTCGCGCGATTCCTGCATCAGACGCTTGGCCTTTTGTTCCAGCCAGGCGGAATAGTTGCCCTCATAGGGGATGCCGCGGCCGCGATCGAGTTCCAGAATCCACGAGGTGATGTCATCGAGGAAATAGCGGTCGTGGGTGACGATCAGGATCGTGCCGGTGTATTCGATCAGGTGCTTTTGCAGCCAGGCGATGGTTTCGGCGTCGAGGTGGTTGGTCGGTTCGTCCAGCAGCAGCATGTCGGGCGCTTCCAACAGCAGCTTGCACAGCGCGACGCGGCGCTTTTCACCGCCCGAGAGGCTGGACACGGCGGCGTCATCAGGCGGACAGCGCAGGGCCTCCATCGCGACGTCAATCTGGCTGTCGAGGTCCCAGAGGTTCTCGGCGTCGATCTCGTCCTGCAAGGCGGCCATTTCTTCGGCGGTCTCGTCGGAATAGTTCATTGCCAGCTCGTTGTAACGGTCCAGCTTGGCCTGCTTGGCGGCGACACCCAGCATGACGTTGCCGCGCACATCGAGGCTGTCGTCAAGCTGTGGTTCCTGCGGCAGGTAGCCGACCTTGGCCCCCTTGGCGGCCCAGGCCTCGCCGGTGAAATCCTTGTCCATGCCGGCCATGATGCGCAAGAGGGTCGATTTCCCCGAGCCGTTCACGCCGACAACACCGATTTTCACACCGGGCAGAAAGTTCAGGCGGATGTTCTCGAAACATTTCTTGCCGCCGGGATAGGTCTTGGACACGCCATCCATGTGGTAGACATACTGATAGGACGCCATCGAACGCTCCAGAATAACGGGAATTTGCGCAATCCCTACAGGGACAGGGGCAAAGCTGCAAGTCACCCCTCTTTTCCTCGGGCGCGGCATCTCGCATACTGGCCCGATTGAATTGGTATCGGCCCTGACGTGAAACCTGACACGCCCCTCATACTGGAGTCCCCCATGTCGCAGAATTTTCTGACCGGCGGCGGCATTATCCTGCTGCTGATCGCTGTCTTCATCATTGTTTCGATCTTTCTGGGGGTGCGGATTGTGCCGCAATCGCAGAAATATGTTGTCGAGCGGTTTGGGCGGCTGCGCTCGGTGTTGGGGCCGGGCATCAACCTGATCGTGCCGTTCATTGATACGGTGGCGCATAAAGTGTCGATTCTGGAGCGCCAGTTGCCCAACCAGCGCCAAGACGCGATCACCACCGACAACGTGCTGTTGCAGGTTGAAACCAGCGTGTTCTACCGGATCATGGAGCCGGAAAAGACCGTCTACCGGATCCGCGACGTGGATGCGGCGATCCTGACGACGGTGGCCGGGATCGTGCGCTCGGAAATCGGCACGATGGAGCTGGACGAGGTGCAGTCGAACCGTGGCCGTCTGACGACGAAAATCCGCGAGGCGATTGCCGATGTGGTCGATGACTGGGGCATCGAGGTGACGCGGGCCGAATTGCTGGACGTGAACCTCGATGAAGCCACCCGTGCGGCGATGTTGCAACAATTGAACGCCGAGCGGGCGCGCCGGGCCACGGTGACGGAATCGGAAGGCGCGTTGCGCGCGGTGCAATTGGCCGCCGACGGTCAGCTTTACGCCGCCGAGCAGCAAGCCAAGGCCAAGCGCGTCAGCGCGGATGCCGAGGCCTATGCGACGGGTGTGATCGCGGAAGCCATCGCCAAGAACGGCTTGGAAGCGGCACAATATCAGATCGCGCTGGCGCAGGTTGACGCCCTGATGAAGGTCGCGGTGGGCACCGGCAAACAGACGATCCTGGTGCCGTCGCAGGCGCTGGATGCGTTTGGCGATGCGTTCAAGATGTTGAAAGGACGCGGATAATGCTGGAAACGTGGTGGGTCTGGGTTGCCGCCGGCCTGGTGCTGGCGATCCTTGAGGTGCTGGTATCGGGTTTCCTGTTCGCGGGGTTCGCGGTGGGGGCCGTGATCACCGGGGTCCTGATCGGGCTGGGCATCCCCGGCTCTGGCTGGATGATGGCGTCACCGTTCAACGCGCTGGTGGTATTCGCGGTGCTTTCGGCGGTTGCGTGGCTGGCGATGCGCATGTTGGTGGGCGTGCGCCACGGGCAGTTGAAAAAGATCGACCGGGATATCAACGAGAACTGAGACGCGCTTGCGCGGCGCAAGTCGCTAAGGCCTGGCGGTGTCGGTTTTGAACAACCGCTCCAGTACGGCCAGCCCCTCGTCCAGCCGGGCGCGATCCTGGGGTGAGAGAGGCGCGAGCAGAGCATTGGTCGCGGCCTCCATCTCGGGCTGGATTTTTGCCAGCGCGCGTTTGCCTTTGAGGGTCAGGGTCGTGTGGGCGATGCGGCGGTCTTTGGGGTCGGTGCTGCGTTTGATCCAGCCACGGGTTTCCAAAGCCGCCAAAGCGCGCGATACTTTGGTTTTATGCGCCGGAACCCGGGTGCAGAGATCGCTGGCGGTAAGCGAGGGGGCTTCCGCGAGGTTGACCAGAACCCGCCACTCGGACCGGGTCAGCCCATGCCGCTTGCGATAGATGTCGCGGGTGTTTCCCGAGGTCAATTCGGCGAGAAGGTTTAGGCGATATGGAAGATAGTTGTGCAAAAACATATAGGTAACACTATGCATTGATAGTTACATTTTCAACTAATAATCTGCGCCATATGATTCGAACAGTCCTTTGATGAAAAGAGAGACCCGCATGAGCAAGACCTTCGCCTCGGCCGGAGACATGGAAGAAAAAACCATCAGCTTCACGCAAGTCGGTGAGGGGCTCTATGCTTTCACCGCCGAGGGAGACCCCAACAGCGGCGTCATCATCGGCGACGAGTTGGTGATGGTGATCGAAGCGCAAGCCACACCGCGGCTGGCGCGCAAGGTCGTGGAATGCATCCGCACCGTGACCGACAAGCCGATCAGCCATCTGGTGCTGACGCATTATCATGCGGTGCGCGTGCTGGGCGCCAGCGCCTATGGCGCGCCGGAAATCATCATGTCCGACACCGCGCGCGCGATGGTGGTCGAGCGTGGGCAGGAAGACTGGGACAGCGAATTCGGCCGCTTCCCGCGCCTGTTCATGGGCCACGAGGAAATCCCCGGCCTGACCTGGCCGACCACCACGTTCAGTGACCGCATGACGGTCTATCTGGGCAAGCGCCGGGTGGATATCATGCATCTGGGCCGCGCCCACACCGCCGGCGACGCCGTGGTCTGGGTGCCCGATGCCGAGGTGATGTTCACCGGCGATATCGTGGAATATCACAGCGCCTGCTATTGCGGCGACGGGCATTTCGAGGATTGGGGCGACACGCTGGCCGAGATCGCCAACTTCAACCCGGTGGCCATTGCGCCGGGCCGCGGTGATGCGCTGATCGGCGAGGAGATGGTCGAGGCGGCGTTGGCCAGTACCTTTGATTTCGTCGACAGCACCTATCGTCCGGTGCAGCGCGTGGCCGCGCGCGGTGGGTCGTTGAAAGAGGCCTGGGACGCGGTGCGCGCGGAATGTGATCCGAAATTCAAGGACTTCGCCATCTACGAGCATTGCCTGCCGTTCAACGTGGCGCGCGCCTATGACGAAGCCCGCGGCATCGACACCCCCCGCATCTGGACCGCCGAGCGCGATCAGCAGATGTGGGCAGACCTGCAAGGATAAGCGCCATGACGATGCAGGAACGGTATCCGCTGGCGTATAAAAGCTACCCCTACGCCAAATCGCCGGATCAAGACGCGGCTGCGGCGGTTCGTCACCCGGTCGTGGTGGTCGGCGGTGGCCCGGTCGGCATGGCCGCGGCGCTGGATCTGGCGCTCAAGGGAACACGGGTTCTGGTGCTGGATGACCATGAGGGCATCGGCATGGGCTCGCGGGCGATTTGTTTTGCGAAACGTCCGCTGGAAATTCTGGATCGCCTCGGCTGCGGCGATCCGGTTGCGCAAAAGGGGGTCGTGTGGAACCTTGGCAAGGTGTTCCACGGCGAAAAACAGGTGTTTGAATTCAACCTGTTGCCGGAAAAAGGCCACAAATACCCGGCCTTCGTGAACCTGCAACAGCCGTATTTCGAGAAATTCATCCTCGACCATGTGCGGGCCTTGCAGGCGCAGGGGTTGCCGCTGGAAATTCGCGGCAAGAACCGCGTGGATGCGGTCACGCAGGACGCCGATGGCGTGACGCTGACGGTGATGACCCCGGACGGCCCCTATGAGGTCGCGGCGGATTGGGTGATCGCCTGCGACGGGGCCTCGTCGCCGATGCGCGAGATGCTGGGCCTGGGGTTCGAGGGCGAGGTGTTCAAGGACAGTTTCCTGATCGCCGATGTACGCATGAAGGCCGATTTCCCGACCGAGCGCTGGTTCTGGTTCGATCCGCCCTCGGGTGCGGGGGCGTCGCAATTGCTGCACAAACAACCCGATGACGTCTGGCGGATCGACTTCCAGATCGGCTGGGACGTGGACCGCAAGGAAGAGATGAAAGAGGCCAACGTCCGCCGCCGCGTGGCGCAGATGATCGGCGCGGATGTGGAATTCGATCTGGTGTGGTCGTCGATCTATACGTTCCAGTGCCGCCGGATGGTCAAGTTCCATGAGGGCCGGGTGATCTTTGCCGGCGACGCGGCGCATCAGGTGTCGCCGTTTGGCGCACGAGGGGCAAACTCGGGGTTGCAGGACACCGACAATCTGGCGTGGAAGCTGAAACTGGTGATGGATGGCATCGCGCCCGTCGCCTTGCTGGATACCTATGACGAAGAACGGATCTATGGTGCCAAGGAGAATATCCTGAACTCTACCCGGGCGACGGATTTCATCACGCCGAAATCCGAAATCAGCCATATTTTCCGCAACGCAGTGCTGGATCTGGCCGAAACCCACGCCTTTGCGCGGCCTTTCGTAAACTCGGGCCGTCTGTCGGTGCCGTGCACCTATGACGGCTCAAAGCTGAACTCTGCCGATGCGCTGCCTGACGGCCCGGCGCGCACGCGGCCCGGCTCGGCGTGCCCGGATGCACCCTTGGGTGACGGGTATCTGCTGAATGCCCTGGGCTCGGCGCAGGACACCGGGTTCCAGCTTCTGGCGATTGATGTCGAAACCCCCGCCGACTTTTCGGCGCATGGCGTCGCGTGCCGCGTGGTGACGGTGACGGCGGCGGACAACCCGATGCTGCGCGATCGCTATCTGGGTGCGGCCAAAGGGGCGGTGTATCTGATCCGCCCGGATCAACATGTCGCCGCCCGCTGGAGCGCATGGGACGAGGCGGCGACCAAGGCCGCGCTTGGCCGGGCTATCGGAAAGGAGCTGTGATCATGGCAAAGCTGAACACCACGCCCAACGTGGCCCGCGCCGATGACGTCTATGAGATGCTGATCGACGCGCATGAAGGCAAGACCAAGCCCGAATCCGATGCGTTCAACGCACGGCTGATCATCACCTTGATCAACCATATCGGGGATGCCGACATCATCGCCGAGGCTCTGGCCGTCGCCGAGGGATGAGGCGCGGGGCGCGCGGTGCGCCCCCCCCATTTCCCGGCTGTTGCGATTGCGCGCACCCTTTCATACCCGCGCGCCCGGCAAAGGGCGCGAGGGTAGCCTCGCCGAATGCGTTCACCGACGTCTCGAACCCCGCGCGATGGGCATCACCCGCATGGTCCGGCTGAGGGTGGGTCGCCGGGGTCGATACCCCACCTGCACGGTGCGTCACGTCGCATTTGCGCTGCGACGTCGTGTCCATGGACTAACCATCGGACTCGTGGTTGAAGCCCATCAGAAGCCGCCGAGTCCGATCATGTCTACACGCAAGCATCTCCCTTTGGTCTATTCCTGCTCCGGCTGCTCCAGCGCGGCGCAAATGGCAAACCATCTCGCGATCGGGCTGGATCGGCGCGGATTGGCCGAAATGTCCTGTATCGCGGGCGTGGGCGGCGATGTGCCAAAGCTGGTGCGTCTCGCCAAGTCCGGCCGCCGCATCATCGGGATCGACGGTTGCGCGCTCGCGTGCGTTCGTAGCTGCCTCGCCCGCCACGGCGTCGAGCCGTCGGAATACCACCTTTTGTCCGATCATGGTGTGCGAAAGCGCTATCAGACCGATTTTGACACCGACGAGGCCGAACGGGTGCTGGCGAAAATGGCCGCCGCTCTGGAGTCAGAGGCCACGGTACACGGGTGACCTGCCGGGCAGGTGCGCTCTGATGCGGCAAGCGTTTCACGCCTGACTGCGTTTGGAAGGGCCGCCAAGGGCCAGCTGAGGTTGTGCGCGACTGGCCGTTCTACCGCCGTCCGCCGATCGGGACTCAGCCAACACAGGACTGGCAAACAGGTTGACTGGGTCTGAAGTCGGGGATTCCCCCCGCCGGTGATGTCCACAGGCCGGATGCCATCCCGCGTTTCCGCGCCTGACGACCAGACCAAAGATGATTCCCGGCAGCGTGTCGAAACAGCCCGCGGCGCGCCGGACCGCGACTACAGTCACGTCATGCGACGGCGACAACGGCTTTCGCGACAGTGACCAGATTTCACGATGAAATATGGTGCTGTGAGAGAGGATTGAACTCTCGACCTCACCCTTACCAAGGGTGTGCTCTACCACTGAGCTACCACAGCACTGCTACGGGCGGCTGATTAGCCTCTAAGTGAGCGGGGCGCAAGCCCTCACTGGACGCTTTTTTCGCCCTGCGGTAAGACCGTCGGCATGACACAGGACAAACCGACGACCAGACCGACTTCCGAATCGCCAGAGACCACCGCACGGCGGGTGCAATCGGTGACCGGCACCAAGGGTGACAGCACGCGCGAGGCGCGGATCAAATCCGCACTCAAGGCCAATATTGCAAAGCGAAAAGCGCAAGCCAAGGCGCGTGAAACGGATGAGGGACACAATGACTGATGCACGGTTTGAAGATGGCGCCGAGCGCCCATTGCGGCTGATTGCGCGCGATGCCGACGATCTCAGGGTCCTGTCGGCGCTGGTGCAGGATTCGGTGCTGACTGGGGCTGATTTTCAGTATCAGCGGGCGCGGCGGCGGTTTTCGGTGCTGCTCAACCGGTTTCGTTGGGAAGATCAGGCGCAGGCCAAGGCTGCCGGGCGGCGAGTCGAGCGGGTGCGGAGTGTGCTGGATTTCTCGGACGTGACGGCCGTTGCGCATCAGGGGCTGGAGCGGGATGGCGAGACGATTCTGTCGCTGTTGTCCATCGCGTATGTCCCGCAGGTCGAGGTGGGTGCGGATGAGCCGGCGGGGCCTGGCCGGGTTGTCCTGACCTTTGCCGGGGATGGGGCCTTGGCGCTGAGCGTCGAGTGTCTCGAGGTCGAATTGAGCGATGTCACGCGGCCCTACGCCGCGCCTTCGGGCAAGACCCCGTCGCATGGCGACTGACCGGGCGCCGCGTTGACCCGGCGGCGCCGAGGCTCTATCTGACAGCGCGACAAGGAGCCCAAGATGCCGCATTTTCTCGACGCTGCCGACGCTGATTTCTCGACCCGATTCGACGCCCTTTTGGGGCTCAAGCGCGAAGACAGCCCCGATGTGGATGCCACCGTTGCCGCGATCATCGCGGACGTGCGCACGCGCGGCGATGCGGCGGTGATCGAGCTGACCTCGAAATTCGACGGGTTGGACCTGACGCCGGAGACTCTGGCGTTTTCCGAGGCCGAGATTGACGCCGCCTGCGCGCAGGTTCCCGAGGCCGAGCGGGCGGCGTTGGCGCTGGCGGCCGATCGCATCAGGGCCTATCACGAGCGTCAGCGACCCGAGGATGCGCGCTGGACCGATGCCACGGGCGCGTCGCTGGGGTGGCGCTGGACGCCCGTGTCGGCAGCGGGGTTGTATGTGCCCGGCGGGTTGGCGAGTTACCCGTCCTCGGTGCTGATGAATGCCATTCCGGCGCAGGTGGCGGGTGTTGAACGCCTGGTGATCTGCGCGCCGACGCCGGGCGGCACGGTGAACCCGCTGGTGCTGCTGGCCGCGCGGCTGTCGGGGGTGGAAACCGTCTACCGGATCGGCGGCGCGCAGGCGATTGCGGCGATGGCCTATGGCACGCAAACCCTTGCGCCGGTGGACAAGGTGACCGGGCCGGGCAACGCCTATGTTGCGGCGGCCAAGCGGCGGGTGTTTGGCAAGGTCGGCATCGACATGATCGCCGGACCCAGCGAGATTCTGGTGATCGGCGATGGCACGGGCGACCCGGATTGGATTGCCCTCGACCTGCTGTCACAGGCCGAGCATGACCACAGCGCGCAGTCGATCCTGATCACCACCTCGCAGGCCGAGGCGGATGCGGTAAGCGCCGCGGTGGATCGGCAATTGTCGGTGTTGGAGCGTCGCGAGATTGCCGGGGCAAGTTGGCGCGACAATGGGATCGTGATTGTCGCCCGCGATCTGGATCAGGCGGCGGCCCTGTCGGACCGTTTCGCGCCGGAGCACCTGGAACTTTGTGTCGATGACCCCGAGGCCCTACTGGCGAAAGTGACCCACGCGGGTGCGATCTTTTTGGGGCATTGGACGCCCGAGGCAATCGGCGATTACGTCGGCGGGCCGAATCATGTGTTGCCGACGGCGCGCTCGGCGCGGTTTTCCTCGGGGCTGAATGTGCTCGATTTCATGAAGCGCACGACGCTTGCGCGCATGACGCCCGAATCGCTGCGCGCGATTGGCCCGGCGGCGGAAACCCTGGCGATGTCGGAAAGCTTGCAGGCCCACGGGTTGAGCGTGCGGGCGCGGTTGGACCGATTGAACGATTGACGGGTTTCGACCGACACAGGGAAACGGGGTCATTGCCCTGCATGTGTTGTGTCAAGCACCCAGAGGTTGCTCATGCGAACCCTGACGTCCGCCCTTGCCCTGACCGGCGCGCTGCTGGCGCCGGCCCTTGTGTCGAACCCCGCAAACGCGCTGCTGCCCGAACCCCAATGCGAGGTGGTTCTGGATACCGGCGCACTGGTCTCGTTTCCCTGGCCCAACGGCAACAGCGTGATCGTCTGGCCCAACCTCTATGTCGGGTCGCTGGTGACCTATGACTGGCTGGGTGATGACGGAACCTTGCACGGTGTCATGCAGCATTGCACCTCGGACAGCACGCTGACCTGGTCGATGCCGCTGGACACCGCCTCGCCTGTGATGCTGCGCGTCGAGCAGATGCTGACATCCGCGCAGACCTTTACTTTCGCCGAAGTGGCGCAGGAATTGCAGGGGTTGGGCGCGCGCGCCCGGATCGCGCGTTCTGGACCCGGGCGCTGTGCCTGTGCGTTTTACGGCCGCTGATCAGCCGACGACGTTGAACCCCGGTCCATAGGGGTAATGGGTGATGTTCTCGTTGCCGTTTTCGTGGATCACCAGAATGTCGTGCTCGCGGTAGCCACCGCCCCCCGGTTGCCCCTCGGGGATGGTCAGCATTGGTTCCATCGAGATCACCATGCCGGGTTCCAGCACCGTGTCGATGTCTTCGCGCAGTTCCAGCCCGGCTTCGCGGCCATAGAAATGGCTGAGCACACCGAAGGAGTGGCCATAGCCGAAGGTGCGGTATTGCAGCAGGTCACGTTCTTCGAAGAACGCGTTGATCTTGGCGGTGATCTGCGCGCAGGTCGCGCCCGGTTGCAACAAGCTGATGCCGTATTCATGGGCGGCGACGTTGGCTTCCCAGATTTTCAGCGAGACGGGATCGACCTCGCGCACAAAAAGCGTGCGCTCCAGAGCCGTGTAATAGGCCGAGATCATCGGGAAGGTGTTGAGCGAGAGGATGTCGCCGACGGCAAGTTTTCGCGAAGTGACGGGGTTATGCGCGCCGTCGGTGTTGATGCCGGATTGGAACCAGACCCAGGTGTCGCGATATTCGGCATCCGGGAATCGGCGGGCGATCTCGCGCTCCATTGCGTCGCGCCCGGCCATGGCGATGTCGATTTCGCGGGCGCCGACGGCGATGGCCTCGCGGATCGCGTAGCCGCCAACGTCGGCGGTGTTGGCGCCAGCCCGGATCAGGGCGATTTCGGCGGGGGATTTGTGCATCCGTTGCAGCATCGTCGCATTGGACATATCGACGCGGCTCGATGGGTTCAGGAAGGCATCAAGCTTGCCCGATTGCAGCAGCGAGATGTGATCGCCCTCGAAGCCGATGACTTTGCCCTCGCCGGTTACCGAGTGGATTGCGCGCCAGTAATTGTCGCGCGCCCAGTCGGTATAGGTGATGTTGTCGCCATGCGAACGGCGCCACGGCTGGCCGGCGTCGATCCCGGCGCTGATGGTCACGCTTTCGGTGGCGGTGACGACCAGACCATAGGGGCGGCCAAAGCTGCAATACAGAAAGCCCGAATAATAGGCGATGTTGTGCATGGACGTGAAAACACAGGCGTCAACGCCGAGATCGGCCATTGTGGCGCGCAGCGTCGAAAGGCGCGCGTCATATTCGGATACGGCGAACGGCAGAACACGCTCGCCTTGGTGGAGACGGTAAAAGCTGGGACGTTGTGTCATCGTGAGACCTCTGAAACGGGGTCACACTGGCCGGACCCCAAAAAAGATCCTGGCGTTCCGGAGAACGGCGGCTTTGGGCCGCGAGCGTCGGGGTTTCCGAGTGGCGACGCCATCGCCACGGGCTCTGCAACGGCTGATAAGGCTTGCGTTGATTCGCTGCAAGAGGTCCGTGGTGAAATCTGACAAGCGCCTTGATCCCGCTTGGGCAGTCAGGCATCAACACCCCTGAACGAGTGAAGGCCTTCCGTCATGAATCGCATCTGTCATATCGAAATCGACGACACCGGGTTGCCGTCGCCGTCACCCGAAATGGAGCAGGAGCGCCGCGTCGCCGTGTTCGATCTGCTCGAGGAGAACAGCTTTGCGCTGCCGGAACGGGACGGCAAGGCGATTCCGCCCGGGCCGTATCGCTTGATGATGACGATTCGCGAACGTCGGCTGGTGGTGGATATCAGTCAGGAGAACGGCGAAAAGGTTGCCGAGTTTCACCTGTCGCTGGGTCCGTTCCGGCAGGTTACCAAGGATTACGACCAGATTTGCACCAGCTATTTCGACGCCGTGAAACGACTGCCGCCCAGCCAGATCGAAGCCATCGACATGGCGCGGCGCGGCATTCACAACGAGGGTGCCAGCATCTTGCAGGAACGGCTGGAGGGGAAGGCCGAGATTGATGTGGATACTGCACGGCGGTTGTTCACGCTGATCAGCGTCCTCAATCGCGGGGAGTAAGCTTGAGCAAGGCGTTACCTCAGTCTGTGCTGTTTTGCTGCGACCATAACTCGGTGCGGTCCCCGATGGCTGAAGGGTTGATGAAAAAGCTGTACGGTCAACACTGCTATGTGCAATCCGCCGGAGTACACAGCGACCTTGATATTGACGGGTTCGCGATTTCGGTCAGTGCCGAAATGGGGGTTGAGCTGTCGCGGCACCGGGCGCGCAGTTTTGGTGAAATGATCGAATGGGGTGATGATCTTGCGAGCTTTGATCTGATCGTCGCGTTGACTCCTGCCAGCCAGCGCGCGGCGCAGGAATTGACGCGCTTTGCCCATATCGACGTGGAATACTGGCCGATCATGGACCCCTCGGGATTGGGTGAAACGCGGGAGACCAAAATGCAGGCCTACCGCCAGACCCGCGATCAGATCGTCAAGCGCATGATCGACCGGTTCGGCCCCCCGCGAACCGAGCCCGACGACTGAGAGCGTTGCTCTTGTCGCGGCGTTTCCTGCATCCAACGAGTTGGAGAAAACCATGAGCAGACACACAGCCCAAGCCGCAATCCGGGCCTATTACGAGGCGTTCAACGCCGGAGATCTGGCGGCGATGCAGGCCACGTTGCACGATGACTTCGCGCATCATGTGAACGAGGGGGCACTGCGGCTGGGCAAGCAGGCCTTTGCCGACTTCTGTCAACACATGAGCGAAACCTATCGCGAGACGCTGACGGATCTGGTGGTGTTTGGCAGTGACGATGGCACGCGCGGCGCGGCGGAGTTCACCGTCAATGGCACCTATCTGAAAACCGATCCCGGGCTGCCCGAGGCGCACGGGCAGAGCTATGTCCTGCCAGCGGGTGGATTTTTCACGTTGAAAGACGGGAAAATCACGCGGGTGACGACCTATTACAACCTGCAAGAATGGATCAGACAGGTTTCCGCATGAGGGTTGAGGCGCTGACCGGGGCGCAACTGGAGGCGGCGCTGGACGACGTGGCGTCGCTGCGGATCGCGGTGTTTCGCGATTGGCCGTATCTCTATGACGGCGATCTGGACTATGAGCGCGCCTATTTGCAGCCCTACCGCAACAACCCGCGCGCCATTGTCGTCGGCGCTTTTGACGGCGCGCGATTGATCGGCGCCGCCACCGGCACCCCGCTGGAGGATCACGCCGAGGAATTCGCGCACGCCTTTGCGCCCACCGGGATGGACCTGTCCGAAATTTTCTACTGCGCCGAGTCGGTGCTGCTGCCCGAGGGGCGCGGGCAGGGCATCGGGCACCGGTTCTTTGACCTGCGCGAGGCGCACGCCAAGGCTTTGGGGTGCCGCTCGGTGGCGTTTTGCGCGGTTCAGCGGCCCGATGATCACCCGGCACGGCCCGCAGCCTATCGCCCGCTCGATGCGTTCTGGCGCGGGCGTGGGTATCAACCCTTGCCGGGCGTGACGGCCCTGCTATCGTGGCGCGATCTGGGCGAGGATCAGGACACGCCCAAACCTTTGCAATTCTGGATGCGAACCCTATGACCGATACCGTGATCATCGCTGCCGCCGCCTATCCGCTGGACTGGTTCGACAGTTTCGAGGCCTATGCCGCCAAGATCACCCGCTGGGTTTGCGATGCGGCAGGGCAGGGGGCCACTCTGCTGGTGTTCCCCGAATACGGCGCGATGGAACTGGCCAGCCTGGGCGGCGCGGCGGTGGCGGCCGATCTGGAGGGGGCCTTGTCCGAGGTCGCGCGTCACCAGCCACGGGTGGATGCGCTGCTATCAGCTCTGGCCGCCGAACATGGCGTTTATATCCTCGGTGCCTCGGGCCCGGTGTTTGTCGGCAATCGCCCGGTGAATCGTGCGATGTTTTATGGCCCTGAGGGCATGATCGGGTTTCAAGATAAAATGATCATGACCCGGTTCGAGCGCGAAGAATGGTTCGTGGTGCCCGGTGCCGAGGGCCTGTGCGTGTTTGACACGCCAATCGGCCGCCTTGGCGTGGTGATCTGCTATGACAGCGAATTTCCGTTGCTGTCGCGCGCCTTGGTCGAGGCCGGGGTCGAAATCCTGCTGGTGCCCAGCACCACCGAAACCGAGGCCGGGTTCACCCGAGTCCGGGTGGGTTCGATGGCGCGGGCGCTGGAAAATCAATGTGTTGTGGTTCATGCACCCTTGGTCGGCGAGGCGAAATGGTGCGTCGGCGTCGAGGAAAACAACGGGCGCGCCTCGATTTACGGGCCGCCGGATCGCGGTTGGCCGGCGAATGGCATTCTCGCGGAGGGGGGCTTCAATCAGCCCGGATGGGTGTTTGCCAGCGTGTCCCGCGCGCAGATTGCCCAGACCCGCGCCGATGGTGTCGTCCTGAACATGACGCATTGGGCCGAGCAGGCGGATCGGCTGTCAACACCTGTGAAGGTCATAGCACAAGTTAAACCTTGATATTTCCCAAGCGAAGGCGCATTTAGTGCTCGCCCGCAGTTTGGCGGGTGAATAACTATTGGAGTGACCATGGCCAAGGAAGAACTGCTCGAATTTCCAGGCGTCGTACGGGAACTCCTGCCGAATGCGACGTTCCGGGTCGAGTTGGAAAATGGCCATGAGATCATCGCCCATACGGCAGGAAAAATGCGCAAGAACCGGATCCGCGTTCTGGCGGGCGACAAAGTGCAAGTTGAAATGACGCCTTACGATCTGACCAAGGGCCGGATCAATTATCGCTTCAAGTGATGCGGTTGATCTTGGGCTCGGCCAGTCCGCGCCGGCTGGAATTGCTGGCGCAGATTGGCATTGTGCCCGATGCGGTGCGCCCCGCTGACATAGACGAAACCCCCTTCAAGGCCGAGTTGCCGCGCCCCTATTGCGCGCGCATGGCGCTGGAAAAGGCGCAGGCGGTCGTGGCCGAGGCGCATGAGCTGGTGCTCTGCGCCGATACCACCGTGGCGCTTGGGCGTCGTATTCTGGGCAAACCCGCGGATGCGACCGAGGCGGCGCAGTTCCTGACCCTGCTGGGCGGTCGCCGTCATTCGGTGATCACCGCCATTGCGCTGAAGCTCGGCGACCGGGTCTGGACGCGCGACGTCGTCACCGCCGTCAAGATGAAGCGTCTGTCGGATGATGAGTTGAACGGCTACCTGCACAGCGATGAGTGGCGGGGCAAGGCGGGCGGCTATGGCATTCAGGGCCGCGCCGGGGCGTTCATTCCGTGGATCTCGGGCTCGTTCAGCGCGGTTGTCGGCCTGCCGTTGGCGGAAACGGCGAATGTGTTGAACGCGGCGGGGTATCGCGCATGAAGGGCAGTGTGATTGCGCTGGGCCATATCAAGGGCCGCGAGGTTGCCGCGTTGCTGCGCGACGGCGTTCTGCAAGATCTGGCGCTGGAGGCCGAGGGGCTGGCACCCGGCTGCCTTTTGCGCGGCACGGTGGGTCGCCCGGTCAAGGGCATGGGCGGCGTGTTCGTCGACCTGCCGGACGGGGAACGTGGTTTCCTGAAGCAACCCAAGGGCCTTGCGCCCGGGCAGAGCATTCTGGTGCAGGTCGCCGGAACCGCCGAGCCGGGCAAGGCGACGCCGCTGACCCTGCGCCTGTTGTTCAAGAGCCGCTATGCGATTGTCACGCCGGGTTCACCGGGCTTGAATGTCTCGCGCGCGATCCGCGACACCGAGACCCGCGCCGAGCTTGAGGCATTGGCCGCGACGGGCATGGCAGGGGCGGGCGATGACATCGGCCTGATCCTGCGCTCGGCCTGCGACGCGGCGGACATCGACGAGATCACCGACGATATCGTCGAGATGCGCGCCCTGGCCGAGGCCGTGCTGGCCGATGTGAGCGGCGCGCCGGAACTGCTGGTCGATGCCCCCGGCCCGCATGAATTGGCGTGGCGCGACTGGGGCGATGTCGATGAGGTGGACACCAGCGACGAGGCTCTGGATCACTCGGGCGCGCTGGACCAGATCGAGGCCCTGGCGCAGCCTCTGGTGTTGCTTGAGGGCGGCGCGTCCATGGTCATCGAGGCCACGCGCGCGTTGATCGCCGTCGATGTGAACACCGGCAACGACACGTCACCGGCGGCGGGCCTCAAGGCCAGTCTGGCCGCCGCCCGCGACCTGCCGCGCCAATTGCGGCTGCGCGGCTTGGGTGGCATCGTGGTGGTCGATCTGGCCCCCTGCCCAAAGCGCGACCGTCATGTGGTCGAGCAGGCCCTTGGTAAAGCGTTCCGCGCCGATCCGGGCGAGGTCAATCTGGCGGGCTGGACGCCCTTGGGCAATTTTGAACTGACGCGCAAACGGGATCGCGTGCCGCTGGCCGCGTGGTTGAGCGCATGAGTGCGGCGAAATGCCCACAATGCGGCAAACCCATGGTGCCCGACTACCGCCCGTTTTGCTCGAAACGCTGTGCGGATGTGGATCTGGCGCGCTGGTTGCGCGGTGATTATGTCATTCCGGGGCCAGACGGCGAGATTGATGATCAAGCACCGCCAAACCCGGATGATGGCCTGAACGGGCACTGACATCCCTTGCGCTGCGGCGCTGGGTCTGATGAGTTGCGGCAACCTCTGACTCTTCGTCCCGACGACGCTGACCCTGCGCCCCGATGGGGTCACGGCGCGGCGCGGCCATGCTCGGAAAGCACGCCATGATACGCCTCGCCGAATTTCTGCGGTTCAACGCGCGCTGGTTGGGAACCGGGACGCTGTTGGTGTTTCTGTCCAGCTTTGGGCAAACCTTTTTCATCTCGATCTTCGCGGGCGCGATCCGCGAGGATTTTGCCCTGTCGCATGGCGAATGGGGCGGGCTTTATGCCTTGGCGACCACCGCCTCGGCCGCCGTCATGGTGTTCGCCGGAGGGTTGACCGACCAGTTGCGGGTGCGCGTGTTGGGGCCTTTGGTGATCCTGGGGTTGGCGGTTGCTGCGTTGATGATGTCGCAGGTCACCGTGGTCTGGGCGCTGGGCGTGACGGTGTTCTTGCTGCGGCTGTTCGGGCAGGGCCTGATGAGCCACACCGCGATGGTGGCCATTGCGCGCTGGTTTACCGCGACGCGTGGCAAGGCGGTTGGCATCACCGGACTGGGGTTTGCCTTGGGCGAGGCCCTTCTGCCGATCACCTTCGTGGCGCTCTTGGGCGTCACGGCATGGCGCAACCTGTGGATCGGCGCGGCTGTCGTGCTGCTCATCCTGGCGCCGGTGGTCTTTGTCCTGATGCGACAGGAGCGCACGCCACAGAGCTTTGCCGCCAGCGAGGGCAACACCGGCATGGGGGGGCGGAACTGGACGCGCGCCAACGTTCTGCGCTCGCCGGTTTTCTGGCTGATGATCCCCGCCGTGATGGGGCCAGCCGCTTGGAATACCTCGTTCTTTTTTCATCAGGTCCACCTGGCTGAGGTCAAGGGCTGGAGTCACGCGGCTCTGGTTGGTATGTTCCCGCTGTTCACCGTCACCGGGGTCGTTTTCCTGCAAATTGCCGGCTGGATGGTCGATAAATTCGGCAGTGCCCGGTTGATGCCATTTTACCTGCTGCCCTCGGCGGCGGGCTTCGTGGTATTCGCCCTGGCCGCGACGCCGCTGCAAGGGGCGCTGGGAATGCTGCTGATGGGGGCCTCGGTGGGGATGAACGCGACCATGAGCTCGACCCTGTGGGCCGAGGCGTTCGGCACGCGCCACATCGGGTCGATCCGTGCGATGATGGCCGCCGTCATGGTGCTGGGCTCGGCGATTGGTCCCGGCCTGACGGGAGCGTTGATTGATGCGGGTCTCGATTATGCCCAACAAGGCTGGGGCGTCGCGGCGTATTTTCTGGGCGCGTCGGTGTTGGCCGGGGTCGCAGCACGGGCGCTGACGCGGGAATAACCCTGCGTCGGCCTTTTTATCCGGTTCAATGATCCCTATTCTCTGAGTGACAGTGATGAAGGATCCCCTCATGCGTATTCTCGTTTTCAATGCAGGCAGTTCCAGCCTGAAATTCGGTGTTTTCGACACGAATGACGACACAACGCGGGTGTTCAAAGGGGGATTCGAGCGGTTTCGGGACGGGGGCTGCGCCTTCAACCTGGAAGCCGGCGCGCGCCACGAGCAGGGCACGGCCCCCTATGCGGACCTCGCCGCTGCGACCGCCGCCGTGCCCGAGGTCCTGGCCGCATGGGGTATCACCGGGCTGGAGGCCATTGGGCACCGGATCGTGCATGGTGGCCCCGAATTTGCCGACCCGACGGTGCTGGATGATGTGACCCTGGCCAAGATCGAGGCGCTGACGCCACTGGCCCCGCTGCACAACCCCGCCAACCTGGAGGCGGTGCGTGTGGCGCGCCAAGTCTGGCCCGATTTGCCACAAATCGGCGTCTTTGACACCGCCTTTCACCTGACCAACCCGACCCGCGTGACCACCTATGCCGTGCCGCAAACCTGGCGCGATGCGGGTCTGCGGCGCTATGGCTTCCACGGCACCTCGCATAAATATGTCGCGGAACGCGGCGCACAAGCCTTGCAGCAACCCTTGGAGGACCTGCGGCTGATCTCGGTTCATCTTGGCAACGGCGCCAGCGTCTGCGCGATCAACCTGGGCCAGAGCCTCGAGTCGTCGATGGGTCTGACGCCGCTGGAGGGGCTGGTGATGGGCACCCGCTCGGGCGATGTGGACCCCGGCGCCTTCGGGTATTTGCAGCGGCAACTGGGCCTGAGCATCGACCAGATCGAACACAGCCTGTACCATGACAGCGGCCTGAAGGGGCTGACCGGCAGTTCCGACATGCGTGATGTCGAAGACCGCGCGGCGGCCGGTGACGCGGCGGCGCAACTGGCGATCAACCTCTATGCCTACCGGGTGCGCAAATATATCGGCGCGTATGCGGCGGCGATGGGGGGGCTGGATGGTGTGATCTTCACGGGCGGCATTGGCGAGAATTCCGCCAGTATGCGACGCCGGATTTGCGATGGCTTGCAGTTCATGGGGCTGCGGCTGGACAATGATCGCAACATGGCGGTGCAGCTGGACAACCACGCGGCACCGCAAATTCAGGCCTATGGGTCGCGCATCGCGGTGATCGTCACGGAAACAGCCGAGCAATTGCAGATCGCGCGCGAGGTTGCGCGGCATCTGGCAAAACCGGCCCCGGCCTTGCGTCCGATCCCGATTGCGGTGTCGGGCCGCCATGTGCATCTGAGCGCCGACAGTCTGGCGGCCCTGTTCGGCCCCGGCTACACGCTTACCGAAGGGCGCGCATTGCGACAGCCGGGCAATTGGGCTGCCAAGGAACGGCTGACGTTGATCGGCCCCAAGGGGTCGATCGAGAATGTTGCAATCCTCGGCCCGCTGCGCTCGCAAACCCAGATCGAGGTTTCGCGCACCGACAGTTTTGAACTGGGCATCGACGTGCCGGTGCGGGACTCTGGCAAGCTGGATGGCACGCCGACGATCAGGCTGGTCGGGCCTGCCGGGCAAATCGACACCGACGGGCTGATCGTCGCCGCCCGGCACATCCATATCAACCCGACCGACGCCGATGCGATGGGGTTGCAGGACCATCAGGTTGTGAGTGTCCGTGTGGGCGAGGGGGAGCGCGCGCTGACCTTTGCGCGGGTTCTGGTCCGGGTGCAGCCGACGGCCTTCACCGAAATGCACATCGACACCGACGAGGCCAATGCCGCCGGAATCGGCCCCGGTTTCGAAGGGCGGATCAGTCATGGTGTCACGGCGCTGGTTGGCACCTGACGGCACGAGGCGCGAACGTCATCCCCCAAGGCGGCGCGCGAACCGCCCGTTGCTCTTGGCGGGTGGGGCTTGTATGGTGCACGGCCTGGAAACAAGATTGGACAGCAGTTATGTCGCTTCGCGCGCGCATTTTGGCAGATATCAAAACGGCGATGAAGGCCAAGGATCAGCTGACGCTGTCCACGTTGCGGCTGATCAATGCCGCGATCAAGGATCGCGATATCGCGATTCGGGGTGATGGCGGCGACCGCGAGATCACGGATGCTGAAATCACGGCGATCCTCTCGAAAATGGTAAAGCAGCGTCAGGAAAGCGCGCGCGCCTACGAGGAGGGCGGGCGGCTGGAACTGGTCGAGCGCGAGATGGCGGAAATCGGCGTTATCGAAGGGTATCTGCCGCGACAGTTGAGCGACGCCGAGGCCGAGGCCGCGATTGCGGCGGTGATCACCGAGCTTGAGGCCGCCTCGATTCGCGATATGGGGCGTGTGATGAACGCTCTGAAGGCGCGCTATACCGGCCAGATGGATTTCGGCGCGGTCGGCCCGATGGTCAAAGCCCGTCTCAGCTGACCGGCGTTAGCCAAACGACTTGATTCGAATCAGCAGCTGGCGGAGATCATCCGCCAGTTTGACGCGCTCGTCCGGCATCAGGAATGCGCCCAGTTCCACCTCGCGCCCCCCACCGGTGAGTGTCAGATACTGTTCGACGGGGCCGCCCTTGGCGGTGATGTTGAGCGCAATCCAATGTGGGTCTGCGTGCCATGTCTGGACAGGCCCGCGAGGGTTGAACCGTTTCAGCGTCACCTGCGCGCGGCTGAGGTCCATTTCCTCCAGGATCCGGCGGTCGCGATAGTTGCGATCCAGCGCGAACCAGAGCCCCCAAAGCGCCAATGCCGCAAAGGGCAGCAAGCCCCAGAGCACCGGCGAGCCCAGCACCGCGATCAAGGGCATGGCCAGCGTCGCGGCGGTCATGCTGATCACCACGACAAAGCCGCGCGGGGCCAGGGCATTATGCGGCCATATGCGCAGTTGCGCGCTGGCCGGGCCGTCTTGGGTCAGGACATACGGCATCAGGTGCGCAAGGTGTCAGAGACGATGACCTGCGCGCGATCCGCGAGGCATCGCGTCAACCGGTCGTCAAAGGCGCTTGATGGGGGCAATGCCGGTCGCTCTGTTGTGAAGTCATAACTGCGATATAGCATATGTCCAAATTCGAATGAGGCAAGGGTTGGCGATTCCCGCGTCAAGAAATCGTGCGCGCCTCGGAAATGCAGGTCTGCACCAGTCTCCTTTGACGGTGGCTATCATTGCGGCGCAGCACCGGGATTCTCTGGTTGGGTTCATCGCGCGGCAGTCCGTGGTGCCAAAAGCATGTTGCCTTCCGTTCGCCGAGTCCGGACACATGACTGCATTCGCTGTGAAGGCGCGGCGGCACCCGGGCACCGGAACACTCCGACCAAAGTGGACGCGACATGCCTGCACAGCAAAAGGCCCCGGAAACCCGGGGCCTTTTGGTTGTCTCAAGCCTTAGTGCGCGTGGCCGTGATCCCAGTCTTCACGCTTGGGAAGCTGCTCGAACGTGTGCTCGGGCGGTGGGCAGGGCAGGGTCCACTCCAGCGTATCGGCATGCTCGTTCCAGTAGTTGTTGACCGTGATCCGCTTGCCGTGACGCAAGGTGTAATAGATCACGCCCAGGAAGAACACGAAGGACGCGAAGGAGATGAAGGCACCGATGGAGCTGAAGTAGTTCCAATAGGCGAAGGCTTCCGGATAGTCGATGTAGCGCCGTGGCATCCCCTGACGACCCAGGAAGTGCTGGGGGAAGAAGGTCAGGTTGGTGCCGATGAACATCATCCAGAAGTGCGTCTTGCCCGCCCATTCCGGGTATTGCCGCCCGGACATCTTGCCCAGCCAGAAATAGATCCCGGCGAACAGCGCAAAAGCAGCCCCCAGCGACATCACATAGTGGAAGTGCGCGATCACATAATAGGTGTCGTGATAGCTGCGATCCAGCGGTGCCTGTGCCAGCACGATCCCGGTGACACCGCCGACGGTGAACAGGAACAGGAAGCCAAGTGCCCAGAGCATCGGCGCCTCGAAGGTGAGCGACCCGCGCCACATGGTCGCGATCCAGCTGAAGATCTTCACCCCGGTCGGCACCGCAATCGTCATCGTCGCCAGCATGAAGTAGGACTGCTGTGTCACCGACATGCCCACCGTATACATGTGGTGCGCCCAGACCAGGAAGCCCAGCACGCCGATCGCGATCATCGCGTAGACCATCGGCAGATAGCCAAAGATCGGCTTGCGCGCGAAGGTGGCGATGACGTGGCTGATGATGCCGAAGCCCGGAACGATGATGATATACACCTCTGGGTGGCCGAAGAACCACAAGATGTGCTGATACAGGATCGGGTCACCACCACCGGCAGGATCAAAGAAGGTCGTGCCAAAGTTGCGGTCGGTCAGCAGCATGGTGATGGCACCCGCCAGAACCGGCAGCGCCAGCAGGATCATCCAGGCCGTGACGAAGATCGACCAGGCGAACAGCGGCACTTTGTGCAGCGTCATGCCGGGGGCGCGCATGTTCAGGAAGGTGGTGATGATGTTGATCGACCCGAGGATTGACGAGGCACCCGACAGGTGAACCGCGAAAATCGCGAAATCCATTGCAAAACCAGCCTCGTAGGTGGTCGAGAGAGGCGGATACAGAACCCAGCCAACACCCGCACCCGTGCCCAGGTCGCCACCGCCGCCGGGGGCGAAGAGCGAGCAGACAGCCAGCGACGAGCCAGCCACATAGAGCCAGTACGACAGGTTGTTCAGGCGCGGAAACGCCATGTCCGGCGCGCCGATATGCAACGGCATGAAGTAGTTGCCAAAACCGCCAAACAGGGCCGGGATGACGACGAAGAACATCATCAACACGCCGTGCGCGGTAACCAGAACGTTCCACAGGTGGCCGTTTGGCGTTTCACAGTTCCCGTCGGCAAGGAAGCGGGCCCCCTCGGCGCACATGTATTGCACACCCGGTTGCATCAGCTCCATGCGCATGTAGACCGTGAAGGCCACCGCGACGAAGCCGACAAGGCCTGACGTGACGAGGTATAGAATACCGATATCTTTGTGGTTTGTGGACATGAACCAGCGGGTGAAGAACCCGCGGTTGTCCTCGTGTCCGTGAGCGGCTGCGTTGGCCATTCGATGCTCCCGTTCTTTTGGCGATCGTTTATTGCGCGTATTACCCTGCAAGAATCTTGGGGATTCAAACAGAAATCTGCCTCTGTTCTAGATCGCTCGGAACGTGGCGGCAATGTCAGAGTTGTCGCAGGGGGCAAATAATTGATGTAGGTCAATGACAGCGCGACTTTTTTGACTCTTGCGATGCGCCCTGACGCAAGCCCGGTGTCAGGGTGCCTGAACCGCGCCCCAGACCCGCAACACGTTGCCACCGAGCACTTTGCGCAACGTCGCGTCACCGACCCCGCGCCGCATCAGCGCGCCAACCAGCAGCGGCATCTTGCGGTAGGTTTCCAGCACCGGGCGGTAATTGGCATCCATATCGGACCCCAGCGCGACATGATCCTCGCCAAGCTGTTCGATCAGCCACAGGACGCGGTCGGCGAATCCATCGAGCGAATCAATGCCGATCCCGGCGGGCCAGGCGCCGATATAACCGCCGGTGTCGGCCACCGCCTGCGCCAACTCTGGCGAAATGAAACGCGGGTGGCTCAGCGCCGGGGCGTTGATATGCGTGTGACTCAGGATGACCGGCTTTTGCGAGATCCCGATCACGTCAAAGGCCGTGGCCTCGGCGGCGTGGGCCAGGTCGATCATCATGCCCCACTCGTTCATTGCCGCGACGATCTCGCGCCCCGCGTCCGGCAGGCCGCCGCCGCCGTCGCCGGTCATGATATGGCCGATTTCATTGTCGCGGTAATGCACCAGCGTCAGCATGCGCACGCCGTCGGCATACATTTGCGCCACGCGTCTGGCGTCGCCGTTCAGCGCATCCGCCCCTTCCATCGCCAGAATGATGCCCAGCCGCCCCTGTGCATGGGCGGCCAGCACGTCGTCGGGGGTCAGGCAGGGACTCACGCCGTTGGACCCGGCGAGCGCCTGAAGATTGGTGATCTGGCGGCGATACGACTCCCAGGCCTCATCGGGCTCGAACCCGCGATAGGAGGTCAGACCCCCGTCGCCCAGCGTGATGACCTGAATATCGCCAACGCCGTTGACCACGGCCGCCGCCATCCCGCCCGCGGCCATATCGGCAAGGCTGTCCTCTTCATAGGTGCCGCCGATAAACCGGTAGAGACGCAGCAGAAAGCTCAGTCCTTCGGCGTCGCGCAAAAAGGTTCGGCCGGGGGTGCGCGTGGGCATCGATCACCGGAAACTGGCGCATCAAGGCGCGTGCGGCGGCGTCTTCTTCGGCCGACAGCGTGAACCCCACCTCGGCGGGTTGTGTCACCGCCAAGGGGCGCAGCCCGAACCAGTAGCCAGCCGCCCCGACAGCCCCCAGCGCAAGGGCACTGCCGCCCAAAAAGCTCCGTCTGCGCATCGCGTATCCCTTTCCCAAATGCCGCCCCAAGAGGCTGGTGTTCACGTCTTCAATCTTGTCCGAAAACCGCCTCGAAACTGCGTTTCAGCGCGACGTCCAGATCATCCATGCTGACCGGCAGACCCAGATCCACCAACGACGTGACGCCATGCTCGCGAATGCCGCAGGGCACGATCCCGTCGAAATGGCTCAGATCCGGCTCCAGATTGATCGAAATCCCATGAAAACTGACCCAGCGCCGCAGTTTCACGCCAATCGCCGCGATCTTGTCCTCGCGCAGGGCGCCATCGGGGTTGCCCGGCTTGTCCGGCCGTGTGACCCAGACGCCGACCCGCCCCGCGCGGCGCTCACCCTTGATGTTGAACTCGGCCAGGGTTTGAATGACCCAGGCCTCCAGCCTGTTGACGAAGCACCGGACATCGCGTCCGCGCGTGTTCAGGTCCAGCAGGACATAGGCCACACGCTGCCCCGGTCCATGATAGGTGTATTGCCCGCCACGCCCCGCCGTGAACACGGGAAAGCGGTCCGGATCGGTCAGATCCTCGGGCTTGGCCGATGTCCCGGCGGTATAGAGGGCAGGGTGCTCCAGCAGCCAAACGGCCTCATCGGCGCGCCCGGCTGCGATCTCGGCCACGCGCTGCTCCATCAAGGCCAGCGTTTCGGCATAGGGCTGAAGCCCCGGCATGACCGTCCATTCCATAGCAGTTTACTTTTCTTTGAACCCTTGGGCGCACCCTAACGACAGTATGCTGTCAGTCAATCACGCGCGCCAATGAGGTGCATCGTGCCTTTCAGGCTTGGACCGAATCACGCAGCAGGTTACGCTGATTCGCAATAGGGTTGTATTTTTTCCTCGGGAGTCTCTCATGAGCCGCAAGATTTTCACCACCACCGCCTTGGCAGCCACGCTGTTGTCGACGTCTGTTGAACGCGCGCAGGCTGATTTTGGCGATGCCTTGGTCGGCGGGATTGTCGGCGGTGTGATCGTTGGCGCTATCCATGATCGCAATCATCGACCCAGCCGCAGCGCGCCGCGCGGTGTCTCGTCCGCATCCCGGCAACTGGCGCGCGACGTGCAGACCGCGCTCAACCACTTCTATTTCAACGTCGGCGCACCGGATGGCGTATTGGGGCGGCAATCGCGCGCCGGAATTTCACAGTATCAGGCTTATCTGGGCTTCCCCAGCACCGGGGATCTGAGCGAATTCGAACGTCAGGTTCTGATCACGGCGTATCAACGGGCGCAGTTCGGCGGCCCTCAGGTGACGCAGGTTGTGGCCAACCATCCGCAGGGGATGCGTGGGCTCCTGACCGTTGTGCGCGACGAAATGCTGGGGGTTTCGCGTCCGCCGGTGGTCGAAGCGGCCGCACCCGTGGCGCCTCAGCCGCAGGCCCCGGCGCCAGCCCCGGTGCAAACAGCAGCACCCGCCGCGCCACCGGCTGCACCCGCCGTGCCGAATTTCTTTAACGGTCAGGCCACGGGCGGCGCGTCCGGCGTTTCGCTGGCCTCGCATTGCAACCGGGTTGCCTTGGTCACGTCATCGAACGGCGGCTACACCGAATTGGGCACCATGACCGACCCGATCTTTGCCCTGAACGAGCAGTTCTGCCTTGCGCGCAGCTATGCCATCGCCGAGGGCGAATCACTGGTCGCGCAGGTCCCCGGTGCCACGCCGCAGAGCATCGCGCAGCAATGTCAGGGGCTTGAGCCGCTGTTGCAGACCCATGTGGCCTCGCTGTCCTTGCAGCCGCGCAATCTTGTTTTGCAAGGCGTGATGCAATTCGTTCTGAATTCCGGGATGACCTCGACCGATCTTGCGGGCACGGCGCGGATCTGTCTGTCGAGCGGCTATCTGACCGACAACATGACCATCGCGATCGGTTCGGCGCTGATTCTGGTGACGCTGGGCGAGGCAAGTTATGGGGAATTGCCGGGGCACCACCTGATGCAGGGGATCGGTACGGCGCAACAACGTGACTTCGCGGCCGAGTGGCTGCGTGCCAGTTTGCCAAGCGCCGGCGCCACAACGACCGAGGTGTCGTTCACGCCGGGTCCCGAGTCGCGCAACGCGCTGATTCTCGCGGCTGTAGATGGCGCAACCGGCGGTGCCGTCAGTGTGACCGCGCCTGCCCCTGCGCCCGCGCCAGTGACCGCCCCGGTGACCAAGTAGTCGCGATCAGAGCCTGGTTTGGCAGCAGACGTTGATCCCCGTTCGCATTGCGGACGGGGATTTCCTTTTCCCCCTTCACATCCCATGTTGAACCCGCTAAGAGCAGCGCACCAATCCCAGTGCGGTCGTGGCGGAATTGGTAGACGCGCAGCGTTGAGGTCGCTGTGGGCTAACCCCCGTGGAAGTTCGAGTCTTCTCGACCGCACCAATTTTCCCTGAAAATCAAGACAACCCCTCTTGGGGCCACGTCCTGTTTCGGCGGCTTCCCAAAAGACAAATCGCCACTATCGAGGCCCGTTGCGGGAAATTGTCCTGAAATATGGCGAAAACGCACGGCATTTGTCGTCTTTCGGTGTCGGACCCGGGCAGAGCTGTGATAGGGTCTTGAAAACGACAAGGCGTCTGGATTTACTTGACGTCAGAAAAACAAAAAAATGCTGATCAGCAGGGGAGTGACTGGTGTCAACAGACCGGACCGACGAGTTCGTCGTTTTTGACCGCGTGCAGAAAAGCTATGACGGCGTGAATCTCGTCGTCAAAGATTTGAATCTCAGTATGCCAAAAGGTGAGTTCCTGACCATGTTGGGGCCATCGGGATCGGGCAAGACAACTTGCCTGATGATGCTGGCAGGTTTTGAAACCGCCACGCATGGAGACATTCGGCTGAACGGAAGGCCGATCAACAACATTCCACCGCACAAGCGCGGCATTGGCATGGTGTTCCAGAATTACGCCTTGTTCCCGCATATGACCATTGGCGAGAACCTCGGGTTCCCGCTGGAAGTGCGTGGCATGGGCAAGTCCGAGCGCGAGGCGAAAATCAAGCGCGCCTTGGGCATGGTGCAGATGGAAGAGTTCGTCAACCGCCGCCCCGCGCAATTGTCTGGGGGCCAGCAACAGCGGGTCGCCTTGGCCCGCGCCCTGGTGTTCGAGCCCGAGTTGGTCTTGATGGACGAACCGCTGGGCGCGCTGGACAAGCAGTTGCGCGAGCATATGCAATTCGAGATCACCCGCCTGGCCCGCGAATTGGGGATCACCACGGTCTACGTCACCCACGACCAGACCGAGGCCTTGACCATGTCGGACCGGGTCGCGGTGTTCAACGATGGCCGCATTCAGCAATTGGCACCGCCCGAGGATCTGTATGAACGCCCCAACAACAGCTTTGTGGCGCAGTTCATCGGCGAGAACAACAAGTTGGACGGGGTCATCCAGACCATAAATGGCGACCGGTGCACCGTGCGTCTGGATGACGGCACGGTGGTTGATGCGGAGCCTGTGAACGTGACCAAGGTCGGTGAACGCACCCGCGTGTCGATCCGGCCCGAGCGCGTCGAATCCAACCCGGATCGCCTGCACAAAGATTTGCATATGATCGACGCCGAAGTGCTGGAGTTCATCTATATGGGTGACACCTTCCGCACGCGGCTTCGTGTTGCCGGGCATGATGATTTTGTGATGAAATATCGCAATGCGCAGGATCAATCCCGTTACAAAAAGGGCGACAAGATCCGCATTGGATGGCGCCCCGAAGATTGTCGCGCGCTCGACGCCTGATAGCGCAGCGCCGCGATGCAGGGCTGCTTGCGTCCGCAAGGCATCCCAAAAAATCAAGACGCGGACAGTTACGACTAGGGAGTATAAAATGAAAATGAAAACCGTTCTGAAAGGTGCCGCCGGCATCGTGGCACTGACCGTTGGCAGTGCAACAGCCGAAAGCCACATGTCCAATGAAATGACCATCGTGTCCTGGGGCGGTGCCTACCAGCAGTCGCAGGTCGATGCCTATCACAACCCCTATATGGCGTTGCATCCTGAAGTGACGATCATCACCGACGAAAGCTCGGGCGATGCGGTCGCGCGGCTGCGTGCCATGCACGAAGCAGGCAACATGACCTGGGATCTGGTCGACGTTGTCGCGTCCGACGCGATGCGTCTGTGCGATGAGGGTCTGGCCGAGGAGATCGACCACGACACCGCATTGGCCGCTGCCCCCGATGGCACCACGGCCAGCGAAGACTTTGGCGAAATGATCGTGTCCGAGTGCTTCATCCCGCAGATCGTCTACTCGACAACCTTCGGCTATCGCACCGACATGGTCCCCGAGGGCGTTGCCCCGCCGACCGATGCCTGCGCCGTGTTCGATCTGGAGACCTATCCTGGCCGCCGCGCGCTGGAGCGTCGTCCGATCGGCAACATGGAGTGGGCGCTGCTGTGTGACGGCGTGCCGATCGACGAAGTCTATGACCTGCTGGAAACCGACGAAGGCATCGAGCGCGCCTTCGCGATGCTCGACACCATCAAGGACGACACCATCTGGTGGACCGCGGGCGCTGAAACGCCGCAGCTGTTGGCCGATGGCGAAGTCTTCATGGGCTCGACCTATAACGGCCGTCTGTTTGCCGCGATCGCCGAGCAAAATCAGCCGATCGGCATGGCCTGGGGCTATCAGATGTTCGACCTTGACGGGTGGATCGTTCCGGTTGGCCTGTCCCCCGAGGCACATGCCCGCGTGATGGACTTCTTGAACTTTGCCACCGACACGCAGCGTCTGGCGGATCAGGCGGCCTATATCTCGTATGGTCCGGCACGCACGTCGTCGGCACCGCTGGTTGGCAATCACGCCACGCTGGGGATTCCGATGGGGCCGCATATGCCGACCGCACCTGAGAACCTGGAAGGCGCGTTCCTGTTCAACTACATCTGGTGGGCAGATTACCGCGATGAGCTGGATGCCCGCTTCCAGGCGTGGCTGGCCCAGTAAGCGACCAAAAGGACCGACCCGGGCATTCCGGGTCGGTCCCCTTCGAATACGATGGTTGCTTGAAACGGCTGCCAACAGTCTCAGGGATAATGCTCCATGACTTCTCAGGCGACTGACCTCGACAGTTTGGATTCGCGCGGCGGAATCCCACTGAAACGAAGCCTCGCAATTGCGCTTCGGCGTCAAAAACTGCGCGCGTTTCTGCTGATCGCGCCGCTGCTTGCCTTCATCATCATCGGTTTCCTGATGCCCATCGGGTCGATGTTGTTCCGCTCGGTCGAGAACTCGGTGGTGAGCGATACCCTGCCGCGCACGGTGCAGGCGATTCAGGCGTGGGATTCCTCGACCAACGACCTGCCCCCCGAGGCGGTCTTTACCGCCCTTGTCGCGGATCTGCAGATTGCGGACGAAAACCGCACCGCGCTGACCGTCGCGCGGCGCATGAATTTTGAAATCGCCGGTTATACCACCATGGTGCGCCGCGCGCTGCGGGCAATCGACGACTGGAATGTGGAAACCGATGGCCCGTTCCGCGAGCGCATGATCGACGTGCACCGCGGATGGGGCGATATCGAGACATGGCGCGCGTTCAAGGCCTATTCGTCCAATCTGACGATTGGCTACTACCTTGCGGCTGTTGACGCGACGATGGTGTCCGGCCAAATCGAGGCGGTCCCCGAAAACCGATCGATCCATTTGATGCTGTTCTGGCGCACGGCCTGGATGAGCGCGTTGATCTGCTTCATGACGCTGTTGCTGGGGTATCCAGTGGCCTTCCTGCTGGCCAACGTCAAAGAACGCTATGCGAACCTGCTGTTGATCATGGTGCTGCTGCCGTTCTGGACATCGCTGCTCGTACGAACCTCATCCTGGAAAGTTTTGCTGCAGGATCAGGGTGTTATAAACCAGTTCCTCGTCTGGATCGGGCTGATCGCCGATGACAACCGGCTGACGATGATCAACAACAAATTCGGCGTGATCGTCGCCATGACGCATATCCTGCTGCCGTTCATGATCCTGCCGCTCTATTCGGTGATGAAAACCATTCCGATCAGCTATGTCCGCGCGGCAAAATCGCTGGGCGCGAACGACTGGACGGCGTTCTGGCGGGTCTATTTCCCGCAATCCGTGCCGGGCATCGGCGCCGGGGCGATCCTCGTGTTCATCATGGCGGTCGGGTACTACATCACGCCGGAACTGGTGGGCGGCCCGTCGGGCATGTTCATCTCGAACCGGATAGCGCATCAGTGGACTGTTTCGGGCAACTGGGGCTTGGTGGGTGCCTTGGGCACAATCCTGCTGGTCGCCGTGCTGACGCTGTATTGGGTCTATGACAAGGTTGTCGGTATCGACAACGTAAAGCTGGGGTAACGGACAATGGCGCTTCCAAGTTATGCTTCGCCGCTGCAACGGACCTGGCACTACGGGTTCCGGGTCCTTTGCGGTTTGATTTTCTTCTTCCTGATGTTCCCGATCATGGTGATTGTACCACTATCGTTCAACGCGCAGGATTACTTTACGTTCACACCAGAGATGCTTTCGCTTGATCCCGACGGATTCTCGCTCAAGCACTATGTGGACTTCTTCACCAACCCGGATTGGCAGCAAGCGATGTGGAACTCGCTGTCGATTGCACCAATGGCAACCCTGGTCTCGGTCGGCTTGGGGACGCTGGCGGCCGTCGGCCTGAGTCAGAGCCATGTGCCGTTCAAACGGGTGATCATGGCGGTGCTGATCTCGCCGATGATCGTGCCGCTGATCATCTCGGCGGCGGGGATGTATTTCTTCTTCTCGGCGATCGGCTTGCAAGGCACCTATTGGGGCGTTGTTCTGGCGCATGCGATCCTGGGCATTCCCTTCGTGATCATCACGGTGACCGCGACGATGGTGGGGTTTGACCGTTCGCTGACCCGCGCTGCGGCATCCATGGGTGCCGGACCGATGCGCACCTTCTTCAAGATTCAGTTGCCGCTGATCCTGCCCGGCGTGATCTCGGGCGCGCTGTTTGCCTTCATCACCTCATTCGACGAGGTTGTGGTGGTGATCTTCGTCGGCTCGGCGGGGCAGAAAACCCTGCCGTGGCAGATGTTCATCGGCCTGCGTGAACAGATCAGCCCGACGATCCTGGCCGTCGCAACCTTGATGGTGGCGCTGTCGATCATGCTGCTGGCAACGCTGGAAATGCTGCGTCGCCGGAACGAGCGGCTGCGCGGTATGTCCCCGGCCTGATGTGATGCACGGAAAACGGAAAACGCGGGGCCCATCAGCCCCGCGTTTTTCTATTTGGTCAATGCCAGTTTCTCGGCCACGAATTGCTCCAGCGCGGCCGCCGGGCGTGCCCCCGCCAACCGCGCCACTTCGCGCCCGCGGTGGAACAGGATGAACGCCGGAATGCCGCGGATGTTGTAGCGCACCGTCGCGTCGGGGTTGGATTGCGTGTCGATCTTGGCCAGCCGCACCTTGGGGGACAGGCTGCGTGCGGCGCGCTCGAACTCGGGCGCCATCGCGCGGCACGGCCCACACCACGGCGCCCAGAAGTCGACCAGCAAGGGCAGGTCGTCGGACTTCGCGGCTTTCTCAAGCGTCTTGAGGTCCAGCTTTGCGACTTTTCCGTCATTCAGCTTGTGGCCACAGATGCCGCACACCGGCGAGGCTTCGGCTTTGTCGGCGGGGAATTGATTGACTTGCCCGCAATCCATGCAGGTCAGGCGGATCTTGGCACTCATCGGCGGCCTCACAGGGTTAAACATTCCGGTATCAGAATGTGATTTGGGCATGACAAGAGCCGCTGTCAAGGTCAGGCGCGGGGCGGGCGTGATTTATACACCGGCAACCGCCAGCCGAACGCCAAGGACCCGCCCCTGAGCAGGAAGGTTACCACCGCGCATGCCAGCAGTCCGAGCGACTGGCTCTCGCAGAAATATAATACGATCAAGGCCGAGGACGCGCCCGCAAACGCCGCACTCAGGTATAACTCGCCTTGCCGCAGCACCAAGGGCACCTCGTTGCACACAACATCGCGCATCAAGCCGCCCATCGCGCCGGTGATCATGCCCATGATCAACACGACCGCCGGACCATGCCCCAGGGACCAGGCCACGGCCACGCCCGCCGGCACGGCAACCGACAGCGCGCCGGCATCCAGCCAATCCAGCGCCGCGCGCCGGGATTCCAGCCTGTGCGCGTTGAAAAACACCAGGATTGCCGCCAGACACGCGGTTGCGATGTACCACGGGTCCACGACCCAGAACACCAGATCGCGGTTCAGCATCATGTCGCGCAGCGTGCCGCCGCCGACCGCTGTCAGGCTGGCGATGAACAGGAACCCCACCAGATCAAGCTGTGCGCGGCTGGCCGCCAAGGCCCCGGTCAGTGCAAACACGAACACCGACAGGTAATCCAACGCCGCGATGAGGCTCATTTGGACACCGCTTTGCTCGCCGGTTTGAACGGAGCCATACCCGCGCGCGCCAATTCATCGGCACGCTCATTCTCGGGGTGCCCCGCGTGGCCCTTGATCCATTTCCACGTCACATCATGGTTGGTCTGCGCTTGATCGAGTCGCACCCAAAGATCGGCGTTCTTGACCGGCTTGCGGTCCGCGGTTTTCCAGCCATTCCGCTTCCAGCCGTGGATCCAGGTGGTGACGCCGTTCTTCACATAGGCCGAGTCGGTGGTGATGGTCAGCTTGGTGTTGCGCGTCAACGCCTCCAGTGCCGAGATCGCGGCCATCAATTCCATGCGGTTGTTGGTGGTATCCGCCTCGCCGCCGCTGAGTTCGCGTTCCTTGAGGACCGTCTCCCCATCCATCGCCCGCATCAGCACGCCCCAGCCGCCGGGGCCGGGGTTGCCCGAGCATGCGCCGTCGGTCCAAGCGTAGAGATCAGGCATGAGGTGGCGTCCTTGTCAGCAGGGAGATTTCGGGCGCCGCGACGCCGCTGACCCACGCCCGCCGGATCGCGGCACGATACCTCGGCTTGGCGGCGCGGGTCTGAAAGATCGGCAGGGGTTCGGGATCGACGCTCATGCGCGCCCGATCGCCAGCCGCGCGCCCAGAGCGGCAAAGGACGCGGCAAACACCCGTCGCAGCCACGCCATCGCGCGCGCCGAACCCAGAACGCGGGTGCGCAGCCATCCGGCGGCAATCGCATACAACAGGAAAACACCCGCCGTCATCGCCACAAACCCCAGGCCCAATTGCACCAGCAGCGCCGTTGCATGTGGATCGCCGACCGGGATGAACTGCGGCAGGAAGGCCACGAAAAACATTGGCAATTTCGGGTTCAGGATGTTTAGCAAGATGCCGCGTCTTACCAAGATCAACGGGGAATGCGGCGTCGCATCAGGCGTGACCTGCAACGCGCCGGTGCCCTGCAACGTGCCCCAAGCCATCCATAGAAGATAGGCCACGCCCAGATATTTGATCGTGGTGAACAACACGGCCGAGGTCTGCAACACGGCGGCCAACCCCGCCAGCGCAAAGCCCAGATGCAAGGCCGTCGCCAGCGTGCAGCCCAGAACCGCCCACAGCGCCGGCGCAATCCGCGCCCCAATGCCGTGGAAAGCGTGTAAATCACGCCGACACCGGGTGCGAGACAGACAATGAACGCTGTCAGCAGGAATTCTGGGCTCATGGTACGCCTCGTCAGGCTTGGGTCCGCAAGACGCGCGGCACTTTGAATTCGACGTTCTCGATGGCTGTTTCGACGATTTCGCGGGTCAGATCATAGCGATCCTCGAAGGCCTCGATAACCTCGTTGATCAGGATTTCGGGCGCACTGGCCCCCGCCGTCAACCCGATCGCGGTTGCCCCCTCCAGCGCACGCCAGTCGATATCCGCGGCGCGCTGGATCAGTTGCGCATATTGGCACCCCTGCGCGCGCCCAACCTCGACCAACCGCTTGGAATTCGACGAATTCGGCGCGCCGATCACCAGCAGCGCCTCGATCCGCCCGGCAATTTCCTTGACGGCGGCCTGTCGGTTGGTGGTCGCGTAGCAGATATCCTCTTTGTGCGGGCCGATGATCGCCGGGAATCGCGCGTGCAGAGCCGCCACGATATCCGCCGTGTCATCGACGCTCAGTGTGGTCTGCGTGATGAAGGCCAGCCGCGTGGGGTCTCGTGGCTCGATTTTGGCCACATCCGCCACGGTCTCGACCAGCAACACCTCGCCATCCGGCAGTTGCCCCATCGTGCCCACGGTTTCGGGGTGGCCCGTGTGGCCGATCATCACCATCTGCAACCCGTTTTCCGAATGCCGCTCGGCCTCGATATGCACCTTGCTGACCAAGGGACAGGTCGCATCGACAAACGTCATCTTGCGGGCTTGCGCGGCCCGGGGCACCGATTTGGGCACGCCATGCGCCGAGAAGATCACCGGCCGGTCATCGGGGCATTCATCGAGTTCCTCGACGAACACGGCGCCTTGCGCGCGCAATGTGTCGACGACGTATTTGTTGTGCACGATCTCATGGCGCACATAAACCGGCGCGCCCCATTTGGCGATGGCGAGTTCAACGATCTTGATCGCGCGGTCCACGCCGGCGCAAAACCCGCGCGGCGCGGCAAGATACAAGGTCAGGGGCTGTTTGGTCATGGCTGTCTCCGTCTGGATCAACAGGTAAGGCCATCTGCGCCGCAGGTCCAGACGCGATCCGGGCTCAGAAGGTCAGGCAGAGGCACGGCGATGTTTGGAATTGCCCGCTAGCCGAAAACCCCGGCCGTAATCGCCGCAAGTCCGACGTAACGCAGGGTTTTGGCGAGGCCAACGATCAGCGCGAAGGGTAAAAGCGGCATCCGCATCGCACCCGCGATAACGGTGGTCAGGTCCAGAACGGGGAGCCAACTGAGCAGCAGGCTCCAAAACCCCCAGCGATCCCACCACCCTTGCGCGCGCGCAAACTGGTCCTCGGAGAGCCGCATCCAGCGATGCGCACCGGCCCCCTCAAGCCTCAGACCCATCCAGTAATTTACGAACGTTCCCAAGGTGTTACCGACAGAGGCCACGGCCACCAACACCCAGATCGGGGCCATGTCCGTGACCTGAAGGCCGACGAACAACACTTCGGAGTTGAACGGAAACAGGGTTGCCGCGATAAACGCCGCGCCAAACAGGCTTGCAAGTGACAGAGCCACGCTCAGTCGTCTTGGTCCGCCGTTTCTGGCGCGGTTTCATCCGTCACGATGCGCGGTTCACGCGGGGGGCGTCCGATCACGTCGCGCAATTCATCAAGCTCGATGAAATTATCCGCCTGACGCCGCAATTCGTCTGCAATCATAGGCGGTTGGCTGCGAATCGTCGAGACGACCGAAACCCGCACACCCTGCCGTTGCAGCGATTCCACCAGTGGACGAAAGTCACCGTCACCCGAAAACAACACCGCGTGATCAATGCGATCGGCCAGCTCCATCGCGTTGACCGCCAGTTCGATGTCCATGTTGCCTTTGACCTTCCGGCGGCCCATCGAATCGGTGTATTCCTTGGCCGCTTTGGTCACCATTGTGTAACCGTTGTAATTGAGCCAATCAATCAGCGGGCGAATGGGGGAATACTCATCATTTTCAAGCAAAGCGGTGTAATAGAACGCCCGCAGCATTTTGCCGCGGCGCATGAATTCTTGCCGCAAGAGCTTGTAATCAATGTCAAATCCAAGGGCTTTTCCGCCAGCAAAAAGATTGGCACCGTCAATGAACAGGGCCAAACGCTCGTCTTTATAAAACATTGCTTATCCTTTCAAAACCGTGCCATAATTCAATATACAGTGCATGATCGGCCAGATTTCGCACCGGAATTCCGGTCGCGACGTGGTCGCTCATGCCTGAAGTATTCCGGTCGCGACGTGGTCGCTCATGCCTGAAGAAAATCCCGCGCACGGTCCGCACGAGACAATAATTGTGAAGCATCTCAGCCACAACAGGTTCTTACTCGCCTTTGGCAGCAATGCAACGGCAGAAGTGCTCTCGAACTGCGCATTACTTAAGGACGCGATTGCGCAGATCAACCTGACCTCGCTGAAAATTGTGGCGGTCAGCCGGTTCTGGCGCACGCCGGCCTTTCCAGCCGGGGCGGGCCCGGAGTTTGCCAACGCGTGCGCCATTGCCGAGGGGTCGGTTTCCGCGCCAGAGGCTCTGGCGATCCTGCATCGGATCGAGGCCGATCTTGGCCGGGTGCGCACGGTGCGGTGGGGGCAACGTGTCATTGATATTGATCTGTTGGCGATGGGCGATACCGTGGCCCCGGATCTGGAAACCTGGCGCCATTGGCATGACCTGCCTGCGGCCGAACAGTTGCGTTTGGCCCCCGATCAGTTGATCCTGCCGCATCCCCGCTTGCAGGATCGCGGTTTTGTGCTGGTTCCGCTGGCCGAGATTGCCGGCGACTGGACGCATCCCGTGCTGCAAAAAACGGTGTCACAGATGCTGGCGGCGCTTGACCTTGCGGAAATCAACGCGATGGCGACAATTTGACGGTGGACTTTGGCCGTTTCGCTTGTCATTCCTGAGGAATACCGTTAGAGGACGTCCCTTGATCCTCCCCTTCGTCTTAAATGGAGTGCTCCATGGCCCGCGTAACGGTCGAAGACTGCGTCGATAAAGTCCCGAATCGCTTTGAGCTGGTAATCTTGGCGGCGCATCGTGCTCGTGAGATTGCCGCTGGTGGCGCGCTGACGATTGATCGCGACAATGACAAGAATCCCGTCGTTGCGCTGCGTGAAATCGCCGAGGAAACGCAAGACGCGGGTGAACTGCGCGAGCGTCTCATCGAAAGCATGCGCACGCAGAACGAAGTCGACATGCCGGAAGAAGACGACATGGCGCTGCGGATGGGGGCGGCTCCGGATCGTCCGGCGCTGGACGACATGAGCGAAGAGCAGATGCTCCGTCAGCTTGTTGCCGCGCAAAGCGACCAGAATTGATGATGACTCGGGCAGGATCGCAAAGTGATCACGCCCGATGACCTCGTTGCGCTCGTTCGCAACTATAACCCGAATTGCGATGAAGCCCTCATCCGCCGCGCCTGGGACTATGGCGAGGCGATGCACAAGGGGCAATTTCGTCATTCCGGCGAGCCCTATTTCACCCACCCGGTCGCGGTCGCCTCGCTGCTGACCGAGATGCGGCTGGATGACGCGACGCTCGTCACCGCGCTGCTGCATGACACGATCGAAGACACCAAATCGACCTATGCCGAGGTCGAAACGCTGTTTGGCCACGAGATCGCCGAACTGGTGGATGGCGTCACGAAGCTGACCAATCTGCAATTGTCCTCGACCGAAGCCAAACAGGCCGAGAATTTCCGCAAACTGCTGATTGCCATGTCGCGCGACTTGCGGGTGATCCTGGTCAAGCTGGCCGACCGTCTGCACAACATGCGCACCATCAAATCCATGCGCGCCGACAAGCAGATGCAAAAGGCCCGCGAAACGATGGATATCTACGCACCGCTGGCCGGGCGCATGGGTATGCAATGGATGCGCGAGGAACTGGAGGATCTGGCCTTTCGGGTGATCAACCCCGAGGCGCGCAATTCGATCCTGCGCCGGTTCATCACGCTGCAACGCGAAGCAGGCGATGTCATCGCCCGCATCACCGCCGACATTCGGCTGGAGATGGACAAGGCCGGCCTGGATGGCACGGTCTATGGTCGCGCGAAAAAGCCCTATTCGATCTGGCGCAAGATGCAGGAAAAGAACCTCGCCTTCTCGCGCCTCTCGGACATCTACGGATTCCGCATCATCGTTGATGATGTGTCGCAATGTTATCAGGTTCTTGGGCTGATACATCAACGCTGGCGCGCGGTGCCGGGGCGGTTCAAGGATTACATCAGCCAACCCAAGAACAACGGCTACCGCTCGATTCACACCACCGTTTCGGGGCGTGACGGCAAGCGGGTCGAGGTGCAGATCCGCACGCGTCAGATGCACGAGGTCGCCGAGGCTGGCGTCGCGGCGCATTGGGCCTATCGCGACGGGACATTGTCGGAAAACCCCTTTGCCGTGGACCCGGCCAAATGGGTTGCGACCTTGACCGAGCGTCTCGACAGCGCCGAAGATCACGACGAATTCCTCGAAAACGTCAAGCTCGAGATGTATTCGGATCAGGTGTTCTGCTTTACGCCCAAGGGCGACGTGATCCAGCTTCCGCGCGGGGCGACGCCGCTGGATTTCGCCTTTGCGATCCACACGCGGATCGGCAACTCGACGGTTTCGGCCAAGATCGACGGTCTGCGCGTGCCGCTGTGGACGCGGCTGCGCAATGGTCAATCGGTCGAGATCATCACCGCGCAGGGCCAGCGTCCGCAAAACAGCTGGATCGAATTGGTCCATACCGGGCGCGCCAAGGCCGCCATCCGGCGCAGTCTGCGCGAGGATGATCGGGACCGCTATATCCGTCTTGGCCGGGAACTGGCCCGCGTCGCCTTCGAGAAAGTCGGCCGCAAGGTGACCGACAAGGCGCTGGCGGCAGCGGCGCAGTCCATGGCGCTCAAGGGTGTGGACAACCTGTTGGCACGGATTGGCGCGGCGGAAATCAGCGCCCGGGCCGTTGTCGAGCAATTGTATCCCGACCTTGCGACCCTGCACGCCGAGGAAATCAGCAGCACGCGCCCGGTGATCGGTCTGGCCCCGGGGCAAGAGTTCCGCCGTGCCAATTGCTGCCAGCCCGTGCCCGGCGAACGTATGGTCGGGATCTCGTATCGCGGCAAAGGGATTGTCGCGCATGCCATTGATTGCGATGTTTTGGCGTCTCTCGAATCGCAACCCGAACGGTGGATCGACTTGCAGTGGCAAGAGGGCAAACACCCGCCGATTCACACGGTTTCGCTCGAGTTGACCATCAGCAACAGTTCCGGCGTCCTCGGCCGCGTCTGCACATTGATCGGCGATCACAAGGCCAATATCTCTGATCTTCGGTTTTTGGACCGAAAGCCTGATTATTTCCGCATTCTTGTCGAGATTGACGTGTCAGATGTGCGTCACCTGCATCAAATTCTGACGATCCTGTCTGCAGAAAGTGATATCGCTCAAGTCATCCGAGTTCGTGACCCGAACCGCCAACCCTGAAAGCGGACCAAGCGCGTGATATTCAAGCGCAGAAACCCAAAGCCTCTGCTTCGTACCGTTGGCGAATTTTTCTGGCCACGCGGCGGCTGGCGTCGTGCCACGACCTATGTGTTGCATCGCATGCGCCGGTTGCCCGACACGCCGGAACGAATCGCCCTCGGGATCGCGGTGGGCAGTTTTGTGTCGTTTCTGCCGCTCTATGGCCTGCATTTTGCGTCAGCCGCGCTGCTGGCCTGGATCTTTCGCGGGAATATCCTGGCCGCTCTTCTGGGCACGTTTTACGGCAATCCCATCACGTTTCCGTTCATGGCCGTTTCCGCGCTGGAGTTGGGCCATTGGCTGCTGGGGTCGGGGCAGCGGATCTCTTTTTCCGCAGCCATGCTGGCCATCGGCCATGCCAGCGGTGAAATCACGCATAACCTGATGGCCATCGTCACCACCGACACGGCGCATTGGTACTTGCTGGCGGATTTCTTCTGGCAGATTTTCCTGCCTTATATGATCGGCGGGACAATCATCGGCTTGCCTTCTGCTTTGGCGATCTATTTCCTACACTTACCCTTGGTGCGGGCCTATCAACGTGGTCGCACGAAACGGTTGAAACAACGCTTTGAGGCGGCGCGTCGGCGTCAACTCAGTCAGGAAGCCGGAGACGAGACATGACCATTCGACCGATCCGATTGGGCGTTAACATCGATCACGTTGCAACGCTGCGAAATGCGCGCGGCTCTGCCTATCCAGATCCGGTGCGCGCCGCCTTGGTCGCGCAAGACTCCGGCGCCGACGGCATCACGGCGCATCTGCGCGAGGATCGCCGCCATATCATCGACTCGGACATTGACAGACTCATGGCCGCCATTGCCGTGCCGCTGAATTTTGAAATGGCGGCGACAACCGAAATGCAGGCGATCGCCCTGCGTCATCGCCCGCATGCGGTGTGTCTGGTGCCCGAAAAGCGCGAGGAACGCACCACCGAGGGCGGTCTGGATGTGGCGTCAGACTGCAATCGGCTGGCAGACTTTGTCGCCTCGCTCTCCGCGGCGGGCAGCCGTGTGTCGTTGTTTATCGGCCATGATCCGCGCCAGATCGACGCCGCCGTGCGTGTCGGCGCCCCGGTGGTCGAATTGCATACCGGGCAGTATTGCGACCTCGTCGCCGAGGGAAAAGCCGAAAAGGCCGCGCTGGAACTGGCAGCCCTGATGCAGGGCGCACGTTTGGCGCATTCCGCGGGGCTCGAAGTTCACGCGGGTCATGGTCTGAGTTTTTCCACGGTCAGTCCCTTTGCGGCGATGCAAGAGATCGCCGAACTCAACATCGGGCATTTTCTGGTCTCCGAGGCGGTGTTCATGGGGCTTGGCCCGGCGATTGCCGAAATGCGCCGCCTGATGGACGCGGCGCGCATTTAGGCCGCCACCGCAAGGCCGCGACCCGGTAGGCGCGCGGATCACAGCCGCGTGCAGCCCATTGCCCGAAAGGCGCAACTGCGGGATGATACCCGGGATCATTGGTGCAGATATCGAGGGCAAAGATGCGTATTTCCACACTGACCCAAGCCTGCGTTCTGGCCGCAGGGTTTCCCGGGCTCGCGATCGCGCAAGCCATCACCGACTGCGAATGGATCGGCAACCCCGCCAATATCGTGGAGCCATGGGATGTCAACTCCCGAACCTTTGCGAATGGCAATATCCGCGTGGCCTGGTTGGATACAGGCGGCGAACCCGTGTGCTGCTCATCGCATCTGCTGATCCTGTCGCCTTCGGGCAATGGCGCTGACGAGCCGATCTACCGCCAGTGCCGCGTGGCCTCGGCGCAGCCGGGGCAGGGATTTTATGCGGTGGATGTACCGGGCATCAGCGCCAGCTACGACCCCAACAAGGGGTTGCTCTTGTCGGTGCCGATCTCGCACTGGCATCAGGGAATGGAGAATGGCGCAGGGCCGATCCCGGACCGGATGGAGATACGCATCAATCAGGCCAATGGTGCGGTGGTGTTCGAATAAATGATCTTGGGTATCGGCACCGACCTCGCCAACATCGAGCGGATCGCGGGCACGCTGGAGCGGTTCGGTGATCGGTTTCGCAACCGCGTCTTCACCGAGACCGAACTGCGCAAGGCCGCACGACGCAAGGATGAAGCCGGAACCCTGGCCAAACGCTGGGCGGCCAAAGAGGCGTGCTCCAAAGCGTTGGGGACCGGATTGGCGATGGGCATTTCGTGGAAAGACATGGGTGTCCTCAATCGTCGCGGCGGGCAGCCGACAATGGTCCTGACGGGCTGGGCCGCCGATCGTCTGGCGGCAATGACCCCCGCCGGACACGAGGCTGTGGTCCATGTCAGCCTGACCGATGATCACCCCTGGGCGCAGGCGTTCGTTGTCATTGAGGCCCGGAGAAACGCGTCGTAGGGTGTGTGCTTGCACGCACCTTCCCTTGATATCGGAACCAAGGTGCGTGCAAGCACACACCCTACCCATCCTCTTCAAACAACGTCGCCTGGGTCGGGGCGCGCGGTGGGTTCAGCCCCAGATGGTGCCATGCCTGCGCGGTCAACATGCGGCCGCGGGGGGTGCGGGCGACGAGGCCTTGTTGCAGCAAGAACGGCTCTATCACCTCTTCGATCGCGTCGCGGCTTTCCGAGAGGGCTGCGGCGATGGTTTCGACGCCCACCGGGCCGCCGCCATAATGATCGGCCAGCAGTTTCAGATAGCGGCGGTCGGCGCTGTCGAGGCCGAGGTGATCGACGCCCAGCCGAGTCAGCGCGCTGTCGGCGAGCTGTTGTGAAACCGTGCCGTTTCCCTCGACCAGCGCGAAATCGACCACCCGGCGCAGGAGGCGGCCGGCAATGCGGGGGGTTCCGCGTGCGCGTCTTGCGATTTCGTGCACGCCGTCTTCGTGTGCTTCGATTCCCAGCAGGCGGGCGCCCCGGGCGACGATCTGGCACAGTTCGGCTTCGGTGTAGAATTGCAGCCGGGTGGGGATGCCGAAGCGATCACGCAGGGGGGTGGTCAGCAGGCCGAGCCGGGTGGTGGCGCCGACCAGGGTGAAGGGTTGCAGCTCGATCCGGACGGTGCGGGCGGCGGGGCCTTCGCCGATCACGAGGTCGAGCTGGAAGTCTTCGAGGGCCGGGTAGAGCACCTCTTCGACGACCGGGTTCAGGCGGTGGATCTCGTCGATGAACAGCACATCGCGGGCTTCGAGGTTGGTGAGGATCGCCGCGAGATCGCCGGCCTTGGCGAGGACCGGGCCGGAGGTCATGCGGAATCCGACCCCGAGTTCGCGGGCCATGATCTGCGCGAGCGTGGTCTTTCCCAGCCCGGGCGGGCCGTAAAACAGGGTGTGGTCCATCGCTTCGCCGCGCATTTTCGCGGACTGGATGAAAACCTTGAGATTGCCGCGGGCTTCCTGCTGGCCGATGAATTCATCGAGCATTTGCGGCCGCAGGGCGCGGTCGGTGTCTTCGGGCTGCGGATCGGGGCGAAGGGTTGGGTCTGGCGTGATCATGGGGTCAGAGTGATCCGGTGTGCGAGGCTTGGCAAGGGGAGATGTCCTGCGAAGTGTCCCCCCGTGGGACAGGGTGCGGGACAAGGAAAATCAAGGGCTTGGCTTGCAGGTTTAACCGCATGTTAACAAATCCCGCACCCGGTGATCAGCCCATCGGCTTGGGCGCGAGCCGCTTGAGCGCCGCGCGGATCAGGCCCGCTGTCTCGGTCTCGGTCTCGGTCTCGGCGGCCTGGGCGATGGCTTGCGCCGCATCCGAAGGGCTGTAGCCAAGGTTGGTCAAGGCCGACAACGCATCGGCCTGCGCCTGCTGGGCCTGGCGGCGGGCGGTGGTGCGGGGCGCTGGCTTGGCGGCTGACTTTGGCGCGGAGGCCGGCGCATCGGCCTCGATCACCGGATCATCGGACAAACGGTCATCCGGGTCGCCCAGATCCGGGGCCGAACCGCCCATTGCCATCACCGTGGGGGCTTTGTCCTTGAGCTCCAAGGTGACGCGCTGCGCCAGTTTCGGGCCGACGCCCGGCGCCTTGCGGATCGCGGCGGCGTCGCCAAGGGTCAGCGCGCGGGCCACGCCGTCTGGCCCCAAAGTGCCCAGAATCGCCATCGCCGCCTTGGCGCCGACCCCCTGAACCGAGGTCAGCAAGCGGTGCCATTCCTTCTCGGCGAGGGTCAGGAAGCCGAAAAGCTGCAACAGATCCTCGCGCACGACCAATTCGGTATAAAGCGCGCAGGCCTCACCGACACCGGGGAGCGCCCGCAAGGTGCGATCCGAGGCATAGACGATATAGCCCACGCCCCGCACATCAATCAGAACATGATCTGACGCGCGATAATCCACGCGCCCGGAAATCTTGCCAATCATCCCGCTGCCTTCACTGCTGCTTGCAACCGCCCCGAGGTTTGCATGTGAAACGCATGACAGATCGCGACGGCCAGAGCATCCGCCGAATCCGGGCTGTCGATGGGAACACCGGGGAGTTGCATCCGCACCATGTGATCGACCTGCACCTTGGCCGCCTTGCCGACCCCGACAACCGCCTTTTTCACCGCATTGGGCGCGTATTCCCCAACCGTCAGCCCGGCTTGTGCCGGGACCAACAGCGCCATCGCCCGCGCATGGCCCAGTTTCAGCGTGGCGACCGCGTCTTTGTTGACAAAGGTCTGTTCGACCGCCGCGCATTCCGGGCGATACTCACGCAGAACGGTGGCCAATTGCGTGTGAAGGCTCAACAGGCGGCTTGCCAGATCCTGCGTCGCGTCCGAGCGCAGCGTGCCGTTGGCGACATGGCGCAACCTGACGCCAAAGACATCAATGATGCCCCAACCCATGTTCCGCAACCCAGGGTCGATGCCCAATACCCGCATGTTGTCGCCCTGCCTGTGGTGTGCGCGTTGTTTTCGCTGTCACGGTTAACCCGGAATTGGTGTTTTTGGTAGCACGAAAAGTGAACATGCGCCAGTGGAAAGCAAAAAACGACGATTCGGCACAAGAAAGGGGTTTGCAGTGGGCGAGAATGACTTTAAAAGCGTCGTATTCGGTCTTCCCCCTGCCATAAGGGGTGATTTCGTGGAGCTATGTGTTCGACACATGGGTGCCATGCGCCGATTGTGGCTACTCGTCCCTGCTGGTTCGGCCTATGTGAGGCTCACAAGCACAAGGCTTGCGCAGTTTGGAACACAGAGGAGCCAGAGATGGCCTTTTTCGCTTATTCACGTCCAGTCGCCGATGGCGTGTTTGGCCGTACGTCGGTCTTTTCGTTTGGCGGCGTTTTCGCACGGATCGCAACCTGGAATGACCAGCGCGTAACCCGGAATGCTCTGATGAAGCTGTCGGACCGCGAATTGAATGACATCGGCTTGTGCCGCGGTGACATTTCGGCACTGGTCGAAACGCTGCGTTGAACCGCAGATGACCCCGCCCTGACGACGCCGCCCGGTTTGACCGAGGCGGCGTTTTGCATTCGGCCGGTTGCTGGCTCAGAGCGCGGCTCTGGCGGGGGGCAGATCCCGGCGTATGGCGGCGGCCAAAGTGGTGGTGATCGGGTCCGCGCCGGCAAACCAGTGATAGATCTGCGCGCTCAGGCCCGCCTCGGCGGCAAGCGGCGCGCCGAGCGGCTGGCCAGAATGGCTGAGGGCGGCGGCTTTGAGCACAAAGAAGAACGCCACCGCCCCGGCCACCGCCCCGAGGATCTGAAGCGGCCGTCGATGGCGCTTGGTTTCCTTGAGTTCGAGTTCCTCAACCTTGGCGTTGAGGAGAGTTTCCAATCGTCGCATATAGTCAGCGCTGGGCATCGGTTTGCCTCCTGCGATCACGGTTGAGGGTGATGCTGCGCGATAACTGGGGCAAAACTTAGGCGCGTTTGAGGACCAAGGTTGTCCAATCGCCGATCTCGTCGCGGGCGACCACGCTGAACCCCTGCGCGGTATAGGCCGCAAGCACATCGTCGGCCTGGGTGTTCAAAAGGCCCGACAGGATCGCCAGACCGCCGGGGGCGGCGAATTTGCCCATATCGGGGGCCAGCGAGATCAGCGGGCCTTTGAGGATATTGGCGAAGATCAGGTCGAAGGGCGCTTTGGCGCGAATCTCGGGGTGTTCAAAGCCCACCGCCTCGAGGCAGTCGATGCGGCCTTTGAGGTTGTTGGCGATGACATTGGCCTCGGCCACGTCAACCGCGACCTGGTCGATGTCGCTGGCCAGCATGGTTTCCGGCCAGAGTTTGGCAGCGGCCATGGCCAGCACGGCGGTGCCGCAGCCCACGTCAATCACGTTCCGGGCGCGAAAACCCTGGGTGGCGAGGGTGTCGAGCGCCCGCAGACAGCCCAGCGTGGTGCCGTGGTGGCCGGTGCCAAAGGCCATCGCGGCCTCGATCAGCAGGCCGATGCGGCCCTGGGGCACGGTGTCGGCGTCATGGCTGCCGTAGACGTAGAAGCGGCCCGCCTCGACGGGTTTCAGCTCACGCCGGACATGGGCGACCCAATCAATTTCCGGCAGTTCCGAGACGGCGAATTCGGCGGCACCAAAGGCGGCGGCCATCAGCGTCAGGCCGATGTCGTCGGGGGTTTCGGTGAAATAGGCGCCGACTTCCCACAGGCCCGAGCCATCCTCGAGTTCAAAGACGCCGACGCCGACCGGGGCGGGGTCGAGGTCTTCGAGCGCTTCGCCCAGGGCCTGGGCGCGGGTCTCGTCGGGCAGGGTGGTCAGGGCGGTGTAGGTGGGCATGGCGGCCTCCGAATGGGTTGAAACCGCCTAACGCGCGGCGGCTGCAAGGGCAAGGGTTTGCGCGTGTCAGCCGTTCAGGCCGGGGTCATCGAGCAGGGTGCCGGCCCGGCGCGATCCTCGACCTCGATCACCCACAGATCGGGGTCGCGGTTGCGCTCGCGGGTGATGCGGGCGTCGATGTCGGATTCGGGGCCCTCGGCCACTTGCACCCAGTCGCGGCGGTCGGCCATCGGGTCGAACAGGCGCTGGTGCAGGGTGGCGGTGCCGTTGAGGGGGGATTGTTTGACCAGCACCGCGCCGGCGGTGGCATCGCCGCGGGAGACGACAAAGGCCGGAATGTCATGCAGGCGCAGGCGGGTCAGATAGGCGTGGACCCAGAAATCGGCGGTGAGGCGTGGGGTCATGGTGAGGCCAAGGATTGAGGGGGAGAAGGGGGCGTTGCCCCCTCGGGCCTGCGGCCCTCACCCCCAGAGTATTTTGGGCAAGATGAAATCGCTCAGGTGTTGCCGTCTTTGAAGTTCAGGCCCATTTCATCGTAGCGTTCGCGGTCTTCGAGCCAGTTTTCGCGCACTTTGACCTGCAGGAACAGGTGCACCGGGCGGTCGAGGAAGGCGGCGATTTCGGCGCGGGCGGCCTGGCTGATGCTTTTGATCGTCTCGCCCTTGTTGCCCAGCACGATGCCTTTGTGGCCGTCGCGCATCACATAGATCATCTGGTCGATGCGCACCGAGCCGTCGGGGCGGTCGTCCCAATGCTCGGTCTCGACGGTGAGCTGATAGGGCAATTCCTGATGCAGGCGCAGGGTGAGTTTCTCGCGGGTCATCTCGGCGGCGATCATGCGCAGCGGCAGGTCGGCGATCTGATCCTCGGGGTAGAGCCAGGGGCCTTGCGGCAGGACCTCGCCCAGCCAGGATTTCAGCCGGTCGGTGCCGTGGCCGCGCTCGGCGGAAATGAGGAAGGTTTCGACGAAGGGATAGGCCTCGTTCATCTGCCGGGTGAGTTCCAGCAACACCTCGGCTTTGACACGGTCGATCTTGTTGATCGCCAGCGCGACCTTTTGCTTTGGCATCACGCGTTCGCGCAGCGTATCGAGGATCGTGCGCACGCCATCGGTGATGCCGCGATGCGCCTCGATCAAGAGGACGATCACCTCGGCATCGGCGGCTCCGCCCCAGGCGGCGGCGACCATCGCCCGATCCAGACGCCGGCGCGGGCGGAACAGGCCGGGGGTGTCGACAAAGACGATCTGCGCGTCGCCCTCGATGGCGATGCCGCGAATGCGGGTGCGCGTGGTCTGCACCTTATGCGTCACAATCGACACTTTGGCCCCGACCATGCGGTTCAAAAGGGTCGATTTGCCCGCGTTGGGCTCTCCGATGAGGGCGACGAAGCCCGCGCGTGTGGTCATGGATGGGTCCTTTGTGTTCGCTTGCGCCTTACACCATCTGCGGCGCCGGGGCCAGCGTGCTATGCGGGCGGGGCGCGGCGTTTGGAGCGGGTGAGCGCGAAAATGCCGCTGGCGACGATCAGCGCTGCCCCGGCCAGCATCATCGGGTCTGGCGTTTCGCCAAACACGACCACGGCAAGGATCAGCGCGAACACAAGGCGGGTGTAGCGAAACGGCGTGACGACCGACACGTCGCCGGTTCGCATCGCTGCGGTGAGGGCGGAATAGGCGGTGACGCCAAACAGCGATGCGGCCACGAGTTTGAGGGCCGCGCCGGGATCGGGCATGGCGAGGGGCGCGTCGGTGGCGAGTTGCACCAGAACCCCGGCCACGATCAGAACGCCGAAACCGAGCACACCAAGCTGCGCATTGGTGACGGCGGGAGGCGCGGCGCGGGTTGCCAGATCGCGCCCGGCAAACCCCACCATGCCGAGCACGGCAAAGATCGCGGTGGGCTGCAATCCTTCCGCGTCGGGGCGCAGCACCAGCAAGACCCCGACGAGACCAAGCGCGATGGCGCTCCAGCGTCGCCAGCCGACCTTTTCGCCGAACACCACCACCGCCCCCGCGACCACCACCAAGGGCGTCGCCTGGAGGATCGCCGACGTGCTGGAGAGGTCGGCAAAGGCCAGCGCAAGGCCAAAAAACAACCGCCCCAAGAGTTCAAAACCCGAGCGGATCATCAGGCCGCGGGTCATGCCGCCGACCGGCAGCGGGCTTTGGCCGCGCGACAGGGCGAGCCCCGCGAAGATCAGCGCGCCGCAGCCGCCAAAGATCAGCAGGCTGAGGCCAACCGGGATGCGCAGCGTGGCGGCCTTGAACAGCGCGTCTTCGCAGGCGAAGGCCGCCATTGCGCCGACCATGAAGGCGGCGCCGCGTTGATTGTCGGTGAGGGTCACGACGAGGGGGCGACGCGGCGGAGCAAAGCGCGGGCGGCGGCCTGTTCGGCAATGCGTTTGGAGCCCGCCTGCGCCGAGGCGTTTTGCCCATCGGCAAGGCTGACCTGGATGGTGAACATCGGCGCGTGGGGCGGACCCTCGCGCGCGATTTCGGTGTAGCTGGGGGGCGGATCGCCGCGGGCCTGCGACCATTCCTGCAGGGCGGTCTTGGGGTCGCGGGCGTCGTGGTCGACGTCGTCGATCAGCGCTTGCCAATGGTGCAGGATCACCGCGCGGGCGGCGTCGATCCCGCCGTCGAGGTATACGGCGGCGATCACCGCTTCCATGGCGTCGCCCAGCAGCGCCTCTTTGCGGCGGCCACCAGACAGCATTTCCGAGCGGCCAAGGCGCAAGACGACCCCGAGCTCGATCCGCCGAGCGACCTCGGCGCAGGTTTCCTTGCGGACCAAGGCATTGAACCGCGGGGCCAATTGACCTTCGGTCGCCTGGCGGTCGGCGGTGAACAGCGCGTCGGCGATCACCAGGCCCAGCACCCGGTCGCCCAGAAACTCCAGCCGTTGATTGTGGGGCCGCGAGGTGGAGCCGGCCGAGGCGTGGGTCAGGGCGCGGATCAGCAGGTCGGGGCGCGCGAAGTCATGGCCGAGGCGGGTGGCAAAACCCGCCATCTCGGTTGACAGGCGCAGGCTCTCCGACCGCCGCGCCATCAGTTGTGCAGCGAGTGGAAGAAACGGTCAGGGCGCCACGTCCAGAAGGCCAGCATCGAGCGGCCCGCCGAGGAAAAGATCACCCGGTCGGCGCGGCCGATCAGGTTCTCGAACGGCACGAAGCCGACGCCGCCCGCATTCTGGCCAAAGCGCGAATCGACCGAGTTGTCGCGGTTGTCGCCCATGAAGAAGTAATGCCCGGCGGGGACGGTGAACACCGGTGTGTTGTCGGCAAAACCGCCGTCCTCGATGTTGAGAACCGGGTAGCTGATACCATTGGGCAGCGTCTCGATGGCGCGGGATTTCAGGCAATCGCCGCCCTGGCCAACGGGTGCGTTTTCGCACCGTGGATACTGGCCGGCGCCGCCCTGACGGTCGTAGAGTTCCGAGAAGTCGGTGGTCGCCTGCTGTGGCACTTCGACGTCATTGATAAACAACACGCCGTCACGCACCTGAATGCGGTCGCCCGGCAAGCCGATCAAACGTTTGATATAATCCGAGCCGGACACGGGGTGACGGAAGACGACGATGTCGCCGCGCTCGGGTTCCGAGGCAAAAATGCGGCCCGAGAAGGGGCAAATGGCGAAGGGGCAGGAGTAGCGCGAATAGCCGTAGGCCATCTTGTTGACGAACAGGAAATCGCCGATCAGCAGCGTCTCTTTCATCGAGCCCGAGGGGATCCAGAACGGTTGGAAGAACAGGGTGCGGAACAGGCCCGCAATCACCAGCGCCCAGAACACGGTTTTCACCGTTTCCCACCAGCCATCCGACGTGCCCGTTGCGTTGCTCATGTCTGCTCCTAGATCTTGTCCGGCGACCCAGGGACAGGGTGCGTTGCGGCGTTTCATGCGGCGCGGGGCGGCGCGTGTCAAGGCGCAGCCCACCGGATTGCGGACCGATCAGACGCGATTGCCGCGCGGTTCAGGTCGAAAAAACGTCGGCCCATTCGGGGTGGCGGCGGCGCATGGCGTTGACGAAGGGGCAAAGGGGCATGATCTTGACACCCTCGGCGCGCGCGTCTTCCACCAGCCGTTTCACCAGCGCCAAGCCCGCGCCGGTGCCGCGAAAGGCATCCGGCACGCCGGTATGATCGGCGATGATCAGCGTCGGCGAGGTGATCGAATAGGTGAGTTCAGCCGCCACGCCATCGCGTTCCATGACGTAGCGGCCCTTGGTGGCCCCGTGTTCGCGGGTGATCACAAGATCAGTCAACGATGGTGGCCTCGGTGGCGGCGCGCAATTCGGCCTCGGTCACGCCATCGGCGCATTCGACGATGCGCAAGCCGCCCTCGACGACATCGAGCACGCCGAAGTTGGTGATGATGCGGTCCACCACGGCCTTGCCGGTCAGCGGCAGGGTGCATTCCTTGAGCACCTTGCTTTCGCCGTGCTTGTTGGCGTGGTCCATGACCACCACAACACGCTTGACACCGGCGACCAGATCCATCGCGCCGCCCATGCCCTTGACCAGCTTTTTCGGGATCATCCAGTTCGCCAGATCGCCGTTTTCAGCCACTTCCATCGCACCCAGAATCGCCATCGCGATCTTGCCGCCGCGGATCATCGCGAACGAGGTCGCTGAGTCGAAAAACGCCGATTCCGGCAGCGCGGTGACGGTCTGCTTGCCGGCGTTGATCAGATCGGCGTCCACCGCGTCGTCAGTCGGGAAGGGGCCGATGCCCAGCATCCCGTTTTCCGATTGCAGCGTGACCTGCACGCCCTCGGGGATGTAATTCGCCACCAGCGTCGGAATACCGATGCCGAGGTTCACATACATGCCGTCTTTCAGTTCCTGCGCCGCACGGGCGGCCATTTGGTTGCGGTCCCAAGCCATAATCTAAGCCCTCCCTTATGCGTTACGCGTCGTGCGCTGTTCGATGCGCTTTTCGTGGTCGCCCTGAATCAAACGGTGCACATAGATGCCCGGCAGGTGGATGTGATCGGGGTCCAGCGAGCCGACCGGCACGATTTCCTCGACCTCCATGATGCAGATCTTGCCGCAGGTCGCGGCGGGCGGGTTGAAGTTGCGCGCCGTCTTGCGGAAGATCGCGTTGCCCGTCTCATCCGCTTTCCACGCCTTGACGATGGCCAGATCCATCACCAGACCGGTTTCCAGGATATAGGTCTCGCCGTTGAAATCCTTGTGATCCTTGCCCTCGGCAATGACCGTGCCGACGCCGGTCTTGGTGTAGAAACCGGGGATGCCGGCCCCCCCGGCGCGCATCCGCTCGGCCAAAGTGCCCTGCGGGTTGAATTCCAGTTCCAGTTCGCCGGACAGATACTGACGCATGAATTCGGCGTTCTCGCCAACATAGGACGAGATCATCTTCTTGATCTGCCGCGATTGCAGCAACACACCCAGACCGAAGTCATCAACGCCCGCGTTATTCGAGGCAACCGTCAGATCCTTGGTGCCGGCTTCGCGAATCGCCGCGATCAACAGCTCGGGAATGCCGCAAAGGCCGAATCCACCGGCGGCGATGGTCATACCGTCGAACAGGACGCCCTCGAGGGCGTCGGCTGCAGAGCTGTAAATTTTCTTCATGGTATCCCCCGAAATTGGCTTGCAGGGTTTGTGGCGTGGCATTCCGGTGAAGTCAATCGCTGCATGGCAACTCGCGTTTCAGGACCTCTTGCGCAGGCGATGCCTCGGACTATTGTGTCGCCCCATGACGTTCACCCGCAAAACCCTGTTTGGCCTCGTTGTAGCGCTGCTCTCTGCCTGCGCGCCACTCCACGGCGAACGGCCTCCCGCATTGCCAAGCGCCACGCCGCACCCGGTCGCGGGGACGCGCCATGCGATGAACACAATGGTGCTGACGCGGACGGGGCCGGCGAGGGGCAGGGGCTGTATTATTTTTCCGGTCGCGAGGCCGGGCGGATCTCGATCCGGTTCATGTCGCATGAACGCGCCTGGATCCGGTTGCGCGCGATTTGCGACGGGCGCGCGCGGTCACGGCCCTTCGCCGATCAGGTGACGACACCGGCGTGGGTTCCGGCAGGGCAGCCAGTGCGGTTTGAACTGGCACCGGGCGAACGCTATGAGACGTTGCTCGACCTCGATCCAAGCGTCACCGAATGCGAAATGACGGTGACACCGGGCCGGCCGCCCGCCCTATGTCATCCGCTTGGGCCGCGAGGAACTGCTGCGGCCCCGGATCGCGCAACTCGACGCGCCGCACGAAGGATGCACCGGCGCAGGGCTGGGCAGCGACCCTTTGGCGCGCGCGTTCTTGCAGGGCGGCGACTTGTCGATGAGCTGCGCGGTGCCGCTGGGGGCAACCCGATTGCTGCCGGACGGGCTGGACGCGCTGAACGCCAAGGTCGAGGCCCTGACCGGCAGCGCGGTGAGCCGCAGCGCGCTGCTGGCCGGCGACCCGATGATGCCGCTGGATTGGTCGAATGCGCCTGACCTGGATCTCATCTATCTCAACTATCTGAATATGAACGCGGATTTTTCCGGGTATCTGGTCGCGCGCATGTTGGCCTGGCATGCGGCGCGCGGGACGATTGTGCGGATACTGGTGTCGGATGTGATGCTGACCGATACCGACCGCAACCTGTTCGAGGGGCTGGCCGCGCAATATCCGACGGTGCAGATCCAGCCGTACCGGTTTCCCGCCTCGGCGGCCGAGGGCCTGGAGGGGCAATTGGGGCGGCTGCATCGGGTGACGCATGTCAAGCTTTTTGCCACGATTTCCCGTCAGGCCGGGCGCTCGCGGGTGATGATCGGGGGGCGCAATATCCACGAAGGGTATTTCTTTGAGGAGCCGCGCGATCTGTCGGCCTATGCCTTCTTGCATCACTATGACCCGTCGCAGACCCGGTTGACGGGCGGTTTCTCGACCTATGAAGATTTCGAGATCGAGCTGCGCAGTGACCCGGCGACGCACGCGATCGCCCGGCATATGGCGGCCCTGTGGCACCGGGATTTCGACACCCAAAGCCTGCGCCCCGCGGTGGAACCCCACGCAGGTTCGGCGCGCACCGAAGGCATGGTCCGGCACTTCATCTCGGTGCCGTTTGCCGATGGCCGGACACAGATTTCGTATTACGCGCAACTGATCGACGCCGCGCAACACAGCATTGAAATCGCGATTCCGTATCTGAACCTGCCGCCCGCCCTGGATGCGGCGCTGCATCGGGCGCGCTTGCGGGGCGTGCGCGTGGATGTGGTCACAACCGTGCGGGTGCGCGAGGCCACGGATTTCATGGTCTCGAACCTGAACCGCACCTTTGCGAATGATTTTGGCGATTGGGTCAGTTTCATCGATTATGACCCCGAACCCCGTCTGCTACATGCCAAACTGATCGTGATTGACGACCGGCTGACGATCATCGCCTCGACCAACCTGAACATGCGCAGTTTCGTGCATGATATGGAAAACGGGTTGCTGATCATGGATCGCGCCATCGCGCGGCAGGTGTCCGCGATCATTCAAGGATACATTGGCGCGGGAGATCGGATGTATCCCGGGCAGGAAATTCCTGGATACATCCGGTTTTTGCAACGGTTGGCGTTGATCATGCGGGCGTTCTGACCCGACCCGCGTGAGGAGGCTCAGGACTCTGGGCCTGAAGCCGGATTTGTCGCCGTATCTGTCGCCGGATCTTTGGCGGGCTTTTTGGCGGCGGGCTTTTTCGGTGCGGCTTTGGTGGCCTTTTTCGCCGCAGGCTTCTTGGCCGTTTTGGTCGCCGTTTTGGCCGCAGGTTTCGCCGCAGGTTTAGCCGCCGCCTTCGCCGCAGGCTTCTTGGCCGCCGCTTTCTTGCCCTTGGTCGCCGCCTTCGCCGCGATCAACTCCAACGCCTGCTCAAGCGTCACCGCCTCAGGCTCGATCTCCTTGGGCAGGGTCGCGTTGACCTTGGCCCATTTCACATAGGGACCATAGCGCCCCGGCATCACCTGAACCGGTCCGCCATCGGGGTGTTCGCCCAACTCCTTGAGCGGTGCCGCCGCCGCACCACGCCCGCCGCGTGCCGCCTTGGCCGCCAGCAATTCCACCGCATGATTCATGCCAATGGTGAAGACTTCGTCAACATCGGGCAGGTTGGCATAGGTTTTGTTGTGCCGCACATAGGGACCAAAGCGGCCAATCGCGGCCTCGATGGGTTCACCGTCTTCCGGATGCGTGCCGATCGGGCGCGGCAGCGACAACAGGCTGAGGGCGCGCTCCAGATCCAGCGTCTCGGTGGGCCAGGTCTTTGGCAGACTGGCGCGCGGCGGTTTCTTGTTGTCCTCAGTCACCGCGCCGCGCTGCACATAGGGGCCGAAGCGGCCGTTGCGCAGATAGATCGGATCGCCGTCGTCATGGCCCAGAAGCTTGCCATCGCCCGACAGTTCCGCGTCGCCCTCATCGCCCGACAAGGGGCGGGTATAGCGGCATTCGGGATAGTTGTTGCAGCCGATGAACGCGCCGCCCGAGCGCGCGGTCTTCAGGTTCAACCGACCGATGCCGCAGGTCGGGCAGGTCTTGGGGTCGCTGCCATCCTCACGCGGTGGATAGAGATGCGGCGAGAGAACTTCGTCAATCTTTTCAAGCACGTCGGTGATGCGAAGCTCGGATGTTTCGGCAATGGCCGCCGAGAAGTCGCGCCAGAAACGATGCAGCACATCCTTGTAATCGCGCTCTCCGGCCGAGATATCGTCAAGCTGCGATTCCAGGTCGGCGGTGAAATCATATTCCAGATATTTGCCGAAATAATTGACCAGGAAGATCGTGACCAAACGGCCCTTGTCCTCGGGGATCAGACGGTTCTTGTCCTTGATGACATAGCCGCGATCCTGAATCGTGGTGACAATCGACGCATAGGTCGAGGGGCGGCCGATGCCCAATTCTTCCATGCGCTTGACCATCGTCGCCTCGGTATAGCGGGGCGGCGGCTGAGTGAAATGTTGCTGACCCAGCACGGCACCATCGGCAGAGAGCAACGCCCCGGCGGCGCGGCGCAGGGTTGCGCTCGGGTCCTCGATCACGTCATCGACAGGTGCGGCCTTGGCGAAACTGGCCACCATGCCGTCTCTGGTCTTCTTCAGCGCGTCGCCCGGCGCCAATTGCGGCAGACGACCGTCATCCTCGCCATCCTCGTCGCGGCCTTCCTCATAGACCTTGAGGAAACCGTCAAACAGCAGCACTTGCCCGTTGGCGCGCAGGCCGACCTGGCCGTCCTTGCTGCCAATCTCGGCCACCGTACGCTCCAGACGTGCGGCTTCCATCTGGCACGCGATGGTGCGCTTCCAGATCAGATCATAGAGGCGGCGCTGGTCGGTATCGGTCAGGCGCAGCTTTTCGGTGTCGGCCGACATATCGGTCGGCCGGATGCATTCATGGGCTTCCTGTGCGTTCTTGGCCTTGTTTTTATAGATCCGCGGCGAGGATGGCACATAAGCCTTACCAAACCGTGACTCAATCTCGGCGCGGGCGGCCTGCACGGCTTCGGGGGCCATGTCGATGCCGTCGGTCCGCATATAGGTGATGTGCCCGGCCTCATAGAGGCGCTGGGCGGCGGACATGGCCTGCTTGGCCCCCATGCCGAATTTGCGGCTGGCTTCCTGTTGCAGCGTCGAGGTCATGAAGGGCGCGGTGGGGTTGCGGCTGGCGGGTTTGGCCTCGACGGATTGCACGAAAAGCTCGCGCGAGGTCAGCGCCTGCACGGCCATTTCCGCAGATTCGGCGGTCGGCAGGTCGAATTTGTCCAACCGCTTGCCCGCGAGGCTGGTCATGCGGGCGGTGAAAGTGGCACCGCGTGGCGTGGTGAGATCGGCGACCACCGACCAGTATTCCTGGGCGCGGAAAGCCTCGATTTCCATTTCGCGCTCGACGATCAGGCGCAGACACACCGATTGCACACGGCCCGCCGATTTCGCACCGGGCAATTTGCGCCACAACACCGGCGACAGGTTGAAACCGACAAGATAATCCAGCGCCCGGCGGGCAAGATAGGCGCGCACGAGGGGCATATCGACCTCACGCGGGTTTTTCATCGCCTCGGTGACGGCCTGTTTGGTGATCGCGTTGAACACCACGCGCTTGACCGGCATGTCCTTCTTGATCGCCTTGGATTTCAGCAAAGCCTCGGTCAGGTGCCAGGAAATCGCCTCACCCTCGCGGTCGGGGTCGGTGGCGAGGATCAGGTCGTTGTCGGTTTTCAAGGCGTCGGTGATGGCGCGCAGATGCTTTTTGCTATCCGTCGCGACCTCCCATTTCATTGCGAAATCATTGTCGGTATCGACCGACCCATCCTTGGGCGGCAGGTCGCGCACATGCCCGAACGAGGCCAGAACCGTATAGTCGGAGCCCAGGTATTTGTTGATCGTTTTGGCTTTCGCGGGGGACTCGACGACGACAACTGCCATGCAAACCTCTGATTGTTAACGCCCTTTTTCACAAATGACGGCTGCGACGGGCGGTGCCGCGCGGCCTAGATGGGGGTGAATGGGGGGTATTGTCAATCTGGCGTGCGGATTCGAGGCAGGGTGACGCGCCTCAGGCGAGGGCCAACATGCCGCCGGGTTGGCGCTGCACGCGGCCGTCCAGTTCGAGGAACAGCAGGGCGGGTGCGACGGCGGCGGGGGGCAGGCGCAGGTCGCGCAGAAGCTGATCCTCGGCGACCGGGGCAGGGCCGAGGGCGGCGAGGATCTTGCGGTGCAGGGTCAGGGTGTCGATCGGTTTCGCGGGGGGCGGCGTGTCGGATTGGGGTGTCGTCGCGGCGGTGGGGGTGGTCGACGGGGTCGCGATGGCGAAACTGCCCTCGAGCGCGTCAATCACGTCGGCCACGTCGCGCACCAGGGTTGCGCCGCCGCGGATCAGGGTGTTGCACCCGGCGGCGCGGGCGTCGAACGGGTGACCGGGCACGGCGAGGACCTCACGGCCCTGATCGAGCGCATCGCGGGCGGTGATCAGACTGCCGGAACCCTCGGCGGCCTCGACCACGATCACGGCGTGGGACAGGCCCGAGATCAGGCGGTTGCGGCGCGGGAAATGGCGGGCCTGGGGTTGCAGGCCGAAGGGTTGTTCGGACAGGCGCAGGCCCTGATCGGCGATGGCGGCGGCCAGAACCGCGTTTTCGGGCGGGTAAATGACGTCAACGCCGCCCGCCATCACGGCTATGGTGCCGGATTTCAGCGCCGCCCCGTGTGCTGCCGTGTCGATGCCGCGCGCGAGGCCCGAGACCACGGTGAACCCGTGATAGCCCAACCCCTCGGCCAGTTTGCGCGCGGTCCGCAGGCCAAGGCTGGAGGCATTGCGCGCGCCGACAATGGCCACGGCGGGTTGGTTGAGGGTGCGCAATTTGCCCATCGCCCAGAGGACGGGTGGCGGGTCGGTGAGGGCCGCGAGGGTGGCCGGATAATCGGGGTCGCCCAGGCACAAGAGATGGCCGCCGCGGGACCGCCCGTGGGAGAGTTCGCGCAGGGCATCGTCGCGGGAGTAGGGGGTGTAGTCGGTGACGCCCGAGGCCCGCGCGATGTCAGGCAGCGCATCGAGAGCGGCGTCGGCGGAGCCGTGTTCGTCCATGAGCCGCAAGAAGGTGGCCGGGCCGACGCGGCGTGAGCGAATGAGACGAAGCCAGGACAGCCGGTCTTCTTCCGTGGTGGGTGGGGTGAAGGGTGTGGGAGAAGAAAATGTGTTCCCGTCCATGCTGACCTCGCCTCATTCAAGTTTGAATTTGCGCGATGAAGGTTAACGGAAGGTGAAGGAATCAGGGGCAAACCAAGATAAACTTGTTTCATCGCCGAATTCTTGCGGCCGGGATGCGATGGCAGGTGCGTGCAAGCACGCACCCTACACCCCGATCAGGCGACACCGCCGATGGTCAGTCCGCCGATCAACAGGCTGGGTTGCCCGACGCCGACCGGCACCCATTGACCCGCCTTGCCGCAATTGCCGATGCCCGGGTCCATCGCCATGTCATTGCCGATGCCGCGCACGTTGCGCAGCGCGGTCGGGCCGTCGCCGATCAGCGTGGCCCCGGTCACCGGCTCGCCGACCTTGCCATCGCGGACGCGGTAGGCCTCGGTGCACGAAAACACGAATTTGCCCGAGGTGATATCGACCTGACCGCCGCCAAACCCGACGGCCCAGATGCCGTCCTTCATGCTGGCGACCAGATCGCCCGGATCATCGGTGCCGCCCAGCATATAGGTGTTGGTCATGCGCGGCATGGGCGCATGGGCGTAGCTTTCGCGCCGCCCGTTGCCGGTGGCCTTGACGCCCATCAGCCGCGCGTTCTGGCGATCCTGCATGTAGCCGACCAGAATCCCGTCCTCGATCAAGGTGTTCTTGCCCGAAGGCGTGCCCTCGTCATCAATGGTGATCGAGCCGCGCCGGTCCGGGATCGTGCCGTCATCGAGCACGGTCACGCCGCGCGAGGCGACTTGCTGACCCATCAGCCCGGCAAAAGCCGAGGTTTTCTTGCGGTTGAAGTCGCCCTCGAGCCCGTGGCCGATGGCTTCGTGCAGCAAGATGCCGGGCCAGCCGGGGCCGAGCACGACATCGAGGCTGCCCGCTGGCGCCGGGCGCGCATCAAGGTTGACCAGGGCGACGCGCAACGCCTCGCGGGCCACGGGTTGCCAGTGGTCGGCCGCCATCAGCCCGGTCAGGCCGATTCGCCCGCCGCCGCCATAATGGCCGGACTCGCGGCGGCCGTCTTTCTCGACGATCACGGCGATGGAAATGCGGGCCATGGGGCGGGTGTCGGTGGCGATGCCGCCCTCGGGGCGCAGGATCACGATCTCCTGCACCGAGGCGGCGAGGCTGGCGGTGACTTGCACCACACGGGCATCAAGCGCGCGCACAAAAGCGTCGATGTCGCGCAGCGTGTCGATCTTGGCGGCAAAGCTGGCCTCGGTGATCGGGTTGAAGGCGCCGTAGAGGTGGCGATTGGTGCCGACAGGCGGTTCTGCCAACGTACCGCCGCCCGCGCCGACCGCCAATCGCGCGGTTTGCGCGGCGCGTTGCAGGGCGGATTCGGTGATTTGCGTCGAATGGGCATAGCCTGCGACATCATCACGCACCGCGCGCAACCCGAATCCCTCACCGGCGTCATAGGCCGCCGAGCGGATACGGGCATCATCGAGGACCAGCGATTCGGAGCGACGGCGTTCCAGGAAAAGCTCGCCATCATCCGCGCCCGACACAGCTTCGCGTAATATGGACAGGGCGCGATCTTGATCGATCATCGTCTCGAACGGGTTGAAAACGTCGTCGGCGACCTGTGTCTGGACTGCTGCTGACATGAAACTCCTTTCGCAATCTGCACCCACGTCTTTGATTCAGGTCAAAAGGTGGCGAACTGACGCATTGGTTTGGCTTGTTCTGGCGCAGCTAATATGAAATTAGAAGAGAGGGAAACCTTCGATTACGATTTGCACCCGGCTTGCGCCGGGAGCACCGGGTTGTGATCGGCGGGATGAATGACGGTTGAAGCGCCGCGTAAAAACGGGAACACACGATGCATCTTTTCAAAGACCTCACGCGTCTGGCTGCCGGATTGGGCGGTATAGCACTGTCGATGGCGGTGGCCGGTCAGGCCCTGGCACAAGAACTGCCCTTCCTGGGCGAACCGCATGATGGCGGCATGAACTTTCAGACTCCGGCCACGTCGATCGCAGAGGAAACACTGTGGATCGACACCGCGGTTCTGTATTTGATCACGGGCATCACGTTGCTCGTCTGTGTGCTGGTGGCATGGGTCATCATTTTCCACAACCGCCGCGCCAACCCGACGCCCGCGCGGTTCACGCACAATTCACCGCTGGAAGTGGTGTGGACGATTGTCCCGATTTTCATCCTGATCGCGATTGGCTCGTTCACCGTTCCGGCGCTGTTCCGCTCGCAGATCATGCCGGAAGCCGATGTGACGATCAAAGTGACCGGCTACCAGTGGTATTGGGGCTATGAATATGTCGATCACGGGGTCGAATTCTCCAGCTACCTGTTGCAGCGCGACGAATTGGCCGAATTTGGCTATGAGCCGCGTCACTATCTGCTGGCGACCGACACGCAAGTTGTTGTGCCTGTTGGGCAAAACGTGGTGATGCAGGTCACGGGCTCTGACGTGATCCACTCCTGGGCGTTGCCTGCGTTTGGTGTCAAGCAAGACGCCGTGCCGGGACGCCTGGCGCAGCTCTGGTTCAACGTCGACCCGCCGGGGATCTATTTCGGCCAGTGTTCCGAGCTTTGCGGCAATGGTCACGCCTATATGCCGATTGTGGTCCGCGCCGTGCCCGAGGCCGATTATATCGCCTGGCTGCAAGAACAAGGGGCGACCAATCTTGCCGCGGCACCGGGGTACGACGCCACGGTACAACTGGCCGCCGCCAGCGAGTGATCTAAGTTACAGGTGCCGCGCCGCCGAAAAAAGGGCAGCGCGGCACAGACAAGTTCCGAGGACCAGATGAGCGACATCCAAGCCGACATCACAGCACAGGGCCGCACGGGCGACGCCGGATTCGGCGATTACGTCCAGCTGCTCAAGCCGCGGGTCATGTCCTTGGTGGTGTTCACGGCGCTGGTCGGTCTGTTGGTCGCGCCCGTACCGTTGCATCCCATCGAGGCGATTGCGGCGATCATTTTCATCGCGCTGGGCGGCGGGGCGTCGGGCGCGCTGAACATGTGGTGGGATGCCGATATCGACCGGGTGATGAAGCGCACCGCCAAGCGCCCGATCCCGGCGGGCACCATCGAACCCGGTGAGGCCTTGGGCCTTGGCCTGACGCTGTCGGTGATCTCGGTCCTGATGCTGGGGCTGGCGACCAATTTTCTGGCGGCGGGCCTGTTGGCCTTCACGATCTTCTTTTACGCCGTGGTCTATACGATCTGGCTGAAACGCTCGACGCCGCAGAACATCGTCATTGGCGGCGCTGCGGGCGCGTTCCCGCCGATGATCGGCTGGGCGGCGGCAACCGGCAGCGTCGGGATCGAATCGGTGCTGATGTTCATGCTGATCTTCATGTGGACGCCGCCGCATTTCTGGGCGCTGGCGCTGTTCATGAACAGCGATTATTCCAAGGCCAAAGTGCCGATGCTGACCGTGACCCATGGTCGCAAGGTGACGCGCGCGCATATTCTGGTCTATACGATTGCGCTGATCCCGTTTGCCCTTGCGGCCGGGTTCACCTCGATCGGGGGGCCGATCTATCTGGCGGTTGCGGTGGTGCTGAACGCGCTGTTCCTGTTCGGCGCCTGGCGTCTCTGGCGTCGCCCCGAGGCCGCGGCCGAGGCGGATAAATACGCGGTCGAGCGGCGCTTTTTCTATTTCTCGCTGATCTATCTGTTCGGCCACTTCCTCGCGCTCCTTGTCGAGGCAACACCAATCGCCGGCGGATTTCGGCCGCGCTGGGCTGGGGGTTCTGAGATGAGCATGCACCGCGACCACGAACTTCACACCCGCCGCTGGGGCCGCAATCTGGGCGTGGCGCTGACGCTGGCGGTGTTCATCGCGCTGGTCTTCGGGCTGACGATTGCCAAGGTGCAGCGTGGAGACTCCATGCAGGCCTCGGATCACACCTATCGCAGCGAACTGGACCCGGCGAACCGCATCCCGCTGCCGGAGGCGTCAGAATGATTCGCTGGTGGCGCTCGCTTGATGGTGTCGGACGCACGGCCACCTCGATGGTCGCCGTGGTGGTGTTCATGGCCAGCATGGCCTGGGCTGCCGTGCCACTGTATGACTTGTTCTGCCGCGTCACCGGCTTTGGCGGCACGACGCAGGTCAGCGACGCGGGCTCGGATCTGATTCTGGATCAAACCATAAAGATCCGCTTTGATGCCTCCATCGAGCGCGGCTTCCCGTGGGAATTCCGCCCGGTTGAGCGCACGATGGATTTGCAGATCGGCCAGACCGGAATCGCGTTTTACGAGGCCTACAACCCCACCGACCATGTCGTTGCGGGCACGGCGAGCTATAATGTGACGCCCTATGCGGCGGGTAGCCATTTCATCAAGATCGCCTGTTTCTGCTTTACCTATCAGGTGTTGCAACCGGGGGAGCGGGTGCAGATGCCGGTAACCTTCTATGTTGATCCGTCGATTGTGGATGACCCGGAAGCACGCGATATTCATACAATTACGCTGTCGTATACCTTCCACAATACGGAAGTGCCCGCCGAGTCCGGGGCGCAGATCGAGACCAACTAATCCGGTTTCCGCATGACGTCGGAGGCCATACGAAAAAGGACCGTAAAAACGGTTTGAAACGGGAAAGTCTGAGGGAACACACCATGGCGCACGAAAAGAACCATGATTACCACATCCTGCCACCGTCGATCTGGCCGTTTATCGGTGCAGTATCGGCCTTTACCATGCTGTTCGGGGCAATCTTGTGGATGCACGACAGCGGGCCGTGGATTTTTGCAATCGGCCTGCTTGGCGTGTTCTACGTCATGTATGCCTGGTGGTCCGATGTCGTTGTCGAAAGCCACAGCGGCGACCACACCCCCGTGGTGTCGATCGGCCTTCGCTACGGTTTCATCTTGTTCATCATCTCCGAGGTGATGTTCTTCGCAGCGTGGTTCTGGAGCTTCTTCAAGCACGCCATGTACCCGATGGGGCCGGACAGCCCGGCCATTGACGGACCATTCCCGCCCGCCGGAATCGAGACCTTCAACCCCTGGCACCTGCCGCTGATGAACACGCTGATTCTGCTGCTGTCGGGCTGTGCGGCGACCTGGGCGCATCATGCGCTGGTGCATGAGAACAACCGCAAGGACATCAAGAATGGCCTGCTGTTGGCGGTCATTCTGGGCATCTTGTTCACGGCATTGCAGGCCTATGAATACAGCCACGCGGCCTTTGGCTTTGCCGGCAACATCTATGGCGCCAACTTCTTCATGGCGACCGGCTTCCATGGTTTCCACGTCATCATCGGCACGATCTTCCTGTTCGTGTGCTACCTGCGCACCCGCGCCGGGCATTTCACGCCCGAGCGTCATGTCGGCTTCGAGGCAGCGGCCTGGTACTGGCACTTCGTGGACGTGGTCTGGCTGTTCCTGTTCGCCGCGATCTATGTCTGGGGTCAGGGCTGACCCTGAATTCCGGCCCCTTCTTCGGGCTTGGCGAGAGTGGTGCGGGGGGCTTTGGCCCCCCGTCGCCGTTGACGGGCAACGCGCAGTTACGCAAAGGCACTTCCTATGCTGAAACGCATGATCGGACCGCTCATTTTCGGGGTCGGCGGCTTGGCCATTTTGCTGTCGCTGGGCTTTTGGCAGCTTGCGCGGTTGGACTGGAAGCTGGGCGTGATCGCCAATATCGAAGCGCGCATTCACGCCGCCCCGGTCCCGGTGCCCGCCGCGCCCGAGGCCGGGTCGGACCGTTACCTGCCGGTCACCGCGACGGGCGAGTATAACGGCGAGGTGGTGCATGTCCTGTCGAGCCAGCGCGAGCAGGGCACCGGCAGCCATGTGATCGCGGTGCTGGAAATGCCCGATGGCCGCCGGATTCTGGTGGACCGCGGGTTCATGTCGGATGCGACGCGGCGTGACGCGGTTCTGACCGCGCGCGGGGTCGAGGTGACGGGAAACCTTCTGTGGCCCCTCGATTCCGATTCCTACACCCCGGCCCCCGACCTGAACCGCAATCTGTGGTTCTCACGCGATATCGAGCCGATCGCCGAATATCTGGGCACCGAGGAGGTGATGATCATCGCCCGCACGGACACGCCGCCAGTGCCGGGTCTGGTGCCGGTGCCGATCAACACCGCCGATATCAAGAACGATCATCTGGGCTATGCGCTGACGTGGTTTTCCCTTGCATTTGTCTGGGCGGTAATGACAGCGATCCTTCTATGGCGTATCAGGCGCAACACGGCCTGAGGAAAGCAGTATGACCTATATTTCAACGCGCGGCGCCTCGCCCGCTCTGAGTTTTGAACAAGCGATGTTGACGGGCCTTGCGCGCGATGGTGGCCTGTATGTGCCGCAGTCGGTGCCGACCCTGTCCGCGGATCAGATCGCGGCGATGGCCGGGCAGAGCTATGAAGACATTGCGTTTCAGGTGATGAAACCGTTTATCGGCGATGCCTTTACCGACGCCGAGTTCCATGGCTTGATCGCCACCGCCTATGCCGGGTTCGGCCACGCGGCACGCGCGCCGCTGAAGCAACTGGCCCCGAATCATTTCCTGCTGGAACTGTTCCACGGCCCGACTCTGGCGTTCAAGGATTTCGCCATGCAGTTGATCGGCCAGATGTTTCAGGCCTCGCTGTCGCGGTCGGGCGAGCGGGTGACGATTGTCGGCGCGACCTCGGGCGATACCGGCTCGGCGGCGATCGAGGCGTTTCGCGGGCTGTCGAATGTCGATGTGTTCATCCTGTTCCCGCATGGCCGGGTGTCTGAGGTGCAGCGCCGCCAGATGACCACCGCACCGGATTCAAACGTGCACGCGCTGGCGGTGGATGGCGATTTCGACACCTGTCAGGGCTTGCTCAAGGACATGTTCAACGACTTCGCGTTCCGCGACCGGGTGCGGTTGGCGGGCGTGAACAGCATCAACTGGGCGCGGGTTCTGGCGCAGGTGGTCTATTATTTCAGCGCCGCCGTGAGCCTTGGTGCACCGCATCGCGCGGTCAATTTCACCGTGCCGACCGGCAATTTCGGCGATGTGTTCGCGGGCTACATCGCCCGCAAGATGGGGCTGCCGATCGAGCGGCTGGTGATTGCCACGAACCAGAACGATATCCTGCATCGCTGCCTGACGACGGGCGTTTACCAGACAGACACCGTACAGCCGTCGATCAGCCCGTCGATGGATATTCAGGTGTCCTCGAATTTCGAGCGCGTGCTGTTCGACGCCTATGGGCAAGACGGGCAGGCCGTAGCACAGGTGATGGATGAGTTGAAAACAACGGGTAAATTCACCGTCAGCCAAGGCGCGTTGCAGGCGTTGCGCGAGGTTTTCGACTCGGGCCGGGTGAGCGAGGAGGAAACCTCGGCCTGTATCACGCGCACACTGGCCGCGTCCGGCGAATTGCTCTGCCCGCATTCGGCGGTGGGCGTCGCTGTGGCGCAAACCCATCTGGGCACGGTGCCGATGATCACGCTGGCCACGGCGCATCCGGCGAAATTCCCCGATGCCGTCGAGGCCGCGAGCGGCATTCGCCCCGATTTGCCGCCGCGCATGGCCGACCTGTTTGACCGGCCAGAGCGCGTGACCCGCATGACCGGCGACCGCGCCGCGTTGCAGGCCTTGATCCTGGATCGGACGGGCGCCTGATGCATCAAATCACCACGCTGGCCAATGGCTTTCGTATCGTGTCCGAACCCATGCCGGGGCTTGCCTCGGCGGCGGTGGGCATCTGGGTAACGGCTGGCGCGCGCCATGAACAGGCCGAGCAGAACGGCATTGCGCATTTCCTGGAGCATATGGCGTTCAAGGGCACGGCCAAGCGCACCTCGTTGCAGATTGCCGAGGAAATCGAGGATGTTGGCGGCTATATCAACGCCTATACCAGCCGCGAGATGACCGCCTATTACGCCCGTGTGCTGGAGGCCGACGTGCCGCTGGCGCTGGATGTGATCGCCGATATCGTGCTGAACCCGGCCTTTGATGCGCGCGAGATCGAGGTCGAGCGGCATGTGATCTTGCAGGAAATCGGTCAGGCGCTGGATACGCCCGATGATGTGATCTTTGACTGGCTGCAAGAGGCGACCTATCCCGATCAACCCTTGGGCCGTCCGATCCTTGGCCCGGCGGACCGCATCGCACATTATGGCGCGGCGGATTTGCGCGGGTTTGTGGCGGGGCATTACGGGCCGGGACAGATGATCCTGGCGGCCTCGGGGGCGGTGCATCACGACCGGTTGGTGCGACTGGCCGAGGCGTTGTTCGGGCACCTGTCGCCGCTGATCATGACCGATGCCGAGCCGGCCGTATATGCCTGCAACGAGCGGCGTGAGGTCAAGGAGCTGGAGCAGGCGCATTTCGCATTATCGCTGGAAGCGCCGGGTTTCCGGGACCCGGACCTGTTCACCTCGCAGGTTTATGCAGGGGTCATGGGCGGGGGCATGTCGTCGCGCCTGTTCCAGAAACTGCGCGAGGAGCGCGGCCTGTGTTACACGATCTTTGCGCAGGCGGGCGCGCATGATGACACGGGTGCGATCACCCTTTACGCTGGCACCGGTGCCGAGGATCTGGCCGATCTGTCACGCCTGACGATTGATGAATTGCGCCGCGCCGCCGAGGACATGACCGAAGCCGAGGTCGCGCGCGCCCGCACGCAGATGAAGGCCGGGCTGTTGATGGGCCTGGAAAGCCCGTCGAGCCGCGCGGAACGTCTGGCCCGATTGATCGCCATTTGGGGCCGGGTGCCCAGTCTGTCGGAAACCATCGAGCGCATCGACGCGGTGGATCTGGCGGCGCTGAAAGCCTTTGCCGAAAAGCTGGTGATTGACGCGCGGGTCAGCATGGCCCTGTATGGGCCGGTGGACAGCGCGCCGTCGCTGGAGGCGCTGCGCGAAAGGTTGGTGGCATAGTGCTGGGGCTCTCGCTGAAATCCAGGCGGCGGTTTCGATTGGAGACCGAGCGCATGGTGCTGCGATTGCCGGAACACGCGGATTATCGCTATTGGGCCTCGTTGCGCGAAGCGAGCGCCAGTTTCCTGACCGCGTGGGAGCCGACCTGGTCCGCCGAGCACCTGACGCGCCGCAGCTTTACCTGCCGCGTGCAATGGGCCGCCCGGATACAGGCGCAGGGCAGCGGGCTGCCCCTGTTTCTGATACGCCGAAGCGATCAGCAACTGTTGGGCGCGATCACCCTGGACAATATCCGCCGTGGTCCGGCACAGGCGGGGACCATCGGCTATTGGATCGGGCAACCCTTTGCGCGGCAAGGGTATATGCGCGAGGCGATCCGCAATCTGGTGCATCATGCCTTCACCGACATGGACCTGAGCCGGATCGAGGCGGCCTGTCTGCCCGAAAACGCCGCCTCGCGCGCGGTGTTGGAGAAATCCGGCTTCAAATACGAAGGTGTCGCGCAAAGTTATTTGCAGATCAACGGGCGCTGGCGCAACCATGTGCTGTACTCCAATCTACGCGGTGACCGGCGAGGGCGCACGGATGCGGGCTGACGGACAGGTCTTGTTTCTGCGGGGCATCCATGAGGGCTGGCCTTGGGTGCCCGTGGTGCCCATGGTGCCCGTGATGAAGGTGACGTGAGCATGGTGAACCCGGCGGATGGGCCGTTTCTGGCGCAGCTTGACGGGCAACTGCCCAAGGGCACGCTGCGCCCCGTCGCGCAACGCTATCTCGAAGAGCCGCGCGGGCGCTATCACGGTCAGGCCGGGGCGGTGGCCTGCCCGGCGACCGTCGATGAGGTCTCGGTGATCCTGCGCGCCGCGAATGCCACCCGCGTCGGGGTAATCCCCTATGGCGGCGGCACCGGATTGGTGGCGGGGCAGGTGTGCCCGGACGGGGCCTTGCCGCTGTTGCTGTCGCTGGAGCGCATGAGCGCGATCCGCGCGGTGGAACCTGCGGGCAACGTGATGGAGGTCGAGGCCGGCTGCATTCTGGCGGAGGTGCAAGCGGCCGCCGACGCGGTGGACCGGCTGTTCCCGCTGTCGCTGGGTTCCGAGGGGACGGCGCGGATCGGTGGATTGCTGGGCACGAACGCGGGTGGCACGGGTGTGCTGCGCTGGGGCAATATGCGCGATCAATGTCTGGGGCTGGAGGTGGTGCTGGCCGATGGGCGGGTGATGCACGGCCTCAAGCGGTTGCGCAAAGACAATATGGGCTATGATGTGCGGCATCTGCTGATCGGCTCCGAGGGCACGTTGGGGGTGATCACGGCGGCCAGTCTGCGGCTGGTGGCGCGCCCGGCGCGGAGCGGCGCGGCGGTGATGGTGGTGCGCGACCCGGCGGCGGCGCTGGCCTTGCTGGGACTGGCGCAGGCGCGGTTGGGCGAGGGGGTCTCGGGGTTCGAGTTGATCAGTGGCGTCGGGCTGAGGTTTCTCGACGAGGTCATGCCGCAGATCCGTCAGCCCTTTGCAGCGCGCCCGGACTGGATGGTTCTGGTGGATCTGGGTCTGGCCGAAGGGTTGGACCCGGCGCAGGAATTGGAGCGGTTGTTCGAGCTCGCGCTGGAACAGGGCTTGGTCGCGGATGGGGTGATCGCCCAGAACGCCGCGCAACGCGCGCAATTCTGGGCTGTGCGTGAAGCAATCCCCGAGGCGAATCGGTTGATCGGCTCCATATCGAGCCATGATGTTTCGGTGCCGCTGGAGTCGGTGCCGGGGTTCATCGAGGCGGCGACGGCGGCGTTGGCGCGGCTGGGCGCGTTTCGGATCAACTGTTTTGGCCATGTCGGCGACGGCAACCTGCATTTCAACGTGTTTCCGCCGCAAGGCCGGGCGCGTTCGGGGTATGAGGCGCTGCACCGGCCGGTGATGGATCTGGTGCATGATATCGTCGCCTCGCTGGGCGGTTCGGTCAGCGCCGAGCACGGGGTCGGGCGTCTGAAAGTCACGGATCTGGAGCGCTATGGGGATCCGGTTGCGGTGGCAATGATGCGGGCGATCAAGGCGGTGCTGGATCCGCACGGCATTCTGAACCCCGGCGCGGTTTTACGCGGCTAGGAGGCGCGCGCGCGGCGCTCCCACCCGCCCCCCCGCTTGCGCGCGCGCCAGCACATCGTCTTGTGACGCATGCGCCTGTGGTGACGGGGGCGTGAGTATTTTTGGCAAGATGAAAGCGGGGCGTTGTGGTGTTTGGGGTGGGCTGGTTGTGGGCCTTGGGCGTTTTGGCGTTTTGGTGCCGGGACAGCCGGCGGTTTTGGCGGATTGCGCAGGGTGGGCGGCGGTTTTCATCTGTGTTCCGGGCAGGTTGCGGCGGAAACGCGGCACGGGGTTTTGTGGCGACACGATTGTGGAATCCGGCCTCTCGTTCGGTTTGAAATTGGTTTTCGCCCATGTTAGGGCCGTGTTCAGCAAGTTCCCGGTCGGAGGCAGGGGTGGATCTGATCCAAGAGAAAGCCGAAGATTGGTGGGAGGTCGAAGCGCTGTATGATTTGTGCTTCGCGCCGGGTCGTTCTGCGTTGTCATCGTACCGGTTGCGCGAAGGCGTGCCGCCCGTGGCGGAGTTGTGTCTGTGTTTGCGCGACAGGACAGGGGCGATGGTGGCGGCCATCCGCCAGTGGCCGGTGCGGGTGGGCGGGGCACCCTGTTTGCTGTTGGGGCCGGTTGCGGTTCACCCGACGCGACAGGGCGAAGGGATGGCGCGTGATCTGATCGCGCGCAGCGTTGCCATTGCGCGGGATCTGGGGTGGGAGCGCGAGTTGCTGGTGGGGGATGAGCCCTATTATCGGCGCTTTGGCTTTCGCAAGGTGCCCGGTGTGATCATGCCGCCGCCAACCAACCCGGACCGGGTGCTGGGGTTGGAACTGGTCGAGGGTGCATGGCAGGGCGTGTCGGGGGCGGTGACCCGGTACACGGATTAAGAGCTTGGCAGGCTTCGGATATATTTGACGACCTCGGGTCGGATATCATCGACGCCGCGGCGCATCGCGTCGCTAATCAAGGCCGCGACGTCGGAAAGATCGGCACGCAGGATCAGGTCCTTGACCGGGCCGATGGAGGCCGGACGCATCGACAAGGACCGAATGCCGGCCCCGGCCAGCGTCAGGGCCTCGACCGGGCGGCCGGCGTCTTCGCCGCAAAAGGACACCATGGTTCCGGCACGGTCGCAACGCGCGACGATTTTCTGGATGAAGGTCAGGAAGCTGATCGACAAGGTGTCGTAACGCCGCCGCACCAGTTCGTTCTCGCGGTCGGCGGCAAAGAAGAATTGCTTGAGATCATTGCCGCCGATCGAGATGAAATCGGCCAGTTCAAAGAACGCATCGGGCGCGAAGGCGAGGCTGGGGGTTTCCAGCATCGCGCCAATCTCCAAGGCGCTGGGGAGGGCGTGGCCCAGATGCGCCTCGCGGTCGATTTCGCGCAGCAAGAGATCGCGCGCGGCGGTGAATTCGGACATTTCCGCCACCAGCGGAAACATCACCGTCAAGGGGCCGCCGGCGGCGGCGCGGATCAGGGCTTGCAACTGCATGCGCATGACCCCCGGTTTGTCGAGGCCCACGCGGATCGCGCGCCAGCCCATCGCGGGATTGGGCTCTTCGGGGCGGTTCATGTAGGGCATGACCTTGTCCGAGCCGATATCCAGCGTGCGGAACGCCACGCGGCGGCCGTCGGCGGCCTTGAGAACGCGGGCGTAAAGCGCCGCCAATTCCGAGCGGCGGGGCATGGAATTGCGCAGCAAGAACTGCAATTCGGTGCGGAACAGGCCAACGCCTTCGGCACCCGATCCTTCGAGCGAGGGCAGGTCGGCCATGATGCCCGCGTTCATGTGCAGCGCGATCTTGCTGCCGCAGCGGGCAACCGCCGGGATTTCGCGCAGGGCGGCAAACCGTGCGGCGGCCTGGGTCTGCATGATGATCTTGTCGCGATAGGCCGAGGCCACGCTGTCATCGGGGCGCAGATGCACCACGCCGTCATCGCCGTCGACAATGATGTGATCGCCGGTCAGTGCCTCGGTGGTGATGCCGGTGCAATGCACGATCAGCGGGATCGCCAGCGCGCGGGCGACGATGGCGGCATGTGAACCGACCGAGCCTTCTTCGAGGACCACGCCCTTGAGCTTTTTGCCGTATTCCAGCAATTCGCCAGGGCCGATATTGCGCGCCACCAGAATGGGGCGGTCGGGCATCACGGCGCCGGTATCCGTGCCCTGACCGGTCAGGATGCGCAGCAGCCGGTTCGAGAGGTCGTCGAGATCGTGCAGGCGGTCGCGCAGATAGGGGTCGGGCACCAGTTGCAGGCGGGCGCGGGCCTGGGATTGCTCTTTTTCGACGGCGGCTTCGCAGGACAGGCCGTTTTCGATGGATTGTTCCATGCGCCGCAGCCAGCCGCGCGAATTGGCGAACATGCGGTAGGCTTCGAGGATTTCGCGGTGTTCGGTATCGGCGTCGATGGTCAGTTTGAGCAAGTCATCGACCGATCCGCGCAGTTCCGACACGGCGGCGCGAATGCGCGCGACCTCGGCGACGGGGTCGTCGTTGACGAAGTTGGTGACCACGACACGCGGCTCATGCAGCCAGACCTGGCCCTCGGCGGTGCCCTCTTGCGCGGCGCCACCGCGCAACATTGCCGCGTGGGTGTGCCGGGACGCGATGGAGCTGTCGTCATTGGTGAATGCGCCGAGTTCGGTCATCTCGGCCAGAACCATCGCCACCACGTCGAGCGCATAGATCTCTTCGTCGGAATACGCGCGGCCATGTTTCGACTGGATGACAAGCACGCCCAGTTTTTCGCCCAGACGCTGAATCGGCAAGCCGAGAAAGCTGGGGAAGGTTTCTTCGCCCGTCTCGGGCATGAAGCGAAAACCGCGTTCGGAGGGGGCGTCGGCGGTGTTGACCACAGAGGCGGTGCGCGCGACGCGGCCGACCAGACCCTCGCCCAGCTTCAGCCGTGTCTTGTGGACGGCGGAGGGGTTCAGGCCGGTGGTGGCGCAGAGTTCCAGTGTCTCGCGGTCGCGAAACAGATAGATCGAGCACACATCGGTAAACATCGACTCGGCGATCAGACCCGTGATGCGATTCAACCGTTCCTGACCCTGGCCAGGCTCGGCCAAGGTGTCGCGCAATCGCCGCAGCAACTTGCGGCTTTCGCTTTCGCTACGATCCTGCATCCGGGCGCGTGTCCTTGCGGTTGTACGGGGGTGAGCCATCTGACAGTAAATCAACTGACGGCAGAAGGGAAACAGCTTTGATGCCGTTGTCCCTCAGGGCCGCCAATCGGCCGGCCTGTTTCGCGACGTCGGGGTCAGGCGCTGCCGATGCCCTCAGACGGCTTCGCCGGCCGTGCCCAGATCGAAGGCGTCATGCAGGGTCTGCACGGCCAGTTCCACATATTTGCGGTCGATCAGCACCGAGATCTTGATCTCGGAGGTTGCGATCACCTTGATGTTCACGCCCTCATTGGCCAGCGATTTGAACATCTTGGCGGCAACCCCCGCGTGGCTGCGCATCCCGATGCCGACCACCGAAACCTTGGACACCTCGGTATCGACGACCAGATCGGTGTAATCGATGGACCCCGAGGCCTTGGCCTGTTCCATCGCCTTGCGGGCTTTGCCGATCTGATCGACGGGGCAGGAAAAGGTCATGTCGGTGACCGCTCCGGGGTGCGCCTCGTCATGGGCTTTTTCGCTGATATTCTGGACGATCATGTCCACATTCACGCCCGCTTCGGCCAGCGGGCCAAAGATCGCGGCGGCAATGCCGGGGCGGTCCTCGACGGTGACAAGCGTGATCTTGGCTTCATCGCGCGAAAAGGCGATGCCTGAAACAACTTTGGATTCCATGATTTCCTCCTCGGCGCAGACCAATGTGCCGGATGTTTCGTCAGTGTCTTCAAAGGATGACAACACGCGCAGCCGAACCTTGTAGCGCATCGCCAGTTCGACGGACCGCGTTTGCAAGACCTTGGCCCCGAGGCTGGAGAGTTCCAGCATCTCCTCGTAGCTGATCTTGTCGAGCTTGCGGGCTTTGGATGTGACGCGCGGATCGGTGGTGTAGACCCCGTCAACGTCGGTGTAGGTGTCACAGCGTTCCGCGCCAAAGGCGGCGGCAAAGGCCACGGCCGTGGTGTCGGACCCGCCGCGGCCCAGCGTGGTGATGCGGCCTTCGGGGCTAAGGCCCTGAAAGCCCGCGACCACGGCAACCTTGAAGCCTTCGGCAAACTTGGCGTCGATGTTGGCGCGCGGAATCGAGACGAAGCGTGCGGCGCTATGGGCCGAGGTGGTGTTGATCGGCACCTGCCAGCCCTGCCAGCTGCGCGCCGAGACGCCCATATCCTGCAAGCGCAGCGCCAACAAGCCGGCGGTGATATTCTCGCCGCTGGAAACCACCGCGTCATATTCACGCGCGTCAAAGAAGTCAGAGGTCTTGTTGACCCAGCCGACCAGTTCGTTGGTCTTGCCGGCCATCGCCGACACGATGACGATCACGTTGTAGCCGCGCTCGACTTCGCGTTGGACCTTGGCGGCCACATTCGCGATCCGATCCAGATCGGCCACCGACGTCCCGCCGAATTTCATCACCAGAATAGGCATTCACGCCCCCGCAGAGTTTCCGTCCCGCATCCCGTGTGCGGCGCGGGTTCTCTTACGCGGGGGCGACGTTGCGTGCAAGGGCTGCGAGGGTCGGGCGCGCAGGCGACAGGTCTTGGCGCGGGCGGCTTGCAGGGCACCCGAGGTCGGGGCCAGGCGGCCTAATTGGTCTTGGTCTTTGGCAGAAACGGCAGCGGCATCACCGACACGCCGTCATCCAGCAGGGCCTTGGCCTCGTCCAGCCGGGCCTCGCCCCAGATCGGGCGGTCCGGGGCATCGCCAAGGTGCATCGCGCGGGCTTCGGCGACAAACCTGTTGCCGACGTAATCCGCGTTCTCTTCGATTTCGCGGCGCAGGGCTGCCAGTTTTTGATTGGTATTGTGCGGGCCGGGGGCCGCGGGCTTGGTGGTTGTCAACGCAACCGCCGGGGCCATCAGAGCCTTTTCGATCCGCACGCTGCCGCATTCCACGCATGCGACATGGCCCCCCTTGAGCAGGCTGTCAAAGGCCGTTGCCGAGGCAAACCAGCTTTCAAAATCATGGCCTTGATCGCATTTGAGCGTGTAGCGGATCATGGGGGTGCCCGTCGTTGATATCCGCTCCAAGATAGGCGGTGACGCCCCCGATGCAAGGGACATTGCCGCCCGCGGCGCCGATCAGCGGCCGCTTTCCTTGACCGATTCCATTGCCACATGCGTCGAGGTCGAGGAAACATGCGGCAAGCTGGAAATGCGTTCGGCCAGAATTTGGCGGTAATTGTGAATGTCGGAGCTGCGCACCTTGAGCAAATAGTCAAAGGCCCCGGCGATCAGGTGGCACTCTTCGATTTCGACGGTCGCGTTCACCGCATCCTTGAAGGCACGCAGCGCGGCTTCGCGGGTGTCGTTGAGCCGGACCTCGACAAAGACCACATGCCCGAGCCCCAGGCGTTGATGATCCAGCAGGGCTTGATATCCGGTGATGAACCCCTCACGCTCGAGGCGCTTCAACCGCGCCTGAGTCGGCGATTTCGACAGGCTGATCCGGCTGGCCAATTCGGTGACGCTGATACGCCCGTCCCGGCGCAGGATGCTTAGAATCGCAAGGTCAAAGCTGTCCAGATCGTTGCGGGTCATTGTGCTGCCTTGGGTCGAAAATATGGTCGTTTGGACCGCAGATCATCTGTAATCGGGAAGCAGATCGGTTTCAATGCGGATATCATCGGGAAAATCGCACAAGGTGTTGATATGCGCGCTGACCCACTGAACCACCCGATCCCGCAATCCGAGGCCGCCGTTGTCGCGGATCTGATAGCCAAAGCGGCGCTGGACGGCCCGGCGCGCGCGCACATCGCGGCGCGCGGTGCCGATCTGGTGCGTGCAATCCGCAGCAGCACGAAACCCGGCCTGATGGAGGTGTTCCTGGCCGAATATGGCCTGTCGACGGATGAGGGCGTCGCGCTGATGTGTCTGGCCGAGGCGCTGTTGCGGGTGCCCGACGCGGGCACGATGGATGCGCTGATCGAGGACAAGATCTCGCCGTCAAATTGGGGGCTGCACCTGGGGCATTCCTCGTCCTCGCTGGTCAATGCCTCGACCTGGGCGCTGATGCTGACGGGTCGTGTGTTGGACGAGGGCGAGCCGGGCGTTGCCGGGCATCTGCGCGCCGCGGTCAAACGTCTGGGCGAGCCGGTGATCCGTGCCGCCGTGGGCCGCGCCATGAAGGAAATGGGCCGCCAGTTCGTGCTGGGCGAGACGATTCAATCGGCGATGAGACGCGGCGCGGGCATGGAGGCGCGCGGCTATACCTATTCCTATGACATGCTGGGCGAAGCGGCGCGCACCGAGCAGGACGCGCTGCGCTATCAGGCGGCCTATGCGACGGCGATCGAGGCCATCGGGCTGGGTTGCAAGGGCGATGATATCCGCGCCAATCCGGGGATTTCGGTGAAACTGAGCGCATTGCATCCGCGCTATGAGGAAGGACAGCGCGAACAGGTGTTGCGCGATCTGGTGCCGCGGGTCAGCAAGCTGGCGCGGCTGGCGGCGCGGCGTGGCATGGGGTTCAACATCGACGCCGAAGAGCAGGACCGTCTGGTGCTGTCGCGCGACGTGATCGAAGCGGTGCTGGCCGACCCGGCGCTGGAGGGATGGGACGGGTTCGGCGTGGTGGTGCAGGCCTACGGGCCGCGCGCGGGCGCGATGATCGACTGGCTGCATGGGGTGGCCACGCGGCTGGATCGCAAGTTGATGGTGCGACTGGTCAAGGGTGCGTATTGGGACACGGAAATCAAGCGCGCGCAGGTTCTGGGGCTGCCGGGCTTTCCGGTGTTCACCGCCAAGACCGCGACCGACATCAGCTATATCGCCAATGCGCGCAAGCTGTTGGGCATGACCGACCGGATCTATCCGCAATTCGCCACGCATAACGCGCATACGGTGGCGGCGGTGCTGGAGATGGCAGAGGGGCTGGATGCGGAGCTTTATGAATTCCAGCGTCTGCATGGCATGGGCGAGCAATTGCACGATCTGGTGCATACGCGCGAGGCCACGCGCTGCCGGATTTATGCGCCGGTGGGGGCGCATCGCGACCTGTTGGCCTATCTGGTGCGGCGACTGTTGGAGAACGGCGCGAACAGCTCGTTCGTCAACCAGATCGTCGATGAAACGGTCCCCGCCGAGGTGGTCGCGGCCTGTCCGATCGCGGCGCATAAACCGCGTGCGATCACCAAGGGGCCGGACCTGTTTGCGCCGGAACGGGTGAACTCGGTTGGCCGTGACCTGACCGCCGCGCCAGACCGCGAGGCGATTTATGCCGCGCGGGCCGGGTTCGAGGAGCGGGTGTTCAAGGGTGGTCCGTTGCTGGCGGTGGCGGCTGCGGGGGGGGGCGGTGCAGGCGGTGTTCAACCCGGCCAGATCCACGGAATTGGTCGGGCAGGTGCAACTGGCAAGCCGCGATGATGTCGAGGCTGCGTTGGCGGCGGCGCGGGTCTGGGAGGCGTCTGCGGATGAGCGCGCGGCGATCCTCAACCGGGCCGCCGATCTCTATGAGGCCAATGTGGGGCAGTTCTTTGCGCTGCTGGCGCGGGAAGCGGGCAAGGGCTTGCCCGATTGCGAGGGCGAGTTGCGCGAGGCGGTGGATTTCCTGCGCTATTATGCCGCGCGGATCGACCCCGGGATGACTCCGCGCGGGCGGCTGGTCTGTATCTCGCCGTGGAATTTCCCGCTGGCGATTTTCACCGGGCAGATCGCCGGGGCCTTGGCGGCGGGCAATGCGGTGCTGGCGAAACCCGCCGAGCAAACGCCGCTGATCGCGCATCTCGCCACCCACCTGATGCTGCAGGCGGGGGTTCCCGCGACCGCGTTGCAACTGTTGCCCGGCGAGGGGGCGACAGTGGGGGCGGCGCTGACCAGCGATGCGCGCGTCGATGGCGTGGTGTTCACCGGCTCGACGGACACCGCGCAGATCATCCGGCGGTCGATGGCCGAACATCTGGACCCCGGCGCGCCGCTGATCGCGGAAACCGGCGGGTTGAACGCGATGATCGTCGATTCGACCGCGCTGCCGGAGCAAGCCGTGCGCGACATCATCGCCAGTGCGTTCCAATCGGCGGGCCAACGGTGCTCGGCGCTGCGGTGTTTGTATCTGCAAGAGGATGTCGCCGATCACATCCTGCAAATGCTGTTCGGGGCGATGGACGCGCTGCACATCGGCGATCCGTGGCATTTGTCGACCGACGTCGGCCCGGTGATCGACGCCGAGGCGGCGCGTGATATCCGGGCCTATGTGTCGCAGGCGCGGCGTGAGCGGCGCGTGATGCATGAGTTGCGCGCGCCCGACGGCGGGCATTTTGTGGCCCCCGTGGCGATCGAGGTCCGTGGCATCGAGGATCTGGAGCGCGAGGTGTTTGGCCCGGTGCTGCATGTCGCGCGGTTCAAGGCCAGCGACCTGCCCAAGGTCATGGCGGCGATCAACGCGCGCGGCTATGGGCTGACCTTTGGACTGCACACCCGGATTGACAACCGGGTGCAAGAGGTGGTCGAGGCGATGCGCTGCGGCAACCTGTACGTCAACCGCAACCAGATTGGCGCGGTGGTGGGCAGCCAGCCGTTCGGCGGCGAGGGGCTGTCGGGGACCGGGCCGAAGGCGGGCGGGCCGGCGTATGTGGCGCGCCTTGCCGCGCCCAAACCAGCGCCCGATGTGAGCGGCGCGGCGACACCCGCCAATCTGAGCGCTTTGTCCGGGGCGGTTGCGGCAGCGCTTGCCGCTGGCGCGGCAAGCGATCCCCTTGCGATTCGGGACATGCCCGGGCCAACCGGCGAGTCGAACCGGTTGAGCGAGCATTCCCGCGCGCCTGTCATGTGCCTCGGCCCCGGCGCGGCTGCCGAAGAGGCCCAGGCCCGGGTGATTCGCGGATTCGGTGGCGTTGCGGTCTGTTCCGGTGGCGCGGTTCCGGCAGCGTGGCTGGCGCAGGCGGACGGCCTGTCCGGTGTGGTGTGGTGGGGCGATGCGGAGACGGCGCGCACCTATGCCAAGGCCTTGGCCTCGCGCTCCGGTCCGATCCTGCCGGTGATCACCGCCATGCCCGATATCGCCCATGCTTTGACCGAGCGGCATCTGTGCGTGGACACAACTGCGTCAGGTGGCAACGCGCAACTGTTGGTTGAAGCGGCGGGTGCTTGACGCAGCGCGCAAGATCGCGGAAATGTCGCGCCATGTTACCAATCCGCGACCGCAACCCCTCCGGGCACACGCCTTTTGTCACCTGGGCCTTGATCGCCCTGAACTTTGTCGTGTTCCTGTCCTACTGGCCGGCGGGCACCGAGGAGAGTGTGAGCGCCGTGTTCCACGCCTGGGGCATGGTGCCTGCACAAATTTCGGCGGGTGAGCGGCTGATCACGCCGCTGACGTCGATTTTCATTCACGGTGGATGGTTTCACATCGGCCTCAACATGCTGTTTTTGCGCATCTTTGGCGACAATCTGGAATTCGAGATGGGGGCCTTGCCGTTTCTGGGCTTTTATCTGGCCTGCGGGTTGATCGCGGCGATGATGCAATATGTCGCAGCGATTGACAGCCCGGTGCCTGTGGCGGGCGCGTCGGGGGCCGTGGCGGGGGTCATGGGGGGCTATTTGCTGATGTTCCCGCGCGCCCGCGTCGAGCTGATGCTCTATCTGGTGGTGACGATGCGGGTGGTCGCGGTGCCGGCGTGGTTTCTGTTGAGCCTGTGGTTCACGCTTCAGGTTTGGGGCGGGTTATCGACGCCGCCGTCCTCGACCTCGGTTGCGTTCTGGGCGCATATCGGTGGATTTCTGGCCGGGGTCGGCATGGCCGCGCGGCTGTGGCGGATGCGTGGCGGCACGATGTTCTGGCGTCGGTTCCACGGGCTTCCGCCGCATCCGTTGGCGCAATTGTCGATGCCTGTCGTGCGCCGTCGCGGGGCCGTTTTGCCGCCGCCCGTGGCGCGCGGTCTGTTTCGGCGCGATGAATAACCCGTGAAAGCCTCGGCTACCACCGCAACCAGCGCGGCCCGATCACGGCGCCGATCGCGACCATGATCAGGATGTTCAGCCCGTAGGCGGGGCCAAAGAACAGCAGCGAATCCTCAGGGCAATGCAGCGAATACACCGCCGTGCCCGCCGCCCCTGCCAGCAACCCGGCGGCCGCCCCTGCCTGACGCAGGTTTGCCGGCGCGCCCGATTTCATGGCCCAGATCACCGCCGCAAGGGGCAGGCTGGACAGGAGCGGGATCGAGACAAAACATGTGATCAGGTTCGGCGTCTGCAGGGCGCTTTTCAACCCGGACCACCCCCCCGAAAGCAGCCCCTGCGCCAGTGCCACGGCAAAGCCGATGGCCACGACGCCGATGGTCGCCCATTGCGCGCGCGCCCGCGCCTCGGGGTGCGAGAGGCCGTGCGCCAGCCACAGCGCGATCAGTGCCAGACCGGCGGGCAGGACGGTCTTGATCAACGCAGGCGAGGCGATGGCGGCCGAGAGATCCGGGCGCACGCTCCACAAGGCAATCAGCGCCAGCAGCGAGACCAGCACCGCCAGCGGCAACGCCTGAAACAACCGTGTGCCGGTGGATTTCTGCGGCGTTGTGTCAGCCACCAGGGCGGCGATCAGGTCTTCGGTTTTCATTCAATCATCCTTTCCCGCAACCGCGCGAGAGATTTCAGCGCCCGATGCAACGCGACACGCACCGCCCCTTCGGTCATGCCCAGACGCGCGCCGGTATCGGCGGCACTCTCGCCGTCGATGCCAATCGCCCGCACGATTTGCGCGGCGCGTGGCTCCAGCCGGTCGATCACGCGGTCCATGTCCTGCGCCTCGAACGGATCGGGGTCGGCGGGGGCGGGCAGCACGTCGATGAAATCCTCGACCGGCAGGTCGATCCGTTTCCCCCCGCGCGCGGAACGCATCCACCACCTTGTGCCGCGTCACGGCATAGAGCCAGGGCCGCAGCGGCGCGTCCTCGCGCCATGTCTGGCGCTTCATATGGATCGTCAGCAAGACCTCCTGCACGACATCCTCGCAACCTTCAGGGCCCAACGCCCCACCGCGTGCGCGCACAATGCCCCGCACAACGGGCGTGATCTCGACCAGGAGCCGCGCATAGGGCTGCTGCTCGCCCCGGTTCGCGGCGCGCATCAGGTCTTCCCAACTGGCATCAGCAGGCAGAGTCACACAGTCTCCATACGGGTGGAACGGACCACTTGTTACACCGCCAGACGGCAAGTCCACGCGAAAGTTTTTCAAGTCACGGGTGCGTGATCCGCGTAACGTTGCTGTCTTTTTCTACGTCTTGTCGAGCAGGTCCGCAACGGATGCGGCCACCAACAGGAGAGAAACCATGAACAAATCGACCCCGATCCTTGCCGCTTCGATCGCCGCCGCCCTGAGCATGGCGGCGGGTGCCGCCAGCGCCGAAAGCCACGCCGCCGCGCAGGAAAAATGCTATGGCGTCTCGCTTGCCGGTGCCAATGATTGCGCGGCCGGTCCGGGCACGACCTGCGCCGGGTCGTCGACGATGGATTATCAGGGCAACGCCTGGGAGATGGTTCCGGCGGGCACCTGCGAGACGATGGAAATCCCGGCTGACGGCATGGGCCACGCGCGTTTGGGCGTGACCGAAGCGACGCTGGCCGAGGGGTCGTATGGCCCCGGCGTGAATCGCGATCTGCCGGCCGGTTTGGATGCGGCGATTGCGGCGACCTACATGCCTGTCACGATGTGATCCGCCCTTTGGCCGCCCCGGCGAGGGCCGGGGTGGCCAATTTCGACCATTCCCGAATCAAGGATCGCGCGATGACCCTGCCAGCGACCCCCGGCCTCGGCTTCAAGCCCGAGCATTTCGATCAGATCATGGCCCGGCCCGGCGCAGTCGGGTTCTATGAGGTTCATGCCGAGAATTACATGGGCGCGGGCGGTGCCCCGCATCACATGCTGGAACGTCTGCATGACGCGCACGCGCTTTCGATCCACGGGGTTGGCCTGTCGATTGGCGGGGCGGGGCCGCTGGACCGCGCGCATCTGGCGCGGCTGCGGGGCCTGATGGATCGCCACAAACCCGAGAGTTTTTCCGAGCATCTGGCGTGGTCCTCGCATGGGGCGGCGTGGCTCAATGACCTGCTGCCGCTGCCCTATACCGACCAGACGCTCACCACGATCTGCGACCATATCGACGAGACCCAAGAGGCGCTGGGCTGCCGGTTGTTGCTGGAGAACCCGGCGACCTATGTGACCTTTGCCGACAGCACCTGGCCCGAGACCGCGTTTCTGGCGCAGATCGCGCGGCGCACCGGCTGCGGGTTGCTTCTGGACGTCAACAACGTCTTTGTCAGCGCCACCAATCACCGCACCGACCCGCGCGCCTATCTGGCGGAGTTCCCGCTGGATCTGGTGGGCGAGATCCACCTGGCGGGTCACGAGGCCGAGGCGCTGCCCGACGGCCCCTTGTTGATCGACAGCCATTCGCGCCCCGTCGCCGACCCGGTCTGGACCCTGTTTTCCGAGGTTCTGGCCCGCACGGGCCCGCTGCCCAGCCTGATCGAATGGGACAACGAGGTGCCCGGTTTCGACGTGCTGCTGGCCGAGGCGGCGCGGGCCGAAACCCGCCTGAAAGGCGCGCGCCATGTCCGGGCCGCGTGACGCCCATGCCATGATGCAGGCGCGGTTTCAGGCCGCGCTCTGGTCGCCCGAGACCCCCGAGGGGTTGGGCGCGGCCTGCGCGAATGACCGCCGCTTTCTGGTCTATCGCAACAACGTGCAGCATGGGCTGTGCAGCGCTCTGCGGCAACGATTCCCGGTGGTTGACCGGCTGGTCGGCACTGAGTTCTTCACCGCCATGGCCCGTGTTTTCGCCGCGCGGCATCCGCCCGAAACCCCGGTTCTGATCGACTGGGGCGGTGAGTTTCCGGCATTTCTGCAAGGGTTTCCGCCGGTCGCCAAGCTGCCCTATCTGCCCGATGTCGCACGGCTGGAACTGGCGCGGGGCCGCGCCTATCACGCCGCCGATGCGCCCACCGCTGACCCCGCCGCCTTGCTTGCGGGCGATCCCTCGGGGTTGCGCCTGACCCTCGCGCCATCGGTCAGCGCCTTTGCCAGCCGATTCCCCGCGGTGACGATCTGGGCCAACAACCAGCCCGGCACCAGCCAGCAGCCGGTTCCCAAAGGCCCCGAATACGCGCTGATCGGGCGCACGCCGCACTTTGACGTGCCGGTCCTTGCGCTGGACGCGGCGCAACACGCGATCCTTGTCGCCCTCCTCGACGGCGCGCCCTTGGGCGAGGCCGCTGCCGACCACGACCCCACCGTTTTACTGGCCTTGTTGCTGCAACACGGGCTGATCACCGCCATCACGGGAGAGACCTCATGACCGACCTCAGCCACACCGTCACCGACCCGCGCAGCAGGGTGCTGCACCTGAACTCCTGGATCGGAGGGTTGGTGCCGCGCGATCTGGTGGCTCTGGCGGCGCGGGTGTTCGTGGCCTGGGTGTTCTGGCTGTCGGGGCAAACCAAGGTCGATGGTTTCGCGATTGCCGACTCGACGTGGTTCCTGTTCGAGCATGAATACGCGCTGCCCCTGATCCCCTTCACCTGGGCGGCGGTCATGGCGACCCTCGCCGAGCATCTCTTTTCCGTGCTGCTGGTCGCGGGTCTGTTCACCCGGTTCGCCGCCGCCGCGCTCCTGGTCATGACCGCCGTGATCCAGATTTTCGTCTATCCGCAGGCCTGGGTGACGCATGGGCTTTGGGCTGCCAGCTTCCTTGCCGTGATGGCGTACGGGCCGGGGCGGATTTCCTTGGACCGCCTGCTGGGGCTGGATCGCTGACCTGCGGCTGAAATCAGCCATTGCCTGACTGTGCCGCAGCACTCTAACCTGCGGCACAAGGTCAATTGGGGGTTTTTCATGACTGACGTGCCGTTGTGGCAGCTTTCTGCCAGCGAACTTTCCGCGCGGATCCACGCCAGAGAGGTCAGCGCCACCGAGGCGGTCAGCGCCTCGATCGACCGGATGCAGGCGGTGAACCCGGACCTGAACGCGGTGGTGGTCGATCTGTCCGAGGCGGCGCTGATCCGCGCGCGGGCGCTGGATGCCCACTCCGGCGACAAAGGCCCGCTGCACGGCGTGCCGATCACCATCAAGATCAACGTCGATCAGGTGGGGCAGGCGACATCGAACGGCTTGCCCGCGCTCAAGGACTGGATCGCGGCCGAGGATGCGCCGCTGGTCAAGAACCTGCTGGATGCGGGCGCGGTGGTGATTGGCCGCACCAACACGCCCGAGTTTTCCTTTCGCATCGACACCGACAACCCGCTGCACGGCCGCACGCATAACCCCTGGGGCAAGCATATCAGCGCGGGGGGCTCATCGGGCGGCGCGGGCTCGGCGGTGATGGCCGGGTGCGGGGCGCTGGCACATGGCAATGACATCGCCGGGTCGCTGCGCTTTCCGGCGGCGGCCAATGGCGCGGTGACGGTCAAGCCGGGGCTGGGGCGCGTGCCGGCGTGGAACCCCTCGCAAGCGGCCGAACGCGGGATGCTGTCGCAATCCATGTCGGTGCAGGGGCTGATCACCCGCAGCGCGCGTGACCTGCATCTGGCGATGCCGGCGATGATCCGCGCCGATCCGCGCGACCCGTTCCATGTGCCGCTGCCGTGGCGCGGCGCGGCGCTGGAGGGGCCGATCAAGGTCGGCTTTACCACCGAGATGCTGGGCAACGCATTGCACCCCGAGGTTGCCGCCTCGCTGAACGATGCGCGCGCAGCACTGGTTGACGCAGGCTACGCGCTGACCGAGATCACCCCGCCGTCCCTCGCCGACCTTGCCGAAATGGGCATTCGCGCCCTGATGACCGAGACGCAGGCCATGTCCGGCCCGGATATCGCGCGCATCGGCTCGGACACGGTGCGGGCGATCTTTGACGAATATTTCCGCCAGTTCCCGCCCTATGCCACCGACGACTACCTGCGCGTGCTGGCTGCGCGCACCGGCTTGGCGCGGCAATGGTCACTGTTGCTGGCCGAATACCCGCTGGTGCTGACCCCCTTCATGCCGCAGCCGTTCTTTGGCCCGGGCCGCGACACGCAAGGGGCCGAGGGTGTGCACGAGGCGCTGGCCTCGGCATTCTGGTGCACGGGGTTCAACTTTCTCGGCCTGCCCGCCGGGAATGTGCCCGCGCGCCTCGCGGCGCTCGACACCGGGCCGCAACCGATCGGCGTGCAGATCGTCGGGCAGCGCTGGCGCGAGGATCTGGTCGTCGATGCGATGATCGCCATCGAGGACCGGATCGGCCCGATGGCCCCGCACCTGTGGTCCCGGATGGGCTGACCCCACGCAGCGCTCTTGCGGCTTCATCTTGCCAAAAATACTCAAACCTGGCTGGCCCGGTGGCGCTGCGGGGTCAGGCCTCGCCGCGCACCTCGACCATGCGCGCCAAGAGCGCGACGCCCAAAGGCAGTGCTGCGTCATCAAAGACATAGCCGGGGTTGTGCAGCGGCACCGCGCCCGCGTGGCCGACCATGCAATAGGCACCCGGCACGACTTGCAGCATATCGGCGAAATCTTCTGACCCCATGACCTGCCGGGTGGAGATCTGCGCCTTCGTGCCAACGAGCCCCTGTGCGACGTCAATCATTGCCTCTGACAAGGTCGGGTCGTTTTCGAGAACGTCGAACACATTGCGCATGTCGAGCGCAATCTGCACGCCGTAAGACTTGGCCATTCCGGCGCAGAGATCCTGCATCCGGGTGCGCACCATGGCCGCCGTGTCGCGGTTGAAATAGCGCATGGTTCCGGCCAGGGTCGCGACTTCGGGCAGAACATTATAGGCGGCTCCGGCGTGGAATTGGGTCACCGAGAGCACGATCTGATCCGAGGGTTCCACATTGCGCGACACGATGGATTGCAATTGCTGCACCAGCGACGAGGCAATGACGATGCTGTCAATGCCGGCATCGGGTGCGGCGGCGTGGCAGCCCTTGGCGGTCAGGGTGATGTCAAAGAAATCCGCCCCGGCCAGCGCCTTGCCGGGGGTGATGTTGATGACGCCGGGGTTGCCCGACGGCCAGTTGTGCAAGCCGTAAATCTCGTCACACGGGAATTTCTTGAACAACCCGTCGGCGATCATGCGCCGCGCGCCGCCCAACCCCTCTTCGGCGGGCTGAAAGATGAACACGACGGTGCCGGCAAAGTCGCGGGTTTCTGACAGATAGCGCGCCGCGCCCAGCAAGATCGTGGTGTGCGCGTCATGGCCGCAGGCGTGCATCACACCGGGGGTTTTCGAGGCATAGGGCAGGTTGGTCAATTCGTGGATCGGCAGCGCATCCATATCGGCGCGCAGGCCGATCGTGCGCCCGGGGCGGTTGCCTTTCAGGACACCAACGACGCCGGTCTTGCCCAGACCCGTGGTGATCTCGATCCCCAGGGATTTGAGGTGCTCCGCGACAATGCCAGAGGTACGGATTTCTTCAAAGCCAAGTTCCGGGTGTTCGTGCAGGTCATGGCGGATGGCGGTGAGCTCTGCGGCAAAATCTTGGATGCGTTGGGGAATGGACATGGGGGCTCCGGCTTGGGGTCCGGGCAGTTTGCGCTTTGGGGGTTGCCGAATGCAACCGGTTTGTTGGCGGTGAGCTGCCGGGTCCGGGGCCACAAGGACCCCGGACCCGGCAGCCCGGAGAGGCGGCCCGGCCCGGCGGGCCGCGCCTGTCGGGGGCTCTGCCCCCGGGGCGCCAATGGTTGCCGGGTCGCTTGGGGTCAAGTTGGCGCGCGACGGGGCCAAGATGCCGTTTTTGCGATGGATGTCCCGTTTCATCGAATTGTTGAAAATCGTCGCGATTTTGTGGCTATTGTTTACGAAACGAGAGGGTCGTCGTGTCATATCTGGAAAGCATCAAGGTGTTCGTGCGGGTGGTTGAGCTGGGGTCGATCACCTCGGGCGGACGCGACTTGCGGTTGACGCCCGCTGTGGCCTCGAAACGGATCAAGCAGTTGGAGGCACGGCTGGGCACCCGTTTGCTGAACCGAACCACCCGCAAGCTGGTTCCGACCGAGGCGGGGCGGGTTTTTTATGAACAGGCGCGGCTGGTGGTTGCGACCCTGGAAGATGCCGAAGCCTCGCTTGCCGGGTTCGCGGGCCGACCGCGCGGCACCATCCGGGTGACCGCGCCTCTGGGGCTGGGGCGGCGGCTGATCGCGCCTTTGGTGCCCCGGTTTTGCGACGCGTTTCCAGAGGTTGATGTCCGTCTGCGGCTTTCGGATCGGCGGGTTGATCTGTTTGAAGAAGAACTGGACGTGGCGTTTTTCCTCGGCGCGCCGATGGATTCCAACCTGAAACTGCGCAAAATCATGGATTGCCCGCGTGTGCTGTGCGCCTCACCGGCGTATCTGGCGCAGCGCGGCACGCCTTTGGTGCCGTTAGACCTGCTGGACCAGAAGCACAATTGCCTGCTGCTGCAATTCCCGCGCTCGCCCGAATATTTCTGGGTCCTGCAAACTCCCGGCGGGCCGCTCAAACTGGACGTCGGCGGACGGTTCGACGCCGATGAGGGCGATGTCTTGTTGCATTGGGCGTTGGATGATCGGGGGATCGTGAACAAGCCACGGATCGAAGTGTCGCGGTTTCTGGAAAGCGGCGCGTTGGTCGAGCTCCTGCCACAGACGCCGCCGGTGCCGTCGGTGTTCGGCTGTCTGTACCCGCACCGCAAGCTGCAAGACCCCAAGGTGCACAGGTTCATTGATTACATGATCCGCCATTGCCGGGCCGGTTTGGATGTCGGCCTCAATCAGGGTTAACAGAAACACGTTGTTTCCAATTGCCCCATAATTGCCCTTATTCGGTCCGAGAAACCCCACAAACCCTGTCTATTCCTGATCCTCGATACCAAAGATCAAGCCCGGTGTCGGCGTGCGGTCCCTGTTGAGGCCGACCCGGTTGCATTCGGGACGTAGACTGGAACAGCCCTATTTGGGTGGCTTATCGAGGACGAGACCATGAGTGACCTATCACCAAATACGATTGTACTGAGTGACGGCGCGGCAACCACCGCCGGCACAACCCTGAATTACAACGGCGCGGGGCGCTTCGGCGGCGGTATCGACGGCGATGGAGGGTCGTACCAGTCGACCACGGCGACGCCGAATGTCCTGACCACCGGCGACACCATCAACGTCGACGGGACAAACTTGCAAGTCACGGATATTGCGGAATATTCGGTCACCGTCACGCATGAGGACGGGGCAAGGTCGGACTCTGGCGTGCCCTTTGCAATCGTCACGCTGTCCGATGGTTCGAAGTTTGGCTTGTTCCTTGACGGAAGCAATACCTATGTCGACGTGCGATCCATCACGCTTGATTCCGCGACGGGTGGGACGGGCCCGATCGACGAGACGGCACTTGCTGCGGTGGATACCGGCGAAGGCCCTGCCGATGGGATCGTGGACGGCACCGACGCCGGCAAATCGATGGGCTCGGGCTATGTCGATGCGCAAGGGGATGGCCTCGACAACAGCGGCTCGAACGTCAAGGCTCATGGTGGTGATGACACCGTTTTCGGCGGTTGGGGCGACGATACCATTGATGGTGGCACCGGCAATGACATGCTGTTCGGCGGGGATGGCAATGACCTGATGTTCGGTGGCGCGGGCCACGACAGCCTCTGGGGCGATGAAGGAAACGATACGCTGTACGGCAAGGACGGCGACGACAAGCTTATTGGTGGCGCGGGCGATGATCTGATCATCGGTGGCGCGGGCGATGACACGTTGATTGGCGACAACAACCCGGGCGACCATGGCGGGATAAATCCGTCCGACCCAGCCGAGCCGGGTTTTGGCAATGATACGCTGGTGCTGGATGGTGGCAATGACAAAGCCTATGGCGGTTCGGGCGATGATGAATTCCGGATCTTTGACGGTTTCGGAAACCATACGATTGTCGGCGGTGAAACCGGCGAAACGGAGGGCGATACGCTCAATGCCGGCGCGCTGAGTGATGATGTTTCGGTGATCTATACCGGTGACGAATCCGGGACGATCACCGACGGCAGCGGGACCGCGAACTTTACCGAGATCGAGCGTTTGGACCTCGGGTCTGGCGATGACCGGGTCGAGATCCTGACCTCGACGTCCGGCACGGTGAATGGCTCGGACGGTTTTGACACGCTGGTTCTGCCCGATCCGCTGCCCGGTGAGACGCCACCGAATGTGACGATCACCAACACGATCGACAATGGTGACGGAACCTTTACCTATTCGGGCTACGTTGATTTCGACGACGGCTCGCGGATGGATTTCGAGAATTTCGAGGAAATCATCTGCTTCACGCCGGGGACCCTGATCGACACGTTGCGCGGCAAGGTGGCGGTGGAAACGCTGGTGCCGGGTGACAAGGTGCTGACCCGCGACCACGGCTATCAGTCGCTGGCCTGGGTCGGGCGGCGTGACCTGACGGCGGCCGAACTGGCGACCTGCCCGGCGGCCAGCACCGGTGCGGATTGCGGCGGGATCGCTGGGGGTGAACCTGCCCGAGCGTGATCTGATCGTCTCGCCCCGCCACCGGATGCTGGTGACGGGTGCCCGCGCGGAACTGATGTTCGGCGAGCGCGAAGTGCTGGTCACGGCGGCCGATCTGCTGGGTCTGCCGGGGGTCTCGCAAGAGGCGGTCGGCGATGTGAGCTATGTCCATGTGATGTGCGACGCGCATCAGATCATCCGCGCCGAAGGGTCCTGGACGGAGAGTTTCCAACCTGCGGCGGCGGTGCTGAATGCGCTGGATGCGGCAACCCGCGCGGAGTTGCTGGGGCTGTTCCCGGACCTGGGCAAGGACGGGTTTGCCCCGGCGCGGCCGGTGCTGAACGGGGCCGAGGCGAAGGTTCTGTTCGCGGCCTGACGGGTCACGCGTTGCAAGGCAAAGGGCCGCCCGGGTTGGGCGGCCCTTTGGCGTTTTGGGTGGCGTTTTGGGTGGCGTTTTGGGTGGCGTTTTGGGTGGCGTTTTGGGTGGCGTTTTGGGTGGCGTTTTGGGTGGCGTTTTGGGTGGCGTTTTGGGGGTGGCGTTGCTGGGGGTGGCGGCGCTTGGGGGGCATCGAGCCCCCCACGCGCCGGCGGTTTTCGGACCGCGGCCGACCGGGAGGGGGTTCACCCCCTCCCGGACCCTCCCGAGGATATTTGGCGGAACAAAGACCGGGTCAGGGCTGGAGGGCGGCAAGCCGTCACTCCGAGATCGTCGGCAACAGGTGGTCCGCAAATTGTTCGCGCAATTTGTTCTTTTGCATTTTGCCGGTTGCGCCCAAGGGGATTGCATCGACGAACACCACATCATCCGGCAGCCACCATTTGGCGATTTTGCCGTCGAAATAGGCAAGAAGGGCGTCTTTGCCGATGGTCGATCCCGGTTTTCGCACGACCACAAGCAGCGGGCGTTCGTCCCATTTCGGGTGATGCACCGCGATGCAGGCGGCCATCGCCACGTCGCGATGGCCCATTGCGATATTCTCGATGTCGATGGAGCTGATCCATTCCCCGCCTGATTTGATCACATCCTTGGTGCGATCGGTGATATGCATGAAGCCGTCGGCATCGATGGTGGCGACATCGCCGGTCGGAAACCAGCCCAGCCCGGCGGAATCGAACCGAAGGGGATCATTGCCCTCGCGGTTGAAATAGCTGCCAAGCACCCAAGGGCCGCGGACCAGCAGTTCACCGGAACTCGTGCCGTCCCAAGGCAGTTCTTTCCCGTCCGGATCGACGATTTTCATATCGACGCCAAAGATGGCGCGGCCCTGTTTGGCCTGGATCGCCAGACGATCCTCAAGGGGCAGGGTTTCGGCGCGGGTTTTCAAGGTGCAGACGGTGCCCAACGGGCTCATCTCGGTCATGCCCCAGGCGTGGAGCACCTGCACGCCATAGTCGATTTCGAAGGCGCGCAGCATCGCGGGGGGGCAGGCCGAGCCGCCGATGACGGTGCGTTTCATCGTCGAGAACTTTACCCCCTGCGAGTCGGTATGTGCCAGAAGCCCTTGCCAGACGGTTGGGACGCCTGCCGAGACGGTGACGCCTTCGGCCTCGAACAACTCGTAGAGCGATTTGCCATCCAGCGCGGGGCCGGGGAACACGACCTTGGCGCCGACCAGGCAGGCAGAATAGGGCAGACCCCAGGCGTTCACATGGAACATCGGCACAACGGGCAAGACCGCATCGCTGGAGCTGAGGTTCAGCGCGTCGGGTGTTACCGCGCCGAAGGAATGCAGCACGGTGGAGCGGTGAGAATACAGCACGCCCTTTGGATTGCCTGTCGTGCCCGATGTATAGCACAGCGAGGAGGCCGCGTTTTCATCCATCTGCGGCCAGTCATAAGCCTCCGAGGCGGCGTCGATCAGCTCCTCGTAGCACAGCAGATTCGGGATTTTCGAATCGCTCGGCATATGCGCGCGGTCCGTCATCAGCACGAAATGCTTGACCGTCGCATAGCGCGCGGCGGTGGCCTCGACCAAGGGCAGGAAGGTGAGGTCGAAACACAGGACCTGATCGCCGGCGTTATCGGCAATCCAGACCAGTTGATCGGGGTGCAAGCGCGGGTTGAGGGTGTGCAGGATCATGCCGGACCCTGACGCCCCGTAATAAAGCTCCATGTGGCGATGGGTGTTCCACGCCAAGGTGCCGACACGTTGCGTCGGGTTGACGCCCAGCGCCGCCAAGGCGTTGGCCAGCTGCCGGGCTCGGCGCGCCAGATCGCGATAGGTATAGCGGTGCAGGTCGCCCTCGACGCGCCGCGTGACGATTTCTCGATCGCCGTGATGGCGCTCTGCGTGTTTCAACAAACCGGAAATCAATAACGGTTGGTTCATCATCTGACCAAGCATTCGGTGTCCTCCCTCAAGGTGCACCATGGGTAACGGAACCAAAGGAGCGGTCAAGACGCTGCCCGCAACCTGCACGACTTGTGACTCGGCGTTACGCGCCCGGTCAAAACCACGCGCGGGGGCTTGAGTGCGCTGTCGTGGCTGATATGACGGGGTGGGGCCGCTTGCTGGAATGGTAGACAGACCGGACTTAAAATCCGTTGCTCGTATGGGCGTGTGGGTTCGAGTCCCACAGCGGCTACCACCCCGACCGCTGCGCGTCTTGTGGCTCAGCCTCTTGGGGCGGTGTGGGCCACGTCGCCGGGCAGGTCCTGACGCCGGGCGTGGCGCAGCAGCCACAGGGCATAGAGCGCATTGGGAAGAACCAGGGCGAACAAGAGCACGACGGTCAAGGGATTGTGCGTGACCACCTCGCGCACGGTTTCCGCAGTGTACTCGGCGTCGGTTTGCACGGCGATCCCGATGCCGAAGACACCCACGTTCCAGGCCATGTGATAGAGGATCGCAGGCCACAATGAGCCGCGCCGCAGTCGGAGCGCAAGCAGCAGGAAGCCGGTCATCGTGGCGGCGATGGTCTGAATGATCGCGCCGACAAGGTCGCCGTCGCCCAGTGCGTTCAACAAATGCACCGCCCCAAAGAGCGCTGACGTCAGGCCGATCGCGGGCCAGAGCGGCATTTGCCGCCGCAACGCGGGGAACAGGAGGCCGCGGAACATGATCTCCTCGGAGATCGAAATCCAGATCATCGAGTAGGTCAGGCTGAGGAGAACATCGAAGGACGGCGCGCCGAAGGCCAGCATGATCCCGGCGAAGGCCAGCAGATAGAGGCTGGGAAACCACATCACCGAGGCCGTGCCGGGTTTGGCCGCGCCGAGGCCCGTGTCGCGCCAGCCGAAAAAGAGGATCGCAACGGTGAGGCCGGCGACGGCGAGGGTTTGCGGGATCGACGATTGTTCGAGAAAGGCCAGGGCGGCTGGCATCTCGAGGAAGCGGGCCGCAAAGCCGGAACCGGAGACGAGAACCCACAGTGCCAGCATCACCAAAGCGCCTTTGATGCTCAGAACCGCGTTGCGACGGCCACGGCTGCCCGCCCAGGCCGAGGGGGGTGCGTCGGCGGCCTTGTCGGAGAGGGGATCACGCGTCATCGGCCACCTTTTGCGCCGCCTTGGTCCGGCGGTAAGATCATCGCGATGGCTTGATCAATCAAGGCCTCGAGCGGCATGGCGGCGGGGGGTGTGTGATCGGGGCGATACCAAAAGCTGGTCCAGGCCAGCGCGCCGTGCAGGAATTGACGCAAGATCGCCGGATCGACCGCGGTGAGGCCGTGGTCGCGCGCCTCGGTCAGCACCTGTTGCCACAGTTGGAAATAGGCATTGCGGCCTTCCAGCAGGATGGCCCGTCGATCCACGGGCAGCGCCCGCCAGTCGTGGAACAAGACCGCGGTCGCGTCGCGGTTCGGCCCGTGGAGATAGGACAGTTCCACCGAGATCAACGCGCGGACCTGGCTGATCAGGTCTGGGGCCGAGTGCAGAGCCGCCGCGAGATCCCGGGTCATGGCATTGATCACCCGGTCCATCACGGCAAACAGGATATCGTCTTTGCTGCGCACATGGTGGAACAGACTGCCCGACAGGATCCCGACCTCGGCACCGATTTCGCGCACGGTGGTCGCGGCAAAACCCTTGCGATGAAACAGCTTTGCCGCCGCCGCCAAGAGGCGGTCGCGGGCGTTTTCCGGGTCGAACAAAGGCTCTGTCATGCGGGGACGGTATGATGTGACGCAAGGAAAAACAACCAAGCGCTTGCTTGGTTTGGGGGGCGTTGCTACGCTGGGACAAATCGGAGGATTTCAATGTCGGACAAAGCCATCCTGACCTGCGCGCTGACCGGTGTCTTGACGGACCCCCGCAGCCATCCGGTGCCGGTCACGCCCGCGGAATTGGCCGCGTCGGCGCGCGACGCCTGGGAGGCGGGGGCGGTGTGCATGCATGTCCATTTTCGCCAACAGGGCGAGGGTCGCGGGCATTTGCCAAGCTGGGATCCCGCGCTGGCGCTGGAAATCGCGGAGGCGATTCGCGCGGAATGCCCCGGGGTTATCCTGAATTTCACCACCGGGGTCGTCGGACCGGATCAAAGCGGGCCAATGGCCTGTTTGCGCGCCGCCAAGCCGGAAATCGCGGCCTGTAACGCCGGGTCGCTGAATTATCTCAAGACCCGGGCGGATGGGCGCTGGGCCTGGCCGCCGATGTTGTTCGACAACCCGGTGGAGAAAATCGAGGCGCTGTTGGCGGTGATGCGCGAGACCGGAACGCGCCCCGAGTTCGAGTGTTTTGATCTGGGGATCGTGCGCTCGGTCGAGATGTTCGCGCAGGTTGGCATGATCGAGCGCCCGCAGATCAATCTGGTGATGGGCGTGGCCTCGGGAATGCCGGCGGATATCGATTTGCTGCCTTTGCTGCTGAAATACCGGCCCAGGGACTGCGCGTGGCAGACGACGGTGATCGGCCGGGCCGAGGTGTGGGATGTTCACCGGCGGGCGGCGGAGTTGGGCGGGCATTTGCGCACGGGCGTCGAGGATACGTTCTATTTGCCGGATGGGGCGCGCACACCGGGGAATGGCGCGCTGATCGAGGCGCTGGCGCGGATCGCGCGGGACGTTGGGCGCGAACCCGCAACGGCGGCGCAGGCGCGCCAGATCTGGGGATTGGCGTGAGCGGTGCTGGTGGGGCGGCGCGCCTCGGGGGCGGGTGCCCCCTCGGCGCACCGGTGGGGCCAGCCCCACACCCCGCCAAAGGGGTTTTCCACCCCTTTGGGAGCCCCGACGCGCCCAGTATGCCAAAACTGAAGGAGCAAGCATGAGCCCATGGACCTCGGACCTTGACACATCTGGCGCGACCTTCGCCCGCAATCGCGCGTTGATGGAGGCGGCGTTGGCCCCGGTAGAGACCGTTCGTGTGACGGTGGAGGCCGCGGCAGAGGCCGGTCGGGCGCGCCATGAAAAGCGCGGCATGATGTTGCCGCGTGACCGGCTTGCCCTGCTGTTGGACCCCGGTGCGCCGTTTCTGGAGCTGTGCCCCTTTGCCGGGTTCATGCGATACGGTGACACGGACGGCACCGGCGCAGGTGCCGGGGCGATCACCGGGATCGGCCAGATCGACGGGCGATCCTGCGTCATCGTGGTGGACAACTACGCGGTCAAGGGTGGCACGGTCACGCCGGATGGTTTGGCCAAGAAGCTGAGGCTTCAGGACATCGCGCGCGAGAACCGTTTGCCCGTGGTGTCGCTCAGCCAGTCGGGCGGGGCGAACCTGTCCTATGCGCATGAGGTGTTCATCCCCGGCGGGCGCGGCTTTGCCAATCAGGCGCGGCTTTCGGCGCTGGGCATTCCGCAGATCACCGTTGTGCATGGTTCGGCGACGGCGGGCGGGGCGTATCAGCCGGGATTGTCGGATTATGTGATCATGGTGCGCGGCCAGGCGACGATGTATCTGGCGGGGCCGCCGCTGCTGAAGGCGGCAACCGGCGAGATCGCGACGGATGAGGAGCTTGGCGGCGCGCAGATGCACACCCAGGTCTCGGGCGTGGGGGATTATCTGGCGGAAAACGACGCCGATGGAATTCGGTTGGCGCGCGAGGTCGTGGCGGCCTTGCCTTGGCCCAAGGACGCGCCGAATACCGGATTCGCGCCGCCTCTCTATCCGGCCGAGGATCTGATGGGGCTTGTCCCCGCCGACCCGAAACAGCCCTATGATTGCCGCGAGATCGTGGCGCGTCTGGCGGATGGGTCGGAATTTCTGGAGTTCAAACCGGAATACGACACGGCGACGGTCTGCGGCCAGATCCGCATCGAGGGTCATGCCTGCGGCGTGATTGGCAACAACGGGCCGATCACCGCCAATGGCGCGGCCAAGGCCGGGCAGTTCATCCAGCTTTGCGATCAGGCACAGATGCCTTTGGTTTTTCTGCACAATACCACGGGGTTCCTTGTGGGCACCGAGCCAGAGCGCGCGGGCATCATCAAGCATGGCTCGAAGATGATTTCAGGCGGTCGCCAATGCGCGGGTGCCCAAGTTTGCCGTGGTTGTCGGCGGATCTTATGGTGCCGGGAATTATGCGATGTGCGGGCGCGGGTTCGATCCGCGGTTCCTCTTTGCCTGGCCCAATGCGCGCACCTCGGTGATGGGGCCGGCGCAGGCCGGGCAGGTGTTGCGCATGGTGACCGAAGCCAAGATGCAGGCGGGCGGCGTGGTGGATACGGCAAAGCTGGATGCGTTGGAGCAGGGCACGGCGGCGATGATGGCCGAGAAAACCACGGCGCTGGCCTCGTCGGCGCGGTTGGAGGATGACGGCATCATTGACCCACGCCACACACGCGACATTCTGGCGATCGTGCTGGGGCTGACGGCAACCGAAGCGCAGCGCGGCGGCAATGCCAGCACTTACGGGGTGGCGCGGTTATGAGATTTGACACCATCTTGATCGCCAACCGGGGTGAGATCGCCCTGCGCGTGATCCGAACCGCGCGCGACATGGGCTATCGCTGCGTCGTCGTCTACACGCAGGCCGACGCCGGGTCGTTGCCCGTGCAGCAGGCTGATCTGGCGGTCCTGGTGCCGTCGTATCTGGACGGCGCGGCGATCCTGAGCGCTGCCCATCACACCGGGGCCGGGGCGATCCATCCGGGCTATGGTTTTCTGTCGGAAAATGCGGAATTCGCGAGCGCCTGTGCCGAGGCTGGCGTGGTGTTCATTGGCCCCTCACCGTCAGCCATGGCGCTGGTCGGTGAAAAGGGCTCGGCGAAACGGGCGGCGGCGGCGGCGGGGGTTCCGTGTTTGCCGGGCTATGCGGGCACGGATCAAACGGATGCGACGCTTTGCGCCGAGGGTTCGCAGATCGGCGTGCCGGTGATGGTCAAGGCGGCGCATGGCGGCGGCGGCAAGGGGATGCGCCTGGTGCGCGATCTGGCCGACTTGCCGGACGCCTTGAGTTCGCGCACGATCCGAGGCCGAGACGTCATTCGGCAACGGCGCGTTGATTCTGGAGCGCGCCTTGCTGGCGCCGCGGCATATCGAAGTGCAGGTGTTCGGCGACACAAAGGGCAATGTGGTGCATCTGGGCGAGCGCGATTGCTCGGTGCAGCGCCGCCATCAGAAGGTCGTCGAGGAGGCTCCGTCGCCGGTGGTGACGCCGCAGATGCGCGCCGAACTTGGGGCGGCAGCGGTCGCCTTGACCAAGGCGGCGGGTTACGTCGGCGCGGGCACGGTCGAATTCCTGTGGGAGGATGGCGCGTTCTGGTTTCTGGAAATGAACGCCCGCTTGCAGGTCGAACACCCGGTGACCGAGGCGGTGACGGGGCTTGATCTGGTGGAATGGCAAATCCGGATTGCGCGCGGCGAGCCGTTGCCGCTGGCGCAAGACCAGATCACCCTGACCGGACACGCCATCGAAGTGCGGCTCTATGCCGAGGACCCGACGCAGGGCTTTTTGCCGCAAACCGGCAGCGTGCTGCGCTGGCGGCCTGCGCCGGGCCTTCGCGTGGATCATGCGCTGGCCGAGGGGCAGGACATCAGCGGCAGTTACGACCCGATGTTGGCCAAGCTGATCGCCCACGGGCCCGACCGCGACACCGCGCGCCGAAAGCTGATTGCCGGGCTCAGTCAGACCCGGTTTCAGGGCTTGAGGAACAACAAGGCGTTTTTGATCAACGTGTTGCGGCATCCGGGGTTTGCCGATGGATTGGCCGATACCGGGTTTCTTGGCGGCGAGTTCAAGGACGACCGCAGCCGGACCACAACACCACCCGATGCGGCGATGCTGGCGCTTGCGGTGCTGATCAACGCCAAGGCGACGGGACACAGATTCGGCTTTTCCACCGCTCCGGCGCTGGCGCTTACCCGGCGGTTCGAGGTCGGCGACCAGAGCCACGCGGTCACGCTGACGCTTGGACCGGGTGCCACGGCACAGGTTCGCGATGGACCGACGGTGGTTCTGGAGGCTCTCGCGACGGGTGTCGCGCGGGCGGTGATAGATGGCGTGGCGGTGTCAATGCCCGTCTCGCAACAGGCAGAAATGCTTTACCTGGACGATCTGATCCTGCGCGACGTGACCCTGGCACCCAGCACCGCCGCGGCGACCGGCAGCGACGGGCAGGTGCGCGCGCCGATGGCGGGCGGCGTGGTCGATGTGCTGGTGACCGAGGGTGATACCGTGGCCGCCGGGCAGGTTCTGGCGGTACTGGAGGCCATGAAAATGGAACACCCGGTGCGCAGCCCGATTGCGGGCCGTGTCATCGACGTCGCGGTAACGGCAAAATCGCAAGTACGCGCCCGACAGCGACTTTTTCAAATAAACTCGGAGGTCACATGATCGAACTTTGGCATTGCAAGGACTCGCGGTCCTTGAGGGCGCTCTGGGCGTTGCAGGAATTGGGGCTGGAGTGCCGCGTGCATCACCTGGGGTTTCCGCCACGCGCAACCGACCCGGGCTTTCTGGAGATCAATCCTCTGGGAACGGTGCCTTACCTCAAGGATGGCGCCACGACGATGACGGAGTTGTCGGCGATCACGCATTATCTGGCGCAGAAATACGGGGCTGGAACGCTGGCGGTCAATCCCGATGAGCCCGCGTACGCGGATTTCCTGAACTGGATGTATCACTCGGATGCGACGCTGACTTTTCCGCAGACCTTGATCCTGCGCTACGGCCGCTTTGAGCCAAAAGAACGCCGCCAGCCGCAGGTCGTGGCGGATTATACGCAATGGTATCTGGCGCGCCTGAAATTGGTCAACGCCCGGTTGGAGCAGGCTGAATACCTGTGCGCGGATCGGTTCACCGCGGCCGATATTGCCGTGGGATATGCCCTGTATCTGGGCGAAGTCCTGGGGCTGGCCGGGCATTACAAGCCGCAGACCCAAGCCTATCTGGCGCGGCTCAAGGCGCGTGAGGCGTTTCAAAAAGCGAATGCCGGAACAGGGGGCGTTGATGCAGTTTGATCTGACGGACGCGCAGCGCGCGATTTATGACGCGGCTTTCAAATACGCCCGGACCGAGTTGCACCCTTTGCTGGCGCGCATGGATGACGAGGATTGGTATCCGGATCATCTGGTGGCGAAGCTGGGCGCGGATGGCTATTGCGGGCTGACCGCGCCGGAGGCGCTGGGTGGGGCCGAGATGGACCTGATGAGCGCCGGACTGGTGGGCGAGGCATTCGGCTATTGGAACACCAACGCGGCGTTCATCTGGGGGCCGCATGAGAACCTGTGCCTCAACAATATCCTGCGCAACGGCACCGAGGCGCAGATCGCGCGGTTTGTCCCGGACCTGTGCGCGGGCAAGACGGTGGGCGCGCTGGGGCTGACGGAACCGGGCGCGGGGTCCGATGCGCTGGGGTCGATGGCGCTGAAGGCGGTGCGCGACGGCGACGATTATGTGCTGACCGGGCGCAAGATGTTCATCTCGAACGGGCCGGTGGCCGATGTGGTGCTGACCTATGCCAAGACCGCGCCCGAGCGCGGGGCGAAGGGGATTTCGGCGTTCATTGTGGAGACGGACACGCCGGGCTTCTCGGTGGCGCAGACCTTGACCAAGATGGGCTGGCGCGGCTGCCCGACCGGCGAGTTGGTGTTCGAGGGGGTGCGGGTGCCCGCGGCGAACCTGCTGGGGGCGGAAAACGCGGGCGTCGCGGTGGTGATGTCGGGGCTGGATATCGAGCGCGCCTTTCTGGGCCTGCCCTATATCGGTGCCGCGCAGCGCTGCCTGGATTTGTCGCTGGAGTATGCCGCGACGCGCAAGCAATTCGGCAAGCCGATCGGTTCGTTCCAGATGATCCAGTCGATGCTGGCCGAGATGTATACGGTGATCGAGGCCGCGCGTACCATGTCCTATCGCGCCTTGGCGGCCTGTGACGCCATGCAGCACGGCGACGGTGGGCGCGGCAGCATCCACAAGCTGTGCGCGGCGACGGTGTTGAACGGGGCCGAGATGATCGCCAAAGTCACGGATATGGCGGTGCAAATTCATGGCGGCTCGGGGTTTGTGTGGGAAACCGAGGTGAACCGACATTATCGCAACGCGCGGATCGCGTCGCTTGGCGGTGGCACGACCGAGGTGCGCAAGTTGATCATTGCCGAGGAGTTGTTTCGCGAGCGCGGTTTGCGGCTGTCGTGAAGGGCGCAGGTCGTGTGGGGCGGCTGTCGTGTGGGGTGGCTGTCGTGTGGGGTGGGGCGGTCCTCGGGGGGCATCGAGCCCCCGCTCGGACCGGCGGTTTTCGGACCGCAGCCGACCGGGCGGGGTTTCCCCCCCTCCCGGACCCACCCGAGGATATTTGAAGAACAAAGAGCGCGGGAGGGGATCAGGTGACGCGCAGGGCGGGGCCTTCGCGCTTTGGCTGAATGGTGCCGATCTGGGCGGCTGTGTAGCCCGCGCTGATGAGGGCGTGCAGCAAGTGATCCGCGAGATCGGGTGGGACGGCGGCGAGCAGGCCGCCGCTGGTTTGAGGGTCGAAGAGCAGGGCGGCTTTGGTTGAGGCTGGGGCGGCGATCCGGCCGATCAAGGCGGCGCGGTTGGCCGGGGCGAGGGTTGAGGCGGTGCCTTGATCGGCGAGTGTTTGGGCGCCGTCGAAGGTTGGGATGGCGTGCAGATGGATCTCTGCGGCGAGAGCGCTCGCGTGCAGGATTTCGTCGAGATGGCCCGCCAGGCCAAAACCGGTGATGTCGGTCATGGCATGGGCGTGAGGCGCCAGCAAGCGCGCGGCCTCGGCCTGGGATTGGGTGAGATAGGGCCAGAGGGCGGCGATGGCGCGGCCCGGGGCCTGCTTTGCCATTTCTGCCGCCAAAAGCGTGCCTGAGCCGATCGGTTTGGTGAGGAGCAAGGCATCGCCCGGTTGCGCGCCCACCTTGGTCAGCAGGCGATCCTGCGCGATGCCGGTGACGGTCAGCCCGATGGTGAGTTCGCTGCCGATGGTGGTATGGCCCCCCACGAGGGCCGACCCGGCCGCCGCCAATTCCTGTGTCACGCCGGCCATGATTTCGGCCAGCGTGCGGGTTTGCAAGGCATCCGACAGGCGCGGCAGGATCAGACTAAGCAGGGCGGCCTGGGGTGTCGCGCCCATTGCCCAGATATCACCCAGGGCATGCACGGTGGCAATGCGCGCCATCAGCCAAGGATCGTCGGTGACCGCGCGCAAGTGGTCGGTTGCGATGACCTGCCGCGTCTGCCCCAACGTGAGAACGGCGGCGTCGTCGCCCGCACCCAGTTCGACGCCGACGGCCGTTCCGAGATCCGCCAGCGCTGACCGCAGCACCTGGGGTCCGACCTTGGCGCCGCAGCCGCCGCACATCGGTTTGTCGCCCAGAACCTCGGCCATGCCCAGGCTATGCGGTGACGGAAGTGATGGCGTGGGCATTGTGGGTAACGCATGGAACATGCGCATGAATTTCCGGTCGATGCGGTTCTTGATCTGCCACAGCCAGCGGCCCGACAGCGGAAGCCCCCATTTGTCGGCAAGCGCCGATTTGCCGCCCAGCGAAACCAGCTTGAGATAATCCGATTGCGGGCGGTAGGGGCGCATGGTCCCGCCTGACAGGGCGGCGCGCAGATTGTGTGTCAGAAACGGTGCTTGACGGACCGCGAACACCCCGGCCTTGGGGCGGGGGCTTTGGGCCATATGCGCGCAATCGCCGACCGCGAAAACGTCGGGATGCGAGAGTGAGCGCAGCATCGGATCAACCGCGATAAACCCGTCGTGGAGGCGCAGTCCTGACTGTTGCAGCCAGTCCTGAGGGCGGCTTCCGGCGGCCCCGAGCACGAAGGTCGCCTCGATCCGCGTGCCGTTGTCCAGATGGACGGCGGTGTCGGTGATCGACGTGGCGCGGGTGTTGATCAAAAGGGTTATGCCCCTGTTTTCGAGCTGGGCCAGCAAGGATTTTCGCGCCGCATGTCCCAGATGGGGCAGGGCGGCTTTATGCTCGATCAGGGTGATCCGACGGTTGGGGATATGGTGCAGGCGGTGGTCCATTGCCATCGCCAGCTCGACGCCTGCGACTCCGGCGCCGAGGATCACGATCTGCGCGGACAGCCGCGAGGCTTCGACCTGCGACACAAAACGCGCCCAGCGTTCCGAGTACCCGCCAAGGGGCTTGGCAGCGATCGCGTGTTCGGAAAAGCCGGGTAGCCGGGGCAGGTCCGAGGTGATGCCGATATCGAACGAGGCGATATCATATCCAAGCGGCGGGCGCCCCGCGACCTGCACCGTGCGCGCCTCGGTGTCGATGCCCTCGGCGCGGCCCGCAATCAGCCGCGCGCCGGCGTGGCGGGCCAAGGCGACCAGGTTCATCTCGAGGTCGGCGCGCGTGTAATGCCCGGCGATATGCCCCGGCAGCATGCCCGTATAGGGGGCGGTTGGGTTGGGGTCGATCACGGTCAGCCGCGCGCCGGGAAGCGGGTTCATGGCCCAGTTCAACAGCAGCAAGGCATGCGCGTGGCCGCCGCCGACAAGAACGAGATCGCGGGTTTGGGGAAGGGTCAACATGGGGCCTCCGATCCCGGCTACTCCTAGCGTGAAGGCAGGGGCAACGCGAGAGGGCAATCCGCCGCGTTTCGGGTCGATTTCCCTCTTGACGAGGCGTGGGTGGTGGCCTAGGTAGCCGCCAGCCTATGGCGGAGTAGCTCAGTTGGTTAGAGCAGCGGAATCATAATCCGCGTGTCGGGGGTTCAAATCCCTCCTCCGCTACCATCACACCCCGGCGTTGTTGCACAACTCTGACTGTCGAGGATTCACAACGTGAATCCATGCGGTTAGACGGGCTGCATGAGCAAGCCATCACCCGCCCGCTACCGCACGACAAACTGGTCCAGCTTCACTGCCTCGCTTTGCAGGCGGGGTTCGCTGTTGATCTGGCTAGACAAGGACATGACCTGGCTCGCGCCGCCTGACGGCAGCCCTGGTCGGCCTGCGGTGTTCTCTGATGCGGCAATCCAGTTCTGCCTGACCATCAAGGTGCTGTTCAAGCTGCCACTCAGGCAAACGACCGGGATGGTGGCCAGCTTGCTGCAGTTGGCGAACCTGAACTGGGCCGTGCCGGATTACACGACCTTGTGTCGGCGGCAGAAAACATTGGCGGTCCAGATCCCCCACCGGCGCGCGGATGGGCCTTTGAACCTCTTGATCGACAGCACCGGGATCAAGTTCCTGGGCGATGGCGAATGGCAGGCGCGTAAGCATGGTGTTCAGGGCCGGCGCCAATGGCGCAAGGTGCATCTGGCCATGGACACCGCCACTTCGGACATCCGCGCCGTGGAATTCACGCCCAGCAGCGATGGCCCCTCTCATGGTTTGCAAGCAAACCACTGCCGGGCAGTGGACAGCCCGGTGCTGCCAGACCTGCTCGACCAGATCCCCGAAGGCGAACAGATCGGCACCGTTACCGCCGACGGCGCCTATGACACGCACCGTTGCCACACCGCCATCATCGACCGCCAGGCCGCCGCGATCATCCCGATCCGCAAGAATGGGTGGTCGTGGAAAGAGGACTGCCCTGGCCGCGATCGCCAGAAATGAAACCCTGCGCGCCACCCGGCACTACGGCAGGGCGTTCTGGAAGCGCTGGACAGGATACCATGCAAGAAGCCGGATCGAGGCCAAGATGCGCTGCCTCAAAGCCTTCGGTGAGCGTATCGCCGCAAGGGACCCCGATCGCCAAACCGCCGAAATCCAGATCCGCGTCGCACTGATGAACCGCTTCAACGCACTCGGCACCGCCGATATCGTTCGCGTGGCCTGACGCTAGCGGGGAAAGGGGCCCTCATACCTCAGGTGCGAGTTGCGCAACAGCGCCGTGCAGGATCCGCGCCCTCCTTCGCAGACGGTGCAGCCACGTGAGCGACGCAAGCCTGATCCGCTGGAGCATATCTTTGCGATCGAGGTCGTGCCGCTACTGAAGGAAGCGCCGGGGCTGCGGCCGGTGGCGATCTTTGACGAGATGCTGCGGTGCCACCCAAGGCTGTCGCCGGGCGTCCGGCGCACTTTGGAGCGCCGGATCCGGTCTTGGCGCGCGTTGCATGGCGCGGAACAGGACGGGCAACATACTATTCTGTACCCAGCCGAAATCCACCCCTGAAATGCAATTAATCTGCGTTAAAGCAGGACCGGCAAGGAAATGCGAGCCTAGTCGAAAGAAGGTCTTGCGCAGGCCGATCGTCACAGGAGGCCATGTTGCAAGGCGAATCAATGTCATACCTACGAACAGTCGGCCCCGCCGTAGCCTTGCTATCGGCCGTATCGCTTGGCGTGACAGCGCCGCAAGCCGCGGCGCAGGATCATTCTCAACCGGGTGCCGCCGTGTCCGAAGCCGCTGGGCAGGTTGAATTGGTGTTTTGGCAAAGCATCATGCACAGCACCAATCCCGCTGAGTTTCAAGCCTATCTTGAGCGATGGCCCGATGGCACATTTGCCCAGCTTGCACGTCTGAATCTGTCTGCGCTGCACGGCGCGGCGGCAAGCGATGAACCCCAAACTGCGAGGCGCGACGCGTTTGTGCTGTATGAAAACGCACGGTTCGGCACCAGAATACGATACCCCGAGGGGCATTTCGTGGCACAGCCACCGCCGGAAAATGGTGACGGACTTCGTTTTCTGACGCCTGATGGCGCAACCGGGTTTGCCGTGTTCGGCCAGCATGATATCCATGAGTTTTCGCCCGAAGAATCCCTCTACGAGGCGTTGGTTGCCGGGCGCTATGACCAGATTCCCATGCAGCGCATATTGCCGTCTGGCTATGAGTTCACCGCCGAGCGTGGTGAGCAGGTGGTCCACCGGCGGCACTTGATCGACGCTCACAATGGAGTGATCCATGTGTTCGAAGGGTTCTATCCGATCAGTCGCGCGGATGGCATTGGCCCGTTGATGGCGCAGATCGCGGGCAGTCTTGAGGGGCCGCAATCCGCAGCAGTTGCGCCGCCGCAGGCCGCGCTTCCCGCGACGCCACCCGCCCAACCCGGAGCCTATACCACGCCGCCGCGCGGGGCGCCGCTGCGGCAAGCGTTGCTCGATACGGCGCGTGTGCCGGTCGAGGCCGCGCTGGGACGGCCGATTTTGTTCATGGTCAGCACGCTGCGCACCGCCGGTGACTGGGCCTTTTTGATGGGCACTCCGCTGGAGGTGGATGGAACCGGTTTCGACTGGCTGACGACGCCTTTGGCGCGTGATTGGCAAGCCGATGCGATGAGCGACGTGGTCATGGTCTTGATGGCACGTCAGGACGGGCAATGGCGGGTGGTTGACCATGTGATCGGCCCGACGGATGTGCATTGGATCGGCTGGATGCAGATTTATGCCCTGCCTGAGGCGTTGTTCTACGCGCCCTGAGCGCTCAATATGGGGGAGATACCATGTTTTTGGGGCGCGCGTTTTTGACCACCATCGCCGCGATCTCGCTGGGCATCGGCGCGGCGGTGGCACAGGGCCTGCGGACGGAGGGCGCGAGCGGCGCGATGTTCGACGATGATGGGCGCTTTCGACCGATCCTCGTGGAGACCATCGGCACTGGTCCCGCCGCAAGGATCACCGCCTTCACGATGAATCCCGATATTCACCAACCAAGCGTGATGCGGGGGCGGTTTGCCTCGGACCGCGTCATGCAGGCGTTCCGCGAAGGGTCTGCGGTGCATCACGATGCCCAGGCCGATGCGCTGTTTCGGGATGCCGCTTGGGGCGAGTTTTCATTCGCCCTTGATGTATCAGGAGAGTTTCTGGGGCAGGCCGAAAACCTGGGTGGCCTGAGTTTGTCCAACATCAACAACGGCCTGACCGAACTGGGGTTGTTCATAACGGTCTGGCGACTGGCCTTGGACCTGAGCGCGGGCGATGCCGAGGCTGCCGGCTTGACGGCATTTCAGGGGCTTTTGAACTATGCACGCGGCAAGCTGGGCTGGCCGGAGCTCAATCTGTTCAACCCGTCGATATTCGTCCTGAATTACGCCGTGACCAGCTTTGGCCAAGAGGCCTGGCTGGTGCGCACCGATGCGTGGCGCATTGCCTATGTTGCCTATTACAACGAGATGAACCGCGCCGCCGAGGCCGCCCAATGGGGCCCGCAGTCCAGCCATTTGCCGCCCACCGACCGCGAGCGGCTGCAAGCCATGCGCGACCGCGTCGAAGGCGGGCGCAGCCGCAACGAATGGGCGCTGTTCCTGTACCACGCGCAACGCCACGCCCGCACGCCCGAGCAGTTCATGGCGATGGTCGAAACCGAGATGCGCAATTACGTGGGCCGCTTCTGGGACAGCCCTCAATTCGAGCTTTACAGCCGGGACGTCGAACACGGCTCGGGCACGTGGGGCTTTGCGCGGGGCGCCAGTCTGACCCAGGAGATTCGCGAAAAACTGGAGCAGGAGCACACAGCCGCCCTGATGCGCATGTTCATTCGCGAGATTTTTCCCCGGATCACCCATCGCAACTGGGTCGAGGCGACGCAGGACGAGGTGGTGCGCCTGAACGCCGTGTTGCGCCCGGCGCTGAACGCGGTGCTGGAAATCGGCATCTCGGCCCTGGATATCGACGCGCCCACCCGATTCGAGATTGTGCTGCCCGATGGTGGCGCGTGGCAGGGTATCCTGCAGCCGGGTCAGGACCGTGTGCTGCGGGTCACGAAATATGCCTGGTTGGCGCATGGTCTGCCCAACCGAATCGTCCTGATGCGCCCCGAAGGGCCCGAAGAACAGCCGATCTTCTTTGCGCAAACCGACCGCGCCGAGGTTCAGTTCGGTCGCCCTCAGGCACGGGTGATCTCGCAATTCCGCATCCGCGAAGGGCTGGGGCGCTGTGATATTGTGCAGGAGGGGCCAATGGCCCTTGCGCCCTACAGCCTGGATCAGCCAGCCCGCGACGATTGGGTGTTGAATTTTGCCGTCACGGACGCGCGCTCGGTGTTGCTGGGCCGTTTCACGCCGGAGGGAGGCTGGCAGCAGGTCTCAACTGGTCGTCTGGACGGTGAGCGGTTGGCGATGGCCGAGCCCCGGTTCGATGACATTCTCAGCCTGTCGGCCTGTAGTGGCGGCTTTCTGAGCGGTCAGCATTTGGCGCAATCCGATTGCACGCTGTCGCGTCAACGCACCGACATTGAAAACGGTCTGGTCAGCCGCACCACCTGTCACGGCCCGGCGCAACTGACCCTGACCGGCGTGCATATGCTGACCGGCGATGAGGCGCAATTTTACGATTTCACCGGCCCAGCTGGCCGTCAGATGCGCGATGCGCTGCTGCAATCGCTCAACCAGATCCAACGCATGGACCAATCCACGGGCATTTCCGGAGGCGGAGTACGATGAAACCATTTCCACTGACCAAACTGGTCGCTTTGTCGCTGACCTTGACGCTGATGGTGCCGCCTGCGGGCATGGCACAAGAGCGCGATGATTTCCTTGATGATTTCCTGCCCGAAGCCCCGTTGCAACCGCTGGATCAGATCGTGAACGACCCCGCTCCCGATGGTTGGATCAACGAGGTGCTGGGCGATCCCGGTGAGGTGCCGTCGGCCCCTCCGGTAGCGGATGCCGCGCAAGCAGATGCCACGCCAGATGCCGCGTCGGGCTTCGCCTTGCCCGAAGGTTGGACATGGCACGAGATCACCATCTCGGAGTCTGTGGAAGAGGTCTCGTATCCCGTGCGGATCGGGTTTCCGGATGAGTTCTTCATGATCGACCCCGAGGTCATGCCCGAGTTTGGGACAGAAGAGGGCGCTGTTTCCTTCACAAACGTCGACCTTACGCAAATGACAGATGCAGTTATGGCGGGCGAGAGTGCCCCTTACGGCGGCTTGGTCGTTGTGGGCTTGTCGCGCCGGTCCGAAATACGCGGTATCGAGCATGATCGCGGTTTCACCGAGACATCTCGCGGCACCGTGATCTTGGAAAATGGCATTGTCATGTCCCGGCTTTCTGGAGCGGTCAACGAGGACGGCGTGGTCATGGTCTTGGATATGCTTGAAAGCCAGGTGCCGATTGACGGAAAAGTTTATCTGTCAGCGCTGTTTGTTTCGTATTTTGCCCCCGGCGAGGAGCGCGAGACTGTCGCTTTTGCCGAAGGCATCGTGCAAAGCCTGTCCATCACGCCGTCGGCCGACACGCCAGAACCCAGTGAACCGGCCGGTCCACTGGGTTTTCTGGATGGCGCGCTGATCATCTCCGAACTGCCCGAAGACTGGAACCTGCTCCGTGAGCGTGACGATGAGGTGACCCTCCGCTCTATCGGCGGCTATCAGGGCTTCATCACCATTGAAACCGGCCCTGACGCGGTGACCGCTGCTGACCTGTCGGTCACCTTCACCGGCGCGGTGACCGAAAGCCGCAGCGACATCATGGGTGTGCCCGCACGCTTGTTTGAGGGGCGCAAGGACCACGACGGCTTCTTGCAGGGTTACTCGATGGTCGGCGGGCCGCGTTTTCTTGCGCTGGCCGATGCGTGCATGCCTGACGGTGCGCCAGTGGCGATCACCTGGGCGGGGTCGCCGCTCTGGTTCGAGCAAGGCGCATTCGACCGGTTCTTTGAGGTCGCGCGTTTTGACGGGCTGGTGCCCTGCGACGCGCAATCCGTAGCCCCAGCCGCCAACTCGCCGCCGCCTGCCAACGTCCCTGCAACCGCGCCCACCGAGCCCGTCGCGACGCAGCCTGATGTGCAATCTAAGCCAGACGCCGCACAGGCTGACGCTGATGTCTCAACCGCCATCGGCAGCGACGTCGCGACACCGCAGCCGGACATGACGTCAACCGTTGCGCCGCCGCCGGTCGCGCAGCGTGATACAGGCGATGCGGATCAACAGGCGGAAATTCTGTTTTGGGAAACTGTGCGCGATATGGATACGCCCGCCGCGTTCGAGGCCTATCTGAACCGTTGGCCCGACGGCCAGTTCGCGCCGCTCGCCCGACTTCGACTTGGCGGCGCAAGCCAGCCGCCGCCCGCCGAGGCAACGCCGTTGGCACCGCCCCCAGACATCAAAGGCGCCGCGCAGAACTGCGAACAACTGACCGGTGACACCATCACCGATGCCTTTGCTGCAATCACAGCATGCCGCGAGGCCCTGACCCATCACCCCTATGCCGCCGATCTACACCTCCGCCTTGCGCGTGCGCTGCAGGCCAGCGGCGCGGATGCCGAGGCGGTGACCCATCTGCAACAAGCCGCCGATAGTGGCCTGCCAGCCGCCATGTCCGCGCTGGGCGTGGCCTATCGCCAGGGGCAGGGTGTTGCGCCCGATGATCGGATGGCAATCCGCTGGTATCGCGCAGCAGCCGACGCAGGCGATGCGCAGGCGATGAACAATCTGGGGTTCATGCTTGGTCAGGGGCTGGGTGGGGCTGATCCCAACCCGGTCGAGGCGGCGCATTGGTATCTGCGCGCAGCCGAGGCCGGGTCGGTTTTCGGGATGAACAACATCGGGCGCTATTATCTGGATGGGCACGGTGTTGCGCAGGACTATGCGCAGGCGCGTTATTGGCTGCAGCAGGGGGCCGAGGCCGGGCATTACCCCGCCATGAACAATCTGGGCACCCTTTATGGACGGGGGTTGGGCGGCCCGGTCGATCACCAACAGGCCATGATGTGGTATCAGCGCGCTGCCGACGCGGGCGAAGCGTCAGCCATGGCCAATGTCGCGCTGGCCTATAGCCATGGCTGGGGCGTCGCCGCCAATCCGGCAGACGCCGCTTATTGGTTCGAGCAATCCATCCGCGGTGGCGCAGGCGTTTCCGTGCTGGGCGTGCTGGATGGCTTGCCGCGTCCAGTGATCCGTGCCTTGCAACTGCGCCTGAGTGGCGCCGGCGTCTATGCTGGTACGGCGGATGGCGTGGCCGGTCCACAGACCCGCAACGCCGTGCAGGCACTCGATGGCCGTGGTCGATAGACGCGATGGACCGGCGCGACGTGCAGCGGTAGCGCACGGGTGCCAAGGCCGGTGTTTGAGCCACGGACAGAAAGCAGGAGTACGGAACACCCCTGAACTGATTCCAAAGATGGCCTGTTGGGCCAGTTGAGCAAGGGTTTTCCACCCTTAAACCAATCGCCGATGCGCGTAACCCTGCAATGCTGCAATGAACGCCAGTCAGGGACACGCAATAAAAAGGAGATCTTCCATGGCCGACTTTCTCTATGAGTATTACATCATAATTCTGTTTGTTGCCCTCGCAACAGTGCTTGTGGCCCCGATTGGCGGGCTGATGCTGAGGCTGACCACATCGTGGGTTACCGGGTTCCGTCCGACCTACTCGCGCTCCGTGCTGGTTGCTCTGGGCATCTACGTCGCGGCGCTGGTTCTCGGCGGGGTGTTCGTCACCGGGGCCTATTATGTCGGCTTCCTGCTTTATGAATGGCTCGACTGGCCGCGCGATGGCATCATGATCGGCGTGAACGTCGCAATCCTCGCCGTTATTGTCGCTCTGGTGGTGTTGTGGGCTCGGATTATCGAGCAATTCATCCCCTTGGCGGATGGGGCTACCATGGGCATGCGCCGGGCGCTGCGGGTCAATCTGATTCATCTGGTGGCAACGAGCGTGGCGGCCGCGGCGATCGTCTTTGCGTCGGTTGCGGTGATGATACTTCTGGGTATCGAGCCATAAACGTCAAGCAGCTTCAGGAGTTGCGCAAAGCGAAGCAGATGACCCGGCAAGAACTGTCGCGACGCCTCAATAAAAAGCAGTCCACCATCGCCCGGATGGAAAAGCGTCGCGACATCATGATCCCAACTCTGCGTGGCGACTTCGAGGGCCTCAGTGACCTGCCCCCCGGAAGTTCCCTCAGTCTGATGTAGAGTCTGCCCAATCTGAAGGAGCAGACGAGATGAGGAAAAGCCGTTTCACCGAAACGCAGATTATCGGGATGATCAAAGAGCAGGGTTCATGCGTAAGCAAATGATCCAGTGGATCATTTGTCGCGCCGAACGGTTTGCCGACGGCGGAGCTGTGCCTGACACAGGGGGCTTCCGAGATCCTCCCAGGGAATGCATCTTCCACAGCGATCGCGGCAGCCAATACTGTTCGCACGACTATCAGAAGGTCCTGCGCCAGAATGGCTTCGAAGTCTCAATGAGCGGCAAAGGTAATTGTTATGACAATGCAGCCGTCGAGACGTTCTTCAAAACCATCAAGGCCGAGTTGATCTGGCGGCGGTCATGGGCAACCAGGCGGCAAGCCGAGATGGCCATCTTCGAATACATCAACGGCTTCTACAATCCGCGCCGCCGACAGCCAGCGTCGGGAGGAAAAAGCCCCTTGGCCTTCGAGCGTAATATGGCTTAAACGAGCACTTGGGGCGGCATGAAAGCGTGACAAGACCAGAAGCGAAGAGGCACATCCCACAGCGTTGCATTGTAGATATCGGGGTGATGAGAATGGTAAAGTTTGAACTTACGAGAGATTTGGCTGAGAAGTTGTGGTCCGATCGCGTGTTCCTCACCTGGGCTACCGAGAGACCAAGCGACACGCACTATGGTCTCTTAAAGATAGGCACAACATTCGCGATCAAAGATTCGGTCAAGATTGAGCAGAATTCCGGAACGTACCGATTCCCTTACGTTCCATCGCTCGGGGGAGAAGGGTTTTCTGGTTTATGCTCTATCGGTATGATGAGCTACACGCACTCGCCGCTTCCTGAACCCATCTCGGTCGGTCGGTATACATCTATTTCCAACGGCCTCATATTCCTGGACTCCCAGCACCCGATAAATACCGTGACTACATCGGTGTTCGCGTTCCGCGCGCAGCACATCCTTTTCGGAGCGCATCCCAATCCTGATACCCTCCGCAAGACTGGTTGGAGCCTGCGAGGAGGGAAGTCATGGCCGTCAATCGGAAACGATGTTTGGATTGGGCGGGACGTTACTGTTAGTATGGGGGTCACGATTGGGGACGGGGCGATCGTTGCAGCAGGAGCAATGGTCACAAAGGATGTGCCACCCTTTGCAATAGTCGGCGGCAACCCATCTCGTTTGATCCGCTATAGGTTCGGGTCGGACGAGCTACAACAACGCCTCTTGGCGCTTAAATGGTGGGAATTTTCACCGAACGATATTGCCAGAATTGGCATTCACGATCCATCTGCGTTTTGTGACCAAATGGAGCGCGAGATCTCGTCAGGAGAGATAAAGCCGTTTGCAGCCGCACGTTACAGCATCGACCAGGGGGGCATTTGGCGCTCCGCCGGAGATGTGCGCGAGAAGGTTGGCGACGTGTAACTGTTCACAATCACATGTCTCACCGTTGGTTTGGGAGTGCCTTTGCGCTTCTCGACATTAAACATGTTGCCGCTTGCCGCTCGATGACAACTTTCGAGCTGTATGTCAGAACGATGAACCTCAGGAACCATCCGATAGGGCACCTGACGCTGGACCACGCGACGAAACGCAAACACCATGCGCCTATGTGGAGTCGCGCGAATTGGCGCTGAGTTCGGTATCAGCCTCTTGGTTAGGTATAGGATTTTGGAATAACCATATCGCTTCGATATGCTAGGTTTCTTCGGCAAAATCATGGACACTCGTGGAAAGCACCGTCGCAAGAGCGGGCGCATTCTTGGCACGACGACGAGAAACAGGCGAAAAGTCGAGACCGCGACGCAGCTGCATCTGTGCTGCCTGCGCGACCATAAAGCGATGTATTTACGAGCCCGATGCCGACAACAATAAAAGAGGCTCAAGGGCCCGGAACAGGTTCTGACAATCCGGACGGAGGAAACACTTATGACATTGACCACACTTATGAAAGCGGCTGTCACGGCGGCGGCATTTGCCATGCCGGGCGCGGCGCTTGCCGATTGGACGCCTGCAGGCCCGATCACCCTGCAAATCGGGTTCGGCGCCGGCGGGTCCACGGATACGCTGGGGCGCGCGATCGCAGCGGCGGTCGAAGAAAATACCGGCTGGGACGTGATCGTCGAAAACCGGCCCGGTGGCGGCGGCATTGCCATGCTGTCAACCTTGATGAACGAAGACCCCGATGGCTTGACGATTGGCATGGGCGTGACGGTCGCGACGGTGATGAACCTGGCAATGCGCGGCGACCAATTGCCGTTCACCATCGAGAGTTTCGACTACCTCGGCACCGTTGTTCTGGCCCCGGTCTCGGTTGTTGCCGTTTCGTCGGCGCCCTATGACACATTTGCGGAATTCATTGACTACAGCATCGAAAACGGTGGTTCGTTGGTCGGATTCGATGGCGGTCCGCAGCGGTTGATCATGCAATCCATCAACAACACGACCGGCAGTCAGGTCGAGCTGGTTTCCCACCAAAGCGGTGCTGAAATCATCACCGGACTGTTGGGCGGGCAACTGGATGCCGGCTTCAGCGCCGGCGAGCATATCCAATATCTGGAATCGGGGGATCTGAAGATGCTTGCGGTCGCCACTCAAGCCCGTCATCCGTATTCGCCCGACACGCAGACGCTGGTCGAGCAGGGCTATCCGTATTCCGTGGAGCCGTATTTCTACCTTGCCGCCCCCGCCGGTCTGGAGCCCGAGGTTCAAGCCGCTTTGGCAGGCGCGATTGCCGATGCGATCCAGTCCGAAGAGCTGGTCGAGCTGATCGAGAATGTCATGCAAACCGAAGCGACCAATCTTGGTCCGGACGGCACCGAGGCCAAATTGACCAGCGGCTTGGGTGATGCGCAGGCCTTGATCGCGGCAGCGGCGGAATAAAACCAGATGCCAGGCCTCAGGGTCTGGCATTTGCCATGGTTGGGAAGAAAATGAGCGCAGAACGTCTCTTTACGGCAATCCTTGTTTTTCTTGGGGCAGGTTTCCTGTTCCTTGTTCTGCCACATCAAGTGGAAACCGTCAGCTATGGGCGGGTGGTTCCGGCGACCGTTCCGACGGTTGCCTTGTGGGTCATCTTTGTCGCGGGCGTCGTGCAGTTTGTCACCAGCCAGGAATTTATCGGACTGCATCTTCTGAACAGCCTGCGCGCCATCGCCGTTGTCGCCATCTTTGTCGCCGCGGTCTGGTTGATGGAGAGGTTCGGCTTCGAGTATTTCGCCCCCGTTTTTGCCCTGGCCATCATGCTCTTCATGGGAGAGCGGCGTTGGTACTGGCTGCTCTTTGCCGGCGTGGCGATGCCTTTGGGGGTCTGGGTTCTCGTCGAAAATGTTCTTAACCGCGTCTTGCCGTAGAGAGACTATCCATGGATTTTGCAACGATCATTGCCGGATTGTCGGACGCGCTGACGCCGCTCAATCTGATGTTCGTTTTCGCGGGCGTGTTCGTCGGTCAATTCGTCGGCGCGATGCCGGGGATCGGGCCGGTCATGGCCATGGCCATCGCAATCCCGTTCACCTTCGCGCTGAACCCGCTGCCCGCCATCGGATTTCTGGTCGGTGTCAACAAAGGCGGCCTGATCGGGGGCGCAATTCCCGCCATTTTGCTCAACACGCCCGGAACCCCGGATGCGGCGGCTACGGCGCTTGACGGCTATCCACTGACCCAAAAGGGCAAGCCCCTCAAAGCCCTGAAAATGGCGCTCTATTCGTCGGTCACGGGCGACACGTTCAGCGATATTGTGCTGATCACCATTGCCGCGCCCTTGGCAATCCTGGCGTTGACACTGGGCCCGGTCGAGATCTTTGCCTTGATGGTCTTTGCGTTTTCGCTGATTTCTGGGTTGATCGGGCGCTCGTTCACCAAAGGGATCATCGCAACGGCGTTTGGCTTGCTGGTCGCCACGGTGGGCCTTGACCCCGAACATTCAACGCCGCGATTCCTGTTCGGCATGTATGAACTTTATGACGGATTTCCTGTCGCCTCTGTCGCCATCGGATCGCTGGCGGTTTCGGAAATCGTGCTGCGCATCGCGCGGATGCGTGGCGACATGCGGCCCGCCGTCAATATCCCGAAGAACCAGACCAAAGACCAAAAATCGGTCAGCTTTGCCGAATATTGGGCCTGTCGCTATGTTCTGTTGCGCGGCTCGCTGATTGGCACCTTTATCGGTGCGGTCCCGGGGATGGGCTCTACCGCCGCCGCCTTCATGAGCTACGCGTCCACCAAACAAGCCGCAAAAGATCCGTCGACCTTTGGCAAGGGCGACTTGCGCGGGGTTGCGGCAACGGAATCATCCAACAGTGCCGTGGCCGGCGCGGATTTCATCCCGCTGCTGACCTTGGGCCTGCCGGGCAGTGCGTCAGCCGCCATCATGATCAGCGCTTTCCTCATTCAGGGCCTCCAGCCGGGGCCCTTGCTGTTCGAGCAGCAGGGGCAATTGGTTTATGGCATTTTCGGCGCGATGATGATGGCGAATGTCTGCAATCTGCTGTGCGGCCTGTTCGGCCTTCGGCTTTGGGCAAAGCTGATCACCGCGCCCGAGTCGGTGATCTTCTCGATCGCCCTCATGCTCTGCGTCACCGGGGTTTATCTGGCGACCGGCGGGGCGTTTGGTGTCTATGTGATGATCCTGTTTGCGGTCATCGGGATCATCATGACGGTGCTGCGCTATCCGCTGGTGGTCTTTATCATCGCGTTCTTCCTTGGGCCGAGGTTCGAGCTGTCACTCGGACAAACCGCGACGATTTTGCGCGGCGACCTGTGGCGCTTGTGGGATCATCCGGTTGCCGTCATTCTGCTGCTGATGTCCGTGTTCTCGGTGTACTGGCTGGGGATCAGAAACCGGGATGCCATGACATGAGACCAGCCGCTGACGTCTAACCCTTCAGGACCAGACATGCCCAAGAAAATTCTGTTCATCATGTGCGATCAACTGCGGTTTGATTACCTGGGGTGTACCGGACATCCCAGCATCAAGACGCCCAACATTGATGCCTTGGCGGCGCGCGGTGTGCGGTTTGACAAGACCTATGTGCAATCGCCGATTTGCGGCCCCAGCCGGATGAGCTTTTACACCGGCCGCTATGTGCACAGCCACGGGTCCTCATGGAACGGCTACCCGTTGCGGGTGGGCGAAATGACGCTGGGCGATCACCTCAGGCCGCTGGGGGTGCGCACGGTTCTGTGCGGCAAGACGCATATGATCGCCGACCTTGCGGGAATGGCGCGGATGGGCATCGACCCCACGTCAGAGACCGGGGCGCTGCTTGCCGAGGGCGGGTTCGAGGTTTGGGACCGCAATGACGGTGTGGTGCCCGATGGCGCGAGGAAACAGCCCAGCCATTATAACCGGTATCTGAATGATCATGGATACGAGGGGCCGAACCCTTGGCACCATGCCGCGAATTCGGGGAAAAGCGACGCGGGCGAGGTGTTGTCAGGGTGGCTGTTGAAACATGCCTCGGAACCGGCGGCGGTCGCCGAGGAGGATTCCGAGACGCCCTATACCACAACCCGCGCCATCGAATTCATGGAGCAGGCCCGCGACGAAAGCTGGTGCCTGCATCTGAGCTATATCAAGCCGCATTGGCCCTATATCGTGCCCGCGCCCTATCACGACATGTACAGCGCGGATGACATCATCCCTGTCAAACGGTCCGACATGGAACGCGACGACCCGCATCCCTTGATGGCGGGGTATTACGGATATCGGTATTCACAGGCCTTCAGCCGCGAGGATGTGCGCCGTGCGGTCATTCCGGCCTATATGGGGCTGATCACGCAGATCGACGACCAGATCGGGCGGCTGATGACCTATTTGTCGGACAGCGGGCAACTGGACGACACGCTGATCGTGTTCACCTCGGATCACGGGGATTATCTGGGCGATCACTGGATGGGCGAAAAGGAGCTGTTCCACGATCAATCGGCGCGCATTCCGTTGATCATCGTCGACCCCAGCGCCAGTGCGGATGCCACGCGCGGGACGGTTGTCACCGACCTGACCGAGGCGATTGACCTTGTGCCGACCTTTGTCGAGTATTTCGGCGGTACGGTGCCGGATCACATTCTGGAGGGGCGCTCATTGCTGCCCGCGGTTCGCGGCGATGCCACCTCGCCGCGCGCCTATGTCATTTCCGAGTATGACTATTCGACGCGCCCGTTCCTGCGCCATCTCAGCCCGAATGCCAAATCCTGCCTGTTGACGATGGTGTTTGACGGGCGCTGGAAAATGATCTGGGTCGAGGGGCACCGCCCGATGCTCTATGATCTGGAGACCGATCCGGACGAGTTTGTTGACCTTGGCACAGATCAGGCATACGCGGCGGAAATCACGCGGCTGTCGGCGGCGATGTTCGCCTGGGCGCGCCGGCAGCACAACCGCGTCACCTTGTCAGACGATAAAATCGACAATGACATGTGCCACGATGACGCCGTTGAGGGTGTGTATCTGGGATTCTGGGACGCGACGGAACTTGACGCTTGGAAGGCGGACAACAAACCTGCAACCGAATGAATGACCACCCTCCAACGCGAATCACACGCGTCGGAGGGTTGCTTTGCGGTATCAGGTGACGGCGCGGCGTTCGTTGAACTCGGGCCGCTTCCATTCAGTGGTTTCCATCACGTCGCGGATATGCGCAACAGCGTCCCAAATATCGACATAGCGGACATAAGGCGCGGCAAAGCCAAAGCGCAGGATGTCCGGCGCGCGGAAATCGCCAACCACACCGCGCGCGATCACCGCCTGCATGATCGCATAGCCGTTTTCATGGGTCAGTGACACCTGACTGCCGCGCGCTTTTGGGTCTTTCGGGCTGGCAAGATTGAACCCCATGCCGCCCAGCTCCTGCTCGGCAAGGGCGATGAACAGATCCCCCAGCGCCATGTTCTTTTGCCGCAAAACGTTCATGTCGACGTCTTCGAACACCTTCAGCGCGGTTTCCAGTGCCAGCGTGGCCAGTTGCGACGCGGTGCCGGTCAGCATCCGGTCGATGCCGGGATGCGGTTTGTAGGTTTGCGTGAAGGCAAAGGGCTCGGCGTGGCCATGCCAACCGGGCAGGGGCTGGTTCATTGCCTCAATGTGACGCTTGGCGACAAACACAAAGGCTGGCGCGCCCGGCCCGCCGTTCAGGTATTTATACCCACAGCCAATCGCGAAATCGGCATTGCAGGCGTTCAGATCGACCGGCAGGGCGCCAGCCGAATGCGCCAGATCCCAGATCGCCAAGCCGCCAAGCTCTTGCACGCGCTTGGTGATGCCCGCCATGTCATAGACGCGGCCGGTCTTGTAATGCACATGCGTCAACTGCACGGCGGCGAGGTTCTCGCCGGCATCCTCAATCGCTTGCTCGACCTCCTCGGGCATGACGCAGCGCAATTCGCAGCCCATGATCTTGGCGGCTTCGGCGTTGATATAGACGTCGGTCGGGAAATTGCCGATTTCCGAGACGATGATCTTGCGATCCTTGCGCATCCGCAGCGCTCCGATCAACACCTTGAACAGGTTCACCGAGGTGGAATCGCACACGATCACCTCATCGGCCCCGGCCCCGATCAAACGGGCAATCGCAGCCGCCGCGCGTTGCGGCGCAGGGTACCAATCGGCATCGTTCCAGCTGCGGATCAGCCCCTGGCCCCATTCCTTGAGAACGGCGCGCTCCAACCGCTCCATCACGCCCAGCGGCAAGGCGCCCAGCGAATTGCCGTCCAGATAAATGTCGCCTTCCGGCAGGGTGAACCGGTCGCGCAGGTGGGCGATGGGATCGGCGCCGTCCATTTTTTCGGTATCGGCGCGGGTGACTTTTTTGAGACTAGCGTTCAATGTTCTGTTCCTGATGCTCAGTGGTTTTGCAAATATTGTCTCGCGCATGTTGCCGTGCCGCTCAAGGCACACAGTCGAAGATTACACGATCTTCGCGGAATGCCACACATGTTTGATGGTCATGTAATTGTCCAAACCCTCGGAGCCACCTTCACGACCATAGCCGCTGGACTTGACGCCGCCAAACGGTGTTTCGGGCATCGAGGCCTCCAGCGTGTTGATCGACAGGTTGCCGACCTCGACCTCGTCAATCATGCGGTCGATATAGTCGGCGCGATTGGTAAAGGCATAACCCGCAAGACCGTAGGGCACGGAATTTGCCGCGGCGATGGCGTCGTCAAGCGTGGCCACGCGGTTGATGACCGCAATCGGGCCAAAGGGCTCTTCTTGCATGATGCGGGCGTCGTCGGGGACGTTCACCAGCACGGTTGGCTGAAAGAAATAACCCTTGTTCCCATGCCGAGCGCCGCCCGTCGCAAGCGTCGCCCCTTTGGCGACTGCGTCCTCGACCAGCGCGGTCAGGGCAGGCACGCGGCGATCATTGGCCAGCGGCCCCATCTCGACACCGGCATCCATGCCATTGCCAACCACGGTTTTCGCCGCCTTCGCGACGAAGGTTTCGGTGAATTCGTCAAAGATCGCGTCATGCACGAAGAACCGCGTCGGCGAGGTGCAAACCTGACCGGCATTGCGCATTTTGCGAATGGCGCCCGAGGTTGCCGCTGCCTGCACGTCGGTATCTTCGCACACGATGACCGGCGCATGGCCGCCCAACTCCATCAGAACCGACGTCATGTTCTCGGAGGCCAGCGTTGTCAGGTGGCGGCCAACAGGCGTCGAGCCGGTAAAGGCCACCAGCCGCACGGCCGGGTGCGGGATCAGGTGAGACGAGATTTCGGCAGGATTGCCAAACACGAGGTTCAGCACACCGGCGGGCAGCCCTGCATCGACAAAGGCGCGCGCGATATGGACGGCCCCGGCAGGCGTTTCTTCGGCAGCCTTCAGGATGATCGAACAACCCGAGGCCAACGCCCCACCGATTTTGCGCGCGGGTTGGCTGACCGGGAAATTCCACGGCGAAAAGGCCGCGACGACGCCGATGGGCAGATGATGGACGGAAAACTTTTGCCCACGCGCGGCAGGAATGACCCGGCCATAGGTGCGCATCGCCTCGCCCGCGTCCCATTCAAAGAACTCGGCACCGCGAATGACCTCCAGACGGGCTTGCTCAAGCGGCTTTCCGTGCTCCAGCGTGATGGATTGGGCGATCTCTTCCTGACGCTCGCGCAACAGGGCCGCAGCCCTCAGGATCGTATCACAGCGCTCTCGCGGCGAGGTCGCACTCCAGACGCGCAGCCCCTGTTCGGCAGCCGCCAACGCATCATCAAGATCGCTGATATCGGCGCATGGCAAGCGGCCAAGTTCTTGTTCTGTCGCTGGGTTGATGACGGCCATGTCACGGCGTGTCGTGCGCCATTCGCCTGCAATAAACAGCTTTAGCTCAGGATACATTGATCTTGCACTCCATAGTTTGTCCGGTCCAGATCATGCAATCTTGGACGTCACTTCAAGTGAATTGAGCGGATACAGATATCATTTTCAAGAATACCAACTGTCAGCGGTCTAGGGCGGCACGGTGCAGCGCGTCCTTGAACGCTTGTCCCGCCGGAGAGAGCGAGTTGTCGCGGCGATACGTCAGGCCAATCGGGCTTTGGCCCAGCGGAACCTCCCAATCCAGCGCCGTGAGATAGCCGTTCTCGACATCTTGCTGCACCACTTCGGCCGGCATCAACCCGATCCAGTCGCTGGTTTGCAACATCGCCCGGTTGGCCAGATACGAGACGGACTCGATCGCGAAAGGGGGCGAATATTGGTCCTGGCTGATAAAGAACTGGTCGATCTGGCGGCGCATGGTGGTTTCAGGCGGCGGCAAGATCCAGCCAAACGGCTTGATCTGATCGAACGGAACCGCCTTGTGTTGTGCCAGGGGGTGTTTGTTGCCAACCACCGCCGTCACGCAGTCGTCAAACAGCTTTTCCTGTTTCAGCTTGTCGCGATGGCGATGTGATGGAAGTCGCCCGACAACCAGGTCGATTTCCCCGGACAGCAGCGCCGGCATCAGGATTTCATTGGTCCCTTCGACGATCTTGATGGCCAGCTTGGGACGCTCGCGCAGCACCATCGCGATTGCCGCGGGCAGGAGTTTTGTCGACGCCGCAAGCAAGGTGCCAACAACCACCCGGCCGCTGTTGCCGTCGTTCAGATCATCCAGCTCTTGCGCGGCGTTCGAGACCTGCGCAAAGATCAATTTGCCATGCCGGATCAGCGTGTCGCCAAAGACCGTGGGAATAACGCCGCGATTGGTGCGGGTGAACAAGGTCACCTCGAAATCAATTTCGAGGTCCTGGATCATCTTGGTCGCGGCGGGTTGCGATATGCCCAATTCACGCGCGGCATTCTGGATGCTGCCATGATTGCCGACCGCAACCAGCAATCGCAGTTGACGCAGTTTCAGCCGCGTCAAGGCACGGTCCACAATCCGTGAGTGTTTGGCGATGATCATGTTTCCCCCTGCTCAGAGCGCACGGCCCCTCGGTTTTTCCCGTTTTCAGGTCTCTATCTTTGGCATGATTCCGATGATACTGAAATTGATAACTTGTTGGTATAAATATTATTGATACCCATTTTGCCCGTTTCAAGTTGGCAAGATCGCCCGAATACGGCCTTCTGAACCGTGAACACACAGGTTTGCCAACACAGGTCCGACCCATGAAATATACCAAACATGACGCCAAAGCCTATGCTCGTGAGAAGTTGACCGGTATTTGGGCTGCGGCCTTGAACCCGTTCAATGATGACTTCTCGCTGAATGAAGCCGGATTGCGGTCGAATATCCGCCACTGGATTGATGATCTGAAGATCAAGGGTCTGTTTGTAGCGGGCAAGCAGGGCGAGTTTTTCTCGATGAGCGTCGAGGAGCGCAAGCGCAGCATTGAAATCTCGGTGGACGAATGCGCGGGCAAGGCGGGGGTCATCGTTTCGGTGTCCGATCAGAACATGGACACGGCGCTGGAGCTGGCCCATTTTGCGCAAGAGGCGGGCGCGGATTTCATCGTGCTTCATGCGCCGGTGTTGAGCTTCGTCCAGAACCGCGGCGAGGTCTTGTATCAATATTACAAGACCTTCTGCGACCAGTTGGATATAGGCATCGCGATGTGGAGCCACCCTGACAGCGGCTATCTGATGGAGCCCGAGGAATGCGCCCGGATCGCCGAATTGCCCAACATCGTCGCGATCAAATACTCGGTCCCGCGTGAGATGTATGTGCGGTTGCACCACATGGTGGGCGACACCATTCAGGTCTCGACCTCCAGCGAAGATGAGTGGCTCGACAACATCGAGGAGCTTGGCTGGCGGCTGTATCTGTGCTCGTCGCCGCCCTACCATCTGCAAACCGCCAAGGATTTGCGGATGCACGAATACACCGAGCTTGCCTTTGCCGGAAAGTTCAAAGAGGCCCGCGAGGTGCGCGATAGCCTCAACCCCGTGCGTGAGGCGATGCGCCTGTCGAAACCGGCTGACAAGCCGACCGCCTTCGGGAAATACTGGCAAGAATTGCTGGGCCAGACGGGGGGGCGCGTGCGCCGTCCGATGCTGGAACTCAGTGACGCGGAAAAAGCGACCATCCGCCACGCGTTCGAAGGATGCGGACTGAAGCTCTGAGCGACAGTGTACGGAATAGCGAAATCGGCTCTGTGATGCCCCGTTTGGTTTTTGCGATGGTGGGTGATGTCACAGAGGGTATCCAAAACAGGAGAGACCCATGTCCAAACTGAAAGCGTTTAACTTCAAAGCCTGGATTGATGAGCATCGTCACCTCTTGAAGCCACCGGTTGGAAACCAGCAGATCTGGGAAGACGCGGATCTGATGGTGACGGTCGTTGGCGGCCCCAACAAGCGTACCGATTACCATGACGATCCGGTCGAGGAATTTTTCTATCAGTTCGAAGGGAACATGGTTCTCAAGATCTACGATGGCGAAGAATTCTACGATGTGCCGATCCGCGAAGGCGAGATTTTCCTGCTGCCGGCCCATGTGCGCCACTCACCGCAGCGCCCCGAAGTGGGGTCGATTGGTCTGGTTGTCGAACCCAAACGCCAAACCGGGGAACTGGACGCAATCGAGTGGTACTGCTTTGAATGCGGGACACGGGTTCACCGCGCCGAAATGCAGCTGACTTCAATCGTGGATGATTTGCCGCCGGTCTATGAGAGGTTCTATAACTCGATTGAGGATAGAACCTGCCCGAACTGCAAGGCGGTTCATCCGGGCAAAGAGCCTCCCGCAGGTTGGGTGAAGATCTAAGACACGCGCGCATGTGATATAAGCCCCAGGTGCCCCGCGCGCCTTGGGGCTGTTCGCCACAGTGGCAGACACGTTCGTGAGGCGGATCACGAGGGCACGCCGGTGGACCAATCGCGCGAGGGCTGAGAGAGCCGACCGGCGGCATTCCTGCGGCGCGGCGATATTTCAGGTGGCGATGCGGGTCGGGGCGGTGCGGGTCGGGGCGGTGCCGGTGGCCCGGCCCCATGCTGTTGAGCGGAGGCGTGGCAAGGGGCTGCCACTTGCGAAAATCGCCGATATCCATCCAAACAACCCCATCCGGCGCGGGTGCGGTTGCGAGAAATGGCAAAATCGACAAGCTGCGGGCTGGCCAGCTTGCGGAGCTACAGGGGATATCTGCGACAGATCTGGCCCAACTTCCGTGCTCTCATTCGGCAAACTGGAGAAGGCCACGTCATGCGACGGGGCCTTCTCCCTCTGCTGTCACGGGAGAGCGTCTTCGCCCCCCCCCTTTTTGCGGTTTCCCAACCCGGCAAAACTTAGAAGCCGATCGGCCAATGGACGATTTCTGACCCGTCGATGAACCGGCTGTGGCGGAACGGTGTGGGGTCGACATGCGGCGTCTCGCCGGTGATCAATTCGGCCATCAACTGCCCCGCCGAGGGCGCGATCCCGAAACCATGCCCCGAAAAGCCCGTGGAGATATAAAAGCCGGGCGTGGCCTCGATCGGCGAGATCGCCGGTATCGCATCGGGGGTGACGTCGATCCACGCGCTCATGCGTTCATTGACCACCATGTCGCGGAACTGCGGAAACAGTTTCTTGATGTTGATCGTCGCCTGATCGAGGATCTTGTGACCCGGCACCGGCCGCATGATGCGATAGGTCTCGAACGGGGTGCGCTGGTCCAGTTTCCAGCCGCCCAGCATCGACGTCTCTTGCCATGTCCGCTTGCCAACCCGGAATTTCATCGCCCGCCATTCGTTTTTCATCGCCGGAAGGTAGTCGCGGAAATAGCGGAAGCTGTCGGGCACGATATCGACCGCGTGCGCCGAGCGCATACCGACGTTATACCCGCCGTCATTGCGCTTGCGATAGCCGAACCCTGCGCCCGAACCACAGCCCTCGGGGCCACCCACGATCGGGCGGGTGCGCATGGTCTGGCTGAGCATTTTCAACTGCGGGATCCTGGCATTCTGGTTGCGTGCAAACAGGCTGGACCAGATGCCGCCCGCCAAAACCACCGACTTGCACTTGATGCGGCCCTTTTCGGTGACCGCCTCGCTGACCCGCCCGCCCTCGGTTTCAAAGCCACGCACGGCGCAGCCCTCGACGATGATCGCGCCCAGTTTGCGCGCGCCTTCGGCGATCTGGCGGGTGGCGAGATGGGGCTCTGCATAGCCGTCTGACGGCGTGTGCAAACCGCCCGCGAAATTGCGCGTATTGCCGGGTGCCAGTTCATTGGCCCGCTGGCGTCCGACAAAATGCGTATCCAGACCAAAGGGTTCCATCGCTTTCAGCCAGGCCTCATACTTGGCCATATCCTGCTCTTTGTCGCAGTAATAGGTGATGCCCCGACGCCGGAAACCCGGATCGGCGCCGATCACGCCCGGCAAGTCATCCCACAATTTCATCGCATGGATCATCATCGGCATTTCGCGCACGTCTCGACCCATCTTGCGCACCCAGCCCCAGTTGCGGCTTGATTGCTCCTCGCCGAGCGAGCCCTTTTCGAACAGGACCACCGGGATGCCGCGCTTGGCCAATTCCAGCGCGGTGCACGCGCCGATGATCCCGCCGCCGACGATGACGACCTCGGTTTCGGTGGGGATGACGTCGAAAAGGGATGCAGTCTGACGGGGGCTGTTCATGGTCTATCCTGATGTTGTCATAGGGGGACGGTCTTGCCGTCGTGTTTGGCGGTGTGACCCTTGGGTCGCGCGTCGAGGCGTTCGACCTCATCAAGGACGAACTGATGAAAAGCGCGGGCAGCGACCGACAGGCAGGCTTCGTCGGCAATCATGCCGATGGTGATCGGGATCGCCGGAAGGAAGGGCCGAAACACCAAGGCCGGATCGCGGCGCAGATGCGGGGAAAACGCGCTGACGATGGACACGCCCAACCCTGCGGCCACCAGATTGCACACCGCTTCGTGTGTCGTGGCCTCGGTCAGTAACTGGCGCTCGATGCCGGCCCGGTCAAACAGTGAGTCGATCTCGAAGCGGAACGGCGTGCCGCGTGGAAAGCTGACAAACGGCTGATCCGCCAGATCCGCCGCCTTGATCAACTCGCGCCCGGCAAACGGATGATCCACCGGGAAAACACAAAGGGCGGGGCGGGTGATCAACGGGCGCACATCGACCGACGCCAGCGCAATCGGCAGGGTCACGACGCCGATATCTGCCCGGCCAGACCCCACCCATTCGGCGATGCGGTCTTGCGAGCGGCCATCAAGGCTGATCGCGATATCCGGATACCGTTGACGAAAGCGCGCGATGACATCGGGCAGCATGCCATTCGCATAGAGGCCCATTGCGGCGATCGAGATCGAACCGCTGGTAACACTGCGAATTGCCTGAACTTCCTGGTTCAGTTCCTCAAGCCCCGTGAACAGTTTTTCGACCTGCTGAAACAGGCGGCGCGCGTCCTCGGTCGGTTCCGCGCCGCCCCGTTGACGGCGAAACAGCTTGAATCCGACGGCATCCTGGAAATCGGCCATGAGTCGGCTGACGGCGGGTTGCGAAACGCCCAGAAGCTCGGCGGCCTTGGTCATGCTGCCCAGCGTGATGACCGCCCGAAATGCCTCTATCTGTCTGATATTAAAGCGTTTCATCACTGTTTTCCTTTGCCGGAATACACTTGGCAGCCTCGATACAGCAAAGCCTGTGTCCCGTCATGAATCGATCTTGATGGGTCAAACCGGTTTGCTCTCATAACTTCAGACATAATATTGGGCGCGTCAATAACTATCTTGACGCGTTAAATGTTATGTTTTAGCGTTCCTGCTATTCGGGTCCAGCAGGTGGGATGATTTCAGATGAAACGACCGCTCAATGCCTCGCACTGGGGTGCATTCCGGGCCGAAGTCGTGGGCGGCGCGGTGCAACGGATTGTTCCGTTCGAGCATGATCCAAGGCCCAGCCCCCTGAATGACGTTTGGCCGGAAATGCTGACAACGGATCTGCGCGTGGCGCGTCCATCAGTCCGCAAAGGGTGGCTGGAGGGCGACAGGGGTGCGGGTCGCGGTCAGGACAGTTACGTTGAAATTGACTGGCCCGAGGCGCTCGATCTGGTCGCCCGCGAGATTGGCCGCATTCGCGCCGCGCATGGCAATCAGGCGTTGTTTGCCGGGTCCTATGGCTGGTCCAGCGCCGGGCGGTTGCATCATGCGCGCACGTTGATCCGCCGGTTCTTCGGGTCGATCGGGGGCTTTGTCGATCAGGAAACCAACTACAGCTACGGCGCGGCAATGGCATTCCTGCCCCGCATTCTGGGCGTGCAGGACGCAATTGGCGCAACGGTGACAAGCCTCGAGACGGTGCGCGAGCACTGCGACGTGTTCCTGGCGTTCGGCGGCATCCCGGCCAAGAATTGGGAAATACAGGCGGGCGGCGTCGGTGAGCACCGGTTCGAGACCTTCATGTCGGGCGTCACCGACAGGGTTCGCACGCTCAATATCTCGCCGTGGCGCAAGGATGTCGAAGACAGCTACGGCGTCGAATGGCTGCCGATCCGGCCGAATACCGACGCGGCGCTGATCATGGCGCTGACGCAACAGATCGTCGCCGAGGGGCAGGCCGATCAGGCGTTTCTGGACCGTTATGTGCATGGCGCGGATCGCTATTTCGACTATCTGATGGGGCGCAGCGACGGCGTGGTGAAGTCGCCCGACTGGGCGGAAAACATCACCGGCATCCCGGCGCAGGCGATCCGCGATCTGGCGGCGGACTTGCCCGGCAAGCGGGTCATGGTCAGCCTGACCTGGAGTCTGCAACGCGCCCGCCATGGCGAGCAGCCCTATTGGGCCGCGATTGCCTTGGCGGCGGCGCTGGGGCAGATCGGCCTGCCGGGTGGCGGGTTTGCCTTTGGCTATGGCTCATCGAATGGCATGGGCAACCCCGATTTCCGCACGCCGTTGTTCGGCCTGCCAATCAGCGAGAATGCGACGGGGCAGGCGATTCCCGTGGCCCGCATCGCCGATATGCTGCTGAACCCCGGCGCGCCCTATCGCTATGACGGTGCGGACCGCACCTATCCGGACATCAAGCTGGTGTATTGGGCGGGCGGCAATCCGTTCCATCATCACCAAGACCTGAACCGGCTGCGCGCGGCGTTCCGCCGCCCTGAGACTGTCATCGTCAACGAATGCTATTGGACCGCCACTGCGCGCCACGCTGATATCGTGTTGCCGGCGACCGTGACCTTGGAGCGGGACGACATCGGCGGGGCCTCGCGCGATCGCTACCTGCTGGCGATGCATAAGCTGGTTGAACCCGCGGGCGAGGCGCGCAACGATTATGCGATTTTTGCCGATCTCGCCGAACGCCTCGGCGACCGTGACGCCTTTACCGAGGGCCGGACCGAGGCAGACTGGCTGCAAGTGGCCTGGCAGGAGATCAGCGCAAGACTGGCGAAACGCGGCATCAATCCGCCCGAATTCAACGAGTTCTGGGATGACGGTTATTTCGAGATGCCGACACCGCAGGATGAATACACGATGTTCGCCGACTACCGCGCCGACCCGCTGGCGCATCGGTTGGGCACGCCATCCGGCAAGATCGAGATTTTCAGCAACGGTGTGGCGGGTGAATTGGGCCAACTCGGCCACCCGGTCTGGCTGGACCCCGAAGAATGGCTGGGTGCCGCACAGACCAAAGTCTGGCCGCTGCACCTGCTGACGCCGCAACCGGACCGCAAGCTGCATGGCCAGATGGACAGTTCCACGTTTGTGCAAGCGGGAAAGATACACGGCCGCGAACGGCTGACCCTGCACCCTGACGACGCCGCCGAACGCGGCATCACCGACGGCCAACCCGTACGCGTTTTCAACAGCCGAGGCGCGTGTTTCGCGGTTGCAAAGCTGGATGACGCCGTGGTGCCGGGCGTGGCATTGCTGCCGACCGGCTCGACCTACGATCCCGATGGCCAGACGGATCGCGGCAGCAATCCCAACGTGTTGACCCGCGATATCGGCACCTCGGATCTGGGCCAGGGGTGTGCCGCGCAATCCTGTCTGGTGCAGGTCGAACGTTTTGACGGGCGTCTGCCCGACCTGCGCGTCAACCAGCCGCCCGTTTTCACCGCAAACCCACTTTGAAGGATTCACCCGTGAGCATTGCCTTTGACCATTTCGTTCTGCTGGTAAACGACCTTGACGCCGCCGCGCGAGACTTTGAGGCGCTGGGCTTCACCGTGCTGGAGCGCGCGGATACCAGCCACGGCACGACGATCTTCAAATTCGTGTCGTTCGCGGATGGGTCGTATATCTTGCTGACCGCGTTCACCAGCGATGAGGGGCGCAAGGGGCACCGTCTGGGCACCGTGCTGGACGCGGGCGAAGGATGGGCGGATTATTCCTTTGTCGTGCCTGACGCCACGGCTGCCGGAACCGCGCTGGTTTCCGCCGGTTTTGCGGCACGGGGGCCGGTTTCGGTGTCGAACGTCTTGGCGGGCGGCGAGAAATGGGGACTCGATCTGTTGATGACCGGGCGCGGCGCAGGGGGAGACGCGGCGCTGCCGTTCCTGATCTCGGATGTCGAGGGGCGCGGCCACCGTATCCCCGGCCCGTCCACACACGCCAACGGCGCCACTGGCATCGCCAGCGTCACGGTGTCCAGCGCCAACCCGCGCCGCGTCGCGGATACGCTGGTGGCGATCGGCGGCAAGGACGTCGCAACCCCGCATGCCATTCGCGTGCATTTCGGTGCCGAATTCGTTGAAATCCTGACACTGGAGGCGGCACCGAATGGCCGCCCCGGCGGTGGGATCGTCAGCGTCACGCTCAAGGGCGGCGCGGCGGGGCAGGCGCTGGATCTGACCCTCGCGCATAACGCGCCAATGGTATTCAGCGAGGGGCAGGCATGATCACCACAGACAAGACCGCCCGGCAGATCTATCACGAATGGCAAGCCGCGCCCCGCGTGCCGCCGCGCGGCATGGGTGATCGCGTGGCCTTGCTCAACGTTGATGTGCAGCGCCGTTACACCGATACGGAGAGCTTCCCCTCGGCCTATGCCGGCCACCCGCGCCAGTTCGAGGCGATCAACGCGCTGGCCACGGCGGTGCGCGCCAACGGGATGCCGGTGATCTGGACCTATGTCGCCTATCTGCCCTCGGGCGTCGATGCGGGCTGGTGGAGCAAGCTGTCCGACAATCCGATGTCGATCCACAAGGTCGGCCACGACTCGCCGCAGGCCGAAATCGACCCGCGTGTGGTGGTCAAAGACAGCGATCTGAAATTGCACAAGCGCATGGCCTCGGCCTTTTTCGAGACGCATCTGCTATCCTATCTCATCTGGCACCACATCGACACGCTGATCGTGACCGGGGGCGCGACCTCGGGCTGCGTACGCGGCACGGTTGTGGACGCGATGTCCCACGGCTACCGGGTGATCGTGCCCGAGGAAACCGTCACCGACCGCGAGGAATCGGCGCATTACGCCAGCCTCTATGACATTGCCTTCAAATACGGCGACGTGAAGCCCGTTGATGACGTGCTGGCCGAACTGTCCAAAAGGGGAACCGCATGACCCGTCTGTCCGATCCGAAAAGCTATGACTACGCGCCGTATCAGAACCGGCCCAAGATCACCTGGCCCGGTGGCGCGCGCGTCGCGTTCTGGGTCGCGCCGAACATCGAGTTTTACGAACTCGCACCGCCGCCCAGCCCGACCCGCACCGTCTGGTATCGGCCCGAGCCCGACGTGATCAACTATTCCATGCGCGATTATGGCAACCGCGTCGGCTTTCACCGCATGGCCGATGTGATGGCGAAATACGGCGTGCGCGGCTCTGTTTCGCTGAACGTCGCGGTCTGCGACCATTTCCCCGAGATCATCGAACGCTGCTGCGAACTGGAATGGGAGCTGTTCAGCCACGGCGTCTACAATACCCGCTATCTCTACAACATGACCGAGGACCAGCAGCGCGAGATCATCCGCGACTGCCGCGAAACGATCCTGCGCGCGTCGGGGCAATCGCTGGACGGCTGGCTCTCGCCGGCCATTTCCAACGGCGAGACCACGCAGGATTTGCTGGCCGAGGAAGGCATCAAATACACGCTGGACCTGTTCCATGACGACCAGCCGATGCCGGTGCGGACTCGGTCCAGCAACCGGCTGGTCAGTGTGCCCTACATGATGGAATGCAACGACGTGCCGGTGCTGAACTTCAAGAACATCTCGCCGCGCAACTATCTGCAGATCATCAAGGATCATTTCGATCAGCTTTACGAGGAAGGCGCCGACAGCGGCACCGTGATGTGCATTCCGCTGCACCCCTATCTGATCGGCCAACCGCACCGGCTGTCGATCCTGGACGAGGCGCTGGCCTATGTCACCAAACATGACGATGTGTGGCTGGCGACGGGCCGCGAGATTGCGGCGCATTTCGAGGCCAATCATTATGACCAGTTCACCGACTGGATGAAGCCCTTCAACGCTGAGGTGGTGGCATGAGCGTGATTACCAAGGACTATTTCGACTATCCACAGCGCGGCAAGGGCTTGGATCACGACCGGTTCGACCGCCGTTATCTGCGGGATCTGCCAAAGGCGAATTGGCCCGATGGTCAGCGCCTGAAGATCTGGGTGACCGTGCATTTCGAGCACTTCCCGATGGACATGCCCGCCAAACCCTTTGTCGCGCCCGGCGGCATGGACCGGCCCTATCCCAGCGTCTGGGACTATTCGACCCGCGATTACGGCAACCGGGTCGGCGCGTTCCGGCTGTTCAAGGTGCTCGACAAACACAGCATTCGCGCCACGGCGGCGATGAATTCCGCAGTTGCGGCGCGCTATCCCTATCTGGTGCAGGAAATCCTGCGCCGGAAGTGGGAGATCGCGGCGGCGGGTGTCGATATGGGCAAGCTGCATCATGGCGATCTGGATCGCGCGACCGAGGAAGCCTTGGTGGCCGAGTCCTTTGGCACCCTGCGCAAACTGACAGGGCAGGACGTGACCGGCTGGCATTCGCCCGCGCATTCGCAATCGGCGGATACGCCTGATTTGGTGGCGGCGCAGGGTGGCAAGTATCTGGCCGACTGGATCAACGACGACATGCCCTATGCCTTCCGTACCGCGGCGGGCGAGGTCACGCAGATGCCGCTGTCCTGGGACCTGTCGGATCACAAGATCCTGTTCACCCAGAACATGCCGATCACCGATTACGAATGGCAGATCAACGCGGCCTTTGATGCGCTTTTGGCCGAAAGCCAGGAGCGCGGCGCGCGGGTGCTGTCGCTGTCGCTGTCGCCGTGGATCATCGCGCAACCCAGCCGGATCAGGGCGTTGGATCGCCTGCTGACCCGGTTCACCAAGACCGAGGGCGTCGGGGCGGCAACCGGTGACGACCTGCGCCGGGCATGGTTGGAGATGCAAGGCTGATGGCGGTTCCGGGGTCAGGGCAGGGGCTGAACTGGCTGTCCGCGTCCGAGGCCGCGCGGCAGATCGCACGCGGCCAGATCACCGCGCGCGATCTGGTTCAGGCGGTTATCGACCGGATCGCGGCGCGTGATGACGTGGTGCGGGCGTGGTCTTGGTTTGACCCCGACCGCGCGCTTGCGCTCGCTGATGCGGCCGACGCCGTACCCATGAACCAGCGCGGCCCGCTGCACGGGGTGCCGGTGGGGATCAAGGATATCCTGTTCACCAAGGACATGCCGACGCAGTTCAACTCGCCGCATTTTCAGGGCCATTTCCCGAACATTGACGCGGCCTGCGTGGCGCTGCTGCGGGATGCCGGGGCGCTGATCCTGGGCAAGAACGACACGGTGGAGTTTGCCGTGAACGGAAAGCGCGCGGCCACCCGAAATCCGCATGATCCCAGCCGCACACCGGGGGGCTCGTCCAGCGGCTCCGCGGCGGCGGTGGCGGATGGTCAGGTGCCGCTGTCAATTGGCACGCAGACCGGTGGCTCGGTCATTCGCCCGGCGTCTTATTGCGGGGTCTGGGCGATCAAGCCAACGTGGAACGCGGTTTCGCATGAGGGCTTCAAGGTTTGCGCCGCCAGTTTTGACACGCTGGGTTGGTACGGACGTACGGCCGACGATCTCGATCTGTTGGCCGATGTTTTTGGTCTTCACGATGATGCCGCACCGATGATCGAGAGCCTCGCGGGGCTGCGCATCGCGGTGTGCCGCACGCCTGCCTGGCCGCAGGCCGAAAACGCGACCCTTGAGGCGATGACCACCACCATCGCCGAACTCAGGGCTGCCGGGGCGCAGGTGAGTGACCTTGAAATGCCCGCTGCCTTTGACGGGCTGCCCGATGCGCACAAGATGATCATGCAAAGCGAGATGCGCAGCGCTTTCCTGCCCGAGCAGCGCCGCTTTGGCGATGCGCTCTATCCTGAACTGGTCGGCATCTTGCGCAATGATGCCGCACAGACGCGCAAGGATCTGGTGGCGGCGCAGAATTTGGCGGCGCAGTGCCGCGCTGTGTTTGATGAATTGGCCGCACCCTTCGATGCGGTCCTGACGCCAAGCACGGCGGGCACCGCCCCACTTGGCCCGGATAACACCGGCGCGGCGACCTTCAATCGCATCTGGACCTTGTTGCATATGCCTTGCGTCAACATCCCCGGACTGGTCGCGAAAGATGGCTTGCCGATCGGCGTCACGCTGACCGGCCCACGGTTCACGGATCGACGTCTGATTGCTGTCGCCGGGCGAATCGGTGCGGCGCTGGAAGGCGCTCGGATGGGCTGACACTTATGGCCCGCAGAACGCTATAAGTGTCCGACATATGCCAGTATGCCTCTAGGGCGAGTTCCGAGGCGCTTTTGTGGAAATGGCAACAAAAATAGGCATAATTGGTCAGTATCTGTCGAAATATCATTGACTGAAGAAGGTTTTCCATGCCTACTATGTCGGACATTAATTCGAGATCAGGTGACGGGTTCTTCCTGTGTCGACGTTCCGAAGCGATAGCTGGAGGCGTTGGGTCTGGTCTCTCGGTACTGGCGTGCGGCGCAAAACCCGTGGCGCGTCAACGTTAAGGCACTGTCAATGCTCACTCGCGCAAGGCGCGCGATCCAACCGGAGGTCGGTTATGATCCAGAAATTCTTCAACGTCGGACGACGCTCATTCCTCGCTGGTCTGGCCGCCAGCACGGCGCTGCCGCTTGTTGCCATGCCGGGCCGCGCATTGGCGCAAGAGCCACGCGCCGGCGGCACGCTGCGCACGCCGGCATGGCCCGCGCCCAGCATCCTGAACTCGGCGATCTCGACCGCCGGCCCCGAAACCTTCATTGGTCCGAAATTCTTCGACGGGTTGCTGGGCTATGACTTTGGCATGGTTCCAAAGCCATCGCTGGCAACCTCCTGGGAGATGTCCGAGGACGGCAAGCGCGTGACCTTCAATCTGCGCGAAGGCGTGAAATGGCATGACGGCGCTGACTTCACCTCGCATGACGTGGCGTTTACCTTCCTGCAGGTGCTCAAGGTGATGCACGGTCGCGGACGCACAACCTTTGGCGGCTTGCTGGATGTCGAAACCCCCGATCCGCTGACCGCAATTTTCGTGCTGGAGCGGGCAGAACCCGGCGATGATGCGCGCCCTCGACAGCCGCGAAAGCCCGATCCTGCCCGCCCATATCTATGAGGGCACCGATATTCAGGCGAACCCGGCCAATACCAACCCGGTTGGCACCGGGCCGTTCAAGCTGGCCGAGTATGAAGTCGGCTCGTATATCGTGATGGAAAAGAACCCCGATTACTGGGACACGGGCTTCCCGCTGCTTGACCAGATCGTGATCCAGTTCGTCCCCGATGCCGCAACCCGCGCCGCGATGCTCGAGTCCGGTCAGGCCGATGCCGTATTCCTGAACATGATTCCGGCGCAGGAAATCGTCCGGCTGAATGCACTGCCCGATTTCGAGATGGATACCCGCGGTTTCGAGGCGATGCCAAGCGCCCAGCAGATGGATTTCAACCTCGACAACCCGATCCTGGCCAATGTGACAGTGCGCCACGCGATTGCGCATGCGATCGACCCCGAGTGGATCACGCAGAACGTCTGGTACGGTCTGGGCACGGCGGGCAAAACGCCACTGCATGTCGATCAGCGCGAATACTACACCACCGAGGGCGTGCCTGAATATCCGTATGATCTGGACCGCGCGAATGCGCTGCTGGACGAAGCCGGGCACCCGCGCGGCGCGGATGGGATGCGTTTCTCGCTGATGCTGGACCCCTCGCCTTGGGGCACGGAATCGATCACCGCGGCCGCCTATGTGCGCGAGCAACTGCGTCAGGTCGGGATTGATGTCACGGTCCGTACGCAGGACTTCGGCGTGTTTGTGACCACCGTCTGGACCGACCGCGCGCATGACCTGGTGCTGTATACCGTGAACCTTGGCGTTGACCCGACCATCGGCACGCAGCGCTTCTATTGGTCGCAAAGCTATCTGCCGGGATCTGCCTTTACCAACGGGGCGCATTACATGAACCCCGAAGTGGACGCCCTGCTGGAAGCCGCGCAAATCGAGACCAATGCCGAGGCACGGCGTGAGCAATACGCCGAATTCCAGCGGATCGTGATGCGCGACTTGCCGGTGATGCCGATCACCAATATCGCCGGTGCGAATATCGCCAATGTGAAGGTGCATGATCACACCGTCGATGCCCTGGGTGTTCTGAGCGGCTTCTCTCGCTTGTGGATTGATGCATGACCAACCCGGCGTCCCCTTTGCCGGAGCGAAAACAGCGGACGGGGCCTCGTTTGGTCCCGTCCCGCGCCGCATTGCGCTATGTTTTGCGGCGGTTGAGCCAAGCGGTCCTGGTGATGCTGCTGGTCGTGATTGGCAGCTTTTTCCTGATCAAGATGGCGCCGGGCGACTTTGTCGATACCCTGGCGGGCACCTCTGATCTGACCGCCGAGCAAATGGCCAGTCTGCGCACACGCTATGGCCTGGACCAGCCGGTGCCCGTGCAACTGTTCTACTACATCACGCGGCTGGCCACGTTGGATCTGGGCTTTTCGCCCTTCAACAATGCGCCGGTGCTGGATGTTCTGATCAAACGCTGGCCGGTGACCGCGATACTGGTGGTGACATCGGTGTCGATTTCAATGGTGCTGGGCACGCTGCTGGGGGTTTTGGCGGCGCGATTTGCGGGCAAACCCGTCGATCTTGGGATTTCGGTCCTGATGCTGGTGTTTTACGCCACGCCCTCTTTCATCATCGCGATGATCCTGATCCTGATTTTCTCGGTCAAGATGAATGTCTTTCCAATCGCAGGCTTTGCGACCATTGCGTCAGGCTATAGCGGTTGGGACTATGTGCGCGATGTCGCCTGGCATCTGGCGATGCCGGTCACCGCGCTCTGCACCTTCTTTATCGCGATTTATGGCCGGATTGGCCGGGCCGCGATGCTCGAGGTGCTGACCCTTGACTACATTCGCACGGCGCGCGGCAAGGGCCTGACCGAGCGGCGGGTGATCTATGTCCACGCCCTGCGCAACGCCTTGTTGCCACTGGTTACGATGGCCGGGCTTCAGGTCAGTGCGCTGGTCGGTGGCGCGGTGCTGATCGAGACGATCTTTGGCCTGAACGGCATGGGGCGGACCGCGTTCGATGCGGTTTTCCAGCGCGACACCAATCTGTTGCTGGGGGTGCTGTTTGTCAGCTCGCTCAGCGTGGTTGTCGTCAATTTCATCATTGACCTGCTGTATATGGTCCTTGACCCGAGAGTGGAAATCAAGTGACGACGTCTGAACTCTCTGTTTTCTCGCGATTGGTGCGGCACCCCAGCGGCATGGTCGGGTTGCTGATCATCGGGCTGGTTGTCGTGATGTCGGCCAGCGCCGGGCTGATTTTTCCGGACGGGCCTTGGGTCCTTGGCGGCGCACCGCGGATGTGGCCGGGGGTCGACCCGGATTTTCCGCTGGGCACGGATGCGCTGGGCCGCGACATGGTGGCGGCGCTGTTCTATGGCGCGCGCGTGTCGCTGGCGGTTGGTGCCTCGGCGGCCTTGGTGTCGCTGATCATCGGCACGCTGGTGGGCGCTATCGCGGGCTATTACGGCGGCTGGGTCGACGACGTTTTGATGCGCCTGACCGACGCCATGCAAACCATCCCGTCGTTTCTGGCGGCAATCGCAATCGTCGGGGTGATCGGCGCGTCGCTGTCGACCATCATCATCGCCATCGCGGTTGTCTCGTGGCCGATGATCGCGCGTCTGGTGCGCGCCGATTTCCTGCGACTGCGCACCTATGATTTCGTGCAGAGCTGCAAGATCATCGGCATGTCGGATCTGCGGATCATCTTTGCCCAGATCCTGCCCAATTGCCTTGCGCCGATCATTGTCTCGTCGTCGGTTCTGGTGGCCACGGCGATCATCACCGAGGCCAGCCTTGCCTTTCTGGGCCTTGGTGACCCCAACGTGATGAGCTGGGGCACGATCCTGAGCGTCGGTCGTCCAGAGTTGCGTTCTGGTTGGTACATGACCGTCTTTCCTGCCGTCGCTCTGGTGCTGACCGTTCTGGCGCTGAACCTGATCGGCGACGCGCTGAACGATGTGCTCAATCCCCGGCTCAAGGAGCGTAGCTCATGACGGCGCCCGCGTTGCTGCAAGTCCAGGGCCTGCAGGTCTCTGTCGGGCGGTCCATGCCCATCGTCGAAGACCTGAGCTTTTCCATCGCGGCGGGCGAAACCGTTGGTCTGGTCGGCGAATCCGGCTGTGGCAAGTCGCTGACGGCCTTGGCGATCATGCGCCTGTTGTCCGGAAACCTGCGCGTCACGGGCGGCACCATTGAACTGGAGGGCGAGGATCTGACCTCGATGTCCGCCGAACGTTTGCGCACATTGCGCGGTGACCGGATGGCGATGATCTATCAAGAGCCCCTGACCGCCTTGAACCCGGTGATGACGGTCGGCGCGCAGCTGGTCGAAGTGTTGCGCACGCATCGCGATATGTCGCGCCGTGACGCCGCCGCGCGCGCCGTTGAATTGCTCGCCCTCGTGCGGATCCCGGACCCGGCCGCCCGGTTCCATGAATATCCGCACCGCATGTCCGGCGGGATGCGTCAACGGGTGGTGATTGCGATGGCGCTGGCCTGCGATCCGGCGCTGCTGATCGCCGACGAGCCGACGACCGCGCTGGATGTCACGGTCCAGGCGCAGGTCTTGCGCCTGATCAAACAGTTGCAACGCAAGGCCAATCTGGGCCTGCTGTTGATCACCCATGACCTTGGCGTGGTGCGCCAGGTCGCGGATCGGATCGTGGTGATGTACGCCGGGTCTGTCGTCGAAACAGGCACCGTCGCCGAAGTCCTCGGCGCGCCGCGTCACCCCTATACGGTTGGTCTGATCGCCGCACGCCCGTCCGGCAGCTACTCTGTCGATCAGCAAAAACTGGCCGAGATTTCCGGGTCGGTTCCAGCGCATGATGCACGGCCAAAGGGCTGCGTGTTCGCGCCGCGGTGTCGCAATGTTCAGGATGATTGCCTCGCCGCGCGGCCCCCACTGGTGGCGGGCGAGGGTAGCCATGCCCTGAGATGCCTTCACCCCATGCCCGCCCCCATGCCCGAAAGCTCACTGTCATGACCCATGTTTTGCGCACGACGGATCTGAAGCTTTATCACAACACGGCGCGCGGACAATTACGGGCCGTCGACGGAATTTCCCTGACGATCAACAAGGGCGAGACCTTGGGGCTGGTCGGTGAATCGGGATGCGGCAAGTCTACCTTGGCGATGTGTGTCGTTGGCATCAACGCGCCGACGGGTGGCCAGCTTGAGGTCGCGGGCGTGACCCCGGGCAAGGGGCGCGCCAACCGGATCGCGCGGGCGCAAGCCGTGCAAATGGTGTTCCAGGATCCCAGTGGCGCGCTCAATCCGCGCCTGTTGGTCGGGCGCATCATCGAGGAGCCGCTGCGCGTTCACGGTCTGGGAACCGCCGCCGAGCGCAAGGCCAAGGTGCAGGAACTGGCGCAGAAAGTGGGCCTCTCGGACTATCACCTCCCCCGGTTTCCCCATGAATTGTCGGGTGGACAGCGCCAGCGGGTCAGCATTGCCCGGGCGCTGGCGCTCAACCCGGCGCTGTTGGTCTGTGACGAGGCAGTGTCCGCGCTGGACGTTTCGGTACAGGCACAGGTTCTCAATCTGTTCATCGACCTGCAAAAAGAACTGGACCTGACCTATTTGTTCATCAGCCATGACCTGTCGGTGGTGCGCTATGTCTCGCATCGCATTGCGGTCATGTATCTGGGGCGCATCGTCGAGATCGGCCCCGCCGAGGAGGTCTGGCATCGGCGCGTTCATCCGTACACGCGTGCGCTTGTGGCGGCGATCCCCGGCGACGAGGCCCTGCAAGACGAGGCGGTTCTGCTGGAAGGCGACGTGCCAAGCCCGGTCAACCCGCCCTCGGGCTGTGCGTTCCGAACTCGCTGCCCCGCGGCCCGTGATCGCTGCGCCGCCGAAGTCCCGGCGCTGCGCGATATGGGGGGCGGGCTGGAGGTTGCGTGTCATTTCGCCGAAGAATTTGCCGCGACGAAGATTTGAACCGACACGCGGCGGCGCCACGGATCTTACAGATAGACCGTCGGCGTCACCACCTGCGATAGCCCGGCATCGCGGAGCCGCGCGGCTGTGGCCTCGATCCCGTCCCGAGTCATTTTCGGCCAGTCGCGCGCTTTGCCTTTGACGCCGTGATGCTGGAACGCATTCAGTTTGACCCGCAGGTCCGCGCCCAATTCCTGCACCAGTCCGATCAACGCCTCGATCTCGTCGTCCTGATCATTCATGCCCGGCACCATCAGAAACCGCAACTCGTAGAGCTTGCCCGCGGCCTGCGCCATGCGGATCGAGGCCAGAACCTTGTCGTTGCCGCGCCCTGTCAGTGCCCGATGCCGCGTGTCGGCGAACGCCTTGATATCCATCATGATGCCGTCGGTGACGGGCAACAGGCGCGCCAGGGCGTAGGTTCCAAGATAGCCGTTTGTATCGACAAAACAGGTCAGTTTTGCCAGATCCGGGCTGGATTTGATCGCGCGGAACAGCGTGATCACGAATTTCAGCTGCAATGTCGCCTCACCACCCGAAACGGTGATCCCGGACAAGAACGCGAGGTTGCTGCGGATCAATGCCAGCACGTCCTCGACCGTCAGATGTTGCACCATGGGGTTGGCGCTGATCGGGCAGACCCGCAAACATTCATCGCAATGGTCGCAGAATGTCGGGTCAAAAACGATGCGCCCGTCCACCAGCGACAAGGCGTCTTGCGGGCAGGCCGGAACGCAGTCGCCGCAATCGTTGCAGACGCCGATAGTGTGCGGGTTGTGGCATCCCGGGCATTCAAAGTTGCACCCTTGCACGAACAGCACCAGGCGATTGCCGGGGCCGTCCACACAAGAAAACGTCAGGACCTTACTGATCCGCGCCAGCGGCAAGCTCATTGGCCATCACCCTCGGTTTGCGCGCCAATATCGCGGTCAGATCCGCCGCTTCGGCCCCCAGCGCCGTGGTGTTGGTGCGCGCGCCCTTGTCAGCGTTGAACCGCGCCACATCCGACAGCCGGATCATGTAGCCCGTCACCCGCACCAGATCATTGCCACCGACATTGGCGGTGAATTCACGCAGGCCACAGGCGAAGGCCCCCTTGCACAGATCGAGCACCGCCGCCGGATTGGCCTTGACGGTTTCGTCCAGCGTCAGGATCTCGGAAATCCCCGAGGCATAATATTGATGATGCGGCGCCAGGGCTTGCACATGGCTGACCGGGTCGGGTTCAGAGCCGTAGGCAATCCGCACCCCCGGCGTCAGCCCGGTATCCGACGACAGCCCGGCCTGAGAATGCAGCATCGCCCGGCCACGCCAGACATTGTGCATCGGCTGCGCCGCGACCAACTGCGCCAGTTTGGCCGAGATCGCATAGCCCAGCTTGTTGGCCTCGGCATCATGCCCATAGCGCGCCGAGCTTCCGGCTTTGACCATCAAATGCTCGACCGCCTCGGCCATGGCGAAAATGCCGAACATGGCGGTGAAACGGTCACGCTCAAGCCAGCCTTCGCTGACCAGAAAGCTCTCGAAGAAGCCGGATTGATCAAACAGATAGTCAACCCGCGCCTGCGTGAGCCGGAAATTCAACGCTACATAGCGCGGCAGGACCGTGTTCAGAAAATCATCCGCATCCCGCGACCGCTTGGCGACTTCCAGCAGATTGACCCGCGTCAAGGTCGAGGCCCCGCCCGCCATCGGCAGTGCATTGTAACAACTGACAATGCCATAGCCGCGCGCGTCAAACACCTCGGCATGCAGCGGATGGTTGGCGATATGCGGCTTGGAGCATTTGGTGATATTGCTGACCGCCTGCGCCAGGATCGCGTCGCTGCTGATCGCCGGATCATAGCGGAACGTCAGGTTCGGCGCGATCTGGCCCAGCTCGGCATCGACGCGCAGAATGGTGCGCGCCACGCGGTTGTCAGAGGGGCCGATATTGGCATGGAGGAACGCATCGGGCAGCACCCGGTCGATATAGCGCCAGAACAGTTTGATCTGCCGATAGAGCGAATCATCGGACACGCCCTCGCAAAACGGCAGCAGCAAGTCATCGAGTTGGCCGATGAACACCGGCATTCCGGTAACCGACGGCACATGATGATAGGCGATCATCAGGGTGTTGATCGCCTCATCCAGTGTTTTCGGCGCCGGCAATTCCAGCCAGTCACTGCCGCGCGTCAGTACGACGGCATAATCCGGCAACACATAGCGCGGTTTGTAGGGCGCGTGGCCTTCATACATGTCGCAGATCACGCGGTCATCCAAGGCCGCCTGCGTGTCTGCGTCCAGCGACGGATAGGGCAGCGAGTTTTCCGCCTCCAGCGACAGAGCCCGGGCCTTTTGTGCCGCGCTCAGCGTTGGATTGTTGACGATACGGCGCAGGATTTCCGGATCACAAGGCATGGCGAGACCTTTCAAAAGCGGGTGAGGGCGGGCGTGACCTCTGTGCTCAACTGCCGCTAGACAAAGGCGCACATCTGATCCTCGCACCGCGGCGTTGCCGACAAGGTACGATAAAATGAGAGCCGCGGACTTGATTCACATCAAGTCACTTCTGGGTGTGGACTGTTATTTTGCTCCGAACTTGCGTCGGCATCGCGGGATCTGGCCGTTTCGGGGTGATGCCTGGTCTTGCAGGCCTCGCGACGGTGCCTGACGCCTTGGTCTTTATACTTCTGAATGCCAAAGGGCGGACCTGTTTTTGGAGCCGGAACACGGGGTGTCGCGGGTCCGGCGGGTCAGGTTATGTTGATCGGCGTGCGTGAGGAATTACGGGTGGCGATGCGCAGGGACGGAGTCAGGTGATGACCACGAAAACAACCACGCCGCCCCTCGTTTCGCGGCTGCTCCACCCGGACGTAGACGGCTTGTCGCCGGCATATTTCGGCATGGTCATGGCGACGGGGATTGTGTCGCTTGCTGCGAACCAGATTGGTCTGCCGATTGTGGCATGGGCCTTGTTCGGGGTTGCCGGGCTTGCCTATCTGGTCCTGTGGTGGCTGACGCTGTTGCGACTGCTGCGTCACCCGCGCCGGATGCTGGCGGATGTGTCCGACCACCTGCGCGGGCCGGGGTTTTTCACCATGGTCGCGGCCTCCAGCATTCTGGGCAGCCAATGCCTGATCCTGCTGGAATTGACCGCGGTTGGCTTTGCCTTTTGGTGCGCAGCCGTGGTTTTGTGGCTTGGCCTGACCTATACGATTTTCACGATTTTCACCGTCAAGGCCGAGAAACCGACACTGGACAAGGGGATCAACGGCGCGTGGTTGCTGGCCGTTGTCGCCACCCAGTCGATCGCCGTCCTTGCGACGCTGCTGGCGGCGCGGCTTGAGCAACCCTACCGGCTCGACCTGAATTTTCTTGCCCTGTCGATGTGGCTCTGGGGCGGGATGCTCTACATCTGGATGATGTCGCTGATCTTTTATCGCTACACGTTCTTTGCCTTCTCGCCGGGCGACCTGTCACCTCCCTATTGGATCAACATGGGGGCGATGGCCATTTCAACGCTGGCGGGCTCATTTCTGATCCAGAACGCTCAGGATGCATGGTTCCTGCATTCGATTCAGCCGTTCATCAAAGGCTTCACCATCTTCTACTGGGCGACCGGAACCTGGTGGATTCCGATGCTGGTCATTCTGGGGATCTGGCGTCACATCTACAAACGCTTTCCCTTGCGCTACGACCCGCTCTATTGGGGAGCGGTGTTCCCGCTGGGCATGTACGCCGTTGCCACGCATCAAATGGATCAGGCGATGGGATTTCACTTTCTGGGCACGGTATCGACCGCGTTTTCCTGGGTTGCGCTGGGCGCCTGGGGGCTGGCCTTTGTTGGCTACCTGCTGACGCTGATCCGACGTCGACCTCAATGACAGTGCCCCGATTGTCGGTCGTTGCCCCGCCGCATCCCTTGTAAACGCCGTGCCGCCGGGTCACTCTGCCCGATCAGGTTTGAACTGGAAAGCGATCATGCAAAGCCTCAGTGGCACACGGATTGCGGTCTTGGGCGCAGGGTTGATCGGCGTTTCATGGGCCGCGCTGTTCACGCATTACGGCGCGGATGTGTGCGTCTATGACCCCGAGGACGCCGCGCGCGCCGCCCTTGAGGCGCGCAGTGAGGCACCCTATGCGCATCTCGCGGAACTTGCCCCAGATCCCGCCCCGCGCGGGCGTTTGCGGGTGACGGATGATCTGTCTCACGCCCTTGATGGGGCCATGTTGATCCAAGAGAACGCACCCGAAAACATTCCGCAGAAACACGCGCTTTTTGCGCAGGTGGAAGCCCTCGCGCCCCCGGATGCGATCGTCGCCTCCTCCACCTCGGCGCTGACCTGGTCCGAGCTTGCCCCCGGTTTCAAGAACCCCCGGCGGCTGATCACCGCGCACCCGTTCAACCCGCCCCATCTGGTGCCTCTGGTTGAGCTTTATGGCCCCGATCCTGCGCGGCTCGACCGTGCCGAGACGTTTTATCGGGCCGCCGGTCGCGTGCCGGTGCGGCTGAACACCGACGCCACCGGGCATATCGCCAACCGCCTCGCCTCGGCCCTGTGGCGCGAGGCGGTGCATATCGTTGCCGAGGGGATCGCCGATGTCGATGCGGTTGACGCGGCGTTGGTCAATGGCCCCGGCCTGCGCTGGTCGGTGATGGGCGCGCATATGGCCTATCATCTGGGCGGTGGCGCCGGGGGCATGGCGGGCTACCTGACCCACCTCGGCCCCAGCCAGCAACGCCGCTGGGCCAGCTTGGGAACCCCGACATTGACGCCTGAGGTCTGTCAGGCCCTGATCGACGGCATCACGCAAGAGGCGGCGGCCGCGATATTCCCTCTTTGGCGGCCGCCCGCGACGCCGCCCTCATCGCCGCCTTGAAAGCCCGCCAGAACGCCGGCCCAGTGTAAACATAAGGCACAAAGGTCTGAAAACCCGGACGGTGTGTCGCAGCCGGGCTGTTCCGCAGGCACGAACGGGTTAGATAGAGCAAAACCAACCGCAAGAGGGTGCCATGTTCCTGTCTGTGTTCGATATGTTCAAGATCGGGATCGGCCCGTCCTCCAGCCACACGATGGGGCCGATGGTCGCCGCCGCGCGCTTTCTTGACCTGCTGCGCGGCCTGCCGTTCAAGGCGCACGGGCTGCGCGCCTCGCTGCATGGCTCGCTGGCCTTTACCGGCGTCGGCCACGCCACCGACCGCGCGGTGATCCTCGGACTGGCGGGGTTCGTGCCCGAAAGCTACGACGCCGCCCGCGCTGAAACTGTGCTGGCCGCGATCCATGCCACCGGCACTGTCACCCCGCCCGATCTGCCGACCCTGCACTTTGCCCCCGCCAAGGACCTGATCTTCGACTACGGCCCCGCCTTGCCCGGCCATGCCAACGGCATGATCCTGATGGCCACCGATGCGCAGGGCGACATCATCGCGCAGGAAACCTATTACTCCATCGGCGGCGGCTTCGTCGTCACCGACGCCGAGCACAAAGCCGGCGAGGCCGGCGTCAACGCCCCCAAAATCCCCTATCCGTTCCAATCAGCGGCGCAAATGCTCGCCATGGCCCGCGACTCTGGTCTGAGCATCGCCGCCATGAAACGCGCCAATGAACTGGTGGTGCGCGACGGCGTGGCGCTGAAATCAGGCACCCAGCGGATCTGGTCGGTGATGAACGCCTGCATCGAGCGCGGCTTGACCACCGACGGCACGCTACCCGGCGGGCTCAAGGTCAAACGCCGCGCCAAGGCCATCCACGAGGCGCTGCTGGCCGAACGCGGCCTGAACCTGACCGCGCCGCATGTGATCAACGACTGGATGATCACCTACGCCATGGCCGCCAACGAGGAAAACGCGGCTGGCGGGCAGGTGGTGACGGCTCCCACCAATGGCGCGGCGGGCGTGATCCCGGCCGTGATCCGCTACTACCTTGACCATGTGCCCGGCTCCAGCATCGACAAGGTCGAGGATTTCCTGCTGACCGCCGCCGCCATCGGCGGGTTGATCAAACACAACGCCAGCATCTCCGGCGCGGAATCCGGTTGTCAGGCCGAGGTCGGCAGCGCCGCCGCCATGGCCGCCGCGGGCCTCTGCGCGGTGCTGGGCGGAAGCCCTGAGCACATCGAGAACGCCGCCGAAATCGCGCTGGAGCACCACCTTGGCATGACCTGCGATCCGGTCAAAGGTCTGGTGCAAGTCCCCTGCATCGAGCGCAACGGCCTCGGCGCGATCAAGGCCGTCTCCGCCGCGTCGCTGGCGCTGCGCGGCGATGGTGAGCATTTCATGCCGCTCGACAATTGCATCGAAGCCATGCGCCAGACCGGCATGGATATGAGCGAAAAATACAAGGAAACCGCGCTCGGCGGGCTGGCCGTCAACATCCCCAATTGTTGACTCCCGACATCATCTTGCCGAAAATACTCTGGGGGGTGAATTCGGCGTAGCCGAAGAGGGGGGCAAAGCCCCCCCAGAATTCGAACATCAGACCGTCAGGATCGTCGATCCCGTCGTCTTGCGGGCTTCCAGCGCGCGATGCGCGTCTTGCACCTGCTCCAGTGGAAAAGTCTGGCCAATGCGGATGGTCACATCGCCCGCCAGCACCTTGTCGAACAGGTGTTTTGCCATCGCCTGACAGGTCGCATGATCGGCGATATGGGTGAACAAGGTGGGCCTTGTGATCTGCAACGAACCCTTTGGTCCCAGAATACCCAGATTGAACGGCGGCACGGGGCCCGAAGCGTTGCCAAAGGACATCAGCATGCCCAAGGGGCGCAGGGAATTCAGCGAGCCCTCGAATGTCGAGGCCCCGACCGAATCCATCACCGCATCGACACCGCGCCCGCCGGTGATCTCGCGCACGCGGGCGGCGAAATCTTCGGTGGTGTAGTTGATCGCATGGGCCGCGCCGTGCTCCAGCGCCATCCGGCATTTGTCCTCCGATCCGGCGGTGGCGATCAGGCTGATCCCCTCGGAGCGCGCCCATTGGCAGGCGATCAACCCGACCCCTCCGGCGGCGGCGTGAAACAGCACCGTGTCGCCGGATGTCAGCGGAAAGGTGCGGTGGAACAGGTATTCCACGGTCATGCCCTTGAGCATCATCGCCGCGCCTTCCTCAAAGGAGATGCCGTCCGGCAGCGGGCAGACCTGGGCTGCGGGCATCACGCGGGCCTCGCAATAGGCACCCGGGGGTTGGGCGGCATAGGCGGCGCGGTCGCCGGGTTTCAGATGGGTCACGCCCGCGCCGACCGCCTCGATGACGCCCGAGGCCTCCATGCCCAAGGCCGCAGGCAGTTGCATGGGGTACAGGCCAGAGCGTTGATAGCAATCAATAAAGTTCAGGCCGACCGCCGCATGACGGATGCGGATCTCGCCGGGGCCGGGCTCGCCGACCGCGCGATCGGTGAGGGTCAGTACCTCGGCACCGCCGTGTTCGTTGATGATGATGGTTTTTGCCATGTGTCGGACTCCCTGTTTGCGGTCAGGATGACGGGTTGGGGCGCGCGTGCCAAGGTCGATTATGCAGACCGCGCCAGCAGATCGCGCACCATCGGCACGACTTGTTCGCCATAAAGCTGCAACCCGTCCATGAGTTGCGCGTGGGGCATCGGGCCGGTGGCGTATTTCAGATCAAAGCGCTGAATGCCGAGGCCGCGAATGGTGCGGGTGATCTTGTGGGCGACGGTTTCGGGCGATCCGACATAGAGCGAGCCTTGCGCCACTTCGGCCAGAAAGCGGTCTTTGGTCGGCGCTGGCCAGCCGCGTTCCGCGCCGATCCGGGCAAACATGGTTTGGTAATGGGGCCAGACCGCCTCGAGCGCCTGCTGGTCGGTGGCGGCCACGAAGCCTGCGGAATGCACGCCGATGGGCCGGGTTTGCTGGCCCAGTTGCGCAACCGTGCGGTGATAGAGATCGACATAGGGCCGAAAGCGCATCGGATCGCCGCCGATGATCGCCAGCATCAGTTGCAGATCATGGCGCGCCACGCGAACCACCGATTCGGGGCTGCCGCCGACGCCGACCCAGGTGGTCATCGGGCGGCCCAACTGTGGGTGAATGATCTCCTCTTGCAACGGCGCGCGGGTCTGGCCCTGCCACGTCACCGGGCCACCGCGCAGCAATTGTGCGAACAGGTCCAGCTTTTCCTCGAACAATTGGTCGTAGTCGCGCAGATCATAGCCAAACAGGCCATAACTCTCGGTAAATGACCCGCGGCCCAGGATCGGCTCGGCGCGGCCGCGCGACAGGGCGTTCAGCGTTGAGAATTGCTGAAAGACGCGCACCGGGTCGTTGGTGGACAGGATCGTCACCGCCGTGCCCAGTTTGATGCGGCTGGTGCGCCCGGCGATGGTGGCCAGCACCATTTCCGGCGCGGCTAGGGCGAAATCGTCGCGGTGATGTTCGCCCAGGCCGATGAAATCGAGGCCCAGTTGATCGGCCAGAACCGCCTGCTCGACCACGTCGCGCAAGACGTGATCCATCGGTTTGAGGTGGCCGTCAGAGCCGAGGGTGACGTCGCCGAATGAGTCGATGCCAAGCGAAATATCGGGCATGGGGGGCCTCCTGTTGTTCCTGTCTGAGCTAGGCGCAGGGCGCGCGCAGGTAAAGGGCTGACGTGCAGGAGCAATGTGCGCCAAAGCACAGTGGATCAAATCGGTCCGGGGCGGCGTTCTTCGCTGAGCAGGACGTTGGCGTCCACCTGGCCGACGCCGGGCAGGGTCATGATGCGGCGGCGCAGGACGCGCTCGAAATCCGACAGGTCGCGGGCGACGACGCGCAGGCGGTAATCATAGAGGCCCAGCACATGCTGCACGGTCTGCACCTCGGGGATGGCGCAGACGGCGCGCTCGAAATCTTCGAGTGACACGCGGCCCTTGATGCCCAGCGTGACACCGAGAAACACCGTGACGCCAAACCCCAGCGCGGCGCGGTCCAGCACCAGCCGTCGCCTGGCCAGCGCACCCGAGTCGGTGAGGCGCTTCAGGCGTCGCCAGGTGGCGGGCTGGCTGAGGCCGAGTTGGCGACCCAGGGCCCCGGCGCTGAGGGTGGCGTCGGTGGTCAGGGCGCGCAGGATCATGCGGTCGGTGTCATCGAGGTCGATCATGCGGGGTGCCTTGCGGTCAGTGTTTTTTGAGTATTTTTGGCAAGATGAAATCGCAAGCGGGTCAGAGGGGCAAAGCCTCGCCGCGTTTGATGTCGGCGATATGCATCAGGGCTTCGATATCGGCGATATGGGGCAGGGTCAGGATGCGGCTGCGGTAGATTTGCTGATAATGGGCCATGTCGCGGGCGATGACCTGCAGGCGCATGTCGACGCGGCCCAGAAAGGACTGGATTTCGATGACTTCAGGGACAAGGCGCGCGGCGGCGGTGAATTCATCGAAGGCGTGGGGGTTGGTTTTGTCCAGCGTGACGCGCAAGGAGACCTCGACCTCCCAGCCCAGCTTGCGCCAGTCGATCACCGCTTGTTGGCCGCGCAGGATGCCGCGGGCGCGCAGGCGTTCCAGGCGGCGCGAGGCGGTGGCCTCGGTCACGGTGGCGCGGCGGGCGAGGGCGGCCATGGATTGCGCAGGGTCGGCCTGCAGGTGGCGCAGGATGCGGCGGTCGGTGTCATCAACGGACATGAAAGCCCCGGTTTTTTGCTATTTCACGCATGAATACCCTGTAGAATGGCGGAATCCCATAGGGTTTTGCAATGGTTTTTGAGGGGATATGCCTATGATGCGCTCATCATCATTCTGAAAGGACCGCCACATGCGCGTTTATTATGATCGCGATTGCGATATCAACCTGATCAAAGACAAGAAAGTCGCCATTCTGGGTTACGGCAGCCAAGGCCACGCACACGCGCTGAACCTGCGCGACTCGGGCGCGAAGAATGTCGTCGTGGCGCTGCGTGAAGGCTCGGCCACCGCGGCGAAATGCGAAAAAGAGGGTCTGAAGGTCATGGGCATCGCCGAAGCGGCGGCCTGGTGCGACCTGATCATGCTGACCATGCCGGATGAGTTGCAGGCGGAAACCTACAAGAAATACGTGCATGACAACCTGCGTGAAGGTGCGGCGATTGCCTTTGCCCACGGGTTGAACGTGCATTTCGGCCTGATCGAGCCAAAGCCCGGCGTCGATGTCATCATGATGGCCCCCAAGGGCCCGGGTCACACGGTGCGCGGCGAATACACCAAGGGCGGCGGCGTGCCCTGTCTGGTGGCGGTGCATCAGGACGCGACCGGCAAGGCGATGGAGCTGGGTCTGTCCTATTGCTCGGCCATTGGTGGCGGGCGTTCGGGCATCATCGAGACCAATTTCCGGCAGGAATGCGAGACTGACCTGTTCGGTGAGCAGGCGGTGCTGTGTGGCGGCTTGGTTGAGCTGATCCGCATGGGATTCGAGACGCTGGTCGAGGCAGGCTACGAGCCGGAAATGGCCTATTTCGAGTGTCTGCACGAGGTGAAGCTGATCGTCGACCTGATCTATGAGGGCGGCATTGCCAACATGAACTACTCGATCTCGAACACCGCCGAGTATGGGGAATATGTGTCCGGCCCGCGGATTCTGCCCTATGCCGAAACCAAGGCGCGCATGAAAGAGGTTCTGACCGATATTCAGACCGGCAAATTCGTGCGTGATTTCATGCAGGAGAACGCGGTCGGTCAGCCGTTCTTCAAGGCGACGCGTCGCATCAACGACGAGCACCAGATCGAGCAGGTCGGCGAGAAGCTGCGCGCGATGATGCCGTGGATCTCGGCCGGCAAGATGGTGAATAAAGCGCGCAACTAAGGCGCTTGTCCTCGCTTGGGTGGCATCCGTGCCACTGAACAATCAGGCGCGTGGCTTTGCAAGGCTGCGCGCCTTTTTGCGTGCTGTTTGGCGGGGCGTTGCCCAGCGCTTGTCAGGTCCGCGGTCATGTCAACAAAGGTTAACAAAAGTTAACGATGCCATATTTGCGCCGAAATGCATCCTATGTTTCGCCGCATATCGGGAGCACACCAGAGGGATGAAAACACCTTTGATCCTTTTCTCGCTCTCGCTTGCTGTGGTTGTCGCGGTGTTTATCCTCGGCAGCCCGCTGGGCGAAATTGCGCTGTACGGCGGCCTTTTGTCGGCGACGGCGGCGTTCCTGCTGCTGCTCTTGGCGGCACTGCGCGAGGAGCCATCGGAATCGGTTCGGCCCGAGCGCCCTGGCCGCTCGGCGCGGCCGGTGTTGGTTGATGGGTCGAATGTCATGCATTGGGCAGGCGGCAAGCCAGATCTGGCAACGGTGAAACTGGTCGTGCAGGATCTCAAGCGGCAGGGGTTTGCGCCGACGGTCTGGTTTGATGCGAATGCCGGGTATCTCACGCATGGGCGCTATCTGGGGCCCAGGGATCTGGCGCGCCCGATTGGCCTGCAATCCGATCGAATCAATCTTGCGCCGCGCGGCACCCCGGCCGACCCGCTGATCTTGCAAAGCGCCCAGAAAATGCGGGCGCGCGTGGTCACCAATGATCGGTTCCGCGATTGGTCAGACACTTATCCCTATCTGACGTCGCCCGGCGTTCTGGTGCAGGGGCAAGTTGCCCGTGGCTTGGTGAGTTTGACGCTCAACTGACCCGTGCGGCTTGGTCGCAGGGTCATCACGCAACCCTGATGCGGGTGTCGTCGCCAAGCGTGTCCAGACCTGCTAGAATCGCCGAAACGTGCAGGGTCGCGGCGCGTGACGCGTTTTCAGGGGGCCAACAATGGATCGCAGAGCATTCACCGCAGGGTTTGGTGCCGTTATGGCAGGTGTCGGGATAGGCCGGGTCGCGCAGGCGGACGCCAAGTTCGCGCAAGGCGATGCGATGCCGCAAGGCACGCCACAGGCGCTCAGGGTGCGGCTGGCCAATGGGCGATTTCAGACCCTGACCGGGTTCCAGATCGCGTCAGGTGCGCAAGCGCTTGGCCTGCAATGGACCCAGATGATTCCGACATTTCAAGAAGATCGGCTGGATTTTTCGGCGGCAAGCCCCGTCATCGGCTCGGTGTTTCGCACGCCGTTCCGGGTCCGCTGGAGCCGCGCCGTGCCGCTTGGGCAGGTCGAGATGATCGGCGGCGTTCTGGTTGGCCGGGTTGCCGATGCGTCGCCCTATGCCGGGGTGCGCGTGACGGTCGGGGCGCAGGATTACAGCTGGGATTTGCCGTCCGCTTTGCGGGCCGTGAGCCCGCTGCGAGGGCAGGGGCCGGCGATTGGGGCGATCCGGCTCGGCGATGACGGGCGTATGCTGGTCCTGTTGAGCGCGCAGCCTGCGTTTTGAAGCGCTGGACAGCGGCACTGCGCTTGGGCTAGGTCGGGCGCATGACACCAGATCAAGATCTCGATGCGCGTGATTTGCTCTGCCCGTTGCCGGTGCTGAAGGCGCGCAAACGCCTGCTGACCATGCAGCCGGGCGAGGTGTTGCGCGTATGGTCCACCGACCCGGCGGCGGTGATCGACATGCCGCATTTTTGCGCGCAGACCGGGCATGAGTATCTGGGGGCGACGCGCGGGGACGGGGCGACCGCGCATCTGATCCGCTGCGTGGCGGCCAATCATTGCTTCATGAAGGACTGAACCGGGCCTCGGCGAGGGTCAGGTCGTCGGGCGTGTTGACGTTGAAAAACGGGTCCGGCTGCGCGGTGAAAACAACGCTTTGCGCGCCGTGCTCTGCGGCCCAGCGACCGACCTTTCGTTCCCCTCGTAAAAGCGCCGCGCGCAGGCTTTCGCGCAGGGTCACGGGCCACAATCCGACCGTTGGATGCTGACGCAGGCGGCCGGTGTCATCGGGGCTGGCGGCAAGGGTGAATTCTGCTTTCGCAAGGCGCGCCACCAGATCCTCGGGCAAGAACGGCGTATCGCCCGCCACGGTAAGCAGATGCGTGTACCCCTGCGCCGCCGCCCACTCCATCCCCGCCAGAACACCCGCCAGCGGGCCGGGCTGGTCGGGCAGGGGGTCAGGCAAGACCGGCAGGCCAAAATCGGCAAACCGCGCCGGGTCGCCATTCGCATTCAAGGCCAGCGCCGTGACCTGAGGGGCCAGCCGCGCGATCACATGCGCCAGCATCGGGCGGCCTGCCACGGGTAGCAACGCCTTGTCGCCGCCGCCCATGCGTGTTGCCCGACCGCCCGCCAGGATCACGCCCGCGATGGTTTTTGTCATGGTTTGCCCTTTTCTGCCCTGTCGGTCCTGAATAGCAGGCCCGAAACGAGCGGCAAGAGGGCCATTTCGCCGGGTCGGGGCGGGTCCGACGCTGGCGTTTGTCCTGATTCCTGCCGGGGTCGCAGGTCTTTGATGCAACGCCCTTGACCTTCCGGTAACTGGAAGGTCCATATCAGAATGGATCGCCGCAACCGGAGCCGCCAAATGTCACATGAAACCCATACCCTGCGTGTCGAAGGCATGACCTGTGCGTCCTGTACGGCGCGGATTGAGCGGACGCTGTCGCGCGAACCCGGCGTGACCGGCGCGCGCGCCAATCTGATGACCGCCAGTGTGACGGTTGACGGCGCGGCGAACCCGGTGGCTCTGGCGCAACGGATCGAGGCGGCGGGGTTCACGGCGGCGACGGAGACCACGCAACTGTCGATCTCGGGCATGACCTGTGCGACCTGCGTGGGGCGTGTCGAGCGGGTTCTGGCCAAGGTTCCCGGCGTGATCGAGGCCACAGTGAACCTTGCCGCCGAAAGTGCCACGATCAAGCATTACGCGGTGGCCGGGTTGGGGCAGACGTTTGTCACGGCGGTCAAAAGCGCGGGCTATGAGGCGCGGATCGTCACCGAGACCAGCCGCGATGATCTGGCGGAACGGCGCGAGGCCGAGCAGGACAAGCTGGCGCGCGCCGTGCTGTTGGCGGCGGTGCTGACCACGCCGGTGTTCATTCTGGAAATGGGCGGCCATGCCGTGCCCGCGTTTCACCATTGGCTGAACCATACTTTTGGGCAATTCCCGATCTGGGTCGTGCAATTCGTGCTGACCACGGCGGTTCTGTTCGGGCCGGGGCTGCGGTTTTTCCGTGCCGGGGTGCCCGCCTTGCTGCATGGCGCGCCGGATATGAACAGCCTTGTGGTGCTGGGATCGTCGGCGGCCTGGGGCTTTTCGACGGTGGCGACCTTTGCGCCCGGGCTGCTGCCCGAAGGCACGCAGGCCGTGTATTTCGAGGCCGCGGCGATCATCGTCACGCTGATCCTGCTGGGCCGCTGGCTGGAATCGCGCGCCAAGGGGCGCACCGGCGCGGCAATTGCGCGGCTGGTGGGTTTGCAGGCGAAATCGGCCTTTGTCACCCGCGATGGTGTGACCTCGGAGGTGCCGATCGCGGAGCTGGTGGTCGGTGATCTGTTGACGCTGAAACCCGGCGAGCGGGTGGCGGTGGATGGCGTGGTGGAAACCGGCACCTCGTGGCTGGATGAAAGCATGATCTCGGGCGAGCCGATCCCGGTCGAGAAATCCCCCGGCGACGAGCTGACCGGCGGCACCGTCAACGGCACCTCGGCGCTGACCTACCGCGCAACGCGGGTGGGGGCCGATACGGTATTGGCGCAGATCATCCGCCTGGTTGAGCAGGCGCAGGGCGCGAAACTGCCAATTCAGGCGCTGGTCGATCAGGTGACGCGGGTGTTTGTGCCGGTGGTGATGGGTGTCGCGCTTCTGACCTTTCTGGTGTGGTTCTTCATCGGCCCCGCGCCGCAACTCTCGCATGCCTTGATCGCCGCCGTGGCGGTGCTGATCATCGCCTGCCCCTGCGCGATGGGTCTGGCGACGCCGACCTCAATCATGGTCGGCACCGGGCGCGCGGCGGAGATGGGCGTTCTGTTCCGCCGCGGCGATGCGTTGCAGGCGTTGCAGGGCGTCTCGGTGGTGGCCTTTGACAAGACCGGCACCCTGACCGAGGGGCGGCCTGACTTGGTCGCGGTTCATCCTGCCGGGGGTTTTGACGCCGACACCGCCCTGGCGCTGGCTGCCGCCGCTGAAACCCAGTCCGAGCATCCGATTGGCGGCGCGATAGTGCGCGCGGCGACCGAGCAGGGCCTGACGATTGCCACGCCCAGCGACGTCAACTCGATCACCGGTTTCGGCTTGCAGGCGATGGTCGAGGGGCAGCGCGTCTTGATCGGCGCGGCACGGCTGATGGACCGCGAGGGGATCGCTTTGGGCGACTTGCCCGAATTGGCCGACAGCCACGCCGCCAAGGGCGAAACACCGTTGTATGTGGCGGTCGACGGCAAGGCGGCGGCGCTGCTGATCGTGGCGGATCGCATCAAGCCGACCACCCCGCCCGCCATCAAGGCGCTGCATGAATTGGGCGTGCAGGTGGCGATGATCACCGGCGACGCACGGGCCACGGCACAGGCCATTGCCGCCGAACTGGGTATCGACCATGTGGTCGCCGAGGTGCTGCCCGACGGCAAGGTCGCGGCGATTGAAAGTCTGCGCGAAGGTGGGCGCAAGGTGGCGTTTGTCGGCGACGGGATCAACGACGCGCCCGCCTTGGCGGCGGCCGATGTCGGCTTGGCGATCGGCACCGGCACCGATGTGGCCGTCGAGGCCGCCGAGGTGGTGCTGATGTCCGGCGATCTGCGCGGCGTGGTCAACGCGCTGCACCTCAGCCGCCGGGTGCTGCGCAATATCAGGCAAAACCTGTTCTGGGCCTTTGCCTATAACGCGGCGTTGATTCCGGTGGCGGCGGGGGTCTTGTACCCGGCGTTCGGCATCACCTTGTCGCCGATTCTGGGGGCGGGGGCGATGGCGCTCAGCAGTATTTTCGTGCTGACCAACGCGCTGCGCTTGAAGGCGCTGCGCCCGGTGATGGAGGGAAGCGCATGAACATCGGCGAGGCGGCAAAAGCCAGCGGCTTGCCCGCGAAAACCATCCGCTATTACGAGGAAATCGGCCTGATCCAACCACAGCGCGACGCCAACAGGTACCGGGCGTTCGATGCCGATGATGTGCACCGCTTGGCGTTTCTGAACCGCGCGCGGGGGCTGGGGTTTACCATCGAGGATTGTCGCGCCCTGCTGGGGCTTTATGCCGATACCGGGCGCGCCAGCGAGGATGTGAAACGCCTGGCCGCCGAGCATCTGGACCGCATCGACGCCCGCATCGCAGAGCTGCAATCGCTGCGTGCCACGGTGGCGGGGCTGGTCTCGGCCTGTGCGGGGGGTAACCGCCCGGATTGCCCGATTCTGAACGATCTGGCCTCAGGCGGTGCCTGTGCGGGCGGGCATCAGCGGGTGACGGAATAACTGCTTGCCGCAAGTGACGCGCCCCGGCATGGTCGCGTCATGTCCCGCTCTGAACGCCTTCTGGATATCCTGCAAATCCTGCGTCGCCACCGCCGCCCGCTGCCAGCGCAGCGCATCGCCGAGGAGGTCGCGGTGTCCTTGCGCACGGTCTACCGCGACATTGAAACACTGCGGGGTCAAGGCGCGGTGATCGAGGGGGAGGCAGGCGTAGGCTTTATTCTGCGCCCCGGTTTCCTGTTGCCGCCCTTGATGTTCAGCGCCGACGAGATCGAGGCTTTGGTGCTGGGCGCGCGCATGGTCTCGGTACGCGCCGACCCCATCGCCATCGCCGCCTTCACCGTCAGCGACCCCGACGGGCACCGCATCCGGCTGTTTGTGCCGCAATGACCCGGTATTGGATCGCCGTGGCCTCGGCGGATCATGTGCGCATTGGGCGGCAGCAGGGGTTCATGCAGGTTTGCCACGGCAAACCCGCGCCCCTGCGGCGTATCAGTCCGGGCGATTGGGTGGCCTATTATTCGCCGCGCGAGATGATGCGTGGCGGGGCGCTGTGTCAGGCGTTTACCGCTCTGGGCCGGGTGAAAGTCGGCGCGCCCTATCAGGTTGAGATGACGCCAGGTTTTGACCCGTTCCGGCGCGATGTGGAGTGGGTTTCCGCCGCCGAAACCCCGATCCGGCCCTTGTTGGAGCACCTGACCTGGGGCGGGCAGAATTGGGGGTATCAACTCAGGTTCGGTTTGTTCGAGACCACGCTGGCCGATATGACCCTGATCGCGCGGGCGATGCATGCTGATTTTCAAGCGGCTGGTTAACGCTTGGGAACCCCTATCAAGCCTCTTGCCACCGAGGCCGCCAGACCTGATGATCCGCCCGAGGAGGACCCGATCCATGAAAACCATTCTGACAACCTTGGCCGCCTTGGCTCTGACCACGACCGCCGCTTTTGCCGATCCCGCCGAAGGTCGCTGGCGCACGCAGCCCGATGACAACGGCAACACCGGCATCATCACGATCACAATGTGCGGCAATATGCTGTGCGGCACCCTGACTGAGTCGCGGCGCGGCAACGGCGAGGTGTTCACCTCGGAAAACGTCGGTCGCCAGATCGTCTGGGATATGGAACCGCGCGGCAATGGGCAGTATCGCTCGGGCCAGATCTGGTCGCCGGACCGCGATCAGACCTATCGCGCCAGCATGGATCTGGCGGGCAACCAGCTGACCGTGTCGGGTTGTTTCCTGGTCATTTGCCGTGATCAGGTCTGGACGCGCGCCAACTGAGTGCTTGCGACCCGGCCATGGATGGCGCAGGGACCCGAAAGCGCAGGAACCGGGTCGCGGGTTCGGTAAAGACCGGGCAGGGTGAACCCTCGGTGGATTGAGGGGAACTCTATGTCTGGTGGTGATTGGCTGCGGCTCATTGTGCTGTCTGTGCTCTGGGGCGGCTCGTTCTTTTTTGTCAGCGTGGCGGTGCCGGTGTTGCCGCCCTTCACCATCGTTCTGGCCCGCGTCGGCTTGGGTGCGATGGTGCTGGCGCTGATGCTCTTGGCCCTGCGCATCCCGTTTCCCAAGGGGCGCGAGGTCTGGATCGCGCTGGCCGTCATGGGGCTGCTGAACAACGTGGTGCCGTTTACACTGTTTGCGCTGGCGCAGGGGCAGATCAGCAGCGGTCTGGCCTCGATCCTGAACGCGACGACGCCCTTGTGGAGCGTCGTCGTCGCGCATCTGGCGACCCGCGATGAGCGTATGACCCCGGCCAAGGCACTGGGCGTTATGATTGGATTTGGCGGCGTTGCGGTGATGATGGGTGCGGGGCTGGGCGATGGCACGGTCTGGGCGCAAATGGCCTGTGTCGCGGCGGCGATCAGCTACGCGCTGTCCAGCGTCTGGGCGCGGCGCTTTCGCATGATGGGGCTGCGGCCCTTGTCCACTGCCTTGGGGCAGGTCACCATGTCCAGCGCGATGCTGTTGCCGCTGGTGATTTTCATCGACCAGCCCTGGACGCTGCCGATGCCCAGTGCCACGGTGCTGGGGGCGCTGGTGGGTTTGGCGGTGCTGTCAACGGCGCTGGCGTATGGCTTGTATTTCGGCCTCTTGTCCAGCGCCGGGGCGGTCAACGCGTCGCTGGTCACGTTTCTGATCCCGGTGTCGGCGATTGCGCTGGGGGTGCTGGTGCTGGGCGAGGTTTTGCTGCCGCGTCACATTGCGGGAATGGTGCTGATTGCCGTTGGATTGGCGGTGCTGGATGGGCGGCTTTGGCGCAAGATGCGTGCAGCGCGATCAGGCGTCGATGTGTAGATACACGCGCCGGTTCTGCTTGCCTTTCTTCTCGATCTTGCCAAGCCGCACCGGTCCGATTTCCGCCGTGGAGCGCACATGCGTGCCGCCGCAGGGTTGCAGATCGACCTGATCCGCGCCCTGCCCGATGCGCACCAGACGCACGCGGCCCTGACCCGTCGGCGGACGCACGGACATGGTTTTCACCAGGCCGGGATTGGCGTCGAGTTCGGCGTCGGTGATCCAGTCCTCGGAGATCGGCAGGTCGCGGGCGATCAGCGCGTTCAGCGCATCCTCGATTGCCAGCTTGTCCTCGGGTGCCTCACTCATATCGAAATCGAGCCGCCCTTTGCCCTCGCCAATCGCGCCACCGCTGACCGGTAGCGGAATCACGACGGATAACAGATGCAGTGCCGTGTGAACCCGCATCAATCCATAACGGCGCGTCCAATCCAGCGTCAGGGTGACAGGGCTGCCAACCGGGGGCAGGGGGCAACCGTCGGCGGAGATCAACGCAATGTCGTTGCCGTCCTTGATGGTGTCGATGATGGCCACCTCGCCGCCGTCCCACGCCAGAGCGCCACTGTCACCCGGTTGCCCGCCACCCGTGGCATAGAACACCGATGCCGCAACAACGATCCCGCCCGTCTCGCTGTGCCGCGTCACGGTGGTCGTGCAGGATTGCGCATAGGCGTCATCACGGAACAGGGGCTGTGTCATCGGGTTGACTCGCGGAAGTCGTCGTCGTTCTGATCGGGGCTTTCCGACGCCGTGTCGGTGTCGCGATCCGGGCGCGGCGTCGGCAACTTGGGCGGTTCCTCTTTCGGCGCGGCCGGTTTCGCGACACCGGCCAGTGCCTCGGGGTTGCGCAGCCAGATGTCGCGCTGACCAAAGGGAATCTCGATTTTTTCCTCGGCGAAACGCTGCGCGATCTTGTGGTTCATCTCGGACTTGACGCTCATGATGAAATTCACGTCGCGCAGGATCGCACGGATCTGGAAGTCCATCGAATCCGCGCCGAAGCCAATGAAGATCACCGAGGGTTTCGGGTCGATAACGACCAAAGGTTCGCTTTCGGCGATCTCTTGCAAGATCTCGGCGATCCGCCGGGTATCGCTGCCGTATGCCACGCCCACCGGCACGATCACCCGGCCGGTTTTTGACGACTTGGTGTAGTTTGTCACCGCGCCCGAGATCAGGTCGGCGTTGGGGACGATCACCTTGGAGCGGTCAAAAGTCTGGATCACCGTCGACCGTACCGAGATGCGTTCGATCGTGCCCGACGTTGTTCCGACTTCGATCCAGTCGCCCTCGGAGACCGGGCGCTCGATCAGCAGGATGATGCCTGAAACAAAGTTCGAGACGATGTTTTGCAAGCCGAAACCGATACCGACCGACAGGGCACCCGCGACGATGGCGAGGCCCGACAAGTCGATGCCCGCCCAGGAAAAGGCCGCCAGGGCAGCGGCCGTCAGGCCGACATACCCAACGCCCGAGATGACGGCCTTTTGCGCGCCCTTTTCCATCGAGGTTTTCGGCAAGACCGATGTTCCCAAGGCACCCTGCAAGGCGCGGGTCATCAGGTAGCCGGTCGCGAAAACGACAAAGAACAAGATGATATTGGTCGGCGAAATCCGTGTCTCGCCAAGGCTGACGCCCTCGCTGAATTGGGCCCAGATCTCCCACAGGTCGGTTTGCCGCGCGCCCCAGATCAGCGCCAGCGGCACCAACGAGATCGTCGCCAGGGCCAAGCCCATGAGCGCGGGAAACAGCCCATCGGCCGCGGCTTCCTCGTCACCAAAGAACGCCGAGTAGATCGAGGTGATCAGCCGGTGCAGGACAATCAGGAACCCGAACAACGCCAGCGAGTCGATTGCCGGAAAGACGATGTGACGCGCGGCGGCCATATAGCCCGCAGCCCCCAACAGGGGTGCCAAGACGGCCATCGCCATGAGGACCTGACCGCCCAGCCGCAGGGCGCGGTCAAAGAATGCCGAGGTGTCGGTCGTGACGCCATCGACGGTGATCTGGCGCGGCTGGTGTCGGCGCAGAACGCGTGCGAAGCGAAACAACGCCAACGAGGTCAGGACGATGACGGGGAACATCAACACCGATTGCGCCGTCGGCGGCAGGGATTCGGGATCAATAAACGGCTCGTAGAGCACGATGAACCCGGACAGAACCCCCAAAACCAAGGCCTGTGTTCGCGCGCGGCGTCGGTCGTCTCTGGTCAGGTTCAGCGCCACGCGCTGCGTGTCGATCAGCGGGAACAACTGCAACGATAGCCACCGAGCAATGAAGATCGACATGCCCGCCGGGACCAATGCCGCCGTCAACGCCTCGATGGTGGGGCCGCTGATCCGGGTGAGCGAAATTGCCGTGGACAAAAGAAACAGTCCGGCAAGTGGCACCAGAAGCTGCGATAGTGACAGGAAAAACGCAACAATCGAGCGCCCGCGCAAGATCTTTGTGCTTTGCAGCAAACGCAGGGTCAGTTGCTCCATCCAGCGTCGACCGCGCAGCAACAACAAAAGCGCCAACAGCAGCGTGCCCAGGGTCAACGGCAGATCCGAAACCATTTCCGAGTAACGCGCCGGATCCAGCCAGGCGTTATAGGCCTCGCCATTGATGGTGAGCGCCGAAGAGACCAGCGCATCAACACCATCGAGCCAGTTCGCGGGATTGATGGGTATTGGCCCCAGTTGCAGCAGCGCATCGGCCTGCCGGCTGCGCAATTCGCGGTCGATGCCGCGGACGATACCCTCGGCCCGGGTAAAGGCCTCGTCTGCGGCCAACAACGGCGCTTCGCGGGCGGTGAGGAGCCCGGTCAACTCGGCACGGCGCTCGGTGATCTCCGCGGCCTCGGCGACGCCCTCTTCGGGCACCGGACCCAGCGCCGCGATCTGTTCGCGCAACGCGGTGATCCGGCCCAGTTGTGCCTCTTTGGCGACAAGAAATTCCGCCCTCATTGCGACAACCTGAGCGCGGATCGTGTTCAGCACCTCGTCTGTTGTATCAGGGTCGTCCAACGTATCCTCGGCCAGCGCGGCCAGCGCGCTCCAGACGGTGTAATTCGGCCCCGTCGCTTCGGTGGTCTGGGTCTGCGCCAAGGTCTGCGCCGGCAGGACGACGGTCATCACGCCAGCCAGCGTCAGCGCGATCAATGTCGCGGTCAGGAAACGCCACAGTTCGTTGGTTATTCTGAGCATCTGACGTCTTTATTCCTCGCGCGGGTCGGGCAAATCGCGCGCCGCACGGACCATCCACCCGGGAACCGGCAGGTTCTTTTCGGTCAGGAAGGTCGGGTTGAACAGTTTGGATTGATACCGCGTGCCGTAATCGCACAGGACGGTGACAATGGTATGCCCCGGCCCCATCGCGCGGGCCATGTGAATGGCCCCGGCGACGTTGACGCCGGACGATCCGCCAAGGCACAGGCCCTCGAATTCCAGCAAGTCAAAGGTGATGGGCAGGGCCTCAGCATCGGCGATACGGAATGCCATGTCGGGGGTGAACCCTTCAAGGTTGGCGGTGATGCGCCCCTGGCCGATACCCTCGGTGATCGAGTTGCCGGGGTTTTCATTGCCGGTGTAGATCTTGAACAGGCCCGCGCCCTCGGGGTCCGCAAGGCCGATTTTTACGCCCTTCGACTGCAACGCCATGCCGACGCCCGCCAATGTGCCGCCCGAGCCAACCGCACAGATGAAGCCATCCACCTTGCCGCCGGTCTGCGACCAGATCTCGGGACCGGTGGTTTCGACATGCGCCTGACGGTTCGCCACATTGTCGAACTGATTGGCCCAGATCGCGCCGTTAGGTTCGGTTTTTGCAAGTTCTGCCGCCAGACGCCCGGAATACCGCACATAATTGTTGGGATTTGAATAGGGCGCGGCGGGCACCTCGACCAGTTCCGCCCCGGCAAGCCGCAGCATGTCCTTCTTTTCCTGGCTCTGCGTCTCGGGGATCACGATCACGGTCTTGAACCCCATCGACGCGCCGACCAGCGCCAGCCCGATGCCGGTATTGCCCGCCGTCCCCTCGACAATCGTGCCGCCGGGTTTCAATTCGCCGCGCGCAATCGCGTCGCGGATGATGAACAGCGCGGCGCGGTCCTTGACCGATTGGCCCGGGTTGAGAAACTCGGCCTTGCCAAGAATCTCGCAGCCGGTTTCTTCGCTGGCTTTGCGCAAGCGGATCAGAGGGGTGTTGCCGATCGCTTCGGCCAAGTTGCGGCGGATCATGCGGGCATTCCTTTTGACAGCAAGCCGCGCGAGGTGTGAGCGCGGCAATTGGTGGGCTTAGTGCAAAGCACCATTGCGATTGAGGGCGCGGGCATAGATCCAGGCCAAGCCGGGAACGATGATCATCGCGCCCAACAAGCCGGGCAGCGGCACGATCAGGCCGGGTGCGGGCGTGGCATACAGCGCCGCCGCCAGGGCGATCCCGCAGACGGTGGTGGCAAAGAACAACAGCACCGACGCATTGTCGCGGATCAGCAAGAAAAACGCCGCCGCAACGCCCAACCAAACGGCCATCGCCCAGACCACCTTGAGCCAGAGTGCCTCAAGCGGCAGAAAGCGCATCACGCTCGGCCAATGCTCGGCCCCCAGCTGGAAGCGCGTAATGACATAATCCGCCCCCAAGAGCGCGTGGAGCACAAACAGGATCAGCGCGATGGGCACAAGTCCGGAGGGGGTCGGGGGCGGGGCTAGGTTACGGGCCATGATCTCTGCCTTCGTGATTTGGGTTCAAACTGACCTGTGGGGCGTCCAGTGTCCAGCCCCGCAGGGTGCGCCTATTGGGTGGCGGCGGTAAACTCTTCGCTGGTAGCCAACGTGGTGGCGAGGGCGGGGGGGACGCCTCGGGTGATCATCCGGCGAAATACGGTGTCGGCGCGGGTCCCAGGGGTGATGCCGACGGGCAGGGGTGCCGCGTTGGCGGCACGCAGCGAGGCGGTTTGCTGGGAAAGGGGGCGCGTGTCGCGGGCGGCGACGCCGGGGCAACCCTCGAGCAGCCCGTCATGGGCGGCGGCGCCCATTGCCGCTGTCGCGCGGCTCAGCAGCGCGCATTCTGCGGCGATCCGGTCAACAGGGGGTGTTTCGCGCTGCATCGTGGGCAGCGCGCAGGCGGCAAGCAGGATCATCGGGGCGAGGCGCAAAACTGTCATGTCCCAGACTTACCCCCGCTGGACCCGGCAATCAATCGCCGCCTCACGGGCATGTGCGTTTGCCTGAGCGGACGATCCGCCGACACTGTGTTGATTCGGTTGTGGGAAAGGAAGCAAATGCGCTGGGCTTGGATCTTGGCATTCGTGCTGATGGCGGTTGGGCTGGCCCCGGTCGCAAGCATGGCGCTGGCCAAAGCGCTTGCGGCGCTGAGTGGGTGCACCATCAGCGAGACTTTCCCGCAGCCCTGCGTGATCTGGGGGGGCGATTGGGGCGGCCTGTTGAACCGGCTGTTCACGACCGGCTGGCTGATGTTTCTGACGGCCCCCGCAGCGCTGACCGGCTTTGCGCTGGCGATCGGGTTGGCGGCGGCCAGTTTGATCCGGCGCACGCGGGAGTGATGGAGCGGCGCATAGGTCAGGCCGCGAGGCCCCTTTTCGCCGCCAGCGACACAGGTTAGGAAAGGAGCAAGGAGCCTGCCCATGCTGAAAACGCGCATCATCCCCTGTCTCGACGTGGCCGATGGCCGTGTGGTCAAAGGTGTCAATTTCGTCGATCTGATCGACGCGGGCGATCCGGTCGAAGCCGCCAAGGCTTATGACGCGGCGGGGGCGGATGAACTGTGCTTCCTCGATATTCACGCCACGCATGAAAATCGCGGCACGATGTTCGATCTGGTGACCCGCACGGCGGAACATTGCTTCATGCCGCTGACGGTGGGCGGAGGGGTGCGCACGCATCACGATGTGCGCGCGTTGTTGCTGGCAGGGGCGGACAAGGTTTCGTTCAATTCGGCGGCGGTGGCCAATCCCGATGTCGTGGCCGAAGCCGCCGATCGGTTCGGCTCGCAATGCATCGTCGTGGCGATTGACGCGAAAACCGTGGCACCCGGCAAATGGGAGATTTTCACCCACGGCGGGCGCAAATCGACCGGCATCGACGCGGTAGAATTCGCAAGAACCGTGGCCGCAAAGGGCGCTGGCGAGATCCTGCTGACCTCGATGGACCGGGACGGCACGAAAGCCGGGTTCAACCTGCCGCTGACCCGGGCTGTTGCGGATGCGGTGGGCATTCCGGTGATTGCCTCAGGTGGGGTGGGGACGCTGGATCATCTGGTCGAGGGGGTGAACGAAGGCCATGCCTCGGCGGTTCTGGCCGCGTCGATCTTCCATTTCGGCACCTTCACCATTGGGGAGGCCAAGGCGCATATGGCGGCGGCTGGCATCCCGGTGCGGTTGACATGAGCGCGCTGGATCGGCTGGCCGCCACCATCGAGGCACGCAAGGGGGCTGACCCCGACACCTCCTGGACCGCCAGACTGCTGGCCAAAGGCCCGGAGAAATGCGCCGAGAAATTCGGCGAAGAGTCGATCGAGGCGGTGATCGAAGCGGTCAAGGGGGATCGGGCGCGGCTGACGTCCGAGGCGGCCGATGTGCTGTTTCATCTGCTGGTCATGTGCGCCGCGCGGGATGTGTCGCTGGCGGATATCGAGCAGGAGTTGGTGCGTCGCGAGGGTCAATCAGGGATCGCGGAGAAGGCAAGTCGGGGGTAGGGTGTGTGCTTGCACGCACCTTCCTTGAGGTTTGGTGCGTGCAAGCACACACCCTACGGTGCCGCACCCGTCAGAGATCAATATCGTAGGTTTTCCATGTCGTCGCCGTCGCCAGCTTGTCATAGAGTGCCCGCGCCCGCGCGTTATCCTCGGCGGTGATCCAGCGGACCTTGGTCCAGCCCAACCGGCGCCCTTCCTCGGCAACGGCCTCGATCAACGCCCGTGCGGCACCAGAGCCGCGTGCCGCTGGATCCACGAACAAATCGTCCAGAAATCCGCCAACCGCTGCGGCCAACGGTCGAAAATACGGCCGAAAATGCGTGAGCCCCACCAGGGCACCCCCGGTATCCTCAGCGACGAATGCACTCACCTCATGCGCCGGGTCCTGGATCCATCCCCACACCCGGTCGCGCATCAGAGGCGTTTGTTCGACCTCGTAGAACGCAGCATAGTCGGCATAGAGCCGCTCCCATGCGGCGCGGTCTTGTTCAACGGGGCGTCTGATCTGCATCCTTGGGGCTCCTCGGTTATTTCTCATCCTAGACTTGGGAAAAATTTCCGGCAATGGCGTGTTCTCTGATCCTTGCCCTTTCCTTTCGCGGCCCTTTCCCGTATGGCCGCATCTGTTCAAAATGGAGCCGCAGAAATGCAAGGTAGCGCCAATCTCAACCTGATGATCAAGGCCGCGCGCAAAGCGGGGCGCTCGCTGGTCAAGGACTTCCGCGAGGTCGAGAACCTTCAGGTGTCCTCGAAGGGTCCGGGCGATTTTGTCACCCGCGCCGACCGCGAAGCCGAGCGGATCCTGAAAGACGACCTGTTGGCAGCGCGTCCGAACTATGGCTGGCTGGGCGAAGAAACCGGCGAGACCGAGGGCACCGACCCGACCCGGCGCTGGATCGTCGATCCCTTGGACGGCACCACCAATTTCCTGCACGGTCTGCCGCATTGGGCGGTGTCGATCGCGTTGGAGCACAAGGGCGAGATCATCGCCGGCGTGGTCTTTGACGCGGCAAAAAGCGAGCTGTTCTACGCCGAAAAAGGCCTTGGTGCCTATATGAACGACACACGATTGCGGGTGTCGGGTCGGTCGCGGATGATTGATTGTATTTTTGCCACCGGCGTCCCGTTTGCCGGGCGTCCCGCCTTGCCCGCGACGTTGCAAGACCTTGCGCGGCTGATGCCGGTTTGCGCCGGGGTGCGCCGTTGGGGTGCCGCCGCGCTGGATCTCGCCTATGTTGCCGCCGGCCGCTATGATGGCTTCTGGGAACGCGGGTTGCAGCCCTGGGATACGGCCGCCGGGTCCTTGCTGGTGCGGGAGGCCGGTGGATTTATTGCGCCGATCCGCGACGGGCAAAATGCCATCGAATCTGGCGACATGATTGCCGCGAATGGCGAGATTTTTGAAGGTTTCACGCGCATCATCCGCAATCAGGATTGATCTGCCGTCGTCAGACTATGGAACGCCCGCCATTTCTGGCGGGCGTTTTGCGTCTTTAGCCCAGCACCTCGGTGATCGCCTCGGCGGTGACACGGGCGATCTGATCGGCTTCCGGCTTGGTCAGGCACAAAGGCGGGGCGAAACCCAGCAGATCCGCCTGCGGCATCGCGCGGGCAATCACGCCACGCTTGAGCATCGCCGCCACGACCTTTGGTCCGACGCTGCCCATCGGCGCAAAGGAGGCCCGGGTCGCCCGGTCGCTGGTCAGCTCAACGCCGCACAGCATGCCCTCGCCGCGAATATCGCCGACATTGGCGTGGCCGCCGATAGCATCCACCATCGCGCCGCGCAGATAAGCGCCCACAGTCGCGGCATTCTCGACCAGGCCCAAGTCGTCGATCAGCTTGAGGTTGGCAACACCCGCCGCCGCGCCAATCGGGTGCGCCGAATAGGTCCAGCCGTGCCCGAACACGCCGTTTGCGTCGGTTCCCTGACACAGGACATCCCACATGCGCTGGCTGACAATAGACCCGGAGAGCGGCGCATAGGCCGAGGTCAGACCCTTGGCGATGGTGATCAGATCAGGCCGCATCCCGTAGTGATCCGAGCCGAACATGCTGCCGAGGCGACCAAAGGCGGTGATCACCTCGTCGGCAATCAGCAAGATATCGTGACGGTCCAGAACCTTTTGCACGGCCTGCCAATACCCGGCCGGAGGCGGCACGATGCCGCCAGTGCCCAACACGGGTTCGCCGATAAAGGCGGCGATGGTGTCGGCGCCCTCGCGCTCGATGATCGCCTCAAGGTCGGCGATCAGATAGGCGGTGAAATCGGCCTCGGTCATGTCGGCTTCAGGGCGGTGGTAGTAGTGTGGCGCTTTGGCGTGAACGACGCCTGCGAGTGGCAGATCAAACGTCTTGTGGAACAGTTCCAACCCGGTCAGCGAGCCGCTCATCAAGCCAGAGCCGTGATAGCCACGCCACCGGCTGATGATCTTCTTCTTTTTTGGCAGGCCGCGGGTGTTGTTGTAATTCCAGACCAATTTGATGTTTGTCTCATTGGCATCCGAGCCGCCGAGGCCGAAAAACACGCGGGCCATATGATCGGGCGCGCGGTCCATGACCATCTTGGCCAAGGTGATCGACACCTCGGACCCGTGGCCGGCATAGGAATGATAATAGGCCAGTTCATGTGCCTGTTTGGCGATGGCATCGGCGATTTGCGTGCGCCCGTATCCGACATTGACGCAGTACAATCCGGCAAACCCGTCCAGCAGACAATTCCCGTCGCGGTCGATGATATGACTGCCCTCACCGCCGGTGATGATGCGCTGCGGGGCCTCGCCGCGCGCGAATTGCGACAGATGGGTCGACGGATGAAAGAAATTCTCGCGGTCCCATTGGGCGAGCTCGTCATTGGTCAGCATATCGGGCGTCCTTATGATTTTGACGCGAGACTGGGCGAAACCGCGCGAGGGAGCAACCAAATCCGCGAGAGAAGCCAGAGACTTTGACTGCCATTCGACGTTTTTGCAGGTGAAATCACTGCCCGAGCAGCGCCTCGAAAGGTGGGGCGGAGGGGCCTTTGACGGATTTCGTCACGATATAGCTGAAATACCGGGTCAACCCCAGGCGCGCCTCTAGCATCGTGTCGATAAGCTCTTGATACGCCTCGATATCCTTGGTCACCACTTGCAGCAGATAGTCATATCCGCCGCCCAAGGCCCAACAGGCCTGCACCTCGTCGAAATGCTGCATCGCGGCCTCGAAAGCGCGGAAACTGGCGGCGGTATGGTCGGCCAATTCCACGACGACGAAAACCGTCATGCTGGGGCCGAGTTTGCGCAGGTTGAACCGCGCGCCATAGCCGTCGATCAGGCCCGCCTTTTCCAGTTTCGCCAAGCGTTCCCAACACGGCGTGGGCGTCAAGCCGACACGCGCCGCGAGGGCGGTTTTGGTGATCCGCCCGTCCTGAGCCAGCACCCGAAGGATGGCGATATCGCGGGCATCGAGTTTCAGCATGGTCTTTCTGATCAATCGCGCGTCGTTTTCCTTCTATCGTGGCCGGTGCCGGTCTGCCATCCTCGATCTGAGGCAACCGGATCTGCGACATGACGACACTCCTGCAAACCCAGTCCATTTTACAGGACTTGATTTCATACCCGACGATTTCGGCCGACAGCAACCTGGCCTGCATCGGCTATCTGGCCGACCGGTTGGAACGGGCAGGCGCGCGGGTCGAGGTGATTGCCGATGATACCGGCGCGAAAGCAAATCTGTGGGCAACAATCGGGCCGGAGGGGGATGGTGGGATTGTCTTGTCCGGCCATTCCGATGTCGTGCCGGTGGCCGATCAGGATTGGTCCAGCGATCCCTTTGCCCTGACCGAGCGTGACGGCGCGCTGTTCGGGCGTGGCGCGTGCGACATGAAGGGGTTTATCGCGGCCGCGGTGGCGATGGCGCCGGAGTTTGCGGCGCGCAAGCTGTCGCGCCCGGTACATTTTGCCTTTACCTATGACGAAGAAACCGGGTGTCTGGGAGGGCAGGCGCTGGTCGCCTTGCTGCGTGCGCGCGGGCTTCGTCCGGCCATGGCGCTGATCGGCGAGCCGACCGAGATGCGCATTATCGAGGGTCACAAGGGGTGTTGCGAGTATTCGACCCATTTCACCGGGCTGGAGGGGCATGGCTCCACGCCTGACAACGGCGTGAATGCCGTTGAATTTGCGGTGCGCTATGTCGCGCGGTTGCTGATGCTCAAGGATGAATTGCGCCGCCGATGCCCACCGGAAAGCCGGTTCGAGCCGCCCTGGTCCACCATCAACACCGGCGCTCTGATCGGCGGCGTCGCGCATAACGTCATCCCGGGCAAGGCGCGGATTGACTGGGAAATGCGCCCGGTGCAGGCGTCGGATGCGGCATTCGTCCAAGCGGATCTGGAGCGATACTGCGCCGAAACGCTTCTACCGGCGATGCGCGGGATCTACCCGCAAGCCAGTATCCGGACCGAGGTGATCGGCGATGTGGTCGGTCTGGAGCCCATGGCGCAGAACGCGATTCGCGATCTGGTGGCGGAATTGACCGGCGCGAATGAGAGCGACCTCGTACCCTTTGGTACCGAGGCAGGTCTGTTCCAGCAGCTTGGCATGGATGTGATCGTCTGCGGGCCGGGGTCGATTGCGCAAGCGCACAAACCCGATGAATTCGTTACCCTGCGCCAGTTGGATCAATGCCTGAACCTGCTGCGACAACTCGGCGCGCGCGTGGCAGCGACTGGCTAGACGCCAACCCCAGGCCCAAGGCAGGCCATCGGCGCGTTGTTCTGCTCGACTTCGTACAACTCCGTCGACGGCCCATCGAGGCCCTGGAAAATGGCGCGAAGCCCGGTTTCGGTGCGATAGAACTCCCAGCATTGTTCGTTCGCCGGCTCATTCTCGTACAGGAAGCAGATGTTTCCGTTGCGCTCATACCAGACACCATCTTGGCACTGGTCGCCAATGAAGGTCCAACGCACGCGACGATTGGGCAGGTATTGCTCTACACCATACGGGGTTCCGTCAACGTTGTAACTGAGGGTTCTACCCTGCGTGTATTCATCAAAGGATTGCGCATTCATCGGCGTTTCGCTGGCCTCTTGCGCCAAGGCGGGCAGGGCGGTTGCCAGAAGGAACACGGCAAGCGACAGGGACGGCATGGAAACAAGGGCGCGCATGAGAACCTCCGGCAATTTCTGGTGACACCTTGCCAGAGTGCCCGGCGAAGGGCCAGTGCCTAGCCGTCACGATGCCGCGAGACGGCTTCTACCTGCGCCAGACGCGGGTCCATCACACGACGCCAAAGCGGTGGGAACAGCGCCAGAATCGCCATCGCCGGCAGCGGCAATGGCAGCAAAGGGGCTTGCGGCGGCAGGATCAGCTGGGGGTAGGGGCGTGACGGGTGCGCGTGGTGGTCGGAATGCCGGGGTGCGTTCAACATCATTGCCGAGGAATACCACCCGGTTGCATTCCAGCTATGTTGCGGGCCAACCGGCTCGAGGCGGCCATCCGCCAAAACCCTGCGTCTGAGCCCATAGTGTTGGACATAATCCGACACCAGCAATTGCGACTGCGTGTGCGCGGCGAGGATGAGGTAAACCAAGAGCCCGGCCGCGCCAAAGACCAAACCAACCGCAACCAGACAAAGCGCCTCGCCAGCCAGATACCAGCGATAGGGGTTGGTGTAGGTGCCCTTTGAGCGCGCCGACATCGCGCGCTCGGCGGCATAGCCCGCGCGAAAGCTGCCGATCCACGCCCGCGACAAGAAGCGCCAGAACCCTTGGCCGCGCCGCGCGGAATTGGGGTCATCAGGCGTCGCAACATGGATATGGTGCACCAAGCGATGCGCAGAGGTGTGATGCCCAAAAAGAAAGGCAACATACAGGACCTGACCCAGCCGCATGAGGCGTCGGTCGGCACGATGGATCAATTCATGCGCGGCCGGATTGCCGATCTGACCGAAAAACAGGCCAAAGGCGACCAACCCGGCGACCCATTCCACGCCGTGCAACCGCCCTGTCAGCGCCCACAACGCCAGCAATAGATGGCTGATCTGCAAGACCCCCAGAAGCGCCAACAATCCGTCGCCTGCCGGAAACTCACCCTCGGACGGGGCCAGGGCCGCAAGCGCGTCCATGAACAGCCAGAGAAAGGCGATGGAAGCCAGCGCCGCCCATATCCAGACCCCACCCCAAAGCGCCCCGCAAATCAGCAATCCGGCGGGTGTCAACGTGGCAAGGGCGAAGGCAGCAAGGCGCATAGACTCAATCATACAACAGGGAATATCGGACAGAAATGGGCGGTTTGCCGCGCCCCTCTTCCATAAGGCGCCCTCATAGGCTAGCTGCAAGACGTAACTATTCACCTAACTGGCGCAGGAGGTCGGCGTGTCCTTCTTCAACAAACTCAAGGAACGCATGTTCCGCTCGTCCGCGAAACTGGATGAGGGTCTGGATGCCCTGGTAACATCCGCGCCCGTCGCGCCCGAAGACGCGCCCTCCCCCGTACCCGCGCCGACGGTCAAAGAGGCCACGACACCCGCCGCGCCACAGCCCGCGAAATCTGGAATTCTGGCGCGCTTGACCGGGCGCACCGAGGCTCCGCGGCGCGTATTGGACGACGCCATGATCGAGGACCTCGAGGATTTGCTGGTGCAAGCCGACCTTGGGGTTGAAACGGCGCTGAAAGTCACCGCCAATATTGCCGCCTCGCGGTTCGGTCGCAAAGTGACCACCGCCGAGATCAAATCCGCGTTGAACGGCGAAATCACCCGGATCATGACGCCTGTTGCCCGCCCGATGCCGATTTACCCCAAACGCCCGCAGGTTGTTCTGGTGGTCGGGGTCAATGGTGCCGGGAAAACCACGACGATCGGCAAGCTTGCGTCGCAATTTCGTCAGGCGGGGAAAACCGTGATCATCGCGGCGGGCGACACCTTCCGCGCGGCGGCCGTTGAGCAATTGCAGGTCTGGGGTGACCGCGCCGGGGTGCCGGTCATGACTGCCCCCGAAGGCTCGGACCCGGCGTCTCTGGCCTTTGACGCGTTGACCCGTGCGCAAGCCGAAGGCGCGGATTTGTTGCTGATCGACACCGCAGGACGTCTGCAAAACCGCACCGATCTGATGGAGGAACTGGCCAAGATCGTGCGTGTGATCCGCAAGAAAGATCCGACCGCGCCACACAATACCCTGCTGGTCCTCGACGCGACGACGGGTCAAAACGCGCTGACACAGGTCGAGGTCTTCCGGCAGATCGCCGATGTGAGCGGCCTGATCATGACCAAGCTCGATGGAACCGCGCGCGGCGGGGTTCTGGTCGCCTTGGCCGACAAGTTCGGCTTGCCAATTCATGCAATCGGCGTGGGCGAGCAAATCGATGATCTCGCCCCATTTGATCCAGCCGAATTCGCCGCGGCCCTAACCGGAAGCGATATCGCCTAGCCCCGCCGATCACGGCGCCCCATCAGTCCGGGGATGAGGAATACTCAGGCACATCCGGATCAAGCGGTTCCGAGGACCCAAAGGCCAAGTTAATACGATCTGACCGTCGGTAGATCGCCGCAAGACGCACTCGGAGATCGACTTCAGAGTTTTCAGGCCTGAAACCTTGTCAGAACACGCGCCCGTCCTGTCACCCACCGCTTGCCATGTCCTTGGTCTCCGCTCCGAGTTTTCCGGCTCTCAAGAATTGAGAAACGCCGACCGGACCACCGACATGGACAATCAAAGTGTCGGTCTTTGTTCCGAAAAATATCCTGGGGAGTGAATTGGCGAAGCCAAGAGAGGGGCAACGCCCCTTTCCTCTTTTTTCTTAGCGCATGCCAATGCCCAATTGCATGAGCCCCCGCCGAACCGGGGCCAGCGAGTAGAGGGCATGCAGGGTTCCCGCGCGTGCATCGCGCAGGGCGCGGTTTTCGATCATCGACGCTCGATTGAGCGCGCCGACCCCAGCCAGTCGCAGCTTGGCTTCGGGCCAGCGGCGACGATGATACGTATCGAGCATTGGCCGCGTGCCAATCGTGTCGGGTGTTGACAGGTCGAGCAGCGCGGTCAGGTCGCCAAGGCTCATGTTCAGCCCCTGCGCGCCGATTGGCGGCACGACATGCGCGGCCTCGGCCATCAATGCGGTGCGTTGTGCTGTGTAGCGGTCCGCCAGTTGGGTAATGATCGGCCAGACGGTGAGGGGGGTTGCCTGTTTCAGCGCGCCATAGAGGCCGCACGACCGGGTGTTCATCGCGCTTTCAAACTCGGCGTGCGAGAGGGCACGCAGGCGCTCGATCTCTGGCCCCTTGTCCATCCACACCACCGCCGAGCAGGGCTGGCCTTGATGATCTGGCAAGGGCACCAGGGTAAATGGCCCGCCGGTGCGGTGTACCTCGGTCGAGACGTTGTCATGTGGGTCAGGATGCGTGACCGCAAAGGCCAAGGCCTTTTGTCCGTAGCGGGTGGTTTTCACGCCGATTCCCACAGACTTGCGCACGGCGGAATTACGGCCGTCTGCGGCAATCAGGAGTTTTGCGGAAATCTGTGCACCGTCTGAGAGGGTGATCAACGCCTCGGAGTCGCGGGTGAAAACTGCGTGTGTGGCGATGCCCGGCCGGAAATCGACGTTCGGCAACTCGGCGATCCGGGCCACAAATTCACGGCGCAGCAGCCAGTTGGGCAGGTTCCAGCCAAAGGGCTGGCTCGAGACATCGGCGGCGTTGAAATCGTGGCGGATGCGCGCAACGGGTTCTGCGCCGCCCGCGTCAACGATTCGCATGACTTGCAGCGGCATCGCGAAGGGTTCGAGCCTTTGCCACAAGCCAGCGTCGGTCAGGATCGGGATCGAGGGTTGCAAGAACGCCGTGGTGCGAAGATCAGCGCCCGGGGCGGTGCCGTCTGTCACCGGAGGAGCTGGATCAACAATGATCACCGAATACCCGGCCGTCCCGAAGGCGGCGGCGGCGGCGAGCCCGGCCACGCCGCCGCCGGAGATCAGGATATCAACAGATTCGCGCATCAGTCACTCCGATTTTGGTCAACGCTGTTTAGCCCAGCCTTGCGCAAAGTGCGAGACGACAGCGCGCCGCGGTCAGCCCCTTGTGATGGCAACCAGCAATCCCAGAAACAGGATCGAGAAAACCGCGGCCGGGAGGTAAAGCGCGGGCAGGCCCCAAACAACCACGGCGCCCGCCCAAACCAAAAGCAGCACCAGAATGACATAAAGCGGACGATCCGCCCGAGCCCGTTCATTGTCATGGGCTATTGCCGCAAAAAGGCGCGCGCGAATGGTGCGGGTGTTGACGGGGGCAATGATGTCGGCGCTGGCCATGTCGATCTCCGGATTTGAAGTTGTCTCGGAGATATAGATTTTATAGGCGCGCCTCGCCATCGGGCAGAATGCCGCGCCCTGGCATCGTGGCACTTGCGCCCGGGTTCCGAGAGGTCACAAACTGTTCAGGAAACCCGCGAGATCCGTGGTGTGATGATCCACATGCGCAAAGGCGGCGTGTTCCGGGGTGACAAGCACGGTTCGCATCCCCAACGAATGCGGGATTTTCAGATTGCGCATGTCGTCTTCGAACATGGCGGCTCTCTTCGGCGTCAGCCCGTCGCGGGCAAAGACTTTGGCAAAGGCCTCGGCTTGCGGTTTGGGGTGAAAGTCGGCGTCTTCAACACCGTAAACCGCGTCAAACAATCCGTCGAGACCGCGCGCCGAGATAACCCGACGCGCATAGGGGGCCGAACCATTGGTATACACGATGCGCCGTCCCGGCAGACGCTGTAGCGCCTCACGCAATGTGACATCAGGTGACAACACTGAAAAATCAATGTCATGCACCTCGACAAGATAGGGAACCGGATCGACGTCATGATGCTTCATGAGCCCGGCAAGCGTGGTGCCATAGTCGAGCCAGTAGGTCTTGCGCAGGTGATCAGCCTGGCCACTGTCGGCCCCGGTCACACGCATGACAAAATCCGTCATTTTGCGATCAATTTGATCGAAAAGACGCATCTGTGGTGGATACAGCGTATTGTCGAGGTCAAAGACCCACGTCTCGACATGCAGGAAATCGGTGTTTGGCATGTGGATCAGCTATCGCGCCGGCCGATTCGGCGCAAGCGTCGTGATGCTGGACTTTTCGGGGGTGTGTTGTGTTAAGACGGTCCGACGTTCCAGAACAGGCGATAAATCCCTATGAATGAGCCCCGCCAGACCTCGGCCGATGCGTATTCGCTGATTCTTCAGGCGATAGATGATGGCATCTATAGGCCAGGGGATCGTTTGGTGGAATCCGAACTGGCCGAGCGATTCGGGGTATCGCGCACGCCCATTCGAGAGGCGTTGCAGCGACTTGAGACGCAATCTTTGTTGACGCGCGACGGACGGTCGCTGATCGTCGCATCGCTGGATCACAACCAACTGGCCGAACTGTACACCGTGCGCGCCGAGTTGGAGGGGTTGGCTGCCCGGTTGGCGGCCAAACATGCCACCATCGAAGAAGTGCGAGTCTTGCGCGATATGGTCGCGGATGACCTGGCGTTGGTCAACAATCCCAAGGCGTTGAGCCGCGCCAACAAACGATTCCACAAGCAGATTCATCTGGCATCGCACAACCGGTTCCTGGTGCAACAATTGGACCTGGTGCATCGGTCCATGGCGCTGCTGGCGACCACATCTCTGGAGGCGGAAGGTCGTGGGCAAGAGGCGTTGGACGAACACGCGGCGATGGTTGATGCGATTGCGCGCGGCGACGGTGAAGCGGCGGACAACGCCTTGCGCAACCATATCTCGCATGCGTTCGAGACTCGGCTGAAATTGGAATCCGGCGACCGTACGCGCAAGTGAGCACGCGTTTTTACGGGTCGGCGACCGTGTCATGGATCCCGTGGGTCGTCTTGTCCCAGTAAAACGGGCTTGAGATCATTTCCCAGCACCCTTTGTAGGCGGCGACCGCGGCGAGCGGGAAGTAGGCGTGCAGGGTGATTGCCCAGCCCCGCAGGAACCGGTGCTCGGGTGCGCTGAGGGCGATGATGTTGATTGCGAGGCCCGAGACCTCGGCAAGCAGGAAAACACTGGCGATGGCGGGCAGAAACCAGGTGGGCAGGGCCTCGATCAGCGGATGACCAAAGCCAAACAACATGATCCAGAAGCTCCACAAGATCGGCGCCAGGAGAAACTGAATCAAAGTGCCGAGAAATAGCACTTGAATGCCCAGGAAACGCCATGCCCCAAGCTGCATCCACAGCGCTTTTGGGTCCCGCATATGCACCGCGTAGGTCATCGCGTAGCCCTTGAGCCAGCGTGAGCGTTGCTTGATCCAAGGCCAGACCCGACAATTGGCCTCTTCCATGGTCACGGTGTGCAAGAGCTCGGTGCGATAGCCGTGACGCGCCAGCCGGATGCCCAGATCGGCGTCTTCGGTGACGTTATGCGCGTCCCAGCCGCCCAGTTTTTCCAGTAATTCCGTACGGAAAAACAGCGTGGTGCCGCCGAGAGGGACAACCAACCCCAGCTTTTCCAGACCCGGCAGCATGAGCCTGAACCACGCGGCATATTCGATGGTAAAGCAGCGGCTGAGCCAGTTGGTGCGCGGGTTGTAGTAGTCGAGAACGCCCTGAATGCAGGCGAGGTCAGGGCCGGCCTGCGCGAAATGATCCACCACGCGATGAATTTGATCCGCCGCGGGCGCGTCTTCGGCATCGTAGACGCCAACAATCGAACCGCGTGCGAAATTGAGTGCGTAGTTCAAGGCGCGTGGCTTGGTGCGCAGGTCCGAATCAGGCACCGGTATGACGCGCATCCAGTGCGGCAGGGCGCTTCGGGCCAAGGCGTCGCGGGTGAGATAATCGTCCTCTTCGACGACCAGCATCACATCGAGCAACTCGCGTGGGTAATCCAGCGCGCCCAACCGTTTCACCAACCGGGGGGCAATGTTGGGTTCCCGAAACATGGGTACCATGATCGACACCACCGGTTTGCGAACCGGAAAGCGCAGCGTCGTGTCGGGCGGCTGGCGTTCGGCACGAGACTTGGACCGCAATTGCGTTACCGCAGAGGCGATCTTCATGGCGGAGCCGAGGAGCAGGGCCACCACGACAACCCCGAACAACGCCAGAAACGAGGCCAGCGGGGCGATCAGAATTGCGGTGACGAGCATGACAAAAAGCCCCGCCATGATGCGGCTGAACCGTGGGCCATCCCAATCCCGGCAGCTTTCCGAGGCTTTGACACAGGTTTCAGCCATCAACCGCAAGGTGCTTTGGCGCGAATTGATCAAGGCTTGGTGAAGGTTTGTTTCGCTGATAATTCCATAGGTTACCGGCCCAAGAACCGCCTCGAGTTCGGCCCGGTGATCTGCGAATCGATCTGGCGCGGAACAGGCGACCAAGGTGCACGACCCGGCGCGCGCCCACGGTAGGCAACCCATTTGCAAGCATCGCCGGGGGCCGACAAGATCAATCAGGCGCGGGTCCGGGCGGGTATCGTGGGTGTCGATCACGGTGGTGCCGAATTGTTCGGCCAGTGCCGCGATGACCGCACCCTCGGATGCAAGACCATGCGCACGCAGGATATCCCCAAGCCGCGCCTGTTGATGGGTCTGGATTTCAAGGGCGCGCATCAGATCGGGCGCGGTCATCTCCCCATGCCGGAGCAAGATTGCCCCCAGTGGCGCGCGTTTCATCTTTGGCGTCGACGGCATGGCCTGCAGGGGGATAGGCGCCGCATGCCCCTCGCGGAGCGCATCATTGACGCGAAACTGCCTGAGGCTCATGTCCATCCCAATCCATGCCCGTATTATCCGGGCTTGGGATCACTTTGGCGCAAGAATCGTTAACCGATGGTTAACAGGGCCCAGTCACGCGGCTTTTCGTGCCGCCATCGCCGCCGTGAACCGCTCGAACAAATAATAGCTGTCCTGCGGGCCGGGGCTGGCCTCGGGGTGATATTGCACGCTGAACACCGGGCGGTCGGTCATGCGGATCCCGCAATTCGAGCCGTCAAAGAGCGAGACATGGGTTTCCAGAACGCCTTGGGGCAATGTCTGGCTATCCACCGTAAAGCCATGATTCATGGACGTGATTTCGACTTTACCGGTCTCGAGGTCTTTCACCGGGTGGTTCGCACCGTGGTGGCCGTGGTTCATCTTGACGGTCTTGGCCCCCAAAGCCAAAGCCAACATCTGATGTCCCAGACAGATACCGAACACCGGAACTTCGGCGGCCAGCACGCCTTGAATCATCGGCACGGCATAATCACCGGTGGCCGCCGGGTCTCCGGGGCCGTTTGACAGGAACACGCCGTCTGGATTGAGCGCCAGGACATCCTCGGCGGTGGCTGACGCGGGCAGCACGGTCACGTCGCACCCGGCCGAGGCCAGGCAGCGCAGGATGTTGCGTTTCGCGCCGAAATCAATGGCAACGACCTTGTGGACCGGCGCGGTTTGCGGCGCGTAGCCATCGGGCCAGGCCCAACGCATCTGATCCCACCGGTAGCTTTGCGCGCAGGTCACCTCCTTGGCCAGATCGAGCCCCTCAAGGCCGCTCCAGGCGCGGGCGCTGGCAAGCAGAGCGTCGATGTCAAAATTGCCGTCGGGGTCGTGGGCAAGGGCGGCATGTGGTGCGCCCTGCTGGCGAATCGCACGCGTCAGGCGGCGGGTGTCGATGCCGCCGATTCCGATCCGGCCTTGGCGCGACAGCCAGACATGCAGGTCTTCGGTTGCGCGCCAGTTCGAGGGCTCGGTCGGGTCCCATTTCACCACCATCCCCGAGGAGACCGCCTGATCGGCCTCATCATCCTCGGTGTTTACGCCGGTGTTGCCGATATGCGGAAAGGTGAAGGTGACGATCTGCCCGGCATAGGAGGGATCGGTCATGATCTCCTGATAGCCGGTCATGGCGGTGTTAAAGCACAATTCGGCGACGGTCTGGCCAGTCGCCCCAAAGCCGAACCCATAAAAGATGGTCCCATCGGCAAGAACGAGGCAAGCGGTCGGGCGCGGCGACTGTTGGGCTGCGGGCATCGGACGGCTCCTGTCTGAATTTTTCTGTCTCTACGAGGGAAGGCGCGGGGAATCAAGGGTAGGCGTTTGCTTTGGCTATGGTGACGCGTGCAGAAAAAGGCAGCGCAAAAAGCTCAACACGCGTGCGCGAACATGCGATACGGAGGGTGACGCTGTCAGTTGCGGCTGGCATAGACAATATAATAGCAGCGAAAAGCGAGACCAGACCCATGACTCAAACATTCCTTGATTGCCTGTTGATCGGCGCGCCCGTTGATAGTGGCCAAAAAGTACCCGGGTGCTTGATGGGTCCCGCCGCCTATCGCACGGCTGGCATCGCGCGGGTGTTGGAGTCGCTCGGGCATCGGGTCGAGGATCTGGGCGACGTGACACTGCGGATCGGCGCCGAGCCCGCGTGCGACAACCCGGCGATTCACCATCTGGCCGAGACACTGGGTTGGACCGAGGCCTTGGCCAAGGCGGGCCAAGAGGCATCCGCGCGCGGCTTGCCGATCTTCATGGGCGGCGATCACAGTCTGTCTTTGGGGTCGGTGGCCGGGATTGCGGCGTATGCGAAATCGGTCGATCGCCCGCTGTTTGTGTTGTGGCTGGACGCGCATAGCGATTTCCACACGCCGGACACGACGGGTTCAGGCAGCCTGCACGGAACGCCGGTCGCCTATCTGGCCGGGCGGCCTTTTGCGCCGTTTCCGCCCTTCCCGGCGCCGGTGCCGCCACAGAATATCTGCCTGTTCGGCATCCGGTCCGTGGACCCCGCCGAGCACGCGGCGTTGCAGGCCCATGACATTGCCATCAACGATATGCGCGTGTTGGATGAGCAGGGCATCGTCGCCCCGCTACAAGCCTTCCTTGATCGGGTCGAAGAGGCCAATGGCTTGCTGCATGTCTCACTGGATGTGGATTTCATGGACCCGATGGTGGCCCCGGCGGTCGGCACGACGGTGCCCGGTGGCGCGACCTTCCGCGAGGCGCATCTGGTGATGGAGTTGCTGCACGAATCCGGGCTGGTGACCTCGATTGACCTTGTAGAGCTGAACCCGTTTCTCGACGAACGCGGGCGCACGGCGCATCTGATGGTGGACCTGTTGGCCTCGTTGATGGGGCGCAAGGTGTTTGACCGCCCGACGCGCAGTTATCGCGCGCGGTCTTGACGCGTTTTGAGTTCGGCTCAGGCTGAAAAGGACTGGTGATGCGCGCGACGCTTTTGGCAGGTTTGGTGTGTCTGGTGGGCAGCGCCGGGTGGGCGCAAGCGCCCCCGGAAACCGACTGCGACCGGCGGGCCGGGTTGTGGATGATGCCGCGCCTCGACGGAGGCGCGCAGGTCTATGACATTCCGGTGTCTCAGGCTCCGGCAGCGATCGCGGCGTGCGAAGCCGCCGTGGCCGCGTATCCCGAGACCGCCTATTTCGCGGTGCTTTTGGCGCGCGCGCTGATCGTCGCGAACCCTGGCGATCCACGGGCCCTCCGCTTGCTTCGGGCGGCGTCCGAGAGTTTGCCTGCGGTGAGCGCGGCGCAAATTGGTGCGTTGTATGAGCTTGGCCAAGGCGGTCTTGGGGTCTCGGATCGGTCGGCTCGCAGCTTCTATGAACAGGCCTGCCAGCTATGGCCGGACCCCAGCGCACGGCCAGGATGCGCGGCGCATGCGTTGATGGTCATCGAGGGGCGCGGCGGCCCGGCGGATGAGGCGGCCGGCTTTGCGACGCTGTCAGAGTTGTGCCGGTCTGGCTGGCCCATGGCCTGCACCGACATGGCACAGCAGCAGGAATTGCGTGGCTCGGAATCCGAGACGGAAATCGCGGCAACCTTGGGATTTGCGTGTGAGGGTGGCGATTTGCTGGGATGCAGCCTTTTGGGCTTTCGCTATGAAATCGAATTGGGTGTGCCCCGCGACATGGCGCGCGCGCGCTCGCTCTATGCGCTGGCCTGTGACGGCGGCGAGGTTCACGGCTGCGCCAATCTTGGCGAGGTGTATCGCGCAGGCCTTGGTGTGGTGCAGGATATTCCCGAGGCGGCCCGGCTGTTCGGGCTGGCTTGCGACGGCAATGACCCCTTCGCCTGTGTGACCTTGGGTGGAATGCTGGCGGATGGACGGGGCGTTTCGGTGGATATCCCGCGCGCCATCGAGTTGCTCGATCGGGCTTGCTGGCAGGGCGACCCCGAGGCCTGCGACATGGCGGACGGGTTGCGCTGAACGGGTGTGCAGGGGTTGCGGTGCGCCGTGGCAAGGGCTAGGCCCCGCGCCGGATTGATCAAAGGACAGGACATGGCGCGCAAGAAAAAGGGACGTCCGATCTCGGGTTGGCTGGTGGTCGACAAGCCTGCGGGTATCAAATCGACGTCGGTGGTCGGCAAGGTGCGCTGGGCGCTGGACGCGCAAAAGGCGGGCCATGCGGGCACGCTGGACCCGGCGGCGACCGGGGTTCTGGCAATTGCGTTGGGTGAGGCGACCAAGACCGTGCCTTTTGTCACCGACGCCATGAAAGGCTACCGGTTTCTCGTGACATTCGGCGCGGCCACAGACACTGACGACGCCGAGGGCACAGTGATAGAGACTTCGGATATGCGGCCTGGCGACGCGGAAATCGAGGCGGCTCTGGGCGCGTTTCGCGGTCATATCGAACAAGTGCCGCCGCAGTATTCCGCCGTGAAGATCGAGGGCGAGCGCGCCTATGACATCGCGCGCGGTGGCGAGGCGATGGATCTTGCCGCGCGCCCCCTGTTCGTCGAGTCGCTGGAGATGATCGCACGGCCCGATGCCGATCACGCCGAGTTCGAGATGGTTTGCGGCAAGGGCGGTTATGTGCGCTCGATTGCGCGTGACCTGGGGCTGGCGCTGGGCTGTCTAGGCCATGTGGCGTGGTTGCGCCGGGAATGGTCCGGGCCGTTTGTCGCCGCCGAAGGCCTGACGTTGGAACAGATCGAGGCAATGGCCCGCACGCCCGAATTGGAGGCGCATCTGCTGCCGTTGCAGGTGGCACTGGCGGACCTGCCCGAGATGATCCTGGCCCCGGACGGTGCAGTGCGGCTGAAAAACGGCAATCCGGGCCGGGTTTTGGCAGGGGATGCCGCACCCGGCGATCAGGCCTGGGGCAGCTATGAGGGGCAACCCGTGGCGGTGGGCACCTACATTGGCGGCGAATTGCACCCCAACCGGGTGTTCAACCTGTGACGTGACATGCGGTCGCTCTGGACGCTGGGCGCGGGCGGTGATTAACTCGCGCAACAGTTTACGGAGGGGCTCATGGCAATCGCAACAAACATCCGCACATGGTTCAATGGCCAGTGGCACAACGGCGACGTGCCGGTGATGCGCGCCGCCGATCATGGCGCATGGCTGGGCACGACGGTGTTTGACGGCGCACGCCTGTTCAACGGCAAAACGCCCGATCTGGACAAGCATTGCGCCCGAATCAACAATTCGGCGCGCGCGTTGATGATCAATCCCACGGTCGAGGCCGCCAAGATGGTCGAGATCGTGCGCGAGGGGTTGGAGGGCTTCGCCGACGAAGTTTACATTCGCCCGATGTATTGGGGGATTGACGCGGGGCCTCTGGGCGTCGTGCCAACCCAGGACGCGACCGGATTCTGCATTTGCCTCGAAGAAATCCCGATGGCCCCGGCCGATGCCAGCACAACCCTGACCACCACGCGTTTTCGCCGCCCGACGTTGGAAGTGGCGGTGGTCAATGCCAAAGCCGGGTGCCTGTATCCGAACAACGCGCGGATGTTGGCCGAGGCCAATGCCAAGGGCTTTGGCAACGCGCTGGTCTGTGACAGTCAGGGCAACGTGGCGGAAACCGCCAGTGCCAACGTGTTCATGGTCAAGGATGGCGAGGTGTTCACCCCGATCGCCAACGGCACCTTTCTGGCGGGGATCACCCGCGCGCGGCATATGGAGAATATGTCCGGCGACGGGATGAAGGTCCATGAAACGGTGCTGACGCTGGATGATTTCCGCGATGCCGATGAGGTGTTCCTGTCGGGCAATATGTCCAAGGTGACGCCGGTGACGGCGTTCGATGATCGCCAATATCAGGTCGGCCCGGTCACCCGCCGCGTGCGCGAGATGTATTGGGATTGGGCGGCGAGTACCGTGTGATCGCCGAGTCTGACCCTGATCCGAAACCGGAATCGGCGCTGCGACGCGAGATTCGGTTGCTCTATGAGGGCCGGAGCAAACGCGCGAAACGGTTTCGCTATGCGTTGATCGCGTTCGATGCACTCAGCATCGGATTTTTCGTGATCGCCGCAGCCTTGCCGGAAACAAGCCGGTTGACGATTGTCAGTTCGGTGCTGGGGATCCTGATCCTGTGCGATTTTCTGGCACGGCTCTGGATCGCGACAAATCGCATGGCGATGCTGCGCCGGGTGCACACCCTGGCCGACATCGTCGTGCTTGTGGCGCTGCTGATTGGCCCGCTGGTCACACAAGATATCGCATTCTTAAGAATTCTCAGGGGCTTACGCCTTCTCCATTCGTATCACCTGATCCGCGATCTGCGCCGGGACAGCAAATTCTTCCGCAAATACGAAGACATGGTTTTGGCAGCCGTCAACCTGTTTGTGTTCATTTTCGTGACCACGTCGCTGGCCTTTGCGCTGTTCTTTGATCCGCATACCGGCCCGGCGGCCTATGTCGATGCGCTTTATTTCACCGTCGCGACCCTGACCACCACGGGTTATGGCGACATCACTTTGGTCAGTCCGGGGGGCAAGATATTCTCGGTGCTGGTGATGGTGATCGGCGTCGCCCTGTTCGTGCAACTGGCGCGGGCGATGTTTCAGCCCAGCAAGGTGAAATATGACTGCCCGGAATGCGGGTTGAGCCGCCATGACCCCGATGCCGTGCATTGCAAGCATTGCGGCGGGCCGGTGAAGATTCCGACGGATGGGTTTGGCGACTGAACGGCCGCGTGTTTGCTAGACAGGCTGGCGACCTTGCGCCATTATGCCGACCGAATTGGAGAGAATAATGCGCAAATTTCTAGTGGTTCTGGATGACAGCCGCGAATGTCTCAATGCGATTCGCTTTGCCGCGCTGCGGGCGTCGGCGACGGGAGGGGGCGTTCAAATCCTGTCGATCATCCCGCCCGAGGAGTTTCAGCACTGGATGGGCGTCGCGGATCTGATGCGCGAAGAGGCGCGCGAGCGGATCGAGGCGCATTTCGAGGTGTTTGCCAAATGGATGCGCGACAAGCACGCGATCGAGCCCGAGCTGGTGATCCGTGAGGGGCAGCCGGTCGATGAAATCCTTGGCCAGATCGAGGATGATCCGGATATCGGCATTCTGGTGTTGGGCGCGGGGGATGATCGGACCGGGCCGGGGCCGTTGGTCAGTCAGTTGACGAAATCCTCAGGCGCGCTGTCGGTGCCGATTACCATCGTGCCCGGTGCCTTGTCGAAAGAACGCATGGAGTCGATTGCCTGACGGGCAATCCACTCTGATCCAGCGGTCATTCGCTGGCGCGGTGGCTTTCAAACCGCAGGCCAACGGCGGTGCCCTGCTGGAACCCGGCCCATGCGGTGTGATCGGCGGTTTGTTGGCCGTTCTCAACGGCCCATTGCCCCTCATTGGCGTTTTCGATCACGTCAAGAAAGCGCGCGCGATCCGTCATGCCACGCAGTCGCAGATCGAGGAAGGCCAGGACAAAATGCTGCGCGATCTCGTTCATGCGCAGGGTGTCCCAGACCGGATCGGCGTAATGGGCAAAGGGCGCCCAGCCCAGGGTTTCAGATATGGCGTAACTCTCTGCCGGGGCCGGAATCGGGGCGGCGGCGTTGTGGCCCGCGTTCTCATAGGTCAACAGATGGCGGTCGGTGTTCACCGCGCCGTCAAAGATCGTGCGGATCGCATCGTAACCAGAGATCGTATCCATGCTGCCGGCGATCAACAGGGTGGGCACGCGCAGCCCCGCCAGTCCGGCCGCATCCCACAAACCACTGTTCATACCCCAGGGGCCAATCGCGACAGTGGCGCGGACGCGGGGATCGGGCAAGGCTTCGTGGGTGTCGGAGCCAGCAACATGGGCGGCCAGCAGGCCTTGTGGCGGCGCAAAGGGAGAATCGACCATGCTTGCGACCAAGCCAGCACCTGAGAAAACCAACGCGCCATAGCCACCCATCGAATAGCCGATCACGCCGACGGCCTCGGTACTGACCAGATCGGCAAGGCTGGCATCCGCTTCCATCGCGTTGAGTGCGAAGGCCTGATCCAGCGGGCGGTTGTACAAGGTCGAACCGAATGCCGCCTGATCCGCATAGGTACTGTCGGTGTGGTCCAGTGCCAGAACGGCATAGCCATGCGTGGCCAGATGTTCGGCGAGATGCGCCATCAACACGCGGTTGCCGGGATAGCCATGGCTGATCACGACCAAGGGAAACGGGCCCGAGTCCGACGGGGTAGCGTTGCGCGCGGCCTGTCCGTGCAGGGCGGTTGGTGTCACACCATCGCGCAACACCGTCTCATAGGTGCCACCGGGCGTGGTATCTGCCGCCGCCGGATACCAGAATTCGGCCAACATGGTCCGTGGGCCCCTGACAAGCGCGTCGGTCGAGGCCAGAACATCCGGGCGATCCGGGTCGGTCAGGGTCAGGGTGCGCACACCGATGACATGCGCACCATTGGCCGCAAGCTCTGGGGCATCTGGACGCGAGGCATCCACGCGGTTCTCGGCCATAAGGGGTCCTGTTGTCAGCGTCAAAGCCAAAGCCCATGCCATCATGGATCGAGTGTGCATGTTTGGTCCTCCTGATTGTCAGCGGCAAGCGTATTGTGCTTTTACGCCGAAACAACCCTGCCTGATGGTTGCCGTGGCGGTGAACGCTGGGTAAACGCTGTTGCGACCCCATCCGAGGACGCCATGACCCAAACATCCCACAACCGACCCGCCGATGATCGCCTGATTGTTGCCCTCGATGTGCCGGACGTGTTGCAAGCGCTCGCCATCGCGCAGCAACTCGGCGACAGCGTGAGTTTCTACAAGATCGGCCTGGGCATGTTGACCGGTGGCGGCTTGGCACTGGCCAATGAACTCAAGGGCGAATTGGGCAAGCGCATTTTTCTGGACATGAAGTTCTTTGATATCCCGGCCACCGTCGAGGCGGCGGTGCGCGGTGTGTCGCGGTTCGATCTGGACTTCCTGACGGTGCATGGCGATCCGCATGTGGTGCGCGCCGCGCGTGAGGGGGCGGCGGGCTCTGACCTGAAAATTCTGGCGGTGACGATTTTGACCGCGCTGGACCGGGCCGATCTGGATACCGCGATGATTGTGCCGGGCGATATGGCTGATATCGTCGTTGAACGTGCAGCACGGGCGTTCGAAGCCGGAGCCGACGGGGTGATCGCCAGCCCGCATGAGGCTGCCCGCATCCGTGCATTGCCGCAAGCCAAGGGCAAGTTGATCGTGACGCCGGGCGTGCCGCCGCTTGGCAGCGCGTCGAACGATCAAAAGCGTATCGCGACGCCGGGGGATGCCGTGCGACATGGCGCGGATCACATCGTGGTCGGGCGACCGATCTGGGCGGCAACGGACCCTTTTGCGGCGGTTCAGGCGGTTTTGGCGGAACTGGCACGGGTATGAGACGCATGACGGACGCGTGCAAGGCCTCCGACTGAACGAGGGGCAGCGCCGCGTGGCAGAGCGATGCGCCGGAAATGACTATCGGAACTACGGATCGGCAAACACAGTGTGACGATGGGCAGCGGACGCCAATTTCTTCCGCGACCGCAAGACTGTCGTACGACTGCCTGAGGACAGGGTGTCCATGGGCGGCAGGGAAAACGCCTTGGCGACGCCGTGGTCGTAATCTTCTCCTAAACCATCGCGGCCGAGATGGTCTGGCGCCGACCATGGGAAACCCGCCGCAGGTTGAGGTGGCGATTCTTGAAGACATCAATGATCCTTGCAATCGAGGCAGCCGCCATCCAAATCGGATTGCAAAAGCCCGGTCGCTTTTGAACGCCGAGTCGCATAGTCGGGACTCCGAGGCGGTACGAAGTCGCGATAGGTCCGGTTTGATTGGCGGGGGTCAGGCTTGGGATTTGCGAATCAGATCGGCGGCACGCTCGGCGATCATGATGGTGGGGGCGTTGGTGTTGCCGCTGATCAGCGTGGGCATGACGCTGGCATCGACCACGCGCAATCCCTTGAGACCTTGCACACAGAGCGCCGGATCGGTCACGGCGTCGTCATCCTGCCCCATGCGACAGGTGCCAACCGGGTGATAGATCGTATCGGCGCGGGCGCGAATATCAGCCTCGAGCGCGCGGTCGCTGCCGTCGGTCGGATAGAGTTTCCGGGCGCGCCAGGGTTGGAGTTCCGGGCTGTTGAGGATGCTGTCCATCAGCCGCGCGCCCTTCATCAGGATCGGCAGATCGCGCGGGTCCGCAAGGAACGCCGGATCAATGCGCGGCGGCTGTGCGGGATGGGCCGAATTCAGGCCCACGCAGCCGCGCGACTGCGGCCGCAAGACGCAGACGTGGCACGAGAACCCGTCGGAAACATGCAGTTTGCGCATATGGTTGTCGACAATGCCAATCACGAAATGCAGTTGCAGATCAGGACGTTCCACCGCCGGGCTGGACTTGAGAAACGCGCCACCCTCGGCCATCGGCGAGGCAAAAAGCCCCTCTCCGGTCTTGCGCCACTCAAGCCCGGCTTTGAGCAAGCGCAGCAACCCAGAGGGCCCCAGCCCCACCACGTCGTTGCGTTTCGAGGTCCAACTGACCACATAGTCCAGATGATCCTGCAGGTTTTGACCGACACCGGGGAGTTCATGCACAATCTTGATGCCCTGAGCGCGCAACTCATCCGCCGGGCCGATCCCTGACAGCATCAGAATCTGCGCGGAACCAAATGTGCCCGCCGAAAGAATCACTTCTCGCCGGGCCTTGATCGTCTGGCGCACGCCACCCTTGCGAATCGTCAGCCCGGTGGCGCGGCCGTCGTTGATCTCGACGCGCTCGGCCAGACGTTTGGTCAAAACCGTCAGGTTGGGGCGATCCATCACAGGATGCAAATAGGCGGCGGCGGCGGAACAGCGTTCACCGTTGTGGGGGCCGTCAAAGAACTGCGTTGTTTGATAGAGGCCCGCACCCTCTTGCGCATGGCCGTTGAAATCGGGGTTGGGCGGGATCTGATGCGCCTCGCAAGCGTCGAGAAAGGCCTGCGTGATGGCGCGCGGCTGGCGTTGATCGGCGACATTGAGCGGCCCGCCCGTCGCGTGCAGCCCCGAGGCCCCGCGCACGTTGTTTTCGGCGCGCAAGAAATAGGGCAGGCAGGAGGCCCAATCCCAACCCTCGGCCCCCTGATCTGCCCAATGGTCGTAATCAGCACGTTGGCCGCGCACATAAAGCATGGCGTTGATCGCAGAAGAGCCGCCCAGCGCCTTGCCGCGCGGCTGGTATCCGCGGCGTCCGTTCAGGCCCGGCTGCGGCACGGTGTGAAACGCCCAGTTGTGGATCTTGGGACGGCCCGAGACCATCGCGGCGACCATCGCCGGGGCGCGGATCAGGACATCGCGCCCCCCGCCACCAGCCTCGACTACGCAGACCGAGACGGTTGGATCCTCTGACAGGCGCGCGGCCAACACGCAGCCCGCAGAGCCGCCGCCCGCGATGACATAGTCGAATTCCATCCGCATTCCTCACCAGACCAGGATCAAGGCGCAGACTGCGCGCGACATCGTGGCATGGCAAGGTTTCGGTCGCGTAAATGTTGCTCTGGTTTACGCGAAGCCTGCTGACAGGCGCATTTCACCCCAGACGCGTCCCCCGCAGTTCTTTTGTGGCGCGCCAAGGCGCTTTTGCGCGTCGGGATGGGCCGGATCCAAGACGCCAGCGCGCGCCAGCAGCGCGACAATCGCGGCTTCCGAGGCGCGCGTGCCGCCATCCAGGATTTTCAACGCGATCCCCAGTTTTTGCGCGGGCAAGATGGCGACGAACACGGCCTCGGCCCCGGTTTTGATCATGGCCCTGCCGCCCATCGCGCGCATCAACTCGGTACAGGCACGGGTTTCACCCGCCACAAGGTCAGGGTGCCTGGCCATGGCGTTGCGCAATTTGACCATCGCGGTGCTGCGGGTGTCAGAGCCATCCGCGGCCGCAAATTTCGACATGGCGCGCGCAAGGCCGGTAAGCGAGGTCGCGAAATTCGGGGCCGAGCAACCGTCGATGCCATAGCCGGGGCTGTCCTCGCCGGTGACGTCCTCGAACGCCTGGCGCACGCTGCGCTGCACGATGTGGTCGGGTTCAATATAGTCCGGCCCGCCGCCAAGGTGCTTGTTGAGGGTCAGGAAACCGGCGTGTTTGCCCGAACAGTTGTTGTGCAACTGGCACGCCGAATCACCAGAGCAAATCAAGCGGTTGCGTTCGGGAATGTCATAGGGCTCATGCGCGCCGCAGCGAAGGTCGGACTCGGACAGGTCCAGATCGGCAAGCCAGGACGACACCGCGTTGGTGTGAAGGGATGCCCCTTGATGCGAGGCACAGGCCAGTGCCAGGTGCCGATCCGACAGCCCGTTCCCTGCCCCTGATTCGAGCAATGGCAGGGCTTGGACCATCTTGCAGCTCGAGCGCGGATAGATCATCGCCTCAGGGTTTCCCCATGCGTCAACGATTTGCCCGGCGGCGTCGCAGATCACCGCGTGACCGTGATGAAGGCTTTCCAGACGGCCTCCGCGCCACAATTCCACCATCGGCACTGCACCGATTCCAACGTCTGCCATGCTCTGCCCCATCACAGTTGCGCAATTTTCCGCCAACAGGGGTTTCTAAGCCCCCGAAAAACGCGGTATGAGGCAATCTATCGGGCAAACCCCTGTTGCGCCAGATCAAAGCCTTGCTACACAAGGTCGGTGCGGGGGTGCGTGTAATTGGCTGGAGGCTTTGAGGCAGATGGCAGCATCGTTCAAATTCGGCGCCGCAGGGTTGGCCTTGGCGCTTGTCGCAAGTGGACTGACCGGCGGAGTTGCCGTCGCACAGGAATCGACCAACCGGGTCGCAGTTGAAACCGCGTGGAGCGTGTTCGTCGATGGCAACCCACGGGAATGCTGGGCCGTTTCGGCACCCAGCGAAACCGTGAACACACGCGATGGTCGTGCGGTCTCGGTGCGTCGCGGCGACATCTTGATGTTCGCAACCTATCGCCAGGGGCAGGGTGCGGCAGCAGAAATTTCGTTCACGGGCGGCTATCCGTTCGCGGAAGGATCGACCATCGAGATGACGATCGGCACAGACACCTATCAATTGTTCACCGATGGTGAGTGGGGTTGGGCCGCGTCGCCAGCCGAGGATGCGCGGATCTTGGCGGCAATGCGCCGGGGGCAAAACGCGGTTCTCGTCGCGCGGTCGTCGCGCGGAACGCAGACGCAAGATACCTTCTCCCTGTTCGGATTGACCGCCGCCACCGAAGAGGCGCAGCGGCGCTGCGCGCAGTAAGCCGCCGAGCAGACGGACGAACCCAGGCATTCAAGCCGCCGGACTGTTCAGCCCGGTGGCTTTTTCCTATATACCCATCAAATCTTGTCGACCCCTTAACGATTTCTGGTGAACCCCATGACCGCAACGGCCCCCATTACTCAGGACGTGATGACGATCCCGCGCAAGGCGCCCGAGGGGCTAATGCCCAACCTGATCGGCATGACGCGGGAACAGTTGCGCGCGGCGCTGGTCGCGCAGGGCACCCCTGAAAAACAGGCGAAGATGCGCGAAGGCCAGCTTTGGCAGTGGCTGTATCACTGGGGTGTGCGCGATTTTGCGGCCATGACCAATCTTGCCAAAGAGTACCGCGCCATGCTGGCTGAGAAATTCGTGATCCGCTTGCCGGAGATCGTGACCAAGCAGGTCTCGGCGGATGGCACGCGTAAATACCTGCTGCGTATCGACGGCGGGCACGAAGTCGAGGCGGTCTATATCCCCGAGGAGGGGCGTGGAACTTTGTGCATCAGCAGTCAGGTCGGCTGCACGCTGACCTGCTCCTTTTGTCACACCGGCACACAAAAGCTGGTGCGCAATCTGACCGTGGCCGAGATCGTCGGTCAGGTGATGATCGCGCGTGATGACTTGCAGGAATGGAACATTCCAGGCGAAACCAAGCGCGAAGATCGCTTGATTTCAAACGTTGTCTTGATGGGCATGGGCGAGCCCTTGTACAATTTCGACAATGTGCGCGATGCGATGCAAATCGTCATGGACAACGAGGGGATCTCGTTGTCGCGGCGTCGGATTACCTTGTCGACCAGCGGGGTCGTGCCGGAAATCGCCCGCACGGCTGATGAAATCGGCTGTCTCCTGGCGATCAGTTTCCACGCGACCACCGACGCGGTGCGCGATCAGTTGGTTCCGATCAACAAGAAATGGAATATCGAGGCGCTGCTGGCCGTGCTGCGCGACTACCCGCGCCTGTCGAATTCCGAGCGGATCACGTTTGAATACGTGATGCTCAAAGGCGTGAATGACAGCGACGATGACGCGCGCCGTTTGGTGAAGCTGATCAAGGGCATTCCGGCCAAGATCAACCTGATCCCGTTCAACGAATGGCCCGGCGCGCCGTATCAGCGTTCCGACTGGGCGCGGATCGAGGCGTTCTCGGACATCATTTTCAAGGCCGGCTACGCCAGCCCGATTCGCACACCGCGTGGCGAGGACATCATGGCCGCCTGTGGCCAGCTGAAATCCGCGACGGAACGTGGCCGGAAATCGGCCAAGGCCATTGCCGCCGAAACCGAAAGGGGCTGAGACATGTTGCCCGGACTCCTCCTGCTGGTGGTGATCGGCGCCGCGGCCGGATTGCTGGCAACGCGGTTGATGAAGGTGAACGTGGATCTGCCTTCGGCGATGGGGATCGGCGTGCTGGGCGCGCTGTTCGGCGGCCTGGTGCTGCGCCTGATCCTGACGGCGGGCGGCTGGATGGTGACCTTCGTGCTGGCGGTGATGGGCGCGATGGCCCTGATCTGGCTCTGGCAACGATTCAAGCCCTGACCCGACGACCCGCTGCGCGCCCTATCCTTCATCTTGCCCGAAATACTCACCTTCGGGGAGGTCCGGAGGGCGTGCTTGCACCCCTCCGGGCGGGTGCGGGTGGCAACCCGCCGACGCGAGACCCCTCAATGGGGTCGAGCGTCGGTTTCCCTCATGTCTCGTTTGGCCGCACGCGGGCCGCGGATTTATCGGCAAAGGCCGCCAGGCGCCCCCGGCTGGCGGGTTGGGTGTTGACGATCCCCGCGACCACGGCCTCCGCATAGGCGGCATCCAGGCCGGACATGTTTTGCAGATGGCTGATCGCGGAACAGATCGCAAAATTCGACAGGGGCGGATTCGAGGCCGCCGCGCGGGCCAGTTCATAGGCTTTCGCCTCGGAATCCTCGACCAGATACTGCGCCAGACCCAGCGAAATCGCCTCTTGCCCTTGATACACGCGGCCCGTCAGCATCATGTCGATCATGCGCGCCTTGCCGACCAGATCCGCCACGCGAATTGTCGCGCCCCCGCCCGTGAACAACCCGCGTTGGCCCTCGGGCAGGGCGAAATAGGTGCTGGCATCCGCCACGCGGATATGCGCTGACGAGGCCAGTTCCAAACCGCCCCCGACCACCGCGCCCTTCAGCGCTGCAATGACTGGCACGCCGCCATATTCCATCTTGTTGAACGCCTCGTGCCAGCGCAGGCAGACATGCATGAATTCCTCGGGGCGGCGATCTTCCTGGTGATGTTCCACCAGATCGAGGCCGGCGCAGAAATGCGTCCCCTCGGCGCGCAGCACGACCGCGCGAACCCCGGCGCGCGGGATCACGGTGAAAATGTCGATCAACTCGTCCACGGTGTCCGCATTCAGCGCATTGCGCTTGTCGGCGCGGTTCAGCGATAAGGTCGCGATGCCGTCGTCATCGACCGACAGTGTGGTGAAGGTCAGGTCAAGATCGTCAAGATGTTTCATGGAGCCCCTCCGGTTTTAAAGTCGAACTTGCGGGGCAGGCCGTGTTTTGTCCAGTCCAGACGCCGCGTCGCGGCAAGGTTGTCGCGCGCAGTCAGGCCTGAGGCGGTGGCGCGTCAACCACGTTGCCATTTGCATCGGTCCATGTCGTCACCGGGGGTTCGTTGCCGGTGGTGACGACGACCTTCTTGTAGACCGATCCATCAGACATCAGGTATTCCCGCGTGACGGTCCGGCTTCCGGGGCGGCAGACCTGGGTGGGGCCGCTTCCCGTGCATCCACCATGAAGAATCATCGCGTAGGCGCGGATCTGCGAGCCGATCAACGGTCCGGAATAGCATTCAAACCCGGATGCGCCTGGCCCGTCGCCCATGCAGCCCAGAGCGGCAACCTGGGCATTGGTCAGAGTGGTGTTCACATCGGTTGCCAAAGTTGTTGTTCCGCTGCGCACGGCCAGGGCCGCGGCAAGGCCCAGGCCGACGATGGCCGCCGTCAGGACCACCCAGTCAACGGTGACAGCCCCGGACTCATGGCGAAGGAACGTGCGAAATGTGCGGGAAGAACGCGTGAAGACGATCATGGCAAGACTCTCTTTCGCCTGTGACGCAGGCGCACATGGCGCGATTTGCGGTGGGAAAAGCGCGAATTCGAGACCGAATTCCGGCAGAATTATGGCAAGTGGATTCGGTCCGTCTTTTCCTTCAGCGGTAACCTGCTATGACAGGGTCAGAACCCGAAATGCGGACCTGACATGCCCCAACGTTTTCGCCTGACCCTTGCCCAGTTGAACCCGGTTGTGGGGGCTTTGACGGCCAATTCTGAACAGGTGCTTGATGCGTGGCGCGTCGCCAAGGCGGCAGGCGCGGATATGCTGGCGCTGCCCGAGATGTTCCTCACCGGGTATCAGACCCAGGATCTGGTGATGAAACCGGCTTTTGCCCGTGATGCGATGGCGGCGGTTCAGGCCTTGGCCGTTGCCTGTGCCGAGGGTCCGGCAGTGGGGATTGGCGCGCCGTATCTGGAGGGCGGGGCGCTCTTTAACGCGTATTACATCCTTGAACGCGGGCGTGTGTCGGCGGTGGTGAAAAAGCACCATCTGCCCAATGACTCGGTGTTTGACGAGAAACGTCTGTTCACGCCCGCCGATATTTCCGGCCCCTACCGGGTGGGACCTTTGGTGATTGGCACGCCGATTTGCGAGGATGCGTGGTACGAGGACGTTGCCGAGGCTCAGGCGGAGTCGGGCGCGCAGATCCTGTTGGTCCCCAACGGGTCGCCGCATTCGCGCGGCCGCCACGATACGCGCATGGCGATGATGGTGGCGCGGGTGATCGAGACCGGGTTGCCGTTGGTTTATCTGAATTTCGTCGGCGGACAGGATGATCAGGTGTTTGATGGCGCCAGTTTTGTGCTGAACCCCGGCGGGCGGTTGACCCATCTGTTGCCCGGTTTCACCGACGCGATCCGCCACGTTGATTTCACCGAAACCGCTGACGGCTGGCGCGCCGAACCCGGCGAGTTGGCCGCAATGCCCGATGACTATGAACGCGATTACCACGCGATGGTGGTCGGCACGCGGGATTATCTGCGTAAATCCGGGTTCAAACGGGTGTTGCTGGGGCTGTCCGGCGGGATCGACTCGGCGATTGTGGCGGCAATCGCATCCGATGCACTGGGCCCACAGAACGTGCACTGCGTGATGCTGCCGTCGGAATACACCTCGACGCATTCGTTGGAAGATGCCGCCGAGGTTGCCACCTTGTTGGGGTGCAGACTGGACACCGTGTCGATTGCCGGGCCACGCGCCGCGGTGACCGAGGCGCTGGCACCGCTGTTCCAAGGCCTGCCCGAGGATGTGACCGAGGAAAACATCCAGTCGCGGATGCGCGGCCTGTTGTTGATGGCGCTGTCCAACAAGACCGGCGCGATGCTGTTGACCACGGGCAACAAATCCGAGGTGGCGGTGGGGTACGCGACGATTTACGGCGACATGAACGGCGGGTTCAACCCGATCAAGGACCTCTATAAAACCCGCGTGTTCGAGACCTGTCGCTGGCGCAACGCCAACCATCGCGACTGGATGCAGGGGCCTGCGGGCACGGTCATTCCGCCCCGCGTGATCGACAAGCCGCCCTCGGCGGAGCTGCGTCAGGACCAGCGCGACGATGATAGCCTGCCACCTTATCCCGAACTGGATGCGATCCTCGAGGGGTTGGTGGAGCGCGATCTGTCGGTCGAGGATCTGGTCGCCGCGGGTCAGGACCGCGCCACGGTCAAGCGCATCGAGCATCTGATCTATATCTCGGAATGGAAGCGTTTTCAGTCGGCACCGGGCGTCCGGCTGACGACGCGCGCGTTCTGGTTGGATCGGCGCTATCCGATGGTCAATCGCTGGCGCGACCCCTCCTGACGAAAAATATTCGGCAAGTTGATGCCCGTCGGGGCGGCGGTGCGCGTCTGCGGGCTTTTCTTGCGTGCCGCTTGACGTTATGCTGCCAAAAAACAACACCCGTTGAACGGGTGGTTCAAAGCCGTGCGCGCCAAGGCGACGCACCAGGCACGAGGGCAGTATGGTACGAGCAGGCCGCAGAGTTTATCCGCGTTTCGCCCCTTTTCTTGTCTGCGCCGTGGCGCTGGGCGGGTGCGTTTCGACCACAGGGACGGGCACTGGTCCGGCGATGGGCGATGCAGCGCAGGCCGTCAGCGGGCCGGGCCAACGGGTTATCGAGCGTGATGTCGAGGCTCCGAATGTGTTTCAGGTCGCAGAGGCCGGTCTGTGGGATGGGCGTCCGTCGCTGGGCGGCGTCTGGATCGCACATCCGGATGTGACCGACCCCGAACGCGCGATGATCCGCAACACCGCGACTGGGGCGACGGTGATCGGCGCGCTGTTCCGGCGTGAGCGCGAGAATCCGGGCCCACGGTTCCAGATTTCGTCAGAGGCGGCCAATGCGTTGGGCATTCTGCCGGGCGCACCGACGGAGGTGTCGGTCACGGCGCTGCGCTTGCAACGCGTCGAAATGGAGATCGACCCCGCGCCTGAACCAACCACGGCGGCGGCGGAAACGCTGGCGATCGCGCCGGTTGAAACTGCTGCGGCACCGGCCGTTTCATCAGCTGTGGTGCCGTCTGGGGCACCCGTGGATCAGGTTGCAATCACGGCAATCACGGACGAGGAACCGCCACGCAGGGGGCTGCGCGGCCTGTTTGGACGCCGTGACCGTACGCCTGAACCCGCGGCCATTGCCGAGACCACATTGGCACCTGCTGCCGGGGCCGCCACGGTTGCGACCGCGACTGCCGCCGCGGTGCCCGCTGTGGCCGAGCCTCCGCGCCAACGCCGAAGCCTGCGCGACTTGTTCCGCCGCCGTGACCCAGAGCCTGACACCACGATGATTGCCTTGCCCGGTGTGACTCCGGACGCTGTGCAACCGGCCAGCCAGCCCACGCCGCCACCCGCGACGGCAGCCGCCCCGCAACCGCAGCCCTCGCGGCTTGATCGGCCTTTCGTGCAGATCGGCATTTTCAGCGTCGAGCAAAACGCCCAGAACGCACGCAGTCAGATGCAGCGCGCTGGGTTGAGCGCCGAGATCCGGCGCGGTCGCGTCGGGGAAAACTTGTTCTGGCGTGTTGTTGTTGGCCCAGCCGGGACAACCTCGGAGCGCGCCGAAAACCTGCGCCGGGTGCAAGGGCTTGGATTCGCCGATGCTTACGCAGTTGTGCGCTGAGCGGGTTTGAATCCCGGTCCCAAAAGGCGCTAGACTGGCCCTCAATTCGGGTGGTCGGCCTTTCGCGGGCCGCGCCCGCCGCTGTCTTGAGAAGGAGAAGCTCATGCCGCTTGGCTTTTTGCGCGTGTTGTTGACCAGCCTGCTGGTTGTGGTCGTGGCCAGCGTGGCGTCGGCGCAATCGCCATACGGGGGGCGTGCGCCCAATTTCTATGTGCTTGATGTCGGAACCGGGCAGGTTCTGGCCGAGCAAAACGCGGATATCCCGCTGCCACCCGCGTCAATGTCGAAGCTGGTGACCTTGGCGATGCTGTTTGACGCCCTGCGCGACGGGCGGGTGCAGATGTCAACGACGTGGTCGGTTACCCAGCGCGCGCATGAAATGGGGGGCTCCAGCATGTTTCTGGAAACCCGGCACCGGCCCACGACCGAGGAATTGATCCGCGGTATCGCGATCGTGTCGGGCAATGACGCCGCCGTCGCGGTTGCCGAGGGGCTTGCGGGCACCGAAGAGGCCTTTGCAGTAATGGCGCAGCGTCGTGTCGAGGAATTGGGCATGACACAGACCAGCATCGCCAATGCTTCGGGCTGGCCGAACCCGCACCACCGCATGAGTCTGCATGACCTGGGCACTCTGGCGCGGTATCTGGTGGTCGAACATGCGCCGTATTTCCACTATTTTGCCGAAACCGAATTCGAATGGAACGGTATCACGCAGCCCAACCGCGTGCCTTTGTTGGGGGCGGGGCTGGGGATTGATGGCTTGAAAACGGGCCATACCGAAGAGGCGGGCTATTCGCTGGTTGGCTCGGCACGGCAAGGCAATCGGCGCATCATCTTTGTGTTTTCAGGTCTGAACAGTGCCACCGAACGATCCGAAGAAGCCGAGCGCATCGTCGGCTGGGCCTTCCGCCAATTCGCGCAGCAGGATGTATTTTCGCAAGGCGCCACCGTCGCCACGGCCGAGGTGTGGATGGGTGCGCAAGACACCGTGTCGATGGTTGCCGCGTCGCCGGTCTCGATCCTTGTGCCGATGATGGCGCAGAATACCGTCGCGGCACGGGTCGAATACGATGGCCCGATTGCCGCACCCATTGCCGAGGGCCAGGAGCTGGGCCGTCTGGTGGTTGAGGTGGAGGGATTGACGCCGATGACCACGCCGCTGATCGCCGGCCATGCGGTTGCGCAGGGTGGGTTCATGCCGCGCGTTCGGACTGCGGCGGCCCTGATTGGCCAGCAATTGGGGTTGGGTCAACCGTGACGGAGCACGCGCGTCGGGGTGTGTTCATCTCCTTCGAGGGCATCGACGGTTCCGGAAAATCGACCCAGGCGCGGGCGCTTGCCGCGGCCCTGCCGGCGCAGTTGACGCGCGAGCCGGGTGGCTCGGAAGGTGCCGAAGAAATCCGACGCTTGCTGGTCGAGGGGGCCGCGTCGCGCTGGTCCGCCGAGACCGAGATCTTGCTTTTCACCGCCGCACGCCGGGATCATCTGGAAAAGACCATTGCGCCGGCGCTCAAGGCCGGGTCGGTCATCGTATCCGACCGTTTTGCCGATTCAACGCGGGTGTATCAGGGGGCGGCACGCGCTGCCTTGCGCGCCAAAGTGGATCAGTTGCACGAGGCGATGATTGGCCTCGAACCCGATTTGACCTTTGTGATCGACATGGACCCCGAGATAGCGCTGCGCCGCGGATTGGCGCGGGACTCGGGCGAGGATCGGTTCGAATCGCTCGGCCTTGATTTTCAACACAAATTGCGCGCCGGTTTTCTGGCCTTGGCGCAGGAATACCCGGACCGTGTGCGCGTGATTGACGGCAGTCGCGCCGTCGATGCCGTGGCCGCCGACGTCCAGGAGCAGGCCCGCAGGTTTCTCTCGGGTGGCTCGCATGTCTGAACTGCCCGAACCCGATCGGATCGAGGGCGCGCCCCATCCGCGTGATACCGCGCGGTTGTTTGGCCAAGAGACCGCAGAGCGCGGCTTTTTGCAGGCCCACGCGCAGGACCGATTGCATCACGGCTGGCTGCTGACCGGCCCACGCGGGATCGGCAAGGCGACCTTGGCCTATCGTCTGGCGCGCTTCCTTTTGGCCGAAGAACCGGGCGGCGGGCTGTTCGGCCCACCTCAGACGCTGGATGTTTCGGCCGACCACCCGGTTTCGCACCGCATTGCCGCCGGGTCAGAGCCGGGATTGCTGACGATCCGGCGCACCGCGGACGAAAAGACCGGCCGTATGCGCACGCAGATCGTGGTCGATGATGTGCGCAAATTGCGGGATTTCTTTGGTCTCAGCGCGACCGATGGCGGGCGGCGCATCGTGATCGTCGATGCCGCGGACGAGATGAACGCCAACGCGGCGAATGCCCTGCTGAAGCTGCTCGAAGAGCCGCCCCAGGGGGCGATGCTGTTTTTGGTGTCGCATCAACCGTCAAAGCTGTTGCCGACGATCCGCTCGCGGTGCCGCGAGCTCAAGCTGCATCCTTTGGGCGCCGAGGATATGGCCCTTGCGCTGGAACAAGCCACCGGGCAGGCCGATGACAGCATTGCCCTGGCGCAATTGTCCGGCGGCTCCGTCGGCGAGGCGATCCGCGTGATGTCGGGCGGTGGTCTGGCGCTTTACAGCGAAATCCTGGGCCTGCTGGGCCAGTTGCCGCGCCTTCCGCGCCCGGAATTGCGCCGGCTGTGCGACTCGGTTGGCGGCAAACAGGCGGAACCTCGGTTCGATTTGGTGGTGCGGCTGTTCGATCTGGCCTTGTCGCGCATGGCGCGCATGGGGGCGACCGGCGTGGCTCTGCCCGAGGCCGCCAAGGGCGAGGCGCAGGTCATGGCGCGCCTGTCGCCCGATGCCCGGACCGCGCGGCTTTGGGCCGAACAAGCCGCTGACATCGGCGCGCGGGCGCGGGCGGCGCGGGCGGTCAACCTTGACCCCGGCGCGCTGGTGCTTGATATGTTCCTACGTCTGGAAGCTGCGCTGCAAAAGGCGGCTGTCTGACCGCCGATGACGGCCCCTCAATGCCCGGAACACCACATGACCATTCAGATTGTTGATAGCCACACGCATCTCGATTTCCCGGATTTCGAGCATGAGCTTGACGCCGTGGTCGCCCGCGCCACCGAGGCCGGCGTCACGCGCATGGTGACGATCTGCACCAAACTGGTGCATGAGCCGCGCGTGCGGGCCTTGGCGGATCGGTTTGACAGCGTGTTCTATGCGGCGGGCACCCACCCCATGAGCGCCGCGTCGGAACCCTTGGCCTCGGTCGAGGCGTTGGTGGCGCTGGCGGCGCATCCAAAATTCGTGGGCATCGGCGAGACGGGTTTGGACTATCATTACACCGCCGACAGCGCCGCGATTCAGCAGGAAAGCTTGCGGATTCACATCGAAGCCGCGCGCCAGACCGGCTTGCCCCTGATCATCCATGCGCGCGACGCCGATGACGATATGGCACGCATCTTGACCGAGGAGCACCGCGCCGGGGCCTATGGTTGCGTGATGCACTGTTTCACCAGCGGCGCGGACCTGGCAGCCGTCGCGTTGGATCTTGGCTTTTACCTGTCGGTGTCGGGCATCGCGGCCTTTCCCAAAAGCACCGCGTTGCGCGATATCTTCGCCAGCGCCCCGGTGGATCGGATCCTGGTGGAAACCGACGCGCCCTATCTGGCGCCGCCGCCCCATCGTGGCCGACGCAATGAACCTGCCTATACCGCGCATACCGCCCGGGCCGTCGCCCCGGTCTGGGACTTGAGCTATGCGGAATTCGCGCGGCAAACCAGCGAAAATTTTGACCGTTTGTTCACCAAAGCCGCGCAATATGAGGCACAGGGCTGATGGATAAGCTGCGCGCAACAATTCTGGGATGCGGCTCGTCGGGCGGTGTGCCACGGCTGGGCGGGTATTGGGGTGCTTGTGATCCGACCAACCCGCGCAACCGGCGTCGGCGGTGCTCTTTGCTGCTGGAGCGGATCGGTGTCGGCGGCACGACCCGCGTGTTGATCGACACCTCGCCGGATATGCGCGAGCAGTTGCTGAATGCGGGCGTCGGCACGCTGGATGCCGTGGTCTACACGCATAGCCACGCCGATCATGTGCATGGCATTGATGACCTGCGGATGATCGTGTTCAACACCCGAAAACGCCTGCAGGTCTGGGCGGATGGTGCCACCCAAGACGCGCTGTTGTCGCGGTTTGGCTATGCGTTTGTGCAGCCTGCGGGTTCGCCATATCCGCCGATCCTGGATCTGAACACGATCAAGGGCACGGTCTCGATTGCCGGCGCGGGCGGGACCCTTGACCTGCAACCGTTCGATGCCGATCACGGCAGTATGGATGCGCTGGGGTTCCGGATCGGAGGGCTGGCGTATTTGCCGGATGCGGTGGACATCCCGGAGAAAAGTTGGCCGGTCCTGGCCGATCTGGATTGTTTTATCGTCGATGCGCTTCGCCGCAAGCCGCATCCGACCCATGCGCATCTGCAAATGACGCTGGAATGGATCGCGCGTGCTGCCCCCAAACGCGCCGTGCTGACCAATATGCATGTCGATATGGATTACGCCGAGGTCGAGGCCGAGACGCCCGATCATATCACGCCGGCCTATGACGGTATGGTGCTGGAATTCGCGCTGTGACCGCGCTTGGGGGCGGCTGACATGCAGGCTCTGATCGACGTTATCTTGCCGGTTTTCATGGTGGTCGCCGCCGGATATGCCGTTGTCTGGCGGGGCTGGATGAGCAACGAGGGCGTCGAGGCGCTGATGAAATTCGCGCAGAATTTCGCCATCCCGACGATGCTGTTTCTGGCTCTGGCGCGTCTCGATCTGGGCAATATTTTCGAGTGGCGGTTGCTGGTCAGCTTTTATGCGGGCGCGGTCGCGGGCTTTGTGGCCGGGCTCTTGGGCGCACGATTCCTGTTCGGGCGCGAGTGGGAAGACTCCGTGGCGGTGGGGTTTGTATGCCTGTTTTCAAACTCCGTGCTGCTGGGATTGCCGATTTCAGAGCGTGCCTATGGAGCCGCGTCCCTGTCCGCAAATTATGCGATCATCGCGTTGCATGGCCCGTTTTGCTATGCGGTCGGCATCATGGCGATGGAGGGTGTGCGGGCGCGTGGTGGGGGGCTGTTGAAGACGCTGGGCCGAGTGGTCAAAGGGTTATCGGCCAACCCGCTGGTCATCGGCATTGGGTTGGGGGTGCTGGTCAATCTGACTGGGCTGCCCTTGCCGCAGGTGTTCATGGATGGGGCGGATTTGCTGGCGCGCGCCGGCTTGCCGACGGCGCTGTTCGGCCTGGGCGGGGTCTTGTACCGCTACCGACCCGAGGGTGATTTGAAGTTGATCGCCTATGCGGTGGTGATGTCGCTGCTGCTGCACCCGATGGTGACCTGGGGCATGGGGCGCGCCCTGGCGGTTGAGCCCTCGGCGTTTCGTTCGGCGGTTGTCACGGCGTCGATGGCGCCCGGGGTGAACGCCTATCTTTTCGCCAATATGTACGGCCGCGCCAAACGGGTGGCGGCATCAACGGTGTTGATGGCCACCTTGTTGTGTATTTTGACTGCCTGGGGCTGGATGACGGCTCTGGGGTGAGTGCGGGGGGGGGGGGGCGGCACTCGGGCCCCATCGAGGGGCCGCTCGTGCCGGCGGTTTGCGGACCGCAGCCGACTGGAAGGGTTTTCCACCCTTCCAGACCAACCCGGAGGATTTTTTCAGAACAAAGATGTCAGGTGCGGGCGGGTACGCGGGTGATCTTGGCACCCATCGCGTTGAGGCGCTCGTCGATGCGTTCGTAGCCGCGTTCGATTTGCTGGGCGTTGTTGATCGTGCTGGTGCCTTCGGCGCACATGGCGGCGATCAGCATCGCCATGCCGGCGCGGATATCGGGGCTTTCCAGCCGCGCGCCACGCATTTTCGAGGGGCCGGCAACGATTGCGCGGTGTGGGTCACACAGGACAATGCGCGCGCCCATGGCGATCAGCTTGTCGACAAAGAACATCCGGCTTTCGAACATTTTCTCGAACATCATCACCACGCCTTCGCATTGCGTGGCGGTGACGATGGCGATGGACATGGTATCGGCCGGGAAGGCGGGCCAGGGTTGGTCCGAGATCGTCGGGATATGGCCGCCGAAATCGTCCTGTACCCGCATTTTCTGATCGGAGGCGATAAACAGATCGTTGCCGCGCACCTCGCAGTGAATGCCGAGGCGCTCGAAGTTCATCAGGGTCGAACGCAGATGCTCGACCCCGGCGTTCTGGATGGTGATCTCGGATTTCGTGACCGCCGCGAGGCCGATCAGCGAGCCAACCTCGATATGGTCGGGGCCGATGCGGTGGGTTGCGGCACCCAGCGGGCCGCCGCCGTGGATGGTCATCGTGTTGGTGCCGATGCCCTCGATCGTGGCACCCATCGCGATCAGGAAATGCGCCAGATCCTGCACATGGGGTTCCGAGGCGCAGTTGCGCAGAATGGTTGTGCCCTCGGCATAGACCGCGGCGCAGAGCGCGTTTTCGGTTGCCGTAACCGACGGTTCGTCGAGGAAAACATCGGCGCCGATCAGCTTTTCCGCTTTGAAATGATACGCGCCGTTTACCGTGATCTTGGCGCCCAACTGCTCCAGCGCGAGGAAATGCGTGTCGATGCGGCGGCGACCGATCACGTCGCCGCCGGGTGGCGGCAGACGCACCTCGCCACAGCGCGCCAACATCGGCCCTGCCAGCAGGATCGAGGCACGAACGCGGGCGCAGAGCTCCGGGTCCAGGTCGGCCGGGCGCAGGGTGGCCGCGTGAATTTCAAGCGAGTTGCGGTCGAGCCAGCGGGCTTCGGCCCCGACGGACTGGATCAGTTCGACCAGGACCTCGATATCGCGGATGCGTGGCACGTTGCGCAGTTCAACGCGTTGATCGGTCAGCAGGGCAGCGGCCACGATGGGCAGGGCCGCGTTCTTGTTGCCCGACGGTTCGATCGTGCCGGTCAGGCGATGTCCGCCCTCGACGATATATTGAATACGCTCGTGCGGCTGTGCCTGTGCCATGCGTCGCTCCCCAAGTGTCACTGCTTTTGTCGTTGGCGCCATCAGTAGCAAATCGGCGGCAGCAACAAAACCGACAATTCTGTGTGTTTTAAGGTTTCCAGCGCAAGAAATTGCCGATCAGGCGCAGTCCGGTGGCTTGGCTTTTTTCGGGATGGAATTGCATACCCAAAATGGTGTCTCGCCCGACAATTGCCGCGACCGGGCCGCCGTAATCGACATGCGCCAGGAGGTGCGCAGGGTCGGCAACCTCAAAGCGGTAGGAGTGGACGAAATAAGCGTGATCGCCGGAATTCAGCCCGGCCAGAACCGGATGCGGACGGTCGAGGATCAGATCGTTCCAGCCCATATGCGGGACCTTCAGGGCGGGGTCTGCGGGGGTGATGCGCAGGACATCGCCGCCGATCCAGTCGAGGCCGGAGGTTTCGGCGTATTCATGGCCCCTGGTTGCCAAAAGTTGCATGCCGACGCAGATGCCCAGAAACGGGCGGCCTCGGGTCAGGACGGCCTCGTGCAGGGCCTCGGTCATGCCGGTGACGGCGTCGAGTTCGCGGCGGCAGGAGGGAAACGCGCCGTCGCCGGGCAACACGATGCGGTCGGCGCGCAGCACGTCTTCGGGCCGCGCGGAGATCAGGACCTGGCCGCCATCGACCTCGGCCGCCATCAGCTCGAACGCTTTTTGCGCGGAATGCAGATTGCCGCTTTCGTAATCAACGAGGACTGTAAGCATTTGGGGACTCCGTGTGCTGCGACACCCCTAACGCAGGTGCAGCATCTCGTCCAGCACCTCAGGCTCAGGCGGCATGCTGTCAGCGGTTGCGCATTGGCAAGCACCGACCGGTACTGGGAAAGGCGCGGCGGTGACTCATTGCGTAGAGCGCTGCGAAGGCGGCCGTTTTGACGGACGGATTTCGCACCCAAGCAAGAGCGCGCGCATACCACCGATCAGGCGATCACAAGACACCCTTGGTCGAGGGGACGGCGTCGGCCTTGCGGGGGTCGATCTCGCAGGCGTCGCGAAGCGCACGGGCGACGGATTTGAAGGCCGCCTCGGCGATGTGGTGGCTGTTGAAGCCGTGGACCTGATCCAGATGCAGGGTGATGCCGCCGTGCGTGCTGAGGGCCTGAAAGAACTCGCGCACCAATTCGGTATCGAAAGTGCCGATTTTCTGGGTCGGCAGATCGAGGTTCCAGATCAGAAACGGACGCCCGGACAGATCGAGCGCACAGCGCACTTGTGCGTCATCCATGGGCAATGCGCATTCACCGTAGCGCCGGATTCCACGTTTGTCGCCAAGCGCTTGGGTCAGGGCCTGGCCGATGGCGATGCCGGTATCCTCGACGGTGTGGTGGTCGTCGATATGCAAATCACCCTCGGCCCGGATCGTCAGGTCGAACAGCGCGTGGCGCGCCAATTGGTCGAGCATATGGTCGAAGAACCCGACGCCGGTCTGGTTGTCATAACGGCCTGAGCCGTCGACATCCAATGTGATCTGGATTTCGGTTTCCGAGGTCTTGCGGGTAATCGTGGCGCGGCGCATGGCAAATTTCCGTCGTTCGTGCGGCGTCGGTATAGGTCGCGGCGGTGCTTTTGGCTAGCCCTCATACCCTTCGATGATCACCGTATCTGCGGACGAGATCGGGTCACGAATGGCCTTGGCGGCCTGATACTCGGGCGAGTGGAAACAGTCAGTCGCTGCCTGAAGGTCGGGGAATTCGATGACCACCGTCCGGCTGCGGGTCTGCCCCTCGATTTGCTGCTGTGGCGCGCCACGGATCAGGAACCGCGCCCCATATTTGGCAAATGCCACGGCATTGGCTGCGCGGTATTTGGCGTAGATGTCGGGGTCATGCACGTCGACATGGGCGACCCAATAGGCTTTTGGCATGGGGGAAACTCCGGTTGCTTTGGTCAAGGATGACCCGTGACAGGCGGCAGCGCAAGGGTCACAGGCGCAGGACGAAGCGGGGCGCGTCGGAGGGCCGCAGTTGAAACCCGAGATGCGCGTAGAACGCCTGCGCGGCGTGATTGTCCGGGTGCGTGCTGACCGTGACATAGGCGCAGTTCAGGGCCCGCGCATGGGTGAGGGTTGCTTGGAGGAGCGCGGCGCCAATGCCGGTGCCACGATGCGCGGGACTGACATACAGATGATGCATGTCCAACCCGCGCACACCCCATTGCAATTGCGCGCTATGGGTGAGGGCAGCGTAGCCGATCAGAGTTTCGGCGTGTGCGACAAGGAGATCGAGGACCGGGCGCGCACCGAATACATCCCGTTCAAGGGATGCGGCGGTGCAGTTGGGCGGGTCGTCATGGTGGGCTGCAAGTGCGTAAATCAGCGGCAAGAGTGCCGGTATGTCGTGGGCCTTGGCTGGTCTTATTCGAGGCATGGGCTTGGGGCTCCGAGTGGGGCCGCCGTGTCATTGCCCTTGGCCGCACGGCGGCGGGGCAAAGGGTCAGAAAGACATGACACAGCCCGCGCTCAGTTGGCGCGGCAATACAGCGAGCAAAGGCGTGTCGGCTTGGTCATGGGAAAACTGTGCCGCTCGAGGCGATTGGTGTCAAGCGGCAGAGCTTGCACTTAATCAACCAGATGCCCCCAAAGATCATAGTCAGAAGCCTCATCCACTGTCACATTTACGATTTGTCCGATTGTCAGACTTTCGAAATCTTCGTCGATGAACAGGTTCCCGTCAATTTCTGGCGCGTCGGCTTGGGTGCGGCAGGTCGCGCCTTCATCGTCGATCTCGTCGATGATCACCGGCAAAACGCGACCCACTTTGGCCTGAAGCTTGGCCGCCGAAATGGCTTGCGCCTTTTCCATGAACCGGTCCCAGCGGTCTTGCTTGATGTCGTCGGGAACGTGGTTCTCCAAGTCATTGGAGCGCGCGCCCTTGACGTTTTCATACTGGAAACAGCCAACACGATCCAGTTGCGCCTCGTCCAGCCAGTCCAGAAGCGTCTGGAATTCCTCCTCGGTTTCACCTGGGAAGCCGACGATGAAGGTGCTGCGGAGCGTGATATCAGGGCAATCTGCGCGCCAGCGGGCGATCTCGTCCAGTGTCTTGGCCGCCGCTGCCGGGCGTGCCATGCGGCGCAGGGTTTCAGGATGGGCGTGCTGGAACGGAATGTCGAGATAGGGCAGTACCAGCCCCTCGGCCATCAGGGGGATCAGGTCGCGCACATGCGGGTAGGGATAGACGTAATGCAGTCGAACCCAAGCGCCCAGTGACCCAAGATCGCGCGCGAGATCGGTGATATGTGCGCGGTGCCCGCGTTCCGTTGCGTGTTTCAGGTCCAGACCATAGGCCGAGGTGTCCTGACTGATCACCAAAAGCTCCTGAACGCCTGCCGCAACCAGTTTTTCGGCCTCACGAAGGATGGCATGGGCCGGGCGGCTGACCAGGCGGCCGCGCATATCCGGGATGATGCAGAATTTGCACTTGTGGTTACAGCCCTCGGAAATCTTGAGGTAGCTGTAATGCCGAGGTGTCAGCTTGACACCCGTCGCGGGCAACAGGTCGATGAATGGATCGGGCGAAGCCGGAACGGCAGCGTGCACCGCATCAAGGACCTGTTCGTATTGATGTGGGCCGGTCACCGCCATCACCTTGGGGTGGGTGCCGGTGATAAACTCGGGTTCGGCGCCCAGACACCCTGTCACAATCACCCGTCCGTTTTCGCGCAAGGCCTCGCCGATGGCGTCGAGCGATTCCGCTTTGGCGCTGTCCAGAAAGCCGCAGGTATTCACGATCACCGCATCCGCGCCCTGGTAATCCGGCGAGATGGCGTAGCCTTCGGCCCGCAGGCGCGTCAGGATGCGTTCGCTGTCGACCAGGGCTTTGGGGCAGCCGAGGCTGACCATGCCGATCGTCGGCTGGCCGTCGCGGCTGGGCGGCGTGCTCAGGCGCGCGTGGGGGGCAAGGTCAGGGCGGAGGTTCGGTGGGTTCTGGCTCATGGCGCGGCTATACGCCGGATCGGCGCGCACGAAAAGGGGCGCCGTGCGACAGGGCGGTCAAGAGACTGCGCGCGCAATCACGATAGATACGCGTTGCCTGGCCGTAGCCGCCAGGTCTGGTGTGCCCCGGTCTTGGCGACCAGGGCACGAAGGTTTGCGCCCAAAGGAGGCTATCAGACGCCGTCGTCAAAAGGCTCAAAGCTTTCAGCGCTCGAGCGGCGCCACCGCTTCATGTAGCCGAATCGTTCATCGTCTTCGCGCAGCAGGAAACCGATGGGCATGTAGGGGTAAACATCTTCGCCGGTGACCATATCGCGGTCGTTTTCGCGCATCATCAAGTGCCAGGGCAAGAACCCGGAAGGATGGCTCAGACCCGCCGCGCCGGACATTTCACCCAAGGCTTTCAGGGTGTTGCGATGGAAATTGGCAACACGAACGGCTTTGTCAGGCACGACCAGTGCGCGCTGACGTCTTTTGTCCTGCGTGGCGACACCCGTCGGGCAGAGATTGGTGTGACAGACCTGAGCCTGGATACAGCCGATGGAAAACATGAAGCCGCGCGCCGAATTCGCCCAATCGGCGCCCAAAGCCAGGGCCTTGGCAATGTCGAAGGCGTGAATCAGTTTTCCTGATGCCCCGATCTTGATTTTCTCGCGCAGATCCGCGCCGCGCAGGGCGTTATGGGCAAAGGTCAACCCTTCGACCAGGGGCATGCCCATGTGGTTGGCGAATTCCAGCGGTGCGGCCCCGGTGCCGCCTTCTTTGCCGTCGATGACGATGAAATCCGGCGTGATCCCGGTTTTCAGCATCGCCTTGACCAAGCACATGAATTCGCGCCTATGGCCAAGGCACATCTTGAAGCCGATGGGCTTTCCTTCGGACAGGTCCCGCAACCGGGCAATGAACTCCATCAATTCGATTGGCGTCGAAAAGGCGTTGTGAGCGTCGGGCGAGTGGCAATCGACCCCCACTGGCACGCCGCGCGCCTCGGCAATCTCGGGCGTGACCTTGGCACCTGGCAGGATTCCGCCTTTGCCCGGCTTGGCCCCCTGCGAGAGCTTGATTTCGATCATTTTGACCTGATCAAGCGCCGCTACCTCCCGAAATTTTTCGGGATCGAAACGGCCGTCAGGGGTGCGGCAGCCGAAATAGCCGGTGCCGATCTCATAAATCAGATCGCCGCCGCCTTCGCGGTGATAGCGACTGATGCCGCCTTCGCCGGTGTCATGCGCAAAGCCGCCCGCCTTGGCGCCCTTGCTCAGCGCCAGGATCGCGTTGGCGGACAGCGCGCCAAAGCTCATCGCCGAGATGTTGTACATCGACAGGTTATAGGGTTTGCGGCAGTCCGGGCCGCCAACCATGACCCTGAAATCGGTATCCAGGATTTTCTTGGGACGAATCGAATGGGTCAGCCATTGATAGCCCGAAGCGTTCACCGCGATTTTCGTGCCGAAGGGGCGTTTGTCTTCAACGTTTTTCGCGCGTTGATAGACGATGCCGCGCGCCTCACGGGAAAACGGTTCTTCGTCGTGGTCGCTTTCCAGCAGATATTGCCGGATTTCTGGCCGAATCATCTCAAACAGAAAGCGCAAATGGCCAAGTACGGGATAGTTGCGCAAGATTGCATGGTTGGTCTGCCGCAAATCGCGGACTCCCAACACGCTGAGCCCCCCGAACACGAGCGCTGGCATCCAAAGCCATGGCCAAACCGGGATCAACACGAGGCAAACGAGCGTCATCCAGACGCAAATTGCAAATGTTGAGTAGCGAATCAAACCGAAGAACATCATGGTTTCCCTGTTGAGCACCCCGCGCTGCGGACCGAATCGTCACAGGGTTGCAGACAGGTCTTTCGATTTCCTGAAAGCATGTGCCTCGACGCGGTGCCTTGATGGGGCATTGCGCCGAGACTAGCAGAGAGGCTTTGCGGAAACACCCCTGAATTGCAGGAAAAAATCGCGCGGATTGATCAGCGTTTATCATAGCCCATGCGCGACAACAGGCGGTCTTTGCGCACGCCCTGATGCCAAATCGCCGCCACGATATGCAGCCCGATGGTGATCATCAGCAAGGTCGCGATGATGCCGTGTGCCGCGCGCGCGGCGATACCTTCGAAATTGGCGGGCATCTCGCCGCCAAAGAACACCGCATTGCCAAGCCCGGAATTGAGCGACAAGGCCACACCAGAGCCGACCATGGCAAGGATCAGCGCATAGAGCGCCCAATGCGCCAACGGAGCCGCGCGATCGGCGAGGGCGATTCCGGTCGTGGCCGGTGCCGGGTGTGCGGTTTTGGCGCGGACAGCAAGGCGGATCAGCGTCAGAATGCCGATCACGAAGCCCAGACCCATGTGCAACCGGAACGACAACAGCTTTGACGGGTCACTGTTGGGCACCGGGGCCAGCACCAAGGTTCCGGCGACCAGCGCCACGATGAGCAGCAAGGCCGAGACCCAATGCAAGGTGACGAGGGCAGGGTGATAGCGGCTGGGCATGTCGATGTTCCTGGATATTGCGGCGTCCATGCAACATATTCACAATGCAATATGTTTTGCAAGGCGAATGCGTGCGCGTCAGGTGAACCGGGGCTCGCGTTTCTGCATTCCGGCCATGACCGCCTCGATCTGATTGGGGCTGCCGATGATTTCGGATTGCAGATGTGCCTCAAGGGCCAGCACGCTGTCGTCGCCCGGCCACGCGGCGCGCACCAGGGATTTGGCGCCACGCACGGCCTCGGGGCTGCGGCTGGCGATGGCTTTGGCGGTGTCGCGCGCGGCTTGCAGCGGGTCGTCCGAGAGCCGCGTCACGAGGCCCAGCGTTTGCGCCTCGGGGCCGTCGACGACCCGCGCCGAGAGGATCAGTTCCAGCGCCTGATCTGCGCGCATGACGCCGGGCAGCAGTTTGGTCAGGCCCATATCCGGCACCAGGCCCCAGCGCGATTCCATGATCGACAGTTTGGTTTCGGGATGCGCGATGCGGATGTCTGCCCCCAAGGCCAATTGCATCCCGGCCCCGTAGGTCACGCCATGCAGCGCGGCGATCACCGGAACCGGCAGGTCGGCCCAGACGGTGCAGGGGTGTTGAAAGGCGTTGTCGGCGCGGCCCGGCAGGGGGGTGTTGATCTCGACCTTGAGATCATCGAGCCGCGTTGCAAAGAGCATCAAAAGGGCGGTGTCGATGCCCGCGCAGAACCCGCGGCCTGCGCCGGTCAAGATTACCGCGCGCAGCCCAGGCTCGGTCATCAGCCGGTCGCCGGCGGCGGCGACGGCCTCGAACATTGGCTGGTCAAAGGCGTTCAGCTTGTCGGGCCGGTTCAGGGTAACCTCGGCAATGCCGTTATCTATGGAAATGGTCACGCGATCTTCGGACATGCTGGCCCCCTTGTTGTGTTGTGCGCAGGCTGGCGCAGGCGCGCGCGCAGGACAAGGGGGAACGTGGCGTCGGCTCAGGTGGCCATCCACCAAAGCCGGGTCAGGTGAAAGAACGCGGGCGCGGCAAAGATCACGCTGTCGAGTTGGTCGAGGAACCCGCCTTGGCCGGGGATCAGATGCGACCAGTCGCGCAGCCCCCGGTCCCGCTTGATGGCGCGCAAGATCAGGTGCCCGGCTTGCCCGAAAACCGATCCCAGCGCCGCCATGCCCGCCGCCGCCAAGGGGCCAAAGGGGGTGATCCAGCTCAGCAGCAGACCCAGGCTTGCCGCCGCCGCCACGCCCCAGGCGGCGCCCTCCCAGGTTTTCGGCGACAGATCAGGCACGATGCGTTTGCGACCGACCCGGCGGCCCATGTAGAAATCCACCAGATCGCCGGTTTGAACCACCAGAACCAGAAACGCGATCAGCAACATGCTGCGGCCCGAGGGTTGAGCGATCATCTGCCCATCCGCCCCCAAGCGTGGCAGGTCCAGCCACATCAAGGCGGGGATATGGCTGAGGCAGAACACGCAGATCATCAGGCCCCATTGCGTCTCGGAGACGCGGTTGAGGAATTTGTCGGTCGAGCCTCTGAGAACCGAAACAAAGGGCAGCAGCAAGAAGATGTACACCGGGATGAACACGGCAAACAGGCGGGGGAGATCAAAGACCACGAACAGGAATTGCGCGGGCAGGATGATGTAGAACGCCAAGGCCAGCGACAGATGATCCGCCCGCGAATGTGCGGAATAGGTATAGAATTCGCGCAAGGCCGCGAAACTGGCAATGGCGAACAACAGCGCCACGGCCCAGGGGCCGACCAGCAGTGCCAGGGTGAACAGGATCACCATGGCCCACCAGCTGTCGATCCGGGTCATGAAGACCTCAAGCGCCGGGTCCGGTGTGGTGCGCCGCGCGCGCAGGCGTTCGCCGAAGACCGTCAGCGCCAGCAGGACGGTGGCGACCCCCAAGGCCAGAAAGCCGATGTCGCGCAGCATCGGGCTCATGTCTGATCCTCGGGTTTCAGGGTGAGCAAGGCCTCGGCGGCGCGGGTCAGGAAATCGGCGCGGGTCTCGGCGTCGCCCAAGGCCACGGGCGCGCCAAATATCACGCGCACCATGAGCGGCAGGGGGATCACCTCGCCCTTGGGCATGACGGAGGACAGGTTGGCGATCCAGGTTGGCACCAGTTCCACGTCAGGCCGCGCCTTGGCGATGTTGTAAAGCCCCGCTTTGAACGGCTGTAGCGGCTCGGGCCCCTGATTGCGCAACCCCTCGGGGAAGATGATCAAGGACGCGCCCTCATCCAGCGCCTCGAGGATCGCCTGCATCGGGTCTTCGGTGCGGGCGTCCGGGCGGCGGTCCACCAGCACGGCGCGAAACACCTCGCCGCCGGCAAAGGCCCTGAAACCATTCTTCAGCCAGTAATCCGCCGCCGCAACCGGGCGCGTGCGCATCCGCAAATGATGCGGCAGAACGGACCAGATCATCGGCATGTCGCCGTTCGAGACATGATTGGCGAAATAGACGCGCTGTCTGGCCGAGGGACCGACGCCGCGCCATTCGGCATGAACCGCGGTGATCGCACGCGCGAACAGGACAATCGCCTGCCCGACGATCCGGGCAGCAAGGCGGCGTAACGCCGAGGGGCGAGGGCGCGGGTTGGTCATCGTCGCATCATGCGACGCCCGGTGCAAAGCGCAACGCAAAACTTGCGCGGGGTGACGCCGGGCACAGGTCTGTGAAACCGCAGTGGCTTGTGTGCGAGTCTCGCAGTGCTATCATGACACCAACGCAAAGAGCCGGAGGACGCGATGCGCTGGATTTTCAGGCTGATAGGGCTGATCGTGATATTGGTGGTGGTGGCAGTGGCGGCCATTTTCCTGGTCCCTGCCGAACGGATCGCCAATCTGGCCGCGCGCCAGTTCGAAGCCTCGACCGGGCGCGCGCTGACGATCTCGGGGTCGGTCAGCCCGACGATCTGGCCCAACATCGGCGCACGGATCGAGGGCGTGACACTGGCGAATGTCGAAGGCTCGACGGCGGGCCCGATGCTGGTCGCCGAGTTCGGTGGACTTGGGTGTTGACCTGTCGGCCCTGATTGGCGGCAACATCGCGGTGCAGCGGTTCGAAGTGAACCAGCCGCAGATCATCCTTGAGATGGATCGCTCGGGTCGCGGCAACTGGGTGTTCGAGGGGATGGGCGGCGCTGACGCTGCACCTACAGAGGCATCCTCGGGGGGGATGCCCGCGATTTCGTTGGCGCGGGCGCTGATCACCGGGGCCAGCCTGCGCTATATCGACCATGCCGCGGGAACCGATATCACCATCGAGGGCGTCGATATTGATCTGGCGATGCTCGACGCCGCGGGGCCCGCCGATCTGCGATTGTCCGCGCGGCGCGGCGGGCAGACCGGACGCATCGAGGCACAGATCGGCTCGGTGTCAAGTTTGCTGGCCGGAAATGTGGTGCCGATTTCGGCCACTTTGTCTGCCGATGGCTCGCAAATGTCCTTCGAGGGGCGCGCCGGGTTGGAACCTTTGGCCGCCGAGGGACGGATCAGCCTTGAAAGCAGCCGCCTTGCCCCGGCGCTGGCGCTGGCCGGGATCACCGGGGCGGAACCCTTGGCGGAAGGCGCGCGGCCCTTGACCCTGGGCGGGCAGATCACTCTGGCACCGGCGGGCAGCGTGCATGTGCGCGACGGCGTGATTGGCGTCGGCGCAAACAGGATTCGCACGGCGCTGGACCTGACGCTGAGTGGCGAGCGTCCCAATCTGACCGGAGAAATCAGCGCTGACACGCTGGATCTGCGGCCCTTCCTGGCGGGTGGCGCCAGTGCACCGTCCTCCTCGGGGGGCGCAGGTTGGCCAACCAGCCGGATCGACGCCTCGGCGCTGGGCCTGCTGGATGCGCGGATTGGCCTGACGCTGGGACCGGTGCAAACCGGGTTCGCCAACCTCGATTCCGTGCGCGGCACCTTGGTCATCGACCGCGCCCGCGGTGTGCTGGAACTTGCCGAAGTCCGCGCGTTCGAGGGGGCCCTGAGTGGTGAGGTCGTGGCCAACAACCGCTCAGGTCTGTCGGTCGGCGGCAACATGCGGCTGCGTGGTGTGCGGCTGCTACCACTCCTGCAACAGGCGGCTGATTTTGAACGTTTGACAGGCCTCGCGTCGATGGATGTGCGGTTCCTGGGGTCCGGCGCATCGGTTGACGCCATCATGCGCAGCCTTTCGGGCGAGGGACGGCTGGATTTCACCGCTGGTGAGATCATCGGATTTGACCTTGCGGGAATGCTGCGCAATCTTGATTTGTCGTATGTCGGCGAAGGCAACCGGACGATTTTCGAGAGCCTGACAGGCAGTTTCACCATTCAAAACGGAGTGTTGAACAATCCTGACCTCGCGTTGGCGGCAAGCCGTGTGACGGTTTCGGGGCGCGGCGATGTCAACCTGGGCGAGCAGATTCTGGAGTATCGCATCACGCCGCAAGCCATGCGAAACGCCGAGACCGGCGCGACGCTGAGTGTGCCGTTGCTGATCACCGGGCCTTGGTCTGCACCTCGTTTCCGGTTGGACCTGGAGGGGCTCGCCGAGCAGCGCCTGGGCGAGGAGCGAGAGCGTCTGGAAGCCGCCGCGCGTGCCGAAGCCGCAAGGCTTGAAGCCGAAGCGCGTGCGCGTCTGGAACAACGGGTGCAGGAAGAGTTGGGCATCACCCGCGAAGAAGGGCAATCAACCGAAGAAGCGCTGCGCTCCGGGGTCGAGGAGGCGGCGCGCGACGGGTTGTTGCGGTTGTTGGGCGGGGGCGGTGCGACCCCGGATGCTCCGGCTGGCAACTGACCCGTCAGGTCCGCATGAAGTGAAGCTTGGTGAACCGCGCGCGTAGGGCTTGCGTGCGCGGAGCCACGGATGCCGGATCATTGGAGCGCAGCGCCTCGACCACAAGCGCGGCAATCTGCGGGATGTCGGCAACCGTGACTCCCCAGCGCACCAACTCGGGCGTGCCGATCCGCAAGCCATTCATGTCGCCTGCAACGGGGGCAAGGGGAAGGCCGATGCCACAGGCCAGAAACCCGGCTTTCTCAAGCGTTTTCGAGGCCGCCTGACCGCCCCCGAATCCGGCCGCCTCGATGGCGAACTGGTGCGATGTGGTAAAGCCCCGCGCCGCGCAGAATACCGGCAATCCGGCATCATGCAGGGCCTTGGCAAAAGCCTGGGCGGTGTCGATCATGGCTGTGGCATAGGCCGCGCCATGCTCGCGCCAATCGAGCAGACTGATCGCCAGCGCCGCCGATTTGGCCGCGTCGAAATTGGCGGTCATGCCGGGAAACGCAATCGCATCAAGGCGCTGCGCGATGTCGGCATCCCTGGTCACGATCAAGCCGCCCGCAGGCCCGCCCAGTGATTTATAGGTGCTCATGGTCATCAGATGCGCCCCCTGCGCCAAGGGGTTGGGCCAGGCTTTGCCCGCGATGATCCCGCATTGGTGCGCGGCGTCGAACAGCACCTTGGCGCCGACCTCATCAGCAATCGCCCGGACCTCGGCCACCGGATGCGCAAACAGATTGAGGCTGCCACCGATGGTGATGATTTTCGGCTGCACCCGATGCGCGAGTGTGCGCAGCGCGTCCAGATCGACCGTATAGCCATCGGCATTCACCGGGGCCGGGTGCGTGTGCAGGCCGTGGAGCCCCGCGCAGCCATCGGCGTGGTGCGTCACATGGCCGCCAATCGCCGCCGGGGGGGCGATGATGGTATCCCCCGGTTTTGCCAGTGCCATGAAGCCGTAAAGATTGGCGATCGCGCCCGAGGGCACGCGGATTTCGGCGTGGGTCGCGTCAAAGATCTCGGCGGCGAGTTCGGCGGCGATGACCTCGATTTCCTCGATCGCTTGCAGGCCCATCTCGTATTTGTCGCCGGGATAACCCAGCGACGGGCGCGACCCCAGACCGCGCGCCAAAGCCGCCTCGGCACGCGGGTTCATCACGTTGGTGGCGGGGTTCAGGTTGAAACAGTCGCGCTCATGGATTTGTGCGTTTTGCTGGATCAGCGCCTCGATGCGGGCATCGACTTGCGCGCTGGTGGCGTCTGCGGTCGCGGTGGCGATGGATTGCACGCGGGTTTCGCAAGCGGCGGGCACCCAGGGTCGGGAAGCGAGGTGTGTCATCGGCGTCTCCTTGTTCAAGACAGAGTGCCGATGCGCGCCGTCGGGTGCAATTTGAATTTTCGGGTGCGCTATTCCAGCGGCGGCGCACCACCCGCCGCCGTTTTTGCCGCAATATATCCGGCCAGACGGTCGGCGACGCCCTCCGCCGTCGCGGGGGGCTGAAAATCGCGCAGGTTGGCTTGCCAGATTGCCGTGGCGCGCTGGGCCGAAGATTGCGCACCGGCCGCCTCCCATGTGCCGAAATTGGCCAAATCCGCAACCAAGGGCGCATAAAAGGCAGTCGAGTAGCGGTCCATCGTATGCGCGGCGGCAAAGAAATGCCCGCTGGGGGCGACCTCGGCGATGGCGTCAAAGCCGATTTCTGCCGTCGCCCCTGAGGGTTTCACGCAAAGCTCGGCGATGGTTTGCAGCGCCTCGACATCGTTGATGAATTTCTCATAGCCGAACGAAAGCCCGCCCTCCAGCCAGCCCGCCGCGTGGATGTTCATCGTCGCGTTCGCCATCAAACCGCCCCACAGCCCCATGCCGTTCTCGGTTGCGGCCTGCATATCGGCACAGTTCGAGGCCGATCCCGCCGCCGAACGCCACGGCAAGCCGATGTGGCGCGCCAGTTGCCCGGCGCCGATCTGCATCTTGACGTGCTCGGGCGTGCCAAAGGCGGGCGCGCCCGATTTCATATCGACGTTCGACGAGAAGCCACCATAGCTGATCGGTGCGCCGGCCTTGGTCATTTGCACCAGGACAATCCCCGCCAAAGCCTCGGCATGTTGCAAGGTCAGTGCACCCGCCACCGTGACCGGCGCCATAGCCCCCGCCAGACAGAAGGGCGTAATGACAGACATTTGGCCGGCGCGGGCGAAGTCGATCAACCCTTGCGCCATGGGGTTGTCCAGAACACGCGGCGAATTCGAGTTGATGACGGTGATCGCCCAGACGCCAGTGTTGAAATTGTCCTCGGATAACGCCAATCCGAGGCGGATCATCTCAAGGCTTTGTTCGATTTGTCCTCGTCCGCGCGCGTAGATGAACATCGGTTTGTCACACAGCGTCATCTGCGCCTGCATCATTGCATAGTGTCGCAACGGTGGGGCGACGTCTTGCGGTTCCGCCGAGGGGCCGAGGATATGGATCACGTCGTAACTCTGATGAAGCTTCAACGTCTCGTGGTAGCTGGCCAGGGATCCGGGCCTGCGTCCTCGCTCCAGGTCGGTGACATTGGGGCAGCCAGAGCCGGGCGTGAACAGCAGCGCACCCTCTTCGTAGATCTGTTCGCGCAGCGGGTTGGCGGCGCGCAAGCGGATCGAGCGGGGGGCCGTGTCGAGGGCTGCCGCGACCAGATCTCGGCCGATATAAACCATCTCGTCGTGCACGCGCGCACCCGCCGCCTTCAGGATGTCGCGTGCTTCGGGTAGCAAGATCTTCATGCCCAAGTCCTCGAGCACCCGAAGCGCGGTCTCGTGGAGTGCGGCCACCTCGTCGGCGCTGAATACCGCTTGCGGAGTGAACGGGTGGCGCAATTGGCGGTAATTCATCACCCGTTTGGGCGTGGTTTCCGAGGCGCGCCTGCGACCGCCAGTGCGACGAGGGGTGTCCATATCAGCCTTTCACGCGCGCTTGTCCCCGCCACAGGGATCATAGCGGGAGGGGCGATCACGGTTTCCGGGCGATCCTCGCCCACCACGTCAACATGCCGCGCCGTCCCGAATGTGACAAGGGTCTGGTTTTGGGTCGCATGGGGGGCGCAAGCCTCTCGCGGGCAGGAGGTCAGGCCAAAGCGCCCAAGGGCAAGCCAAGCCGCCGACCCGAAGGCAGACAAGTGCCGTCCTGACCATTCAAACGAGAGGAGATGGTACCGACGCCCCGGCTCGAACGGGGGACCCCTAGATCCACAATCTAGTGCTCTAACCAACTGAGCTACGTCGGCACTTGCGGGCCGTTTAGCCGCCCGTGATCGCAATTGCAAGGGGGCAATCGGCGAGAATTCCTGTCACCCGTGCACATCCGTTTTTGCGCGTTCTTGTCGGCTTGCCACCGTCGGTCCATGCCATGCAGCTTGCACCACTGCCTCCGGCGCGCTAGGCACGCGCAGTATCACAAGGGGGCTGATATGAGCATCAACAAGCAAAGCGACATTGCGGCGGATCTTCAGATCGGTCCGACCGATCAGGGGATGGTCCGGCTGTATATCGAAGCCGATGGAATCGAATTGCCGTTGGATTTTGATCCCGAAGAGGCCGAGGAAATCGCCGAAGAGCTGCGCGTTGCCGCCGAAGCCGCGCGCGCCATTGCCAGCGGCGGCAACAAGGGCAAGCCGCGTCGTTGACAAACCAAGGGTAGGATGGGTGAGAGACCGGACACGACCCAAGCGGAAATCGTTGCGGCTGCTTCCTTCCGGACCTGACCGGGTTGGCGAAACGCCTGCCCGCGCCAGCCTCTCGACGCTCATCTAGTCAACACGCGCCCGCATTGCAAGAGCCTAGCGCCGTTTGGGTGATTGCGATGGAGGGCTTATATGCGGTAGTCCCTGACATCGTATGACCATCGGAGACCAAGCCAGCAGGCCATGAGCAAACGCGGCTATCATCACGGCAATCTGAAACAGGCGCTCGTTGAAGGGGCGTTGAAACTGATTGCCGACAAGGGGCCGACCGGCTTCACGATGGCCGAGGCCGCAAAGCAGGCCGGTGTGTCGGCGGCCGCCCCCTATCGCCATTTTGCCGGCCGCGATGATCTGATTGCCGAGGTCGCGCGGCAGGGCTACGATCTGTTCGGCGATGTGCTGGAATATGCCTATGACGACGGCAAACCGACGCCATTGGCCGCGTTTGAGGCCGTCGGGCGCGCCTATCTGGCGTTCGCGCGCAAATATCCCGGTCACTATATGGCGATGTTCGAATCAGGGGTCGCGCCGGGGCAAACCCCGGATCTGATGAAGGCTGCAGATCGCGCGAACCGGGTCTTGACCCGCGCCGCGGATGTCTTGTCCGCGCGCATTCCGATTGATCGTCGCCCCCCTGGTGCGATGTTCTCGGCGCATATCTCGGCGCTCAGTCATGGGATTATCGAGTTGTATGCACGCGGAAAACCGGGTGCCCGCGCGCCGTTTACCCCCGAAGAACTGCTGGAATCGGGGATTGGTATCTACTTGCGCGGCCTGGGGCTGATTGCGCCCGACTGATAATTTTTCGAAAAAATCGACGCCGATCCTTGAAGAAATGCTTGCCATAGCCATCTATGTGAATGTAAATAACATTAACACAGCAGCAGAAAGGGTCGAAAACAATGAACGCCACCGCAACCGCCACAGGAATCACCACCTGGCCCGGCCGCGCCGAATTCTGGCTTGATGCCAAGGGCAAAGGCGCGTGGATCGCCGCCATGGTTTTGGGTTTCATCTTCTTCTGGCCCGTGGGCCTCGCACTCCTTGCTTACATGATATGGGGAAAGAAAATGTTCGGTAGAAACTGCAGCGCTCGCAAATCTCACCAACGCGCCGCTTGGGCGATGCACCAGCCGTCGGGCAACACCGCCTTTGATGCCTACAAGACCGAAACCTTGAAGCGTCTGGAAGACGAGCAGGCGGCGTTCTCGGACTTTTTGCACCGGTTGCGTGAGGCCAAGGACAAGTCGGAATTCGACCAGTTCATGACCGACCGCGAGCGCCAGCGCGCCGCGGAGGCCCGGACGGTCGAGCCGTCGGCCTGATCCTGACAAAAGCGGGGGGCAATATGCCCCCCAACCTCTTTGTGTTTGCGCCAATGGCCACGCCGATGATCGGGGTGGCCATTTTTCATGCGCCGGTGTGTCGTGTCTCGCGGGGCCGACGTCGCGCCCGGCGCAGGGCTTTCGATTAGCCTGATGGGAGACAATTTCGACAGCGCTTACATAGATTGTTTTTCGCGTGGAAACCCGGCGTCAATGCGCTAGGTATCGCGCTATGGAAACCGCGGCGGCCAAGGGTGAAACGTGACGGAAGACGCGATCTCAGGGCTTTTGCAGCGTGTCGCCGGGCAAGACCGGGTGGCCTTTCGCGTGCTCTATTCTGAAGCCGCGCCGAAACTTACCGGTGTTTTGACTCGTATCCTTGGGAACCGAACCGAGGTCGAGGATGCTTTGCAAGACGTTTTCATACGAGTTTGGCAGCGCGCTGCCCAGTATCAACCCGACAAAGGTCGCGGTATGAGCTGGATGGTGGCCGTCGCCCGAAATCACGCTTTGGACCGCTTGCGTCGTCGCCCGGAAGCGGCGGGCATGCGACAGGCGCAAGCCCGCGATGCCGAGGGGCAAGACCCCCTCGAGCGGATCGCCAACTCGCAGCCCGGCGTCGAGGCAAGCTTGATGGCGCAGGGCGAAGCGCGCCGCGTGATGGATTGTTTTGGCGAATTGGAGGAGGACCGCGCCTCTGCGGTCAAAGGGGCCTATCTTGAGGGCGTGTCCTACCAGGATCTGGCGGCGCGTCACGGCGTGCCGATCAACACGATGCGCACTTGGCTGCGCCGCGGATTGCAACGGCTCAAGGAGTGTCTGGACCAATGACCGACGCCGACCGCCACCCTGAGGACCAAGACGATCTGCTGGCCGCAGAATACGTTCTGGGCGTGTTGTCGCGCGATGACTGGCGCGCCGCACGGGATCGGGCGCAGGTTGATGGAGGATTCGCAGCGCGGGTTCAGGAATGGGAAAACCGGTTGTCTGGGCTGAATGACGCGTTCCCGGTGCTGCCAGCGCCAGATCTATTGCCGCAAATCGAGGCGCGTCTCTTTCCGGTGCAACCCGTGAGGCGCCGCCGCTTTGCCTGGCCATGGCTGGCGGGCGCGGCCGTGGCGGCCAGTGTGACCCTGGCGGTGCTGGTCTGGCCCATCGCGCCGACGCCGATGCCGGTGCAATTGGTCGGCGAGACCGTGGCCTTCAATGCCAATTATGACGGCGCGGTGCTGGAGTTTGCCCTTGATGTTGCGGCGGCAGGGCAGGGCCGGGACTATCAGCTTTGGGCGATTGGTGACGATGGTGTGCCTCGCTCGCTGGGGCTGTTGCGCGGACCTGTCACACGCGTGGCAACCGACTTGGCGCCGGGCGTGACCTTGGCCGTAAGTCTAGAGCCAGAAGGCGGCGCACCGGGGGCTTTGCCAACGGGCCCGGTTCTGGCGACGGGCGTCTTGCCGGTGGTGAACTGACGCGACCCGTTCACGGGCAGCGCAAAAACAACGCCGGCCGTGCCGCGACATTTTCAATCACCAGCGTTTCGGGGTTGGGCATGCGCAAGATGGCGTAGCCGTGCAGCATCGGTGCCGAGATCATTGCACCCAGCATGTTTGGCGACACCTCGCGCAGATCGCCGACTCCAAACAATTGCTGCGCCAAACCGTCTAGGTTTGCGGTGCGCGTAAAGGTCGAGGCCGCGACAAGAGAATAGGTCACGACATTGCCGGTGGATGCCCCCCGGCTCAGCTGCGTCATCGTGAAGCTGGCAGCACTGGTTGGTGCGATGATCACTCCGCTCGCAGCGCAGTATCGCGGCCAAAGCGCCGCGTCAAAGGTGCCATCGGGGAACATCTGATCTGCCGCGCCCCATGCGCCCGCAATGTGAGGGATAAGCGCAAGTCCTTGGCCCATCGTCTGCGCGGGGTCGGCAGTGCCATTGGGGAAGACCTGCGCAAAGGCCTCGGAAAATCCCCGTTCGAGGGTGCTTGTGTCTTGGGCGTTGCCGCTGATCGGCAGGGCCAGCAAAAGGATCGCAAAATGGATGGGTTTCATAAAAAAGCCTTAGGATCAGAGCGAGTATTTCCGGTTTATATGCCCTGAGTAATAAGCGTGTTGCCCAAGTTTCAAAGAAATTTCGCAAGTTTCGAAACTTTTTTCACCAGTTCTGAAACTTCCACTGATTCCTCCCGTTTCTAAGATATGGGCCGACAAACACAGGCCCCGAAACAACCAAACGGGAGACTACACAATGAAAATGGTTCTTATCGCTGCCGCTGCTGCTACGGCTCTGGGTTCGTTCTCGGCTTATGCGGCCGGACATTCGGAAAACCCGATGGTCGGTGGCGCGCCAATGCTGGCAGAGCGCAACATCATCGAGAATGCCGTGAACTCGGCGGATCACACGACGCTGGTTGCCGCAGTTCAGGCGGCTGGTCTGGTCGACACGCTGCAAGGCGACGGCCCGTTCACCGTGTTCGCCCCGACCAATGACGCGTTTGCGGCCCTGCCCGAGGGCACCGTTGAAACGCTGCTGATGCCGGAAAATCTGGAAACGCTGCAAAAGATCCTGACCTGCCATGTGGTTGCGACCAATGCGATGTCAGATGCGATCTCGACGATGATTGCCGATGATAACGGCAGCCATCCGTTCACCACGGTCGGTGGCTGCGAATTCACCCTGACGCAGGGCGAAGATGGCACGATCATGATTGAAGACGGTCAGGGCCGGATCGCCAACGTCACCATTGCCGACGTCGTACAGTCGAACGGCGTGATCCATGTGATCGACAGCGTTCTCTTGCCTGCCATGTAAGGGTTCGCTTTTGTCAGAGCCGGGTTTCACCTTGTAACCTTGGCAGATTGCGGCCTCGGCACTTCGGTGCCGGGGTCGTTTTCCATAGGCAAGGGGAATGGTGGGTGATGACGGGCTCGAACCGCCGACATTCTCGGTGTAAACGAGATGCTCTACCAACTGAGCTAATCACCCGCGCGGCCCTGATACTCCGAACCGATCAAATCTTGCAAGGGCGGTTCGGGCGAAATTCGACGGTTTTCAATGTTGCTTAACCAAGTGTTAAGGCTTTTGCGCTTCCCTTGGCGGATGATGCAGCGCCTTTTCCTCATATTGATCCTGTCCACTGTGGGTTTCATCGCCGGCTGTGCCTCGCCGGGGCGTGAGTATTGGGGGGCGACCCATCGCACCGTAGAGATCGACGGGCGACGGTACGAGGTTTACGCCAATCTCGACGAGGCGCGTCCGCGGGTGCAGGTGATCCGCATGGGCTATGCGCGCCGACCAGAGCATGTCGCGATCTTGCCGGCGATGGTTCAAGCGGCCGAGCAGGCGACGGGGTGTCGCGTGGTGGACCGAAGTGCGGCTGGTGATAGCGGTGTGATGACTGCGCGATTGACATGCCCGGCATGAAACGGTGTTTCAGTGACTCACCATTCTGTCTAATACTTGCGCAAGATCAAGGAATCACACGTCCGTCACCGTATGGTGCCCCGGACATGACATATGAGGCGCAAGATGCTGAGACTGACATCCATTCTTTATGCCGTGGTCGGGACCACGCTGGCCGGGATCGCCATTGTGGTGGCGCTGACGATGAATATGTACGACGTTCAGTCGATCGTCTGGGCTGCTGTCATCGGCAGCATCGTGGCGCTGCCCGTAAGTTGGCTGATCGCGAAAAAGCTGAAAGAACTGTAAACGACGGACTTACGGCGTCAGGAAGACTCGCACCGTGGCCTCGAACTCGCGCGGTTTCTCGGCGTGCAGCCAATGGCCTGCGCCGGGGATTCTTGACAGGTGCGCTTTGGGAAACAAGGCGCGAATTGCCGGGCGCGCGTCCGGGCGAACGTAATCCGAATTCGCGCCGGACAAGAACAACGTCGGCCCGGCAAAGGGTGGCAGATCCGCCGCGATCTCTGACGGCCACCCGGTGATTCCGTCCATGTGATGCTCCAGCGCGTCCAGATTCAGACGCCAGTGCACAGGCTGCGTTTTCAAGTCGAGCGATTGCAGCAAGAACGCGCGCACTTGGCTGTCGTCAATCTGTGTCGCGAGCCTGCGGTCTGCCTCGGAACGGCTCTTGAGATCGGTCAGATCCAGCCCGCGCATCGCGTCGATCAACGGGGTCTGGCTGTGCTGATAGGCAACCGGCGCGATGTCCGCGACAAGGAGGCGGTTCACAAGCTCCGGATGCGTCAACGCCAAAAGCATGGCCGCCTTGCCCCCCATGGAATGCCCCAGCACGTCCATCGGTTGCCCTTCCGCGTCGATGACCTGCGCCAGATCTGCGGCCATCGACGGATAATCATGTTGATCGTCCCAGAAACTGCCCGCGTGGTTGCGCATATCGACCGCGACAACCTCGCGACTGTCGGAAAGGCGCTTGGCGATGGCCCCCCAATTGCGGCCTGACCCAAACAACCCGTGCGCAATCAACAGCGGCGGGAGTGAGGTCGGCGTGCCGTGGCGGATGAGGGTCAGCATGGTAAAGCTTTCAGTGTGTTGCGCGTGGTTTACGGGTCGACCTGGCGCGTTGAGTGGCGTCGGGCAAGACCAGCAAGGCAACGATCAGCGCCACGCACAGGAACAGATACCACGACCCCAGCGTCGCGAAACTGACCAGCTCTCCTTGCTCTTGTCCACTATACAGCCAAGTCCCGGTAAGTGTGCCAAGGTTTTCAGCAAGCCACACCCCGAGGGCCGACAGGAACAGTGACAAAAGCATCGGCATCCACAGGTCACGCCCGCCGCTGCGGAATCGAATGCGCGTGCGGCCAAACATCAGCACTGTGGCGATAAACAGCGCGATGCGAATGTCGATCCACAAATGCTGCGTGAAGAAATTCGCGTAGATCAGAGCGACCAGTCCCAAGGCCATCCAATAGGGCGGGAAGGGGACAAATCGCATCTCGAAGATACGGATCATCCTGAGAATACAGATGCCCACGGCGGCATACTGGAAGCCGACGAACAGGGGAACATGTGCGATTGTGAACAATCCACCCTCGGGATACGCCCAATTTCCTTGTGCCGTGTTGAAAAACTCCATGCCAAGACCCAGCGCGCTAAAGACCGCCAAGGCCACGCCCTCGTCCGAGGACTCAAGGTGGAATGTGAAAAACAGGACCTGTGTGATCACCGCGACGACCAGCAAGGCGTCGTACCGGGTCACCAGCCAATCGTCAGGCCAGATCGCGGCAGAGACCGCCATGGCGATCATCAGGATGCCGCCAAACAACCCGGCCCACAGATGTTTGAGCACAAACATTGCCGGTTCTTCGATGACATCAGGAAGGCGCGCGCGGATGAAATCACCGAGCGCGCGCTCATGTTTCCGGGTGGCAGCAGACCGGGTCAGGGTTCAAAGCCCGGGATAGAGCGGAAAGCGGGCGCAAAGAGCCTGCACCTTTTCGCGAACCGCTGCCTCGACGGCTTCGTTGCCGTCGTCGCCATTGGCCGCCAAACCATCGACGACCTCGACAATCCAGTCGGCGATCTGGCGGAATTCAGCCTCGCCAAAGCCGCGTGTCGTGCCCGCCGGAGTGCCCAGCCGAACCCCCGACGTCACCGTCGGCTTTTCCGGATCAAACGGAATGCCGTTCTTGTTGCAGGTGATATGCGCGCGGCCCAAGGCCTTCTCGGTCGCGTTGCCCTTGACGCCTTTGGGGCGCAGGTCGACCAGCATGACATGGGTGTCCGTGCCGCCGGTGACGATATCGAGGCCGCCTTTCATCAACTGATCGGCCAAGGCCTGCGCGTTCTTGACGACCTTGGCGGTGTACTCCTTGAAATCGGGGCGCAGGGCCTCGCCGAAGGCCACGGCCTTGGCGGCGATCACATGCATCAAGGGGCCGCCCTGGATGCCCGGGAAGATCGCCGAATTGATTTTCTTGGCCAGCGCTTCGTCGTTGGTCAGAATCATGCCGCCACGCGGCCCACGCAGGGTTTTATGCGTCGTGGTGGTGGCCACATGCGCATGTGGGAAGGGCGATGGGTGCTGCCCACCGGCCACGAGGCCCGCGAAATGCGCCATATCGACCAGCAGATATGCGCCCACCTTGTCGGCAATCGCGCGGAATTTGGCGAAGTCGATGACGCGGGGGATGGCCGAACCACCGGCGATGATCAGCTTGGGCTGGTGTTCGATGGCAAGGGCTTCGACCTGATCGTAGTCGATCAGGTTATCCTGCTGGCGCACGCCATATTGCACCGCGTTGAACCATTTGCCCGACTGGTTGGGGGCCGCGCCATGCGTCAGGTGACCGCCCGAGGCCAGGTTCATGCCCAGAATGGTATCGCCCGGCTTGACCAGCGCGGTGAACACGCCCTGATTGGCCTGGCTGCCGGAATTGGGCTGGACGTTGGCAAAGCTGCATCCGAACAGCTCGCAGGCCCGCTCGATTGCCAGATTTTCAGCAATATCCACAAATTGGCACCCGCCATAGTACCGGCGACCCGGATAGCCCTCGGCGTATTTGTTGGTCATCACCGAGCCCTGGGCTTCCATCACCGCTTGCGAAACGATGTTTTCCGAAGCGATCAACTCGATCTCGTCGCGCTGGCGACCCAGTTCGAGGCCGATCGCCTTGGCGATCTCGGGATCGCGGGTGGCAAGGGATTCCGTGAAAAAGCCGGTTGAGGTGGTCATGCGCGTCTCCCGCCGTTGGGTGGCTGATGTTTGAGCCGGTGTATAACGCCGCTTGTCCGGATCGGAAAGCAACGAAAACGCCCGTTCGTAATACAGATGCGAAATACCCTTTCCGATTGCTTGCAGGGCGCGCATTTGCGAAACCTGCCGGGAACCCCGTCTCGAGGAGAAAACCTGTGCCAGAAACCGGACTTCAGGCCGCGCGCAAGAAACGGATGCCGATCGTGTTTCTTGCCAGTCAGGCGCCTGTCGCCCAAGAGGCGCGTGCCGCGTTGGTGTCGCGCTACGGTGATGCGCCTCTGAGCCAGGCCGGTGTGATCGTCGCATTGGGGGGTGACGGGTTCATGCTGGAAACGCTGCACGCCACGCAATCTCGCGATGTGCCGGTCTATGGCATGAACCGCGGGACCGTCGGGTTCTTGATGAACAGTTTCGACCTTGAGGATCTGCCGGCCCGGCTGGAGGCGGCGCAGGAAACAACGTTGAATCCGCTTGCGCTGAGCGCCACTGACGCGGCGGGGATGGTGCATGAGCTTTTGGCGATCAACGAGGTGTCGTTGCTGCGCGAAGGCCCGCAAGCCGCACGGCTGCGCATCTCGGTGGATGGTTTGGTGCGCATGGAGGAACTGGTGTGCGACGGTGCGTTGGTGGCAACACCTGCCGGGTCGACGGCGTATAACTATTCCGCGCACGGCCCGATCTTGCCGATTGGCGCGGATGTTCTGGCCTTGACCGCCGTTGCCGCCTTTCGGCCCCGCCGTTGGCGCGGCGCGTTGCTGCCCAAATCGGCGGTCGTGCGATTTGACGTGCTGGAGGCCGCCAAACGCCCGGTGATGGCAGAAGGCGATGGGCAAAGCGTACGCGACGTGGTTTGCGTGGAGATCCGATCCGAGACCACGGTGCGGCACCGGTTGCTGTTCGATCCGGGGCATGGGTTGGAAGAGCGGCTCATTCGCGAGCAGTTTTTCTAACCGGCGCGCTACTGTGGGAAATGGGGTGCCTCACGCAACCGTTTCTTGAGTATTTTTGGCAAGATGAGGTCAGGGAGTCAGTTTTCGGGCCGCCAGCGCATCGTAAGCGGGCATGGCCGCCTCGGCGAGGGCTTGGTGCGCTGCGGACAAGTCTGGCAACGGGCCTTCGGCCGCGTCAAAGCCCGAGGATTGGTGAACCGCGCCATACCAGACCGGAGCCCAGGCGCCGTCGTAGGGTTTTGGGCCAACCGGCCACGTCAGCATTTTGGGTGTAAACGGAATGGCGAGCGCGGCACAAAGCGCGGCCAGCATCGGGCCGGGGTTGGCACGGATATCGGTGGAATCGACCACGGGCGGCGGCGAGCCGGTCACGCGGCGGATCGTATCGAACATCTGCAATTGTTGCACCATGCCCAGATCATCCAGCGTTGGTGATTCCCGTTTGCGCGCATAGGAGGCGATGACGCGCGCCGGGTGACGGATCAGGATTGCATGACGGCACTCTGCCATCCAGGCGGTTGGCATCTCGGGCAGCATGTGATGAAACATGTGCTTTTGGTACCAGAGTGGCGTCGGTTGCTCATGGGTCAGTGAGATCTTCGACGGATCCGTTTCATGGCGGGCGAGGATCTCGGTCTGCATCGGGTGGGGCAGGCCACTCAGGGCAAGGTAGGCGGCATAAAACGGCTCATCCGTGACCGTGCAATCCCCCCGCGCGGCGAAGGCGTACATCATCGCCGTCGAGAGATTGCGCGGGCCGGACCACATGGCGATCTTGATGGTCATGCGCGTGCCTTTTCCGTGGCTTTGGCGGCGTTCCAGAACGCATCCATTTCCGTGAGCGTCGAGTCTTCGGGGCGGCGCCCCTGCGCGGCCAGTGCCGATTCGATAAAGGCAAACCTGCGGGTGAATTTGTCATTGGCGGCGCGCAGGGCGGCTTCGGGGTCGATCTTGAGGTGGCGCGCGAGGTTTGCCATGACAAACAGCAAGTCGCCAAATTCCTCGAACTGATCCTGAGGGTCGGCGTCGATCAATTCCTGTGCCTCTTCGGCGATCTTGGCAACAACCTGGCCGATCTCGGGCCAGTCAAAACCCACGCGCGCTGCCCTTTTCTGCAGTTTGACGGCGCGGGTCAGGCCGGGGTGCCCGACGGGCACGTCATCGAGCACGCCGCCTTGTGCCTTTGACGCCCGCTCGGCGGCCTTGAGATCCTCCCACGCCACGGTTTGTGCGGCGGCATCGTCAATTCTTGTGTCGCCGAACACATGCGGATGGCGCGCAACCATTTTGTCAGCAATTCCGCGCAACACGTCATCCAGCGTGAAATGCCCGGCCTCTTGGGCCATTTGCGCGTGATAGACCGACTGGAACATCAGATCTCCCAATTCGCCTTTCAGCCCGTCCCAATCGCGGCGGGCAATGGCGTCGGCGACTTCATAGGCTTCTTCGATGGTGCAAGGGGCAATCGTGTCAAAGGTCTGCTCCAGATCCCAGGGGCAACCACCTTGAGGAGCGCGCAGTCGCGCCATGATCGCCGCCAAGCGCGCCATGCCGCCATCGGGATCATGGATCAAAGGATCGTCTGCCATTGCAAGTGCCTGTGTTTTTGCTCACTCTGTCCCTCTATCCCAAAGCTCAACGCTGGAGTTTACCATGCCTGTCATCAACCGCATTGCAGATTATGCTGACGACCTGACCGCGTGGCGGCAGCATTTGCACCAAAACCCCGAAACCCGGTTCGATTGCCATGAGACGGCTGCTTTCGTCGTGGCACGTCTGCGCGAGTTTGGCATCACGGAAATCCACGAAGGAATTGCACAAACCGGTGTGGTGGCGATCATTGAGGGGCAAGGCGACGGGCCAACAATCGGGCTACGGGCCGATATGGATGCCTTGCCGATCACTGAAGAAACGGGCGCGGCTTATGCTTCGGTTGTGCCGGGGAAAATGCACGCGTGCGGACATGACGGGCACACAACCATGCTGCTGGGGGCGGCGCGATATTTGGCGGAAACCAGGAACTTCTCGGGCCGTGTCGCGTTGATCTTCCAACCCGCCGAGGAGTGGGGCGGGGGCGCAAAGGTGATGCTGGATGAAGGGATCATGGACCGTTTCGGCATTGGCCAAGTCTACGGGATTCACAATGCGCCAGGGTTGCCGTTTGGCGAGTTTCACGGCCGGGCGGGGCCTTTGATGGCGGCGGCGGACACGATGACGGTGACCGTGACGGGGCGCGGAGGCCATGGCGCGCGGCCTGAAGAGTGTGTCGATCCGGTCACGGCGATTGTGGCGATGGTGGGCGCGCTGCAAACAATCGCCAGCCGCAACCGAAAGGGCACGGACTCGCTGGTGTTGAGCGTGACGCAAATGCACACTGGCAGCGCCGACAATATCATTCCCGAAACCGGCTGGTTCAGCGCCACCATCCGAACTTTTGACAAGGCCGTGCAAGACATGGTCGAAGCGCGATGCCATGAAATTCTGAACGGGATCGCGGCGGCCATGGGGGTGCGCGTCGAGGTCAACTATGAGCGCGGTTATCCGGCGACGGTAAACCACCCCGACGAAACCGACTTTGCCATGCGTGTGGCGCAAGAGGTCGGAAGCGGCGCGGTCGAATGTGCAATCGAAATGGGCGCCGAGGATTTCTCGTATATGCTCGAGGAACGGCCAGGGGCCTATCTCTTCCTCGGACAGGGCGAGGGGGCCGGGCTGCATCACCCCAAATATGATTTCAACGATGCTGTGGCCCCGATCGGCGCGAGCTTTTTCGTCCGGCTGGTCGAGAAGGCGCAAGCCCGGGTCTGATGCCTGAACAGCGGCGTGCGACCGTGCGGATTGTCAGGGCAGGCAAGCGCGCGCCGCCCTGACAACGAATAGGCCGCGCATCGAGTCGCGTCCGTGGTCTTTTGGCAACGGTGGGGGGATTGATGGCAGGTTGGCGGCGGAGTCCGTTGCAGTCGTGGCCGCCTCTGCTTACCGTAACGTCAAGTCAAGACGTATCTGTGCCTTGCACAGCAGTGGTTACATGGAGAACGCGAATGAAGAAGGTATTTCTGGCGACAATCATGTCGTTCACCGCGAGCGCATCTTTTGCCAGCGGTCCCGTCGTTGTTTCCGAGCCACCGATGGTTCAGGTCCCGGTCTATGCTGCGGCACCAGACTGGTCGGGCGTTTATGGCGGTGTTTATCACGGGCGCGCCTCGGGTGAGATGTTTGATATCGGCGGGCCCTATGATCTTGATAGCGGCAGCAATTTTACGGGGTTGTTCCTGGGTTACCGGCATGACATGGGCGATTATGTGGTCGGCGGCGAGATTTCGTCGACGGTTGCGATGAACATGCAGCAGGCTGCGTTTCCCACCTGGGAATTCGAGCGGATGACCGATATTCGCGCCACTGTCGGGCGTGATTTCGGCCGGACTTTGGTGTATGTCGCGGGTGGCTATACCACCAGTACGTTCTCGCCCGGCGGCGGCAGCACGACCTATAACGGGTGGAATCTTGGTATTGGTTTGGATTACCGGGTGACCGACAGGTTCTTTGTCGGTGTCGAGTATGTCCATCGGGACCTCTCGCGTTCCGACTTGGCGACCTGGACCGGAGAGTTCGGCACCGTTCAGATCCGCGCAGGTTTCCAGTTTTAACCGGCATTCTGTGCGGTAGACATCAAAATAAGTCGCACGAGCCGCGGGGTTCATGGTGCTGACGCTATACGAAAAATGCCGCCCCTGTGGGGCAGCCGTTTAAGGTTTATGTGCCTCCGATGCAAAATCGGGGGCACAGTTTTTTCCGGCATCGACGGCCTTGGCGTATCCATGTGGTGATCGGATTCGCGTTGCGAATGTCGACGCCGCGTTGCGAGTTGGGCTTCCACGCTCGACCGGGTTCGAAAAATGTCGAAACCAGAATTGCGGGTATGACCAGACACGTCGATGGTATTGTCCGTGTCCGTGTCCGTGTCCGTGTCCGTTTTGGAACTCGGAGGGTGCGACGGGCGAATTTCCGGAGGCACCGTATGTCGGCTTTGTGACGGATGATCCCTCTGCGGTGCCCGGTACGATCGTTCCCACCGATGGTCCTCCTTCTGCCAGCGCGATAATCCGCGGGCCAACACGATGCGCCCCGTTCCTTGCGTCTGGATCACGCCCCTCGGTTGCATGTCTTTACGGCCGTGCATACTGCCCAGGGCGCGGCATCAATCCGCGACAGGTCCGGTTCTTTGCCCTTCGCCGTCTGCTGGGATTTCCGCAGCGCTATATGAAGACGGGCAGGATGCTGACATCCTGCCCGTATCGGAAAAATCCGTGGCCCGTTCCCCTGGCAAGCGCAAGACGGGTGAGCGCTTGGCCTTGGTGCGGCGCGATTTACTGGCGTTCTTCGACTTCTGCGTAATCGCGACGCGGTGCTCCGGTGTAGAGCTGGCGCGGGCGGCCGATTTTCAGTTCCGGATCCGAGATCATCTCTTTCCATTGAGAAATCCAGCCCACGGTGCGGCTGAGCGCAAAGATCGGTGTGAACATCGAGGTCGGGAAGCCCATCGCCTCGAGGATGATGCCGGAATAGAAATCGACGTTCGGATAGAGTTTTTTGGAGACAAAATACTCGTCTTCGAGGGCGATTCGTTCCAGTTCCTTGGCGACTTTGAGGGTTTCGTTGTCATTGATTCCCAAGAGGCTCAGAACCTCATCCGCCGATTCCTTCATGACCTTGGCGCGTGGATCAAAGTTCTTGTAGACCCGGTGGCCAAAGCCCATCAAGCGGAACGGATCGTCCTTGTCTTTCGCCCGTTTGATGAATTCCGGGATCCGATCAACGGTGCCGATTTCGCGCAGCATTTCCAGGCAAGCCTGGTTTGCACCGCCATGTGCCGGGCCCCAAAGACAGGCGATGCCCGCCGCGATACAGGCAAAAGGGTTGGCCCCTGACGATCCCGCCAGACGCACGGTCGAGGTCGAGGCGTTCTGCTCGTGATCCGCGTGGAGCATCATGATGCGGTCCATCGCTTTGGCGAGGATCGGATCGACGACATAGTCCTCGACGGGGACCGCAAAACACATGTGCAGGAAGTTCCCAGCGTAATCGAGCGAGTTCTTCGGGTACACGAAGGGTTGTCCGATCGAGTATTTATACGCCATTGCGGCAATCGTCGGCAGTTTCGCGATCATGCGGATCGAGGCGACTTCACGTTGCCAAGGGTCGTTGACGTCCGTCGAGTCGTGATAGAACGCAGACATCGCCCCGACCACGCCGACCATCGTGGCCATCGGATGCGCATCGCGGCGGAAGCCCCGGAAGAAATACTGCATCTGCTCGTGAACCATCGTGTGCTTAGTGACACGGGATTCAAAATCCAGCATTTCCTGTGCATTCGGCAGTTCACCGTAAAGCAGCAAATAGCACACTTCGAGATGGTGCGATTTGTCGGCCAATTGTTCGATCGGATAGCCGCGATAGAGCAGTTCACCTTTGTCGCCATCAATATAGGTGATGGTCGACGAACACGATGCCGTCGACGTGAAGCCGGGGTCATAGGTAAAGACATCGGCCTGTCCGTAGAGCTTTCGGATGTCGAGCACGTCTGGCCCGACTGTGGGCGAATAGATCGGCAGATCAATTGCGGTGTTGCCAATCGTAAGTGTTGCATTCCCTTTGGATTCTGCCATCGCTTCCCTCGCTCATTCCCTATTGAACATTGATCCGCATCGCGGACCTCGGTCTTTTTTCTTACCCTTTTGCGGCCTCAAACAGTCGCGCGAGGGTCTCGTCTCGTCCCAGAACGATCATCATGTCGAAGACACTGGGCGACACCATACGCCCAGCAAGCGCCGCGCGCAGTGGTTGTGCAAGTTTGCCAAGACCCATGTCGTGCTGCGCCGCACATTCGCTTACAATGGCTTCAAGTGTTTCGCGGTTCCAGCTAGCATTTTGCAACTGCGGCGTCAATTCCAACAGTATACGACGGGATACATCATCCAGTGATTTTGCCGCTTTTGGGTCCAGATCAAGCGGCCGCTGAGTCAACACAAAATGCCCTCTTTCAAGGATTTGGCCGAAGTTTCGCGCCTTGTCCTTGAGTTGGGGCATGGCGCGCAAAATCCCCTCGCGCTGCGCGGGCGTGAGCGAAGGCGCATCGGTTGCGGCCAGATATTCCTCGAGTTCGTGCAGCACTGCGGCATCCTCCATGATCGTCAGGTGCTGCGCCGTCAAATGGTCCAGTTTCTTGAGGTCGAGTCGCGCTGGTGCCTTGCCGATTCCCGTGGTGTCGAACCATTCACGCGCCTGAGAATCAGAAAAAAACTCATCGTCCCCATGGCTCCAGCCCAGCCGTGCCAGATAGTTGCGGATCGCAGCGGCAGGATACCCCATGCGTTGATAGTCCTCAACGCCCAGTGCGCCATGGCGTTTCGACAGTTTCTTGCCGTCTTCCCCATGAATCAGCGGGATATGCGCGAAAATCGGGACCGGCCACGCCATGGCATGATAAATCTGGACCTGGCGCGCAGCATTGTTCAAATGATCGTCCCCCCGGATCACATGCGTGACGCCCATGTCGTGATCGTCGACCACAACGGCCAACATATACGTCGGCGTACCATCAGAGCGTAAACAAACCATGTCATCAAGCTGGTCATTGCGAAAAACCACGCGGCCTTGAACGGCGTCTTCAATCACGGTTTCGCCGTCACGCGGGGCCTTGAGGCGCACGACATAGGGGGCATCGGGATGCGTCGCCGGGTCGGCATCGCGCCAGGGTGATTGATAAAGCGTACTTTTCCCGGTGGCGCGGGCGGCCTCGCGGAACGCCTCAATTTCGTCCTGCGACGCGAAGCATTTATATGCATGCCCCTTGGCCAACATGTCCCGTGCGACCTCGGCATGTCGGTCGGCACGTTCGAATTGGCTGATCGCGTCGCCGTCCCAATCCAGTCCGAGCCAGGTCAAGCCGGACAAAATCGCCGCTGTGGCTTCGGGTGTCGAGCGGGCCCGATCGGTGTCCTCGATGCGCAACAGGAATTTTCCGCCGCGCCCACGGGCATATAGCCAATTGAACAGCGCCGTGCGTGCGCCGCCAATATGCAAAAACCCTGTGGGCGAGGGGGCGAAGCGGGTCACAACGGGCGTATTCATCGGGCGTTAACCTTTCGGAAACCAGAAAAGAAGTAAGTTGTGCAAAGCTCTAGGCAATGATGCAGGCGATCTCAAGTGTCGAGCACGACCACTCATCGCGCGACCCTCACGTCTCTGGGCGCCACGACGTTGCGATTGCTGGGTTTTCACGCCTTGCGGCCGGTTGCGGCCCTGGCCAGCGCACGCGGACATTTGTTCCCCTTGGCGCCTGTTGCCGTGGGGATCGGTGCCGGCGGCTATTTCGCCTTGCTGTTCGAGCCATCGGGGCAGGCACTTGCGGGTGTCTGGGTGACGGCTACGTTTCTTTTGATCCTGGCTCTGCGGGGGCCAGAACTCGCGCGGCCATCATTCTGGGCCCTCACCTTGCTGTGCATCGGCTTTGCCATGGCCGGGATGCGCACGCAATCCGTTTCGGCACCGGTCTTGGGGTGGCATCGCTATGGTGCCATTGAGGGGCGGATCATTCAGGTGGATCGTTCGGCGTCGGACGCAGTGCGATTGACCCTCGATCACATGGTGTTGCCGGGCCTCAACCCGCAAGAGACGCCGTTTCGTGTGCGCGTCTCGTTGCACGGGGATGCTCTGGACGTGGATCCGATTGCCGGGATGCGCGTAATGCTGACCGGCCATCTGGGGCCACCGCCACCACCCACCGAGCCGGGTGGCTTCGATTTTCGCCGTCTTGCATGGTTCGATCAGTTGGGGGCCGTCGGATATTCGCGCAGCCCGGTGCTGGCGTTGGACGCGCCAAAAGCGGGGTTGGGATTGTCGCTCACGCGGCTCAGGCAACGGATCAGTGCGGGCATCCAGGCGCGGTTGCCGGGGGAGACCGGCGGTTTTGTCGCGGCGATCCTGACCGGAGATCGTTCGGGCGTCGGGTTGGACACAACCGAGGATTTGCGACGCTCGAACCTGTCGCATTTGCTGGCGATATCGGGTCTGCATATGGGCTTGCTGACAGGTGTGGTGTTTGGCGCATTGCGGGCGGCGATGGCCTTGCTGCCAAGCATGGCGTTGCGGTTTCCGATCCGAAAAATTGCCGCCGTCGGCGCGCTCTTGGCGGCGGCGGCCTATTTGGCCCTGTCGGGCGGCAATATCGCAACCCAGCGGGCGTTTGTCATGGCGGCTGCCATGCTTTTGGCGGTGATTGTCGAGCGTCGCGCGATCTCCTTGCGGTCGGTCGGGTTGGCGGCGCTGATATTGCTGCTCTGGCGGCCCGAGGCGATCTTGTCCGCAGGGTTCCAGATGTCTTTCGCGGCGACCGTCGCCCTTGTCGCGGTGTTCTCGGCGCTCAGGGACCGACAACGCGGCAAACCGCGCACGCGGGCCGGTCCGTTGAGGCGGCTGTTGCGTCCGATTGTGACGGCGGCACTGTGTTCCCTCGTGGCAGGGCTTGCCACCGCGCCTATTGCCGCAGCGCATTTTCATCGGCTTACCGACTATGGGCTGTTGGCAAATCTGGTGAGCGTGCCGCTCATGGGCCTGTTGGTGATGCCCTCGGCGGTTCTGGCCGCGGTTCTGTGGCCGATTGGCGGCGAAGCAATCGGGCTATGGTTGATGGCCGCCGGGACGCGATGGATTCTGGGTGTTGCGAATGCTTTCGGCAATCTGGAGGGGGCGATCCGGTTGGTTCCCTCGCCGCCGTGGTGGGTCGTCCCGGTGATCGGCTTGGGGGGCTTGTGGGTGGCGCTCTGGCCGGGCCGGGCGCGGTTTGCCGGGGTTTTTCTGGCCGGAGTTGCGGTCGTGGGTTGGACGCTGGCCGAGCGACCTGCCTTGCTGATTGATCGCGACGGGGCGCTGGTCGGCCTGGCGACGCCCACAGGTCGCGCCTTGAGCCGCGAGCGCGGCGCGAGTTTTGTCGCCAGCCGCTGGCTGGAGTTGGATGGTGACCCGGCGACGCAGCAGGATGCCGCAGCTCGGGCCGGGTTTGTGCCGGTTCAAGGTGGCGTAACGTTCCGCTTTGCGGATCAAGACTGGGTTCATCTGACAGGGCGGGGCGGAGAGGCGGCGTTGACGCAGCATTGTCGGAGGGGCGTGACGGTGATCATCAACACTCGTCTCGGTGCCAACCCGGGGTCGTGTCGTCTCTTTGATGCGCGCGCGTTGTCGCGCATTGGGGCAATCTCGGTGTCGCAGAGCGGGCGCATCACCACGGCGCAAGAGGTTTCAGGGCAGCGGCCTTGGAGCGTGCCATAAATCAAAAGCACCGCGACGAGCAACTGTGCAATGACTCCGTGCCGAAATGCAGCGGGCCGGTTTTTCGGTCCATGCGAATCAGAAAATTCTAGCCAGAGTCCGCCTCGTTTGTTACCAATATGGAAAACAAACAGGCAAAAAATGAGCAGTGTTTCCGGGTTCAACGGCGTTTATGCCGTGGACTGGGCGCAAACGGCGCCTGGCGATGAGTGGGGCTTGGACCCAGAATTCCTGACGGTCGGCATGACCTGGCGCAGGCGCGGCGATGCGCGACGGTTGGATGCGACACGCGACACCCTTTGGCTGGACGCACCTGTAAACCGGGGTGACCCGCGAGAACGCGCCCGCGCCCGGATGCGCCGCCTGTCGCTGGCGGCGATGCCGGATGCGTTGCAGGCCCTGCCCAATTCTGCCGCAGACCTGTTGCCCGATACCTTCCTTTTGACCGACGGGCGCCGCGAATACGCGGCGCGATTGGTGCGGTTGGACGGGCGGCTATTGGCGGTATTTGACCCGCTGTTGCCGCCTTCGGACCATGAGTTGTGGATTTCGGCCCTGAACATCGCTCCGGCGGCCCAATCCCGGCGCATGGGTGTCATCTGCTTTTTGCCGGGCACGTTGATCGCGACACCGGACGGACCGCGCCCTGTCGAGACGTTGGCGCCCGGTGATACGTTGGAAACGCGCGACAATGGGGCGCGGCCCTTGATTTGGCGCGGCGAGACGAAACTGTCAGGCGCTGAATTGTATCTGTATCCGCATTTGCGACCGGTGCGCATTTGTGCGGGTGCCCTGAACACCACAGGCGATGCGCGGCGACCTGATGCCGACCTTCTGGTGTCGCCGGGTCATCGTCTGTTGGTGCGCGCGCCACAAGCCGCCTGGAGTGACCGCGAGGTTCTGATTGCGGCCGAGGATCTGGAAGACGGCCGTTTGATCCGTCGCGACTTTGCCACGGGCGCGGTGCGGTATGTGCATCTGATGCTGGAACAGCACGAGATCATCACCGCGAATGGTCAGCCGTGCGAAAGCTTCCACCCCGGACTGGCGGACCCGCGCGTTCTGTCATGGCATGCGCGCACCCTGGAGCAGGCAACCCCCGGTCTGGTGGCGGACCCGTCGCGATTTGGCGAGACTGCCCGCCGCTGCCTCGACCGCGGTGAAGCGGCAATCCTGCGGCCCCTGCTGGCGTAAGGCAGGGGGGTGGCCCTCAGCCCTGCGCCGCCCATAGATAAACAGCGTATCCCAGCAAGAAAACCAGACCAACGCTGCGCCCGATCCTTGGCAGGCGCAAGGCCAGCAGCATCGCCACGGTCGCGGCCAGCATTACCGGCAGATCAAAGGTCAGAAACCGGCTGGTCACCGGGATCGGCGTGACGACGGCTGTCACGCCCAGAATGCCCAGAATGTTGAAGATGTTCGAGCCCACAACATTGCCCACGGCGATGCCCGGCTGCCGACGCAGGGCCGCCACCAGCGACGTTGCGAGTTCGGGCAGCGAGGTGCCGACCGCGACGATGGTCAACCCGATATACGCCTCGGACAGCCCCCAAAGGCGCGCCAACGCGGTCGCGCCACTGACCAGCGCGTTGGCCCCGACCATCAAACCGACCAACCCGCCGAGGATCAGACCGGTGCTGATCCAAATGTTCAGCGGGGCGATGCCGGCATCCGCGCCCTCGAGTTCGGTGGTTTCGCGAAACGCCAAGACCAGATAGAGGGTCAACACCCCAAGGAACGCCACGCCAAAGCCCAATCCGATCGACCCCATCGCAAAGGGGACGATGAGTGCGAGGGTCGCGACCATCACCAGCCAAAGCGCCCGGCCAAGCGACAGGGTCGCGGTCTGGATGGGCCAGATCAGCGCGGTCACGCCAAGGATCAGCAGGATATTCGCGATGTTGGAGCCGACGACATTGCCCAGCGCGATGTCGGGGCTGCCGCCCAGGGCGGCGTCAAGCGAGACCATCAGTTCGGGCATCGACGTGCCAAAGCCCACGACGGTCAGGCCGATCAGAACCGGCGACAGTCCAAGCTTGCTGGCCAAAGAGGATGCCCCGCGCACCACGGCTTCGCCGCCAGCGATGAGCAGTGCGAGGCCGGCCAGGATAAAAAGATAGTCCATGTTTGCTGTGTGCTTTCAAAAACGAAGGTTCCAGCGCCGCACCATTGCGCGCAATCGAACGATCAATGCCCCCAGAGGGGCGCGCAGAATTCGCAGGTCGGTCGCCAACAAGAGCGCGCCCAGGGGCAGCATCCAGAACCCCAGGATCGGCAAAAAGCCCAGAACCCCGCATATGATCAGGAGCAGCGCCACGGGGAGGCGAAGCCACCGTCGGCCCGGCAAGGTGAGCGCCCGCAGGGTTCCCCCAAGAACCGGAACCCGGTGCCCCAGTCGCGCGAGTTGTCGCTCATAGCGTCGATTTCGACGTGTCATCTCGGGGCCCTGCATCAGATAGCGCTCACTTGGTGAGGGCGCGTGGCGAAACAAGTGACAATGGCGCGTCTGGTTAAAAAAGAATCGTGACTGTCGGTCATTGACTCCACCCTGACGGCTTGTATAAGCGCGTCGTTCCGGGTGCCCGTCTGCAATGGCGGGCCCCGGATTTTCATTGGTGTTGGTGGACCTTGCAAAAGGGACCCTGTCGCTCTGATCACGGACCCGCACGGGTGTGAGATGAGAAAGGACAACGCCCTTCGACCTGTAAAGAAGGAGATCAGCCGTGACCAAACGCACGACTGCCAAGTACAAAATCGACCGCCGTATGGGCGAGAACATCTGGGGCCGCGCCAAATCGCCAGTCAACAAGCGCGAATATGGTCCGGGCCAGCACGGCCAGCGCCGCAAAGGCAAACTGTCCGATTTCGGGACTCAGCTGCGCGCCAAGCAGAAGCTCAAGGGCTACTATGGCGACCTGACCGAGAAGCAATTCAAGCGCATCTTCAGCGATGCGACCCGCATCAAGGGCGACACTGGTGAAAACCTGATCGGCCTGCTCGAGCGTCGTCTCGACGCGGTGATCTATCGCGCGAAATTTGTGCCGACCATTTTTGCCGCACGTCAGTTCGTGAACCACGGCCACATCACCGTGAACGGCAAGCGCGTGAACATCGCGTCGTACCGCGTCAAGGAAGGCGACGAGATCGCCGTTCGCGAGCGCTCGCGTCAGTTGGCCATCGTCATCGAATCGACCCAGTTGGTCGAGCGCGACGTGCCCGATTACATTCAGGCCGACCACTCCAAGATGACCGCGACCTATGTGCGCACGCCAACGCTGGCGGATGTGCCCTATGCGGTTCAGATGGAGCCGAACCTGGTCGTCGAATATTACGCAAAGAACTGATCCGGCCTTGGTGCCGACTGTTGGCGCCTAAGGGTCTTGTGCCAGAATTGGAAGGCCGCGCCGGGGAACCGTCGCGGCCTTTCTTCGGTTTGTTCACCACGTCGGCGGCTTCCGGCCACGGTTGCGGATTTTCCCGCGACCCATGCTGGTCCGCACACGTTGATCGCGCTAAAACGCCCGCAGGGGCTTTGTAATCGGAGAAACAGGATGAGCGATGCCATCCGTCCGCAGCCAGGGATCATGGAAATCGCGCTGTATGTCAGCGGCGAAAGCCATGTCGAGGGCAAGGCCGAGGTTTTGAAACTCTCGTCCAACGAAAACCCGTACGGCCCCAGCGAGAACGCCACGCAGGCCTATCTCGCGGCGGCCGCGAACATGCATCGGTATCCCAACACCGACCACCGCGCGCTGCGCCAGGCCATCGCCGAGGTCCATGGTCTGGACGCGGATCGGATCATCTGCGGCGTGGGCTCGGATGAGATCCTGCAATTCATCACACAGTGTTATGTGGGGCAGGGCGAGGAGGTGATCACCACCGAGCATGGCTTTTCCATGTACCCGATTCTGGCGCAAGCCGCGGGCGCGACCCCGGTCGAGGTGCCCGAATTCGAGCGCCGCGTCGATGTCGACGCGATCCTGGAAGCAGTCACCGAATTCACGCGCATCGTGTTTATCGCCAACCCGGCCAACCCGACCGGCACGATGCTGGATGAGGCCGAATTGCGCCGGCTGATCGAGAACCTGCCATCCTATGTGCTGTTCGTGCATGACGGTGCGTATACCGAATTCGCCGAGGGGTTCGATGGCGGCGTCTCGCTGGTCAACGACTATCCCAACGTGGTGATGACGCGCACCTTCTCCAAAATTCACGGTCTGGGCGGGCTGCGGGTCGGCTGGGGGTATGCGCACCGCGAGGTGATCGACGTGTTGAACCGCGTGCGCCAGCCCTTCAACCTGTCCGAAGGCCAAATGGCGGCGGCGGCGGCGGCGATCCGGGATGTGGCCTTTACCGAGAAATGCAGGTCCGAGAATGCGCGGTTGCGTACATGGCTTCGGGATGCATTGCTGCAACTGGGCCTTGGCTGCGACGAAAGTTTTGCCAATTTCGTTTTGGCGCGATTTGACACCGCCGCCGAGGCCGAGGCCTGCGATGCGGCGTTAAAGGCCGAGGGGATCATCGTCCGGCGCACCAAGGGGTATCAGCTGCCTGATTGTCTGCGCATTACCGTCGGCGATGAGGCGGGCTGTCAACGTGTGATCGACGTGATTGCACGCTTCAAGGGTGTGCGCTGATGGCTGTCCTTTACAACCGCGTGGCACTGATCGGGCTGGGTTTGATTGCGTCGTCAATGGCCCACGCGATGCGTCGGCATGGGTTGGCTGCGCATATCACCGGCTACGCCCGCAGCCGCGAGACCCGCGACGCCGCCGCCAAGATCGGCTTTGTCGACAGTATCCACGACAATATCCCCGAGGCTGTCAAGGAGGCCGATCTGATCGTGCTGGCGGTTCCGGTGGGGGCAATGGGCGCGGTGGCCGCCGAACTTGCGCCGCATCTGAAACCGGGGGCCACGGTGACGGATGTGGGCTCGGTCAAGCAGTCGGTGATCGACGCGGTTGGCCCGTTCATGCCGCAGGGCGTGCATTTCATCCCCAGTCACCCGCTGGCGGGTACGGAACATTCCGGCCCCTATTCCGGCTTTGCGACCTTGTTTGAAAATCGCTGGTGGTTGCTGACTCCGCTTGATGGGTCCGATCCTGCTGCGGTCGCACGGTTGCGCCACCTGTACGAGGCGATGGGCGCGCATGTTGACGAGATGGACGCAACGCACCATGATCTTGTGTTGGCGGTGGTGTCGCATACGCCGCACCTGATCGCCTATACGATGGTCGGGGTCGCGGACCATGTGCGCCGGGTGTCGAAATCCGAGGTGATCAAATACTCGGCTACCGGGTTTCGCGATTTCACGCGGATCGCCGCGTCGGATCCGACGATGTGGCGCGACGTGTTCTTGCACAACAAGGAGGCCACGCTCGACGTTCTGGGCCGCTTCACCGAGGAATTGTTCGTCTTGCAACGTGCCATTCGCATGGGGGACGGCGATCACTTGCACGCGTATTTCACGCGGACCCGCGACATTCGGCGGGGCATTATCGAGGCTGGACAGGACACCGACGCGCCTGACTTCGCCGGATCAAGAGGGACTGAGTTATTGGCGTGGTTGCGGGTTTTGCTGGCAGGCGTGGTGTTGCTCGGGATGAGTGGCGCCGCAATGGCGCAGGTCCCGTGGCATTCGCCGTTCCCGCGTCCGCGCCCGGTACAACCCACAACCGATCCGTTGCCCCTGCCGTTGCCGATGACGCCCGCGCCGCGCCCTGAAACGGATGCGGCTGTGGCGCAGGCGCTTGGTATTGCACGACAATTAACGCCAATGTCGCAACGTCCCGGTGTCGCCCGAAGCCTGTTGCCGCGCGCACGCTCCGCCGCCGCCGCCGCCCGGTTTGCCGCCGCGCCATCGCAACCATCCCGTGTGGCGGCAACCCGATCGCGCGCACCGGCCACGGCGGGCCCGACCGAGCGTGGTCTGTGCGGCGTGCGTGCCCTCGAGGGGCGTCGCCTGCCGCCGATCACGTCATCGACGCGCGGTTGCGGCGTAGCCGAGCCGGTCAGCATCTCATCGGTTCACGGCATTCCCTTGTCGCGCCCCGCGCGTGTGGATTGCGCTCTGGCGCGCGCTTTTGCCGAGTGGGTCGATGACTCCTTGGTGCCAGCGGTGGGTCGTCGTGGCGGCGGCGTGGCGCAAATCCGGGTGATCGGTGACTATTCCTGCCGCACCCGCAACAGCCAGCGCGGCGCACGGATTTCCGAACATGGGCGCGGTATGGCGATTGATGTTGCCGGCTATCAACTGTCCAACGGCGATGTCGTGACCGTCGAGAACCATTGGCGCCGCCGCCCGCACAGACGAGACCTGCACGAGATGTACGAAGAGGCCTGCGACATCTTCCGCACGACACTCAGCCCCGATGCCGACCGCTTTCACCAAGACCATTTTCACTTTGACCTTGCGCGACACCGGGGCGGTGGCAGTTACTGCCGTTAACCACGGCTCAGGGCCGGATCATCACCTTGCCCTGACCCGTCGCGAGCATTGGCAGGATGTTTTCCAGCGCCTCCTCCAGGGATAGTTCGGCGGCGACCCGCGTGGACCATTGGCCCGAGGCGAAGCGTTTTTGCACTTGGCCGACCACCGCCGCGCGGCGCTCTGGCGGGGCCGATGGCAGCCAGCGGCTGAGCCAAAACCCCTCGATCTGTTTGTCCATGAAAATGAACTGGCCCATTTGCGTCAGTGTCGGGGCCTCGTCGCTCATCTTGCCGTAACTGACCCAGCGCGCCCCGGTCGGCATGGCGAAAAACAGGTCCGCGGTGGCCTGATCGCCAACGGCATCCAATAAAACGCGGGGTTTGTGGGCCTTCAGGGCGGCGCGCGACGCCTTGCTGTAATCCTTGTCGCAGCTGATCAGCACCTCGGTTGCCCCTGGCCGCGCGCAAGTCGTCCTCGACGCCTGACCTGCGAAGGACGGCAATCGCTGGCAGGCCTTCGTCACGCGCCAACCCCAAGATCAGCCGCCCCAACTGCGATCCGGCGGCATTCAGCACGAAGGACGGGGATTTCGCGGTTTTCACGCGGTCCACCAAGGCCACGGCGGTCAGCGGATTGACGATCAAGGCCGCGCCATCAGCATCCGAGACCGACTCGTGCAGTGGAATGCACAGCGCTGCATCCGACAGCGCATGTTTGGCCCAAGTGCCGGTCACGGTGCCGAGGAAGGCGACGCGCTGTCCGATCAGTTTTTCGGCCAGCGCCCCATTGCCCGCGACAACCCGGCCCACCCCCTCGAACCCGGCGGCCTGGCCTTTGACCCTTGGTTGTCCATAGCCGCCCTGAACGAAGAACAAGTCTGACGGATTCACCGGGGACAGGATCACCTCGATCACCACTTGACCGGCGGCGGGCGCGGGCAGGGCGACTTCGGCGAGTTCCAGAAAGGGGGTCAGATCGTCCGGGGTTTGTGGTGTCGGGGCGCTGGCAAATCCGCCCTCGCGAAGGCTCAGAGCGAGGGTTGAGGCGAGGTGGGGCATAGGGTTCTCTCCAGTTGGGTTGGCGAGGGTAGCGCGTCAGGGTGTCCGGGTGAATCCCCAGAATATCACCCGACGCTACGTCAAGGATGGTCATTATTGCGCAAAATCCAGCGGCGCTGCACAGTAAAAGTCGCGAAAGTCAAAAGGCAGGTCAATGGCGCGTTTCATTTTGGTTCATGGGGCTTGGGGAAATGCGGCTGGCTGGTCGCGGCTCGAGCGCCGTTTGACAGCGGCCGGACACCGGGTCGAGGCGCTCGATCTTCCGGGGCATGGGCAAAGCCCGGTTCCGCCGCAAACTGTGGGCCAGCCAGAGTATGTGGCGGCGGTTGAAGCGGTGCTTCTGGCCGGGCCGCCCGCCATTTTGGTGGGGCATTCGATGGGCGGGATCGTGATCGCGCAGGTTGCCTCGCGCCAGCCGAAACACACGGTGTCATGCGTGTTCGTTGCCGCCCTGTTGCCGCGTGATGGCGATAGCCTATTGTCCTTGATCCGCCAACAGGATGCGCCCGGCATTCAGGGCGCGGTCAGGCCGGGGCCGGTCGCCGGGACCACGGTGCTGGACCCGGATGTCGCGGGCGCAACACTGATGCAGGATGCCTCGCCAACGCTGGCGGCAAGCGCCTTGGCGGTGATGAGCCCGCAATCGAACAAAGCGCAGAAAGACCCGGCGATCCTTGGCCCCGGTTTCGCCAAAGTGCCCCGAGCTTATGTGTTTTGCACGCAGGATCAGGTGGTTACCCCGGCTTTGCAACGAAAAATGGTTGCGGACTCTCCCTGCGAAGCGGTGTTCACGCTGGACTGCGGGCATGTACCGCAACTCACTCAACCGCAGGCCTTGGCCGAGATCCTGAAGGGATTGGCCTCGGTCTGAGGCTAGTTGTGCTGGGTCAGGATGTCTGACAGGGCGGCTCGGTCGGTCTGCGCGGCGTTTGCCGGATGGGCTGTGTCCTCATAGCCAAACGAGATGCCGCACATCAGTTGCGGCCCCGCTGGCAGGCCAAGGTGTTTGCGGATCACCTCGGGATACAGTGACAGCGCGCCTTGCGCACAACTGCCCAACCCCTGCGCGGTCATCGCCAGAAGCAGCGTTTGCACGAACCCCCCAAGGTCGGCGGCCTCGCGGGTGCCAAACCCTTCGGGCAGGTAGACAAAGGCGGCATGGGGCGCGCCAAACGCATCGAGGTTCCGGGTGAAGGCCGCTTGCCGCCCGGCGTGATCGTCGCGGGTGATCCCCATCGCGCCGTACAGTGCCTTGGCCGAGCCGATCTGCCGCGCGCGATACGTGTCGCGATAGGCGGTATCCATCGGCACATCCGGCGCGGGCGACCCGGTTTTGGCGTGCGTGATCATCGCCTGACCCAAGGCGCGCAAACCGTCGCCGGACACCAGATGCACGCTCCACGGCTGCACGTTGCAATTCGACGGAGCCCAGAGCGCCGTGGCAAAGATCTGCTCGATGATCTCGGGCGCGACGGGATCAGCACGGTAGCCCCGCACAGAGCGGCGGGCGCGGGTCAGGGCGTCGAAATCTTGGGGTGTCATTGCAGTCCTCCGATGGGCTAGACTTAGCGTGCGGGCGATGATGGGGCAACGGGGTAGGGCGGAAATGGCGGTCACACGGAGGCACATGATTGCGGGCGGGACCTTGGCGCTGCTGGCGGGCCAAAGCTGGGCGCAAGAAGGGGCGTTGCACGCGCGTGTGGTGATGTCGGGTCATAGCCTGACCGACCCGCTCCTGGACCCGTTGCAGGCGATGGTGCGCGCGGCGGGGGGGCCACGCGACAGTGTTTTCCTGTCGACAATCCCGGGCAGCCCCTTGGAATGGCGGTGGAATAATCCGCCGGGGCTGGACCTGCGCGCACGGATTTCCGAGTTTGACGTGGTTGTGCTGACCGAGCGTGTGGCGCTGTCGAACACCGCGCCCTATCACCACTCGGCCGACTATGCCCTGCGATTCGCGCAGCTGGGATGGAGCGCGGGCGCCGAGGTGTTGCTTTTCGCCAGTTGGGTGGGGCTGGACACGGGGCCGGAGTTTGCCGGGCAGGGGTCGGACCCGGATGCCCGGCTTGCCGTGGCGCGAGCGTCTGGACCGAGAACTCGCCGCGTGGGAGGAGATCCGCGCGCATGTAAACGCCCATCGACCGTCAGACGCGCCGCTGATGCGGCTGATCCCGGCGATATCGGTGATGGCCGAGATCCATGACCAGATCGAGGCCGGGCGCGCCCCGATTTCGGACATTCGTGCGTTGTTTCGCGATGATATTCACCCGTCCGAGTTGGGCGCCTGGATCACGGCGCTGACGCATTTCGCAGTGATCTATCGGCGCAATCCCGCGGGTTTGACACGTCCTGATGGCATGTCGGCGGCGGTGGGGCGCTGGTATGAGGAACTGGTCTGGCGCGTTGTGTCCGCGCATCCGGGAGCCGGATTGTGACGCACTCTTAGCGCCACCGCCGCGCCACCGCCGCGATGGTTCGCATCAGCGGCAGTCGATCGTACCAATGCGCCCCGGCGATATCGCTGCGCGAGGCGCGCTGCTGGGCGATTTGCGGGGAAATGCCCAGCGCCAACAAACCCGGATGCGCGCGGCGCACCCAGTTCAGCGCGCCATCCACATGCATGGGGCCACCCTCGGGGCTGCCCTCGGGCCGTGTCATCATGGCGCGCAGCATCGGCACGGCGGCTTCGGCGAACGCGCGGGTCAGGCCGAAGAAATGCAGCTGAATCAACCCTAAATCAGCGGGCAGCGTGATCAGGCCATTGGCGTCGGGGGCCGGGGTCTGGGCTGGCCTGTCGCCGGGGTGGCCATAGATCATGGCCCAGTCGTACCCCTTCAAGGCCTCGGCCAGGGCGGGCAAGCGCCGCTCGAACCCGCGCGAGAAATCCATGTCATCCTCGAGGATCAAGGCGCGATCCCACCCGTGTGAGAGCAAGTGCTCCATCACCGCCAGATGGCTTTGATAGGCCCCGTGCGCACCGATCGAGGGAAACCCGGCCGCCACGGTGGGGCGCTCGGCGGCAAACACGTCGACCGCCGGGTGATCCAGCGATAACCCGGCCCGGCGCAACTGCGCGTCGATTTCGCGGCGCCGGTCCGCCCGTTCCGGCAAGTTGATCACGACGATGCGGCCAAACGTGTCCAGAAGGGCTTTGGCGGCAGGGGTTTCGGGCATGACATGCTCCAAGCAAGGCAGGTCTCTGTCTTGCCGCGCCTGTGCGCGGGTTTCAACCGCTGTTGCACAATTGGGCGTGCGCGCCAAACCCGTGGGATTCCCCGAAGCCCGGTGCTAGGTTATGGCCTTGACGCCTTGGCACCGGGTTGAGACGCTGATTTTATAGGTGATGAGCACCGACGACGGCCAAAGCGCCTCGGGTGCGTTTTTTTGAGTACGACGCATGATTTTGAACCTTTTTCGCGGCAAGCTGGTTTGCGCGGTGTTTTGCGCCTGTGCCAGCATGACCGCAGCCACGCACGCCGCAACCCTGGAGTGTCGCAGGCCCGACAGTCTGGGGATGCTGCGGCAAGAAATCGTGCAGCATATCGTCAACGCCGAAGCCAGCCGTGACGACGACGGGCGTATCGTGGTTTATCAATTGCCGGGTGATGATGGCGGTGGCCGTTTCGAGATTGCCGGCATCAATGAGCGCTATCATCCTGAAATGGCCGCCCATTTGCGCGGTTTGATCGACGCGGGTGCGCACGCGCAAGCCGAGGCCGAAGCGGTCGCCTATATCGCCGACTATACGGATCGCTACGCCTTGCGCGCCAAAACCGGCGCGATCCGCTATCTTCTGCGCGACCTGACCTGGAACCGGGGCTGGACCGGGGCCGTGCGCATTCTGCAAATCGCGCTGCAGGTGCCCGAAGACGGGGTGTTCGGCCCACAAACCTTTGTCGCCCTGCGCCAGCATGAAAGGCAACCGCTCAAGCTGATCGGCGCGTTGCGGGTTGCGCGCGAGATTTATGAGCGCCGACGCCGCGATGAGAACAGCCGCTTTTGGAACGGACTGGTGAACCGCTGGGATGCCGCAAGCCGTCGCGCGCGGTGTTTCTTTCGCGATGGGGTCGGCGTGTCGCCTCAGCCGGGCAAAGTGCCGCGCTGAACATAGGTCAGCATCTGGACGACCTGCAATGGCGTTTCGGCAACCGCAAGGGCAGCAGCATCGACCTCTTTGAGGGCGTGCTGATGGTCCGGGCCGTGCAGGACGATCAGCGACTTGTTCAGCGCCGCCGCCATACCGGCATCAAACGCGGCATTCCATTGTTTGTATTTCTCGCCAAATCGCACGACCACAACATCAGCATCCATGATCCCCTTGCGTGTGCGGATCGCGTTCAGCTTGGCGCTTTTGTGATCGTGCCAGAATTTGGTTGGCTCGGTCCCAAGGATTGCCACACCGCAATCGTCCGAGGCATCGTGATCGGTGACCGGCGCGCTGAACGCCACATCCAGCCCTGCATCTGCGCAACCCGCCATGATCTCGTCGCGCCAATTGGTGTGGATTTCGCCGGAAAGATACACTGAAAGGGTCATGGAAGGCTCCGATGGGGTCGGGTCAGGGGGGTGTGCGACCTTTTTGGCCGCCGCGCGCGGGAAACACAAGTCTTGGTCTCTGGCCGGGCTAATGGGGTTGCGTTGTGCGGCGGAAACCGGGCAGATGAGGCACCGATTGCCCGGAGGTTCCATGACGACGCCCGACCCTGACCACGAACCCGCGCCGCAGCCAGGCCCTCAACCCGAGAAACAGGCCTCGCCGCTGATCAAGCAAGTGTTGGAGCTTGGGCCGCTGCTGGCCTTTCTGGTGGCCTATCTATGGCTGCGCGACGGCAGCGTGACGATTGGCGGCACCGACTACGGTGGGTTTGTCGTGGCAATCGTGTTGTTCGTACCCTTGCAAATCGCGTCGGCGGTGGCGTTGCGGCTGATCACCGGGCGGCTGTCGCGAATGCAACTGGCGACGCTGATCCTGGTGATTGTGCTGGGGCTTGGCACAGTTCTGTTCAACGACGAACGCGTGTTCAAGATGAAAAGCACCTTCGTTTTCGGTCTGTTCGGGGTCTTGTTGTTCATCGGCCTGTGGCGCGGACAATCCTGGCTGGCCTTCGTGCTGGATCAGGCGCTGCCGATCAGCCGCGAAGGCTGGATGATCCTGACCCGGCGCATGGCCTGGTTTTTCCTGGCCTTTGCGGCCATGAACGAGGTGATCTGGCGGAATTTTTCGACCGATGTCTTCGTGATGTGGGACACGTTCGGGCAGATGGGTGTGATGTTCGTGTTTCTGATGGGGAATTACAAGCTGATCGATACGCATTGGACCGGGCCACGCTGAACGCGACGGGTCGAGGGAGAGCGTGCCTCGGGGGCATCGAGCCCCCTCGGCCCGCCGGGGGTTTTGCACCCCCGTCAGGCCGTCGGCCTTTCCCCCGCAGGATATTTGAAGAACAAAGACGGTCAGGGGGCCGGTCAGCTTGCGAGAGGCGCGATGCGTTTGATGAGGTGCGACCAGCGTGGTTCCGGTGCGGTGGTGAGGGCAGCGCGCAAGAGCGGCAGGGACAAGCGCTGGCGATCGTGCAGAAGCGCGCGGTAGAAGCGGAACACGCCCGGGCGCAGATAGACCGACCAGTGGCAGATCCGCGCTTGCGATGCGGCGAGCGGCAGGCCCATGGTGCGCAGGGCGGCGCTGGTGGCGGGATTGTCGAGTTGAATGTCGAGCCAGTTTTCGCGCATGCCAACCCCGTTTCCCAGCGCATTTTGCCCGCCGAATGGCGCGAAGGCGCGTTCGAACAGGAAATCATAGAGGTCGTTTTCCCGCGTGGTGATGTTGAGAAATTCCGCGGATAGCCCGGCGGGGCTGCGGCGTGCGGCCTCGGCTCGATGGGTGAAATCGGCGCCTGCCAGCAAGATCACGCGGTCGATGGTGTTGGCGGCCAGCAGGGGCATGGCACCGAGAATCACACGAGCCCCCAGCGAATGCCCGATCAGGTCAACGCGGCGTTCCTGGTCGATGCGGCGGATGAGTTGCACCAGGCGGGCGAGCATCAGGGCGGTGGCATCCGCCGATTCCGTGGCGCGCCACAAGGCCCCGGCCGAGTGCCAGCCAAAGCCGAAACACAGCCCCAGCGGTTTGCGCGGGCCGGGCAGGGCGAAGCCGAGGCGGCGGGGCCAGGAGACGAAGCGGCTACGGCCAAACCCGGGGCGAGGTGCAAAGATCAGGCGATGGGGATCGCGGTCGGGGTCCGAGGGGCGATAGCCTTTGCCGTGGACCATGATCACCACCGGCGCGGTTTGCGGGACATCGGCCAAGGCCAACGCGATGGTCCTTTCGGGTGTGCCACCCTCAGAGGAGCCCAAGACCAGGCCAGTCTGCGTTGCGGTGATCGGGATCAAGGTCATCGGTTTGGCTTTCGGTGCGATAAATTCTAAGGCGTCGTCCTTGTTGTTGTCCGCTGAACCGGGTTTCTGCCGGGTGAACGGAGCGTTCTTCATGAGAACGGGCATCCTGTGCCTCAGGTTCATATTTACAGCCCACCGTGTCGAAAATGTGAAAACCGCGTGTCGAGAGCGCGACACGCGGTTTCAGATCTTGCAGGTTGGTTGGGCGGGCTACAGCACCAGTTGATAGGTCATCAGCATGTCCTGGGCGCTGTCTGTTCCCGGCGGGCGCAGAATGCCGCGTGTGAAAAGCTCGGCTTCGGCCAGAGAGGCGTAGTCGATCAAGGCGCGGGCGACGGACAGGTCATCCTCGCCGATATAACTGCGAAAGGTGCTGTGGATGCGCGCATAGGTCAGACTGAGATCGGCATTGTCCATTGAGCTCAGCGCGCGCTGCACTTCGGCACGGGCTTCGTTGGTCATTTGCAGCTCTGCAATCGGCAGAGTCAGCGAGATGTCCGTCTGGAGCGCGGTCTGGGCACGCGCCTGTTCGACAAATCGCCCCATGCCGAGCAGCCCGGCCCCAAAGACCGAGGCGGTCAAGGCGAGGGTATTGAGGGGAACGCCGCCGAACTCGTTGCACACAAAGTTATGAATCTTCTGTTTCATGGAATCAGGTCCCGGTTAGGCTTGGTTTACTTGGGGAGTTGTGACCCTGAAACGGGGCGAGACCGGGGCAAGTGCTGGGCGATTGCGGGGCGATGTCGCGGCTCTGCGATGGCTCGCTGTCCGTGCGCCTTGCCAGAATGTCGCACCGGATCCTTGACGCAGCAGGCTTGAGTGTCGTAACTGGCGCAAACGTGGGGCTTTGTGCCGGCTTGCGGCCCACGCTAAAGAATCCGCTAAAGAGGCTGGTGTCGCGTGTTCGCGGGGCTGCGCCTGTGCCGGTAACGGTTAAAGCGGTTGCGACCGCAGGAGGCAGCGATGGCCAAGACGATTGATCCTCAGTGGAGTGCGCGTACCGTTGCGGTGCATGGCGGCACACGGCGCAGCCAGTATGGCGAAGTGTCCGAGGCGATGTTTCTGACGCAAGGTTTCGTCTATGAAACCGCCGAAGCCGCCGAGGCGCGGTTCGTCAAGGCGGGTGAGGATGAGTTCATCTACGCCCGTTACGGCAACCCCACCAACCGCATGTTTGAGGACCGGATCGCTGCCCTCGAGGGCACCGAGGATGCGTTCGCCTGCACCTCGGGCATGGCGGCGGTCAGCGGCGCGATGCTGGCGCTGACCAAGGCGGGCGATCATATTGTCGCCTCGCGGGCGCTGTTCGGGTCGTGCCTTTATATTCTTGAGGATGTTCTGGGCCGGTTCGGCTGCGAGATCACCTTGGTTGATGGCACGGATAATGCCGCGTGGGAGGCGGCAATTCGTCCCGATACGCGGGTCGTGTTCCTCGAAGCCATCTCGAATCCGACGTTGGAGGTCATCGACCTCGCGCATGTGGTGCGTGTGGCGCATGCCAATGGCGCGCTGGTGGTGGTGGATAACGTGATGGCGACGCCGACTTTTTCCTATGCCGCGCGGCTGGGCGCTGACCTGATCGTCTATTCGACGACCAAACATGTGGACGGGCAGGGGCGTATGCTGGGCGGCGCGATCTGCGGGTCGCGCGAGTTGATCCGCGGCCCGATCGAGGCCTATCTCAAGCACACGGGCGGTGCGATCAACCCGTTTGCCGCCTGGACCCATCTCAAGGGGTTGGAGACCATGGACCTGCGTGTCCGCGCGCAGGCCGCCGCTGCGATGCAGGTGGCCGAGGCGCTGGAGGGGCATGAAAAACTGGCTGCGGTGCGCTATCCGCAACTTCTCAGCCATCCGCAACACGCGGTGGCAATGGCGCAGTCGGCGTCGGGTGGGACGGTTTTGGCGATTGAGGTCAAGGGCGGCAAGGCGGGCGCGTTCCGGTTCCTGAATGCCTTGCGGATCGTCATCATCTCGAACAATTTCGCCGATGCAAAATCCATTGTCACGCATCCGGCGACGACCACCCATCAGCGACTGCCTCAGGCGCAAAAGGATGTGTTGGGCATCTCGGACGGTCTGATTCGCTTGTCGATCGGGCTGGAAGACCCTGCGGACCTGATCGCGGATCTGCAGCAGGCGCTCGCGACGGTTTAAGGTCACTACTGGGTGATCTGATCGCCAGCCCAAGGCGTAGAACCGTTGTAAAAGGCGCGTGAAGGATTACGTTTATTCCCAGCGCGCCAGACGTGATATGCGTCGTATCCAAGGGGGCGAGTGATGAATGTCCAGAAACCGGTGACGAAAAAAGAGCCAGATCTGTTGCAAGCCGAAGCGGCGATGTCCGTTTTGAGGGCTTGGGCCGCGCGGGCGACCGACGCGGAAATTGCCGCGCTTGACCCCGCGTTAACGCGGCTTCTGCCGGGCGTAGCCGATCCGGCCTATCCGGTGTTTCAGCAGACTTATCCGGCTGATTTCAAACCGGACGCGGCCTATAAACGCACCATGCCCGACTTGCAGAATGGTCCGGCCAGCCTGATCAAGGGCGCAAATACGGCGATTCAGCATGTCGGGATCTCGAATTTCCGCGTGCCGATCCGGTTTCGCACGCGCAATGGCGATGCCAGCGGGCATGACGATGTGACGTTGCAAGCCTCGGTGACGGGAACGGTGAGCCTTGATGCCAACAAGAAAGGCATCAACATGTCGCGGATCATGCGCAGCTTTTACCAGCACGCGGAGAAGCGGTTCAGTGTGGGTGTGATCGCGGCGGCACTGGATGACTACAAGACCGATCTTGAAAGCTTCGACGCCCGGATTCAGATGCGCTTTTCCTTTCCGATGAAAGTTGAAAGCCTGCGCTCGGGGCTGTGGGGCTGGCAGTATTACGATATTGCACTGGAATTGGTGGACGTCGGCGGCGTGCGCCGACAGTTCATGCATCTGGATTACGTTTATTCTTCGACCTGCCCGTGTTCTCTGGAATTGAGCGAACACGCGCGGTCCGGTCGCGGACAACTGGCGACACCCCATTCGCAACGCTCCGTGGCGCGGATTTCGGTCGAGGTTCTGCCCGGCGAAGTGCTGTGGTTCGAGGATCTGATCGACGCTTGCAGGCGCGCGGTGCCAACCGAAACACAAGTGATGGTCAAGCGTGAGGACGAGCAAGCCTTTGCCGAACTCAACGCCGCCAATCCGATTTTCGTCGAGGATGCCGCGAGGCTCTATTGCGAAGCGTTGGAAAGCGACCCGAGGATCGGAGATTTCCGTGTGGTGGCCAGCCATCAGGAAAGCCTGCACAGTCATGACGCCGTCAGTGTCCTGACCCGCGGGGCGGCCTTTGAGGCGCAAAGCCTTGACCCGCAGTTGTTCGCGAGCTTGATCCACAAGGGGTAAGTGTCGCAGGTCAAGGACGTGGCTTTGCGGCGGATAGCGCGGTTGCTATGATGCGCCTTCGGCCATAGCGCGAGGCGGTGATGTTTGATCTGATGACCGTTACCCTGAACCCGGCACTGGATCTGAGCGCCGACTCTGGCCTCGTTGTGCCGGGCCCGAAATTGCGGTTGGGCGCGCCGACGGTTGAACCCGGCGGCGGCGGGGTCAACGTGGCGCGCGCGGCGACAAATCTGGGTGGCCGCGTTCTGGCGGTGGCCGCGCTGGGCGGCGTGACGGGCGCGCGCATGGCCGAGTTGCTTGGCGATTCGGGTGTGACCGTTGCGGCGTTTCAACTGGATGGAGAAACCCGGCAAAGCCTGTCCGTGACCGAGCGCGAAACGGGCAAGCAGTTCCGGTTCATCCTGCCTGGACCGAACTGGACGCCCGCACAGGTCGAGGCGGTTTTTTCGCGCCTGAGCGAGGAAACGCGGCACTTGGTCCCGGGCGCGATTGTCGTGCTGTCGGGCAGTCAACCGCCCGGCGTGCCTGACGATTTCCCGAAGGAGCTGGTGCGCCGATTGCCACAAGCCCGGATCATCGTGGATACCTCCGGGGCCGCGCTGCGGCAGATGGTTGACCACCCGGAGGCGGGGGCCAAACCCCATGTCCTGCGCATGGATCAACGCGAATCCGAAGAAAGTGCCGGGCGCCAACTGGAAACCGCCGCTGAAAGCCTCGATTACGCGCAGGCGCTGGTAGGCGCGGGCGTGGCCGGCGTGGTGATACTTGCACGAGGGCGGGACGGGTCGGTTCTGGCGACGGCAACCGAGCGTCTGCACTGCGTGCCCCCCGAGGTGCCGGTGGTCAGCACGACCGGCGCCGGCGACAGTTTTACGGCGGGATTCGCCCTGACGGTGGCGCGGGGCGAGGGGGTGGCAGCGGCCCTCCGGATGGGCACCGCCGCCGCCGCCGCCGCCGTGATGACGCCGGGAAGTGCCTTGTGCCGCGCTGACGATGTCCAGCGATTGGTCAAAGACTGTCAGTTCCGCGCCACACCCTGATCCGCGTTTCGAGCAGCGCTTGACATGGCGCTGCGCCGCCGCCAAGGGTTTCGCATGATCGACATCAGACCCGTTGCCAATATCATCGGCTGGCTCTTGATGACGCTGGGCGTCATCATGCTGGGACCCTTGATCGTGGATTTGGCCAACGACAGCCCTGACTGGCGGGTCTTCTTGCTGTCGTCTTTTGTCACGGTGATTTCGGGCGGCGTTCTGGTGCTGGCGACCTCGAACAGTCTCAAGCAAGGTCTGACGCTGCGCCAATCCTTCCTGATGACCACGCTGACCTGGTGCGTCTTGCCGCTGTTCGGGGCGATCCCGCTGGAAATGGGGTTGGACCACGTCAGCTGGACAGATGCCGTGTTCGAATCCATGTCCGGCATGACGACAACGGGCGCCACCATCCTTTACGGGTTGGACGATATGCCGCCCGGGATGCTCCTGTGGCGCTCGATCCTGCAATGGCTGGGCGGCTTGGGCATTGTCATTGTGGCGCTGATCTTCTTGCCGGTGATGAAAGTCGGCGGGATGCAGCACTTCCGCTCCGAGGGCTTTGACACGATGGGCAAGGTCTTGCCGCGGGCGGCCGATATCAGTTTGATGCTGCTGCAAATCTACGCCGGGCTGACCATCCTGTGCGCCTTGGCCTATCTGATCGCGGGAATGAACGCCTTTGATGCGATCAATCACGCGCTGACGACGCTGTCGACGGGCGGATTCTCGACACGGGATGCCTCGTTCGGGGCCTATGGTGCGGCCTCGCACTGGATTGCCACGTTCTTCATGTGGGCGGCAGGTTTGCCGTTCATTCGCTATGTGCAGGTGATCAACGGATCGGTCTCGCCGTTGTTTCGGGACATTCAGGTGCGCGCCTATTTCCGCTGGTCGATTTATGCGGTCGGGCTGGTGGTGATCTACCGGGCGATGACCAGCGACGAAGCTCTGGAGCCGATCATCCGGGAGGCCGCGTTCAACGTCGTGTCGCTGTTTTCGGGGACCGGCTATGGCAGCGCGGAAGTCACAGCCTGGGGCGATTTTCCGCTTCTGGTGTTTATCGTGGCCGGGTTCATCGGGGCTTGCACGGCCTCGACCGGGTGCTCGATCAAGGTTTTCCGGTTTCTGGTGCTGTTCGAAGCCATCAAGGCGCAGCTACGCCAACTCGTCTCGCCCAATCGCGTGATTCCACTGCTGCTCGATGGCCGACGGCTTGATGACGATGTGGTCGTCTCGGTGGTTGTGATGTTCACGGCGTTTGTGCTGGGGTTTGGCGTGCTGACGATCCTGTTGTCGCTGACCGGCCTGGAAATGCGCACCGCCTTCACGGCGGCTTGGACATCGATCTGCAATATCGGCCCGGCCTTTGGCACCGAGGTCGGGCCAACCGGGGCCATGAACATGTTCCCGACCGAGGCCAAATGGCTGATGATCGTGGCGATGTTGATGGGCCGGTTGGAGATGATCGCCGTGGTGGTGATCGTGCTGCCCCGGTTCTGGCGCGTCTGATTGCGCAGCCTTCGGGGCGAATGACGGGGTGCGTCGGGGTTTTCAACGTCGGAGCTAACCCCGAAAAGACACCCCATACATCCCGTTGCATCCTGCGCGTCATCGGGTGCCGACGAGGCGACGCAAACGAGCGCGACTGCGCCACAAAAAACGGACGGTCCTCGCGGGCCGCCCGTTTTCCACTGGTTCAGATGCTGATCAGTTCCAGCACGACACCAGAACGGTGAGATCGGCGGATACGCGGGTCAGGATTTCTGCCGACATCGGGATGCTGACGCGGCTTTGCGTGCCGGTCAGGCCCGCTTGACTCAGCGCTGCCAGGATGGACTCGGATGACGCGGCAAAGTTCACGTCCTCGGGCATCATCCGTCCCGGCGTTTCCATGCGCGGCAGCAGCATGCCAATCACGGTGCCGTTGCTGTCAAAGACCGGACCACCCACATCGCCTTCCTGTGCGGTGACCGTCAGGCGGCGCAGGTTTTGCTCGCCGTTCAACCCTTGCACATCGGCCAGCTGGCCAAAGGTGATGATCGGACGCGTCAGTGTGTCCTGATAGCTGAAGCCCGAAACCCGGATATCCGAGCCGACCCGCGGCGCAGAATTCGAGAATTGCGCAAACGCCAGCGGAACAAGCGGGTCTTGTGGTGACAAGATCGCAATGCCCGTTTCGGCATCCACGGCGCGAACGGTGGCGGTGTAGGCCTCGTCGATGGTCACGCGGTCACAGCTTTGAACGGCCTCGGCAGAGGTTACCACCGTGCCGACGGCATCGACGAAGAAGCCGGTACGCGAGCGTTCCGGGCGGCGTACTTCGAGGCCGGCAATCAGGTCGCGGCGCGCGACGGTGGACGAGGTCGCCCCCATGCTGGACGGCAACACTCCGTTGATCGAGCGGAAGCTGTCGCGCATCGTGGCGATGATCAATTCGGCATCACCGTCAGCCGACGGGTCCCACAACAGCGCCCAGCCCTTGATCTCGCCGTTTTGCAGGCGGGCTTCGACATGGGCGCGTTGCGTGGCGCTCTGACCGGTGATGATGAAGCGATCCCGACCGCGATCGCGCTCACCGTCGAGGGGAATGATTTCCAGCGTTTGCAGGATTTCATACAGGCCATAAAACGTGGTTTGCGAGCCTTCCTGGCTGAGCAGCAACGCGCGCATGCCCGAGTTGTTGATCTCGTTGAAATGCGCGAACGGCGCCTCGTGGCGGTCAAATGCCATCATGCCCAACGGCAACGTCAGTTCGATGCCGGCGGCTTCGTCACGGAACGGACCAAAGCTGTAGCGGGCGACGGCTTGATCGTAGTCATGCAACAACTGCTGACGCTGCGCGGCGCTGAGGAAACCCCAGCCCTCATAGCCCTGTGCTTCTTGCCAGTTGCGGATCGAGGCGCGGGTGCCGGGGCCGAATTGCGCGTCGATGCCCGACCGATAAAAGCCGAACCACTGCAAAGCGGTCTGGATGGCCATGAGGTCTTCGCGGGTCAAGGCGCGTTCATCGGCTTGCGCGTCATTGATCGTGGCCGGGGCTGGCGCTGGTTCTGGTTCTGGCTCGGCGACGACAGGTTCGGGATCCGCGACAACCTCCACGACGGGTTCGACCGGCGCGTCAACCACGTCTGCAACGGTCGTGATCGCGTTCCCGGTATCCGTTGACGCCACTGGCGCTTCTGACACGACTGGCGCCTCGACCGGCGCAATGGTCACCGCGGGTGCCGCGGCGGCTTGTCCGCCGACGGGCCAGAATTGCTGGCCGTATATGCTGTTGTCGGTGACATAGGCATCGTTGCGGATTTCGCGCGCTGCCAAAAGCTGACCCCGACGAATTTCGGCCTCTTCGGGTGTTGCAAATGGCCCGACGGCCAGAGCATACCAACCACCCGCAATGCGGAACCCGGCAATATTGCCGATCCGCTGGTCATAACGGGTGGCGAATTCCTCGGCGGTGCGCAGGGTGGCGTGCGCTTCAACCTGAACCCAATGCGACACTTGTGCAAATGCGGCAATCGGGGCCAGAGCAACCATCAGAAGTGCGGCGAATACGGCTTTAAATATACGATCAGTCACGGTCGTCCCACAAATTGTTGAGTTCTTGATTCTTGGAGCGACCCTAGCAGGGTCACAAGGGCTTTGCTGGTTAAATAACGGCAACGTGAGGCGTTCAACCATGTTCCGCGTGTTTTTTCCCCGGTCTGTGTCTTTCCGGGCTTGGAGGTGACGTTGACCGCACCCTTTGGCTTGCCTATTGAGGCGCAAACCTCGATATCGATGCAGACCCAACCCCGCAAACATCTTTGCGGCAGATTCAGAGCCACAGACCGAGGCCCAGATGCCACAGACCGCCACAAAGCCCCGCAGTTTTCAGGAAATCATCCTGCGCCTTCAGTCCTACTGGGCGTCCAAAGGCTGCGCGATCTTGCAACCCTATGACCTCGAAGTCGGTGCGGGCACGTTTCACCCGGCGACCACGCTGCGCTCGCTGGGCAGCCAACCGTGGTCGGCGGCCTATGTGCAACCCTCGCGCCGTCCGACGGATGGGCGATACGGCGAAAACCCGAACCGCTTGCAGCACTATTATCAATATCAAGTGCTGATCAAACCCTCGCCGCCCAACCTGCAAGACCTGTATCTGGGCAGCCTGCGCGCCATCGGTATCGACGACACGCTGCACGATATCCGCTTTGTCGAGGATGATTGGGAATCCCCCACCCTGGGCGCCTGGGGGCTGGGCTGGGAAATCTGGTGCGACGGCATGGAAGTCAGCCAGTTCACCTATTTCCAGCAGGTCGGTGGGCATGATTGCCACCCGGTCTCGGGCGAGTTAACCTATGGGTTGGAGCGTCTGGCCATGTATGTGCTGGGTGTCGATCACGTCATGGACATGCCGTTCAATGACCCCGATGCGCCGATCGCCCTGACCTATGGCGATGTGTTTCGCCAGACCGAACAGGAATACAGCCGCCACAATTTCGACGGCGCCACCACCGACATGCTGCTGCGCCATTTTGAGGACGCCGAGCGTGAGTGCCAGCACCTGCTGGGCTTTGATCCGCAAGACCCCAACACCGGCAAGCGCATCATCATGGCGCACCCGGCCTATGACCAATGCATCAAGGCCAGCCATCTGTTCAACCTGCTCGATGCGCGCGGGGTGATCTCGGTCACGGAACGCCAAGCCTATATCGGCCGGGTCCGCGCTTTGGCCAAGCAATGCGCCGATGCGTTTGTGCAGACTGAAGCCGGGGGATATGCCGCGTGATTGGCCGGGGCGGCGCTCCAGGTCGGGGACGCATATGCTGAGCTTTGAACGCGTAAAGCAAGGTCTCGACCGGGCTTGGCGACGCCTGAGCGGCGAAAAATCCCGCGTGCGTGGCCGTGCGCAGCAACAATTCGACGCCGCCGTGGCTGATCTTGGCCCCGACGATATCGCGATCGACCTTGGCGCCAATATTGGCCTCTTTACCCAAAAAATGGCCGCGCGCGGTTGCACGGTCTATGCCTTCGAACCTGACCCCTATGCCTTTGCACGCCTTCGGGCCAATGTGGCTGGCTTTCCCAACGTCACACTGATCGCCGCCGCCGCGGGCGGGCAGGCAGGAGAGTTCAAGCTGTTTCGTCACCGCGATTTTGCGGCGGCTCCAGAGCGGCGCACCACGGCATCGTCAATCATCGCCGGAAAGAAGGACATGGATGAAGCGGATTTCATCCTCGTCGAGGTCAAGGATTTCGTCATGTTCCTGCGAGAGCTTGATCGCCCTGTGAAGTTGATCAAAATGGATATTGAAGGGGCTGAAGTGGACCTCTTGGAACGGCTGTTGTCCGAACCAGATTGTGCCCTGATCGACCGGATTTTCGTCGAAACACACGAACGCGTCCTGAGTCAGCTGGCAGCCAGAACCCGCGCGCTCAAGGAAAAAGCCGCCGGGATGACGAAGCCCGAAATAAACTGGGATTGGCATTGATGAACGGTAAGTTTGCGGCAGGATTGATCGTCGGCGTCGCCTTGGTTGGTGGCGCGGGGATGTATTACCTCCAAGTCTATGGCTATTATGAGACGCTGGAGCCGCAAATCGGCTATCAGGTCGCGCACGACGACGGCACGGCGCGCCTCGATATCGCGGATTTTGAGGGCATCGATTCCTTTTCATCGCCGCTTCGCTATCGCGCGTGCTTTACCGTGGTGGGGGATGTGCCGCCGCTGATCGCCTATGAGGGCGCGGACCCGCTGAATGCGCCGGGCTGGTTCTCCTGTTTCGACGCCGCGCAGATCGGCGGGGCACTGGTATCGGGGGCGGCGCGCGCCGTTCTGGTCGAGGCCAACGCCCCCTACGGTTTTGATCGCATCATGGCGCTTTACCCCGATGGCCGCGCCTATGTCTGGCCGCAGATCAACGCTTGCGGTGCCGCTCATTTCGATGGCGATCCGGTGCCTGCGGGTTGCCCACCCCCGCCGCAGTCGCAGTCGCAGTAAAACACCTCGTCCTATTCAGCCCGCCCAGACTTGTCCTGAAAGCCGTACCCATGCCCGATGTCCTGATCGAACTTTTCTCCGAAGAAATCCCCGCACGGATGCAACGCCGCGCCGCCGAGGATCTGCGAAAACTGGTCACCGATGGGCTGGTCGAAGGCGGCCTCAGCTATGCCCATGCCCGCGCTTACTCGACGCCCCGCCGCCTGACCCTGGCCATCGAAGGCCTGTCCGCCGAGAGCCCCTTGCAGCGCGAGGAGCGTAAAGGCCCCAAGGTTGGTGCGCCCGAAAAGGCCTTGGATGGGTTCCTGCGCTCGACTGGCTTGACGCTGGAGCAGCTGGAGACGCGCGACGACAAGAAGGGCGCGTTCTATCTGGCGGTGATTGAGCGTCCGGGGCGTTTGGCGGCAGATATTCTGGCCGAGGTTCTGGAGCAATCCATCCGCAATTTCCCCTGGCCCAAGGCGATGCGCTGGGGGGGCGGGGCGTTGCGCTGGGTGCGTCCGCTGCATTCGATCCTGTGCCTGATGACCACCGAGGCCGGGGCCGAAGTTGTGCCCTTGACGGTGGACGGGATTGTTGCCGGCAACACCACACGCGGCCACCGGTTCATGGCGCCCGATGCGTTTTCCGTGACCGGGTTCGAGGATTACGCCGCCAAGCTGAAGCGCGCGTATGTGGTGCTCGACCCCGAGGACCGCGCCGAGACGATCGCCCATGACACCCGGAACCGCGCCTTTGCCTTGGGGCTGGAATTGGCTGAGGACGAGGGCCTGCTGGCCGAGGTTGCGGGCCTCGTGGAATGGCCGGTGGTGCTGGTCGGGGAGATCGGCGCAGACTTCCTCGATTTGCCGCCCGAGGTGCTGCAAACCTCGATGCGCGAGCACCAGAAATTCTTTTCGCTGCGTGATCCCAAGGATGGGCGAATTGTTCGATTTGTGACAGTCGCCAACCGCGAGACCGCCGACAACGGCGCGACCATCCTGGCCGGAAACCAGAAGGTTCTGGCCGCTCGCCTGTCGGACGCAAAGTTCTTTTGGCAGAACGACTTGCGCACGATTTCAAATGTCGGACTTTTGGGCATGGCCGAAGGTCTGGCCAATGTCACCTTCCACAACAAGCTGGGCAGTCAGAAAGCACGGATAGATCGGATTTCTGCCCTTGCGCGCGAGATCGCGCCGCTGGTGGGGGCCGATCCTGAGCTTGCGGAACAGGCCGCCCGGATCGCCAAGGCCGACCTGCAATCGGCGATGGTCGGCGAGTTCCCAGAACTGCAAGGCACGATGGGCGTCTACTATGCCAAGCAGGCGGGCCTGCCAGATGCCGTGGCGAATGCCTGCAAGGCGCATTACCAACCGCTTGGCCCTTCGGATGATGTGCCGACCGACCCCGTGTCCGTTGCCGTCGCCCTGGCCGACAAGATCGACACCCTGACCGGCTTCTGGGCCATCGACGAAAAACCCACCGGCTCCAAAGACCCTTTTGCTCTGCGCCGCGCCGCGCTGGGGGTGATTAGGTTGGTGCTGGGGAATGGGGTGCGGGCAGATCTGCGTCGTGTATTTGCTGCAGCGTTGACAAGCGCCACGGTCGATGCGGCGAAGAATAGCGAACAACTTGCCCGCTTGACAAAGGAAGAGCGTGAAGGGATTTCAGACCTGATTGCTACGACAGAGCTTCCTTCCTTCTTCCACGACCGCCTCAAGGTCTACCTGCGCGACCAAGGCATCCGCCACGACGTCATCGACGCCTGCCTCGCCATGCCCGGCGACGACGACCTCACCCTTCTGGTCAACCGGGCAGAGGCCCTCGCCGCCTTCCTCAAATCCGAGGATGGCCCGAACCTGCTGCAAGGTTTCAAGCGCGCCAACACCATCCTGACCCAGGCCGAGGACAAGGACGGCGTTGAATACTCCTTTGGCGCGGACCTCAAATTCGCGGAAACCGACGAAGAGCGCGCCCTCTTCAAAGCCCTCGACACCGCCGAAAAGGCGATCACCCCCGCCATGCAATCGGAAGATTTTGCCACCGCCATGACCGCGATGGCCGCTCTGCGCGCGCCGATTGATGCGTTCTTCGAGACGGTGCAGATCAACACCGACAGCCAGGTCATCCGCCGCAACCGCCTGAACCTCCTCAACCGCATCCGCACCATTTGCGGCGGCGTGGCGGACCTGACCAAACTGGACGGCTGACCGGCATCATCTTGCCCAAAATACTCCGGGGGTGAGGCCGCAGGCCGAGGGGGCAGCGCCCCCAAACGCCATGAATTTCTGCGCTTGCACGGTGGGCGGATAAGCCTATCCTGCGCGCGTCAGGAGACATGCATGCCGACCAAGAACCTCAGCCTCGTCGATTACACCGAAATCACCAGTTCCGCGCCCGTCGCAACCCGGTCGCATGGCTGGCGCGCGAAATGCCTGCAACGGCTGTTGCGGCTGGATATGCCGGTGCCAAAGACGGTGGCGCTGTCGTTCAATGCGGTGCGCGCTATCGCCGCGGGGGCGATGCCAGAGCTGGGCTCGTTGATCGGGCGCTTCCCGAAGGGTCAGTTGATGTCGGTGCGCCCCTCGGCCGAGAACCCCGATTGGGGCGGACCGGGCGCGATCCTGAACATCGGCATGAATGACGAACGTCACGCGGAAATCGCGCAGGAATACGGCGAGAGCGCCGCGACCGCGCTGTATCTGGCCTTCGTGCAGTCCTACGCCCAGCATGTTGCGCGGCTGGACCCGGATATGTTTTCGGGCGTCGAGCCGTGTTTGCCAGCGTTGCAGGCTGCGTTGCGCGATTACGAATCCGAAATGGAAGAGCCCTTCCCGCAAGACCCGAAGCGGCAGCTGGCCGAAGTGCTGCGCTCGATGGCGCGGGCGTGGGAGGGCACCTCGGCGCGCTTGTTGCGCCAAGCCAAGGGCGCCCCTGCCGAGGCGGGCCTGGGCTTGGTTGTGCAGGCGATGGCGGGCGGCTTTGGCACGATCGAAGCCGGTGCCGGCGTGATCCAGTTCATCGACCCGGCCACCGGCGCCGCACAGATCACCGGGCGCTATGCCGTGCGCGGGCAGGGGCGCGATGCGCTGTCGAACAATCCGCAGGCGCTGTTCCTGACGCATGATCCGCGCGGCCCGTCGCTGGAAGACGAGCACCCCGAAGCCTTTGCGCAACTGGTGGCGCATGGTGCGATCTGCCGGGCCAAGCTGCGCGAGGAAATGCAGATTGAGTTCACGGTGGTCAACGGTGTGGTCTGGGTGCTGGACGCGTTGAAGGTTCCGCGCTCTAGCCGGGCCACGGTGCGGGTCGCGGTTGATCTGGCGACTGACGGGGTGATCAGCAAAAAAGAGGCGCTGATGCGAGTCACGCCGGGCGCGTTGTCGGAGATGCTGCACTGGCAGGTCGATCCACGCGGCAAGCGTGATGCGATCGTGCGGGGGATTGCCGCCAGCCCGGGGGCGGCGACGGGCAAACTGGTGTTTACCTCGACCGCCGCGCAGGCCAGTGCGGCGCGCGGGGAACGTTGCATTCTGGTGCGACGCGAAACCTCGCCCGAGGATATTCGGGGAATGCACGCGGCGCATGGTGTGGTGACCGAGCGGGGCGGGATGACCAGTCACGCGGCGGTGATCGGGCGCGGGCTTGGCTTGCCGTGTATCGTCGGCGCGACCGGGATGCGGATTGACCTGAAAGCGCGGACCCTGAGCACCGGGCGACACAAACTGTCCGAGGGTGATGTCATCACCATTGACGGCACCACCGGAGAGGTCTTGCTGGGCGCGGTGGACCTGCTGGAACCGGCGCTGGATGACGGGTTCAATACGTTGCTGGACTGGGCGGATGAGTTGCGCGACATTGGTGTGCGCGCGAATGCCGACACTCCGGCCGATGCGCGGATTGCGCGCTCGTTCAAGGCCGAGGGTATCGGCCTGTGCCGCACCGAACATATGTTCTTCGAGGACGACCGCCTGACGGTGATGCGCGAGATGATCTTTGCCGATACCTCGCAGGATCGCGCGGCGGCCCTGTCACGGCTTTTACCGATGCAACGCTCTGATTTCACCGAGCTTTTCTCGATCATGCAGGGCTTGCCGGTCTGCATTCGCCTGTTCGATCCTCCCTTGCATGAATTCTTGCCGCACACCCGCGACGGGATGCGCGAGTTGGCCGATGCGCTGGACAAGCCGCTGTCGGAAATCACCCGACGTGCCGAGGAATTGGCCGAATTCAACCCGATGTTGGGCCTTCGCGGTGTGCGGCTGGGTGTGACGCTGCCGGAAATCTACGAGATGCAGGCGCGGGCGATTTTTGAGGCGACGATTGAAACCGGGCGTCGCGGTGACAAGGTCGTGCCCGAGATCATGATCCCGCTGGTGTCGGCCAGCCGCGAGGTCGAGTTGGTCAAGGCGCGCATTGATGCCGTGGCAGCGTCGGTGCGCATCGAGCAAGGGACCGCGTTTGAATATCGGTTGGGCGTGATGGTGGAGACGCCGCGTGCGGCGTTGCGCGCGCATGATATCGCGCAACATGCGGATTTCTTTTCGTTCGGAACCAACGACCTGACACAGATGACCTATGGCCTGTCGCGCGACGATGCGGGGCGGTTCATGTCCTATTATGTGCAGTCGGGTGTGTTTCCCGAAGACCCGTTTCATGTGCTGGACATCGACGGCGTCGGCGAATTGCTTTTGATCGCTGCCGAGCGTGGCCGGAAGGTTCACAAAGGTCTGACATTATCAATTTGCGGTGAGCATGGCGGTAGCCCCAAATCGATAGCCTTCTGTCGCAACGCCGGGTTCAATTATGTCTCGTGCTCGTCGTTCCGGGTGCCTATCGCGCGGCTCGCTGCAGCGCAGCTGACCATTGACGTCAACGACGCCGCCGAGCCTATGCCGGTGTTCCGTTGAGGTGCAGGTCGGCACCTGCTGACGCTTAAATCCTTGTGTGAATCTGCCGAATTTGCGCAGCGCGGCGCTGCCGGTCGCGGCGGCGCTGCGGCGTTGCGGCAATTGGTGCCGGACCCCGGACTCGGCCTGCGTGGCAGAAATGTAGACTTTGCGCGGAATTTGAGGTATCTCACAGGCAGTTCAAGTGGTCCCCGGGGGGAGGCCGAGCTGCTCGGAACGGATAATAAAGCAAGAAATTGACCGTCGATGTGACGGTCAGCCAGACACTGATGGCGGACGCTTGGCGTTGCCACCGGTCGACAGAGGATTGACGATATGAGATTTGCGAACCGGATTGCGCCCCTTGGGGTTGCGATGGCTCTTGCACTCTCTTCGGCGCTGCCAGCTGCCGCGGAATTGGCTGTAGAACAAGGCTTGGCCATTGCGCTGAGCGCCGAACGTGCCGCGATGCGCAGCGTGCCCGAGGCCTTGATCAGCCGGGTTACTGCGCCGCAGGCGGAAACGACGGCCTTGCGCCGTTATGACACCAGTTTCTTGATGACCATGCCCCAGGCGGCCAGCGAACAGGTGCAGTGCTTGCAAGAAGCGATCTATCACGAATCGCGCGGTGAAGATGTCTATGGCCAGTTTGCCGTGGCCGAAGTGATCCTGAACCGCGTCGATCTGCCGAATTACCCCAGCACCGTCTGCGGCGTCGTGCATCAGAATGCGGATCGCTTGAATGCCTGCCAGTTCAGCTATGCGTGCAACGGCCGCTCACGCGCGATGGTCGAGCCGCGCGCCCGGCGATTGGCGGGGGCGATTGCGCAGATCATGGTGTCCGGCGCACCGCGTGAGCTGACTTCGGGTGCCACGCATTTCCACACCACCGGGGTGCGCCCGCGCTGGGCGACTGCGTTCCAACGCACCGGGCAATTCGGCTCGCATCTGTTTTACCGCGAGCCCGTGCGCCTTTCGAGCAACTGACGCGACCGGAATCGCGTCGCGAAGCGTCGATTTCTGGCCGCTCGGGACTGTGCATCATGTCGTGAGCGCGGTAAGACGCTTTTGGTGCCGCCGGGGCACTCTCGGCCAATGAGGCGCGCATGAGCACCGATTCCCATCTTGCGTTCGCGCATCCCGAAGAGCGCGCCGAAGCCACCGCCTCGGCTGACCCGCGCGACCGGATTTCCCTGCGCGATTATCAGGTCGAGGCCGAAATCGGGGCCTTTCAGACCGAACGCGGCCTGACCCAACGTCTGATGTTCAATGTGGTGGTCGAGGTTGTGCCGCAGACCGGTCCGGTGGATGATGATGTTGACCGGATCATGTCGTATGACCGCATCACCGAGGCGATTTCGGATGAATTGGCGCTGGGCCGCCTGAACCTGCTGGAAACGCTGGCCGAACATGTCGCCGAACGCATTCTGGCCGCGCCGCAAGCCATGCGGGTCTTTGTGCGGATCGAAAAGCTGGATCGTGGTCCGTTCAAGCTGGGCGTGGATATTGTCCGCACGCGCGCCGCGCAGCCGGTGCAGGCACAGACCGCCGAGGGTGGTGCGTTGCATCCGTTGGTGGTGTTCGTCGACAACCAAACCATGGCCGCGCCTGACCTGAACGCGCGGATTGCCGCGCTTGAGGCGCGTGGGTTGCCGGTGGTTCTGTGCGTTGGCTTGCCGGTGTCCAAGGTCGAGCAAGTCGGCATTGCCGCCGTGCAGCGGCGCATCGACCTGTTGGCGATCGAGACAAATGCCTGGGTTCTGGCCTCACGCGACCGGGATTGGCTGGTTGTCGAGTTCGCGCACCGAAATCGACTGGGCGATCCGGCAGGGCAACACGATTGTCTGGGCGCCGTCAAAGCTGGTGCTGGATGCCTCGGATGGCCCGATAGACCGCGCGGGAAATGGCCCGGCGCTGGCGCTCTGGCTGGCGGAGTCATTGGCCGCCACCGCGCTGATCATGCCCGAGGGCGCACCGGTATCGGCTGGAAGCCGCGTGCCGGTTGAAACATTCCCCACCTAGCCCGCAGCCGGGGCTTGCCAAAGCGCGCGTGCTTGGCTTACGCGACTGGCATGACCTATCGCCATGCTCGCCCCCGCACCGATCTGCCCCGTCCCCCGCAAGCGCAGGCTTTGGCCGGGTCGGCGCATGTCTGGTTCGACACGGTCGAGCGCGTCGACGGCACGCAGCGAACCCTTGATGCGGCGGCAAGTTGGCCCGATCTGGCACGGCCTCGCGCGATCCTGCCAAACCTGCCCAACGACCGCCCATTGGTGATGGGCATCGTCAATGTCACGCCCGACAGCTTTTCCGACGGCGGCACGGCGTTCACGCTGGAGGCGGCTTTGGCGCGCGCGTGTGCGATGGTGGCGGCCGGCGCGGATATTCTGGATATCGGCGGCGAGAGCACGCGGCCCGGCGCGCAGGACGTGCCCGTGGTCGATGAGATCGCCCGCACCGTGCCCGTGATCATGGCGATCCGCGCCTCGGGGATCACCACGCCGATCTCGATTGATACGCGCAAGGCACGGGTGGCCGAGGCGGCCCTGGGCGCGGGTGCCGATATGATCAACGATGTCTCGGCGCTGGGCTATGACCCGGATCTGGCGGCGGTGGCCGTGGCGTCGCGCGTGCCAATCTGTCTGATGCATGCGCAGGGCACGCCACAGACCATGCAGAGCGATCCGCGCTATGACGACGTGCTGACCGAGGTCTATGACTATCTGGCGCAGCGCATCGACTTGGCGGTGTCGCTGGGGGTGGATGCGGCACAGGTGATCACCGACCCCGGCATCGGGTTCGGCAAAACCAAGCTGCATAATTTGACGCTTTTACGCGGGCTGTCGATGTTTCATTCTCTGGGCGCTCCGATTCTCTTGGGGGCCTCGCGCAAGCGATTCATCGGCACGATTTCCGGGGTGGAGGACGCAAGCCTTCGGATGCCCGGTTCGGTGGCTGTGGCGCTGATGGCGGCGGGGCAGGGCGCGCAGATCCTGCGGGTTCACGATGTGGCGGAAACGGTGCAGGCCTTGGCACTCTGGCGTGCCCTGACAGGTGAAGGAGCGACGACATGACCCGGAAATTCTTTGGTACCGACGGTGTACGCGGGCAGGCGAACTCCTGGCCCATGACCGCCGAGATGGCGTTGAAACTGGGGGCTGCGGCGGGTCGATATTTTCAGCTGGACGGCAAGAACTCGCATCGTGTGGTAATCGGCAAGGATACGCGCCTGTCGTGCTACATGCTGGAGAATGCACTCACGGCGGGGCTGACCTCGACGGGCATGAACGTGCTGCTGCTTGGCCCGGTGCCGACCCCGGCGGTGGGGCTGCTGACGCGCTCGATGCGGGCCGATCTGGGCATCATGATCTCGGCCAGCCACAACACAGCCACGGATAACGGGATCAAGTTTTTCGGCCCGGACGGGTTCAAATTGTCCGATGGTGTCGAGGCCGAGATCGAGACGCTGTTGGCCGGTGACGTGGAACTGGCGGCGCCGTTGGACATTGGCCGTGCCAAACGCATCGACGATGGTTTGGGCCGCTATGTCGAATATGCCAAGACCACATTGCCGCGCGGCGTGCGGCTGGACGGGTTGAAGGTGGTCATTGATTGCGCGAACGGGGCCGCCTACAAGGCCGCCCCCGAAGTGTTGTGGGAGTTGGGGGCCGAGGTGATCCCGGTGGGTGTCAGCCCCAACGGGTTCAACATCAATCAGGACGTCGGCTCGACGAAACCACGGGCGGCGGCCGAGACGGTGGTGTCGCACGGCGCCGATCTGGGGATTTGCCTCGATGGTGATGCGGACCGTGTGTTGATCCTCGATGAACATGGGCGCGTGGCCGACGGCGATCAGATCATGGCGCTGTTCGCGCGCCGCTGGGCCGAGGCCGAGCGGCTGAACGACGGCACCTTGGTTGCCACGGTGATGTCCAACCTGGGGCTGGAGCGGTATCTGCAGGGGCACGGCCTGAAGCTGGAGCGCACGGCGGTAGGCGACCGCTATGTCGTGGAGCGGATGCGCGAACGGGGGTTGAACCTTGGTGGCGAACAATCCGGTCATATCGTGATGACCGATTACGCCACAACCGGCGATGGCTTGATCGCGGGTCTGCAGTTTCTGTTGGCGATGGCGGAAACCGGCCAGGCAGCCAGCGCCCTGACCCGTCAATTCGAGCCGGTGCCGCAAAAGCTGCACAATGTGCGCTATGCGCCCGGTCAAACGCCGATGGACGCTGCCTGTGTCAAGGCCGCAATCACCGACGCCGAGGCGCGTTTGCAGGGCTGCGGGCGTTTGTTGATCCGCAAATCCGGCACAGAGCCGTTGGTGCGGGTCATGGTCGAATGCGAGGACGCGGGCCTGATGGATCAGATCGTCGCGGGCCTTGTCCACGAGATCGAAGGCGCGCTGTGAGCGGACGCTGATCAGCGGATCATTGCGCTGCTGGCATGGATGCGCTTCAGGCCGATCCGGCTGATCAGCAGGCCCAACAAGATCAACCCCAAGGCAATCAGGAACTGCGGTGGCAGCGGCTCCGCCAGGATCACGGTGCCGAAAATCACCGACCAGACCGGCACATGGTAGTTGGTCATGGTCAGGAACGTCGGACCGGCCGTGCGGATCACATGCACCAGAACCAGCGTGGCAAACGCAGTGGGCAGCAACCCCAGATACGCCAGAGCCGCCAAAGCGCTGACGGGCGGCATGGTGTGCGGCAACCCCTCGACCAGCAGGGCGACGGGCAGGATCATGGCGCTGGCCACCAGCAATGCGGTGGTGCTGAACGCGATCGGATCGACTGGCGGGCAGCGCCGGGTGATGATCGAGCCGATGGCATAGGATAGCGTCGCGCCGATGCACACCAACCGCGCGACGGGTTCAAGCTCGGTGCCGACGGTGTCCAATGCGTCGGTGCCAATCAAGATCACCACCCCGACCAAGCCAATCGCAAACCCGGTGACCTTGTAGCGCGACAGGCGTTCACCCGGTAGGAAAAGATGGGCGAGACTGACGGTGAACAGCGGCACCATGGCCATCGTGATTCCGGCAAAGCCCGAGGTCACATGCTGCTGCGCCCAGGACAAAAGCGTAAAGGGCAACACATTGCTGAAAAACGCCATGCCGGTCGCGTGCAGCCATATTTTCGGCGTCTTGCGCAGCGACGGCAGCGGCAACCGGCGTACAAGGCACAACAGCGACAGCGTGACGGCGGCAAAGACAATCCGTCCGGTCGCAATGCCAAACGGTCCGATTCCATCGAGTGCCAGATGCACCGCCAGAAAGGATGCACCCCAGATCATGCCGAGACCAAAGATCTCGACCCAGTTTATCAGCGTTGGGCGACTCGGGGCGGCGATTGCAGACATGCGGGCTCCTGCGCGGTTCGGATTTGGGTCGCATGAATGCTACACATGTACAAGGGTTTCTCCACTCGTCAGCGCGCGTGGCCTGTGCCACAGTATGACATACAGTCAGAAGGGGGGCCGGGTGCCCAGAACCGCAATGTCGAAACTTGCGCATTCCGAGAACGAGCAATCCCAGCCGGAGTTGCGGGTCGAACAGATTGTTCAGGCGATGCCACTGCGTGCAGCCGGGTTTATCGTGACACTCTACGGTGATGCGGTGGTGCCGCGCGGCGGCGAGGTTTGGATGGGAACGATCATCGAGATTTGCGCGGCGGTCGGAATCAGCGAAACCTTGGTGCGCACGGCGGTCTCACGGCTGGTCACGGCGGGGCAGCTTGCGGGCGTCCGGCATGGGCGGCACAGTTTTTATCGGCTGTCCGAGAGCGTTCAGGCGGAATATGCCGACGCGGCGGCTCTGATCTACGGTCCGCCCGATCCAGTTGCCTGGCGCTTTGTCTACATCCCCGAAGGCGGTGCCGAGCCCCGCCTTTCGCAGCTTGAACGACAGGGTTATGCCCGCCTTCGGCCGCATCTGGCGGTTGGTCCGGCGCGTGGCCCGGTGCCCGCTGGTGTCTTGGCATTTGACGGCGAAGCGGTTGGCGACACCGACCTTTTACCGGAGTTCGTGGCGCAGACCTGGGACCTGGCCACGCATGCGCAGGGGTATGTCGACCTTCTGGCACAGTTTTCCCCGATCATGCGTCAGGTGCCGACTCTCTCGCCGGGGGATGCGCTCACGTTGCGGCTGCTCTTGGTTCACGCGTGGCGACTCGTCTTGCAGCCGGACCCGAGGCTGCCAGACGCAGCCTTGCCGCCGGACTGGCCGGGGCACCCGGCGCGCGCGCTCTTCAAGACATTGTACCTTGCGCTGTCGCCCGGGGCCGAGTTGCATCTTTCCAAGATATTCGAGGGTGTTGAGGGTCACAGAGTTCGGCAAGCCCGAGGCCATGGCTGAACGGCTGGCGGTCCTGGCTTCGACCCCTGACAAAAAGGAGAGGCTTTGACGGCAGCCGTTCGCCTCAAAGTGTCACGTTATGACTGCACAAATTCATTGATTTGTGACGTATTTTAATTTATACAGTGACCGTGCGGTCAGGGAATGAGGAGACCACAACAATGACCGAGGCTTTCATTTGTGATGCTGTTCGCACACCAATTGGCCGCTATGGCGGCGCGCTCTCGTCGGTTCGTGCCGACGACCTGGCCGCTGCGCCGCTCAAGGCCTTGATGGCCCGCAATGGCAGCGTGGATTGGTCTTTGGTCGATGACGTAATCTATGGCTGCGCCAATCAGGCGGGCGAAGACAATCGCAACGTGGCCCGCATGGCGGTTCTGCTGGCGGGGCTGCCGGTGAACGTGCCCGGCACGACGATCAACCGCTTGTGTGCCTCGGGGATGGACGCGGTCGGCGCCGCCGCGCGCGCAATCAAGGCGGGCGATTGCGATCTGATGATCGCCGGTGGCGTCGAAAGCATGAGCCGCGCGCCGTTCGTGATGCCCAAGGCGACAACGGCATTCTCGCGGGCGGCAGAGGTATTTGACACCACCATCGGCTGGCGGTTCGTGAACCCGGCGATGCACAAGGCGTTCGGCACGCATTCCATGCCCGAAACCGCCGATAACGTCGCCGCCGATTGGGGTGTCTCCCGCGCGGATCAAGACGCGATGGCGCTGCGCAGCCAGCAAAACTGGGCCGCGGCGCATGAGGCGGGCTTGTTTGCGGATGAAATCGCCCCTGTGTCGATCCCGCAGCGCAAGGGCGATCCGAAGATCATCGACACTGACGAACATCCACGCCCGCAAACCGACGCGGCGGCGCTGGCCAAGCTGCGGGGGATCAACGGCGTCGATCTGACTGTCACGGCGGGCAATGCCAGTGGCGTGAACGATGGCGCGGCGGCGCTGGTCATCGCATCCGAGGGGGCGGCGCGGGCGCAGGGCTTGACGCCACGCGCGCGGGTCGTCGGCATGGCGGCCGCGGGGATCGAACCTCGGGTCATGGGGGCCGGCCCGATCCCGGCGGTGAAAAAACTGCTGGCGCGCACCGGGCTGAGCATCGCGCAGATGGATGTGATCGAATTGAACGAAGCGTTCGCCGCGCAGGGCCTTGCCGTGCTGCGCGATCTGGGCGTCGCCGATGACGACCCTCGTGTGAACCCGATGGGCGGTGCGATTGCGCTGGGTCATCCGTTGGGGATGTCGGGCGCGCGTCTGGTCGGCACGGCGATGTGGCAATTGCAACGCACGGGCGGGCGCTATGCGCTGTGCACCATGTGCGTGGGCGTGGGTCAGGGTGTCGCCCTGATCATGGAACGGGTCTGAACGGGGAGATCAGAACAATGTATGCACAGATGGTAAAGTCCGAGGCGACCAATGACGACCCTGAAAAGCTGGCCGCGTTTCAGGCGCGCATCGACGCGGGCGAGCGGATCGAGCCCAAGGAGTGGATGCCCGAAGGCTATCGCAAGACGCTGATCCGGCAAATCGGCCAGCACGCGCACTCGGAGATCGTCGGTCAGTTGCCCGAGGGCAACTGGATCACCCGCGCGCCCACGCTGGAGCGCAAGGCGATCCTGCTGGCCAAGGTGCAGGATGAAGCGGGGCACGGGTTGTACCTGTATTGCGCCGCCGAAACGCTGGGCGTGTCGCGCGACGACCTGACCGAGCAATTGCTGTCGGGCCGGATGAAATATTCGTCGATCTTCAATTATCCGACGCTGACCTGGGCCGATATCGGCGCGGTTGGCTGGCTGGTCGATGGCGCGGCGATCATGAATCAGGTGCCGTTGCAGCGCACGTCTTTCGGGCCGTATGCCCGGGCGATGGTGCGGATCTGCAAGGAGGAAAGCTTTCACCAGCGGCAGGGCTACGATCTGATCCGGGTGATGGCGCAGGGCACCGCCGAGCAGAAGGCAATGGCGCAAGATGCACTGAACCGGTTCTGGTATCCGTCGCTGATGATGTTCGGGCCGAGCGACAAGGACTCGGTGCATTCGACGCAATCCATGGCGTGGAAGATCAAGATCAACACCAACGATGAATTGCGCCAGAAATTCGTCGACCAGACCGTGCCGCAGGCGCATTATCTGGGGCTGACGATCCCCGACGAGACACTGACGTGGAACGATGACAAGAACGGCTGGGACTTTGCCGAGCCTGACTGGAACGAGTTCTACGACGTCCTCAAGGGGAATGGTCCGTGCAACGTCGAGCGGATCGAGGCGCGTCAGAACGCCTGGAATGACGGTGCATGGTTCCGCGATGGTTTGATGGCACATGCCAAGAAAGCCGATGCCCGGCGCAAGGCGGCCAAGGTCGCTGCAGAATAAGGCGGAGTGGGGGCTTTGCCCCCTCTTCGGCGGTGCCGAATTCACCCCCAGAGTATTTGGGGCAAGATGAAAGGGATAAGCCATGTCGAATGAATGGCCACTTTGGGAAGTGTTTATCCGGGGCCAGCATGGCCTCAACCATCGGCATGTGGGCAGCTTGCACGCGCCCGATGCGGAATTGGCGATGCGTCACGCGCGCGACGTCTACACCCGGCGCAATGAGGGGGTGAGTATCTGGGTGGTGCCGTCGGCCGAGATTACCGCGTCGGCCCCGTCCGACAAGGGCCCATTGTTTGATCCGGCAAATGCCAAGGTCTATCGCCACCCGACATTTTACGACATTCCCGATGAAGTGGGGCACATGTAATGCCAGCACAAGGTGATATGATGACCCCCGACGCCGAAGCTTTGGCCAAGGCGCAAAGTGGAACCGGGCGCGCGCCACTTGTGGCGAATGATGCGGCGACGGATTTGTTCACAGGTCTGACAAGGCTGGGTGATAACACCTTGATTCTAGGGCATCGTGTGTCGGAGTGGTGCGGCCATTCCCCGGTGCTTGAGGAAGACATCGCGCTGGCCAACATCGCGCTGGACCTCATTGGCCAGACGCAATTCTGGCTGGGTCTGGCGGGCGAGGTTGAAGGCGCTGGGCGCGATGCGGATGCGCTGGCCTTTCGTCGCGACTCGGGGGACTTTCGCAACATTTTGCTGGTCGAGCGTCCGAACGGCGATTTCGGGCACACCCTCATGCGTCAGTTCCTGTTTGACGCGTGGCATGCGCCGATGTTGGCGGCTCTGACCAAATCCAGCGATTCGCGGATTGCCGAGATCGCGGCCAAAGCCAGCAAGGAAGTGGCCTATCATATCGAGCGCTCGGCGGATCTGGTGATCCGGTTGGGTGACGGCACCGAGGAGAGCCATGCGCGGATGCAAAAGGCGCTGGATCGGCTGTGGAGCTATACCGGCGAGATGTTCCTCGGTGACGACACCGATGCACGGCTGGCCGCGCCGGGATCATGCCTGCGCCTGAATCGCTGCGTGCCGGCTGGGATGAGACGGTCAATCATGTCTTGGCCGAGGCCACGCTGACCCGTCCGACAAGCACGTTTGCGCATCAAGGCGGCAAGCAGGGGCGCCATTCCGAGCATATGGGGCATCTGTTGGCGCCGATGCAGTGGTTGCAGCGCGCCTATCCGGACGCCACCTGGTGACACCATGAGCGCCGCCATCGAGCAGGTCTGGACCTGGTTGGGCGAAGTGCCCGACCCCGAGATTCCGGTCATCAGCCTGACCGATCTGGGGATCATCCGCGACGTGGCCTATGAGGGCGAGACACTGGTGGTCACCGTCACGCCGACTTATTCGGGCTGCCCGGCCACCAGCGTGATCAACTTCGAGATCGAGAAAAAACTGCGCGACAAGGGGGTGGCCGATGTGCGCCTCAAACGCCAGCTTTCGCCGCCCTGGACGACGGACTGGATCAACCCTGCGGCGCGGCAGGCGCTGAAAGACTATGGGATTGCGCCGCCCATTGACGGCACCGCTGCCGATGGTGTGATCGCCGGGCGCATAGCGCGCATGAGCGGTGACAACCGAGCGGTGGAATGCCCGCGCTGCGGCTCGACATCGACCGAAAAGGTCAGCCAATTCGGCTCGACCCCGTGCAAAGCGAGTTACCGCTGCACGGATTGCCTTGAACCCTTCGACTATTTCAAATGTATTTGAGGTGCCCGCATGGCCCGTTTCCTGCCCCTTGAAGTGACCAACGTGCAGAAAGACACCCGTGATGCGGTTGTCGTGACGCTGCGCCCGCGCCCCGAAGACGCGGATCGTTTTGCCTTTACCCAAGGTCAATATCTGACGTTCCGACGTGAGTTTGAAGGGGAGGAATTGCGCCGCTCGTATTCGATCTGCGCGGGGCTTGACGAGGGGCTGCTGAAGGTCGGCATCAAGCGCGTTGACGGCGGTGCGTTCAGCACTTGGGCGAATGAGAACCTGTCGCCGGGAATCGTGCTGGAGGCGATGCCGCCAATGGGCAATTTCCATGTGCCGTTGCAGGCCGACAAGGGCCGCAGCTATCTCGGCTTTGCCGGCGGGTCCGGGATCACGCCAGTGCTGTCGATCCTGAAAACTGTGCTGACCCGCGAGCCACAGTCACGGTTCACGCTGGTCTATGCCAACCGTCAGATGTCTTCGATCATGTTCCGCGAGGAGCTGGAGGATCTGAAGAATATCTATCTGGGCCGCCTGTCGGTGATCCATGTCCTCGAGGCGGAAGGGCAGGAAATTGATCTGTTCACCGGCCGCGTCGATGACGAGAAAATGACGGCCCTGTTCACCAATTGGGTTGATCCGAAGACGGTTGATGTGGCCTTTATCTGTGGGCCAGAGCCGATGATGCTGACGATTGCGCGCAGCCTCAAGGACAATGGTTTGGGCGATGACCAGATCAAGTTCGAGCTGTTTGCCAGCGGCCAGCCCGGGCGTGCCAAACACAAGGCCGTCAGCAAGGTCGCGGATAGCGGCGAGGCCTGTGAGGCCACGGTCACGCTGGACGGGGCGACCCGCTCATTCCGGATGCCGAAATCCGGCGAGAGCCTGTTGGACGCGGCCTTGAGCAACAATCTGGATGCGCCCTATGCGTGCAAGGCAGGGGTTTGTTCGACTTGCCGCGCCAAGGTGTTGGAGGGTGACGTCGAGATGCACACCAACCACGCGCTTGAGGATTACGAGGTCAAGCAAGGCTATGTGTTGACCTGCCAATGTTACCCGCTCAGCGACAAAGTTGTCGTCAGCTACGATCAATAAAGGGGCCGCAACCATGACCGATATGCCGATCGAAGACTACCTGGCGCACGGTGGGAAACTGACCTCGCCGGGCAATGTGCCCGCGCGCTACCGGGGTGAATTGCTGCGCTTGATGGCGTCGTTTGTCGATAGCGAATTGGCGGCCTCGGCCGGGTTTGCCGATACGATCAATGACGCGCCGGGGATCAAGAGCCGGATTGCTGCCCGGATTGTGCTGGAAAAAGCCGATCACGCGGAAAAAGTCCTGTCGATCATGGCCGAGTTCGGCGTCGACACCGGGCGCTATGAGGGGGTCCACCCCTGGGCGGCGCGGGTTGCGCGTGAGGCGGATATCGGCGCGACGCGGCAGGGCGGTGACATGCGGCTTTCGGTGTTCCACTACCCGTTGCAGGGTTGGGTCGATGCCGTGGTGATGAACGTGCTGCAAGGTTTGGCGGCCAAGGTTCAGATCGGGGAAATGGCGCGGGTCAGCTATCAACCGCTGGCCGAGGTGTTCCGCGCGGTGGCGCCGATCGAGGCGCGTCATGCGGAGCTGGGGCTTGAGGGGTTGTCGCAGATCGCGGCGACCGAAGCGGGCCGAGCCGAGGCCGAGGCCAGTCTTGCGTATTGGCGCCCTCGGGTCGCGGCAGGGTTCGGTGCCGCCAATTCGGCCCGGTTCGAGCGGCTGTCGCGCATGGGTTTGCGGCACCGTACCAACGAGGTTTTGCTGGCCGAATGGTCTGCGACTGTGGACGCGCATCTGTCCGACATGACACTGATTTGAAAGGACCGGCCATGACACAACAGGCTCCCTATACGCTGAAAAGCTACATCTGCGGCGAATGGAAAGCGGGCTCTCGGGATGGGGCTGAACTGCTCGACGCGGGAACGGGTGCCGTTGTGGCGACGATCGACGCGACCGGCCTCGATATGGCCGAGGCGTTGGATTATGGTCGCCGCTCGGGCCATGCGTTGCGGTCGATGACCTTTCATGAACGCGCCGAGATGTTGAAATCCTTGGGAAAATTCCTGACCGAGCGCAAGGCTGAGTTCCATGCGCTCTCGCTGGCCACCGGGGCCACGCCGCGCGACGGGATGGTGGATATCGAAGGCGGTTTGCACACGCTGTTTGCGTACTCGGGCATGGGGCGGCGCGAATTGCCGAACGCGCGCACCTTGGTCGAGGGGGATTTGCAGGCCCTGTCGAAAGACGGCAGCTTTTTCGCGCATCACGTCCTGACCTCGTTGCAGGGCGTCGCGGTGCATATCAACGCCTATAATTTTCCCTGCTGGGGGATGTTGGAAAAACTGGCGCCGACGCTGTTGGCAGGCGTTCCTGCGGTGATCAAACCGGCCTCGCAGACGGCCTATCTGACGGAATTGATGGTGCGCCGGATCATCGACAGCGGCCTCTTGCCCGGGGGCGCGTTGCAGCTCATTTCAGGCTCGGTTGGCGATCTGCTGGATCATGTGACCGGGCAGGATGTGGTGACGTTTACTGGCTCGGCCAGCACCGGGCGGATGCTGAAGGCGCATCCTAAAATCATCGCGGAATCAACGCGCTTCACGATGGAGGCGGACAGTCTGAACGCGGCGGTGCTGGGCCCGGATGCGGTGTCGGGTACGCCGGAGTTTGACCTGTTCGTCAAAGAGGTTGCCCGCGAAATGACGGTGAAGGCGGGGCAGAAATGCACCGCGATCCGCCGGATCATGGTGCCGCGCGCACAATCTCAGGCCGTGATCGCGGCCTTGGGCGCAGAATTGGCCAAGGCCAGCGTCGGCCTGCCGGGCGACGCGGCGACACGGATGGGCGCGCTGGCCAGCCATGCGCAGCGCGACGAGGTTCGCGCGCGGATCCGCGATCTGTCGTTGGATGCCGAGATTGTCGTCGGCAACCCGGATGACGTCCGCGTTGTCTCGGGCGATCCCGAGGCAGGTGCGTTTCTGAACCCGGTGGTGATGTATTGTGACACCCCCGGCACGGCGCGCGCGGTGCATGACACCGAGGCCTTTGGCCCGGTCAGCACGGTGATGCCCTATGACGACCTCGACGAGGCCGTGTCCCTGACCCATCGTGGCAAAGGCTCGCTGGTCGCGTCGGTGTTTACCAACGATCCCGGCGTGGCCGAAGCGGCCGTGATCGGTATGGCGCCGTTCCACGGGCGTATCCTGTTGGGCAACCGGGTCAGCGCGAAATCCTCGACGGGTCACGGCGCACCGCTGCCAAATCTTGTGCATGGCGGCCCCGGTCGCGCGGGCGGCGGCGAGGAAATGGGCGGTATCCGTGGTGTGAAACACTTCATGCAGCGCACGGCGGTGCAGGGGGCTCCAGCGTTGTTGTCGGCGGTGACGGGGCAGTGGATTGACGGAGCGCCAACCCGCGCCGATGTGCATCCGTTCCGCAAGTCTTTGGCCGAGTTGCGCATTGGCGATCAACTGGTGACGCAAAAGCGCGAAATCACGCTTGCGGATATCGAGCATTTTGCGGCGTTTACCGGCGACACGTTCTATGCCCATATGGATGAAGACGCCGCCAAGGCCAATCCGTTCTTTGACGGTCGCGTGGCGCATGGATATCTGATCGTCAGCTTTGCGGCGGGCCTGTTCGTGCAGCCTGATCCCGGCCCGGTTCTGGCCAATTACGGCGTGGATAACCTGCGGTTTCTGACGCCGGTTTATCCCGGTGATGTTCTGGGCGTGCGGTTGACCTGCAAGGATATCAATCCGCGCACCAATACCGAGCATGGTGAGGTGCGTTGGGATTGTCAGGTGACCAATCAGGCGGGTGAGGTCGTGGCGCAGTACGATGTGTTGACGATGGTTGCCAAGACTTGGCCGAATTGACGGGCGCGGCGCGTTTCAGGGTCGAATGACCCCTCAACGCGCCGGTGGGGCCTGCCCCACACGCCGCCATTGCATCAGGATGCGCAAGCCGATTCCACAACTGGCCAACCCCTATCATGTGTCGCATATCGAGACCTTGATCGAGTATTGGGCGCCGCTGTGGGTCGCTATGAACGCGGTGACATAGTCGTTGGGCAGCTGTGACTACTATCCTTTTGTTTCAACGACCAAAATTACACAAAAGCTGAAGCTCACCCGTGATCTGATCGAGGGGCAATAACAGCGGCTAGCCCTCGCTATGAATGGGCAGGTTCAGCGCCCGGGCAGCGCTTTCAGCCGCTGACACGAGGTTGCGGTTGTACTCGAACTCTTTGGCTGGCGGCATGAACACGCACAACCGGCCAGCACGACATTCGTGACGACAATCGCACCGGCTGTAGATTTCCACGCAGAAGTGAGCCGGATAGACGGATAATTTCCACTGAGATTTGAGCCATGTGACCCTTCCCCCAGCGCGATGCGCAACGGGGAGCAGCGGAGTGATACACATGGGACTTTTGAACATTATTCGACGGATGTCTTTGCGGGAGAAGCTATCGATCCGTGAGATTGCGCGTCGCACTGGATTGTCGCGCAATACGATTACAAAATATCTGAATGCGGGCACGATCGAGCCGCAGTTCGCGACACCGGAGCGGCAAAGCAAGCTCGATCCGTTCGCCGAGAAGCTTGCCGGTTGGCTGAAGACGGAGGCGGCCAAGTCGCGCAAGCAGCGGCGAACGCTGAAGCAGCTGCATGCCGATCTGGTGGTGCTTGGCTTTGATGGGTCTTACGGTCGGGTCGCGGCTTTTGCGCGTGACTGGCGGGCAGATCGGCAGCGAGAGCAGCAGGCAACAGGGCGCGGCATCTTCGTGCCGCTGTCGTTTCGTCCGGGCGAGGCATTCCAGTTTGACTGGAGCGAGGATTTTGCCGTTTTGGGCGGCGAGCGCGTCAAGCTACAAGTCGCCCATATCAAGCTGTCGTATAGCCGGGCCTTTCTGGTTCGGGCGTATCTGCTGCAAACGCACGAGATGCTGTTCGACGCTCACTGCCACGGGTTCCGGGTCTTCGGCGGCGTTCCAGGGCGTGGAATTTACGACAATATGCGCACCGCTGTTGACCGCGTCGGTCGTGGGAAGGAGCGGCAGGTCAACATGCGCTTCCTCGCAATGGCCAACCATTACGTGTTCGAGCCAGCGTTCTGCAATCCTGCCGCCGGCTGGGAGAAGGGGCAGATCGAGAAGAATGTGCAGGATGCCAGGCACCGTCTGTGGCAACCCATGCCGGACTTCCCCGATCTCGCGGCCCTGAATGATTGGCTGGAACAGCGCTGTGTGGCGTTGTGGAATGAGATTCCTCATGCAGCACTGCCGGGGAATGTTGCTGACGTCTGGGCCGCAGAACACCCCGTGCTGATGCCATTGCCGCCCGCCTTCGATGGCTTTGTCGAGCATAGCAAACGGGTGTCCCCGACCTGCCTAATCAGCTTCGAGCGCAACCGCTACAGTGTTCCAGCGTCGTTTGCGAACCGGCCTGTGAGCTTGCGGGTTTATCCAGAGCGTTTGGTGGTCGCTGCCGAGGGTCAGATCCTGTGCGAGCATGTGCGGGTGATTGAGCGCAGCCACCAACTCCCGCCACGCACGATTTACGATTGGCGCCATTATCTGGCCGTCCTTCAGCGTAAGCCGGGTGCGCTCAGGAACGGCGCGCCCTTCGTGGAATTCCCTCCGGCCTTCAAGCGGCTGCAAGACCTTATGTTGCGCAAGCCTGGCGGTGACAGAGAGATGGTTGATATCTTGGCGCTGGTTCTGCATCACGACGAACAGGCCGTGCTCGTCGCCGTGGAAATGGCCTTGGCTGAGGGCGTGGCAACCAAAACTCACGTTCTGAACCTTCTGCACCGTCTTATTGACGGAAAGACGATTGGTGGGCCGGACATCGAAACACCACAGGCACTGGCTTTGCGCAGTGAGCCAAAGGCGAATGTCGAACGCTATGACGGCCTGCGGGCCCGGACCGCCGGAGGCCGCCATGCGTCATGATCCCGCCAGCGGTGCCATCATCATCATGCTGCGCAGTTTGAAGATGCATGGCATGGCCCAAGCCGTCACCGACCTCATGGAACAAGGCGCACCAGCCTTTGATGCTGCGGTGCCGATGCTCGCTCAATTGCTGAAGGCCGAAGTGGCCGAGCGGGAGGTCCGGTCCATTGCCTATCACATGAAGGCCGCTCGCTTCCCGGCTTACAAGGATCTGACCGCCTTCGACTTCGCGGCCAGTGAGATCAATGAGGCCACGGTGCGCCAACTTCATCGGGGCGAGTTCATGGACGGTGCCCAGAACGTTGTGCTGATCGGGGGCCCTGGGACTGGCAAAACGCATGTCGCGACAGCCCTTGGCGTGCAGGCTGTCGAGCATCACCGCCGCAAGGTTCGCTTCTTCTCGACCATCGAGCTCGTCAATACGCTCGAACAGGAGAAGGCCAAAGGCAAAGCCGGACAGCTTGCCGAAAGCCTCGTCCGCCTGGATCTCGTGATCCTCGACGAGCTCGGCTACCTGCCGTTCAGTGCATCAGGCGGTGCGCTGCTCTTCCATCTGCTCAGCAAACTTTACGAACGCACCAGCGTCGTCATCACCACAAACCTGAGCTTCAGCGAATGGGCCACCGTCTTCGGCGATCCCAAGATGACGACCGCACTCCTCGACCGCCTGACCCATCGTTGCCACATCCTCGAGACCGGCAACGACAGCTTCCGCTTCAAAACCAGTGCAGCCACCGCGGCGCAGAAAAAGAGGGAGGACAATCACGTATTGACCAAAGCCTGAAACCCGAAACATAACCTAGAGGTGGCTCACTTCTCGATGGAAAACCCGGCTCACTTCCGCGTGGAAATCTACACACCGGCGTTGAAGACCGGATTCCGCGGTGCGATTTGTTCATGTTCAAGCGGCACAATGGGATTGAACGCCGTGCCCGAGGGTTCGCGGCCAACCCGATCTCAGAGGCGGCCACTCTGTTTGGCCAGTTCCGGGATGTAATCGGCGGCGCGGCCACGGTCGGTCTGGGTTGAAAGTGTCGGGTCGATGTCGGTCAGCCGCGTTTGCAGATCGAGCTTGGCGCGGAGCCTTCTCAAGGGGCGGAGCGAACCGAATGATGCCGACGTCGCAGAGTCGAGCTGCGCATCGGCGCTGGAGTTGCGGATCCCGCGTCAGCCCGCGGGCAGCAGGGCAACCGCGATCCTGCGACCTTCAGACAGCAGGACATTGTAGGTTCGGCAGGCCGTTGCCGAGGCCATGATCTCGACACCCATGCCGGCCTCTTCCAACCTTGTCCGCAGTTTCGCGGGGATCGGGGCGATGCTGGGACCGGTGCCGATGAACACGACGTCAATCTGTCCGGCCAAGCGCAACAGGGGGTCAAGATCGTCGTAGCCTTGCCAGGCTTCGGCGTGGCCGGGCGCAAACAGGACCGGGGCCGGATAGACTATGGTATCCACCCGGTAATAATCGGCGCCATAGCCCTCGATGGGTTTGGCGGCGCCGAAATTGACTTCGGTCATTTGCATTGTCTCAATCCGTCGTCGCGAATTGGGTGCCGGCCTTGTCGCCACCCGTGCCGATGTCCCGGCGCACGCCAAGGCGTTTGACGATCACGGCGGCCACATAGACCGACGACCAGGTTCCAACAAAGATACCCCAGATCATCGCAAAGACAAAGCCCCGGATCACGTCGCCGCCCAGGATAAACAAGGACACCAGCGCAATGAGCGTGGTCAACGAGGTCATCAAGGTGCGTGACAAGGTCTCGTTCAAGGACAGGTTCATCACATCAATCAGGTCACGTTTCTTGAACTTGATCAGATTTTCGCGCATCCGGTCAAAGACCACCACCGTGTCGTTCAGCGAATAGCCGACAATGGTGAGCAAGGCCGCAATGATCGACAAGTCAAAGCGCAGTTGCAAGACCGCGAACACGCCAATTGTCAGGATGATATCGTGGACCAGCGCGCCGACTGCACCCAAGGCAAATTGCCATTCAAAGCGCAGCCAGATGTAGACCAAGACCGCCGCCAGAGCCGCCACAACCGCGATGATCGCTTCATAAATCAATTCGCCTGACACTTTGGGGCCGACGGATTCAACGGAGGAAAAGGACAGCGTTGGATCAACGTTGCGCAGCGAGGCTTCGACCTGGCTGAGGATCTCGGGTGTGACGGCTTCCGAGTCGTCCTGCGCCTGAATGCGGATGGTTGCGACGTGACGGTCGGGGCCATAAGTCGGGTCGAAAACCTCGGAAATCGAGATATCACCCAAGCCAAGCGGTGTGATGGCATCGCGATAGGCGCCAATGTCCAGCGGTTGCGTGGCCTCGGTGCGGATCGAGGTGCCGCCCCGAAAGTCGATGCCGAAGTTCAGCCCAAAGGTGAAGAATGCCACGAATGACAACACCATCAAGACGCAAGACAGACCAAATGTCAGCCGCCAGGGGCCCATGAAGTTGATGTTGGTATTGTCGGGTACGAGTTTGAGCAGCATGGGTCAATCCTCAGAGCGAAAGCGTTTTGGGGCGGCGGCGTTCAAACCACCAGACAATGATCAGACGCGTGATGAAGATTGCCGAAAAGACCGACGTGATGATCCCGAGACCCAAGGTGATGGCGAAGCCACGCACCGGGCCAGAGCCAAGCGCGAACAGGATGGCGGCGGTAATGAAGGTGGTGATATTGGCGTCAAGGATCGAGGACATCGCCTTCTCATAGCCCAGTTCAATCGCCCGTGCCGGTCCGCGCGCGGTGCGCAGTTCCTCGCGAATACGCTCGAAAATCAGTACGTTGGCATCAACGGCCATCCCGATGGTCAACACGATTCCGGCGATACCGGGCAGGGTCAGCGTGCCGCCGATCATCGACAGGATCGCAAAGATCATCGCCACGTTGACCAGCAGGGCGGTATTGGCGATGATGCCAAACAGACCGTAGCTGAGTGTCATGTAGATCAGAACCGCGCTCATCGCGACGACGGCGGCGATCTTGCCGGCATCAACGCTGTCCTGGCCGAGTTCCGGGCCAATGGTGCGTTCCTCGAGGAAATCCATCTGCGCAGGCAGCGCACCAGCACGCAGCAGGATGGCCAGTTGCGTGCTTTCCTCGACCGAGAAGCTGCCGGTGATGATACCCGAGCCACCGGCGATATGCGCCTGAATGGTGGGCGCCGAGATCACCTCGTCGTCGAGGACAATGGCAAACGGGCTGCCGATATTTTCGGCGGTATAGAGCCCAAAGGCCCGCGCGCCAGCGGGATTGAAGCGAAAGCTGACCGCGGGGCGGCCGTTCTGGTCAAAATCGGGTTGCGCATCAACCAGTTGCTCGCCCGAGACAACCGGCGTTTGTTCGAGGACGTAGAACAGACCCTCATCGTTCATCGACGGATAGAGCACCTGGCGCGGTGCCATGACCTCGTCACCGTCGCGTGTGGAGCGAATGACCGGATGGAAGGTCAGCCGCGCGGTTGTGCCGATCAGGTCCTTGAGTTCGGTGGCAGAGCCAATGCCGGGCACCTGAATCAGGATGCGATCCGCCCCCTGGCGCAGGATCGTGGGTTCCCGCGTGCCAACCTCGTCAACCCGGCGACGAATGATTTCCAGCGACTGATTCATGGTCCGGTCATCCGTGGCGATGCGTTCGGCCTCGGACAGGGTGATCACAATCTCGCCATTGTCGAGCGAGATATCGAGATCGCTTTGTCCGATGCCCGTCAAGGTTTGCATCGGGCGCGCAAGGGTCTGTGCGATTTCGAACGCGTGTTGCAGACCGTCTGGATTTGACACCGCGACCCGCAATTCGCCCGCGTCCTCGCTTGCCATGCGGCGTACACCGCCGACAATCGCGCGTTCCGTCCGCAGCAAATCGCGGATTTCGGGCCACAAAGCGTCGATGCGGTCGGCATAGACATCGGTGACGCGAACCTCGGCCAGAAGATGTGCGCCGCCGCGCAGGTCAAGGCCGAGATTGACGAGGTAAGAGGGCGCCCAATCGGGCCACAGCGCGCGCTCTGCCTGGAGTTCGGGCGTATCCAGACCGGTTTCCATGAGGGCAACAGCATCATTATGGCGCTCGACGCGGTCGTAGAACAGGTTGGGAACCGCATAGCTGATGGCTGCCAAACAGAGCAGAATGATCAGAGCGCGTTTCCACAAAGAAATTTGCAGCATGAAGAGACCTTGCGTACGAGATTGGTCGACCGAAGGGCGCGGGAGGCCGCCCCTATGGGCTAGGGGCGGAGTCCGTTATTCTGGCGTCGCGGGAACGGTTTTCGACAGAACGGTGGTGATGGTCGAGCGCACGACACGGATTTTCACGCCTTCTGCGATCTCGAGATCGACTTCGCCGTCGTCCTTGACCTTGGCGACCTTGCCAATGATGCCGCCTGCGGTGATGACCTGATCACCCCGGCGCAGGTTTTCGATCATGGCGCGATGCTCTTTGGCTTTCTTCTGCTGAGGGCGGATCAGCAGGAACCACATGATCCCGAAAATCAGGACAAAGGGGATCAGGGACGAGGCAAGGCTGGCGGCGCCGCCCGCGGCTTGGGCATAGGCAGGGGTGATAAACATAAGGCTCCTAAGGATTGGCAAGGGTGACAGGCGCTAACAGTCCCGCGGGTTTGGCGCGCACCCTATATGCGGGTTCGGGTGAGTTCAAGCGAGAGAGAACGCTGTGTTTATGCCGCAGCGTCACGTTCTGGTGGGGTGGTTCGGGTAAGCCGGAGCGGTGGGGCATCGAACCCCACCGCTCCGGCGCGCCTTGGGCGCGCGGCGGGGTGTCTGGCGGTGGTGCCTGTGTCTGGCGGAGGAAGGGGGGCGGCTGCCCCCATCGCCTGCGGCGATTCCCCCGCGGATATTTGGAAGAACAAAGACGGGGTGCGGAACTCAAAAGGCCCCGCTGGGAAGCAGGGCCTTTGAGGTTTTGCGAAGACGCCGATCAGGACTTGGCGAGATCGCGCAGCACATAGTGCAGCACGCCGCCGTGTTTGACGTAGTCAACTTCGATTTCCGTGTCGATCCGGCATTTGATCTGGATCGTTTTGGTTGTGCCATCAGCATAAGTGATGTGACAGGGCACGGTCGACAGCGGTTTGATGTCGTCATTGAGGCCATCAATGGTGACGGTCTCGTTGCCGATCAGCTTCAGCGTCTTGCGGGTGTCGCCGTTGGTGAACTCGAATGGAATGACGCCCATGCCCACGAGGTTCGAGCGGTGGATGCGCTCGAAGCTTTCGGCGATCACCGCCTTGACGCCCAATAGCGCGGTGCCCTTGGCGGCCCAGTCGCGAGACGAGCCCGCGCCGTATTCGATGCCGCCGAAGATCACCAGCGGTGTGCCAGCCTCCTGGTGCGCCATCGCCGCGTCATAGATCGAGGTCTGCTCGCCGTTCGGGCCTTTGGTATAGCCGCCTTCAACGCCGTCCAGCATCTCGTTCTTGATGCGGATGTTGGCGAAGGTGCCGCGCATCATGACTTCGTGGTTGCCGCGGCGTGAGCCGTAGCTGTTGAAGTCCTTTTGCGCGACTTGACGGTCGATCAGGTATTGACCGGCCGGGGGTGGTTGATTTGAACGACCCGGCGGGCGAGATGTGGTCGGTGGTGATCATGTCACCCAGAAGTGCCAGGATTTTTGCGCCGTTGATCGGGTTGATGTGACCCTTTTCAGCCGACATGCCGCGGAAATAGGGCGGGTTCTGGATATAGGTCGAGGCCGCGGGCCAGTCGTAGGTCTCGGAATCCGGTGTTTGCACCGCTTGCCATTTTTCGTCGCCTTTGAAGACGTCGGCGTATTTCGACTGGAAAGCCTCACGGGTGACGGTTTTCTCGACCAGGGCGTTGATCTCGGCGCTGGTGGGCCAGATGTCTTTCAGGAAGACGTCCTTGCCATTCTGGTCCTTGCCGAGCGAGGCCTTGGTGATGTCGATATTCATGTCACCAATCAACGCGTAAGCCACCACCAGCGGCGGGCTGGCGAGGTAGTTGGCGCGCACGTCGGGCGAGATGCGGCCTTCGAAGTTGCGGTTGCCCGAGAGCACCGAGACGCCGATCAGATCGTTGTCGGCGATGGTCTTGGAAATCGCCGGGTCCAGCGGGCCGGAGTTGCCGATACAGGTGGTGCAGCCGTAGCCGACGAGATCGAAACCGATGGCGTCGAGGTCCTCTTGCAGGCCAGCGGCCTCAAGATATTCGCTGACCACTTGCGATCCCGGTGCCAGCGAGGTTTTCACCCAAGGCTTCCGGGTCAGGCCAAGTGCACGCGCCTTGCGGGCCACGAGGCCGGCGCCGATCATCACATAGGGGTTCGAGGTGTTGGTACAGGAGGTGATCGACGCGATCACGATCGAGCCGTCGTGCAATTGATAGGAGCCGTCGGCGGCGGTGACGTAACCACGCTGATGGTGGCCGGTGTCTCCAGGGATTGCGGTGGGTGCAGGCTGTCCGCCTTCGCTTTCCCAGCGATCTTTCTGCTTTTCGTTGACTTTCTTGCCTTCGCGCTGGCCTTTGACATAGGCGCAGAAGCTGGACGCGGCGTCATCGAGTGCGATGAAATCCTGTGGCCGTTTTGGGCCCGAGATCGCCGGAACAACGGTCGACATGTCCAGTGACAAGGTGTCGGTGTAGATCGGCGCGTAATTGGCATCGCGCCACAGGCCGTTTTCCTTGGCGTAGGCTTCGACCAGGGCAATGCGGGCTTCGTCGCGGCCCGTGTTGCGCAGGTAGCGCAGCGTCTCACCGTCGATCGGGAAGAAGCCGCAGGTGGCGCCATATTCGGGCGCCATGTTGGCGATGGTGGCGCGGTCCGCGAGAGGCAGAACGTCGAGGCCCTTGCCGTAGAATTCGACGAACTTGCCGACCACACCCTTGGCGCGGAGCATCTGCACGACCTTGAGCACGAGGTCGGTGCCGGTGGTGCCCTCGACCATCTGGCCGGTCAGCTCGAAGCCCACGACCTCGGGGATCAGCATCGAGATCGGCTGACCGAGCATCGCGGCCTCGGCCTCGATGCCGCCGACGCCCCAGCCCAGAACGGCGAGGCCGTTGACCATCGTGGTGTGGCTGTCGGTGCCGACGAGGGTGTCCGGATACGCAACCTCTTGGCCGTTCTGATCCTTGTCGGTCCAGACGGTCTGCGCGAGATACTCTAGGTTCACCTGGTGGCAAATGCCGGTGCCGGGCGGCACAACGCGGAAGTTGTTGAACGCGTTCTGACCCCATTTCAGGAACGTATACCGCTCCATGTTGCGTTCATATTCGCGGTCGACGTTGAACTGGAACGCGCGCGGGTTGCCGAATTCGTCGATCATCACCGAGTGGTCGATGACCAGATCAACCGGGTTCAGCGGGTTGATTTTCTGCGCGTCACCGCCCAGCGCCTTGATGCCGTCGCGCATCGCGGCAAGGTCCACAACGGCGGGAACGCCGGTGAAATCCTGCATCAGCACGCGGGCCGGGCGATAGGCGATCTCACGCGGGTTCTGGCCGCCTTTGGTGGCCCATTCGGCGAAGGCTTTGATGTCGTCGGTGGTGACGGTCTTGCCGTCCTCGAACCGCAGCATGTTTTCCAACACCACCTTGAGGGCGGCGGGCAGGCGGCTGAAGTCGCCGAGCCCGGCAGCTTGCGCGGCAGGGATCGAGTAGTATGCGATGGAGTGATCGCCTACAGTCAGGGTTTTGCGCGCTTTGGCGCTGTCGTGGCCGACGATGATGGTCATGAGAGGAGGCTCCCGTCAGGTTAAGAGGGGTTTGGCTGGCATGCTATTGCCCCAATTCGAGCCACCAATCAAGGGGTGGCATCGCGAATGTATACCATTGTGCACAAAAAACTTGCCCTTGAGAGGGCTCAAGACGTGGCGATGCTGTCACAAGGCGGTGTAACCGGCGGTCTCGGGCCTTGCCCTCCCTTGCGGAGCGGCGCATTTGACGGTTCATTGGCACCACACGGCAGGAGCAAGCGTATGACGCTGATCGCACAACAGCGAGCACAAGGGATGTTTCGGGTCGGGACTTGGCCTGCACCGTTCTTGAGGCGCGCACTGCAAGGCGCGGGATTCGCGCTGGCGCTGGGGATCGTGCTGCCGATGTCTGGCGTGGCGCAGCAAGTGCCCGCGACGGCCGTCGACCACCCCGTCGTGCTGGAACTCTATACGGCGCAGGGCTGCGCTTCGTGCCCGCCAGCCGATGAGATGATGCTGGACCTTGCGCAGCGCGACGATGTGATCGCTTTGGCGCTGCATGTGGATTACTGGGATTATATCGGCTGGGCCGATTCCTTTGCCGACCCTGAGAACGGTCAGCGGCAGCAACGCTATGCGCGGCGTCACGGCCAATCGACGATCTATACGCCGCAAGTCATCATCAACGGGATCGACGTGGTCGAAGGGTTCCGGGTGATGCAGGTGATGAATACCATTGCCGCGCACCGCACCAGGCCAGCAGAAATTCGGATCACCTTGATGCGCGCTGAAAATGGCGGTCTTGAAATCCGGGCCGAGCCTTTGGCGCAAATGGCCCCGGTTGTGGCGATGGCGTCACGACGTTCGGCAATGCCGAATGCCGTGGTCGGAACGCTCAGCATGGGCGAGGAGGCCGCCGAGTCCGCGACGGATGCCGAACCGTCGATGCGGGCAGAGATGGTGGCCCCGGGATCATATTCGATCGAACTTGTGCGGTACCGTTTGAGTGATGAAGTCGAAATCCAAGGCGGAGAAAACGCCGGTCGGATCGCGCGATTCGCGAATATCGTCACCAGTTGGGAAACGGTCGGAACCTGGAATCCGGCCGGACCGTTGGAAATGACCGTGCCGATTTCCGGGACTGATCCGGTTGTGGTCATCGTGCAGGAAATGGGGCAGGGCGAAATCCTGGCGGCAGCGCGGTTGCGCTGATTACTCGGACTTGGGAACGTATTTCCACCGACGGTGAATCCAGAACCACTGCCCCATATGTCCGCGAACGCGCGCGGCCGTGCTGTCGTTGAGGGCTTGGGTCATGGTGATTGCATCGGTGTGCGGAATCGGGGTTTCGACCTCGATGGTAAAACTCAGGCCATCGGGGTTTCGCGTCGCATAGACCGGCACCATCAGCGCGTTGTACTTCAGCGCCATTTTTGCCGCCGAAATTGCGGTCAGCGCCGGTTTGCCAAGAAAATCCAGCACTTCGCCCGAATTGAAGTTCTGATCCCCCAGGATCCCCAGCATACCGCCGGCACGCACGAAGCGGATCATGTCGGCCAGCCCCTCGGACCCGCGCGGGAACAGGGGTTTTGCGACACTTTCAATCGTTGCGACATAGCGTCGGTTTGCGGCGGGGTTTGTCAGCGGTTTATACAGCCCGCCAACGTTGAACCCCCGCGCCGAAAGCCCCGCGCGCCATGCGTCATAATTGCCGAAATGTGCGGAAACCAGGATCACCGGTCGGCCACTGGAATGGGCCTCGTCCAGGGCTGGCAGGCCCGGGCCGCTGATTGGTTGCGTTGCGGCAAAGCGCGCGAATTCCGCACCGGAATGGATCTCGATCATCAAGCAGGCGAAATTGTCGGCAACCTCGCGGCAAATGCGCCGGACCTCGGCAGGGGGTAACTCGGGGAAGATGTGGTGGAGATTGTTGCGAATGCGCTTGTTCATCGCCAAGGGGCCCAGAACGGTGCGGCTGAACCAGCCCATCGCCGGAATGCGCCACCGGTAGGGGATCAGGCGCATGACTCCTATGACTGCGCCGGTCGCGCGATCTTCGAGCCAGTGCCGAAAGCGCCGGGCCAGGGGTGTGGGTGGTGTGGTCAAGCGGGCCAATCCGTTGAAGTCGAGGTCACAGGTGTCTTGTGGGTCTGGCTGTCGAGGCCGCGGCGGGCAAGAACATGGTGTTCAGTCTAAGGGGTATCGTCAGCCGTGTCACTGTCAGGGTGGTCTTGCTTGCGGCGGTTGTGCCAGTAGACCCATTGCTCAGGATGGGCGCGAACCTGCGCCCCAAGGCTGTCATTCAGCGCCTGCGTCATCACCATCGGATCGCCGTGCGGCACGGCGGCATCAATCCAGATACGAAACCCGGGCTGCTCTTTTGTGCGGATGCCGTAGATCGGCACCAGGGCGGCATCATATTTCAAAGCCATCTCGGCCATCGACAAGACGGTGCGTGTCGGCTGCCCGAGAAAATCGAGCAAGACACCGCTTGTGCGGTCCAGATCAACGCCAATGCCCAGCATTCCGCCAGAACGCAGGAAACGGATCATCGACTTTCTGCCGTCGCTCGTATTGGGGAACATATGCGCACCGGGGGTCGAGACCGCGCGCAGATACATGTCGTTAAAGCCCGGGCTGCCGAGCTGATTGAAATATCCACCGACCTTGAAGCCCCGCGCGATGAGCGCCAGACGCCAAACATCATAATTGCCCAGATGCGCCGAGGCGAGAATCACGGCGCGGCCCTGCGCATGAGCCTCATCCAGCGCGGCAAGGCCCGGCCCCTCCAGGGTGAGGGTCGCGGCGATTTTGGCGAGTTCGTCAGCCGAAAGGATTTCGATGATCATCCTGGCAAAATTGCCCGGGACTTCGGCGCCGATCCGCTTGGCCTCGGATGCGGGCAGTTCCGGCAGGAAATGTTGTACGGCGGTTTGAACCCGCTCTGGCATTCGGGAAAACCGGGCAACGATGGTATCCCCGACCCAACCGGCCACCGCGACGCGCCACCGGAATGGCAGACGCAGCAACCCGCGCAGCATTCCAAGCGCCAGTTTCTCGGCCACTTTTTCAATCGGACTCAAGGGGCGGGATAAAGGGCGGATTGTCGTGATATCTCAAGGGGGGATTTTGCGCCGACCTTATCGCCGCAGGTGATACGGGGTCAATGTGAAAGCACGGCCGTCCCGGTTGGGAGGGCCGTGCTGACGATGCCCGTGTGATCCAGGGATGCCCGCAGGCACCGCGTGGAATCAGACGACTTTGGTGATGAAGCTGACTGCGTCGCCGAACGACTGAATATTCTCTGCCGCGTCATCGGGAATTTCGATGCCGAATTCTTCCTCGAAGGCCATAACCAGCTCAACGGTGTCAAGGCTGTCTGCGCCCAGATCGTCGATGAACGAGGCGTTCTCGGTGATCTTGTCTTCTTCGACGCCGAGATGCTCGACGACAATTTTCTTAACGCGATCCGCGATGTCGCTCATGGTCTATCCTCGTATTCGTTCGGCGGAAACCGCCCTGATTCTGAATTGCTCTCGCAAGCGGTGACGGCTGTTGTACCCGGTGAAGATACAGAGCCGGACCGGCACGGGCAAGCCCCGGCTCAATCGACGCCGCCTATAACACACGCGCAGCCATTGGCAAACGCTTTCGCGCTGTGCACGCGCCCTGATCGTGTCGTCCAGCGGCGGTTGGTCCGGCGGATTGGAACCAAGGACGTGTTGTTCAGCCGCTGGAACGTTGGATGGGCTGGCGATTCGGGGCGTGAGCCGCCAACCGGACGGCTCAGAGCATCGCCATGCCGCCGTTCACATGCAGCGTCGTTCCCGTGACATAGGCCGCCTCGGGCGACGCAAGATACAGCACGGCGGCGGCGATTTCCTCGGGTGTGCCCATACGACCGGCGGGAATCTGGGCGTTGATCTTGTCCTTTTGGTCATCGGTCAGCTTGTCGGTCATTGCCGTGGCGATAAACCCGGGGGCCACGGCATTGGCGGTGATGCCACGGGTCGCGACCTCGGCGGCGATGGATTTGGTCATGCCGATCAACCCCGCCTTGGAGGCCGCGTAGTTGACCTGCCCGGGGTTGCCCGTGGCGCCGACTATCGACGAGATGTTGACGATCCGGCCCCACCGGGCCTTCATCATCGGGCGCATGACGGCGCGGCACAGGCGCATCGAGGCGGTCAGGTTCACATCAAGGACCGAGGCCCAGTCATCATCGGACATGCGCATGAAAATCTGGTCGCGCGTGATCCCGGCGTTGTTCACAAGGATATCCAACCCACCCATCGCGGCAATCGCGGCTTTGGGCAACGCCTCGACAGAGGCGGGATCGGACAGGTTGCACGGCAAGACATGCGCGCGCTCACCGAGCTCGGCGGCCAGGGCATTCAGCGGCTCTTCGCGGGTGCCGGACAGGCCGACGGTTGCGCCTGATGCATGAAGTGTGCGGGCGATGGCGGCGCCGATGCCACCCGAAGCCCCGGTAATCAAAGCGCGTTTGCCGCTGAGGTCGAACATGGGGGTATCCTTTGTGTCGTTTCGTATGGTGGTTGGCCGTGTCAGGGGGCCAGCCCCCTCTGGCCTGCGGCCATTCACCCCCGGAGTATTTTCCGGCAAGATGAAGGGGGTATGGCGTCGAGATCGTACGCGGCGTGAGTTTATCAGGGTCGAACCCCGGACACCAGAGAGGGGCGCTGCGGGGGGCTGATGCGCGCGCAACCGCCGATCATGGATGCAGGGCGGGCTTTTCCCGCGTGGAAACAATGTGTATCAGGCAAGGAAAGCCTAGTCGGAGGAATGCAGATGCGCCGAGTCGTTGTGACGGGTCTGGGGATGGTGACACCGCTTGCCTGCGGTGTCGAAGAAACATGGAAACGACTGATCGCCGGGCAATCCGGGGCGGGTCCGATCACGGGATTCGACGCCAGTCATCTTGCGACGACCTATGCTTGCGAAATTCCCCTCGGTGACGGAAGCGACGGCACGTTCAATCCGGACGACTGGATGGCGCCAAAAGAGCAGCGCAAGGTGGATAAGTTCATCCTGTATGGCATTGCGGCGGCGCAACAAGCGGTCGAGGATTCGGGCTGGATGCCGGAGGGCGAGGAGGATCGTCTGCGCACGGGTGTGATGATCGGTGCGGGTATTGGCGGGTTGAGCACTATTGCCGAAACGGCAATCCTGCTGAAAGAGCGTGGCCCGCGGCGGGTGTCGCCGTTCTTTATTCCGGGGTGTCTGATCAACCTGATTTCGGGGCAAGTGAGCATTCGGTATGGGTTCAAGGGGCCGAACCATGCGGTGGTCACGGCGTGCTCGACGGGTGCCCACGCGATCGGCGATGCCGCGCGGTTGATCCAGTGGGGTGATGCCGAGGTGATGATCGCCGGAGGCGCGGAAGCTCCGATCAGCGAGCTGGGCATTGCCGGGTTCAATGCCTGCAAAGCATTGTCCACCAAGCGGGGCGACAGCCCGCAAACCGCCAGCCGCCCCTATGACGCCGACCGCGACGGGTTCGTGATGGGTGAAGGCGCGGGAGTGGTGGTGCTGGAAGAATATGAGCACGCCAAGGCGCGCGGCGCAAAGATTTACTGCGAAATCGTGGGGTATGGTCTGTCGGGCGATGCCTATCACATCACCGCCCCGGCCGAGGATGGCGATGGTGGCTACCGGGCGATGGAGGCGGCGTTGAAGCGCGCCGGGCTGGCGCCGAGTGCGGTGGATTACATCAACGCACATGGCACCTCGACGATGGCGGACACCATCGAATTGGGGGCGGTCGAACGCTTGCTGGGGGACGCGGCGTCAAAGGCGACGATGTCCTCGACCAAGTCGTCGATCGGGCATTTGCTGGGCGCGGCTGGCGCGGTCGAGGCGATCTTCTGTGTGCTGGCGTTGCGCGATCAGGTTGCGCCACCGACGATCAACCTGGATAACCCGGCGGTGACTCCGAAATTGGACCTTGCGGCAAACCAGGCCCGACACCGCAAGATCGACGTTGCCCTTTCCAACTCCTTCGGCTTTGGCGGCACCAATGCCAGCCTGGTCATGAGGAAGGTCACTGACTGATGTGGAAGCATTTTGCGGCCAACGTGCTGACGCTGATGATCGTCGGCCTTGTGGTCTTGGCCGGGCTTGCGGCGATGGCGCAGCGGGCGTTTGTGGCCGAAGGACCGCTTGAGCAGGCGATCTGCCTGCGCGTTGAGCAAGGTGCAAACCTGCGTGGCGTGACGGCATCGTTGGAGGCGCAGAATGCCATTTCCAATGGCATGCTGTTCCGCGTCGGTGCGCAATATGACGGGCGCGACAGCCAGTTGCGGTTCGGCTCGTATCTGGTGCCCGAAGGCGCGTCGATGACCGAGATTCTGGATATCGTGACGCGCGGCGGGGCCTCGACCTGCGGCACCGAAGTGGTGCTGCGGATCGGCGTGACGCAATCGGAATATCTGGTGCGCGAGTTGGACCCGGCGACCAACCGGTTCGAGGAAGTCCTGGAGTTGCCACTGGAGGCGACGGAGTTTCCCGAGGAATATCAGCGCATTATCGAACAGCCAGACACACGGTATCGCATCGCGGTTGCCGAAGGAACGACCAGCTGGCAGGTCTGGAATGCGATCAATACTGCGGAATTCCTGAGCGGTACGGTCGCAGACGTGCCAGCGGAAGGTACGCTATCGCCGGACAGCTATGAAATGCGCCGCGACGCGGATCGTACAGCGCTGATTACTGACATGCAGGCCCGTCAGGCGGCCATTCTGGCAGAGGCCTGGGCGCAGCGCGTCGACGGACTGCCGTTCGCGACGCCCGAAGAAGCCCTGATCATGGCATCGATCGTCGAGAAGGAAACCGGCGTCGCCGAGGAGCGCCGCGTGGTGGCCAGTGTGTTCATCAACCGCCTGCGCGTGCCGATGCGGTTGCAGACCGATCCCACTGTGATCTACGGAATCACTTTGGGTCAGCGGGTTCTGGGGCGCGGATTGCGGCGGTCCGAATTGGACGCCGTGACGCCCTATAATACCTATCGAATCGATGGTTTGCCACCAACGCCGATTGCCAACCCCGGGCGGGCCAGCATCGAGGCGGTGATGAACCCGGAGGACACGGAGTACGTCTTCTTCGTCGCTGATGGCACGGGTGGCCACGTCTTTGCAACGACATTGGCCGAGCATAATCAGAACGTTGCGCGGTGGCGGCAGATCGAAGTGGAGCGAAATCAATAAGGTTTTAGCCAAATTTGACTTTCATCCTAAGTGTGTGAAAATTGACTTGGCGCGCGCTCTGGTGTAGTGATTTTGGCAAGCTGGAAGAATTGGGCAAGCGGCACAGGGGTACTCCCCCGGTGCCGCTTTTCCTGTTCCCTCGCACGGAGCGGCGAAACAGCGGGTTACACGCATGGACAAAAACGACCCCCGAGAGGGGGAGGGTGAGCTGCGCCATTTGCTGGTGCAGGCAGAGCGTCAATTCTGGGCTTCGGGCGATGCACTCGATGCCGTAATCGCAGACATCAAAGACGGAAAATTCGGGGCGACGAAAGATCTTTCGGCCGTCATCGCGAGTTTACGCAAAGGGTTGGAGGCCGTTTTCAGTGAACGCGCAAAGCTTGAAAAATACGAATCCGATGTCGGACCCCGAGACGGAGAGTTGGATCTCGGGGCCGCACGCACCGAGGTCCGACGCCGAATGGATCGCCTGCGCACCACATTCAGTCCGCGAGAGATTTCTGGCGGATCTGACGGATAAAGCCTTGTTGGCGCTGCCCTGGCTGTTCGAGTTCTGGGCGATGCCGCACCAATTGCCGCCCGAAGGCGCGTGGCGGTCGTGGGTCTGTATGGGGGGACGTGGTGCGGGAAAAACCCGCGCCGGAGCCGAATGGGTGCGCGCACAAGTCGAGGGCGCGGGGCCGCGTGATCCCGGCCGCGCGCAACGGATCGCCCTGATTGGCGAAACTCATGATCAAGTGCGCGAAGTGATGATCTTTGGCGACAGCGGCATTCTGGCCTGCTCGCCGCCCGATCGTCGCCCGAAATGGGAGGCCACACGCCGTCGTCTGGTCTGGCCCAACGGCGCCGTGGCGCAGTGTTTTTCGGCGCACGAGCCCGAAGCCCTGCGCGGGCCGCAATTCGATGCGGCCTGGGCGGATGAATTGGGCAAGTGGAAAAAGGCCGATGAGGTCTGGGACATGCTGCAATTTGCGCTGCGCCTGGGCGATCAGCCGCAATGCGTGGTGACAACGACGCCGCGCGCGCAGGCGACCCTGAAAGGGTTGCTCAAGAACCCCTCGACCGTTCTGACGCAAGCGCCGACCCAAGCCAATCGCGCCTGGTTGGCCGACAGTTTCCTGACCGAGATCGAGACGCGCTATGGCGGCACACGCTTGGGACGGCAGGAACTGGAAGGCGTGCTGTTGGATGACACCGAGGGCACGCTGTTCCCGCAGGCCTTGTTGGACGGGTGCCGCATCGACAAGGCTCCGGCGGTTGATCGCGTGGTCGTCGCGCTTGACCCGGCGGTGACCGGGCACGCAGGCTCGGATCTCTGCGGAATCGTGGTCGTCGGCGCGGTCACACAGGGGCCGGTGGCGGATTGGCGCGCCTATGTACTGGAGGACGCCAGCATTCGGGCCTCTAGTCCGACAGACTGGGCAAATGCGGCGATTGAGGCGATGCAACGCCACGGTGCCGAGAAACTGGTGGCCGAGGTCAATCAGGGCGGCGATCTGGTGGCCAGCGTCCTGCAACAAGTGGACCCGCTGATCCCCTATCGGGGCGTGCACGCGACGCGCGGCAAGTCGGCGCGGGCGGAACCCGTGGCGGCGCTATATGAGCAAGGCCGGGTAAAGCATCTGCGCGGGCTCGGCCCGTTGGAAGAGCAAATGGCGCAAATGACCGCCCAAGGCTTTCGCGGCACCGGCAGCCCGGATCGGCTGGATGCCTTGGTCTGGGCCTTGCACGAGCTGATGCTGGAGCCAGCCGCCAAATGGCGCCGCCCGCGCGTGCGTTCGCTCTGATCGTCATCATCTTGCCAAAAATACTCTGGGGGGTGAGCCGCGCAGCGGCGAGGGGGGCAACGCCCCCTTTTTTCCTGTGTTGCGCTCCAGCACGGACCACCGCGCGGTGCCCTTCCGGAATGGCAAGCTTTTGACGCGATAACTCCATTCAAGGCCGAGGCACCAGGCAATCACGGGTGCCACGCGACAAGGAGGCAATGCATGTTCGATTTCTTACGCAAGCCGGTGGCAGCTCCCGAGGCCAAGGCGTCGGCTGTTGGGCCGTTGACGGCCGGAGCAGTCGGGCGGATGGCAGCGATTCAGGCGGCAACACAGCCACGCTGGACGGCGCGCGATACCGTCTCGCTGACCCGCGCCGGGTTTCAGGGCAATCCGGTCGGCTTCCGCGCGGTTCGTCTGATTTCCGAGGCAGCAGCCGCGCTGCCAATGGTCTTGCAAGACTGCGATCGCCGCTATGACCAGCACCCGTTGCTGGGCTTGCTGCGACGCCCGAATCCGGCGCAAGGCCGCGCCGAGTTTCTTGAGGCGGTCTATGCACAGATCCTGCTTTCTGGCAGCGCCTATATCGAGGCGGTCGCCGGGTCCGAGACCGGACTGCCCGCCGAACTGCATGTGCTGCGCTCTGACCGCATGAGCGTCATTCCGGGCACCGACGGCTGGCCTGCGGGCTATGAATACGCGGTAGGGGGTCGCAAGCATCGCTTTGTGGCCGGTGATGGCCCGTCGCCGATTTGCCATGTGCGCTCTTATCATCCGCTGGACGATCACTATGGGCTGTCGCCCATCGAGGCCGCCGCGACCGCGTTGGATGTGCACACCAGTGCCAGCCGCTGGTCGAAGGCGTTGCTGGACAATGCCGCGCGGCCGTCGGGGGCGATTGTTTTCCGCGGTTCGGACGGTCAGACCTCGATGTCGCCCGAGCAATTCGAGCGGTTGCAGGAAGAAATGGAGATGCATCATCAGGGCGCGCGCAATGCGGGTCGGCCGATGTTGCTGGAGGGCGGCCTGGACTGGAAGCCCATGGGCTTCAGCCCCTCGGATATGGAATTCCACAAGACCAAAGAGGCCGCCGGGCGCGAGATTGCCCTCGCCTTTGGGGTGCCGCCGATGCTGCTGGGGATCACCGGTGATGCGACCTACGCCAATTACCAAGAGGCCAATCGCGGGTTCTATCGTCTGACGGTGCTGCCCTTGGCGGCCAAGGTCACGGATTCGCTGTCGCATTGGCTGTCGGGTTACGTCGGCGAGGCTTTGGAGCTGAAACCTGACCTCGATCAAGTGCCCGCCTTGGCGATCGAGCGCGATCAACATTGGCGCCGGGTGGCCGAGGCCGAGTTCTTGTCTGACGCCGAAAAGCGCGCGCTTCTGGGGCTTTCGCCACGGTCGGAGGGTGCATGACGGCGCAGAAACGCTCAGTCGGCGGGTCTCGGTTTCTCTATGACAGCTTTGACCTCGCACAGGCCCGGATTGATGCCCAGGAGCGCGTCGACATCGAGCGCCGCGCCGGCATGGAGTATCGGCTGGGCCGCATCGAAGAGGGTCTGGAGCGTATCGAGCGGCGCTTGTGGCTGGTGGTTTACGGGGTGGCGTCGGGCGTGCTGGTGCACGGGGCGCTGGCTCTTTTGGTGGCACGGATCTGAGGAGAGACGATGACAGGGCTGGAAACAAAATTCACCCAACCGGGTGTGGCATTGTCCGACGGATCGCTGATCCGGGGCTATGCGTCGGTGTTTGGCGTCAAGGATCGCGGCGGTGATATCGTCATGCCCGGTGCCTATAGCGCCAGCCTGAAACGGCTGACCGAGGCCGGCGGCGGGGTGCGGATGCTGTGGCAACACGATCAGGGCCAACCGATTGGCGTCTGGGATGAAGTTGTCGAGGATACGCACGGATTGCGGGTCCGGGGCCGTCTGCTGACCGATGTGGCCAAGGGCCGCGAGGCGGCGGCGCTGATGGCGGCGGGTGCGGTCGACGGATTGTCGATTGGCTACCGCACGCTTCGGGCGGAAAAACAGACTGGCGGCGGGCGGCGGCTCTATGAATTGGAGCTTTGGGAGGTGTCGTTGGTGACCTTCCCGATGCTGCCGGTGGCGCGGGTCTCGGCCAAGGAAGACACCCGTGGCGAAAGCCTGATGGCGGTGTTTGCCAAGGGCTTGGACGAGGCGCGAGGCGCGCTGAAACGCTGAACCCCATGCGTTTCACAACAGACAGCGCACGGGCTTTCGGCCTGTGCGGTGGAGGCGGGTGCCGTGGTGCGGCCTGCCGTACCAGGACAACCCAGAAAGGATGGACATGAACAGCAGCGATTTTCCCGGCTCCGATATCCAATTCGGCCAGGGCAATGACGAGGCGCAAGAGCCGGTCGGCGAGGCGGCGCAACTGAAGACTGCGATGGAGGGGTTTGTGAACGAAATCAAATCTTTCCGCGCAGATGTAACGGGCAATTTGAAAAAACAGGACGAGCGACTGACCATGCTGGACCGTAAATTTACCACCAAGACCGCGCGCCCCGTGCTGGCGCAATCCGACGCTGGCCAAGGCCTGCACCTGAAGGCGTTCGACGCCTATCTGCGCAGCGGCGACGACGACGCGCTGCGGGGCATCGTGCTGGAAGGCAAGGGCATGAACACCGCCGTAAACTCGGAGGGTGGCTATCTTGTGGATCCGCAAACCTCCGAGCGGATTCAGGGCGTGCTTTATGCCTCGGCCTCGATCCGGGCAATTGCAAGCGTTGTGCAGGTCGAAGCCGGCTCGTTTGATGTGCTGGTCGACCACGGCGATGTCGGGTCCGGTTGGGCGACCGAAGCAGGCCCGATCGCCGAAACCGGCAGCGCCGCGATTGATCGCATCTCGATCAAGCTGCACGAGCTGTCAGCGATGCCAAAGGCCAGCCAGCGGTTGCTGGAAGACAGCGCCTTTGACGTCGAGGGCTGGCTGGCCGACCGCATCGCGCAGAAGTTTGCACGCGCCGAGGCTGCGTCCTTTATCGCCGGTGACGGCGTGGACAAGCCGCGCGGCATCCTGAACCACACGATTGCCGCCAATGACACGGCGGTCTGGGGGCAGTTGGGTTATGTTGCAACGGGCGCCGCTGGCGATTTTGACGGCACCAACCCAGCCGATGCCATCGTCGATCTGGTTTATGCCTTGGAGGCGGGTTACCGCGCCAATGCGGCTTTCGTGATGAATTCGAAAACCGCCGGTGCGGTGCGCAAGATGAAGGACGCCGATGGTCGCTTCTTGTGGTCGGACGGCCTGGCCGCAGGCGAGCCCGCGCGCTTGATGGGCTACCCGGTGCTGATCGCCGAGGATATGCCCGACATTGCCGCCGATGCCCACGGCATCGCCTTTGGTGACTTCCGCGCGGGTTATACCGTCGCCGAGCGCCCTGATCTGCGCGTGCTGCGCGACCCGTTCAGCGCCAAGCCACACGTCCTGTTCTATGCCACCAAGCGGGTCGGCGGCGATGTGACGGACTTCAACGCGATCAAATTGCTGAAGTTCTCGGTCTCGTAACGCCCTGAGACTGCACAAGATTGGGCCGACCCCAAGGGCGGGGTCGGTTCGATGGCGGCGCAGGCGTGAACGGCGGGCCCTCTGGGCTTTTCGCCTCGTATCGTCCGGCTGCTCCCTATCCGTGCGAGCGGTACGGGGACGCGCCTGCGCCGGTTTTCAGCCCCAAAGATCTAGCCACCCAGTGGCGCCAAGGAGGCAAGCATGGATTTGATTGAAACCAGTTTGGTAGATGACGGCGACCTGCCCGTTGCAGCGTTTCGCGCGCATCTGCGTCTGGGCGCAGGCTTTGCCGACGAGGCGACCGCAGACACGCTGCTGATCCAGTATCTGCGCGCAGCCATTGCGGTGATCGAGGCGCGCACCGGCAAGGCCCTGATGACACGCGGCTTTCGGCTGACCCTGCCGCGGTGGCGCTGGGCCGATGCACAGGCCCTGCCGGTGGCCCCGGTCTCGGCGATCACGGCCCTGACCCTGCGCGATGTGGCGGGAACGCCCAACGTGGTCGAGGCGTCGCGTTATCGCCTGGTGACCGAGCGGCACCGCCCGCAGGTCGCGGCGACAGGTGCGGTTCTGCCAATGGTGCCCACCAAGGGTTCCGCCGAGGTTGATTTCACCGCCGGCTTTTGGCGCGATCTGGGACGCAGTTCCGGATGACTTGCGCCAGGCGGTGATGCTGCTGGCCGCGCAGTTTTATGAAAACCGCGCCGAGGGTGACGCAGCGTTGCCGGGTGCCGTCGAGGCGCTGATCGCGCGTTGGGTGCCTGTTCGGATCACCGCAGGGGGGCATCGCTGATGGCCTATGCCCTGAACCGACCGATGGTGCTGGAGGAGGTCGCAACGACCCCCGATGGCGCGGGCGGCTACACGACCAGCTGGACCGCGCTGGGCACGCTCTGGGCCGAGTTGCGCGCCGGGTCCGGCACGCAACAACGCGGCGCGATTGCCCCCGAGGGGCGCATGAGTTTCCGCATCTATCTGCGCGCCGCGCCGCAAGGCAGCCCACAGCGCCCGCGCCCCGATCAACGCCTGCGCGAGGGGAGCCGTGTGTTCACCATTCTGGCGGTCTCCGAGGCCGATCCCCAAGGCGCCTATCTGTTGTGCCACGCCCGCGAGGAGGTGCCCGCATGAGCTATCAATCAGCCGCCGCCCTGCAGCAGGCGTTGTACGACATGCTGACCAATGATCCCACGTTGACCGGGTTGTTGCCGGGGGGCGTGCATGACGCGCCGCTGCCGGGAACGCCGCAGGGCACCTATGGCGTGCTTGGCGTCGAGGATGCCATCGACCGCTCCGATATCACCGGGCCGGGCGCAGAGCACCGGGTGGGGATAGCGGTGGTCAGTGACGCCTCGGGGTTCCTGGTTGCCAAAAGTGCCGCGGCACGAATTTCGCAGATTCTGCCCGACATGCAGCCAGCCCTGAGCACGGGGCGTGTCGTGGCGATCTGGTTTCATCAAGCGCGTGCGCGGCAGGTCGAGGGCGGCAGTATCCGCCGGATCGACCTGACATTCCGCGTGCGTATCGAAGGCTAATTCATAGACATAAGGAGTGCCTGCCATGGCGGTGCAAAGCGGCAAGGATCTGTTGATCAAAATGGACATGACCGGAGCGGGTCAGTTCGAAACCATCGCGGGGCTGCGCGCATCGCGCATCAGCTTCAACGCCGAGACGGTCGATGTGACCAGTCTCGACAGCCTGGGCGGCTGGCGCGAGTTGCTGGCGGGCGCGGGTGTCAAGGCGGCGTCGATCTCGGGCTCGGGCGTGTTCCGCGATGCGGCGACGGATGAACGGGCGCGCGCCGTGTTCTTCAACGGCGAAATTCCGGATTTTCAGGTGATCATCCCGGATTTCGGCACCGTCGAGGGCGCGTTCCAGATCACCAGCATCGAATACGCCGGCTCGTATAACGGCGAGGCGACGTATGAGTTGTCCTTGGCCTCGGCCGGGGCGTTGGAATTCGTTGCCGCAACCGCCGGGGCCGCCGCGCCGCTGGATTACATGGGCGACGGTGGTGATCAGCCTCCGGCGGAGCCTGAGGCATGAGCAACCCTTATGCGGGCGAGGTGGCGCTGGTCATCAATGGCGAGCGGCGGGTGTTGAAACTCACGCTGGGGGCCTTGGCCGAACTCGAAGGCGCGCTCGGGGCTCAAAGCCTCGTCGCGCTGGTCGAGAAATTCGAGGGCGGTGCGTTCTCGGCGCGTGATGTGATGGCGTTGATCCTGGCCGGGCTGCATGGCGCGGGCCAGAGCACCAACGCCGACGATCTGCTGCACGCCGATATCGAGGGCGGCGCGGTGGCGGCGGCGCGCGCGGCGGCGCGGTTGCTGGCCTTGGCCTTTGCCTTGCCAGAGGCCCGCGCGTGACACGACCAAGCGGATTGGACTGGCCGGGTTTGCTGAGCGCGGGGCTGCATGGCCTCGGGCTGAAGCCCGCCGAATTCTGGGCGCTGACGCCCATCGAACTGATGCTGATGCTGGGACGGGATCAAACCGCCGAGGGAAGCTTTACGCGGGATCGCCTGGAGGCCCTGCTGCGGCAGTTTCCGGACCAGACAGCACCGCAGAAAACGGAGACGGATGATGGCGGCAATGGACGAACTGGCCGTGCAACTGGCAGAGCTGGAAGCACGGATGGCGGCGACCTCGGATATGGTGTCGAGCCTCGATTCCGGTCTTGCAGACATGGGGCGCAGCCTGATCGAGACAAACCGTGAAATGACCGGTCTGTCGCGGTCGCTGGGCAGCGGCTTGCGCAAGGCTTTTGATGGCGTGGTGTTTGACGGGATGCGCCTGTCGGATGCGATGCGCTCGCTGGGGCGTTCGATCTCGGATGCGATCTATTCGGCAACCATGCGGCCGGTGCAATCGGCGCTGGGCGGGGCGATGTCCTCGATGATCAGCAGCATGATGGGCGGTGCCTTGCCCTTTGCCAATGGCGCGTCGTTCAGTCAGGGCCGGGTGATGCCCTTTGCCCAAGGCGGCGTGGTGTCGTCGCCGGTTGCCTTTCCGATGCGGGGCGGCACAGGCCTGATGGGCGAGGCCGGGCCTGAGGCGATCATGCCGCTGACCCGTGGGGCTGATGGCCGCCTGGGCGTGCGCGCGGCAGGCGGCGGTGGGCGGGCGATGAATGTGGTGATCAACGTCTCAACGCCCGACGTTTCGGGCTTTCAGCGTAGCCAGTCGCAAATCGCGGCGCAAATGCAGCGTCTCTTGACGCAAGGCCAAAGGAACTACTGAACAATGAGCTTTCATGAAATCAGATTTCCCGCGAACCTGAGTTTTGGGTCTCTCGGCGGGCCGGAGCGGCGCACCGAGATTGTCACGCTGGCCAACGGGTTCGAGGAACGCAACACGCCCTGGGCGCAGGCGCGGCGTCGCTATGATGCCGGGCTTGGCCTACGCTCGCTCGATGATGTCGAGCGGTTGATCGCGTTTTTCGAGGCGCGTCAGGCGATGCTGCATGGCTTTCGCTGGAAGGATTGGGCGGATTTCAAATCCTGCCGCGCCTCGCGCAGCGTCACGGCGCTCGATCAGTCTTTGGGGTATGGTGACGGTGCCCGCAAGACCTTCCAACTGACGAAAACCTATCGTTCGGGCGACTGGGAAACGGTGCGTACAATCACCAAACCCGTCGCCGGAACCGTGCTGGCGGCAATCGCCGGGACCGAGGTTGGCGAAAGCCTGGCGTGGTCGGTTGATCTGGCAACCGGGCTCATCACCTTCGACTCGCCGCCTGCAGTTGGTGCCGAGATCACTGTCGGCTATGAATTCGACGTGCCGGTGCGTTTTGACACCGACCTGATCCAGGTTTCGGTCGCCAGTTTTCAGGCGGGCGATGTGCCCAAGGTTCCCGTGGTTGAGGTGCGCCAATGACCGATCTGACCACGACACGCGCCCGGGCCTGGGCGCTGGAACGGCGGGATGGCACCGTCATGGGCTTCACCGACCATGACCGCGATCTGACGTTTGACAGCTTGGTATTCCGTGCGGGCACCGGCATGAGCGCCAGCGCCGTGGTGCAGGCCACTGGTCTTGCGGTGGATAACACCGAAGCGGCGGGCGCGCTCAGTCATTCGGGTTTACGCGAAGAAGATATCCTGGCCGGGCGCTATGATGGCGCGGCCCTGACCATCTGGGAAGTGGATTGGGCCGATGTGTCCGCCCGTCGCATGCTGTTTCGCGGCTCTTTGGGGGAAATCACCCGCGCGGGCGGCGCATTTCGCGCGGAACTGCGCGGCCTCACCGAGGCCCTGTCGCAATCGGGCGGGCGCGTTTTTGGCACGATGTGCCCCGCAGTTCTGGGCGATGGCGCTTGCGGATTCGACGTGGGGCAGACCGGATTTTCGGCGGAGGTGGCGGTGTCAGAAATTGCTGAGGACGGTGCGATCCTGACCGTGCCGGAGCTGCCCGAATTCGCGGCCGGTTGGTTTGTGGATGGCCAGGTGCGGTTTGTCACCGGCGCCGCCCATGGCTTGCGGGCTTCGGTGCGCCGCGAAGAGAAACTGGACGGCGCGCGCCGCTTGCATTTATGGGCGGCCCCGGGTGCGACCCCAGCGGTTGGCGATACGATCCGGATCGAAGCGGGTTGCGACAAACGCTTTGAGACCTGTCGGTTGAAATTCCTCAACCAGTTGAACTTTCAGGGCTTTCCGCATGTCCCCAGTGATGATTGGTTGATGGCGACCCCGCATGCGGGCGACTCGGATGACTGAACGGACACGCGACGATCTGCGCCGCGCCGCTGTGCAAGCGGCGCGGGCGTGGATCGGTACGCCGTATCAGCACCAGGCCTCGGTTCTGGGGGCGGGGTGCGATTGTCTGGGGTTGGTGCGCGGTATCTGGCGCGCGCTGCATGGCCCCGAGGTGCGCGCCATTCCCGCCTATGGTCCGGACTGGTCGGAAACCAGCGGCGACGAGGCCCTGTGGGCGGCTTTGGCGCAGCATCTGACGCCGACCCCGGACGCGATGCAGCCGGGGCAGGTGCTGCTGTTTCGGATGCGCGCCGGCAGTGTCGCCAAGCACCTGGGGATCCTCAGTGATGCGGGTGCCAGCCCGAAATTCATCCACGCTTATAGCGGGCATGGCGTGGTTGAAAGCCCGCTCAGCCCGCCTTGGGCGCGCCGCGTTGTGGCGCGGTTTGACCTGTCTTGATGTGAAGGAGCCTGCAAATGGCGACGTTGCTTTTGTCCGCCGCCGGAGCGGCACTTGGTGCCAACATCGGTGGCGCGGTTCTCGGGCTGTCCGGGATGGTGATCGGCCGTGCGGTGGGGGCAACCCTGGGCCGCTTGATCGACCAACGTTTGTTGGGCGGATCCGGTGCGGTTGAAACGGGCCGTATCCAACGCTTGCAGGTTACTGGTGCCGGCGAGGGTGTTGCCCTGCCAGTGCTTTGGGGGCGGATGCGGGTCGCCGGGCATGTGATCTGGGCCTCTGACTTTGAAGAAGTACAGGGCCGTTCGCGCCGCACCAAAGGCGGCCTTGGCCCGCGCGTCACCGAAGAGTCGCGCTATATCGTCAGCCTCGCCATTGCGCTGTGTGAGGGCGAGATCGCCGGGGTTGGCCGGATGTGGGCGTATGGCGATGAGATCGCGCCCAAAGATCTGAACATGCGCGTTTATACCGGCGCTGCGGATCAAATGCCGGACCCGAAGATCTCGGCGGTTCTCGGTCCGGATAAAACGCCGGCCTATCGTGGCACGGCTTATGTCGTGATCGAAGACCTCGACCTTGGGCCCTATGGCAACCGACTGCCCAGCTTTGCGTTCGAGGTTATTCGCCCCGCGCAAGCCGAAGGGCAGACGACGCTGCAACAGGCCATTCAGGGTGTGGCCTGGATGCCCGGTTCCGGCGAATACACCTTGGCGACCGAGCCTGTTCTGGTAACGGAAAGCAGCGGTTCATCCGATATTCTTGGGTTCTTGCAAACCTCGAGTCGGCAAGCAAACGTGAACTCTCCATCAGGCGAGCCCGATTTCCCGACGGCGCTGTCGGCGCTGCAAACGGAACTGCCCGCCGTCAAATCCGGGTTGCTGATTTCGTCGTGGTTCGGCGATGATCTGCGGTGTTCAAGCTGCGTGATCAAGCCGAAAGTGGAATACAACTCGGCCAATGGCAAAGAGCAACCCTGGTCGGTCAGCGGCGTTGATCGTGCGACCGCAGACGAAGTGGCGCGTTCGGCCGGCAACCCGGTTTACGGCGGCACACCCTCGGATGCGTCGGTGTTGCAGGCGATCAAGGCGATGAACGACGCGGGGCAGGCGGTGGTGTTCTACCCGTTCCTGCTGATGGAGCAACTGGCGGCCAATGGTCTGCCGGATCCGTGGTCCGATGCGGAGGATCAGCCGGTTCTGCCGTGGCGCGGCGGATCACCTTGAGCAAGGCGCCGGGACAGGTCGGCACGCCTGATCGCAGCGCAGCCGCCGATGCCGAGGTCGCCGCGTTCTTTGGCACCGTGCAGGCAACTGATTTCACCATTAGCCCCGGTTCGGTGCAATATTCCGGCCCGGAGGAATGGTCGTATCGCCGTTTCATCCTGCATTATGCAGCGCTCTGTGCGGCCTCTGATGGCGTCGAGGCGTTCTGCATCGGCTCTGAAATGCGTGCGCTTACCCAAATTCGCGGCGATGCCGACAGCTTTCCGGCGGTTGCGCAGATGATCAATCTGCTGCACGACGTCCGCACCATTCTGGGTTCGGGTGTCAAGCTGACCTATGCCGCCGACTGGAGCGAGTATTTCGGCTATAACGCAGGCGAGGGGAACCGCTATTTCCACCTCGATGCTCTGTGGTCCGATCCCGAGCTGGATGTGATCGGCATCGACAATTACATGCCCGCCGCCGATTGGCGCGACGGCGAGTCGCATCTTGATGCGCAAGCCGGTTGGAAATCGCCCTATGACCCTGCCTATCTGCACGCCAATATCGCGGGCGGCGAGGGGTTCGATTGGTATTACCCCGATGCCAAAGCCCGTGACGGCCAGCACCGCGAGGACATCACCGATGGCGAGGGCGAGCCGTGGATCTGGCGCTACAAGGACCTGCGCGCCTGGTGGGAAAACCGCCACACCGAGCGCCTGAACGGGGTGCGCGCCGAGGATCCGACGGATTGGGAGCCACGCTCGAAACCGATCTGGTTCACCGAATACGGTTGTGCCGCGATCGACAAAGGGGCCAATCAGCCGAACGTGTTCCTCGATGCGAAATCCTCGGAATCGGCGGCACCGTATTTCTCGACCGGGCAGCGGGATGATCTGATGCAGATGCAATATCTGCTCTCGCAGCACGCATACTGGACGGACCCGGCCAACAATCCGGCGTCTGACGTCTACGCGGGCGCAATGGTGGATTGGTCGCGCAGCCACGCCTGGGCGTGGGACGCGCGGCCCTGGCCGTGGTTTCCGGGCAATGTCGATCTGTGGTCCGACGGTGAAAACTGGCTGCGAGGGCATTGGTTGACCGGGCGCGCAACCAATCAGCCGCTTGCGGCGGTGATCGCTGAACTGTGCCAGCGTGCCGGCGTGACCGCCTATGATGTCAGCGGCCTCTATGGCGTGGTGCGCGGCTATGCCGTGGCCTCGACCGCCACCGGACGCTCGGCCTTGCAGCCTTTGATGATGGCGCATGGCGTCGAGGCGGTCGAGCGCGATGGAAAACTGATCTTTCGGATGCGCGACGGTCGCGATCCGGTGGCGTTGGAGCAGGGCAATCTTGCCGCGCGCGACGGCGGCGATTTGTCCGTAACCCGTGGGCCAGAGGCCGAAAAAACCGGCCGCCTGCGCCTGACCTATATCGAGGCCGAGGGGCAATTCGAGACCCGCAGCGCCGAGGCGGTGATGCCCGACGAGGTCAGCGGCGATGTCGCCAATAGCGAATTGGCGGTGACCTTGACGCGGGGCGAGGCCCGAACCGCGGTCAAACGCTGGCTTTCCGAGGCGCGCGTGGCGCGCGATGTCGCGCGCTTCAGCCTGCCGCCGTCCTCGACCTTGGGCGCGGGCGATGTCGTGTCACTCAAACACGACGGTGCGCGGCGGCTGTATCGCATCGACCGCATGGAATTGACCGGCACGCGCGACGTCGAAGCGGTTCGGATCGAGCCGGGGCTGTACCGTCATACCGAAGGGTCGGATGACTTGCCGCAGGCGGGTGCGTTCCAAGCTGCGGTGCCGGTGCTGCCCTTGTTCCTCGATCTGCCGTTGATGCGCGGCGACGAGGTGCCGCACGCGCCGCATCTGGCGGTGACCGGGCGGCCTTGGCCGGGGTCCGTGGCGGTCTATGATGCGCCGATGGATGGCGGCGCGTTTTCGCTGAACACCACCAAGGGGTTGCGCGCGACCATTGGTGTCACGCGGACGCCTTTGTTCACCGCGACCCATGCCCTTTGGCAACGCGGGCCGGGGGTCGAGGTGATCTTTCCGCAAAGCACCGCGCTGGCCTCGGCCGAAGTCGGAGAATTGCTCGGTGGTGCGAATCTGGCGGCAATCGGTACGGGCGCGGATTGGGAATTGTTCCAGTTCACCCAAGCCACGCTGCTGGAACCGGGTGTCTGGCGTTTGTCGGGGCTGTTGCGCGGGCAATTCGGCACTGACCCGTTGATCCCGTCGGCCTGGGCGCCCGAGTCGCTGGTGGTTCTGCTGGATAGCGCCGTGACTCAGGTTGATCTTGCGCAATCCATGCGCGGCGTCGCTCGGCGCTGGCGCATCGGCTCTGCGGCCTTGGCCTATGATGATCCAAGCTATGTGGAAAGCGTCGAGGCGTTTCAGGGCATCGGATTGCGACCCTACGCACCGGCCCATCTGCGGGCCTCGCGGGTCACGCCGGGGGCCGATCTGTCGGTGGCGTGGACCCGGCGCACCCGGTTGGGTGGTGACAGTTGGGAAGGCTATGACGTGCCGATTTCCGAGGAATCCGAGGCCTATTTGGTGCGCGTCCTGTACAATGGAACCGTCGTGCGCGAAGTCCCGGTATCGGTGCCGCACTATGTTTACTCCAACGCGGATCAAGCCGCGGATGGGGTGGCGGGCGCGTTTACCCTGTCGGTGGCGCAACTGTCCGGCACCTTTGGGCCGGGGTTGTTTGCCAGCCTCTCGGTGCCCGGTTGACGGGTATGCGACCCGTCACACAAACCGATCTCATGGCGGCGGCGCGGGTGCTCATGGCGGCACCCGCAGCGTCACGACCCCATGAGGCGCAAACCATGATCGCGCAGGCGCGGCTCGCGGATCGCTTTCGGCAGAACACCGGTCGTCCGCACCCGCGATTCGGCAATGGCACCTTGCTGTCGGTGGCGCTGAACAGACCCGGTGCCGACCCGATTTCCCCCGGTGATCCCGAGTATCTCGCCTGTTTTGCGTTGATGATTGACGTGGTTTTGGCGCGATATTCGCCGCCTGACCCCGGAAAACCACGGTAGCCCACTGGAAAATCGCGCGTTTTTCTCTATCTTCGAGAGTCTGAACGCACGGAGGCTCCAATGCCAGAACTCAAGTCGAACGTCGCGCCGCTGGACCCTGTCTGGCAGCGTATCCGCAGCGAGGCGCTTGACGTCGTCCGTGACGAGCCGTTGATGGGCGGTGTGATGCACAACAACCTGTTGCACCATTCGACCATGGAATGCGCGCTGGCGTTCCGCTTTGCGCTCAAGTTGAAATCACCGGAAATCAGCGAGCAGATCCTGCGTGAAATCGCCGATGAGGCCTATGCCAACAACGCCTGGCTCGGTCAGGCGGCGCGCGCGGATATGTTGGCAGTCTATGACCGCGACCCGGCGTGCCACCGCTATTTGCAGCCCTTGATGTATTTCAAGGGATATCAAGCGGTTCAAGCCTACCGTATCGGGCATTGGCTGTGGAACAGCGGGCGCGTTGACATGGCGTCCTTTGTGCAAATGCGCATTTCCGAGATGTTCGGCGTCGATATTCACCCCGCCGCCCGGATCGGCAAGGGTATCATGATCGACCACGCCCATTCGATCGTGATCGGCGAAACCGCAGTCGTGGGCGATGACGTCTCGATGCTGCATTCGGTCACATTGGGCGGCACTGGCAAGGAAGATGGCGACCGGCACCCGAAAATCGGCAATGGTGTGCTGATCGGTGCGGGGGCCAAGGTTTTGGGCAACATCAAAGTGGGGTGCTGCTCGCGGATCGCCGCCGGCTCGGTGGTTCTGGCCGATGTACCGCCCTCTGCCACGGTTGCCGGGGTGCCCGCGCGGATAATCGGTGAGGCGGGCTGTCCGCAGCCGTCCATCTCGATGAACCACCAGTTTGACGACCAATCCCCGCTTTAGCGCCAATCGAGACGCGCCACGGGCCGGGCGTCTCTTTTCGGCGCTAGTCTGACGCTTGCGCGGCAACCCGCTCTCGCCACACAATATAGGTGCCGCTGGCGATGATCACCGCTGCACCCAGATAAGTGGCCAAGGCCGGCACCTCACCCCAAAAGATCCAGCCCAGCAACGTTGCCCAGATCAGCGCCGTATAGTCAAAAGGTGCGACCACAGACGCCGGTGCAAAGCGGAAGGCCTGGGTCATCATTGTCATGCCCGCCGTTCCGAAAAACGCGATGCCGACGAACAGCCACAGGTCTTGCACAAGCACCGGAACCCAGACGAAGGGCATCAAAAACGCCGCCAGGACCGCCCCGGCACCGACCAGATAGAGCATCAAGGTCCAGACGCTTTCGCGCGGATCGACCCAGCGCGCGCTGATCATCAAGATCGCATAAAACAGCGCCGTGGCGACGGGCAAAAGCGATGCCATCTGAAACGTCGAGCCACCCGGTTGCACAACGATCAACACGCCCGCAAAACCCAGCAAAACCGCCGACCAGCGCCGCCAGCCGACGACCTCTTTCAGCACCAGCGCCGACAGGGCGGTGATGAACACCGGGGCCACGAAGATCAGCGCCGTGGCCTCGGCCAAGGCCAGATATTTGAGGCTGGTGAAAAACAGCAAAGCTGCGCAGAGCCAGATCAACCCGCGCAACAAATGGGCGGCGGGCCGATAGGATTTCAACGCCTTGCGCCCGCCGAACCTGAGTACGACCAGAATGGCAAAGGGCAGGGCGATGATATTGCGGATGAAAAGCACCTGCGCGGGGGAGTATCCGGCGGTCAACGTCTTGGCGATCGCGTCATTCACGCACAGCATGGCAACGCCGACACACATCAAGAGGATGCCGACGCTTGCCGTTGAGCGTCCTTGGCGGAGTGTTGCCTGCATGCGCGATCCGTTCAATTGTTCACAGGTGAATGAACCACAACCGGCAACGCCTGCCAATGAAAAACCCGCGTCACACCGGGGTGACGCGGGTTCGCATTGTGTCAGGCTTGGCCTCTCAGGCCAGCATTGCCATCGGGTTCTCAAGATTCTCGATCACCGCGGCCAGAAATTCCGCCCCCAGCGCGCCGTCGATCACCCGGTGATCCACCGACAAGGTCATCGACATCACGGTTGCCACGGTCAGCGCACCATCCTTGCCGACCACCGGTTGCTTGATCCCCGCACCCACGGCCAGGATCGAGCCATGCGGCGGGTTGATCACGGCGTCGAAATTCTCGATGCCCATCATGCCAAGATTGGAGATCGCAAAGCTGCCGCCGGTGTATTCGGCGGGGGACAATTTGCGATTGCGGGCGCGGGTGGCCAGATCCTTCATCTCGGCCGATATGGCCGACAGCGATTTCAGATGCGCGTCCTTGATCACCGGGGTGAACAGGCCGCCCTCGATCGCCACGGCCACCGCCACATCCGACGGCTTCAACCGCAGCATCCGGTCGCCGGCCCAGACCGTGTTGCACTCGGGCACTTTTTGCAGCGCCATGGCGCAGGCTTTGATGATGAAATCATTGACGCTCAACTTGACGCCGCGTGATTCCAGCTGTCCGTTCAACTGGCTGCGGAATTTCATCAGCGCGTCCAACTGCACCGAGCGGCGCAGATAGAAATGCGGGATGGTCTGCTTGGCTTCGGTCAGGCGGGCGGCCACGGTCTTGCGCATCCCGTCCAGCTTGACCTCTTCAAACGCGCGGCCCTCGAACATCTTCATCACGGTTTCGGCGCTCGCACCGGTCGCCATGCCAGCCTTCGCAACGGGGGCCGCAGCGGGCGCTGCCGCCGCCGCCGGAGCCGCCTTGGGTGCCGCGCTGGCCCGCTCGACATCGGCTTTGACGATGCGACCATGCGGCCCGGAGCCCTTGAGCGACGCCAGATCAAGCCCCTTGTCCGCCGCAATCCGGCGCGCGAGGGGCGACGCAAAGATCCGCTTGCCATCCGCAACCGGGGCGGCGGGTGCCGCCTTGGCCGGGGTGGCCGCGCTTGCCTTCGGGGCTTCGACTTTGGCAGCCTCGACTTTGGCAGCCTCGGCCTTGGCGGGTGCCGTCTTGGCGGGGGCAGCCGCGATGTCGTCGGCGCTTTCGCCATCCTCCAACAGCACGGCGATGAGGGTGTTCACTTTCACCCCCTCGGTGCCCTCGGCAACCGCCAGTTTGCCGATCACCCCATCGTCAACGGCTTCGAATTCCATCGTTGCCTTGTCGGTCTCGATTTCGGCGATGATCTGGCCCGAGGTGACTGTGTCGCCCTCTTTGACCAACCATTTTGCCAGCGTGCCCTCCTCCATGGTGGGCGACAGCGCGGGCATCAGAATTTCCACGGGCATGGCGCGCTCCTCAGCGGTAGGTGACTTTTTTCGCGGCCTGGACAACCTCATCGGTCGTCACAAGTGCCAGTTTTTCAAGATTGGCGGCATAGGGCATCGGCACGTCCTTGCCGCACAGGTTTATCACGGGTGCATCAAGGTAATCAAAGGCTTGCTCCATCACCACACTGGTGATGAAATTGCCAACCGAGCCCTGCGGGAAGCCCTCTTCGACGGTGATCAGACGGTTGGTCTTGCGCACCGAGGTCAGGATCGCCTCGGTATCCATCGGGCGGATGGTGCGCAGGTCGATGACCTCGGCGCTGATCCCGTCCTTGGCCAGACGCTCGGCGGCTTCCAGCGCATAGGTCATGCCGATGCCAAAGCTGACGATGGTCAGATCCGTGCCTTCGCGGGCGGTGCGGGCCTTGCCGATGGGCACGGTGAAATCCGCCAGATCCGGCACGTCGAACGACCGACCATAGAGGATCTCGTTCTCAAGGAACACCACCGGGTTGTTGTCGCGGATCGCGGATTTCAGCAGGCCCTTGGCGTCGGCGGCGGTGTAAGGCATCACCACTTTCAGCCCCGGAATCTGCGCATACCACGCGGCATAACACTGGCTATGCTGCGCTGCGACGCGGGCGGCTGCCCCGTTGGCCCCGCGGAACACGATCGGGCAGGGCATCTGACCGCCCGACATGTACAATGTCTTGGCCGCTGAGTTGACGATATGGTCAATCGCCTGCATCGAAAAGTTGAAGGTCATGAACTCAAGGATCGGGCGCGTGCCCCCCCAGGCCGCACCCACCGCAAGGCCGGTAAAGCCCGCCTCGGTGATCGGCGTATCGACCACCCGGCGCGCGCCGAATTCATCCAGCAAGCCCTGAGAAATCTTGTAAGCGCCCTGATACTCGCCCACTTCTTCGCCCATCAGGAACACGGAGTCGTCGGCGCGCATTTCTTCGGCCATCGCCTCACGCAAGGCTTCGCGCACGGTCATCGACTTCATGGCAGTGCCCTCGGGCCAATCCGGTGCCACCGGGGCCGCAGCCTTTGCCGGGGCCGCAGGGGCGGGCTTTTCCGCCGTGGGGGCCTCGGTCTTGGCGTCAGGCTTGGGGGCCGGGGCCGCGTCGCCGGTTGCATCGGCGCTGTCGCCGTCTTCCAGCAGCACCGCGATGGCATCGTTGACCTTCACACCCTCGGTGCCCTCGGCAACCAACAGCTTGCCCATGGTGCCTTCGTCCACCGCTTCGAATTCCATCGTCGCCTTGTCGGTTTCGATCTCGGCGATGATCATGCCGGCGGTGATCGTATCCCCCTCTTTGACCAGCCATTTGGCCAGCGTGCCTTCTTCCATCGTGGGCGAAAGGGCGGGCATCAGTATTTGGATCGCCATGTCTGGACCTCCCTTAAACGTACACGTCAGTCCACAGCTCGGACAGATCCGGCTCGGGGCTTTCCTTGCTGAAATCAGCGGCGGCGTTGACGATGGCTTTGATTTCCTTGTCGATGGCCTTGAGGTCATCGTCGGTTGCCAATTCGCCGGTCATCAGCAAGTCGCGCACATGCTCGATGGCATCGCGGGTCTCGCGCATTTTCTGCACTTCTTCGCGGGTGCGATATTTCGCCGGGTCCGACATCGAGTGCCCGCGATAGCGATAGGTCATCACTTCCAGAATATAGGGGCCGTCACCCGCGCGACAGGCGGCAATTGCCTTTTCGGCGGCGGCCTTGACGGCCAGGACATCCATCCCGTCCACCGCTTCGCCCTTGATGCCGTACGCCGCGCCCCGTTCCCAAAGGCTGGGCGACTTGGTCGAGCGCTTCATCGAGGTTCCCATCGCATATTGATTGTTTTCAATCACATAGACGACCGGCAGGTTCCACAACTCGGCCATGTTATAGGCCTCATAGACCTGCCCCTGATTCGCCGCGCCATCGCCGAAATAGGTGAAGGTGACGTTGTCGTTGCCCTTGTATTTATCGGCAAAGGCCAAGCCCGTTCCCAGCGGCACCTGCGCGCCGACGATGCCGTGGCCGCCGTAGAAATGCTTCTCCTTGGAGAACATGTGCATCGAGCCGCCCTTGCCCTTCGAGTAGCCTCCCTCGCGGCCCGTCAGCTCGGCCATGACGCCCTTGGGGTCCATGCCCGCGACCAGCATATGCCCGTGATCCCGGTAGCTGGTGATGCGTTTGTCGCCCTCTTTGGCGGCGGCTTCGATGCCGACAACAACGGCCTCCTGCCCGATATAGAGGTGACAGAACCCTCCGATCAAACCCATGCCATAAAGTTGGCCTTTTCCTCGAATCGACGTATCAACAGCATCTCGCGATAGTATTTCAGCAATTCCTCGCCGGATACGTTTGATTTCTGAGCGGTTTTGCGCGTGGCCACTGGTGCCTCCCCTTGGTCGTGCAGGCGATAGTTTAGCGTTAAACCATCTTTTACACCACGAAGGGTCAAATTGCGAGACTCAATTGGAGCGGGCAATGCGAGACCGCCATGCCGCACCATGCGCCTGATAAATCAGCGCAAGACGATTTCGTCGGCCCGCACATAGCCCAGAATATCGCGCGCTTGCTGGTCCAGAAGGTCGAGATCGAGATATCCGTCCGACAGGCGGCGGGTGCGGTTCTCGATTTCGGCAAGCTCCAGCGCAAGGCGGTCACGCTCAACGCGCAGGATCTCGGCGTCGGCTTCCACTTGAATGCGGTTGAACAGGCCAAACTCCCCCTGCACGGCGGCAAAGGTCAGATAAACGCCGAATGTTCCTGCAATGGCATAGAACAAGGCCGGCCCGAAATTGGCACGTTTGCGCTGCATGGTTCTGCTCATGGACCTCTGAATGGGCCTTTCAAACAGGATGCCACAGTCTGCGCGCAAAGGAAATCCCTGTGTTGGCGCGTGTCACCGGGTCGCGACGTCGGGTCAGACTTGCCCGACTCAACGGTCGGGCGCAGTCTGACCGCAAAGCACAGGAGCGCCCCATGACCCATGCAGCCCCCCGCAGTGATCTTGGCACCCACGAGGTTTTCAACCAGCCCGACACGCTGCTGCGTGATCCGTGGGCCGATGATGTCGCCCTGAAAAGCATCCTTGGCGCGGATCCCGGTCTTGCCGCCCTGGGCGCGGCGCTGGGCACGCGCGAGATGCGCGAAGCTGCCCGCGATGCACAAACCTGCCTGCCGCAATTGCGCGCCTTTGACCGGCACGGACGACGGCTGGACGAGGTGCATTTTCACCCCGGGTATCACCAGTTGATGACGCTCGGGCTTGAGGCAGGCTATGCCGCGACGGCCTGGGACGGGACCGGTAGCCACCTGCGCCACGCGGCGATCAACTACATGCTCAGTCAGGTGGAACCCGGCGTCTGCTGCCCGATGACGATGACCTACGCGGGCTTTCCCGCGCTGTCGGCCGACCCGGTGCTGGCGGCGGTTTGGCAACCCAGATTGACCGCCCGCGCCTATGATCCCTCGCGCCGCTCGGTGGATCAGAAACAGGCCGTGACGCTGGGCATGGCGATGACCGAAAAGCAGGGCGGATCGGATGTGCGCGCCAATTCCACCCGTGCGGTGCGCGATGGCGAGGGCTACCGGCTGCATGGCCACAAGTGGTTCTGCTCGGCGCCGATGTGCGACGGCTTCCTGACCTTGGCGCAGACTGAGGCCGGGATCACCTGTTTCCTCGTGCCACGCTGGCTGCCCGACGGCACGCGCAACGCCTTCAACATCCTGCGGCTCAAGGACAAACTGGGCAACAAGGCCAACGCCTCGTCGGAAATCGAATACGACGGCACCTATGCGCAGCGATTGGGCGAGGAGGGGCGCGGGGTGCAAACCATCATCGAAATGGTCCATCACACGCGGCTTGATACCGCCATGGCCCCCGCCGGGTTGATGCGCGCGGCACTGGCCGAGGCCGTGCATTGGGCGCGCGGGCGCACCACCTTTCAGCGCAAACTGATCGACCAGCCGATGATGCGCGCCGTGCTGGCCGATCTGGTGCTGGAGTCGGAATCGGCGCTGTTGCTGGCGCTGGATGTGGCGCGCGCCTTTGACGATCCCGACAAGCGCCCCTATGCGCGGCTGTCGGTCGCCTTGGCGAAATTCCTGTCGAACAAACGTGCGCCGGGGATGATTTACGAATGCATGGAGTGTCTGGGCGGCATGGGTTACGTCGAGGATACGCCGCTGCCGATGTTGTATCGCGAAGCACCGCTCAATTCGATCTGGGAGGGGTCGGGCAACGTCATTTGCCTCGACATCCTGCGTACCCTGAACCGCGAACCCGAAGCCGCGGCGCAACTGAACGCTCGGCTGGATGCGGCGCGCGGGCTGGACCCGAGGTTCGACGCGGCACTGGCCACCCACCGTGACCGCTGGCCAGGTCTGCCGCCCGAGGGTGAGGCGCGCTGGTTCGCGGAGTCACTGGCGACGTTGCTATCCGGGGCTGTGATGTTGGCCGACAGCCCGATTGCCGGCGAGTTCATCGACGCCCGCATGGGCTCTGCGCGGGGCAGTGTGATGGGGGCGACGGGCGTTTACGACACCGCGCAAGTCTTGGCGCGGGTTTGATCGCCGGAACCACGGTGCGTGCAAGCACACACCCTACGACGCGTCGCGTGGGTGTCAGAAATGCGCCTTGGGTTCATCGGGTTTGCCTGCCGCCAGTGCCAGCAGCCCGCCGATCAGGCAAAAGCCGATCGGGAACATGGTGAATACGCCAAAGCCGAAGGCCAGGTACATCAGCCCACCGGCCGCCAGCATCAACACCCCGCCCCACATCGCCCGAACGCGTGCCATCGCGCCCCCGGCAATCGCCAGCAACGGCGCGAGGAAGCTGGCGATGCGGATCATCTGCACATTATCGACTTGCGCAAACACCGTCGCCACATCGGCGTGCGTCTCGACAACGACGGTATAGCCATAGCCGAAGAACCCGACCACCATCGCGATCAACCCGCCGATTATTCCCAGCATCAAGGCTGCGTTGCGCATAGGGTGTTCCCTTTCCAAGTGACAAAACCCGGACGAATGGGGCGGGGCGGATCGTCCTGTTGACGTTGAGATAAAGTGTCTGCCCCTTGAAGTTCAAGGCCAATGGCGCTCATTGCGGTGCGATGCCGGCCTGTGGCAGCAGTGTTGCCACCTTGTACAGCAATGTGCGGGCGGCGCGTGCCCGGGGGTGGGTCGGGTCCTCGGCGATACTGCGCAGCGCCTCGCCCAGCACCTCGGCCTCATCCTGGGTCAACGCGGTGGGCGGCAAGACCAGCGGTGTGCGCAGGATATATCCAAGCCCGCGCTCACCCTCGACGGGGATGCCCGTCGCCGCCATGATCGCCATATCGCGCCAGATCGTGCGCGTGGAAACCCCCATGCGCAGCGACAGCTCGGCCGCGGTATGCAACCGTCCGTCGCGCAAGATCTGTACGAGATCATACAATCTCTGGTCGCGGTTCATCGTCTGCCTCCGGTGCCCGGTCAGGGGGCAACTGACAAAATACTGTCAGGAGACCGGCGCTACCACCCCCAATCCGACCGGATTCGGTCTATGTTTTGGCGGCACGGGGCCCTAAATACAAACTCAACCGGTTTCGGCACACCCGTGTGCGAACCACGTCTTCAAGGAGGTCATCATGGCTACCGCACAACTTATCTCTCCGCTGTTCATCAACAACATCGGCCCCTGGGGCTTGCTGCTGATCGGGATCGTCGTTCTGGTGATGTTTGGTCGTGGCAAGGTTGCCGGGCTGATGGGCGAATTCGGCAAGGGCATCACGGCTTTCAAGCGCGGCGTTCGCGATGGCAGCGAAGAGATTGAAAACCAGGCCGACGAGACAACCCGGACCGTCCGCGACGTGACGCCTGAAAACAATCGCGACAACGCTTGAAATGCCTGACTTGGGCCCTCGGGCCTCGGTCTTTGACGCAAGGAGCGGGTGATGTTGGATATCGGCTGGTCCGAAATGCTGATCGTGGGCGTCGTGGCGCTGATTGTGGTGGGTCCGAAAGACCTGCCAAAGATGTTTCACGCGATTGGTGAAATTACGGGCAAAGCGCGCGGCATGGCGCGTGAGTTTCAGCGCGCGATGGATGTTGCCGCCAAAGAGGCGGGTGTCGATGGCATCGCCAAGGATCTGCGCAAGGTGACCTCGGGCCGCGCTTTGAAAGAGGCCGTGGGCTTTGACGACATCGAAAAGGAATTTCGCGACATCGGACGCGACCTGTCCGATGACCGCAAAAGCCCCAAGGCCAAGGCCATGCCAAAAGCCGGCGATGCGAAAGCCGGGGGTGCGAAAACCGGGGGTGCGAAAGCTCTGGAGCCGGAGGAGTCGGAATTTGAGGGTGACGAACTGGACGCCCTCGATCACGATGCGGATCTTGCAGAGCGCAATGCCAATTTGTCAGCGGTCGAAGAACTCCGCCTGATCCGCGCGCAAAAAATCGCGAACGCCCGTCAGAAAGCCGCCGACGCGCGCGCCCGCAAAGAGGCCGAGGCCGAGCCCGAAGCCTGGCGTCCGGCCGCCGCGGCAGCGCCTGCGACCGGGCCGACATTGGCCAAAACAACGGCCCCCACACCGAGTTCGTCGGCGGTTCAGTCCGACGAAGATCCTCAAGGTTAGAACACTGATGACCGCCAAGACCCGTGCCACCGACCGGATCGACGACAGCTCTGCGCCGCTGATCGAGCATCTCGCCGAATTGCGCAACCGGATCATCAAGTCGCTCTTGGCGTTTGTGCTCGCCATGATGCTGTGTTTCACCGTGTGGAACCCGATTTTCAACTTTCTGACCAACCCGCTGTGTGATGCGCTGATGGCGCGCGGTCAGGGATGCAATCTGGTGCTGATCCAGTTGCAAGAGGGCTTCTTTGTTGCGGTCAACATCGCGATGCTGGGCGGCTTTGTCCTGGCCTTCCCGGTGATCGCCTTCCAGATGTGGCGCTTTGTGGCGCCCGGTCTGTATCGCTCTGAAAAAGGGGCGTTTTTGCCGTTTCTGGTTGCGTCGCCCTTCATGTTCTTTGTCGGCGCGGCCTTTGCGTTCTACATCGTCACGCCGATGGCCTATACATTCTTCCTGAATTTCCAACAGTTTGGCAGCGAAGCGACCGATGCGGCGACCGCAACCGGCGCGGTGACCCCCGAAGCCGGAAGCGCCGTCGAGGCCCTGCAGAATGCGGGTATCGCCTTTCAGGGTTCGGTCAATGAATACTTGCGTCTGACGACGAAATTCATCATTGCCTTTGGCCTGTGTTTCCAATTGCCGGTCTTGCTGACGCTGATGGGCAAGGCCGGGTTGGTGTCGGCCAAAGGGCTGCGCGCGGGTCGCAAATGGGCGGTTGTCGGCATTCTGACGCTGGCCGCGGTGGTCACGCCCCCCGATGTCGTGTCGCAAATCGTGCTGTTTATCGCGGTTTACGGGCTCTACGAGGTCTCGGTGATCCTCGTGGCGCGGGTCGAGAAAAAGCGCATCGCCCAATTGCGCGCCGACGGGTATTATGACGACGAAGACGAAGAAGACCTATGACCGATGCCCTCTTGACGCGGATTGCCGAAGCCCTGGAGCGGATCAGCCCAGCCCCGATACCGGCCCCTGATTTTGCAACCGCCGATGCGTTTGTCTGGCACACCGCGCCGGATCGGCTGGAGCCCGTGACCCAAGTGAACCGCGTGCCGCTGGCGCTGTTGCACGGCATCGACCGGGTGCGCGACATTCTTCTGGACAACACGGTGCAATTTGCGCGCGGCCACGCGGCGAACAATGCGCTGCTGTGGGGCGCGCGCGGCATGGGCAAGTCGTCGCTGGTCAAAGCCATTCACGCCGAGGTTCTGTCCCGCGGTCTGCCCTGTACCCTGGTCGAAATTCAGCGCGAGGATCTGCCGACGGTGGGCCGCCTGCTGGGGCATTTGCGCGACGCACCGGCGCAGCGGTTCGTGCTCTATTGCGATGACCTCAGCTTCAGCCACGACGATCAGCACTACAAGTCGCTCAAGGCGCTTCTGGATGGCGGCATCGAGGGGCGGCCGGCGAATGTGGTGCTCTACGCCACCTCGAACCGCCGCCACTTGATGCCGCGCGACATGATCGAGAACGAACGCTCCTCGGCGATCAGCCCCTCCGAGGCCGTGGAAGAGAAAGTGTCGCTGTCGGATCGGTTCGGGCTGTGGCTTGGGTTCCATCCGTGCTCGCAAGACGAGTATCTGGCGATGATCGACGGCTATGTGCAGGCTTGGGGGCTGCGTGTTGACCCCGCAACCCTGCGCGCCGAGGCACTCGAATGGCAAGCGACACGCGGGTCACGCTCGGGCCGTGTGGCGTGGCAGTTTTTCAGCGATCTCGCGGGCCGACAGGGGCGCGCGCTTTAGATCTGCCTGTAGGGTGTGTGCTTGCACGCACCTGACCTTGGGGACGGTGCGTGCAAGCACGCACCCTACGATCCGGCATCACTCAGGCATCGACCCGGTCCAGCGCCGCAAGCGCGCAGAATTGACGCCCATATCGCTGTGCCCGAAGCGTGAGCGCGAGAAGGCGATGACCCGCGTGCCGCTGCCTTCGGGTATCAGCCGAAGGCTGATGAAATCTGGATAGCCCATCACCCGCGTGCGCGCGATCCAGGTGCCGAACTGGTCGTCGCCCGCGATCCGCGTGGCGCCCTCGCGTTGTGCCTGTGCCGCAATCGCTGCGGCCGCCTGCTCCGGTGCGAGGCTGGTCACGCGATCAACCCGCGCGAAGTTTGGCGAGGTCGGATCGGGCGCCGTTGCCGGGTCGACGTGCCAATACGCGGCATCATTCGGCGCAACCCTCACCCAGATCCCGAAGATCACGAAAGCCAAAACCAGCGCGACGACCACAATCAAGACAATATTCACGGCATACCTCATAAAATCTCCTTGCCGGGCACCCTAAGGCATCTCGGCGCGTCTGACAAAGCGGAACCGTGGGTCACCCTTTGCGTCGGGTCCAGCCATAAAGGCACAGGAGTTCCATCGCCACATGCGCGCCCGCCACCGCCGTGATCGCGGTCGGGTCATAGGGCGGCGAGACCTCGACCACGTCGCCCCCCGTCAAGTTGATCCCCGCCAGCCCGCGCAAGATCGCCGCCACCTGCCAGCTTGCCAGCCCGCCCCAGACCGGTGTCCCGGTGCCGGGCGCAAAGGCCGGGTCCAGCGCGTCGATATCGAATGTCAGGTAACAGGGTGCCGCGCCGATGATCTCCTTGACCCGCGCCGCCACGGCCTCTGGCCCCAGCCGATGCACCGAGGGCGCGTCAATGACGGTGAATCCATGATACGCCTCGCATTCCGTCCTGATCCCGATCTGCACCGAGTTCTTTGCGTCCACAAACCCCTGTTTCACTGCCTTGTACATCATCGTGCCGTGGTCGATCCGGCTCAGATCATCGTCGGGCCACAGGTCAGAATGCGCGTCGAACTGGATCACCCGCAGCGGCCCGAATTTTTCGGCATGGGCCTGCAGGATCGGCAGGGTGATGTAATGATCGCCGCCCAGCACCAGACTCCCGGCGCCTGCCTCCAGAATCCCCTTGATATGCGCGTGCAGCGCCGCCGGAAACTCCGACACTTTGGCATAGTCGAACGCCACGTCGCCGTAATCGACCACCGACAGCTCGGACAGCGGGTCATAGCCCCAGCCAAAGGGCGGATCATAGGGCTGCAAGGTCGAGGCTTCGCGGATCGCGCGCGGGCCGAACCGGGTGCCCGCCCGATGTGTGACCGCCTGGTCAAAGGGTACACCCGTGACCGCCAGATCAACGCCGCTCAGGTCCTTGGTGTAGGTCCGGCGCAGGAAGCTGACCGCACCGCCAAAGGCGTTCTCATAGGCCAGCCCCCGACGCTCTGGGCGGGTGAAGGCCGTATCAACCTGTGTTTTCGCGTCTTCCAGTGCCATCGCCAAGCCTCCGTCGTGCCGCCTTGGTTTGATCAAAGTTCGAGCCGCCTCGCAAGCCATTGGTGTGCCATGCGTTGCGCGGCCTTCTGCCGGTGTTTCAGCCTGTCATGTTGTGTGATCGGCCGCTGCCTTGCAATGCAGTGGGGTTGCGGTAAAACGGGCGAAAATCTGAGCAGGAACCCCCTATGCCCGTATCCATCGTCATTCTTGCTGCCGGGATGGGCAGCCGGATGAATTCCGAACGGCCCAAGGTGCTGCATCCTTTGGGTGGCGCGCCGTTGCTGGTCCATGCGATGCGCGCCAGCGCGGTTCTGGAACCAGAGCGCGTGGTGGTTGTGACCGGGCACGGGGCCGAGGCAGTGGCCAAAACGGCCAAGGCCGAGAACCCCGATGCGCTGATCGCGCACCAAGCCGCGCAGAACGGCACCGCCCATGCCGTCGCACAGGCGCGTGAGGCGCTGGCGGGCGTTCGGGGCGATGTTTTGGTCCTGTATGGCGATACACCTTTCGTGCGGCCGGAAACGCTTGAGGCGATGCGCGACGCGCGCGCCAAACACGCCGTCGTCGTTCTGGGCTTCGAGGCCGCCGATCCGGGCCGCTATGGGCGGCTTGTGATGCAGGATGAGACGCTGGAAAAGATCGTCGAATTCAAGGACGCGAGTGCGGCAGAGCGCGCCATCACGCTGTGCAATTCGGGTGTGATCTGCGCTGACGCACTGTTACTTTTTCAACTTATTGATGCCGTGGGCAACCAGAATGCCGCTGGGGAATTCTACTTAACCGACATTGTGGCAATTGCCAGACAATTGGGGAAATCGGTCGGCGTGGTGCGCTGCGATGAGGCGGAAACGCTGGGCATCAACACCCGCGCCGAACTGGCCGCGGCCGAAGCCGCGCTGCAAGCGCGGATGCGCGCCGAGGCTCTGGAGGACGGCGTCACCCTGATCGCGCCGGATACCATCCATTTCGCGTTCGATACCGTGATCGGCCGTGATGCCGTGGTCGGTCCGAATGTGGTGTTCGGCCCCGGTGTGACCATCGAATCCGAGGCGACGATCCGCGCCTTTTGTCACCTCGAAGGCTGCCATGTCAGCCGCGGCGCTCAGATCGGCCCGTTTGCGCGGCTGCGTCCGGGGGCCGAATTGGCCGAGGATGTGCATGTCGGCAATTTCGTCGAAATCAAGAACGCGATCCTCGATGAAGGCGCGAAGGTGAACCATCTGTCCTATATCGGCGACGCCGATGTCGGCGAGCGTAGCAACATCGGCGCGGGCACCATCACCTGCAATTATGACGGCGTGTTCAAACATCGCACGACCATCGGCAAACGGGTGTTCATCGGCTCCGACACCATGCTGGTCGCGCCGGTCACGGTTGGCGATGATGCGATGACCGGATCGGGATCGGTGATCACCCAGGATATTCCGCCCGGGGCCTTGGCCCTTGAGCGGTCGGAACAAGTGACGAAACCTGGCCTGGCCTTGCGGTTGATGACCCGGCTGCGCGCCCTCAAAGCAAAACAAACGAAAGAAACCTGAGCATGTGTGGCATTGTCGGTATCCTGGGCAGCAATCAGGTGGCTCCAATGATCCTGGAGGCGCTCAAGCGGTTGGAATACCGCGGCTATGACAGCGCCGGGATCGCCACGGTAAACGATGGCGTTCTTGACCGTCGCCGCGCGGTGGGCAAGCTGGTGAACCTGTCCGACACGCTGGTGCTTGACCCGCTGGCGGGGAAATCCGGCATTGGCCATACCCGCTGGGCGACCCATGGCGCGCCGACGGTGGTCAACGCGCATCCGCATCATTCGGGCGGCGTTGGCGTCGTTCACAATGGCATCATCGAGAATTTCCGGGCGCTGCGCGAGGAATTGGCCGGGGCCGGGCTGATGGCGCAAACCGAGACGGATACCGAAACCGTCGCCCATCTGACGCGCCTCCATCTGGATCGCGGCATGACCCCGGTCGAGGCCGTCGCCGCGACGCTGAAACGGTTGCACGGGGCCTTTGCCCTGGCGTTCCTGTTCGAGGGCGAGGACGACCTGATGATCGGCGCGCGCAAGGGTTCGCCCTTGGCGGTGGGGTATGGCAAGGGCGAGATGTATCTGGGCTCGGACGCCATCGCGCTGGCACCGATGACCGACCGCGTCACCTATCTCGAAGAGGGGGACTGGGTCGTGCTGACCCGCGCGGGCGCGACGATCTTTGATGAAGCTGGCCAATTGGCGAACCGCCCCATCACTCATATCCGGCTGGAACAGACCCGCGTCGACAAGGCCGGGCACAAGCATTTCATGGCCAAAGAGATCGCCGAACAACCCTCGGTGCTTCAGGCCTCGCTGGCGTTTCACACCAGCCCGGACAAAACGGAACTGGCGCTGCCCGACACGGTGGATTTCAGCACCTGCGACCGGGTGACGATGGTCGCCTGCGGCACCGGGCATTATGCCACACAGGTTGCGAAATACTGGTTCGAGCAACTCGCGCATCTGTCGGTCGAGACCGACGTTGCCTCGGAGTTCCGCTATCGCCAGCCGGTACTCAGCGAGACCGGGATCGGGATTTTTGTCAGCCAATCGGGTGAAACCGCTGACACGCTGGCCGCGCTGCGCCACGTCCAGGGCAAGGTCGCCAAAACCATCGGCGTGATCAACGTCGCAACCTCGTCCATCGCGCGCGAGACGGATGTCGCGGTGTCCATCCATGCGGGGCCCGAAATCAGCGTGGCCTCGACCAAAGGGTTCACGGCGCAGCTTCTGGTGCTGTTGTTGTTGGCGCTGAAGGCCGGGCAGGACCGCGGGCGGTTGTCAAAAGCACAGGTGGCCGAGCATCTGGCCGATCTGCGCAGGTTGCCCGCGTTGGTCTCGGCGGCGATGGACCATGAGCCCGAGATCGAGAGCCTGGCGGTCAAGCTGGCCGAGTCCCGCGACGCGCTGTTTCTGGGGCGCGGCACGATGTATCCGCTGGCTCTGGAGGCGGCGCTGAAACTCAAGGAACTCAGCTACATGCATGCCGAAGGCTATGCCTCGGGCGAGTTGAAACACGGACCGATCGCGCTGATCGACAAGACCATGCCGGTGATCGTTCTGGCACCGCGCGACGCGCTCTACGACAAGACCGTCTCGAATATGCAAGAGGTGATGGCGCGGCAGGGCAAAGTGATCCTGATCTCGGACAAGGCCGGGTTGGCCGAGGCGGGCGAGACATGGGCGCAACTGGTGATGCCGACCGTGCCTGACCTTCTGGCGCCGATTGTCTACGCGATCCCCGCGCAGCTTTTGTCCTATCACACGGCACTGGCGCTGGGCACCGATGTCGATCAACCGCGCAATCTGGCGAAATCCGTTACCGTGGAGTGAACGGACCCCACACTGGGGCCGCCGCGCAAGCGAACACATATCTCTGGGCGCGGGGCCCGGGCCAGAACGCAGCTTCAGAACAGGATGACTCGCGGATGACCGAAATCACACTCGAAGCCGCGTTGGAGGCTCTGACCGCCCTGGCTGACCCGGTGCGCGCCGCTGAGATGGCGCAATACCACAAGATCGAGCGCCCCTATCTGGGCCTCGGCAATCCACAGATTGACGCGTTGGTGCGCGATTGGCGCGCGGCCTGTTCGCTTGACGGACGGATCACCTTGGCGGATGGGCTGTGGCAAAACGGCAGTCACGAGTCGATGATCGCCGCCGCCAAACTGCTGACCCAAGCCCGGATGCGCCCCGATGACACGACCGCCTGGCAGGTGATCGCGGGCTGGGCCGAAGGGTTCGAGGGCTGGGCCACCGCCGATCATGCCTGTTCTGCGGGTGGGCGTCGGTTGATCGCCGACCCCTCGCGTCTGGATCATGTCGAGGGTTGGACCACGCATCCCAACATGTGGACCCGCCGCGCCGCGCTGGTGATGACGCTGCCCTGGGCGCGGCTGTCAAACCCCAAACCCGCCGATGTCGAGGCGCGTCAACGGGTGTTGCGCTGGGCCGAGGGGTATCTTGAGGAGACCGACTGGTTCATGCACAAGGCGATCGGCTGGTGGCTGCGCGATCTGTCGCGCCATGATCCTCAGATGACAATCGCCTGGGTCGAGGCGCATGGCGACCGGCTCAAGGCCTTCGCGCGCCGCGAGGCGATGCGCCATATCAACGACAAACGCCCGTCGCGCTGATCTTCGGCCGACGATTGCGAAACACGGAAACTCAGCGGGATTCCGGCGGAATCGAGCATTTTCCGGCTCTGACACGGCAGAATGGCGAAATCCCGCAAAAACCTGTGCCTGTGTGCGCTAACGTCCAGACTGCGCCATTGTCGGAACACATTTGCGCGGGTATCCGTTAGGCAGCAGTCAAACAGAGGGGATCCGCCATGCGCGCGACAAAAATCGTTCAGAAAATCCTGGCCAATTACGAGGGCGAAACCCCCGGCGTGAAGGCCAACCTGTGCCGCATGTTGATGAACGGCAAATTGGGCGGCACCGGCAAGATGATCATCCTGCCCGTCGATCAGGGGTTCGAACACGGCCCGGCCCGCAGCTTTGCCCCCAACCCCGCCGGCTATGACCCGCATTATCATTATCAACTGGCAATTGATGCCGGGTTGAACGCCTACGCGGCCCCGCTTGGTCCGTTGGAGGCCGGGGCGGATACCTTTGCCGGGCAGATTCCGACGATCCTGAAGGTCAACAGCGCCAACTCGCTGATGAGCGACGGGGCGGGCAAGAACCAGGCCGTGACGGCCTCGGTGGATGACGCGCTGCGGATCGGGGCGGGGGCGATTGGCTTCACGATCTACCCGGGCTCGGACATGGCGCTCGATATGTTCGAAGAGATCGTCGAGATGCGCCGCGAAGCCGCGTCCAAGGGGATCGCGACGGTGATCTGGTCCTATCCGCGCGGCGAGGCCGTGACCAAGGACGGCGAAACCGCGATTGATGTGGCAGCCTATGCGGCGCATATCGCGGCGCTGTTGGGGGCGCATATCATCAAGATCAAGCTGGGCACCGACCATCTGATGCTGCCCGAGGCGAAAAAGGTCTATGAGGCGCAAAAGATCGACATCGCCAGCCAGGCGGCGCGGGTGAAACATTGCGTGCAATCGTCGTTCAATGGTCGTCGGTTGATCGTGTTCTCGGGTGGTGCGGCCAAGGGCGCCGATGCGGTGTTTGATGATGCCCGCGCGATCCGCGATGGCGGCGGGAACGGCTCGATCATCGGGCGTAACAGTTTCCAGCGCTCGCGCGAGGATGCGTTGGAAATGCTGGCCACGCTGGTTGATATCTATCGCGGCAAGGCCTGAGCTAACGCGGGAAGGGTCGCGAGAGATAGCGCGACCCTTTCAACCCGAAGCGACGCGGCCAGTCGGCGGCCTTGGTGATGCCGATCCGGGGGCCGGTGACAAGGTCAACCGGCGCGCCATCCGTGATCCGGAACTCGGGCGGTCCAAAGGGCCGCCCGTAGTCATTCAGGGTGATCCCCAAAGCCTGCGCGACATTTCCCGGCCCCAGCGCGAGACGTTTGGCGGTGCCGCGCCGGTCGGCCATCAGGTCGAGCCCGGCGATGGGCTGCAGGGCGCGGATCAAGACGGCATGACCGGGCTGGCCGACGATACTCAGGCACCAATGCAGCCCATAGGATCGGTAAACATAGGCGTGGCCAGAGGGGCCGAAAATCGCGGCGTTGCGTTTGGTGGGGCCGGGGTAGGAATGGGCGGCGGGATCGTCGGGGGAGTAGGCCTCGGTCTCGGTGATGATCCCGGCGCAGCCCCGGACGGTCAGGGTCGCGCCGATCAGGGCGGGGGCAAGCTCGGGGGCGGGGCGGTCGAAATCCATCACGACAGGATAAATCGGTTCTCGGGACTTGAACAGGGCGATGTCCCCCCGAGGGACAATGTGTGAGACAGGGGATATCAAGGGGTTAGCGTGTTGGGTTTACCCGGTGTTAACCGATTGGCGTAGGGTGTGTGCTTGCACGCACCGTTGGCGAAGGTGCGTGCAAGCACGCACCCTACGGGCCTTCAAAAAAGGCGCCCCGAAGGGCGCCCTTAATTCACTGATCCAGGAAGCTCCTCAGCTTCCTGCTCCTGCTCGGGTGTTTCAGCTTCCGCAGGGCCTTGGCCTCGATTTGCCGGATGCGTTCGCGGGTCACGCTGAACTGTTGGCCGACTTCCTCAAGGGTGTGATCGGTGTTCATGCCGATGCCAAACCGCATGCGCAACACGCGTTCTTCGCGCGGGGTCAGGGACGACAGCACGCGGGTTGTCGTCTCGCGCAGGTTCTCTTGAATCGCCGAATCCAGGGGCAGAACCGCGTTCTTGTCCTCGATGAAGTCGCCCAGTTGCGAATCTTCCTCGTCGCCAATCGGCGTTTCCAGGGAAATCGGCTCTTTGGCGATTTTCAGGACCTTGCGGACCTTGTCGAGCGGCATTTGCAGCTTTTCGGCCAGTTCCTCGGGTGAGGGTTCGCGGCCGATTTCGTGCAGGATCTGGCGCGAGGTGCGCACCAGCTTGTTCATCGTCTCGATCATATGCACCGGAATGCGGATGGTGCGCGCCTGATCGGCGATGCTTCGGGTGATCGCCTGCCGGATCCACCACGTCGCGTAAGTGCTGAATTTATAGCCGCGACGGTATTCGAATTTGTCGACGGCCTTCATCAGACCGATGTTGCCTTCCTGAATGAGATCAAGGAATTGCAACCCGCGGTTGGTGTATTTCTTGGCAATCGAGATCACCAGACGCAGGTTGGCCTCGACCATTTCCTTCTTGGCCTGACGGGCTTCTTTCTCGCCCTTCTGGACCTGCTGCACGATGCGGCGGAATTCGGAAATATCGACGCCGACGTAATGACCGACCTCGGCCATTTCGTCGCGCAATTCCAAGACCTTGGGGCCGGTGCGTTCAAACAGCGCCTGCCAGCCGCGCCCCTTGGCGGCGGCCATGCGGTCGCACCATGTGGGGTCGAGCTCATAACCGCGGTATTCGTCGATGAATTCGCGCCGGTTGATGCGGGCCTGATCGGCCAGACGGACCATCGACGAGTCAATCGTCATGATCTTCTTGTTGATGCCGTACAACTGGTCGATCAACGCTTCGATACGGTTGTTGTGCAGGTGCAGCGAGTTCACCAGCTCGACGATTTCCGAGCGCAGCTTCTGATAGGCGGTTTCCTCGACCGTCGAGAAACGCGCATCCTCATTGAGCGTGGCTTCCATGCGCAGCTTTTGCATTTCGACCAGTTTCTCATGGTCCTTGGCAATCAGGCCGAGGGTTTCCAGAACCCGCGGCTTGAGCGATTCCTCCATCGCGGCCAGTGACATGCTGGTCTGGTCGTATTCGTCGTCGTCGTCGTCGGCCCCGTTCAGCGGATTGCCGTCGGCGTCGAGTTCGGGCTCGGCCTTTGCGGTGGGCGGCGGTGCGTGGCGGGCCGCGGCGGCGGCGGCGGTGGCCGACCCGGTGCTGGCGGTGTCCACCAGCGGCGCCTCGTCGTCATCCTCCAGCGAGTTGCCGAAGGTCGCGTCAAGGTCGATGACCTCGCGCAGCAACACATCCTCGGAGAGCAATTCGTCGCGCCAGATGATGATCGCCTGGAAGGTCAGCGGGCTTTCGCACAGCCCGGCGATCATCGTGTTGCGGCCGGCCTCGATGCGCTTGGCGATGGCGATTTCGCCCTCGCGCGACAAGAGTTCGACCGAGCCCATTTCGCGCAGGTACATGCGCACCGGATCATCGGTGCGGTCCAGCACTTCGGCGGTCGAGGTGGAGACCACGACATCCGTCGAGCCGGAGCCATCGCCGGTGGTCGCGGGCACAGAGGCTTCGGTTTCCTCGGCCTCTTCCTCTTCGACGACGTTGATGCCCATTTCCGAGAGCATCGACATGACGTCTTCGATTTGCTCGGAGGCAACCTGATCGGGTGGCATCACCTGATTGAGTTGCTCATAGGTGATGAACCCGCGTTCTTTGGCAGCGGCGATCATACGCCTGACGGAGGCCTGACTCATGTCGAGCGTGAATTCGCTGTCCTGGTCTTCGGTCTTCGCGTCGTCGTTGTCTTTGGCGACCATGATTCCTCCGGCAGGGCGATACGTGATTCGGCTTGGTCGAGAGATAACTCTTGGTTTGGCCGAATCACAGGGGCTAGGTGAAAATATAGGTGATTCGCAGGGTGTTCGTAGGGCTACTTGGGTCTGGAACGGTCTTTTTTGACCCAAACTTCTTGTGTGATCATCTGATCCAGCAGTGATTTGCCGTCTTTGGGCGCGGTTTCCGAATCATCTGTGGTGTCGGGGAAGGCGATTCGCACGGCGCGCTCGCGTTCGGCCTTGGCCTGCTCCAGCCGCCAGGTCAGCCCTTCATCGGCGAGATGGGCGATTTGTTCCATGGCTTCCATCGTTTCGCGCTGGCCGCCCTGGGTGGCGCGCAGCACGCCGAACTCATGGTCGAGAAACCGGATGGCCTCGGCGGCCTCGGCGCGGGCGCGGCGCAGGGGCAAGGTTTGCAGATAGGGCAGCGACAGGTGGCGGGTCAGCGTGTCGCCGAGGGTTTGCGCCAGGGTGGCGGCATCGGGGGGCGTTGCGCTATGGCTGACCCGCAGCAGGGCGCGTTGCAGGTCTTGCAGGTCGGGGCGGCGGGTTTCCAGGTGCAGCAGGCGGTCGTCAAAGCGCAGCAGCAGGCTGGGTTGGGCGGCGAGCGTGGTCAGGATGCTGATGGCGCGCAGATCCTCGTCGGCCGGCCCGGTGCCCGCGGCCAGCAGCGAGCCCCGGGTGCCGGGCAGCGAGGGTTCGGGCGCGGGTTTGCGCCAGGTGCCCTTGCCGCCGCCGGATTGCCCGTCGTTGTATCTTTTGCCAGCGCGAAACGGCTCTTTGCGGTCGCTGAACAGCGCGCGGCGCTGCTGGCGAAAATCCTCGGTGTAATGTTCGCGCAGGCTGGGGTCTTGCAGACGGCCCAGCAACGCGTTGAGGCGCTGGTCGAGGGCGGCGCGGCGCTCGGGGCTGTCGAACACCTGCCCGGCGATCTCACGCTCCCACAACAGCTTTGCCATCGGCACGGCGCGGTCGATCAGCGCGCGCATCGCCGCCGCCCCCGAGGCGCGCAGCACGTCATCGGGGTCTTGGCCGCCGGGCAGCAGAACAAAGCGCAGGCTGTGCCCGGCGGTGATCAGCGGCAGCGCCAGATCGGCCAGCCGATGCCCGGCGCGCAGCCCCGCCGTGTCGCCGTCCAGCGCGACCATCGGCTCATCGCTCATGCGCCACATCAGACGCAACTGATCCTCGGTGATGGCGGTGCCAAGGGGGGCCACGGCCCCCTCGAACCCGGCGTTCACGAGGGCGATGACGTCCATATAGCCCTCGGCGACGATCAGCGGCGTGCCCTTGCCCATCGCGGCGCGGGCCGGGCCGATGTTGTAGAGCGTGCGCCCCTTGTCGAACAGCGGCGTTTCCGGAGAGTTCAAGTATTTGGCGCGCGCATCCTCGGCCATGGCGCGGCCGCCGAAGGCGATGCAGCGGTCGCGGGCGTCGCGGATCGGGAACATGATGCGGCCGCGAAACCGGTCATAGGGCTGCCCGCCATCATCGGGCCTGGCGCAAAGCCCGGCCTCGATGATCAGGTCGGGAGCGATGCCGGCCTGGGTCAAATGCTGCCACAACCCGTGGCGCGTGTCAGGGGCGAACCCGATGCCCCAATGCTCGCGCTGCGCCTGCGTCAGGCCGCGACGGTCGAGATAGGCGCGCGCCTCGGCGGCTTGCCCACCCATCAGTTGCATCCGGTAATAGCGCACCGCTTGCTCCATCACCTCGGTCAAGGTGGTGCGGCGGTCCGCGCGCTGGCGGTCACCCGGCTCGCGTTCGGGCATGGTCATGCCAGCTTCGCGCGCCAGCGTTTCGACCGCCTCCATGAACGGCATGTTCTGGGTTTCCTGCAAGAATTTCAGCGTATCGCCTTTGGCCTGACAGCCGAAGCAATAGTAAAACCCCTTGCGATCATCGACATGGAACGACGCGGTTTTTTCCTGGTGGAACGGGCAGGGTGCCCAGAAATCACCCTTGCCCTGATTCGACTTGCGCAGATCCCACGTCACCGCCCGGCCAACCACCTGAGCGATCGACACGCGGGTACGCAGTTCATCAAGGAAACCGGGTGGGAGCGACATAAGACCCTGTGAGTCGGTGTGGCAGAGCTACAGATATAGGCATGAATGCGGCGCGGGCAAAGACCCGGACGTGGGAATGGGCTTACCGCGGCTTGGTTAACCAAGGGTTGTCGCAGCGCACGGCTATGGCCGGCGGTGGAATGGCAAACGGGGGCGCGTGGCCCCCGTTGGTCGTTCGGTTACGGGGCAACCCGCAAAGACCGCCTTGTCACTCTGTCACCGGATCGGTGACGGGTGCCGGGTCGCGCGGAGTGGGCGACGAGTTGGCGGCGTTTGCAGGCGGCTCGGTGGTGACCCGTGGGGCCCTTGGCTTGCGGGCGCGCTTGGGCTTTTCCTCGGCGCTGGCGTCAGGGGTCTCTGCTGGGGCTGCTGGCGCCTTGCCGGTGCGTGCCGGGCGCTGCTGCGCGGCTTTTGATTCCGGCGTCTCCACCAGCATTGAGCCGTCGTCGTTGTTCGACGCGGTGTCTTGCGGGCGACTGCGGCGCTGGGTGTTTTCAGACGGCGCATTGTCTGGCTGCGTGTTGTCTGGCTGCGTGTTGTCAGACTGTTGCGTGTCGGACTGCGATTTGTCGTCGCGCGGATCGGTGTCTCGGCGATTGATGCGCCGGTTGCCCCGACGATCTTTCCACTCGGGCCGATCACCACGCGTGTCCTGCCGGGGCTCGTGCCCGCCAGAGTGCGCCCCACCACCATTGCCGCCACCATTGGTGTCGGCGCCGCTGGTATTGGGGTTGCTGCTCGTGTCACCGTCGCTGTCGTCGCGCCGGGAGGGGTTGCTTTGCTGCTGGTCGCGGCGCTGTTCGGCCTCGCGGGCCTGTTCGGCCTGCGCTTCGTTCATCATGCGGGTGTAATGCTCGGCGTGCTGCTGAAAATTCTCAGCCGCCACGCGGTCACCCGAAAGCTGCGCATCGCGCGCCAGAACGAGGTATTTTTCAATGATCTGCTGCGGCGTACCGCGCACTTTGCCCTCTGGTCCTGAACTGTCAAACACACGGTTGACAACATTACCCATGGAGCGTGGGCGATTCTGCTTCGAGCGCGAACGCTTGTTCGTTGGTCTCATACGGAGTGTTTCCGGCCTTGGTCGGGACGTTTGCCCCCAGAGCGGCGCAGGATGCGGGCGAGGGGTTCAAGTCTGGCTAGATTGCTGTGCCGCGTGCAAGGGCGGAACCCAAAAGACGAGACGAGGCACAGGGGCGTATAATCATGCCGGTGGTAAGCAGACAAGCCTGTAAACGACAAAAAACCATGAATTTTGGGGTTTTTCGCGCCGTCGTGATCGAAAAAGCATAAAATCCGGCCTTTAGCCGCGCCAGACTGCCGAAACGACCCGGTCACGCCCGTCCAGATCGGGCAGGCAAACACGGTCCGCGAATCCGGCCTGGCGCAGCATTTCGGTGATCGCCGGGCCTTGGGTCGGGCCGATTTCCAGCAAGATCCGCGCGTCGGGGGTCAGGAATGCGCCGGCCTGCGCGCAGATCCGGCGATAGGCGTCAAGCCCGTCGCCACCGGGGCTGAGCGCCATCGCAGGCTCATGCAGGCGCACCTCGGGCGACAAATGCGCCATCTCATCGGCGGCGATATAGGGCGGATTCGAGACGATCAGGTCAAAGGCCCCGGTGATCCCGGCAAACCAATCGCCGCAGTGCCAGGTCACACGGGTCTCGACGCCCAGCGCCTCGGCATTGGCGCGGGCGACGGCGAGGGCCTTGGCGGACAGATCCACCGCCAGGCCGGTCGCGGTGGGGCGCTCGGCCAACAGCGTCAGCAGGATCGCGCCAGACCCGGTGCCCAGATCGAGCACGCGGGTAAACGGGGCCTCCAGTGCGGCGGCGATCAGCGTCTCGGTCTCGGGGCGCGGGTCCAGAACATCGGGCGTGACGCGGAAATCCCGGCCCCAGAACGCCCGGCGCCCGATGATCTGGCTGATCGGCTTGCGGGCCTCACGGGCGGCCAGCGCGGTGTCAAACCGTATCGCGGCGTCCATGGAAAGCGGATCATGCAGGTGCAGCGTCAACCGGTCTGGCGCCACGCCCAAGGCATAGGCCAGCAACAGCCGCGCGTCGCGGGCGGGGTCGGGGATGCCCGCCGCCCTCAACCGCGCGACGGCCTCGCGCAGAGCCAGCGTCGCTGTCATCCGTCCAACTCGGCCAGCTTTTGCGCCTGATCATGGGAAATCAGCGGGTCGATCACCGGGTCCAGATCGCCCCCCAGAATATTGGCCAGCGCATACAGCGTCAGGTTGATACGGTGATCCGTCACGCGACCCTGCGGCACGTTATAGGTGCGAATGCGCTCGGAACGATCGCCCGAGCCGACCTGCGCGCGCCGATCCGCCGCGCGGGCGTCGTCTTGCTTGCGCCGCTCCAGATCGAACAGCCGCGCGCGCAACACATCCATCGCCAGAACCCGGTTGCGATGCTGCGATTTCTCGGCGCTCACCACGATCATGCCGGTGGGAATATGGGTGATGCGCACCGCGGAATCGGTGGTGTTGACATGCTGCCCGCCCGCCCCCGAGGCGCGCATGGTGTCGATGCGCAGATCACTGTCGGGGATCTGCAGGTCGACCTCGGCGGCCTCGGGCAGAACCGCGACCGTCGCCGCCGACGTATGCACCCGCCCGCTCGATTCGGTGACCGGCACGCGCTGCACCCGGTGCACCCCCGATTCAAACTTGAGCCGTGCGAACACCCCGTCGCCCTGAATGCGCATCACCGCCTCGCGCAACCCGCCGACCTCGGTGTCGGTCAATGAGATCATCTCGCAGCGCCAACCCCGCGCATCGGCATAGCGCTGATACATGCGCAACAGATCGGCGGCGAACAACGAGGCCTCCTCGCCACCGGTGCCGGGCCGGATCTCGACAATCGCGGGCCGGTCATCCGCCGTATCACGCGGGATCAGCGCCAGTTTCAACCGGGCTTCAAGCGCCGGGATGGTCTCGTCGAGCTGCGCCATCTCATCGCGGGCCAGCGCGCGCATCTCGGGATCCTCCAGCAGCGCCTCGGCGTCAACCCGTTGCGCCAGCGCGACCTGATAGGCCGCGATCGCCTCGACCACAGGTTTCAACTGGTCGTATTCGCGGGCGATATCGGCCAGCCGTGCGGGGTCCGCCCCTTCGGAGAGCTGCGCCTCGAGGAAACCAAAACGTTGGGTGATCTGTTCAAGCGTATCGTGCGGAAGCATGGCGCGGGTTTGCCGGGCGCGGTCGCGCGCGTCAAGGGCCTCGCGCACCGGCGTGCCCCGCCCGGACGGTCACGCCGCCACCCCATCGCCAAAGCTGCTTCACCGAACCCAGCGAACGCCCGCCCCCTCCCGGGCGCGACATCCTGCAAAATTGCGCGTCTTTGTTCTTCAAATATCCTGGGGGTGAGGCGCGCAGCGCCGAGGGGGCAACGCCCCCTCTCGACGCCTGATCATTGCAGATACGGCATCGGATCGACGCTCTCGAACCCTTCGCGCACTTCAAAATGCAGGAAGGATGGATCGCCGCGCCGCACGGTGGCGATGGTCTGACCACGGGTGATCGTGTCGCCGCGCGCCACGCGGATATCGTCGATATTCGCGTAGACGGTCAGCAGGTTGTTCTGATGGCGAATCACCAGGATCGGCACCTGATCGGTGTCGCGGGTGATCGCGGCAACGGTGCCCCCGGCGGCGGCGGTGACCGGCGTTCCCGCCGGCGCGCCAATGCCGATGCCGTCATTGCGACCGCGCGAATAGGCCCGGATGATCCGCCCCTGCACCGGCATAGCCAATTGCGGCCCGCTGGTGCGTTCGCTGCCGAGGTCCGCGACGGGTGCCGGCGCGGGTGTTGCGGCCGAGGCGCCCTGACCCGCGGGCGCTGGCGTGGTGGCGGGCAGGGGTTGCGAGGCGGAGGGCGGGACCGGTGTGGCCGAGCCTTCCCCCGGCAGCGTCGTGGTCGCGGCCGGCGGTGTCACGGCGGAAAGCGGTGCATCGGTGGTGGCAAGCGGGGCGCTGGCTTCGGCGGTCTGCTGTTGCGCGACGGGGATCATCAGGATCTGGCCCTCGCGCACGCTCATCGAGCCGTCAAGCCCGTTCCATTCCGAGAGCGATCGCGGCGACACGTCATAGAGGCGCGCGATCGAGAACGCCGTTTCGCCGCGCCGCACGGTATGTTGCACCGGCTCCGGCCCGGCACTGGGCATCGGGGTCAGCGGCGTTGCGGTGATGGCACCCGGTGCGGCGGCGGCGCCGTCGATCCGGTTCGGCAGCACCAGCAATTCGCCGCCACGCAGCACGGTGGTGGGTTCGATGGCATTATGCGCGGCCAGTTCGCGCGGCGAAATCCCCAGGCGCTGCGCGATATCTTCAACCCGATCACCGCGCCTTGCGACCGCCACTTGATAGCCCGGATACGAGATGATGCCGCGGGCGTCAGGTTGTGGCCGCGAGCCGGAGACGTCGCGCGCCGCGGAGGAGGTGGAGAACCGCTCGGAGGGGCGCAGATCCCAATCGAGGCCCTGCCCATCGCCACAACCGCTCAGGGCAAGGGCCACCCCGGTCAAAACGGCCACCATTGTCATCCGACCCCCGGTAGAGGTCGTGCCTAATCCGCGCACTTGCATATCGAGCCTGCTCATCGTGTCCCGTATCCCCATGACCGCTTTTTGCTGCAGAGGTTCCTGCACGGCGGTGTTTCCCCATTTATAGACGATTCTCGGGGGTAATACACCCCATCACCACAACGTGTTGTGGATTTCCGCGCATCCTTGTGCCGCGCGGCCAAAGCTCAGTCCCGGGCCATGCCTTCGAGCAGCGGCACAAAGCGCACCGGGCGCAGTTCTTCATAGTCATAGCCCTTTTCCAGCCGCCGCACCTTGATCAGGCTTTGCACATGATCCGACTGGCCGACCGGCACCACCATGATGCCGCCCACGCGCAATTGTTGCATCAGCGGGCCGGGCGGGTCCTCGGCGGCGGCAGTGACCAGAATGCGGTCAAAGGGTGCCTGATCGGGCAGGCCGAAGGACCCGTCGGCGGCCAGGCAGGTGATGTTCGACAGATCCAGCTTGGCAAAGGCGGCGCGCGCCTCGGCGACCAGCGTGCGGTGACGTTCCACGGTATAGACCCGGCGCGCCAACTGGCTGAGGATCGCCGCCTGATAGCCCGAGCCGGTGCCCACTTCCAGAACCTTGGCGCGCGGCGTGACCTCCAGCGCCTCGGTCATCAGCGCCACCACCGAGGGCTGGCTGATCGTCTGGCCGCAGGCAATCGGCAGCGGCGTGTCCTCATAGGCGCGTTCGGCAAACACGCCGCGCATGAACACCGCTCGGTCGATGCGCTCCATCGCGCGCAGCACATTGGCGTCTGTCACCCCCTTGGAGCGCAGCGCGTAGATGAAGCGCATGATGTTCTCGGCGCGCTCGGCGTCTGTCATTCGAGGCGGTCTCGCAGGGTGGCCAGGGTGTCATGTGCCGTCATATCACAGCGCAGCGGCGTGATCGAGATATAGCCGTCAAGGTTGGCGGCGGCATCGGTGCCGGGCAGGGTGGGCACGTCTTGCGGCCCGCCCTTGATCCACAGGAAATTACGGCCCGAGGGCGACAGATGCGGCTCGACACCGAAGGTGGTGTTGCGGCGGAACCCCTGCGCGGTGACGCGGGTGCCCTTGACCTCATTGGCCAGGACCGGCGGGAAATTCACGTTGTAGAACAGGCGGTAGTCTTCCTCGGTCCACAGCCCGTTGTCCAGGATGTTGCGCACCACGGCGGTGCCATGGGCGATGGCGGGTTCGAACTGGTCGGTCATGTCATGGGTGCGCGGCCCCATGTATTGCGACAGGGCAATCGCGCGCATCCCCTGCAGGGCGGCTTCCATCGCCCCCCCAACGGTGCCGGAATAGAGCGTATTTTCGGCCGCGTTATTGCCCCGGTTCACCCCCGACAGCACCAGATCGGGCTTTTCGCCGTCGAGGATCTCATACAGCCCCGCAATCACGCAATCGGCCGGGCTGCCCTCGGTCGCGTAGCGGCGGTTGCCCATCTTGGCGATCAGCATCGGATGCGTATAGCTGATCTTGTGACCCACGCCCGATTGCTCGAACGCGGGGGCCACGACCCAGACCTCGCCGCCCGGACCGGCGATTTGATGGGCGATGGTTTCAACCACCTTGAGGCCGGGGGCGTTGATGCCGTCGTCATTGGTGATCAGAATGCGCATGGCGTGGCCTTTCATCGGGTTGCGCCCATGCTTAGTGCAGCAAGCCGCACGCGGCAAGATGGGCGTGGCGTTCGGTCTTCACGCGGTTTTGCGTCGATTGCGGGCGCGTTTGTGCAAGACTGTCGCCACACAACAGGAGTACCCCCATGCGCATCGCCATTCTGGCGACGGCTCTGGCCGTTGCAATCACCCCGGCCATGGCCGACGAAACCTGGATCACCGACAGGGGCACGCTGGTCTGGCAGGACACGCTGGGCGACACCGCCGTGCTGGAGATGAACACCGACGCCGGCTTGCGGCTGGTCGCCTATGTGCCGGGTTTGGGACGCGATATGTTGGGCGGGCGCAGCACCTATCACGGCTATTGGCTGGCCAATCAGGGCGACGCGGCCTGCGAGGCGCAGTTGACCGGACCGGATGGCGAGAAATCTCATTATTGGGGCACTTTCACCATGAGCTTCGTGCGCGATGGCTTCCCGTCGGATTGGGCCGGAACCTCGGGCAGCTGTTTCGACCCGCAAGAGACGACGATCTCGGGGCAGGTGCCCGGGTAAGGGCTGGCCTCGACCCGCACAGAACGGCGTTTTCCGGCTATTCCGACAGAACGCGACGTGCCAGCATGGCGCGAACAGCGCTTGGGAGGGCGGGATGGAGTATGCGTTTATCGGGTTGGGCAATCTGGGCGGGCATCTGGCGGCCTCATGCGCGCGGGCGGGGTTCCCGCTGAGGGTGCATGACCGCGATCCGGCCCAGCGCGCGCGGCTTGAGGGGCTGGGTGCGGTGTGGGCCGACAGCCCGGCGCAGGCGGTGGCGGGCGCGGATGCGGTGATCACCTGCCTGCCGTCGCCCGCCGTCTCCGAGGCGGTGCTGGAGCAGATCCTGCCCGCCATGCGCCAAGGGGCCGACTGGATCGAGATGTCCACGCTGGGCCGCGACGATATCCTGCGCCTGTCCGAACGTGTACAGGCGGCGGGCATGGGCGCTTTGGAATGCCCGGTGACGGGCGGCGTGCATCTGGCAGCGCAGGGCAAGATCACCGTGCTGGTCGGCGGCGAGGCCGAGATCTTTGCGCGTCACCGCCCGGCGCTGGCGGTGATGGGCGACCGGATTTTCCACATGGGGCCGCTGGGCTCGGCGGCGTTGATCAAGGTGATCACCAACATGCTGGCCTTCATCCATCTGGTCGCCGACGGCGAGGCCCTGATGCTGGCCAAGCGCGGCGGGTTGGACCTGAAAACCGCGTGGCAGGCGATCGCCGCCTCGTCGGGCAGCAGTTTCGTCCATGAGACCGAGGGGCAGTTGATCCTGAACGGCAGCTATGACGTGGCCTTCACCATGGATCTGGCGCTCAAGGATCTGGGCTTTGCCATGGCGTTCGGGCGCGAATACGGGGTGCCGATGGATCTGGCGGGGCTGACCAACCAGACCTTTGTCAAAGGCCGCGCGGCCTATGGCGGGGCGGCGCAATCGACGCAGATCGTGAAACTGCTGGAGGATGTGCTGGGCACCGATCTGCGCGCCGAGGGGTTTCCGGCGCGTCTGGAGTGATCCGGCTTAACGGGCGCGCCCGGTGCCCAGATGTTCCTCGACCGTGGCGCGCAAACCCCGGCTGACCGGAATGCGCGCGCCGGTGGACAGGATCAGATCGGTCGCGCCCTGACGGCTTTCGGTATGCGACACCATCGTCAGATTGACCCACCACGAGCGATGCACCCGCATCCCCGGCAGGGTCGCCAGATCGGCCTCGGCATCGGCCAGACGCATCAACACCCGGGCATGGCCGCGCGTCGTGGTGACCTCGATATGATGATTGGCGGCGCGCACGCAGATCACGTCGCGGCCAAGATCGGGCGGCAGTCGATCAAAGAACGGCGAGGCGTCACCCGCGGAAAGGGCGAGAGAGGTCAGCGCCGGGCGCTTTGTCGCGCTGGTCCGGCGAAACCCCCAGAGCGGCTGAAGCGTCGGCATGAAGGCATTGACCAACACGGTGATCGGCACCACCAGACCAAACACCGCGGCAGCCGTTTGTCCGTCATTGAAATTGTGAACATTCTCGACCAGTGCCGCATTGACGCCCAGCACCCAGAGCAGGATCACACCGCCGCCGACGCATCCGGCAAACAGCGCCGCCCAGCCCCAGGCGTGGCCCGTGCGCCGCGCCAATTCCCGGACGGTCATCGACAGATAAAACTGCAACAGGATCGCCGGGGTCAACACCGCGGTCCAATACAGGAAACGCAGCGGTACGGTCAGGCTCGCCAGCGTGTGAAACGGGCCGGCAATCGCGGTCACGATGACACAGGCGGCAACAACCATCCAGAACCGGACAGAACGCAAATACTGGTCAAGCCGGTTGAGCGCCCACAGGTGGCAGTCGCGGATTATCGCGACAGGTGTCTTGGGTGTGGGTTTTTCCGATATTCCGGGCATAAGTATTGATGCCGTCAACGGGTTTTCAGCGCAAGGGGTTCGCGCGCAAAGAGAGCACCGACGCGAAATATTATTGCGCCGGGCGCGCCGCCAGGATCCGTTGCACCGCCTCACGCACCGCCGCCCGCTGGGCGCGCGCGACGGGCACGGTCTGGCCGGTGGTCATCCGCAACTCGGGCCCGCTGGCGCCTTTCTCGATGCGCTCCACATGCGGCAGGCTCACCCACCACGAGCGATGCACCCGCATCCCGTCCAGGGCCGCCAGATCCTGCTCGGCATCGCTGAGCCGCATCAGGATCAGCGCCTCGCCTTTCGTGGTGGTGACCTCGATGTAATGGTCCTTGGCCTGCAGGGCGACAACCTCGCGGCCAAGCGTCGCCGGCAGTTTCGAGAACAGCAGCGACGGCAGAGTCTCGGGGCCCGGCGGGGGTGTTTGCGCGGCCTCGGGCTTTGTGTCTGGCATCGTTTCGTTCGGCATCATGGCGTTGATCAGCACGGTGATCAGCACCACCGGCACCGACACAAACGGGAACAGCGCCCAGAACTCCAAAGTCGCGCCCGGCGTCGAGAGATGGTTGGCGATATGGACCAGCATCATGACGGGCAGCACACCGATTGCGCCGGCGATCAGCGAACCGGGCAACCAATGCCACCCTTTGCGCCGGCCAATGCGACGCAAGAGCATCGACAGAAAGGTCATCAAGACCCCCGAGGCAACCGCCGTGAACCCCCAGTAAATCAGCCGCGCCGGAAAGCTCAGACGCTCAAGGGTATAGAACGGCCCGGCCAAGGCGGCGAGGACGCTGGCCCCGCCCAGGATCAACCAGAACTTTGATCGCAGGACAAACCGGCGCATTTCGCGAAGCGCTAAATGCACGACAGGGCCATCCGCGTGGCTTTTGGTGTCATTGGCGTCAGGGGGCGTTGTCGATTTCATGTGCCTTGAATACGCATCATCGCGCGAAACTCAAGGGTATGGATGCTGATGAAAACGCAACAACAGGCAATCACGGCACGGGGGCTGGTGAAAAGCTTTGGCGCGGTCAAGGCGGTGGCGGGTGTCGATCTGGACCTGGCCGAAGGCGAGGCCGTCGGGCTGCTGGGGCCGAATGGGGCCGGTAAATCGACCGCGCTGTCGATGCTGATGGGGCTGCGCAAGCCCGATGCGGGCAGCGTGTCGATCTTTGGCCACGCCGCCGGGTCTCGCGCCGCGCGCCGCGTGACCGGCGTCACGCCGCAGGCCGCCGGCTTTCCCGTGCAACTGACCCCGCGCGAAGTGCTGGCCTATGCCGCCGCCCACCACGCCAACCCGCGCCAATCCCGGGATCTGGCCGAGGCCTTTGGCGTGGGCGCGTTGATGGATCGGCGCATGGTCGGGTTCTCGGGCGGCGAGGTGCGCCGGGTGGCCTTGGCGCTGGCTTTTGTCGGTGCGCCGAAACTGGTGTTCCTCGATGAACCCACCACCGGGCTGGACACCGCCGCGCAAGAGGGCTTTTGCAGCGTCGCGCGCGCCTTTGTGCAGCAGGGCGGGGCGCTGGTGCTGACCTCGCATCACTGGGACGAGATCGAGGCCATCTGCGACCGGATCACGATGATCGACAAGGGCGAGCGCGTGCTGGACGGCAGCCTCGACGAAATCCGCGCCCGTACCCGCGTCAACCGCCTGAGCTTTGCCCTGCCCGACGGCGTGATGCCCCCCGACTGGCTGGGCGCAACGCACAGCCTCGAGGGCTGGCACGTTGAAACCCGCGACAGCGACGGCGTGCTGCGGCGCATGGTCGCCGAGGGCGTGCCCTTTGCCGCGCTCTCCATCCAACCGCTGGCGCTGAAAGACGTCATCGCCCGTATCCGCATGGAGGCCACCCAATGAGCCATCTTCTTGTGTCCGAGTTGCGCCTGACGCTGCGCATCTTGTTCCGTCAACCCGGCTTCTGGGTGCCGACCGTCCTGTTCCCGGCGATGCTGTATGCGTTCTTTGGCGCGAATATGGCTGCCGCCGGAGGGATGGGGGCCTATGCGATGGCGTCCTTTGCCATCTATGCCGTGGTCGGCGTGGGGTTCTACCAGTTCGGCGTGTCCGTGGCGCAAGACCGCGAGAGCCCGTTCACCGTCTGGCAGCGCAGCTTGCCGGGCCATGCGATGATGCCGTGGGTCGCGCGGATCGCCGCCTCGCTGCTGTTCGTGCTGATCGCGGTGGGGCTGGTGTTGCTGGCCGGCTGGCAGATCGGCGGCATCACCTTGACGGCACCCGCCTATGCCCGACTTGCGCTTGCCTGTGCGGTGTCGGCGGTGCCGGCAACCTTGTTGGGCACGGCGCTGGGCTCGGTCGCCTCGTCGCGCGCCGCCGTCCCCTTGGCCAACCTGATCTTTTTGCCGCTATCGTACCTCGGCGGGCTGTGGGTGCCACCCGTCGCCTTGCCCGCCGCGATCAACGCGATCTCGGTCTGGACGCCGACCCGCGCGATGGGCGAGATCGCCTGGGCGGCACTGGATGGCCGCGCGCTTTCTGGCCAGTATGCGACCGTGTTGCTGGGGTGGGCGCTGCTGGCCGGGGCGGTCACCTGGGTGGCGCAGCGCCGTCACGCGCGGGCCTTGTTCGGCTAGGGTTGCGCCGCGCGCCACTGCGCCAGAATGTAGCGCGCGGCCATCAGATCCAGATGCGCGCCGCCGCCGTTCTTATAGAGCGTGATGTCATTGTCTGACATTCGACCGGGCGCTCCAGATGTCAGATCATGCAGGTCGCCAAGAATGTCAGACAATTTGATAACCTCCTCTTTCAAAGGGGTTTTCAGCTCGCCGATATGGTCTAACGTGGTCGCCCGGCTATCCACGAAAATGCGTGAGCGCCGCAGGGCCTCGTCATCGGCCTCGCGCATGTCCGGGGTGAAAGCACCGATCAGATCGACATGCTGCCCCGGCTGCAACCACGCGCCCAAAAGGACCGGCTGCTTGGCCATCGTGCAGGTCGAGATGATATCCGCCGCGCGCACGGCCTGCTCCAGATCACCCGCGACCTTGGTGCCGGGGTATTGCGCGGCCAGCGCCTGCGCGGCCTCGGGGCGGCGTGCCCAAACGGTCGCCTCAAGGGTGGGGATAAGGGTCGAATAGGCCTCGATCAACGAGGCGGCAACCGTGCCCGCGCCGATGATCAGCAGCTTGCGCGCGTCCTTGCGCGCCAACAGGCGCGCGCCCAAAAGCGAGTCGCCCGCCGTTTTCCACCGGGTCACCAAACCATTGTCGATCACCGCCTCGATCTCGCCGGTCGTGTCGCTGAACACCTGCATGGCGCCTTGCACGCTGGGCAGGCCACGCGCCGCATTCCCGGCAAAGATCGTCACCGATTTCACCCCCAGACCCAGCCCGTCGATCCATGCCGCGCGCGACAACAACCTGTCGTCGCCCCGGCTCATCAACACATCTTCGATCTGCGCGGGGGGCAGGCGGTGGCCGTCGGCCAGAGCGTCGGCAAGGTCCAGCCAGTTCAACAGCGGTTCGACGGCGTCGCGGGTCAAGACGGGGATCATAAGGCCTCCTGTGGTCATTGCGCGTACAGTGGTTGCGCGATCCGCGCGGCGCAAGGGGGAAAAGTTTGCTCGACAGACGCGCCAGCGCCGCTAGATCACGCGAAAACAGGAGGGATCTCATGCGCATTCTGGTGATCGGGGCAAGTGGCGGGATCGGCGCGGCTTTGGCCGAGGCGGCGCGGGTGCGGGGCGATCAGGTCACGGCGTTGGCGCGCACGACGGATGGGTTGGACCTGCGGGACGAGGCCTCGGTCGCGGCGACATTGGGCGCGCTGGAGGGGGTGTTTGACCGAATACTGGTTGCAACCGGGGCGTTGGAGATCGACGGCCGGGGGCCGGAGAAATCGCTGCGCGGGTTGTCGGCCTTGGCATTGACCCAACAGTTTGCGCTGAACGCCGTGGGGCCGGCTTTGGTGTTGAAACACGCGGTCGGATTGCTGCCGCGCGATCGGCCGGCGGTGTTTGCAGCGCTGTCCGCACGCGTCGGCTCCATCGGCGACAATCGCGCGGGCGGCTGGTACAGCTATCGCGCGGCCAAGGCGGCGCTGAACCAGTTGATCCACACCGGCGCGATCGAATTGGCGCGAACTCATCCGCATCTGGCCTGTGTGACGCTGCATCCCGGAACGGTCCTGACACCGCTGACCGCCGCCTATGCCGGGCGTCATCCAACGGTGACGGCCGATGCGGCGGCGGCAAACCTTTGGCGGGTTATCGAGGGGTTGACCGCGACGGAAACCGGGGGATTTTTCGATTGGACAGGCGCGCGGGTGCCGTGGTGACGGCTGGTCGAAAATGTTGGGTAAGTGCCAGCAAAACGAGCGCGGCGCGCGCACCTAATGTCTGACATTAAACCGGGAAAAATTCAGCGGCACTTTGGATCAGTTGTCAGACAATAGGAATTGGTTGATTATTAATCAAGAAAATGGGTAGTCGGCGCAGGAGTCCCGCTGTGCCAGCTTTGTAGCGCGACATCGTAGACGGCCTTTGCCGGCGGCATTGCTGCCAGACAAAACGCGAAATTGTTGATTTTGTGATAGGTCAGGGCATCCGAGGCGCGGCGGCGAAGTCGACGCAGAGCGAGGTCATCTCGCCTTCGGAGAGAATGGAATGGGTGCAGCGGCAATAGGTTCCGCCCGCATTCGTCGTGTCACAATGGCCGCAATCGCCGCAGTTGCCAAAGGTCGGGGCGGCGCGCATTTGCGCCAGGGCATCGCTGACTTTCGCCAGGGTTGCGGCAAAAACCTTGCGCTGATCGTCGGGCAGCGCGGCGATGCATCGGCTGAGGTCGGCCAACGGATCATGCGCAAGCTTTTGCTGGCCCGCCGCCGTCACCTCGATCAGCGCGCTGCGGGCATCGGCCTTGTTGACGTGCCGCTCCAGCAGACCCATGCCGATCAGGGATTTCACGGTCTGCGATGCGGTGCCGCGTGTGGTTGCGTGGAATTGCGAGAAGGCCGAGGGCGTGCGCGAGAACCGATTGGCGCTGTTGAAATAGCGCAGCGCGGTCCATTGCGCAGGGGTCAGGCTGGGGTCGGTGGACGTGCCGTGAACCAGACGTGCGACGTGCAACAATTGGTCTGCCACATGGGTCAGGCCATCGCAGGTTGACTTGGAGTTGGGCGACTGGGCTTGGGTCATGCGATGCAGGTAGTCCGCAGGGTTTGCTTTGACAAGGCTCTTGACAAATAGTAGCGAAACGAAACAATATAGCAGCGAAGCAAAACCAAGTACGGCGAAAGCCAAGAGGGTATCATGGGATTTCAGGACCAACATATCCGCCGCTATGTGCGGGCGTCGATGGCAGAGGAGATGCTGGACGCTGAAACCGAGACCGCGCTGGCCATTGCCTGGCGCGATCATCGCGATGAGGCGGCGTTGCATCGGTTGATCACCGCCTATGCCCGGTTGGCGGTGTCGTTTGCCAGCCGGTTCCGGCGCTATGATGCGTCCTATGATGACCTCATTCAGCAGGGCAATCTGGGGCTGATGCGGGCCGCAGAAAAATTCGACCCGAGCAATGGCGCGCGGTTCTCGACCTATGCGTCGTGGTGGATCCGGGCGTCGATGCAGGATTATGTGATGCGCAACTGGTCAATGGTGCGCACCGGCACCAACGCCAACCAGAAAAAGCTGTTCTTCCATCTGCGCCGCGCGATGGCCAGGCACAAGGATGACGAGACCCGGACCGAGCCGCTGTCCGCCGTGATTGCGCGCGAGTTGCAGGTGCCGGAAAACCAGGTCGAGGCGATGATGGGCCGGATGTCGGGGCCTGACCTGTCGTTGGACGCGCCGCAATCCTCGGATGATGAGGGGCGCGCTTGGGTGGAAACCATCGAGGATGACAGCGTTCACACCGAGGCGGATGTTGCCGAGCGGCTGGATGGGGCACGCCAGCGCGCGGCGCTGCATTCGGCGGTCGAGCAACTGCCCGAGCGCGAGCGGCACATCGTGGCGGCCCGGCACCTGTCCGACGCACCGACGACCCTGAGCGATCTTGGCGCGGTCATGGGGATCTCGAAAGAGCGTGTGCGCCAGTTGGAAGAACGCGCGCTGCAACGGTTGACCGAGCTTGTCCGGGCGTCGGCGGTGATGAACGCCGGTTGACACAATTCCACCCTGCGCGCGTCACACAGATGCCGCAATTGTCTGCGCAGGGTAGAGAGTGTAAACTCACGACGACCGTCAGGACCGGTGATGAGTGATATGGATCGGATAGAAGAACGCCTGAAGGCGATCCGCGGCGCCCCAAACGGGGCGTCCGTGGGCGTTCGCGCGTTCATCGCCGGGCAGGAATGGGCATGGCGCAAACTTGGCGTGGTGCTGTCGGCGGTGATCGCCCTGGTGATCGCGGCGCTGACCCTGTCGCCGATGCCGCCCGGGGTTTTCGCCGTCAACGGGATCGACAAAGCCTATCACTTTGCCGCCTTTGCCTGCCTGATTTTTCCGCTGATCGTCACCGACTCGCGCCGCTGGTTCTGGGCGGTTCCGTTGATGGTGTTGTATGGCGGGATGATCGAGCTGATCCAGCCGACAGTGGGGCGCTCTGGCGAATGGCTGGATTTTGGCGCCAATGTCACCGGCGTTCTGGCGGGTGCGGCGCTGGCGGAAATCCTGCATGACCGGATCCGGCGCTCGGTTTTCGATGCCGACAGCCAGTTGGTTCCGCCCGACCAGACCGAGGCCGAGGACAAGCGGATCGAGAAAATGCGCGCCGAGTTGATGGCCGAATTGCGCGTTGTTCTGCGCGAGGAATTGGCCGCGGTGCCGCATCTTGCGACGGACCCTCGCGGCGTTGCACCGGATGACGCCGCCCCTGCGGACCCGCGCGCCCGGTTGCGGTCGGTGCAATAGGCGCTAGAACAGCGCCGGAATGCGCCCGATCACGATCGGCCCCATCGACACAACCCCGTCGACAACCGCAAACCCGGCCTCAAGCCGGTTGGGGTCGTCGGCGTTGACGAGCCCCTGCATGGCCATGGTGATCAGCGTGTCATGCTCGGCGGGCATCAACCCCGCGTCGCGCAGCGACTGCATCAAGGCGCGCCAGCCGGTTACCGTCAGGTCCAGATCGCCGGATAGCGTCCCCAGCGCCCCCACCGTCAAACGACCCGAGGCGACAATATCCGTCCCCTCCCATGCGATCCGCGCGCCGGTGAAGGTGAGGCGTTGAACGCGCGGGGGCGGGCCGCCGACCAGCGTGCGATCCAGCGGGCGGTCGACCTCGACCTCGGCCGCAAGCCGCAGCACATCGAAGCGGCGCGGCCAGATCGCCTGCGGGTCGAGCCGGTCCATCAGCGCAGGGTCGGGGAAGGTGTTCTCCAGCACCAGCGCCAGATCATGCTCGCGCTCCGACAAGCGGCGACTGGCGGCGCGCAACCCCTCGATACGATGCGTTTCGCCTGCCGCGGACAGCGCCAGCGACTGCCCGACCAGCGACATCCGATCCAGCGGCAGGCTCAACCCGGCCTCCAGCACGACACTGGCGCGCAGATCCTCGCTGTGAATCGCAACATCCAGCCCCGGCCCGATGATCCGCTGATCGTGGGCAAAGACGGCAATCAGATGGTTGAGCCGGTAGGACAGTGCGAAAAGCTGCACAAAGGGCGCAGACCATTGCACGCCATGCGCCGCGACCCGTGGCTCGGTCAGAGTGACGTCGAACCGGTTGGGAAAGCCCTGAATGGCGTGATCGGCGACGTCGATCTCCGGAATGCCATCAATCGCCGTGACAATCGCATGATCCAGCGCCCGCGCGCCGACGAACCAATAGCCGCACCAGCCCAACACCGCCACAATCGCCAAAACCGCCAGAGTTCGCATTTTCGCCACCGTTGTGTTTCTCTTGTGTGGTGTTTACATGCGCTTCATCGGCCCGGCCAGTCTTCATCGGCACGGCCAGTCTTCATCGGCCCGGCCAGTCCTGCCGCGCGTAAAGAGAACACGGTCTTATGCAGTCACTTTGGGTTTTCGGATACGGATCGCTGGTGTGGAACCCCGGTTTCGCCTGGTCCTCGCGCCAGATTGCCCGGCTGGACGGCTATCATCGCTCGTTCTGTATGCGCTCCATCCACCATCGCGGCACGGTCGAGGACCCCGGTCTGGTGCTGGCGCTGGATGCTGCGGACAGGGCCTGTTGTCACGGCGTTGCCTTTGAAATCGCACCACAAATTGCCGAGGAAACGCTGGAATACCTGCGTGCGCGTGAGTTGATTTCGGCGGCCTATCTGGAGATCGAGAAAGACCTGACGCTGGAGGATGGCCGCATCGTGCGCGCCGTGACCTATGTGATCGACAAGGATCATGTGCAATATTGCGGCGGGTTGGACCTGGAAGAACAGGCGCGCATCATCGCCCGGGCGGTCGGCGGGCGCGGGCCCAATACCGAATACCTGTACCAGACCGCCGCGCATCTGGCCGAGTTGGGCCTGCCCGATCAGGAATTGTCGTGGTTATCGGATCGCGTGAAGATGTTAGCAGGCGCATAGTTCCGAGTTGGCAAATCGCGTCATACCTACTAGATTTTGTGTCAAAAGAAGCGAGTGGGGCGAATGGCGAGAGAGTTGAAAGCAGGGATGCTGGGGCCGATTGGCGCAGTCCAGTTCACCAAGCCTTTGCGCCAACTCACGCTGATGCTGATCTCGATGGCGCTGGTCGCCACCGGCGTCAGCTTTGCCTATCCGCGCATCTCCGGGATTTTTCTGGCCAATATCTGGCTGAACGGCTTCATTCTGATGGTGTTCGTGATCGGCCTTCTGGCGACCGTCTGGCAGGTGGTGCAACTGTTCAGTTCGGTGCGCTGGATCGGTGGATTCGTCGCCGAAACGCCGGGCCACCAGATCACCATCGCGCCGCGCCTGTTGGCGCCGCTGGCGTCGATGCTGCGCTCACGCGGATCAAGCAGTCATATCAGCTCGACCTCGGCGCGCTCGATCCTGGAGTCGGTGGGCACCCGCATCGAAGAAGAGCGCGACATGACGCGCTACCTTGTCAACTTCTTGATTTTCCTTGGCCTTTTGGGAACGTTCTACGGTTTGGCAACCTCGGTCCCGGCGGTGGTGGAAACCATCCGCTCGCTGGCCCCGCATGAGGGCGAATCGGCAATGGGCGGGTTTGGCCGCTTGATGACGGGGCTCGAGCAGCAAATGGGCGGCATGGGCACGGCGTTTTCCAGCTCGCTTCTGGGCCTCGCCGGGTCGCTGGTGGTCGGGCTTCTGGAGCTGTTCGCGAGCCAGGCGCAGAACCAGTTCTACCGCGAATTGGAGGAATGGCTGTCGTCGATCACCCGGCTGGGCACCGCCTCGGATGGCGAGGGCAGTTCAGACGGGTTGCACGCGGTGGCCGAAATCCTCGACAGTCTGGCCGAGCAAATGGACGGCATGCGATCACTGCAAGCCGAAAGCGAAGCGGGGCGCGCGCAACTCGATCAGGGGTTGGCGACATTGGCCGAGGCCGTGGACCGCCTGTCGCTGCGATTCGAGATGGAGAGCAGTTCGGCGAATGCCTTGATGCGTCTGGCCGAGGGTCAGGACCGGCTGATCGCGCTGATGGAAAGCCAGCAAAGCACCGAGTCCGAGCCGCATATCGAGGCCGAAACCCGCCTGCGCTTGCGGTCGATGGATGTGCAACTGGTGCGTATTCTTGAGGAGTTGTCGGCTGGGCGGCAGGAATTGATGGCCGATATGCGCAGCGATCTGGCGGTTCTGACGCAGGCCGTGCGGCAACTCAACCGGCAGCCGCCGCCCTCGGTCGAGCCGGAAGGGCACGGCTGATGGGACTGTCGCGCCGGGGAAATCAACGGTTTTCGGCGGCGATCTGGCCGGGCTTCGTCGATGCGATGACGGCGCTTTTGCTGATCCTGATGTTTGTCCTGTCGATCTTCATGATCGTGCAAAACGTGATGAACGAAACCATCACCTCGCAAGACAGCGAACTCGAAGGGCTGACCGCGCAGGTCTCGACGCTGACCAATGCGCTGGGCCTGTCGCGCGCGCGGGTCGATGCGCTGTCGGGGCAGGTGGCCGGGCTGAATGACGATCTGGACAATTTGCGCGAAGCGTCACGCCAGCAAGAGGCGACGATCGCCGCATTGGGCCGCGATCTGGCGGCGCGCGGTGCGGAATTGGGCGCGGCGCGCACGCAGATCACCGCCTTCGAGGCGCAGGTCGCGGCGCTGATCGCCGAGCGCACGGAATTGGGTGCGCAACTGGCGGCAACCGAGGCGGCGCGCGACACGGCAATCTCGGAAACCGAGGCCTTGACTCTGGCGCTGGCGCAAGCCCGCGATGAGATCGACAGCGGCGTTGAAGCGGCGCGCCGTGCCGCCGCCGAACGCGAGGCGATCGAGGCCGCGCTGGCCGAAATGCGCGCCCGCGCGGACGAGGGCGAGGCGTCCTTGGCCAGCCTGTTGCAGCGCCTGACCGAGACCGAAACGGCGCGTGACACGGCGCTGGCGTCGCTGTTGGAAACCCGCGAAACCTTGGGTCGGACCGTGGCCGGGCAGGCCAACACCTTGACCCGGTTGTCGGATACGCTCACGCGTTTGCAAGACACCGAAGCGGCACGACAGGCGGCGCTGGAACTTCAGGCGCAGACCGCGGCCACGCTGGCGTTGCGCGAAACGGCGCTGGCGACGGCTTCGGCCACGGCCGAGGCGCAACGCGCGCAGATTTCGGATTTGACCGCAGATCTGACCGACGCGCAACGGGCGCGCGAACAGGCCTTGGCGGACCTGGCGTTGCTGGATGACGAAACGCAGGCGCGGATTGCCACGTTGGAGGGGGCGTTGAGCGACGCGGAGATCGCGCGGCAACAGGCCTTGGCGGAGTTGGCAAGCTTGGACACGGCGACACAGGCGCGGATTGCCGCGTTGGAGGGGGCGTTGAGCGACGCGGAGATCGCGCGGCAACAGGCTTTGGCGGAGTTGGCAAGTCTGGACACGGCGACACAGGCGCGGATTGCCACGTTGGAGGGGGCGTTGAGCGACGCCGAGATCGCGCGGCAACAGGCTTTGGCGGAGTTGGCAAGCTTGGACACGGCGACACAGGCGCGGATTGCCACGTTGGAGGGGGCGTTGAGCGACGCGGAGATCGCGCGGCAGCAGGCCTTGGCGGAGTTGGCAAGCTTGCGGGATCAGGCGACGGCGGAGATGTCCGAGGCCGAGCGCGCGCGTCTTGCCGAGGCGGCTGCGGCGCAGGCGTTGCGCGACCGTTTGGCAAATGTCGAGGCCGAACTCTCTGTGCAAGAGCGCGAACGTTTGGCACAAGTCGCGGCGGCCGAGGCGTTGCGCGAGCGGCTGCGCACGGCGGATACCGAACTGACCGCCATGACCTTGGCGCTGGAGGCGCAACGGCGCGCGGCGGAAGAAACCTTGACGTTGCTGGCGGCGGCGCAGGCGGCGCGGGACGACGCGCAAGGGCAACTGGCGCGGCAATTGACCGAAAGCGAGACGCGCGCGGCACTGTTGGCGATGGCCTCGCAGGAATTGTCCGACGCCGAATCCCTGGCTGCCGAGGATCAGCGGCGTTTGGCGTTGTTGAACGGGCGGGTCGCGCAGTTGCAGCGACAGGTCGCGGGATTGCAGGAATTGCTGGGTGAATCGCGCGTGCGCGAAGCCGATGCGAGCACGCAGATTGAAACCCTGGGGTCGGATTTGAACGCAGCCTTGGCCCGGGTTGCCGCCGAAGAGCGTCGCCGCGCCGAATTGGAAGAGGCCGAACGGCGCCGTCTGGAAGAGGAAACGCGCCAATTGGAGCGCTATCGCTCGGAGTTTTTCGGGCAAATGCGGACCATCCTGGCCGGGCGAGACGGTGTGCGGATCGTTGGTGACCGCTTTGTCTTTTCGTCCGAAGTGCTGTTTGAACCGGGCTCCGCGGATCTGGCCCGCGAAGGGCGCGCGCAGATCGCCAATGTCGTGTCGATCCTGACAGAGGTCGCGCGCGACATACCCGACTCAATTGATTGGATTTGCGGGTGGATGGTCACACCGACAACGTACCGATCCCGGCGGGCGGGGCCTATGCGTCAAACTGGGAGTTGAGCCAGGCGCGGGCGCTGTCGGTTGTGCTTTATATGATCGAGGATCTCGGCTTCCCACCCGAGCGGCTGGCGGCGGCGGGGTTCGGCGAATTCCGTCCGGTCGACCCGGGAAACTCGGCTGAAGCGCGGGCTCAGAACCGACGTATCGAGTTGAAGCTGACCGAACGCTAGAGCCAGCGGGCGGGGCGGCGCTTGGGCCCCATCGAGGGGCCACGCGCGCCGGCGGTTTTCGGACCGCAGCCGACTGGAAGGGTTTTCCACCCTTCCAGACCAACCCGAGGATATTTCAGGAACAAAGACGGCAAGACGAAACACCCCGCCGGGTTTGGCGGGGTGTCAAGGGGTTCATTCGGCGGTCAGCAGCGGGGGCTTTGACCCCGAGATCCGAGGTTTCTCGACTTCCTCGACCTCGAGTTCGATTGCGCCGTCGCGGACCACGACGCGCACCAGTCCACCTTTGGTCAGGCGTCCGAAGAGGAGTTCCTCGGCCAGGGGTTTCTTGACGTGCTCTTGAATCACCCGGCCCAGGGGGCGGGCGCCCATCTTGTCGTCGTAGCCCTTTTCGCCCAGCCAGGCCGCGGCCTCCTCCGAGAGTTCGAAGGTGACATTGCGATCCATCAATTGCGCTTCGAGTTGCAGGACGAATTTCTCGACCACTTTCATGATCGTCGCCTTGCCCAGCGGCGCGAAGCTGATCACCGCATCCAGACGGTTGCGGAATTCCGGCGTGAACATCCGCTCGATGGCGGCGGTATCTTCGCCCTCGCGCCGGTCGCGGCCAAAGCCGATTGCGGCCTTGGCCATATCGGCGGCACCGGCATTCGAGGTCATGATCAGGATCACATTGCGGAAATCCACCGCCCGGCCATTGTGGTCGGTCAGTTTGCCGTGGTCCATCACCTGCAGCAGGATGTTGAACACATCGGGGTGCGCTTTTTCGATCTCATCGAGCAGCAGCACGCAATGCGGGTGCTGATCGACGCCATCGGTCAACATGCCGCCCTGATCGAAGCCGACATAGCCCGGAGGCGCGCCGATCAAGCGGGAAACTGCGTGTTTCTCCATGTATTCCGACATGTCAAAGCGCAGCAGCTCCACGCCCAGCGTTGCCGCCAGTTGTTTGGCAACCTCGGTTTTGCCGACGCCCGTCGGCCCGGCAAACAGGTAGTTGCCAATCGGTTTTTCCGGCTCGCGCAGACCCGCGCGTGCCAGTTTGATCGCCGAGGACAGGGCGTTGATCGCGTCATCCTGGCCGAACACCACACGCTTGAGGCTTGCATCCAGATCGCGCAGCAGTTCCGCGTCGCTTTTGGTGACGTTTTTCGGCGGGATGCGGGCAATCTTGGCCACCACAGCCTCGATTTCCTTGGGCGTGATGGTTTTGCGGCGCTTTGTGGTGCTGAGCAAATGCTGCGCGGCACCCGCTTCGTCGATCACGTCGATCGCCTTGTCCGGCAATTTGCGGTCGTTGATATAGCGCGCTGCCAGTTCGACGGCGACCTTGATTGCGTCATTGGTATAGCGCAGATCGTGGTGCTTTTCGAAATACGGCTTCAGGCCCATCAGGATCTTGACCGAATCCTCGACACTGGGTTCGTTCACGTCGATTTTCTGGAACCGGCGCGACAGGGCGCGGTCCTTTTCGAAATGCTGACGGAATTCCTTGTAGGTGGTCGAGCCCATGCAGCGCAGTTTGCCGCCCTGCAACGCGGGTTTCAGCAGGTTCGAGGCATCCATTGCCCCGCCCGAGGTTGCGCCCGCGCCGATCACCGTGTGGATTTCGTCGATGAACAGAATGGCGTCGCGGTGGTCTTCGATTTCCTTGACCACGGCTTTCAGACGTTCCTCGAAATCGCCGCGATAGCGCGTGCCGGCCAGCAGCGCGCCCATGTCCAGCGAATAGATCGTCGCTTTCGACAGGATTTCCGGGGTTTCCCCCTCGACGATCTTCTTGGCCAGACCTTCGGCAATTGCGGTTTTGCCCACGCCGGGGTCGCCCACCAACAGCGGGTTGTTCTTGCGGCGGCGGCAGAGCACCTGAATGCAGCGCTCCACTTCGGCATGGCGGCCGATCAGCGGGTCGACATCGCCCTCGCGCGCCTTGGCGTTCAGATCGACGCAGTATTTGGCCAGCGCCGAATCCTTGGCATCGACCTTGGCATCTTGCGCCTCGGATTGTTCTTCGTCCGAGCCGGTGACGGGTCGCGCCTCGGAGAAGCCCGGGTTCTTGGCGACGCCGTGGGCGATGAAATTCACCGCATCATAGCGCGTCATGTCCTGTTCCTGCAGGAAATAGGCGGCGTTTGATTCCCGCTCGGCAAAGATCGCGACCAGAACATTGGCGCCGGTCACTTCGTTGCGGCCGGAGCTTTGGACATGGATCGCGGCGCGCTGGATCACGCGTTGGAACGCGGCGGTGGGCACCGCTTCGGAGCCTTCGATATTGGTGATCAGTGTCGAAAGATCGTCATCAATGAACGCATTCAGGGTTTTGCGCAGATCGCCGACGTCGACATTGCAGGCCTGCAGGACGCGCGCGGCTTCGGGCTCATCCATCAAGGCGAGCAACAGGTGTTCCAGCGTGGCAAGTTCGTGCTGACGCGCGTTGGCAAGGGCCAGGGCGCCGTGGATCGCCTGTTCGAGGGTGTTGGAAAACGAGGGCACGGCATTGCTCCTTCCATATGTGCGGGGGTTTCCCGCGAAAGTTTACCGGCGGTGACCGGCGATTGCCCCGAGTGTAGGGCCATGGTCTTAAACTTTGGTGTTCCGAGCGCAGCTTCAAGTCCTTTTCGCCCGATTTGCCTCACGATTCAGTTTGTCACTCTTTTTTGTGGTATTAAAGCGGGCGTTTTGCTCAGGCGGCGTCTTTTTGGCGGCGGATCTCAGCCAGAACCGCGCGTGGCGTGGCACCGGGCAGGCCAGCCGCCTTGGCGACGGCGGGAATATGGCCTCTCAAGTAAGGGTTCAGTAACCTCTCTGAACCTAGTGTGGTGCCGGTTGTCGGCAAGCCTTTGACGGCCAATTCCGCCAGCGCTGCCTGCCGCGCGGTCAGCGCCGCTGCGTCAGGGGCGAACCGAGCGGCAAACCGCAGGTTGGCGGCGGCGTAGTCATGGCCTGAATATATATGCGTCTCATCGGGGAGGGCGGCAAATGACATGAGTGTGTCATACATCTGATCGGGCGTGCCCTCGAACAGGCGACCGCAGCCGTGGGTCATCAGGCTGTCGGCGCTGAACAAGGCGCTGCGCGCGGCATAATGGAACGCCACATGGCCAATCGTATGGCCCGGCGCATCCATCACCAGCGCGCCGCCGGGCAGGGTGTCGCCGGGGGCAAAGGCGTGGTCGAGGCTTGGCAGGCGTTCAGCGTCTGCGGCATTGCCCCAGACGGTTGCCGGATGTTCCGCGAGGATCCCCGGCAGGCCATCGACATGATCATAGTGGTGATGGGTGATGAAAACATGGTCCAGCCGCCAGCCGCGCGCCTTGAGAACGGCCAGGATCGGTGCGGCCTCGGGGGCGTCGATCAGCGTGGTCTCACCGGTTGCGGCATCATGGAGCAGATACGCGTAGTTGTCGGACAGGCAGCGGATGATCTCGAGGGTCATGGGGTCTCCTGCGGTGTTTGCGGCCTTTGCAAAGCGGACCTGAATGGGGCAGGGTGCAGTTTGTCTCAGGTGGCCCGCAGGTTCAATGCATCTCGACGTACAGATTTTGCGCGACTTCTATTACCGCAGCCAATTGGGGCGCGCGGCGCAAAAGGGCGTGCGGGATCGCGTGGTTGACCGTTGGGGCAATGTCAAAGGTCTGTCGCTGGCGGGATACGGGTTTGCGGTGCCGCTGTTGCGCCCGTTTCTGGAGGATGCCGAACGCGTGGTCGGGCTGATGCCCGCGCCGCAGGGGGTGATTCCCTGGCCCAATGACGGGGCCAATCACTCGGTGCTGTGCGACGAGGCCCGCTGGCCGCTGGCCAATGACAGCATAGATCGCCTTGTGATGATGCACGGGCTGGAAACCTGCAACCTGCCGCAGGCGCTGTTGGACGAGGCGCATCGGGTCTTGGCGCCGCAGGGCCGCGCCCTGATCGTCGTGCCCAGCCGGGGCGGGCTGTGGGCGCGCTCGGACGCGACGCCCTTTGGCTATGGGCGGCCCTATTCGCGCAGCCAGATCGAACGGCTGCTGGCCGAGAGCGGCTTCATCTGCACCGGCCATGCCTCGGCCCTGTTCTTTCCGCCCTCCGAGCGGCGCTTCTGGTTGCGTTCGGCGCGCAGTATCGAACGGCTTGGCCAGCGCTGGGGCCTGGCGCGCATGGGCGGCGTGCTGATGATCGAGGCGATGCGGCGCGATACCGCCAGACCGCGCGGCTTGCCGGTCACCAAGAGCCGCCCGCTGCGGGTGCTCGAGGGCATTCCGCAAAGCGGCGCGCAACCGGCGTGGCGCGATCACGACCCATCATCGGGGCGATGACCACCCGTCCTGCCATACCCGCCCTGCCATACCCGTCCTGTGCGAATCCCCGGGGCGAATCTGTGCCCGCGCGGCCGGACAACCCCGACGGCGCGCGCTCCGATCCGGGGCATGGGGCCAGAATCCCCAACCTCGCACGCGCCCGAACCACCCCCGGAACCCTTTCGGCCATGTTTTTCTGCACCGCCCTCGGCGTGTGATTCTGCCCTGCAGCATCAAACTTGCACTGCAAATCGGGACCACGACGCCAATCTGGCTGATCTGCGCCCGAATAAGCGCTAACAAGCGGTCACTTCACGACGGCTTGATGGTTGCGGGGCCGGGATTGCTCTGTTAAAAACACGCCGATTTCGGGTGCCGCGTACGTCTTAAGCACTCTGACCATTGCCCGGACCTTGCGCGAGGTCGGAGGCCGCTCAAACTCGAAAGGGTGGACGTGTCCGAACCTGCTTCGATCTCTTCCGGCATAGCCAAGCGCTATGCCACCGCCGTCTTTGATCTGGCCAAAGAGAGTGGCGCTCTTGCCGCCCTCGAGGCTGACGTCGACAAGATGGAATCGGCCCTGAACACCAGCCCGGACTTGCGGGCGGTCCTGACTTCGCCGGTTCACACCCGCGACGATATGGGCAAGGCGATCATCGCCTTGGCCGACAAGATGAAGCTGTCGCCGAATACGCGCGGCGTGTTGGGCATGATGGCGCAAAATCGCCGTTTGTTCGCGCTGCCGCACTTGTGCGCGACGCTGCGGTCGATGATCGCGGATGAGAAAGGCGAAGTGACAGCCGAAGTCACTTCGGCGTCGGTTCTGACCAAGGCTCAGGCCGATGCGCTTGCCGCGAGCCTGAAAGCGCGGATCGGCAAGACCGTGAAACTGAATGTCGCTGTCGATGAAAAACTCATCGGTGGCTTGATTGTCAAAGTGGGCTCGAAAATGATCGACACGTCGATCCGCTCGAGGCTCGCGGCCCTCCAGAACACTATGAAAGAGGTCGGATAATGGGTATCCAAGCAGCTGAGATCTCTGCGATCCTGAAGGAACAGATCAAAAACTTCGGCCAAGAGGTTGAAGTGGCCGAGGTTGGCCGCGTGTTGTCCGTCGGTGACGGTATTGCGCGCGTGCATGGCCTCGACAACGTCCAGGCGGGCGAAATGGTCGAGTTTCCGGGCGGCATCCGCGGGATGGCACTGAACCTTGAGGCCGACAACGTCGGTATCGTGATTTTCGGCGACGACCGCTCGATCAAAGAGGGCGACGTCGTCAAGCGCACGAAGGCCATCGTGGACGTACCGGCCGGCAACGGCCTGTTGGGTCGCGTGGTTGACGGTCTGGGCAACCCGATCGACGGCAAAGGCCCGATCGAGGCCTCCGAGCGTCGCATCGCCGACGTCAAGGCGCCCGGCATCATCCCGCGCAAATCGGTGCACGAGCCGATGGCAACCGGCCTCAAGTCGGTGGACGCAATGATCCCGGTTGGCCGTGGCCAGCGCGAGCTGATCATTGGTGACCGTCAGACCGGCAAGACCGCGATTGCGCTCGACACGATCCTGAACCAGAAGTCGTATAACGACGCGGCGGGCGACGACGAAAGCAAGAAGCTGTATTGCGTCTATGTCGCAATCGGCCAGAAGCGCTCGACCGTGGCGCAGTTGGTGAAAAAGCTCGAAGAGAGCGGCGCGATGGCCTATACCATCGTCGTGGCCTCGACCGCCTCCGATCCGGCCCCGATGCAGTTTCTGGCACCTTATGCCGCGACCGCAATGGCGGAATTCTTCCGCGACAACGGCCGCCATGCCCTGATCATCTATGATGACCTCAGCAAGCAGGCCGTGTCCTATCGTCAGATGTCGCTGTTGCTGCGTCGCCCGCCGGGCCGCGAAGCCTACCCGGGCGACGTGTTCTATCTTCACTCGCGCCTGTTGGAGCGTTCGTCGAAGCTGAACGAGGACAACGGCTCGGGCTCGCTGACGGCGCTGCCGATCATCGAAACCCAGGGCGGCGACGTGTCGGCCTTCATTCCGACCAACGTGATCTCGATCACCGACGGTCAGATCTTCCTTGAGACCGAACTGTTCTACCAGGGCATCCGCCCGGCGGTGAACACCGGTCTGTCGGTGTCGCGTGTGGGCTCCTCCGCGCAGACCAACGCCATGAAATCCGTGGCGGGTCCGGTGAAGCTGGAGCTGGCGCAGTACCGCGAGATGGCGGCCTTTGCGCAGTTCGGCTCGGACCTTGACGCCGCAACGCAGAAACTGCTGAACCGGGGTGCCCGCCTGACCGAGTTGATGAAGCAGCCGCAGTATTCGCCACTGTCGAACGCCGAGATCGTCTGCGTCATCTTTGCCGGGACGCAGGGGTATCTGGACACGGTTCCGGTCAACAGCGTCGGCCGCTTTGAGCGGGGTCTGTTGACCCATCTTCGCAGCAACCACGCCGATCTTCTGGCCGACATCACCAACAATGACCGCAAGGTCAAAGGTGAGCTGGAAGCAAAGATCCGCGCCGCGCTTGACGGCTTCGCCAAAGACTTCGCCTGAGGGCGGGAACGAGAGGATACGCTAAATGGCCAACCTCAAGGTCCTGAAAAATCGGATCGCTTCGGTCAAATCGACCCGGAAGATCACCAAGGCGATGCAAATGGTCGCGGCCGCAAAACTGCGCCGCGCCCAGGAAGCCGCCGAGGCCGCCCGGCCCTATGCCGCGCGGATGGAGAGCGTCGTGAACGGCCTCGCCGCCTCGGTCGCCGGATCTGGCAGCGCGCCGCGTCTGCTGGCCGGGACGGGCTCCGACACCGTTCACCTGCTGGTCGTCATGACCGCCGAGCGGGGCCTCTGCGGGGGTTTCAACTCGTCGATCGTGAAACTGGCGCGGGCGCACGCGCAAAAACTGCTGGCCGCGGGCAAGACGGTGAAAATTCTCACCGTCGGCAAAAAAGGCCGCGAGCAGCTTCGGCGTGATCTCGGGGCCCATATGATCGGCCATGTGGACCTGAGCGACGTGAAACGCATCGGATACGAGAATGCGCGTGCTATCGCGCAGGACGTTCTGGCGCGCTTTGACGCGGGCGAATTCGATGTCGCCACACTGTTCTTCAACCGCTTCGAGTCGGTGATCAGCCAGATTCCGACCCCCTTGCAGGTGATCCCGGCCCCCGTGGCCGAGGGCGCAGGCGAGGTCACGCAAAGCGGTGCGGCTTACGACTATGAGCCGTCCGAAGAACTAATCCTTGCTGACTTGTTGCCGCGCTCCATCGCGACGCAGATCTTTACGGCGCTGCTGGAGAACAGCGCGTCCGAGCAAGGGGCGCGGATGTCCGCCATGGACAACGCGACGCGCAACGCCGGAGACATGATCGACCGCCTGTCCATCGAGTACAACCGCTCGCGTCAGGCCGCGATCACCACCGAGCTTATTGAGATTATTTCGGGCGCCGAGGCGCTCTGAGGAACCGGAGAGACACAATGGCCAAAGCGAAAGCTACCGGCAAGATCACGCAGGTGATTGGCGCCGTCGTCGACGTACAGTTCGAAGGCGATCTGCCCGCCATTCTGAACGCGCTGGAAACGGACAACAACGGCAAGCGGCTGGTGTTGGAAGTGGCGCAGCACCTGGGCGAAAGCACCGTCCGCACCATCGCCATGGACGCGACCGAAGGTCTGGTCCGTGGCCAAGGCGTCAGCGATACCGGCGCCACCATTCAGGTGCCGGTCGGCAAGGCCACGCTGGGCCGCATCCTGAACGTCGTCGGCGAGCCGGTTGACGAAAAGGGCCCGGTGACCTCGTCGGAAACCCGCGGTATCCACCAGCCCGCCCCCGGCTTTGAAGAGCAGTCGACGGAATCGCAGATCCTCGTCACCGGCATCAAGGTGATCGACCTGCTGGCCCCCTATACCAAGGGCGGCAAGATCGGCCTGTTCGGCGGCGCCGGCGTGGGCAAGACCGTGTTGATCATGGAATTGATCAACAACATCGCCAAGGTGCACTCGGGCGTGTCCGTGTTCGCCGGTGTCGGTGAGCGGACCCGTGAGGGCAACGACCTGTATCACGAGATGATCGAATCCGGCGTTATCAACATTGATAACCTCGAGGAGTTGAAAATCGCGCTGGTCTATGGTCAGATGAACGAACCACCCGGAGCGCGTATGCGCGTTGCCCTGTCGGGTCTGACCCTGGCCGAGCAGTTCCGCGATGACACCGGTTCGGACGTTTTGTTCTTCGTGGACAACATCTTCCGCTTCACGCAAGCCGGTTCCGAGGTGTCCGCACTTCTGGGTCGTATCCCGTCCGCCGTGGGCTACCAGCCGACGCTGGCCACCGACATGGGCGCGATGCAGGAACGCATCACCTCGACCAAGAACGGCTCGATCACCTCGGTGCAGGCCGTCTATGTGCCTGCCGACGACTTGACCGACCCGGCACCGGCGACCTCGTTTGCGCACCTTGACGCAACCACCGTTCTGGACCGGGCGATCTCGGAAAAGGGGATCTACCCGGCCGTGGATCCGCTGGGTTCGACCTCGCGTCTGCTGGACCCGCAGATCATCGGCGAAGAGCATTACGAGGTCGCGACCTCGGTGCAGCGTGTGTTGCAGCGTTACAAGTCTTTGCAGGACATCATCGCCATTCTGGGCATGGACGAACTGTCGGAAGAAGACAAACTGGCCGTGGCCCGGGCGCGCAAGCTCGAGCGTTTCCTCTCGCAACCGTTCGACGTTGCCAAGGTCTTTACCGGTTCGGACGGGGTTCAGGTTCCGCTGGAAAAAACCATCGCCTCGTTCAAGGCGGTTGTGGCAGGTGAATACGACCACCTGCCCGAAGGCGCGTTCTACATGGTCGGTGACATCGACGAAGTTGTCGCCAAGGCAGCACGCCTCGCGGCAGCGGCTTGATCTGATAACAGGAGGCCCTGATGGCCGATACGATGCAGTTCGACCTCGTCTCGCCTGAGCGGATGCTGGTATCCACCCAGGCCTCTGAGGTCCAGATCCCGGCAGCCGAGGGCGACCTCACGGCGATGGCAGGCCACACGCCTGTCATCACCACGCTGCGGCCGGGCATTCTCAAGGTCACGGCCAATGGTCAGACCACGGAATACGCGGTCACCGGCGGTTTCGCCGAGGTCTCGCCCGAGGGTGTGACGGTGATGGCCGAACGCGCTTTGCCGCGCGGCGAAGTGACGGCCGACATCATGACCGACTGGGTCGCCGAGGCGCGCGAAGTGCACGCCAACGCCCACCCATCCGTCGCCGATGATGCCGCCAAGCTTCTGTCCGACATGGTCGCCATGGGCGGGCATATCGGTCACTGACCGCAGAGCTGACGGTTTGAAAATCAAAACGCGCCTCGGGCAACCGGGGCGCGTTTTGCATTCGACGGCGGGCGCTGCTTTGCGGTGCCGCGTTGCAAAATTGGCGTTGCTGTGCGTTGTGAGCATTCCAGAAGCGCCCGGCTTCTGATACGATGGCGTGGGCCGCGGCCTTGGGTGCAGGAGCCAGAAAATGACAATTCCACGCAGCAGAATTTGTCTGATGCTCAACAAAGACGCCGAGGCAGCGGCGACCTTTTACGCCCAGACCTTCCCCGACAGCGCCATCGAAAGCGTGCAGCGGGCGCCGGCCGACAATCCGTCTGGCCGTGCCGGCGAGGTGTTGATTGTCGAGTTTACGGTGCTTGGAATTCCGTGCATCGGTGTCAACGGGGGGCCGTATTTTCAGCACAGCGAGGCGTTTTCGTTTCAGATCGCGACGGAGACCCAAGAAGAAACCGATGCATACTGGAACGCGATCGTCAGCAACGGCGGCCAGGAAAGCCAGTGTGGCTGGTGCAAGGATAAATGGGGCGTCTCATGGCAGATCACGCCGCGCACGCTGACCGAGGCGATGGCCGCTGGCGGTGCACAGGCCAAACGGGCGTTTGCCGCGATGATGCAGATGAAGAAAATTGACGTTGCCGCCATTGATGCGGCGCGAAAAGGCGGGGCGGCGTCCTCGTGAGGGTGCGGGTTCGGGCCTGCGTCCTGCGCTCGCGGTGGCGGTGTTTCGCCCCCTGACATGGCCTCAGGGGACGCCTCCAAAGCGTGTTCAAACCGTTACCAAATCCCTAATCCTGCACGCCAAGCGCTTGATATCACGCAACTTGCACCCTGTCTCACGGTGGGACACCTCGCACCGGATCCCTCACAATTCCCGCCACACGCGCAGGGTCGGCAAAATCGGTTGCCCCCCCCAATTTGCGCGCTCCAGGATCGCCTGACCTATTTGTGCGGGTAGAGCCCTTCATAGATCGGCGTCAGTGTTTCCATATCAAACAGCGAGGACACCGACGTCCCATTCCAGGTGTTCAGGATCGCCTGCGCGAACATTGGCGCGGTCGGCACGATGCGGATATTCGTGGCCGCTTTGACGGCGTCGGTCGCCTCGATGGAATCGGTGATCACCAGCGATTTCATCACCGAGTTCTTGATCCGGTCAACCGCCGGGCCGGACAAGACGCCGTGGGTGATATACGAATGCACCTCGGTCGCGCCCGCCTCGGTCAACACTTCGGCCGCCTTGCACAGCGTTCCCGCCGTGTCGCAAATATCATCGACGATGATACAGGTCTTGCCGCGCACGTCGCCGATCACCGTCATTTCCGCGACGTCTCCGGCCTTCTCGCGCCGCTTGTCCACGATCGACAACGGCGCGCCGATGCGCTTGGCCAATTCCCGCGCGCGCGCCACGCCGCCGACGTCGGGCGAGACAACCATCAGATCGCTCAAGCAGTCCTTGAACATATGCAGCACGTCCAGCGAAAAAATCGGCGCCGCATAGAGGTTGTCGACGGGGATATCGAAGAACCCCTGGATCTGCGTCGCGTGCAGGTCCAGCGTCAACACCCGGTCGATTCCGGCTTCGGTGATCAGATTCGCCACCAATTTGGCCGAAATCGGGGTGCGGGCCTTGGCGCGGCGGTCTTGGCGGGCGTAGCCGAAATAGGGGATCACGGCGGTGATGCGCGCCGCCGACGAGCGTTTCAACGCGTCGGCAATAATCAGCAATTCCATCAGATTGTCGTTCGCCGGATTCGAGGTCGGCTGGATGATGAACATGTCTTCACCGCGCACATTCTCATAGACCTCGACAAAGATCTCCTGGTCGTTGAACCGCTCGACGCGCGCCTCGACGAGCTTGACCATGCTGCCCCGGTGCAGCGTCATGCGGCGGGCTATGGCCTGCGCCAAGGGTTTGTTGGCGTTTCCGGCGATCAGTTTGGGTTCGGTCATGGCTGATATCTCTGGCGTTGGCTGGGTCGCTGGCGAGGATTCGCGGAGTTGACACCGCTTATCACCCCGCTAGGGTCTTGCAAACCCAGCACTCCCAACGAGAGCATCCGATGCGACAGATTGACTATTACATGAGTGTGATCTCGCCATGGACCTACCTGTGCGGCGCGCGCCCGGCTGAGCTTGCCGCCAAGCATGGTGTGGAACTGGTTTACCGGCCCGTCGACCCGATGGCGATTTTCGCGCGCACCGGTGGGCTGCCGCTGGGCGAGCGCCATCAAAGCCGGCAGGACTATCGCTTGCAGGACCTGCGCCGCCAAGCCGCCAAACTGGGCATGCCGCTGACCCTCAAGCCGGCGTATTTCCCGACCAATCCCGCCCCGGCTGCCTATGCCATCACCGCCGCGCAAGACGCAGGCGGCGGCGATCTGCACGGGCTGGTGCAGGCACTGTGTGCCGCCTGCTGGGCGCAGGAGCGCAACGTGGCCGAGGACGAGGTGATTCAGGCGTGCCTGACAGCAAACGGCTTCAGCGCCAATCTGACCATGACCGGCCTGATGAGCGGGGCCGATGCCTACGCCCGCAATCTGGAGCAGGCGGGGCTGGCGGGTGTGTTTGGCGTGCCGTTTTTTGTCATTGGCGATGAAAAATTCTGGGGACAGGATCGACTCGACGATCTGGACCGGCATTTGTCAGGCGAGTTCTGACGCCATGATTCATACACGACGATTTGGCGCGCCCGGCGGGGTGCCCACGGTCATGGCGCATTGTTTCATGGGGCATTCTGGCCCTTGGGGGCCGATGGCCGAGGCCATCACGCCGACTCTCGATGCGCTGGCCTTTGACATGCCGGGACACGGCCGCAGCCCGATGCCGGATCGGGTTGAGGATCTGCAAACACAGGTGGTCAGTCTGATCGACGGCATGGTGGCAAAGCCGTCGCTGTTGATCGGGCACAGCTTTGGTGGCGTGGCGATGTTGCGCTTTGCCTTGCACAATCCGGCGCGTGTGCTGGGCTTGGTGATGATCGAGCCGGTGTTTATCGCAGCTGCATCGCTGGATCCGGCCTATACCCCGGAAGAGGGCGAAAGCCGCTATCTCGATCTGGCCGGGGAGGGTCGATTTGAAGACGCTGCGCGCGAATTTTTCACCTATAACAACCCCACGCGCGACTGGATGTCCTTGCCCGAGGCGGCGCGCACCATGATGGCCAACCAAATGCGTCTGCTGCCCGCAAACCAGCCGGGTGCGGCATCCGATCCCGGGCAATTGCTGGTGCCGGGGCTGATGGAGGGGTTCGCGCCGCCGGTGCTGCTGATTGGTGGGGCGCGCTCGCCTGCGCTGTTTCCGGCGATCATTCGCACCTTGTCGAAACGTTTGCCGACCGCCGAAAGCGTGATGATTGAAGGCGCGGGGCATATGGTGCCAATGACCCACGCCACACAAACTGCGGATCACATCAGCCGATGGATGCGGAAAAACCGGGTGCCACCGGTCGCCTGAACGAAAAGACCCCGCGCGTTTGGCGCGGGGTCTTTTTCATCGCGACACCCTCCCGGAGGCCGGGGAGCAGGGTGGCTCTCAGGCTGCTTCGGCCTGAGACGCGGCCATGCGGCGTTCGCTTTCTTCGCGCGACAGGGCAACCGAGGTCCGGACGCCATTGCCGACGAACTGCATCAGACCCGAGACAACACGTTCGTTGGGGTCGATGCCAGCGCAGGTCAACACTTCGCGCCCATCGCGCGAGCGGGCCCAGCGGGCGATCTGCTCAGGGCCGTTGCCGTATTTCTTGTCATCGGCAATGGCATCATCCAAAGCAGCCAGAACTACGGCTGCAAACAGCTTACGAGCGCGCTGACCCTGCTCGTGGTTGTATGCCGTACTATCAACCGAGTCGAACATGTATACCGTCCTTATTCTTGCTCTTGCATTCTCTGGCGTCAGCCTCTCTAGCGGGAAAGGCATGTGATTCGCTACCGATATCACGCATGGCCGTCATGCATGGGGTGCATAACTCAAAATCCACACCGCATCATCTGGTAAGCTTGCACCTTGACACCCCGCAATATATAGGCTGCGGCAGGACTTTCTCAACGTTTTATCAAGAGTTTTCTCATGGCCAAGATCAACGGCAACGAAATTCGTCCCGGCAATGTGCTGGAACACGACAACGGCCTGTGGGTCGCCGTCAAGACCAGCCACGTAAAGCCCGGAAAAGGCGGCGCTTTTGCGCAAGTGGAGCTGAAAAACCTGCGCGATGGCCGCAAATTGAACGAGCGCTTTCGGTCGGCGGACAAAGTCGAGCAGGTGCGTCTGGATCAGAAAGACCAGCAGTTTCTTTATGAAACCGACGGGATGCTGACCTTCATGGACGCCGAAACCTTTGAACAAATTGAACTACCGGCAGACCTTCTGGGCGACCGCCGCCCGTTCCTGCAAGACGGTATGACGGTCACAATCGAGTATTATGGTGAAGAAGCCCTGAACGTCAGCCTGCCGCAAAAGGTGACCTGCAAGATTGTCGAGACCGAACCGGTTGTCAAAGGTCAGACCGCGGCGAACTGGTTCAAGCCGGCGATCCTGGACAATGGCGTCAAGATCATGGTGCCGCCGTTCGTGGGGCAGGACGAAGACATCATCGTCAACACCGAAACCTTTGAATACCAAGAGCGGGCCTGATCACATGCGGCTCGGCCTTGCCTTGGGTATGCTGTTGCTGGCGGGCGCGTCGTGCACCGCCCAGAGCAGCCCTGAGGGCGCATGGCAGGTGGTGTCGCTTGGCACGACCGCCATCGAGGCGGCCGATGATGTGACCCTGACCCTGGCTAACGGGCAAGCGTCTGGCCGGTCGGGCTGCAACCGGTTTACGGGTGCCTATTCGGTCGATGGCGACGGCTTCAGCTTTGGCCCTTTGGCGGCGACACGCATGGCCTGTCCGGGGCGCGCCAGCCAGATCGAGGCGCAGTTCAACGACGTCGTGCAAAGCGTGACCGGGTGGCAAATCGACGGCGAGGGTCTGGTGCTGACCGATGGTGCGCTGCCGGTCTTGCGCGCGGTTCCGCAGGTGACGCCGTAATGGTTCGGCCTGCGCATCCGTAGGGACAGGCGGAGGCCCCATGCTCGATCGTTACCTGCGCCCGATCCTTGACCCACCGCTGAACCATGTCGGACGCCACCTGGCCAAGGCCGGGATCTCGGCCAATGCGGTGACGCTGATCGGGCTGGCGCTGGGGCTCGCGGGGGCGCTGGCGATTGCGTCGGGGCTTTTTGGCTGGGCGCTGGCGTTGATGTTGGCGTCGCGCCTGGCGGATGGTCTTGACGGGGCGGTGGCGCGCGCAACCCGGCTGACAGATTTCGGCGGCTACCTTGATATCGTGGCAGATTTCCTGTTTTACGCGGCCTTTCCGCTGGCCTTTGTCGCCGTCGACCCGGCGCAGAACGGCACGGCAGGTGCCGCGCTGCTGGCGGCATTCTATGTGAACGGCGCGTCGTTCCTGGGGTTCGCGATCTTGGCCGAGAAACACAAGTTGACCACCACGGCGCGCGGCGCGAAATCATGGTATCACGCGGGTGGATTGCTGGAAGGCACGGAAACCATTGTGTTTTTCGCGTTACTCTGCCTTTTCCCTGCGGCCTTCGTGCCTTTGGCCTGGGGGTTCGCGGGGCTGTGCCTGCTCACCGCCATCGCGCGGGTGGTGATGGCCTTTGATGTGTTTCGCCATCGCGTATGAGACCTGTCCGACCGCTGCCGGCCCCCCCGTTCGCCGCGCCGCTGGGCCATTTATGACGGCGCAAAAAGAACCGCGTTTGGCACCGGGCTTGGTCTTTGGCTTGGCGGATTGATCCCAAAACCCGCCGCCGACGATGTCAGCTTGCCGCCCAGAGGGTGATGCACACGGGATTTCACCGCCGCATTGCCCGCACTGTCGACACAGACCGAGGGCACGGAAACGCCTGTTTCGATATCGTGCCGTCGGGGCGCGTCTTGATCGGCGTTGGACATCGTGGTTGATTGCCGCATCCGTCGCGCGGTTGTCGGATCCCTGAGCGGATGCGCCGCGCGACCCTTCTTTGCGTCAAGAAAGCGTGAACGTCATGTCCCTGAATGCCACCGCGCCCCGCACTCTCGACGCGACGCCGCAGACCTCGGCTGCCTCGGATTGGGAAAATTGGTCCGGTTCGGTCAAGGCCAGACCGCGGCACATATGGCATCCGGAAAGCGAGGCGGCGTTGCGTCAGGGCATCGCCGGGTCGACGGGCGCGGTGCGGGTTTGCGGCGCGGGGCATTCGTTTACCAGCCTGTGTGCAACCGATGAGACGTTGATTTCGCTGGTCAATATGCCGGGCGATTTGTTGGAGGTGCGACAGTTGGGCGGCGAGACCCTGGCCCGTCTGCAAGCGGGTGCATCGCTGAACAGGGTATCCCGGGCGCTGCTGTCGCAAGGATTGGCGTTCAAGAACCTCGGCGATATCGACGTGCAATCGCTGGCCGGCGCGATGATGACGGCCACCCACGGCACCGGCCAAAGCCTTCCGTGCGTGTCCGCCGAACTGCGCAGCTTGCGCCTGATCACCGCCAGCGGAGAGGTGATCGTGGCCGATGGCGCCACCGATCCTGATTTGCTGGAACGCGGCGCGCGTGTCCCTGGGGGCGCTGGGGGTTGTGACGCAGGCTGAAGTGTCCGTCAGGCCCGCCTTCAAGCTGCACCGCAAAAGCAAGGCCCGAAAGCTGGTTGATATCATGGCGGATGCAGAGGATCTGTGGGCCATGCATCGCAATTTTGAATTCTTCGTGCTTCCGTTTTGCGATTATGCCCTGCAACTGACCCATGACGAGACGACCGCGCCGAATCTGCATATCGGGTCCAGCGATGATGAAAAATCACTGCGCGACCTGCGGCTGATGCGCAGCATGACCAAACGGCTGCCGGGGCTGCGGCGGCGCGTGCTGAATGCGTTCCTGGGCGGCACCAAGGACGAGGAGGAAATCGGCACCAGTTTCGAATTGCTGGCCAGTGTGCGCAAGACGCGGTTTCACGAAATGGAATATCACCTGCCGGTCGCGGGGGCGATGGATGTGCTGGCCGAGGTCGTTCAGACCATCGAGCGCGAAAGGCCCGATGTGTTCTTCCCGCTCGAGGTGCGCAAGACTGCCGCCGACACCGGCTGGCTCAGTCCGTTCGAGGGTGCGCCGCGTGTCTCCATCGCGGTCCATGCGCATCAACCCGATGATTATGCATGGTTTTTCGACAGGATCGAGCCGATCTTCCGGCGCAAGGGCGGGCGTCCGCATTGGGGCAAGTTGCATTCCCTCGGGGCGCGTGATCTGGGTGATCTTTACCCGCGCTTTGGCGATTTTCAACGACTGCGCCGCGAGATGGACCCGCAAGGTCGTCTGATCAATCCGCATCTTGCGGCGTTGTTTGATGTCGCGCCCGCCTGACCTGTCATTTCTTGCAAGACGAAGGCCCCCGGATGCAGTTTTTTCGTGACAACAGCGGGCCGCGTGATGGGTATTTCTTGCGGATGCAGGCGGCGCTGAAGGCTGCGGGGATCACGCAGCCAACGCTCGTTCTGGACCGGGCGCGGCTGGATCAGAACATTGGCCAGTTGCAACGGGATCTGGCGCCGGGCATGGGTTTGCGGCTGGTTGCCAAGTCCCTGCCGTCGATCCCCTTGCTCAAGGCGGTGTCCGGGGCGCTGAAAACCGACCGGTTCATGACATTCAACGCGCCCATGTTGCAGGCGTTGACCGAGGCCTTTCCCGGGGCCGATCAACTGCTTGGAAAGCCCTTTCCGGTGCAGGCGGCGGCGCATTTCTATTCCAACCATCGCAGCAATGCGCAGGGCCGAATCGCCTGGCTCATAGATACCAACGCGCGGCTGGCCGAATACGCCGCGCTTGCCATGGCGCGCAGCCTGACGCTGGAAATTTCGCTGGAGCTGGATGTGGGGCTGCACCGTGGCGGGTTTGTCCCCGGTGCCGATTTGCGTGACGCCCTGAGGTTGATCCACGACAGCCCGCATCTGACTCTGCATGGGGTCATGGGCTATGAGGCGCATGTCGCGAAACTGCCCGAAGGTTTGGGGTTGCGCAACAGGGCGCGCCAGAAGGCCTGGGCAACCTATGATGCGGCGCTTTCGCAAGCGCGTGAGGTTTTCGGCGCAGACCATGTTGCCCGCATGACCCGCAACGCCGCGGGCAGCCCCACGTTCCGGCTCTACCGCGATACGGCAATCGCCAATGAGGTTGCAGTTGGCTCGGCGCTTGTGCGGCCCACGGATTTCGACACGGATTTGTTGCGCCACTATGCCCCGGCCCTGTTCATCGCCACGCCGGCGCTGAAGGTCTTGGGACCGATGCAAACGCCGGTGCTCGAGCGGCTGGACCGGATCCTCAATGCGCTGAACCCAAATCGCAGGACGCGCGTTTTTATCCACGGTGGCGCTTGGAAAGCGCATCCGGTTGATCCGCCCGGCTTGCGCCCGAATGCGACCTATGGCCGGTCGTCCAATCAGGAATTGCTGACGGGTGGGGCGCGACTTGACCTTGCGCCCGATGATTTCGTTTTTCTGCGGCCGACGCAGGCTGAGGCTGTCCTGTTGCAGTTTGGCGATATCGCCGTGTTCGAGGAGGGCGCGATCATCGATCAATGGGCGCCAATGGCGATCTCGGCCTGAGACCGGGGTCTCGGCGCAGGACTCCGCCTTTGCCCAGGGCCGAACCGTCGCAAAAAACTTCGGGCAAAGCCGCGCGCCGCAGGCCTTGTCCCGCAACGCTGGTGTGAGGTCCGTGCATCTGCGCTGCCCGTCGTCTGCTGCCGGTTTGGAAAAAGGGAAAGGCGGGCCGGATTGTCCGGCCCGCCAAACGGTGTTTCGCGGTTTATCGAACTGCGTCCGAGGCGTTTTCCATGAGGAATTCCATCACCATCGCGGCCTCGTCTTCGTCAAAGCCTGCACGCGGGAACATCGACGGCGTGATACCGCGCCACTGTTGCTGCGTGAAATGCGTGACTTCGCGCGGGGCGTGACACACGGTGCAACGCTCGTAGTAAAGACGCTCGGCCGGGCCCATGTCAGCCATCAGACTGTCGGTGATGTCATACACGCGGTCCAGACCCAGCAGCGACTCGTCGATCGCCGCAAGTTCCATATCCTCGATGATGGACGGTTTTTCATAAGCCATGTTCGGGCCATCCGGGTCCAGGCATTTGCGCATCGAGCACAGCACGGTGTTGGCGGTTGTCGCCTCGGTCAAACCCGAGGAACGCTGTGTCGAGGTCAGGAAGTTGACCAGACCCGAGTTGCAGCGACCCTTGCTGTCAAGCGACGGCCATGCGCCTTCGTAGATCGAGACCACGCCCGGCATGATGTCATCCGACACCACGGCCCCGGCAATCACCGTGCCCCGGTCGTTGTACAACTCCACCAGATCACCGTCTTCGATGCCACGGTCTGCCGCGTCCTGAGTGTTGATCCGCACGGGTTCACGGCCCTGCACCTTATAGAGGGCGCGCAGCGTTTCCGACTGGTCCATCTGGCTGTGCAGGCGGAACCACGGGTGGGGCGAGACGACGTGCAACTGGCCCTCGGCGGCGTTGCCGAGATATTCGTGCTTTTCCATCCACATCGGCATACCGGGGCAGTCGTCGATCCCCATGTTGGCGATGTCCTCGCAGAACATCTCGATCTTGCCCGAGGCAGTGTGCAGCGGGTTGGCATCCGGATCGGTGTAGAAATCACCGTGCCGCACCCACTGGCGGGCCTCTTGAGGCACCTCTTGGCGCGCATAGCCTTTTTCCCAGAATTCCTCGAAGGAAGTGTGCTGTGCCGCGCCCGAACGGCTATAGGCCTGTTCGATGTGATACATCAGGTCTTCGCCTTCGGTGAACTGCACCCACTGACCCAGTTTGTCGGCCAGACCCTCGAAGATCTCATAGTCGGACAGGCTCTCGCCAACCGGTTCGATGACCTTCTTCATCGCATAGACGCGGTCGTTCGAATAGGTGCCGCCAACGCTGATATCGTCGCGCTCCAATGTCGAGGACGCCGGCATCACGATGTCGGCCCAACGGGTTGCCGCGGTCCACCAGACGTCAACGCTGACGATGGTTTCCACCTTTTCCAGCGCCCGGATCAACCGGTTGGTATCCTGCTGGTGCGACATGAAGTTGTTGCCGGCGTTGACGATCATCTTCACGTCCGGATAGGTGTTCGTATTGCCGTTATAGGTGAACTCCTTGCCGGGGTTTTCCAGCATTTCGGTGATCCGGCTGGCCGGGCAGACCTTGGTCACCCAGTTGCGCCCCTGGCTGAGGCCGGTTGGCGTGGCTTTGCCCGATTGCGGCATGCCGCCGTTGCCATAGTGCCATGAGAAGCCGACACCCTGACCGGGTTTGCCGATCTGACCGCACAGCGCCGAGAAGTTGATGATCGCCCAGTGGGTCATCTCGCCATGCTGGGCGCGTTGCAGCGACCATGCACCGGCGATTTCGGTTTTCGAGGTGGCCAGCAGTTCGGCCAGTTCCTTGATCTTGGCCTCGTCCATGCCGGTGATTTCCGCGGCCCAAGCCGGCGTTTTCGGGATGCCATCGGTTTCGCCCTGAACATAGGCGATCCAGCGGTCGGAACCGACGGTGTATTTGTCGAGATACGCGCGATCCTCAAGACCGTTTTCCAGCACATGATACGCCATTGCGTTGAACAGGGCGACGTCGGTGTTCGGGATGATCTTGAGCCACTCGGCGTTCAGGTATTCGTCCGACGCCGTGCGCTGCGGGTTGATCGAAATGAACCTGGTGCCGTTGTCGCGGATCTGCGCCCAAGGGCCATCCATACCGTGATCGGCCACCGTGTATTCGATACGGTTGTTCTTGATCGGGTCGCAACCGACCAGAACGAACACTTCGGTGTTGTCGCGGATGACTTCCCAGGCGGTCTGCGCCGAGTACACTTCCATGTCGCCGATAATGCGCGGCAAGCTGATCTGGCTGGCCCCGGCCGACCAGTCACCGGCCGTATTGGTGCAACCACCGATGAGGTTCATCAGGCGGCCCTGCATGACGTTCGGGCGGAAGTTGCCGGCGTTGGCCCAGCCGCCGTAGGACGAACTGAAGATCGCCTCGTTGCCGTGGTTGGTGGCGGTGTCGAGCAGCGCCTTGGCGGTCAGGCTCCAGACCGTATCCCAATCAACGCGCACATATTCTTCCTTGCCGCGCAATTCGGGCTTGGTGTCGCCGGATTCCCAACCTGCGAGATAGGATTTGCGCACCATCGGATAGTTGATGCGCGACTTGTCATAGGTACGATCAAGAATTCCGAAGTTCAGCATCTCGGTCGGGCGCGCATCGAGTTCCATGACGTTGTTGATCCCGACCAACACACCGTCGCGGACCACGCCATTGAACGGACCAAAGTGCGTCGCGTGGAAGATGCGGTCACGGAACGAGTTCGGGTCAAGATTGGCCATCGCCGTAGAGCCCATCAAACTGGCGACGCCAAACGCAGCGCCGCCCTGCAAGAATCCGCGGCGGGTTGGTTGGGTGAATGACATGAATGCCTCCTTTGGTTGAAACCGTTGGGATCACCCTAGGGGCGGGCCGCATCGCGATCCTTGCGCGGGCGCAAATGGGCTTGTGAGAAAATGTAAAGATTTGTAATACGGTGGCATGGCACAGCATATTCTGATCGTCGAGGATGACCGAACCACCCGTATGCGGCTGGCGGCCTATTTGCGCGAGCAGGGGCACCGGGTCAGCGAGGCGGAGAATGCCGAGGATATGGAGCAGGTCATCGCCGCCGATCCGCCGGAATTGTTGCTGATCGACATCAATCTGGACGGCAAGGACGGGCTGACGATCACCCGCGAACAGCGGGCGGCCTCGCGGGTCGGGATCATCCTGCTGACGGCGCGCGACGATCTGGTGGACAAGATTGTCGGGCTGGAAATGGGCGCCGATGATTATGTGACCAAGCCGTTCGACAAGCGCGAGTTGTCGGCGCGGGTCAAGAACCTGCTGGCGCGGATTGCCGATATCGGTCAGGCACCGCAGGGCCCGCCGCCAGTCGAGGTGTTCGGCCCGTGGTGCTTTGATCGCATCCGGCGCCGGCTGGTTTCAACGGCGCGCACGGAATCGCTGACCACGCAGGAATTCGATGTGATGGCGGCGCTGGCCGATCATCCGGGCCAGACGCTGGGCCGGGCGCGGATTTCAGAAATGATCGGCCGCGACGGGAGCCGCGCGAATGACCGGATGATTGATGTGATTGTCGGACGCTTGCGCAAGAAGCTGGAGAAAGACCCGGCAAACCCCGAGTGGATTCTGACGGAACACGGGCAGGGGTATCATTTCGTGGACCCGGCCTCGGTCTGAAGCCCCAGTGTTTCGGCCACCGCGTGCAGGGTCGCGACGGCCGCCTCGGCGGTTTGGGTGACGGTTTGCAAAGCCGCCGCATCGGGGTCTCCCGCCTGTGTTTCCAGCTGTGCCAAAGCCGCACAAAACGTGACCAACTGGAAGTTCGACGCCGCCCCCTTGAGCCGATGCGCGGTCTTGCGCCGCTGGTCGGCGGGCGCGGTGCGGATCGTTTCAAGCGCCTCGGGCAGGCCCGCCAGAAACTCGCGCAGGATCGTGGCGGTGGTCTCCACGCCCAGATCGGCGATATCCTCGCGCAGGCTGGCAAGGATGGCGGCGTGATCTTTCAGGGCGGTTGCGGCGGGCTGGGGTGCAAGAACCGCCGCAAGTGCGCGCGGTGAGATCGGCTTCGACAAGATCCGCGCCACGCCCAGCCGCGCCCGATTGGCCGGGCTGTCGTCCATCAGGGTCGCGGTCAGCGCGACCAGCAGCGGGGCGTCGGGCCGTGTGGCCAGTTGTGCCGCGACCTCCTCGCCCTGCATTTCCGGCAGATTCAGGTCGATCAGCACCACGTCGAACTGTTCGGTATGCGCGGCCTGCAACCCCGCCTCGCCGGTCACGGCCTCGGTGACGGTGCATCCCATCCGCTCCAGATAGCCGCGCGCCACCATGCGGTTGACGGCGTGGTCGTCGATCACCAGCACGCGGCGCGGCGTGGTGCTTTGGGTCAGCGTGGCCTCGTCGGGGGCCATCATCGTCGGGTCACCGTGCAGCAATGGCACGGTCAGGGTGAAACGGCTGCCGACACCCGGCTCGCTTTCCACGCTGAGCGCACCGCCCAGTGCCTCGGTCAGGGTGCGCGAAATGGCCAGCCCCAACCCCAGCCCCTCGATGCCGGCGCGACGGGCCTCGGCGGTGCGGGTATAGGCGTCAAAGGCGAGGGCGATGGTCGGCTGCGACATGCCTTTGCCGGTATCGGTGACCGCAAAGCTGAGCACCGGCTGCCCGGTCGCCGGGTCCTGCGCGTGATCGACGCTCAACATCACCGTGCCGCGTTCGGTGTATTTCACCGCATTCGAGAGCAGGTTGCCAAGGATCTGGCGGATTTTCACGACATCGCCGAACAGCACCAGCGGCGCCGAGTCGGCGAGATCGACGACCACCTCCAGCCCCTTGGGCGCGGCCAGAGAGTGCAACTGATGCGCCGATTGCCCGACCAGTTCGCGCAGGGAGAAATGCACCGGATTGCCGCGATTGCCACGGTCTTCGCCGGCGGCAAAGTTCAGAATGTCGTTGGTGATGTGCAAAAGCTCGGTGGCCGAGGTGCGGGCGATTTTGACGCGCGCGCGGCAGGTGTCGCTGACCTCGTCGGTTTCCAGCAGCCGCAACATGCCGATGATGCCATTGAGCGGCGTGCGGATTTCGTGGCTCATACGGGCGAGAAACTCGGTCTTGCTCTGGTTCAGGGCCTCGGCCCGGGCGCGGGCGGCATCCGAGGCTTTCATCTCGGCGACGACATCGCCGGTGCGGGCGATCACCGCCTCCTCGAGGTGCTCGCGCAGACGTTTGCTTTCGATGGCGCGCAGGCGCAGGACATTCAGCGCCTGTTCCAGATGGCCGATCTCATCGGGGCCGCTGATCAGCGCCGGTGCGCCGAAATCATCGTCGGCCACCTCGAGGATGCGCCGCGACAGGGTGCCCAGACGCGACACCAGTCTGCGCCGCGCATATAGCCACAGAACCCCGCCGATCATCGCCGCCGCCGCGACGATCAGCAAAAGCGCGGTGGTCATCACCGAGGCGCGGCGTTGCGCGGCGGCGATCTGCGCCAGCCCTTCGGTCTGCAATTGGGTGCGGACCTGCCGCGCTTGCTCGGAGAGATCGGTGATGCTTTGTTGCAAAAGGGCGCTGTCGGCGGTGATGTCTTGCAACACGTCGATCTGTTGGCGCTGAAGGTCAACCAGACCGCCCGGCGCGACCACCCCGGCGAAGTGCTGCATAAGGGTCTGCGCCGCATCATGGGTGGTTGGCGACGAGGACATGTAGCGCAGGCCGCGCGTTGCCTCGCCGAGTCGCGCCAACAGGCTGTTGCGCACATTGCCAAGGTTTTGCTGGTCGGTCAGGAACGGCACCCGCCGCGAGAGCAGCCGCATGGCGTCGACGTTGCGCGCCAGTTCGGAAAGCCGCTCGAAGGTAAAGAAATAGCGATCGGCGAGCAGATCCAGTTGCGGGCGGGGATCGGTGCGCCACGTCGTATAGAGCGCGGCGATTCCGGCGGTGATGCGCAACCGCGCCAGATCGGTTTCCGCTTCGATCAAAGTTTCGATCTGCAGGCCATACTGGGCGATATCGGCGGAAACCGCCTGCACGGCCTCGGACAGGCGCAGGGCTTCGTGGCCGGTGGCGGTCATCCGCGCGACGATCTCGCTGGCTTGCGCATTGTGCAGAAGGGGCGAAAAATCAGCGGTGTCGATGGTCTCGAGGGTGCGGGCCTCGGTTTCGATGCGGGCGACGGTCTGGCGCAGGGCCTCGGCGATGCGATCCAGGTCGGCGCTGGTATCGGCCTGCACGAAGGCGGTGGCGAGGGTGCCCACGACTTCGGTGGCGGCACCAATGCGGCTGACCAGTTCGATCACCGGCAGCGTGGTCTGGATCAGGTCGGTCTGGCTGCGCACCAGATAGCGGTTGACGCCAATCGCCGCGACACCCACCATGAGGGCCAGCGCGCCCATGGCGGTCAGGATCTGGATCAATCGCGTGTCAAAACTTGTGCGTCTCATGCGGCGACAGTACGGGGCCGGAGGGCCCGGTTCAATCGTGGCGTTCGCGCTGTGGCTGGTGGTGGTCACCCCGTCGATTGCCGCCGGTTCCGAGCGGCTGATCTGCGCGCTGGTGCCGCATTTCAAGGATGAATACTGGCTCAGCGTCGGCTATGGTCTGGAGCAGGAGGCGGCGCGGCAGGGGTTTGCGCTGGAGCTGTTCGAGGCAGGGGGCTATGGCGGGCGCGCCCAGCAGATCGCGCAGTTGTCGCAATGCGTGCAGGGCGGGGCGGATGCCATCGTGATCGCGGCGGTGACCTCGGATCACCCGGACCTTCTGGAGGCCATCGGGCAGGTCGCGCGGCAGGTGCCTGTTTATGGGGTTGTCAATGCACTGCGCGCCGAGGGTTTGCGCGGCTGGGTCGGGGTGGATTGGGCCGAGATGGGCGGCACGGTGGGTCGGTATCTGGCCCGCCTGCATCCGGCGGGTTCGGCACCGCAAACGGCGGTGCTGATTTCTGGCCCGGCGGGGGCCGGATGGACCGCGCAACTGGAAGGCGGGTTTCGCGCGGGGCTTGCGGGCAGTGCGGTCACCATTGTCGCGGTGTTCGGGGCGGACACCGGGTTGCGCCAACAACTGGCGCTGGTGGAAACCGCGTTGGAGCAATTTCCAGACGTTGACTATCTGATTGGCAGCGCCCCGGCGGTCGAGGCGGCGATCGGGGTTTTTGCCACCCTGCCGCGCGCCAATGCGCCGCGCTTGCTGTCGACCTATATCAGCCATACGGTCTTGCGCGGGCTGATGAATGGCGGGATCGAGGCCGCGGCGTTTGATGATCCGGTGGCGCAGGGGCGCGGGGTGATCGACATGGCGGCGCGCGGGTTCACGCAGGCAACCTCCGGCGGGCGCGAGGGGCCGCAAATCGTGCTGTTGACGCCACAATCCGAGGGGTTGGCGGCGATCCAGCTGTCTCCGGCGGAGTATTTCCCGAGCATGGAATAGACGCCGCGCGGTCGATCGGTGTTTCTTGCGCGATTTCCGAAGATTATCGACAATGACGGTTGGTCACGCATGCGGATTGCAGCCCCAGCCAGGTGTTTGATCCCGTGGTTTGACGGCGCGCTTCTTTCGCCGGAATGGAAGGAAGCATTCTGGGGCAAGTTCGTCACAGGAGCGCCGCGTACCGTCACCCGGCAGTTGATGGCGACATTCCCTGCGAGGGACGCCACACCGCCGGAGCATCACTCCAGAGATCGCCAGTTTCGGGCCCGCAATTGAAGTGGGAGCGTGGCATCAACCCCAGAGCCGTCGCGAAGTGGCGCAAGCGGACGACGCTCGAGGATCTGAAGACGGGGCCGACGGACCCGCGACCCACGGCGTTGACTGAGGCCAAGGGCGCAATAATCGTCGCGTTTCGACTCTGATGGTGCTCTCTGTGTCTATCCCGTTTGCGCGAGTTTCCAGGCGTGAGGTGATGTGAAACCCAACACGCCCTCGCGACCAACGTAATGTTTTGTGAATGAAACAGGAAAATGTCCTGACCCAAAATTGAGTTTGGCGACTCCGGTAGGGCTCGAACCCACAACCTAGCGCTTAGAAGGCGCTTGCTCTATCCTGTTGAGCTACGGAGCCACAAAGTGGACTACAAAGCAGTTTGCAAGTGTTTCCTACTTGGAAAACGCCTTGGTTTCAAAGCCAAAATGGTCCTTGAATTTACGATTGGAAGTCAGGTGCTCTCTCCGGTCGAGCTGCGGGACCGTGGGCGCTGTTCATGCGCGTGTGACGCAGTGCCGTCACATCACTGATCGGCCAACCACGTCAGGCTTCGGTCAACCACCCAATCGGTGGTCGAGGGCGACAGGATGTCTCCGGCTAACACATGTTGGCTGGGGTTGTCCGCGCCGTCGACCACATAGGAGTCGACGCGCGATCCCCATTGCTGGATGACGCGGGCGGTGGCGGCTGGCAGGACGACCTGATCACCAGAGGCATAGAACACCAACATCGGCACGGTGGCGGTGGCGAAATCGGCGGCGGCGGCGGCGGATTGCACCGTGCGCATGGGGAATACGGCAACCGACGGGTAACGGGTGGTCCAGAACCGCGCTTGTTCGGCGTTGTGCGGCGTCCATTCGCGGGTTTCCCCGGACACGCGCGGCACCCAATCGCGGGCAAAGGGCAAGTCGAGCAGCCAGGCCTGATCGCTGTTGATTTCGAAATTCGGCGAAATGGTGATCAACGCCCAGATGTCGGGTGCATAGTCGGGGTCGAGTGCTGCCAGCGTGGCGATCGAGCCGCCGGTCGAGGTGCCGATCAGGATGATGCGGTTGCCCAACCGGCGCGCAATGGCCATCGCTTCGGCCAGATCATAAGCCCAATCGGCCGCCGAGGCTTCGGCCAGCGCGTCACCGCTGCGGCCATGCCCGGCAAAGCGGGTCGCAAAGAGGTTTGCGCCCAGAGACTCGGCGATGCGTTCGGCCACCGGGCTGATTTCGGCGCGCGTCGCCGAGAAGCCATGCAGATAGACCACCGCAAACTCGGTGCGTTCATGGGCGTCGTTTGCCCAGAAGATGTGCTTTTCCGCGCCCTCGGTGATGTCGTCGAACACGCTTTCGCGTTGTGCCAGCCAGGCGTCAAGATCGGTGCCGATGTCCACCGGGCCGACCTGCGCGGCGGATGGCCATGTCTCGCGCGGTGACAGAACCCAAAGCGCGGCCCCGGCAAGGAAAAACACCGCCGCGACGATGGCGAGGGATTTCAGAAAGCGCATTGCTAGATCTCCAGAGTTTCGAGAGTTTGCGCCAGCAAGGCAAGGTTTTCGGGCTCGGAAAAGCGGTGATCCGCGCCCTTGACCAGCGTCAGCCGCAGGTCGGGGCTGTCGGCGTGGTCGAACAGTTGCAGCGCGACCGAGGGCGGCACATCGACATCGGCCGAGCCTTGCAGCAGGCGCACCGGAAAGGGCAGGGGCAGGGGCGCGCGCAGCACGAGGTTCTCGCGACCCTCGACGATCAGGCGGCGGGTGATGATATAGGGCCCGTCGTCATAGTCCGAGGGCAGCGCGATCTGCCCGTCCTCCATCAGGGCGGCGCGTTGGTCGGCATCGAATCCGTCCCACATGCTGTCCTCGGTAAAGTCGGGCGCGGCGGCAATGCCGATCAGCGCTGCGACCCGTTCGGGGATTGCCCGGCAAACCAAAAGCGCGATCCAGCCGCCCATGCTGGAGCCGATCAGGATCTGCGGTCCCTCGGTCAAGGCGGTGATCGCGGCAAGCGCATCCTTGGCCCAGTCGCCGATCGACCCGTCCAGAAAATCGCCCGAGCTTTGGCCGTGGCCCGAATAATCGAAGCGCAAGAAGGCCCGGCCTTGCTGCTTGGCCCAATCCTCGAGGAATTGCGCCTTGGTGCCGGTCATGTCCGACTTGAAACCACCGAGGAACACGACACCCGGCGCGGCGCCTTCGGTTTTCACATAGGCGATCTTGCGGCCCTCGGCCGTCTTGAGAAACTTGGTCATATGGCCCCCGACGCGTGTTTGCGCGCAACCTAGCGTGATCCGTTTGCGTGGGCCAGTGCCCGCAAGAGCCTGACGGCGCGTTCACGCGTCGCGGAAGGGCACCCCCTTGGTGCCCGCGCCGCGCTTGTCACCGGGTTTGGCCCAGGTTTCCGGATCGAGGATCAGCGCCGCCAGCGCCTCGGCCCCGGCTTCCAGCATCGCCTCACCCTTGGCGGGCGTCGCGCGCGCCGGGTTTCCGGCCATGCCGTTGCCGGTGACATGCGCGAAAGGCCGCCAGCGATACGACGCCTTGCCCGCCGCCAGAAACCGCTTGGCGGCCATGCCGTCGGCAATCGTCGCCAGTTCAGAGGTGTCCACCAGATCCGGCTCGATCGCCATCATCATCGAGGTTTCGGCCTCGCCGGCGTGCATCACCCCGGCTTGATCCTCGAGATGTCTGGACAACGACTCACCGGCCTCGGTGACATAGGTCGTGGCGACCAGCGTCGCGGCCGAGGTCGGGGCGAGTTCATCGCAGATCTGCTGCATGGCGATGTGATTGCCGCCGTGGCTGTTGGAGATCAGGATATCGCGGAACCCGTGCCGGACCAGCGCGTCCACCAGGTCGCGGATCACCGCGCGGAACGTCGCGTGGCTGAGGGTCAGCGTGCCGCCAAACGGCATGTGATGTTCGGACAGGCCAGACCAGACCACCGGGGCCACCACCACCGGGCGCGTCGCAGAGGCCTTGCGCGCGGCGCGGATGTTGACCTCAAAGCCCAGCCTTGTGTCGGTCATCGTGGGCAGGTGCGGGCCGTGTTGCTCGATCGAGGCAATCGGCAGAATCACCACCGCATTTTGCGCCGCCAAGGCGCGCAATTCATGGGCCTTGAGGCATGACCAATCGGTTTCCGGGGCGTGGGGCATGGGGTGTCCTCCTGTTTGCGCGTTGATTTGGCCATGTCGCCAAGGAATTGACAAGCCCGGCGTGCGGGCGCACATAGCGCCAGACATAACCCGCAACCGGGCGCTCCGTGGGCGCCAAAACGACGAGGAGTATGGCCGATGAGCCAGATTTCCCTAACTTTCCCCGACGGCCATATCCGCAGCTACGCCCCCGGCGTCACCGCCGCCGAAGTCGCCAAATCCATCGCCCCCTCGCTGGCCAAGGCGGCGATCTCGGCGCAGGTCAATGGTGCGCATTATGATCTGGCCTGGCCGATCAAGGGCGACGCCCAAATCTCGATCAACACGATGAAAGACGATGGTCCGGCGCTGGAACTGGTCCGCCACGATCTGGCCCACATCATGGCGCGCGCGGTGCAGGAACTGTGGCCTGACGTCAAAGTCACCATCGGCCCGGTGATCAAGGACGGCTGGTATTACGATTTCGACCGCGCCGAGCCCTTCACGCCCGAGGATCTGGGCGCGATCGAGGCCAAGATGAAAGAGATCATCCACCGCCGCGACCCGGTGACGACCGAAATCTGGGACCGCGCGCGGGCCGTGGCGTTCTACGAGGCCAATAACGAGCCCTACAAGGTCGAGCTGATCAATGCGATCCCCGGCGACGAGCCGCTGCGCATGTATTGGCATGGGCACTGGCAAGACCTGTGCCGGGGGCCACATCTGCAACACACGGGCCAGGTGCCCTCGGACGCGTTCAAGCTGATGAGTGTCGCCGGGGCCTATTGGCGCGGCGACAGCAACCGGGCGATGCTGCAACGCATCTACGGCGTGGCGTTCAAGAATCGCGAGGATCTGAAGGCGCATTTGCACATGCTGGAGGAAGCCGCCAAGCGCGATCACCGCAAGCTGGGCCGCGAGATGGACCTGTTCCACATGCAAGAAGAAGCGCCGGGGCAGATTTTCTGGCACCCGAATGGCTGGACGATCTACACGCAGTTGCAGGACTACATGCGCCGCCAGCAGCGCCGCGATGGCTATGTCGAGGTGAACACCCCGCAAGTGGTCAGCCGCGTGTTGTGGGAAAAATCGGGCCACTGGGAAAACTATCAAGACCATATGTTCATCGTCGAAGTCGACGAGGAGCACGCCCGCGAAAAGACCGTCAACGCGCTCAAGCCGATGAACTGCCCGTGCCATGTGCAGATCTACAACGTCGGTCTGAAAAGCTACCGCGACCTGCCGTTGCGCATGGCTGAATTCGGCTCGTGCAACCGCTATGAGCCCTCGGGCGCGTTGCATGGCATCATGCGGGTGCGTGGATTCACGCAGGACGACGCGCATATCTTCTGCACCGAAGATCAGATCGAGGCCGAGAGCCAGAAGTTCATCGACTTCCTGCGCACGGTTTATGCTGACCTTGGGTTTGAAAGCTTCAAGATCAAATTCTCGGACCGGCCGGAACAGCGCGCCGGGTCGGATGAGGTCTGGGACCGCGCGGAATCGGCGCTGGCCAATGCGACCAAGGCGGCAGGCTGCGATTTTACGCTGAACCCCGGCGAGGGTGCGTTCTATGGTCCGAAACTGGAATTCGTGCTGACCGACGCGATTGGCCGCGACTGGCAATGCGGCACCTTGCAGGTCGATTTCGTGCTGCCCGAGCGGCTGGATGCGACTTACATCGGTTCGGACGGCGCCAAGCATCGGCCCGTCATGCTGCATCGCGCGACCTTGGGATCCTTCGAGCGCTTCATCGGCATCCTGATCGAGAACCACGCGGGCAAACTGCCGCTGTGGCTGGCACCGCAACAGGTGGTGGTGGCCTCGATCGTCTCGGACGCGGACGCGTATGTGCTGGAGGTCGTGTCGGCCCTGCGCGCGGCAGGCCTGCGCGCCGAGGCCGATCTGCGGAACGAGAAGATCAACTACAAGGTCCGCGAGCATTCGCTGGCCAAGGTGCCGGTGATCCTGGCGGTGGGGGCGCGCGAAGTGGCGGAACGCTCGGTGTCGGTGCGGCGTCTGGGCGATACCCGCACGCAGACGCAGGAACTGGAGGCGTTGATCGCGGAACTTGTGGCAGAAGCGACACCGCCCGATTTGCGGTAACGAATAGGGGGGCGTTGCCCCCCTCGGCCTGCGGCCTCACCCCCCAGAGTATTTTCGGCAAGATGATGTCGATCAGGGGTGGGGTGGGCGACGTGTTCGGGGCAAGGATTGTTGGATGCGATTACTGTTTTTAGGCGATGTGATGGGGCGTTCGGGGCGGGCGGCGGTGGCGGATCGCCTGCCGGCCATGCGGCGCGCGTGGGGGTTGGATTTTGTCGTGGTGAACGGCGAAAATGCGACCTCGGGTATGGGGTTGTCGCCGGAGCATGCGGCGGGGATTCTGGCGGCGGGGGCAGATTGTGTGACGCTGGGCGACCACGCGTTCGACCAGAAGACCATGATCGGCCATATTGATGGCGAGCCGCGTATTCTGCGGCCGTTGAATTTCTCCAAGGTGGCGCCGGGGCAAGGCGCGCGGGTGTTCAGTCTGGCGGACGGGCGCAAGGTGTTGGTGGCGCAGGTGTTGGGGCAAGTGTTCATGAAACGCCCGTTTGATGACCCGTTCAGCGCGATCGAGCCGGTGTTGCGCGCCAATCCTCTGGGCGCGCGGGTGCAGGCGGCGATTGTCGATGTGCATTGCGAGGCGACCAGCGAGAAGATGGCGCTGGGCCATTGGTGTGATGGCCGCGCCAGTCTGGTGGTGGGCACGCATACCCATGTGCCAACCGGGGATTCGATGATCCTGAATGGTGGCACGGCCTATTTGACCGACGCCGGCATGTGTGGCGATTACGACAGTGTGATCGGCATGGACAAGGACGAGCCCTTGCGGCGGTTCATCACCGGCATGCCCAAGGCGCGGTTCGAGCCGGCGCGGGGCGCGGCGACGCTCTCGGGCGTGTATGTGGAAACCGATGACAAGACCGGCAAGGCCCTGCGGATTGAGATGGTGCGGCATGGGGGGCGGCTGTCGCCCTCTGGCCCCGCCCTATGAAACGGCTGTTCCTCGCGTATGCCGCGCTTTTTGCGATCGGCACGGCGTGGGGCAGCAGCATGCCTCTGGTCAAGATCGCGGTCGGAGGCGGGCATGTCCCGACCGGGATCATGGCGGTTCAACTCGGTCTGACGGTGGTGGTGGTCGGCGCGATACTCGGGCTGTCGGGGCGTTGGCGCCAGATCCCGCTGGATGCGGCGCATCTGCGGCTTTACGGGGTCGTCGGGATGATCGGCATGGCGATTCCACATTTCGCGTCGCTGACCGGGACCGCGCATCTGCCTGCCGGTGTCATGTCGATCATCATGTCGCTGGTGCCGCTGTTCGTGCTGCCGCTGTCGCTTGTGCTGGGGCTTGAAGGGTTCCGGCCACGGCGCTTGATCGGGGTTCTGCTGGGCGGCGTGGCCATCATTCTTCTGACCGCGCCCGAGGCGAGCTTGCCTGCGCCGGGCCTGTGGGTCTGGGTGCTGGTGGGCGCGGTGGCACCTTTGTTCTATGCGCTTGAGGGGATGTATGTGTCGCAAACCCCGGCGCGTCAGGCGGGGCCATTTGTCGTGCTGTGGATGGGGTCGGCGCTGGCCCTGATGATCGCGCTACCGCTGGCGATTGTCACCGGTGCGCTGCACTGGCCCGAGGATGGCCTTGGCGTGCCGGAACTGGCGATTGCCGGATCGGGCGCGGTCAGCGTGTTCGGCTATGCCGGATATATCGCGTTGCTGCGTCACACAGGCCCTGTCTTTGGGGCGCAGGTTTCGTATATCGTCACCGGAATGGGCGTTGTCTGGGCGATGCTTTTGCTGGGCGAGCGCTATTCCAACTGGGTTTGGGGTGCGCTGGCGGTTCTGTTCGTGGGCCTGTTTCTGGTGCAACCGCGCCGCAATCCGTTGGATGAACTCAGAGTGGAGACCGGCGACGATGGGGTTTGATCTGCTGGGAGACTGGGCGCCAATTGCGGCCATGGTGATCGTGGCCGGCATGTTGATTGCCTTCGTTGCCGAACGCTACCCGGTCGAGGTCGTGGCGCTGTCCGGTGCGGCGCTGATGCTGGCGCTGGGCATTGTCCCCGAGGCCCCGGCGATGGCGGTTTTCGCCAACCCGGCCCCGTGGACCATCGCTGCCATGTTCCTGATCGTCGGCGGTCTGGTGCGGACCGGCGCGCTGGATTTCCTGTCGCAATTGGCGGTCAGTCACGCCAGCGCCCGGCCCATGACCACGTTGATCACCCTGACGCTGACGGTTCTGGCCATGTCGGCCTTTGTCAACAACACGCCCATCGTGGTGGTGATGATCCCGATTTTCATGCAGCTTGCGCGCGCGATGAAGGTGTCGCCGTCCAAGCTGTTGATCCCGCTCAGCTATTTCTCGATCTTTGGCGGCACGATTACGCTGGTGGGGACCTCGACCAACCTGCTGGTGGATGGTGTCGCGCGGTCGGCGGGATTGCAGGGCTTCGGCATCTTCGAGATCACGCTGGTCGGGCTTGCGGTCTCGGTTGTGGGCGTCCTGTATCTGGCGTTGATCGGGCGCTGGTTGCTGCCGGATCGCGATTCGATGGCGGCGCTTCTGGGCGACCGCTCGCCGATGAAATTCTTTACCGAGGTCGTCCTGCCCGAGGAATCCGGGCTGATCGGCAAGCAATTGAACGAGGTCGATGAATTCCGCCGCAGCGGCGCGCGGGTGGTCGATGTCTTGCGCGGCGATGCCTCGCTGCGCCGGGCGCTGGGCGACGTGGTGCTGCAAGCCGGGGACCGGGTGGTGTTGCGCACGCAGATGTCCGAGATCCTGGGGTTGCAGTCGAACCCCGAGGTGCGCTGGGTCGAGCAAGTCTCGTCGGTGCGGACCTCGACCGTCGAGGTGCTGATCACGCCGGGCTGCCGGATGATTGGCCGCTCGCTGGGCCAGATGCGTCTGCGGCGGCGCTATGGTGTCTATCCGCTGGCCGTGCATCGGCGCAGTCAGAATATCGGCCGCAAACTGGATGACCTGGTGGTGCAGGTCGGCGATACGCTGCTGCTCGAGGGGGCGATGGCGGACATTCGCCGTCTGGCCGCCGACATGGATATGGTCGATGTGTCACAACCCTCCGAGCGCGCGTATCGCCGCAACCACGCCCCCATCGTCATCGCGGTGCTGGCGTCTATCGTGGGCCTGTCGGCGCTGGGCGTGGGCTCGATTCATGTGTTGGCGCTGATCGGTGTCGTGGTGGTCCTGCTGACCCGCTGCATCGACGCGGATGAGGCCTTTGGCTTCATCGACGGGCAGCTTATGGCGTTGATCTTCGGGATGCTGATCGTCGGCGCGGGGCTGCAATCCTCGGGTGCGGTCGAGATGTTGGTGGGCTGGGTCACACCGTGGCTGCAAGACTTGCCGACCTGGGCACTGATCCTGGCGGTTTATGTGATCGCGGGCACGTTGACGGAACTGGTCTCGAACAATGCGGTGGCGGTGATCATGACCCCGGTGGCCATCGGCCTGGCGCAATCCATGGGCGTCGATCCGCGGCCTCTGGTGGTGACGGTGATGTTTGCCGCCTCGGCCGCTTTTGCCACGCCCATCGGCTATCAGACCAACACGCTGGTCTATGGTCCCGGTGGCTACCGGTTCAGCGATTTCCTGCGGGTTGGTGTGCCTCTGAACATTCTGATGGCCATCACCGTGACCACCGTCGTGCCGCTGATCTGGCCTCTGTAGGGGCAATTGAGGCGGTTTTGACTTGCATTGCTGCGCAAGGCTGGGCATTGCTGAATTCATGAACGCGTTAAATACTTCTCCCGTTGTCGATGATCAACGCCCCCTGGTCGGGGTGATGTGGATGCTGCTCGCCGGATTTTGCTTCGTCGCGCTGACGGCGGGTGTCAAACATCTGGGGACAGCGATCCCCGCCGCTCAATCCGCGTTCTTGCGCTATTTTCTGGGGCTGATCTTTGTGGTGCCGATGCTCTATGTCGTGCGCCATGAGCGGCCGGACCGCGCGGCGCTGCGCGCCTTTGCCTGGCGCGGCGTGGCACATACCGGGGCGGTGATCCTGTGGTTCTATGCGATGACCCGAATTCCCTTGGCCGAGGTCTCTGCAATTGGCTACATGAGTCCGATCTATGTCAGCATTGGTGCGGCGCTGTTTCTGGGGGAACGGCTGCGTTTGCGCCGGGTCGCGGCCATCGCCGCGGCGATCGTCGGCGCACTGATCATTCTGCGACCCGGCCTGCGCGACCTGAACGCGGGCCACCTTGCGATGATGTTCACCGCGATGGGGTTTGCGGTGTCCTATCTGCTGGCCAAACGCGTTTCAGCCACGTCGTCGCCGACGATGGTCGTGACCATGCTGTCGGTGACGGTGACGATCGGGCTTGCGCCCTTTGCCTATGCCGTTTGGCAGCCGGTCAGCTGGTACGAAATCGGATGGCTGTTTGCCATCGCCAGCGTGGCGACGATGGGGCATTTTTGCATGACATTGGCGTTTGCCGCCGCCCCGATCACGGTGACGCAACCGGTGGGCGCCTTGCAACTGGTCTGGGCGATCCTGCTGGGCGCGCTGGTTTTTGGCGAGGGCGTCGATTTTTGGGTTGTGGTTGGCGGGCTGCTGATCGTGTCCGCCGTGGTGTTCATCGCGCTGCGCGAGCACCAGTTGAAACGCGCCGAGAAACGTCTGGTGCTGCAATGATCCGGGCGCTGATGGTCCTGGGCGCGCTGCTTGGCGCTCCGGCAATTGCCTGTGAAACGCCCGCCAGCCTGATTGCGTTGCGCGCGGAATTGCTGGCGCTGAGCAATGTGGAACGTGCCGAGGCCGGTCTGTCGGCCCTGACACGGGATGCAAGACTCGAGGCAGCGGCGCAAGCGCAAGCGTGCCGGACCGCAGACCGCCAACGCCTGAACCATCGCGGCAGCTGGTTCGCGGGGCTTGGCCGCAGGTTGCGACGCGAGGGATATCCCTATGCCATGGCCGCCGAGAACCTTGCCGAGGGCCAGCACAGCGCGACGGTTGTCACCGCCGGTTGGATGGCCTCGCCGGAGCACCGGCGCAATTTGCTGGATCCGCGCGCGCGGAATGCCGGATTTGGCGTGGCGGTGGCCGAGAATGGCCGCCTGCACTGGTCGATGGTGTTGGCCTCGTTGCGGTAGGGTGTGTGCTTGCACGCACCGTCCGCCAACGCGACAAAGGGTGCGTGCAAGCACACACCCTACCACCGGCTTTCTCAGGCCTCACCCGGGTCCGCGATCGTGTCATCACGCCCGCGTTTCGCGGTCAGCGCGGCAACGGCGGAGGCATCGGTCAGCATCCCCACGACATGCCCGCCCTCGGTCAGCATCAGCCGCCCCTTGGCCTCGGCCAGTTGTTGCATGGCCTCGCTGAGCAGCGTTTTCGCTGGCAGCGTCACGCCGGTCGGTGCGGGCCGCGGTGCCGGCACCATCGCGTCACGCGCCCGCAACACGCCCAAGGGGTTCATATGCGCCACGAAATCCGCAACATAGGCGTTGGCGGGCTTGGTATAAATCTCGGACGGGGTGCCGCACTGGATGATGCGCCCGCCTTCCATGATGGCAATCCGGTTGCCGATCTTGAACGCCTCGTCCAGATCGTGGCTCACAAAAATGATCGTGCGTTGCAGGCGTGATTGCAGATCCAGCAGCTCGTCTTGCAACCGGGTGCGGATCAGCGGGTCGAGCGCGCTGAACGGCTCGTCCATCAGCAGGATCGGCGCATTCGTGGCAAAGGCCCGGGCCAGGCCCACACGCTGTTGCATCCCGCCGGACAATTCTCCGACCTTGCGCGTCGCCCATTGTGACAGACCGACCAGTTCCAGCTGCTCATCAACCCGGCGCGTGCGCTCGGCGCGACTGACGCCTGCCAATTCCAGCCCCAGCCCGACATTCTCGCGCACGGTACGCCAGGGCAGCAGGCCGAATTGCTGGAACACCATCGCCACATGGTTCATGCGCAGCTGGCGCAATTGTTTGCCGCTGGCTTTGGGGACGCTGAGCATTTGCGAGCCGTCATCGACCAGCACATCGCCTTGCACCACCGGGTTCAGCCCGTTCACCGCCCGCAACAGCGTCGATTTGCCCGAGCCGGACAGCCCCATCAGCACCAGGATTTCGCCCTCGGCGACATCCAGCGAGCAATCGTGCACGCCCAGGATCTGCCCGGTTTCCTTCTGGATATCGCTGCGTGACTGGCCGGTTTCCATCAGCGGAATGGCTTTATAGGGGTTGTCGCCAAAGACAATCGAGACATGCTGGAACGACACCGCAATCTTCGGTGCGTCATCCGAAACGCTGTCTGATGCCTGGGATTCCAGTTCTACCATTGGATCGCTCATGACTTGGCCTCCACGCGCAACATGCGGTCCAGCATGATGGCGACGGCGACAATCACCGCGCCCGATTCAAAGCCCAGCGTCGCATTGACCGAATTGAGCGCCCGCACCACCGGCACCCCAAGGCCCGGCGCACCGACCAGCCCGGCGATGACGACCATCGACAGCGACAGCATGATGGTCTGGTTCAGCCCGGCCATGATCTGCGGCAAGGCAAAGGGCAGCTCCACCTTCCAGATGCGCTGCATATTCGTTGCGCCAAAGGCGGTTGCGGCTTCGGTCAGATCGCTGGGCGTGCTGCGAATGCCCAGTTCGGTCAGGCGGATCGCGGCCGGCATGGCAAAGATCACCGTCGCCACCAGACCCGGCACCATGCCGAGCCCGAACAACACCAGCACCGGGATCAGGTAGACAAAGGTTGGCAGGGTCTGCATCAGGTCGAGAACCGGCGTCAACATGCGGTAGAACCGGGGATGGTGCGCGGCGAAAATCCCCACCGGCACGCCGATCGCCATGCAGACGAAACAGGCCCCCAGGACCAGCGTCAGGGTCTGCATGGTCAAATCCCAATACCCTTGATTCAACGCGAACAGGGCGCAGCCCGTGACAATCGCAACCGAGACCCAGCGGCGTTGCAATGCCCAGGTGATGGCCGCAAAAATCGCGATCAGAACCAGTGGATGCGGGAAACTCAGGGCGGCCGCCAGCCCGTCTATCGCCGCGCTGATGCCGGTTTCCAGCGAGTCGAAGAAGCGCCAGAAGTTGTCTTCAACCCAGGCAAAGCGGTCGGCAATGACGCGACCTAAAGGGATTTTGGCACCGGTGATGGCGTCAAGAATGGGATCGCTCATGCGTGTTCCGCTCGTCATTATGGCCTCGGCCCGCGCGGGGCGGCCCGAGGCGGGAGGGTGGTGGTGATCAGTTCAAAGCCGCTGTGACAGCCGCCAAACCGTCTTCACCGCCCGCCGTGGTGACGCCGTCCAGCCACGGGCCCAGAACGTCCGGATGGGCCGCCAGCCAGGCCGCCGCGGCCGCATCAGGCGCGACGCCGTCGTTCAGGATCGCGCCCATGATCTCGTTTTCCATCGCAAGGCTGAATTCGAGATTGGTCAGAAACGCGCCGACGTTCGGGCATTCCTCGACATAGCCCGCGCGGGTGTTGGTGCGCACTTCAGCGCCGCCATAATTCGGGCCGAAATACTCATCGCCACCATCCAGATAGGTCAGCTCGAAATTCGCGTTCATCGGGTGCGGGGCCCAGCCCAGAAACACCACCGGCTGCTCGCGCCGTTCCGAGCGCTGAACCTGCGCCAACATGCCCTGCTCAGAGCTTTCGACAACCCGGAATCCGCTCATGCCGAAGGCATCGGCCTCGATCATGTCCAGAATCAGGCGGTTGCCGTCATTGCCCGGCTCGATCCCGTAAATCTCGCCGTCCAGCGCCTCGCGGTGGGTTGCGATATCGGCAAAGCTGGTGATGCCCAGCGCGGCACCGGCAGCATTGGTGGCCAGCGTGTATTTCGCGCCGGTCAGGTTCACGCGCACGGTGTCCACGGTGCCCGCCTCGCGATAAGGCGCGATATCGGCCTCCATCGTCGGCATCCAGTTGCCCAGGAACACGTCGATATCCCCCTCGGCCAGCGAGGTGTAAGTCACGGGAACCGACAGCAGCAACACCTCGGTCTGATAGCCAAGCGCGCTCAAGACGGTGCTGGCGACGGCGGTGGTGGCGGTGATGTCGGTCCAGCCCACATCCGAGAAGCGCACCGTGCCGCAATCGGCAAAGGCCGGGGCGCAGGTCAGGGCAAGCGCGGCGGTGGCGGTGGAAAGGCGTTTGATGGTCATGGTCGTCTCCTGTTGGTCTTTTTGTTGATTGACGAGTCAATAAACGATCGTCTAGCAGGGAATCAACTGGTTTATCGGGTGAGCACCACATGCCCCTTCCACAAAAGGAGAGCCACACATGCCCAAGATCGGCATGGAGCCTATACGACGTGCCTCGCTGATCAAGGCCACAATCGCCGAAATCGGTGACGTGGGCAGCCTTGAGGTGACGGTCAGCCGGATCGCCAAGCGCGCGGGCATGTCCTCGGCGCTGGCGCATCATTATTTCGGCTCGAAACACGCGATTTTTCTGGCGGCGATGCGGCATGTCCTGACCGTGTTCGGCGCCGAAGTGCGCGGCGCCTTGACCGCCGCCGAGACGCCCGAACTGCGGGTGCGCGCGGTGATCCGGGCGTCGTTCTCGGGCGCGAATTTCCGCCGCGAGGTGATCTCGGCGTGGCTGAATTTCTACGTTCTTGCCCAGACCCAGCCCGAGGCCCGGCGGCTTTTGCGCGTCTACCAACGGCGCTTGATCTCGAACCTGACCCACGGCTTGCGCCCCATCGCCAAGGGTCGGCACCAGACCATCGCCCGCACCATCGCCGCGATGATCGACGGCGCCTATCTGCACGCCGCCCTTGGCCCCGAAACCCCCGATGCGCTCTCTGCCGAGGCGCTGGTGGAAGCCTATTTATCCCTTGCCCTGAAGGAGTGCTGAGATGCGCGCCCAACCCGTTGCCAGCCATTTCATTGACGGCGCTTACGTCGAGGACACCTCCGGCGCGCCCATCGACTGCGTCTATGCCGCCACCGGCGAGGTGATCGCGCGCCTGCACGAGGCCACGCCGGCCCTGATCGACCAAGCCCTTGCCGCCGCCGCCCGCGCGCAGGTCGCCTGGGCTGCGCTGCGCCCCGTCGAGCGGGGCCGCGTCTTGCATAAAGCCGCCGAGATCATCCGCGCCCGCAACCGGGAATTGTCAGAGCTGGAATCCCTCGATACCGGCAAACCGTTGCAGGAAACGCTGGTCGCCGACGCCTCCTCGGGGGCCGATGCGCTGGAATATTTCGCCGGTTTCGCCGCAACCGTCACCGGCCAGACAGTCCCCGTCGGCGGCGGTGATTTCGTCTACACCTTGCGCGAACCCCTGGGCGTCTGCGTCGGCATCGGTGCGTGGAATTACCCCACGCAGATCGCCTGCTGGAAGGCCGCGCCCGCCTTGGCCTTTGGCAACGCGATGGTGTTCAAACCCTCCGAGGTGACGCCGCTTTGCGCCCTGAAAGTGGCCGAGATATTCATCGACGCGGGCGCGCCGGCAGGCTTGTTCAACGTCATTCAGGGGCGCGGCGCGGTGGGGGCTTCCCTCATCACCGACAGCCGCGTCGCCAAAGTCAGCCTGACCGGCTCGGTGCCCACCGGTCGCAAGGTCTATGCCGCGGCCGCCGATGGCATCCGCCATGTCACCATGGAACTGGGCGGCAAATCCCCGATCCTCGTGTTCGACGACGCCAGCCTCGAGGACGCGGTCGGCGCGGCGATGCTGGGCAACTTCTATTCCTCGGGCCAGATCTGTTCCAACGGCACGCGGGTGTTCGTGCAAAAGGGCATCAAGGCCCGGTTCCTGGAGCGCCTCAAAGCCCGGACCGAGGCGATCATCATCGGTGAACCCCTTGACGAGGCAACACAATTCGGCCCGCTGATCACCGCCGAGCACCTCGACAAGGTCATGGGCTACGTTGATCTCGGCCTCAAGGAAGGGGCTACACTGCTGACCGGCGGCGCGCGTCTGAACCGCCCCGGCCACTACATGCAGCCCACGGTGTTCACCGATGTCACCGACACCATGACCATCGCCCGCGAGGAAATCTTTGGCCCGGTCATGGCGGTCCTCGACTTCGACACTGAATCCGAGGCCATCACCCGCGCCAATGCCACCGACTTCGGCCTCGCCGCCGGGGTGTTCACCGCTGATCTGGCCCGCGCCCACCGTGTCGCCGCCCGGTTTCAGGCCGGCACCTGCTGGATCAACGCCTATAACCTCACCCCGGTCGAGGCCCCGTTCGGGGGCTCGAAACTGTCGGGCGTGGGCCGCGAGAATGGTCACGGCGCGCTGGAATACTACACCCAAGTCAAATCGGTCTATGTGGGCACCGGCCCCGTCGACGCACCCTATTGAGGTCCTGACATGAACGCGGAATATGTGATTGTTGGCGCGGGCTCTGGTGGCTCCGCCGTGGCGTATCGGCTGGCCGAAGCCGGGCATTCGGTGGTGGTCATCGAATTTGGCGGCACCGACGCCGGGCCCTTCATCCAGATGCCCGGCGCGCTCTCCTACCCGATGAACATGGCGCGCTACGATTGGGGGCTGCGCACGGAACCCGAGCCTCATTTGGGCGGACGGACCCTGGCGACGCCGCGTGGAAAAGTGATCGGCGGATCGTCCAGCATCAACGGCATGGTCTATGTGCGCGGTCATGCGCAGGATTATGATCATTGGGCCGAACAAGGGGCAGATGGCTGGTCCTACGCCGATGTTTTGCCGTATTTCAAACGCATGGAGCAATGGCACGGCGCCGAGGATGCGGGCACCGGCACCGATTGGCGCGGCACCGACGGCCCGTTGCACATCAGCCGTGGCAAGCGCGCAAACCCGCTGATTGACGCCTTCATCGCGGCGGGCAAGGAGGCGGGTTACCCCGTCACCCCCGATTACAACGGCCAACAACAAGAGGGATTTGGCGCGATGGAGGCCACGATCTATCGTGGTGAGCGTTGGTCGGCGGCCAAGGCCTATCTGAAACCGGCGCTGAAAACCGGCCGCGTGAGGCTGAAACGCGGGCTGGCGGCGCGGGTGATCCTTGAGGATGGGCGTGCAACCGGCGTTGAACTGGCCAACGGCCAGCGGGTGGTGGCGACGCGCGAGGTGATCCTCGCCGCCTCGTCGATCAACACGCCCAAGCTGCTGCTGCTGTCGGGCATCGGCCCCGCCGCGCATCTTGCCGAGCATGGTATCGAAGTGATCGCCGACCGCCCCGGTGTGGGTGCGAACCTGCAAGATCACCTTGAGCTCTATCTGCAATTTGCCACCAAGGACCCGATATCCCTTTATAAATATTGGAACTTCTGGGGCAAAGCCTATACCGGCGCGATGTGGCTTCTGTTCGGCAAAGGGCCGGGCGCGTCGAATCAATTTGAAAGCTGCGGCTTCATTCGGTCGGCGGCCGGCATCCCCTATCCCGATCTGCAATATCATTTTCTGCCCATCGCCGTGCGCTATGACGGGCAGGCCGCCGCCGAGGGGCACGGGTTTCAGGCCCATGTCGGCCCGATGCGCTCTAAATCGCGCGGCACGGTGCGCTTGCGCTCGACCGATCCCGCCGAAGCCCCGGCCATCAAGTTCAACTACATGTCCCATCCCGACGACTGGACCGAATTCCGCGCCGCGATTCGCCTCACCCGCGAGATCATGGCCCAACCCGCCATTGCCCAATACATCAAACACGAGATCCAGCCCGGCGTGGACCTGCAAGACGATGCCGCCCTCGATGCGTTCATCACCGAGCACGCCGAAAGCGCCTTTCATCCCTGCGGGACGACGCGGATGGGGCGTGCGGATGATCCCGAGGCGGTGGTTGATGCGCATGGTCGGGTGATCGGTGTCGAGGGCTTGCGGGTTGCCGACAGTTCCGTCTTTCCGCGCATCACGAATGGCAACCTGAACGGCCCGTCGATCATGGTCGGCGAGAAGATGGCGGACCATATCCTGGGCCGCAATCCCTTGCCCGCCTCCAATCAGGAGCCGTGGATCAACCCGCATTGGCAGACCCGCCAACGTTAGGGCAAGGCGCCCCGGTGATTTGGTGCCGGCAGCGTGGATTTGTCGCTGACAGTTTGAAAAGGCTACATCATTTGCGCGACCTCTGATTCAGATCAAGGCACGTCCTTGAGCAGTTGATAGCCTGAAGATCGAACCTGAAGATGGAGTTAACAGATGTCGCACACGCCACATGAACTGGCCGACGAATTCCCGGCTGATGTCGAAAAGATGCAGGCGCTCAAGCAACAGGACGCGCATTTCGCCAAGCTTTTTGATGAGTATCACATTCTGAACGGGCAGATCCATCGGGCGGAAACCGACGTCGAACCGATGTCGGACGCGCATCAGATTGAGCTTCGCAAGAAGCGTATGGCGGCCAAGGATGCGATCGCGAAGATGCTCAAAGAGGCACAATAACGCGCGAATTCGGGCCGCCTTGGCGGCCCGAATTGTCGCTCAGGGGCTCTGATTGTCGATGGAATAGGGCAGGACGCCGCGCCGGTCATGATCAATGCGCAGCCCTTGTTCCAGCGGCGGAACCGAGCGCTGATGGCAGTTCGGCCTTGCGCAGATTCGGCAGGATATGCCAATCGGCTCAAAGGCTTGTGGGTTGGTCAGGTCCATGTCATCGGCGTAGGTCAAGGCCTCGGCGTGGCGGATTTCACACCCCAGCCCGATGGCATACCGCCGGACCGGCGCGCGAAACGATCCGCCGCGTTTCGACACGTCCCGCGCAAGGCAGATATACCGGACCCCGTCCGGCGTTTCCGCCAATTGCCGCAGGAAGCGACCGGGTGTTTCGAACGCCTGATGCACATTCCACAGCGGGCACGCGCCCCCATAGCGCGCGAATTGCAACCGCGTCGCCGAGTGGCGTTTGGTGATCGTTCCGGCCTGATCCACGCGCACAAAGAAAAAGGGCACGCCCTTCGCGCCGGGCCGCTGCAAGGTCGACAGGCGATGGGCGATTTGCTCGATCGAGGCACCAAAGCGATCCGACAGCATTTCCAGATCATGGCGGGTTTCCTGCGCGGCGCTCAGGAACGCGCGATAGGGCAGCAGCGCCGCCCCGGCGAAATAATTGGCCAGGCCGATCTTGGCGATGGCGCGCGCCTCGGATGTCTGGAACCGCGCGAGGTCCAGGGTCGCCTCGAGCAGGTCGTTTTGGGTCAGCAGCGCCACCTGATGCAGCAGTTGAAAGCGCCGTGTCGCGGCCGAGGCATTTGTCGATAAAGTGAGAATTTTACGCTGCGGCTCAAAGCGCCTCAGCATGGAATTATCGGAAAATTGCAAGCTGATGCCGCGGCGCTCCAGCACCGATGCGGCCCGGGCGTCGATGCTGTCGGGGCCTTGGGCAAAATGCTCCGCCGCGCGATCCACGGCGTCGATATAGTTGTCGCAATAGTGGAAGAAGTCGCGCACATCTTCCCACGGTGAGGCGCGCAGCACCTGATCATCACGCCCCAATGCTTCATCAAGAGAGGCCAACCGTTCATGCGTTTCGCGGTACGCACGGTGCAGGGCCAGCAAGGCCCGTGCCACGCCGGGCGCATTCGATGCCACCAGCCGCAGGTCGGCCGGCGAGGGGGCAGGGGCGGGGAATACCGGGTCGGCCAGGGCCTCGCGCAGGTCCGATACCATGCGCTCGCTGTCGCCCGTGGACAGCTCGGTCACATCGGTGCCAAATTCGCGCGCCAACGCCAGAACCACCGCCGTCGAGACGGGCCGGTTGTTGTTCTCCATCTGGTTCAGATAGGGCAGCGAAACACCCAGCCGCGCCGCGAATTCCTTTTGCGTCAATTGCAGACGCGTGCGGATTTCCCGCAATTTCGCGCCGGCATAGAGTTTTTGAATGGCCATTGTCGTTCCGGGGTTTGCAACTATGCCACGCTAGCTTTGCAAACCCGGTTTGCCAAGGCCTGTGGTCAGACGCCCAGCGTCCGGTTGCGCAGGATCACCATGGTGATGGCCAGGATCGAGCCGACCATGCACGCCGCCATCAGGCCCAGCAGCGGCCAGGCCCCGGTCTCGGCGGTCAGGACGGCCCCGGCGAGGGCGGAGATCGCCGCACCACCGCCAATCATGAACGCGCCGCCAAGCCCGGATGCGGTGCCCGCCAGATGCGGCGCACCGAGAGCATTCCAGCGCTGGAGTTCGGCAGCACCATGCCATTGCCGATGCCGACGATCAGGAACGGCAGGAAAAAGCCCAGCGCGCCGCCAAGCCCTGTGTAAACGGCGATGATTTGCACCACGAGGCCGATCGACATGGTGACATTGCCCCAGACGATCATGCGGATCGTGCCCATGCGCGTGGAGTAGCGGCCCGACAGGAAATTCCCGGTGCCATAGCCGATGCCGACCGCGCCGAAATACAGACCCAATTCGCTGGGCGTTAACCCATAGAGCACGGTCCCCACGAACGGCGCGCCACCAAGATAGGCAAAGAACACCCCCGAGGCGAAGGCGGAGCTGAGCACATAGCCCCAAAACCGGGGTGAGAGCAGCAGCTCTGGATATTCGCGCACCTGTGCCTTGAAACTGGTGGGGCGGTTGACCGATGTCTCGCCCAAATCCGCCCAGGTCAGCGCCGTGACCAACAAGCCCAGCACCAGCAGCACGGTGAAGCTGGCCTGCCAGCCGTATAACTCGTCCAACATACCGCCGACGACCGGCCCCAACATCGGCACGACAGACATGCCCAGCGTGATATAGCCGATCATCGAGGCGGCGCGTGCTTCGTCGACCATGTCGCGCACAATCGCCCGGCTCAACGTCATCGACGTGGCAATCGAGGCCTGAAGCATGCGGAAAACGAGGAAGGTTTCGGCGTTCGGGGCAAGCAAGGTGCCAACGCTGGCAACGGCAAAGACTCCCATGGAAATCAACAAGATGCGCCGACGGCCAAAGCGGTCCGAAATTGGCCCGATGATCAATTGCAGCAACGCGCTGAAGCCCAGATAGACCGAAATCGACAGTTGCATCAGGCCATAATCGGCCTGGAAATACTCGGCCATATTCGGCAGCGACGGCACGAAAATATTCATCGACAGCGCCGCCACCCCCGCGATCAAGATCAGCGTGAGGATATGCGGTGGCGTGGTTCGATCAAGGAACCGGGGGATGGCGGTATTCATTACACAAGTGTATTGACGCTCCGGTTCGCTGTCCAGCAAGATTGCGCCTTATAATGGTCGCAGGAAAATCACCCCGGCACCAACCGCGATCAAGGTAAACCCAAGCCCGTGGTTCCAGGTGATGGGTTCGCGCAGGTAGAACACCGAGAAAATCGCGAAAACGCTGAGTGTGATCACCTCCTGCAGTGTTTTCAGTTCCGCCGCGGACAGCACCGAATGGCCGATGCGATTCGCGGGCACTTGCAGGAGATACTCGAAAAACGCGATGCCCCAGCTGATCATGATCACCGCCATCAGCGGCGCATTGCGGTAATTCAGGTGGCCATACCACGCGAAGGTCATGAAAACATTGGAGGCAATGAGCAGCAGGACCGTGATCAGAGGGACAGGCAGGGACATGGTTTCTCCGGGTGGTTTGCCATGGGTTTAGGCCCGAGTGTGCCGCAGAGGAAGATCGGAATTGCGTTGAAAGCTTTGCAGGTTTGCAATTAGCAGAGGGGCCCTGACAACTGCTTTGCAAATATCCTCTATTTCGCTTCCCCTTGGCGCGTTCCGGCCCTAAATTGGGCCCAAATCCGAGGAGGGGCCCCGATGAAGGATATTCAGAGCGAGTTGGAAACCCGGCGCGAAACCGCCCGCATGGGCGGCGGTCAGCGTCGCATCGACGCGCAACACGCAAAGGGCAAGCTGACCGCCCGTGAGCGTATCGAATTGCTGCTGGACGAAGACTCGTTTGAAGAGTTCGACATGTTTGTCGCGCACCGCTGCACCGATTTTGGCATGGAGCAGGATCGCCCGGCGGGGGATGGCGTGGTCACGGGCTGGGGCACGGTCAACGGCCGCATGGTCTATGTTTTCAGCCAGGATTTCACGGTGTTCGGCGGCTCGCTGTCCGAAACCCATGCGCAGAAAATCTGCAAGATCATGGACATGGCGATCCAGAACGGCGCGCCGGTCATTGGCCTCAACGATTCGGGTGGCGCGCGCATCCAGGAGGGCGTCGCCAGCCTCGCGGGCTATGCCGACGTGTTCCAGCGCAACATCATGGCCTCGGGCGTGGTGCCGCAGATCAGCGTGATCATGGGGCCTTGCGCCGGTGGTGCCGTGTATTCGCCGGCGATGACCGACTTCATCTTCATGGTGCGCGATTCGTCCTATATGTTCGTGACCGGCCCGGATGTGGTGAAAACCGTCACCAACGAAATCGTCACCGCCGAGGAATTGGGCGGGGCCAGCACGCACACCAAGAAATCCTCGGTTGCCGATGGCGCGTTCGAGAATGACGTCGAAGCCCTGATCGAGGTGCGCCGCCTGATCGACTATCTGCCGTTGAACAACCGCCAAAAGCCGCCGGTGCGGCCTTTCTTTGACGCGCCGAACCGGATTGACATGAGCCTCGACACGCTGATTCCGGACAACGCAAACACGCCCTACGACATGAAAGAGCTGATCCACAAGATCGGCGATGAGGGTGATTTTTACGAAATTCAGGCCGATTTTGCCAAGAATATCATCACCGGGTTCATTCGCCTCGAGGGGCGCTCGATTGGCGTCGTGGCGAACCAGCCGATGGTGCTGGCCGGGTGTCTCGATATCGACAGCAGCCGCAAGGCCGCCCAATTCGTGCGCTTTTGCGATGCGTTCGAAATCCCGATCCTGACGCTGGTGGATGTTCCGGGCTTTCTGCCGGGCACCGGCCAGGAATTTGGCGGCGTCATCAAGCACGGCGCCAAACTGCTCTTTGCCTATGGCGAGGCCACGGTGCCCAAAGTGACCGTGATCACCCGCAAGGCCTACGGCGGCGCTTATGACGTGATGGCCTCGAAGCATCTGCGCGGTGATTTCAACTATGCCTGGCCGACCGCCGAAATCGCGGTGATGGGGGCCAAGGGCGCGGTCGAGATCCTGTATCGCAGCGAGTTGGGCGACAAGGACAAGATCGCCGCGCGCACCAAGGATTACGAGGACCGTTTTGCCAATCCATTCGTCGCCGCCGAAAAGGGCTTCATCGACGAGGTGATCTCGCCACACTCGACCCGGCGCCGCGTGTGTCGGGCCTTTGCCAGCCTGCGGAACAAGAAACTGACAAATCCGTGGAAAAAACACGACAACATCCCGCTGTAAAACCATCTGGCCGCCCTCAATCCACAGAGGGTCGGCCAGTCAAAACCGCAAAATGTTGATTTTTGAACCCTCGGGAAAGCACCGATTGGTGCGAACCAGCAACAGAACGGCCCGCAAGCCCCCATGTTAGAACAGAAAAACTGGCATATGCCCCTTGAATGCGATAACGTCGCTCTTGGCGTAAGCATCAACGCTTGCGCAGAAAATAGCATCCGGGGACTTGGGGTGACCCAGCGAACGGGGCGTGAAGAGCGCAGGAGATACGCATGTCAAAGACCACACTCGCGGCCGTTGCGGCTGTTTTTGGCCTGTCAGTTTTGGCAGGTTGCAACCAAAGCCGTCAGGAAGAATTCACCATGGTCGAGCCCGCACCACAGCCGATTTACGTCGAGCCGGTGTCGCCCAAGTACCGCTGATTTTGCACCGTTTGGTGTGACGCGTCGGGCGGGGCCGGTTGCGGCCTCGCCCGTACGCATGTCCGCGATTCCGGCACCACGTCAACTCCAAGGAGGCGTGTCATGCTGAAGCATCGCGGCTTTCCCGGGCGTTTGCCCAGTTCCGATTTCCAATTCGTCATCCGCCGCGCTAACAAGGACGGGGCCACACCCCTGATTGAACGCAAGCGCTATGCCGATCGCCGCCCCGCCGACAAACGCGCGGATGCCGGCTTCATGGCTGCCCTTTGGAACCATTTTGGCGAAGAGCCCTTCGAGCGCGGCAACCTCGACGCTGGCCGCCTGTCCTGGCTTTTCGCCGCGAGGTTATCCCGGCCCAAACCCCCTTTGACCCCAAAGATTACGAGGCTTTGCTGCGCATCAATGTCGGTGTCGCGCAGGTCAGTTTTCCCGAAGTGTTCGCCGCAGATGGCGAGGCGTTCGAGTGGGATGAAGGCGACGATTCATGATCTGCCACAGCCGGTGGCGCACCGTACCAACTGTTGACTGCAAGGCCCTGACCGGGCTGGGGGAGTGAGAATGTTCAAGAAAATTCTGATCGCCAATCGTGGTGAGATCGCCTGCCGGGTCATCAAATCCGCGCGCAAGATGGGCATCCGGACCGTCGCGATTTATTCGGATGCAGACCGCAACGCGTTGCATGTCAAGATGGCTGACGAGGCGTTTCACATTGGTCCATCGCCTGCCAATCAATCCTATATCGTCATCGACAAGGTGATGGAGGCGGTCCGCGCCTCGGGCGCCGAGGCGGTGCATCCGGGCTACGGGTTCCTGTCCGAGAACATGAAATTCGCCGAGGCACTCGAAGCCCAAGGCGTTGCCTTCGTCGGCCCGCCAAGCCCGGCAATCGAGTCGATGGGGGACAAGATCACCTCCAAGAAGATCGCACAGAAAGCCGGGGTCAGCACGGTTCCGGGCTATATGGGCCTGATTGCCGACGCCGATGAAGCGGTCAAGATTTCCGGCGAGATCGGCTATCCGGTGATGATCAAGGCCTCCGCCGGCGGCGGTGGCAAGGGGATGCGCATCGCGTGGAATGATGATGAGGCCCGCGAAGGCTTTCAATCCTCCAGGAACGAGGCGGCCAGCAGCTTTGGCGACGACCGCATTTTCATCGAGAAATTCGTCACCCAACCGCGCCACATCGAAATCCAGGTGCTCGCTGACCAGCACGGCAACTGCGTCTATCTGCACGAGCGCGAATGCTCGATCCAGCGCCGCAACCAGAAGGTCATCGAGGAAGCGCCGTCCCCGTTCCTTGACGCCGCCACCCGCAAGGCGATGGGGGAACAGGCCGTCGCCCTGGCCAAGGCCGTGGGCTACACCAGCGCGGGCACCGTCGAATTCATCGTCGATGGCGAGCGCAATTTCTTCTTCCTCGAGATGAACACGCGGCTGCAGGTCGAACACCCGGTGACCGAATTGATCACCGGCGTCGATCTTGTCGAGATGATGATCCGCGTCGCCAATGGCGAACCGCTGCCCTTCAAGCAGGAGGACCTGAAGATCAACGGCTGGGCCATGGAAAGCCGCCTCTATGCCGAGGATCCCTATCGCAACTTCCTGCCCTCGATCGGCCGATTGACCCGCTACCGCCCGCCCGTCGAAGGCACGACCCACGCCGGCGGCATCGTGCGCAATGATACCGGCGTCTATGAGGGCGGCGAGATCAGCATGTATTACGACCCGATGATTGCCAAACTCTGCACCTGGGCCCCGACCCGCGGCGCCGCAATCGAGGAAATGCGCGTCGCCTTGGACACGTTCGAAGTCGAGGGGATCGGCCATAATCTGCCGTTCTGTTCGGCGGTGATGGACCACCCGAAATTCGTCGCGGGCACGATCACGACGGCCTTCATCGAAGAGGAATTCCCCGACGGATTCCATGGCGTTACGCTGTCCGACGCCATGCTCAAGCGGGTCGCCGCCGCCGCCGCCGCGATGAACCGCGTCGCGGAAATCCGCCGCACACGGGTGTCGGGCACGATGGACAACCACGAGCGCAAGGTCGGCGACGATTGGGTCGTCTCGCTCCAGGGCACCGAATTCGCGCTGCTCGTGCGCGCGGATCGCGGCGGCGCGACGGTCGATTTCAAGGACGGCTCCACCATGCGCGTCGAATCCGATTGGGTGCCCGGCCAACCCCTTGCGCGGCTCCTGATCGACGCCGAGCCGCTGGTCCTCAAGGTCGGGCGCATCACCGGCGGCTACCGCCTTCGGGTGCGCGGCGCGGACCTCAAAACCCATATCCGCACGCCGCGACAGGCCGAACTGGCGCGGCTGATGCCGGAAAAACTGCCGCCGGATACCTCGAAACTGCTGCTCTGCCCGATGCCGGGCCTGGTGGTCAAGATCATGGTTGCCGAGGGCGACGAAGTGTTCGAGGGCCAAGCGCTGTGCACCATTGAAGCGATGAAGATGGAAAACATCTTGCGCGCCGAGAAAAAAGGCATCGTCGCCAAGATCAACGGTACGGTTGGCGGCTCGATGGCCGTGGACGACGTGATCATGGAGTTTGAATAAGATGGGCTGCGCGACGCATGAGAACTTGCGCCGCGCCCCGGCTTCATCTTGCCCAAAATACTCGCGGGGGCGAAGGGCGCAGCCCTTCGGGGGCGGCAGCCCCCTCTACCGACCCGCGGGCATCCGCTCCAGAATTTCCTGGCGCCGCAGCGGGAAATGGTCAATCGCCGAGGCGATTTCGCGCACACTGCGCGGTGCCGGGCGGCGCTGCTTGATCTGCCCATCCTTGCCGATGATCGCCAGCATGAACCCCCGTGGGCGCAACATGCGGCGCAGCGGGCTGTCCGAATTACGGTCGCTGTCGATGATCACCACGACATCGCGCTCGAACAACTCACCCGGCCGCTCCGCGATATCGCGCATCTGCCGCTGGAACGCCGGATCATTGGGGGAATCCGCCAGAACGGCGACGATCCGGTACTCCCACAGGAAATCCGCCGGGTCGATCTGCGCCGCGTCCAGGATTTGCAGCCCCGCAACTGGCGTTTCGACCACAGTCTCCACGGGTGCGGTGCCCGCAGCAGGGTTTGCAACCTCTTGCGCCGTGGCGGATACCATCGCGACCGCACCCACGATCAACGCAATCAACATGAATTTCATCGGCATCGGATCTCCTTCACCCCCTGATATAGGCTTTCGCGCCGGAAAAACACCAGTGATCCCGACGATTTCGCCTGATCCCTTGCGATCACCGCCACAGCAGACAAGGACCTCGTCATGACCGACAAATCCGACCAAACCGCCGCCTGGGAAGCTCTGGCCAGCAAGGAATTGCGCGGCCGCTCGCTCGACGATCTGACGTGGAACACGCTCGAAGGGATCCCGGTCAAGCCGCTCTATACGCAGGCTGATACCGAAGGGTTGGCGCATCTCAATTCCATGCCCGGTCTGGCCCCCTTTACCCGCGGCCCGCGCGCGACGATGTATGCGGGCCGCCCCTGGACCATCCGCCAATACGCCGGATTTTCCACCGCCGAGGAATCCAACGCCTTCTACCGCAAAGCCCTCGCGGCGGGTCAGCAGGGCGTCTCGGTGGCCTTCGATCTGGCGACCCACCGGGGCTATGACAGCGATCACCCCCGCGTCGAGGGCGATGTCGGCAAGGCCGGCGTGGCGATTGACAGCGTCGAGGACATGAAAATTCTCTTTGACGGCATCCCGCTGGAAAAAGTCAGCGTTTCCATGACGATGAACGGCGCGGTTATCCCGATTCTGGCGAATTTCATCGTCGCCGGTGAGGAACAGGGCGTCGATCGCTCGCTGTTGTCAGGCACCATTCAGAACGACATTCTCAAGGAATTCATGGTCCGCAACACCTATGTCTACCCGCCCGAACCCTCGATGCGGATCATTGCGGATATCATCGAATACACCTCGGCCGAGATGCCCAAATTCAACTCGATCTCGATTTCGGGCTATCACATGCAAGAGGCCGGTGCGAACCTGGTGCAGGAGCTCGCCTATACCCTGGCCGATGGGCGTGAATATGTGCGCGCCGCCATTGCGCGCGGCATGGATGTTGATGCCTTCGCCGGGCGGCTCAGCTTTTTCTTCGCCATCGGCATGAATTTCTTCATGGAGGCGGCCAAATTGCGCGCTGCGCGCCTGTTGTGGCACCGCATCATGTCGGAATTCAACCCCAAGAAACCCGGCTCCTTGATGCTGCGCACCCATTGCCAGACCTCAGGCGTTTCGTTGCAGGAGCAGGACCCCTATAACAACGTCGTGCGCACCGCCTATGAGGCGATGGCGGCGGCCCTTGGCGGCACGCAATCGCTGCACACCAATGCCTTGGACGAAGCCATCGCTCTGCCCACCGAATTCAGCGCCCGCATTGCCCGCAACACGCAGTTGATCCTGCAAGAGGAGACCGGCGTGACCAAGGTCGTCGATCCTCTGGCCGGATCGTATTATGTTGAAAAACTGACAGCGGACCTCGCGGATGAGGCGTGGAAACTGATCTGCGAGGTTGAAGAACTGGGAGGCATGACCAAGGCCGTCGCCACCGGAATGCCGAAATTGCGCATCGAGGAATCGGCCGCCCGGCGGCAGGCCGCCATCGACCGCGGCGAGGATGTGATCGTTGGCGTCAACAAATACCGGCTTTCCCAAGAGGATCCGATCGACATTCTGGACATCGACAACGTCAAGGTGCGCGACGGCCAGATCGCGCGCCTGAAGACAATCCGCGAAACGCGCGATGAGGCCGCTTGCACGGCGGCGTTGAAAGACTTGGAACGTCGCGCGCGCGACGGTGGAAACTTGCTGGAAGGGGCCATTGTCGCGGCACGCGCCCGCGCCAGCGTCGGGGAGATCAGCACCGCCATGGAAAACGTTTTTGGCCGTCACCGTGCCGAAGTCAAAACCCTGGCCGGGGTTTATGGTGCCGCCTATGAGGGCGACGATGACTTCGCGGCGATCCAGAAAGATGTCGAGAACTTCGCCGAAGAGGAGGGCCGCCGCCCGCGCATGTTGGTGGTGAAAATGGGTCAGGACGGCCATGATCGCGGCGCCAAAGTCATCGCCACGGCCTTTGCCGATATCGGGTTTGACGTCGATGTCGGCCCCTTGTTCCAGACCCCCGAAGAGGCGGCGCAGGATGCGGTGGATAACGATGTGCATGTGATCGGGATTTCCTCGCAGGCGGCGGGTCACAAGACGCTGGCCCCGAAACTGGTGCAGGCGCTCAAGGATGCCGGGGCCGGGGATATCCTGGTGATTTGTGGCGGCGTGATCCCGCAGCAGGATTACCAGTTCCTGTATGACAGCGGCGTCAAGGCGATCTTCGGGCCGGGCACCAACATCCCGAACGCCGCGCGCGATATCCTGCGTCTGATCCGCGCCGCGCGCAGCTGAGGTCGGCACGGGCGCCGTTGCGGGTCTGGGGAGAACGCGCAACAGCCGACCAACCGTTTCCGCTTTCGCGTCGCACCGGCTCTGTCGGTGCGACCCTGCGCGCCCCTTGACCCGGCGGCGTGCACAGGCTCTTCTGACGGCGATGCGCGTGATGACTGCGCGGCGAGAAAGTAGGGAAACCATGCTCGGCAAACGACCCGTGATCGCCGCCTCGATGGCGCTGTCAATGGTCTATGCCATTTGGCTCGTCTGGTGGGGGCAGGGGCCGGGCGATCCTGATCGCGCGTTGATCCTGGGGGTTGCGCCCGGCGGTCTGGTGCTTGCGGCCATGATCGGGCGGTTGGCGCAGCGCCGGTTCTTTGACGATCAGATCATCGACGGCGCGCCCTTTCTCCCCGGATCGCCCGCCGAGATCGACCAGCGCGTGCTGGGCAACACCACCGAGCAAATGCTTCTGGCGCTGTGTCTGTGGCCTTTCGCAGGTTGGGTGCTGGGCTGGGGGTTGGTGCCGGTTCTGGGGGTGTCTTTTGCGGTGGCGCGGCTGCTGTTCTGGATCGGCTATCACCTGTCACCACCGTTGCGCGGCCTGGGGTTCGCGGCCAGTTTTTATCCAACATTGATCGCCGCGCTCTGGGCGCTGGCGGCAAGCCTTTGAAGGGGCAAACATGGGCGAAATCGACCATCTGGCAATTGCGGCGCGAACCCTTTCCGAGGGGGTGGCCCTTGTCGAATCCTTGCTGGGCGTGCCGTTGGAACCGGGCGGCAAACACCCGTTGATGGGAACGCATAATCAACTCCTGTCGTTGGGGCCGGACGCCTATCTCGAGGTCATTGCCATCGACCCCGACGCGCCGGCGCCCGCGCATCCGCGCTGGTTCGCCTTGGATGATTTCCGTGGCCCGCCCGCGCTGCAAGCGTGGATCGTGCGCGTCGAGGATCTCGACGCCGCCCTGCACCTTGCGCCCGACGGCACAGGGGCTGCCACCGATCTGGCGCGTGGCGATTTGCGCTGGCGCATGGCGATCCCCGCCGACGGACGGTTGCCCTTTGGCGGGCAGTCGCCGGCGCTGATCGCCTGGCAGGGCGCTGCCCATCCTGCGGCACGGCTGCCTGATCGTGGTATTCGGCTGTCGTCCTTGCACCTCGCCCATCCGGACCCTGCCGCGTTGCGCACCGCGACCCGAACGCTCTGCGCCGACCCCCGGATTCAGGTCACGCAGGCACCGCACCCCGTCATGAGCGCGGTTTTCGAGACCCAGAATGGCCGCAAAACCTTTCCATAATGTGACCGCGCGACGGGCTGGGCAAATCCACCGCCGCAGCGTAAACTGACCCCATGTCAGTCTGGTCACGGATCAAGGATGCTTTGGAGGCCCTGCGCGCGGGCGAACCGCTGTTGGCGGTGTTCGACCGGCTGCGCACCGCGCCAGAGCGCAGCGTCGCCTTTACCATTGGCGTGATCGCGCTGGGGGCAAAGCTGGCCAAGGCCGATGGCACCGTGACCCGCGACGAGGTGTCGATGTTCCGCTCGGTTTTCACGCTGGCCCCGGCCGATGAAAAACACGCCGCGCGCCTTTTCAACATGGCGCGCCAGGACGTCGCCGGGTTCGATTCCTACGCCCGCAAGATCGCCAGCCTGTTCCCGCCGCGCGACCCGGTGTTGCGCGACTTGATGGAGGGGCTGTTTCACATCGCCATGGCGGACGGCAATTTCCACCCCGCCGAAGAGGCCTATCTGCGCGCCGTCGCCGAGATCTTCGGATTGCAGGATGCCTGTTTCCGCTCGATGATGGCGCAGTTCGTGCCGGGCGCGCTGGCTGACCCCTATGACATGCTCGAATTGCCGCGCGACGCGACCTTGGAGCAAGCCCGCGCTGCCTTTCGCCGGATGGTGCGCGAGACCCACCCCGATGCGCTGCGCGCGCGCGGCGTGCCCGAAGAGGCCGTGCGCCTGGCCGAAGATCGCCTCAAGGCGCTCAACCTCGCCTGGGATGAGGTGCAACAGCGCGCCGCTGCCTGATGACGGAGGAAACCGATGCGAAACCCGCTTTTTGCCGCGCTTGTTGGAATGCTTCTTGCGGCGCCGCTTGCCGCGCAAACGCCCGATCCCGCGCCGCGTGACCTTGGGGGGCTGTTGCGCGACATGGTCGGCCTGCTGGACCCCTATCTGGGAGAACTGGCCGAGATGCTGGGCGATTTATCGGGCTGGCACGCGCCGGAATTCCTGGAAAACGGCGATATCCTGATCCGCCGCCGTCAGTCCGAGGCAGACTCGGAAACCGCGCCGGAAACCGCGCCCTCTGACGAGGATGAGGCCCCGATCCTCGAACCCTTGGAGCTTTGAGCCCGCAAGATCCTGAGCTTGGTCGTTACGCCCATGGTCTTGGCCAGTGCCTCGAACCGTTGCGCCGCGACCTCGCCAAACAACGCCTGCCGCGAGGGTTGCAGGATCAGTTCCAGCACTTTTTTCTTGGGGAAATAGCGCAATTCCCCGGCGGAATCCGGCCCATCCAATGAGAACATGGACCCGAACCGCATCGCGCGGCCCAGCATGATCGCCTGGCGGATGTCCTCCTCGGAGAGCAGCGACAAAACCGGGGTCAGGCGGCTGTTGGTGCCGTTGTTCTTGTAGCGATTCATCAACGCCAGCCCCAGATAGACCCGGCCCTGATGGTCCAATGCCCCCAGATTGGCGCGGGTGGCCGTGTCAAAGCAGCTTTCCGAGCGATAATCGGGGTGCGCACGCCAATTCACATCGTGCAACAGACAGGCCGCACGGATCAGACGCAGCCGCTCATGCGATGCATTGCGAAACAGCGGCATCAGGAAATCATAGAGCTTGCGGCCGAATCCCGGCACCCGGGCGCTGGCTTTCTCGGCGTGGCGCGAGGCTTCGATCAGCGGATCGGCGGCGCGCAGATCGTCGGGCATTTGCTCGAACAGGATGCCCTCGCGGATGCCAAAGCTGGAAATGTAGATGTGTTTGGGGCCGAACACATGCAGCAGTTTGCGCAACACCTCGATCGCCGTCGGGATCAACGAAAGGCGATCCGCCGAAATACCCGTCAGATCGCGCAGGGTCTTGAGGTCGCGATCCTGAATCCAGTCGATCGTCTTGCGGATGGATTTCGGCGTCAGCGCGTATTCATGCAACACGGTCAGGGGGTAGCCGCGTCGCTCCATGTCGAGCCGGGCAAAGGCGCGCCACGAGCCGCCGACCAGATAGAGCACTGCGTGCTCGCCGCCCACCTCGGCCTTCAGGTCCTTGAGCGTTGCCAGAATATGCTCGCGCAGACCCTTTTTGCCGCCCTTGATCTGTTGCAACCGAAACGGGCCCAGCTTTGAACTGACCCGCCGACCGACCTTGTTGTCGCCCACCTCGGCCAATTCCATCGACGAGCCGCCAATGTCGCACATCAAGCCACGCGCACCCGGCCAGCCCAGCAAGACACCTTGCGCCGACAGGCGCGCTTCCTCGGTGCCCTCGATGATCTGCATTTCAAGCCCGGTGTAGACCTCGACCTCGGTGCGAAATTCCTCGCCGTCGGTGGCCTCGCGCACCGCAGCCGTCGCCACCATCGTCAGGCTGGTCAGCTTCATGTCGTCGGCCAAAAGTGCGAATCGCTTGATGGCGGCAAGCGCGCGCGCGCGCCCTTCGGGATGCAGTTTCCCGGTGTGCGCCAGATCGCGCCCCAGACCACACATGATCTTTTCGTTGAAATAATAGGCTGGTGACCGCGCGGCGCCGTCGAAAACCACCATCCGAACCGAGTTCGACCCGACGTCAACCACGCCCACGCGCTGCAACCCCCGGATGGCCTCGGCGTCAAAGACCGGGCGCTTGAAATATCCCCGGATCGGCGTTTCGCTGCTTTGGGGCTCAGTCGGTAGGTCCACGTTCGGCCTCTCGGGTTTGCGCTGGTTCGGGCTCATCTAGGCGGCGTTGGTTTGCCGCGTCAACAGCCGACGTTGCCGCAACGCGCCCGTCATTGCCGTGGTGGTGGCCTCAATCCGTGGCATGGGCCAGCTTTGGCACATCGCGCGCGCCCGCCGATCCGCGCCCGGACAGCGACGGGTTCTCCATGAAAAAGCGGTGACAACTGAACAGTTTGCCGTCGTCGGGTGACCCGGGTTCGGGCAGGTGGCGCACATACTGCCCGGTGCCATCCAAGACCCAGCTTTGCGCCGTGTCATAGAGATTGGCCGCCATGATTTGCTGCACGATCTGCGCCTTGACGGTGGGGTTGTTGATCTCGACCAGCGTTTCCACGCGGCGCATAAGATTGCGCCCCATCCAGTCGGCCGAGGACATGAACACCCGCGACTCGTCTGACGGCAGCCCGTGACCCGAGCCGAAACACACGATTCTGGAGTGTTCCAGAAACCGTCCGACCACTGATTTCACGCGGATATTCTCGGACAGGCCCTTGATGCCGGGCCGCAGTCCGCAGATGCCCCGGATCACCATGCTGATCTGCACCCCGGCCTGCGACGCGGCATAGAGCGCGTCGATCACGTCGGGTTCGACCACCGAATTCAGCTTGGCCCAGATCACCGCCGGGCGCCCGGCGCGGGCATGATCGGCCTCGGCGGCAATCAGATCCAGGAGTTTGCTTTTCAGCGTCAGGGGCGAAATCGCGAGGTTTTCCAGCCCGTCGGGCTCGGCGTAGCCCGACAGATAGTTGAACACCCGCTGCGCATCGCGCCCTTCGGCGGGTTTGCAGGTGAAAAAGCTCAGATCGGTGTAAATCCGCGCGGTGATCGGATGGTAATTCCCGGTGCCGAAATGCGTGTAGGTCACCAGCTTGTCGCCTTCGCGGCGCACTACTGCCGAGATTTTCGCATGGGTCTTGTAGTGGATGAACCCGTAGACCACATGCGCGCCCGCCCGCTCCAGGCGTCGCGACTGACGGATATTGGCGGCCTCGTCAAAGCGGGCCTTGAGTTCGACAAACGCGGTGACCGACTTGCCCGCCTCGGCCGCTTCGCACAGCGCATCGACAATCGGGCTGTCGCGGGATGTGCGATAGAGCGTTTGCTTGATCGCCAGGACATCTGGGTCGCGCGCCGCTTGTTCCAGAAATCTCACAACCATATCAAAGGTTTCGTAGGGGTGGTGCAGCAGCATGTCCTTTTGCCGGATGGCCGCGAACATGTCGCCGTCATGGTCTTGCACGCGTTCGGGAATCCGCGGCGTGAAGGGCGGCCATTGCAGGTCACGGCGGGCATCGACCACCAGTTCCTTGAGGTCGGACATGCCCAGCAGACCCGCGACCTCGATCACCTCGTCCTCGGTGACTTCGAGGTTTTGCATGATCAGCGAGCGCAATTCGGGCTTGGCGTCGTTGGTCAGTTTCAGCCGGATCACCTCGCCGCGGCGGCGACGTTTCAGCGCGACCTCGAATTCGCGCACCAGGTCTTCGGCCTCCTCCTCGACCTCCATATCCGAGTCGCGCAGGACCCGGAACGCGCAGGAGTTGCGCATGGAATAGCCGGGAAACAGCGCCTGCAACTGGTCGAGCAGCAGTTCTTCCAGCGGCAGCACCCGCAGCGCCCCGCCATCGGCGGGCAGTGCGATGAACCGATCAATCTGCTGCGGCACCGGCAGCAGCGCGTTGCGGCGCAAGCCATCGGCGCGCCGCTCAATTTGCAGCGCCAGCGAGAAACCCGCGTTTGGGATGAACGGGAACGGATGCGCCGGGTCGATTGCCAGCGGCGAGAGCATCGGAAACACGTTGAGCAGGAAGTATTCGTTCAGGAACAGCTTGTCCTCAACGGTCAGCGCGTGACGGTCGAGGATGAAGATCTGCTCTTGCTCCAGCGCGGTGCGCAGGGCGATGAACGTGGTTTGCTGCTCGGCCATCAATCGGCGCGCGTCTTCGTTGATCCGGGTCAGTTGCTCCAACGGGCTTTTGCCATCGAACGAGGGGGTCGTGTTCCCCGAACGATGCAATTCGCGCAATCCTGCCACGCGAACCGTGTAGAATTCGTCAAGATTGGTGGCCGAAATCGACAAGAACCGCACGCGCTCGAGCAACGGCACGCGCGGGTTCGACGCCTCATCCAGCACCCGCCAGTTGAACGCGATCCACGACAATTCCCGGTTGAAAAACCGGTCGGCCGAGGTCGGATCGAATCCCTCGGGGGGATCAATCGGGGTGGGCATCGGATCATGTAGAAAATCAGCTGTCATGGCAGGACTTTAGCACAAAGTTCAGTCAGTTCCATGATGCGTTATCTGGGTCGGTGTTGTCGAGATCCTCTGCCAGGACTTCCTGCGCCAAGGCACGGGTGACGGGGCGGCCGCGTTTCAGCGCCGTCTCATCCAGCCGCGCCACCATCGCGCCGGCCGCCGCCAAAGAGCGCTCCATCCGGGTCAGCAGATAGTCGATCAAAGCCGGTTGGACACGCAGTTGCCGGTCGTTGAACAGCTTGACCAGAACCGCGCCCAACAGGGCCTCGTCCGGCTCCTGCAGCGCGACATGCGCCGCCGCCGTCAGGCGCGAGACCAGATCCGGCAGCGTCAGCCCCCAATCGCGCACCGGGCGGCGTGCGGTCAGCAGCAATTGCCCCCGTCCGCGCAGATGGTTGATCAGGTGAAACAGCGCCTCTTCGCCCTCGGACCCGGCGACCTGATCGGCATCGTCAATCGCCAACACCAGCGTTTCGGGCGGCGACAGGCGTTCGGGCAAATCGGCGGGCAGGGTGGCGGCGCGCTGCCAAACGGCGTCATGGCCCTGCGCCCAGACCTGCGCCAGATGCGTCTTGCCAGAGCCTTCCGGCCCGACCAGCACCATGATTCCGGCCGGCAGACCCGTGGGCGATTGTACCGCCGCCAGGGCCAGGGCATTCGACGGTGCCTCCAGGAAATCGTCGCGGCCCATCGCCGGCGTGCTCGGCAAATCGAGGGGGATCTGTTCAGCTTTCGTCCGGTCGGCCATGGCTTGATTCCGCGTCGGCCGCTGTCGGGCCATGATAAAGCGCGCTGTCCAGATAGACGCGGATTGCGCGGCGGATGATTACGCCAAACGCCGCCGAGATCGGCACCGCGACCAGCATTCCGACGAACCCGAACAGCGCGCCGAACACTGACAATGCCAGCAGCAACCACACCGGGTGCAGCCCCACCGAGCGGCCCACCAATCGCGGGGTCAGCACGTTGCCTTCCAGCATTTGGCCGGTCACGAACACCGCCGCCACCAGCCCGATCGAGACCCAGTCGCCCCAGAATTGGAACAACGCCAGCCCGATCGCCAGAGCGCCGCCCAGCAGTGCGCCGACATAGGGGATGAACGTGACCAACCCGGCAAACGCGCCAACCACCAGCCCGAATTGCAGGCCGACCAGCATCAGCGTGATCGCGTAAAACAGGCCCATCGTCAGGCAGACGCCGCCCATGCCGCGGATGAACGAGGCCACGGTGCGGTCTATGTCATGGGCGACTTCGCGGATGACCGGGGCGTGTTCGCGCGGCAAAAGCTGGTTGATTCGGGCGATCATCGGGTCCCAGTCCAGCAGCATGTAGAACGCCACGACCGGCACGATGACGATGATCATCACGATGTTGATCACCGATGCGGCGGATCCCAATACCGCATTCACCAGCTCGCCGCCGCGAGAGCTGATCGCCTGTCCAAGCTGGTTCAACGACTGCCGGACCGTTGATTCGGCATCCATCAGCGAGGGGAACCGCTCTGTCAGGACGTGCACGGTGCGTTCGGTGAATTCGGGCGCTGTGGCGATCAGCATCTGTGTTTGCTGGATCAACAGCGGCACGACCAGCAGCATCGCCAACGCAAACAGCAACAACGCTGCCACGCTGATGGTGACGGTCGCCCAGACCCGGCTCATGCCCCATTGCTCCAGCCGATCGGCGACCGGGTCGAGGAAATAGGCCGTCGCCATGCCCAGAACAAAGGGCAGGATCACATTGCCCAGTTGCCACAGCGTCAAGATCAGGAGCAGCGCAACCGCGCCCCAGATCTGTAGCTGGCGGCCAACCGGAACCTTCATGGTTCAGATTTGCCGTTCAGGCATACGCACGACCAGACCGTCGAGTTCCGGCGTGACTTTGAGTTGGCAGGTCAGGCGCGATTTGGTGGCGTCTGGCTCATAGGCGAAATCCAGCATATCCTCTTCCATCGGGTCTTTGGCCGGCAGCTTTTCGACCCAGCTTTCGTCGACATAGACGTGGCAGGTCGAGCACGCGCAGGCGCCGCCGCAGTCGGCTTCGATGCCCTTGATGCCGTTGTCGCGCGCGCCTTCCATGACGGTCAGGCCGGGTGCCACGTCAACCACGTGCTCGGTGCCGTTGAATTCGATGTAGGTGATCTTGACCATGTTCGCCTCGTGCTAAGCCGGATTTTCGACTTTGCTCATAAGCGATGGGCAAGACTTTGACCAGTGCTTCGCATTGGGCTTGGTTCATTGTCTGAAGTTTTGCCGCGAAATGGATCGGCCTTTGCCGCGTGCGGGTCGCGGTGTTGCCCGCAAATGGCCCTGATTGGGGGCGACAACGGGTCAAGACGCACAACCATCCGCCGATTCGGCAGTCGAGGCCCCTATGATCCGTCGTTTTTCCCTGTTGCTCGTTGTTGCCCTGCTTGCCGGGTGCCAGACCGCGACGCCAGAGCCCGAAGTGCGCCGCGCCGAGGCCGCGCCCACGCCATTCCGCGCCGCCCCGTCGGATGCCTGCTGGGCGACGGACCGTGTTCCGGCGGTGACCGAAACGCAATTTGTCGCCGTCGATGCCAATGGCGCGCGCGAACCCCGCGAGATGATCATTCACCCTGCCGAGGACCGTTTGTTTGCCGTGCCATGCCCGTCGCAGATGACACCGGATTTCCACGCCACGTTGCAGCGTGCCTTGATGGCGCGGGGCCTCTATTCCGGCGCGGTGACCGACATCTATGACGCCGAAACCGCCGAGGCCGTGCGTCTGTTTCAAGCGCCGCTGGGCTTGAACAGTGCGATCTTGTCCCTGGACGCGGCACAGCAGTTGGGGTTGGTCGCGGTTCAGCGTGACCTCCTGTGACAGGGGTGTTGAGGCGGGCGCGGGCAAAGCCTCGTTTCGGGAAGTGTGGCGCAGAGGGATTACCAAAGGGTAAAAGCTGCACGCCAATTCCTTGAATTTACGCGATTGTCATTCTGTCCCCCCGTGGGACGCCAGCGCTCAGCGACGCCAGATCCACGCATATCCGGCCAAAATCCCTTGCGCCTTGGCAAGCAACCGCAACCCGATCGAACGCATCAGAACCCGCCCCGAACCCAGCCGTTCGACAATCAATTCCGGCGGGCAGGGCGATTTTGTCAGCGGATCGAGATATCGCGGATAGGCAATCAGAACCGCATGAACCAGCCGGTCCAGATCCGGGCGCGGCACCGCGTTTCGCCGCCGCTCCGGGATGGTTCCGCGATCCTCGGTCAGCCCCCATCCGGCATAAAACGGCGCGCCCAGACAGGTCACCGGAATCCCGCGCATCAAGGCCTCGAAGCCGATCCCCGAAGTCATGGTCCAGACCTGATCCACCAGCGCCAAAGCCCGCGCCGCGTCTGTGTTCGTCAGGATCAGATCGGCAAGTTTCCCCGCATCCTCGACCCGGCCCGGCCGCAAGCCGGCCTCGACATCGGGGTGCGGTTTATAGACGATCACCGCCTCGGGCCGCGCGCGGCGAACCGCCTCTAGAAGGGCGCGATTGGTGGTGATCTTGTCGGTTCCCAGCCGGATCGAGGCGTCATCCTCGACTTGACCGGGGACCAGGATCACGGGTGCGCCGGGGCGGCTGGCCCGAACCCCCGCAAGCGCCGCCTCGGCCGCCGCGTCGCCGGAAGCGAGATTATATTTCGTGACACCCGCCGACAGGATTGCCGCGCGCAATCGTTCAGCCCGGTCTGCGCCACCGGGGGGGAGCTTTCCGGCGATCAACCGTTCAAGCTGACTTTCCGTGCCGGGGTCGTAATAGATCCCCCGATCATCGAGCACCAGCGACAGCGGCGGCACCAGATCAGCCCCCAGACCGCGCGAGCGCAGAAACCCGTCCTCGACCCGCAGTCCCCTGAACTCCTCGTCCACGCCCGAGGCCCAGCCGATAACCCGCCGGTGTTTCTGCCGCGCCGTGACCAGAGCCTGCGCGGTGTCGCGGGCAAAAATCACTGGTTTATGCTGGCCAAAGAATGCCTGGATCGCGGGTCGTTTCCACAGCCGCATCCCGACGGCGACATGCCCCGTGCGGTCCTCGCGATAGGCGCGCAGCCGGGCTTCGAACTGATCCAGAATCTCCTCCAGCGCGCATAATCGGTCGCACAGCGGATCGTACCACAAGGGATACAGCATCATCGCGCCCACGAATAATTGCGTGCGGGTCAGGTTGCGACGGCGGCGGGGCAGGGGGTATTCGTCTTGGGACAGGCCCCAACCGGCGTAAAACGGCTGTCCAAAAACGCGCGGTTTATGCCCGGCGAGGATGGCCTCGAACCCCAGTTGCGACGAGACGGTATAGACCGCCACGGCCCCCTCCATCAGGGTCCAGGGCGAATGTGGACCATCGACAAAGGCAACCCTTCCGCCAGTCTCGATATTGGCAACGGTGCGGGAATAATGGCCGGTCCGATGGCCGGATGTGGTCTCGGGGTGTGAGCGGATGAGAATGCGTGCGCCGGGGTGTTCCTCTTGTGCGAAAACCAGCATTTCGCGAAACAGCCGGTCGGCGGGCAGGGATCCGTCGGTTTTGCCGTGCAGGAGCGAGGCATCGCCCTTGACCTGATCGATGACCAGAACGTAGCCCGGATCGGGGGGCGGAAAATCGGGGTCATGCGCGTTGTATTTGGACAGGTGCAGGTGGCGCATCCGGTCGATATTGACCCGCGCCCGGGCCATCAGGGATCCATCATCGAGCGGATGTGTGGCCAGCAGGTTCTCAAGGTCCGACGGCGCGCTGGGGTCATAATGTATGCCCGCGCGATCCAGCAAGAGGCCGATGGGCGGCTCGTGGGCTTCCCGGCCCGGTCGCAACGAGCGCAGAAAGGCATCCTCGACACGCCAAAGCGCGGCACCGGTGCGCCGGGCCAAGGCCTCGGCCCGATAGGCGCGAGGGCTGTGACCCCAGGCGACGACGGCATCCTCGGCACCGGGCCAGCCCAGATGTGGTTTATGCCCGGCCAGCTCCAGAATGCGCCGAATGCGCCGGGCCTGTGCCGTTGGGCCCAAAAAACCGCCACTGGTGGCATAAATCCGGGGGTGGGGCGGCGGCTTGGGCATCAGGCGTGCCAAAAACAGGCCGCGCACCTTGAGTGAGGCGCGCGGCGCATGGTTTACGGAGTCGCCGCAGTGGCATCGTTGACCGCCGAAATCGCGGCACCCGTGGCGCCCAGCGTGCCGGTCAAGGTTGCGATCGTGCGGTTCCAGGTGACGGACGAGGCTTCGGTGACGTAGATCGTATCGCCGTCGCGGATCTGGAAATCACGGGCCATGAACATGCCATTCGGCGCGGTCAGGTCCAATACATAGACAAAACGCTGGTCGCCGACCACGTCCTGACGGCCCAGCACGTTGCGGGCAATCTCGACGGGTTCATTGCGAAAGACGAAAACGCCGGTCGGGTCTGCGCGCGTCGCGTCAAGGCCGCCGACCTGGGCCAAAGCCTCGATCGCGGTCAAGACTTCTGAATCGAAGGTGATCAGGGCCTGCGTGCCGGTTGCGCCAAGCACCGTGAAGCGGCGTTGGTCTTGCTCGACATAGATCCGGTCGCCGCCGCGCATGGCGATATCCAGTTCCGGGTGGTCAAAGAGGTCATCCAGCCAGACCCGGTCGCTGATCGAACCGCGCGTCACGGTGACCATTGCGGTTTGCGTCGGAATGCGCACGCCGCCGGCTTCGGCCAGCATGGCGGTCAGACGCCGGGTCGGGCGGTCGATCGGATAGTTGCCCTGGCTTGTGACGGCCCCCACGACCGAAACCGTTGCGCCATCGCCACCGGTGCGGCTGACGTAGACCTGCGGATCGGGGGTCTGTTCATCCAATTGGCGCGCAATGGTGCCGCGCAGGCCTTCGGGCGTCTGGCCCGCGGCCCGGACACGACCGGCGAAGGGCACATAAATGAAGCCGGCGCTGTCGACTTGCAATTCTTCAAGCCGCGCACCGCGGCTGTCGGCACTGGCCAACAACCCTTCGGGGACGTTTTCGAAGACGGTCACCGCGACGGTGTCGCCAACGCGAATCGTATCGCCGCCCAAAAGCTGCGCGTTGCGAAGGGACGCTGAAAATCCAAGGCCAAGCGGAACATTGGCGGCGCGATTCACACGGTCACCGACCGCGACGACAAACGCATCGCCTTCGCGCAGAACGGAGCCTGCGAAGATTTCATTCATGGATGGCCCGGGACGCGGTATGGTGCAGGCACTGATGCCTGCAACAATCACGCCGAGCGCCAGTACACTGGCGCGGCGGAAGGGGAATACGAACACTGCTCGGGCTCCTGTATGGATTGCCTCTGATTTTTTTCTAGAACTATAGACAGAACCGAGATTATTTCCAAGTCCGGATGTCGCATCGCGTCAACGAACAACGCGCAGGTGTTGCCGTGGTGCCGATCGGCCGGCGATCAGGGCGCTGTAGGGGTCATCTGGCGCGAGCAGCAGATCCACAACCTGGCGCAGCAATTGCCGCCGTCCGGCGGAGGAATAAAAGCCACCGGGGATCTGGGAGGTTTCGAGCAGGAACCGCCGATAATCGCGGTAGGCGCGCAGATCAGGGCGGCTGGGGGCGGCGAAAAACTCGGGCAGGGGTTGGGTCGAGACAAACTCGGGCTTGTCATAGACTGCCGCGCCAAACACCCGCAGGGGCATCCCGCGCCACAAGACCTGCTGCGCGGCGGTCGAGTTGACGGTCACCGCCGAGCGCGCGTCATTCAGCAACCCGGCCAATTTTCCGCCGCGGATGAAATGCACCCGTTCCAGCACACCGTATTGGCGCGCCAGCCGTCGAATATCCGCCTTGAGCGTGGTGCGCCCGTCTTCCAACGGATGGGCCTTGAACACGAGGTGGTGGTGACGGGGCGCCCCCTTGGCAAACCCCTTGATCGCGCAGTCGAGAAATTCGGTCATCGTGGTGAACGGGCTGTGCATCTGAAAGCTGCTGTCATGCTCCAGTTGCAGCAGCGCCAGATGATACGGAAACCCGCCGGTCCGCACCCGCCAGGTCGCGATGCGCCGTTCTATGGCCACGAAGGGCATGGACAAGAGGCGCTTGAGATACAGCCCGGCCTCGGCGCGGACATCGAGCGCACGATGCGGGCGAAACCCGCGATAGGCCCCGTTCGCCAGCATGATCCGCGCGTGATAGGCGAAACCGTAGAACACATGCTGGCGCATGTCGCCCCAATGTGCGGGCGCATCGACCAGATCAATCTCGGAATGCTCCAGCGCCTTTTGCATCTCGGCAATGCTGAGGCCCATCAGCCGCGAGTGGCCATTGGCCCCGCCCCGCTCATAGGTGACCCACCAGGGGCGCAAATACCCTTCTTCGAAGACATGCACGGTGATACCGCGGGCCCGGGCGTGTTTGGTCGCCTCACTGTGGATGAATCGCGTATCGCCATAAAGCACCAGATCGGTGATTTCGAGGCGCTCAAACAGGCGGTTGATTTCCTGTGGCCAGTCGGCCTGTGTGCCCTGGAACGGGATATAGCCTTGCGCGCGCCAATAGGCCTGATCGCCCCGATTGAAACCGACCCGCCAGACCTGCGCGCCCGCGCGGCGCAGCATATCGCCAAGTTGGCGAAAAAAGGGCCCGTGGGGTCCTTGCAGGAAAAGAAAGCGACGGCTGTCGCCCGATATGCTGATCGTGCCTGTCACTGTCGATATGCCTTGGGGGTGTTCCCCTTTTGGTAAAAGAATGCCAGAGAATGAGTCGCTAATAAACCCCACAGATGGTTAAAACGTAACCATAACAGGGCCTGACCAGACGGGAGTGCGAAAAAAAACCATGTTTACCGGCATTATCACCGACATTGGACGCATCCTTGCGTTGGAAGACCGTGGCGATCTGCGGGCGCGCATTGGCACGGCCTATGACGTTGACGGCATCGACATCGGCGCCTCGATCGCCTGCGATGGGGTCTGCCTGACGGTTGTGGCCCTGGGGAAATCGCCGTCGAATTGGTTCGACGTGGATATTTCGGCCGAGACCGTGTCGAAAACCGCGATCGGCCGCAGTGGCTGGCAGGTCGGCAAACGGCTGAATCTGGAGCGCGCGCTGAAGGTTGGCGACGAGTTGGGAGGGCATATCGTGTCGGGCCATGTGGATGGCGTGGCCGAAGTGATCGCGATGGCCAAGGAGGGCGACAGCACGCGGGTGACGTTTCGGGTGCCCGAGGAATTGGCGCGGTTCATTGCCCCCAAGGGCTCGGTGGCGCTGAACGGGACGTCTTTGACGGTCAATGAGGTTGAAGGCCGCGCGTTTGGCATCAACCTGATCCCGCACACGCAAATGGTGACGACCTGGGGCGATGTGGCGGTGGGCGACGCGGTGAATCTGGAGATCGACACCCTGGCGCGCTATGTGGCGCGGATGCGCGACTGGGATGCGCGCGCCGAGTGATTTGTGAAACGGAAAGCGCTGCGCGCTTGTGGTCTTTGGTGAGGGGGCAGGGAGGCGTTGCCTCCCTCTTTGCTGCGCAAATTCACCCTCCAGGATATTTGAAGAACAAAGAGCGGGGCGGGGTGGGGCGTTGTTGACGTGACGGGTGCGCGCGCCTATGTGAAGGGGGCGCGGATGGCCGGACGGCCGCGGGCAGCAATGTTCGAGGAAAGTCCGGACTCCATGAGGCAACGGTGCCGGGTAACGCCCGGCCGGGGTAACCCGAGGGAAAGCGCCACAGAGAAGAAACCGCCTTTGGTTTTCGGACCATCGGTAAGGGTGAAACGGTGGGGTAAGAGCCCACCGCGGGACGGGCAACCGGACCGGCAAGGCAAGCCCCACCGGGAGCAATGCCGAATAGGGACCTCGCGCGGGTTGATCGGCTTTCGGGCCGATATCGCCGCAGGGACATCTCAGCCCAGAGGTCCGGGTTGGCAGCTTGAACCCTCCGGTAACGGATGGGTCAGAGGAATGGTCGTCGACGGGGGCAACCCCTGAACAAAATCCGGCTTACAGGCCATCCGCGCATATCACCGCAGTCTTTGATAATTTTAGTCGAACGCCATATTTGCGCCCGATCCTGCGCGTAGCGTCAAGCGCAAGAGGTCGGCCCGTTGATTCGGGCGGACCCGGATTCTGTTGAGAGACGGTGCGCGAAGGCATGGTGTGACGATGAACGATATTTCAATACGCAAGCGTTTGTTCGGCGAGACCCACCGGCGACGCCCGCATACCGGGGCCCCGCGCCCACGGTTGCTGGGGGGGCAGGCCTTGGCGCAGGCGCAGCGCCTGAGCGAGCCAAGCCTGCGGCCGACCGTGTTTTCCCTGTCGCTGTTCATGCTGGATGTGTTGATCGTTGCGGTGGCCGGGCAGGTGTCATTCGCCTATGGACCGGCGCAACCCTTGACCCTGATTCAGGCCAGCGGGGTGGTCTGGCTGGGGGCGCTGATCCTTGCGGTCACGGTGCGCCTGATCGGGGGGTATCGTTTCCGCGCCATGCGTCAATTGCCACGGAGCATTGCCCTGGGGGTCGTGGCGATGGCGATTGGCGCTCTGGTGTTGCATGGGTTTCTGATGGTCTCGGGGTTGGATGCGGGGCCGGTGGATGGCTGGCTGGGGGGTTGGGCGCTGGCCGCTGCGGTGCCGTTGCTGGCGGTGCGGGTGGGGTTGTGGCTGCGGATTCGCGGGTTGATGCGGATCGGGCGGTTGGAGCACCGGATCGTTCTGGTTGGCGGTGGCGCGTCCTTGGCGCCGATGATCATGGAAATCGACAAGGAGCGCGGCAAGGGGCGGCGCTTGTGTGGGTTTTTCGACGAGCGTCATGACCTGCGCTCGCCCTCGGTGATCGAGGGGTATCACAAGATGGGCGATGTCGATGATCTGGTCGAATTTGCCCGGCTGGCCAAGATCGACACAGTGATCGTGGCAATCCCGCACGCGTCGCAACAACGTGTTCAGGATCTGTTGGCGCGTCTGTTTGTCTTGCCCGTCGATATCCGGGTGCTCGAGGGTGCCGAGGTGCCGGAGTACTCGCGCAAGCGGCGGTCCAGGATTGGGCCCTTCACGCTGATCGAGATCTACAAGCGGCCCGTGGACGGGAAACGCGCGGTGCAAAAGCGCATTTTCGACGTGGTTTTTGCAACCGTGGCGTTGGTCTTGTTGTTGCCGCTCATGGCGATCATCGCGCTGTTGATTCGGCTGGAGTCGCCGGGGCCGGTGTTGTTCCGCCAGCGGCGTCACGGGTTCAACAACAAGCCGATTCAGGTGTTGAAGTTCCGCTCGATGTATATCGACCAATGCGATCCGACGGCGGTGAAGGCGGTGCGCCGGGTTGATACGCGGGTGACAAAAATCGGGCGGTTCATCCGTCGCGCCTCGATTGATGAGCTGCCGCAGTTTTTCAACGTGCTGCGCGGTGAGTTGTCACTGGTCGGGCCGCGCCCCCATGCGATGGCGGCGCGCACCGGGGATATCATCTATGATCAGGTGACCGAGGCCTATTCGGCACGCCACAAGGTCAAGCCGGGGGTTACCGGTTGGGCGCAGATCAACGGGTGGCGCGGCGAGATGAACTCGTCCGAGAAAATCAGGGCGCGTGTCGAGCATGACCTCTATTACATCGAGAATTGGTCGCTTTGGCTGGACTTCAAGATCATGGTCATGACCCCTTGGAGCCTGGTGACGACGAAAAACGCATACTAGGTGTCTTCGGGCAGTTGACTCTGGCGGGGGGATGCGTAAAAGGCGGGCTTCATAGGAATTTATCGGTGGCAATGCTGCCGCCGAGCGCAGGAGATACCCATGGCGAAACCGACGACGATCAAGATCCGTCTGAACTCGACGGCGGGCACCGGCCACTTCTACGTGACCAAGAAAAACGCTCGCACAATGACTGAAAAGATGGTGATCCGGAAGTTCGATCCGGTTGTCCGTCAGCACGTTGAATACAAAGAAGGCAAGATCAAGTAATTTGATCTGACCTTTCTTGCTGTTCAAAACGGGCCGCGCTGATTTCTCAGCTGCGGCCTTTTTGCGTATCCCAAAGGAAATCCGGTGTATTCATCCGTTCAGACCCGGCCCTTGCCAGAGGCCGCGCTGTTGGCACCCTATGCGATGATCGAGGGCGGGTTCACCGATTGTTATGCGGTGGATGTTCCGGTCGTGGTTTCGCTGGCGGACTATGTCGCCGCCTTTTACACCACGCCGCTTTTTCGCATGGAGCGCGGGCTTCTGGCGATTGCGCTCCGCGAACCCTCGCAGGATGCGCAGGCCGTGGAACTGGCGGCAGGCGCGCGCGACAGCTATTCTGCCTGGCGCGTTGAGGCGCGTACAGAGGCGCAGCTGCTGATGTGCCCGCTGGGTGAGCGCACGCGGTCCTGGCTCATGGTCGAGCCGCAGGGCCACTCTACGCGGCTGTTCTTTGGGTCTGCGGTGGTGCCGCAGGGGGGTGGTGCGGGGCGTGGCCCGCTGTTCCGTTTGCTGCTGGGCGTGCATGGGGTCTATTCCAAAGCCCTCCTGGCATCGGCTGCGCGGCGGCTTGGCGCATAGAAAAAGGGCCGGTCGCAATGGACCGGCCCTTTGATAACGTCCTTGTAACGCTGTTATTCTTGGCTGCCCATGAACATCAGCAGGAACTGGAACAAGTTCAGGAAGCTGATGTAGAGGCTGAGTGCCCCGTCAATCGCGGCTTTTTCCAGCCATTCCTGATCCCCTTGCGACGCATGTGCAACATAGGTGTTCTTGATCTCTTGCGTGTGCCATGCCGTCAGGCCCGCAAACACCAGGATGCCGATGGCCGAGATGGCGAACATCATGGCCGGCGACTGCAAGAAGATGTTGACCACCATCGCGACGATCAGACCAATCACGCCCATCATCAGGAACGTGCCCATGCCCGACAGGCTGCGCTTGGTGGTGTAGCCATACAGGCTGAGACCGGCAAAGGCGATGGCCGTCACGAGGAAGGTCTGCACGATCGAGTAATCGGTGTAGATCAGGAAGATCGAGCTCAACGACACGCCAATTGCGGCGGCGAAGACGAAGAAGCCCATCTGCACGACGGCCAGCGCTGCCGCGACGCATCAACGAGCCCCAACCGAACAGGATGAAGGCCAGCGGGGCAAACATCACGACATAGCGCAGCGGCGTGGTATAGATCAGCGCGCCAAGCCCGCTGAGGTATTCCCCTTGACGGATCATCATTGCCTGACCGTCGGCATTGGTTGCCGCAGATGTCAGATCGCCCGTGACCGCGAGCCCGGCGATGGCCCAGGCGGCCAGAGCGGTGATCAGCATGCCTACGGACATCGTGCCGTAGACCTTGTTCATATGCGCGCGCAGGCCGGCGTCGATCTGGGCGCTGACTGCGCCCGTGGCGGTGCCGCGCATCGACTGATAATTGGCCATTAAACCCTCCGTTGGAAACTATGGATCCGCCAATCCAAGCAGAAAAGCGGTTCCCGTCAATATCGGGGTCAATGGCCCGTAGTTCAAGGATTTCCGAGCGGAAAATTGGAAACAGTTGCGCCGCCTCGAAAATGGCGGGCGCGGGATGCTAGGCGCGCCACGTTTGCGGTGCATCCCAAAACGGGCGATTTGCCTCGATCCGGGCCTGTTCCGGGCTGATCCCGAGATCCGCAAGGCGCGTGGCGTCGAGCTGTGCCAACCGATTGCGCTGATTGGCCAGCCGGGCCAGTCCGAGCCATGACGTGATCTTGAACGCGCGGGCGCCAAAAACAGAAAGCCCCAGCGGGGTGGTGATGGTGGGATTGCTCTGCGACATCGTCGGCTCCTGTCTTGACGTATTGAAATGCGATGATTCGAGGGTGACTCATCAGTGTTGTTGATTTGATACGCGATCTCGGATTATAATGACAATGAATGTTAGTCATGGGACTCATCAGGGAGTGTGATGTGAAGCGCAATCTGGATTTGGCCGCGCTGCGGGCCTTGGCGGCGATCGCGGATTTCGGCAGTGTGACGCGGGCGGCGCATGTGCTCAATCTGACGCAATCCGCCGTGTCGATGCAGATCAAGCGGCTGGAGGACGGATTGGACCTTGTGCTGCTGGATCGCTCGGGGCGCGGCGTTGCGCTGGCCGCGTCAGGCGAGCAATTGCTGGCCTATGCGCGCCGGATTCTTGCGCTCAACGATGAAGCGGTCGCGCGTCTGACCGACAGCACCTATGAAGGCGAGATCGTCATCATCGTTCCCCATGACATCGTCTATCCGCATATTCCGCAAGTGCTGCGGCATTTCAATGCGGCGTATCCTCGGATGCGGGTCAAGCTGCAGGCGCTTCATACCAAGATCGCCAAAACCCGGCTGCGCGAAGGCGAATGCGATCTGATCCTGACCACCGAAAGCCATTGCGAACCCGATGGTGAAACCCTGACCCGGTTGCCTCTGGTCTGGATCGGTGCGCCGGGCGGAGTGGCGTGGCGGCAGCGACCGCTGCAACTGGCGCTGGGTCGATATTGCGCGTTCAGGCCGGGGATCGTGGCGGCCCTGGATCGCGAGAATATCCCGTGGGAAGCAGCGGTCGAATCCGAATCCGACCGCACATTGGAGGCGACGGTCAGTTGCGATCTGGCGGTTCATGCCCTGCTGGCGGGCACCGAGCCCCCCTTTGCCGAGCGGATCAACCACGGCGGCACGCTGCCCGAGCTCACCAGCCATCTGGTGAACCTCTATATCAACCGGTCGAGCAGCAAGCCCGGCGTGCTGGCACTGGCGGATTTGTTGCGCCGGGCCTGGGACGGACGCGAGCCAGACGCCCGCCCCAACGTGGCCGCAGAATAGCCCGCGGCGTTCAGCCGTGCATGGTGATCACAACCTTGCCCGTGGATTTGCGCGTGCGCATCAGCTCCATGCCTTCGGCGGTCTGCGTGAGCGGCAGCGCGTGACTGATATGCGGCGACAGACGACCTTGGGCGTAGAGCGCCATCAAATCCATCAACGACTTGGTCAGCACCTGCGGTTTGAACGCGGCATAAGCACCCCAGTAAAACCCGATGATATCAATATTCTTGACCAGCAGGATATTGGCCGGGAAGTTCGGCACCTCGCCCCCGGCAAAGCCGATGACGATAAAACGTCCCTCGGGGCGCAGGGCGCGAAGTGCGGCCGTGGATGCCGGATCGCCCACCGCGTCATAGACGACATCGACGCCGCCCAGCGCCTTGAGTTCGGCTTTCAGATCGGCGCTCTCGCTGTCGATCAGCACGCTTGCCCCGGCTGCCTTGGCGACGGCGAGCTTGTCGGCACCGCGTGCGACGGCGACAACCTTGGCACCCAGCTGCGCGCCGATCTCAACCGCCGTCAGCCCGACGCCCCCGGCCCGCGCCCAGAACCAACAGCGTTTCACCTTTGGCCAGCCGCGCGCGATGCGTCAGCGCCAGATGTGACGTGCCATAGGCGATCATGAAGCCCGCGGCGTGTTCAAACGGCATCGCATCGGGGATCGGCATGCAGCGGATGGCTGGAAAACAACCGTATTCGGCCAAACCTCCTTGCCCGGCGAATGCGGCAACGCGCTGGCCGACCGTCAGATGCGTCACCCCCTCGCCAACCGCATCGACGGTTCCGGCGACCTCCATCCCCATGACAAAGGGCAGGGCCGGGCGCTCTTGATACTGGCCGCGCGCCATCAGAAGATCCGCAAAATTCAACCCGCACGCACCGATTTTCAGCCGTACCTCGCCCGCGGCGGGTTCGGGCATCGGAAGGTCGACAAGGGCCGGGGGGGTATCCGTGCTGGACAGGACAAAAGCGCGCATGGGGGTCTCCAGGAATTTCGGTGGCTCGCAAGATGTCGCGCTATCCCGCCAAGGTAAAGCCCAGGACGCAGCGCGGGCAAAATCACTGCAAAATGCGAATGCACGCGCAGGTTGATCTCATTGTGCGTTGCATTTTGCAAAACACGTCTTGATGGAAGATCAATGTCATGTTTACATCCCACGGTAGGGTTACACGGATCGCCCAAGGTTCCGTAAGGGAAGCTTGAGAGGGCCTCTGAAAAACAATTCTGACACGACCAGATAGGTGCCAATACACGGCGCCGCAGATTAACGCTCGGACCGCATTCTCGGTTTTTTGGGTTTCTTCAAAAAAGTTGGCACGAAACGTGCTTGTTACCCTCTGAGAGAGATATGTAAACGCGCCTTGCCAAGATGTCTCATGGTGCTGAAAACAAAAAAGAGGAACAGAATTGTGAAACACCCGGTAGATGTTCATGTCGGCAAACGTATTCGCCATCGTCGTTGGATGGTCGGAATGACCCAGCAGCAATTGGCTGATTCGGTGGGGATCAAATTCCAGCAGATCCAGAAATACGAGACAGGCATGAACCGGGTCAGTGCGTCGCGGCTTTGGGATATCGCGCGCACCCTGGGTGTGTCGATCGGGTTCTTCTTTGAGGGGCTGAGTGGTGAAAGCTCTGACATCGCCGTTGAGGCCGATATCCTGGCCAACAAGGAAGCAATGGACCTGGTGCGCGCCTATTACGCCATCCCCGAGGCGCAGCGTCGGCGCCTGTTTGATCTGGCCCGCGTGTTGTCCGAGGCCGCGTGAAAGCCTGAGGAGTGAGCGCGCCCCCTTGCCGGGCCGCGCGCGTGTCCCTAGACAGTCGAGGCTCACACGGTGGTGTGGGCCTTTTTTCTGAACCCGGAGCCTTGGTCATGGTGCGCGCGCCCATATCCCCTGCAACCGCCGCCGACCTGTGGCGCACGGCCCATGCTTTGGCGGATGTCGCGCGCCCGGTCACGCTGGCATCCTTTCGCCAGCCGGATTTGCAAGCCGACAACAAGGATGCCAACGGGTTTGACCCGGTCACCGTGGCGGATCGCGCGGCCGAGGCGGCAATGCGCGACACCCTGGCGCGGCTGCGCCCGCAAGACGCGGTGCTGGGCGAAGAAGCGGGTGCCACACCCGGAACCAGCGGGCTGACCTGGGTGCTTGACCCGATTGACGGAACCCGCGCCTATCTGTCAGGGACGCCGACCTGGGGCGTCCTGATCGGGTTGGCGGATGCGCAGGGGCCGATCCTGGGGATCGTGGATCAACCCTTTATCGGCGAGCGATTTTGCGGTGGCCTTGGAACCGCGCATGTCACCGGTCCGCAGGGCAAACAGAGGCTGGCGACCCGGCCCGCCCGCGCCCTGTCGCAATCTGTGGTTTTCACAACCTTTCCCGAGATTGGCACCCACGCCGAGCGGCAGGCTTTCGAGCGCGTTTCCGCACAGGCGCGGCTGACGCGGTATGGTATGGATTGTTATGCCTACGCGCTTTTGGCGTCAGGGCAAATTGATCTGGTGATCGAGGCCGGGTTGCACAGTTACGATGTCATGGCGCCGATTGCGGTCATCGAGGCGGCGGGGGGGATTGTGACCAACTGGCAGGGCGGCCCGGCGCATCATGGCGGTCAAGTGATCGCGGCGGCAAACGCCTCGGTTCACGCCGAAGCGCTGGCGTTTTTGGCGCGGTGAGGGGGGGAGCGTCGCGCGGGGCCATCGAGGCCCCTTGCGCCGCCGGGGGTTTTGCACCCCCGTCAGGCCGTTGGCCTTCCCCCCGCAGAGTATTTTCGGCAAGTTGAAGTTGGCAGGGACCGGCGCGGGTTCAGGCGTGGTTGATCGGGGTGCCGTTGACCCATGTGGTGCGGATTGCGCGGTCGTCGCCCATCATGATGGTGGGAAACAGCGCCTCCCAAAAGTCGGTGGCGCGGGCGGCGCGCTGGGCAATCGCCGGGGTTGAGGCGAGGTCCACGATGATCACATCGGCCTCATGGCCGGGGGTCAGGGCGCCGATCCTGGTCTGGAGGCCGAGGGCTTGCGCCGATCCGGTGGTGGCCAGCCACCATAGCTGGGTGGCATGCAGGGGATTGCCGCGCAACTGACCGATCTCATAGGCTGCCGCCATCGTGCGCAGCATTGAAAAGGAGGATCCGCCGCCGATATCCGTGGCCAGGCCCACGCGGATACCCTGCGCCTTGAGGCCGCCGGTATCAAAGAGCCCCGAGCCGATGAAGCTGTTGGAGGTCGGGCAGTGGATCAGGGCGGCGTTCACCTCGCGCAGCCGCGCGCGTTCGCGGTCGGTCAGGTGGATGGCGTGGCCATAGAGGCCCTTTTCGCCCAACAAGCCGAACTGTTCGTAGACATCGAGATAGTCGCGCGCCTTGGGGAACAGGTCAGCGACCCAGGCGATTTCTTCGCGCTGTTCGCTCAGGTGGGTCTGCATCGGGCAATCGGGGTGTTCGGCCCAGAGTGCGCCCAGGGCGGCCAGTTGATCCGGGGTCGAGGTGGGGGCAAAGCGCGGTGTGATGGCGTAGGTCAGCCGGTCGACGCCGTGCCAGCGGTTGAGCAGCGTCTTGGAGTCGTCATAGGCCGATTGCGCCGTGTCGCGCAATCCATCGGGGGCGTTGCGGTCCATGCAGGTCTTGCCGGCGAGGGCGCGCATCCCGCGCGATTGCGCGGCGGTGAAGAAAGCGTCAACGCTTTCGGGGTGGATTGTGGCATAGCTGCACACGGTCGTCGTGCCGTGTGACAGCATCAGATCCAGGCAGGTCCCGGCGGTGTGTTGGGCAAAGGCGGGGTCGCCAAAGCGGGTTTCCTCGGGGAACGTATAGGTGTTGAGCCAGTCGATCAGCCGTTTGCCCCAGCTGGCGATGATGGCGGTCTGCGGATAATGGGCGTGCGCATCGACAAAACCCGGCGAGATCAGCGCCTCGCCATAGTCGTGGATTGTCGCCTGAGGGTGCGCGGCGCGCAGGGCCTCGGCGGTGCCGACGGCGGCGATTTTGCCTTGGTCGATCAACACGGCACCGCGCCGTTCATGGTGGGCGCAGTCCGGGCCGTGGGTAAACGGATCGTCAGAAAAGGTCAGTGTCTGTCCCAGCAGCAAGGCTGTCATCATGCGTTCCCCTCGTCAAACCGCATCCCAGAGGTACAGGTCGGATTTGCGATGAACAATCCCTTTATTGCGCGACCGTTTGCGCTTAACACCCACAAGCGCGCGCCGATTCGCAGGCGCGATGCAGGCTTGGGAGGTCACGATGGCAGAACCGGAAAACCGCGTGTTGAACGAAGATCTGCCATCCGACTTTGAAGAGACCACGGTTGATGGTCTGGATGGCGACCGTATCGAGATCATCCTCGATGCGGTAGAGGCGGAAGACGCCGCCGCCGTCGCCGCGGCGGTCGAGCCGCTGCACGCGGCCGATATCGCCGACCTTCTGGAGCAGATCAGCGGCAGCCAGCGCCGCGCGCTGTTGGCGCTGTATGGCGAGATGATCGACGGCGACGTGCTGTCCGAGCTTGAAGAAGGCGTGCGCGAAGAGGTCATCGAGGCCCTGCCACGCGAAGCCTTCGCCGAGGCCGTGCGCGAACTTGATACCGATGATGTCGTTGACATCATTGAGGATCTTGAGGATGCGGAAAAGGCGTATATCCTTGAATCGCTGGAGGTCGAGGACCGGGCGGCGGTGGAAAGCTCGCTGGCGTGGCCGGAGCATTCTGCCGGTCGTCTGATGCAATCCGAGACGGTGGCGGTGCCGCAAGACTGGACGGTTGGTCGGGCGATTGATCAGATGCGCTCGGCGGAATGGCTGCCCGATCAGTTTTATCACGTCATCCTGGTCGATGCGCGCCACCGTCCCACGGGTTACGCGACGTTGGGCCGGGTGTTGGCCTCGCGCCGGGATGTGGCGCTTGCCGATATCGCCGAGGACAGTTTCCGCTCGGTCGAGGCGACGCAGGAAGAAGAAGAAGTCGCGCGGCAGTTCAACAAGTACCACCTGATTTCGATGCCGGTCACCGATGAGGCCGGACGTCTGGTCGGGGTCATCACGATTGATGACGCGATGACCGTGTTGGACGATGAACACGAAGAGGACATGCTGCGCATGGCCGGTGTGCACGAGGAAAGCTCGCTGTCGGACCGGATCTGGGATACGGCGCGGGGGCGGTTCCTGTGGCTGTTCGTGAACCTGATCACGGCGATCATGGCCTCGCTGGTGATTTCGCAATTCGAGGATGAAATCAAGGCGTTGGTCGCTTTGGCGGTGTTGATGCCGATTGTCGCCTCGATGGGGGGCAACGCGGGTACGCAGTCGATGACGGTGGCGGTGCGCGCCTTGGCGACGCATGAATTGACCGGACAGAACACCAGGCGGGTGATCTGGCGCGAGTTGGTCGTTGGGGTGATCAACGGCATGGCCTTTGGCATCATCATGGCGATCGTGGCGGGCTTCTGGTTCGGCATGCCGATGCTGGCCTTGGTCATTGCCATGGCGATGCTGGCGACGCTGGCCTCGGCGGCGCTGTCGGGGATTGTGCTGCCGGTCATCCTGGACAAGCTCAAAATTGATCCGGCCTTGGCCTCGGGGCCGTTCGTGACGACCGTGACCGATGTTGTCGGTTTCTTCGCCTTCCTTGGGTTGGCGTCGCTCATGTTGCTTTGAGGCGTGGCAATGGGTGGGATCGACGAGCGAAAAGCTGCCGCGCGCAAACAGGCGTTTGCGGGTCGCAAGTCGGCGTTCGGGACCGGACTGGATGCGGTGGCGCAGGGCCATTTGCGCGCGGCGCTCGCCGGGTATGATGCGCGTCCCGTGGCGGGGTATCTGCCAATCCGAACCGAAATAAACCCGGTGCCGGCGATGGCCACGCATCCCGGCCCGGTCGGGGTGCCGGTGATCCGGGCGGCGGGTCAGCCGCTGGAGTTCCACCTCTGGACCCCGGAAACCACGCTGGTCGAGGGGCCGTTTGGCGCGAAAATCCCCGCCCATGGTCAGGCGATCACGCCGCGTGTGGTGATTGTGCCCTTGGTCGGTTTTGATGCCCGCGGCTATCGGCTGGGGTATGGCGGCGGCTTCTATGATCGCACATTGGCCGGTTTGCGCGCCGCCGGGCCGGTGCTGGCGCTGGGCTATGCCTATGATGCACAGGAATTGCCCGAGGTGCCAATCGACGCCTATGATCAGCGTCTTGACGGCATCGTCACGCAGGCCGGCTTGCGGTGGTTTGCCTGACGGTCAGACGCCGCCACGCGGCGGGCGGCGGCGCCTTGGGTCGGTCAATCCGTGCAGACGGTTTCGCGACGTCCGGGCGAGGTGAATACCTCTTGGCAGCCGAACAGCGGCTGCATCGGGGCGCAGGTGCGCGAGCGCGCCAGACAGGCCCCCTCGCAATCACTGGCCTCGTCGCATTGCCGGCCGGCGTCCTGGGTCTGGAAAACGCAGGCAAAGAAGCCGGTGCCGCGCGGCATGAAATTCCCGCCCGAGCGCGTGCAGGCGGCGCGCTGTTGTTCCAGCATGGCCCCCTCGGGCGGGCGCTCTTCGGCCACGACCGGCGATGGCGTGACCGTCACATTGGAATAGCTGGTGTCAATATCCGGCGCAGTCCCATAGGTCGCGTCGAACTCGGGGCTATAGGCCTCGACTTCAGGCGCGGGGGCGACGGGCGTCGGCGGCGCATAGGTCAGGGTCGCGTTGTTTGTGGGCGGTGCGTAAACACAGGCTGACAGCGTGAGCAGCAGTGCGAAAACGGTCAGGATACGATACATCATGGACCTCAAAACGGCATGGGGTGGGAGCGGTGGACGTCATCAATCGCCGCGATCAGATCGGGATCGAGGGTCAGGTTCACGGTGGGAAGCAGATGTTCCAACTGCGCGGTGGTGGTTGCGCCGATGATCGGGATCGACACGAAGGGTCGGCTGCGATGCCAGGCGATGGCCATGTGGCTGGGGTCGATACTCCAGTCGCGCGCCAGTCCGAGATAGGCGGCAACGGCATCGAACACGCGCGGCGTGATGCGCCCGCCAAGAGTGGCGTTCAGCGAGCGGCGCGAGCCCTCGGGCACCACATCGCCCGCGTATTTTCCGGTCAAAAGCCCGGTTGCGAGGGGGGAAAAGGCCAACAGCGGCACGTTCTCCATGACGCTGGCCTCGGCCATGTCGGTGTCGAACAGGCGGCACAGCAACGAATATTCGTTTTGTATGGTGGCGATGCGCGGCAGGCCGTGGCTGTCGGCGGCATGGATCCATTGCGCCAGCCCCCAGGCGGATTCGTTTGACAGGGCGATCTGGCCGATCTTGCCCTCGGCGATCAAGGCGGCGGCTTCGGTCAGGATCTCGAGGATATGCGCCTGAAAACCCGCGCGATCCCGTGGCGGTTTGTACGTCCAGTTCGCGCGAAACTGATACGAGCCGCGGTTCGGCCAGTGAAGCTGGTAAATGTCGATCCGGTCGGTCTGAAGGCGTTTGAGCGCGGCCTCGACGGCGCTGCGCAGGCGGGGCGCGTCAATCATCGGCGCGCCGCCTTCGATCACCTCGCAGCCTTCGCCCGACACTTTGCTGGCGATCACCAGCTTGTCGCGCCCGCCCTTGGCATTCCACGCGCCGATCACCTCTTCGGTGCCGCCAAGCGTTTCGGGGCTGAACGGGTTCACCGGGTACATCTCGGCGGTGTCGAGATAGGTCAGGCCGTGCTCCAGCGCCATATCAATCTGGCGGTGGGCATCGGCCATCGGTGTCTGGCGACCCCAGGTCATGGTGCCAAGGCAGATATTCGGAACGGTGGGGCCGTTGGGCCCAAGCTTGTGTGTCTTCATTGTCTACTTTTCTTGTTTTCCCAAGACTAGCGGGTTCAGAGTGAAAAACAAGTCATGCGGAATTGAGAACATAACGGGAACATGATAGGGTGTGGCATGGATGATGCCGCCGATTCCCTCTCTGTTGTCGCCAAGCCCGATCTGGCCACCGCCGCGCGGCTTCTGGCCGATCTGACCGCGTCGCATCATCGCGATGCGGGGCCTGTCGCGGTGCCGTTGCAACCGCTGCCGCAGATGGCGCTGGCGCGCGGGCGGGTGCATGAGATCGCCGGGCCTGCGCGGCGCACGCTGGCGGCGGTGATCGCCGGGGCGGCGCAGGCTGAAGGGCCGGTCCTGTGGCTGCGGCCCGGCTGGCGGCGCGAGGGGTTGTGCCCGCAGGGGCTGGCCCGCTTGCTGCCCGATCCCGGCGCGCTGATCATGGTCAACTGCGCCCGCCCGGTCGATATAGTCTGGAGCATGGAGGAAGCCCTGCGTGCCGGCTGCGTGGCGCTGGTGGTGGCCGAGATCGCCGAGGTGCCCGACCTGCGTCAGGTCCGGCGGTTGCATCTGGCGGCGGGCGACGGGCTGGCGCGCAACCGCGCGGCGGGGCGGCTGACCCCGGCGCCTTTGGGGGTCATGCTGGGCTATGAGGTGGCTAATGGCCGCGTGGCCGGGGTCGAAAGCCGCTGGGCGCTGCATCCGCTGCCGCCAGTGGATGCTGGCCCGCCGCGCTGGCGGCTGGATCGCCAATTGGCGCGCGGCTTGCCGCCCAAGGATTGGGAGGTGCAGATGCTGACGGGCAGGGGCGACGCCTCGGCGCCGTTGCTGAGCGAAAACGCATGACGGCGCAAAACAGGGTTTGATCGCCCGATCGCCGTGCCGGGCAAACCGCGCTCGCGACCGACGTCAGGCCGAAAACGCCTCGGGTTTGGCTTCACGCGCCATGTGGTCGAGCACCGCGTTGACGAATTTCGACTCGCGGCCTTCGGGGAAAAACGCTTGTGTGATCTGCACATATTCGGTGATCACCACGCGCGGCGGGGTGTCGGTTTCGACAAATTCGGCCCCGGCGGCGCGAAACAGCGCACGCAGGGTCGGGTCGATCCGTGCAATCGGCCATTTGGCGACCAGCGCGCGGTCGGTCATCTGGTCGATGCGCGCCTGATCATCCACCGCCAGATCCACCAGCTTGCGGAAATAGTCGATGTCGGCATCGACCCAGGCCTCATCCTCGGTTTCCACGCCGATCCGGTGGGTTTCAAACTCCACGCGCACCTGTTCGACGGTCTGCCCCGAGACCTCCATCTGGAACAAGGCTTGCACGGCATAAAACCGCGCGGCCGATTTCAACGCGCGTTTCTCGTTGACCCGCTTGTTATCGGCCTTGCTCATACTGTGTCGCCCCCTTTGGCCAACTGGACCGGGTCCACTGGCCGAAAGCCGACGCCGCCCTTGGGCGCGCCCCAGCGACGGGCCAAGGCCAGCAGATGCAACGCCGCCGCCGCCGCCCCGCCGCCCTTGTTCTGATCCTTGGGATCGGCGCGCACGATTGCCTGTTCCATGTTCTCAACGGTCAGAATGCCATTGCCCAGACACACGCCTTGCAGGCCCAGCAAGGTCAACCCGCGCGAGCTGTCGTTGCAGACCGTGTCATAATGCGTGGTCTCGCCCCGGATCACGCAGCCCAAGGCCACGAACACGTCGAAATCGGCCATGCGAAAGGCCTGACCGATGGCGGCGGGCACTTCCAACGCGCCGGGCACTTCGATCAGCTCATGCGTGGCGCCGGCGGCTTCCAGCGTGGCGCGCGCGCCCTCGATCATCATGTCGGCGATGTCGCGGTAATAGGGGGCGACGACGATCAGCGCCTTGACGGGCTTGTCAAAGCGGGGCAGCGGCAGGGTATAGTGGCTGGCTCCGGCCATGACTCACTCCTTGGGGATGGGGCGGGTGCCCGCGATGTTGAGGCCATACGCCTCGAGCCCAACCACGCGCGGGGTGGGCGAGTTGGTGACCAGGGTCAGACTGTGCAGGCCCAGGGCGGCAAGAATTTGCGCCCCCAACCCATATTGGCGCAGGGTTTGCGGGCTGGCCGCGTCATCCAGGGACAGCTTGACCTCGATGTCGCGCAGCAACACGACCACGCCGCGCCCCTCGGTGGCGATGACCTTCATCGCGCCGCGCAGGTCGCCGGAATGGCCGTCGCCAATGCCCAACACATCCTCGAGCGGGTTCATCGCGTGCATGCGCACCAAGACCGGCTCATCGGTCGCCAGATCGCCCATGGTCAGCACGATATGTTCGGTGCCGTGGGTCTGGTCGGTGAAGATCCGCATGTCCCAGGTGCCACCATGCGCCGAGGTGACGGTGCGTTTTGCGGTTTCGCGCACAAGATTGTCGTGGCGGCGGCGATAGGCGATCAGGTCGGCGATGGTGCCGATCTTGATGTTGTGCTTTTGCGCGAAGCCGATCAGATCGGGCAGGCGCGCCATTTCGCCGTCGTCTTTCATGATCTCGCAGATCACGCCCGAGGGGTTCAACCCGGCCAGCCGCGAGATATCCACCGCGGCCTCGGTATGACCCGCGCGGACCAGCACACCGCCATCGCGGGCGCGTAGCGGGAAAATATGCCCCGGCGTGGCGATATCGGCGCTGTTTTTCGACGGGTCAATGGCCACTGCAACGGTGCGCGCGCGGTCATAGGCCGAAATCCCGGTGGTCACGCCTTCGCGCGCCTCGATGGAAATCGTGAACGCGGTTTCATGGCGCGAGGCGTTGTTGGTGGACATCAGCGACAGGCCCAGCGCGTCGATCCGCTCGCCCGGCAGGGTCAGGCAGATCAGCCCGCGCCCGTGGGTGGCCATGAAGTTGATCGCTTCCGGCGTGGCCATCTGCGCGGGGATCACCAGATCGCCCTCGTTCTCGCGGTCCTCATGGTCCACGAGGATGAACATCCGCCCATTGCGCGCATCGTCGATGATCTCTTCGATCGACGAAATCGCGTCACGCCAGTTCTGTTCCACCGGGCCGGGCTTTTCGAAATCCCCAGGCTGTTCTCTCTGCATTGTCCACTCCTGTCGCCTTATGGGGTCAGATAGCGCAAGGGGCGGGCGGGTGAAAGGGGGCGAGGCGCAAGACGTGACGGCGAAACCGTGTCAATTGCCGCTTTTGGTCAACGCTTGTCGGCGCGGATCGGATCGGCGAGTAGCCGCAACCCATTCAGCACAACCAGAACGGTGCCGCCTTCGTGGCCAACGACCGCCAAAGGCAGCGGCATGTCAAAGAACAACCCGCCCGTCACCAACACCAGCATCGCACCAATCGCAAAGATCAGATTTTGCCGCACGATGCGGGCGGTGCGCCGCGCGAGGCGATGCGCCTCGGCCAGACGGGTCATGTCCTCGGACAACAGGGCCACGTCAGCGGCCTGCAGCGCGACCTCGGACCCGGCGGCCCCCATCGCGATGCCGACATCGGCGCGGGCCAGGGCGGCGGCGTCGTTCACGCCGTCGCCGACAAAGGCCACCTTGCCGCGTTTGGTCATCGCCGCAACCAGATCCACCTTGTCGGCGGGCAGCAATTCGGCGTGGATCTCATCGGGGGTCAGCCCCAGTTCGGCACCGATGCGCAGCGCCACGGGGCGCCGGTCGCCGGTCATCATGGCGATTTCGGTGACAGTGCCGGCGCGCAACGCCGCGATCCCGCGTTTTGACGTTGCGCGCGGAATATCGGCCACGGTGACCGCCCCCAGCAACGTTGCGCCCCGGCCCGCGAACACCACGGTTTGCGCGCCATCGTCAAACCGGGCAAGCGCGGGCAGGGCGGTTTCGGCCCCCATGCGCTGCGCAATCCGCGCGTTTCCGGCCCAGATCGGCCCCTCGGCATCGACGCCCTCGATCCCTTCGCTGGGGCTGGAGCGCACGTCTTGCACGGCATGTTGCGGCAGGCCGCGGGTCTCGGCCTCAAGACGGATTGCGGCGGCGATGGGGTGCTCGGAATGCGCCTCGAGTCCGGCAAGGCGGGTCAGAAACCCGGCCTCGTCGCCGTCGGCAGCCCAGATATCCGTCACCGTGGCCTTGCCGGTGGTCAGTGTGCCGGTCTTGTCAAAGGCAAAGCTGCGCACCTCGGCCAGGGTTTCCAACGCGGCACCGCCCTTGAACAACACGCCCCCACGCGCGGCGGCGGACAGGCCGGACAAGATCGCGGCGGGCACCGAAATCACCACCGCGCAAGGGCTGGCCGCGACCAGAAGCGTGGCCGCACGGTAAAGCGCGTCATCCCAGCCGCGCCCGGCCAGCAGGAAGCCGATCAGCGCCACAACGGATCCGACCAGAACCGCAATCGTGTACCGCTGGCCGAACCAGGCGCTGAACCGCTCCGAGGGGGCTTTGGCGGCCTGTGCCTCGGTCACCAGCGTGATCATGCGGGCGACGGTGCTGTCTGCCGTGCCGCGCGTCACCCGCACTTCCATCACGCTATCAAGGTTCACCGTGGCCTCGAACACCTTCTGACCCTGTGCCTTGTGCACGGGCATGGATTCGCCGGTGATGGTGGATTCGTCCAGCGATCCGCGGCCCACGACGATCTCGCCATCCACCGGAACCCGCGCGCCGGGGCGCAGAACGACAATATCACCGGGCAGCAACGAGCCGACGGACACCTCTCGGGTGCCGTTGCTGGTTTGCAGCAGGGCGGTTTCCGGCCTGAGCGCCATCAGCGCCTCGACCGCGCGCCGGGCGCGGCCCAAGGCGCGGGTCTCCAGGGTGCCCGAGATGGAGAACAGGGTCAGCAACACCGCCCCTTCCATCGCCGCACCGACCGCCAGCGCCGCTGCCGCCGCCACCACCATCAACAGATCAATGTCGAGCACCCGGTTTCTGCGCATTTCCGACAGCGCGCGCAACGTCGCCGGAATGCCGCCCGCTGCATAGACCAGCGACAGCCCGATGATCTCCAACTCTGGCAAGCCAAACGCCCAGCGACCCAAGGCGGCCAGCAGGATGCCCAGAACGGTGATCCCCGACAGGATCAATTCGGCTTCCTGCTTCATCCTGTCGTACATCGTTCAGCCCTCATGATTTTCGCCATCAAACCATTGGATCGGGCGGGGAAATATGATCTGGCACAAAGGGGCTGTGCGTTGACAAATATATCTGCAGTAATGCGGGATAAGGTGAGAATAGGCGGTGGCAAGTGATAAAAGGTAATCACAACAAGGCGTTAAAGAGCATTCGAGGCCGCGAAAGATGCCATGAGATGCGCTTCGCCAAACTTGCAGAGATGCGCATGTTCAGCGCAATTGCCGCAAGCCAAGCCTACTTTGATGTGAGGTGAAAGAGGCCTTAAAGCCTGATTTTATTGGGATTTTATCCGTCCCTGACCGAATCGGATGAGGTCGGAACATACACGCGGACGTGTAAGTTCGGTGGAACGCGTGTATGTTCCGACTAACTCATTGGAAAGAAAGGATATGGAAGGATAAGTGACGCCGCGGCGGCGTGCTCCAACATACACGCGATTTTATTTGTATCCGTGGTCTCAGGTATGGTCACGCAAACGAACTGCTGTTCCCGACGCAACCAAGAACAGCATGCTTTTCCCTCCGCCGCTGATCTCTGAATAGTTAAGATGAACGCCAACAACTGCATCGGCCCCTACGGCAGCGGCTTCTCGGCGGAGCTCGTAAAGCGCCATCTTCCGGGCATCGCGGAGCCCGGTTTGCATCGCCTTGCTCCTCCCGCCGAACACGTCGCGAAAAGATGATGCAATATCCTTGAAGAGATGCAGGCCGATAACGACCTCGGAAGTTAGAATTTCAAGCCGTTCTACGACCGGCAAATCGTGCGCTGTTTCGGTGGTCAGCAGAATACCGTCATAGCTTTCATCATCGTCTCGCTGCTCACCTTGTGAGAATTCAGCCTCGCACTCAGCACATAGGCCGGAATCGGGTGCGATCACCAAGACAGAACCTTTACAAGCCGCGCAGATTGCCATCGTTACAGTTCCTTCATTCTACCAATTATGACCGCTCCAGACGATGCGGCCAAGGACTTTGAGGCGTTCGGCGTCGATGCCGTTGCGGATTTCCGGGGAATGGTCGGGGTTATCGGAAACCAGGGCCAGCGTGCGTGTGCCCAGGCGGTGGAGGCGTTTGATGCGGGTTTCGCCATCGGCGTCGTTGAAAAGATAGAGCTGGCCGTTGTCGATGGCGGTTGGGATCAAACCCCTATCTTCTTTCGCAGTTCGCGCCTTATCTCGGGCAGAAGCTGTTCGAGTTCGTCGCCGTCCGCTGGGTTCTTCATGCGTGAGATCAGGGTGTCATAGATCCAGACGGCCTGATTGAAATGATCGTCCGGGGTCAGTTTCAACTTGGCCGATGAATATTCCGCGCTGACCGCCCCGCCGCAAATCATCAAGAGCAAAGGGTCTGGCCGGGCGCGGTTCGCGGGTTGTGCCGCGGGATCGGCGCTGGCGGCGACAGGTGACCCTTCGCCGTAGAGGATGTAATCCGCACGGACCCCGAACTTTTCCTGCAAACTTATCAGGAAGTTGCGCGAAGGTTCGCTGCGGCCAGCTTCGATGTCACCGATGTATCCACGGCTCACACTCAACTCTGCACTTAACTCTCGCTGAGATAGTTTCTGGGCCTGTCGCCACGTTTTGAGACGCTCACCATATTTTTCATCTCGCATCGGTACAACCCTGTTGACTTGGACGTAAATAGCGTCCATCAATACACAATGACGTAAATTGCGTCCAGACTGTGGCCGCTTGTGGGGAAAGAATATGACAGAGAATCACACCAACATCCAGCCGGGGCCTGTCTTCTACGATGTGTTCCTTGGCTACCTGCGGGTGATGGGCACCAATCTGACGGATTGGTGCGTGCCGCACGCAGTCAGGGCAACCAATGCGAAGCTTGCCGCGACTGGCGGCTGGAACGGCGTGAAAGCCCGCGCGCTGCGCCAGAAGATGATCGACGAGGTCGGCGAAGAAACTTTTGCCCGGCTCTACGCCGAACGGATGCGGCGCGAGGTCGCATGATGGACGCCGCGACGCGCCTTTCAGATGTGCTTGCGATTGCCGATGCATTCCAGCGTCTCGCCGGTGGCGGAAACTTGCTGATGCAGATGCGGGATGCCGAATGCCCGCGTAGCCCCTGGTCTGGCAGCGAAATTTGGCGGCGTTCGATCCTGCGGACACAGATTGCACCAGTTTATCGCGCGATTATCGCCGCGCGCGTTCATCAGCGCGCGCCCAGTGAGGCCATGCATGCAGCCGTGTTGCTTTGGTTCCGGGCTGCATGGGCGACTGATCCGCAAGCCCCCGAAAAGTTCGGCGGGTGGCCGCGCCCGGTTTTGGAACCCCTGACCGGATGGCGCGGAGCCCCGCGCCCGAAATCCCCAAACAAGAAGGAGGTCGCGTGATGCTGAGGCACGAACGCACGCCAATGGAGACGGCTCGGGATATTCAACGTCTGATCGCAGATAACGCGCGCAAACCGTCGAAGCGTCAGTCGACGGTTTCAGTCAAACGGATCCCAATCAGATTGCAAGGGGACGGTGACCGCGCCGCTTCGACCGTCAGACTTGGGGAAGCACCCGTTGCACCGATTGCAGCTCAGCGCATTGAAACGCGCTTGGGATGGCTGGAGAACCGACTTTACCTGATCCTCGAAACACTGGGGGCAAAGATAGTGGACCGGTTGTCCGCCCGCCTTCTCCGGCAAAAGAGCGTAGATCAGGGCACCCATGTCCGTCGTCGTCAGGGCATACCGCTCCGCCTCCGCCGCAAAGCGTTGCTGCTTCATCTCGTCTTTCTGAAGCTCCATGAGCGTATCATGTATCGTCATCTGCGCCTCCTTCGCGGCGATCAGCTTGTCGTAGACCTCGGCAATCAATTTCTTGACCTCGATCATGTCGGGTTTGGGCGAAGAGAGCAGCTCTTTCACGGTTCCGACGAACTCGGCGGATGTCTTGAGGCCCCCGGCGCTCATGCCGGCGATGCCGACGAGGTTTCCAATGGTCGCTAAGTCCATTTTTATCGTCTCCTTTTGGGCAAGTCTTCAGGGGATGAGAGGTGCCAAGGGGCGCGCCAACGCCCTTTGGCATCGACACGCTAGCACGCCAGCCCGGTTGAGAAAATCTCGGAGGGCCGCGGGATGACAAACCCAAAACCCGTTGGCCCCTATCAGACACTACGCGAGGCGATTTGTGCGGGGCTGGACGCCGGGCAACCCGTTAGGGTTGTCGCAGCATCGCTGAACGAAGCCCTTGGCCGTCCGGCCACTGACAGGCGGCTCCTCAATTATGCCAGCGGCATCAAGCATCGGGGCGGTCGTGCCGGGCCGGTCTCCGTCAGCTTGACCCTGCCCGCCAAGATTTTCGGAGGCCTGACGGTGCGTGCCGTGGATCGAGGCCTAACGCCAGCCGCGCTGGCGACACGGCTGATCGAGATCGCCGTGCGAGACGACATGATTGACGCAATTTTGGATGATGGAGGTGAGGCATGACACGGATCCTGCGAGCGTTGCGGACGCTTGAAAACCACTGGCTGGGCGACCTGATCGGCGCGCTATGCCTTGGTGGCCTTCTGTGGGGCGGTTTGTTCGCCGGGGCGGTGCTGCAATGAAGGATTGTAACCTGCCAGCCCCGAACTCCAAATTTCGCGTTGCCCATGTGGACGGGGACTACGTCGTCCTGAACGGTGATGGGGTGTGTGTCTTCGGCCCGAATAACAAGGATATCGCTGACGCGAAATGTGACGCGTTGCAAGCCGCCGCCGATAGCCAGAGCAAGCGTGGCCTGCGGGCCTGCCTGTGCTGCCGCGCAGAGTTCCTGTCCGAGGGCATTCATAACCGGATGTGCAACGCGTGCCGCCGGATTTCGGACCCGTTGGGCAGCACCGGGTTCGCGGGTGGCCAAGACGGCCGCAAGCCGCGCCGCGCGGCGAGGGTTTGAGCATGAGCGATATCCGCAAATTTGAACTGGCAGACATGGTGCGCCAGAAGAGCTTGGAGTTGGCTGGCCGAGCGATGAGGTTGGCGAGCGAAGCGAAGACCGAGGGCGAGATCGACTTCGCCATTGCGATTATCGAGGAGAGCGAAAGCGCCATCACCTTCTGGACCGAACAGCTCAAGGCCGAGGTCCGCTCATGAAATTCCTGAATGGCGGCAATGTGGTGCGCTTGCCTGTTGGCGAGATCGTTGTCGAGGAGCGGCTGCGTGCGGTACGTGAGGACAATATCTCGACCCTGATCCTGATGGCCGAGGATACGGGGATCACGACGCCGATCCATGTGCGCAAGGTCAAGGACAGGCTGGTGCTGATCGACGGCGCGCACCGCTTGGAAGCCACCAAACGCATGGGCTCGCCGGATATCGCAGCGCTTCTGGTGGAATGCCGCGCGGACGAGGCGCGGGCGATGGAGGCCAGCAACAATCTGGGTGCTGCTCGCATGACGCCGCTGGAGACCGCGGTGTTCGTCGCATCCTGGAAGCGCGACTATTACGCCCTGCATCCTGAGCGTGAACAAGGCGTGTTCAAGGGCAACCAATACACTGGAAAAGTGGTGGGGATCAATTTGAGCCTCACCAAAATCATCGCTGACGCCTTTGGAGTTTCGGAGCCAACAATCAAGCGCGCCTTGCAGGCGGGTGACAGCTTGTCGCTAGAAGAAGCAGCGCAACTTGACGCCGCGCCGTGCCGAATCACGATGGAAGACCTCAAGCATCTGTCAAAGATCAGCGACCCTGACGAGCGCGCGCAGGTGATCCTGAAACTGTCCGGCGGGAATGCCAAGAATGCCGCCACCGCACGGCGTCAGTGGAAGGTCGAACAGGGCCTTGCCGCGCCGGTCCAAGACCCCGTTGAAGCGGGTTTGAAGGCGCTCAAAACGGCGTGGTCACGCGCGCCCAAAGAAGCGCGGCGCCGGTTCATTCGTGATCACGGGGCGGACATTGAGGCCATTCTTTATGAGGGATCGCTGGAATGAGCGAACTCGCCCCCACGCACCTCTGGTGGACTGCCAATGAGCTGGCCGACGCCAAACTGCCGGACATGCCAGGCACACAGCAGAGCATCGAGCGCTGGGTCAAGCGCATCAATCTGCGCGCTAACCCGTCGCTGGCACGTCGCCGCGAAGGCCGTGGGGGCGGCTGGGAATATCATTGGACGGCACTGCCATTGGCGGCGCGCAAGGCGCTGCTGGCGGTTGCCAGCGCGCCAGTGCAAGCGCCCAATCGTGGAGAGATGTGGGAATGGTTCGAGGGGCTGCCCCTTGCGGTGCAATGCCGCACGCGGATCCGCCTGCGCTGCGTCCAGTCAGTCGAGGCGTTGGAAAATCATTTGTCGCGCGATCTGGCTGTGCGCGAAGTCGCGGCCACCGAGGGCGTCTCGCCGCGCACGCTGTGGACCTGGTTGGGTCTGATTGAGGGCGTGCGGAGTGATGATCGCTTGCCCTATCTGGCACCCCGTCACCGGGCGGTGGAGCGCAAGGTCACCAAGCGCGATTTCGACGAAGAGTTCTTTGACTGGTTGAAGGCCGATTTTCTGCGCCTTGCCGGTCCGTCGTTTTCCAGCTGCTATCGTCGCGCCGTGATGGTGGCGCGTGACAAGCGTTGGGAAACGGCCCCCGAGCGCACTCTGCGGCGGCGGCTCGATGAGCGGGTCAGCCAGCCGGTGCAAGTCTTGGCGCGCAAGGGCATCGAGGCGCTCAAGCGGATGTATCCGCCGCAGACCCGCGACAAGACTGCGCTGCATGCGCTGGAAGTGGTGAACGGTGACTATCACCGTTTTGATGTGTTCGTGAAATGGCCGGAAATCGACACGCCCGTGCGCCCGCAGATGGTGGCGTTTCAGGACGTCTATTCCGGTCGCATTCTGTCCTGGCGTCTGGACCTGACCGCCAATTCGCACAGCGTCAAGCTGGCGGCTGGCGACATGGTCGAAGCGTGGGGCATTCCCGAGCATGTGTTGCTGGACAACGGGCGCGAGTTTGCCGCCAAGCTGATTACCGGCGGCGCAAAGACGCGGTTCCGGTTCAAGGTTCGCGAAGACGATCTGCCGGGGCTGTTCGTGTCGCTTGGCTGCGAGATCCATTGGGCCACGCCCTATGCCGGTCAATCGAAGCCGATCGAGCGGTCGTTCCGCGACATGTGTGACGCGATCGCCAAGGATCCGCGCTTTGATGGCGCGTGGACCGGCAACCGGCCCGACGCCAAGCCCGAAGACTATGGCAGCCGCGCCATTCCTTATGACACCTTCCTGCGGGTCGTCGGCGAGGGCATCGAAGAGCACAACTTGCGCCAGGGGCGGCGGTCCGAGGTGGCGTGGGGGCGGTCCTTTGCCGAGGTCTTTGCCGAGAGCTACGAGGCCGCTCCAATCCGCAAGGCCACCGAGGCGCAGCGCCGCCTTTGGTTGATGGGCAGTGAGCTTCTACGCGCGCATTCATCGTCTGGATTGGTTAAATTCGCGGGCAACGAATACTGGTCGGACTGGATGCACGACATCGCCGGTGAGCGTGTCATTGCGCGGTTCGATCCGGCAGACCTGCAAGCCGGAGTCCACATCTACAGCGCGGATAATCGCTATCTGGGCGAGGCCGCGTGCAAGAGCGCCGCTGGCTTCCTGTCGATCGAGGATGCGCGGGCCCATGCCAAGGCGCGCGGTGATTGGATGAAGGCCGAGCGCAAGGCGCTGGCGGCGCATCGCACGTTGACCGCCCGCGAATTGGGCGTCGATCTGGATACGGTTGCCGGGTTGGAACCCGCGCCAAAGCCGCAATCAAAAGTGGTCAGGCTGGTGACGCCTGCCAAACCGGCCGCGATCGCGCCGAACCCGGTTATCGACGCGGCACAAGCGGCGCTGGTGACAGATATCGCGAGCCACCGTGCCACACCCAAGACCACCGAGGCCCCGCGCGAACGGTTCAAGCGGGCGCTCGATTTGGAGGGCCGTGTGACGGCTGGCGAGACCATCACGGCCGAGCAGACAAAATGGCTGACCGGCTATCAAACAACTGCTGAATACCGCGCAGAGCGCACGCTCTGGTCGGATTTCGGGCCTGCGTATTTCGGATGAGGAAACCGCCGGGGGCGGTGAGACGCCCACCGGCGGCAAGAGCGGTAAGGAGAGACCAAAAATGACAGATGAGACGAGGCTTTACAATAGTGTGGCCCCTCTGCGCAACGTTGCTGCACTGACCGCGCTGATCGACCGGGTGCAGAACCGCGCGATTGGTCTGCCGGGCATGGCCTGCTTTTATGGCTGGTCAGGGTTCGGCAAATCGACCGCCGCAATCTACGCCGCCAACAAGTTCCAAGCGGTGCTGGTGCAGTGCAAATCCAGCTGGACGAAAAAGAACCTGTGCAAGGCCGTGTTGGCCGAATTGGGACTGCCAGCCAAAGGCAACACGGCCGATCTGGTGGATCAGATTTCTGCGCAGCTGGCGGTGCACGGCATGCCGCTGATCATCGATGAGGCCGATCATCTGATCGCGCGCAAAATGGTCGAAATCGTGCGCGACATCTACGAGGGTTCGCAAGCACCGGTGATCTTGATTGGCGAAGAGTTGCTGCCGCAAAAACTCAAGGAATGGGAGCGAGTTCACGGGCGCATGTTGGACTGGGTCGCGGCAGAACCCGCGGACCTGGCCGATCTGAACCACCTCGCGCCGATCTATGCACCGGGTATTGCCATTACGGCGGACCTCAGGGTCGAGTTGCTGCGCATGTCGCATGGCTCGACGCGCCGGGTCTGCGTCAATCTCGCAAAGCTGGGTGAACAAGCCCAGGTGCTTGGCGTCGACGAAATGAGCCGCGCCAACTTCGATCCTCGGGAGTTTTTTACCGGGACTGCACCCAAGCCTCGCCGCTCTGAAATCGTGGGAGCCGCGTGATGGGCTCGCATGAAGAGCGCTTGGCCTCGGATCAATCGGCGTGGAACGCCGCGGTCCGGCTGGGTACGTTCAGCTATCGTGCGCTGGCCGCCGAAGCCTCGATCCCGATCGAGCGCGCGACCCGATTGACGCGCGGCTGGGTGCGGTTGGGCTCGGTTGCCGGGTTGGGAAAAGGTGGCGGAAAAAAGCTGATGTTTCGCGTCACTGCAGAGAGTTTCCCGGCATCTTCGATTTCACGCCGCCAGTCACCAGACGGCAACATGTGGTTGGCCATGCGCAAGCTTGGCGGCGCATTCACCCCCACCGATATTGCTGCGCACGCGACGACCGAGGCTGTTTCTGTGTCGCGTGAGGATGCGCAGGCGTTCTGTCAGATGTTGGTGCGCGCGGGATATCTCAGGGTGCAGCGCAAGGCCGCACCACCGCGCCGCGAAGCCGTCTACCGGCTGATCAAGAATACCGGGCCGATGCCGCCGCGCGAGCGCCGCGTGCGGGCAATCTGGGATCCGAACCTCGCTGAATTCACTCACATGCCGGAGGCAAGTCTATGACCCCGCCTGATTTCGTCGAAATCGCCCGCGCGCATTGGGGTGCGGCCCTGCCTGACTGGATCAAGGCTCTGGCCGAGGCCTGCACCAAGAGCAGCCAGACCAAGGTTGCGGCCCAATTGGGTCGCTCAGGCGCGCTCGTCAGTTCTGTGCTGCGCAACAAATACGCGGGCGACATGGGCGCGGTCGAGGAGTTGGTGCGCGGACATTTGCTGTCTGAAACCGTGGCCTGCCCGTCGCTGGGCGTTTTGCCCCTGCACGAGTGCCGCGCCTGGCGGGCCAAAGCCACCCGGTTCGAGAACACCAACGCGTTGCGCGTGCAGATGTACCGCGCCTGCCAGCGTTGCCCCCGGTTTCGAAAGGACGAGGAATGACCGCCCCGACCCGCTGGGCCTTGCGCACCATGATGGACCTCGCCGCGCGCGGGATGGGCAAGATCGACCTGTATGGCTCGCGCGGCGCGACGCTGGTCAGCCAAGACGAGATCGAGGCCATGGCGGGGGCACTCGCGGTCCTTGGCCTGCGCGCGATCCACCCGGCTGTCGCTGAATTTTCTGTCCCTGACACTCGCACAAACACCTTGAAAGGACCCACCGATGTCTGAACACCAATCCCTCCCCATTCCTGACGGCCGCGTCGAGGTTGCCGGAAAATCCTACATGCCCGACGCCAAGGGCAATCTCGTGCCCGTTGAACTGATCGCGCCTGAGGCGCTGCTCGAGGACGAGGTGGTGCGCAAGATCGCGGGCTACGGCCTGCCGTTGTCGGACCAGGTGTCCCGGTTCAAACAACACACATTCGATGATCTGGGATCGTTCGAGGCGCTGCTTGCCCAGGAATACGGCGCGAAGAAAGGCGGCGCCAAGGGCAACAAGACGCTGATGACCCACGACGGGCTTTGGAAGGTGCAGGTGCAGGTCGCCGATCACATCGACTTTGGCCCGCAGTTGCAGATCGCCAAAGAGCTGGTCGATGAGTGCCTGAATGAATGGTCCGCCGACAGTCGCCCGGAAATTCGCGGCCTCATCACCAAGGCTTTCAACACCGACAAGGCCGGCCAGATCAACCGCTCCGAGGTGTTCATGCTGTTGCGCCTCGAGATTGACGATCCCCGCTGGCTGGAAGCCATGCGCGCCATCCGCGACGCCATGCGGATCGTTGGCTCGAAGACCTACGTCCGCCTCTACCGCCGCGTCGCCCATGACGCCGCATGGGAAGCCATCACCATTGACCTGTCAAAAGCTTGAGGGAGACATCAAATGCCGGAACAAATCGCCTTAATTGAAACTCCAGTCTTTGAAACCACCGGCGAGCCCGGCCCGCGTGTCTTGCACGATCTGTGCAAGTTCGAGTTACTGGGAACGCTGTGCCGCGTGCACGTCAGCGCCGACGGTGACACGCTGGACCTGTCAATCGGCAAGCGACGTTTTGCCGTGTCGGTCTTGGATATTGCGGCAACGGCGGCGCTGTCTGTCGAGGCCCATCTGCGCGGCGAAATCCGCGCCCGGATCATTGCCAGTCGTGATGTGCCAAAGGCGAATATCAATGCTGACGCCGACGACGCGCTATTTGTACATCACTTCGGCTCTCATCCAAGGACCCACTGACATGAGTGCCGCATTGATCCGCAAAGTGCATGTCGGTTGCAAACAGTTGGGCCTCGACACCGAAACCCGGCATGATCTGCAGGCGCAAGTGACCGGCAAGGCCAGTCTGTCGGCGATGACCGAGCCCGAGTTGAAAGCCATGTTAAAGGCCCTTGAAAACCGGGGTTTCAAACCGACAGCGACGGGCCGCAAGCCCGCAGCACCCCGTGCCGATCTGCGGTTCGTGCACAAGCTCTGGTCGATGCTGGGCGAAGCCGGGGCGCTGCGCGAACCGGGGCGGCGCGGGCTCAACGCCTTCGTGCGTGCCCGTTTCGGCGCGTCATGGGGCAGCGTGCCGGCCGATATCGACATGCTGACCGAATGGGCACAGATTGCCGATGTGATCGACGCGCTCAAGGCGATGTGCAAGCGCGCCGGTGTCGACGTGGAAAAGCCATGAAACACCCGCGAACCCACGTCACCGATCACGCGGTGCTGCGCTATCTGGAGCGGGTATTGCGCCTCGACATCGAGGCGCATCGTCGCGAGATCGGTCGGCTGGTTGATCGTGCTGTGCAAGAGGGGGCCAGCGGCGTCGTGATCGACGGGATGGCCTATCGGATGGTCCGAGACGCAGGTGTTCCGGTCGTCGTGACCATCCGGCCCGCCCGTTTCCCAGATAGTCGACGGGGTCGCAAGCCCCGGCGGCGGGGCGGGACCCCGTGACCAACCTGCCGCGCCCGCCAGCCCATTTGGAAGCCTATGTTCGCATCCTCGGTGTCGAGGGTGCGATCACGTTTTTACTGAACTACGGCGGTGGCGAGCTTTACATCCCGCGCAACGCCGTGGCCGGATCGCCGCTGGCCGAACTGCTTGGCCTTGACGCCGCACGCGCCCTGGGTGCCGCCGCCGACCGCCTGCCCAAGCGCGTGCCGACAGGCAAGCCCTGGATCGCACAGATCCGCGCGGCTCAGGGCTTGTCAGCAACACAAATTGCCCGCACATTGCACGCCAGCGACGTGAGCGTTCGCAAGTGGCTCAAGGCTGCCAAACGCCCCGCTGATCCCCGCCAATTCCCCCTGATCTGACGACCCCACAGACCGTTGTGCCTATAAGCAAACCGCTGTCTGGCTGATCTTGGCCCGAGATCAACCGGAGCGAGATATGCAAACCAGCGAGCGCGGCATTCAATTCAACGAGCGCCTGGAGGGCGTGGTTCTGCGCGCGTACCGGGACGTAGTTGGCGTCTGGACGATCGGCGCGGGTCTGACCGCGGCGTCTGGCGTGGTCGATCCCGGTCCTGGCATGGAAATCACCGCCGCCGAAGCCTCGCGCTTGATGGCGCTGGCGCTCCGGCAGAAGTACGAGCCCGCCGTGGCCCGAGCCATGCCCGGTGCAAAACAGCACGAATTCGATGGCGGCGTGTCGTTCCACTGGAACACCGGCGCGATTGCACGCGCCAGCTGGGTCCCCGCCTGGGCCTCGGGCAACATGGCCGGCATGCGCGAGCGGCTGATGCGTTGGAACAAAGGCGGCGGGAAAGTCTTACCTGGCCTGACCCGCCGCCGTGTGCTTGAAGCCAACCTGATCCAGTTTCGCGACTACGGCGTGCCGGTGCCTGCGCAGACCCCGCGCGGCCTGGCCCGGGTCACGCTGGATCTGTCACCTCAGGAAGTTGCCGCCGCCCGCGCGGCCTTGACGGCGCGCGGATATGCGGTCGGTCCGGATGCGCGCGGTATTGCCGTCGAAGCCGTGCGGAGCTTTCAGCGCGCTCATGACCTGACACCGGACGGCATTCTGGGCCGTGCCACATTGTCCACGTTGCAACGTTCAATTGACGCTCGTGGGCAGTCGCTGCTGGGTGGCACCGTCGCAATGGGTGGTGGCGCGGAAACCGCCACAAACGCCCTGCCCGCCGAGCTGCCGCTCTCGTGGACCGGACCCTTGGCGCTGGCCGCTGGCCTGTCGCTCCTTCTCTATCTCGGTTGGACCTATCGCGACATTCTCGCGGCCCGCCTTCACCGCCTCTCGCCGCGCTTTGCGGCCTATCTTCGGAGACTCAAATGAGCAGTGCCCTGACGGCCCTTGCCCTGCAGATCGGCGTGCCGCTGATCGGTCAGGTTCTCACCCGCCGGATCGGCGCAACGAATGCACAACTGGCAACCGATGTGGTGGGCGCGCTCGCGCGTCGCTTGGGCGTCACCGTTTCTGAAGTCGAAGCTCTCGCCGAGGAAAACCCGCCCCGCGTGATCGACGCAATGCGCGAAACCGAGCGTGCCATGCCCGAGATGATCGCCTTGCACGCGACGGCTCTTGAGGGGCAATTCGCCCTGCTCAAGGCCGAGCAGGACGGCCCGTGGTGGGGCTGGGCGTGGCGTCCGCTGACCATGTGGTTGTTGGCGTTCCTATGGCTCTGGTCGATTGTCATCCTGCACGTTGCCAATGCGGTCTGGCGCATCGCCTTGCCGCAACCCGATCTGGCCATGCTGTTCTCGCTGACCGGCGTGTATATGGCGCTGTATATGGGTGGGCACACGATCAAGGAGTGGGCACGGTTGCGCACGGGCGGTGCCCATTGACCGAGACCCTGACACTTTCTCCGCTCATCGCCTGGATTGGCGCGCTGTCGTTGCTCCTGAATTTTGGGCTGTCGGTCTACAGTCTGCTGGTTTCCGGTTCGCGGGCTAACAAGACCCGGCTCGATGGTCACGAAGAGCGCATCGTCGAACATGATGCGCGTCTGGGTGGCATCGAGCAGTCGTTGAGGTTTACGCCTGGCAAGGATGACATCCACGGATTGCAACTCGCGCTCGCCCGCATGGAGGGCCAGATCGGTGTGCTCGGGCAGCGTCTGGCCCCTGTCGCCGCCATCGCCGAGCGCATGCAGGAACTGATGATCGAGCAATCGAAGAGGCAATAATTCATGGACATGGACCAACTGATCCGCGAACAAGCGCGGCTGATCATTCTCAAAACGCTCGCTGCGCAAATCGACGAGACCTTGAACAGCGACATGATGATCCCCGAATTGCGCCGGTTCGGTATCCGCAAGGATCGTGCCTGGGTGCATGACGAACTGGCGTGGCTGCGCGAGATGGCCGCGGTCACCACGGTGCACGCCGGATCCATTCTGGTCGCGACCCTGACCGAAAAAGGTGGCCGCCACCTTGCGCGAGAAATCGCCATTGAGGGCGTGCAGCGCCCGTCGCGGCCGGGGGCCTGAGATGGCAAGCCCTCTTCGCGGTCGCGGTCGCCTGTCATCCATCGAACTGATGCCGTCCGAGTGTGACGGCATCATCGCTTGGGCCGCGCAAGAGCTGTCCGATCGGGACCGCACCCAGACCGACATCTATGCCGAGTTTGTCGAACGCTGCGAAGCGATCATGGCGGAATACCGCGGCGAGTTGGAGTTCACGATCCCGGCGTTCTCGTCGTTCAACCGTTATGCCGTGCGCATGGCCAAGCTCACGCGCCGCCTCGATCAGACCCGCACCATCGTCGCCACGCTGGCCGAGAAGTTCGATCCCGCCGATGCCGATAATCTGACGATCATGGCCGCTGAAACGGTCAAGGCCTTGGTCCTCAACATGCTGGCCGAGGCGGATGAAGACACGATTGACGCCAAGAGCGTGATGCAACTGGCCGCCGCCTTTAAGCAGGCGGTGCAGGCGCAGAGCATCTCGTCGGACCGTCGCCGCAAGGTCGAGGCCGATTTCGCGTCGAAGGTTGAGGACGCTGTCCAAACCGTCGCCCGCGCCAAAGGCATCACGGCTGAAACAGCTGAAGCCATCAAAGAGCAAATTCTGGGAGTGAGCGCATGACCAAGAAAATCGACGGATTGCCCGTACATGGGTATCAGCCACAGAATCCAAAGAACGTCGCTCTGGTGAACGCGATGAAAGAACACGAGGAGTCTTTACTTCGGGTTCTAGACAGCCTTGCCGCCGATGGTGCGGATCCGCGCTGGCTTGCGATTGGCCGGACCCAAATCGAGCAAGGGTTTATGGCCGTGAACCGCTCGATCTTCAAACCGTCCCGCGTTGGCCTTCCGGGAGATGGGACATGAACGACGCAGCCAGCGGTGCACTGATCTTAGTCGGCAACGCCCATTTCCAAGACGCCCGGTGGTGGACCCTTGTCGCCGCATGGTTGTTTGGAAAGCACCAGCGTTTGCAACACCTCGGCTACAATGCACGGATCTCGTTCTGGCGTGGCACGCCATACTTGCTGACGTTCAACGAGGTAGAGTGATGGCCAGCCCGGCACAAGTCGCCAATGATATGCAACTGCGCGCGACGTTCTGGACGAAGCACGACAAGGATGTTGCCCACGCCTGCCAAGATGCCGCCCATGTGATCCGGGCGTATCTCGACGGACCGGCGCCAGATGGGCGCACAGTTGGCGGTGTACTGACGCGGCTGTATCGGCTGGAGGGGGGAGCTTATAACCCTGAACTGGCAAACAGCCTCGCCCGAGCAGCGGGCACGATCACCGCCTTGAGAAAGGAGGTCAACGATGCCCCGTAAGAATGCGCGCCCCGCTGCACGGAAGCTTCAGCGGAAACTCTCGGCGCGGTTGGCAAAAAAAGCGGTGTCCAAACGCCGACTACAGCCCTATTTAGCCCAGCCTCGCTTTGGCGATGCCGCGATCGTGGGCGCGATCTTGGGTTGCACAAAATGACCACCGCCACGGGAATGCCCGTCACCGAGGCGGATTGGGTGCGCCAGCGGCGCGAAGCGACCGAAGCAATGCCCAAGGTGCTGGCCGCCGTGGGCCTGCCCAAGGTCCTGCTGCCCTATCAGGCACGCGCTGTGTCGATGCTCGACAGCGTGCGCGATTGCTCGGCCCTGTTCATCGAGAAAAGCCGCCGCATAGGCCTGACGTGGGGGCTGGCCGCCTATGCCGTGCTGCGCGCTGGTCGCCAGCGCACCGCGGGCGGCATGGACGTGATGTATATCTCGTATTCGCGCGAGATGACCCGAGAGTTCATTGACGCCTGCGCGATGTGGGCGCGCGCCTTCTCGATTGCCGCCGGAGCTGCGGAAGAATGCCTGTTCGACCAGGGCGACGAAGAAGGCGACAAGTCCATCCAGGCGTTTCGCATCCGGTTCGCATCCGGCTTTGAGGTGCTGGCGCTATCGTCTGCCCCGCGTGGGTTGCGCGGCAAGCAAGGCGTGGTGATTGTTGACGAGGCCGCATTCGTGGACAATCTGGCCGAGCTGATTAAAGCGGCGATGGCGTTCTTGATGTGGGGCGGACAGGTGGTCATTTGCTCGACGCATGACGGCGTCGATAATCCGTTCAACGAGACCATTCAGGACATCTTGGCCGGGCGCGTGCCATACCGGCACATGCGGATCGATTTTGATCAGGCGCTGCAAGAAGGCCTCTATCAGCGGATCAGTTTGGTCAAAGGCGAAGAGTGGACGCCAGAGGGCGAAGCCGAATGGCGCCAGAAAATCGTCTCGTTCTACGGTGACGGCGCGGACGAGGAATTGTTCTGCGTGCCCTCTGCGAGCTCGGGTGCTTGGTTGCCGGGCCCGCTGATCGAAGCCCGGATGACCGCCGATGCCCCGTTGCTGAGACTGGAGCTGCCATCTGACTATATGCAACGCCCTGAGGCTGATCAAAAAGCCTTGCTGGACCCGTTCATGGAAGAGCTTGCCGAGGCCATTGCCGGTCTGGATATGGCACCGCAGTTTGCCTTCGGGTTCGACTTTGGCCGCGTGGCCGACCTTTCAGTGGTGTCCTTGCTGGCAATTGAAGCGCGCCTGAAACGCCGTGAGGCACTCGCACTCGAGATGCGCAATGTTCCGGGCAAAGAGCAAAAGCGGATCGTTGGCGACATTCTCGAGCATGTTCAGCAAAGCCTCGTCGGCGCGGCCTTCGACGCTACCGGCATGGGCTGGACCGTGGCGGAGGACATGGGCCGCAAATTTGGGCTGCGTGAAGAGGATGACGGTGCGGGCCTCGTCTGGGCGATCAAGTTTTCCGAGGAATGGTATCGGCTGCAAATGCCACCACTTAAAACGGCATTCGAAGATGATCTGATCGCACTGATCCCCGATGCCGAGCACCTGTCGGACCTGCGCATGATGCGGCTGATCCGCGGCATCCCGCGCGTTCCGCCACATCGCGAGGGAGGAAAGGGAAAACGCCGCCACGGCGACTACGCCATTGCCTTGGCGCTCGCGCATTTTGCCAGCCGCATGCGATGGGCGGAATTCGGATATCGCCCAGTGCAGGCCTCACATGAGTCCGCTCACGGTGAGATGACCATGACGGCAGAAGAAGACACGGTGCGGGGCTGGTGGAAGCCGCCCCTTGGCACCGGATTGCGAGGAGGCATAGTCTGATGGACCGCGAACCCGTTTTACTCGACCGATGGGGTCGCCCCATGGTCCGTGCCCAGCTGACCACCGAAGTTGCAGCCGCTACGGTGGGCGGAGTGCGCTCGCCGCTTTCCGGCTATCCGGCCGATGGGCTCAACCCGCTGCGCCTGGCGCATATCCTGCGCGAAGCGGATCAGGGCGATCCGGTGCGGTATCTGGAATTGGCAGAGACGATCGAAGAGCGCGATCCGCATTATCTGGGGGTCTTGTCGACCCGAAAGCGCTCGGTCAGTCAGATCGACATCACCGTTGAAGCCGCCAGCGACGACCCCAAGGATACGGCCATTGCCGACATGATCCGCGATTGGCTCAAGCGTGACGAATTGGCTGAGGAGTTGTTCGACATTCTCGATGCGATCGGCAAGGGATACTCGTTCACCGAGATCCTGTGGGACACTTCAGAAGGGCAATGGTCGCCCAAGCAGCTGGAATGGCGCGACCCGCGTTGGTTCCGCTTTGCGCAAAAAGACTTGGCAACGCCGATGATGCTGGATGACCAAGGCCAGCCAGTGCCGCTGCCGGGTGGCAAGTTCATCATGTCCGTGATGCGCGCCAAATCCGGCTTGGCCTTGCGGTCCGGCCTTGCCCGTGTCGCGGCTTGGGGCTGGATGTTCAAAGCCTTTACGCAGCGCGATTGGGCGATCTTTGCGCAGACCTACGGCCAACCCCTACGGCTTGGAAAGTGGGGACAAGGAGCGTCCGAAGAGGACAAATCAACCTTGTTCAACGCGGTTGCCAATATTGCTGGCGATTGCGCGGCGATCATCCCCGAGAGCATGTCGATCGAGTTTGTGGAAACCAAATCGGTGGGCGCATCCTCGGATCTCTATGAGCGCCGCGCGGAGTGGCTGGACCGCCAGATCTCGAAGGCCGTTCTGGGGCAGACCACGACCACCGACGCGATCTCTGGCGGGCATGCGGTATCAAAAGAGCATCGCGAGGTGCAGGCCGACATCGAGCGCGCCGACGCCATCGCCCTGACCGCGATCCTCAACCGTGATCTGATCCGGCCATGGGTGCAGCTCGAATTCGGGCCACAAAAGCGCTACCCGCGCCTCGTGATCGCGCGGCCTGAAGCCGAAGATTTGCAACTGTTGTCCGACAGTCTTCAGAAGCTGGTTCCATTGGGTCTGCAGGTCGAGGAAAGCGAAGTGCGCGATCGCTTCGGCTTTGCCGATCCAAAACCCGGCGCGCGCATCCTCGGTCAGACAAGTTTGCCTGCCGCGGGTTACAATCCGGCACGTGAGAAGCCTATCAGCCTCAATGCCGAACAGGCCAAAGCTCAGAATGATCCCGAACCTGTCGCGCAGCTTCTGGCGCAATCCTTGGCGGCAGCAGCGCAGCCCGCGGTGGCTGGCATGATCGACACGATCGAGGCGATGCTCGATGCCGCCGGATCGCTTGAAGAATTCCGAGAGTTGCTCAACGCGGCTTGGCCGCAGATTGACGCCAGTGGCCTGTCCGAGAGGCTGGCCGAGGGGTTGATTGCCGCCGATCTCGCAGGCCGCGTTGCCGTGCTGGATGAGACCGATGACTGACGCCGCCTTGCGCGCAATCCTGCGGCGTCCCTTTGCCGAACAGGTTGCGGCGTTTCGCCTTCGGCTGGGCAATCTGGTGCCAACAAGCCGTTGGGATGATCTGTGGCAGGTGCAGCATGACCGGGCTTTCATGGTTGCCGGTGCCACCAAAGCCGACCTGCTGGCGGATCTGGGGCGTGCTGTGGATCGCGCAATTTCCGAGGGTACGGGGCTCGATGCCTTTCGCCACGATTTCCGCGAGATTGTCACGCGGCATGGCTGGCACGGCTGGACCGGTGAGGGCACTGAGGCGGGTGAGGCCTGGCGCACAAAGGTCATCTACCGCACCAACATGCGCACCAGCTACATGGCCGGCCGGCACGCACAGCTCGTCGCGGGGAATTTCAAATATTGGGTTTACCTGCACTCAGGGGCCGAGCATCCGCGCCTGCAGCACCTGGCGTGGAATGGCATCGCCCTGCCGCCGGAACACTCGTTCTGGCAAGTGGCATATCCGCCGAATGGCTGGGGCTGCGGTTGCGAAGTTTTCGGCACCAATTCAGAAGCCGGGGTGCGCCGTCTGGGTGGTGACCCTGACAAGGTGCTGCCCGATGGCTGGGACCGGATCGACCCAAAGACCGGCACGCCGCAAGGCATCGACAAGGGCTGGGCCTATGCGCCGGGTGCGAGTGCCACCGCGAACATCAGGCGGGCGATTGACGCCAAGCTCGACAGATTGCCGCCCGCCATAGCCAGTGACTTGCGCGCCACGACTGCGCGCCGCGCGGCGGCCAGATCCGATGGCGACGCCGAGATACTCAAGGCAATCGAGCACCTGAACGAATATGCCACGGTTTACCCCATTGCCGATCTGCGCCTCGCCGTGCGCGCCGACAGGATCGCGGCGCTCACCGAAGTCGAGCAATTGGCCTTGCGGGCGTATTCCTCGCCGGGCCTCTATCAGCCGCTCAATGCCCGGATGCGCGGCGGCGACGATCCATTCGGCGAGAGCCTGGACGTGTTCGGCAGAGCGGTGTCGCAGGCCCTGAGCAAACTGCCCGCCCATCGCGGGCGGGTCTATCGCGGGATTGAAGACAGTGCAGACCTTCAGCGAAAGTTCGAGGCGATGCGACCTGGGGAGGTTGTGAAGTTCCGTGCGTTCACCAGTGCCAGCGAGACGATTGAGACAACCCTCGCTGGGGATATCCTGCTGGAAATCGAAAGCCTGTCAGGGCGCACCATCAGTCGCGCTTCGGTCATGCCGCAAGAGCTGGAGGTCTTGTTTGATCGCGGGCGGGTGTTCGAAGTTGTTTCGATTGGCGAGACCCGACACTGGGGCTATGCTGCGCTGAAGGTTGTCTTGCGCGAAATCATCAGTGCGGGCAGCCGTGCCGTCGTATTGATGTCGGAGGTCGCGCGATGAAACCACCGCTTTACTTTGGGTCCCACATCACCCGTTGGGCGAATCTCGGGTTTGACTCGGAGGCCGCGCAGATCCGGCATCAACAGTTTCGATCCGCGTTGGATGCCGCTGAAACCGGGACGCAGGCGATGGGGGTGATCCGCCGCTATGTGCAAACCGAGCGTGAGTCGATCCTTGCCTCGGGCGTGCCCGACACCGACCCGGATATCTGGCGCGTCGATGTCATGCCCAAATATATCGAGTGGCAGCAATGATCACGCTCGATATCAAGGACGCGGACGTCACGGCCGCCCTCGACCGATTGGCGCGGGCGATTACTGATATGACGCCGACTATGGGCGAGATCGAGCAATATTGGTTGAAATCCACCAAGCAACGCATGCGTGAGGGCAAGAGCCCGGATGGATCCAGCTTTGCGCCACGCTCCGAGGCAACACTGGCCAACTATGCCCGCAAAGGGCTGACCCCCGGCGCACACCCGCTCTGGCTCAGCGGCGACATGCGTGAGAACCAGATCCATTCCGCGTCCGGGTCCGACTATGTCGAGATCGGTTCCTCGGCGATCCAGGCGGCGGTGATGCAGTTCGGGGCGGAAGCGGGGGCTTTCGGTGCGCGGATGGGCAAGACAAAACCATCTGAAAAGCGCAAGTCGAGCCAAGCCTATTTCTTCTCAATCCCGTGGGGCAACATTCCGGCACGTCCGTTCCTTGGCATGGCCGAAGCGGACAAAACGGCCATCGAAGAGATCGTTGGCGAGTGGCTGACGCGGGTTGCAGGGTCGCCATGAGACGGAATACCCGCAAAGAGCGCCGTTAAAGGGTCTTTTAAAGGCCTTGCTTGGCTTTGATGGCCCGTTTACCGTGAAAGGGTGCCAAGCCGCCCAGTGGGCTGATTTGGCGGAGTGCACTGCCCGCAAGCCGTTGTGACTATTTGGCACGGGGCGCCTGCGCGATTGTCGGGCCATGACAAACGCTCCTCATATTGCCCTGATGCAGGCCATGACGCTTCCCGCCACGGATGTTGCGGCCGAGTGGGTGCATCTCTTGCCCGCCGGTCAGATCACCACCAAGGACGGCCGTGGTCCGTACCGCGTGGCGGACGCGGCGGCGTTGATCGCCACCAGCCTGCACCAGAACCCCAAGCTGCCCATCGACGAAAACCATGCCATCGACACGGCGGCAAAGCGCGGCGAACCATCGCCCGCTTGCGGCCATATTGTCGAGCTGCAGACACGCGACACCGGCATCTGGGGCCGCGTTGAATGGAACAGCAAAGGCAAGTCGCTGATTGCCGAGCGCGCCTACCTTGGGATTTCGCCAGCCATTGTCCATGACGACTCGGGCCGCGTGCTTTCGCTTTTGAGCGCCTCTTTGACGAACCGTCCCAATCTTCGCGGCCTGACCGCACTTCACCAGGAGAACGACATGACCCTGCTGCAACGGCTGGCCGAATTGCTCGGCCTTGATGCCAACACCACCGATGATGCGCTGGTTGCCCGCGTGACCGCGATGTCCAGGCAAGCCGCGTCCAAGGATGTGGGTAAGGATGGGGGCGACACCGACAAGGCGGTCGCCCTGCAATCGCAGATCGCGCAAATCGGCACCGCATTGGGTCTTGCCGATGGCGGAACGGCAGACGCTGTTCTGGCCGCCGCGCGCGCGAAAGCGGCCGGCGGCAATGACACCATCGTCGCGTTGCAGGCTGAGTTGAGCCAAGTCACCACCCAACTCAACGCGCTCACCGACGGGGCTGCGCGCGGGCGCGCCGAGCAATTTGTTGACGGCGAAGTCCGCAAGGGTCGCGTCGGCGTCCGTCCTTTGCGCGACCATTACATCTCGATGCACATGGTCGACCCGGCCCGCGTGGAAAAAGAAATCGCCGCGCTGCCTATCCTTGGTACATCGGGTGCACTGAGTGCACCGCCCGCGACCGCGCCCGATGGGCAAGTTGCCCTGCAATCCGAACAGCGCGAGGCCATGCGGCTGAGCGGGTTTGATCCCAAGGCCTATGCCGCCGTGCTGGCCGATGAACGCAACCAAGGGGAGGCCCTCTGATGGCCGCACTATCGTCTGACCGCAATACGCCGCTGTCGTCCGGGGACCTGCGCTCTGGCGCCGTCGCCGCATCGCAGCTGATTTACGCCGGGGCCATCGTGATGCGCAACGCCGCCGGTTTCCTGGTCAAAGGATCCACCGCGACGGGCTTGATCGGGGTCTGCTGCGCCGAGCACCGTGCCGACAATGCCTCCGGCTCCGCTGGCGACATGCAACTCCGCTATCGTCCCGGGGTCTATCAGTTCGCAAACTCCGCCTCGACCGACGAAATCACTGCCGCCGATATCGGCGCTCTTTGCTACGTCGTCGATGATCAAACCGTCGCCAAGACTGCGGCCACCGCAACGCGTTCGCCTGCGGGGTTCGTCGAGGACGTCGATGAGCAAGGCGTTTGGGTGCGCTTCGACGCTGCGCTGACCCGCACCGCCATCCTGTGACGCCAACAAGGAATCTGATCAATGCTCGTTAATGCCGCAAATCTTGACGCCTTGCGCGTCGGCTACAAAGCCACCTTTCAAGGTGCGCTCGACCAAGCCCCTTCTCAACACGCGCGTGTCGCAACAGTCGTCTCTGCTTCGACCAAAGAGCAGAAATACGGCTGGCTTGGGAAGATCCCCAATGTGCGCGAATGGCTGGGGCCCCGTGCCATCCAGAACCTGTCGCAGCACGACTATTCGATCAAAGAAAAGGCGTGGGAACTGACCATCGCGGTCGACAAGGATGATATCGAAACCGATAACCTCGGGATCTATACGCCGCTGTTCGCCGAAATGGGCTTGTCGGCGGGGTCGAAGTGGGACCAGCTTTCCTTTGGTCTTCTGAAGAACGGCTTCTCGACTGAATGCTACGATGGGCAGAACTTCTTCGACACCGATCACCCGGTTCTCGATGAAGACGGCAAACCGCAATCCGTGTCGAACTCCGGCGGCGGCTCAGGCACGTCGTGGTTCTTGATGGACACGTCGCGTGCCCTCAAGCCGATCATCTTGCAAAAGCGGCGCGACTTTACCTTTTCGTCGATGACTGACCTGACCAGCCCGAACGTGTTCATGAACAAGGAATTCATCTACGGCACGGACGCACGCGCCAATGTGGGGTTTGGCTTCTGGCAGTTCGCCTATGGCTCGAAGCAGACCTTCGACGCGGCGGCCTATGGTACGGCGCGCAGTGCGCTGTCGGGGATGAAGGGCGACTTTGGCCGCCCGCTCGGCCTGATGCCCAACCTGCTGGTCGTGCCGCCCGCACTGGAAAGCGCCGCACGCAAGGTCCTCAACAGCGAGTTTGGCAGCGGTGGTGAGACCAACGAATGGAAAGGCACGGCGAGTTGCTGGTTGTGCCTTGGTTGGCGTGAGGGTTGATCCATGGATGACCTGACACTCATCAAGGGCATCGGCGCAACCAGCGCCAAGCTGCTGGCCGGAGATGGCCTGGCAAGCTTCGCTGCATTGGCCGCGCTCGATCCCGCCGATCCGCCACAAGTCGACGGGCTGCGCAGCCCTGACTGGGCGGCATGGATCGCCGACGCTGCACTGCGTGTTGCGCCGACGACCGAGGCGGAGAACGCGCCTGGTGGGTTGATTGTCGTCACCGGGCCCAAGCGTGGCCGCTGGCGCGCGGGGTACCATTTTGGGCCCGAGCCGGTAACGCTCAAGCTTGACGAGCTCACCGAGGATGAGTGCGCCGCCATCGGCAAAGACCCCATGCTGACAACCTCGATCCAGTCGCCCCCCGACAGATGATCGAGCCGGTGCGGCGGCTGGATGGCAGCCCGGCCGCCGTATCACCTTATCCCCAGTCGGGAGACTGGCGGGCAAGCCGCACCTTAAGGCAAGCAGTTGAGCGAATAAGTCCCCAGATTTTCGAGGTAGCCGTGACCTATGCCACGCTTCAGGGATTAACCGACCGTTACGGCGCCGAGATGATCGAGCGCCTGACGGATCGCGCGGATCCCCCCGCCGAGGCCATCGACACCAGCGTCGTCGATCGCGCTTTGCTCGACACTGATGGCGTGATCGACGGCTATCTGCGCGCACGGTATCTGACGCCTCTGCCCGAAGTGCCGGCACAGGTTGCGGATGTCGCCTTGTCGATTGCGATCTGGAAACTGCACCGCTGGTCGCCAGATGAGAAAATCGCCGAGGATTACCGTGATGCTCTGCGGACCCTGCGCGAGATTGCCGCCGGCACCATCATCCTGACGGTGGCGACATCGGCACCATCGGCCACCGGAGGCACCGGCGCGCGGCTGACCGATCGCGAACGCCCGCTGACCGCGGCGAACCTCAAGGGGTTCATCTGATGTTGGACGCCGCCATCGCCCGGATCGGTGCCCGCGTCAGCGCGCTGACAGGTCGGCTTCACGGCGCTGCCGACTTCGCGCGGCTGATGGCATCAAATGACATCCGCAGCATGCAAAGCGGGGCCTATGTCCTGTCGATGTCTCTGCGCGGCGGGCAAGCGCGCGCCGCAACCGGGGCCTTTATCCAGGACGTCGAAGAGGGTCTGTCCGTGGTTCTGGTCCAGCGCAGTGAGGATCCGCGCGCGCTGCGGGCTCTGGATACGATTGACGCACAGCGTGACGCCGTGATCGCGGCGCTGCTCGGCTGGGTTCCCGCCGGCGCACCGGGCCCGATGCGTCTGGTGCAGGGCCGGATGCTGAATGTCGGCGCGGGCCTTTTGGTGTTCCAGATCGATTTCGCCGTTTCAACACAACTGAGGATCAACCCGTCATGACCCGCAAATCCAAACCAACGCCAAGCTTACTTCTCGTCACCTCGCCAACTAAAGGCGGCAGCTACCTGCGTCAACCCGACGGCACGCTCGTTCCTGTGGCCACGCCGGAACCGATGCCCGCATCCCCGACTGAAAAGGAGGCTTGAATGCCCATTTACTGGTCCGAAAAAGTCCTGCTTGTCGCTCTGGAAAGCACCTATGGCACTGCGCCGACCTTGTTGGCGGCAGATGCAATCCTGGCCTCGGACATCCGGTTGACGCCGATGGAAGGTCAGGACCTGAGCCGCAATCTCGAGCGCCCGTTCATGGGCGCACAATCGACGATCCCGGTCGATGTTCATGCCAAGCTTGCCTTCAAGACCGAGCTGCTCGCCTCTGGCACGGCCGGCACGCCGCCGGTGATTGGCAAGCTGATGCGGGCTTGTGGGTGTGCAGAGGTCGTCACCGCAAACACGTCGGTTGCCTACAATCCGGTCAGCCGTGGGCATGAGAGCGCGGCCCTGCACTTGTGGATCGGCGATACCCGCTACGCGCTGACCGGCATTCGCGGCACTGCCACAATTCGTGTCAACGCCAGCGGCATTCCAATGGTCGAATTCGAATTGACCGGATTGTTTGTCATGCCGACCGAGGCTACGCCTGTTGTGCCCGATCTGGATGCTCAACTTGATGCCGAGGTCCTGGCCGCCACGACCGCAAACACGCCGACCTTCACCATCAATTCGGTGGCAATGGTGATGCGCAGTTTTGCGCTGGCGATGGGCAACCAGGTCGAGCCTCGATTTCTGGTGGGGTCGGATAGCGTCATGATCACCGGGCGGACCGATACGATTGAAACAACCGTTGAAGCAAAGTCGCTTAGCGCCTTCAACCCCTTCGCCCTTGCCAAAGCGTCGACACCGCTTCCAGTGAGCCTGGTCCACGGGACCGCCGCCGGAAAGATCATCACCCTGTCCGTGCCCACCGCACAAATGCAGCGTCTTTCAGGCCTTGAGGAACAGCAGGGCATCAAGGAGTGGCCGCTCAAGCTCGCACCGTTGCCCAATGCTGGGAACGACCAGTGGACCCTGACCTTTACCTGATGGAGTGAGCCGATGCTCAAGATTACCCAAAACCCCGAATTCACCCAAAAGGTGAAAGTCCGCGTTCCCGTCGATGGCGGTTTTTCCGAGCAGGAGTTCAGCGCGCGATTCCGTGTTGTGCCCTGGTCCGAGTTGACCGCCATCGAAACTGACCCCGCCGAGCAGCTGCGTCGTGTCTGGGTGGGCTGGGACGGCATTGTCGACGACGACAACTCTCCGATCGAGTTTTCTGACGCTGCCCGCGACAGACTGATCGAAATCTTGTTCATCCGCACGCCGTGCCTGCGCACCTATGTCGACGCGGTGGCCGGTGCCAAACGGGGAAACTGACCGAGGCAGGGCGGCGTTGGGCGCGCGGCGACCTTGCCGAGGGACACCGTGATGAAGTCGCCGAGGATGCAAGACGCTGGGGGCTAAGCCACGTTCCCGGTCGCCATGCCACCCAAGCCGACGGGCTCTGGCCGGATCACATCGAGGCCATGCAGGCGTTTCTGGCGGTCGCCGGGCAATGGCGCAGCGTCGCCTTTCCCAACGGGGCCTTGCTCTGGTCTGGCCTCGACTACGCCGCCGCTGCCGCCGCCTTTGCGCTGTCTGGTCTCAATCCGTCACCCAGCGTTTGGGAACAAGTCCGGCAAATCGAGTCCGGCGCCATAGAGGAGCTAAATCGTGTCCGCTGACTTACGTGTGAGTATGCTTCTGACCGCGCAAGGCGAACAGGCCCGGCGCGAGTTGGAGGCAACAAAAAAAGCAGCGAAGGATCTTGGCACGGCGGGTGGCGCGGTTGGAACCCAGTGGTCGAACGCAGGCACGCAGATTTCTCGAACTGGCGCGGCCTGCCGCTGCCAGTGTTGTTCCAATGACGGCAGGTATGAACCGTCTCGCGACGGCGACTGGTGCCAATGTCATGCAAACCGCCAACCTCGCGGCCCAATTCAATGACATTGGCGTCATGATGGCGGCGGGGCAGAACCCGCTGCAATTGGCTTTGCAGCAAGGCACCCAGATCAACCAGGTTTTTGCCCGCATGGGCAGCGTCAGGCAGGTTGTCGGGAGCATCGGCGCGGCGTTTGCACAGATCATCAACCCGATGTCCCTGGCAACCATCGGCATTATTGCTTTTGGGGCGATGGGCGTTCAATGGCTTTTGTCGCTGCGCGAAGAGGTCGTTTCGGTTGAAGATGCTCTGGCCGATCTGAAGAGCGCCGTTGACGAGTTGGAAGCCGCTTCGCGTTTGGCTTCTCCCCGTGGCCTCGTAGAACTCGAGCGGCAATACGGAAATGTAACAGCCTCTGTCCTACGACTTGCCGCCGCAGAAGAGCGTGCGGCTCGTAGCCGCGCCGATGGCCCAGCTTCGAGCTTTTCAATCCTCCCAATCCGCGCTGGCAGGTGACCCTGTCAGCGACGGTTTCGGAGGCACCGATAGTTCGGGTGCGATCCTTGAGTTGAGGGGCAGCCTTGGGTTGCTTCGCGAAGATGCGGCAGGGGCATATCGCGAGCTCAGACGTATTGGTGATATTCAAGACCCGGCAGAACTGGCCGATGTTTACGAACAACTGATCGGGTCGATCGAACGCGCGGTCGCCGAAAACGGCGCGCTGAACGAAACACAGGAAGCCTACCGCCAAGGACTAATAGAAGCACAAAAGCTCGCACTCCGCCTTGTTGCGATTGATGAAAATCGGGGCCAATGGGATAACGCCCGCGCGCAAGACATGTTGGCCGAGTTGGGGATCCAACAGGCGATCAACGAGCACGGCGAAGACAGCCGCCAGGTGACTGTGCTGCGCGCCGCCGCAGAGCGCGACGCGTTTGACGAGACCCTGCGCACCCTCGATATTTCCGACGAGTTGAGGGACGAGTTGAGCGCGGCGTGGGATGCCGCCAAAGGGCTTGGGGCCACCGACATGGCCAGCGCGGTGGCCCGCGCAAGAACCGAAGCCACGGCGATGGCCGATGAGATCACGCGCGCTCTGGGCGCGGTACAGGCCCTGGCGCAATCGAGCGTGACGTCGCTTGATGACGCTCGGATCCGCTCGCAATACACGGACCCGGTCGATCAGGCCTATCAGTTGAGCCTCGCTCGTGTCCGGCGTGCCCAGGCACCCGTGCGCGAGAATGCAGCCATGGACCCGATCGTCCTTGCCGGACTCGATGCACAGGCCGAGGCCATCGCGCGCAACGAAGCCGAGGCCGTGCGCCTGACCGAAGCGCAGCGCGCGCTGGCTAGCGGCAGTCGCAATGCTGGCCGGGCATCCGATCAGCATCGAGACGCGGTCTCTGACCTCATCGCCGAGTTGAACGACGAGATCGCAATCCTGCGCGAGGCCGACCCGGTCCAACAGGAAATGCTGCGCCACCGTGAGGTCCTGGCGAGTGCCACCGCCGCCGAGCGGGCGCAAGTCGAAGAACTGATCCGCACGCGTATCGACGAAAACGCCGTGCTCGAGGAAAACCAACGCCAGATGGAAGCCGCGCGCGATCTGGGAAATGATGTATTGCGCGGCATTATCAGCGATCTGCGCGAGGGTGCGTCGGCTGGAGATATCCTGGCCAACGCGCTCGACAAAATTCTCGACAAGCTGCTGGACATGAGCACGACCAGCCTCACGGACGCACTGTTTGGCAACAGCACAGGCGGCGGTGGCGGGTTCTTGAGCAGTCTGCTGAACTCGCTGTTCGGGATCAAGCCACACGCGATGGGCGACGTGGTTGGTTCTCCCACGCTCTTTGCGTACGGCGACAAACCCGGCCAATTGGGCGTCATGGGCGAGGCTGGACCTGAGGCAATCATGCCGCTGACCCATGCTGGCGGGTCTGGTGTCGGGGCGATGCTGGATGGGCGCGAGGTCACACTCGGCTTGACCCGGCTTTCCTCGGGCAAGTTGGGGGTTTCAATCCCATCGAACCTGACGGCCACGCCGTTTGCCCAGGGCGGGTCGTTTGGTTTCGTGCCGTCTGCACCGGCCGGTTCCGGCGGGCAACCTGCAAACATCTCATCCCCCGTCATCCAGCTGCAACCGGTGTTGGTGAACAACACCAGTCGCCAGGTCGACCTTGATGTCGAGGAAACCACCGATGCTCGCGGCCAGCGTCAGCAGCGGTTCATCATCTCGGATCTGGTCGGTGACGGGCTCGCAACACCGGGTGGCAAGGCGGCGAGGACCATGCAAAGCCGCTACAACACCCGTCCTTCTGCACGGAGGCGGTCATGATCGGGACCTGGCCAGACACCTTGCCGAGGCCAGACCGCGATAGCTGGCAGATGACCTCGCAGGATGCACGCCGCAAGTCGCAGCCGGATGCTGGCCCGCCGCGCTATCGCCGCCGGTTTTCTTCGGCAGCGCGGTTGGTGACTCTGTCGGTGATTTTGACCCGCGACGGCAAGGCAATCTTTGACACCTTCTTCCATGATGACTGCGCCGACGGGTCGCTGCTGTTCACGATGCCGGATCCCACCACTGAGGGTTGGCCCCTGCTGGCCTCCGACGGCACACCGATCCTGACCGATGATGGCCAGCCGATCCTGCTGGGTGGTCAATGGCTGTGTGAACCGCCCCGGGTTTACCGGAGGGCAAAACTCTCGGAGAATTGCCCGTTATGGAACATGCACAAAAGAAGAAGACTTCGAAGCCGTATTCACCCGAGTTCCGCGAACGCGCGGTGCGGCTGGCGATGGAACACCGCGATGATTATCAAAGCGAAGCTGCAGCGCTGACAGCGATCGCGGGCAAATTGGGCTGTTCGCCGGACAGTCTTCGCGTTTGGATGCGACAGGTCCAGCGCGATGGCGGCGAGCGGCCGGGACCTACCGGCGTCGAGATTGCGCGGATCAAAGAGCTTGAACGCGAGAACCGGGAATTGCGGCAGGCGAACGAGATCCTGCGCAAAGCTTCAGCGTATTTTGCCCAGGCGGAGCTCGACCGCCCGTTTCGCAAATAATTGATTTCATTGAGGAAAGCCGAGAGGCATTCGGGGTCGAGCCGATCTGCAGGGCGCTGCAGTTTGCCCCATCCACCTATTATGACCGACGTGCCATTGCACGTGATCCTGACCGGGCTTCAGCCCGGGCCAAGTCTGATGCCGCCTTGAGCCTCAAGATCGATGCGGCCTGGGATGCGAACCGCAAACTCTATGGCGCGCGGAAAGTCTGGCATGTCTTGCGACGGCAGGGTGAATACGCTGCCAGATGCACGGTGGAGCGGCTGATGCGCCGTCTGGGCCTCAGGGGCGTGGTTCGCGGCAAAAAGGTCATCACAACCAACCCTGACGCATCGCTGCCATGCCCCGATGACAAGGTGAACCGTCTCTTCATGGCAGATCGGCCGAACAAGCTGTGGGTTTCAGACTTCACTTACGTGCCCACATGGTCGGGGACGGTCTATGTTGCCTTCGTGATTGATGTATTTGCCCGACGGATCGTGGGGTGGCGCACCTCAACTTCGATGAAGACGCAGTTCGTGCTCGATGCGCTGGATCAAGCAATCTGGCAAAGAAAGACTCCAGATAACAAGAGCTTGGTGCATCACTCGGATCGAGGATCCCAATATCTGTCGATCAAATACACCGAACGCCTAGCCGAGGCGGAGATCGATCTCTCTGTCGGGACAGTCGGTGACGCCTATGACAACGCACTGGCCGAGTGCGTCATCGGCCTCTTCAAAACGGAGGTAATCAACCAGATCGGGCCTTGGAAATCAATGCGCGAGGTTGAATGGGAAACCCTGAAATGGGTCGATTGGTATAACAACCGCCGCCTACTCGGCCCTATCGGATACATCCCGCCCGCAGAAGCAGAGGAGGCGTTCTATGCAAACCTGAACACACTCGATATGGTCGCCTAGTCGTTGAACAAATCACCCTCCGGTAAACCCGGGGCGGTTCAGTGTGCGTGGGGTGATCAAGTGCCGATTGAGACAATCTTCGGCCAGGTCGAATTCAAGAAAACCTTCAGCATTGTGGTGATGCCATGAGACGCCTGTCACTCAACGCCCGCCTTGCCCAAGACGCCCCGCATTCGCCGCGATCGAGATGGCGCTGATCCTGATCGAACACCCTGAGCTTGAGGCCCCGATCCGGCTGTCGACCGACAACACCGAACGCCTATCCACGGATCCGCTGATGTATGGCACGCGGTCAAGCTGGCGCGGCAGCAACCCGGTGACAGAGCCGTTCCTTTGGATCATCGCCTCGGCTGTACTGCCTGGTGACGCCGAAGATGCGCCGGCCAGCGCCCAGATCGCGTTGGAGAACCTTGACGCCGAGATGGTGCAACTGGTGCGCTCGTTTACCGATCCGGCCACTATCAGCCTTGCCGTGGTCCTGGCCGAAACGCCCGACCTGATCGAAGCAGAGTGGACCGGTCTGCAGCTGGTGTCTGCGGACATCACGGCGGGCGAGATCGTCCTATCGATCAGCCGCGACGAGGTCGAGCTTGAGCCTTTTCCGCCGGGCCGCATGACGCGGCTCAATTTTCCGGGGTTGCACGCATGAGCTGGTCAAATCGTTACGTCGGTCTTCCTTTTGCCGAATTCGGCCGCGACCGTGCGGGCTGCGATTGCTGGGGGCTGGCCTGCATCATTTACCGCGAAGAGATGAACATCGCGCTGCCGGAGTATGTGGGCGCGTATTCCTCGGCTGACGAGCACAGTGAGATCGCTGCGCTGATTTCCGGGGCCGCGACCTCGCCCCTCTGGGTGCCGGTCGCGGGAACCGCGATGGCCTTTGACATCGCCGTATTCCGGCGCGGGAGGTTCTCGACGCATCTGGGGATCGTGATCCACCACGGCATCATGATCCACATGGCAGGTGAGGATCAGTCCAAGGTCCAAGGCTATACGGATGGCCCCTACAAGCACCGGTTTGCCGGTCATTTTCGGCATGCTTCAAAAGCCCTTGAACGCCCCGTTCAACTGATTTCCGAGGCGGCGCGATGACCGGTATCCCAGTCCTCGCGGCTCCAGCCATTGATCCGGGCAGTGCTCGCATTGAAATGACCTTGCCCGAAGGTCTGACGGTGGCCGAGATCGTCGCCGCCACACTTCCCGGGGCGACACCCGCGGACCTCTCTCTCGTGCGCATTACACTGATCAGCGCGCAAGGGTCTGCCGTGATCCTGCCCGAGCACTGGCATGCCGTGAAGCCGCGGCCCGGCATCCGGGTGGTGATCCGTCTGATCCCAGGCAAGGACGCTCTGCGCTCGATCCTGCAGATCGTAGTTGCGATTGCGGCGATTGTCTTCGCGCCATATCTGGCCGGCCTGTTCAGCATAACCAGTGCGACAGGCATCGCACTGGTTGGCACAGGCCTCAACCTGCTTGGCAATCTGTTGATCAATGCCCTGATCCCGCCAGCCAGACCTGACGATGAGCGGCGTAACAGCTACAGCATCAGTGGTTGGCGTAATCGCCTCGATCCGGATGGTGCCGTACCGGTGGTTTTGGGCCAGATCCGCTATGCCCCGCCGTTTGCGGCACGCACTTACACCGAGGTGGTCGGTGATTTGCAATATATCCGCACGATTTTCACCTTTGGTGAAGGTCCGGTCGATCTGACGGATTTCCGCATCGGGGATACCTCGATTGCCGAGTATGACGAGATCGAGCTTGAAGTGCGGCAAGGCGTGGTTGGTGATCCACCGGTCAGCCTCTATCCGCGCCAGATTGTCGAAGAAAACATCGGCCTTGAACTCACCAGGCCTTTGCCTCGTGATGATTCTGGAGAGGTTATCAAGAACGATCCAGCCGAGGAAATACCGGTGGTGCGGACAACCGGCACCGATGCATCAGGCACCTCTGTCATTCTGGCCTTTCCCGCCGGGCTGATCCGTTTTGATGACAAGGGTCGCGAAAAGCAGACTACGGTTTCGATCCGCATCGAGCAGCGGCTTGTGCAAGCTGATGAATGGCAGTTTGTCACCACGCTTGATATTTCTGCCAAGAAAATCGAGGGCTTCTTTCGCCAGCATTCATGGTCGTTTCCGTCGCGCTGCCGCTGGCAGGTGCGCTTGACCATGATGACTGACGAGGTCGACGACAGCAAGACCCAGAACCGCACGGTCTGGGCTGGTCTGCAGACACTGCTGGCGGAGTATCCATTGGCGTATCACCGGTCGCTGGCACTCGTTGCTCTACGGATCAAAGCTACACACCAGCTTTCGGGCGCACTCGACAATTTCAGCGCGCTCGCCAAGCGCATTTGTCTCGATTGGGATTATACCTCCGAAACGTGGATTGAACGGGCCACCTCGAACCCGGCCTCGTTGTACCGATTTGTGCTGCAATGCCCGGCCAATCCGAAACCGGCGGGTGCGGACGAGATCGACCTCGCGCAACTGGCCGACTGGCATGATTTCTGTCGCGTGAAAGGGCTGCACTACAACCGGGTACAGGATCAGGCGGGCACGACATTGCGCGAGGTTTTGACCGAAGTGGCCGCCGCCAGGCGCGTCACCCCGCCACGACGGCCTGAAATGGGGTGTGGTGATAGATCGCCCGGCGGCGCTGATCGTTGATCACGTCAATCCGCGCAACAGCTGGAATTTTTCCGTGCGGCGCGCTTATGTCGAACGCCCGCATGCGTGGATTTGCAAGTTCCAGGACGAGGACAACGACTTCAAAGAGGCGCAGCGCGTCATCCGTCGGCCCGGTTATGCCGGAGAAATCACGCTGACTGAAACCCTCGAGCAGCCAGGCCTGACCAACGCCGCGGTTGTCTACCGCGAGGGCCTGCGTCGGTTTCTGGAGGCCAGCCATCGCCCGGACGTTTATGAGGCCACCCAAGAGGGGGCGGTCCGGGTTGCGACGCGTGGCGATACCGTCATGCTGAGCCACGATGTGCTGTCGCAGACCCAATGGGCTGGTCGCGTGACGTCGGTATCCGGCAATCTGGTCGAGCTGGACGAGACCGTTTCGATGCAAGCGGGCGGATCCTATGCGCTGCGGTTTCGTCACTTTGCCGATGCCGAAGATACGATTGGCACCTCGATCATTCGCCCGGTGCAAACGACGCCCGGTGACACCAACCTGTTGACCCTGACCGGCACCGGATCGCTGCCGGTCGCCGGGGAGATCGCACATTTTGGTGATTTGGAAACGGATAGCTTCCAGGTGGTTGTCAGCCATATCGAGGCCACCGACGACCAGTGCCAGATCATTCGCGCCGTGGATGCGGCCCCGATGATCGACATATTGACGGATGCCGCGAAATCCCGGAATGGTCCAGCCGGGTTGGTGAGGAAATAGACGAAACCCTGCTTCAGCCGCCGACCCCCCGATTTGGCTCGGTGACATCCGGGCCCTCTGCGACCCTATTGGGCGGGTATCAGATTGACTATACACTCGAACCGGGCCGCAGCTCCATTGTGACTGCATCTTTCCGTATTGGTCATCGGCTGGGCACTTCGGGCGATTGGACCGAAGTTCTGATCCCCGCCGCCAATGGGGGCGGATCGATCCAGGGATATGTCAACGCCGACACCGTGCATCTGCGCGCTCAAGCCGTGTCCTTTGCCGGTGTGGCCGGACCCTGGACTGATCCGGTGACAATTGTTGTGGGGGCGGATGATGCACCGATCCCAGAGGCCCTCGACCCGGAAACAATCATCATCACAACGCTGCTGGGCGGTGCGCTGATCCAACTCGCAACCGGATCGGACCCGAACACAACGCAGATCCAGATTTATCGCTCGACCTCGGCAACTCTCGATCGAGAAACCGATGCGACAGGGTCGCCGTATGCAGTCTCGCCTATGCAGAGTTTCAGTGCCGTGCTGGGCGACGCCACCCGCACCAACCTGGTTGACGGCGGCGCGATGGAGACGCCGGCCACCTGGACGCTTGACACGGGCTGGGCCATTGCGGTCGGCACAGCCACCCACACCCCTGGCACGGCAGACGAGATTTCCCAGCAATTCTCGACAGAGGTCGGCAAGTGGTATCGCTTGGGATTTGACGTCTCGGGGCGCAGTGCTGGTTCTGTCACGCCGCGCTTGACTGGGGGTTCGGACCGGCCTGGCACCGCCATTTCAGCGGATGGCATCTATAACGATCGCATTCAGGCAGTCACCGGCAATGACACGTTCGGCTTCTTTGCCGCCACGGACTTCGACGGATCGATCGATAACGTTGTCGCCTATCTCGAAACCACGGCCTGCCTTGCGCAGGGCACACATCACATCTGGATCGAGCCACAAAATGCCGACGGCGTGCCCGGTCCGCTTGTGGGGCCAATAGAAATCACCATAGTTTAATGGAAGGAAGGTCGCGATGACCGCAGGAGTCACAACCCTTAACATCAACTCCTCGTTTATGCTCGACGAGGTTCTTGGCAACCGCGCCGGGAATACTGTCAAAGTTCCAACAACCCAGTTGGCAGCTCAGCTCGGGCTCGAGATCACGCAGATTAATTACGAGACGCTCGCCCTTTTGTCTGCCGACCTCTCGGACGAGGGCACGCGCGCGGCGGTTTGGGGCGATCCCGTCGAGGCCAATCGTGGGCTCTACAAAAAGACCTCCGAAGGTTGGGTGTGGTATGGTGATCTACCGATCAGCGCTATTGCGACGGCGCGGCTCGACGCCCTGAACGGGCGCGTTGTCAGCGAGGCGTCACGCGCGATGGCCGCCGAGGGTGAACTTTCCAACATCACAGCGGACTTACAATCGCAACTCGACGCGTTGTCAGCAGGCTCGCGGCAACGTGGCCTCTGGGACGCCTCTGCGGGTTCGTTTCCATCATCCTCGGTTCAGGCGGGCGACCGCTGGGACGTGTCGGTTCCAGGCACTGTGGACGGTCAGGTGTTTGTAATTGGCGACCAATTGTTGGCGCTGATCAACACGCCCAGCACCTCGACATTTGCCGCAAATTGGGCGCATGTGCCCACGGCAAGCGTGGTCGCGCCGATCATCGCAGAGAGTGCTGCGAACGCGGTCAGCCGCGCGGTCACAAGCTTCATTAAGGCGGCACCGGAACTTGAGGTGATTGCACATCGCGGTTTCGCCTATGACGCGCCTGAGAACACGCTGCTGGCGATTGAATACGCCATTGCCCGTGGCGCTCGGAGCATCGAATTCGATATTTCGATGAGTGCTGACGGCACACCTTGGCTGCACCATGACAGCACGGTTGACCGCGTGACGGATGGCACGGGTACGTTTACCGCGATAGATGATGAAGAACTCGGCGCGCTGCGGATTGATAGCAGCATGAACCCGCCGTGGGACATGGGCCTGACACCGCTTATCGACGTGCTGCCGGTTCTGGCCCGCGCGGGCGTGCGGGTCTACCCAGAGCTCAAAAACCTGCGCAACATCGACGATGTGGACACCATTGTCGCGCTGTTTCAGTCGGCGGGTCTTTCGGCGCAGGTCCACTACGGCAAAACAGGCGCAACCGCTGATCTGGTGCGTGTGCGGAGCTTGGATGAAGCCTGCGCTCTGACATATTTCGCGACCACTGCGGACGCAACGTTCTGGTCGAATATCAGCATTGTGTCCGCACTCGGTCGAGCCGAGGCGGGGGTCTATTTCCCAAATATAACAAACAGCGTGGTGTCCGATCTCGCCAATATTGGCGTGGGCATTCTGGGCTGGACGCCGAACAAGCCTGACCAAGTGGCGGCGCTGCGCGCGGCGGGATGCCATCGCGTGATGGCCGATTATTTTCTCAAGACGGAGCAAACCCAATGACACAAATCGCACTGGGCAGCGGCTGGGCCAATTGGGTCGCAATAGGATCAGCGAGCGTACTTGACGGCGTCATGACAGCCACATCGACTGTTGGTGTTTCATCGCGTCAGTCATTTGAGGTCGCCGCACATCCCGGCGAAACATATGAATTCCGCTGCTGGGCGCGGATCACAGACGGATTATTGATCGGCAACGGCGCACTGGCAATCGACCACTACGATGCGATACCAGGCAACGACCCGCTTGTTAGGAGTGTGACAGAGCCAATCGTGTCGGATGCGTGGCGTGAATATGTGCTGCGCTACACCGTGCCTCTGGGTGCAACGCCCGATGCCTACATTCGGTTCTCGGCGGGGGTTTTTACGGGCGGGGCTGGTACGTGTCAGTTTACCTGGCCATCAGTGCAGTGTATCGGCGGACATCGCGGCACCCTGCGCGTGGTGGCTGCGGGGCTCATCGGATGCAGCAATGGATCGTGGAGTATTGTCGGCTCCTACATTGCTTCGGGCATCCGTTCACTGTCCTATGCGAATTCGGCACTCACGCTAACGGTCGACCGCGTCCCTCTGGGTGTGGACGGTGCCTATCCCCTAGGTCATGTCACCAAAACCCGTAACGGCAATGCCGCCTGGCGCAGACTGATCCCGACAATCGGCAGCTACGCTGCTCCAGTCGGCGCGCGAGACGGCACAGTTGTGGTCGAATTTACCGACCCATCTACCGGCCTCAAGGCAGACGCCGTCGCCGCAATTGGCACGGGCGACGGGTTTTTCAATCTGACATTATGGACGCTCTGAGGAACACGCCTGCTTGTGTTCGCACAACGAACCTGAGGCCATCGATGACAACAAAAACCCTTGCCCAGGCGGCGCGCGCGACAATGCGCGTCGAGCTGGCGAAGCTGCCCGCTCGCGGGTTGGTATGGGCTGTTGTCGACGGGCTCATAGTTTGCCGGTCCTTACGTCCTGTCAGACCGTGGTCGTACAGCTAGGGAGTGACTCTCGATGCGATTTCAGCAAACTGCACCATTGACCAGAGAGGGGAGTGGTGTTTTGCCTAATTTGATTCCAGACATCGAAAATCGGGTGCGAAAGCTGCCCAAACCCGCAACTTACTCTCAAGCACTGCAGCCGTTGTTTGAGGCTGTCAGCAATGCACTCTATGCCATCGAGGATCGTGAAGCCGTTGAGGCAGGTCACAGCGGACAGGTCAAAATTGATATCTATCACCTGTCCGACCCCTCAAAATTTCGCGTCGAAATCGCGGATAACGGGATCGGACTGGACAGCGATCGATACAAGGCTTTCCAAACCATCGACACGGACTTTAAAAGAAAGCGGGGCGGAAAGGGTGTTGGGCGCCTCTTTTGGCTAGACGCATTCGAGCACATACGCGTGGAAAGCGCCTACCTCGAAGGTGATGAGTTGAAGCAGCGATGCTTCTCTTTTGCTTTGTGCAACGAAGAGCAAATCGTAGAGCTTGAGCTCGTCGACGGTTACGATGGTCGAAAGGAAGTGGGTACCACGATTGTCTGCGAAGGCCTTCGAGGCGCGAGCTACCAAAAAGCCTTTCCGAAGCAGAGGGATACATTCCTACGCTATTTCAGCGCACATTTCATCGCTGATTTTCTGGTAGGTGGTGGCGCAAGCGTCCATGTGAATTTGGATGGAGATTTTACGAGCTACCCTGAGGCTGTTGCTGACCTTGTAGTTGACGGGGACCTGAAAACCGGCGCGTTCGAGATAGAAGACTACGGCACGTTTTCCATCGATGGGTTCGCGTGCGAGAAAGAGGCGAGCACAGGGCTCGACGGTAATCATCAGCTCCATTTGCTTGCAAACGGTCGCACCGTCGAGACGCGGAAGGTAGACGGCCTAATGGGCTTGGCCACTGTGTCTGCAAACGGTCGAGATGATCTTTTGTTCCACGGCTGCGTTTCGAGCGAATATTTAGACGAACGGGTGAACGAGGGTCGCACTGCTTTTAACCTTCCTGAAAGCATCCTAAAAGAAATATCTCGCAAGTGCGTCGAGCATATTCGGGTGACAGTCTTGGCTGACCAGATGGAAGGTTACATCGCGAAACGGCGCAGCAATTATGACGAGTTTGTCTCCCGTCATCCCATCTATGGTTTCGAGGACCCTGAAGTGCAACTTGATCGGGTTCCCTTCAATGCTCAAACGCCCGAGCAGTTTGCTACGGGGCTGGTGAAATACCAGATTCGGCGCGATGAAGACCGGCAAAATGCTATTGAAGATGTCATTACCCTGTTGAACAGCGGCGACGACGTGACCGAAAGCTTTGCAACACAGCTCCAGGCCGCCGTCGAAGGAGTTCAGTCCTCCGAGCAACTGGCTCTCGCGCAGCATGTTGTTCGCAGAAAGCTCGTCTTGGACCTCATGGGGAAGCTCCTTAACCGAGTGCGCATTCGTGATGGTAAGCACGACGATTTCCATCTGGAGAAAACGCTGCACTCCTTTATCGTACCAATGTACGTCATGGGAAATGATGCCGCGGAAAAACGCCCCCGCGCGCACGATCTCTGGATCTTAGACGAGCGGCTGGCGTTCACTAGAGCGTTCTCATCAGACAAACGATTCGATGCACTTATGAAGAGCTCGGACAATCACGATCGCTCTGACTTGGTCGTGTGGGATTTTGCCAGCGGTCTCGGGGTAATTGACCCTTACAGGAATGACGCCGCCGTTGATACGAGCCAACCGCTCGACAAGGTGATGATTGTCGAATTCAAAAAACCGGGTCGAACACACTATGGACCCGAAGACCAGATCCACTTCCAGATCACAAAGTACATTGATGAACTGCGCGGTGGCGAGATCGAAGGCTTCGAGCGTCAGCGGATTCGCATCTCTCCAGACTGCGTTTTCTACTGCTATGTGGTCGCAGACATTGAGGGGGATTTGAAGCGGCAACTTTCAACCTGGTCGAAATCCGCAAATGGCCAAGGTCGCTTTATGCCCCTTCAAGGGGATGTTAACGGCTCCATTGAAGTTATTCAGTGGCAGGACCTTGTGAACGATGCATGGGCACGCAACGAGGCTACGCTGTACGCAGCGAGGCTACAGAGAGGGTAGTCCATGGGCATGGGTCAAGGATAGGCGGAAGAATGCTCTCGCTGCAACTATCGCTGTCAAACTCTGCAGTATTCGCTGGCGAGCTACAAAGGGGCGGCCAGAATAGACGGGTTGTCCACAGGAAATTCCTCTTTACAGGGTTTCTGTTTTACCCCACCATATCTAGTAAGAGCGGTGAGTATACACCGCCGGACCTTGCTAGCACCCGCAGCCTATTGTGGGATCGGCAAATGTTGAGGCTAAAGCAGAAAGTGCCAGGACATGACCCTGTCCCAGGACTATACCCTGACCGATGAGATCCACCCGATCGACATCGTCGAAACGCTGGCCGAACATCACGCGTGGGAGTTCGACCGCGTGGGCGACGATCAGATTGCCATGGCGGTCGAAGGCCAATGGCGCAGCTATTCCCTGACGCTGGCGTGGTCCGGCTCGGATGAAACGCTTCGGCTGATTTGCACCTTCGAGATGGAACCGCCCGAGGCCCGCCTGGGCGAGCTCTATGAAACGCTCAATCTGAGCAACGATATGGTGTGGGGTGGCGGCTTTACCTATTGGGCGCAGCAGCGTCTGATGGTCTGGCGCTATGGCTTGTTGCTTTCGGGCGGACAGATGGCCGCGCCCGAGCAGATCGACCAGATGATCCAATCCGCCGTCGCCGCCTGTGAGCGCTTTTACCCGGCGTTTCAACTGGTGGCCTGGGCGGATCATGCGCCCGAGGACGCGATGAAACTCGCCATTGCACAGGCCTACGGGCGCGCCTAACCTGCCCCCCGGTTTGACAGGGGGGCGATCATGGATCTGAGCGAATTGAACAATGCCGGGCTGGTGCTTTTGGGCTGCGGCAAGATGGGGTCCGCCCTGTTGCAAGGCTGGCTCCAGAACGGGCTTGAGGCGGCTTCGGTCACGGTGTTGGAGCCCAACCCCTCGGATTGGTTGCGCGGTACCGGGGTCCATCTGAACACCGCCTTGCCCGCGCGTCCGGCGATGGCGGTGCTGGCGGTGAAGCCGCAAATGATGGGCGACGCGCTGCCCGCATTGCAGGCGCTGGGCGGCGGCGCGACGGTGTTTGTTTCGATCGCAGCGGGGACGTCTTTGGCGACAATCGAGCGCGTTCTGGGCGCGGGCACGCCCGTCGTGCGCGCCATGCCCAACACGCCCGCCGCCGTGGGTCGCGGCATTACTGCCTTGATCGGCAATGATTTTGTGCCCGTCGCGGCGTTGGATCTGGCCCGGGCCTTGATGGCCGCCGTGGGCCAGACGGTCATGCTCACCTCCGAGGCGCAAATGGACGCGGTGACGGCGGTGTCCGGCTCTGGCCCGGCCTATGTGTTCCACCTGATCGAAACCATGACCGCGGCGGGCGTCGCCCAAGGCTTGCCCGAGGAGATGGCCTTGCAACTGGCCAAGGCGACGGTGGCCGGAGCAGGGGCGCTGGCCGAGGCGGCCGCGGAAAGCCCCGCGCAACTGCGGGTCAACGTCACCTCCCCCAACGGCACCACCGCGGCGGCGCTGGGCGTGTTGATGAACCCCGAGACCGGATTCCCGGCCTTGCTGCCGCGTGCGATCAAGGCCGCGGCAGAGCGCTCACGGGAGTTGGGCCAATGACGATTTCCTTTGACGACTTCCTGAAGGTCGATATCCGCGTCGGCACCGTCACCGCCGTCGAGGATTTCCCCGAGGCGCGCAAGCCCGCCTGGAAACTGACCGTCGATTTCGGGCCGGAAATCGGCGTGAAGCGCTCCAGCGCGCAGATCACCACCCATTACCGCGCCAAGGATTTGCTGGGGCGGCAGGTGCTGGGCGTGGTGAATTTCCCGCCCCGCCAGATCGGGCCGTTCATGTCCGAAGTTCTCATTCTGGGTCTGCATGACGCGGGCGAGGCGGTCGTGGTCATCGGCCCGGAGCGCAAAGTGCCCAACGGCCAGAGGATGTGCTGATGAAGCTGTTCATCTCGCGGCCCTTGCCCGAGCCCGTGCTTGTTGCCGCGCGGGCCGCGTTCGACGTGACGGTGCGCGCCTCGAACGCGCCGTTGACCGCGGCCGAGATGCACGAGGCGCTGATGGGGTATGATGTGGTGCTGCCGACCCTGGGCGATCTGTTCAAAGCGCCGGTCTTTGCCGCGTGCCCGGCCCCGCGCGCCAAAATGCTGGCGAATTTCGGTGTCGGCTACAACCATATTGATGTCGCCGCGGCCAAGGCGGCCGGATTGCAGGTGTCGAACACGCCCGGCGCGGTGACCGATGCGACCGCCGATATCGCCATGACGCTGATCTTGATGAGCGCGCGCCGGGCCTCGGAGGGCGAGCGGATGCTGCGCGCCGGGCAGTGGCAGGGCTGGCATCCGACGCAGATGCTGGGGATGCATCTGGGCGGCAAGACGCTGGGCATTGTCGGCATGGGGCGGATCGGGCAGGCGATTGCGAGACGCGCACATTTCGGCTTTGGCATGGCGATCCGCTATCATGCCCGCACCGAACGCACGATCGACGGCCTGCCGGATGCATGCGGCACGACCGATCTTCATACGCTTCTGGCGCAATCGGATGTGGTGGTGATCGCCGTGCCTGCGACGCCGGAAACCCATCATCTGATCGACGCCGCCGCGCTGCGCGCGATGCAACCCCACGCGCATCTGATCAACATTGCGCGCGGTGATATCGTGGCCGAGAAGGCCATGATCGCGGCGCTTGAGCAGGGGCAGATCGCCGGGGCGGGCCTTGATGTCTACGAATTTGAACCCAAGGTGCCGCCCGCGCTGATCGCGCTGGAAAACGTGGTCTTGCTGCCGCATCTGGGCACTGCCGCCTTGGAGGTGCGCACCCAGATGGGCCTGATGGCGGTCGAGAATGCGGTGGCGTTCAAGCTTGGCAAAACCCCGCCAAACCGTGTCTGAGGCGCGGCGGCTGCGGCGATGTCGCCTCTGGAAATTCCGCCCGGCTGCCGCTATCTTGATCTTAACCCAAGGAGCGCCCCATGACCCATGATGCCCCCGATCATTTCGAGCCCACGCCAGAGGGTCTGCCAAAGCTGGTCAAGCTGTACTTTGTGCAGGTGGCGATTGGCTTTGCGCTGTCGGCGGTGTTCGTGGCCCTCTTGCTGGGCTTCAACGTCGCCAACCTGCGCGGCCTGATGATGTCCACGCAAGGCGGCTATATCGCGGCGGGGCTGTTGTTCTTCTTTAACGGTCTGGTCTTTGCCGGCGTGCAATTCGCGATCACCATCATGCGGATGGCCGCGCCCGAGGACAAAGGTCCGCGCGGTGGACGCCGCGCGCCACAGGCCACAAACACACCCGTGCGGGTGCGTGCGGCCGCTGGGCGGCACTGAGAAGAAAAGTGGCGGGCCCGCAGCAGCCGTTTCGGGCGTGAATTTCCCGAGAGCCTGTTTTAACAGGTGGGCGCCAGATACCAAGGCCAGGACCCTGGAAGAGCCAGCTCCCTCGGAAGTGCTTATCGGCCACTGGAAAAGGGCCGTCCACGAGAAGAGCAGAACCCGCCACCGCTCAAGATAGGCCCGCCGCGCGCGCCATTCAAGAGGTGTTCCGAGGATGAGATCGCATCGGGCCAAATTCGGCCTTGCGCGGGCGTTTGTTCCCTGTTTATTCTCATGGGGCGGCATCGGGGTGATGCCCCGTGCCGGCGTTTGATTGCGGGCATGGTTTGTCAGCAGGCACGATATCGAACACGAGGCGCGTTTGGATACCCAAGGCACATTGCAAGCCGGTCAGCGACTGGCGCGCGGCGTTTGCCGCCTGCTGCGCAGCCATGATTTCGCGACACTCGACGAGGTCACACCCATCGCCGGCCTGCGTGTCGACGTGATGGGCCTGGGACCAAAGGGCGAGATCTGGGTGGTTGAATGCAAGTCGTGCCGGGCGGATTTCACCTCGGACCACAAATGGCAGGGCTATCTCGACTGGTGCGACCGCTTCTTTTGGGCCGTTCCTGCCGAGTTCCCAACCGAAATCCTGCCAGCGGAAACCGGATTGATTGTTGCCGATGACTATTTTGGCGATGTCATCACCATGGCACCCCTGCAGCCGCTCGCCGCGGCGCGCCGCAAGGTGCTGACGGTGAAATTCGCGCGCATGGCGGCCCTGCGCCATCATGCCATGCGCGACCCGCGGCCTTGAACAAAGGCAAACGCCCCACCAGAATGGCGGGGCGGATGTTGTCGAGGCGATCGGCCTTATTCAGCGGGCGCAAGGCTTTCCAGATAGGCGTACATATCTTCAGCCCCCGAACGCAGACGGAAGTTCATGGCCGAGCGCACGCTATCGTCGTCCAAATGGTGGCGCAGGAATTCGGTCGTATCTGTCATGTATTCGACAAACAGTTCTTCGGTCCAAACCGCACCGGTCGCACCATAGCGGGCCAACGGTTCGCTGTAGTTGAAGTCTTCGACCGACGCCACGGCGCGGCCAGCAACGCCATACAGATTCGGGCCGGTGCGTCCGCCACGCTGGATGACAGTACCATCATCAGCGGTAATCCCGTGGCAGCTGCGGCATCCACGCCAATCCCGCTCACCGGCGGCAGCGTCACCGGCGAAGGCGGTGGTTGCCGAAAAGCCCATCGTCAAGGCGGTCAATGCGGAAAGAGCGACTGTTTTCATCATGTTGCAAACTCTCTGTTTATGCGGGAATGCTGCGTCCCACGGATAGATATATCCAGCATGTCAGATCATTTTATGTTGTTTTCGAGGGATGGTCCAGAGAATGCAGCGATTTGTCACAGGCTGTTCAGGGTTTCAGGCGATATCCGCGCTTCAACCAGACCCAGGACAGAAGGCACAACGCCAGCGTAGTCCCCAGAGTGACGGTCAGCCCCAGCACCGGATCGCTGTCGGACCGGCCAAGATAGCCATAACGCGCGCCGTCGATCAGATAGAAGATCGGGTTGGCGTGGCTGATGGCGCGCATCAACGGGGGCAGGGCCTCGAGTGTGTAGAACGTGCCCGACAGAAAGGACAGCGGCGTCACCACGAAATTGGTGATGGCGGCAATCTGGTCGAATTTTTGCGACAGGATGCCCGCGGCAATGCCCAGAGCGCCCAACATGCAGGATCCGATCAGCAAGATCACAAAAAGCCAGAGCGGGTTCGCGGGCCAAAGGCCAAGCGCCAGACCGGTGCCAAGAATGATCACCACGGCCACCAGCAGGCCACGCGCCACGCCACCGGCCAGAAAACCCACCACCAGTTCCGCAGGGGACAGCGGTGGCATCAGCGTATCGACGATATTGCCCATCACCTTGGCCCCGACAATCGACGAGGCGGTATTGGCAAAGGCATTCTGGATGACCGACATCATCATGATGCCCGGCGCGAGAAAGGCAATGAAGGGCACGCCCATCACCGGACCGCGGGTGGCGCCCAAGGCCAGCGTGAACACCGCCAGAAACAAACCGGCAGTGACCAGGGGGGCGGCCACGGTTTGCTGCCAGACGGCCATGAAACGGCGGGTCTCGCGCGCGGCGAGGGTCCACAGACCCAACCAGTTGACCCGGCCAAATCGGCGCGCCCCCATCGCCTGATGCGGCGCGCCGACCTGCCGCAGAGAGGTGCCGTCGGGGGCGGGTTGATGGGTCACGGTCATGCGGACTTCTCCATGCTGGGCATTGCCTTCGGTGCGCACCGCTTGTATCTCAGCGTGTCCCCGATACAATAGGGGGAAATGACACACAGGGTCCGATTGGCGGACCCCTTCTTGCGGAGCACCAAGCATGTCCTGGACCGACGATCGGGTCGAATTGCTCAAAACCATGTGGGCCGAAGGCAAATCGGCCTCGCAGATCGCCAAGGAATTGGGGTCTGTCACGCGCAATGCCGTGATCGGCAAAGTACACCGGCTTGGTTTGTCGAGCCGAGGAACCGACAGTTCCGGCAAGGCCGAGGTGAAAGCCGCCGCCGAGGCTCCGGCGGCTGCCGCCCCTGCCAAGGCCGAAGCCCCCGCGCCAAAGCCTGCGCCGAAAGCACCCGAGGCAGAACCGGCCGCGCCCGAGCCCGCGCCCGCGCCGCAGGCCGCAGCGCCCGTGTCGACCCGAGAGCCAGCCCCCGCCGCACCGACGCCGCCGCCCGCGAATGTCACAGTGATTACCGGGCGTCGCCCGATCGTTCCGGCAGGGCAACCCCTGCCGCCTCAACCCTCGGCCAATGAGATTTCCGCGGAAACACTGGCCAGCGTGCGCGAAGTCGAGAAGACCGCGAAAAAGCTGCATCTGATGGAATTGACCGAGCGCACCTGCAAATGGCCGATCGGCGACCCGGCGACGGAAGAATTCTGGTTCTGTGGATTGCCGTCGGTTGCGGGAAAGCCCTATTGCGAGGCGCATGTCTCGGTGGCATTCCAGCCGATGCAAAGCCGCCGCGACCGTCGCCGTTGAGCCTTGTGTTGTTAAACTGAGCCGCGATGCGCGGCAGGTTTCCTGAGCGCCGCCTTCGGGCGGCGCGTGTGTTGAGGGCTCTGCCCTCGCCGCCGTTGGCGGCTCACCCGGGATATTTGGAGAACGAAGACGTGCCGGGTGGTGTGTCAGCCGCCGTGAGTTTCCGACCAGTCATCAAGCGCGCGGCGCACGGCGCGGATCAGCACGTTGCGCGATTTTTCGTCGGTTGTGGTGCTGAGTGATTCGTTCAGGTCGAGGAACAGTTTCGACACGTCATTGTGCCAATCCAGCCGGCCAACCTGTTCCGGGCGGATGCGGGGCTCTGCGGCTTGGGTATTGGCGCGCGGCCCGGCAGGGGTAAGGTCGAAGCCTTCGTCCAGAACCGGGCGCAGCACCGGGGTCTCGGCGAGGCGTGGCGCGATGCGGGCGGCGAGGGCTTCCATCGGGGGTTCTTCGCCATGGGTGAGAAACAAGGCGCCGGAGATCGGGCCTCGGGCGGCGATCCAGGCGTCGAGTTCGGGACCGTCGGCATGGCCCGAGTAAAGGTCAATGCTGCGCAAGCGGGCCCGGACATCGTAGGTATCCCCCTGAATCCGCACGATTCTTGCGCCATCTTGCAAGATGCGACCCAGCGTGCCGTTGGCCTGATAGCCGACGAACAGCACCGTCGCGGCATCCTGCCAGAGCCAGCGTTTCAGTCGATGCCGGATGCGACCCGCTTCGCACATGCCTGACGCGGCGATGATGATGTGGAAGCCGGTCACATAGTCCAGCGCCTTGCTGTCCTCGACGTCATGCGTGAAGTTGAGTTGCGGCGCGTGGAGGGCGCGGTCGAAGGCGGGGCCGTTCTCAAGCGACCTGCTGTGACGGTGAAACACCTCGGTGGCGCGCGAGGCCATCGGGCTGTCCACATAGATCGGAATTTCGGGCAGGTCGCCGTCCGCCATCAGGCGGGTCAGGTCGGAGATCAGCTCTTGGGCGCGCTCGACCGCAAAGGAGGGGATCAGCAGGACTCCATCGGGGCGCATGGCGGCCTTGACCTCGTCGCGCAAGAGGAGGCGGCGCATGTCAACCGAGGCGGACGGGCGGTCGGTGCCGCCATAGGTGCTTTCGCAGATCAGATAATCGACACCCGAGGGTCCCTCGGGGTCTGGATGCAGCAGCTTGTAGGCGGGGCCGATATCGCCGGAAAACAGCACGCGCATCGGTGTGTGATGGCCGGGGATCATCACCTCGAGTTCGACCGAGGCCGAGCCCAGCATATGCCCCGCATTCCACAGCCGGGCCTGAACGCCGGGCAGGACGGTGAACCAGTCGCCATATCCGTGCCCGCGCATCTGGTTCAGGCAGCGTTTGACGTCGTTGTCATCATAGATCGGCGTGATATCTTGGTCTTGCCAGCGCGCACGGCGTCGGTTGAGATGCCTGACCTCCATCGCCTGGATATGGGCGCTGTCGGGCAGCATCACGCCCGCCAGATCCGCGGTTGCGGCGGTGGCGTGAATCACGCCGTCAAAACCGTCATGCACCAGTTTGGGCAACAGGCCCGAATGGTCGATATGGGCGTGGGTCAGGAGCACGGCGTCAATGGCGGAAGGTTTGAACGGAAAGGGCCGGTAATTCAGTTCTTTCTCGGTCTTCGAACCCTGGAACATGCCGCAGTCAATCAAGATGGTTCCGCTGGCTGTCTCAAGCCTGTGGCAAGATCCCGTCACCGCGCGCGCCGCGCCGTGAAAGGTCAGGCGTGGGAAAACCGGTTCGGCCATCCGGATCAATCCGTTCCGCGGAAGGGCTCAACGTATTGCAGCGCCATGTCCCATGGAAAGAAGATCCAGGTGTCCTGGCTGACCTCGGTGATATAGGTTTCCACCAGTGGCTTGCCTTTGGGCTTGGCGTAGACCGTCGCGAAATGCGCTTTGGGATAGAGCGACCGGACCAGTTCCAGGGTTTTTCCGGTGTCCACCAGATCATCGACGATCAACACGCCTTCGCCGCCATTTTCGATGATGTCAGGGTTCGGTGCCTTGAGCACATGCGCCTCGCGCTGCGTCTGTTTGTCGTAGCTTTTCACCGAGACAGTATCGACCACCCGGATATCCAACTCGCGCGCCACGATCATCGCCGGCGCCATGCCGCCGCGGGTAATGGCGACAACGGCGCGCCAGTTGCCATCATCGGGCCCGCGACCCTGCAAGCGCCACGCCAGGGCGCGCGCATCGCGGTGCAGTTGGTCCCAGCTGACATGAAAGCCGCGTTCATGGGGAAGGCGATCGGTCATGGGTTACTCCTTGGCGCCGGGTTGATGAGTGACGGTGGCGATATCCGGCGCGTCGACGGCCTTCATGCCGACGACATGATAGCCTGCGTCAACGTGCAGGTTTTCGCCCGTGGTGCCGCTGCCAAGGTCGGACAGCAGATAGACGGCGGCCTTGCCGACTTCCTCTTGCGTCACGTTGCGGCGCAGCGGCGAGTTCAACTCGTTCCACTTCATGATGTAGCGGAAATCGCCAATGCCGCTGGCGGCCAGCGTCTTGATCGGCCCGGCGGAAATGGCATTCACGCGAATGCCGTCCTTGCCCAGATCCTCGGCGATGTATTTCACCGAGGCCTCCAGCGCGGCTTTGGCCACGCCCATCACGTTGTAATGCGGCATCACCTGCTCGGCACCGTAATAGGTCATCGTCAGCATGCTGCCACCCTTCGGCATCATGGCGGCGGCGCGCTGGGCGACGGCGGTGAAGGAATAGACCGAAATGTCCATCGTCATCATGAAATTGGCGTGCGAGGTGTCGACATAGCGACCGCGCAGCTCGTTTTTGTCCGAGAAGCCAATGGCGTGGACGATAAAGTCGATCTCGCTCCACAGGTCCTTGAGGCCCGCGAACAGGCTGTCGACCGAGGCCATGTCGGCCACGTCACATTCGAACAGGTGCGGTGTGCCAAGGCGCTCGGCCAGGGGCAGCACGCGCTTTTTCAACGCCTCGCCCTGATAGCTGAACGCCAGTTCCGCGCCATGCGACGCCAGCGCCTGCGCAATGCCCCAGGCGATGGACTTGTCGTTGGCGAGTCCCATGATCAGGCCTCGTTTGCCCTCCATTAGTCCTGCTGACATCGTGCTCTCCGGAATTCATGAAATCTGTCTCAAGCATTAGGCCAAAGGTTACAGCGCATCAAGGGTGTGCGCTCTTGCAAGATACCGGGAAAACTTGCGAGGGTGTGGCGTGACAGTTGAGGGGGACCCCATGACCAGTTCCGCAGACGCGCAGCAGCGCACCGGGATTTTTGCCGGCGACGATCCGTTTGCCATTGCCCGCTCTTGGCTTGCCGAAGCGGACGCGAGTGAACCCAACGACCCGAATGCCATAGCGCTGGCGACGGTGGATGCCGACGGCCTGCCCAATGTGCGCATGGTGTTGTTGAAAGAGATCGAAGACGCCGCGTTCGTTTTCTACACGAATTACAACAGCGCCAAGGGGCAGGAGATCGCGCAGTCGGGCAAGGCGGCGTTTGTGATGCACTGGAAATCGCTGCGTCGGCAGGTTCGGGTGCGCGGCGTGGTCACCCGCGAGGACGGCCCGCAAGCCGATGCCTATTATGCCTCGAGGTCGCTGCAATCCCGGCTTGGCGCATGGGCGTCGGACCAGTCAAAACCATTGACGTCGCGTGGATCGCTCATGGCGGAGGTCGCGAAACTGGGTCTGAAACATGGAACAAATCCGCCAAGACCGCCATTTTGGGGCGGTTTTCGGATTGTACCACTGGAAATCGAGTTTTGGGCCGATGGCGCGTTCCGATTGCATGACCGTTTCCGCTTTCAGCGACGCGGAACCGGTGACCCGTGGCAAATAGCCCGCCTGAACCCGTGAAATTGGCGCTTCGTGAATTGTAACCGGGTGGGAAATGGTGCAAAATGCAACGAAGCAAACCGCCAAGGTTGATTTCGAATTGGGTTGGGACAGTCAATGGTCGAGATGGAACGGTGCATGCCACGCATTCGTGGAAGTATTAAATGGTTTGATCCTGCAAAGGGATTTGGCTTCATTGTCTCTGACTCTGGCGGCCCGGACATTTTGCTTCACGTCAATGCATTGCGCAACTTCGGGCAGAGTTCTGTCTGTGATCGGGCGGGGATCGTCGTATCGGTTCAGGAGACCCAGCGCGGCCTGCAGGCGGTGGAGGTGTTCGAGGTCACGCCACCCGCCGGCGAGAACGACAGCGATCCGATGGGGCTGGCTCTCTATTCCGCGGATGCGTCGCACCTGCCGCTGGAACCGGCCCGGGTGAAATGGTTCGACAAGGTCAAGGGCTTTGGCTTTGCCAACATCTTCGGTCGGCCGGAAGATGTGTTCATTCACATGGAAGTGTTGCGCAAATCCGGCTTTGCAGAGCTACAACCGGGTGAAGCCGTGGGCTTGCGAATCAGCGATGGTGAGCGGGGCCGCATGGCTGTGGCCATCGCGTCGTGGGAAGCGGCGCTGAACAAGAACACCTAAGTCCTGAGGGAAAACACCGCTATGATGCGCAAGATCTGGGCCAGCGGCGTGTTGGTATTCGGGCTGTTGTTGTCGGGGGCTTCGGGGGTTTCGGGGGCGGCGGCTGAATCCTGCGCCGAAAACCGGGTCACCCTGCGCGGCCCCAGTGGGCAGGCGTCCTTCGCGGTCGAAATCGCCGATACGGATGCAGAACGCGCAACCGGCTTGATGCACCGCGCGGCGATGCCGCGCTTCTCGGGGATGTTGTTTGTCTTCGAGGCGCCGCAGCGCGCTGTTTTCTGGATGGAAAACACGCTGATTCCGCTCGATATGCTGTTTCTCGATGACGCGGGCGTCGTGCAAAGGCTTCATCGCAACGCGATTCCCCTGGATCGCACGGGTATCGATGGCGGTGACGGAATTCGCTATGTGCTGGAAATCAATGGCGGAATGTCGGATGTTTTGGGTCTCGATGTGGGCGCAGAGCTGCGTCATCCAGTGATTGATCAGGAAACGGCAGCCTGGCCCTGCAACTAAGTGATAGTTTGCCCTTTTCAGCGCCGGAAGCATGGGCTATGAGGCGCAAGTCGGGGCGTGGCGCAGCTTGGTAGCGCGACGGTTTTGGGTACCGTAGGTCGTAGGTTCGAATCCTATCGCCCCGACCATTTCAAGCAAATCTGGGTCTCCGGCCATGTGGTGCAGCGCATTTTGCTGCGTTGTGTGCGTTATCGCCGCGCGGGAAACACGGCCATTGCCACGCCGGCCAAGACCACGGCACAGGCCAACGCAGCCGTTGTGCTCAGGGTTTCGCCCAGCAGAATGACGCCCGCAACAATGGCGATCACCGGAACCGTGAGTTGCACCACTGCCGCCCGCGCCGCGCCCAATTGTGGCAGCACCGCATACCAGACTGCATAGCCCAGCCCCGATGTCAGCGCCCCTGACGCGACCGCCAGCGCCAATCCGGTGGTGCTGGGCGCACCCCAGCCAAAGGGCAGCGTCGCGGCCCCGACAATCGGCACCGCCAGCAGGAAATTTGCCGCCGTGGCGCACACCGGATGCGTGGCTTTGCGACCCGCGAGCGAGTAGAGGCCCCAACCCAGGGCCGCGCCCCCCATCAACAGCGCCGGAAGAAGCGCGGGCGCACCCTCGGACCCTGGCCACAACAGCACGCCCAAACCGACCAGCGCCACAGCCGCCCCGGCAAAGCGGCGCAGGGGTGGGCGCTCTGCGCCGATCACCGCGCCGGTCAACATGGTCAATTGTACGCCCGCAAACAAGATCAGCGCGCCAATGCCCGCGTCGATCGCCAGATAGGCCAGCGAGAACCCCACCAGATAGAGCGACAGCGCCAACGCCGGGCCAAGATTGGCCCATGTCGGGCGCGCTTGGGCCAAGACGGCCAACACGACGGCCCCGGCGCAGACGCGGATCAAGGCAAACGGCATGGCGCCGATTTCCCCCGTGCCAACGGCCGCGCGGTTCAGCAAGGAATTGGCGGCAAAGGCCACCATCACCAAAACCGTCGCGAGCAACAGCCGCATTTCAGGCCACGGCGTCGAGTGCGGCCTCCAACCGCGCCAGCGTTCCGGGCACGTCCTTGAGCTTGTCCAGGCCGAACAGTCCGATGCGGAAGGTCTTGAACGCCGGTCCCTCGTCGATCATCAGGGGCACGCCCGCCGCGATCTGGAACCCGGCCTTGGCAAAGGCGGAGCCGTTTTGCAGGTCGGCGCGGTCGGTGAAGCACACGATGACACCCGGTGCGCCGAACCCCTCGGCGGCAATGGGTTTGTGGCCTTTGCGGGCCAACAACGCGCGCGCCGAGTCGCCCAGCTCGAATTGCGCGGCGCGTGCCGCCTCGAACCCCATGTCGCGCGTTTCTAACATCGCATCGCGAAAACCGACCAGCGCGTCGGTTGGCATCGTGGCGTGATAGGCATGGCCGCCGTCCTCATAGGCTTTCATGATCGCACGCCATTTCTTCAGGTCCAGCGCAAAGCTGTCCGAGGTGGTCGCCTCCAGCCGTTCCTCGGCGCGCGGCCCCATGACCACGATCCCCGCCGAGGGCGAGGCGCTCCAGCCTTTTTGCGGGGCCGAGATCAGCACATCGACGCCCAGATCGGCCATATCGACCCAGGCACAGCCCGAGGCAATACAATCGAGCACCATCAGTGCGCCCACCTCATGCGCGGCCTCGGCCATGGCCCTGATATAGTCGTCCGGCAGGATCAACCCGGCCGCCGTTTCCACATGCGGCGCAAAGACCGCACTGGGCTGGACCTCGCGGATCTTGGCGGTGACCTCACGGATCGGGGCCGGGGCAAAGGGCTCGGTGGCGCCGTTGCCGGTGGCGCGCGCCTTCATCACCGTTTCGCCGTCGGGCATCTGGCCCGCGCCGAAAATTGCGCTCCAGCGGAAGCTGAACAACCCGTTGCGGACCACCAGCACGTCGCCACGGCCGAACTGGCGCGCGACGGATTCCATCGCATAGGTGCCGCCACCGGGGATCAGCGCGACAGAGGTGCCGTTATACACCTCTTTCAGCAAGCCCGACACGTCGCGCATGACCTGCTGGAACCGGGCCGACATATGGTTGAGCGAGCGGTCGGTAAAAACCACCGAGAATTCATCAAGCCCGCCGGGGTCGATGTGATCATGCAATGCGGTCATGGGGTGTCTCCTGTTCCGGTTTCGGTCAACCTATTGCGCTGTCCTGTCGGGTGCAACGGGGATGGAGATCGCGCCGGGCGCATTCCGGCCAACGGCCACGATTCCGGCACGAATCGTTGCCGGCTGCCAAACCACACGCGCAGGTGCGGTGGTTCGGATCGGTGCATCGGCTGACCCATGACGGTTTTCAGCGGGTTCAGGATTCGACCGACGTGGCGGGCTTTCCTGGCGCAGACACTTGACGCCGGAAAGCCCATGACTTAGCTAACAATCCGTAGCGCGGGCGTTGTGTAATGGTAAGACCTCAGCCTTCCAAGCTGATGACGCGGGTTCGATTCCCGCCGCCCGCTCCACTCTCCGAACATCGCGATCTGACCATGCCGCGCTCCTTTTAGCGCCGGGCAGGTCTCGGCTTCAAAAGGCATGGCCCGTAGGCAATGGCAAAGCCGAGGAACGCCGCGATCCACAGGGTTCCGGCCAGCATATAAAGCGCCATCGCCTGCCCATCCCAGATCGCCGCCGCGAGCCGGGCCAGCACCGAGCCGACCAGAAACACATAGATCGCCAGCGTTCCGCCACCCGCATGAAGGCTTTGGCCGGTGTGTCCCAAAGTGGCGCGGGTCATCATCGCCAGGGTCATCAGACCAAAGGCCCCGGCCATCCACAGATGCTGCGTGGCGATGGCCGGAAAGATATCAGGCCGCAAAATCGCCAACCCCGCCAAAATCGCGCCGAGCGGCACAAATGCATAGCCCAGATGGAGCACCCAAAGCAGCGCCTCGGCTCCGGTCTGAAGCCCCTGCCAGCGCAGCAAGCGAACCGTGTGCAGCATGCCGATGATCAGCAGCGCGCCGCCCGCAATCATATGGGCGGGTGCGATGATCCAGCTCAGCAAGGCCAGACCGGTGGCCCACAGGACGACCTTGTCAAAGACCTGCATCGGCGGAACGGGCAGGCGTTCGGCCTTGCGCTGCGCCAGCCAGTTGCGGGTAAAGGACGGAACCACGCGGCCACCAATGACACAGATCATCATGATGACGGCCGCGACGCCGATCCTCAGGCCGATCCCCTGTGCGGCGATATCGCCGCGTGCGGCGTCGATGTGGAACAGCAGATTTGCCAGTGCATAGACCGCCAGAAGCGCCACGACGACAAGGTTGCGCCAGTTCTTGCCGGCAAAGATCTCGCGCAGGATGACGCCGCCGAGCGCGATGGGAAAGGCAAGGTCAATGACCTCGGCGACCCCGAGCGGCCAGAGCGCGGAGGTGGCGATTGCGATGCGTCCTGCCACCCAGATCGAGAACAGCGCCGCGAGGTTCCAGCCGACGACCGGCAGGCGCCCGGTCCAGTTGGGGACGGCGGTCAGCAAGAACCCGGCGATGATCGCGCTGAGGTAGCCGAACAGGAATTCATGCGCGTGCCAGGAGACCGGTTCAAACCGGGTTGGCAGCGTGAACGTGCCGGCCAGCAGAAAAATCCACACCAGCATGGCAAGGGCAGCCCAGACGGCGCCAAACAGGAAGAACGGGCGGAAGCCGAAAGAGAACACCGCCGGGCCCTTCCATTGGCGACTGAGTTCGGACGTTGTTTGGGTCATCGGGGCACCTTGGGGTTGGCTCAGCGTGTTTGCGGGGTGGTGGTGGGGCGGGCGCGGGCGGGAAAGCGTGTTCGATTGAGGACGTGTCCCGCCTGATCGACCACAAATCGGACGGTCTGATCGCGGTAGTGAAAGGTCAGGCGGGAACGGCCCGCATCGTCATCGACGCCGGCTTCGCAGATCGAGGTGATCTGTTCGGTGCGCAGCAGCGGTTGGATGTCTTCGGGGTTCAGATTGAAGGCTTCGGCAAGCAGGGTCGCGTCGATGACAAACCCGTCTTGATTGACCTCGACCCGGGTCATGACGCGGTGTCTTTCCAGTATCCGTTGGCGGCGGCGACGGTGGCGAAATTGGTGGCAACGACCTGGCTGGAGGCGATCAGGGCGTCGAAATTCTCGGCGTATTCGGGGCGCAGTTTCTCGCGGATCGCGGCGTCTGGTTGGGTCAATTTGACGGCGACGCGGCTGAGTTTGACGGCCAGATCGTAGCCTTCTTGCGGGGTTTTCGTGATCAGGGAGGGGAGCCAGACAGTCATGGATCGGTCCTTTCAAATGCGCGGGATGGACGGGGTGGGTCAGAAAATGCGCCCTTGAGAACTACGCCTCGAAGGCGGGCGTTTCCAGTGGCGGCGCTTGAAATAGTTTAGGTTTTTGATGTGGGCGGAAAATCGCCTCGATTGGCGGGGGCTGAGGGCCTCTCGGGTCCGATTTCCCGCGGGGGACGGCTTTTGTCCCACGGGGGGACAGGTTTGACAGTGAGGAAAATCAATAGGTTGACTTGCGGCGTTAACCAGCGCTTAGGGATTTCCCACGGCTTTGGGCCATCGCCCCGGGCGGATGAAACCACGTCCGAGAATGCAACCGCCGAACCCGCCCGCAAACCCGCGACAAATCGCGCATCATGCGGGGCGGCCCCTGAGAGCACCGTCACGCGACGGGTAGCGGCGGGCCGCGAACCCGTGCCATGCTGCACCCTGCCGCGCGCGTCTGTTTGCGTGGGCGTCGAAATCAGGCCATGGATTTACGCGATGACGGAGCACTTGATAGACCTGCCGCAGACCCTGTCGTTTCGGCTTGATGGCAAAACGGCCCTGATGACCGGGGCGGGCAGCAGCATCGGGCTGGGCTGCGCAGTGGCCTTGGCTGGCGGGCCAAATTTGACAGGCGTGGTTTTGACAGGCGTGGTTTTGAGATGAGATTTGTATTGGCCTTTGTCACGGCGGTTGGCGTCATCATCACCCTTGGCGGGCTGATTGCGGGCGAGCGTTTGGGTTATGCCGCCCCGGTCACGGCCATCGCGGGCTTTTTCCTGTGGCGCAATCTGCGCGACCCAGAGGTGGGCCGAAAACAGGGCCTGCGGGCGCAGGTGACGTTTTTCTATGAGGCGGGCGACGGGGTGACCGGGTTTGGCACCTTTGGCCGCGTCAAATCCCATAAAGGTGTGTGGCATGTCGCGCTGGATCGCCCGCCCGAGCGCGGAGATTTCACCATGCACGGGGTTGCGCAGCGCGGCTGGGTCTGGCTGGATCAGGCAGGGCTGCCGCAGCGGGTGCGGATCAACTACGGCACAACGTGGAAATCCTGGCCGGTGCTAAGCGCCGCAGTCGAGAGCCATAGGGGGGTGTGATGGTGGGAACGCAAGGCTTGGCAAAGGCGGCGCGGCACCGTGTTTTCGCGCTGATCGCGGCGGTTGCCAGTGTGACCGGGCAGGGGGCCTTGGCGCAAATGTGGCAGAGCCGCACCAGCGACAACGGATCGCTGGTTTTTGGCGCTGCATCGCTGTCGGACCATGCCTTGTCCTTTGCCTGTACTGCACCCTCCGCGCAGGGATTGCCCCTGATACAAACCGGAAGCCACGAAAGCCACCGGTCCGATCCATTCGAGATGTATATCGGTTTCCTCGACAGCCTGTTCGTGTGGGCGCCACCGTATCAGCAGCACAACGTCGTTCTGCGCGTTGGAAATACCGGCTTCGTCTTGCCCGGGTTCGACCTGAACGAGTTGCAGGGAACGGCGGTCAGTCTGCCCATGACGCATGACCTTGTGCAGGCGCTTTATGGTGCAACATCGCTGGAACTGGTGACGCCTCAAGGTGTTGTTCACAGGTTTCCTGTTGCCGGCCTTGGCGCGGCGCTTCAACCGGCGATGCGTTTCTGTGTAGACCGCTGGGCCGAGATGGGGCACCGGATTCCGGCGGCGTTGAACCGAACGCCGCCCGTGGTCGAGGCCCCCGTTTCGCCGCAACCAAATACGCCGAGTGCCGGGATTCCGCGGTTTTTCCTGCCGGTGGGTGCGGTGCCGACTCCGCCCGGTCTTGGCGCGTTGCCGCAAGGTGTTCGGCCGATGCCACTGCCGGGATCGGCCTCTCCGGTTATTCCACGGTTCAACACGGCCCCGGTCGCGGCGCATTCCATTGCCACATTGCCACCGGTGATCCCGCAGTATGTTCGCGAGATGTGCGGCGGCGCGGCGCGCATCGAGGACTCCGCCTTGCGTCATGCGCAGGATTTTGATGGCGACGGCGTGTCGGATTATGTGATTCATTATACCGGCGTTTATTGCCAACCCGACAACAGGCGCGGCTTTTGCGGCGCGGCCAATTGCTCGATCGAGGTGTTCCTGTCCAGTCGGAACTATGCGCGCCCCTTTTCGTTTCTGGGCCTCGACGTGAACGCGGGGCAGGCGGCAGACGGGCGCTGGGGCTTGCATTTATCCGGCACGCCGTTCATCTGCGCCGACGGGTTCTGCGATGGTCTCTGGGTGTGGAATGGCCAGACCTTTGCGCAAAACTAGGGGTTGATGCGGGCCGTTCGGCCCCGGGTTTGGCGCAATGGGGCGCCGAGATTTGGCGATCCGGCATCAAGGGTTTCTTAACCAATTGTGCGAAAAGATGCGGTGGTGAAAACTTCGCTTGAATTGTTCCTGCTTTGTCCCCATAAAGAGTGGAACACTTCAGGAACAAACCATGCATTGCTGCCCCGGTGGGGCTATGAAATAAGAGGTCAACCCATGGCAACTGCGAGCCTTCTCGATATGACCGACAAACGTACCGCCGACAAACAAAAGGCGCTTGATTCCGCGCTTGCCCAGATCGAACGTCAGTTCGGCAAGGGCTCCATCATGCGCCTGGGGGGCGACAATCCGTTCCCCGAGATCGAGGCCACGTCCACCGGTTCGCTGGGCCTGGATATCGCCCTGGGGATCGGCGGCTTGCCCAAGGGGCGGATCATCGAAATCTATGGTCCAGAGAGTTCCGGCAAGACCACGTTGACACTGCATGTCATTGCAGAAGAACAGAAAAAAGGCGGTATCTGCGCCTTTGTCGATGCCGAGCACGCGCTGGATCCGCAATATGCCAAGAAATTGGGCGTCAATCTGGATGAGCTGTTGATCAGCCAGCCGGATACCGGCGAACAGGGGTTGGAAATTGTCGATACGCTGGTGCGGTCGGGCGCGGTCAGCCTTGTGGTGGTCGATTCGGTCGCGGCGCTGACGCCGAAATCGGAACTCGAAGGCGACATGGGTGATTCGAGCATGGGGGTACATGCCCGCCTGATGAGTCAGGCGATGCGCAAACTCACCGGCTCGATCAGCCGCTCGAACACCATGGTGATCTTCATCAACCAGATCCGCATGAAGATCGGCGTGATGTTCGGCTCGCCCGAGACCACCACCGGCGGCAACGCGTTGAAATTCTATTCCTCCGTGCGCCTGGACATTCGCCGCATTGGATCGGTCAAGGATCGCGATGAAATCGTCGGCAACGCAACCCGCGTCAAAGTCGTGAAAAACAAGGTTGCACCGCCGTTCAAGCAGGTCGAATTCGATATCATGTATGGCGAGGGTATCTCGAAAACCGGCGAATTGCTGGATATCGGGGTCAAGGCTGGCGTGGTCGAAAAGTCGGGGTCGTGGTATTCCTATGGCGATGAACGGATCGGTCAGGGGCGCGAAAACGCAAAGATCTATCTGAAAAGCAATCCGTCAACGGCGCTGGAGATCGAAGACAAGATCCGCGCGGCAAACGGGTTGGATTTTCAGATGTCGCATGAGGACAGCACCGAGGTGCTTGACGAGTGAGGCCGCGGTGACTCAGGCGACAGCCACAGAACTCATGGCGGCGATCCCGCATATCCTGGCCGCCCCCAAATCCGGGGCGGCCATCGAGATGCTGTGCCATCGCCCGGCGTATAACCAGCGCGCCTTCGTGGACCGGTTGCGCGTGACCCGCGCGCAGGGCATCCCGGGCGAGCGGTGGGAAACCAGCCCCTGGCTGCGATTGGCGGATGGGTCGGGCCATCCCGGGATCCAGATCTCGATCCTGCAAAAGCGGGTGCTGGACTTGGTATGGCGTGATCGTGAGACGGTTTTGCACCCCGGCGATACCTTTATTGCCGATATGGATCTGTCCGAGGAAAACCTGCCGGTCGGGCAGGTGTTGCAGGTCGGCGAGGTCGTGTTGCGGGTGTCGGATGTGTTCAACGAGGCCTGCGTGAAGTGGAAAGCGCGCTATGGTGCGGCGGCCAAGGACTGGGTCACGGCTCCGGGCCATCCGAAACTGCGCCTGCGCGGCGTCTTGTGCAGCATCGAGCGGGATGGCGCGTTGCGCAATGGCGATCTGGTGACCAAGATCGGCGCGATCTGAACGCGGCGCGACGCGTGTCCTGTGGACAGGCCCCCGTCGAGCGGATAAAACCCGCCCCGACTGCCCCACGACAGATTGGCTGGGGCCGAAAGCGCTTCAGGAAAGACAAAGCCCATGGCCAGCCTAAACGATATCCGTTCAACGTTTCTTGAGTATTTTCGCGGTCAGGGCCACGCTGTCGTTGACAGCTCGCCCCTGGTGCCGCGCAATGACCCGACATTGATGTTCACCAACTCGGGCATGGTGCAGTTCAAGAACGTGTTCACCGGGCTGGAGCACCGCGACTATACGCGCGCGACAACCTCGCAGAAATGCGTGCGCGCGGGCGGCAAACACAACGACCTGGACAACGTGGGCTACACCGCGCGCCATCATACATTCTTTGAAATGCTGGGAAATTTCAGCTTTGGCGATTATTTCAAATCCGACGCGATCCCCTTTGCCTGGGAACTTCTGACCCGGGAATTCGACATCCCCAAGGAACGCCTGCTGGTGACGGTCTATCACACCGACGATGAAGCGGCGCAAATGTGGAAGAAAGTCGCCGGGCTGACGGATGACCGGATCATTCGCATCCCGACCGATGACAATTTCTGGCGCATGGGGCCGACCGGGCCTTGTGGCCCCTGCACCGAGATCTTTTTTGACCACGGCGACAAGATCTGGGGCGGCCCTCCGGGTTCCAAGGATGAGGATGGCGACCGGTTCATCGAAATCTGGAACCTCGTGTTCATGCAAAATGAACAGTTGGACGATGGCCGCCTGATCGACCTGCCGAACCAGTCGATCGACACCGGCATGGGGCTGGAGCGGATCGGCGCGCTGTTGCAGGGCAAGCACGACAATTACGACACCGATCTGATGCGCGGCCTGATCGAGGCCTCGGCCAATACCACCGATGGCGACCCCGACGGGCCGGGCAAGATGCACCACCGGGTGATCGCGGATCACCTGCGCTCGACCTCGTTCCTTATCGCCGACGGGGTGATGCCGTCGAACGAGGGGCGCGGCTATGTGCTGCGCCGGATCATGCGCCGGGCCATGCGGCACGCGCATATGCTGGGCGCGCAGGATCCGGTGATGTATCGGTTGGTGCCGGCGCTGGTGCGGTCGATGGGCGGCCATTACACCGAGCTGAAACAGGCGGAATCGCTGATCACCGAGACGCTGAAGCTGGAGGAATCGCGGTTCCGTCAGACGCTGGATCGCGGGTTGAAGCTGCTCGACACCGAGTTGACGAAGCTGCCCGAAGGCGCGACCCTGCCGGGCGACGCGGCGTTCCGGCTCTATGATACCTTTGGTTTCCCGCTGGATCTGACGCAGGATGCGCTGCGCGAAATGGGACGCGCGGTCGACACGGCGGGTTTCGAGGCGGCGATGGCCGAGCAAAAAGCCAAGGCGCGGGCCTCGTGGTCTGGCTCGGGCGAGGCGGCCAATCTGGCGGTCTGGTTCGAGCTGGCCGACAAGCACGGCGGCACCGAATTCCTGGGCTACGACACCGAAACCGCCGAGGCGCAGGTTCTGGCGCTGGTGGTCGATGGGAAGGTTGTTCCAGAGGCAACGGGCGAGGTGCAGATCGTTGTCAACCAGACACCGTTTTATGCGGAATCGGGCGGTCAGGTCGGCGACACGGGCTATGTGCGCTGGGACGGCGGCGAAGCGGTGGTGCGGGACACCAAGAAGATGAACGGCGTGTTCGTGCATCTGGCGACGGCGACGGGGGCGGCGCTGAAACCGGGCATGGCGGTCAAGCTGGAGGTGGCGCATGATCGCCGCCGGGCAATCCGCGCCAACCACTCGGCCACGCACCTGCTGCACGAAGCGCTGCGGCGGTGCCTTGGCGATCATGTCGCGCAGCGCGGATCGTTGAATGCGCCGGATCGGTTGCGCTTTGATTTCAGCCATCCAAAGGGCGTCGAGGCCGGGGAATTGGCGACGGTCGAGGCCGAGGTCAACGCCTTCATCCGCCAGAACGCGCCGGTGCAAACCCGGATCATGACGCCCGATGATGCGCGCGCCATCGGGGCGCAGGCGTTGTTCGGCGAGAAATATGGCGATGAGGTGCGGGTCGTGTCGATGGGCACGCTGGCCGGGTCGGGCAAGGGCAGCGACGCCAACACCTATTCACTGGAATTGTGCGGTGGCACGCATGTGATGCGCACCGGGGATATCGGCGCCTTTGTCCTGCTGGGCGATTCCGCGTCCTCATCGGGCGTGCGCCGCATCGAGGCGCTGACCGGCGAGGCCGCGCTGGCGCATTTGCGGCTGCAAGATGCGCGTCTCGTTGAGGTGGCGACGGTTCTGAAATCGCCGATTGCCGAGGTTGTCGAGCGGGTCAAATCGCTCTCCGAGGAGCGCCGCGCCTTGGTGAATGAGGTGGCGCAGCTCAAGCGCGATCTGGCGATGGGCGGGAGCGCCGGGGCGGGCGTCGAGGCGCGCGATATCCAGGGCGTGAAGATGATTTCGCAGGTGCTGACAGGCGTTTCCGGCAAGGATCTGCCGGCAATGGTGGACGCGCTGAAGGAAAAGCTCGGGTCCGGCGTGGTCTTGTTGATCGCCGACACGGGCGCGAAACCGGCGGTTGCGGCGGGGGTCACGGCGGATCTGGTGGCGCGGCTGTCGGCGGTTGATGTGCTGCGCGCGGCGGTTGCGGCGCTGGGTGGCAAGGGCGGCGGCGGTCGCCCGGACCTGGCGCAGGGCGGCGGCGTGGATATTTCGGCGGCGGATGCGGCCATCACAGCGGCCGAGGCCGTAGTCGGAGGATAAAAATGCCAAAAGCTCTGTGGATTGCCCATGTCGAGGTCACGGACCCCGAAGCCTACGGGCGCTATGCCGCGCTGGCGACGGCGGCGATTGCGAAAAATGGCGGCAAATTCATCGCCCGCGGTGCGCGCTATGTAACGCTGGAAGGCGCCGACCGGCCGCGGCATGTGGTGGCGGTGTTTCCGTCGCTGGAGGCGGGTGAGGCGTGTTATCACTCGCCTGACTATCAGGCGGCACTGGATCATGCGCGCGGGGCCTCGGTGCGCGACCTGGTGGTTGTCGAATTGCTGGATGACGCGGATTTGTGAGGGGTAGGGCCCAGGTCGGCACGTTTTTTTGACCCGATTTTCCGAAAATTGGTGTAGATTGCCGCGCACAAGACCATCGAGGGACGGATGATTGATCACAGGACGCGTATCTTGCGCGCGCACGCTTTGCGTTTGGCGGGCGATTTGCGGCCCTTCTTCATGTCCTGTTATCTTTTTGACCGGAAACTGACGTGAGCCGGGTCAACCACCGGCGTCGCGTGCGATCTGAAAAACGGGGACACTGAATGTGCCGTTGGGCAGCCTATATCGGGGAACCGATTTTTCTTGAGGATATCGTCAGCCGCCCGGGCCATTCGCTGATCCGGCAAAGCCATTGCGCCACGCAATGCGCCAGCGCGATCAACGCCGACGGGTTTGGCATTGCCTGGTATGGCGAGCGGCCTGAGCCGGGGCTGTATCGCGATATCTATCCGGCCTGGTCGGACCCCAATCTGCGGGCCCTGACGGCGCAGGTGCGCTCTGGCCTGTTTCTGGCGCATGTGCGGGCCTCGACCGGCACCGCGACCAGTCGCAACAACTGCCACCCGTTTGTCGTCGGGCGCTGGACTTTCATGCACAACGGCCAGATCGGCGGCTATGAGACGTTTCGCCGGGACGCGGATATGCTGATCCCCGAAGCCCTGTACCCCCATCGCAAGGGCGCGACCGACAGCGAGGCCTTGTTTCTGGTGGCGTTGGCCGAGGGGTTGGACAGCGATCCGCAAGGCGCGTTGGAGCGCGCGGTGACACGGCTGGTGTCGCTCAGTCTGGCCAAGGGCGCCGCGCCGCATCTGCGGTTGACGGCGGCGTTTACCGACGGCGAGACGCTTTATGCGGTGCGCGCCGCCAGCGATGATGTGGCACCATCGCTGTGGCACCGTTGGTCCGAAAGCCGGGGCGGGCGCGCGGTTGTATCTGAGCCTCTGGAGGCCGACGAAGACGGATGGGAGGCCATTCCACAGGGATCGTTCTGCATCTTCCGGGGGGACACGGTCGAAATTCACCCGTTCCTGCCCCTCGCCTTGCGCGACGCGGCGTGACCCGGGCAGGCAATGCAAACCGCGCTCGCGCCGTGACGCATGTCGAGTTTCTGTCCACCCTTCCCGCCGAGACGCGGGCATCGCTGATCGCGCGCTCTGCCGCGCGCGGGCTGTGGCATCTGGCAGGGCACGCTGGCGCGATTGTGCTGACCGGGGGGCTGATTGCCTCCGGGGTTCCGGGCTGGTGGCTGTTGCTGCCGGTGCAGGGCGCGCTGCTGGTGTTCTTGTTCACGCTGGAGCATGAGTGCACGCACCGCACGCCATTTGCTTCGGATGACCTGTGCGACCGGGTGGGGCAGGTCTGCGGATTTGTGCTGATCAACCCGTTCCTGTGGTTTCGCTATTTCCATCTGGCGCATCACCGATTCACCAATCTTGAAGGGCAGGACCCGGAATTGGCGGGGCCCAAGCCGCAAACCCGTGCGCACTGGGCGTGGCATGTGTCGGGCCTGCCGCTGTGGGGTGCGTCGATCAGAACGGTGTTTCGCCTGGCGTTTGGCCGTGAGCACGACACTTATGTGCCGCAGCGCGCGCGCGCCAAGGTGACCCGCGAGGCGCGGGGCATGGTGCTGCTCTATGCCGCCGCCGGGCTGTCGCTGTGGTGGTCGGATGTCCTGCTCTGGGTCTGGATCGTGCCGGTGCTCATGGGGCAACCGCTGCTGCGGCTTTATTTGCTGGCTGAGCATGGCGATTGCCCGCATGTCGTTGATATGTTTGCCAATACCAGAACGACTTTCACCACGGCGCTGGTTCGGTTCCTGGCGTGGAACATGCCGTATCACGTTGAACACCATGTTTTCCCGAACGTGCCGTTCCACAATCTGCCCCGCTTGCACGGCCTGATCCGCGATCATTTGCAGGTCACGTCTGACGGATATGTCGCCTTTACCCGTGAATATCTGGCGCGGAGACGGTAGAGCGGGGCAACAGTCAAGGCTTGCGCGCGCGGCTCAAGACGGGCATGACAGGAACAAGTGGGGAACAACGGCATGAGCGATCAGAATTCGGGCCCAAGCTTGTCGCAACTGGCCATGGCGGGGGCCGTGTCACAGACGCAGGGGCGCTATCTCGACGGATTGAACGCCGCGCAACGCGACGCTGTCGAGGCGTTGGAGGGGCCGGTCTTGATGCTGGCGGGGGCTGGCACCGGCAAGACCCGCGCGCTGACCGCACGAATCGCGCATTTGATCGCCACGGGCACCGCGCGTCCTCATGAAATCCTGGCGGTGACCTTTACCAACAAGGCCGCGCGCGAGATGAAATACCGGATCGGCCAGCAGATGGGCGATACGGTCGAGGGCATGAAATGGCTGGGCACCTTCCATTCGATCGGGGTCAAGCTTCTGCGCCGTCATGCGGAATTGGTGGGGCTGAAGTCGAACTTTTCCATTCTCGACACGGATGATCAGTTGCGGTTGCTCAAGCAGCTGATCCGCGCCCAGAATATTGATGAAAAACGCTGGCCCGCGCGCGCCTTGGCCGGGTTGATCGACGGCTGGAAAAACCGCGCCTGGCGGCCCGAGGCGGTGCCCGCCTCCGAGGTCGGCGCATTCAGCAACCGCGGGACCGAGCTTTATGCGGCGTATCAGGACCGGTTGCGCACGCTGAACGCCTGCGATTTCGGCGATCTCTTGCTGCATGTGGTCACGATTTTTCAGCAAAACCCGGATGTGCTGGCGCAATATCAACGCTGGCTGCGCTTTATCCTGGTGGACGAGTATCAAGATACCAACGTCGCGCAATATCTGCTGCTGCGGCTTTTGGCGCAGCGCCATTCAAATATTTGCTGCGTCGGTGATGATGATCAGTCGATCTATGGTTGGCGCGGCGCCGAGGTGGGCAATATCCTGCGGTTCGAGCGCGATTTTCCCGGGGCCAAGGTCATCAAGCTGGAGCAGAATTACCGCTCGACGCCGCATATTCTGGCGGCGGCCTCGGGGGTGATCGCGGGCAATCAGGGGCGGCTGGGCAAGACCCTGTGGACCGAGTTGACCGAGGGCGAAAAGCTGCGTCTGATCGGCCACTGGGACGGTGAGGACGAGGCGCGCTGGATCGGCGATGAGATCGAGGCGCTGGAGCGCGGCGCGCGCGGCATGGCGCCGCAGTCGTCCAATGGCATGGCGATTCTGGTGCGCGCCAGCCATCAGATGCGCGCGTTCGAGGATCGGTTTCTGACCATCGGCTTGCCCTATCGGGTGATCGGCGGCCCGCGGTTCTATGAACGCCTGGAGATCCGCGATGCGATGGCCTATTTCCGGCTGGCGGTGACGCCGACCGACGATCTGGCGTTCGAGCGGGTGGTGAACAACCCCAAGCGCGGGCTGGGCGACAAAGCGGTGCAGACCATTCAACGCTGCGCGCGCGAAAACGACGCGTCGCTGTTGCAAGGCGCGGCGATTGTGCTGCGCGACGGGCTGTTGGGTGGGCGCGGTGCGTCGGCGCTGCGGGCGTTCATCGAGGATATGGCGCGCTGGCACGATGCGGTCAAAGCCGGTCAGGATCATATCGCGCTGGCCGAACGGATGCTGGACGACTCGGGCTACACCGCCATGTGGCAGGCGCAAAAGACGCCCGAGGCCGAGGGGCGGCTGGAGAACCTCAAGGAATTGATCAAGGCGCTGGAGAATTTCGACAACCTGCAAGGGTTTCTGGAGCATGTCGCACTGATCATGGACAATGCGACCGAGGACACGACGGAAAAAGTCACCATCATGACGCTGCACGCGGCCAAGGGGTTGGAGTTTCCGGTGGTATTCCTGCCGGGCTGGGAGGACGGGCTGTTCCCCAGTCAACGCAGTCTGGACGAACAGGGGGTCAAGGGCCTCGAGGAGGAGCGGCGGCTGGCTTATGTCGGCATCACCCGCGCCGAGGAGTTGTGCGTGATCTCGTTTGCCGCCAATCGGCGGGTGTTCGGGCAGTGGCAAAACCAGTTGCCGAGCCGCTTCATTGATGAATTGCCGCCCGAGCATGTCGATGTGCTGACGCCGCCGGGCCTTTATGGCGGCGGGTTCGGCGCGGCGGGCATGGCACGCAAACCGGTGTCCGAGGCCGCGTTGGACGAGGACTCGCTGGAAAGCCGCGCGGCCAAGGCGGATGTTTACAACGCGCCGGGCTGGAAACGGATGCAATCGCGCAGCCGCGATACCATCTCGACAACGCCGAAACGCGCAGCCGCGCAATCCGAGACGCATTTTTCCGCCGGCGAGCGGGTGTTCCACCAGAAATTCGGCACCGGCACCGTGGTGGCGGTCGATGGGGATAAACTGGCGGTGGCGTTTGATCAGGCGGGCGAAAAGCACATTGTGGCGCGGTTCGTGCTGCCGGCCGATGGTATGGATGACGTGCCGTTCTGAACGATCGCGACCAGACCCAATAAAAAGGCGCGACCGCCGGGGAGAGATCGGCAGTCGCGCTATCGGCGAGATCGGGGGAGGACCGATCATCGCGTCCTGGTGAGGTGCCAAAACACCTGCAATTTCGGGATGCGGCAACCTGTGAGGATTGCCGCACCAACACGGGGTGCCTTGGCGGCAAGACCGGACACCCGCGTCCTGGTTGGGGCTGTAGGCCCCGAATTCGGGGCGCGGTTGCCAGGGAGGAGGAGAGGCAACCGCGCCGGAGTTGGTGTCGGCTCAAGGGAGGAGCGAGCCGCAGCAACGATGTGGAACGACCGCCGGGAGGAGAAGAGCGGCAGTTCCGTTCACGATCAGCCCAAGGGAGGAGAGGGCCGTCGATCTGGTCACGAGCCCAGGGGCCCGGAATTCTTACAGGTCGTCACGACCATAGGCGGCTTCGTAAGCGATCCGCGAAATCATGTTGCGATTGATGCCGATGTCGGCCAATTCGTGGCTGCTCAGGGCTGCCAACTCGCGGCAGGTCTGCGTGTAGACCCGCGACCGATTCCATGCGGTGCGCAACGACGATGCTGCGGCAATGATTTGTCCAAAGAAGCCTGAAACGCCGTGCGATGTTGCGGAAGCGTAAGCCATGGTGTTCTCTCTTTCTTCATCAGCCAGCGGGGTTTGTGTCTTTCCGTCCCCGTGACACATAGATGGACCAAATGCTGCACTTGCACAATACCTGACAGTGGCAATGCTGCTATGCAGCGCAAGCATGGCGACGTAGCGTCAACTTTTCTGGGTTTTCAGGAGCTTCGACGACGGGGCTTCCGTGGCAGGGCGTTGGGTGGCTGCAATCGACGGGCGTTTCGGGCTCATATTCGCACCGGCAGGCCTTGTTTACAGCGCGAACCTGAACAGGTTAGGTGCAGCACAGCGACAGTTCAGGAGAAACCGACGATGTCTTCGACCCCACCCCCGACCTCTGGGCCAACCCGCGAGGAAATTCTGGCGGCCTTGGCAACAATCGCGGTGCCACAGGGCGGAACCCTGGTCAGCAAGGACATGATCCGCGCGCTGGTGGTTGATCATGGCAATGTGCGGTTTGTGATCGAGGCCGAATCCCCCGACGCGGCGAAGGCCATGGCGTCGGTGCGCGAGGCGGCCGAGGCCGCGGTCAAGGCCTTGCCGGGCGTGGAGCGGGTGAGTGCGGCAATGACCGCGCATGGACCCGCCGCCAAAGCGGCAAAACCTGCGGCGCCGACCGGCGAGGCACCGTCGCTGAAAATCGGCGGCCACCCAAAGCCCGGACCGTCGAAAGTGCCCGGAGTGCAGCGCATCATCGCGGTAGGGTCGGGCAAGGGCGGGGTCGGCAAATCCACGGTTTCGGCCAATCTGGCGGTGGCACTGGCGCGCGAAGGCTGGCGTGTGGGCTTGGTCGATGCCGATATCTATGGCCCGAGCCAGGGGCGCATGATGGGGGTCAGCAAACGGCCCTCATCGCCCGATGGCAAGACCATCATCCCGCCTGAAGCGCATGGCATTCGCATGATCTCGCTGGGCTTGATGATGCCCGACGACGAAGCGGTGATCTGGCGCGGCCCGATGCTGATGGGCGCGTTGCAACAGTTGATGACGCAAGTCGCCTGGGGTGAACTGGATGTGCTGATCGTCGATATGCCGCCGGGCACGGGCGATGTTCAACTGACGCTGTGCCAGAAATTCGATCTGACGGGCGCGATTGTCGTCTCGACGCCGCAGGATGTGGCGATGCTGGATGCGCGCAAGGCGCTGGCGGCGTTTGCGACGCTGAAAACGCCGGTTCTGGGCCTGATCGAGAATATGTCGACCTATATCTGCCCCAAATGCGGCCATGAGGCGCATATCTTTGGCGATGGCGGCGTGCAGCGGGAGGCCGAAAAGCAGGGTCTGCCATTCCTCGGCTCGCTGCCGCTGGATGTCGAGGTGCGCCTGTCGGGCGACGGCGGGGTTCCGGTCGCGGCGACGGATAGCCCGGCGGGGGCGGCGTATCGGGTCATGGCCCGGCATTTGATCAAGACATTGGCCTGAACGGGCGTCAACGGCACCGATACCACGGGACGGGCAGGAAACAGACACCGGGGGCGGCTTGCCCCCGGTGTTTTGCGTTTCGGCACGGGTTGCGATGGGCGGCGTCTGGGAATTCATGGGCCCGCCGGGAAATCCTGGCCCGAGTTTGGGAATGCATGGGCACTGTCGGATTACGGTGGAATCTTTCTTGTGGATAACTCCGATTCGCGCCGAGATAACAGTTGCGTGTTGCGGGATGACCACAGAATCCGGTGAGTGCGCCAAAACTCCGGGAAATCTCGGCCCAAGACCAATCCGCGCTATCTAGTGGAATGTCAGGCATTTGGACGCAAGATTTAGTAAATAAGCGCCGTCAAACGCAGGATTTTGACGAGAATCGACCCCTGGCGCCGGTGAAAAAGACGCGCGATCCCACGAAAGGACATTGTGTGCCATGAATTCCCATGCCATTACTGAGTCACGGAAGAGCGGAACAACAAAAACAAACTGAAGGCAGCTTCATACAGGCAACCCGCGATACCGACGTAAGAGATCCGACGCGCAGGAGAGCAGCACCACATCCCCCCCCCCATGGTGATCTGTGCAGTTGGACGACCCAGCGATGGGACAGAAGGGCGGCGGTTTAGACAGTGGCAGCAGTCTAAACCGCCGTTTCCTATTTCAGGGCGGCCCGGTTCAGAAACCCTCCGTGGTCGCATAGCATAAAGGCGCAGAGCAGTGGCGCGCAGATTTCGCGGCGAAAGCGAACAGACGGTAGACAGCAAGGGCAGGGTATCCGTACCCGCCCTGTTTCGCCGTGTGATCGAGGCCTGCGATCCCGAATGGACCGAGGGTCTGCGCCCGGAACTGGTCATTGTGTACGGCTCCGAAAAACGAAATCATCTTGAATGCTACACCATCGAGGCCATCGAGGAAATCGATCGTCGCATCGATCGCATGAAAAAAGGCTCGATCGAGCGGCGGATGTTGGAGCGGCTCTATCACGGCCACTCCATGCCGGCCCAGATTGTCGAGGATGGCCGCATCGTCTTGCCGCAAAAGCTGCGCAAGAAGCTGGACCTCGAGGACAAGGCGTTCTTCATTGCCTCGGGCGACCATTTCCAGATCTGGAAGCCGTCGACCTATGAAGAAACCGAAATGGCCAAGGTTGACGCCTGGCTTGATGCGCAGGATGAGGATTTCGACCCCTCGTCGCTGCTGCCTGATTTGCCCGCAGAGTGACGGAAAGGCCCATGCCCCCTGAGTCACCCGACGCCCCTCATATCCCGGTCCTTCTGGACACCATTCTCAGGGCGGTCGCGCCGGTCGAGGGGGTCTGGCTGGATGGCACGCTGGGGGCCGGTGGCTATACGCGCGGATTTCTGGATGCCGGCGCGGCCCGGGTGATCGGCGTGGATCGCGACCCTTTGGCGCTGAGCATGGCGGCGGATTGGGGGGCGGTCTTTGGCGACCGGCTGACGCTGGTGCAGGGCAATTTCTCGCAGCTTGATGCCTATTCCGACGACTTGCTGGACGGCGTGGTGCTGGATCTGGGCGTGTCGTCAATGCAGTTGGATCAGGCCGATCGCGGCTTTTCCTTTGCCAAGGACGGCCCGCTGGACATGCGCATGAGCCAGGATGGCCCGTCGGCGGCGGATCTGGTGAACTCGGCCACGGAAAGCGAGTTGGCGGATATCCTGTATCATTACGGCGAGGAACGGGCCTCGCGGCGTATCGCGCGGGCGATTGTCGCGGCCCGTGCCGAGGCGCCGATCGAGACCACGCTGCGGCTGACCGATCTGGTGACCTCGTGCCTGCCCCGCGCCAAACCCGGCCAGAGCCACCCGGCGACGCGCAGCTTTCAGGCGCTGCGCATTGCGGTGAACACCGAGTTCCACGAATTGATCGACGGGTTGGAGGCCGCCGAGCGCGCGCTGAAGCCCGGCGGATTGTTGGTGGTTGTCAGCTTCCATTCGTTGGAAGACAGAATTGTAAAACGTTTCATGCAGTTGCGTGCGGGGCGTGCGGGGCAGGGAAGCCGTCATGCGCCACAGATCGAGCAAGAGGCCGACCGGTTCACGCTGATCACCCGCAAGGCGATTGCGGCGGATGACGCGGAATGCGCGGCCAATCCTCGCGCGCGGTCGGCGCTGCTGCGGATTGCGCGGCGAACCGATGCGCCCGCCGGTCCGGTGGATCGCACGGCGGTCGGATTGCCCAAACTTGCCATGATGGGAGAGCGGTGATGCGCGGGGTGTTCTACGTCCTTTCGGCTTTCGCGGTGATCGGGCTGGCGATCTGGGCCTATGACCAGAATGACCGCACGCAACGGGCGATGAAATCGGTACGGGAGTTGCGCCGCGAAATTCACAATCTGAACGAGGCGCTGGGTGTGCAGCACGCGGAATGGGCCTATTTGAACCGCCCCGAACGGCTTCGGGCGCTGGTCGATATGAACGCCATGCGTCTGGGCCTGGTGCCGCTGACCGGTGCGCAGTTTGGCCGGATTGACGAAATTGCCTACCCCATGCTTCTTGCGAGAACGGAGGGCGACCTGTGATCCGCATCCCCCTACGGCCGTTGGCCCGCATTCTGGAAGCGCGCGTGCAGGGCGAAAACCCGCAATTGATCGAGCGCGAAAACATCCGGCTGCGCACCGAACAGGCCCGCGATGCTGGCCGTCGGCGCGCCGAGTGGCGGTTGCTGTTTCTGGCGGTGGTTTTCTTTGCCGGTTATGCCGTGATCGGCGCCCGCATGGGGCTGCTGGCGGCGCCCCCGTGGTCGAAAGCGAGCCTTATCAAGGCGAGCAGATCGCCGATGCCCGCGCCGATATTGTGGACCGCAACGGCCGGATCCTGGCGACCAATCTGGTGACCAATTCGCTCTATGCCGAGACGCGGTACATGGTGGATGGCGTGCGCGCGGCGCAGCAATTGGCGCAGATTTTCCCGGATCTTGAGGAGGATCGCCTGCGCGCGAGCCTGACAGACCCGAACCGGCGCTTTGTCTGGATTCGCACCCGTTTGTCGCCCGAACAGGCGCAGGCGGTGCATGATATCGGCGAACCCGGCCTGCTGCTGGGCCCGCGCGAGATGCGGCTTTATCCCAATGGTCGTCTGGCGTCGCATATTCTGGGCGGCGCGGGCTACGGTCAGCAGGGCGTGACCGCGGCCGAGATCATCGGCACGGCGGGCGTCGAACACCGGATGAATACGCGGCTGCGCGACCCGGATCTGGCGGATATCCCGCTGTCGCTGTCGCTCGATCTGGGGGTGCAAGGCGTGGTCGAGGAGGTGCTGAACAGCGGCATCACCATGCTGAATGCGCGCGCCGGATCGACCATCATCATGGATGCAAACACCGGCGAGATCGTCGCGATGGCATCCTTGCCGGACTTCGATCCCAATGATCGGCCAGCCCCGCCGCTCGAGGGCGACCCCGCCGATCATCCGCTGTTCAACCACGCGGTGCAAGGCGTGTATGAATTGGGTTCGGTGATGAAAGCCTTTGCCGTGGCGCAGGCGCTGGATCTTGGTCTTGTCACACCGCCCACCATGGTCGACACGCGCGGCCCCATGCGCATTGCCGGGTTCAGCATCCGCGATTTCCACGACTATGGCGCGCGCATGTCGGTCACGGATGTCTTTGTGCGCTCGTCCAATATAGGCACGGCGCGCCTGGCGCAGATGATTGGCCCCGAGCGCCAGCGCAACTTCCTGCAACGGTTCGGCTTTCTGGAACCCTTGTCGCTCGAGCTTTCCGAGGTCGCGCGGGTGATCCCGCAATTCCCCACCCGCTGGACAGAATTGTCTGCCATGACAATCAGTTACGGGCATGGGTTGGCGATCAGCCCGGTGCATCTGGCGGCGGGGTATGCGTCGTTGGTGAACGGCGGGTTGCGCGTGGTGCCGACCATCATGCGCCGCCCGGACAGCATCCCGGGCGAGCGTCTGATCTCGGAGGAGACCTCGGACACGATGCGGGCGTTGATGCGGGCGGTCGTGACGCGCGGCACGGCCTCGATGGGCGAGGTCGAGGGCTATGCGGTGGGCGGCAAGACCGGCACCGCCGACAAGCCAAACCCGCAGGGCGGCTACTACGAGGATCGGGTGGTCGCGACCTTTGCCGGGGCGTTTCCGATGACCGACCCGCGCTATGTGATCATCGTGACGATGGACGAGCCGACCGAAACCTCGGGCACCGAGGCGCGCCGGACGGCGGGTTGGACCGTGGTTCCGGTTGCCGCCGAAATGGTGCGCCGGATTGCGCCGATGATGGGAATTCGCCCCGAATCCGCAGCAGAGATTGAAGCGGCCTTCGTGCTGCGCTAGGCCACACGCAGCGCAGTGTCGGGGGAAACGGTATGGCAAACAGCAAAATCTTGGGTGAACTGGGTCTGACGGCGCAAAATGGCCGTGCGCAGACGCGGATATCCGCCATTGTGCTGGACAGTCGGCAGGTCAAGCCCGGCAGTCTGTTCGCGGCGCTGCCCGGCAGCCTGATGCACGGCGCGGAATTCGTCGATCCAGCCTTGCGCATGGGCGCGAGCGCCATTCTGACCGACCGCGAAGGCGCCAAAATCGCCGCCGAGGCCCTGGCCCGCCATCCAGAGGCGGCGTTGATCGTGGCCGAGGATGCGCGTGAGGCCCTGGCCATGGCGGCGGCGCTGTGGTTTGGCGCGCAGCCGGAAACGATGGTGGCGGTGACGGGGACGAATGGCAAAACCTCGGTCGCCAGTTTCACGCGGCAATTGTGGACCTCGCTGGGTCACGCGGCGATCAATATCGGCACCACCGGCGTCGAGGGCGCCTGGGAGACACCACTGTCGCACACGACGCCCGATTCCGTGACGTTGCAGGCCCTGCTGGCCGAGGCCGCCGCCGAGGGCGTGACCCATGCCGCGATGGAGGCCAGCTCGCACGGGTTGGATCAGCGCCGCCTCGAGGGGGTGCGCTTGCAGGCCGCCGGGTTCACCAATCTGTCGCAGGATCACCTCGATTATCATGCCTCGATGGAGGCGTATTTTCAGGCCAAGGCCGGGCTTTTTCAACGGCTTCTGCCCGAGGATGGCGTGGCGGTGATCAACACCGATGACGAATGGGGCGCGCGGCTGGCGGGCATGGTCTCGCAGCGGGTGATCCGCGTGGGCCAGCGCAGCGATTGCGACCTGCGCATACTGGCGCAACGCTATTCGGCGCAGGGGCAAGAGTTGCGCTTTGCGCTCAAGGGGCAAGCGCATCATGTCCACCTGCCGCTGGTCGGCGGGTTTCAGGCCTGGAATGCGCTGGTCGCGCTGGGGCTGGTGGTGGCGACCGGGGCGGACGCCGCCGATGCCGTTGCGGCGATGGAGCGGTTGCAGGGGGTCAAAGGCCGGATGCAACTGGCCGCCACCCGGGACAATGGCGCGCCGGTCTTTGTGGATTACGCGCATACGCCGGCGGCTGTCGAGACCGCGCTGCAAGCCCTGCGGCCGCATGTGATGGGGCGGCTGATCGTCGTTCTGGGGGCCGGGGGCGACCGTGACAAAACCAAGCGGCCGCTGATGGGCAAAGCCGCGGCGGAAAACGCGGATGTTGTTTTTGTGACAGACGACAACCCGAGATCCGAGGTTCCAGCCGTTATTCGTGCAGAAATATTGAAAGCCTGCCCCGAGGCCACCGAAGTCGGTGACCGTGCCGAGGCGATCCTGCGCGGGGTGGATGCGCTGGAACCGGGCGACGCGTTGTTGATCGCCGGCAAGGGCCACGAGACCGGTCAAACCATCGCCGGGACGGTCTATCCGTTTGATGACCTTGAGCAAGCCAGCGTGGCCGTGGCGGCGCTGGACGGAAGGCTGTGAGATGAGCGTCTTGTGGAGCCATGGCGACGCGGCCGCGGCGACCGGCGGGCAGGTGACCGCGCCGTTCAACGCCGCTGGCCTGTCGATCGACACCCGCAGCTTGCAGCCCGGCGACCTGTTTGTGGCGCTGAAGGCGGCGCGCGACGGGCATGATTTCGTGGCGCAGGCCTTTGCCAAGGGTGCGGCGGCGGCGCTGGTCGATCATGTCCCTCAGGGTGTGACCGGGCCGTGTCTGGTGGTCAAGGATGTGTTGCAGGGGCTTGTCGATCTGGGTGCGGCGGGGCGTGCGCGGAGCAAGGCGCGGGTGATCGGCGTCACCGGCTCGGTGGGCAAGACCTCGACCAAGGAGATGCTGCGCGACATGTTCGACGCCTTCGGCTCGGTGCACGCCGCCGAGGCGAGTTTCAACAACCATTGGGGCGTGCCGATCACCTTGGCGCGACTGCCGCAGGACGCCGATTTCGCCGTGATCGAGATCGGCATGAACCACCCCGGCGAGATCGCGCCGCTGGCCGCCCTGACGCGCCCGCATGTGGCGATGATCACCACCGTTGCCCCCGCGCATCTGGAGGCGTTTGCCGATATCGACGCCATCGCCCATGAGAAAGCCGCGATTTTCAGCGGCTTGGAGCCGGGCGGCACGGCGGTTTACAACGCCGATCTGCCGACCAGCGCGATTCTCGCCAAGGCGGCGGGACCAAAGGCGCTGAGTTTCGGTACAGCGGGCGATCTGCGGCTGAAATCCATGCGGGTCACGCCCTCGGCCTTGGTGGTTGAGGCGCAATGCGGTGCGGCGACCTATCTGATGCGTCTGGCCGATGCGGGCGCACATTTTGGCATGAACGCGCTGGGTTGCCTTGCCGTGGCGCAGGCGCTGGATCTGGATCTGGCCCTGGCGGCGCAGGCTTTGGGCCGTTGGCGCCCGCCCTCGGGGCGCGGGCGGCGCGAAACCGTGTTGCTGGACCCGGCGACGGATGAGCGGCTGACGCTGATTGACGATGCGTTCAACGCCAACCCGGCCTCGATGAGCGCCGCCATTGATGTGCTGGCAGCGACCACGCCCGGCGCGAAAGGCCGCCGCATCGCCATTCTGGGCGATATGCTGGAGCTTGGCCCTGATGAAGTGGCGCTGCACCGGGGGATTGCGGCGCATCCGGCGCTGGCCTCGGTGACGCTGGTGCATTGCGTCGGGCCGCGTATGCGCGCGCTTTATGATGTTTTGCCGCCCCGGATGCAGGGAAAATACGTTGAAACGGCCGATGAACTGGGCGCAAAAGCTCATGGGTTGGTGCGGCCGGGCGACGTTGTGCTGGTGAAGGGGTCGAAAGGCAGTTATGTGTCGCGCGTGGTCGACGCTCTGCGCCATTTGGGCCACCCTTTGCCTGATGATCCAAATGGAGAGTAGCGGATGTTGTATTGGCTGACTGAATTTTCCGAATCGATCAGCGCCTTCAACCTGTTTCGCTACATCACCGTGCGGGCCGGAGCCGCGTTTTTCACGGCGCTGGTGTTCGGCTTCCTGTTTGGCAAACCGCTGATCAATTTCCTGCGCCGTCGTCAGGGCAAGGGCCAGCCGATCCGCGAGGATGGGCCGGAATCGCATCTGTTGACGAAAAAAGGCACGCCGACGATGGGCGGGCTGCTGATCCTGTCGGCGCTGACCTTTTCGACCTTGATGTGGGCGCGGTTGGACAATGGCTATGTCTGGATCGTCCTGGGCGTCACCTGGGGCTTTGGCGCGATCGGGTTTGCCGATGACTATGCCAAGGTCTCGAAATCCAATCACAAGGGGGTTTCCGGGCGGGTCCGGCTGGGCCTGGGGTTTGCGATTGCGCTGGTGGCTGCGGTCGCGGCGATGTATTTGCACCCCGAGGAGCTTTCAGGCCGGTTGGCCTTCCCGATTTTCAAGGAATACCTGCTGAATTTAAGCTGGTTGTTCATCCCCTTTGCGATGATCGTGATCGTCGGCTCGGCGAATGCGGTGAACCTGACCGACGGGTTGGACGGGCTGGCGATCATGCCGGTGATGATCGCGTCGGGCACGCTGGGGGTGATTGCCTATGCGGTGGGGCGGGTCGATTTCACCGCCTATCTAGAGGTTCACTATGTCCCCGGCGCCGGAGAATTGCTGATCTTCACCGCGGCGCTGGCCGGCGGTGGTCTGGGGTTCCTGTGGTACAACGCGCCACCTGCGGCGGTGTTCATGGGCGACACCGGGTCACTGGCGCTGGGCGGCGCGCTGGGCGCAATCGCCGTTGTGACCAAGCACGAGATCGTTTTGGCGATTGTCGGCGGCTTGTTTGTCGTCGAGGCGCTGAGCGTGATCATCCAGGTGGTCTATTTCAAACGCACCGGGAAACGGGTGTTTCTGATGGCCCCGATTCACCATCATTTCGAGAAAAAGGGCTGGGCGGAGCCGCAGATCGTGATCCGGTTCTGGATCATCTCGCTGGTGCTGGCGCTGATCGGGCTGGCGACGCTGAAGATCCGTTGAGGGCGGCAGGTTGGGGCGTCGCCCCTTACGGTGTCACCTGATCCAGCGGCGCGCGCAAGGTCCAGCGAAACCCGTCCGGGGCATAGTCATGCCGGGTTTCGCCCGAGGTCGTGCCTTCAAGGATCGGGCCGGTGACCTGATAGCCAAACCCCTCGCGCCGGGGCGGGGCAACCGGCGGCCCGTCGGTTTCAAGCCAGGAGATTTCCAGCGCCGGGTCGGGGCCATGTGTGATCTGCCAGGTCAGGGTGACCTTGCCGCAATCCTGCGACAGCGCGCCATATTTGGCGGCGTTGGTGGCCAGTTCAAAAAAGGCCATCCCGATCGCCTGTGACACCGATTCCTGCAACTGGACAGGGGGGCCGCCGAGGCTGATCTGGGCGTCATTCGGGTCGAGCAAATGCGCAACCTGAGCGCGGGCGAGGGTCTCCAGGTCGATGTCTTTGCCACGACTGCGGATCAGCACATCCTGATTCGAGCTCAGGCTGGCCAGACGTTTGTTGAAACCCGCAAGGAATTCGTCGCCCTGATACAGACGCCCGGTTTGCTGCGCGATCACCTGCACCACCGAGAGCAGGTTCTTGGAGCGGTGGTTGATCTCGCGCAGCAAGGTCTGGATCTGCGCCTCGGTTGCCTTGCGCGCGCTGATATCGCTATAGACGACCACAAAACCCGAATAGCCTTGTGATTTATCATGGACCGCCGCGATGCTGCGCTCGACCTGAAGCCGGGTGCCGGTTTTGTGCAGGCGTTCGGCTTCGCTCCGGATTATCTCGCCCGCCGCCACGCGGCGCAGATCGCCGGGCACGCTGTCGACGTCTTCGGGCGGGATCACAAGCTGATCGAACCGTTCACCAAGGGCCTCGGCTTCGGTGAAGCCAAACAGCCGTTCCGCCGCCGGGTTCCAGGCGAGGATCTGGCGGTCGGAATTCACCGAGACGATGGCATAGGGCGAGGATCGCACGAGGCTTTTGTATTCGTCGCTTTCGCGCCGCCTGGCGACGAGCTCCAGCTCGAAGGCGTGGCGCTGCTGGTTTTGAAAGAGGCAGATGTGGGCGCTGACCATCTGCCCGTCCACAAAGGTGGCGCGGCCGTTCAGGAACACGCCAAACCGCGTGCCGTCGCGGCGTTCCAGATCCATGGAAATCTCCTGGAACTGGCCCTCCATCAGCAACAGCGGGCGCAGGTGGGTCTCAAAATAGATCCGACCCGCGCGCGACAGAATGTCGACAAAGCGCAGCGTCTCGGGCGCGTCGTTTTCCAGCCCCAGCCAGTCCCGCAATGTCGCATTGACCTGTTGAATCCGGCGGACGCCGTCCAGCACCGCCAGCCCGCAGGGCCACAGGTCGGCGTCTGCCGCAAGGCCGGGCGCGCCACTCATGCGGCGGCCTGCGGGCGCAGGAAATCCATCAGCGCCTGTGTGGTTTCCTTCGGATAGCTCATGTGTGGGCAATGGCCGGTGCAGTCCAGAACCACAAGCTCGGCGTTTTGCATGTTGTCCGTCAGCCACGTCCAGACCGACGGCGGCACCAGAACGTCGTCCTGGCATTGCAGCATCAAGGTCGGCTGGGTGATCGCTTTCACGTCTTCGCGGTGGTCATACAAGAAGGTCACGCGGGCGAATGTCTTGGCGATATCCGGGTGGGTGCGGCAAAAGCTTTCGGTCAATGCATCGCCAAGTGCGGGTTGCGCTGGCACCCCCATGATCTGCGGCGCCATATCGCGCGCCCAGCCCAGATAATTCACGTCAAGAATATCCAGCAAACCGTGCAGATCGGCCAGATCAAAGCCGCCAGCATAATCGCCATCGTTGCGGTAACTGGGCGAGGGGCAGACCATGGCAAGCCGCGCAATCAGATCGGGGCGGCGCTTGGCGGCCAGCCCGATGATCATGGCGCTGACCGAATGGCCGACCACGATCACATCCTGCAGCCGCAGCTCTTCGAGGATTGCGATCAGGTCATCGGCATAGCCGTTCAGCGACCCATAGCGGTCGGGGCAATAGTGCTCTATCGCCGATTTTCCGTATCCCATCAGGTCATAGGTGATGACTTGAAAATCCGCCTCGAAGGCGGGGGACACTTTGCTCCACATGCTGCTGTCGCAGCCGTAACCATGCAGAAAGACGATGGGTTTCGTGCCGGAGCCGGTGATGTTGACCGCGCACTGTTTTGTTATCGTCACCGCTTCCCCCCTCGCGTCGTGGCCTTTCATCATCGACAATACCGCAGGATCGACGCAAGGGAAATCAGTCCGTGTGCGCCTCGCGACATATTCAGAGAGAACGATCACGCGTGGCGTTTTTCGCGCGGCCACGGTGCGGCCACGGTGCGGCCACGGTGCGGCCACGGTGCGGCTGCGGTGGGTGGCGCGTCAATACCCGCGCCAGATCCAGCCGCCGCCATACACCCGGCTTCCTTCGGGTGCGTAGAATACACAGGCCTGACCGGGGCTGACGCCCTCCTCGGCGGTCAGCAATTCGACATCCGCCGTCGTCGGGCCGGTGGGGCGCAAGATCGCCTCGGCCGGGGGCTTGGTCGAGCGAATGCGCACCCGCATCGGCCATTCGGCCTGACTGTCAAACGGCGCGTCGCCCAGCCAGTTGATTTCGCGCACCGGGACGATCTTGGTCGAGAGCGCCTCTTTCGGGCCGACGACGACCTGGCGCTTTTCCGGATCGAGCTTGACCACATAAAGCGGGTCCGCCAGGCCGCCGATGCCCAACCCGCGCCGTTGGCCGATCGTATAGTGGATCACGCCATGATGCGTGCCCAGAACCGTGCCATTCGTGTCAACAATATCGCCGGGGTCCGCTGCGCCGGGGCGCAATTTCTCGATCACCGCCGCGTAATTGCCGTTCGGCACAAAGCAGATATCCTGGCTGTCGGGTTTGTCGGCCACCGCGAGGCCATATTTCTGCGCCAAGGCGCGCGTCTCGGCCTTGGAGGTCAGATGCCCCAGCGGAAAGCGCAGATATGCCAGTTGATCGGGCTTGGTCGAGAACAGGAAATACGACTGATCGCGCGCCTCATCCGCCGCCATGTGCAATTCGGCACCATGCGCGCCCTCGGCGCGCTGGATGTAATGCCCGGTGGCCATGCAATCGGCCTCGAGGTCGCGGGCGGTTTCCAGCAGGTCCTTGAATTTCACGCGCTCGTTGCAGCGAATGCAGGGCACGGGGGTGGCGCCGGCCAGATAAGCATCGGCGAAATCGTCGATCACCGCCTCCTTGAAGGCGTTTTCATAGTCCAGAACATAATGCGGAAAGCCCAGGGTTTCGGCCACGCGCCGCGCGTCATGGATATCGCGCCCGGCACAACAGGCACCCGCCTTGGCCAGCGCGGCCCCGTGATCGTACAACTGCAAGGTCACGCCGATCACGTCATAGCCCTGCGTTTTCAACTCGGCGGCCACCACCGAGCTGTCAACGCCGCCCGACATGGCAACGACAACCCGCGTGTCCGCGGGGGATTTGGCAAAGCCTAGCGAGTTCACGCCCAGTTCGCGCGCCATGAGTGTCCCCTTGGTTCCGGTGGAAAACAGCAGTTAGCGCGAAATATAGGAAAATGCGAGACACTCTCAACCCCTGCCGCGCCGATGCTTCAACCTGTCTTTAAGGCTGTCTTGTCACCCTCTGCCTCGGGATGAAGGAAAGGGCGACACTATGTTTCTGAAACGAATTGACGGGCCGCGCGCCGTGACGCTGCCGGATGGCACGGTTTTGTCACGGGCAGACATGCCTCCGGCCAGCACAAGGCGCTGGGTTGCCAGCCGCAAAGCGGTTGTCGTGCGCGCGGTAGAGTTCGGGTTGATCGCCCGCGCCGACGCGCTGGAGCGCTACGGTTTGAGCGAAGAAGAGTTTGAATCCTGGGAACGTGCGGTTTCCACGCACGGGGTTGATGCCTTGAAAGTCACAGCCTTGCAAAGATATAGACAACTTTAACGGTAGTGTGTTTAAATGGTCATCGCGGTAACCGGGCATTAACGATTGTTGTCCAGTGTTGGCACATACCAAGGTTAATGCGGAGTTTCAGCTATGCGCGTCCTACTCGTCGAAGACGATCCAACCACCTCTCGCAGCATTGAACTGATGCTGTCGCATGCGAATTTCAACGTTTATTGCACAGATCTCGGCCAGGAGGCCGTCGAATTGGGCAAATTGTACGATTATGATCTGATTCTGTTGGATCTCAATCTTCCGGACATGGCGGGGCTTGAAGTGCTGCGCCAGATCCGTTTGGCGCGAATCAATACGCCGATACTGATCCTCACGGGTGAAGACAGCACCGATATCAAACTCAAAGGGTTTGGATCGGGTGCTGACGACTATATGACCAAGCCGTTTCACCGTGATGAATTGGTGGCCCGCATTCACGCGATCATCCGGCGAAGCCAGGGTCACGCGCAATCGGTCATCAATACCGGGCTTATCTCTGTCAATCTCGACGCCAAAACCGTCGACGTGGACGGTGGCGCGGTGCATCTGACGGGTAAAGAATACCAGATGCTTGAACTGTTGAGCCTGCGAAAAGGCACCACACTGACCAAAGAGATGTTCCTCAACCACCTCTATGGCGGCATGGATGAGCCCGAGTTGAAAATCATCGACGTGTTCATCTGCAAGCTTCGCAAGAAACTGGCCGAGGCAACGGGCGGCGACAACTACATCGAGACGGTCTGGGGGCGCGGCTATGTGCTGCGCGATCCGGTCAAGGCCGTGAGCCGTGAAACGCGCGCCATCAGCGCATGAAGTCTGGAAATCTTGCCCGCGCCGCCCTATCACTGCGGTGAGCGCGCGCGGGGGACGGAAATGCTGCACGATCGGCCAATTGAAAGCTTGACCGAAGAGGAAGCCAAGGCGGAACTGGCGCATCTGGCACAAGCGCTTGCGCAGTCCGACCGTGCCTATCATCAGGATGACGCGCCTGTTCTTTCTGACGCAGAATATGACGCGCTCAAGCGCCGCAACGCGGCAATCGAGCAACGCTTCGCGCATTTGAAACGCGGCGACAGCCCAAGCGAAAAAGTCGGTGCCAGCCCATCCGAGGGGTTCGGCAAGATCAGCCATGTCGTGCGGATGCTGTCTTTGTCAAATGCGTTCACACACGAGGACGTCGCGGATTTCGACACCCGCATTCGGCGCTATCTTGGCCTGACCAACGACGCCTCCCTGATCTATACGGCCGAACCGAAGATTGACGGTCTCTCGCTATCCTTGCGCTACGAACTGGGCCACCTGGTCTCGGCCGCGACGCGTGGCGATGGCGAAACCGGCGAAGATGTCACCGCCAATGCCCGAACGATCACCGACATCCCGCAAACCCTTGTTGATGCACCAGAAATCCTGGAGGTCCGGGGTGAGGTTTACATGGCGCATGCGGATTTCGCGGCCCTGAATGCATCCGGGGACCGCGTGTTCGCCAACCCCCGAAACGCGGCGGCCGGCTCGATGCGACAACTCGACCCGGAAATCACCCGCACCCGGCCGCTCCGATTTTTTGCCTATGCCTGGGGCGCGCTGTCGCAGCCGCTCGCGCAAACGCAATGGGGTTGCTTGCAGCGTTTCAAGGAACTGGGGTTCAAGGTGAACGCGCTTACGCAGCGGTGCGACTCGGTTGATGCGCTGATTGCGCAGTACCAACGCATCGAAGCGGCCAGACCTGACCTCGGGTATGACATCGACGGCGTGGTTTACAAGATTGACGATCTGTCCCTGCAAGAGCGCCTGGGATTCCGGGCGAACACGCCGCGATGGGCCATTGCCCACAAGTTTTCGGCGGAAACCGCGTGGACCCGGCTCGAGGCCATCGACATTCAGGTGGGGCGGACCGGCGCGCTCAGTCCGGTCGCGCGACTGGCGCCGGTGAACGTGGGCGGAGTGCTGGTTTCCAACGCAACGCTGCACAATGAGGATTATATCGCCGGGCGCGACAGCCACGGCGCGCCGATCCGCGAGGGGCGTGACATCCGGGTTGGCGATTGGGTGCAGATTTACCGCGCGGGCGATGTGATTCCCAAAATCGCCGATGTCGATCTTGCCCGCCGCCCTGCCGAAACGCAGCCCTTCAAATTTCCTGACCGCTGTCCAGACTGCGGCTCGACGGCGCTTCGCGAGCCCGGGGATAGCGTCTACCGGTGCACAGGTGGGTTGATCTGCCCCGCACAAGCCATTGAGAAATTGAAGCATTTCGTGAGCCGAGGGGCCTTTGACATCGAGGGGCTGGGCGCAAAGCAGATCGAGATGTTTTATGCCGATGACCAACTCCCGATCCGCGAGCCTGCGGATATCTTCACGCTTTCGAAACGGGATGCTGTCAACCTGACCAAACTGAAACATCGCGATGGTTTTGGCGAAAAAAGCGCGGCAAAGCTCTTTGACGCGATTGAAGAACGGCGGTGCATTCCCCTGGCGCAGCTCTTGTTTGGCTTGGGTATTCAACATCTTGGCGAAGTCGCCTCGATGGATTTGGCAAAGCATTTCCGATCCTGGGATCGATTGGCCACGGTTGTCGATCTGGCCCGTTCGGCGGCGCATCATCATGCCTTGGCCAATGACGCCGAGGTTCAGGAACGCGCCTCCGCCGCGGCCGAAGGGCGACGCGCGACGATCAAGAAAGCGCGCGACGCCGTCTGGCGTGATGCCGAGGTTCCGGCTGCCTCCCTTGAGGCATGGAACGAGATCCTCGGCATTGACGGTCTGGGCGCGGTCTTGGCAATGTCTCTGGTGACGACCTTCGCGCAACCCAAAGAGCGCGCCTCGATAGATCGCTTGATCGCGGAATTGCAAGAGATCGTGCCACCGGAAAACAGCGTCCGGCAGAGCGCGATCATGGGAAAAACGGTGGTTTTCACGGGAACCTTGACGCGGATGACGCGAGCCGAGGCGAAATCGCGCGCAGAATCCTTGGGCGCGAAGGTCGCCGGGTCGGTATCCTCCAAGACCGATATCTTGGTCGCCGGGGAGGGGGCAGGCTCGAAGGCCACGAAAGCGGCGGCGCTCGGCGTGGACGTTCTTGACGAGGACGCTTGGCTGGCCTTGATCGCCGGATGACCGGCCGCCCCGAAATCTTGTTTCCGCTGTTCGGTGACCTTGAGGGGCTCGATGGAATTGGCCCTAAAACGGCCAAGAATTTCAGCGGCTTGAACGTTCTTTCGCCGCGGGATCTGCTGTTTTTGCTGCCGCATTCGATCATTGATCGGCAAATCCGCCGCAGTGTTCGCGAGGTTCTGCCGCCCGAAGTGGCGACGGTCGAGGTCGACGTGGGCCTCCATCTGCCGCCGCGGCAACGCGGGCGACCATATCGCGTGCTTGTCAAAGACGCAGAGCAAGAGTTTCAGCTGATTTTCTTTCACGCCCGCGCGGAGTATTTGCAGAAAATTCTTCCGACCGGGCAGCGGCGAATGGTGTCCGGTCGGATTGAGGTCTTTGATTCGATCTATCAAATGGCCCATCCGGATCATGTCCTGCGGGTCGATGAGATCGACCAGCTGCCCAGGTTTGAACCGGTTTATCCACTGACCGCCGGCGTTACGCAGAAAATGGTGAAGCGCGCCGTAACCTCGGCCTGTGCCCGCGTGCCAGATCTGGGTGAGTGGATTGATCCCGAACTGAAAAAAAGGAAGGGCTGGCCAAGTTGGAAAGAGGCGGTTCTCAAGGCGCATGACCCGTCTGCCGCCGAGGATCTGTCGCCCGCACACCCCGCCCGCCAGCGTTTGGCCTATGATGAGCTGATGGCGCATCAATTGACCCTGGCGATGGCGCGCGCAGAGCGTCGGCGTTCGGCAGGGGCGGCAACCCGCGGCGATGGGCACCTCGTTCAGCGTGTGCTGGCGCAATTGCCCTATGCCGCGACCGGGGCGCAGACGCGCGCGATAGGTGAAATCGTGGCGGATATGGCGGCTCCGCACAAGATGAACCGCTTGCTGCAAGGTGATGTGGGCTCGGGGAAAACCCTGGTCGCAATGGCCGCATTGCTGACTGCGGTCGAGGCGGGTGGGCAAGGTGCGTTGATGGCACCCACGGAAATTCTGGCGCGACAGCACCTTGAGAGCCTTGCACCGATGGCGGAGGCGGCGGGGATCAAGATCGCGCTGTTGACCGGGCGCGACAAAGGCCGTGACCGCCAAGCCAAACTGAGCGATCTCGCGCAGGGACGCACCGATGTTCTGATCGGCACCCATGCCATATTCCAGCGCGATGTCACCTATGCGGACCTGCGCTTGGCGGTGATCGACGAGCAGCACCGGTTTGGCGTGGCGCAACGCATGGCGCTGGGCGAAAAAGGGGCGACGGTGGACAGTCTGGTCATGACCGCGACGCCGATCCCGCGCAGTCTGGCGCTTTCGCAATACGGCGATATGGATGTGTCGTTGCTTGATGAGAAGCCTCCCGGCCGGAAGCCCATTGCCACGTCCCTGGCGTCGATCGAGCGGATGGGCGAAGTCGTGGCGCATTTGCAGCACGCGGTTCGCGATGGACGCCAGGCCTATTGGGTTTGTCCGTTGGTCGAGGAGAGCGAGACCGTCAACCTGACGGCGGCACAATCGCGGTTCGACCATTTGCGCGCCATCCTCGGTGAGGGGGTGGTCGGACTGGTGCATGGTCAATTGTCCAGCACCGAAAAAGACGCGGCGATGGTCCGGTTCGTGTCTGGCGAGACCCGGGTTCTGGTCGCGACGACGGTGATAGAGGTCGGCGTGAATGTGCCCAACGCAACGATCATGGTGATCGAAGGCGCCGAGAGTTTCGGGCTGGCCCAGTTACACCAGCTTCGCGGGCGCGTGGGCCGTGGTTCCGACGCCTCGACCTGTCTGCTTCTTTTTGAGCCTCCCTTGGGGGAAACCGCGACGCGCCGCCTCAAACTGATGCGCGATACCGAAGACGGCTTTCGCATCAGCGAAGAGGATCTCGCAATACGCGGCGCGGGTGATGTGATCGGCACCGCGCAATCAGGCCTCCCGCGGTTTCGGCTTGCGGATCTGGAGCGGCAGGCCGGGTTGATGGAAATCGCACAGAGTGATGCGCGCAAGCTTTTGGCCGATGACCCGACCCTGACGTCAGCACGAGGGCAGGCAGCGCAAACACTGCTTTGGTTGATGGAGCAAGACAAGGCGATTCGCCTGATTCATGTGGGGTAGCGTTTTCTTCACTTAATGTTCGCTAATGTTCTTGCAATGTTCTCACAAATATGAGAACAAAAGGTTAACAACCTTGGAGGTCAAGACATGCGCCGGATCCTTCGTTCCATGACCAAAACCCGCGATGATCGCGTTGTGCTGTTCACCGATGCCTTGGGGGCATTCGCACTTTTCGTGCTGGCCTATGCGGCGCTGCACTTGCCGCTAATGACTTGATTTTCTTCGGTTTGTAAGGTTTCTGCCCACTGCCTTGCGGTCTGGAGGGCTGCCACTGTCCCGGCATCCCGACCATACCAGACACGCCACTTGCCGCCGCATCATGAATGCGGCGGTTTTTTTTAACGCGTTATTCAGGGTTTCGTGGTCAAGTCTCAGCGTGTCGCGCCGCCTCGGCGGCCGCCTGTATTGCCAACAAAACAGAGGCGTGGCGATTCTTGAAATCGCGTGCCGGAAGGAGAATTTCAAACCCCTCGAAGGGGGCGTCGGGTGTGTCACCGTCGGATTTCAGCATCGCCGCCAGTTGCGCGGCCGCGCGCTCGAGTTCTGCCGTGGTGCGGCCCAACACGGATTGGCCCAGAATTGCCGCTGCCGCTTGTCCCAAGGCACAGGCTTTCACGTCTTGTGCAAACCGTGTGACCTTGCCGTCAACCATGTCCAGATCGACCGTGACGGTTGATCCGCACAACGGCGAGCGCTTTTTCACCGTTGCTTGCGGGTCCTCCAGGCGACCCAGATGCGGAATATCCGCCGCCAAGGCAAGGATTCGCGTGGAATATAGCTTGATCAGATCGGCAGTATCGGACACTTCAGACGCTCCTTGACTGACAAAGGATATAGCTCATGTCGTTCGATCCGCAATCCCTCCGCTATAACGAGGACGGTTTGATCCCCGCAATTGCCCAGGACAGGGCGTCTGGCGAGGTGTTGATGATGGCGTGGATGAACGCCGAATCCGTTGCCCGCAGCCTTGAAACCGGCCGGGTCACCTACTGGTCGCGCTCGCGGCAAGCGTTTTGGGTCAAGGGCGAGAGTTCGGGCCACAGTCAGATTCTGGTGGATTTTCGATATGATTGTGACCGCGACTGCGTGTTGGTTGTGGTCGATCAGACCGGGCCTGCCTGCCATACCAACCGCAGGTCGTGCTTTTACACCGCAGTCCGGGCGGGGGAGGTGGTCGAGTTGATGGCACCGGAGCAGAGTTAAGCCCGGACCGGCCTCAGAGCGCCAGGGATTCGCGCAGCGCTTCGGGCGTCAGCCCGTCGTCGCGATACAAGGACAAGGCGCGGGCCGCATCGCGTTTGGCGAGCCGTTTGCCCTGCGTATCGCGGATCAAGCGATGATGATGATACTCGGGTGTTGGCAAATCCAGAAGGCGCTGCAAGACCGTATGAATTGCGGTGGCCTCGAACAAATCGACGCCGCGCACAACCAGCGAGATGTCTTGTGCGGCGTCATCGACACTCACCGCCAGATGATACGAAGTTCCGATATCGCGCCGCGCGAGAACGACATCGCCCACATGAGTCGTTAACCATTCGGGTGTATAGATGTGCGAACCGGTGTGGAGCGGGCCGGTTTCGACAAAGGTCACGCTGCCGATCAAGGCGGTTGCGCGGGCCATATTCAGGCGAATTGCGGCGCCCTCGGGGTCGCGCTGTTGATGGCGGCAAGTGCCGGGGTAAATCGGTCCGTCAGGGCCGGTCGGCGCGGTGCCTTCCTGCGGCGCGGACAAGGCGGCGCGAATATCGCCGCGCGTACAGGTGCAGCCATAGGTGACACCCAGCGCGTTCAACTGCGCCAAGGCGGACGCATAGGCGGCGCGCCGTTCGCTCTGGCGCATCACGGGGAGGGGCCAGTCCAGGCCAAGCCAGTGCAAGTCGTCGTAGATCTGCGCCTCGAAGGCCGGGCGACAGCGCGGTGTGTCGATGTCCTCGATGCGCAGCAAGAACTGGCCATTCTGCGACCGGGCAAGATCATAAGCCGTCAGGGCCGAGAAGGCATGACCCAGATGCAGCGGGCCGGTGGGCGAGGGGGCAAAACGGGTGATCAGCCCAGCCACGCGGTGAAGTTCTGCTTGGCGCGGTCGGTATAGGCTTTGTAGCGGTCCTTGCGGCCACGCCGCCCGCCTTTGGCGTCAATCGGCGGGAAAAGTCCGAAATTGACGTTCATCGGCTGAAAGGTTTTGGCGTCAGCGTCGCCCGTGATATGCGCGATCAACGCGCCCATTGCGGTTTCGCGTGGCGGTGCACAGAGCGGCCTGCCAAGGATTTCCGCCGCCGCCAACCGCCCGGCAACCAACCCCATCGCTGCGGATTCGACATAGCCCTCGACCCCGGTGATCTGCCCGGCAAATCGCAAATTCGGCTGCGATTTCAATCGCATCTGCGTGTCAAGCAAGGTCGGGGAATTCAGGAATGTGTTGCGATGAATGCCCCCCAAACGCGCGAACCCGGCATTTTCAAGCCCGGGGATCATGCGGAAAACCTCGGTTTGGGCACCGTGTTTCATCTTGGTCTGAAAACCGACGATGTTGAACAGGGTTCCCAACGCATTGTCGCGGCGCAACTGCACGACAGCATGGGCTTTCTGGTCGGGATTGTGCGGATTGGTCAGGCCAATCGGCTTCATCGGGCCAAAGCGCAACGTCTCGCGACCGCGTTCGGCCATCACTTCAATGGGCAGACAGCCGTCGAAATAGCCCGCGGTTTCGCCCTCGTGGAATTCGGCTTTGGGCGCGGCAAGAATGGCGTCGATGAACGCCTCGTATTGGTCGCGGTCCATCGCGCAGTTCAGATAGGCTTTGCGCTCGGCCTCGGTGTCGCCTTTGTCATAGCGCGACTGGAACCAGGCTTTGGATTGGTCAATCGTGTCGAAATGCACGATCGGCGCGATGGCGTCGAAAAAAGCCAGCGCTTCGGTGCCGGTTTCCGCACGGATCGCCTGTGCCAGCGCGTCCGAGGTCAGCGGTCCGGTGGCGAAAATCCAGTGCCCATCCCGGGGCAGTTGCGTGATCTCGTCCTCCTCGAAGCTGATCAGCGGATGGGCGCGCAAGCGGGCGGTTACGGCCTCGGAAAACGCGTCGCGGTCCACGGCGAGGGCCCCGCCGGCGGGCAGGGAATGCGCATCGGCCATGGCGATGAGCAAGCCATCGGCGGCGCGCATTTCCCAATGCAGGAGGCCGACGGCATTTTGCTCGTCATCATCCGAGCGGAAGGAATTGGAGCAGACCATCTCGGCGTAATTGCCGGTTTGATGCGCGAATGTGCCGATTTTGGGTCGCATTTCGTGCAACACGACGCGGACGCCCGCCTGTGCGGCTTGCCATGCGGCCTCGGATCCGGCCATGCCGCCGCCGACGATATGAAGTGTGTGTGTCATGGGGATGATGTAGCGATGGGCGGCGCCAAAGAAAAGGGGCTGCCGCTGACCGCCCCGATAAACCTGTGATCGGCGCCGGGGTTATTCTGGCGCGGTGTCGATCACGGCGGTGTTGTTCGTGGTCTCTGCGTCTGCGGCCTTGTCCGCGACGTCGTCGGCCTCGGATTCGGCCACGCGCGCCACCGACACGACAACCTCACCCTTGCCGGTGTTGAACACCCGCACGCCGCCCGCCGAGCGCGACCGGAAGCTGATTTGATCAACCGGCACGCGGATCGACTGGCCGGTCGAGGTGGCCAGCATGATCTGATCCCCCTCGACGACCGGGAAAGAGGCAATCAGATCGCCGCCGCGCATCGCCCGGTCCATTGCCATGACGCCCTGGCCACCACGCCCGCGCACCGGGTAATCATGCGAGGACGACAATTTGCCCGCGCCGCCCGAGGTGATCGTCAGGATCAGATCCTCGGCGGCGGCCATCTGTGCATAGCGTTCGGCGCTGAGATACCCGGCCTCGACGGTGTCGTCCTCGTCGGTGTCCACCTCGACCTCGTCAACCGACCCGGCCAACAGGCGGCGTTGCTTGAGATACGCGGCGCGGTCTTGTGGGTCCGCGGTGAAGTGGCGGATCACGGCCATCGACACGACGCGATCTGCCTTGCCCAGTCGAATGCCGCGCACGCCGGTCGAATCACGGCCCTTGAAGACCCGGACATCGGTGGACGGGAAGCGAATCGCGCGGCCTTGCGCGGTCAACAGCATGACGTCGTCATTGGCGTCGGCGATCCGGGCATTCACCAATTCGACGCCCTCGGGCAATTTCATCGCGATCTTGCCGTTGCGCATGACATTCGTGAAGTCCGACAAGGCGTTGCGGCGCACATCCCCTGGCCGAGGTGGCAAAGACGATCTGCAGATCGTCCCATTCTTCCTCGGGCGCATCGACCGGCATCAGGGCGGCGATCGACACGCCGGTCGGGATTGGCAGGATATTCACCATCGCTTTGCCGCGTGCGTTGCGCCCGGCCAGCGGCAAGCGCCAGCATTTGAGTTTGTAAACCATGCCATCGGTGGTGAAGAACAACAGATGCGTGTGCGTGTTCGCGACGAACAATGTGGTGACGACGTCATCTTCTTTGGTCGACATCGACGACAGGCCCTTGCCGCCCCGGTTCTGTGCCCGGAAATCGGCCAAAGGCGTGCGCTTGATATAGCCGCCCGAGGTGATCGTCACGACCATATCCTCGCGTTCGATCAGATCCTCGTCGTCCATGTCACCGGCCCAGTCGATGATCTCGGTGCGGCGGGGGACGGCGAAGGCGGTGCGCACTTCGTCCAGCTCGTCGGTGATGATCGCCATGATGCGGGTGCGCGAACGCAGAATATCAAGGTAATCCTTGATCTTGCCCGCCAGTTCTTCCAGCTCGTCGGTGACTTCCTTGACGCCCAGAGCCGTCAGCCGTTGCAGGCGCAGTTCCAGAATGGCGCGGGCCTGGATTTCGGACAGGTTATAGGTGCCGTCGTCGTTCAGCGTGTGGCTGGGGTCGTCGATCAGGCGAATATAGGCTGCGATATCCGCCGCGGGCCAGCGCCGGGTGATCAGTTTTTCGCGGGCGTCGGCCGGGTCGCTGGAGCTGCGAATGGTCGCCACGACTTCATCGACATTCGACACGGCCACGGCCAAACCACACAGGACATGGCTGCGCTCGCGGGCCTTGTTCAACTCGAACGCGGTGCGCCGGGTCACGACCTCTTCGCGGAAGGCAATGAAATTGGTCAGAAAGTCGCGCAGCATCAACTGTTCAGGCCGTCCGCCGTTCAGCGCCAGCATGTTGCAGCCGAAATAGACCTGCATCGGCGTGAAGCGGAACAACTGGTTCAGCACCACCTCGGGCGTGGCATCGCGCTTGAGCTCGATGACCACGCGCACGCCGATCCGGTCGGATTCGTCGGCAACATGGCTGATCCCCTCGATACGCTTGTCGCGCACCGCCTCGGCGATTTTCTCCACCATGGTGGATTTGTTCACCTGATACGGGATTTCATCAATGATGATGGCGAAACGGTCCTTGCGCAGCTCCTCGACATGGGTTTTCGCCCGGATGATCACCGAGCCACGCCCCTCAAGATAGGCTTTGCGCGCGCCCGCCCGCCCCATGATCTGCCCGCCGGTCGGAAAATCCGGGGCCGGAATAAAGTGCATCAACTGTTCCGAGGTCAGATCGGGGTTTTCGATCAGCGCCTTGGTGGCGTCGATCACTTCGCCCAGATTGTGCGGCGGAATATTGGTGGCCATACCCACCGCGATGCCACCCGCCCCATTGACCAGCATATTCGGGAAACGCGCCGGCAGAACCGTGGGTTCGCGGTCTTTGCCGTCGTAATTGTCCTGAAAATCAACGGTGTCCTTGTCGATATCCGCCAGCAAAAAGTTGGCCGGCTTGTCCATGCGCACTTCGGTATAGCGCATCGCCGCCGCATTATCGCCGTCCATCGAGCCGAAATTGCCCTGACCATCCAACAGCTTGAGCGACATCGAGAACGGCTGTGCCATCCGCACCAGTGCGTCATAGATCGCGCTGTCGCCGTGCGGGTGGAATTTGCCCATCACATCGCCGACCGGACGCGCCGATTTGCGATAGGATTTGTCATGCGTGTTGTTGGTCTCGTGCATCGCATAGAGAATGCGCCGGTGCACCGGTTTCAACCCGTCCCGCAGGTCCGGAATCGCGCGGCTGACGATCACGCTCATCGCGTAATCGAGGTAGGCCGTGCGCATCTCGTCAACGATTGAAACCACCGGTTGGCTGGGTTTCATGTCGCTGGGTTCAATCGGGGTATCGGTCTCGTCGGTCATAGGCTGTTCACCGGGGGCCTCACTGGCGCAATCCACAAGATTTTGTTGCCCGTGTTATAGCCGAACCCTACCGGCAGGTGCAATGGCGGCATGTCCTTCGGCGCCTTCGGATCGTCGCAAAGCGCATGGTTGACATGTGGGGGCGGTCCCTATGTCATGGGGGGTGCGATCTGCCGTCAATTTTCGTCCCCTGACAGGAGTTTATCATGGCCCGCTTAACCCTCGCCTCGGCGCTCTTTGCCTTTGTCGCGCCCGTTTTGACGACTACCGCCTTTGCCGAGCCAGTGAATATCACCGCCGATGTCGCCTCGGTGACCGTTGTCACGGATACCGGAACCGCCGAGATCAGCCGCATTCAAGACAATGACAACGTCGTTTCGGGTGAATGGGCGCGCACCTCGCGGCCGTGTCCGATCTTTTGCATTCAGCCGATGACCCCCGCCGAGGGCGTTACCACGGTTGGCGAACTGGAGGTTCTGGCCGCGCTTCAGGACCCGAACACGATCGTTGTCGATAGCCGCGTCGAGTCCGATTATCGCGGCGGCACGATCCCGGGTGCGGTGCACATCCCCTACACGCAAATGGCCGACCGGTTGACCGAGGTTGGCTGCGAGCTCGATTTCGACGGGTTCATCTGCGATGAGGCGCGTCCGGTCTTGCTGTTTTGCAACGGCCCGTGGTGCGGCCAATCGCCAACGGCGATCCGCCGGATCATCGAGGCCGGATATCCGGCCGACCGGATTTCGTACTACCGAGGCGGCATGCAGGTCTGGCGAATGCTGGGTCTGACCGTCACCGAGCCCCGAAATTAAGGCGCAAGCCGCTAAAATCCAAGGTCAGGCCCCGCGGCGTCGGGGCCTTTTTTCGTCCGGGGCAAGCCGCCGAGTCTGAAACCGCGGGCACGCGTCCGGCCACTGACTTGTATCAAGGTTACCATCACCATGCCGTGTTATTCTCGGCGTGAAGAAAGGGAGGCTTCTATGTATCACAACATCCTCGTTCCCGTCGCCTATGAACCGGGTTTCGACACCAAGCGCGAATTGGCCACAGCCAGGGCGCTGCAAGCGGCGGGTGGCCGTATCACCCTGCTTCACGTCATGGATCCTGTGCCTTTTTTCGCCATCAGCTACATGCCCGAAGGCTGGCGAGAAGAGCTGATCGCCGCCATCAAGGCCGATCTGAGCGCGCAATCGGCGGATTTGCCCGGCGCCGGTGTTGAGGTCGTCGAGGGCGACGCAGGCCGCGCAATCCTCGATTGGGCCAACGCCGAAGGGGCAGATTGTATCGTTATGGCATCACATCGCTCCGATCCGGGGCTGTTTGGGTCGACGGCGTCTTGGGTCGCACGCCATGCGCCCTGCGCGGTCCATCTCATCCGCTGAACGTTAAAACCTGATAAACAAGGAGGTGTCTAAATGCGTAAACTTTTAGCCATTGGGCTTGCATTCATGGTGGCCGCGGCGCCGCTCAGCGCGCAGTCGTTTCTGGGGTCGTATTCCGCATGGATCGGCCCGCAGGATCTGAACAACTCGCGCGGCGTGCGGTTGTGGGAGCCGTCGCAAATCATCCGGCAGGACCGCGCCAATTTTCACCGTTTCAACCGGCGCGATTCGGGGGATGGCGGGGATCCGTGGTTCGCCAACGCCAACGCCCGCGCCTCGTTGGAGCGCGCCGTGGCCCGCATTGCCTTCACGCCTTATCAGCGCGATCTGATCGTGCAGGGCGGGACATGGGTGCAACTGGATATCTATGGCTGGAATGGTCAGCAGATCACCAGTGTGAACATGCAGATCTGGCGTTAACGAATACGCAGCAGCGTCGCGATCACGGCAAACGCCTCGCGTCCGCTGTGCGTCAGCCATTGCCGTGGGCCGACCGCCGTGGCCCGCGGCGTCGAGACGTCAGCCGGCAATCCCACCTGCCAGGCGATCAGCCGGGCGCGTGGTTTGTGATAGGGGTCGGTTACGATCACCACGGCTGAGGGCTTGAGATCCTTCAAGATCGACACCGCATTTTCGAGATTTTCGCGCGTCGTGGTTGACCGGGACTCCGACACCAGTGACGTCGGCGGGATCCCGGCGTCGCGGCAGATTTCAAGGACCACGTCGGCTTCGCTGGGTGGGTGTTTGCCGATGCCGCCACAGGCCAGAATCAGGTCGACCGCGCCAGCTTTGTACAAGGCTATGGCATGCTGCGCGCGTCTTTGGAGTGTCGGTGAAGGGCGCCCATCAGGCCAAACCGCGGCCCCCAGAACCACCGCGACCCGCGGGCCGTTTTCGCTCAAGGCAAGCATTGTTTTTCCGATGTCGCGCGGTCACCAAAGCCCGGGTTTTGCCATAATGTATGACATTCAGCCCATTGCCGGGCTGTTGGCTGAAATAATGTCTGGCATTTAATGTCATACAATAGCGTCAAGAACAAAGTAATTACCAATCAATATCTTATCGCTTACTTCTCTTGCGGGCTGGTGACCCTGCCTTACCACCCGTTGAACGGCCTCGCGATTTGACGGCCTCACCCACCGCGTTTTCTACGGCGGATTGACGTGCCAGAGGATCGTCCGCGATGGCCAGCTCGACCGCTTCCAGACGCTTGACCTCATCACGCAAGCGCGCGGCTTCCTCGAATTCCAGGTTCTCGGCGGCTTTGCGCATTTCGGTTCGCAAGGCCTCAAGATGCGCGGCGAGGTTGGCGCCAATCATGGGGGCGTCAAGTGTCGCGGTTACACGGCTTTGATCCGTATCGCCCTGCCAGAGCCCCGCAAGGATATCCTCGACGTTTTTCTTCACCGTCGTCGGCGTGATCCCGTGTTCGATGTTATAGGCCAATTGCTTTGCCCGGCGGCGCTCGGTCTCATTGATCGCGCGCTGCATCGACCCGGTGATCTTGTCGGCATACATGATCACCCGGCCCTCGGCGTTGCGCGCGGCGCGGCCGATGGTCTGCACCAAGGACGTTTCCGAGCGCAGGAAGCCTTCCTTGTCGGCATCCAGAATCGCGACCAAGCCACATTCCGGAATGTCCAACCCCTCGCGCAACAGGTTGATGCCGATCAGCACGTCAAACGCGCCGAGGCGCAGGTCACGCAGGATTTCAATGCGCTCGATGGTGTCGATATCCGAGTGCATGTAGCGCACGCGGATGCCCTGTTCATGCAGATATTCGGTCAGATCCTCGGCCATGCGCTTGGTCAGGGTGGTGACCAGAACGCGCATCCCGTCCTGCGCGACGCGGCGAATTTCATCGAGCAGGTCATCAACCTGCATACTGACCGGGCGGATCTCGATCTTGGGGTCCAGAAGGCCGGTCGGGCGGATGATCTGCTCGGCAAAGACACCGCCCGCCTGCTCGAGTTCCCAGGCCGAGGGGGTGGCGGACACGAACACGGATTGCGGGCGCATCGCATCCCACTCCTCGAATTTGAGCGGGCGGTTGTCCATGCAGGACGGCAGCCGGAACCCGTATTCCGCCAGCACCGATTTGCGCCGAAAGTCGCCCTTGTACATGCCGCCGATTTGCGGCACGCTGACGTGGCTTTCGTCGGCAAAGACAATCGCGTTGTCGGGGATGAACTCGAACAGGGTGGGCGGCGGCTCACCCGGCGCGCGCCCGGTCAGATAGCGCGAGTAATTCTCGATCCCGTTGCACACGCCGGTGGCTTCCAGCATCTCAAGGTCGAAATTGCAGCGCTGCTCCAGTCGCTGGGCCTCCAGCAATTTGCCCTCGGCATTCATCCGTTTCAATGTCAAAAACAGCTCTTCCTTGATGCCTTTGATGGCCTGCTGCATGGTCGGACGCGGGGTCACATAATGGCTGTTCGCGTAGATGCGGATTTTGTCAAAACTGTCAGTTTTCCGACCTGTGAGCGGGTCGAATTCGGTAATTGCCTCCAATTCCTCGCCAAAAAACGACAATCGCCAGGCGCGGTCATCCAGGTGTGCGGGCCAGACCTCGACCACGTCGCCGCGCACGCGAAACGCGCCGCGGGTGAAGGCGGCGTCGTTGCGGCGGTATTGTTGCGCGACCAATTCGGCGATGATCTTGCGTTGATCATAGAGATCACCCACCACCAGATCCTGTGCCATGGCGGAGTAAGTCTCGACGCTGCCGATGCCGTAAATGCAACTGACCGAGGCGACGATGATCACGTCATCGCGCTCCAGAAGCGCGCGCGTAGCCGAGTGGCGCATCCGGTCGATGGCCTCGTTTATCTGGCTTTCCTTCTCGATATAGGTGTCCGAGCGCGCGACATAGGCTTCGGGCTGGTAATAGTCGTAATAGGACACGAAATATTCGACGGCGTTCTCGGGGAAAAACCCCTTGAACTCGCCATAAAGCTGGGCGGCGAGGGTCTTGTTCGGGGCCAGGATGATCGCCGGGCGCTGGGTGTGTTCGATGATCTTGGCCATCGTGAAGGTCTTGCCGGTGCCCGTTGCGCCCAGCAGAACCTGATTGTGCTCGCCGTCCTTCAAGCCTTTGACCAATTCCTCGATCGCCTTGGGTTGATCGCCGGGCTGGAAGGGCGTGTGCAACACAAACGCCTTGCCCCCCTCAAGCTTCTTGCGCTCAGGGGTTTGCATCATCGGCATCTCGGACAGAACGTCGGGGCGGTTGTTGTGCATCAAACTCTCCGGGAAACGCAGGGCGCGCGCGTGCCTCTACAATTGTGCCTATTTTGTTCTTGTTCAAGAGCAAGCTGTCATTCACTGTGACGATGTGCCACGGACGGTTTCGCAACGTGATCTGATAGCGGCGCGGCGCTTTGCGCTTGTCAGCGCGTCGGGTATTGGGGATAAAGCCCCACGCTTATCGGAGGTTTGCCATGCGCGCCCGTATCTATCGCCCCGCCCGCAATGCCATGCAATCTGGCACGGCTCGCACCAAGCAATGGGTGCTCGAATTCACGCCGGGCGAGTCCCGCGTGCAGGATCCGTTGATGGGGTGGACCGGATCAGGCGACACGCAAACGCAGGTCAAGCTGCGGTTTTCGACGCTGGCCAAGGCAGAAGCCTATGCCAAGGCGCAGAATCTGGAATATAACGTCTCGCAGCCCAAGGTGCGCGCGGCGGTTATTCGTGCCAACGGATATGCCGAGAATTTCGCGACCAATCGCAAACAGGTCTGGACGCATTGACCGCATCCCATTGACCGCATCCCATTGACCGCATCCCATTGACTGGCGACCAACCAACCGGGCATCTTGCCCGGTTTTTTCTTGCCCTGCGCGGATAGATCCGCGCCCTTGCCGCGCGCCGCTTGCAACGCAGAAAGGCCGCCCGAAGGCGGCCTTTGTCTGTGTCACCCCGGGGTGTGGTGACTTGGAGCGGGCGATGAGATTCGAACTCACGACCCTAACCTTGGCAAGGTTATGCTCTACCCCTGAGCTACGCCCGCTCTATGGTCGCGACCTAACATCTGACGCGGGCGGCTGCAAGAGTCCGTCGCGCAGTTTTTCCGGGTCATCCAGCGGCGCAGGGCCACGATTCCGCCGCTTGTCATTGGGGATCTCCGGGCCTTCAGAGCGGCATTGCGGGCCATAAAAAAGACGGCCCGAAGGCCGTCTGCTTTTATTGGAGCGGGCGATGAGATTCGAACTCACGACCCTAACCTTGGCAAGGTTATGCTCTACCCCTGAGCTACGCCCGCACTCCGTGAGGGGTGATTAGGCCAAGGTCGCCCTGCCTGCAAGGGGGAAAAATGCCGTCCTCTGATTTTTATCACCTGCAGGGCGGGTGACCTGCGCTGAAAACGCAGCGGCGCAAAGACCCGAACCCACAACGATCACGGCGTTGTGAGACGCGGGGTTCCAACGCATTTTTCCTCTGGAAAAGCGCCATGATTTGGCGCACTTACCGCCGCGAAGCCAGAGGTGGCTTCGACTGCGGTCGTTGTGACCGTAACTTGTCTTTTTGGAGACTGAAATGAACAAACTCGTCCTGACCCTTGCTGCCGCAACCGCTTTCGCAGCGCTTCCTGTTTATGCAGAGACCGCGCTGACCGACGCGAATGCCGATGGGGTCTATTCCTATGAGGAACTGCTGGTGTCTTACCCAGACCTGAGCCAGGCTGACTTTGACGCGGCTGACGCCGATCAGAGCGGTGCTCTGGACGCCGACGAAATCGCGGCTGCCAAAGAAGCAGGCCAGTTGCCAGCATAAGTCTGCAACGCTGCAAGTTCCGATACCTCGGGCCGCCCTTTCGATGCGTCGAAAGGGCGGTTTTGTTTTGCCTGTGTTGCGTTTCATGGCGCTCCGGCCTATGGCAAACGCTGTCTGTGACCCCGAGGATGCCATGCCCAACACTGATCTGCTTGCCCGCGCCGCGGGCGTCTGCGAATTCTGCGGTGCCGCCGAGGGTCTGACCGCCCATGCGCAGCCCCCCGCCGACCCCGTTCTGCTGTGCCCGGTCTGCCGGGGCGAGGCCGACGCGCGCGCGCAAGGCCATTGGCAGTGCTTGCAAGGGGCGGCCTGGTCGGCGGAACCGGCGGTGCAATACGCGGTCTGGCGCACGCTTGGGACCTTGGCAGACCCGTGGGCGGCCGACCTGCGCGAGACGATGATCCTGTCGGATGAGGCGCAGGTCTGGGCCGATACCCCCGCTGCGCTGGAGCACCGTGATTCGAACGGTGTGCTGTTGGCGATGGGCGATTCGGTGGTTCTGGTCAAGGATCTGCCGGTCAAGGGCGGCGGCTTCACCGCCAAGCGCGGCACGGTGGTGCGGGGCATTTCCTTGGTGGCCGACAATGCCAGCCACATCGAGGGCCGCGTCGAGGGGCAGCGCATCGTGATCCTGACGGAATTCGTGAAACGGCGCTGAGCGCGCAACAACCGGAGCTCGCCCACCGCCCTTCAGGCTTCATCTTGCTGTAAATACTCAAAAAAAACCCGCCGATGCCGCCGGCGGCTGTCGTCTGCGGACTTGGTGGCTATTCCAACTCTATCAGCAGGTCCTTGGCGTCAATCTGCGCGCCCGGTTGCACATGCACCGCCTTGATCACCGCCGTGCGGTCGGCGTGCAGGCCGGTTTCCATCTTCATCGCCTCGATGGTCAACAGCAGATCTCCGGCCTTCACCTTCTTTCCGACGCTGACCGCAATCGAGGCCACGGACCCCGGCATCGGCGCGCCGATATGGTCGGGGTTGTTCATGTCGGCCTTGGGCCGCGCGGCGACGCTGGCCTTGACCTTGCGATTCGGCACCCGGATCGTGCGCGGCTGGCCGTTGAGTTCAAAGAACACTTTGACGTCACCATCATCCTGCGTGTCGCCCGTCGTGATCAGGCGGATTTCCAGCGTCTTGCCGGGGTCGATCTCGGCCGAGACCTCCTCGCCTTCCTCCATCCCGTAAAAGAAATTCCACGTCGGCAGGGTGCGCACCGGCCCGTATTGACGATGACGCCCCATGTAATCGAGGAACACCTTGGGATACATCAGATAGCCGTTCAGGTCCTCGTCATCGATCGAGTACCCATCCAGCAACCCCGAGACTTCGGCCCGCGTGGCCTCCAGATCAACCGGTTTCAGGTTTTTGCCCGGGCGCTCGACCGACGGCGCCTCTCCCTTGAGCACCTTGGCGCTGATCCCGGCGGGCCAACCCCCCTCGGGTTGTCCCAGATTGCCCTTGAGCATATCGACCACCGATTCCGGGAACGACATATCCTTGTCCGGATCCTCGACATCGGCGCGGCTCAGACCCTGCGTGACCATCATCAGCGCCATGTCTCCGACCACTTTGGACGAGGGCGTCACCTTGACGATATCCCCGAAAATCTGGTTGGCGTCGGCATAGGCCTGCGCCACCTCGTGCCAGCGTTCCTCCAGCCCCAGACTGCGGGCTTGTGCCTTGAGGTTGGTGAATTGCCCGCCCGGCATCTCGTGCAGATAGACCTCGGAACTGGGGGCTTGTTGCCCGGTCTCGAAGGCCATGTAATGCGCGCGCACCTGCTCCCAATAGTCGGAAATCTGCCGGACCGCGCCCATGTCCAGCCCGGTGTCGCGCTCGGTGTGGCGCAGCGCCTCGACGACCGAGCCCAGCGTCGGCTGACTGGTGTTGCCGCTCAGCGCATCCATCGCCGCATCCACGGCATCCACCCCGGCATCCGAGGCCGCCAGAATCGTGCTGATCGCCGCCCCCGAGGTGTCATGCGTGTGGAAATGGATCGGCAGGTCCACCGCGTCCTTGAGCGCACTGAACAACACCCGCGCCGCCGGGGCCTTGAGCACGCCCGCCATGTCCTTGACGCCCAGAATATGCGCGCCCGAAGCCTCCAACTCGCGCGCCATCTTGACGTAATAGCGTACCGTGTATTTGTGCTGCGCCGGGTCCAGCAGATCGCCGGTGTAGCAGATCGTGCCCTCGCAAATCCGCCCGGTCTCGATCACCGCGTCCATCGCCACGCGCATGTTTTCGACCCAGTTCAGACTGTCGAACACCCGGAACACATCGACCCCGGTCTCGGCCGCGCGCGCCACGAAGGCCTGCACCACGTTGTCGGGGTAGTTGGTATAGCCAACCCCGTTCGAGGCGCGCAGCAGCATCTGCGTCAGGATGTTCGGCATCGCGGCGCGCAGGTCGCGCAGGCGCTGCCAGGGGCATTCCTGCAAGAAGCGATAGGCCACATCAAAAGTCGCGCCGCCCCAGCATTCCATCGAGAACAGCGTCGGCAGATTGGTCGCATAGGCCGGTGCCACGCGAATCATGTCAAGCGAGCGCATCCGTGTGGCCAGCAGCGATTGGTGGGCATCGCGCATGGTGGTGTCGGTGATCAGCACTCGCTTTTGGTCCTTCATCCACGACGCGACACCCTTTGCGCCCTGCGCCTCCAGCAGCGTCTTGGTGCCCGCAGGCGGGGCCTCGACGACGCGTTTGGGCGGCGTCGGCATCCGGGGTTGCGCCTCGGGCTTTGGCCGACCCGCGGTTTCCGGGTGGCCGTTGACCGTGATGTCCGCCAGATACAGCAGGATTTTCGTCGCCCGGTCGCGGCGCTTCTTGAAGGTGAACAGATCGGGCGTGGTGTCGATGAATTTCGTGGTTGCCTGATCGGCCAGAAATACCGGATGTTTCAGCAGGTTCTCGACAAAGGCGATGTTGGTGCTGACGCCCCGGATGCGGAATTCGCGCAACGCCCGGTCCATGCGCGCGATGGCCTCGGTCGGGGTTGGCGCCCAGGCCGTCACCTTGACCAGCAGGCTGTCGTAATAGCGGGTGATCACCCCGCCCGCATAGGCCGTGCCGCCATCCAGTCGAATGCCCATGCCCGTGGCGCTGCGATAGGCGGTCAGGCGGCCATAATCGGGAATGAAATTGTTCAGCGGATCCTCGGTGGTGACGCGGCATTGCAGCGCGTGACCCGACAGCGTGACATCGGCCTGGCTTGGCGTGCCCGTGGCCTCGGCCAGCGTCGCGCCCTCGGCGATGCGGATCTGCGCCTTGACGATGTCGATGCCGGTGACTTCCTCGGTCACCGTATGCTCGACCTGCACGCGCGGATTGACCTCGATGAAATAGAAGGCATCGCTGTCCATATCCATCAGGAATTCGACGGTGCCCGCGTTCTGATAGCCCACCGCGCGGCCGATCTTCAGCGCCAGTTCGCAGACTTCGGCGCGCTGGGCGTCGGTCAGATAGGGGGCCGGGGCACGCTCGACAACCTTCTGGTTGCGCCGCTGCACGGTGCAGTCGCGCTCATAGAGATGGTACAGGTTGCCATGCGTATCGCCCAGCAGCTGCACCTCGACATGGCGCGCGCGCTGGATCATCTTTTCCAGAAACCCCTCGCCGTTGCCAAAGGCGGCTTCCGCCTCGCGGCGCCCCTCGCGCACCCGGGTTTCCAACTCCTCGGGCGTCAGGATCGCCCGCATCCCGCGCCCGCCGCCGCCGTGGCTGGCCTTGAGCATCAACGGATAGCCCACCGCCTCGGCCATGGCGCGGATCTCGTCCATGTCATCGCCCAGCACCTCGGTCGCGGGGATCACCGGCACCCCGGCCTCGATCGCCACATGGCGCGCACTGGCCTTGTCGCCAAGCGCGCGCATCGTGTCGGCGCGCGGCCCGATAAAGACGATACCCGCGGCGACACAGGCGTCGATCAACTCCGGGTTTTCCGACAGCAACCCATAGCCCGGATGGATCGCATCCGCGCCGGATTGCTTGGCGATGCGGATGATCTCGGGGATCGACAGATAGGCCGCCACCGGCCCCAGACCCTCGCCGATCCGATAGGCCTCGTCGGCCTTGAACCGATGCAGGCCCAGCTTGTCCTCCTCGGCATAGACGGCAACGGTTTTCTTGCCCAACTCATTGGCCGCGCGCATCACCCGAATGGCGATTTCTCCCCGGTTGGCGATCAGGATCTTGGTGAAGTCGGCCATGTCGGGTCCTCCGGGGGAACGGTGATGAAACGTGGCCAATTTCTGCAGTGCGGCGCGCAAATTGCAAGGATTTGTTGGGCGCTAACGCAAGAAACCCTCGGAATTACTTGATCAGCGCCTGTCCGTCGCGATCATAGAGCTGCGTGACCATGCATTCGATCAGAAATGGCCGCTCGGACCGGTCGCAAACCGTCTCGCCCACCGACCGGGCAATCGCCTCGCTCGGCAGGCCGCAGATCACCTCGTGCCAATGAATCCCTTCTTGGTGCTGCACGAAGACATCCACCGAAAACCCCGCAGGCTGGCACCAATTGGTTTGCAGACAATCCTCGGCCATGGCCCCACCCTCGACGCATTGCGCGGTGGCGCGGGCAAAGGCCTCGGCGGCGGTCGCACCAAGCGCCATGCCCGAGGCTTGTTCGGGCGCCTGCACAAAGGCAATGCCAAGCGGGCCATCCTGCGCCAGGGCAGGCATTGGCGCGGCAAGGATGAGGGCGAGGATGAAACTGCGCATAACCGTCTCCTGATGGGGCCAACCACCAGCCTAACGCAGTGCGCCCGATCCGCCAAATACGAATTGCGTGACGCCTGCCGCGCCCCGGCGGGTGCGGAAATCCGCCTGACCTGCCGACATCATCTTGCCAAAAATACTCAAAAGAAATCGGCCGGCCCCGCAGCGGGACCGGCCGAGATTCACGACCCGAGGGAAACCCCTCAGCCTGCGGTTTTTGCCGCGCGCTTGCGCTCATGCGGGTCCAGGTGGCGTTTGCGCAGGCGGATCGACTTGGGCGTCACTTCGACCAATTCGTCGGTGTCGATATAGGCAATCGCCTGTTCCAGAGACATCAGGACCGGCGGCGTCAGGCGCACCGCCTCATCGGTGCCCGACGCGCGCACGTTGGTCAGCTTCTTGCCCTTGAGCGGGTTGACCTCGAGATCATTGTCGCGGCTGTGCTCGCCGATGATCATGCCGGTGTACAACTGCTCCTGCGGGCCGATGAACATCTTGCCGCGATCCTCGAGGTTCCACAGCGCATAGGCCACCGAAACCCCGGTCTCCATCGAGATCAGCACGCCCTGACGACGCCCCTGAATCGGGCCTTTATAGGGGGCCCATTCGTGGAACACCCGGTTCAACACGCCCGAGCCGCGCGTGTCGGTCATGAACTCGCCGTGGTAGCCGATCAACCCGCGCGAGGGCACATGCGCGATGATCCGCGTCTTGCCGACACCGGCGGGTTTCATCTCGACCAGATCGCCTTTGCGCGGGCCGGTCAGTTTTTCGATCACCGTGCCGGTGTATTCGTCATCCACGTCGATGGTGACTTCCTCGATGGGCTCCAGGCGTTCCTTGCCCTCGTCGCGGAAAATCACCTGCGGGCGGCTGATCGACAGCTCGAACCCCTCGCGGCGCATGTTCTCGATCAACACGCCCATCTGCAATTCGCCGCGGCCCGATACGACAAAGGCGTCGCCGCCCGGCGTGTCCTCGATCTTGATGGCGACGTTTGATTCGGCTTCTTTGTGCAGGCGCTCGCGGATCACGCGGCTTTGCACCTTGGAGCCATCCTTGCCCGCCAGCGGGCTGTCGTTGATGCCGAAGGTGACGCTGATGGTGGGCGGGTCAATGGGTTGTGCGGGCAGGGCGGTGTCAATCGACAAGGCGCACAAAGTGTCGGCCACGGTGGCCTTGGTCATGCCGGCAATGGTCACGATGTCCCCGGCAATGGCCTCGTCGATGGGTTGCTGGCCCAAACCGCGAAACGCCAGGATTTTCGAGACGCGGAATTGCTCGATCCGCTCGCCGGTGCGCGAGAGGGCCTTGATCGTCTCGCCAACCGTCAGCGTGCCGGTTTCGACGCGCCCGGTCAGAATGCGGCCCAGAAACGGGTCGGCGGACAGGGTGGTGGCCAGCATCGAGAACGGATCATCCTTCTGCGCAAGCTGCTTGGGCGCGGGGACATGGCTGAGCACCAGATCGAACAGCGCTTCCATGTTTTCGCGCGGGCCGTCCAGATCGGTATCGCACCAGCCATTGATGCCCGAGGCATAGAGCACCGGGAAATCGAGCTGTTCGTCATCGGCGCCAAGATTCGCGAACAGGTCGAACACTTCGTTCAACGCGCGATCGGGCTCGGCGGCGGGTTTGTCGACCTTGTTCAGGATGACGATCGGCCGCAGACCCAGCGCCAGCGCCTTGGCGGTCACGAATTTGGTTTGCGGCATCGGCCCTTCGGCGGCATCGACCAGCAGGCAAACCCCGTCGACCATGCTCAGGATGCGCTCGACCTCGCCGCCGAAATCGGCGTGACCGGGCGTGTCGACGATGTTGATACGCGAGCCTTTCCATTCGACCGAGGTGGCTTTGGCGAGGATGGTGATCCCGCGCTCGCGCTCGATGTCGTTCGAGTCCATGACCCGTTCGGTGGTGGCCTGCCCGACGCGGTAAGTGCCCGACTGCTTGAGTAGCTCGTCCACCAGCGTTGTCTTGCCGTGGTCAACGTGCGCGATGATCGCGATATTGCGAAGGTCCATGATATGTTTTCCCGTTCCGTTGCGGGCGCGATAGAGGAAAACGCGAGGATATGCCAGTGCAGACCGTGTCAAGACGTCGCGTTGTGGTCAAACAAACGGTTCTGACGGGTTCAATGCGGCGTCGCGCTGGAAAACAGGTTGATCACCAGGATCCCGGCGATGATCAGGCACAGGCCCAGAACCGCCGGCAGATCGAGCCTCTGGTTGAACACCACAAAGCCGATCACCGCGATCAGGCAGATCCCGACCCCAGACCAGACCGCATAGGCGATGCCCACCGGAATGGAGCGCAACACCAGCGCCAGGAGCCAGAACGACACCGCATAGGCGACAATGGTCAGCGTCGAGGGCCAGAGCCGCGAGAACCCGTCGCTGGCCTTGAGCGCGGTGGTGCCGATGGTTTCAAAAAGAATGGCGATAGTCAGCAGGAGCCAGGGCATGGAAACGGTCCGATCGCGGGAAGGTCTGCCGCCTGTGTGTCAGGTTCGCGGGCGGCGGGGAAGGGGGGACGGGAGGAAAGAGGGAAAGGGGGGGGGGGAGCGTGCCTCAGGGCCATCGAGGCCCTTCGGCCCGCCGGGAGGTTTCACCTCCCACGGCGCTGGCGCGCCTCCCACCAGGATATTTCTGGAACAAAGACGCAGGTGCGCAAGAAAGCGCGGGGGTGTGTGATGGGGCGGGTTTGGGAAAGATTGTTTAACTGTATACCATTGCACACAATTGACTTGGGGGGTGATTCTCGATAGAGGACAGAGCGATCCAATGGGGCAGCGGCGAGGGCCTTCCTGCTCTGAATTCCCTGTATTACGGCACCGGGTTTCGAATGCTGGCCGGTGATGTCGATTACGCTCGCAAAGGATGCTGACCATGGCACAGACCCCTGACATTATTTACACCAAAGTCGATGAGGCCCCCGAGCTGGCGCGCGCCTCGCTCGAGCCGATCATCCGCGCCTTTGCGGCGCCTGCCGGGATCAGCATCGAGACCCGCGACATTTCGCTGGCCGGTCGTATTCTGGCGGTTTTCCCGGATTTTCTGACACCCGAGCAGCGCATCAGCGATGATCTGGCGGCCCTGGGCGAGTTGGTGAAAACGCCGGATGCGAATGTCATCAAACTGCCGAACATTTCCGCCTCGATGCCTCAATTGGAGAGTGCGATCAAGGAATTGCAAGGGCAGGGCTATGCGCTGCCCGAGTATCCGCGCCCCCGCGACCGACGCCGAGCGTGACATCAAGGCGCGTTATGATTCGGTCAAGGGCTCGGCGGTGAACCCGGTTCTGCGCGAAGGCAACTCGGATCGGCGTTCGGCCAAGGCGGTGAAGGAATACGCCAAGGCCAATCCGCACCGGATGGGCAAATGGACCTCTGCGTCCAAGACCCATGTGGCGTCGATGGCGGGCAATGATTTCTACGCCAATGAGAAATCCACAACCATCACCGCTGCCCAGGCCGGGGGCGCGAAAATCACCTTTACCGGTGCGGATGGTGCCGAGCGCGTGTTGAAAGACGGGCTGAAATACATCGAGGGCGAGGTGGTTGACGCGACTTTCCTCTCGGTGGCTGCGCTGCGCAAATATATCGCCGCCGAGATTGCCGCGACCGAGCCGGGCGTGTTGTTCTCGGTGCACCTCAAGGCGACGATGATGAAAGTGTCGGACCCGATCCTGTTCGGCCATTTCGTCAGCGTTTATCTGGACGATTTCATCGCCAAACACGGCGCGGCGCTGGACAAATTGGGCTGGAACCCGAATTCGGGCCTTGGCGATCTGGAGGCCCGTATCGCCGGCAACGCCACGCTGGAGGCCGACCTCAAGGCCGCCATGGCCGCGCGTCCGCCGCTTTATATGGTGAATTCGGACAAGGGGATCACCAACCTGCATGTCTCGTCGGATGTGATCATCGACGCGTCGATGCCGGCGATCATCAAGGCGGGCGGCAAGGGTTGGGGCCCGGATGGCGCTGAGGCTGACACGAAATGCTGCATCCCTGACAATTGCTATGCAGGGGTCTATGACGAGACGGTCAAGTATTTCAAGGAGACCGGCACGCTGGACGTGACGACCTGTGGCGCGGTGTCGAACGTCGGCTTGATGGCGCAAAAGGCCGAGGAATACGGCAGCCACCCGACCACTTTCGAGGCCCCCGCCGATGGTACGATCCGCATCGTGCTGGCCTCGGGCGCGGTGTTGCACGAGCACGCCGTTGCAAAGGGTGACATCTGGCGCTCGTCGACCGCCAAGAAAGCGCCGATCCTCGACTGGATCAAGCTGGGCATTTCGCGCTTCAAGGCGACCGGCGCGGGCGCGTTCTGGCTCGATGCCAAGCGCGCGCATGACGCGGAACTGATCAAATACGTCAAGCCCGCGCTGAAAGCCGCCGGCATCGACATTCCGATCATGGACCCGCGCGCCGCGACCCGGTTCAGCTTCGAGACCATGCGCGCCGGCAAGGATTGCGTGACCATCACCGGCAACGTGCTGCGCGACTACCTGACCGACCTGTTCCCGATTCTGGAACTGGGCACCTCGGCCAAGATGCTGTCCATCGTCAAGCTGATGCAGGGCGGCGGCATGTTTGAAACCGGCGCGGGCGGCTCGGCCCCCAAGCATGTGCAGCAGCTGGTCGAAGAAAACCACCTGCGTTGGGACAGCCTTGGCGAATTCTGCGCGCTGGGCGAAAGCTTCAATTTCCTCGCCGAGGAAAAGGGCCGCGCCAAGGCTGCGGTCTTGGGCAAGGCGGTGGATGTGGCGACGCAAAAGCTGTTGGAGCATGGCAATTCACCGCAATACAAGGTGGGCCAGAACGACAACCGGACCTCGCATTACTGGTTCGCGCGCTACTGGGCCGAGGCGTTGGCGGCTCAAGGTGACGACGCGGAGTTGGCGGCGCATTTCGCACCGGTCGCGGCCGCGCTGGCCGGGAATGAGGCCAAGATCATTGCCGAGTTGCAAGCGGCAGAGGGCGCGCCGGTGGATCTGGGCGGCTACTATCATGCCGACCCGGCCAAGGTTGCCGCGGTGATGCGCCCCTCGGCCACGCTGAACGCGATCATCGGCTGAGACCCGCACAACACGATGACGAAAAGCGGCCCCGAACGGGCCGCTTTTTGCGTTTACAGCCGCGTCAAGGGCGGGGCATTGCATGACCCATCGCCTTGGTCAAACTGCAGGCGCGGCGCGAGGTTCACGCTCAAAACTCGGATTGCGAAACGGCTGTCAACCCGGTTGTGCCGGATATTCAGCGACATCGACACGCCGCCCATACCGGACGCGAAGCGGCATTTCGCGAAAACCCGACTGTGCGCCGTTTTCACGATATCCTCTCCACACCGGCCCGGATTTCTTCCAGCGACGGCAAGAACCGGCGCATGTTCAAGGTCAAGTCCTACCGCTGTGTGATCCGCTCCAACGCCGCACAAACGGCTGTTTTATCGGCATTTCTCAAAGCCACCCCGCAGGTGACGACTGCCGCCCCCTCGTATCTTGATCCGGGCAAACATATTCCGCGCCATCGCGCTGTTGCGGGACATCAAACGCCCGGTCACCCGGCTGACACATCGGATCGCGTTTCGCGTGATGATGAGTGGTGGCTGGCTGCACGCTTTGCGCAAAGCCCGGATCATGCGCGCCCGACAAGATAACCGGCGGGCCAAGGGCTTGCGTATCTTTCCTGAAGCACAGGCGGCGCGGATCGTTTATACTTTGTCCGCGCGACCGGCACAGGACCCTGAGTCGCAGTTAACAGTAGGCGGGAATGACCGAACAGACGACGCCCGAGGGCACCCAACAGCCATCCGTGACTCTGCGTGAGTTGGGCTGGAAACCGTTTTTCCAACATCAACTGGCGGTCGATGAGGCTTACATCGGCCTGCGCCCCGCCCGCGTCACGGCGGTGCGGCGCTCTGGCCTGCAAGTGCTGGGGCCGGGCGTCGACACGGCCCTGCCACCCTTTATCGACGCCGAGGGCGGCGATAGCGCCAACGCAACGATTGGCGATTGGCTGCTGTTGGACCCCGAACTGCCCACCGCGCGGCATATGCTGGAGCGTTTCAGCCTGTTCAAACGGCGCGCACCGGGCACCGGCCGCGAGGTGCAGCTGATTGCCGCCAATGTCGATACGGTGTTCATCGTCACCTCGTGCAGCCAGGATTTCAACATCGCCCGGCTGGAACGTTACCTGACCCTTGCGCGCCAGGCCGAGGTCACGCCGGTGATCGTGCTCACCAAGCCCGATCTGGCCGACGATCCCGAGTCCTATGTCGAACAGGCGCAGGCCCTCGACCGCGCGCTCTGCGTCGAATTGGTGAATGCAACGCAAGAGGCGGGCGTGCAGCGTCTGCTGCCGTGGTGCGGGCGCGGGCAGACGGTGGTGTTTGTCGGCTCGTCCGGGGTCGGCAAATCGACACTGGTGAAAACCCTGACCGGGCAGCAACAGATCGTCACACAAGCGATCCGCGAAGATGACGCCAAGGGCCGGCACACCACCTCGAGCCGCGAGTTGTACCAGCTGGAGAGCGGCGCCTGGCTGGTCGATACGCCGGGCATGCGGGAACTGGCCTTGTCCGACGTCAAGGAGGGGCTCGACGTGGTTTTCGCCGACCTCTCGGACCTGTCGCAACACTGTCGGTTCAGCGATTGCGCACACGAGGCCGAACCGGGCTGCGCCGTCAAAGAGGCCATCGAACGCGGCGAAATCGACGCCGCCCGCGTGCAGCGTTGGAAGAAACTGGTGGCCGAGGACGCGTTCAACGGGCAAAGCCTCGTGGAACGCCGCGCGCAAAGCCGGGCACTGGGCAAAATGATCAAGACCGCGATCAAGGGCAAAAGGCGTTAGCGGCATCCATCGGGGGTAGGGTGTGTGCTTGCACGCACCGAACCTCGGGCCTGCCCGCGCAATCTTGGCGCGCGAACCACAATCTGTCGTGTTGCCTCTTTTCTTTTCCCCTATCCCATGAGATAGGGCCGTGCCAAGCGACAACTCCCTCACTCACAGGAGCATTCCATGCGTATTCGCGAGGCCCTTACCTTTGACGACGTCCTTTTGGTCCCGGCAGCCTCCTCGGTCATGCCGTCCACGGCGGATGTCTCGACCTTCGTCACCCAGTCGATCCGGCTGAACATTCCGCTGCTGTCCTCGGCAATGGATACCGTCACCGAGGCCCGCATGGCGATCGCAATGGCGCAGGTCGGGGGCATGGGGGTGATCCATCGCAATTTCGGCGTCGAGGAACAGGCCAACGAAGTGCGCCGCGTGAAGCGTTTCGAATCCGGCATTGTCTTCAACCCGATCACACTGCGGCCCGATCAGACGCTGGCCGACGCGCAGACCCTGGCCGCGCAGTACAACGTCACCGGCTTTCCGGTTGTCAGCGAGGACGGCCGCGTTGTCGGCATCATCACCAACCGGGATATGCGGTTCGTCAGCAACCCGCAAACCCCGGTCCACGCCATGATGACGAACGACAATCTGGCGGTGATGCGCGAACCCGCCGACCGCGAAGAAGCCCGCAGCCTGATGCACGCGCGCCGGATCGAAAAGCTCCTGGTGGTTGACGCGCAGGGCGCGTTGACCGGGCTCCTGACGCTGAAGGATACCGAAAAGGCGGTGCTGAACCCGATGGCCTGCAAGGACGATCTGGGGCGGCTGCGGGTTGCGGCGGCATCGTCGGTGGGCGACGCGGGCTTCGAGCGCTCCGTGGCGCTGATCGAGGCCGGAGTGGACCTGTTGGTGATCGACACGGCGCATGGCCACTCGATTTCCGTGGCCGAGGCCGTGGCGCGCGTCAAAGCCTTCTCGAGCAGCGTTCAGGTCATGGCGGGCAATGTCGCGACCGGCGACGCCACACGGGCCTTGATTGACGCGGGCGCGGATGCGGTCAAGGTCGGCATCGGGCCGGGCAGCATCTGCACCACGCGCATCGTCGCCGGGGTTGGGGTGCCGCAACTGACGGCGATCATGGACAGCGCCGAGGCCGCGGGCGACATCCCGGTGATCGCCGATGGCGGCATCAAATTCTCGGGCGACTTCGCCAAGGCCATCGCGGCCGGGGCGTCCTGCGCGATGGTCGGCAGCGCGATTGCCGGCACCGAGGAAGCCCCCGGCGAGGTGATCCTGTTCCAGGGCCGCAGCTATAAATCCTACCGCGGCATGGGCAGCCTGGGCGCCATGGCGCGCGGCTCAGCGGATCGCTATTTCCAGAAAGACGCAGCCTCGGACAAACTGGTGCCCGAAGGCATCGAGGGTCAGGTGCCCTACAAAGGCCCGGTCGGCGGCGTGATCCATCAAATGGTCGGCGGTTTGCGCGCGGCGATGGGATACACCGGCAACGGCACGGTCGCAGACATGCGCAAATCTTGCAATTTCGTGCGCATCACCGGCGCGGGGCTCAAGGAAAGCCATGTGCATGACGTTCAGATCACGCGGGAAAGCCCGAATTACCGGATGGGCGACTGATCTTCGCGCAGAGATCACTTGCTGGACACCGGTCGCTGCGGCAAAGTCACGCGGACCTGTTTCAAGTTTGAAGGCCCACCATGAGCCCGCTAGACGACGATGATGATGGATTCGAGCCCGGCCCCCGCGAGTTGTGGCCGCGGATCTTGTGGATTGTTGTGATCACCATGCTGATCAGCGTTGCACAATCCATCCTGTTTGTCGTGGCAACGCTGCAAGTGTTGATCATGATTGCCAACAAAGGACATCCCAACGAAGAGTTGGGGGATTTCGGCAGTATGGTCGGGGCATGGGTGGCGAAGGCCGCACGGTATCAATCCGCGGCCAGCGATGAGAAGCCCTGGCCCTGGACGCCGATGGGGTCGTAACCTGCGGGGGGTTAAACTGTCGTTGGCAATTCCGCGTCCAACCACTGCCCGCGCCCGGTTTCATTGAAATACCGCGCCAGAATTTCCGGGTTTTCAAAGCGGTCGATGATCCGGTTTTGCCCCTGTTTCACCAATGGCGAGGCCAGATCAGGCTGCGGCGTGACGCCTAGAAAATCCTGAACACGCTGGCGGAAATCAGGCGCGAACAACCCTGCATAGCTGACCATCAACATTGGATTGTCCAATGTTTTCAGCCACGCACGCAGTAGAAAATCCTCGTTCACCAAGCGGTTGCACTCGGACGCTGTCCAAAATGGTGCGGCCTCGATCTTGGGGGCGACGGGGGCGGCGTTGGTTGCCGTCCATTGTCCGGTTTTCGCCACCTGACGGCCCGAGGCGAATTGCGCCAGCTTGTTCTCGCGATACACGTAGATCAGTTTCAGCGTCGGGCGTTGGGGCACAAATTGCGCGAAAAGGGCCGGGTGGTGTTGAAACAGCACCTTCGCCCCCAACATGCGCCCGCCGACGTGCATCCCTTCACCCGCCAGCATCCGTTCCATGAACCCGACCGGATCACGGTCGCGGGCGATCACGGCGTCAAGGCCGGCGGTCTTGGTGCCGTTGTCGTCGATCTGCCACGGGTCGAACAATTCGCCACGGCAATGCAGTTGCGCATGCGCATTCAGCAGCGTTTGCAGATACGTCGTGCCGCTGCGCGGCTGGCCGATGATCAGGAAGTTGTCCATGCGAAGACCTCCGACGTTCAGTCTTCCATCGCTTCGAGTTCGTCGATGAAGCCTTCGATCATGCTCAGGCCTTTGTCCCAGAACGCCGGGTCGGAGGCGTCGAGGCCGAAGGGGGCCAGCAGATCCTTGTGATGTTTCGAACCGCCTGCGGACAGCATGTCGAAGTATTTATCTTCAAATCCCTCGGGTTGGTCGCGGTAGACAGCATAAAGCGCATTCACCAGCCCGTCGCCGAAGGCATAGGCGTAGACGTAGAAGGGCGAGTGGACAAAATGCGGGACATAGGACCAGAAGGTCTCGTAGCCATCCATGAAGGTGAACACCGGCCCGAGGCTTTCGGCCTGCACTGACATCCACAGGGCGTTGATGTCATCGGGGGTCAGCTCGCCCTCGGCCCGTGCGGCGTGCAGTTTGCATTCAAAATCATAGAACGCGATCTGGCGCACAACCGTGTTGATCATGTCCTCGACCTTTCCGGCCAGCAGGGTCTTGCGTTCGGCCGGGGATTTCGCGTTCGTCAAAAGGCGCTGAAACGTCAGCATTTCGCCAAACACCGAGGCGGTCTCGGCCAAGGTCAGTGGCGTCGCCGACAAAAGCTCGCCTTGTCCGGCGGCCAGCCGTTGATGCACGCCGTGGCCCAATTCATGGGCCAGCGTCATCACGTCGCGCGGTTTGCCGAGGTAGTTCAGCATCACATAGGGATGCACGGTGCTGACCGTCGGATGCGCGAAGGCACCCGGCGCCTTGCCCGGCTTCACGCCGGCGTCGATCCAGCCCGCGTCAAAGAAGGGCTCGGCCAATTCGGCCATTTTCGGCGAGAATTCGGCATAGGCGCTCATCACCGTTTGGCGTGCCTGATCCCAGCCGATGGTCTTGGGCGGGTCGATTGGCAGCGGTGCGTTGCGGTCCCAGACTTCAAGTTCCTCAAGGCCCAACCACTTGGCTTTCAGCGCATAGTAACGGTGGCTCAGGCGCGGATAGGCGGCAACAACCGCGTTGCGCAGGGCTTCGACGACTTCGGGTTCGACGTGGTTCGACAGGTGGCGACCATGTTGCGGGGTTGGCATCTTGCGCCAGCGGTCGTGGATTTCCTTGTCTTTGGCCAGCGTATTGTGCACCCGCGAGAACAGGCGGATGTTGGCGTCGAACACTTTGGCCAGCGCGCGCGCCGCGGCCTCGCGGCGGGGGCGTGAAGGGTCGGTCAGCAGGTTCAGCGTGGCTTCCAGCGACATCGGGTCATCTTCGCCCTCGACGGTGAACGACAGCCCGGCCATCGTCTCGTCGAACAGACGGTTCCACGCCGAGGCGCCGACCATCGACTGATCGTGCAGGAATCGCTCCAACTCGTCCGACAATTGATGCGGCCGCATGGCGCGCATCCGCTCGATCACCGGGCGATAGCGGTTCAACTCGGCGTTGGCGGACAGCAGCGCCTCCAGTGGTGCGTCGTCGATGCGGTTGAATTCGAGGCTGAAGAACACCAGCGGCGTGGTGGCGACGGTCACGCGTTCCTGCGCGTCGGCCATGAATTTGGCGCGCTCGGAATCGGTGGTGTTCTGGTAATACCGCAGCCCGGCATAGGACATCAAACGCCCCGCGGTGATGTCGATGTTTTCGTAGGTCTGGATGCAGGCCAGCAATCCGGCGGCATCCAGCGTGGTCAACTTGCCCTCATAGGTCGCCGAAAATTCGGCGCAGGCCTGATCCAGCCAGTCGAAATCGCGCGCCACTTCGGGGGCGTCGGGCGCGGTGTAGAGATCGGACAGGTCCCATTCCGGAAGGTCGCCCAGAGACGTCCGCGCGGGTTCGGTATCGAAATGTCGAAGGTCGGTCAGGGCGGGAAGTCGGAACATAGATCATCTCTCCAAGCGGGTTCAGAGGGATGTAGTCAAAGGCTTGACGCCTGACAACCCGACTCGGGCGTGGCGCAAGGGTCGGCCCGGCAAATGAGCCCCGGGCGTGTTTTCAGGGGCGCGCCGTGCCGCCGGCGGGCGCGTTGCCGCCCGAGCCGCGCAGGATCAACCGTAGTCGGGCGCACTGCGATCGACCGTTGGCGGGGCATCATAGCGGTCCACGGTCTCGCGTTCGTTATAGCGGTCCACCGTGGGGCTTGGCTGGACTCGATCGACCGGGTAGTCCCGGGTGCCTGATGAATGGTTGCTGATATAGTCGTCGCGCAGCTTGCGGAAGGCCTCCTCTGCCAGTGCGATGGCGCGGCTGTCGCTGCCATTTGCAAGCGCCGCTTGATAGGCCAGGTACATGTAATCAACCGCGCGCTGCATTTCCATGCGATCGCCGGATTGGGACGCGCTGGTATATTTTTCGTAGATGTCGTCAATCAACTGCGTGAATGCCTCCGGGTCGTAGCGGCGGAATTCGTCGGTCAGGTTGCGCGCTTCTTCGTCGGCGAAGGCCATCAGTTCATAGCGTTCGCGCCCGTCATCGACCCCGCCACCGCTGCCCGATCCGCCACTTCCGGATCCGCATGCACCACCACTGACCACGCCGGTGATGGCAGCCTTCAGGTCGTCGAAGGATTGCACGTCGCCTGACAGGGCGAGGCGGCGACGTTCGAGTTCCTGCGCTGCGAGATAGGCGTAATCGAGGATTTCGTTGACATAGGCTTCGGGTTCGCCAGCCTCGTGCAGGATGTTGGTCTTTTCAACGATCTCGGCATAGATTTGGCGGATCTCGTCATCGCTCATGGTTGCGAATTGTTCGTTGACCCGGATTGCGACGGCTTCGTTGTCGCCGGTCAGGATTTGCAATGCATAGGCAGGGGCGTCTTCGCAGACCACGGCAACCTCGGTGTCGTTGAGCCTCGCGCTCATCGTGTCGCTCAGGCTGTCCGCGCCGCCGCGAAGGATGGCGGTCGCGCCAAGGCCGATGCCGACGGTCGCCGCTGCCAGAACCACCCATTCGACGGTGACACCGCCGGACTCCTGCCTCAGAAATCTCCGAATACGCGTTTGCATCGTAGCGCCCCATTCGTCACAAAAAAGAACCAACTTTGAGACGAATAGAACCCAAACCGGGCGAATCTGGGGCAGGGCGGTGGCGGAACTGTGAAAGCGCCGCCGATACGCCGCGTCGGCTCAGGTCCGGCGGCGGCCCCGGCGGGCGCGGCCGTGGTCGTGGGTGGGGTCGCCGCAGCCGCTGGGTTCGGTGCCGTCGGAGTCGGATGAGAACGGGCCCAGAGCGGTGGTGATCTGCTCCAATGTCGGACGCTCGCCGCGCGGCCGGGTGTCGAGTGCCTCACGCATGGCGCGCAGGTGTTCGGGCATGGTGCCGCAGCAGCCGCCAATGATAGTCGCCCCGCAATCGCGGGCCAGAACGGCATAGTCGCCCATCAGCGCCGGTGTGCCATCGTAACGGATCGCGCCATCGACGAATTTCGGGATGCCGGCGTTGCCTTTGGCGACAATCGGCATCTCGGGGCCCGCCGAGGCCATGCCCAGAATGGTGCGCAACAGATCCGACGCGCCGGTGCCACAATTCGCGCCCAACGCGTTGGGCGGGGTGGCCAGTTTGCTCGCCTGTTTCACGAAATCCGCCGAGGTGACGCCCATCATCGTGCGCCCGGCCGTGTCAAAGCTCATGGTTCCGACCCAGGGCATTCCGGCGCGCGCGCAGGCTTCGGCCGCCGCCCGATATTCTTCGAGCGCCGAGATGGTCTCGACCCAAAGGATATCCGCGCCGCCCTCTTTGAGACCCTCGGCCTGTTCGTGGAACATCTCGACGGCAACCGCATGGGACATCGTGCCAATCGGCTCGAAAATATCGCCGGTCGGCCCCATCGACCCCGCAACCAGCACCTTGCGCCCGGCCTTGTCCGCCACCGCGCGGCCAATCTCGGCCCCGATCCGGTTCAAGTCCCGCACCCGGCCCTGCGCCTGATGCAGCTTGAGTCGGCTGGCGTTGCCGCCAAAGGTGTTGGTCAGGAACAGGTCAGAACCCGCCTCGACCGCATCGGTATAAAGCTTGGTGATCCGGTCCGGGTGATCGACGTTCCAAAACTCGGGCGCATCGCCCGAACTGAGCCCCATGTTGAACAGATTGGTTCCCGTGGCGCCATCGGCCATCAGAAAACCACGTTCTTCCAGAAGGGCGGACAGGGGATTGGTCGATGGGGGCATTGAGAACCTCGGAACTGAAAAACGCACCGCGAAACACGGTGCGTTTTGTCAATGACACATCCCGCGTCGCGCTGCAATTGGACGGCTTTCACAACCGCAAGGAGCTGCGCCTTTGTCTGACGGGCACCGACCGAGGCGCGATCAGCCCTCGTTCATCAGTTTGGTCTGCGCCTCGACCAGCAAGGCCGCCATCTTGGCGCGGATGGTGGCCTCGTCGGCCTTGCCGTGCAGATCCTTGACCAGCTTGCGGATCACGTCCTCATGGCCTTCCTCCTCGAAATCAGCCTTGATGACTTCCAGTTCATAGGCCGCCACGTCGTCGCCGGTCTTGCCCAGCAATCCGGCCGCCCAGGTGCCCACCGCCCTGTTGCGGCGCGAGATCGCCTTGAACGCCATTTCAGCGTCATGGGCGAATTTGTTTTCAAAAGCGTTTTCGCGTTCGTCAAAAGTGCTCATGGTCGGGGCCTCGTGTCTTGGTGCAAGAGATGCGTTTCCCCTCCAGATATGGGGGGAACGGGGGCGGGCTGCAAGCCTTGTTTATGCACCTTGCCACGACAGTCCTCAAGAACCGGACCCGCAAATCGGGTCTCGCGCTTGCGGCACTGCACGGCATGGCGTATAGGCTGCGCAGAATGCAGCTGCCCGCGGATCGTTTGCGGGCCTTCGGGGAATCACCAGTCATGGCACGACGCACCAAGGTCTACGAGGGCAAAGCAAAGATTCTGTATGAGGGTCCCGAGCCGGGCACCTATGTGCAGTATTTCAAGGATGATACCACCGCCGGGGACGGGGCCAAGATGGCGCTGATCGAAGGCAAGGGCGTGTTGAACAACCGCCTGTCCGAATATTTCATGAATGGCCTCAACGAAATCGGCGTGCCGACGCATTTCATTCGTCGTCTGAACATGCGCGAACAGCTGGTGCGCGCTGTCGAGGTGATTCCGCTGGAAGTTGTGGTGCGCAACGTCGCCGCCGGGTCGATCTCCAAACGGTTGGGGATCGAGGAGGGCACGCCTCTGCCGCGCCCGATCGTGGAATTCTACTACAAGAACGACGCGCTGCACGACCCGATGGTCAGCGAGGACCATATTCTGGCGTTCGGCTGGGCCACGCATCAGGATCTGGATGAAATCGTCGCGCTGGCGCTCAGGGTCAATGATTTCATCTCGGGCGTGATGATGGGCGTCGGCATCAAGCTGATCGACTTCAAGATCGAGATCGGCCGCATCTTCGAGGGCGATTTTCAGCGGCTGGTGGTGGCCGATGAGATCAGCCCGGACAGCTGCCGGCTGTGGGATGTGAAAACCGGGGAAAAGCTGGACAAGGATGTGTTCCGCCGCGATTTGGGCAACCTGTCCGAGGCCTATACCGAGGTGGCGCGGCGGCTGGGCGTGATGCCGGCCAGCGCGACGCCGATTGTCAAACCAACACTGATGAATTGAGGGTGTGCCGATGAAAGCGCGCGTGCATGTGATGCTCAAGACCGGCGTTCTGGACCCCCAGGGCGAGGCCGTGCGCCGGGCGCTGGGGTCTTTGGGATTCGACGGCGTCGAGGGCGTGCGTCAGGGCAAAGTGATCGAACTCGACCTCGCCGAAACCGACCGCAGCAAAGCGGAAGCGGCGGTCAGATCGATGTGCGACAAGCTCCTGGCGAATACCGTGATCGAGCGCTACGACATCGACCTGACCGACTGAGGCCTTGAAATCGGGCGTAGGGTGTGTGCTTGCACGCACCATACCTCAACGCCAAGCCAAGGTGCGTGCAAGCACACACCCTACGATCCGTTGCACCTTTTGTCGGCGCATGGGTTTTCCCCCGGCAAAAACCGCGTTACGTTGTCGCTTCATTGGAGCGGCGCATCGATGTCCGCCTCCGCCATTCATTCCGATTTCGAGGAAAATCCATGACTCAGGCCAAGGCGGGTGACACCGTTCAGATTCATTATACCGGCACCCTGTCGGACGGCAGCGTGTTTGACAGTTCCGAGGGCCGCGATCCGCTCAGCTTCACGCTGGGCTCGGGGCAGATCATTCCGGGCCTGGACGCCGCCATTGATGGCATGGCCGTCGGCGAGCAAAAGACCGTCACCATCCCGGCGGATCAAGCCTATGGCGCGCATAATCCCGACGCCGTGCAGGCCATTCCGCGCGACCAGATCCCGCCGGAAATCCCGGTTGCGGCCGGCACGCAATTGCAGATGCAGACCCCGGACGGTCGCGCGGTTCCGGTTGTCGTGGCCGGTGCCACCGATGAGCATGTGATGATCGACGCCAACCACCCCCTGGCCGGCAAAGACCTGACCTTTGCGGTCAACATCGTGTCGGTCGGCTGAACACACGGATCAGGGGTGGACGCGACAACACGCGCCCACCCCCAGACCCTTGCGTTTTCCGGTTTGCGCGCGCGATCAGTCGCGCTAAACCACCCGCATGGCCAAGCTCTATTTTCACTATTCCACCATGAATGCCGGCAAGTCGACGATCTTGCTGCAAGCCTCGCACAATTACGGCGAGCGCGGCATGCAGACCTATCTGATCACCGCGCAATTCGACAATCGGGCGGGCGAGGGGCGGATTGCCTCGCGCATCGGCATCGGTGACCCGGCTGATACCTTTGCCCCCGGCGAGGATATGTTCGCCAAGATCAAGGCCCGGCTCGATCAAGGCCCCTGCGCCTGCGTGTTTATCGACGAGGCGCAATTCCTGTCGCACGTGCAGGTCTGGCAACTCGCCCGCGTGGTGGATGACCTGCGCGTGCCGATCATGTGCTACGGTCTGCGCGTCGATTTCCGGGGCGAATTGTTCCCCGGTTCCGCCGCTCTCCTCGCCTGGGCCGATGAAATGCGCGAGGTGCGCACCATTTGCCATTGCGGCAAGAAGGCCACGATGGTGGTGCGTCTGGGACCGGATGGCAAAGCCCTGCGCGACGGCGCTCAGGTGCAGATCGGCGGCAACGAGACCTATGTTTCGCTCTGCCGCCGCCATTGGCGCGACGCAACCGGCGACACCCCGACCTGACACCACACCGCCCCGGAAAAGTGCGCGCCTTTGACGTCCATCAACGCGCATTGTGTCGAAAGCGCGCAGACTGCGACCCAGCAAAGGGGAGTCGTCGTCATGTCAGAAGATATCCTGTGGTTCGAAACCCTGCGGCGCGAGGATGGCGCGCGGGTGGGCGGCAAGAATTCCAGCCTGGGCGAAATGGTTCAGGCCCTGGCGGGGCAGGGGATCGCCGTCCCGCCCGGTTTTGCCACCACCGCCGACGCCTTCCGGCGCTATCTGGCCCATAACGATCTGGAGGCGGTCATCGCCGATCATCTGGCGCGGCTCGACGATGGCCGCCAAACCCTGCAGGAAACCGGCGCCCTGATCCGCAAGGCGATCATCGCCGGGGAATGGCCCCCCCGGATGCAAGCCGCGCTGCTTGCAGCCTATGCCGACCTTGGCGCGCGCAGCGGCGACGGCGAGCCGTCGGTTGCCGTGCGCTCATCCGCCACCGCCGAGGACCTGCCCGAAGCCAGTTTCGCCGGGCAGCAGGAAACCTTCCTGAACGTGCGTGGCCCGCATGCCCTGCTGGCCGCGTGCCGCCGCTGCTACGCCTCGCTTTATACCGACCGCGCCATCACCTATCGCCGCTTGCATGGCTTCGACCATCAGGCCGTGGCGCTGTCGATCGGCGTGCAACGCATGGTGCGCTCCGATCTCGGCGGCGCGGGGGTGATGTTCTCGATTGATACCGAAACCGGCTTTGACAAAGTGGTGCTGATCAACGCCGCCTGGGGGCTTGGCGAGACGGTCGTGCAAGGCGCGGTCAGCCCCGATGAATATCAGGTGTTCAAGCCCCTGCTGGCCGAGGCCTCGCTGTCGCCCATCGTGGAGAAACGCCTTGGCGCCAAGGAAATCAAGATGATCTACGCGGGCACCGACAGCGGCGAGACCAAGACCCTGCCAACCGCCAAAGCCGAGCGCGCGCGCTTTGTCCTCTCCGAGCCCGAGATCCTGAAACTGGCACAAATGGCCGTCACCATCGAGGCCCATTACGGCCAGCCGATGGATATGGAATGGGCCCGCGACGGACTCACCGGCGATCTGTGGATCGTGCAGGCGCGGCCGGAAACCGTGCAATCGCGGGCGGGCGCGGCCGTGCTGCGGTCGTTCGATGTCGGCGCCCATGGCGCGCCGCTGACGCATGGCCTCGCGGTTGGGCAAGCGGCCATCAGCGCGCCGGTCTGCCTGATTGAAAGCCCCAAAGACATGGACCGCTTTGTCGATGGCGCGGTGCTGGTCACCCCCACCACCGACCCCGACTGGCTGCCGATCATGAAACGCGCCGCCGCCATTGTCACCGACCACGGCGGGCGCACCAGCCACGCCGCCATTGTCAGCCGTGAACTTGGCCTTCCTGCCATTGTCGGCTGCTCGGATGCGACGCATGTGCTGCATGACGGACAACTGGTCACGGTGGTCTGCGCCGGGGGCGATGAGGGCGTGGTCTATGATGGCGCCGCCGAGATCACCGAAACACGGATCGACCCCGGACACGCCCCCAAAACCCGCACCAAAGTCATGCTGAACATGGCCAACCCGGCGGCGGCCTTCCGCTGGTGGCGGCTGAACGCCGATGGCGTGGGCCTCGCGCGGATGGAGTTTGTGATCACAAGCACGATCAAGGTGCATCCACTGGCGCTGACCCGGTTCGACCAGATCACCGACCCGGACACGCGCGCCCAGATCGAGGCCCTCACCCGCGGTTCCCCCTCCAAGCCCGCGTATTTCATCGACAAACTCGCGCGCGGGTTGGCGAAAATCGCGGCGCTGGTCTGGCCAAAGCCGGTGATCGTGCGCATGAGTGATTTCAAGACCAACGAATATGCGGGGCTCTTGGGCGGCGCGCAATTCGAACCCACGGAAGAAAACCCGATGATCGGCTTTCGCGGCGCCTCTCGCTACCCGTCACCCGAATATGCTGACGGGTTTGCACTGGAATGCGCCGCCATCGCCAAATTGCGCGGCGCGATGGGCTTTGCCAATGTCATCCTCATGGTCCCTTTTTGCCGCACCCTGGCCGAGGCCGATGCCGTGCTCGCCGAAATGGCGCGTCACGGCTTGGCGCGCGGCAAGGATGGCCTGGAAATCCACGTCATGGCCGAGATCCCGTCCAACGTGATCCTCGCGCAGGATTTCGCCACACGGTTCGACGGGTTTTCCATTGGCTCCAATGACTTGACCCAACTCACCCTGGGCGTGGATCGCGACTCCGAACGCCTCGCCCCGGTGTTCTCCGAGCGCGACCCGGCGGTGTTGTGGATGATCCGAACGCTGATCGACAAAGCCCGCGCGGCCGGCAAGCATGTGGGCCTTTGCGGCCAGGCCCCCTCGAATGACCCCGAGTTCGCGCAGATTCTCGTCGCCGCCGGGATCGACAGCATCAGCGTCACCCCCGATGCCTATATGGCGGTCAAACGCAATGTCGCCGCCGCCGAGCAACCAGAGCCTGACACCGCCCGATCCCGACACTGAACGCGCCCAACATCATCTTGCCAAAAATACTCTGGGGGGTGAGGCCGCAGGCCGAGGGGGGCAAAGCCCCCCAAACACGCCTCAATAGTCAGAGCCACCGCCCGACTGCCAGGGCTGCACCAAATTGCCGAACCGGGTGAACTGCCCCTCGAACGACAGGCCCACGGTGCCAATTGGCCCGTGGCGCTGCTTGCCGATCACCACCTCGGCCTTGCCGTGCAGCATTTCCATTCGGTCCTGCCACTTGGCCATTTCATCCAGCTTGTCATCCGAGGGCTTCTCGCGCTCGACATAATATTCCTCGCGGAACACGAACATCACCACATCCGCATCCTGCTCGATCGAGCCGGATTCGCGCAGATCGCTCAGCTGCGGGCGCTTGTCCTCGCGGCTTTCCACCGCGCGGCTGAGCTGTGACAGGGCGATCACCGGAATATGCAATTCCTTGGCGATGGCTTTCAGGCCCTGCGTGATCTCGGACACCTCCTGCACCCGGCTCTCCTTGGACGAGCCGCGCAGCAGTTGCAGATAGTCCACCATCAGCACATCCAGCCCATGCGTGCGCTTGAGGCGACGCGCGCGGGCGGCGACCTGTGAAATCGGCAGCGCCGGCGTGTCGTCGATGAACAGCGGGCAGGCCTCCAGTGATTTCGCGGCCTCGACGAAACGGCGGAACTCCTGCTCGGTCATGTCGCCGCGCCGGATCTGTTCGGACGGCACTTCCGAGGCCTCGGACAGGATGCGCGCGGCCAATTGTTCGGCCGACATCTCGAGGCTGTAGAACCCCACCACCCCGCCGTTCACCGTGCCTTCGGTGCCGTCGCTCTTGATGCCGCGTTTATAGGCCTTGGCGATGTTGAACGCGATATTCGTCGCCAGAGAGGTTTTGCCCATCGACGGACGCCCCGCCAGAATGATCAGGTCCGAGGGGTGCAATCCGCCCAGTTTCTTGTCCAGATCGACCAACCCCGTCGAGATCCCGGCCAGACCACCGTCGCGTTGATAGGCGGTGTTGGCGCTGTTCACCGCGTCGGTGACAGCGCGCAGGAAGGACTGGAAACCACGCTCGGCGACGCCTTGCTCGCCCAGTTTATAGAGCCGCTGCTCGGCCTCGACGATCTGTTCGCGGGGCTCCGACGAGACCTCGACCAGCGCCGCCTTGGCCGAAATATCGCGGCCCAACTGGATCAGATCGCGCCGCACCGCCAGATCATAGATCATCTGCGCATAATCACGCGCGGCATACGAGGCAATCGCCGCCCCCGCGATCCGCGCCAGATACGACGGCCCGCCCAACTCCTTGAGGCCCTCGTCATCCTCCATGAACGCCTTGATCGTCACCGGCGAGGCCAGCGCGTTTTTCTGAATCCGCGCGGCGGCGATGTCGAAAATCCGCCGGTGCACCGGTTCGAAGAAATGCTCCGAGCGCACCAGCGACGACACCCGGTCATAGACGTCATTATTCGTCAGGATCGCGCCCAACAATTGCTGCTCGGCCTCGATATTGCTGGGAAGAACGTCGGTGTCTTGGCTCATGTCGGGCATGTTGGGGCGGATCACGGTGACTTCGGTCATGGGGGAAACTCCTGCTGACCGCTTATGCCAAACCCACCGCGCGCGGGCAACGTCGGCGGCGGGAATAACGGTGGATCATTCTGTGGACAACCGGCAAGCCCCTGACGGTGCAGGGAAAGAAAACGCGTTTACGCGCCGGGGGCTGTCCAGGCCCGCGGATTGCGCAGGAACACCTCGACAGAATCCAGGGTTTCCGTGTCGAAATCGCCGTTGCGGCGCGCCTCGGTCAGCACATCCCACCAGGTGCACAAATAATGCAACGCCACGCCATGATCACCAAGCCGTTGTTCTGTCTCGGGAAAAATCCCGTAATAGAAAATCACCGCGGTATGCGCGCAGCTTGCCCCGGTCTCGCGGATCGCATCGACAAAGCTCAACTTCGAGCCGCCATCCGTCGTCAGATCCTCGACCAGCAACACGCGCTGGCCCTCGGTCATCACGCCCTCGATGCGGGCGTTGCGGCCATATCCCTTGGGTTTCTTGCGCACATAGGTCATCGGCAGGGCCATGCGCTCGGCGACCAAAGCAGCAAACGGAATGCCCGCCGTCTCACCGCCCGCGATGTTGTCGAACGCTTCGAACCCGGCGGCGGCCATGACCTTGGCGGTCAGGAAATCCATCAAGGTCGCGCGGATGCGCGGGTAGGAAATCAGCTTGCGGCAGTCGATATAGGTCGGCGCCTTGTTGCCGCTGGCGTGGGTGAAGGGCTCGCGCGCGTTGAAATGCACAGCACCGATATCCAGCAACATGCGGGCGGTCAGGCGCGCCATCACGGCGGGGTCGATATGGGTGGTGGGGATCATCGCGGCCTCCTGCGGGTTGCACGCGCGCGGCATAGCGCCTTTGCCCCTGCATGACAACCGACCGTGATGGTCGCGTGACTGGGTTCCGGTGGCTGTAAGGCTTGACAGCCCGGGCCTCGCAGCGTTTCGTCAAGGCGAACCCAGACCCGGAGCCCCCTATGACCGCCCCCATCATCCTCGCTGTTCCCGACATGAGCTGTGGCCATTGCCGCGCCAGCATCACCAAGGCGCTCGCGCCGTTGGGCGTTGATCCGGCATTCGATATGGAGACCCGCCGCGTGACCATCACCGCCGATATCGCCGCCGACACGGCCATCGCGGCGCTCGACAAGATCGGTTTTGATGCGACGCAAGTCACTGACTAAACAGCATGTTCCGAAAACTCGTCGCCCTGAAACGACTGGCGAAACAGCTTTGGGTCCGCGTGGCCCTGTTTGCCGTTCTGGCCATCGTCTCGGTGCTGTTTTCGCATCTTGCCGCCGGATTGGTGCCCGACGAGGTCGCCGCGCGCATTGGCCCCGACGCGGTGACGCCGATCCTGTCGATCCTCGCCTCGTCGATGCTGGCGGTGTCCACGTTTTCGCTGGCCACGATGGTCTCGGCGCATTTTTCCGCTGCCGGCAGCACCACGCCGCGCGTGATGCGGCTGTTGACGGCTGATTCGACCACGCAGACCGTTCTGGCGATCTTTATCGGCGCTTTCGTCTTTGCGCTGACCGCACTGATCCTGTTTTACGCGGGCTATGACAGCGGTGCGGCCTTGGTCTTGGGTGTCACCTTGTGGGTGACCGGGGCGGTGGTGCTGGCGCTGATCCGCTGGATCGCCCATTTGACCGCGCTGGGCACCATGGGCGACGTGCTGCAACGCACGGAAACGACAGCGAAAAATTCTTTGACCAATCACCGTCGGCGGCCCGCGCTGGGGGCGCAGAGTCTCGGCGCCGATATCATCATGCCCGATGATGCAAAGACGCTGCGATCGCCGAAATCCGGGGTGTTGCAAATGATCGACGTGGCCGGGCTGGCGCGCTGTTCAACGACGCCGGTCTTTGTGTTGCGACGGCCCGGGCAGGTCGTGCTGCACGGCGCGCCGCTGGCGCAATTCTCCGGCGACGTCAGCGCCGAGGCGCTGCTGTCGTGCTTTGTGATCGGCGAGTCCCGCACCTTCGAGCAAGACCCGGCGTTTGCCATGACCGTCTTGTCAGAGGTGGCGTTGCGCGCCCTGTCGCCGGCCGTCAACGACCCCGGCACGGCAATTGACGTGATCTCGCGACTCGAGCGTCTGTTGTGGGATTGGGCGCACGGTGATGGGCCCGACTCCGTGTCCTATCCCTTGGTCTATGTTCCCGTCCTGTGCGCCGAGGATCTGGTCAATGCGAGTTTTGACGCCATCGCCCGCGATGGTGCCGCGCTTTACGAGGTGTGCGCGCATTTGCTCGACGCCCTGAACGCGCTGGCGCAATCCGAGGAAGCGGATCTGGCCGTGGCGGCGCAGGCTTTGGCGCATCGCGCGCGGGCGCATGCGCAACAGGCCATGCGCCTCGAAGACGATGTGCTGCGTTTGCCGCCAGCGCGCGAGTGATGCGCGGCGGAATTGTCAGCGCCGCTCGTGCTGCGGCGGGGTGTTCGCGTTGAGCGTGCCCATCAATGGCGGCATCAATTCACGCAACAGCTTGCGCCGCATGGCCTGTGCGAAATCCTCAAAACCATCGGCGATCATCACAAACGCCCCCGGCCCCTGGATCACCCGGTCCCGATACCAGGTGCTCAGCCGGTCATAGATCCGTTCGTGATCCAGCGGCAGGTCGCCGCCAATCGCCAGGGCATTCACCGTCACCCCCGGCAGGCGCGTCGTGTCTGGCCCATCATTCGACGGGCCGTCCCCCGCCAGATCCAGCGTTTGCGCGTCACAGGCAAGGGCCGGGGGCTGGGCCAGCAAGCGACCACCCGCCGCCACCGCCGCGCCAACCCCCGTGCGGCCACCCCAGGTGCCCAGCGGGTCGCCATTCGGCCGGGCAAACCCGGCGACCCGGTCGGCGAACACCGCCAGGTCCTGCGGCGTCTGCATTCTGTGCCAATACGCGGCAATGGCTTGCTCGCGCGCACCGGCCCAGACATAGGCCACCAGCGTTACAGGCGCACCGACAAAGATCGCCGCTTGCACTTGCGGGTCTCGCAAGGCATCCGCCGTGCCCTGCATCATCAACCGGTACTCGCGCTGATCGACCGAGGCCGAAACATCAAACCCCAGTGCCAGCGCCAGCCGACACTGCGCCTTCGCTGGCCCCGCGAGCAGCGCCAACCCCAGCGCAAGCGTCGAGAGACTCCGGATCGCCTGCGTCCACCATGCCGCCGGGCCCTCGAGCGGTCGCCTCACCAATGCCCCGTATTGCCCATCGACGCCCAAGGCTCCGCCTTCGGCAACGCCTCACCCGCCTGCAACAACTCCACCGAGATATTGTCCGGGCTGCGCACAAACGCCATCCGCCCGTCGCGCGGCGGCCGGTTGATCACCACGCCATTGTCCATCAAATGCTGACAGACCGCGTAAATATCCTCCACCTCATAGGCCAGATGCCCGAAATGCCGCCCGTCGGCTGGCAACCCGTCATCGCCATCCCAGTTATACGTCAGCTCCACCGGGCATTCCGGCTGCCCCGGGGGAGCCATGAAGATCAGACTGAAGCGCCCGGCCTCGCTGTCATGGCGCCGGGTCTCTTGCAGCCCCAGCAACCGATAAAACGCCATAGACGTTTCCAGATCCTTAACGCGAACCATCGTATGCAGGTATTTCACGGGGTCTCTTTCCTTGTTCAAATGCGGCTGGCTGTTGTAAGTCGATGGTAACGCAATTTTCGCACTCTTCAACCGAAGGCCTCCGCCATGCCCTTGACGCCCGAACAACAAGCCGAAATCGCCGAACAGCGTGCCACGCCCCGCATGACCCTGCGCGCCGTCGCCGAGGGGATGGAGAAGCACCTCTACACCGCGCAGCCCGTGCTGGACCACGGCTTCGTGCGCGCCATCGACTATATGGGCGACGACAGCGCCATCGTGCAGGCCGCCCGCGTCAGCTACGGGGCAGGGACCAAACATGTGCAAAACGACGAAGGCCTGATCCGTTACCTCATGCGCCACTGGCACTCGACACCCTTCGAGATGTGCGAAGTCAAACTCCACGTCAAACTGCCCGTGTTCGTCGCCCGCCAGTGGATCCGCCACCGCACCGCCAACGTCAACGAATACTCCGCCCGCTATTCGATCCTCGACCGCGAGTTCTACATTCCCGAACCCGCCCAACTCGCCGCGCAATCCGTGGTCAACAACCAGGGCCGCGGCGAGGTCCTGCAAGGCGAGGAAGCCGCCCGCGTGCTGGCCCTGCTGAAATCCGACGCCGCGCAAATGTACGACAATTACGAATCCATGCTCTCACAGGACGGCCAACAAGGCCTCGCCCGCGAATTGGCCCGCATGAACCTGCCGATGAACATCTATACCCAGTGGTACTGGAAAACCGACCTGCACAACCTGTTCCACTTCCTGCGCCTGCGCGCCGACGCCCACGCCCAATTTGAGATCCGCGTCTACGCCGAGGCGATTGCCAAGATGACCGCCGACTGGGTGCCCCTCGCCTATGCGGCCTTCGAGGATTACCGGATGGGCGGCACAACCCTCTCGTCAAAGGCGATTGACGTGCTGAAGCGGATGCTTAAAGGTGAGCAAGTAACCCGCGAGACCTCCGGCATGAGTATTGGAGAGTGGCGGGAGTTTCAGGGGGTTTGGGGGTGAGTATTTTCGCAACAGAGTTTCCAGTCTCTAGTGCCATTACCAGTTCGAATTTTGTCGCAGCCGCGATAGCATGGATTTCGCGGCATTCGTAAAAGTGAAGTTCTAGAGAACTTTGAAGGAAAAGAGCAGTACGATGATGACTTTTACTTAGAAGCATTATCTGGCGAAACGTTGCAGTTTAAGTCATACGCAGATGATACTATATCAGCGATTGGCGTTAGGCACGAGATGCCTGATGTGAGCGGCCGCGTATGGAGAACTGAATGTGTTATCTCCCATCGCCCATTGGGTTCTTTCCTGCGTGTTCGCGGCCAGTGCGTTCTTAATGATGTATCAGCCGAAGTAATGATGCCAAAGAAACCATTTTTTATCACTCAAGCGATTGATGACGGATGGGGAGGGGGCGATGGAGAATTTGATGTCAGTGACTCCCCATATTACCTAGAAGAATCCTCAATAGATCTCGCTGGACGCATCGTTGCTGGAGAGCAGAAATGCCTAATTCCCTGCGTCTACATTTCGCGTGGGAATGATGATTCCTTACCGCTTGATGCTGACGTATTGGCAAGAAAACTTGCTGGCTTGGCGCACGTGATCGTAGAGCCGAGCAGAAAATTTTCTTTCCAATTGATGGAACATTCTTTCCGCCGCAATCCATACGGCGGTGCCATCGGAATTTTTCTTCATGGACGCGGAGAAATGGTTCGGCTTTACGCGAATGGCACTCAGGGTGCGCAGACCGTAAGGATTAGCGAAGTAATTAGTGGGGTAGTTGAACTTAGCTCAAAGCGATCAGCAAAAAATGGATTGGAGTGGCAGACACTTCAAGAACTTCAGGGCCGATCGTTGCGGCAGCGAGTATCTGAGAATGTGTCAGAAGATTTGTCTTCGTACATCGATGAGTTTGATAAAGAGGTTGTGGCGAAAGACGAGCGAATCAGAAACCTTGAAGAGCTTGTCGAGTTAGCGAACTCAACCACCGAAGTTGTGCTTAGATCTTCTTCTGACCTACTTCCAGTCGAACTATCAGACGCTTTGGGCCCACAACTCTATGATGGTGAATTTTCTGACCGCTTGAGATTGTTTTTGCAAAGGTGTTCGCAAGAAAAAGCTGACGGAGTGGATGAAAGGACTCAAATTTTGATATGCAAGATTTTGGAAAAATCTTCATATACCGGACGCGCTGTTTCTCTGGTCAGTCAGATAAAGTCTGCAGGGAAAGATGGAAATCAAATGTCGAATAGTTTGGGTAGCATTTTGTCTGGTTTCGGATACTCTAAGACAACAGACGGTAAGCACATTAAATTTGAGCCACCGGGGAATTTATTTGGTCTGCCAACAGAGATACTGCCCTCCACGCCCAGTGACTCGCAAAGGGGCGGCAAAAACAAATCCCAAGATATAATTAGGAATATGGGTTTGAATTACTTTAAGTAAAAGATTTCACGGGATTCATGATTGCGTTTTGAGCAGGCGAGGAGGATGAGTGATGGTTGCGCGCACTTTACGGGAGGGGGGGCGGTGCTAACTTGATAACGGTCCATCGCGTGGCGGATCGCTCAATCCGTCTCTCTCAGGGTTGCCCTATAAAGACTGCCTATAATTGTCCCAACCCAGCGTGTCGCGGAGGGGAGGCTACCAAAACCTTCGCCGCCTGACACACCCAAGCCGCGCAATCACGGCGTGCCAGTGCCCGCCGCATCCGCATTAGCCCCTGTGTCGTGGTCGGAAAAGCCGGTCGGCGTGCCTTCGTCTTCCGGGTCCGTGGCCGCCCCGTCGTCTCGATCCAGCGCGCCTGCCCAGCGGCCCCTGCATCCCGGGCCACCGTCATCGGCGTCCGCGTGGCACGGTTGGCGGCGGCCAGCGCCTGCCGTGTTGCCCGCCGCGCCGCCCCTCGGACGGCTGTCGACCGAACACCGCGCCGCCACCAAGGATGCGCGCGTCTTGGTGTCACGGTCGAACAAAGCCCCTTTTGCGCGGCGTCTCACCGGTCATCGCTTCAGTCGGGCGCTTGCCGAAAACGGCGGGTGGCGTCGGAATTTGCGGGTGTTGTGGCCCCTGACTTGTTTCATGTCAGCCCGCAAGCCCCAGGCCGGCGATCGAGCGCGTGGATGGGGCGCAGGCGCTAGGCGCGCTGATGGTGCGTGCAAGCACGCACCCTACGATCCGACGCGCCGCTGGTTTGCGCGATCTTGGCCGCCCACTGCGACACAGCCGTGACGCCGCATTGAGGCGGGGCGACAGCCGTTCCGCCCTGTGTCGCGATCCCGCGCAAGGCCAAGGCCCGCAACCCCGCCGTCGCCAATCGCCCAAGGCTCTGCAACTGTCGCCCCGGCGGCAAAGGCGGGCGGGTAACCGACTGGCAAGTGCTCAGGCCCGTCTTGGCGCTCGGGGTTTTTGGCGGCACGGCAAGGCCCTCACCGCCTTGCGCCGAGGGCAACCGGCACCGCCAAGCCCCTCGACCCTCACCACGCGGGACCGGGGCAGGGCGGGGCGTGACCCCGAGCGCCCTTGGCCCGGCCCCTCAAACCCAAACCCCCGCGACAATTCTCCCACCCGCCGCCGTCCCAGACCGCGCTTGTCCCACAGCCAAACCCCCGCGCAAACCTTACCACCTGGTTAATGCTGCAAGCTAACCCCTTGAATTTCCACACCCCACCCTTTGTCCCCCCGCGGGACACCCCCTCACCACCCGAAAAACCAATTCCCCCTCTTGCACCCACCCAAAACACCCGCTAAATCCCCCCCCCACGATCCCCAGCGCGGAGAGGTGCCGGAGTGGTCGAACGGGGCGGTCTCGAAAACCGTTGAGGGTGAAAGCCTTCCCAGGGTTCGAATCCCTGTCTCTCCGCCATATTACCTTTTTCGCTGATTTGAGTGGGTCGCCTTGGGTGGCCTTTTTGCTCTATTTTGTTGGGAATTTCTGCGCTTTTGCTTTGTTCTGGATTTCTTTCGATTGCGTCGACATGCTTTCCTTGGGTGGTATGGAAAGTGGTATGAATGATTGCCATAGTTGGCAAGCTGACCAAGAAGCTGGTGGACAATCTGGGCGCTGGGCGGCACGGCGACGGCGGCGGTCTGTATCTTGTCGTTGACCCATCGGGCGCGCGCCGCCGGAGCGTTCGAGTGGTCGTCAAAGGACAGAAGAACGCCAAGGGCGCACCGCTACGCACCGACTTTGGTTTGGGCGGTGCGGACGTGGTGACGCTCAACCAAGCGCGGGACCGGGCGCTGGAATATCGGCGGATGGCCAAGCAGGGGTTCAACCCTCGTTTCAACGCCAGCCGCGAGATCCCCAGCTTTGAGGAGGTCGCCCGTCAGGTCCACATCGACCGGATGCCAACGTGGAAAAACGCCAAGCATGGCGCGCAATGGATCAACACTTTGCGCGACTACGCGTTCCCGAAGATCGGGCGGATGCCCATCGGAAATATCCCGCCAGCCGAGGCTGAACAGAACTTCTATGCACAGCGCGGCATGCTCGATATGGTCGCGTGAAATGAAGCTAAAGGTCTCCGGTGAAACCGGGGCGATTCAGTGAGAGGGGCCAAGCATCGCCACATCTGGCCCGTCAGCTGGATGTGCGATGTGCTGGAGGTCTCGCATTCCGGTTTCCACGCCTGGCTCAACCGCCCGACCAGCACCCGCGAGATCCAGGACGCCAAGCTCGTCACGGCGATCGAGACGAGCTTCAAGGCCAGCGACCGGACCTACGGTGGCAGAGGCTTTTCTGACACGGTCAACTTGAGACAGCCTAGGCGGAAGTCAGGGGCACAGGATACGATTCCGGTGCTTGGTTCGATGGCAGCAACGGGGAACTGACCGCTAAGTCCCGCGGTGTCTTTCCAACATCCCTTGAAAATATAGAGCGATTACAACCAAGTAAGGAGGAAAAAAATGATTCGACAGAATAAGGCGTATACTACATAATATTCTCACCCGCCGCTGAGCGCCATCAGTCTTGACGGGGCCAAGCTCTGAGACAGAGCGCCAGGTGAACAAACAGGGAGAACGCAGAAATGAACTCGCTCAAGAAGATCATTACCGCGGCCACATTGAGTGTGGTTGCCTCGACGACGGCCGGTTGCGCGAAGAATTTCGGATGCTGACGGGGTGGGGATCAAACCATTCCGGCGTCGTGCACATGGCCTATGCCTACAACGAAATGGTCCACCAGATGTCGAATGGCGAGATCACCATCACGCCCAGCGGACCTGAAGTCGTGCCTGCGGGCCAGCAGTTGCAGCCCGTTGCCGACGGGGTCTTTGACCTTTTGTATACACATGGCCTGTATCACACGGGTGAGACCGGCATCGGCGCGGCGCTGGATGCGGTGAACGGCGATGTCGAACGCCGCCGCGAAACCGGGATCTGGGATTGGGTTGACCAGCATTATCAAGAGACCCAGGGCGTCAAGTTGCTGTCCATTCCGACGGCGACCACGGGTTTCCGGTTTTTCCTTACCGAGCCGATGGATCCCACCAACCGCCTTTCTGGCATGACGATCCGTGCGCTGCCGTCGTATAACACGATCGTGAGATCGCTGGGTGCCACGCCCGTCGTGATCCCCTTTGGCGAACTCTACTCGGCGGCCGAGCGCGGTGTCATCGACGGCCTGGTTTGGACTGCGGTCGGTGCGGTCGGCTTCAATTATCACGAAGTCGCCCCCTACCTGGCCGAACCGACCTTTGGCACCGTTTCCTATCTGATCATGATGAACCTCGATCGCTGGAACGGTCTGGATGAGGCGACCCAGAACCTTCTCCTCGAGGCTGGTCATCAACTCGAGCTGAACTCGGTCGGGGCATTCAACCAACTGCTCGCAGAAGAAAACGCGGCGATGATCGCCGCCGGTGCGCAAATGACCTCGATTGGCTACACGGCCGAAGAAGCGAATGCGCTGTTTGCACAGGGTGCGATGGAAGTGGCGGTTCAGGGCTCGGGCGCCGTTGGCGAGGCCTTCCGCGACTTTGTCCGCGCACAAGGCATGTAAGGTCAGAATGAATGATGCCTGGCAGCCACGCGCTGCCAGGCATCACGTCACCATTCGGTGAGGCTCATGCCCTCACTCAACGCAGCGAAAAGTGAGAGTCCGATGAAACTCCTGGCCACCTCGCTGGCAAAACTCATTGAGTTGTTGACGCATCTGTCAACCATACTGGCCGGCATAGGTCTGGCGATGATCGTTGGATCGTATGTCTTTGAAGTTGTCATGCGTTACATCTTCGCATCGCCGACATCCTGGGCGAGCGATTTCGTGTCTTACGCGCTTTGCGCAATCGTGTTCCTGGCTTTGCCGCAAGTCACCAAGGACAAATCGCATGTTGCGGTCACGATCATTGTCGATGTCATGCCGAAATCCGTCGCCAATGCGGCCCATGTCGTTGTCAGTCTGCTGGGGTTCGCGTGCCTGTCCTACTCGGCCTGGGTCAGCTTGAAGGAAAACATCCGGCAATACACGCGGGGCATCACCACCCTGGCGATCGACCCGGTCCCGTTGTGGTGGGTGTCGTCGTTCATCACCTTTGGGCTGCTGCTGAGCGCCCTTTATTTCCTGGTGTATCTGTCGCCCCGACACCGCGTCAGCGGCTTTGAACTCTTGGGAAAGGCTGAATGATGCCCTGGTATGAATCGCTCCTCATCGGACTGTCGATCCTGTTCTTCTTCTTCATGATCGGTGCCCCGATCTTCCTCGCGTTCCTGGCGGCAATCCTGATCGGGGTGTATTTCGTCATTGGGCCGGTTTTCCGATGTTCGCCAATTCGCTGCTGGATACCACGACAACTACATCGCTCGCTTCGATTCCGCTGTTCGTGCTGATGGGCGAGTTGCTGTTCCGGTCCGGCACGATGGACGTTCTGTTCGACTCGATCGACAAGCTGGTCGGCCGGGTCAAGGGCCGTCAGTATGTGCTGGTGGTTTCGCTTTCGGCCGTGTTCGGCGCCTTGTCGGGCGTCGCGATGGCGGTCGCCGCGATGCTGGGACGGGCGATCATGCCCGGCATGCAGACGCGGGGGTATGACCGTGATATTGCTGCAGGTCTGATCATCGGCGGTGCGAGCCTGGCGCCGATCATCCCACCCAGCCTGCTTGCGGTCATCGTCGGGTCATTGGCAAGCGTGTCGATTGCCAAGCTGCTGATCGCAGGCATTGTGCCGGGCCTGATGATCAGCGTCATCTTTCTGATTTACGTGTTCGTGCGCATCGCAATCAATCCGGGCCTTGCGCCGGCGAATGTGGTCGGTGAACGCGGCGATGTGACCCCGCGCGACAAGCTGATCGCAGTCATCCGCACTCTGCCTTTCCTGATCGTGATGTTCTCTGTCATGGGGTTCATCATGTTGGGCGTCGCCACGCCGTCGGAATCTGCGGCGACCGGTGTTGTCGGCTCGCTGCTGACTGCCGCGATCTACCGAAAGCTTTCCGTGCGTATGATCTGGGAGTCGCTGATTGCGTCGGTGACGGTGTCGGCCATGATCCTGATCATCATGGCGATGTCCAAGATGTTCACCCAGTTGCTGGCCTTTACCGGGGCCGCCAGTCAGATGGTAAGCGTGGTCGCCAACCTGGGGTATTCGCCGATCGTGATGCTGCTTCTGATGATGGCGGTGCCGTTCGTGTTGTGCATGTTCATTGACACGATTGCCGTCATCTTGCTGACGATCCCGATCTATCAACCTGTCGTCGCCGCCCTGGGGTTCGACCCGGTCTGGTTCTGGCTGCTGTTCTTGATCAACATCACGCTGGGCGCCGTCACGCCGCCGTTTGGCTATACGCTGTTTGCCTTCAAGGCGGTGGTGCCCGAGATGAGCATCAGCGATGTCTATCGCGCGTCCTGGCCGTTTGTCGGTCTGTTCATATTGGGTATGGCGCTGATCATCGTCTTTCCGGGCATCGCAACCTGGCTGCCCGGTTTCCTCTGACATGGGAAAGCACGGAAAACGAAAGGGGCTGCCCATGTGGGCAGCCCCTTTTGACTAGTTATCCCTTTGCCCGGACGACGCCGCGTTTATCCGACAAACGTCACCACATTGTCAGAGTCGGCGCGCTCGGTTCTGAAACCGTTGGCCGGATGATCCAAGTCCTCATAGCCAAAGGAAATCGCCGTCTGGATCCGGCGATTGGCCGGGATCTGGAAATACTGGCGTATCGCCGGGGCGTAGCCGGTCACCGAGGCCTGGACGACGCTGGCGATGCCCTTGGCCCGCGCCACCAGCGAGAACAACGCGATGAACCCACCGCAATCCATCGCACCATAGGGGCCTAAATCTGCATCCGAGGTGATGATGGCCACATGTGGCGCACCGAAGAAGCGGAAATTCTGCATCATTTGCTCGGCGCGCCGAGCCTTGTCGTCGCGGGCAATGCCGACAGCTTCATACAGTTGGTAACCGCATACGCGCCGGCGGTCCTGGTATTCGCCCGTGTATTGGAGGGGCCATGCGAAATCTGGTTCCATCTGCGTCGTTTCCGCTGCCTTGGTCAGCATCTCGGCAAAGGCCCTGGTCTCGGCGCCGCGGGTCACAATGACCTTCCAAGGCTGTGCATTGCACCACGTTGGTGCGCGCGACGCGGTTGCGACGATGTCCCGAATGTCCTGTTCGCTGACTTCGGTCTCAAGGTAACCGCGGCAACTGTATCGTTCATTGATGATCTTTGAGAAGATCGCGAAATCGTCAGACATCCGTTGGTCCTCGTTCCTGGGTTCGGCGCCGAATCCTTGCAGGGCGGAACGCCGCGCCGAAAAATGGTAGTGCACTACCTTTTAGCAGTTGGCACGTACCTGTGTCCATCTTGGATTTCGTGTCTTCGCGCAAAAACTGACCAAGCGTCGATCCGGGGGCAAGGCCCGTACCGGGCAGTCCGGTCACGGAGCAGCGGCGAACAAAATTGTCCTGCACTTCCGGATCAGTCAAAATCCAGCGGATGCCAAGCGCTATTCGGAGAGCGTAACGTCATCATTTGATGACTCAAGCAAGGGCCGCCAGGGCGCGCGGCTGTTGTGATCGTTGGCGTCGATCAGCTTTCCGGCAAGCGCCATGAATTGATGGTATTCCTCATCGCTTAGCGGTTCGACGAACCGGAACTGCGCCTTGATCATACCGGGCTGCACCGCCTTGACCATCTCTCGGCCCGCTTCGGTGATCTTGGCCATCTTGGTCCGCTTGTCCGACGGGTTGCTGGGCCTTTCCAGAAGACCGCGACCAGCGAGTCGCCGGATGACATCGGCCGCCGTGTTCCGGTCCACGCCGACCAGCGCCGCGACCGTCACCTGATCGCGAACCGCGCCGTCGGCCAGAACGGTAAGCACCCCGAATTGCACTGGCGTAAGATCGTATTTCGCGCTTTCCTCGAGAAAGAGACCGACATGAATCTGATGCAGTCGCCGGATGAGGTGCCCCGGCCGATCCGCGAGGTTTTCAAACATGTCAATGCTTTGCTTCATGGTGTGCAGCTGTCTCCAATGGTCAGGCCGGCATATCTATTAGCAGGGTACGACCCAATCGACCAGAGCCCACAACCTGGACTGGTTGGCGCCGCCCGTGCCGATAGGGCGCATGCGTCGAATCTCTTTGACAGGCCGATAATTCGTAGTATGCTACGGAAATTATCGGATCGACCATTGGGAGTGGCGCATGACTTGGACAATCGGGGTGGATGTCGGCGGTACATTCACGGATTTTTACGCAGCGAATGACAGGGCTGACAAAATCCACGTGTACAAGACGTCTTCAACACCGGCAAATCCGGCCGACGCGATCTTGAACGGCCTTGATGCCATGTGTGAGAAATTCGGCATCCCCAAGGATGCGATCACGCGAGTCTCGCATGGAACGACGGTTGGCACCAACGCGCTGATCCAGCGCACCGGCAGCCGGGTTGCGCTGGTCACCACCAAGGGCTTTCGCGACCTGCTGGAAATCGGCCGCCAGACCCGTCCGCTCATGTACGATCTTCAGGTTGACCATCCCACGCCGCTGGTGGATCGTGAGCACCGGATCGAGCTGAACGAACGGATCGGTGCGCAGGGGGAAATCGTCCGCGCACCCAGCGCAGACGACATCGACGCGGCCATCGAAGAAGTGATCGCGGCCGGGGCCGCCGCCTGCGCCATCGGCTTTCTTTTTTCCTTTCGCAACGATGCCCATGAACAGGAATTCGCCCAGGCCCTGCGCAAGCGCGCGCCTGACATCGCGATTTCCGTCTCTTCTGAAGTGCAGCCAGAGTTCCGCGAATACGAGCGTCTCTCGACCACCGTGCTGAACGCCTATCTGCAACCGGTCATGTGGCATTACCTTGAAACCCTGGAGGCCGGGATCGCCGAGCGCGCGCCCAACGCGACGCTGGGCATCAACCAGTCCAGCGGCGGACTGATGTCCGCCCGGCGCGCGCGCGATTTCCCGGTGCGCACGGCGCTGTCCGGCCCGGCCGCAGGGGCGGTGGGCGCGGGCCACGCGGCGCGCCAGACCGGTCGGCGCAACATCATCACGCTGGACATGGGCGGAACCAGTGCCGATGTCGCGTTGATCCGCGACTATAACGTCGATCTGGCCTTTGACCGCGATGTTGCCGGGTTCCCCATCCGGATGCCTTGCGTCGATGTTGAAACAGTTGGCGCGGGCGGTGGTTCCATCGCCTGGTTCGACCGCGACGGACTGCTCAAGGTCGGGCCGAAAAGCGCTGGCGCCTTCCCTGGCCCCGCCTGCTACGGCAAGGGCGGCAAGGAGCCAACGACCACCGACGCCAACCTGTTGCTGGGGCGCCTGTCGCCGCGCGGCCTCTTGGATGGCGACATGGGGCTGGACGCCGAACTGTCGCGCCAGGTCTATCAGCCGATCGCCGACCGGCTGGGGTTCACGCCCGAAAAAACCGCGCATGGGGTGCTTGGCATCGTGGTTGCGAACATGGTGCGCACGATCCGCACGATCTCGGTTGAACGCGGGCACGATCCGCGGGACTTCGTGCTGATGCCCTTTGGTGGCGCGGGCCCGCTGCATGCCCGCGACGTGGCCGTCAGCTTGGGCATGAAAGAGATGATCGTGCCGGCCGCGCCGGGCATCGTCTGCGCACAGGGCCTGCTGGTGTCGGACCTGAAGGAAGACTTTGTCGTCAGCCGCCGCATCGCGTTGGACAAGGCCGGAGTCGAGCAACTGCGCGACACGCTGCAAGAGCTGGACGCCCGCGCGCAGACCTGGTTCGCCGCCGAAAAGGCGCCGAAATCGGGCCGCCGTCTGCAGCTGGTCGTTGATGCGCGCTATGTCGGCCAGAACTTTGAACTGGCGGTCCCGGTGACCGACGGCGTCACGCTGTCGGGCCGCGACGTGCCGGACGCCGCTGCGCTGAAGGCCGCATTCTGCGCCGCGCATGATCAGGCCTATGGCTATGCCAGCGAAACCGACCCGATCGAGATCGTCAACATTCGCCTGTCCGCCAGCGCCAGGCTGCACCGGTTCGAGGATCGCGCCGCGCCCGACGGCAAATCCGGCGAGCCCCAGCCGCGCAACACCCGCCAAGTGTATTTCAACGCCGAGGCCCCTGTCGAAACGCGCATCTACAATCGCGCCGACATGCGCCCCGGGCAAAGAATCAAGGGGCCGGCCATCCTGGAACAGATGGACACCACGACCCCTGTCTACCCTGGTGACGTCGCGGAAATGACGGCCGACGGTCATCTGATTATCAGCATCAACCCGAAGGACGTCGCATGATCATGCCAGCCGCAGACCTCGACCCGATCCGTCTTGAGATTATCGCCAACGGCCTGCGCTCGATTGCCGACGAGTGCTTTGTGGCCCTGATGCGGTCGGCCTATTCGACCAACATCAAGGAGCGCAAGGACCACTCTATCGCCATCGTCGACCGCAAGGGCCGGCTGGTGGTGCAGGCGGATCTGACGCTGCCCATTCACATCGCGTCGATGAGCGGCCTGATGAAATGCGTGCTGGAGAAATTCGGCAACGACATCCAAGAAGGCGACATCTTCGTCGCCAACGACCCGCACACCGCGGGGGGCACCCATCTGCCCGACATCAACTATGCCATGCCGATCTTCATCGACGGTGCGATCGCGGCCTTTGTCTGCAACATCGCGCACCACGCCGATATCGGCGGCATGGTCCCCGGTTCGATGGCGGGCGGGATGAGCGAAATCTACCAGGAAGGCCTGCGCATTCCGGTGGTCCGGCTGTTCAACCGGGGTGTCCTGCAAAAGGACATCATGGACATCCTGCTGCTGAACGTGCGCGTGCCCGACGAACGCCAGGGCGACCACAACGCGCAGATCGCATCCTGTCGCCTGGGCGAGCGCCGGTTCAAGGAGGTGGTCAAGGTGCATGGTCTGGCCAATGTCCTGACCGCCTTTGACGAGATCATCAGCCGCACCAACCAGCGCATGAAGGATGCCATCGCCCGAATCCCGGACGGTGTCTATGAATTCAACGACTTCATGGATTCGGACGGGCTGGAGACCTTCGATATCCCGATCTGCCTGAAACTGACCGTCAAGGGCGACCGCATCCACCTCGACTTTGCTGGCACCAGCCCGCAGGTGCCCGGCAACATCAACACCACGCTGAACGCCGTGCAGGCCAGCGTGAACTATGCCCTGATCGGCGCACTGGACAGTGAAATGCCCTCGAACCAGGGGGTTCTGGATGCCGTGGACATCAGCTGCGAGCCCGGCACGATCCTGAACTGCGTGTTCCCGGCCCCGGTTGCGGCGCGTGCCCATGCCTGCCAGCGGGTGATCGACGTGGTACTGGGTGCGCTCTCCAAGGCGATCCCGGACAAGGTGATCGCGGCAGCGAACGGCGCCAACACCACCGCCGTGTTTTCGGGTGTCGATCCGCGCACCGGCAAGCCCTATCTCTATTTCGAAACCATCGGCGGCGGCATGGGCGCCCGCGCCACCAAGGACGGCAAGGACGGCGTCCAGGTGGGGATCACCAACACCTCGAACCTGCCGGTGGAGTCGATCGAGCAGGAATACCCGCTGCGCGTCGAGGAATACGGCTTCGTCGAGAACTCGGGCGGCGCGGGGAAATTCCGGGGTGGGCTGGGCCTGCGCCGCGTGCTGACACCGGTGGACCATGAATGCGTCTTCAACGGTGCGGGCGAGCGGTTCCGCTATCAGCCCTGGGGCCTGTTCGGTGGCCAGCCCGGCGCATCCGGCCAGTTCCTGATCGAGGACGCCAAGGGCAAGCGCCGCTTGGCCGACAAGCCGAACAAGGTGGATGTCAAGTTGGGCACCCGGATCACCGTGGAAACGCCCGGCGCCGGTGGCTACGGGCAACCGTCAGAGCGCTCTGACGAGTTGCTGGGCCTCGATTCCGCCAGCGGCAAGTATTCGCAGGATTTCATGCAGAAAAACTACGCAACGACCAGTGTGGGAGGTCAATAATCATGCGCGTCTATTCGATGGTACGACCCAAGAAACTGTCGCTGATCCCAGACGCGATGGCCCGTGCGGAACGGCTTGGTTATGACGGAACGACCCTGCTGGAACTGACGGTTCCGCCGACCCTGTCGGCAGCGGCGGGCGCGATGGTGACCAAGGACATCAAGATGATGTCGGGCGTGTTCGTCGCCTTTCCGCGCAGCCCGATGGCAACCGCCTATGACGCCTGGTCGCTCAACGAACTCAGCGGTGGACGGTTTCAATTGGGGATCGGATCGCAGATCAAGGCGCATCTGACGCGCCGTTTCGGGATGGATTTCCAGCCCCCGATCCGCCGCATGAAGGATTACATCGGCGCGCTGCACGCCATCTGGGATTGCTGGCAGAACGGCACCAAGCTGGATTATGACGGCGAATACTACAAGCACAACCTGATGATCCCTTATTACAACCCGGGCCCGCTGGCGACCGGCAAGCCGGAAATCCACCTGGCGGCGATCAACAAGCTGATGTGCCGGTTGTGCGGCGAGGTTGCGGACGGTCACTTGCCGGGCGATCCGATCACCTGGAAATGGCACGAGGAGGTCATGCTGCCCAACCTGGAAATCGGGTTGGAGCGGTCCTGCCGGACGCTGAAGGACCTGGATCTGGGCGGCTACGGTTTCATCGGCTGTGCCACCTCCACCGAAGGGCTGGACCGCATGGCCAAGGGCCTGAAAGAGCGCGTGGCGCTCTACGCCTCGACGCCGGAATACGCCGAGATGCTGGAAATGTTCGGCTGGAGCGTCAACCAGGAGGACTTTGCCAACCTCTCGCGGCAGAACAAATGGGCGGAGATGGGCAACCTGGTGTCGGACGAGATGCTCGAGGCCTATGCCATCATCACCACGCCCGAAGACCTGCCCTCGGCCTTGGCCAAACGCTATGGCGGCAAGGTGGACCGCATCCAGATCGACGAGACCTGGTTCGACGGTCTGACCGACGATCAGGTCGCGGATCTGGTCACCAAGATCAAGAAAATCCCAGGTTACAACAATGGCTGAGGTCTATCTCAAGAACGCCAGCACGCGGGACTTCGCCGCCGAGGAATGGGACAGGCTTTGCGCCCGCGATCCCGCCTCGCTGGCGGTGGCCGAGATCGACCGCGAGATCACGGTTGGCGATCTGATCCACAAGGCGCGGATGCGGGCGGGCCAGTTCATTGCGCAGGGTGCCGAACCCGGGTCGCGTGTGATCATCGCGCGGCCCAATGTGATCGAATTCGTCATCGACTACCTGGCCGTGCGCCTGTGCGGCGCGGTGCTGGTCAACCTGCCCTGGTCGGCGGGAACCAGCATCACCGAACTGGCCGATATTCTGGATGCCAAGGTCGTCGTCCTGACCGAGCATCTGGTGGGCGACAATCCGTTGTTCGACCAGCTGGGCGCGCGGCGCTTCCGCGAGAACGAGGCAGCGCCCATCGGACCAGAGCGCCCCATCCGGTGCCTGGGCGATGAACTGGCTTGGCTGGCCTGCACCTCGGGCACCACTGGAACGCCCAAGGCAGCAATGCACACCGGCGCAACCTGGCAGCGTCAGACCGAGATGTTTGCCACGCATTTCGGCCTGACCAAGGACGACCCGATCCTGGTGTCGTCGCCGGTCGGCCATGCCGTGTCGCTGCTGTTCGGCGTGCGTTTTTCCCTGCTTCTGAATTCGCCGATGGTGCTTGTGTCGCGCTGGAATATCGACACCGCCGTCACGCTGATCGACCGCTACAAATGCACCTTCACGGTGGCGCCAACGCCGTTCCTGATCGACATGGTGGCCTATGCCGAAAAACACGGCAACCAGCGCATCAAGACCTTGAAATTCTTCCCCTCGGCAGGGGCTCCGGTGCCGCGCACGCTGGTCCGCCGCGCCTTGGAGGCGATGCCAGGCTGTCAGGTCTGGTCCTATTTCGGAACTTCCGAAGCGGGCGCCGTGACCGCCGTGCCGCTGGACGCCGACCTTGACAAGCGGCTGGACACCGATGGCATCGCCACGCCCGGCACCAAGACCCGGGTGATCGACGGCGAATTGCAGATTCATAGCCCGGAACAGATGATGAAGGGTTATTGGAGCGGCGATCCCAAGGGTCGGCTGCACGCTGATGGCTGGTATCAAACCGGTGACGCCTGTGAGCAACGCGAAGACGGCTATATCAAGATGGTTGGCCGGGCGCAGGATATCATCCTGCGGGGCGGCGAGAACATCTCGCCGCTGGAAATCGAGAATGCGTTGCTGAGCCATTCCGCCGTCGAAGACGTGGCGATTATCGGTTATCCAGATGATCGCCTCGGGTCCCGTTTGGCCGCAGTGGTCGTCAAGGCCGGTGAGGTGACGCTGACCGACCTGCGCAACCATTGCCAGGGCATCGGCCTAGACAAGGCAAAATGGCCGGAGTTCCTGACCTGCATCGACAAGATCCCGCTGTCGGCAATTGGCAAGGTGCAGCGCGGGGTTCTGGAAGATCACGTCTGGAACCTGATCAAATCCAAGCGCGCCGAAAGCGCATCCTGACATGAACACGGGCCAGACACATCTGACGGTCGCCGACATTCAGGAACATATCGGTCGTTCCCGCTATCACCAGTTGTTTCGGCCCGAAGTGCTAGGCCTTGACCACGACGCCATGACGCTGACGCTGCGCGTGTCGATGTGCGCTGAATTCGAACGCCAGCCGGGCACCGGGCAATGGCATGGGGGCGTTCTGGCGTCACTGGTGGATATCGCCGGCTGCTACGCGCTGATGCTGGTGGCCGGTGGGCCGATGCTGACGCTGAATTTCAGCACCGATTTTCTGCGCCTGGCCAGCTCGCCGCATCTCTGCGCCGTCGCCACCGTCCGGCGCGTCGGCCGGACTGTCGGCTTTGTCGATGTCGACATCACCGACGACGCCGGCGCAACGGTTGTGACAGGTCGCGCCTGCTATGCCATCCGTCCTGACAAGACACCAACGTGATACAGAAAGGCGACGACATGACCGAGTATTCCAGCAAGATGAAGATCGCGATCATCGGTGGCACCGGGTCCCTGGGGGCGGGGCTGGCCCTGCGCTGGGCGCGCGCCGGGCACAGCGTGACCATTGGGTCGCGGGATGGCGCGCGCGCCGCCGACCGCGCCGCCGAGCTTTCGGCACAGGCCGGGGCCGACATTTCGGGCCGGGAAAACGCCGCCGCCGCCGCCTGGGGCGATCTGGTGGTCATGGCGGTGCCTTATGCCAGCCACGCCGCGACGCTGGACAGCATCAAGGCGCATCTGGCGGGAAAGATCCTGGTCGATGTGACCGTTCCACTGGTGCCGCCAAAGGTGCGCGTCGTGCAACTGCCTGAAGGCGGGTCGATCGCCAAGGCCGTGCAACAGCAACTTGGCGACGGTGTGCGCGTGGTCTCGGCGTTTCAGAATGTTGCCGCCGCGCACCTGAACGACCTGACCCACAGCATCGATTGCGACGTGCTCGTTTGCGGCAATGACAAGGTCGCGCGCGAGACCGTCATCGCGCTGGCCAGGGACGCCGACATGAAGGCTTGGCATGCGGGCCGGATCGACAATTCCGCTGTTGCCGAAGCCCTGACGTCCGTGCTGATCTTCATCAACGGCACCTACAAGATCGACGGCGCCGGGATCAGGGTCGTGGGTGAAGCGCACGCCGAAGACGCTCAGGGATAGGCAGGGAATCACATGTCCAGTCAGATCACACTTGCTGCGTTGAAGGACTTGCCGCTTGTTCAGGCAGGGGACAATCTGGGTGATCTGATTTCCGATGGCCTGCAGCGCGCAGGGATCACGTTGCTGGATGCCGACATCCTGGTTGTGGCGCAAAAGATCGTGTCCAAGGCCGAGCGGCGGATGGTTGACCTGAACACTGTCACGCCCGGACCCGCCGCGCGCCAACTTGCCGCCGAGATCCACAAGGATCCCCGACTGGTCGAGGTGATCCTGTCCGAGAGCAAGAGCGTCATCCGCAAGAAACCCGGCATCCTGATCGTCGAGCACCGGCGCGGCTGGATCATGGCCAATGCCGGGGTCGATGCCTCGAACGTCGCCAGCGGAACGAACGAGGAGAACGTGCTGCTGCTGCCGGAAGACCCCGAGAAAAGCGCAGCCGGGTTGAAGGCCGCGCTGGATCGGCGTCATGGCTGCCGCTGTGGCGTGGTGATCGCCGACAGTTTTGGGCGTTCCTGGCGCCTGGGCACGACCGGCGTGGCAATCGGCGCCGCCGGTATCCCCAGCATCTGGGACCGGCGCGGCGAGACCGATCTGTTCGGGCGCGCGTTGCAGGTGACACAACAGGCGATCGCCGACGAACTCGCTTGCGCAGCCTCGCTGCTGCAAGGTGGGGCTGCCGAGGGTCGCCCGGTGGTTCATCTGCGTGGCCTCGATTTCGAGGGCAGCGCCACCGCCGTCGCTCGGCCTGCGTCTGATCTAATCCGCGACATATCAGAGGATTTGTTTCGATGACAGGCCCGGTTCTTACCTTGTCAGGCGGCGTCGGCGGGGCAAAGCTGGTCTTTGGCCTGGCCCAGGTGGTTGCCGGGGACGATCTGATCGTCGCTTGCAACACCGGGGATGACTTTGACCACCTGGGGCTGCGCGTTTGCCCGGATATCGACTCGGTCCTGTATGCACTGGCCGGGCTGTCCGATCAGGTCCGGGGTTGGGGCCGTAAAGACGAAACTTGGACCTTCATGGCCGCACTCGCGGGGCTGGGCGGACCCGGCTGGTTCAACCTGGGCGACGGCGATCTGGCAACGCATGTCCTGCGAACCGATCTCTTACGCCAGGGGCGCAGCCTGGGCGACGTGACCCTGGACTTAGCCCGCAGGTTGGGCATCTCGGCACAGGTCCTGCCGATGAGCGACGACACCGTCGCGACCATCGTTCAGACCAAAACCGGCCCGCTGGCGTTTCAGACCTATTTCGTGCGCGATCAATGCGCGCCGGCGGTGACGGGTTTTGCCTTTGACGGGCTGCCCGTCGCCCGCCCGCACCCCCGCATTCTGGAGGCAATGCGCGCCGCGCCCCGCGCCATCGTGATCGCGCCCTCGAATCCCTATGTCAGCATCGACCCGATCCTGCACCTGCCGGGGATGCGCGACGCGCTGACTGCGGCACGGGCACCCATAGTCGCGGTGTCACCCATCGTCGGCGGCAAGGCGCTGAAGGGTCCGGCAGCCAAGATGATGCTGGAACTGGGCAGGGATGTCTCGGTTCTGGGGGTGGCCCGGCACTATCTGGGCCTGATCGACGGTCTGGTGATTGACGTGCAGGACGCCGCCTTTGCCCCGGCGATCCGCGACCTTGGGATCGCCGTGCATGTCGCGCAAACCGTGATGACCGATGCCGAAAGCCGCGCGGCCCTGGCCCGGGCGACACTGGATTTTGCAGCCGGGATCGAGCGATGACTAATGTGTTGATCCCCGTCAAGGACCTGTCGCGGGCCAAGGGGCGCCTGCAGGGACTGCTGAGCCCCGACGAACGCGCGGGGCTGGCGCTGGCGATGCTGCGTGACGTGCTGACGACGCTTCGCTCTGGCGATCTGGGCGAGATCTGGATCGTGGCGCATGACAACAGCGTCTTTGACCTTGGCCGGGAATTCGGCGCGCAGGCTATCCGAGAGAGCGTTTCGCAGGGCTATAACAACGGTGTCGCGGCTGGGTTGCAGGCGGTGGACGCGCGGCGTCCGGTGATGGTGCTGCCCGCCGATCTGCCGTTCTTGCACGCGCAGGACGTCGCGCGCCTGTCCGCGCCGCGCGCCGTGGATGCGCCGTTCATCGGCATCGTGCCTGACCGCCACAATCGCGGAACGAACGGCCTGTTGCTGTCGCGCCCGGATCTGATCGCCCCTGCCTTTGGGCACAACAGCTTTTTCAAACACAAGGCGGCAGCCGCCCGGGCCGGAGTGACGGCAAAAGTGTTCCCGCTGAACAGCATGGCCGTCGATATCGACTGCGCCGAAGACCTGTTCACCCTGGCCCGCTCTGACCAGCCTGGCGCTGCAGTGCGTTTCCTCCAGGCGCTAATGGCGCAACGGCCACTTGTAGAAAACCTGTCGATGGGTGTCGCATGACCTATGTTCCAAAGAACCTCGAACTCCGCGTCGGAGTAACAGACACTGAGGCCGCATCGCTGCTGGACGTTCCGCTGCACTTATTGATGGCGCGTGCCCAGGCACTGCGCGATCAGGGCCACGGGCGGCTGATCAGCTATTCCCGCAAGGTGTTCATCCCGCTGACTGAACTCTGCCGCGACGTGTGTCACTATTGCACCTTTGCCAAGTCGCCGCGACGGATTGCGGCGCCCTATCTGACGCCCGAACAGGTGTTGGAGATCGCCCGCGCGGGTCAGGCGGCGGGCTGCAAGGAGGCGCTGTTCACCCTGGGCGACAAGCCGGAACTGCGGTATCGCGCCGCGCGCGAGGCCCTGGACCGGATGGGATACCAGAGCACGCTGCACTACCTGGCGGCGATGGCCGAACTGGTGATCCGCGAAACCGGGCTGCTGCCGCATCTCAACCCCGGCGTGATGACCCGCGACGAGATGGCGATGCTGCGCCCGGTTGCGGTGTCGATGGGCATCATGCTGGAAACCGTCTCGGCGCGGCTGGGGGAAAAGGGGAACTGCCACGCCGGGTCGCCTGACAAGGACCCGCGCGTCCGGCTGGAAACGCTGCGCGGTGCGGGCGAGCTCAAGATCCCGTTCACCTCGGGCATCCTGATCGGCATCGGCGAAACCCGGGCCGAGCGGATCGACAGCCTGCTGGCGCTGCGTCGTCTGCACCAGGAGTACGGGCATCTACAGGAAATCATCATCCAGAATTTCCGCGCCAAGCCGGATACGCGGATGGCAAACTGGCCAGAACCCGATCTGGCCGATCTGCAATGGACCATCGCTGTCGCGCGGCTGATCTTTGGCCCCGCCATGTCGATCCAGGCTCCGCCCAACCTGTCGCGGGGTGGCGATGGGCTGATTGCGGCCGGGATCAACGACTGGGGCGGCGTCTCGCCGGTCACGCCGGACCATGTGAACCCCGAGGCGCCCTGGCCGCATCTGGACCAACTGGCCGCCGATACCGCCCGCTGCGGCAAGATCCTGGTCGAACGGCTGGGCATCTACCCGGCCTTTGCCCATCAGAAAAACGCCTGGCTGGACAAGGCCTTGCGCAAGCCGGTGCTGGATCGGATCGACGCCGACGGTCTGGCGCGGACCGACCCCTGGGTTCCCGGCAGCGCCGGTCAGGCCCTGCCCAACCTGCCAGCTTCGCCCGTCGTCGTGCCGGACCTGACCCTGTCGCGCATCCTGTCGGACGCGGACAGGGGCGAAATCCTGCGCGAAGCCGATGTCTGCCGCATGCTGGCCGCCCGCGATGGCGAGGTGCACGAGGTGATGCAGGCCGCCGACGCGGTGCGCAAACGGGTCAGCGGCGAGACCGTCAGCTATGTCGTCACGCGCAACATCAACTACACCAACATCTGCTATTTCAAGTGCAAGTTCTGCGCGTTCTCCAAGGGCAAGATGAGCGAGAACCTGCGTGGCCGCCCCTATAATCTGGGTGCCGACGTGGTGGTGCAGCGCGCCCGCGAAGCCTGGGAAAGGGGCGCCGTCGAAGTCTGTTTGCAAGGCGGGATTCACCCCGACTACACCGGCCAGACCTATCTGGACATCCTGCGCGCGATCAAGTCGGACCTTCCGGACATGCATGTCCACGCATTCTCGCCGCTCGAGGTGCATCAGGGCGCCGCAACGCTGGGCATTCCGGTGCCGGATTTCGTCGCGCGTCTGATCGACGAAGGCCTGGGCAGCCTGCCGGGCACCGCCGCCGAGATTCTCGATGACGAGGTGCGGCGTGATTTGTGCCCGGACAAGATCACCACCGCGCAATGGTTCGAGGTGATAAACGCCGCCCATACCCAGGGGCTGCGGACGACGGCGACGATCATGTTCGGCCACATCGACCGCCCGGTGCACTGGGCGCGGCACCTGTTGCGGTTGCGCGACCAGCAGATGCGGACCGGCGGGTTTACCGAACTGGTGCCGCTGCCATTTGTGCACATGGAATCGCCAATCTACCTGAAGGGCGACTCGCGCAAGGGGCCGACCTGGCGCGAATCCGTCCTGCTCCATGCGGTCGCTCGGCTGGCGCTGAACCCGCACATTCCCAACATCCAGGCGTCCTGGGTCAAACTGGGCCCCGATGGCGTGGCCGCCTGTCTTGCAGCGGGGGTGAACGACATCGGCGGCACCTTGATGGATGAAACCATCACCCGTTCGGCGGGCGCGTCGCATGGCCAGGAGATGTCCCCGTCCGCGATGGAGGCCTTGCTGGCGCGGGTCGGACGGCCGGCGCGGCAGCGCACCACCCTGTATCAAGATGCATCCTTGGATCGCCGCGCGGCATCCTTTGCGGCGTCTCCTGCCTGAGCAAAGGCGGCGAACCGGCGTCGATCCGTCCGTAGCCCTCAAACCTCCCACCTCCTCTCCTACTGGACAAGGCGAGCAGCCTTGCAACATCCTGCTGAAAGGAAGAACGCCATGCGCGACGCCGTGATCTGTGAACCGCTGCGCACGCCGGTCGGCGGCTATGGTGGAACCTTTCGGGACCTGCCAGCCGCCGATCTGGCCGCGCTGGTGATCCGGGAATTGGTCAACCGCACCGGCCTGCGGAGCGAGGACATCGACGATGTCATCCTCGGACAATGCTATCCCAATGCCGAGGCCCCCGCGATCGGGCGCGTGGCGGCGCTTGATGCCGGGCTTGATATCTCGGTGCCCGGTGTCCAGATCGACCGGCGCTGCGGGTCCGGCCTGCAGGCCGTGATCGACGCGGCGATGCGGGTCCAGACCGGCGCCGCCGACCTGATCATCGCTGGCGGCGCTGAATCGATGAGTCAAGCCGAATATTATACTTTGGGGGCGCGTTGGGGCCTCGGGGGGCGCGACGCCGGTTTTCATTGCCGGATCGGGCGCGGGCGCGTGACCTCGGGCGGCAAGGCTTATCCGATCCGCGGCGGCATGCTGGAAACTGCCGAGAACCTGCGACGCGATTTTGCGATCAGCCGCAGTGAACAAGATGCCTTTGCCGTCGCCTCGCACGCCAAGGCCGTGGCGGCGACCGCCGCAGGTAAGTTCAGCGATGAAATCGTGCCGGTCACCGTGAAGACCCGCAGGGGCATGGTCCGGTGGACCACCGACGAACACATCCGCCAGGAAGCGACGCTGGAAAGCCTGTCGACCCTGCGCCCCATCTTGGGCCGAGACGACCCCGAAGCGACGGTGACCGCGGGCAATGCCAGCGGGCAGAACGATGCCGCTGCCGCCTGCATCGTCACCACACGCCTTAGGGCCGAGTCGATGGGGCTTAAGCCCCTTGGCCGGCTGGTCAGCTGGGGAGTGGCCGGGGTCGGGCCCGAACGCATGGGCATCGGCCCGGTGCCCGCGGTGTCCCGTGCGCTGGCCAAGGCCGAACTGACACTTGCGGACATGGACCTGATCGAGCTGAACGAGGCCTTTGCCACCCAGGCCATCGCCTGCCTGCGGTGGTGGGATCTGGCTGTCGATGACGCGCGGCTCAATGTCAACGGCTCTGGCATTTCGCTGGGTCACCCGGTGGGCGCGACCGGCGCGCGCATCATCGCCACCATGCTGCGCGAAATGGATCGCCGCGGCGCGCGCTACGGACTCGAGACCATGTGCATCGGTGGCGGGCAAGGGCTGGCGGCGGTGTTTGAACGCGTTGAGTGACGTGGCCCCGCCCTGTGGCCTCTGACCAGCGTCAAAGCCCACGCAGCGCCCACGCCGGGGTCAGGCGCGACTGGCCGAGGGCAGAACGCCATATCGCGCGCGATAGGCCGCGGTGAAGTGCGACGAACTGGCGAACCCGGTCGCCAGCGCAATCTGGGTAACGCTTAGCGCCGAGCTGCGCAGCAAGTTTGCCGCGCAGTCCAGCCGCAGGTTCCGGTAATAGCCCATCACCGTTTCATCCGTGGCGCGCACAAAGACGCGGTTCAGCTGCCGTTCCGACAGCCCGGCGATCTGCGCCAGATCCGGTAGCGACAGCGGCACGGCAATATGCGTTTCCATCGCCTGCACCACCTGCACGATTGCCGCATTCGCCGGTCCGACATTCCTTGGCGCTGCGCGACGCTGCGCCCGCGTGGCCTCGCGGATGTCGGTGTGCAGGCACCAATCGCCGACCTTGCGCACGAACTCCGGGCCATGATCCTGCCCGATCAACGCAAGGGTCATGTCCAGCGCCGCCGCGCCGCCGCCGTAGGTGATCAAGCGGCGATCGCGGGTGAACAGGGTGCGTTCCAGCATCAGGTCTGGATAGGCTTCGAGCAGCGCCGGCGCGTGTTCCCAATGCACGGTCATCCGGTGCCCGGTCACGATACCGGCCTTGGCCAGGATCACCGGCCCGCCCGATACGCCGCAGATGCACACACCCTTGCGAAACATCTGCTCGATCCAGTGCAGCGTCTTTTGGTCGCTGAAATTCTCAGGCCGCCCGCCAGCAATGACGAACAGAGAGCCAAGTTCCAGATCGTTTGTCATCAAGTGAGAAATCCGCGCCATCGCCGGGCCGGAACTGGCAACGGGCGTCAGGTCGCGGCCGATGGTCACGATGTCATACAGCTTTTTCCGGCTCAGCAGATTGGCGCTGCGAAACGGGTCGACGACGCTGGCCAGCGACAACAGAGAAAAGCCTTCGATCGGCAGAATTCCGATGGTTTGCACGTCCGGTCCCTGTGATGACGGCTGTCCGGAACATGATGTTTAATGTCCTTTTCCTGGTATGTCGAACACCATTTTGGCCGCAGAACAGAGCCATGCAATCGAGGTTCATGAAATGCGTTACTCCGCACTGCGTCTGCTCAAGGAAGGTCTGACTGGCAACAAGGGCTGGGTCCCTGTGTGGCGCGAACCCGAGCCCAGGCCCGACTATGATGTCGTCATTGTCGGCGGTGGCGGGCACGGCCTGTCCACGGCCTATTATCTGGCCAAGGAGTTCGGCATCACCAATGTCGCCGTCCTGGAAAAGGGCTGGATCGGATCGGGCAATGTCGGCCGCAACACGACGATCATACGCTCGAACTATTTCCTTGAGGGGAACCAGCCCTTTTACGAGTTCAGCCTGAAACTGTGGGAAGGGCTGGAGCAGGATTTCAACTATAACGCGATGATCAGCCAGCGTGGCGCGTTGTATCTGATCCACTCGGATGCCCAGCGCGATGTCTACGCCCGGCGTGGCAATTCCATGCGGCTGTCGGGAGCGGATTCGCATCTTCTGGATCGTGCCGCAGTGCAGCAGATGTGTCCGTTCCTCGATTTCGACAACGCGCGCTTTCCGATCCAGGGCGGCTTGTGGCAGCCGCGCGCGGGCACGGCCCGCCATGACGCGGTGGCCTGGGGCTATGCGCGCGGGGCCGATGCGCGCGGCGTCGACATCATCCAGAATTGCGAGGTTACGGGCTTTGACATCGCGGGCGGTGTCTGCCGGGGTGTGCAGACCACGCGCGGGCCGATCCGCGCGCGCAAGGTCGCGGTCTGCGTCGCGGGCTCGTCCAGCCGCGTGATGGCCAAGGCCGGGATGCGGCTGCCCATCGAAAGCCATGTGTTGCAGGCCTTTGTCACCGAGGGGCTGAAGCCGACCATTCCGGGCGTCATCGCCTATGGCGCCGGCCATTTCTACATCAGCCAGTCCGACAAGGGCGGGCTGGTGTTCGGCGGCGATATCGACGGCTACAACACCTATGCCCAGCGCGGCAACCTGCCCGCCGTCGAGGACGCCTGCGAGGGTGGCATGGCCCTGATGCCGATGATCGGCCGCGCGCGCCTGCTGCGCATGTGGGGCGGGTTGGTGGACATGTCGATGGACGGCTCACCCTTTATCGACAAGACGCATATCGGCGGACTCTATTTCAACGGTGGCTGGTGTTACGGCGGGTTCAAGGCGACGCCGGCGTCCGGCTATTGCTACGCCCATCTCCTTGCCACCGATCGCCCCCATGAGACCGCGCACGCCTACCGGCTAGACCGGTTCCGGACGGGCGCGATCATCGACGAAAAGGGCCAGGGCAACCAGCCCAACCTGCACTGAGAACAAGAGCAAACCATGATCATTCACCATCCCCTGCTTGGCCCCCGCGATTCCGCCGAATTCGTCAACCGAGGCGACGCCAGCCAAATCGACCGCCCCGACGGCTTCACCGCCAGCCTCGAGGCGATGCACGACTACGCCTATCTGCGCGACAATCCGGCGGGCGAGCTGCGCGAGCTGTGGTATCACGAACAAGGCGACCGGTCCTGGCTGGTGGTCACCCGCAACACCCTGACCCATGCGATCACCTCGGTCGAACTGGCCCGTGACGTGGCGCGCCGCAAAGGACGATCGAAATGACCCAGAGCAACCGCATCTCCGGCGGACGGATCGACCGGTCGCAGACGTTGTCCTTCAGCTGGAACGGCAAGGCGCTGACCGGCCACAAGGGTGACACGCTGGCCTCGGCGCTGCTGGCCAATGGCCAGCGGCTGGTGGGCCGTTCGTTCAAATATCACCGCCCGCGCGGCATCTTCAGCGCCGGGTCCGAAGAGCCCAGCGCCCTGGTGCAATTGCGCAAGGGCGCCGCGCAGGAACCCAACACCCGCGCCACCACCATCGAACTGTTCGACGGTCTGGCCGCGACCAGCCAGAACCACCGCGGGCCACTGGAGCGCGACCTGATGGCGGTGACAGACCTGCTGTCGCCCTTTCTGACGGCGGGGTTCTATTACAAGACCTTCATGTGGCCCCGGGCGTTCTGGGAGAAACTCTATGAACCCGTCATCCGCGCCTCGGCGGGACTCGGCCGGTTGTCGATGCAGGAAGACCCGGACAGCTACGACCACGGCTATCTGCATTGCGACTTGCTGATCATCGGAGCCGGTCCTGCCGGTCTGTCGGGCGCCTTGGCAGCCGGGCGCGCCGGGTTGCGGGTGATCCTGGCCGACGAGGATTTCACGCTGGGCGGGCGGCTGAATGCCGAAACGCATGAGGTCGCCGGACAGCCGGGTGCCGATTGGGCGGCGGCGGCTGCTGCCGAACTGGCCACGATGCCCAACGTGCGGATTCTGCCACGCACCACTGTCTTTGGCGCGTTCGATCACGGCATCTTCGGTGCGCTGGAGCGCAAGACCGATCACCTCGCCGCTTCGGGCGGCAAGCCCCGCCAGGTGCATTGGCGCGTCTATAGCAAGCGGTCGCTGCTCTGCGCGGGCGCAACCGAACGCTCCATCGCCTTTGGCAACAACGACCGGCCGGGGATCATGCTGGCGGGTGCCGTGCGCAGCTATGTCAACCGGTTCGGGGTCGCCCCGGGCCGGAAGGTGGCGGTGTTCACCAACAACGATGACGGATTGCGCACCGCCCGGGACCTGAGCGCAAAGGGCATCGAGGTGATCCGTGTCCTCGACACCCGCGAGGGTGGTCGGGTCGTCGATACCGCCGGGCGGCTCGGATTGCGCAGCCTGACGCTGAGCAACGGGCAGCGGATCGAGGCCGATTGCCTGGCTGTGTCGGGCGGGTGGTCACCGAATGTGCATCTGACCAGCCACCAGGGCGGGCGGCCGGTCTGGCGTGACGACCTGGCCTGTTTCGTACCGGGCGATCAATTGCCCCCCGGAATGACCGTTGCCGGCGCCGCGAATGGCACCGTGACGCTGGCCGCCGTCCTGGCGCAGGGCCACGCGGCGGGCAAGTCCATCGCCGCCGATCTGGGCGCAACCGGCGCCGCCGGAGATGCGGCCAGTGCCTCGGACGAGGCCAGTGCGGTCACCGCCTTCTGGCAGGTCGCCGAAAGCCGGAAACGCGCCTGGGTGGATCTGCAGAATGACGTGACCACCAAGGACATCCGGCTCAGCCATAAGGAAGGGTTTCGCGCGGTCGAGCACCTGAAACGCTATACCACGCTGGGCATGGCAACGGATCAGGGCAAGACAGCCAATGTCCTGGGCCTGGCGATCATGGCCGAAGCCTCGGGCAAGTCGATCCCGGACACCGGCACCACGGTGTTTCGCCCGCCCTACAGCCCGGTGGCGATCGGTGCCCTGGCGGGGCGGGCCCGCGCCAAGGAGTTCCGCCCCTACCGTCTGACGCCCTCGCATCGCTGGGCGCAGGAAAACGGCGCGGAGTTCGTGGAATCCGGGGCCTGGCTGCGCGCCCGCTGGTTCAAGCGCCCGGGCGAAGCGGGATGGCGCGACAGCGTGGATCGCGAGGTCACCATGACCCGGCGCTCGGTTGGCATCTGTGACGTCAGCACGCTGGGCAAGATCGACATCCAGGGCCGGGACGCCGCCGAATTCCTGAACCGGGTCTATGCCAACGCATTCGCCAAACTGCCCGTAGGCCGGGTCCGCTATGGGTTGATGCTGCGCGAGGACGGATTCGTCTATGACGACGGGACGACGGCGCGACTGTCCGAAACCCATTTCGTGATGACCACGACGACCGCCAACGCCGCGCTGGTGTTCCGCAACCTGGAATTCGCCCGCCAGTGCCTGTGGCCGGATCTGGATGTGCACCTGATTTCCGTCACCGACGGATGGGCGCAATACGCCGTCGCCGGGCCGAACAGCCGCGCGCTGCTTTCCAAGGTCGTCGATGACCTCGACCTGTCGAACGATGCCTTCCCCTTCATGGCTTGCGCCGACTGCAAGGTCTTTGGTGGCACCCCCGCCCGCCTGTTCCGCATCTCGTTTTCCGGCGAATTGGCCTATGAGATCGCCGTTCCGGCACGCTATGGCGATGCGATGATCCGGGCGCTGACGACGGTGGGTGAAGACTTCGGCGCGGTGCCCTATGGTATCGAGGCCCTGAATGTCATGCGCATCGAAAAGGGCCATGCCGCGGGCGCTGAGTTGAACGGCCAGACCACCGCGATGATGCTGGGCATGGGCGGCATGGTGTCGCGGAAGAAGGACAGCATCGGCGCGAAACTGGCCGAACGCCCGGAAATGATCCGCGACGACGGCATGCGGCTGGTCGGATTTCACCCGGTCGATCGCACCGCCCTGCTGAACGCCGGTGCGCATTTCCTGACGCCGGGCGAGCCGGCCGACATGGCGCATGATCAAGGCTGGATGACCTCGGTCGCCTGGTCGCCCGAACTGGGCCATGCCATCGGCATGGGCTTTCTGAAACGGGGTCACGAACGGATCGGTGAAACCGTCCGCGCCTACGACCCGGTGCGCGGCAAGGACACGCTGGTCCAGGTCTGCCCCACCGATCACATCGACCCCGAGGGAGGACGTCAACGTGGCTGACATCGTGCTGCATGCAACGCCCGCGACGGGCGCGGACCTGTCGATCGGACCGAACCGGATCACCGAGCGCAGCGATCTGGCGCTGGTCTCCATCGCAATTCCGCTGGGCGGTGACGAACAACTGGCCAAGGCGCTGAAAACCGGCTGGTCACTGGACATGCCCAATGCGCGGCGCAGTCGCGCGGCGCCCGGCGTGCGTGCGATCCGGACGGCACAGGACCAGCTGTTCCTGGTCTTTCCGCACGCAACCCCTGACGCGCGCAGATCCGTCGAGGGCACCTTGAACGGGGTCGGCTATACCACCGATCAATCCGACAACTGGGTGCTGCTGGAAGTCGTCGGCCCAGACACGCGCGCGGCCCTGGAACGGATCTGCCTGCTGGACCTGCATCCCGATGTGTTTGCCATCGGGGATTCCGCGCGAACCGTCATGGACCATATCGGCGCGATGATCCTGCGGTCGGGCCCGGACACATACCTGCTGATGGCCGCACGCACCTTTGCCGGGTCATTTCTGGGCGCCATCGAGACCTCGTTTGAAAACGTCATCTGACATCGCAACGCATCCTGACGACCAAGCCAACGAAAGGGATAACATCGTGATTCACGAACGACTCTGCCAGGCCTATGGTGCGATTGGCGGACGGCGGTTCGATGGCGGCGGTCCTGTCAGGCGCTTTGCGTTCGTCACGCAAGACAGCGGGACCGGGTTCATCGCCGAATCCTGCGCCGATGTGTTGCGCGCGGCGAACGACTTTCTGCAATGCACGCGGTTCGAATGGCGCATTGCCGCAGGTCTGATGGCGCTGCGCGACATCCCGGTGCCAGAACTGGCGCTGACCGCAATCGTGCTGATCGGCGGCAGTCAGAAGCCCTGGCTGCCGTCTGACCTGGAAACCCGGCTGCTGAAATCGCGCCTGCGCGGCGCGGGTCATCTGTGTGCGGTCGGCGCGGGCATCTTTCCGCCGCTTTCGGCGGGGCTGTTGAACGACCGGCAGATTTCGGTGCATCCAAATTTTCGCACCGCCGTGTCGGAACATTCCATCGCACCCGCCATTTCAGGCAACGCTGTCAGCCACGAAGGCCACCTGAGCAGCGCAACCGGCCCGGTGGCGGCCACCGCGATGATGGTGAACCTTGTTGGTCTGAACGCGGGCATCGTGGTCGAGCGCTCGCTCGAAGCGCATCTGGGCCTGCAACCCACCTGCCCGGATGCGGGTTCCGTCGAACACCAGCGCCTTTTGCACGGAGCGCAGGGAAACCCTGTCGTCGCCGAAGCCCTGCGGATCATGGCCGCGCATCTTGAGGACCGCCTGACCATCCGCCAGATCGCGGACCGGATCCCCGCGTCCCCGCGGCATCTGGAGCGCTGCTGTCAGGAGACGCTGGGCCAGTCGCCGATCCAGATCTATCGATCGTTGCAGCTTTGCCGGGCGCAGCAACTCTTGACCCAGACCGACATATCGATCACCGAAGTCTCGCTGGCCAGCGGCTTTGGGTCGCCCTCGAAAATGGCGAAATGGTATCGCCGCCGATATGGCGAACCGCCGCTGCAGGCGCGGAAGCTGGCCCTGCGCGGCCGGGGGAACGGCCCGTCATTCATAGGATGGCTCGTTGGTTTCCTCGATCATCCACTGATAGAATTTTTCGACGTTCCGGTCCTCTTGATTGATCGGCGTCACGAAATAATAGCTGTTTTCAGTCACCAGTTCGGTATCGCCGATCGCCACCAGGCGACCGTCCTGCAGGTCTTTCTCGACCAGATACTTGGGCAGCAGTCCGATTCCCAGCGACGCCTGCGCCGCCGCGATCACCATCGAGAATTGGTCGAAATATCGCCCGGTCAAATAGGGTCTGCCCTCGAACCCTACCTGCTCGAGGTAATCGTGCCAGGCCGTCGGTCGTGACGATGTGTGCAACAGCGGCGCCTGACCGGTGTCCTCGAACGACCGGATGCCATTCTTTTGAACAAAGTCGGGTGAGGCCACGGCGATCATCCGCTCGGAGAAAAACTTTCGCAAGGTCGCATTCGGCCAGTTCTGCTTGCCGAAATGAATGGCGACATCAAAGTTCTCTGCGTTCAGATCAAACTGCGTCAGGCGCGTGGAAAAGCTGATCTCGATATCCGGATTGCGCGCGAAAAAACCGGGCAGCCGGGGAATAAGCCACAGCGTTGCAAAGGTCGGTAAAATCGCCACCCGCAAGGTCGAGTTCATGTTGCCGGCGGATACCGCGCGCAGCATGATGCGGCGAATGTTTTCCAGCTCTGCGGCAAGGTCGTTGGCCAGCCGCGCCCCCGCGCGCGTCAAAAGAACTTCGCGCCCGGTCCGGCGAAACAACTGCGCGCCGACGATCTGTTCCAATTCCTTGACCTGCCGGCTTATGGCGCTTTGAGTCAGGCTCAGCTCTTCTGCCGCGAGTGTGAAACTCTGATGACGCGCGGCCGCTTCAAAACAGCGCATGGCGGAAATCGAGGGCATGTAGCGGCGTTGGGACGGGTTCATTCCAGGACCTGAAAATTGTCACCTTGCATGCCTTTATATCACGCTCCCTGCAGGATTGGCGGCAAAATATCGTGTGCGACATGAGTTTTTATCATCGGTTACTGCGTAATCATCGTTTGTCTGCCAGGGCCCTGCGCGGTGATTATTGGCCTAATCCGCAGACCCCGAATCGTCGCAGACGCCCACACAATCCAAGGAAGCTGCAATGCCGACCAAAGAGAAATATGTTCCGTCCGAAAAAGAGGCCGCGTTTCTGGCCACGATCCGGAATGGCAAATACGAACGTGACATCATCACGGGCCTGAAGAAGTTCATGGAAAAGAACGTCCCTCAGGACATGATGGGCCTCTATACCCCGGAAGAACTGGACGCCATCAAGGCCTTGGACGGAACGCCGCGCGATGTGCAGGCGCGCATGCCCGTTAAAATCACCCGCCACTATTTCGAATTGGCCAAGGGATCAAAGGCCATTCAGACGCTGGTCAAGGCGAGCCCCAAGGAAACCTATGACCTCGACGGCGCCGAGGACCCTGGCAAGCAGATGACCTACAGCCCTGTCGAGGGGCTGATCCACAAATATGAACTGGGGCTGATCTATGTCGCCTCGACCTGCTCGGCGCATTGCCGCTTCTGCTATCGCGAGGAACTGATCGCGAAAAAGGAAATCACCCGCGCCGATGGCACCGTTGCCGCCAAGGGGCTGGCGCAGATCGACGACATCGTGCCCTACATCATCGAGCACAACCGCCTGGTCGACGCGAACGGCGGCCGCCACCCCGTCACCAACCGCGAACGGCTGCGCGAAATCCTGATGTCGGGCGGCGACCCGATGGTGCTGGGCAACAAGAACATCGGTCAATGGCTGTCGGCGCTGGCCCAGGCCGGGATCGAGAACATCCGCATCGGCACCAAGGAACTGGCGTTCTTTCCAAAGCGCTTCGACGAGACGTTCTTTGAAATGCTGGACGCCTTCCACGAGGTCTATCCCGGCGTCAACTTGCGCATGATGGTGCATTTCAACCACCCGGACGAAATTCTGGTCAAGGACTTGAACGGCAATTTCATCCCGGACGCCGAAGGCGGGCTGACCTGGCACCCGGATACCAAAGCGGCCGTCCGCGAATTCCGCAGCCGGTCCTGGATCAACGTCGACAACCAGTCGCCGATCATTTCCGGGATCAACGACGATCCGGATGCGCTGCGCATCCTGCAGCGCGAGTTGAAGCGCAACGGCGTCGAGAACCACTATTTCTTCTGCGGTCGTGACATCGTCGGCCACAAGGCCTTCAACGTGCCAATCGAGCGCGCCTGGGAAATCCTGAACGAATCGCAAAAGGGCCTCTCGGGCGTCGAAACCCATGCGCGCCTGTCGATCACCCATTACAAGGGCAAGACCGAAGTCGCCGCCATCACCAAGACCCCGGTGCCGGGCGTCAAGGGCGGCGAGAACGGTGTCGTGGTGTTCAAGCTGCTGCGCTCTGCCGGTGATGCCGAAGACCGCGCGAAGGTCACCATCGTCGGCCGCAACCCCGAGGCGATCTGGTTCAGCGGCTATGACGACCGCGTCATCGTCGATGAGGCCGGACTGTATTCGATGTACGAAATCCCGACGATTTCGTCGGTCGCGGCAGAGTAACCAGAGCTGCCGACGGATCGCCAGTCCCAATCCGTCGGCACTCCAAGGAGCATATCCATGACTTACGTTGTCACAGACAATTGCATCCAGTGTAAATTCACCGATTGCGTCGCCGTCTGCCCCGTCAATTGTTTTTACGAGGGGCCGAATTTCCTCGTCATCAATCCTGACGAATGCATCGACTGTGACGCCTGCGTTCCGGTGTGCCCGGCCAAGGCAATCTACAACGAAGACGACCTTCCCGACGACAAGCGGCTCTTCCTGCAGATCAACGAGGAATTGAGCCGGGTCTGGCCACAGATCACCGACCAGAAAGATCCGCTTCCCGATGCCGCCAAATGGGACGGCGTCGCCGACAAGCTCAAACATCTCATCAGAACAACACCGGAATCCTGACATGCCCGACTATGCGAAAAGCGCGGCCCTGTATGAGCGTGCCAAAAAGGTGATGCCCGGCGGGTGCAGCCGCAACACCATCCTGCGCAAGCCGCATCCGGTCTATGCCAGGCGAGGCCACGGCTGCATTGTCACCGATATCGAGGGCGTCGACCGCATCGACTTTGCAAACAATGTCGCCTCGCTCATTCATGGGCACGCGCATCCGGTGATCGTCGAGGGCGTGAAAAGGCAACTGGACGACGGCTCGGCCTTCACGGTCGGCACCGAGATCGAGGTCGCCTATGCCGAGCAGATGGTGGCCCGGAACCCCGGTTTCGAAATGCTTCGCTTCGTGAACTCTGGAACCGAGGCGGTGATGAGCTGTCTCAAGGCCGCCCGCGCCTTTACCTCGCGCCCCAAGATCGCCAAGGTCGAGGGCTCTTATCACGGGCTCTATGACTATGCCGAAGTCAGCCAGACTGCCAGGCCTGAGAACTGGGGCAACGACGACGCGCCCCGCAGCGTTCCGGTTGCCCACGGCACCCCGCAATCGGCGCTGGATGACGTGGTGATCATCCCCTTTAACGACCCTGACCGCGCCATCGCCATTCTGGACCGGCACAAGGACACGGTCGCCGGGGTGCTGCTGGATCTGCTGCCGCACCGGATCGGCATGGTCCCCGCGTCCGAGGCCTTTGTCCAGGCGCTGAGGACCTGGACGCAAGACAACGGCGCCTTGCTGATCTTTGATGAAGTGATCACCTTCCGCACCAGTTTCTCGGGGGCGCAGCAAGCCTACACCGTCACCCCTGACCTGACCGCCATGGGCAAGATGATCGGCGGCGGCTTTCCCGTCGGTGCCCTGGCGGGCCGTGCCGATGTCCTGGACGTGATGAACCCGCTGAACGGCCCCGCGCGGTTTCCGCATTACGGCACATTCAGCGCCAACCCCATCACCATGACCGCCGGGTCGATCGCGATGTCGCTGTTCGACGAGGCGGCGGTGCAACGGCTGAATGCGCTGGGCGACAAGACCCGCGCTGGACTGGCCGAGGCGATCCGCGTGGCGGATGTTCCCGCCTGCGTCACCGGCAAAGGGTCGATGTTCCGCATTCATCTCAAGGCTGCGGCGCCCCGGTCCTATCGCGATGCCTATGTGCAGCCGGACGAACAAAGGCGCATCGCCGCGCTACTGGACCATTTCTTTGACAACTGCCTGATCCTTGTCGAGACCTGCTCGGGCTTCCTGTCAACCCCGATGAGCCAGCCTGAAATCGACCATCTCTGCCAGACCACGCTCGACGGTTTGCGCAAGATCAAGCCGCTGATGTGAGCGCAAGCAGGGTGAACCCAGATGGACAAGACAATTCCTTCCCTTGCTGCTGCCGTCGCCGAGGTGCCGGATGGCGCGGTCCTGATGATTGGCGGCTTTGGCGGCTCCGGTGCGCCGATCGAGCTGATCCATGCGCTGATTGATCGCTACCGCGCGACGGGCAGCCCGGCGAATGTGACGGTGATCAACAACAATGCCGGGAACGGAAAGATCGGCATCGGCGCGATGATCGACGCCGGCATGGTCGCAAAGATGATCTGCTCGTTTCCGCGATCTTCGGACCCGCGCGCCTTTACCGAGCGCTATATGGCGGGCCAGATTGCGCTGGAACTGGTGCCGCAGGGCACCCTGGCCGAACGCATTCGGGCGGCGGGTGCGGGTATTCCCGCGTTCTTCACGCCCGCCAGTTATGGGACGGAACTGGCCATCGGCAAGCAGGTCCAGGAATTCGACGGCAAATGCTATGTGCTCGAACGCTGGTTGAAGGCAGATTTCGCGCTGGTCAAGGGGGCCGTGGCGGACACCCACGGCAACATGACCTATCGCTTGGCGGGGCGGAACTTCAACCCGTTGATGTGCATGGCCGCCGACCGGACCATCGCCCAGGTCAGCCAAATCGTGCAGCCCGGTGACATCAATCCGGAACACGTGGTCACGCCGGGCATTTTCGTCGATGGCATCGTCGAAGTGCTTGATCCGCAACAGGAAGAAGCCCTGATCCGGGCAGGGGTGGAATACGCATGACGTGGCAGAAACTCTCGGCCAACCAGATCGCCTGGCGCGCGGCCCAGGATATCCAAGACGGCGCCTATGTTAATCTTGGCATCGGCTTTCCCGAACTGATCGCCAAATTCCAGCCTGAAGGCCGGCATATCACCTACCACACCGAAAACGGCGTACTGGGCTTTGGCAAGGCACCCGCCGAGGGTCAAGAAGACTGGGACCTCATCAATGCCGGGAAAAAGGCTGTCACGCTGACGCGCGGCGCCTCGTTCTTTCACCATGCCGACAGTTTCGCGATGGTCCGCGGTGGCCACCTGGATCTTGCCGTGCTGGGCGCCTACCAGGTGTCGCAGAATGGCGACATCGCGAACTGGCGTGTCGGATCGCGCAGCGTTCCGGCGGTGGGCGGGGCGATGGACTTGGTGCATGGCGCAAAGCGGGTCGCGGTGCTGACAGATCATATAACCAAGGAGGGCGAGCCCAAGCTGGTCGAGCGTTGCAGCTATCCGCTGACCGGCGTGGGTTGCATCACGCGGGTTTATACATCGCTTGCGGTCGTTGATATCGTTGGGGGTCGATTCATGCTTCGTGAAATAGTTAAGGGTTTGATGCAAGACGAATTGCAGTCACTAACGGGCGCAACCCTGCACGTTGACCGACCTGTGATCGATTTGACGACTCCGGGATCGACATGACTAAAGTGGCTCGGCTGCCCCAAGGTCTTCCTCTCCGCCGTCACTCTCGCCGCAACTGTCCTGTTCTGGCTTTGAGTATCAATGAGATGCTGTAACGGGGCCTGCGTCGCGACCCGCCCGTTACCGTTGCAAAATCAAGGGCAAGCTGTCGCCGTTCCCGTATCGGATCCTGGAAGAGGAGGACTGCGGGATGAGACTGTTTGTCGGATTGGATGTGTCGCTGGCGAAGACCGCGATCTGCGTGATCAGCGAGCATGGGAAGATCATGAAGGAGGCGCAGGTCGCCAGCGAACCGGAAGAATTGGTGCGTTGGATTGGCGAACAAGAGGGCACCATTGCCGCCATTGGGCTCGAGGCCGGTCCCTTGTCGCAATGGTTGCATCGCGGGCTTTCAGAGGCGGGACAACGTGTCGTGCTGATGGAAACTCGGCAGGTGAAGGGCGCTTTGAGGGCCATGCCTGGGATCGGCGCGGTTGTCGCGCTGACCCATCGATCCGCAGTTGATGACCCCGCCCGTTTCACCTCATCGAAGAAGGTCGGGCCATGGGGCGGCCTGACGCCCTCCCGCAACCAGTCCGGCGAACGTGATATCTCGGGCGGCATCACCAAGGCCGGCGACGTCAACCTGCGCCGGGCTCAGTGCCAGGCTGCGACCGTCATGATGCATCGCGGGCGTTCGACATGGCTGAGAACCTGGGCAGCGCAGGTCGCCCGCCGCCGTGGTGTCAAGCGCGCCATGGTCGCCCTGGCGCGACGTATCAGCGTGATCCTGCACCGTATGTGGGTCGATGACACCGACTTCCGGTCCGACATCGCGGTGCCTCATGCGGCCTGACGACCTGAACTCCCAACCGTTGCCTGCCTGACCGCAGGTCTTTGAGGTCCCCCAGGGACGCGGTTCCGATGATGCCCTGGTCAGGACTGTTGCCGATCCAGAGCGAGCACGCCAATGAGATGGGCACATCGGACTTGCATTGAACCAGCATCATGTTGGCGGCCACCGCGCCGACCACGGACCGAAGCATGCACCCGGGGCGATCTCAGGCGAGGGCCGAAGTGAAAGCAGAGCAGCTCAGAAAGAAACCACACAAAACCGCTCCCTGGCGGCCAGCCTCGCACGCGAAAAACCGCTTGACTGGGACGGCCTCGTTACCGAAGTCTGGACCCTAGGGCGGGTTGGCGTTTAAGGATTCCCAATTTGGTTGCTGAGTGATTCAAGGTTGCAAACATAGGAGGCAACCTTGATCCGCACAGCTTTGACCGACGTCCAATGGAAAACCATAGCCCCGCACTGTCTTGGCCGGGAATGTGACCCCGGTCGCACCGGGCCGAACCCTCGTCTTTTTGTCGAAGCGGTTCTGTGGATCGTGCGCACGGGATGCCCGTGGCGCGATCTGCCGTCTGAGTTCGGGGGCTGGAATGCGGTCTTCAAGCGGTTTCGCAGGTGGGTCAAGGCGGACGCATTCTATCGCATGTTCAGAGTGTTAGCCGAGGACTCCGACTTTGAATACGCGATGATAGATGGCACAATTGTCAAGGTCCACCGTCATGGACAGGGCGCAAAAGGGGGACTCAAAGCCAGGCCATAGGGCGTTCTCGTGGCGGCATAACCAGCAAGATCATGGCGCTGACGGATGCCTTGGGGAACCTGACCGATTTCCGGCTGCTGCCCGGACAAACTCATGATCTACGCGGCACATCGGCATTGATCGACGGGTTAACCTGTGGCCAGTTACTTGCCGACCGGGCATTCGACGCCAATTGGCTACCGGATGCGCTGACAGCCGCCGGGATCGAGGCAGTCATTCCGCCAAAATCCAACCGCCGGTTCCCGGCTGACTTCGACCGCGACACCTATAAATGGCGGCACCTGATCGAGAAATTCTTTGGAAAGCTCAAGGAATACAGGGGAATCGCAATGCGCTGCTGCAAAACCGACGCCAGCTTCAGCGCATTCATCGCCCTCGCGGCAACCGTGATCCGTTTGAAGTGAACGTCAACACGCCCTAATCCGTCAACGCGTTGGGCACCGCCGAGTAAGTCTACATGGGATTCGAACTCGCCGGACGCTTTTTTACATTTGGCTGCAAGTAAGGACCGGCTGTGGCGAGTTCATAAGGCCAAGTATACCGCTCAATCTCGATGTAGCGAATATGTCCGTTAGGCCCCGTGACAATCCACTGGACTTGTTCGTCGTTTGACGCGTCACTGTCCTTGCCGAACCACACAAACAGAGGTGGTCCTGGAATTTCGTCCAGTTTGCCGCCGTGCTAAGCTATAGCTTTGGTTTCATTTCAGGCGGCAACCTTCAGGTCCGGAGATCGTCTACCATAGGCCTCGTCAGGCGTCATGATCCCATGTGATGAGTGCGGGCGTCTTTCGTTGTCGTAGTGGATCCAGCCACCGATCCTGTCCCGGGCTTCGGAACCAGTTTCGAAGGCGTTCAAGTAGACGCATTCGTATTTGAGGGATCGCCAGAGCCGCTCGATCATCCGGTTGTCGATCCAGCGCCCCCGACCATCCATCGAGATTTTGATCTTTGCATCGCGCAGCACGTCGGTGAAATCGGTGCTGGTGAATTGCGAACCTTGATCGGTGTTGAAAGTCTCGGGGGTGCCGTATCCGGCCAGCGCTTGTTTCAAAGCCTCGACGCAGAACCCCGCGTCCATGCTGTTCGAGAGCTGCCAGCTCAGCACCTTCCGGCGATGCCAGTCCATGATAGCCACGAGATAGAGAAATCCCCGGCGCATCGGGATGTAGCTGATGTCAGCACACCAGACCTGGTTGGGCCGGGTGATGGGCAAGTCCTTCAGAAGATATGGGTATATCTTGTGCTCCGGATGCTTCTTGCTGGTCTTCGGCTCTTGGTAATTCGGCACCAACCGCATGAGCTTCATCAGCCGACGCACACGATGCCGCCCACATCTGTGGCCCTCCCGCTGCATGTGGCGGGCCATTTGTCGGGATCCATACCACGATGTCTCCAGGAACTGACGGTCCCCTCCCGGCAGATTTGGCTTTGCCAAATCGCCTGCCGGGTAATGGATGATTTCCATGAACTTCTGAACCGCCCCGGGTTTACCGGAGGGTGATTTGTTCAACGACTAGGCGACCATATCGAGTGTGTTCAGGTTTGCATAGAACGCCTCCTCTGCTTCTGCGGGCGGGATGTATCCGATAGGGCCGAGTAGGCGGCGGTTGTTATACCAATCGACCCATTTCAGGGTTTCCCATTCAACCTCGCGCATTGATTTCCAAGGCCCGATCTGGTTGATTACCTCCGTTTTGAAGAGGCCGATGACGCACTCGGCCAGTGCGTTGTCATAGGCGTCACCGACTGTCCCGACAGAGAGATCGATCTCCGCCTCGGCTAGGCGTTCGGTGTATTTGATCGACAGATATTGGGATCCTCGATCCGAGTGATGCACCAAGCTCTTGTTATCTGGAGTCTTTCTTTGCCAGATTGCTTGATCCAGCGCATCGAGCACGAACTGCGTCTTCATCGAAGTTGAGGTGCGCCACCCCACGATCCGTCGGGCAAATACATCAATCACGAAGGCAACATAGACCGTCCCCGACCATGTGGGCACGTAAGTGAAGTCTGAAACCCACAGCTTGTTCGGCCGATCTGCCATGAAGAGACGGTTCACCTTGTCATCGGGGCATGGCAGCGATGCGTCAGGGTTGGTTGTGATGACCTTTTTGCCGCGAACCACGCCCCTGAGGCCCAGACGGCGCATCAGCCGCTCCACCGTGCATCTGGCAGCGTATTCACCCTGCCGTCGCAAGACATGCCAGACTTTCCGCGCGCCATAGAGTTTGCGGTTCGCATCCCAGGCCGCATCGATCTTGAGGCTCAAGGCGGCATCAGACTTGGCCCGGGCTGAAGCCCGGTCAGGATCACGTGCAATGGCACGTCGGTCATAATAGGTGGATGGGGCAAACTGCAGCGCCCTGCAGATCGGCTCGACCCCGAATGCCTCTCGGCTTTCCTCAATGAAATCAATTATTTGCGAAACGGGCGGTCGAGCTCCGCCTGGGCAAAATACGCTGAAGCTTTGCGCAGGATCTCGTTCGCCTGCCGCAATTCCCGGTTCTCGCGTTCAAGCTCTTTGATCCGCGCAATCTCGACGCCGGTAGGTCCCGGCTGCTCGCCGCCATCGCGCTGGACCTGTCGCATCCAAACGCGAAGACTGTCCGGCGAACAGCCCAATTTGCCCGCGATCGCTGTCAGCGCTGCAGCTTCGCTTTGATAATCATCGCGGTGTTCCATCGCCAGCCGCACCGCGCGTTCGCGGAACTCGGGTGAATACGGCTTCGAAGTCTTCTTCTTTTGTGCATGTTCCATAACGGGCAATTCTCCGAGAGTTTTGCCCTCCGGTAAACCCGGGGCGGTTCATGCAGCTTTTCGACCTCTGCCGCCGATATCGTCGGCTCAGCGGTCGTCTGGCCATTGAAGGCCTGTGCCATGTTCTCAATCGCGGTCCGTTTCCAGCCACTGACCATGGTGGGATGGATGTCATACTTCTTGGCAAGCTCGGCTGTCGTCAGCTCCTCGCGGATGGCCTCCAAAGCCACATTCGCCTTGAAATCTGCCGAATAGCGCTTCCGTTTGGTCACTTCTGTGCGTTCTTCCTCAGGCGCCACAGCTTAGCACCAGGCCCGAAAGCCCGCGACCACCTCTGAATTCCTGGAACCTTTTCAGATCAACCGAACCACCTCTGTGGCGGCTGGTTTGGTCCAGATGCGCAGCGAGGGGTCGTACTGGTCCCACCGCGCGCCAAGAGCTTCGCCACGGCGACAGCCGGTCAACAGCATGAAGGTGATCGCCTGACCAGAGGTCCGTTGCGGGTGTGCGTCCAACGCGTTCCAGAAGCCGCTCGATCTCAGCCTGCGTCAGATACCGCGACCGCTTGTGCTCGGTGTTGCGCTCGACCCGCGCCGCCGGGTTCTTGTCGATCCAGCCCCATGTGATCGCGAGATTGCGCGACTGTTTGCGCGCGGCCGGGGCCTTTGTCAGGGTGCGCCTTTCCTGCGTTGCCCCGGCATCCTATCCTCGCCGACAGCCGAGATCACGCCCCCTTTGCCCTGATCAGCCTCTGCCAGGGTTCGGCCTTGCGGTTGCGGTACTTGATCGTTGCGTCCGGGGGCAAGACGGCTTCGTCCCAGATGCCGATCGTCACGCCCACGCCGCGCAGTTTCACCCGCATCGCGTCGAAGTCCGCGGGCGACAGGGTGGTGCGCTGCGATGGGCGGCGGGCCCAGGCGAAAAGCTTGGCATACATCGCGGCGACGATTTCGGTGTGGTCCGGGCTCTGGCCCAGGTCGATCAGTTCGTCGGGGTCGTTTTCCAGATCGAACAGGATCGGCGGGTCGCCCGTCTCGAAGTGTATCAGCTTCCAGCGCTTGTCGGCGATCATGAATCCGATGGCCTCATGCGCCGAGGCGCCCAGGGCCTCGGAAAAGATCGCGCCGGCGAAGTCTACCTCGCAGATGACGAAGTCTCGGTGCGGCTCCGTGGCCTGCCCGCGCAGGATCGGCAACAGGCTGTGGCCCTCCAGCACATGCGAGGCGATCTTGCCGCCCGCCACGTCAACAAAGGTCGGCGCCAGGTCGATGCTTTCCACCAAAGCGTCGCAGACCGTGCCGCGGGTCACGTCCGCCTCGGCCGAGGGATCGACGATGATCAGCGGCACCCGGGTCGAGACATCGTGGAAGAACATCTTCTCGCCCAGCCAGTGATCGCCCAAGAAATCGCCGTGATCGGCGGTCAGCACGATCAGCGTGTCCGCCATCCGGCCGGTCGCCTCTAGCCAGTCCAGCAGCACACCCAGTTGGTCGTCGCATTGCTTGACCAGGCCCATATAGGTGGGGATCACCGTGTTGCGCACCTCGGGTTTCGAGAAGGTCGAGCCGATCACCCCTGCCATCATCGTCTTTAGCACCCGATTCGCGTTCTCGTATTCGGCATTGCTGCGGACCGGGGGCAAGACATGCTCGGGCCCGTACATGCTGGCGTAGGGCTCGGGCGCGATATATGGCCAGTGGGGCTTGATGAAGGACAGATGGCAACACCAGGGCCCCTGAGCCTGTGCGATGAAGTCCATTGCCCGGCGGGTCAGATACGGGGTCTCGCTATCCTCTTCGGCGATGTTGGCGGGATGGGCCGCGTTCTTCAGGAACCAGCCAGACTGCACATTTCCCTCGCCGTCGATGGCCGAATTTGCATGGTCGTGCCATGGGTTTTCACCGGGATAGCCACGAGCATTGAGATAGGCGTTGTAATGCTGGGCGGCGGAATAATCATAGCGCCCAGCCGGCCCTTCGGGGTTCACGCCGTCGTCGCGTTCCACCACGTCGAAGCCGCATTCCGACACGCGCCGCCCGATCACCGTGTCGCGGCTGAGGCCGAGACGCTCCATCCCCTCGACATCCGGCACCATATGAGTTTTGCCAAGCAAATGACAATCCATCCCCGCCTTGCGCAGGTGGTCACCCATCGTCTGCTCGCCCACCTTCAGCGGAACGCCGTTCCAGCCGGCGCCGTGGGAATGGACGTAGCGCCCGGTGTAGGTGGACATGCGCGAGGCCCCGCAGACCGGCGCTTGCACATAAGCGCGGGTGAACCGTACGCCACGCGCCGCCAGCCGGTCCATGTTCGGCGTGTGCAGATGCGGGTGGCCATACCTTTGGTGTTTGTTGCGGGCCACAGCCGGGTCAACGGATTGAGATATGGCAATTCCATCTTGAAGTGGCGGGTTGGGTTGCCGTGTTCCAACGCCAACATTTCTCCACCACCTTGCGGCCCGCAGAACCCATCGCGTGCGCTCGCGCGTATTGGTCCGATAGGCCGGTCGCGGTGCCGTTTGTCAGGCGGCGAAGCGCCCGCCCTCGAAAATGCGGGCTTGGCCCAAGGCGGCGAGGCTTTCGCGCAAAGGTTGCACCGATCCGATGCGTCCACGCTGGAATTGGCGGGCCACTTGTTCGCGGGTGGCGGTGCCAAGGTCGGACAGGTTGGCGCGCACGGCGGCGATTTGTTCGGGTACGGCGTCGCGGGATTTGTCCTCTGCCCCTTGGTTGGCAAGGGTCAGCACTGCTGCCTGCACGTCGCGCTGATGATGGTGACCCAAGCGATTGACCGCATCGAAACGAAACGTCTATAAGTTCAGCACATGTGCCAATACACAAAAGCTTGGGATACATATGCCTTGTAAGGAGCTTATTCGCGAACCCATATAGAAAACTCCCCAATCAAAATTCCGCCTTCTGGAAAACAGCGGTTGCGCAGTCGGGTCCGTTTGGCATCTCGGGATTGTACAAAAAGAAATTTGAGATATTGGCAAGCGATTATATCGTAACTGCCGGTAGCTGTTTCGCACAACACATTGGGAACCGGCTTCAAAGTAGTGGCTTTAATTATCTGGATGTTGAGCCGTCACCTTGCCCCTTAAGTGATTCAGATAAAAAGATGCTCGGATACGGTGTTTACTCTGCTCGATATGGCAACGTCTATACGTCTCGTCAATTTGTACAACTCATCGAAAGAGCACTGGGCAAGTTCTCCCCGAAAGATCAGGACTGGGAGAATAATGGGCGCTACTTCGATGCGTTTCGTCCAACATTTCCACCTGGTGGCTATGAGACTTTGGAAGAAATGCAGTTTTCCCGAGAGTGCCACCTTGCCGCAGTCGCCAAAATGCTGAAACAAGCCGACATTTTTGTTTTCACATTTGGCCTCACAGAATCATGGGAGTCAAAAGCTGACGGAGCGGCTTACCCATTGTGCCCGGGCACTGCCGCTGGAGAGTTTTCAGAGGACTCTTACGTTTTCAAAAACTATTCAGTTGCCGACGTTTTGCAAGACATGAATAGAGCAATAGATTTGATTACGGCAATAAATCCGACCATTAAGTTTATATTCACCGTATCACCTGTACCGCTTGTTGCCACAGCGTCAGGTGATCACGTCTTGGCGGCGACCACATACTCTAAGTCGGTCCTGCGGGCAGCGGCCGGTGAACTGGCCATGGCCCTAAAGAACGTTGACTACTTTCCTTCATACGAGATTATTTCGTCTTCAATCATGCGCGGGATGTTTTTTGAACCAGACGTGAGATCGGTCGTTCCGCAAGGCGTTGATTACGTCATGACCCATTTCTTTAAACAACACCGCCCTATTAATGCACCGAAACAGGCTCAAAAAGAACCAGAAACGGCACAAATTCCCATGCACAATGACGATATTATGTGTGATGAGATTTTGCTTGAGAGGAATATCTAATGTCTACACGGCTGGTAATTACAGGAGACTCTCATTGCGTCGCGCTAAGTCAAGGCCGTAAACGCGTTGAAGAAAAAGGTGGAAGTTTGCCGCGAGATTGTATCGTTGAAGGACTCGGAAATGGCTACTACATGAACATGCCGTACTCGGAAAAGAGTAACGGGTGTGTTCGTTTCACGTATGAGGAATATGTGCGCACATTTGAGAAATTCGGCATTGGTAATATCGGCGAACGTGATGATGTCATCTTTGGTTTTTCGATGAGCCTCAACTCGCCCCCGGCATTTCGTGATCCCTTTTGGAGAGGTAATGCGCCTTGGAACTTGAGCATAGAAAAGGGCTTGAATCCTGTATTCACAGACGTACTCCCGAGTTTGTTTTTGCCCAAGTGGGTCCATATTCAAGCGTTTCTCAAACAGTGCCTAGATGTCGGGGTGCCATTTTTTGTTATTTCCGGACCGCCGCCAAAGAGATCCCATGATTGCATGAGGGATGGAACGGATCCTGATATTGTTTTGGAAGTGAACCGCCTTTATCGTAAAGTTGTTGAAAGCTGGCTAACGAAACACAACATACAGGTTGTCCATACGCCACCTGAAGTATTGGACGAGACCGGTTTTTTGGCGACCAACTACTATCATCCGCATCCAAAAGATCAACATCACGCGAACGATTTGTATGGTGAATAATATCTTGAAAGAATCGTGGATTTTTTTGAATGCCATTACCCACAAACCTCAAATTAATCGCGCAGGTTTTGTTGATTGCCTGCCGCTTTGGTCAGGGGAGTCGGGTTTGGAAACTGACGCGGCCTGATCGGTCTTGTGGTTTTTCATCAGATGGATTCTTGGGTAGGGACCGTCGCTCAGGAGCCCCGTTTGCCCATGGAAATCTTCCTCACTGCTTTCGATGACATCCCCGACCCTCGAGCGGAAAACACCTAGCGGCGGTTTGGGGCCGAACGTGACGATCCGTGGCTGCCCGGCACTTGGCGGGCCGTGCGCAAGCCCAAGCCTGACCAGGGGCCGCGCTCAATTCCAACGGGCAGAGGCCTTTGTGCGACGGGCGGCGATCACGCGGTCTGCTAGAGATACGGTGGGGTGCAGGCCGAAATGACGGTGGCGGGTCTGGCGCTGATGTTCCGAAACCGGTGCGGTTCGCGCGAATTGAACAAAAAGGAATCGCCGGCCTTGAGAACAACGACCTCGTCTCCGACGGTCACTTCGATTTCACCCGAGACGACAATTCCGCCTTCGCTGGCGACATGTTCCAGCATGTCCGCACCGGTGTCGGCACCCGGTTCATAGACCTCGTGCAAGATCTGAAGGTTGTGGAGCTTGGCGTTGCCGACCTGTTTCAGCGTGATCTTGCCTTCGGTGCCCGCCCGCTCTGAATAGAGACGCGAGGTCAGGTCGCGCAATTCGGACGGGATGAAGAATGGGCGGTCGACCTCTGGGGTCTCTGGCTCAAAAAACTCTGACATTCCAATGTTCAGGCCGCCCAATATCTTGCGCAGGGACGAGACGCTCGGGCTGCTTTTGTTGGTCTCGATCATGGAAATCTGACCGTGAGGAACGCCCGCAGCCTCGGCGAGTTGCCGTTGCGACAGGCCGTTTTGCAGTCTGACTTCTTTCAGGCGCGCGCCCACATCGAATTCGGCCATCGTGTCCTCCTTGCAGGCATTTAGACGCAAACCGCGGTCATGCTCAAGGTCCAAGAAATGTGTTGCTCAAAATAATGAGCATCTGTATTGGTAATTCCTGAGAATCAATCGGACAAGAGGACTGTCATGACAAATGCCGCTGAACTGAAAGCGCGCCGCGAGAATGCTGTTGCCAAAGGTGTTTCCACGCGCGGCATTTATGCTGTCCGTGCGCAAAATTCTGAGCTTTGGGACGCGGACGGCAAGCGATTCATCGATTTCGCCGCCGGGATCGCCGTGAACAACGCCGGCCATCGGCATCCACGGCTGATCGAGGCCGTCACCAAGCAATTGGAGGCCTTCACGCATACCTGCTTTCACGTCGCGCCCTATGAAAGCTATATTCGGTTGGCCGAGCGTCTGAACGCGGCGACCCCGGGGGATTTCGCCAAAAAGACCATGCTGGTGACAACCGGGGCTGAGGCTGTGGAAAACGCTGTGAAAATGGCGCGCGCTTTCACCGGCCGGTCCGGGGTCATCGCGTTTTCGGGCGCGTTCCATGGTCGCACGCTGTTGGGTATGGCGCTTTGCGGTAAGGTCGCGCCCTACAAGAAGGCCTTTGGCGCCATGCCGCCCGAAGTCTTTCACATTGCGTTCCCGAACGGGTATCACGGCGTCACGCCCGAGATGAGCCTGGCGCAGCTTGACCAATTGTTCAAATCCAGCATCGACCCCGACCGCGTGGCCGCGATCATTATCGAGCCCGTTCAAGGCGAGGGTGGTTTCAACATTGCCGATTTCGACTTCCTGAAAAAGCTGCGTCAGGTGGCCGATGACCATGGCATTCTGCTGATTGCCGACGAGGTTCAGTCCGGCATTGCGCGGACCGGCAAGATGTTTGCCTTTGAACATGCCGGTGTCGCCGCCGATCTGGTGACGATGGCCAAGGGGCTGGCCGGTGGCTTCCCGTTGTCGGCGGTCACCGGTCGCGCGGAGGTGGTGGATGCCGCCCCGGTTGGCGGGATTGGGGGCACCTATGCCGGCAACCCGCTGGCGGTCGCGGCGGCAAACGCGATGCTGGATATCATCGAAGACGAGGGCCTGTGCGCGCGCGCCACGGAAATCGGCGCCCGGATCACGGCACGCCTGAAATCCATCGCGGCGCAGCAGGGCATGGAGCCGATTGGCGATGTGCGCGGACTTGGGGCGATGATTGCCTTCGAACTTGTGAAGAACCGCGAAACGCGTGACCCCGATCCGGCGCTGACGCAGGCCATTGTCGCCGAGGCCGAGGCGCGCGGGCTGATCATCCTGCCCTGCGGGACACGGGCCAACGTCATCCGTTTGTTGCCGCCGTTGACGACACCGGGCGACCAGGTTGACGAGGCGCTCGATCTTCTTGAAGCCGCCATCGAGGCCGCGATCATGAAGACCTACGGCTAAGTAATATGCCAAAAACGACGTCGGGCGCTGCGAAAACAGCGCCTGACGTGACCCCACGCCTCATGCGCAGACCCGCGGCCGCGCTTCCGCGACCCCATCATTTCATCTGGAGATCGACATGACAGAGCATCGGAACCTTATTGCAGGGGACTGGGTTTCCGGCTCGGATCAGTCCGAGAATATCAACCCGTCCGATGTCTCGGACCTGATTGGTCACTATGCAAGGGCGGATGCGGCGCAGGTTGACGACGCGATCAACGCGGCCCGGAATGCCTTGGGCGGTTGGGCGAATGCCAGCCCGCAGGTTCGCGCGGACCTTCTGGATGCGGTTGGTCTGAAAATCCTCGCGCAGAAAAACGAGATCGGCCACATGCTGGCCCGCGAAGAGGGCAAGACCCTGGCCGAGGCCATTGGCGAAACCGTGCGCGCCGCGCAGATCTTTCGCTTTTTCGCCGGCGAGGCCCTGCGGGTTGCCGGAGATGCCGTGGCCTCTGTCCGGCCTGACGTTGACGTCGAGGTCACACGCGAGCCGGTCGGCGTCGTCGGTCTGATCACGCCGTGGAACTTTCCAATTGCGATCCCGGCGTGGAAAATCGCCCCGGCTCTGGCCTATGGCAATACGGTGGTGTTCAAGCCTGCGGATCTGACCCCGGGCAGCGCGCATATGTTGGCAAAGATCATCCATGACGCGGGCGCACCGCACGGCGTGTTCAATCTCGTGATGGGGCGTGGCGCGATTGTCGGGAATGCGATTGTCGCGCATCCGCTTGTGGATGCCGTGTCCTTTACGGGTTCGGTGCCCGTGGGGCGGGCGCTGGTGGTGGAGGCTGCCAAGGGGCTCAAGAAGGTTCAGGCCGAAATGGGTGGCAAGAACCCCATGGTCGTGCTGAATGATGCGGACTTGGCCGTTGCGATTCCCGTCTGTCTGAACGGGGCGTTTTTCTCGACCGGGCAACGCTGCACCGCGTCGTCGCGGCTGATCGTGGAATCGGGGATTTATGATGAGTTTGTCGAGCGCCTTGCCAAGGCCGCGTCGGCCCTGACGGTTGGCGACGCGCTGGATCCGGCAACGCAGATTGGCCCGGTCGTTTCGGCCAACCAATTGAAAAACAACCTGTCTTTTGTCGAGATCGCGCGCGCCGAAGGGGCCACGGTTCTGGGCGGAGAGACCGCCAATTGCCCGAAAGAGGGCTATTATCAGAAACCCGCGATTTTTGCCGACGCGACCAACGACATGCGATCAAGCCGCGAAGAAATCTTTGGGCCTTGCGCCAGCGTGATCAAAGCCTCCGATTACGATCACGCCCTGGCGCTGGCGAATGACACCGAATTCGGCCTGTCGTCGGGCATTTGCACAAGCAGCTTGAAAGCCGCCCGCGATTTCCGCAAACGCTCGCAAGCGGGGATGGTGATGGTCAATTTGCCGACTGCGGGTGTCGATTATCACGTCCCGTTCGGCGGGCGCAAAGGCTCGTCCTACGGCTCGCGCGAGCAGGGTCGCTATGCCGCCGAATTTTATACGACCGTGAAAACTGCCTATAGTTTTTCGGGCTGAGTGCCTGGTTGACGGCGCGGCCAGACAACGCCCCCGGTGTCTGGCCGAGGGCGCGGAACATGGCGCGCGCAAGCCCCCGCACAAACACGCCTGCGGTCAGGATTGACGCCGTTTTGCGGGTCAGGCGTCGGCCGGCGCGGTCTTGGCCAAGGGCTCGGTCCGTTTGAAATCTGTCGGCGTGACCTTGAACTTTGCCTTGAACAGGCGCGAGAACTGCGCCTGATCCGTAAATCCGAACCGATAGGCGACGTCGGCGACCGCGAGGTCGGGGCGTTCGCGCAGAAGGTTCTTTGCCGCGAGAAGCCGTTGCTCGCGGATCTGTTGGGCGACCGTGCCATTCAGATCTTTGAACAGATCATGCAGGTACCGTTTCGAAATCCCGCACGCCTCGGAAATAAAGTCCGGAGACAAATCGGGGTTTTTAAGGTTCTGATGAATTATTTTTTCGATTCTGAGCAAATGCGCGGCGCGCACGGAACTGGTTGTCGATGCGGCTGCTCCGGGTTCGCTTTTAATTGCGAGTGCAAGCAATTCCAGAAGCTGTCGCGACAGGGTTTCCCCCGCAGTGCCAATGACCGACGAGGCATGAAATTGGGTCTCTTTGACCATGGAAACAAACAAGGCACCGACGCCCTGTGTTGCATCGAATACGCGCGCACAATATTGATCTGGCTGGCGAATTCGTTCCGAAAGATCCGATTTGCAGACTTTCAGGACATACAGATCATTGGGATGGCTGTATGAAAACCGATAAGGCTCATCGCCGCGTTCGATTATAAAACCACCCGGATCACAAGAAACCTCGCGACCCAGTTGTCTGAACTCGACAGAGGACGCCAGTGGAATTGTGATCAAATAGTCTTCATGATCCGCCGACTTTATGTGCTGGCCCCGCCGCTCATATTGAACCGGCTGCGACACCAGATGCGATAGATTGGCACGGCCAATTGAGGTGGTGTCCAATTTGCCAGAAAATTCGAAGGGATTCGAGAATCGCAAGGACAACGGAAAATAGGCAGCGGCAATGGCGTTGTTCCATTGCACAGCTCTTTCTGCGGCCGCGATACCGGCCGTCGTGAACGCCTGAATCCCTCCCACGCTCTCCCTCCCTAAGAAAACGTCATTTCTGACGATAGCGCGGAATCACTCACGCAACAAATCGTTTTCTTGTGTGAGTGCACCAAAACGCAAAATCTTGTGCGCGGATCGCCAAGACCGCGAAACAAACCTGCTGCACTCTCGCCTCAACGACAAAAACCGCAGCAAGCAACAGGGTTTTGGGGACCGATGGATGCGCGACTCAGCGTGCCCGTTGCCTGTGCTTGCCGCCCAGCAAAGGAGGCCTGTCATGGCGCAAAGTAATGTAGATCCCATCACCCTTTCGGTGGTGCGAGGCGTTCTGGAAACCACGCAGCGCGAGATGACGATGGCGCTCGAACAGACGGCGCGCAGCTCGGTTTTCAACCTGGCGCACGACTATTCCACGGCGCTGTTCAATCATACGCCCGAGATGATCCTGCAGGGTCAGGACATTCCGATCCACCTGGGATCGTTGATCCCGGCGATGAAAAACGTGGCCAAGTTCTTTGAAGGGGACATCCACGAAGGCGATTTGATGCTGCACAACGACCCGGCCTATGGCGGCAGCCACATCATCGACACCTGCATGTATTATCCGGTGTTCTATGAGGGCGAACTGGTGTTCTGGACCGTGTGCAAAGGCCACCTGACCGACATCGGCGGCCCGGTGCCCGCCGGCTACAACCCGGACGCGAAAGAAATCTACGCCGAGGGCCTGCGCATCCCGCCGATCAAGCTGTGGGACAAGGGTGTTCCGCGCAACGACATCCTGAACATGCTGCTGACCAACATGCGCGCGCGCCGTGATCAGGAGGGCGATTTCAACGCCCTGATCGGTGCCTGCAAAGTCGGTGCGCGCAGCCTGGTCCGGTTGATGGACAAATACGGCAAGGAGGTTGTTCAGGAGTGCATCGAAGAGCTGCTGACCATGGCCAACAACCATATGAACAGCCTGATTGCCCAAGTGCCTGACGGCACCTATTCCGGCACCGCGGTTCTTGAGGATGCGGGCCACGGGTTCGGTGATTTCGACATCACGGCAACCGTCACGATCACCGGCGACCGCTGCCACATCGCGATCGAAAGCCCGCCGCAGGTGCCGTATTTCATCAACTCGTATGAGGGGAACAGCTATTCGGGCGTTTACCTTGGCCTGATGATGTTCGCGCAACTGCCGCCGCCCTATAACGAGGGGCTCTATCGCAACGTGACCGTGGACATGGGCAAGAAGGGGAGCCTTTGCAACGCGCAAAGCCCCGCACCGCATATGAACTGCACCACGACGCCCATGGAAACCCTGACCGACGCGGTTCGATTGGCCTTCGAGCAGGCCGCGCCAGACAAGGTTTCGGCCAGCTGGGGCCATGCCAACGGCTGCAACATTGCCGGATGGGACACGCGGCACGACGAGGAATATGTGACGATGGTGCTGGCCTCGATCATCTCGGGGGCAGGGGCTACGGCCAGCCAGGATGGCTGGCACGCCTGCGGGCCGGAGTGCTGTTTCGGGGCGCTGACCTCGGGCGATATCGAGATGCTCGAGCATTCCTATCCGATCATCATCCACGAATATGGCCTGATGGAAGATTCGGGTGGTGCCGGCAAATTCCGTGGCGGCTCGGGCACCCGTTGGGCTGTTGAACCGCTCAACCGCGATATGTCGTTGATCACCTTCGGCGAAGGCCGTCGTATTCCGGCGATGGGCGCTGCGGGGGCGAAATCGGCGATGGTGCACAAGAAGGTCGGCCGTCTGGAAATCACCCGGAATGGTGCCACTGAAATCATCACCAAGAACGTCATCGAAACCATCAAGCCCGGCGAGATCGCCGCCAACATGAACCCCGGTGGCGGCGGCTTTGGCAACGCCTTCGAGCGTTCCGTTCACCATGTGGTCGAGGATATCCGCAACGGGTTGGTCAGCATCGAGGGCGCCAAGCTCGATTACGGTGTGATCATCGCGGACCCCGAAACCCTGACCGTTGATGAAGCCGCGACCGCCAAAGCGCGCGCCGCCGCCTGATACTCAGACAAAAGGAAAACACCATGCGTAGCAAATATCGTCTGGGCATTGACGCCGGCGGCACCTTTACCGATTTCATCCTGGCGGACCGAGAGGGGGATATCCGACTGTTCAAGGTCCTCTCGACGCCGAACGATCCGACCAAAGCCATTCGCAACGGCCTTGCGCTGATCGAGGAAGAAACCGGACTTGCACCCTCCGAGGTCGTCTCGAACGCGGATCTGTGTATCAACGGCACGACCGTCGGTCTGAACGCGCTGATCACGCATAATGGCGCAAAGACCGGTCTTATCGCCACGAAAGGCCATGAGGACAGCATCGAAATCCGTCTGGGCCACAAGGAAGACGGCTATCGGTATGACCCCGACTATCCTCCGGCGACCATGCTTGTCCCGCGCCATCTGCGCAAAGGCATTCGCGAGCGAATCATCTCTGACGGGTCGGTCAAGACCCCGCTGAACGAAGAGGATGTGCGCGCGGCCTGCCGGTATTTCCTCAAGGAGGGTGTCGAATCCGTCGCCATTTCCTTTGTCTGGTCGGTGCTGCACACCGAGCATGAACAGCGCGCCGCCGAGATCGTTCGCGAGATGATGCCGGATGTGCGGTTGACGGTGGGCAGCCAGTTGTATCCGCAGGTCCGCGAGTACACCCGCACCTCGACCGCGATCGTGAACGCCTATCTGGCGCCGATCCTGTTGCGCTATGTCGAAGCAATCGACGCCTATTTCCGCGAACTGGGCAGCCAGCATCCGGTGCGCTATTTCCAGTCCAACGGCGGCCTGGCTCTGGGTAAAGTTGTGGCCGAGCAATCGGTCTACGCCATCAACTCCGGTCCCGCCTCGGCACCGCAAGCGGCGCTGGACGTGGCCGAACCCTGGGGTGACAAGAACATCATCACCTGCGACATGGGCGGGACATCGTTCGACATCACCCTGACCCGCGACGGTCTTGCCAATGTGAACAAGAACATCGACTTCTTGCGCTATCGCATCGGCATCCCGATGATTCAGGTGGAAACTCTGGGCGCGGGCGGTGGTTCGATCGGATGGATCGACTCGATGGGCCTGTTGCAGATGGGGCCGCAATCGGCGGGGTCGGAACCGGGCCCGGCCTGCTATGGCCAAGGCGGCGAGAAGCCGACCACCACCGACGCGAACCTGACCATGGGCTATCTGAGCGCCGACGGTCTGGTCGGGGGGCGTTTGCCGCTGGATGTCCAGAAGGCGCGCGCGGCGATCAAGACCCATCTGGCCGATCCCTTGGGGATTTCGGTGGAAAAGGCGGCCTATGGGATGTTCACCATTGTGAACAACAACATGGTCAACGCCATCCGCCGGGTGTCGGTGGAACGCGGCTATGATCCGCGCGACTTCGTTCTGATGGGGGCTGGCGGCGCGACCGGTGCGCATATCACCGCTTTGGCGCGGGAAATGGGCATCTCCAAAGTGCTGGTGTCGAAACTGGCCTCGGGGCTGTGTGCTTACGGCCAGATCATTTCCGACGTGAAATACAACTACATGGCCCCCGCACCGATCCGCCTCGAAGGGGCAGAGGCGGCGCGCTATCTGGATGAGTTGTTCACCGGGCTGGAAGTTCGCGGCAACGAGGATCTGTCCGGCGACGGGTTCAGCGAGGACAAGATCTCGATCCGCCGCAGCCTGGACATGCGCTATGTCGGTCAGGTCCATGAATGCACGGTCGAGATCGAGCCCTTCAAGGTCACCGAAGCCCGGCTTGCCGATATCAAGGCAGCCTTCCACGCGCGCCACAAGGAGCTCTATACCTACGACGAGCCCAACTCGGCGGTCGAGGTCGTGAACGTCGAAAGCACGATTGTCGGCTTGGTGGACAAGCCCAAGAAGATGACCATCGGCAAGGGCAACGGCGCTCATAGCGCGCTCAAAGGCACGCGCGCGATGGTGTTCGATGCGGACGGCTCCACCACGGACACGCCCGTTTATGACGGTGGCAAGATGGGCGCGGATGACGTGATCCACGGACCGGCTGTCATCGAGGAGATCACCACGACCATTGTGATCGAACCGGGCTGGACGGTGAACCTGCACAACACGGGCACCTATGTGATCACGGCAGACAAGGCTTGACGGCCAAAGACCGTAAAAGACACAGGCCCGGCAAACAGTGTTTGCCGGGCCTGTTGCGCTTTCAGTGATTTGTGTTTTGCGGAGCTTGTGCGGCGGCGTGCCGTGGTGCGCGTTACCGTGTCGGCACCGGGACGCCGCTGCGATAGTCATAAAACCCGCGGCCCGATTTGCGCCCAAGCCATCCGGCCTCGACGTATTTGACCAGAAGCGGGCAGGGGCGGTATTTCGAATCCGACAGCCCGCGATGCAGCACGTTCATGATCGCCAGACAGGTATCAAGCCCGATAAAGTCGCCCAGTTCCAGCGGCCCCATCGGATGATTTGCGCCCAGTTTCATGGAGCTATCAATCGAGGATACGCTGCCGATGCCCTCATACAGGACATAGGCGGCTTCGTTGATCATCGGCACCAGAACGCGATTCACGATGAAGGCAGGGAAGTCTTCCGAGATGGTCGGCACCTTGCCCAACCGGTCAACGACCTGCCGGATCTGCGAAAAGGTGTCCTCGTTTGTCGCGAGGCCCCGGATCAGCTCCACCAGTTTCATCACCGGAACCGGGTTCATGAAATGTATGCCCATGAAGCGTTCCGGACGATCTGTCAGACTGGCGAGACGCGTGATCGAAATCGACGACGTGTTGGTGGTCAGGATCGTGTGGGCCCCCAGATGGGGGGCGAGGGCCGCAAAAATCGCGTTCTTGATGTCTTCCCGTTCAGAGGCGGCCTCGACAATCAGATCAAGCGGCCCCAGTTCCGCAAGATCAAGGGTGGTCTTGACCCGCCCCATGATCGCGGATTTCTCGTCGGGTGACAGGGCCTGCTTGGCGACCTGCCGCTCCAGATTGCGGTCGATGCGGGTCAGGGCATCGTCAAGGCTGGTCTGGTTGATGTCGTTCAGCAGCACGTCATATCCGGCCTGGGCAAAGACCTGCGCGATCCCGTTGCCCATTTGCCCCGCGCCGACGACACCGACAGAGTGGATGGTCATTGTGCCGGTCCCACGCTGTCAAGCCCGGCGATCACCGCCTGCGCCAGAATGAGGCCCAGTCTGCGTTGCTCAACCCCGTCGGATCGCGAGTTCAGCAGCACCGGAACCGACGCCCCCAGAACAATGCTGGCGGTGCGGGCCTGGCCATGCAGTTTCCAGCTTTTGACCGTGGCATTTCCGGCTTCGATGTTGGGAAACAGGATCAGATCGGCGCGACCGGCGACCTGTGATTTGTGCAAGCCTTTTGCCTCGGCCGCCGCGCGCGAGAGCGCGACGTCATAGCCAAAGGGCCCCTCGATGCACATGCCCCCAAAGTCACCGTTGCGCGACTCTTCGGCCAGCGCCGCCGCGTCGGTTGTCGCGGGCTGTCGCGCGGACACCTTTTCCGATGCCGCGATGGCCGCAACGCGCGGGGTCGCAATCCCGAGACCCGCAAAAAGCGCCCGGCTGTTCATCAGAATCGCGCGTTTTTGCGCGAGGTCTGGCAGCGGGATGATCCCGTTGTCCGTCGCACCGAGCAGCCTGTCCAGCGATGGCATTTCGGCCAGCGTCAGGTTCGACAGGACGCTCGATTTCCGCAAGCCCAGCTCTTTGTTCACCACCGCTTTCAGGTAAGACGCACTGTTGACGCTGCCTTTGACCAGCACGTCAGCCTGTCCGTCACGCACGATGGCCACGGCTTTGGCCGCACATTCATCCGCGTCCTGCGCATCCACGATGCGTGCGATCCCGGCCAGACCGGTTGGCAGCAGCCGCTGAATTTCGGCAGCGTTTCCAATCAGATGCGCGAGGCTTATCTGATGGCTCTGCGACGCGGCCGACAGGGCGTCCAGAACGCGGCTGTCATCGGCGCCCGCAACCACCACGCGCAGCGGCGGGCGTTTGGACATCTCACGTTCCAGGTCATCAAAATTGCGGATCATCATGCGGTCCCATTCTTGAGCAGTGTTACGGGCCAGGTCATGGCCTTTTCAGAACCCGCCATGACGCGCGCCGCACCCGAGGCCAGCGCCTCGCTTTCATGGCTGCCGGGGTAGACGTGAACCGGGGCCAACGCCGCGCAACCCGCGGTCAAGGCCCCGACGACCTTGTTCGATTGGGCCATGCCGCCGGTCAGGATGATCCCGTCCGGCTCAAAGTCGAGAACCGCCCCCATCGCGCCGATCGCTTTTCGGATCTGGTACAGCATGGCCTCCCAGACCAAGCCCGCCTTGGCATCGCCCTTGGCGATCATCGCCTCGACCTGGCGCATGTCCTTGGTCCCCAGATAGGCAAAGACGCCGCCGTTGCCATAGAGCTTTTTCTTCAGCTCCGCTTCCGAGTATTTGCCGGAATAACACAGCTCGATAAGCGGCATGATCGGCAATCCGCCCGCCCGTTCGGGCGAGAAAGGGGAGTTTTCCATGCGGTTCGTGCTGTCCACGATGCGACCATTCCTGATCGCGGCGATGGAGATGCCCGCGCCCATATGGGCCACAACCGCGTTCAGGGTCTCAAGGGGCTTGCCCAGTTCCTGCGCCAGCCGCCGCCCACAAGCGCGAATGTTCAGGGCGTGAACAAAGGAAAACCGCGGGAGTTCCGGGAACCCAGACAGGCGCGCAACCTCGGGCAGTTCATCCACGGACACGGGATCAACAATAAAGGCCTCGACCTTGTGATCTTGCGCAATGGCCAGTGCCAAGGGTGCGCCAAGGTTTGACGCGTGGCGATAGACTGGCGTGTACAGCGCGAAATCGACCAAAGCCTGATTGACCGCGATGACACCCGCCGGAACCGGGCTGAGCATTCCGCCCCCGGCCGACGACGGCGGCCAGCGTCACGCCGCCAGAAATCCCGGAGAGAAAGTCCGAGATCGCCTGCGCGCGAAATTCCAACTGATCCGAGATTGCGGCAAACTCAGCCATGCGTTTTTCGTCATGCTCGATGGTCGTTTCCACGACACAACGCACATCGCCGCCGCTGGGTTCAAACAATCCCAGGCGGGTTGTTGTTGTTCCCGGATTGATGGTCAAAATCAGTTCTTTATGCGCCATCGCGCCACCTCTGGGGTCATGTCATCGTGTCAAGAATCTGGGGGCAAGACGGCGGGCTGATGGCCCGCCGTCTGATCGCTTTTTCGGGCGCTTAAAAGAACGCCTGCAGACCCGTGATGGCACGGCCAATGATCAGGGCATGAACGTCATGCGTGCCCTCATAGGTGTTCACGGTCTCCAGGTTCACCATGTGGCGCATGATCTGGAACTCTTCCGAGATACCGTTGCCGCCGTGCATGTCGCGCGACATCCGGGCGATATCCAGCGCCTTGCCGCAGTTGTTGCGCTTGATGATCGAGATCATCTCAGGGGCCGCCTGCGCCTCATCCAGCAGCCGCCCGACGCGCAGGCTTGCCTGCAGACCCAGGGAGATATCGGTCAGCATGTTGGCAAGCTTGAGCTGGTGCAATTGCGTTTGCGCCAGAGGTTTGCCAAATTGCTTGCGATCCAGCCCGTATTGCCGCGCGGCCTCCATGCAGAACTCGGCGGCGCCCAGAACGCCCCAGCTGATGCCATACCGCGCCCGGTTCAGACAGCCGAACGGTCCTTTGAGGCCCTCGACGTTGGGCAGCAGCGCGTCCTCGCCAACTTCAACGCCATCCATCACGATTTCGCCGGTGATGCTGGCCCGCAACGACAGTTTTCCGCCGATTTTCGGTGCCGAAAGCCCCTTGGTTCCCTTGTCGAGCACAAATCCGCGGATCTTGCCGCCATGGGCTTCAGACTTGGCCCAGACGACGAAGACATCGGCAATCGGGCTGTTTGAAATCCACATTTTCGAGCCAGAAAGAACGTAACCCGAGGCCGTTTTCCTGGCCGTGGTTTTCATCCCTGACGGATCGCTGCCCGCGTCGGGTTCCGTCAGGCCAAAGCAGCCAATCCATTCGCCGCTTGCCAATTTCGGCAGGTATTTCTTGCGCTGCTCCTCGGACCCGTATGCGTAGATCGGATACATGACCAGCGAGCTTTGCACCGACATCATCGACCGAAAGCCGCTGTCGACGCGCTCCACTTCACGCGCAATCAGGCCGTAAGACACATACGAGGCACCGATGCCGCCGTATTCCTCGGGGATCGTGACCCCCAGCAGGCCCATATCACCCATTTCCCGAAAGATCGCCGGGTCGGTTTCGGCATCGCGATAGGCGGCAATCGCGCGCGGCTGCAGCTTGTCCTGGGCATAGGCCTTTGCCGCGTCACGCAGCATGCGCTCTTCTTCGGTGAGTTGGGTTTCCAAGGAGAAGGGGTCTTCCCAGTTGAAACGGTTCAGGTCGGGGGCGTCTTTGGCTTTCAGGGTCATTTTGGTTTCCTCCAGATTTCGCTTTCTTTAGCGCGGTCGCCGCATTTATGATAACGATTGAAAATTCGGACTTGATGAGTATTGGGAATGTTATGGCCATTCGGCAAAACTACACACCCAGCGTTCAGGAACTCCGCGCGCTCGTCTGGTGTGGCGATCTTGGGTCGGTGTCTCGTGCGGCTGATGCGCTCAATTTGACGCAAAGTGCGGTCTCTCGATCCATTCGCTCGCTGGAGGAAAAGCTCGGCGTGCGGCTGTTTCATCGGGTGCGCAAACGGCTCAGCCTGTCCGATGCGGGCCGCGCGATGGTCCATGAATCACGCGATATTCTGGGGCGGCTTGACCGTTCCGCGACCATGGTCATGGCGTTTGGTGGCGGGGGTGACGTCCTGCGATTGGCGGTTTTGCCAACCTTTGCGACCACCTGGTTGATTCCGAAGCTGCCGGAATTTCTGACGTCTCACCCTGACATCTCTCTCGACCTTGCCTCGGCCCTTCACCCGGTGGATTTTGAGGGAAGCCCGTTTGATGCGGCGGTGCAACGGGCGGTGATGGCCAAGAAGGACACAGACGTTGTGCGTCTTCTGGACGAAACACTCATGATCGTTGCCGCGCCAGGCTTGGTTGCACCGGGGCAGGCGCTTGGGGCTGAAGATCTCGCGCAGTATCCGTTGATTCAATTGGCGACACGGCCGGAGCTTTGGAATGACTGGTTTTCCCAGGCGGGCATTGCGCGCATTGATCGGTTGCAAGGCCCCAGATTTCAACATTTCGATATGGTGATTTCGGCGGCGCAGGCCGGCATGGGACTTGCTCTGTTGCCGGATATTTTTGCGCAACCCGCCATTGCCGCGGGCGCCTTGCACCGGGTGCATGCCTTGACGCTGCAGGGGCCGACACCCTACGCCCTGATCCGCCCGAAATCGCGCGAGAAAAGCAAGGCAATGGATGCATTCGCCGTTTGGTTGCAGCGTGCGGCCGGTCAGGAATGGGGCCGTGGCCCGGCGTGATGACCGTGCCGAATGGCGCGTTTTTGCGCGCGAGGGTTGTTTGCCTGACCCGAGACTGACACCCCGCGACTCGCGTCGCGGCCTTCGCGTTGCAGGTGTCACGCCTGACGGCGCGTCTGGGCAATGCCCCCGGCAAACATGTTTTCCTCTGAGTGCACGAAAATGCAAAATCTTGTGCGCGGATCATCAAGACGCTGGGCGCCGCCGCTGTAGGGTGAGTTGAACGGCGCAAGTCGCAGCGGGCAGGTGTGGCGGGTGGCAAGCACGAGGAGCGAAAGCGCGTTTCCGCCTTCTGGTGTCTTGCGCCTTGTGTCCCGCGGAGGGGCGATTCGGGCGATCGAAACATGGGGATGCACAGCGGTTCGAGAGCGGGAGTCGCGACATGTTTCAGCGCCTCTGCGTCCTGCGATGATGCAGGATTTTTTGGAAAAAAGAGAAAATACAACGAGTTGGAAGATTTCTACTGATGGCGATCACAAAAAATAAATATATTGTTATAAAGCCATTATTGTGTATCTTCTACGAAACTGCGGAACCAGATCGGTTTGGCTGGAGCACAGAGGGCTAGGGTTGTGTCACTAGAATTGAAGGCAGTCAGTGTCGCATTCGGAGGCTTCAAAGCCCTTCAAAATGTGTCGATCACGCTGGGAGAAGGCGAAATCGTCGGGCTTATCGGCCCAAACGGGGCGGGGAAAACGACGTGCGTCAATGTGATGACCGGGTTCCAGGCGCCGACAACGGGCACGGTTGGTCTGGATGGCGAAGACATCAGCAGCCACGCCCCGTTCCGGATCCGGCGGCAGGGGTTGGCCCGCACCTTTCAGGCCGGCCGTCTGTTCACCGGGCTTGACCTGCTGGACAATCTTGCGGTCACCGGCGTGGGCCTTGGCTATTCGCGCCGTGCCTCGGAAATCGAGGCGCAGCGGCTGCTGAAATGGTTCGGGCTGGAAGGTATGGCCGGCAGCCTCGCCGCGGGTCTGCCCTATACCGATGAGCGCCGTGTCTCGATTGCGCGCTCGTTGATGTTCGAACCGAAATATCTGCTTCTGGACGAACCTGCTGCCGGCATGTCGGCCAAGGAAGCGGATGAACTGTCCAAACTCATCAAACGGATCGCCTCGGACATGGGGACGGGCGTGATCTTGATTGAGCACAACGTTGGGATGGTCCTGTCGACCTGTTCCAATGTCGTTGTCCTCGATGGCGGCAAAGTGATCGAAGAAGGCTCTCGTGATGTCATCCTGGGCAGTCATGCAGTGCGTGAGGCGTATCTCGGAGCCGATCAGGACGACATGGTCGCAAGCCACACCAAAGGGGCGAACTGATGTCGAAAATTGCGGTTCATGACCTTATCGTGAGTTTTGGAAAACTTAACGCGCTTCGCGAGGTCTCTCTCACCGTTGATGAAGGGGATCTTGTCTTCATTTCCGGCCCCAATGGTGCGGGAAAAAGCAGCCTGCTGCGCTCGATTGCGGGCGAGATCCAGCCGACCAGAGGGCGGATCGAAATTGACGGGACCATCGTCTCAGGCGCTGGCCCCGAGGTCATCGCGCGGATGGGTGTTTCGATGGTGCCCGAGGGGCGTCGCGTCTTTTCGTCCCTGACCATCGAAGAAAACCTGATGCTTGGCACCGGGATGCGCAGGGACAAGGCCGCGATTGCCGCGGATCTTGACGAGATTTACACCATCTTCCCGATCCTGCACGAGCGGCGCGCCAGTTCGGCCGGCGCCTTGTCGGGTGGGCAGCAGCAAATGCTGGTCGTTGGTCGCGCCATCATGACGAATCCGAAAATCGTGCTGGTTGACGAGCCGTCCCTGGGGTTGGCCCCGAAAATGGTCGACGAGGTCTATCAGCAACTGTGCAAGCTGCGCGAAGAGCGCGGATTGACCCTGGTGATCGTCGAGCAAAGCACCACGCGGGCGGCACGCGTAGGCGGAAAGATGATCCTGCTGAACAACGGCGAGATCGTCGGCCGGGGCCGCGTCGAGGATTTCGCGGAAAGCGATTTGATCTCTGGCGCCTATTTTGGAATGGAGAACAGCCAATGAACCTCCAACTGGTATTCGATGCGCTGTCCCTCGGGGGGATCTATGCGACAGCCGCTTTGGGCGTGGCGTTGATCTTTGGCGTCATGAAGCTGGTCAATTTTGCACAAGGCCAGTTCCTCGCGTTTTGTGTGTTTGCCCTGCTTGTTCCCTCAAGAGACGCCGTGGCCGTCCTGGGTCTCGGTGCGGCACCGGCCTATGTTCTGGTTCCGCTGGTTCTGGCAATCGGCGTCGCGCTCGCGATCTTGTCCGAGGTGCTGATCTTCCGGCGTCTGCGCAATGCTGATCCGGTCGTCTTGATGGTGGCCAGCTTTTCCTGGGCGTCGTCCTGCAAAACCTTCTGTTGATGACCTATGGCGGCAGGCCGAAAGCCATCAGCCTCTGGTCAAACCTTGGGCAACCGGTCCGGTTTCTGGGTGCCGAGGTGCCGTTGCTGCAGATCATCGTGATCGTCACCATTGTTCTGGTCCTGATCGCCTTGTCGTTGGGGCTGAAATTTACCCGCATCGGCCTTGAGATGCGCGCGGCGGCGGAAAACTTTGGCATGGCGCGGTTGCTGGGGGTGCGTGCGAACCGGGTCATCATGATGGCCTTTGGCGTCTCGGGTGCCCTGGCGGCGATGTTGGCGCTGATTTTTGTCGCGCAAACCGGGGTGGCGGATGTCCGCATGGGCGGCTCCATCGTGCTGATCGCCTTTGTCGCCACCGTGCTTGGCGGCATGGGAAGCCTGACAGGCGCTGTGCTGGCCGGGCTGCTGCTGGGCGCGATTTCAACGGTGCTGCAGGCCTATCTGCCGATTGATCTGCGGCCGTTCCGCGATGCCTTCGTCTATGCGCTCGTCATTGTTGTTCTGCTGGTCAGACCTCAAGGCCTTTTCACTCTATCCAGCGTCAGCAACAGGATCTGAGCCCATGTCAACGCATCAACTACACAAAGTCCGCTTTCTGAGCGCTGTCGCCACCCCAATCCTGCTGATCGGTTTGCTTCTGTTGGGGGCCTTGCTGATCAGTATCTTCGGTGATCGATCCCTGCAACGGACCGCCGCCGAAGGCCTGATCTATGTCACGCTGGTCGTAGGGTTCTGGATTTTTGTCGGGAATTCCGGCGTCATCAGCTTCGCGCATGCAGCCTTCGCCCTGATCGGAGCTTACGTCTCGGGTTGGCTCACCATCCGGCCGGCGATGAAAGGCACCTTGATGGAGGGTCTGCCGCAATTCCTGCTGGACGCGGAATGGCATGTCTTCCCCGCAGCGATTGCGGGCGGTATTGCCGCGATGCTGCTGGCTCTTATTTCCGGCGCCGCCATCCTCAGACTGAGCGGTATCGCCGCCTCGATTGCGACCTTCGCATTTCTGGCAATGATCAACACGATCTGGTCGAATTGGTCGAGTGTGACGGGCGGCGTTTCCACCGTGGCCGGCCTGCCGCGCTACGTCGATATCTGGGTTGCCCTGGTCTGGGCCTCGGTCGCCATTATCGCGGCCTCGGTCTATGCGCTTTCGGCGTCGGGGCTGGCTCTGCCGGCCTCACGCGAAGACGAGGTTGCCGCCCAGGCCTCGGCGGTCGACCAGTACCGCCACCGGCTGCTGTCTTATACGATCAGCGCCTTTTTCTGCGGGGTCGGGGGGGCGTTGTTTGCCCATACGCTCGGCATTCTCAACGTCGACAGCTTCTATCTGTCCATGACGTTCCTCTTGCTGGCGATGCTTGTTGTTGGCGGCATTGGCAGCCTGTCCGGTGCGGTTCTGGGGGTTATCGCAATCTCGATCTGCGTCGAACTCCTCAAGAACATGGAACACGGCGTGACGCTTTATGGATATGAGATCGCGCTGCCAGCCGGTTCCAAAGAAGTGCTGATCGGGATCATCATGATCCTGGTCCTGATATTCCGGCCATTGGGTTTGATGGCCGGGAAAGACCTTACGTTGCCCAGAAAGTGGCTCGCAAGGTTCACCAAATGAACGACCACGACTGATAAACAAGGGAGAGACCTGACATGAAATTGAAATCACTCGTCGGCTTGACGATGGCGGGGCAGCTGCTTCTTGGCGGCGCGGCCATCGCGGACGACATCACCATCGGATTTGCCATTGCACAATCCGGTTGGCTCGAGGCCTATGATACCCCTGCCATCAACGCCGCGAATATTCGGATTGCCGAAATCAACGCAGCGGGCGGCCTGCTGGGACGTCAGATCGTGACACTCACGGCGGACACGCGATCAGATCGTGCAGAATCCGCCAACGCGGCCCTGGACCTGATTGATCAGGGAATCGATATGATGATCGTGTCGTGCGATTATGACTATGGTTCGCCAGCAGCCCTGATCGCCGAGAGCGAAGGCCTGAACTCGTTCTTCCTGTGTGCGGAAGACGTCAAGGCAGGCATCCAGGGCGTCGGCCCCAACAGCTTCTCCGCGTCGGTTCTGGCAGCGGTTCAGGGGGCTTCGGTCGGTGAATGGGCCTACAATCGCCTGGACATGCGGACGGCCTATGTTCTGGCCGATACCTTCAACGAGTACAACAAAGGGATCTGCACCGGCTTTGAATGGATGATTCCGCAGCTTGAGGGCGCTGAAATCGTCGGACGTGATACGTTCCTGGCCGATGACGCGTCGATCGCGGGTCAGATCAGCCGGATTCGGGAACTGCCCGAAGAGCCTGATGCCATCATGCTGTGTTCAACCATGCCGGGCACTGCGGCGGCTGTGCGCCAGATCCGCGCGGCGGGCATCAACTCTGCGATCCTGAACGGCTCGGCTGCTGACGGTTCCTACTGGCTGGAAGCTGTCCCGAACCTGTCGAACTTCTATGTGCCTGTTCAAGGCTCGATCTATGGCGACGATCCGCGCCCGGAAGTGAACGCGTTCAACGAAACCTTCGAGGCCGCGACCGGTGGCAGCCCGTCCAGCCAATATGTCTATCCTGGCTATTTGCTGATTGATCTGTGGGCCCGCGCCGTCGAGCGCGCCGGTACGACCGACGCCGAGGCCGTGACCGCACAGCTTGAAATGATGGACAACGAGCCAACCATCTTTGGCCCGCGCACCTTCACCAACACGCTGCACCACCAGAACGCAACGCTGTACCAGATCATCGAAATCACCGACAGCGTGCCGCATCGCATTGATGAATGGCTGATCTCGAACGATATCCCGCTCGAAGTGCTGTTGGCGCAATAACTCCCAGCCCCGCGCCTGACGGCCAATGTCAGGTGCGGGGATCGGCAGGGGCTGTCATGGCCCTTGCCGGTTCCGACGCTTCCCTTTTTTTGTCCAAAAGCAATAAATGAACCGTTGATCAAAAAGTCAATATAGGGCGAACCGTGAGCAAGAGTATGGAAAGACCTGTATCAGCCGTCGGTTTGGCAGCCCGACTTGACAGTGGCAGCCTGTGCCCTGTTGACCTTGCCGAGGCCACGTTTGCGCAAATCCGATCCTCGGATCCGGCCATTTTCACGAATTTGCTCGAAGAGCGGGCGCTGTCCGAAGCCCACGCTTCAAAGCAACGCCGCAAAGCCGGCAACCCCCTCGGCCCGTGGGACGGGGTGCCGATTGCCTGGAAAGACCTCTTCGATATTGAGGGGCGCGTGACCACCGCCGGGTCGGCCGTGTTTCGCGCCAACCCGCCTGCTACGCGCGATGCCGACATGGTTGCCAATGCCAGCCGGGCCGGGCTTGTCTCGATCGGCTGTCTCAACATGACCGAGTTTGCCTATTCCGGTCTTGGCCTGAACCCCCATTTTGGCACCCCCCGGAACCCCCACGGCACGGGCCCGGCGCGCATTCCCGGCGGGTCATCCTCGGGCTGCGGTGTTGCGGTTGCGCGGGGGTTGGTGCCCTTGGCGATTGGCAGCGATACCGGCGGATCAATCCGCATTCCCGCCGCGCTGAATGGCGTGGTCGGCTTCAAAGGGTCGAGCACCGCGTTTCCCAAACGCGGCACGTTTCCGCTGTCCGAGGCGCTGGACACGTTTGGACCATTGGCCGCGGATGTTGAAAGCTGCATCATTGCGGCGGGCATTCTGAACGGGCGCGCCGCTGCGATGCCCAAGCCCACACCGATCAACACGCTGAAATTCCTGATCCCGACGAACGTCGTGTTTGACGGTGCGCAGGACGCCGTAGTGCAGAATTTCGAGGCCAGCGTTCGCGCCCTTGAACGGGCAGGGGCCCGCGTGACCCGCGCGATCTGCCCCGAGTTTGACGAGATCGGCGCTTTGTCGGCGCGCGGCTATCTGGTCGGCCCCGAGGCGCTGGATCTGCACTGGGATCTCGTGAATTCGCCCGATGCGGCGCGGATCGACCCGCGCATTCTGGCCCGTATCCTCGATGCCGGGACGATGGCGGCCCATGATCTGATTGCGCTCCAAAAGGCGCGCGCCCGGTTGGTTGCGGCAAACCGCGAAAATCTGGGCGAGCAGATCGTCCTGTTCCCCACGACGCCGATCACCGCCCCTGAACTTGAACCGCTTGAGCGCGACGACGCTCTGTATCTGCGCACCAATCGCTTGATGTTGCGCAACACATCGCTTGGCAACTTTCTGGACTGGTGCGGCGCTGCCTTGCCCAATGGCACCGATGAAAACCAGCTGCCGACCAGCCTGTTGATGTCGATGCCGGGCGGTCGCGAAAGCACCTTGCTGGCGGCGGCGCTTGCCGTCGAAAGCACCCTCTCCAACTCTCTCATCAACCGTCCATAGGAGGAACCAACCATGGCAAAAACCATCATTTGCGGCTTCGGCACTGATATCGACTCAGTGGCAGGTCAGATCGGATCATACGGCGGGGGCGACAGCCCATCCGACATCCAGCGCGGAGTCTGGGCCTCCGAGGTCGGCGTCCCGCGCCTTTTGCGGTTGTTCAAGAAATACGATATGCGCACATCGTTTTTCATTCCCGGCCACAGCATGGAAACCTTCCCGGACATCGCCAAGATGGTCGCCGATCATGGGCATGAGGTGGGGGCACACGGCTATCTGCACGAAAACCCCATCGCCATGACCCGCGCTCAGGAAGAAGCGGTGATGGAGAAATCCGTCGAGCTGATCATCAAGCTGACCGGCCAGTCGCCGCGCGGCTATGTCGCCCCGTGGTGGGAAATGTCCGCATCGACCCCCGAGATCCTTGCCAAATACGGCTTCACATATGACCATAGCCAAGGGTATCGCGACTTCCAGCCGTTCTATTCGCGCGTTGGCGACAAGTGGAACCTCATCGACTATTCCAAGACCGCGCAAGAGTGGATGCACCCGATGACGCATGGCAAGGAGATCGACCTGGTCGAGATCGGTGCCAACTGGTATATGGACGACCTGCCGCCGATGATGTTCATGAAGAACAACCCCAACAGCCACGGATTCGTCAATCCGCGCGATATCGAAGAGCTGTGGCGCGACCAGTTCGATTGGGTGTATCGCAACATGGACTATGCCGTGTATCCGTTCACCATTCACCCGGACGTGTCCGGGCGTCCGCAGGTGTTGATGATGCTCGAGCGGCTGATCGACTATATCAACGGCCATGCTGGTGTCGTCTGGATGCCGTTCGAGGATATCGCCGCAGACTTCCGCAAACGCTTTCCGTTTGACAGTGGCAAGCGGCCGGAAGTCATCTGAGAAATCGGCCTTGGCGGCACCCGTCGCCAAGGCCCCCCACAGGGAGAAAACCGATGTGTAGTGCTTGCGGAAACCCGGCCGCGCCCGGCCATTGGGCCGAAGCGGGCGCCCAGCGCGGCGGCAGCCGCCTCAGGGCCCTTTTTCATCGAACATCGGTCCTGCAACGGGTGCTGAAACCCTATGGCTTTTCGGTTCACGCCGATGGGATGATCCCGCAAATCCAGTTGACCGGGCCGGGCGGCGTCCGGGTGATGGTCAACAACATGACCGAGCTTTGGGCGGCGGTGGAGCGCCTGCAAGGGTTTCCCGTGGACCCGTTGACGCCCCGCGCGTTGTCGCCACGCTGATGCCGACGCCCCAGGACCACCGCCTCGGAATCATTCTGCTCAGTGGTTATCTGGGGTCGGGCAAGACGACGTGGTTGCGTCATGCCTTGTTTACCAAGGCCTACGGCAAGGTTCAGGTCTTTGTTCAGGAGGCCGCACAGCAGCCCATTGATGACTTGCTTCTGGACCGGGCGATGAGCGTCAAGGTCTTGACTGGCAAGGCGGGGACGGCGCAGGGCAAGGACGAGATGATCGCGGCCCTGCTCGATCTTGCCGAGGCGCGAACGGGTGGGCAAAGTGCGCGTCAACCGGACACGCTGATCATTGAGACCAGCGGACTGGCCAACCCCGCCGAGATCATCGTCGCGATTCGGGAACACCCGGTCCTCGTCTATCATTTTGCCCTGCGCGAGACGATCATCATGTCCGATGCGCTGCATTTCCGCGCAGCCCTCGAAAGCGACGTTCTGTGTCATCAGCAGATCCTTGCCGCCGACCGCGTCGTTATCTCGAAATCCGAAGACCTGCCGGCGCAAGCCCTGTCGAACCTCGTTGCAACCGTCACCAAAATCAACCCGGCCGCGTCGGTGTCGCTCTCGACCTTCGGCGTTGAGGGGCCGGTGCCACCGCTGCCGTCACCGACGCAAACCTATGACCCGGCGCGCGCCACTGCCGGACCACCAATTGCGGTGGCGTCGCTGACGATCCCCAAGGAAATCGATTGGGTCGAATTCACGGTCTGGCTTTCGGCATTGCTGCACGCCCGAGGCGACACCATCCTGCGGGTCAAAGGCGTCCTGAACACTGATGCCGGCGCGCTCTTGCTGCAATCCGTGCGCAAGGTCATGCAGCAGCCCGAAATCTTGCCGCCCGAGCAAAATGACGCGACGCACGGCGATATCGTCTTCATCGGCGAAGCTATGGACGAAGAGACATTGCGCGCATCGCTCCATCGGTTCTTGGGAAAGTAGCCCAAGGCGGCGGTTGATATCGAGAGTTGCGAGCCACATGTAAAATGATATGTGGATCACTCAAGCGAAAGGATCAGGTCGAACCGATGTGCGCCGTGGGTTCCAGACACAATGACAGACTTGTCGTCCTGGGGACGAAGGTCACGCATCTTGATTGTGTGCGCGAAGCGGCCTGTGAAGATCTGGGTTTTGACATCGAATTCCAGACGGTGGATTTCCGAAGCTGTCAGGTCACGGCGGCGCGCGATCCCGCAAGCTTCGACGTGTATGAGCAGTGCTTTCACAATCTGGACGTTGTCTGGTACTGGAACGCCCTGCAACCGATTGATCTGAAGCGCATAGAACGCTGGGATCAGGTGATCGACCTCCCCAAGACGACCAGCGCTCCGGGCCGCTGCCGGGGGGCTGGTGATGCGCCGGCAAAAAAACTCTACGTTCAGGAAAACGGCGTGCTGGGCAGCAACCCGACCGGGGAAATCAGCATGTTGCCGACCCTGTTCAACTTCGACAGCTTTTGTTTTGACGCCGATGTTTTCGGCACCAGCGACCCGTCCGAGGCAAGCTGGGGCTGGTTCCTCGATGAGCGTGTCGCGGGCCAGGTGGCCGTCGTGGACGAATCCGCCATTGGTTTTTTCGACCTTGCCTTGGCGCTTTCCGCGCAGGGTCTGATGTCCTTCAAGGACCTTGGCAACATGACGGTTCAAGAAGTCGAATGTATGTTCGATCTTCTCGGAAAGCTGGTCGCGAATGGCCATTTCAAGGCAAGCTGGGTCGATTCCGTCGATGCGCAAGTGCTGATGACCGAACAATCTGTCGCCTTGCAGAGTATCTGGACACCGGCCATGGCGGGCATCGGAAAAACCGCAAGACGCTATGTCGAAGCGGATCCGAAAGAAGGCTACCGCGCCTGGTTTGGCGGGGCGAGCCTTTCCAGCGCGCTCGATCCGGCGAAGGCCGATATGGCGTATCGATACATCAATTGGCTTCTGGACGGCAAGGCCGGGGCGGCAATGGCGCGGCAAGGCTATTATGCGCCGGTCCCCGATCAGGTCCGCCAGCATCTGACCGAGGATGAATGGCGCTATTGGTATCTTGGCGACGCGGCAGAAAGTGATATTTTCAACAACTCGAATGAACTGGCCGCCCGGGCCGGTGCCCGCCGGTCAGGCGGTCGCATGGAGGACAAGGCCGAACGCATTGCGGTTTGGAATTCGGTCATTGATGAATACAATTTCGCAACCCGCGCCTGGAATAAATTCATCCACAGTATCGGCGAGAAACCGGTTTGACTTTTGAACGAAAATCCCTGGCTGGCGTTCCGATATCGGTCCTTGTGGAGCTGGTTCTGTCAGAAAATATCGCCGAAGGGCGTCTGCCCAAGGGGCTGGTGCTTGTTGAAGGCCCGATTGCCGAGCAACTGAATGTCAGCCGCGCGCCCGTCAAAGCCGCGTTGAGCGCTCTGCACAAAAGCGGCAAAATCACGCGTTTCAAAGGTCGCGGGTATCTGGTTGGAAATTCTGCCGGAACATCGCCGATCCGCAAACGCGTCGATGAAACAATGCTGCATGTCTCGCCGCAGATGGCCGATGCGCTCTCCAAACAGGGAACATGGGAGCATTTCGTTGACGAGGTCGAGCTTGAAATCGTGTCTTGCCAGATTTTCGGGCGGTTTCAGGTGTTGGAAGAAGGCTTGAGCGACCATCTGTCGGTAAGCCGAACCGTAGCCCGGGAAATTTTGGGCCGCCTGCAGGAACGAGGGCTTGTTACAAAGAAACGCGGATCACAATGGGTGACAGGGCCGCTCACATCAGAAACGATCCGGCATATTTTCGAGATCCGCAGATTGTTGGAGCCGTCCGTCATCCTGGAAGCCCGGGAATCGTGGAATCTGGAGGATTTGCGGCAAGCTGGAGAGGCAATTTTCGGAGAAAAACATGAGCTCTGGGACGTTTTGAGTAAAAACCTCTCTGACCTCATCTTCTCCCGGTTGAACAACCCGATTTTGGAAAAGGCGATCTATAATCGCAGATCATTGCTGGATCTCTATCACCGCGGCTTGTTGCGGTTGGGATTGCCGGTTTTCAGACTACCCGCGCATAAATACTCGGAAATGCTGTTGAGCCTCGGCGATGGCAATCGGAAAGCCGCGGCAGAGCTGTTCCGGGAAATTCTGAATGCCGAAGAAGAGATGTACGTTGCCCGGATGAAAATCGTCGGCGTGCTGCAAGAGAAAGTCGTCTTTGCGCCCTATATCTATCGTGCGGATGGCGTTCCGGGCACTTAGGGTCCGGCCGGCCCTGGCATTCGAGGGGCACGCGCAACGGGGATTTTCTGCAAGCCACTAATCCTTTCAGATCAGTGGCTTGCAGGTGTGTTTTCCAAAGTATTGCGGCGGACGAAGGATCGCGCTCCGTTAGTATCGCCCGACCAGCAAGCCACCATCGACGGTAATGACCTGCCCGGTCAAATAGCGTGCGCCCTGCGAGGCCAGAAAGACAACGACATCCGCGATGTCATCCGGTTCCCCGATGCGCTTGAGTGGAATGTACGCAGCGGCGGCTTCCAAGGCTTCCGGGCCAACGGAATGTTCGACCGAGAGTGCTTGCGCGGTTCGGATATACCCAGGTGCAATGCCGTTGACCCGGATACCGTGGGCGCCCAATTCGACCGCAAGTCCGCGAACAAGCCCGACCACCCCGGATTTCGCCGCCGAATAGTGAATGTGATCATCCCAGCCATAGGCGACACCCATGATGGACGACATGCAGATCATCGAGCCCGACTTTTTGGCTTTCATGGCGGGTGCGACCGCGCGGGCCAAACGCATCATCCCTTTCAGGTCAATGTCGAATGTGTGATCCCATTTGGCATCGGTCAATTCGGACAACGGGATTTTATGCGCAATCCCGGCGTTGTTTACCAGGCAGTCAATCGCACCATATTGTTTTTCAACCAGCGCGACGACTTCATTGCAGCGTTCCGTTGATCTGACGTCCAAAGAATGAAAGTCAGCCGACCCTCCGCCAGCAACGATTTCTATTGCGACCTTGCTTCCTTCGGCTTCAAGAATATCGGTGACGATCACATGATAGCCCGCCGCCCCGAACGCAAGTGCTGTTGAGCGGCCAATGCCAATTCCAGCGCCCGTGATAAGAACCGTTTTCATCTCAAATCTCCATTACAGCATTACATCGCCACTGTTCGGGCCAAGCGTTTGGCCGACGAAGAGTTTGGCATCATCCGACGCGAGAAAGGCAACGGCAGCGGCGACGTCTTCGGGCTCGCCAAACCGGCCCAAGGGCAGTTCCTTTGATTTTGCGGCGCGCCAGTCATCGGACAGCGCCATGACCAGTTCCGTATTGATCGGCCCGGGAGCCACGGCATTGACCCGCACCCCCGATGCGCTGACTTCGCGGGCCAAGGCTTTGGTCATGCCGATGATGCCGGCTTTGGCTGCGGTATAGTGAACCAGCTCGATACCCCCGATCTGGCCCAGTTGTGACGCCAGATTCACGATCACGCCACGCTTGTTGCGCAGCATGGGCTTTATCGCGCGGTGACTGTTCAGGAAGCACCCCCGCAAGTGGATCGAGATCATCCGGTCCCAATCCGCAAGGGTCATGTCTTTAAACCAGACCTGCTGAACGATGCCCGCGTTGTTGACCAGCAGGGAACACTCACCGTAAGTTGCTTCGCAAAATGCGAAGGTTGCCTCAACATCGTCAGGATTTGAGACATCCCCGGCAAAGGCCTTGGCCTCGCCCCCCGCCGCCGTGATGTTTGCGGCAACCGCGACCGCTGCGGCTTCATTGATGTCATGGACAATGACCTTTGCCCCGTCCATGGCCAGCCTGTGTGCGATCGCCTTGCCGATCCCGGCACCTGCACCCGTCACGATTGCGATGTGGTCGTTTAATGTCGTCATCAGGACCGTCTCCCGTTCCAAGGCCCAAGGCCGTTGCGTTGGTGTCAGCACCAAGCCAAAGGGAAGCATTGCGACCTGCAAGACTGGGCATCTGACGCAATCAGTTTGGCTGATCCCCATAAAATGCATTTTGTGTCAAAGAGTCAATATCTCCTTGTCGCTCCGCGCGGACTCACGCGGTTCAAAGGGCGGTGCGGCGTGCGTTCTGGCGGAGGGCGCAGTCCTGCTCATGGCGCGTCTGCCCTTGGGAACCGTCGTAGGTCCGTCTTTTTTGATCGTGGCCCAAGCTGGCGTTGGCAGCGGTGTGGGCGCATGGGCTGACATCCGTGCCGCGCCCATGGGTCAAGCGCTCACGCCCCACCAGCGCAAGGTATTGTCCAGATGATCGCGTATCGCCCTGAGTGTCGCCTCGACATCGCGCGCCTCGAGCGCGGCGATAATGGCCAAGTGTTCGGTCATTGCCGAGACAATCCGATCCGGCAAAAACGGCCGTGTGTTCTGGATCACCGCAATTCGATCCCGGTTTTCCGCGTATAGCCGCGCGGCCAGCGTCGATCCGATCCCCACCGACAAGGCGTCGTGCAACGAAAGATCGGTCTCGATGGCGCGGACCGAGAGGCCGGGCATCGACGTGTCGGTCGCGTCATCCCGCAGGCGTTCATGCGCGTCCCGAAGTGCCGCCAGCGGGATATCGTCGCCCAACTGGATCAAACGCCTTGCGCCCTCACAATCGAACATTGATCGCAGGTCCAGACACTCGCGTGTCGTTTGGGCTCCGGCATCCATGACCATGACGCCGCGCTTGGGGATCACGATGAACAAGCCGCTGGCCTCGGCCCGCTTGACCGCATCGCGGACCGCAGCGGTAGGCATCTCAAGCTGGTCAACCAGCATCGGAATCGACAAGAAATTGCCGCTGGCCAAACGGCCGTCTCGCAACTGCGCCACCAGCGCCTGATAGGCGCGATCCGCCAAGAGATCGGGCGGCGCATTCGGAGGGCTCGCGCGGGAACTCGTGTTTGCTATTGTCATGGTTCATCACCTTAGACTTGAACTCGGCGTTTACTTTCAAGAAAATCTTGAAGGTCTTTACATGACGTTCCTACTACTCATTCAGACACCATATTGCCTAACATTTTAGATAAAACAGTAAATGACATGAGCGAAAGAGCAAACCGGCGGAAATCCGCGTTTGATCCATCATCGACCTGGGAGAGAATGGGACATGAATACGACACACACAGATTACTTGCAGGAGGGCGGTGATACGCTGAAGCCTGTCACCCGCGCCGAGAAATCCTGGGGCTGGTTCGCGATCTTCAACGTCTGGGCCAACGATATCCAATCGCTTTTCGGCTATTCGCTGGTTGCGTCGCTGTTCATTTCCTTTCATGTCAGCGGCTGGACAGCGTTTGCAGCGCTGATCACCGCCAGCCTGTTTGTCATGGTTCTGGTGAACCTGTCGGGCGCGGCGGGCGAACGTTATGGCATTCCCTATCCGGTTTTTGCGCGTGCCAGCATGGGCACCGCCGGGGCCAAGCTGCCCAGCGTCTTGCGCGCGACCGTGGCGGTGTTCTGGTATGGCGTGCAGGTCTATTTTGCCTCGACCGCCGTGGCGTTGCTGATCCACTCGATCACCGGATCGACGGGTGGGGCGGAATGGCTCGGCCTGACCTCCGTGGACTGGATCGCGTTCCTCATCGTCTGGGCCTTCCACATCGTCATCTTCTGGCGCGGCATGAACTGGGTTGAAACCTTCCTGAACATTGCCGGCCCCTTTGTTTACGCGGTGATGATCGGTCTGGTGATTGTCCTGTGGATCAAATCGGACGGACAGTTGCTCAGCGCAGCCCGCACGATCTTCGCCAGCCCGGAGGGCACATGGCTGACGGAAATCAACGGCTTCATTGCGATTGTCGGCACCATGGTGGCCTATTTCGCGGCCGTGATGATCAACTTCAGCGATTTCTCGCGCTACGCCAAGGACAAGAACGCGATGCTCAAGGGCAACTTTGCCGGGCTGCCGCTGAACATGATCCTGTTCTCGGCACTGGCGCTGTTGACCACGGCGGGTGCTGCCGTTGTTTATGGTGAAGCCATCATCAACCCGACCGAGATCGTCGAGCGTACCGACAGCGTGCTGCTGGGTGTGATCGCCGCGATCACCTTCTTCGCGGCGACGGTCGGCATCAATCTGGTGGCCAACTTCATCCCCGCCGTGAATGGCATTGCCAACCTGGCACCGTCGAAAATCAACTTCCGTATGGCGGGCCTGATCACCTCGGGTTTTGCGCTGGTTATCGGCGGCCTGTGGACCGCGTTCATCAGCAACTTCGGCATCGGCGGCTTCGTCAACACGCTTGGCGCCACGCTGGCCCCGCTCTATGGTATCCTGATCGTCGACTACTACCTGCTGCGCAAACAGGAACTGAACCGCGATGATCTCTACAATATGAACGGCGGCGCGTATCACTATGGCAATGGCTGGAACGAACACGCGCTGGTCGCATTCGGGATTTCCGCCGTGTTCTCGGTCGCGACGGTTTGGGTTCCGGTGCTTGGCCAGTTGAGCGGCTATGCCTGGGTCATCGGTGCGGTGCTTGGTGGTGTGATCTTCTACTACCGCAGCCGCGGTGCGCATCGCGCCTGAGGCGCGCAAAGACGGACCAAAAAAGGCCTCACGGTTCGTGGGGCCTTTTCCAATTGCCTCGTGCAAACCCGTTCGGGCTGTGGGTTTCCGGCGGAAACGAGGCGGCAAACTGCATCCGCCGGGCCTGAACATGCCCGAGGGTGGTTTCAGGCCAGAACCCGCCGATCAAGGGATCTACTCACCAACCTCAAAAAGGCGCGCGTTCGCCACGAGAGCGTCCGGCGCAAATCTGAAAATGGTCATCTCATCAACGCTATAGGCCCCGAGGCGTCGGTAAAACTTGATGGTCGGCGCGTTCCAGTCCAGAACGCCCCATTCCAGCATCTGGCAGTTCCGGTCCAGGGCCAGCTTGCAAAGATAGCCCATGATGATCTTTCCCAGACCCTGATGGCGCACAGGAGAGTCCATCAAGAAGCCATCAATATAAAGCCCGGAACGACCGGTAAACGCCGATGATTTCTGGCAAAAGTAGGCGAAACCGACGATCTCTCCCTTGTAGATCCCGAACACCGCCTCGCCCAGCTTTTCCTCCAGCAACCGTTTGATTTGCGGCGTCGTTGCCGTGATCTTGTCCGCCATCTTTTGATAGGCGCCAAGTTTTTTCATGTATTGCACGACAAGTTCCGCGTCGTCCGAAGACGCATGCCGGATCTGGAAATCGGGATTGGCGGTCTTGATTTTCTGCACGGTGCACTTTCCTTCAGCGCGTGTTGCACTGGGTAGATATCAACCAGGCCCTGACGGCAATCAATGGCATTCCGCCAAACACTGCCGATGTGCGGGTGATCGACGGGTTGCCGGGGCGCGCCAATCGGTCAACAGCGGCGCGTTACACCCGTGTGGTGACAAAGGCGACCCCAAGCACCGTGCGGAAAATCAAGACCGTCAAAACCCGATTTCACCGCCTTGCGCATTCATCACGCAGTCCCGAACTGTTGCGAATCCGCCCTGTCGACGCGAACCGCGGGCTTGGTCGTTTCAGCATGTTTGCCATTGCGACGAAAACGCCGGGCACTCTGAATGTGACGGGCGCATTTGCGGAGCCAAGCCACGGCACCAATCGGCGCGACCTGTCGGCCATGTTTGCGCCACTGCGTGAAAATGGAATCGGTTCAAACGCCTGATGCGCCCGTGCAACGCAAGAAACCCGTCAAAGTCACTTGCCTGAATTGAAGGTCAGTTCCCGCACGGCAATGTGTATCGGCCTTGCACGCCCTGCCGGAATACCCGCACAACAATGGCGCGGGGCCGTTGATCCATTCTGAACCATGTTCGCGTTTGCGTCGCCCACCAACCGCGCGCTTTCAATTTCCTTGGTCTTTGCGCCTTTGATCACATAGCATCCGGCGCGGGCAATCAAGGCGAACCGACATGGGCAAAGTCATCGTTCTGGGTGGATACGGGCTGATCGGTTCGGCCTGTATGATTGCCCTGAGGGACGCCGGGTTTTCCGTCACAGGCGTCGGACGATCAAAACCCAGCGCGCTCAAGGCTGACCCCTCCGCCGATTGGGTGATCCGCGACATTCCCTCGATCACCGTCGATGAGTGGCGCGGCCTGCTGTCCGGGGTTGATGTCGTTGTCAACGCCTCGGGCGCGCTGCAAGATGGGGCGCGCGACGATCTGGCGGCGATCCATGTGACGGCGCTGTCCCGTCTGGCAGAGGCCGCGGCCGGTTTACCGCTGCGCATCGTGCAGATCTCGGCGGCGGGGGTGTCCCAGGATGCCTCAACCGCGTTTTTCCGCACCAAGGCACAGGGCGACGCGATCCTCTGCGCGAGTGCCCTTGATTGGGTCATTTTGCGGCCCACCCTTGTGCTGTCCCCGGATGCCTATGGCGGCACTGCCTTGTTGCGCGCCGCAAGCGCAGTGCCGATGCTCGCGCCCCGGATCATGCCGGATGCGCAGGTTCAGACGGTCTATGTTGGCGACGTCGCGAATGCCGTCGTCGCTGCGGCGCGGGGCAGGGTGCCGTCGCGGTTGATCGCCGACCTGACCGAGCGTGGGACCCGGTCGTTTCCCGAATTGACGGATCGCGTGCGTCGCTGGCAAGGCTGGCCCGAGCCGCGCTTTCGCCCGCGCGTGCCGGGTTTCGTCGTTGCGGCGCTGGGCAAGGGTGCGGATCTGCTGGGATATCTCGGCTGGCGCTCGCCGCTGCGAACCACCGCGCTGCGCGCACTTCAAGACGGGATCGTGGGCGACCCGGACGCCTGGGAAAATGCCGGCGGCAGCCCCTGCCGATCGCTGGACGAGACATTGGCGCTGTTGCCCGCCACGCGGCAGGAGAGGCTGTTTGCCCGCGCCTATCTGGCCTTGCCGCTGGCGATTGCGACGCTGTCGCTTTTCTGGTGCCTGACCGGCCTGATCACGCTGCTGGATCCGGCGCGGGCCATGGCGATCCTGACGGCGCGCGCCGCGCCGGACTGGACCGTTGGCCCGAGCGTGATCGGCGGTGCGCTTGCCGATCTCGCGTTGGGCCTCGCGATCCTCTGGCGGCGCTGGACCAAACCCGCCGCGCTGGGCATGCTGGGTCTGTCGGGCGCCTATCTGATCGGCAGCCTCGTCGCGGCGCCGGATCTGTGGGCCGATCCGCTGGGGCCGATGGTCAAGGTCTTCCCCGGCATGGCCCTTGCCGCGATGGTCTGGCTGTTGATGGAGGAGCGATGATCTACGAGATCCTGCGTCTCCTGCATGTCCTTGGCGCGACGGTCCTGATCGGAACCGGGGCCGGGATCGCCTTTTTCATGGTGATCTCGAACCATAGCCGTGATCCGCGACTGATCGCGCATGTTGCCGGAATCGTCGTTCTGGCCGACACGCTGTTCACCGCCACGGCAGCGATTGCGCAGCCCATTACCGGGTATCTGTTGGCCCGCGAGGCTGGCTGGCCGCTGCTGAGTGGCTGGGTCGCATGGTCGCTTGTGCTGTATGTCGTTATCGGCCTGTTCTGGTTGCCGGTTGTCTGGATGCAAATCCGGTTGCGCAACCTTGCCACCGCCGCGCGCGATGCGGGCGCACCTCTGCCAGACAGCTATCACCGGCTCTACCGATGGTGGTTCGCCTTCGGGTTTCCGGCTTTTGCGGCCATCTTGGCGATCCTCTGGCTGATGCTGACCAAGCCTTTGCTCTGAAGGCGTTCAATTCGCGGGTGCGGAACCGCTGGCACCCGTCGCCATGCCGGTCTGGCGGACGGGGGCATGATCACGAAACCCGTCGTGAGGGGGCTTTGCAACTCATGCTTGCATGCGGTGACGGGCTGGCCCAAGCTCACAGGCGTTTTGCCCGCCAGCATCCGGCCGAGGTGGCCGGGTGTAGTTTTGATGGAATTGGAGAATCACATGAAATTTGGTTTATCTCTGTTTGCGGTGCTCATTCTGGCGACACCCGCTCTGGCCTTCGAAACCGAAGAGATCGGCGTGCTTGAGGCGCGCTTTGGTGACGAGAATATTTCGCAGCCGACGGTGATCGCTCGCAGCGAGAATGAGACATCGGCCACGGCATTTCTGTTTTTGGCAGGCGGGGGATTTTCGTCCTTCAGTATCGCGGGTTACAGTCTCGACAACAAGCGGCTGAGCCTGGAGCTGGACTACATGTCGGAACGGCCAGCAGTGGGCACGGTGCCGATTGGCGTGACGATCACCTATGCACCACAAGGCACCGCCCAGCACTGGACCTCCGAGGGCGCGCCGACGCCGCCCGCCATCAGCTTCACGAGGCTGGACGTCGTTGGCGAGGAAGGCCACGCGGTTGGAACCTTTGCCGCGTTGCTGTGCTATGCGGACGGCTACGGAGTCGAGGCTGATACCGCGAACTGCCGCCAAATCGACGGCCACTTTGATACACGGTTCTTTGTTGAGCAATGACGACCGGCAATCAATGCCCGAAGGAGCAGTGTATTGGATGTTCGTCCAATGCGCTGCGTATTGCCGGTTTCAGTCTGTGAATTGGCCAATGATGTGGAAAATTGTCCTGCGCCCGCTTTTGGGCAAACCTGTCAGGGCGAGGGGTTAGACTCAGCGGACGACATGGCAGCCGTCAGTCTGCATTCGCTGTCCATCAGACCAAAATTCCAGCTTTATCTACGGCCAACGGTGCAAATTGGCCGTCGGACCTTCGTTCGGGGTCGACGCCGGTATGATATGCGACTCATCTGAATTGTCATCAACCAAGACTGGACAAGTGGTCGCACCGATATCAGGCGCAATATCAGCGGCGGCGTTCCAGGCGAATGAAAGACCAAGTATTCACGCAGTGGATTTTCACACATGAGCCGTGGCCATGATGAATACCGAGTTGAAAATTGAACGCTTGTCTTATGGTTTTTGCAAGCTCCCGGATTAGTCGGGGCCACGGCCCGCCACGCCATTCATGGCGCTCGGTGGCGGCGGTTGGATCGTAAATCGCTTGGTCCTTGGACCTGTCAGCGGTGCTCCGTCTTGCCACGGCGCGCGGCATTTCATGCGCGAGGAGTTCCGGGCCTGAACACCCCAAGACCTATTCCGGGCAGCGGCGATAGAGGCGCGGATCGTCCCAGCGGGCGCGCCCGTCTGTCAGGCCCACGGCATAGGCATAGAACGCATCCGCGCTGATCCAGACGGCAATCGTGCTCTCGCCAATGATCGGAAGCCACGTTGTGCGGCCAGAGAACTCCGACAATTCATAAACAATTTCAGGGCGGTTGGGCGCTGCATACACAAGCCCATGATCGCCGTTGGCCCGCAGTTGGATGGGGTTTTTACAGGCGTCGGGGGAAACGCCATCCGCACCGTTCGCGTCGGGAATACCAGCAGCCCAGAATCCGTCAAACGGGGCCGAGACGCCGTTGGGGATATCGGCGACACCAACACGCGGGAATTCTGCGTGGGCAGCGGAGCCAAGGCTCAGTGCCAGCATAAGCGCGGGGTAGAGAAATGATCGCCGCACGGTCAGGCTCTTTCGTGTCAGTGGATATTGCGACAGGCTACGCGCAACAAAGCAGATTTCGCGTCAAACACCATCGTATATTTCAGCCCCGCGGTAAATTCGTAAAGTTCTATGGTCCTTACCGCCGTTGGCCGATCTTCGTGTCGGTGTGTGACATATAGGGTCAGCGCACACTTGAATGCACGAAAAAGGCCGACTGCTCCGAAGCCATTGCCAAATGTGACAATCGGCTTCGGTCAAGAACTGGACCGGTGGATAGGCTGCCCAAAAGCTTGGTCGATCATGCGTCAAGCGTTTCAACCGCCGCCAAGGACCCTTGCCCGCCAATGGCCTTTCCCGTCTTGCAGGGCCCTGTGCCGCGTTGTGGACGCCAGTGGCTATGCGGGTTTGCGCGCCAGCATCGTGGCAAACTGAAGCTGCGCGCCATTGTGCATGGTGCCAAGATCCTCGTTGTATTTGAGCATCTCCCAGCCCTGATAGAGCGCACTGAGCTGGCCCTCGTTCATGGTGAACGGGAACCGGACCGTGCAGGGGTAAGCGGGCGTATCCATGGCGCAGACGATCAGATTGTAACCGCCGGGCAGCGTATGCGCCTGCATGTCGGCAAGGACGGCCTCGACCCGCGCGGGGTCCAGAAACATCAGCGTCACGGTGCAGGCAATGAAGCCATAATCGGCATCCAACTTTGCCTGATTGATATCATATACGCGCGGGTCGATGTTGCCGATGCCCTCTTGCGCGACGATAGCGTGCAGCATTCGGATGGCATTGGCGATGTTGTCAACGGCGGTGACATTGAAACCCAGCTGGCTCAGGTACAGGGCATTGCGGCCATTGGAGCATCCCATGTCCAGCGCGTCACAGGGCGCGATATGCTGGCACGCGTCAACAACTTCGCTGTGGGGCGGGTTCAGGCCGTGACGGCTGTTCAGGTCTGTCATTTTGATCTCCGGAATGGGTTTGGCGTTTCGAGGCGCCAAGCAAGTCGCTGACAGGCCCGCAGCCGGATTCAAGGACTGACAGCGTGGCCAGCTTTCGCGTAGCAACTCGGGCGCATGCGGGCAAGCGGTGATCGACGCTTGCCTGCATGCGCCGAATGTCGGTGAGGGTGTCAAATCGCTGTCATTCCAGCGAAGACTGCGCCGATCCTTGGCAAAAACCGCACCCAGGCGCCTGCGTCACCGTGCGTGCGTTGCAGCACGCGCCGAAATCACCGCTCCGCGCAGGGCATCACGCGCCTGCCTTTGGGCAAATGAGACTGCCCAAGGACACCCAGACCCAGGCACAGCAGATGCGCGGTATCGGCGATCGGCTCGAACGAGATCAGCATTTTGGCACAGATTGCCAGAAGGATCACCAGCAATCCGACCCACCGATAGCGCGACTGATAGGCCAACGCGCCAAGCAGGCCGAAGCCGCCGGCCGACATGCCGACGTCAAACACCACAAGCTCGGCCTCGGTGATGGCGATTGGCATGGCAACCAGCAAAGGGAGCACGCCGAACAACACCAGCAGCGAGCCGAGAATGTCGATGGTATAGAACAGCACGATTGCGCGACAGGTGCCCTCGGTCCATTCGTAAGCCCCGATCACCACCGCCGCAAAACAGAGCTGGCGCAGGGCCATGCCAAGATCGTGCGACAGGTAGGTGCCGGTGATCAGGCGAAACGCCTCGCCGTCAACAAGGCTTTGATGGCTCAGGCCCCAGTCGGTCAGGGCGGCGGGTGGCAAGACCCCGCCCCAGGTGCCGGCCAGCCAATTGGCCAGCACCATGACGCTGAGGAAGGCCAGCGTGAACGGCAGCCGGGACAGGGTGCGCATGGCGTCAGCCGACGTGAATCGCGAAGGCGGCAAGCAGTGCGAACAGTGCTGCAACCAGCAGCATCAGCAGACCATCGGCGGGCAGCGCATCATCGTCGAGTGTTTCCGCCGCGGCGATACGGGCTCTCACATGGCGCATTCGCACGAACGCCAGTCCCACCACCAGCGCCCCCGCCGCCAGCATCAGGACTTCGGACCACAGTTGCGCAGGACCACCCCCCAATCGCGCCGCCGCAAGGCCAAAGCCGACCACCGCCATCGCCGTGCGCACCCATGACAGGAAGGTCCGCTCATTGGAGGAGTGGTCCGCGTAATTCGAAATCATAGAAGCCTCCTCATTTCATCAATCCGATAACCCCGCCCGAGATTAGCGTATTGACCTCATAGAGGATACGCGGCGCGGCAAAGCCACCGGGGCTGGCCAGATAGTTCGGCGTCCAGACCGGGTTGAATTTCTGCTTGAAGGCCCGCAGCCCCTCGAAGTGATAGAATTGCTCGCCGTGTTGATAGACAAAGCCGCCCACCCGGTTCCAGAACGAGGCCAGACGGCGGCTTTCGATGCCCGAAAACGGCGCCGCCCCCAGCGAGAACCAATGAAACCCCTGCGCCGCGCCCCAAAGCATCAGTTCGCCAAACAGCGCGTCCATGACAAACCCCGGGCCATCCGGGTCATAGCGCATCAGATCCAGCGACAACTCGTTCTTGTTGGCGCCTTGGAACAGATTGGCAAAGGCCACGATCTCTCCGGCCGGATTGCGCAACACGGCATGGTCGAAATTCGACACATAGGTTTCCTCGAACCCACCCAGCGCGAACCCCTTTTCCTCGCCTTGCTTGGAGGCCAGCCACGCATCCGACAGCCGTCGCAGGGCGGGCAGTTCGGGGGCCAGATCGGCTTTGGCGATGATGCCAAAAGCATAGCCATCCCGCGCCGCCCGGTTGCGCGCCTGACGAAAATCCTTTTTCGCCGCGCCCTCCAGCGTGAAGCTGCGCAAATCGACGCGGGCAACCTCGCCGATCTTCAGGATCGACAGACCCATGTCCAGATAGGTCGGCAGATACCGCTGCGACACGGCATAAAAGGCGCAACGTTTGCCCTCTTTGTCGGCCTTTTCGCGCAATGCCCAGATCAACGCGCGCCCGGCGGCCTCGGCGCCGACCGGCTCGCCCTTGGCGATCAGCGACGTGCCGGTATCGGCATAGGCCAGAAACGCGGTCTGGTCCTCCGCGATCAGGAACGCCTTGTCGCCACTCAAGGCGATATTGGCCTCGGTATCCTCACTGGCGGCAATCAGGGCGCGCACGCTGTCGGGAATGTCGCGGCGTTCAGTCCGTGTTGCGCGGCCGGTCATCACGGAATTGAGGGCAATCGCCAAAAGCACCAGAGCCGCGACGAAACTGGCGCGCAAGAACCGCGAAGCGTCACTGTGCAGGGCAAAATCCCACCACAGCGCATCTTGGTAGCCGATATGGCTGTAGGCAAAGAACCCGACCCAGGTGACCGCCGCCAGCAGCGCGCCGAGGCTGACGATCCACGCGGCGTTCAGGCGAAAGACCGACCCCCCCTCGACCCGGTAGAAAGCGGATCGGAACGTGCCAAGCACGCCGACGGTCAACAGCAGGCTTGCCGCCTCGCGCCAGTCGAGGCCCTTGAACAGCGACGTCAGGATGCCCACCACCATCAACGCCATGGCCAGCAACCACGCGCGGTACAGCTTGCGGTACAGGCCGCGCGACACCACGATCAGCAACAGGCCCGCGATGCTGCCCGCCAGATGCGACGCCTGAATGAACGAGACGGGGATCACGTCATTCAACATCCCAAGCCGTGCGGAATCGGCGGGCAGGTTGCCCGAGATCAACAGGATCACCCCCGCCAAAAGCGCCACACCCGAGGCCGCCACCGGCACGATGGGCCGCGCAAGCCGATAGGCCCAGGTCGCAGAGTGGCTCACGGCGTCGCGCTGGCTGACGGCCCAGGCCAGCGCCAACCCCAGAACGGCGATGGCGAAGGGCAGGATGCTGTAGATCAGGCGATACAGCAGCAGCGCCGCCAGCACATCCGAGCGCCCGGCCGCGCCAAGGCCCGCGATCAGGGTCGCCTCGAACACCCCCAACCCACCGGGCGAGTGGCTGAGAATTCCCAACGCAATCGCACCAAAATAAACGATAAAGAAGTAGGGATAACTTTGCACCAGATCGGCGGGCATCAGGACATAGAGTGTCAGCGCTGCCCCGGTGATGTCGATCACGCTGGCGAGGGTCAGGCCACTGGCCAGCCTCAGGCTGGGCAATTCAATCGCATGGCCCGCCACCGAAACCCGCCGCGCACCCCGCCACAACCACGCAAAAACCGCGACAAAGCCGACCAGCAACGCGGCCCCGATGGCTGTTTCGGTGCTGCTCTAAATCGGCAGGACCGTTGCCAACCCCTGCGGATGCACCGTCAGCAACAGGCCCAGAACCAGCAGCAACCCCAGCCAGAACGCCACCCAAGACGTGGCGATAACCGCCGCAACGCGGGTCACATCCAGACCAAGTCCGGCATAGATGCGAAACCGGACGGCGGTTCCGGTGAGATACGAGAACCCCAGCAGGTTCGAGATGGCATAGCCCGCCGCCCCCGCCAGCGCGGCAATGCGGGCCGGCACCTTGCCCTTTGCCACCGACCGCACCGCCAGCACGTCATAAAACGACAGTGCGGCAAAGCTGACGGCCGTCCATAGCAGCGCAAGGCCAAGTTCACGCCAGCTGCTGGCGGCGATGTCGGCTTTGACATCGGACCAATGCACCGCACTGGCCAGCTTGTGCAAAACGAAAATCGCGATGCCGACGATCAGCACCGAAACCGCCAGCCGCACCACCGGGTGCCCAATGATGCGGACAAGGCGCGCGACGGTGCCTTGCGGTTTAACCCCGGTCATTCAAGCGTTCCTCAAGAAGTTCGATCTGGATCTGTTGCAGTTCCGCCAGTTTGTCCCATTGTTGGGCCAATTGGTGATCCATCTTCTCGTGGAGCTGGCGGATCTCGATCTCGGCCTTCAGGTTCACGCGGTAATCGTTTTCTGCGCGCATCCGGTCTTTTGTCTCTTGGCGGCGCTGGCTCATCATGATGATCGGCGCTTGCAACGCCGCGAGGCTTGAGAGGACAAGGTTCAGCAAGATGAACGGATAGGGATCGAACGGCTGCGCCATCAGGCCCGCGATATTCACCGTGATCCAAAAAAGCAGCGTCGCCGAAAACAGGATGATGAACGTCCAGCTACCGCCGAATGTCGCAACCTTGTCGGCCATGCGTTCGCCAAAGGTTGCCGTGCTGGCATTGTCATCCAGCATGTTTTGCGAGACCAGTTCCCCCGATTTGAGGCTCTCGATGACCTGCTGGTCAAGCGCGCTCAATTCGCCGCGCTCCTTTGCCAACAGGGTCTCGACATAGGCGCCCCGATAGGTTGCCAGGTCGGCGCGGCAGATGGATTTGCCCGCCTCCCAGCCCGGATGCGCGGCGTTGATCAACTCCGAGACGCCGGGGCGCACCGAAATCCACGACCGCAGTTTTGAGGGCGGAAACGTGGCATGGCAGACGTGGCAAACCGCCTTGTGCGCAGGGGTCATTGCGGATGCCCAAGGGCTGTCCGCGACAGCATGAACATCGCGAGGCCGGTCGATAGAAAGTTCAACCCAGCCAGAAAACCCAGCACCCATGTCGAAGTCGTGGGCCATTGCACAAGGATCGAGACGCCCAGCAAGAATGCACAGGCACCACTGGCGATGACCCAGCGCCAGCGCGGGATCTGGCCGCTCAGCCGCAGGCCAAGCAGGATCGACAGCACGCCCTCGATCAAAAAGACCACGACCATCAACCCGGTCAGCAGCGCCGCACCCCGGCCCGGAAACACCACAAAGATCAGGCCCGCGATCAACACGCTGGCAAAGACCACCGCGACAATCCGCCATTCCGAATAGGCACGGAAACTCAGGGCAAAGGCGATGCCCGCGAGACCCCAAAACACCAGAAGCCACGCCACCAATTGCTCGACTATGAGCGTGGCGACGGCGGGTGCGGCGATGGCAGCCACACCCAAGCCCGCGAACAACAGCCCGACATTGCGAAAACTTGTCCCGAACCGCAGCGGCTCTTGAACGGGTCGGAGTTCAGATTGGGTATCCATGGAAATTCTGCCTTTGGGGTTGAAAAGGACGTGGCGTTGCCCCGATCTACCCGGCGCAACCGGCCCCGGCTTTTTGCGAAGTTTACAAAAATGTAAGAAATCTGCCGGTTGCGCGCAAAACCGAACCCTTAGGCACGCGGTGTCCGCCAGTCGGCGGGGCATCTGGACTGGCCAAACACCGGCGTTTGGGCCAGAGTCGAACCGTCAACCAGGATCAAGACCACATGAAAATATTGCTGGCTGAAGATGATGAAAAGGTCGCCGCGTTTATCGTGACGGGGTTGCAAGAGAACGGGCACAGCGTCGATCATGTGACGGATGGGCGCGATGCCCTGAGCTATTGCTTGTACAATGACTGCGATCTCGCCATTCTGGATCGCATGATGCCGGGCATGGATGGGCTGAATGTGGTCAAGGCCCTGCGTGCCAGCGGGGCGACATTGCCGGTGCTGATGCTGACCGCGCTGGGGGATCTCGACAACCGGGTGCAGGGGCTGCACGCGGGGGCCGATGATTATCTCGCGAAACCGTTTCACTTTTCGGAACTGCTGGCCCGCGTCGTCGCCCTGACCCGGCGCTGCCACGACACCGCCGAAATCCCCTCGCTGACGGTCCATGATCTGACGCTGGATCTGCTGACCCGCACCGCCACCCGGCAAGGCACGGTGATCGAATTGCAGGCCAAGGAATTCGCGCTGCTGGAAATCCTGATGCGCAATGCGGGCCGGGTGGTGACGCGCACCATGCTGCTGGAGCGGGTCTGGAATTTCAATTTCGAGCCCAATACCACCGTGGTGGAAACCCATATCAGCCGGTTGCGCAGCAAGATCGACAAGCCCTTTGACGTGCCCTTGCTGCACACCTTGCGCAACACCGGGTATTCCATGCATGGACCGCGCTAACATCCTGTCCGGCGGCTCGTTCCGGGCCACGTTTTATGGTGCGGTGGCCTTTCTCGGGGTGCTCGCGGTCAGCGGTATCATGGCGATCTGGCTGATCGAGGTCGGGCTGCGCGAGGACATGCGCACGCAACTGGCCACGAAGATCGACGAATTCCAGATCCACTATCAGCTCGGCGGCGAGGACGAGGTTCTGGCCGAGGCGCGCGAACAGTCGGCCCTCTATGCCGCCACACACGGGCTGCTGCTGGTCTATGACGCGCAGGGCAACCGGCTTGTCGGGCATCGGGACGTGGCGCTGGATTTCACCGGCTGGGTCACGCGCGATATCTCGGGCGGTGCCACCGGGCTGCCGCCCGAAGATTATTACCTGACCCGCGTGTCGCTGGGCGATCTGACGCTGGTGCTGGGCCGCGATTTCGTATTCCTGCACGAATTCGAGGTGGTGACGATTCAGGCGTTTCTGGTGGTTGCCGCCGTGATGACCCTGGTGCTGATGGCGCTTGGCTACTGGATCAGCCATCAGGTGCAAACCAAGCTCGATGCGATGGGCGAGACCCTGCACCGCGTGGCGCAGGGCGAGACCGAGGCCCGGCTGGCGGTGTCAGACGAGGGCGATCAGATCGACCGGATCGCCGCCGTGATGAACACCCATCTGGACACCTTGTCCGATCTGATGACCGCCACCAAGACCAGCGCCGTGGCGATTGCGCATGACCTCAAGCGCCCCCTCGCGCGGGCCTCGCTGGGGCTGGAGGCGGTGCTGAACGACCCGACATTGTCCGATCAGGCCGTCACCCGGATCGAGGAATCGCGCGCGGAACTGGCGCGGCTGAACGGGATTTTCGAATCCTTGCTGCGCATCGCACGGATCGACGCGGCAAAGGGCCAGCCTCTGCGCCAGAGTTTTGATCTGGGCGATCTGGCCGCGGAACTGGGCGAAACCTTCGAGGTGGTCGCCGAGGAAAGCGGGCAAACGCTGGTGCTCGACATCGAGACCGGCGCGAGCGTGACGATCCTTGGCGATCGGGGCATGATCGCGCAATTGATCGTCAACCTCGTGCAAAACGCGATCACCCATTGCCCGCCCGGTGCCTTTGTCACGCTGGCGGTCAGGCGCGAGCGGGCGCAGGTGGTGCTGGTGGTCGCGGACACCGGGCCGGGGATCGCCGCCGCCGACCGCGAGCATGTGTTCGATGTGTTCCATCGCGGCGATCCGACGCGCACCACCGAGGGCAACGGTCTGGGGCTGGCATTGGTCAAAAGCATCGCCGAACGCCACGGCGCGACGCTGTCGCTTGACGACAATGACCCCGGTTTGCGGGTGACGGTCAGGTTTCCCGGCAACTGATATTCCCGGCAGCTGATCGGGCGTCGCAAAATCTTTGCGTTTTTGTAAGGTCGGAAACAACTCGGGGCCAGCGCCATCCGTCACGATGGGCCGTTAACATTTGCACCTCGAAAGGAGCAACACCATGACCCGTAAAACCACTTCCCGCGCTGTTGCACTCGCCGCCGTGTTCGCGGCCCTGCCACTTGTCGCCGGGACCAGCGCCTTTGCCACGTCATCGGCCACCTATCCGACCCAGGATCACTTCCTGCAAACCGCAGATGAGGCTTTGGGCGTCGTGACCCGTGTTCGGGCGGCCCGCTTGGCCTTGTTTGATGACCACACCGATCAGGCCCGGGTTGAGCTGGAGCGTGCACTCGACATTCTGAACACCGCCGAGGCAGAACTGCCGTCGTACATGATGCGCGACTTTCCCGAAGCGGCCTCTGAATACAATTTCCTGCCGTTCGACATGTCGATGACCCTGACCGAGGACTTTCAGGCGTCCGAGGAAAACGCTCAGGCCTTGCAGCAGGCGCAAGGCTTGTTTAAATCAGCCGACCCGGATGCGGCGGTCGAGGTTCTGAAACTGGCCGAGATCGACGTGCAGGTGTCCGTCGCGATGCTGCCCTATGAAACCACGATGCAGGGGCTGAATGCGGCCATCACCGATATCACCAGTGGCGAATTCTATCGCGCGAATCTGGATATGAAAGCCATCGAGGATTCGATTCAGGTCCGGACGTTTCTGATTGATGAGGTGCCAGCGCAGGGCGTCACCGAATAAGGCCCTGAACAAACCCTGAAGGGGCGCGACCGGGCGAGGGCCTGGTCGCGCCCTTTTTTGCGCGTCCGCCTAATGTGTGGTTGGTGCGGGTTGCGCGCCGATCTTTGGGCGTTGCAGGATGAACACGACCGGCACCATCAGGAACGCCACCCAGCCAGTCAGCCAGAAGGCATCGGCGAACGCCAGCAGACTGGCTTGCTGCATCACTTGCCCGGCCAGCGTTTCCGCCGCCGCACTGGATTGAGGGTCGAGGCCCAGCGGCTGCAGATAGCTTTGCACATTCGGGTTGAAGGGCGTCAACCCAGACCCCAGCATCGCATAGTGAAACTGCATGCGGCTGGCGACCTGCCACCCGACAATGGCAATACCGATCGACGATCCCAGCGAGCGCGTCACCCCGTAAATGCCGGACGCCTCGTCTTGCCGGTCCGGCCCGATGTTCTGGAAGGCCAGCGTCGACATGGGCACAAAGAACAGGCCCATACCCAGCCCCGACACGATGCCCGGAATCGACAGATCCCAGAACCCCGCATTCAGGTTGAGCGTTCCCAGCATCAGATTGCCGGCCCCCGTCAGCCCCAGCCCGATGATCGCCAATGCGCGCGGGTCCACCAGCCGCATCAGGACGGCCCCGGTCATGACCATCGAGAACCCGGCGGCAATGCCGCGCGGCATGAACAGATAGCCCGCCTCCATCACCGGATAACCCAGCAACCCCTGCACGAACAGCGGCAGGATGGCGATGCTGCCGAACATGGCCACGCCAAACCCCATGATCGCCACCTGTGCAGCGGCAAAGCTGCGGTCCTTGAGCAGGCTGAAATCGACGATATTGGTGCTCAGGCCCCAACCGCGCACAAAGAAGAACAGGCCCGCCACCGCCGAAAGAAAGGCGGCGATCACGATCATCGGCGAGGAAAACCAGTCGCGCGTCTCGCCCTGGTCCAGCATCAGTTGCAGCGCGCCGATGGCCAGAACCATCAGCCCCAGCCCGATCCAATCCACCGAAATCTTGTGGGTTTCATCGTTTTTCAACTCGCCCGACATCATCAGCAAGGCAAACCCGGCAATCGGCAGGTTCACATAGAACACCGCTCGCCACGAGAAATATTCCGTCAGGATCGCCCCCAAGGTCGGGCCGAACACCGGGGCCACGACCACGCCCAACCCGAACAGCGCCATGGCCTGGCCGCGTTTCTCCTTGGGGAAGCTGTCGAACAGGATGGATTGCGACAGCGGGATCAGGAAGGCACCGAACAGCCCCTGTCCAAGGCGGCAGAAGACAATCATCTCGACGCTTTGCGACAGGCCGCACAGTGCCGAAAACGTCATGAAGCCGATGATGGCCGTGGTGATCAGCCGCTTGCGGCCAAGGCGTTTGACGAAAAACCCGGTCAGCGGCATGACCACCACCGAGGCCACGATATAGCTGGTCAGAATCCAGATCGTCTGGTCATTGGTGATGCCAAAGGCGGCCTTCATATGCGGCAGTGCGACGTTGACGATGGTGCTGTCCAGAACCTCCAGCACCGCCGTCAGCACCACGGCCAGAACGATCGGCCACCGCGCGGCCTGCACCATCCGGGTTGCCACCGGCGTGGTCATTGCCCAGCATCCAGCCCTGAGGTGTCCACCGTCGCCACCATACTGGCCCCGACCCGCAACTGCCGCGAGCGGTCGGCGGGGGGGGCATCCAGGGCGATCCGCACCGGAAAGCGCTGCGTGACCTTCACCCAGTTGCCCGACGCGTTCTGCGCGGGCAGCAACGAGAACACCGACCCGGACCCCGCGCCAATGCTGGCAACGGTCCCGGTCAGCGTGGTGCCGGGGTACATATCAATCGTCAGCGATACCGGCTGCCCCGGTCGGATCCGGTCGATATCGGTTTCCTTGAAGTTGCCGTCCACCCACCACGCGCCATCCTCGACCAGACTGAACAGGGGCTGACCTGCGGCCACGATCTGCCCCGGCCGCAGCGAGATATTGGACACCCAACCCGAGGCCGGGGCGCTCACCGTCGTATGCTCCAGGTTCAGGCGCGCCAGGGCCAATTGCCCCAAAGCCGCGCGAACCCCGGCGTTCTGCGCGCCGGTCGCCCCCAGCTGATCACGCGCCGCACTCAGCGCGGCATTCGCGGCGTCAACGGCGGCTTGTGCCTGATCGCGTGTCGCGGTGGCTTGGTCCAACGCGGCTTGCGACACATCGGACAGGCGGAACAATTGCTCGGTGCGGTGAAAGTCTGTCTGCTCCACAGCCAAGGCCGCCATCGCCTGCGCGACCTGCGCCTCGGCGGCGGCCACGTTCGACCCTCCGGCCCCGGCGGTCTGGGTTGCCAGATCAAACTGCGCCTGCGCAATGTCGAAGGCCGCCTGCAACGGCGCAGGGTCCAGCGTGAACAAGACATCGCCCTCGGTCACATAGGCGTTTTCCGTCGCGTTGACCGTCGCCACTTGCCCGCCCACCTGCGGCGAGATCGTCAGCAGATTGGCCTGCAAATACGCGTCGTCGGTGCTGGGGTAGGTGACGCCATGCTGCCACCAGGCATAGAGGCCGACCGCGCCCGCAAGGGCAACGATGCCAAGGCCGACAAGTTTGAGGGTCTTCATGGGCGCGGTCTTTCCTGGGGCTGATTATTCAGGATGTTTGGCACTGATCAGCGCTTCCTGCGCCCTTTCAAAATGCGCGCGCAAGTGGTTTTCGGCGTCCGCGTCCAGATTGGTGCGCAAGATCCTGCCGCCCATGGTGCCGAGCCGGTCAATGACCCGGTCCGAGGCCTCGTCGGGCAGCAGCATGAACAACGCGGCCTGTCCGGGTTGCAGGGCTTGTGACACGTCTTTCATGAACCCGTCATCAATGCCAAAATCAGTCAGCCCGCCGGTGATCGCACCAGCCCCGGCACCGGCCGCCAGACCCAGCAGCGGATTGAAAAAGATCAGCCCGGCCAGCATCCCCCAGAGTGCCCCGCTGGTGGCGCCGACGGTCCACATGTTGACCATCTGGTCCAGCTTGATGTGCCCATCTTGATCGGCACTGGCAACCACGGCGTCAGCCACCGTGACAAGATGTTCCTTGGTCATCGACAGCAGGTCCTTGCGGGCGGCATGAGCCTCGGCTGGGGTGTCGTAAGCGACAACAATGAGTTCAGACATGGATGGGTCTCCTGTGGAAAGCGGGGTAGTGTTTGGCTTGGGCGGCGCTTGCCGCGCGGCGACGGGTCAGCGCATGGCCCAGCCATGACTGACCAACAGCGATTGCCCGGTCAGCGCATTGCTGGGGAAGGCGGCGAACAGGTGTGCCACCTCGGCCACATCCTCGACGGTGGTGAATTCCTTGTCGACGGTCTCGCCCAGCATGATCTTTTCGACCACATCCTTTTCGGAAATCCCCAGGTTTTGCGCCTGCTCGGGGATCTGCTTTTCCACCAGCGGCGTGCGCACGAAACCCGGGCAGATGACGTTGGCCCGCACCCCATGCGCGGCACCTTCCTTGGCGATCACGCGGGCCAGCCCCAGCAAGCCGTGCTTGGCGGTGACATAGGCGGCCTTGAGCGGCGAGGCCTCCTTTGAGTGCACCGAGCCCATGAAGATGATCGAGCCACCGCCCGCCTTGTACATATGCGGCAGGCAGGCTTTCGAGGTCAGGAATGCGCCATCCAGATGGATCGCCAGCAGCTTTTTCCAGTCGTCGAACGGGAAGTCTTCGAGCTTGTGAACAATCTGGATGCCCGCATTCGAGACCAGCACATCAACGCGGCCCCATTTGGCAACGATTTCCGCGACACCGGCATTCACCGCCGCCTCGTCCATCACATTCATCGCCACGCCAATCGCCGCGCCGGGGCCTTTTGCGGTCAGGTCCTTGGCGGTGGCCTTGGCGGCGTCAAGGTTCAGGTCGGCAATCGCCACCCGCGCGCCATCCGCGATGTAGCGTTCCGCAATGCCGCGGCCGATGCCGCTGGCGCCGCCGGTGATGATGCAGACTTTGTCTTTGAGGGTCATTTTCTGTTCCTTTATTGTCGTTTAGACGTGGCACTCAGGCAGCCGCCCAGGCCACCGCGTCCGTCAGCTCGTTGGTATGAAAAATCTCGGTTTTCGCCGGCATGAGCGGTAAAAAGATCCGCATCGTGTTGGCGATCCAGTCGTGATTGGTCACCAGTGCGATCCGCTCGAAATCGCGCCAATGGTGCAGGCCGAACAGGGCATCATCCAGCATGGCTTTTGCTTCGAAACCCTCGAATTCCGGGCCGATGACATAGACGAAGCGGGCCTTGCCCTGCGATTTGATCTGCTCTTCGACAGCGGGGATCAGAATGGAGGTGTAGTCCTCATCCGTGACCTTTCCCACGGCCCGAAAGGCCAGCACAGTGTTTGCGGCAGTCTTGACGTGTTCCAACATGGGTTTATCCTCTGGTTATGACGGTTGATCGGCTTCAACCGAGGTAATCGTGAACCACCTCGCCCAGTCCGAGCGTCAGGTCCGATTGAATGTGAATGGCCGAGAGAACGTCGTGCACCGGCAGGTCGGCCACCGGGGCGAGCGCGTGGGCGTGCAATTCCAAGGCGGCGGGGCCCTCCCAGGCGCCTTTGACCGTCACGTCGGTCATGAAATAGCGCACCAATTCGCAAATCCGCGGCGTGCAATCGACATGCGGGATGATCTTCAACAAGAAGCTTGGGCCTTGCAGGCTTTTCAGAACGGCATCGTGATCGAGCGTCCGGTGCTTGTAGCCCATCGTCCCCGTGGCAACCCGGACCGAGCCCACGTCCAGCGTTCCGACCAGCGTATCCTTTTCAACGCGCATGGCCGGGTCGGCCATCTTTTTGGGAAAGCCCCAGATCTCTCGCCCGCTGGCAATCGGCGATTCATCGTTCAGATACATCGAATGAACATAGCCACCCTGCTGCCCGTTGAACCGGACCGGGATGACCTGACCGGATTCCGTGTAATCCCCGAACCCGGTCGAATCCGGCATGCGGATGAACTCGAACTTCACGATCGGCTCCGTCACCGCCAAAGGCTCGGGGACCACGGCGCGCAGGGCGTCCATGTCGGTGCGATAGGTGATGATCAGGAATTCCCGGTTCACAAATCGGTAGGGGCCACGCGGGTAAGACGGGTTGGTCAGCGGCATCGAGAAGGCCTTGGCGACCACATCAGCAATATTCATTCTGTTTGTCCTTCGGGTTGCGCGGTCAGGTCGAACACTTGCAAGCCGTCAGCGCCGATCTTGCGGTGTTTCCAGTGGTCGTGGTTCAGGGTGTGATGCGTGTCGGCGGCGCCAGCCTTCCAATGGGCGTTCATCGACAGACGCGAAAATTCGTAATCCTTGGCTTGGCTCTCATAGCTTTCCTTGCGGTGGATCAGATGCACCAAGGTGATCGGGCAGGCCGGGCCGGTGGCGCGCAGGAACGCCAGATCGGGATCGTCCTGCAACGCCTTGGGCAGCTTTGTGGCAAGGCGCTGAACGGCGGCGCGAATGTCGTGCAACTGCCGGTAACGGTCGGTGGTCAGGCGGGTGCGGCTGGAATAGCGGATGTCCTTTTCGCGTTGTGCGACGTCGCCCAGAGTTTTCGGCATGGCACCCCGGGCGCTGAACACGTCGACCTGGAAAATGCAGACCGGATCGCGGCCAAGATTGTCCATCACGAATTGCAGCGGCGTGTTCGACACCAGACCGCCATCCCAATAGCTGTGGCCGTCAATGGTGACCGGCCCGAACCCCGGCGGCAGCGCACCACTGGCCATGATGTGCTCAGGCCCGATGCGCATGGACTGGCTGTCGAAATAGGCAAAGTTGGCGGTTTCGATATCCACCGCACCGACCGAAAGCCGTGGCCCGCAATCGTTGAGGTAATCAAAATCCACCAGTGTTTCCAGCGTCTTGCGCAAGGGGCTGGTGTCGTAGACGCTCAGGCACGGTTCCGTGGAAAACGGCGACCATGCTGACAGCGGCTTGGGTTTGAAAAAGCCGGGCGCGCCGGTGGCCATGACGCTTGCCGCCGCGACATCGCCATACATCTGGCGTGCTTGCGGCCCGGCAAGCCAAGGGGCCGCGGGCAGGCCTGAGGTCACCTTGGTCCAGAACTCGAACAGCTTGTCATGGCGCGTTTCGGGCGGATTTCCGCAAATCAGCGCGGCATTGATCGCCCCGATCGAGATGCCTGCAACCCAATCGGGCTGCCAGTCCTGCTGCGACAGATACGCTGCCGCCCCGGCTTGATACGCCCCCAAAGCGCCGCCGCCCTGCAAGACCAAAATCCGTTGCTCTGCCTGTGCCATCAGTACCCCCTCGACCCGTGATGCGGCGATCAGGCCCCGACTCGATTTCGACTCGGCCTCGCCTCGATGGGAGTTGTTTGACTGATGCTGCGGGATTGGAGCTTGTTCGAAGCTTACTTTTTTGTAAGCCCTTGCTCCCGGGGTAACGGCGGCATCCCCCGATCAAACCCGGTCGGGAAACACGATCCGCACCGCCAGACCGGGGTGATTGTCGCCCAGCGACAGCTGTGCCCCGTGCAGTTTGCAAATCGCCGCAACCAGACTGAGGCCCAGCCCATGGCCCTCGGTCGTGCGGCTTTGTTCCAACCGGTAGAGCCTGCGCAAGACCTTGTCGCGCTCCTCCACCGGAATCCCCGGCCCGGTATCGGTGACGCACAGCACAACCTGCCCGTCTTGACGCGACAACTCCACCCGAAGGGTTGACCCAGTCGGCGTGTGGCGCACCCCGTTCTCGATCAGATTGGCAAGGACCTGCGACAAGAGATGCCGGTCGCCGGTGACCATGAAGGGCCCGGCCCCGGTCAGCGTGAGCGTCAGGCTGTAGCCTTTTTCCTCGGCGTCGGCCCCCAGAAAATCGACAACATCCTCAGCCACCCCCTGCAAATCGGTTGGCACAAACCGGTCGCGCACCGCGCCCCCTTCGATCTGCGCCAGTTGCAGCAGCGCCTGAAAGGTGTTCACGATCCGGTCGGTTTCGTGCAGCGCCTGCGCCAGCAGATCCTTTTGCCGGGCGTCAAGCGGCGTTTCCTCGGCGATTTCGGCAAGGATGACGGCCACCCGCTGAATCGGCGTTTTCAGATCATGCGCGATATCGGCCGAGACCTGACGCATCGAGGCAATCAGCGCCTCTTGCGAGGTGGCCATGGTGTTGACGGCGGCGCTGATCGCCGTCAGATCATCCCGGTCCCGCGCCGCAACCGGCACCCGCGCCGACATGGTTCCGGCGGTCAGCGCGCCAAGGGCCGCCTGAATCCGGTCGATCCGCCGCCGTGCGTTTCGCGCCGCCAGCGCGCCCGCGCCCGTCGCCAGCAGAATGGTGGGCAGCAGGCCGATCAAGACGACCGACAGGATGATCTCGCCCATGTCCAGAACCTGCTCGCGGGTGCGGGCAACGGTCAGTTGCCCACGGCCGACACGCTCGGTCCTGGCAAGATAACTGGCGGACAGGTCGTCGTGGCCCTCGTCAATCGCGCGACGGTCAAGAATGGTAAAGTCCTCGACCTGCGGGATTGCCGTGACATTGGCGATGATCGGCCCGCGATCGGGTTGATAGTGCAGGATCGTCAGTTCGGAATCCGTGATCTGCACATCCTCTTGCAGGCGGGCGATCAAGGCGGCTTGATCGTCGAGGGAGTCGTAGGCGTCAAGCGTCTGGTCGATCTCCTCCTCAAGCGTCGCCTCGAAACTGGCGCGGATCACAAGATAGGCGGTTGCAAAACTCGCCACCGACGAGAGGATGAAAATCCCCAGAAACACCGCCGTCAGACGCAGCGGCGTCGAGCGTATGGGCCACAGGCGGCGCATCACTCGGCAACGATCCGGTAGCCCGCGCCGCGCACGGTTTCGATGAGTTCGGTCGCAAACGGCTTGTCGATCTTGCGGCGCAGGCGGCTGATATGGGTATCGACCACATTGGTCATCGGGTCAAAATGAATATCCCAGACGGCCTCCATCAGCATGGTGCGGGTCTGCACCCGGCCCTTGCGGCGCAGCAGATGCTCCAGCAGCGCAAACTCGCGCGGCAACAGGTCGATGGGTTGGCCTGCCCGCGTGACCTTGCGGGTCAAGAGGTTCATGTCCAGATCGGCGGCTTTCAGAACGGTCGGCTCGTCCTGCATCTGCGGGCGACGCGCAAGGGCCGCAATCCGCGCGCTGAGTTCGCCAAAGGCAAACGGCTTGACCAGATAATCGTCGGCACCAGCGTTCAGCCCCTCGATGCGATCATCGACCCCGCCCAGCGCGGTCAGCAGCAAGACAGGCGTGCGGTTTTTCGCCCCGCGCAGCGTTTTCACCAGGCTGACGCCGTCAATCCCCGGCAACATCCGGTCAACGATCAGCACGTCATAGCTGCCGACGCTGGCGCGCACCAGACCCTCGGCCCCGTCGGCGATCAGGTCGACGGAATGCCCCTCCTGGCGCAACCCCTCGGCGATATAGGCGCCGGTTTTCTTGTCGTCTTCGATCACCAGAAGTTTCATGGCTCGCCCGTTGTCAAATAATCGGCGGAGCAATTGCCCCGCCGATAAACCGTATCAGGAGATATGGTCAGTTGCTTTCGTTTTCGTCATCATCGTCGCCATCGTCCGTATCCGCTGGCATCAGACGCACCGAGTTATCGGCCGGATTGACCAGATACTCGGCGACGCTGCCATCGGGCATGACGATCTCGACTTCATACATGCCGGCATCCGTGCCATCCTCTTCGAACTCGGCACTCATCGCCTTGCCGCCAGAGCTGGCTTCAGCGGCGCTTACCGCGGCGGTCAACGAGCCGGGGGCGGCCAGAAAGACCTGAGCCTCGGCGGGGCTGGTGTCGGCCAGGGCCATCGTGGCGGCCCCGCCCAGCAGGCCCAAAGACATCAGAGTGCTGGTTCCCAGTGCCAAAATAGTCGTGCGTTTCATAATCGTCTCCTTGGTTGTCGGGCAATCACCGTGTCGCCCTGTGTCATCAATATGGGGGGGCATAAATGCGGCTGCTTGTCCGTCAGATTACAGATTGTCCATGTTCGGATATTGAACGCCGGGACAGCCGAACACGGGAAAGGGGCGAAGAGTTTGCGCCCTTCGCCCCGTGTTGCTCCGCAGTTCCGATCTGCCGTCAGATCCGCCTTCAGACGGGCGCTTGATCCGCCTCAAACGGCGCATCCACGGCGTCCTCTTGCGCGCGGCCCTTGATCGCCAGCCTGGCCGCCACGGCCATCAAGGCTCCAATGATGACCGCCGTCGCGACGATCATCGCCCCGGCCCCGATCGCGGCGAGCCCGCCCAGCGCGATCAAAACTCCCGCGATCAACCGATACAGTTTCTTCATCTTCCGTCTCCTTTGCTTGTCTGCATCCAACGTGGGGATCCAAGATGACCACGACCCAACCGCCAGATTACAAATCATCCACAATTCGACAGTCAGCGGCATAACGCCCGCGCCACCATCGCCGCCCACCTGCATTGCCTTATGGCACGCGGCGCTGGCGCATGTTCAGGGCCACGAATCCCGCGATCAGCACAAGGCAAACCGCCGAAGCATTGTATGTGCCCAGATCCATGCCGCCGTGCGCTGCGGGTTTGGTCAGCAAATCACCAAAGGTCGCGCCAAAAGGCCGGGTGAACACAAAGGCGATCCAGAAAACCGCAACGTCGTTCAGAACCTTGGTGTAATGGGCCGCCATCACCGCGGCGATCACCGCCGTACAGACCAGCGCTCCGCCCAGAAAGCTCAGGCCAAGCCCGTCGACCATCCAGTCGCCAAACGCGGTGCCCAGCGAGTTGGAAAACAGCACCGCCGTCCAGAACAGGATTTCGACATCCTTGCGCGCGATGTTTTCGACCTTGAGGTGCCCCTCGCGGCGGTGCCAGATGAACAGGGTCACCGCAAGCCCGAGGCCCAGCACGATCGAGCCGCCGAAATAGCCAACATTCAGCGTGCGATCCATGAAGTCCGAAATCTCGGTGCCGGCGGTCGTGGTGCCGACAATGGCGGCCCAGAACAGCGCCGGGTGGTATTTTTTCGCGCGGATTTGCGCGAACAGCAAGACCGCGAGCAGTGCGCCCGTCACGAGTATCCCGACGATATAGCCAAGGTTCAGCGTCTGGGCGATGAAATCGCCGGTGGTTTCCCCCAGCGTTGTCGCGATGATCTTGATGATCCAGAAGAACAGCGTCACCTCGGCAACTTTGCTGAGGGTTTGAGTGGTAGAAGACTTCATGGTTCGGTCCCTAAGGGTGTGTTTCGCCCTGGTATGGGCGTGCGTTTCAGATTTTTTGGGGGTTGTTGGTTCGGGTGGCCGATCAAGCCCGGCCACCCGCGATATGTCACTTTGTGCGGCGCATACTCATGACGGCGATGGTTCCGGCGATGATCGCCAGAAAGGCAATGCTGGTCACCGTGGTGCCAAGGCCAAGCCCGCCGAATTCCGGAGGTTGCGCCAGGAAGTCACCGAACGACGCGCCAAGCGGGCGGGTGAAGATGTAGCACAGCCAGAACGCCCAGATCCCGTCGAGGCCAAAGGCGAAATAGCCCAGCGCCAGCGATGCGATGATCAGACCAAAGAGGATCCCCGTGGCGGCAAACCCGACGTTGAAGGCTTCGGCAATCAGGTCGCCCGACGCGGTGCCCAAGGCAAAGGTGAGCAGAATCGCGAGCCAGTAAAAGGCTTCGCGTCTGAAGGTGAACACTTCGTGGATCGACAAGGTGCGCTCCGAGGCGAACCACAGCGCGAAGGTCGCGCCAAGCGCGATGGTGAAACCGATTGCCGAGGTCAGCAGCGGAATACCCAGCGCGTCGGTCATGTTGTCGGTGATCAGCGTTCCGACAATCGACACCAGCACAACGGCGATCCAGTAATAGGTTGGCACATAGCGTTGCTGGCGAAACTGCCAGACCAGCGCCAGAATCAGGATCGACGTCATCAGCAGCGTGGTTGACGCCAGCCCAAGCCCAAGGTTCACCGCCAGAAAATCGGCGGCGGTTTCGCCCATGGTGACGGCGACCAGCTTGATCAGCCAGAACCCCGGCGTGACCAGTGGCACGCGGTTGACCCCGCCAATCGGCATGGGTTGTTTGTAATTTGTGGCAAATGTAGAGGTCATGGTTTTATCCTCGGATCAAAGACAGGGCTTGCGCCGCAAAAGCATCGGATTGCGCGTCATTGTCGGCGTTGCAGCGCTCTAACGCGCGCGATTGCAGGTCGAGCATTTCGGCGGTGGGGGTGATGGTGGCAAAGGCGTCGCGCACCTGGGTTGCCATGACCTCGCAGGGCAGCGGGTGGCCGTTGGCATCGGTCACATCAATGCCGAAGGCCTGTTGAACGCCGCCTGTTGCGGGGCTGGCTGTTGCAGGGCTGGCAACCGGGTTATCCAGCGTGGCCGACAGGGCGGCAAGGGCTGCGGTAACGCTGGCGGCATCCGGCGCGGTCGCGCGCAGGGCCGATAGTGCCGCGTCGATTGCGCCATCCGCGACGCCCCACGCCGCAGCATCCGCTTGACGCAAGGCCGTCGCGTTCTGGTCCCACAGGGTTTCCAGATCGGTGATCCGCAACTGCGCCGCCGCCAGATCGCCCGTTGCGGCGATGGTTTGGGTGTCGCGGACAATGGCTTGATAGGCCGACAGATCGCCCAGACCGGGGCTTGCCACCACAACGGCGGAGGCTGCTGTCGGACTGGGCATCCACAGGGTTTCAACCATCGTGAAGCCGGCAACGGGTACGGCGATCAAACTCGCCGACAAAAGGAAATTTCTGAAAGCTGGGTGCATGGAACTAACCTGACTGAGTGGGGGAACCCCTGCGTGTCGGGCTCCATGGTCAGGTCATAGTCAGGCGGATTGCGCTGAACCTGTCCGCAGTCTTACAGTTTTGCAAGAAACCGGGGTTTCAGGACATCAGAGTTTCAGGGAATTTCGACCACGCTGACCGCGCCGCCCGCGATTGCGCGCAAAGTCACTGTGTTCAAACCCCGCAGCCCGGCGCTGAACCGGTCTCGCGCGGCGGTGACATCATCGGTGGTGGCGGTGGCGTCGCGGGCCCGGTCATCAGGTGTCACCGCAGCCACATAGACCCGCCGCCCGCCGGTGACAAACTGCGTGCGCCAGATCCGCGCAAGCATGGGTGCGCCGTCGCTCGCCCCTGAGATCATCGCGAAATCATTGGGCATTCCGCTCCAGAACAGCGGCAGGACCATCGTGTCGGCACTGGCCTGATCGCGCACCGTGGCATAGGCCAGATCAATCAGCCGCCCCGGGGTGGGCGCCAAGGCGACGCTCCAGCCGGCCTGGGTCAGGGTTTGCTGGATGGCGGTATCGGTCGCCGCGACCAGGATGACGTTGATCGGCGCGGCCTGCGCACCGGCCAAAGTCTCGGCATCGGGGTGAAATTGCGGGTCGGACAGCAGAGCATCTGGCGCGGCAAGCACATGATCGGCCTGAAGATTGACATGGACCAGCCGCGCCTTGTCATAGCTCACAACCCGCCAACCCGCGCCGCCGACCAACAGCGCGGCGCAAAGCAACAGCACCGCCGTCTGAGTGCGCGCGCGCGGCGGCAATGAGCCGGGACGGGTCTGCAACAGCCGCCACTCCGCAACCGTGACGCCGACCATCAGCCACAACAATCCGACCAGCCAGCCGTTCAGGACATCGGACAGGTAATGCTCGATCAGCAGCAATCGGCTGGTGCCGATCACAAAACCCAGCAGGCTGGCCAGCAGGATCGCCGCAACATGGCTGAGGCGCCCGGACCGAAACAGGGCATAGGCGACCGACCCATAGAAGGCGATGGAGATCGCGGCGTGGCCGGATGGGAAGCTGCCCGAGGTTTCGACAAAATACCCAAGCTCTGGCCTTGGGCGCGCAAAGATCAACTTCAGCGCCGCCACCATCACCACATTGCCGATCACCGCCACGGCAAGGCCGGACATCAGCGACCAGCGGCGCTCGGCGGCCAGCCAGACGCAGGCGGCGATGAACAGCGCCACAATAACCCGGCTGTCGCCCAGCGCCGTCACATGGGCCGACAGCCGCAAAAGCACCGGCGACCAGAACAGATGGGCAAGCGCGGCAACATTCTGGTCAATGGCGAAAAACGGCGTGGCGAACAGGAAGTCCAGCGTGACATCCACCCAGATGAGCAGAACATAGGCAAAGGCCACCGTCAGGCAGGTCAAGGGCAGGCCGCCGAAATGGCTCCGGTCAAAACGCTGCGACAAAAACCGCATGAAGCGCGGATGCGCGGCCAGAAAGCGGGCCAGCGGGGGCCACGCCGCAACCGACAGGACCACGGCCTCGGCGACGGTCAGCACCAGCGGCAACAGGCGGAACAGGCGCAGCAGCAACCACCAGATGACCACCAGCACCAGCACCAGGATCGCGCCCAGCACCGCGTAGCGCTCCATCGTGCTGCTGAACAGCCCGATGGCCCCGCCGATCGCATAGCCAAAGGCGACATGGATCAGGGCATAGGGCACGCTGCCGATCAGGTTCCAGATCACGAAACTGCGGCGATTGATCCCCGCCAGCGCCCCGACCAGCGGCACCAGCCCCGCGATGGGCCCCAAAAACCGCCCCAGCACCAAAGCCAGCCCGCCATGACGTTCGAACAAGGCCCGCGCGCGGCCATAGGCGCGCGATTGCATCAGGCGTCCCTGACTGTGCAGCTTGGATTTTGCCAGACGCCCGGTCCAGTAACTGGCCTCTCCGCCAAGGACCGAGCCAATCGCCACGAACCACACGAGGTCAAAGAAATCGAGCAACCCGCGCTGCACGAGGATACCGCCCGCCTCGACCACCAGCGTGCCGGGGACAATGACCCCGGTGATGAAATACGCTTCAAACATCGACGCCGCGGCAATGATCCAGTAACCCAGCATCCCCAGGGATTGGATCGACGGCAGGATCTGGTCGATGGAAAAGCCCATGAGTCTATTTCCCGTTTTGCGCCCTGAAGCCCGATGAAGATGGCAAAAATCAACAAGAACCCCGACGCCAAAAGCCCAGCCCGCAGCGCGCGCGGGGTGTTTGCGCCATGGGCGATCTCGGTCCACAGGTCGTTGGAATAGGGCGTCGTCTGATGCAGGAAAAAGAAGAACGCCGTCGCCGCGATGCCCAGCGCAAACACCAGCGCGAACCAGGCCGCGCTGAACACGCCCTCGGTCAGCCTTGCGCGCTTTGTGAACCCGCCCGCGAACGGCCACAAGACAACCGCGCCCCCCAGCAGCAACCCCGCCGAGGCCCAGTCGAAGTCATTCAGCACCGCCGCGAGTGCGCCAAGGCACAGCGACAACAGCGTCAGCAGGAACGCGGCCCTGACCTGCCGCGCCAACCCCTGCGACAAGACCAGCAGCACCGCGCCGATCAGTGCCGACAACAGGGTTCCGCCCTCGATCAGCAGCGCGGCGATGAAGTCACCGTCCTCCAGCGCCTCGTTGCGGATCGAGGGCAGCAAGGACACCAGGATCAGATACACGCCAAACCCGAAGGCCAGCAGGGCCGCAACCGCAGGGGCCAGGCCGTGCAACGCCTCGACGGCCGGGCGCGACGTGGCAGAGATGCGGCCAAACCGGCGCCCCATCAGGCCCCCCGCCAGGCGCGCCTCGTTCAGCGAGACGACGACCACGCCAACCCCGAAGGGCAGCAAATAATAGATCACCCGAAACAGCACCAGCGCCGCGGCGGCGTCACTGACCGGGACCGATAGCGGCAACGTGCCCAGAACGATCGTTTCAAACACCCCGATTCCGCCGGGAACATGCGACAGAACCCCGATCATCATGGCGATCGCATAAATGGCGATAAAGGCCCCGAAATTCGGGGTGCCGACGGGCATCAGCACCCACAGTGCAAAGGATGCGGCCACGACATCGACCAACACGATGGCCATTTGCGCCGCCAGATTGCCGGGCGACGGAAGATGCAGATCAAAGCGCCAGACCTTGAGGCGGCGGTGTTTCACGGACAAAATCGCGATGCCGCTGCCCGCGACCAGGACGATCCCCAGCGCGCAGAGCCGTATGGTCGTCTCGGCAAACGGCACCAAGCCCGCGACAACATTGGGATAAATGCTCAGGGCGGCCAGCCCGACCAGGGTCAAGCCAACCCCCAGGGCCGCCGCGATATAGCCCGAGATGGTGGCCACATCGAAGGCGCTCAAGCCGAAGGCCGCGTAGATCCGATAGCGGATCGCGCCGCCGGAAATGACGCTGATCCCCACGGTATTGCCGAACGCATAGCCCAGAAATCCGCCCAAGGCGACGATCCGGTTGGGCAAGGTCTTGCCGACGAACCGCAAACCCAGTGCATCATATCCGACCAGCGCGGCATAGCCGACCGTCGTGGCGGCAACCGCCAGCATCAGGACGCCGGGCGGCGTTGCCTTGATCTGCGCCATGATTGCCGTCGGATCGACCGAGTGCATCAGATGGAAAAGCGCATAAAGTCCCAACCCGAACAGGCCGATGCCCAACAGGATTGGCAAGATGTGGCGCAGGGCAGGGGTTTTTGCAGATATCATTGACGTGAACGGCGTCCCTGTTCCGGGTTGGCGTGCACACGTCTTAGGGGGAGTCATTGGCACCTGTAAACCGCGCAGAGCGTGAAGACCTTGGTTCTTACAGATTTGTATAGTTTCAGCGCATCGCGACTGTGTTGCACAAATCGGCGGATGGCGGGGCAACATGGGCGGTCGAAGTCCCGCGCCATGGGGCGCTGCCCCAGCAGTTTGATACAGTGCATTTTTGCCTCGACGCGGGTTTGCGCATCTCCCTGGCGAGCATGCTCAAATCAGGTCATGCAGCCCCGGCAGATGCATAAAGTTTGCGCGCAGGGCATGGTGGTGTCGGGGCCGCGAAGGGCCGCGAGATCGCGCCATCAGGCGGCTCTTTACAAGCGAGAATTTTATTGAGATCGTCAGGAATTTGTGTAGCGTTGGCTTGAAATTTACCTTTTGGTAAAAACAAAGGCAGGGCGTCTATGTTGGATCTCATCGTCAGACAGGCCAATTTGCCGGACGGTCGCATGCCGATGGATCTTGCGATCCAAGGGGACAAGATCGTTGCGATTGCGCCCCGGATCGAGGCTGAGGCGTTGCAGGAAATCGACGCCACCGGACGGCTGGTTGCCCCGCCTTTTGTCGATCCGCATTTTCATATGGATGCCACGCTCAGCCTCGGCACACCCCGGCTGAACGACTCCGGCACCTTGCTCGAGGGGATCGCCCTCTGGGGCGAGCTCAAGCCGATGTTGACGCCCGAGGCCGTGATGGAACGCGCCCTGCGTTACTGCGATCTGGCGGTGTCGCAGGGGCTGTTGTCGATCCGCAGCCATGTTGACGTCTGCGATGATCGTCTGACCGCGGTCGAGGCGCTGATCGAGGTGCGCAAACGGGTGGCGCCCTATATCGACCTGCAACTCGTGGCGTTCCCGCAAGATGGTCTGTATCGGACGCCAACCGCCGAGGAAAACCTGCTGCGCGCACTCGATATGGGCGTCGATGTGGTGGGCGGCATCCCGCATTTCGAGCGCACGATGGCCGAGGGTGCGCGCTCGGTCCTGCGGTTGTGCGAGATCGCGGCAGAGCGTGGCCTGCGGCTGGATCTGCACTGCGACGAAAGCGACGACCCGATGTCGCGCCATGTGGAAACGCTGGCTGCCGAAGCGACGCGCTTGGGTCTTGGTGCGCGCGTCGTGGCCAGCCATGTCACCGCGATGCACTCGTATGACAATTATTACGCCTCGAAACTGATCCCGCTGATTGCCGAAAGCGGCATGACCGTCGTGCCGAATCCGTTGATCAACATCACGCTGCAAGGCCGCTCGGATACCTATCCCCGCCGCCGCGGCCTGACCCGCGTGCCCGAATTGCGCGCCGCCGGGGTCAACGTGGCCTTCGGTCAGGATTGCACGATGGATCCGTGGTATTCGCTGGGTTCTGCCGACATGCTTGAGGTGGCGCATATGGGTGTCCATGCCGTGCCGATGACCTCGCGCGAGGCGATGGCCTGGGCCTTTACCTCGGTCACGCAGAATGGCGCGGCGGCGATGGGTCTGCCCGACCCGACGTTGCGAGAGGGTGGACCGGCCAATATGGTGGTTCTGCAAGCGCGCGACCCGATCGAGGCGGTGCGCCTGAAAGCCACGCGACTGGCGGTCATCAAGCGCGGGAACGTGCTGTCGCGAACCCCGCCGCGGATCGCGGCGCTCGACTTGCCCGGCCGGGCTGCAACCCTCGATCCCGCCGCCTACGCGCCCACAACCTCTGAAAGACCCGACTGAACCGACCCATGATCCCTTAGCACAAAGGAAAATCCAATGAGTTCTTGCTCCAAACCGTCGTCAACTTCTGGTGGGTGCGGCTGCCACTTTGGCGCTGCCTGCCTATATCCGCCGCGCCGGCGCGCAAAACGTCACGCGCGTCGCCGGTGTTCACATGTCCCCGGTTGAGAATGCGTGGAACAGCCGCGTTCATATCGCCCTTCAAGAGGCCGCCGCAGCGGGGTTGATCGAATATGTGTTCTCGGAAGGGGTGGCCCCGACCGATTATCCGCGGGCCATGCGCGAATATGCCGAAAGCGGCGCGCAACTGATCTGGGGCGAATCCTATGCTGTCGAGCGTGAGGCCCGCGAAGTGGCTGCCGATTATGCCGACACCGCCTTCCTGATGGGGTCTTCGGCTGGCCCTCAGGGGGATAACTTTGGCGTCTTCGGCACGCGCAACCACGAGGCGGCCTATCTGGCCGGGATGCTGGGCGGCAAGATGTCGTCATCCAATGTGTTCGGCTCGGTTGGCGGCTATCCGATCCCCGAGGTCAACCTGCTGATCAACGCCTACCGCGCCGGCGTGCGCGAGGTGAACCCGGACGCGACCTTCGTCAATGGGTTCATCGGGGCCTGGTTCGACCCGGCGCGCGCCAAAGAGGCCGCGATGGCCCAGATCGACGCGGGCGCCGATATCCTGTTTGGCGAGCGGATCGGCACGGCGGATGCGGCGCAGGATCGCGGCGTCAAGGCCATCGGCTCGTTGATCGACTACACGCCGCGCTATCCGGGCACGGTCTTTGCCAACGCCATCTGGAATTTCGGCCCGACCATTGCCGCGATTGTCGCCGACATTCAGGCCGGCCAGTCGGTTGGTCGCGATTACACCGAATATGCGTTCATGGCGCATGGCGGCAATGAACTGATCTATGTGGCCGACGAAGTGCCCGCCGACGCGATTGCGCCGATGGAGGCCAAACGTGCCGCCATTCAATCGGGGGCGTGGAATGTTCCCATCGACAACGAAGAACCTGCATAGGTCGCCGCAGACGTGACGGATGCCACAGCCCTTGCCGCGGCGATTGCGGATGGTCGCACCAGCGCCCGCGCGGTGATGGAGGCCACCTTGGCGGCGTGCAAAGCCCAGGCCGCGCTGGGGGCGGTGGTTTACCATGACATGGCAATGGCCCGCGACCGGGCCATTGCCGCCGACGCTCTGCCGCAGGATCAACGCGGGCCGTTTCATGGCGTGCCGTTTCTGGCCAAGGATCTCGGCGCGGTTGCCGCGGGGCTGCCGGTTGCGGCGGGGTCTGCGGCGCTGCGGGCGAAAGCCGAACGACCACTCGCCGACGGCCAGTTGTTCGAGGCTTTCCGAAATACCGGCCTTTTGCCCTTCGGCCTGAGCGCCACGCCGCCCTTTGGCCTGGCGCTCGACAGCGCACCCGAGGGCTTGCCCGAGGCGCGCAATCCGTGGAACCCCGCGCTGACCCCCGGCGGGTCGTCGGGCGGTGCGGCGGCGGCAGTCGCCGCCGGGCTTGTGGCGATTGCCCATGCCACCGATGCCGCCGGGTCGATCCGGGTGCCGGCGGCCTGTTGCGGACTGGTTGGCCTCAAACCCTCACGCGGGGCGACCCCGGCCGGGCCGGATTTCGGCAATCATCTGATGGGCATCGCCTCGGAACTGGTGCTGGCGCGCTCGGTGCGCGATGTTGTGACCGCGTTCAACGCCGTCCACCGACCGCTGCCACCGGTCGCACAGGCGCAGCCGCCGCGCATCGGATTGGCCCTGCCCAAGCGCTGCGACGCCAGCCAAAATGCCGCCGCGCGCGCCGCCGCCGACGCCTTGGCCGACGCGGGCTGCGTGATCACGGAACTCCCGGCCCCCGATGCCTTGGGGCGTGAGGCGCAAGAGATCGCGCGGCTCATCCTGTCGGTGTCGCTGGCTGAGTGGATGACCGCGCTGCAAATCCCCGACGAGGCCCTGCCGCCGCTCGCCGCCCGTGTCGCCGCCGAGGGGCGCGCCTTGCCCGCAACCCACCTGTTCGCCACCAGCCGCCAACTGGCCAGCCTCACCGACCGCGCGTGCGCCCTGTTTGCCACGCTCGACGCCATTGTCATGCCGGTGCTGTCATCCGCGCCCCCCGCCATCGGCGCCAACGCCATGGCTCAGACCGATCCCGACGCGCATTTCGCCGGGATGGAGCGGTTCGCGCCCAATGCCGCGCTGGCCAATGTCGCCGGGCTCTGCGCGCTGGCGCTGCCGTTTGGCAGGGCGCAGGGTCTGCCGCTGGGGGTGCAACTGCTGGGTGCGCCCGGCGCGGACCTGGCTTTGTGCCAACTGGCCGCGCTGATCGAAACCCGCGCCCCGCCGCTGGTCTACCCCGGTGCCATCGCGGGGCTGCCCGCATGACTCCGGTTCTGGAACTGACCGGCATCACCAAACGCTTTGGCGCGCTGACCGCCAATGACGACGTGACGCTGACATTGGGGCAGGGCGAGATCCTGGCGCTGCTCGGCGAAAACGGCGCGGGCAAAACCACGCTGATGAACATTCTTTTCGGGCATTATGCCGCCGATGCGGGCCGCGTGCGGGTGTTTGGCGCGGAACTCCCCTCAGGCAAGCCGCGCGCCGCCATCGAGGCGGGCGTCGGCATGGTGCACCAGCATTTCACGCTGGCGGGCAATCTGACGGTGCTGGACAATGTCATGCTGGGCTCGGAATCCCTGCTGCGGTTGCGCTCGGGGCGGGCGGCGGCGCGTCAGAAGCTGATGCGGATCGCCGACCGTTTCGGCCTGCCGGTCTCGCCCGAGGCCAAGGTCAACCAGCTCTCGGTGGGCGAGCGTCAGCGGGTCGAGATCCTCAAGGCGCTGTTCCATGATGCGCGCATCCTGATCCTCGATGAACCCACCGCCGTGCTGGCCCGCCCCGAGGCGCAGCGCCTGTTCGAAACCCTGCGCGAGATGACCCGCGAGGGGCTGTCGCTGATCTTCATCAGCCACAAGCTGCACGAGGTCATGGCCGCCTCGGACCGGGTCGCGGTGCTGCGCGGCGGGCGGATGATCGCCGAGCGCAAGACCTCGGAAACCAGCGCACAGGAGCTTGCCGAACTGATGGTCGGCCGCCAGGTCAACCGTCCGGTGCGCCAGGATCAGGCCATTGGTGCGCCGGTTCTGGTTGCGCGCGACATACGCGTCGACTCCGGTGGGGCGCGGCGGCTCGATGCTGTGTCCTTCACGGTGCACGAGGGCGAGATTCTGGGCATCGTGGGCGTTTCGGGCAACGGTCAGGCGTCGTTGGGCGCGCTGTTGTCGGGGCTGACGACGCCGACCGCGGGAACGCTGACCCTGTCGGGCGCGGATATCAGCGCGCTTGGCCCGCGCGGGATGATCCGGGCGGGCACCGGGCGCGTGCCCGAAGATCGCCACGCCGAGGGCGCGGTTGGCGAGATGGCGATCTGGGAAAACGCCGTGCTCGAACGGCTCAGAGCGCCGGAATTCTCACGCTTCGGCTTTGTGCGCCAAGCCGCGTGCAAGGCGTATGCCGCTGATCTCATCGAGAAATTCGATATCCGTGGCGCAACACCCGACACCCGCGCCGGGCAACTCTCGGGCGGGAATATGCAAAAGCTGATCCTCGGGCGCTGCCTGTCGATCGGCCCGAAATTCATCCTCGCCAACCAGCCGACCCGTGGCCTTGACGAAGGGGCCATCGCGGCGGTGCATGGGCATTTGCTGGAGGCGCGACGCCGAGGCGCGGCGATCCTGCTGATCTCGGAGGAACTCGACGAGGCCGTGGCCCTGTCCGACCGCATCCAGGCGATCGTCAAAGGGCGGCTGTCGCAACCGGTTCCCGCGCATGAGGCCGATGCGCAAAAACTCGGGCTGATGATGGCCGGCGATTGGGAGGGCGACGATCATGCGGCTTGAACGGCGCGCCCATGTGCCGCTGCCCATCGTGTTCGTTGCGCCGGTGGTTGCGGTGTTTGTGGCGCTCCTGCTGGCCGCCGGGCTGATCGCGGCGGCGCAGGTGAACCCGCTGACGGCCTACGGCGAAATGCTGCGCGGCGCGCTGGGCTCGCGCCTCGCGGTCACCGAAATGCTGACCCGCGCCACGCCGCTGATCCTGACCGGGCTTGCCGCCGCCGTCGCCTTTCGCGCGCGGCTGTGGAACATCGGCGCCGAGGGGCAGTTTTTCATCGGTGCCCTGGTGACGGCCTGGGTCGGGCATTCGCTGGCTCTGCCGGGGCCGCTGGGTATCGTGGTGCTGATGCTCGTGGCCTTTGCCGCCGGGGCTGCGTTTCTGGCGGTGCCCGCGTTCTTGCGCCTGCGGTTTCAGGTGGACGAGGTCGTCACCACGTTGCTGCTCAATTTCATCGCCATCCTGTTTGTCGGTCTGATGATCGAGGGGCCGCTGCGCGATCCGCTGGCCTTTGGCTGGCCGACCTCGGTGCCGGTTGACCGCGCGTTCCGCTTGCCCGACCTGGTGCAGGGCACGCGGCTGCACATCGGGTTGCTGATCGCCATCGCGGCGGCGGGGGCGCTGTGGCTGCTGTTCTCGCGCACGGTGTTTGGCACCGAAACCCGGGCGGCCGGGTTGAATGCCTCGGCGGCGGCCTTTGCCGGGGTCTCCTTGCCGAAAACCCTGATGGGCGTCGCCCTGCTGTCTGGCGGCCTGGCCGGGTTGGCCGGCGCGGTCGAGGTCATGGGCGTCACCGCGGGCGTCACAACCACCATGTCGCCCGGCTTCGGCTATGCCGGGATCGTCGTGGCGATGCTGGCCGCGCTGCACCCCGCCGGGGTGGTCGCCTCGGCCATTTTCGTGGCGACCATTTTCGTCGGGGCCGACGCCATGAGCCGCGCGACCGGCGTGCCAAGTTTCATCGCGGATGTCATCGTCGCACTCAGCCTGCTCACGATGATCGTCGCGCTTTTGTTCACAACCTATCGGGTGCGTCGATGATGGAAGCGCTGGAACTCTTGCTGAACACCAACCTCTGGGCGGCGGTTCTGCGCATTGCGACTCCGCTGATCTTTGGCGTGCTGGGCGTGTTGCTTTGTGACCGCGCGGGCGTCTTGAACCTCGGGATCGAGGGGATCATGACGATGGGCGCAATGAGCGGCTGGCTGACCGTCTACATGGGCGGCGATCTGTGGATGGGTCTGGCGGTGGCGGCGCTGGCGGGGGGCTTGATGGGGCTGCTGCACGCCGGGTTGACCGTGCCGCTGGGCCTGTCGCAGCATGTGTCGGGGCTAGGGATCACGCTGTTTGCCTCGGCGTTGTCCTACTATCTTTATCGCCTGATTGTCGAGGTTGGCAGCCTTCCGCCGACAATCGAGCCATTCCGTCCGCTTGATATTCCGGTCCTGTCGGATCTGCCGATCCTCGGGCCGATCCTGTTCTCGCAAACGGCCCCCACCTATCTGGCGCTTTTGTCGGTGGCGGTGATGGCCTATGTTCTGGCGCGCACACCGCTGGGGATCGCCATTCGCATGACCGGGGAAAACCCCCACGCCGTCGAGGCGCAGGGTGTGAACCCGGTGCATATCCGCATTGGCGCGGTGGTTGCCGGGTCGGCCCTGATGGGCGTGGGTGGCGCATTCCTGACCACCGCCGCCTTCAACAGCTTTTTTCCTCATATGGTGCAGGGGCGCGGCTGGATTTGCATAGCACTGGTGGTTTTCGCGTCCTGGCGACCCGGCAAAGCCTTGCTGGGTGCGCTCTTGTTCGCGTTTTTCGATGCCTATCAGCTGCGCCTGCAAACCGTGATTGACGATGTGCCCTATCAACTGTTCCTGATGGCGCCCTATGTGTTGTCCATCGTGGCGCTGATTCTGGTGGCCCGGCGCGCCGAGGTTCCGGCGGCGCTGATGATCCCGTATCGGCGCGGCGAGCGATGACACTCGACCGATGATACCCGGGGTTGCGGGGGGTTTTATGCGCGTGATCTTCTTGATTGTGATCTGCCTGACCGGCGGCGCGGCCCTGGCGGATCATGAATTGCTGGGCCGGGATATCGAGCACGGGCAGGGGCTCTATGCCGCGCAGTGTGCGTCCTGCCACGGCCTTGCGCTAGAGGGGCAGCCCGATTGGCAAACGCCGGGCGCGGATGGCGTGCTGCCCGCGCCGCCCCATGACGACACCGGCCATACCTGGCACCACGACAACGGCCTGTTGTTTGACTACACCAAACAGGGCGGCGCCGCGGCTCTGGAACAACGCGGCGTGGTCGGATTTGCCAGCGGAATGCCCGCCTTCGCCGGAACCCTCTCGGATGACGAGATCTGGGATGTGCTGGCCTATATTCGCGCAACCTGGTCGCCGCAATTTCAAGACTATCAGGCCGACAGGAACCCCGCGCACAACGCGACGTCTGACCGCTGATCACCCGCCACGCGTGCCCACGGACGGCGGCACATCCACCCCGCCAGTCAAAGCCTGCGCAACGCCGCGATCCAGCCCCGCCCCGCCGCATCGCGCCTGAACCGAAGGGTGCATTCGTCGCCATGAGCGGATTTGGCCGCAAATGCGCAGCCCGCGACGCCAGAATCAGGGTTGATCCCCCTTCGCGCGCCAACTACTAAGACGCTGAAATTATCAGGCCGCCGTCCGGGCGGCCTGTCAGCATATGCGAGGAACACGATGCAAGTCACCGAGACCCTGAACGACGGCCTGAAGCGTGGCTACACGATCACCATTGCGAACTCTGATCTGGAGGCGAAGGTGGACGCGAAGCTGCGCGAGGCACAGCCCGAGGTGGAAATCAAAGGGTTCCGCAAAGGCAAAGTGCCAATGGCCATGCTGAAAAAGCAGTTCGGTCAGCGCATGATCGGCGAAGCCATGCAGGAAGCCGTTGACGGTGCCATGCAGTCGCATTTCGAGGAAACCGGTGCGCGCCCTGCGGGCCAGCCAAAGGTCGAAATGAAGAACGGCGAGACCTGGAAAGAGGGCGACGATGTCGTCGTCGAGATGTCCTACGAGGCGCTCCCCGAGATCGCCACGCCTGATTTCAGCGCCATCACGCTGGAGCGTCTGGTGGTAAAGGCCGATGAGGCCGCCGTTGCCGAGGCCTTGGACAATCTGGCCAAGCAAGCGCAGGATTTCGCCGAGAAAGACGGCGTCGCCGAGAACGGCGATCAGGTTGTGTTCGACTTTACCGGCTCGATCGACGGTGAAGAATTCGAAGGTGGTGCCGCGCAGGATTACCCGCTGGTTCTGGGATCGGGTCAGTTCATCCCCGGCTTTGAAGAGCAACTGGTCGGCGTCAAGGCCGACGACAGCAAGGACGCCACCGTGTCCTTCCCCGCCGACTACGGCGCAGAGCATCTGGCCGGCAAGGAAGCCGTGTTTGCCTGCACCATCAAGGCCGTGAAATCGCCCGTCGCCGCCGAGCTGAACGACGAATTGGCCGCAAAATTCGGCGCCGAATCGCTGGACGGCCTGAAAGAGCAGATCCGCACCGGGCTCGAGGGGGAATACGCCCAGGCCGCCCGCGCCATCGTCAAGCGCAACCTGCTGGACGCGCTGGACAGCACCGTCGAGTTCGAACTGCCGCCGAGCCTGGTGGATGCCGAAGCCTCGCAAATCGCGCATTCGCTGTGGCACGACGACAACCCCGATGTGCATGATCACAACCACCCCGAGATCGAGACCACCGACGAGCACCGCAAGCTGGCGGTTCGCCGCGTGAAGCTGGGCCTGTTGCTGGCCGAAATCGGCCGCAATGCCGAGGTTGAAGTCACCGATGCGGAAATGACCCAGGCGATCATGGGGCAGGCGCGGCAGTATCCGGGCCAAGAGCGTCAGTTCTTCGAATTCGTGCAAAAGAACCCGCAGATGCAGCAGCAATTGCGCGCGCCGATCTTTGAAGACAAGGTCGTCGATCTGGTTCTGGCACAGGCCACCGTGACGGAAAAAGAGATCTCCAAGGACGCGTTGAAGGCCGCTCTGGACGCGCTGGAAACCGAAGCCTGAACCCTTGCGGGATGTGAAACCGTCGAAACCCCGCGTCGTGAAGGCGCGGGGTTTCGCTATGCAAAGAGGGCGTCATAACCCGTATCGAGGGCGCCGGTTTTTGCGCCCGACCATGATTTCAGAGACAAGAGTAGACCGATGGAAACGCACACGATCATTGCCTATCACCTGGCCACCTATACCTGGGCCCTGACCTATATCGGGATCATTTACCGGGGCTTCAAAGACCAGACCTATGGTATGCCGATTGTCGCGCTGACGCTGAACCTGTCGTGGGAAATCGTCTTTGCGCTGTTCATCCCACCCTATGGCAGCGCCGACGCGGGGTTGATCCCCTATGGCGGGCTCAAGGCGCAGATGATCTTCCTGATCTGGGCGACGCTGGATCTGGTGATCCTGTATACGTTCTTCAAATACGGCTACAAACATTTCGCCAAGGTTTACAACATCACCCGCGCGCAGTGGATCGGATTCACCGTGGCGATGCTGATCTTCTCGTTCTTCATCATGTACACGGGCGGGTTGTTCTTCTGGGAATTCGAGGAATATTTCCGCAATGACCAGATCGAGGGCGCAAAGCTGATCGCCTTCGTGCAGAACGCGTTGATGTCGATCTCGTTCATCGCGATGTTCTACATGCGCGGCTCGACCGACGGGCAGAGCTTTACCATTGCCTGGGCGAAATGGATCGGCACCTCGATGACCGGCGGGGTGATCTATATCCTGTCGCGCCCCGATGAGTGGTATTTCGTCGGCACCTTCATCGCCGCGGTGTTTGTGGCGGATGTCTATTACATGGTGATCGTCTACCGCGCGCTACGCCGCCAGGGGATCAACCCGTGGACGCGGCTGTAAGCCTCTTGTGACACGGAAACACCCGGTGCTGGCGCACCGGGTGTTGTTGTTTTGAAGCGCCTGCGGCGCGGGTGGGGGCTTTGCCCCCGGCCTTCGGCCTCCCCCAGGATATTTGCAGAACAAAGACGGGGGCGCGGGTTTATGCGCTGAGGGCGCGGGCGATGATCAGTTTCTGGATGTCCGAGGTGCCCTCGTAGATTTGGCAGACGCGGACATCGCGGGCGATGCGTTCAATCCCGGATTCAACCATATAGCCCATGCCGCCGAAGGTTTGCAGCGCGCCCGAGACGATGCGCTCGGCGGCCTCGGAGGCGAAGAGTTTGGCCATCGCCGCCTCGGTCAGGCAGGGGATGCCGGCGTCCTTGAGGGAGGCTGCATGCAGGGTGAGTTGGCGCGCGGCCTCCAGTTGTGTGGCGAGGTCGGCCAGGCGAAAGCCGACCGCCTGGTGGTTGAGGATCGGCGTGCCGAAGGTCTGGCGGTCCTTGGCATAGGCGACGGCGGCGTCGAGGGCCGCCTGCGCCATGCCCACCGATTGCGAGGCGATGCCGATGCGCCCGGTTTCCAGACTGGCCAGCGCGATCTTGTAGCCTTGCCCCTCGTCGCCGATGCGGGCGTCGTCGGCGATCTCCAGATCGGTGAAGCGCAGGGCGCAGGTGTCCGAGGCACGCTGGCCCATTTTCTCCTCGACGCGGGCGACCTCGAAGCCTTGCGCGTCGGTGGGCACGATCAGCGCGGTGATGCCCGCCTTGCCGCTGGTCCCTTCGAGCCGGGCAAAGGTGATCACATAGCGCCCGATCTTGCCCGAGGTGATGAATTCCTTGGCCCCGTTCAACACATAGCCGCCCTGCACCTTGCGCACCGTCGAGCGCACCGCGCTGGCGTCCGAGCCGGCCTGGGTTTCGGTCAGGCCAAACGCGCCGATGAATTCGCCGCGTGCGGCGGGGCGCAGGATATCCTGTTTATGCTGGTCCGAGCCGAAGCGTTCGAGAATCGCGTTGAACGGCGCGTTGTGCACGCTCATCACCGTCGAGATCGCGCCGTCACCCGCGGCGACCTCCATCAAGGCCAGCGCATAGCTGACGTAATCCGCACCCGCGCCGTCATACTCGGGGTCAACGGTCATGCCCAGGAACCCCAATTCGCCCATCTCGCGCAGGATTTCCGGCTCGATGGTGCCGCTTTTGTCACGCGCCGCGGCGCCGGGGGCGAGGCGGTCGCGGGCAAAGGCGCGGGCGGTGTCGCGGATCAGGGTTTGGTCTTGGGTCAGCATGGCGTCCTCCGGTCAAGGTTGCGCGACTATCGAAGGTCGCGCCGGGCAGGTCAATGCGACACCCGCGATTTGATCGGTGTTTTGGCGCAGGGCGCTTGCGCCGGGGCGACGCGCGGGTGATAACGCCGCATGGCCAAGGCATCCCCACAATTCACCTGCACATCCTGCGGCGCGGTCCACAAGAAATGGGCCGGGCGCTGCGATGGCTGCGGGGCGTGGAACGCGATTGTCGAGGAAGCGCCTTTGGCGGCCGGCCCCAAGGGGCCGGTGGGGCGTGGCCGCAAGATCGCGTTGAGCACGCTGCAAACCAAGGAAGCGCCACCGCCGCGCACCCTGTCCGGCGTGGCCGAGTTCGACCGGGTGCTGGGCGGTGGTCTGGTCGCCGCCTCGGCGATTCTGGTCGGTGGTGATCCGGGGATCGGCAAATCGACGCTGCTGTTGCAAGCCGTGGCAGCTTTTGCGCGCAAAGGGCTGAAATGTCTCTATATTTCCGGCGAGGAGGCGGCGGCACAGGTGCGCATGCGCGCCCATCGGCTGGGGCTGGATGACGCGCCGGTGCAACTGGGGGCCGAGACCAATCTGCGCGATATCCTGACCACGCTGGACGCGGAACGCCCGGATCTGGTGATCATCGATTCCATTCAGACCATGTGGCTGGACAGCGTTGAAAGCGCGCCGGGCTCGGTGGCGCAGTTGCGCGCCGCCTCGCATGAACTGGTGACCTTTGCCAAGAAACGCGGCGTGTCGGTGGTTCTGGTCGGTCACGTCACCAAAGAAGGGGCCATCGCCGGGCCGCGGGTGATCGAACATATGGTCGATTGCGTGCTCTATTTCGAGGGGGAACGCGGCCACCAGTTTCGCATCCTGCGCGCAGTGAAAAACCGCTTTGGCCCCGCCGATGAGATTGGCGTGTTCGAGATGACCGGGGCCGGGCTGGCCGAGGTGCCCAACCCCTCGGCGCTGTTCTTGTCCGAACGCGGCGCACCGGCGGCCGGGTCGGTGGTGTTTGCGGGCATGGAGGGCACGCGCCCGATGTTGACGGAAATTCAGGCGCTGGTCTCGGCCTCGCCGCTGTCGATGCCGCGCCGCACGGTGGTGGGACTGGATTCGGGGCGCCTGTCGACGATTCTGGCGGTGCTCGAGGCGCGTTGCGGCATTCCATTCACCGGTATGGACGTGTTCTTGAACGTTGCAGGCGGCATGCGTGTGCATGAACCCGCTGCCGATCTGGCGGTTGCCGCCGCCTTGCTGAGTGCGCGAGAGGACATCGCCGTGCCCCCGGATACCGTGGTTTTCGGGGAAATCTCGCTGTCGGGGGCGTTGCGTCCGGTCAGTCAGAGCGAAAATAGGTTGAAAGAGGCGCAAAAACTTGGTTTCACCAGCGCCATGTTGCCAACCGGCGGAAAGCCCGGCGCGGTGACGGGTGTTCAGTTGCGCGAGATGACCGATTTGACCGGTTTCGTAGGCGAAGTTTTTGGCGCAGGTTGACGCCCAAGGAGCGGATTGATGGATTCCTTTACTCTGATTGATGGTGCCGTCGCCCTGGTGATCATCGTGTCCGCCATTCTGGCGTATTCGCGCGGCTTGATCCGCGAGTTGCTGGCGATCGCGGGCTGGGTTGTCGCGGCGATTGTTGCCTTCACCCTGGCCCCGACGGTGGAGCCCTGGGTGCGCGAGATCCCCTATCTGGGCGATATTCTGGGCGACAGTTGTGAATTGACCATCATCGCGTCTTTCGCTGCCGTGTTTGCCGTGACCTTGATGATCGTCGCGCTGTTCACGCCCCTCTTTTCCAGCCTGATCCGCAATTCGGCGCTGGGCGGCATTGATCAGGGGCTTGGCTTCTTCTTTGGTGTCGTGCGGGGCATCTTGTTGATTGCGGTTGCGCTGCTGGTGTTCCAGCGCGCGGTGCCGGTGGGCAATGTGCCGATGGTCGACAACAGCCGCTCGGTGGCGCTGTTTGCGCGGGTGCAGACCGCGTTGGTCGACAATCTGCCCGCCGATGCGCCGAACTGGATCATCGAGCAATACAACGGCCTGACCGCAAGCTGCCGTCCCGCCCAATAACGGGGGCGCGTGGCATGGACGCGCAGTTTCTGGCAGAGTTGAACGAACGGCTTTTCGTGCATTATGCAGACGGTCAATGGCGCGCTCCTCTGGGGCAGCGTCTGTTGCCGGTGCTGCCGTTTGACGACGGGCGCATGGGGCGCATCGTCTGCGCCGAAGACGCGGATATAGAGCGCGCGCTGTCCTCGTTGGGCAAGGGCGGCGTGGCGGATATCGCCGCCTTGCAGCACGCCTGGGACAGAATTCAGCCGATGGCCCGGCAATTGCGCCTGTTGGAGGGGGTCGAGGACCGCGTGTCGTCGCCGCAGCGGCCCTCTGTGCCGGGCGAGGGGCCCGTTGTGCTGCTCAGCGCGGCACAGACCCCGGTGGCCGATCTGGTCGGTGTCTTGTTAAGCTCCGTGGCGCGCGGCGTCCTGTGGAAACCTGCGCCCGGTGCTGCGGCCTCTGCGCATCTGGTGGCGCGGGCGCTGGGGCCGTTGATGGGCGGCAATCTGGCGATGGTGCAGGGCGATCACGACACCGGCGGCTTGTTGGTCAATCGCGGGGCGCTGGTCTGGGCCTCACCGCACGCCGTGCCGCAGGGCTTCGCACCACCCGCCCTTATCCTCGCGGCCAAAGCGCCACACCGCCGGTGATCTTCGGATCAACCTCGCCGACGGTTTTGGCGTCTTTGCGGTCATAGTCGAACGCGGACAGGATCCGCTGCACGGCCCCGATCCGCGCGCGGTATTTGTCATCCCCCCGGATCACCGTCCAGGGCGCAAAATCAAAGTCCGACCGCGCGAAGGTCTCGCCGATCGCCTGCGTATAGGCATCCCATTTCGCCAGGCCCTTGACGTCGATGGAGGACAGTTTCCACTGTTTCAACGGATGGCTCTCGCGCGCCAACATGCGGCGCAATTGCTCGGCGCGGCCGACGTTGAACCAGAGTTTGATCACCCGGATGCCATCGTCGATCAGGGCCTTTTCATAGCCCTCGAGTTGGTCAAAGAAATGGGCGCGCTGCTCTGGGGTGCAAAAGCCAAAGACATGTTCGACCACGGCGCGGTTGTACCAACTACGATCCATCAGCGCGATCTCGCCAGCGGCGGGCAGATGGGCGATATAGCGCTGGAAATACCATTGGCTCTGCTCGCGGTCGGTCGGTTTGGGCAACGCCACGATGCGCGCGCCGCGCGGGTTCATGTTTTCGGACACACGTTTGATCGCCCCGGATTTTCCCGCCGTATCGCGCCCCTCGAACACCACCACAACCCGCTGCCCGGTGGCTTCGATCCAGCGTTGCAGCTTCACCAATTCGACCTGAAGATCCTTCATCCGGTTCTCATAATCGGACTTCTTGATCCAGCGGTCATAGGGATAGCTGTCGTCCAGAATGTCGCGCTTGGCACCGTCCTCGACGGCCTCGCGAATGGCCTTGGGCGCGTCATGCTTGAAATAGTGCGAAATGGCGCCGTCGAAGGGTAAATCCATGCGGGTCTCCTTTTGTCGTTTGAGTTTGGCGAGGTGTCAGACCGCAAGCAAGGGGATTTGCTGGAATTGAATGTCAGGCAATTAATGGTCTGATCTATGGCGAGGGGTGAAATTAGGGAATTCGTCAATTGTATGATGTTTCATTTTCTCGTTCAGTCGGTGCAATCGATGCGCCTGGCGCTTTGGGATATTGCTAATTGTGTGCTGCAACAGATTGTAAACATTAAATGTCATACCTTTTTGCAGGTTGACGACCCCAGCACGAATCTGGACAGGAACCCGGCGCGTGCCATGATCCGTGCGGTTGATTTGCGCCATGTATCGGCCTACGAAATTGGCATGAAAGATGTTGCAAATTTCGGGCGATTGGGCAGTCTGAGAGCATGAACACGCCAATTTCCACCATCCGAAATCTGGGTCCGCTGGCGCAAGAGGCGTTTGCGCGGGCTGGCATAACCTGTGCCGAAGACTTGCGCGAACTGGGGGCCGATGCGGCCTATCAGGCGTTGCTGCGGTCTGGGCAGCGCCCGCATTTCATCGGCTACTATGTTCTGGTCATGGCCTTGCAAGGGCGCCCGTGGAATGATTGCAAAGGGCGCGAAAAAGAAGATCTGCGCGCCCGCTTCGATGCGCTGAAAGCCGCGCATTCTGCGTCAGGGGGGATTGCGGGGATCGAGGCGATCCTGGATGAAATCGGCATTCTTGTTCCCGCCAGATCCCGGCGGACAAAACGGCGGAGTGAATGATGCGGGTATCGGTCTGGGTGGCGGTTGTCGGGCTGGGGTTTCTGACCGCTTGCGGGGGTGGGCGAGCATCGGACCCGGAGCCTGTGACGCGGGGGTTATATCCCGGTGAAACGGCGGAAATGCGCCGCCTGATTCAACGTGCCGCGTCGGATCTGGAGATCCCCGAGGCGCTGTTGCACCGGGTCATTCAGCGCGAAAGCGACTATCGGGCCGATGCGCGAAACGGGCCGTATTGGGGGCTGATGCAGATCCTGCCGCAAACCGCGCGCACCATGGGGTTTGACGGGCGCAATGAGGAGTTGCTGCGGCCCGAGGTCAACCTGCGCTATGCGGGACGCTACCTGCGCGGTGCGTGGTTGGTCTCGGATGGGGACATGGATGCGGCGGTGACCCGTTACGCGCGCGGCTATTACTACGAGGCGCGGGATCGGTGCCTGTTGGTGGAAACCGGCTTGTTGAACCGGGAGGTCAATCGGCGCTGCCGTTAAATTCAGGGGGGGGAGCGGCGTGGCGGGGCATCGAGCCCCGCCACGCCGCGCGGGTCCCCACCCGCACCCGGCCAAAGGGGTGCGACGCACCCCCTTGGAACCCCGGTGAGTATTTGTGGCAAGATGAAAACCGGGCGCATGGAAAAAGGGCGGGGAAATCCCCGCCCTTTTTTGGTGTTGCTTGGGCGATCTCAGCCGACCAGTTCGAGGCCCGAGAAGAAATACGCGATTTCTTCGGCGGCGGTTTCCGGCGCGTCCGAGCCGTGGACCGAGTTTTCGCCAACCGAGAGGGCGAAGTCCTTGCGGATCGTGCCTTCGGCGGCCTCGGCCGGGTTGGTGGCGCCCATGACGCCGCGGTAGGTTGCGATGGCGTTCTCACCTTCAAGCACCTGCACGACGACCGGTTCCGAGGCCATGAATTCGCACAATTCGCCATAGAAAGGGCGCGCGGCGTGGACGGCATAGAACACGCCAGCCTGGGCCGGGGTCATGTGAATGCGCTTTTGGGCAATGATGCGCAGGCCGGCGGCCTCGATCTTGGCGTTGATCGCGCCGGTCAGATTGCGCTTGGTTGCGTCGGGTTTGATGATGCTGAAGGTGCGTTGAATTGTCATCTGCGTCTCTCTCGGTAGGGCGGACCCGGCCCGATGCCGACCCGCCGATAAAATCGAAGCGGCGTCTAGCATGGCTGATGGGCCTTGAAAAGCCGCGATTGGGTCTGGCGGACACGCCCCGCCGCCTGTCTTGCCGGTGCGCGCGGCCGACGGACTCGCGTCAACGACGGGCGGCGGCAATTTGCACACGCGGCCCGCCGGGAATGCAACAGGTGCTGGTGGACGCGCAAAGCCTCTGCTATGCGGCGGCCATGCTCAGTATTACAGATCTCTCCTATTCCGTCGATGGCCGCCCCCTGATCACAGGGGCGTCGGCCCGGATTCCGTCTGGCCACAAGGTTGGCCTCGTTGGGCGCAACGGATCGGGGAAAACCACCCTGTTCCGCCTGATCCGCGGTGAATTGGTGTCCGAAGGCGGCACCATCAGCCTGCCGTCACGCGCCCGTATCGGCGGTGTCGCGCAGGAGGTGCCATCCTCCTCGACCAGCCTGCTGGATACGGTCCTTGAGGCCGATACCGAGCGCGCCGCGCTGCTCGCCGAATCGCAGACCGCCACCGATGCCCACCGCATTGCCGATATTCAGGCGCGGCTGAACGACATCGACGCCTGGTCCGCCGAGGCGCGCGCCAGTGCGATCCTCAAGGGGCTGGGCTTTACGCATGACGAAATGCTCATGCCGTGCTCGGATTTTTCGGGCGGCTGGCGGATGCGTGTCGCGCTGGCCGGGGTGCTGTTCGCGCAGCCCGACCTGTTGCTGCTCGACGAGCCGACCAACTACCTCGACCTTGAGGGCGCGCTGTGGCTTGAGGCCTATCTGGCGAAATATCCGCATACCGTCATCGTCATCAGTCACGATCGCGGGCTGTTGAACCGGGCGGTGGGGGCGATCCTGCACCTCGATGAGAAGAAACTGACCCTGTATCAGGGCGGTTATGACACGTTCGCCCGCACCCGCGCCGAGCAGCGCGCGGTTCTGGTGGCGGAATCGAAAAAGCAGGACCTGCGGCGCGCGCATTTGCAGTCCTTTGTGGACCGCTTCAAGGCCAAGGCCTCGAAGGCGCGTCAGGCGCAGAGCCGCGTGAAGATGCTGGAAAAGATGCAGCCGATCACGCCGCCGGCCGAGGCCGCCAAGCATGTGTTCACCTTCCCGACGCCCGAGGAACTGTCGCCGCCGATCATCGCCATGGAGGGGGTTTCGGTGGGCTATGGTGACACGGTGGTTCTGCGGCGTCTGAGCCTGCGCATCGACCAGGACGACCGCATCGCCCTGCTGGGTCGCAACGGCGAGGGGAAATCGACGCTGTCCAAACTGTTGGCCGACAAATTGCCGCCGATGGGCGGCGAGATGACCCGCTCGAACAAGCTGCGCGTCGGCTATTTTGCCCAGCATCAGGTTGATGAATTGTATCTTGATGAGACCCCGGTGCAGCATATCCGCCGCCTGAAACCGACCGAGGGCGAGCCGCGTTTGCGCGCCCGGCTGGCCGGGTTCGGCCTGATGGCCGATCAGGCGGAAACCGTGGTCGGGCGCTTGTCGGGTGGGCAAAAGGCGCGTCTGTCGCTGTTGCTGGCGACCATCGAGGCACCGCATTTGCTGATCCTCGACGAGCCGACCAACCACCTCGACATTGAATCCCGCGAGGCCCTGGTCGAGGCGCTGACCGCCTACACCGGCGCCGTGGTTCTGGTCAGCCACGACATGCATCTGTTGTCGCTGGTCGCTGACCGGTTGTGGTTGGTCAAGGATGGCGGCGTCGAGCCGTATCTGGACGACCTCGACAGTTATCGCAAATTGCTGTTGTCGGACAATCCCGAGAAGGCCGAGAAAGCCCGCGAGAAAAAGCAGCAGCCCGAAAAGGTCAAAGCAACGCGCGAGCAGTTGATGGCGCTGCGCGCCGAGGTTCGCAAATGCGAGCAGCGGGTCGAGAAGCTGGAAGAGATGCGCGAGAAACTGTCGCGCAAACTGGCCGACCAGGCCCTCTATGACGACAGCCGCCGGGGTGAGTTGGACACCTGGAACCGCAAATACGCCGAGGTGATGGAGGCTGTGGATCGCGCCGAGGCCATGTGGATGAAGTCCATAGAAGTCCTTGAGAAGGCAAGCAAATAGGGAATATCAGGAATGTCAGTCATTAAAATGACTGACATTCCGAACCCTGAAATTGCCGGCAAGGCGCAAATGTCATATCATTCTGACCGATGCGACCCGCGCCAAGCCGTGTCAGGCTTGCCTCGCCGTCTTGGCGAGAGCCGTCTGCCTCGTCATCCGGCGTCAGCATCAGGTCTGGACCCTGCGGCGTGATCTGCTGAACGACGCAGATCCCGCCGCTCGACCGATCCAGATCACCGTCGATCGTGAACGCCAGTCCCAGGGTCCGATCGCCCGCCGGACCGGCCGAGCCAATGCGCCGCGTCGTGGCGCGCGTGGTTGACTCGCGCGCCAACTTCCGCAATCTCCTGACCATGTTTGAAACCTCCGCTCTCATTTCGGTTTTTGTCACGCTGTTCGTGGTCGTGGATCCGATTGGCCTGACGCCCATGTTCATTGCCCTGACGCAGGGCACCAGCAACGCGCACCGGCGTCTGGTGGCGATTCGGGGGTGCGTGGTGGCGGCCGTCTTGCTGACCGTTTTCGGACTGGCCGGCGAGACGATCCTGGCGGGGGTCGGCATCACCATGCCCGCCTTTCAGATCGCCGGCGGCATCCTGTTGTTTCTGACGGCACTCGATATGCTGTTTGACCGGCGCACCAAACGCCGCGCGGGCCATGCCGACGCGGTGCCTGATCCGTCGGTGTTCCCGCTGGCCATGCCGTTGATCGCCGGGCCGGGGGCGATGGCGACGATGATCTTGCTGGTCGGCGAAACCTCGGACTGGAGCGGCATTCTGGCGGTGCATCTGGCGATGCTGGCGGTTTTGCTGATTGCCTTCATCCTGTTTTTGTTCGCCACCCCCTTCGAGCGCGCCTTGGGGCCGACCGGAACCATGGTGATCACACGGCTGCTGGGCATGTTGCTGGCGGCGCTTTCGGTGCAATTCGTGCTGAACGGCATTCAGGGCGCGGGCCTCATCTGACGGCTCTGTGACGGCTTGGCCCTTGGTCTGGCGCGCGTCTGGCCCTAAGTTATCATCACCCACGGCACGAAAGGGGCGCAACCCGCGCTACGCAGCGACCATGTCCATGCTCGATTCCCTGACCAGCGATCAGTTGACCCGCCTTGTGTATCTGGGGATTCTGGGCACGGTGTTGATTTCCTATGCGCTGGTGTCGATGCGCGGGCGGATCGCGGAAAGCCTGCGCAGCCTGATCTTGTGGGCGTTGCTGATCACGGGCGTCGCGGCAGGCTATGGGCTGTGGGAGGGCGCGCGCTATTCGGCGGCCTCGGTGCAAAGCTCGGATGGCGAGGGCATCGTGCTGCGCCGGGCGCTGGACGGGCAATATCATCTGACGCTGGAGATCACCGGACCCTCGGGGGCCCCGCATCCGGTGCAGTTCATCCTGGATACCGGGGCCAGCGATATCGTGCTCACGCAAGCCGACGCCGCCAAATTGGGGTTCGGTGCGCGCGATCTGCTCTATCTGGGCACGGCGCGCACCGCCAATGGCGTGACCCGCACGGCACAAGTGGTTCTGGACGCCGTGACGCTGGGCGAGCACACCTCGCACCGCGTCGGCGCATTGGTCAACGAAGGCGAGTTGCACGCCTCCTTGCTGGGGATGCGCTATCTCGAACGGTTCTCGCGCATCGAGATCATGCAGGACCGTTTGCGCATCCAGTTCTGAGGCTTGTTGCGCCCCCTTGCATTCATCTGTCGGTGTGCGTGCCTGTGTGGCGCGGCCTCACCCCATGCGGCGCGTGCCGGAATCCCCAGTGAGACGCCGCCTCTCAGGCGTCTTCGGTGACCTTGGCGCACAGCCCGGATTCGACGGCCCGCGCGCTGGGATCCAGCGCCAGGATCGCATCCAGCGCGTCGTTGCAATCCACCAGATCGCTCAGCATCACCGGATCGAGCGAGGTATAGAACGCCTCGACCGCGCGGTTGATATGCCCCGACATGCGGCAAACCCCCTTCAGCGGGCAGGTGTTGTGATCGGTAAAGCAATCCATGAACGGCAGGCTCGCTTCAAAGATGCGAAACAACCCGCCGACGCTGATTTCAGTGGCGGGCCGCGCCAGCGAAAACCCGCCGTGACGGCCGCGCAGCGTTGTGATCAGCCCTTCCTGCCCCAGTTGGTTGACCACCTGTGCCAAATGGTTCTCCGAGGCATTGATCGCCGTGGCAACGTCGCTTTTGCGAACGATGCGCTCAGGATTTACCGCACAGACCATCAAGGTGCGCAGTGCGAGGTTGGTTCTGGTCGTCAGACGCATGAGAAATGCTCCTAGGTCAGGTTTGTCATCGTTACATACAACCCAAACTAAGATTTAATTGCAGATGCAACATTGATTGAGATCAAGTCGCGGGGGGGTAAATCGGCTAATAGTAAACATATTCACAGAATCGCTTGTGTTCTGGGGTTGATCTTGGGGCGCCGCGACAACGCGGCGTTGTGCCGAACTTAGGGAGGGGCTGTCATGGCAGGACACGATACGTTCAACGCGACACGACGCGGATTTCTGGGCTTGGCCGCAGGCAGTGCGGCGCTGGTGGCGGGCGGGGGCGCGGTGCAGGCGCAGCGCGTGCAAACCTCGGCGCGCATTGCGATTGTCGGCGCGGGGGCAGGCGGCACCGCCATTGCCAACCGCTTGGCCAACCGGCTGGACGGGGCGACGATCACCATCATCGACGGGCGCCAGCAGCATTGGTATCAGCCGGGCTTCACGCTGATCGCTGCGGGTTTGAAGCCATCGACCTATTCGGTCAGTCAGACTGCCGAATGGTTGCCCGATGGTGTCGAGTGGGTGCCGGAATTTGCCGCCGAGATCGACCCCGAGTCCAATGTCGTCACCACCGCCGCCGGGCGGCGCGTGCCCTATGATTATCTCATCGTCGCCACCGGATTGACGCTGGACTGGGACGCGATCGAGGGGTTCTCGCTGGATATGGTCGGCGAAAACGGCGTCAGTGCGCATTATGCCGGCCCCGATTATGCCGAATTCAGCTGGCGCGCCCTGGATCGGTTCCTCGATGAGGGTGGCACCGGCCTGTTCGGGCGTCCCGCGACCGAGATGAAATGCGCCGGTGCGCCGCTGAAAATCACCTTCCTGGCCGATGATATCGCCCGGCGGCGCGGCATGCGCGACCAGGTCGAGGTGATCTATAATGCGCATGCGCAATCGCTGTTCGGCGTGCCGATCGTGCATCACAAGGTGCGCCAACTGTTCGATGAGCGCGGTATCACCACGCGTTATGACCATGTGCTCAAGGCGATTGACGGATCGCGCAAGGTCGCGACCTACGCCACGCCTGCCGGGGATGTCGAAACCGCGTATGATTTCATCAACGTCATCCCGCCGCAGCGCGCCCCGCAAGTGGTGCGCGACTCGGGCCTGAGCTGGGCGGATCGCTGGGTCGGCGAGGGCTGGATCGAGGTCGATATGGAGACCCTGCGCCACCTGCGGTATCCGAACGTGTTCGGCATCGGCGATATCAACGGCGTGCCCAAGGGCAAGACCGCCGCCAGCGCCAAATTCCATCAACCCGTCGTCGAGGACCATCTGGTCTCGGAAATCATGGGTCGGGAAGGCACGGCAACCTACTCGGGCTATACCAGTTGCCCGATGATCACCAAAATCGGCCGCGCGATGCTGATCGAATTCGACTATAACAACAACCTCGTGCCCTCCTTCCCCGGTGTGATCGCCCCGCTCGAAGAGCTGTGGATCAGCTGGCTGATGAAAGAGGTCGCCCTGAAACCCACCTATAACGCCATGCTGCGTGGCTTGGCCTGAGGAGGCACCGATGGAAGAACTCACGTTTTCAACCCTGATCGCGGTGTTCGAGGAGATGTTCGGCACCGGCGTGTTCTGGGCTATGGTCGTGGTCGCCGTGGTGATCACTGTGCTGTATCTTTATGTGCTGATCCGCGACCGCGAAATGTCGATGCGCAAATTCCTGTTGGCGCAACTCAGTATGCCGGTGGGCGCGATTGCCGCGGTCTGGTTCGTGCTGACCTTCACCAATTCGACCCTGGCCGATATGGGCGGGCCGATCGACTGGTTGGCGATCCTCGGCATCGGCGCGATGGGGGCGGTCGGCTTTGCGATCCTTGTCTATGTCGCGCAATCGCTGATCCGGGGCAAAGACGCCGAGTAACCGCCTGCCGGAAAAAACGCACCCTTAACCACGACCAGCGCCACCGTCCGGCGCTGGTCTTTTGCGTGTTGACGGCCTAGCCTGTCGCATCCCTCGGAATAATGGCCCCCGATGCGCTCTGTTGCCCTGACTGCCGCCCTGATGATGGTCTGCGCAACCCTGCTGATGGCGGGCACCACGCTGCTGGCCAAAGCGCTGGGCAGCGGCGCGATGGGGCAATCCCTGCACCCGCTGATGGTCGCCCAGGGGCGGTTTGTCTTTGGCTTTGCGGCGGTGATCGTGATGCTCGGGGCGATCAAGGCCTCGGGCCGCGCCGCATGGCCCGCGCACAGCGCCCGCCCCAACTATCTGCTGCACGCCACCCGCACGCTGCTGGGCTGGTCGGCGGGCGGCATGATGTTTGCCGCCGCCGCGCAAATGCCGCTGGCTGACGCCAACGCGCTGGCCTTCACCGCCCCGGTGGCCACCATGCTGTTTGCCATTCCCCTGCTGGGCGAGAGGCCCGGCCGCTGGCGCTGGCTGGCGGCGGGTCTGGCGATGACCGGCGTGTTTGTCTTGCTGCGCTCGGGCGACGGCGTGATCCAACCGGCCGCCCTGCTGGCGCTGGGGGCGGCGGCGGCGATGGGGCTGGAAGGCATCGCCATCAAACGCCTTGCGGTCAGCGAACCGACCAACCGCACCATGCTGATCAACAACGCGATGGGCGCGGTCCTGTCCTCGGGCGTCGCCCTCAGCGTTCTGGTCTGGCCGCAAAGCAGCGGCCATTGGCTGGCGCTGATCGGCATCGGCGTGATGATGGTCTTGGTGCAGATCCTCAACCTGCGGGCCAATCGCATCGCCGATGCCAGCTTTGTCGCGCCGTTCTTCTATCTGACGCTGGTCTGGGCCGCGCTCTATGACCTGGTGTTCTTCGACGTCTGGCCCGACTGGATCAGCCTCACCGGCGCCTCGATCATCGTCGCCGGCGGGCTGGTGATGACCTGGCGCGAGGTCCACACTCAACGACTGCGCGCCCGCCGGGTCTAAGCCCTCCGTTGCGCTTGCGCGACTTTGGGCGCTGTGCTACCCGCGATGCCATGACGACGCTGCACATCATCCTTTGTTGCTGCACGACCGAGTGACCCCCAAGGGTCGCGCGGGGCGCTGTCTTTTTCCCACGTCGGAGAGATAAGCCGCCACCCCGCGTGAGGGGGGTTTTGACCTGTGCAAACCAAAGGTGAAAAGAGGACGACGATGACCAGGATCCGGCTGTACAACACGCGCACGCGCAGCAAAGACGATTTCACGCCGATTGATGATCAAGACGTGCGGCTCTATGTCTGCGGCCCCACGGTCTATGACCGCGCCCATGTCGGCAATGCGCGCCCGGTGGTGGTGTTCGACACGCTGTTTCGCCTGCTGCGCCATGTTTACGGCCCCGACCACGTCACCTATGTGCGCAATTTCACCGATGTCGATGACAAGATCAACGCCACCGCCCTGCAACGCCAGCAGACCGGGGCCAAGGGGTCGCTGGAGGATCTGATCCACCAGCGCACCGAGGAAACCATCGGCTGGTATCACGCCGATATGGACGCGCTGGGCGCGCTGCGCCCGACCCATGAGCCGCGCGCGACCGAATACGTCGGCGCGATGATCGCCATGATCGAAACCTTGATCGCCAAGGGCCACGCCTATGCCAAGGACGGCCACGTCCTGTTCCGCGTGCGGTCTTACAAGGATTACGGCGCGCTCAGTGGCCGCTCGGTCGATGACATGATCGCCGGCGCGCGGGTCGAGGTCGCGCCCTTCAAAGAGGACCCGATGGATTTCGTGCTCTGGAAACCCTCGGATGCCGACCTGCCGGGCTGGGACTCGCCCTGGGGCCGGGGCCGTCCGGGCTGGCATATCGAATGCTCGGCGATGTCGTTCGAGCTGCTGGGCCCGTCCTTTGACATTCACGGCGGCGGGCTGGACCTGCAATTTCCGCACCACGAAAACGAGATCGCGCAATCGTGCTGCGCCCACCCCGGCGAAGGCTTCGCCAAGGTCTGGATGCACAACGAGATGCTGCTGGTCGAGGGCAAGAAAATGTCCAAATCCTTGGGCAACTTTTTTACCGTGCGCGAGCTGCTGGACCAGGGCTATCCCGGCGAGGTGATCCGCTTTGTGATGCTGTCGACGCATTACCGAAAACCGATGGACTGGACGGCGGAGAAGGCGCGCGAGGCCGAGGCGACGCTGCGCAAATGGCGCGCGCTGGTTGACGGGGTCGAGGGCGGCACCGTGGCGCAGCCGGTGATCGACGCCTTGGCGGATGATCTGAACACCGCTGGCGCGATGGCCGCGCTGCATGATCTGGCCAAGGCCGGGGATGCCGCCGGGCTGCGGGCCTCGGCGGCGGTGTTGGGGCTGCTCACGGAGGCGCTGGGCGATTGGGCCTTGGGCGTTGACCTGTCACATTGGGCGGAAAAGCTGGCCTCGGTCCGTGCCGACGCGATGGCGTCCAAGGATTTCGCGCCGGTCGACGCGCTGAAAACCGCCCTGATCGCCGCCGGGGTTGAAGTGCGCATGTCCAAAGCCGGTGTCGAATTGGTCCCCGGTGCCGGGTTCGACGCGGCCAAACTGGAGGCACTTCGATGAGCGCCGCGCGGGTTTCGGCGTTGGAACTGGGGGTTTCACACCCCCAGACCCCCGTGGAGTATTTTTGGCAAGATGAACGGGCGAAACCGTTAAGAAAAAGTGAAGGCTGCACGCCATGTCCTTGAAAACACACGATGTGTCAACTGTCCCACCCGTGGGACAGCGCGAACGCCTCTATCTGTACGACACCACGCTGCGCGACGGACAGCAGACGCAAGGCGTGCAATTTTCGACCAAAGAAAAGATCATCATCGCCAAGGCTCTCGATGATCTGGGCGTCGATTATATCGAGGGCGGCTGGCCCGGCGCGAACCCCACCGACTCTGAGTTTTTCGAGCAACGCCCCCAAACCCGCGCGACCCTGACCGCCTTCGGCATGACCAAACGAGCGGGTCGCTCCGCCTCGAATGACGAGGTGTTGGCAGGGGTGATGAACGCGAAAACCCCGGCTGTTTGTCTGGTCGGCAAGACCCATGATTTCCACGTCGCAACCGCGCTGGGGATCACCGAAGCCGAGAACCTCGAAAACATCGCCAACTCGGTTGCCCATATGGTCGCCCAAGGCCGCGAGGCGCTGTTTGACGCCGAGCATTTCTTTGACGGGTTCCGCGCGAACCCCGGATATGCGCTGGCCTGTCTGAACGCCGCGCTGAACGCCGGGGCGCGCTGGATCGTCTTGTGCGACACCAACGGCGGCACCCTGCCCAGCGTTGTCGGGCAGATCGTTGCGCAGGTGATCGCGTCGGGCATTCCCGGTGATCATTTGGGCATCCATTGCCATGACGACACCGGAAACGCGGTGGCCTGTTCCCTGGCCGCCGTGGATGCCGGCGCGCGTCAGATTCAAGGGACGTTGAACGGGTTGGGCGAGCGCTGCGGCAATGCCAGTCTGACGACATTGATCCCGACCTTGCTGCTCAAGGACCCTTACGCGCGCCGCTATGAAATCGGCGTCAGCCCGCAGGCCCTGACCGGATTGCTGCGTCTGTCGCGTCAATTGGACGATATCTTGAACCGGGTTCCGACCCGCGCGGCGCCATATGTGGGCGCCAGTGCCTTTGCCCACAAGGCGGGGCTTCATGCCAGCGCGATCCTGAAAGATCCCAGCACCTATGAGCATATCGACCCGGCGCTGGTGGGCAATGCGCGGGTCATCCCGATGTCGAACCAGGCCGGGCAATCGAATTTGCGCGCACGTCTGGCCGCGGCGGGGCTGGAGGTTGCGGCGGGTGATCCCCGGTTGGCGCGCATTCTGGATGTGGTCAAAGAGCGCGAGGATCAGGGCTATGCCTATGACGGCGCGCAGGCCTCGTTCGAGTTGCTGGCGCGGCGCGAATTGGGCCAGATGCCCGAGTTCTTCGAGGTCAAACGCTACCGGGTCACCGTCGAGCGGCGCAAGAATCGCTATGATCAGATGGTCAGCATCTCGGAAGCGGTGGTGGTGGTGAAAATCGGCGGCACCAAGGTGTTGACGGTGTCCGAAAGCATGGACGGCTCGGGCACCGACCGCGGCCCGGTAAACGCGCTGGCCAAAGCCTTGGCGAAGGACCTTGGCCCCTATCAGGCCAGCATCGACGACATGCGGTTGGTGGATTTCAAGGTGCGCATCACGCAAGGCGGAACCGAAGCGGTGACGCGGGTGATCATCGACAGCGAGGACGGGCAGGGCCGGCGTTGGTCAACGGTGGGAGTCAGTGCGAATCTCGTTGACGCATCGTTCAGCGCCTTGCTGGATGCGATCCAATGGAAACTGATCCGTGATGGTCTGGAACCGGCAGGATAAGCACGACAATACGCCGCACTGGACGATTGGCAATTTCCCGCTTAGGCTGAATGCTACCGGTCAAGGGGATTTATTTTGTCGACATTGGCCACTTTGTTTTCAGGCTTGGATCGGCTGGGTCCAGGGAGCACCGAGAGCCTGCGATGGGCCTTGGGGATCGCCGATGTCGAACGTGGCGCACGGGTCCTGGATGCCGGGTGCGGCACCGGGGCCGATCTTGGGATACTCACGTCCCTGTTCTCGCATGAATAGGTCGTCGCGGTCGACCTTGAGCAGACCATGATTGCGCGTGTCAAAAGCCGATTTCCCAAGGTCGAGGCACATGTTGCCGATATGACAAACCCACCGGGTGGCCCGTTCGATCTGATCTGGGCCGCGGGCTCGATCTATTGTGCCGGGGTTATCAAAGCGTTGTCGGCGTGGCGTCAGCATTTGACGCCACATGGAGCCGTCGCGTTTTCAGACCTTCGGGCGCGCCAAGAGCATGTGCCCGATGCCGTGCGAGATTTCTGGGCCGGTGAAGGTGTAGAGCTTGGTTCTGCCGCGGCGCTCGAGGCCGATGTCAATGCGGCCGGCTATCAGGTACTTGGCGCGCGCTGGGTTGGCCCGGCCGGTTGGGCCTCGTATTACGGCCCGCTGGAAAGCGAATTGGACAGTTTCGACCAAGACCCAAAGCTTGTTGCAAAGCTTCGCGCCGAAATTGCCCTGTGGCGGACCCACGGCGTCACCTATGGCTATCGGTTGATCGTTGCGAAACCGGTTTGAACCGATGGAAATTCCGGATTGGCGCGGCGCGATCTGGCAGCGCTGCGAGGTGGGCCGGGTCGCTTTTGCGCGGGCCTTGTGCGGGCGTGTTTGGCCCTTGGCCTGATCGCTGGCGAGGGGGTGCGGGTGCGGGTCTGGATTTTGCTGTGCGGACGTGTGGGGATGCCGACAACGCTGCGCAAGCGGACCCGCGACCTTTGACCACCCGGAACGCGAAGTCGGATCGCAGAATTTGCGGCCATGCCCCAAGCGCGCTCTGGTCCGGCGCGCCGTGGCGGGCTATGTCGCCTGCATGACAGATTCGAACGCCCTTGCTGCCTGTGCTGCCCATGTTGAACGGGGCGATCCTGACCGTTTTCTGGCGGTGATGGCCGCGCCGCCGGAACGCCGTGGCGGGCTGTTCGCGCTTTATGCCTTCAATCTCGAGGTGGCGCGCGCGCCTTGGGTCACGAAAGAGGCGATGCTGGCGCAGATGCGGTTGCAATTCTGGCGCGATGTGCTGCGCGGCGAGGCCCCGCCGGTCCATGAAATTGCGCCGCCGCTGATGGATCTGGTCGCCGAGAAACGGCTGGACATTGATGTGCTGTTGCGGGTGATCGACGCACGCGAGGTTGAAATCGGCACCAAAGCGCCCTTTGCGGATGCCGCCGGATTGTGGCGCTATCTGGAGGATGGTGCCGGGGCGCTGCTGGCGCTTGCCGTGCAGGCCTTGGACGGCCCGGCGTCGCATCCTGACGTGATATCGCTGGGCACGGCGCAGGGCCTGGCGAATTACCTGATGGCCATCCCGGCGCTGGAACAGGCGGGCCGTCTGCCCTTGCCCGACGGCCGACCCGAGGCCATTGCGGCACTGGCCAAACAGGGGCTGGACCGGCTGAACGCCGCGCAACCCGGGTTGCGCCGGGTGCCGAAATCGGCGCGCCCCGCCTTGTTGGCCGCGTGGCGCAGCAAGGCCATTCTGACCCAAGCCATGACAGAGCCTGCGCGGGTCTCGCAGGGGGCGTTGGGGCAATCCGAATTTGCGCGCCGCGGCAGTTTGCTGTGGCGGGCGTCGGTTGGGTTCTGACGCACTTTAGCGCTGGGCCGGATCCCTGCCACCACGCACCGCTTGCCAGATCGGCACGGCGCGGGCTAGGGTCGTCGCGAAAAACGGGCAGTGCGGTTCGCGCGTCCTGACCCGCCCGAGACCGGAGCCTCTATGCAAGACCCCCCCAGACCCTTTGCGCGATGGCTGAGGGTTGCGACCGGTTTGCTGGTTATCGTCTTTTTTGCCGGAATCCTGCAATATTCCCTTTTGTTGCCGCAGGTTGGCGCGCGGGGGGTGCTGGTCGATTTCGACGCGTTCTATATCGTCGGGCAATTGTTCCACGAAGGCCGCGTTGCGCAGGCGTATAGCGCGGCGGTGATGGCGGAAATTCAACACGCGCTGGTTGGCCATGATGGCTTCATGCCCTGGACTTATCCGCCGCAATTCGACCTGATCGCGCTGACCCTGCCGATGCTGCCGCGCGGCGTGGCCTATGGCCTGTTCACCGGCTTGAGTTTGGCGGCCTATCTGTTTGTGCTGGCGCGTCTTGCGGGCGAGCGCTTGTTTTGGGTTCTGCTGGCGCTGGTCCCGCCGATTTATGTGACCGTGACAATTGGCCAGAACGCCTTTCTGACCGGGGCGTTGATGGGCTGGTTTTGCCTTGCCAGCCTGCGTGGTCGAACGGTCGCGGGTTGGCCCCTGGGGCTGCTGGTGATCAAGCCGCACCTGGGGATTGGCTTGGGCGTGCAGGCGCTGGCTGCGGCGCGTTGGCGGGTGCTGGCGCTTGCGATGGCGATTGTGCTGGCCTCGTCCGCGCTGGCAACAGGGGTTCTGGGGGCGGACATCTGGGGGGCGTTTGTGGGCGGCGCGCGTCAGGCGGGTGAGGCCCTGCGCACCGAGTTCTACCCCTTGTTCCGCATGACCTCGATCTATGCTGCGCTGCATTCCTTGGGGGCGTCGCCCGCGGTGGCGCTGTGGGTTCAAACCGGGGTTGGCGTCGCCGCTTGTCTGGCGATTGTGCTGGCGGTCCGGCGCGGCGTCCGGACCGCGCAGACCCTGGCGATGGCGTGTTTCACCTCGGCGCTCGTGAGCCCGTATCTGTATGATTATGACATGGTGGTGACGGGCATCGGGCTGGCGCTGGTGGCCGCCGATATCGCCGCGCGTAGCACGCGGCTGGAACAGGTCTTGCTGCTGGCGCTCCTTTGGGTGGCGGGTGGCTGGGGGATGATTCATGCGCTGGCCGGTGCCGGGTTGGAATGGGCCGACCGTGCCGCCACGGCCCGCGAAACCCTGTCTTACGGGGCCTTTGCCTATTTTCTGGTGTTGCTGCTGCTGTGGCGAATCCTGCGCCGCCCGGTGCAGGCTTAATCGGCTCGACAGCCGAACAATTCTGGGCAACATTGCATCATGCATCCCCATCTTGATCACCCCAGCCCGATCGCGGTTGCCCATCGCGGCGGTTCTTTGGAAAACGAAGAGAACACGCTGCCCGCTTTCGCGCATGCGGTGGCGTTGGGGTATCGGCATGTGGAGACCGATGTTCACCTGACGGCGGACGGCGAAATCGTCATTCACCACGATCCGACGTTGCAGCGCATGATGGGCGACCCGCGCGCCATTGCCGCGCTGACGTGGCCACAGATCAGACCGCTGCGCACGCCAAAGGGGGCCGGGGTCACGCGGCTGGCGGATCTGCTGGAGGAATTTCCCGGCCTGCATGTCAACATAGAGGCCAAATCCGATCAGGTCGTTGCTCCGCTGGCGCAGCTTTTGCGGCGGATGGATGTTTTGCACCGCGTGGGGGCAGGCAGCTTTGCACCAAACCGGACGCGCCGATTGCGCGCGGAACTGGGCGCCGCGCTGTGCTGGTCGCCCGCCCGGCTGGAGGTGTTCGCCATGTGGCTCAGGGCCTGGGGTCTGCCGCTCCGGTTGGGCGAATACCCCATGGTGCAGGTGCCGCCGCGGTTTCATGGCCTGGCGGTGGTGACGCCGCGGTTCATACGGCTTGCGCAGCGTCATGGCATTCAGGTTCAGGTCTGGACCGTGGACGACCCGGCGCAGATGACGCATTTGCTGGATATGGGTGTGAACGCGCTGATGACAGACCGCCCGACGGTGCTCAAACAGGTGCTGATCGAACGCGGGCAATGGAGGGACGGCGTATGACGAAGGCAATGCTCACGGGCGTTCGGGTCGTGGAGATCGAAGGGCTGGGGCCGGGGCCGTTTGCGGCGATGATGCTGGCCGATCTGGGGGCCGAGGTGATCTGCGTGCAGCGCCGCAGCGGGCCGCCCTTGCCCGGTCTGCCCAAGCGCAATCTGCTGGATCGCGGCAAGAAAACCATCGTGCTGGATCTGAAATCCGCCGAGGACCGGCCCGTTCTCGAAGCCCTGATCCGCAGCGCCGACGCGTTGATCGAGGGGTTCCGCCCCGGCGTGATGGAGCGGCTGGCGCTGGGCCCAAAGGACTGCCAAGCCCTGAACCCGCGTCTGGTCTACGGTCGCATGACCGGTTGGGGGCAGGAGGGCCCGCGCGCGCAAGAGGCCGGGCATGATCTGAACTATGTGGCGCTCTCGGGTGCGCTTTGGTATGCCTCACCGCCCGGTCAACCACCAATCACGCCGCCAACGCTGGTGGGCGATATCGGCGGCGGCGCGCTCTATCTGGTGGCGGGACTCCTGGCGGGTCTGATCAATGTCGGGCGCACGGGTACGGGCGCTGTGGTGGACGCGGCGATTGTCGACGGTTCGGCGCATATGATGGCGCTGTTGATGGCGCTTCAGGCGGGCGGGCTGTTTCAGACCCCGCGCGGTGCCTCGATTCTGGACGGGCCGCATTGGTCGCGTACTTATCTTTGCGCGGATGGTGGCCATATCTCGGTGCAATGCCTGGAGCCGAAATTCTACGCGGCGTTCTTGCAGATCCTCGCGCTGGGCGATGATCCCGAGTTTGCCCGCCAGAATGATCCGGCCGCCTGGCCCAAGGCCACGGCGCGCCTGACGGCGATTTTCGCGGCGCGCCCCCGGGATCACTGGACCGCTGTTTTTGCCGGGTCCGATGCTTGTGTCGCCCCGGTCCTGTCGCCCACCGAGGCCGCCGCCGACCCGCATCTGGTGGCGCGCCAGACCTGGGCGACCCGCGACGCCATGCTGCAACCGCGCGCCGCGCCGCGGTTTGACGGGCAGGTCACAGAGCCTGGTCCAGCGCCCTTGCGCGACCAGCACCGCGTTGAAATCCTTGCATCATTGGGCCTGTCATGAAGGCCGGACCCCGCCTTGGGGAGGTCTCGTTCTGGTATGCCGATATCGGCCTGCCCACAACGCGGCGCGCGCCACTGCCGGGCGACAGGGCCGCCGATGTGGTGATCATCGGCGCGGGCTATACCGGGCTATGGGCGGCCTATTATCTCAAACAGGCGGACCCGTCCTTGTCGGTGGTGGTGCTGGAAAAGGAGTTTGCCGGGTTCGGGGCCTCGGGCCGCAATGGTGGCTGGCTGTCGGGCGGCTTTGCCTGGAACCACGAGCGCTATGCCCGAACCGCTGGCGCTGACGCGGTGCGCCGCATGGTGCGCGCCATGATGGGCACCGTCGATGAAGTGATCCATGTTGCCGAAACCGAGGGCATCGACGCCGATATTCGCCGCTGCGACGAATTGATGGTCGCCACCAACCCCGCACAAGCCGAGCGCCTGTTGGCCGAGGTCGCGCATCGCGCAAGTTGGGGGGAGGGCGAGCGGATCCACGCCATCGACGCCGAGGACGCCCGCGCGCGGATCCAGATTCCCGGCACGTTATGCGGGATGGTCGTGTCCGGTGTGGCGCGCATCCAGCCCGCGAAACTGGTGCGCGGCTTGGCGGCGGTGGTTGAGCGCCTGGGGGTTGTCATCCATGAGGATACCGAGGTCACCGCCATTGCGCCGGGGCAGGTGGCAACCCCGTCGGGCCATGTGCGCGCGCCGATCATCCTGCGCTGCACCGAAGGGTTTACCGCAACGCTGCCGGGGCATCGCCGCACATGGCTGCCGCTGAACTCGGCACAGATCGCGACCGAGCCTTTGCCACCGCAAATCTGGGCGCAGATCGGCTGGAACGGGCATGAAATCCTGGGCGATTTTGATCACACCTATTGCTATTGCCAACGCACGCGCGACGGGCGCATCACGGTGGGTGCGCGCGGCGTTCCGTATCAGTTCGGCTCACGGCTTGACGATAACGGACGTCCGGACCCGGAAACCGTGCGCCGTCTGATCGCGATCCTGCACCGGCATTTCCCGGCGGCCCGGCACGCCCGGATTGATCATGCGTGGTGCGGCGTGCTGGCGGTGCCGCGCGATTGGTGCGCGACCGTGGGCCTCGATGCCAAAACGGGGATCGGCTGGGCCGGGGGCTATGTGGGGGTCGGCGTCTCCACCGCAAATCTGGCGGGGCGCACGCTGGCGGATCTGGCGCTGCGCCGCGAGACCGGGTTGACCGGTTTGCCCTGGGTCAACCACCGGGTGCGCCCGTGGGAGCCCGAACCGCTGCGCTGGCTGGGGGTGCGGGGCATGTACGGGCTTTATGGCGCGGCCGATCGCCACGAGGCCAGGGGCGGGGGGCGGTCGCGTCTGGCGCAGGTCGGGAACTGGCTGACCGGGCGCGGTTGAGCGCCGCTATCGCCAATGCACCATGGGCAGACCCGCGACCGGGCTTTTGAAGGCGGGAATGCGGTTGCCGCGCAAAGAGCCAATGTAAACCGTGCGCAAATCCGGCCCGCCAAAGGTCACCGACGCAAACCACGGCGCGATGGTGCCGCCACAGGCCAGCATGTGATTGGGCGTCACGGCATCGCGGGCGAACGCCTCATACAGTGCCGCCGAGGGGGCGGGGTTGTCGTCGTCGAGGATCACCCGGAACTCCCCCTCGGGCGTGATGGCGAAAATCCGGTCTGACATCACCTGCGTGCCCCACAGGTTGCCGTAGGCGTCAAAGGCGATCCCGTCGATGAAGCCGCCGGTATCCGCCGGGCCAAACCCCTCGCGCGCCAAAACCTGCGCCTCGTCGCCGATCCGCAGCCTTGTGATGCAGCGCCCGGTGGTCTCTACGACATAGAGCCAGTCCTCGGCAGCATCGAAGCGGATTTCATTGGTGAAGCGGAAGCCATCGGCCACAATCCGCGCGCCGTTGTCATCCAGCACCGCGACGTAGCCATCGTGATACGCAGGGCTGATGGCCGCCATCCAGTTGACGATCCGGGTTGAGATGGTCAGCCAGATGCGACCCTTGCTGTCGCGCAGCACGAAATTCACCTTGCCGATTGGCGTGCCGTCGATGGTGTCCAGCACCACGGTGGTGCGCCCGTCGCGGGTCATGCGTTCCAGCCGGTCGGTGCCGAAATTCGAGATCAGCAGCGAGCCATCCACATCAAAGGCCAGACCGTTCGGCAGCGTGCCTTGGGTGAAGCGGTCGGCCGCGTCCTTGGTTGCGCCGAACCGCGTGTCGAGGGCCTGGGCGATCAGCGCTTGTGTGCCGTCCGGCCGGATATGCACCACGCCGCCGCGTGCATCCGCCGCCCACAGGCTGCCGTCGGGTTCCGCGAGGATGCACTCGGGGCGCTGCAAATCCGCACCGACATACCACAGATCGTCTTTGGTGACGCTGAAGCCATCAAGGGGGTTGGGCATGGGCGGCTCCTGTCAATCTGTGTGCTGGTCTGTCTGGGGTGGCGCGGCGCTCTGGTGATCGCGGACATCCGCCCTTTGGCCCGAAATTGTGTGCTGTTGCGCGCCGTCCGCCCCGCGACAAGCAGCGCCAGCGGCGGTGGGGCGGCCGGGGTGAGGGCCCTCCTCCGTGGCCTTCTGCCCGGTGCGAACGGGTTGAACGAGGGCTTTGTCCATCAATCGTCCAGAATGGCCACGGCCCGGATATAGCCCGCCGAGGCCCCCTTGATCTTGAACGGAAAACACGAGATGCGGAACCCGGTGGCGGGCAGTTGATCAAGGTTGGCCAGTTTTTCCATGTGCGAATAGCCGATCTCCATGCTGGCGCGGTGGCCCTCCCAGATGATCGAGGCGTCTTTGTCGCGGATATAGCGGTCGCGGGTGAAGGAAAACGGCGCGTCCCAGGACCAGCCGTCCGTGCCGGTCACCCGCACCCCGCGTTCCAGCAGATACAGCGTCGCGGCTTTGCCCATGCCACAGCCCTTGTCGAGATAATCGGGCTGGCCGTATGCCGCCCCCGCCGAGGTGTTGATCACCACGATTTCCAAGGGGCTGAGGGTATGGCCGATGCGCGCCAGTTCCGCCTCGACATCCTCGGGCGTCACCAGATAACCGTCGGCGAAATGGCGGAAATCCAGCTTCACGCCGGGCTGAAAGCACCATTCCAGCGGCACCTGATCAATGGTCAAGGCCGGGCGACCACCGGGCACCAAGCCGCGGTCCATCGTCGAATGATGGTGATAGGGCGCGTCCAGATGGGTGCCGTTATGCGTCGACAGGGTCACGGTTTCCACCGCCCAGCCCTCGCCACCCGGCAATTCATCGGCGGTCATGCCGGGGAAAAAGCTGGTCATCTGCGCCGGCGTCTGGCGGTGGTTCATATAGGCAATCTGCGGCTCCATCCCCGGAGGGTCCGAGGCAATGCCGGTTTCCAGCGCGACGGAGAGGTCGATCAATCTCATGGGCAGGGTTCCTTATAGCAGGGCGGTGGCAATGGGTGGAAAGGCGATGATCAGCATCAGCACGAGGGCCATGATCGCCGCAAAGGGCAGCGCGCCTTTGAACACATCGCCCAAGGGGATGCCGGGATCATCGAGCGCGCCTTTGATCACATAGACCGACAGGCCAAGCGGCGGCGTCAGCAAGCCGATCTCGACGGCCAGCACCGTGACGATGCCGAACCAGATCAAGTCGATGTGCAGGGCGGTGGCGATGGGCAGCACGAGGGGCAGGGTGATCAGCATGATCGACGAGCTGTCCAGGATCGTGCCCAGCAGCACCAAGATCAGGCAATAGAGCAGTACGAACCCGGTGACGCCAAGCTCTTGGGCAATCGCCCATTCGGTGACGAAGGCGGGCAGGCCGGACAGCGCGAGGAAGCGCGAATACATCGTCGCGGCGATGATCAGAAAGCAGATCGCGGCGGTGATATGCCCGGTTTCCAGCGTCACCTGCCACAGGATGCGCGGCGTGATGCGGCGTTTGAGCGTGGCGATGATGATGGCGCCGAGGGCACCAATGGCCCCGGCCTCGGTGGGGGTGAAGATGCCGCCATAGATGCCGCCCAGAACCAGTGCGATGAGGGCGGCGATTGGGGCCAGTTTGCTGGCCGTGTCGCGGGCCAGAGATCCTTCATAGGCCATCGGCGCAGCGGGTTTTGGCGTGCCGGTGAAGCCCGGTGCGATGCGCATCATCACCGCAATGCCGACGCAAAACGCCAACGCCAGCACGACGCCGGGACCGATACCGGCGACGAACAAATGCCCGACCGATTGCTCGGCCAGGATGCCATAGAGGATCAACAGCAGGCTGGGCGGGATCAACATGCCCAGCACCGACGACCCGGCGACAACGCCCGTGGCAAAGCGTGCGGTATGGCCGATGCGCATCATTTCCGGCACCGCGACCTTGGCGAACACCGCCGCCGAGGCGATGGAAATCCCGGTGATCGCCGCGAAAACCGCATTCGCGCCAACGGTGGCCATGCCCAAGCCGCCCTTGAGCCGCCCCAGCGCGCGGTTCGCCACGTCAAACGTGTCGCGGCCGATATCGGCGCGGCTGACCACGAGGCCCATCAGCACGAACAGCGGCACGACGCCGAACAGATAGCTGGAAATGCTTTCGCGCGTGGCCAGGGACAACAGGCGGGCGGCATAGGTCGGGTTGTCGCGCAGCGCCCAGACGCCGACGAAACTGACCAGCGCCAGCGCAATGGCGACATGCATGCCCAGCCAGATCAGGCCCAGAATGCCGACCAGCGACCACAGGCCGATCTCGACCCCGGTCATGGCGCACCCCGGATCGCGCGGATCGCCAGGGCCAGAGCGCGGGTGACGAACACCAGAAACATCAACCCCGCGCCCAGCAAGACGATGCCATGCACCGGCCAGATGGGGGCGAGGAACTGGCCGACGGTGCCGATCATTTCGCTGCGGCCATAACTGCGCAGGAATTGCGGGTAAAAGGCTGAAACGAGGATCGCCAGCAGCGTCGCGCCCGCCAGATGCAAAAGCGCATCGAACCCCTCGGCCAGTCGCGGGTTGTTGCGATGAATAGCGCCGATCAGCGCGTCCGAGCGGGTCAGTTTCCCCTCGGCCAAGGTGTTGGAGATTTGCAGGAAGACAATGGCAAGGATCGACATGGCGACCATTTCCGGGACACCGGCAATCGGCGTGCCAAAAAAGAACCGACCCGTGACATCCACCGAGATCAACACCATGATCCCAAGGATCAGCAGCGTGCCGACCACCGACAACAGCGCCGTGATGCGGGTCAAAAACCGCGCCAGAAGGTCAAAGGGTTTCAGGCCGGTGGGCAGGTCTTGGATCGCGGACATCAGGTCCTCCGGATGGCTGGGGGCGCGGATCGTCACGCCCCCAGACGGCTCAGATCAGCGGATCGACCAGTCGCGGCCAAGGCTGGCCCCGGCCTCGGTCACGGCGGCGACATAGGCGTTCAGCACCTCGGTTCCCGGCAGACCCATGCCGTCAGCGCTCGCCGCCCAGGTGCCGGCGATATCGGGCAGGGCTGCGGCCCAGCGGGCGCGCTCGTCTGGCGCCAGAACGTGCAGATTGGCCGGATCGGGCGCAATCGCCGCCATCGCCGCGGTTACCCGCGCGGTTTGCTCGGCCAGATAGGCCACGGTATAGGCCGCGGCCCCCGTCCGCAGGGCGTTCTGCACGACTTCGGGCTGCTCGGCCAGCCATGTGGCATTGGCAACCAGCGTGCCCGCATATTGCGCGCCAAAGTCGGTGACGGTGACATAGGGGGCGACCTCTTGCAGACGGGCGGGGGCGGCGGCGGTCGGGAAGACGATGACGCCCTCGAACACCCCGGTCTGGATGTCGTTGTAATAGGTCGTCAGGTTCCCCGCGACGCCCACCGCCCCGGTGCCCTCAAGCCAGTTGACCGCAGGCCCCGGCGCGCCAATCCGGCGGCCGGCCAGATCGTCAATCGAACTCACCGGGAAATTGGTCATCAGCAGATAATTGTCCAGCGCAAAGCCGCCGCCCAGGTATTCGGCGTCATAGGCGTGCCAGCTTTCGATCATGCCGGGGATGGTGTTGTGCAGGTTGTCCATGACCTCCATCACCATCTGCGGGTCCGAGGGGCCAAACGGGGTGTTGTAGGTGACGTTCTGCAAGGGCAGTTTGTTGGGCAGGAACACGGTCGGGATCGCGGCGACTTCGGCCAACTGGTCCTCGATCGCGTCCAATTCGCCGCCAACCGCTGCCAGACTGCCGCCGTAGGCTTCGGTCCAGTTGATCGCATAGCCAGACCCCTCAAGGGCCGCGTTCACGGAGGGAATAAAGGTTTCCGTCAGGTGCTTGACCCACAAGAAGATCGGCGGGTGGCCATTGACGACAGTGATGTCGATGGTTTCCTGGGCGGTGGCGGGCAGGGCAAGGCAGGTTGCCAGCGCCGTCCCGGCCAAAAGGCTGCGTAGGGATTTGGTCATGGGTGGTCTCCTCCACGGGGTTGGATGCGCCGTTGGTTTCTGATGCCCGTTGGCGCAGACGTCCGGTGTCAACCGGGCGGTTTGGCAAGCGCGCGAATGCCCGCTGCAAGAAAGCGCACGGCCTGGCCGATGATCTCCTCCAGATCATCGTCGCGTAGCGCGCCGTCGGAAAGATCCTGGCTGCGGCCGGTCGGGGCCATCAGCGAGATGCCGATGGCAACCGCGTTCAGGTAGCCGCGCACGGTGTCCTCGGGGCTCAGGCCCGGTACAATGGCGGCGATTTCGGCGATGAACACGCGGGCAATGGCGTTGTAATGCGCGCCCGTCAAACGGCGCGAGCGTTCATCCGTGCCCGAGGCCGCGTGGCCCAACAGCCGCGCATAATGCGCCCCGCCGCGCGACGGGTCCCGGCCAAGCGCGATGGTGGGGCGCAACAAGGCCTCGAGGATGGTTTCCAACGTTACCGCCCCCCGCGCATGAAGCGCGGCAATCCGGGTGCGGCGCTCGTCGTTGATCGCCCCGGCACGGCGCGCCACGACGGCCTCATAGAGCGCCTCCTTGGAGCCGAAATAATAGTGGATCAGCGCCGCATTTGCCTGTGCCCGCTCGGCAATGGCGCGGGTCGTGGCACCGTGGAAACCGCTTTCGGCAAACACCACCTCGGCAGCGTCGAGAAAGGCCTCCTGGGCCTCGCCACGTTCCGGGCGCTGTTCAGCGGGTCGTGCCATGGTAGACTCCCTCGGGATTTAATTAGTCGCCTGATTAAATGTGGACCTGCGACGACTGCTGAGTCAATCCCCTTCGCAAGCGCCCGCGTGTCAGCGCGCGCCGATCACCGGCGTGATGGTCAACGTCTGCCCCCCCCAGCGCCCGCATCGCCCGCGTCCGGCAACTCAGCACCAGAACCTGCAAATCGGCCGATTGCGCGTGAAGCGCGGTGAACATCTGTTCGATGCGGTCGTCGTCGGTGTAGACCAGCGCATCGTCGAGGATCACCGGCGCGTGCTGGCCCGCCTTGGCCAGAAGCCGCGCGAAGGCCAGCCGCACCAGCAGGGCAATCTGCTCGCGGGTGCCGCCCGAGAGCGTGCCCAGATCCTCGGACTGGCCGTTGCGCACCAGCGCACTGGGCAGCAGGCTGTCGCCGTCAAACTGCAATTCGGCGTCGGGCCACAAGAAGCGCAGCATCGGCCGCAGCTCGGCCAGCACCGGGGCGAAATAGCGGTCGCGGGCCTGCGATTGCGCGGTTTCCAGCGCCGTGATCAATGTCTTTAAGACAGCAACTTCATGGGTTTGCGCCTCGACGTTGGCTTGCGCTGCGGTCAACTGCAACGCGGTGTCGGCAAGTTCCTCGTCGATTCCGTTGCCCGCGTCGGCGTCGATCAGCGTGTCGAGTTTGGTCAGATCAATGCGCAGTTGCACGAGATCGGCATCAGCCCGGCGCACGACGTCCTGCGCCCGGTCCAGCGTTGCGCGGCAGGTGGCGAGGTCGGGCGCATCGGCGGCCAACGTCTGATGCCGGGCTTGTGCGGCGTGATAGGCGGCCTCGGCATCGGTGACGGCGGCGTGCAAGGCGGCGGTCTCGGGCAGGGCGTCGCGCGCGGCTTGGGCCTCGGCAAGGCGCAGGTTCAGGCTGTCACGCTCGGTCGTTGCTCGCACCAATGCCTCGGTCGTCACATCGCGCTGCGCCCGCGCTTCTTCCAGCGCAACATCAGCCTCGTCCTGCGCTTGCGTCGCGGCATTGGCGGCGGTTTGCGCGGCTTCGGGGTTTTCTGCGGTGGTTTCGGCCGCAATCGGGGCGAGGCGCGCGATTTCGGCGCTCAGGGCGTCGATCCCGTCCGGCGCCAGGCGTTTCAGGTCGGCCAGCGTGTCGCGCAAACGGGTTTGCGCCTCGACCCGGGCGCGGGCGGCGGTGCGGGCGGCCTCGGCCGAGGTCAGGCCGCAGCGGGCCAAGAGGTCATCCAGCTGCGCGCGGGTTTTCGCCAGCGTGCCCTGATCATCGGCACCGCGCCCCGGATTGATCGTCAGACGCCCGAAGCCGGGCAGAATGACGGTGGTGACCTCGGGCAGGGCGGTTTCTCCGTCCAGCGGTTCGCCGCTGATCGTCGCGCGCGGGGTTTGTGGGCTGTCATAGGCCAAGGAGATGCGCGGGGCCGCGGCCTTTGCCAGCCCCTCGGCGAGTTGCAACGCGCGGTGCTTTTCGTCAATCGCGTGCAGGGTTTCCGCGTCGGGTCCGGTCGCGGCCGCGGCGCGCAGGTCCGGCAGCGTGGCGGCGATGGCCTGCGCTGTACCCAGCGCCTGAACGAGGTCTGCGTGACGGGCGATCTGTGCCTGACGGGCGGCGGCGCGCAGGGCGGCTGTCAGGCGTGTCTCGCAGTCGCGGCGTGCCTGATGGGCCGCCTGTGCGCGCGCCGAGGCGGCCTGCAGCGCGGTCGCCGCGGCATCCGCCGCCTGTTTCGCGCGCAGCCCCAGCGCGTTGCAGTCCGCCACCGCCTGCGCCAGTTTCACCGAGGCCTCCTCGGCCCGTTGCCGCGCGGTGGCTTGTTGAACCGCCGCCGCGCGCGCCAATTCGGCGCTGCGACGCTGATCCGACGCCGCGCGCAGGGCCTCGGCATGGCGATCGGCGGCCTCGAACGCCGTCTTGGCCTGGGCCAGACGCGCGGCGCGCTTTTGCGCCTCGACCGGGTCGCTCAGGTCCTTGAAGTCCCGCCGCTTGCCGCGCCGCTGATCCAGGAGCATCCGCAAATGCGCGGCCTTGGCTGACAGGTCGGTGTGGCGCTTTTCCAGCGTTTCCAGATGTTTGACGGCGATATCCAAGGGCCCGTTGGCCTTTGGCCCGCGCGAGGTCACCAGCAGATCCAGTTCTTCACGCGCCCGCGACAACGCAAGATCCATGCGTTTGCCGCCGGTCAGCGCCTCGAATTCCCCGGTCACCGAGGACATCAGGTCGCGTCGCGCGCTGTGGGCGGATTTCTGCTCTTTGGGCGTGCCCTCATCAAGGGCGGTCAAGCCTTGGCGTACCCACAACAACCCCGCCGGGCCGCCCTCTTCGGCGGGCTGGGTGAGGGCGGCGATGAACGCCTCGGCCTCGTCGCCCTTGGCAATCAGACGCCCGTCGCGATGCACCTCGGCCAAAGCCCCGCGGCCCCAGCGTTTGTGCAATTGCAACCGCGCGCCGTCGTGCTCGATCTCCAGCGTGATTTCCGGGTTGCCACCGACACTTGGGCGCAACGACGCGATTTTAATGGACCGGTGCGGGATGAAAAACACCGCCTGAATCGCATCGAACAGCGTTGATTTCCCCAATTCATTGGCCGCCGACAACACGTTCAACCCATCCGCGATCCCTGCCACTTGCACGGGGCTGGTGAATTGGCGCACGTCGCTGAGGGTGATGGCGCGCAGCTTCATGCGTCGTCCCGCAGATAGGAAAACAGCCGGTTCACGGCCCCGGCGGCGATGCGGCGCTCGGTCTCGCTGCGTGCCGGGTCTTGGGTTTGCTGCGCCAAGTCTTCAGCCGCGAGGCGCAGCGCGCCGCCGTGGTCCAGCGCCTCCAGATCATGGGCCGAGATTTCCGTCCCCAGAGCCTGTGTTTCGAGCTGGAAACAGGCGAAGTCCGGGGCCAAGGCCTGCGCCGTGTCCTGAAGGGTGAGCCGGTCCGCCAAAGTCGTGCGCCCGGTTGCGCGCACCCGCAGCAAATGGTCGCGCCGCACGGCGCTTTGCACCGGGACAAGCTGGCGCAAAGCCGGGCCGGGGTCTTGGCCCGGCACCAGCGGCATCGGCATCTCGGCCCAATGGAATTGACCGGTTTCAACCCGGTCCAAGTGCGGCGGCGCGCCTTTTTGCACGGTCACCGCAAGGCACGCGCCGCGCCCGGTGTGGCGAAAGCTGTCAGCCTCGGGCGTGCCGGCATAGGCGGTGCGCGATCCGCGACTCATCTGCCCGTGCCAATCGCCCAGCGCCAGATAATCAAGCCCCGCCGTGGCGGCGCGATCCTGTGCGATCACCTCGTCGGCGTTGCCGCCCTCCTCGGAGAAATCCTGCACCGGACCATGCGCCAAGCCGATGCGCAAGGCGCCTTCGGGGGTCGCGGCCTCGGTCATCCAATCGGTCAGATCGCGCCCCGGTCGGCGCCGTGGCAGCGGTGCGGGCAACAGCATGACACCGGGTTGCAGTTCGATCACCGCGGGCGTGGTGATCACCCGCACATTGCCCGAGGCCTGTGCGATCACCCGCGACCACAGGCTCTCGGCGGCCAGACTGTCGTGATTGCCGGGCAGCATCCACCAGCGCAGATCCTCGGCGGCGGCCATCGCGGCCAAGGCCTGCGACCAGATCTTGTCGGTCGGGGTTTCGGTGTCAAAGGTATCGCCCGCCAGAAACACATCGCGCGCGCCATGGCTGCGGGCGGCGGCGGCCAGACGGTTGAGGATCTGGTGGCGCGCCTCCATCAGCCGCCCGCGCACATCCTCGGGCAGGTTGCCGAACCGGCGGCCAAGATGAAGATCAGCGCTGTGAAGGCATCGGAACGGGTGTGTCATGGTGTGGCGACCGTGCGGGAAAACGCGGCGCGCGGCAAGGGGTTACGCGCAGGGAACGGTCCTGCGTCCGGTGTTTGCGGGGCGCGATGCCGGGCCGATGCGGGAAGCGGGGTGACGCGGCGCGCGCGATATGATTACGTCGCGCTGGCACCTGTAAAGGGCGAGACGGTGGGGGTTCGGAGAGCGGATATGCGACGGATGTGGCGCGCGGCGCAGATTTTTGACGGGCAAACCCTGCACCGGAACCGCGCGTTGTTGACCGACGGCGGAGTGGTTGTCGATTTGATCGACGCAGCGCTTGTGCCGACCGATTGCGCGGAAAACGACCTTGGAGAGGGCATCCTGTGCCCCGGATTCGTCGATCTGCAGGTGAATGGTGGCGGCGGCGCCCTGCTGGGGCTGGGCGATCCCTACGAATCGATCGTGGCCCTGTGTGCGGCGCATGGCCGGTTGGGAACGCTTGCGCTATTGCCGACCTTGATCACCTCGGACACGGCGACCTTTCATGCCGTGCTTGATGCCGGGCGGCGTGCGCTGCGTGATCAGGTGCCGGGGTTCGCCGGGCTGCATCTGGAGGGGCCGTTTCTCGACCCGAGGCGCAAGGGGGCCCATGATCCGGCCTTGATTCGGCGCATGACCGACCGCGATCTGGCGGCGTTGATCGAGGCGGCGCGCGACCTGCCGGCGGTGATGGTCACGCTGGCCCCTGAAAATGCGAGTCTTGATCAGATCGCGGCGCTGGCGGCGGCGGGTATTGTCGTCAGTCTGGGCCACACCGACACCGACGAGGCCACCGCGCGCAAGGCGATCGCTGCCGGGGCCACCTGCGCCACGCATCTTTACAACGCCATGAGCCCCTTGAGCCATCGCGCGCCCGGATTGGTGGGAACAGCCCTTGATGCGCCGATCTGGGCAGGCATCATCCCCGACGGGGTGCATGTGTCGCCGACGGCGTTTCGTGTGGCGATGCGGGCCAAGCCGGGGCGTGTGTTTGCGGTCAGCGATGCGATGAGTGTGGCGGGCACCGATACCACGGAATTCACGCTGAACGGTCGGACGATCCTGCGCCGTGACGGGCGGCTGACGCTGGCGGATGGGACTTTGGCGGGGGCGGATATCAGCTTGCCGCAAGCCTTGAAATGGATGGTCGAGACCGTCGGCGTGCCGCTGGCCGAGGCTCTGGCGATGATGACCGCGATCCCCGGCCAGATCCTGGAGCAGCCGTTGCGCGGCACGCTTGCGCCCGGCGCGCCCGCCGATCTGGTGCATCTGGGCGAGGGATTTTCGGTGCAGGGCGTCTGGCGCGGAGCAGAGCCGGTTCGCTGACCTCAGCCCGCCAGCGCACGCGCCAGAATTCCCCCCGAGGCCGCCAGCCGTGCCCGCGCGGCCTCGGCATCCAACCCCAAGCCCAGCATGACGACCGCAACCTTGATGGTCTCGCCGCGCGTGAGGGCGTCGGTCGCTTGATCAACGCTCGCCCCCGTCAGATCCGCCACCATCGCCACCGCACGCGCCTGAAGCTTGGCATTGGTCGGGCGCATTTCGACCATGCGCCCGCGGTACACATACCCAAGCCGGATCATCACCCCGGTGGACAGGCAGTTGAGCAGGATTTTCTGCGCGGTTCCGGCCTTCATGCGGGTTGAGCCGGCGATGATTTCGGCACCCGTTTCCGCCAGTAAAGCGATGTCGCAGTCGTCGTGCATCGGGGCTTGGGCGGCGTTGAAGATGCCAATGGTCAAAGCGCCGGAGTTGCGCGCATGGGCCAGACCGGCGCGGGCGAACGGGGTACGCCCCGACGCAGCGACGCCGATCACCACATCCGTGCGGTTGATTGCCAGCGCATTCAGGGCCTTGATCGCCGCCGGGCCGTCGTCCTCGGCCCCCTCGACGGCGTGCAGAATGGCCCGTTCGCCGCCCGCCATCACGGCCACGGCACGCGCAGGGGGCCAGTCGAAGGTCGGGGGCAGTTCGGCGGCATCGAGCACCGCCAGACGCCCCGAGGTGCCCGCGCCCAGATAAACCAGCCGCCCCCCCTGCGCCAGACGCATGGCGGCGGCGTCTATGGCGCGCGCCAGCGCATCGCGCGCCGATGCGGCGGCGCTGGCGGCGGCCAGTTGGGTCTCCAGCAGGGCATCGGCCAGGTCGGCGGTGGGCCAGGTTTCCACGCCTGAAAAGCGTGCCGCGGCGGTTTCGGTGCTGCTCATGGGGCCTCCAGACGGGTTTGAGCCATGAGCGCCGCATGACAGGCGACATCAAGGGTCAAGGAGTGTAACGGTGTATCCGGCAGGGCGGCTTGCATCGTCGATTTGATCGAGGGATGAAGGGCAAACACGCCGCCCGTTATTCCAACCGGGGCCGCACCGCAGCGCGCGCGCAAGGCGATGACCAGACGCGCCAGTTCGCGCCCGGCACGGTGCAGGACATGGATCGCCGTCGGATCGCCCGCCTCGGCGGCTGCCGCCACCGCCGGGGCCAGCGCCGCAACCCGGCCACGGTCACCGCCATACACCCAGCGTTGCGTCGAATCCCAACCCGCGCCGCCAATGACCGTTGCAAGGTGCTCGGCCAAGATCGCGGCACCTTCGGGATGACCGTGAAGGTCGATCAAGCGCCAGACCTGATCCAGAGCCCGCAACCCGATCCACGCACCGGACCCCGCGTCGTCAATCAATGTTCCGCGCCCGCCCACCAAGGTCACGCCGCCATGGGTGTCGATCGAGACCCCAACCGAGCCGGTGCCCGCCGAAATCAGGTGGCCACGCGCCGCAGGGAAGGCCGCGTGCCACGCCAGAACAACATCGTTGAGCACCCGGACACGGTCCGGCGCAAGCGCCAAGGCCCGGGCGCTGTCTTGTCTCAAGGCGTCGTCAGGCACCAACCCCGACCCGGTCACACCCAGCACCGCGCCGTCGAGCGGTGAGGGCAAGGCGGCGGCAATCTCGGTCAGCGCCCTGCGATAATGCGTCCGATTGTGCGCGTCGGGCAGGGCGGTTGCCCCGGCGACCGATCCACGCGCGACAATATCTCCGCTCTGCGCCCGCGCAACCCAGCGCGTCGCCGTGCCGCCCATATCGACGCCCAGCCACAGGCTCATGCGGAACCGCCTGAATGGCGCACGATCCCTGGCGGATGCGGCGAAATGTGGTGGCGAAAATTCACGGCGAAAGGTCCTGTGCAAGGTGATGCAGTGTCGGGTATCCGCTGAGATGCCGCGCATTGCAAGAGCCACCCCTGGCACCCGGATAGATCAAAATCCGTCGCCGCCCCGCGCCTTTCGTCGTGAAAAGCCTGCGTTTTGCGTCAGGGTCGGCCATCGAGACGCGATTCTGCCGCTCACTTAGGCCGCAGACGCCATGCACAAGCCGGTATCAGACGAGACCGCGCGCCCGCGCCGGTTGGTGACCTCCGACGGCATACGCTGAAGCCTGTTCGCGCGCGACGACGACAGTTCTGACCCCCTCGGATACGACCAATGCCGGTGCCCTCGGCGCGGGCATGGCAGAGCGGTTCCATCAAAGGTTTCTCCGACAGGGGCCCGTGCCCCGAGGTTATGGGTTCATCAGTCCCACCGACAGGTTTTGCGGGTTCCCCGTGCCTCGGTCAGACGCGGCGCATCGCGGTCGCCGTAATTCATCACCGCACAACCCTGATCGTCGCCAGTGTCGCGGAACGGCCCGAAATCCTGTGTGCGATAGCCCAGCCGCCCCTTGGCGAACGCGAAATAGCCACCCAGCGCGCCTGACCAGAACACAGGATCGACCCCCTCGGCCATGGCGGGCGCAGAGGGCGTGTTCAGGGCAACCGATATCCCCGGATGATCCAGAATCGCCGCGATCATCGGCGTATAGCCATCCTCGGGCATACCTTGGAAGCGGTGGAAAGAGTTGTTGTCGTTACAGTTGACGCGCACCGGCAAGCGCTTGAGGATCGAGGCGGGCAATTCGGTCGCCGAGCAGCCCCATTGCTTTTCGGTATAGCCCTTGAAGAACGCCTCATAGAGATCGCGCCCGACATCGCGCAGTGCCTGTTCCGCAAAGCTTTGCGGATCGGTGATCGAGGTGTCGGCAACATCGGCCAGAAGTGCTTCGGCTTCGGCGGACCGCATGGTCTTGCCGCCTGTTGATTGATCGTGTGCAGGGTGATCGGCTGCGCGTACACCGCGCCCTGCGCCGTGGTCTTGACCTGATTCTTGAAGGGCCGGAACCGGGTGAAACGGTTCCCATAGTCCCAGACGCCCTGATCATCGGTGTGAAAAATATGCGGACCAAAGACATGCACCAGAACGCCGGTCTCGGCATCGCGCTTGGTCTAACAATTGCCGCCAATATGCGGACGGCTGTCGATGATGCGCACCGACCAGCCAGCCCCGACAAGACGTGCTGTTTTTCTGGTCCTATCGCGGATGGCCCCCGCGCAAGACACCTCAGCCGGAGTAACCGCCCGTCTTGTGCCAGGTCCAGGCGTCCGAGATCATCACCTTCAGCGAGGACCGCGTCGGATCCCACCCCAGTTCAGACAGAGCGCGATGGCTGCCCGAGACCAGGCTGGCCGCGTCTCCGCCGCGGCGCGGGCCAAAGCGGTGCGGCACCTTTTGGCCGGTCGCCGCGCGGGCGTGTGTGATCACCTCGTTGACCGTGAACCCGCAGCCGGTGCCAAGGTTGAACACCCGGCTTTCCTTGCCCTCCAACAGCCACTCAAGCCCGAGGATATGCGCCTCGACCAGATCCACGACATGGACATAGTCGCGCACGCAGGTTCCGTCGGGGGTGTCGTAATCGGTGCCATAGATCACCAGTTCGGGCCGCTGGCCGTCGATCGCTTCCAGCATGACCGGGATCAAATGGGTTTCGGGCCGGTGATGTTCGCCGATCTCGCCCGCCGGATCCGAGCCCGCGACGTTGAAATAGCGAAAGATCACCGTGCGCAATTCATCGCTGGCGCGGAAATCGCGCAGGATTTCCTCGACCGCGCGCTTGGTCGAGCCGTAGGCGTTGATCGGCAATTGCGCGCTGTCTTCGGTCAACAGAACGCCATCCTGTTCGCCGTAGGTCGCGCAGGTTGACGAAAAGACGAACTGCTTGCACCCGGCATCGACGGCCGCTTCCACCAGGTTCAACGACCCCAGGACGTTGTTGCGCCAGTATTTTCCGGGGTTTGACATGGCTTCGCCAACAAGGCTGAAGGCGGCGAAATGCATGACGGCGACCGGTTGGTATTCGGCAAAGGCGGCGTCCAGCGCCGCGCGATCCAGCAAGTCGCCTTGTACGAAGGGGCCGTATTTCACTGCCTGCGCCCAACCGGTCGAGAGATTGTCAAAACACACGGGAATAAACCCGCGCGCGGCAAGGGCTTTGCAAGCGTGTGAACCGATATAGCCGGCGCCACCCGTGACCAAAACATGTGTCATCGTGATTGCCTCTTGGTGGAATTCCGTTGGGTTACAGGTCTTGCAAGCGGTTGCGCATCATGGCGATCATCCGCTCGCGGAATTCCTCGCGATCCAACGCATGATCGATGATGGCCGTCAGATACCCCATTTTTGACCCGCAATCATAGCGTTGCGCACTCATCGGCAGGGCTTTGACCCGGCCGAGCTTAGCCAAGGCGTCAATCGCGTCGGCAAGCTGGATTTCACCGCCTGAACCGGGGCCAAGAATACGCAGGATGTCGAAGACCTCGGGCTCGAACACATAGCGCCCCATTGATGCAAGGCGCGAGGGCGCATCGGCGAGGGCCGGCTTTTCGACCAGCCCGCCGACGCTCAACTTGCCGTTTGATCCGGGCCGCACGATACCGTATTTGCCGACTTCGGCGTCGTCCACTTCGGTGACGCACAGGTATGTGCCGGGGTTCGCATGATGGGCATCGACCAATTCGAGGGTTGGCAGCAAATCACCCTTCATCAGATCGTCGGCCAACAGCACGGCAAAGGGCGCGTTGCCCACGGCGGGCGCCGCGCATAAAACGGCGTCGCCCAAACCCTTGGGCTCGGGTTGACGGATAAAGATGCAATTGACGCCCGGCGGCACGATGTTGCGCACCATATCGCGCTCGGCGTGTTTGCCGCGCTGGGTCAGTTGAAATTCCAGCTCCAGATTGGCGTCAAGATGGTCGCCGATTGCGCGTTTTGGCCGTCCGGTGACAAAAATCAGGTCGGTAATCCCGGCCAGCGATCGCTTCTTCGACGGCGTATTGAATGATCGGTTTGTCGATGATTGGCAGCAGTTCTTTGGGCATGGCCTTGGTTGCCGGCAAGAAGCGGGTTCCCAAGCCAGCAACAGGAAATACGGCTTTTGTGATACGAGTCATACTAATAATATTCCAAAATATGTGGGGTCGATAATCGGTTCCCTTCTAGTACGTCGGGGCGGCGATGCAACCTCGAATTGGGTCGCACAAGGCGTTTCACAAGGCGTACGCGTAAATTCGCTGAGTGCACCTGCCGCCAAGTTGGCCGCCAGTATGGGCCGGAAAGCGCCACTGTCGAGGGCGTGGTGTCTCGTTGTCATCGCGGAGCCGTGAACCAAAGCGTGCTGTTGAGTATACGGCGCAACAGGCCGGTTTGGCCGCGAACCTCCAGCTGCGCGTATATCTTCTTGGAGCAGCTTCTTGCCGTGTCCTCGGTCCAGCCCAGCGACGTGGCTGCGTCTTGTAATGATAAGCCATCGCAGATCAGCGCCGCAAGACGTGTTTCGCTGCGGCTGAGATGCAGAACCTTCGCGGCGTGGCTCAAATCCAGGGCCTGCACCGATGGCTCATGGCGCAAGATGACCAGCAGCGCAGGCTCGCCCCGCCAGGGATGGAGCGACAAGGTCATCTGGAACAGGGGAGCCTGCGAAACCTGAACGGTCACGTCAGGCTTTGCGCCCGCAGCCAGGTCCGCCAAGGCGTTGCGAAAACCTTGCGCGACACGAGGGTCGGAAAAGCCGAAACGGCCGTGAGATTCCAAGGACATGCGACCACTGGACTTCAGCAAACGATGGGCGGTCGGGTTCAGGTGCGACACCATGCCGTTGAAACCAAGGACGCCCCAGCCGGTGTTCAGCGCGCTTCCGATCCGCTGATCCAGCGTCGCGCATTCTCGCTCTTCGGTGAGGGTCAACCACGTCGAGAAGGCGCGGTCCAGAAAGGGCAAGAGCGCCGACAGCCGACTGCTGTCGACGGCGCGAAAATCGGCAGTCGCGCGCCGCAGAACCAAAGTTCCCATGCCCTGGCCGCCCACGCGCCATTTCAACGCCCTCAGGGGGGGCTGATCCGGGTCTGACCCGGGCAGGTCCGTCTGCGAATAGACCCGGTTCTCGCGCATCGCCTCGCGCTGGGTGGCGTCAAGACGTGCGCCCTCGCCGATGCTCCATAGGCGTGCGAAACCAGACGTTTGCACCAACTCGACGGTGACGCTGTCAGCTTGCGTTGCGTCGCGCAGTTCTTGCAGAAAGCCGTCCCAAAGTTGCGTGGCCTTGCGATCAACGGCATCCCCGACCGCGGCCGCGAACAGCGCCAAAATCAGGTCGTGATCCGAACTTGTGTGCAACATTTTGGCATTTTACCCCCCAAATGGGGGGTTCGCCAGTGCAATTTCGCCGCTACGAGAGGGAAATCCATGAGCAGACAGAGTTTTCCGCATGACCCTCAAGTCCCTGACCCACCTGCAACGGCTTGAAGCCGAGAGCATTCACATCCTGCGCGAAGTGGTTGCCGAGGCTGAAAACCCGGTGATGCTGTATAGCGTCGGCAAGGACAGCGCCGTGATGCTGCATCTTGCCAAAAAAGCGTTTTACCCGTCGCCGCCGCCGTTCAAATTGCTGCATGTCGATACGACGTGGAAATTCCGCGACATGTACGCGCTGCGCGACCGGGCCGCGAAAGAGGCGGGGATGGAGTTGCTGGTCTATCGGAACCCCGAAGCCGTTGAGCGTGGGATCAACCCGTTCGACCACGGCGGGTTGCACACCGATATGTGGAAGACCGAGGGTCTCAAGCAGGCGCTGACCAAATACAATTTCGACGTGGCCTTTGGGGGTGCGCGCCGTGACGAGGAAAAATCGCGCGCCAAGGAGCGTGTGTTCTCGTTCCGCTCGGCCAATCACCGCTGGGACCCCAAGGCGCAGCGCCCAGAGCTTTGGCGGCTCTATAACGCGCGCAAGGCCAAGGGCGAAAGCGTGCGGGTGTTCCCGATCTCGAACTGGACCGAGTTGGACATCTGGCAATATATCCACCTCGAGCGAATCGAGATCGTGCCGCTGTATTTCTCGGCCCCGCGCCCGACCGTAAAGCGCGACGGGCTGATCCTGATGATCGACGATGATCGCTTTCCGCTGAAGCCCGGAGAGGTGCCGCAGATGCGCTCGATCCGGTTCCGCACGTTGGGATGCTACCCGCTGACCGGCGCGGTGGAAAGTCAGGCCACCACGCTGCCGCAGGTCATTCAGGAAATGCTGTTGACCACCACCTCGGAACGGCAAGGCCGCGCGATCGACCACGATCAGGCCGCCTCGATGGAGAAGAAGAAGCAAGACGGCTACTTCTGACCCGCGCCCATCCTTCCGAGTTTTCACACCGTAAACAGGTGCCCCATGACGCCCAAAGACACGATCTATAAAACCGACGCCCTCATCGCCGAGAATATCGACGCCTATCTGGAAACCCATCAGCACAAGACCATGCTGCGGTTCATCACCTGTGGTTCGGTGGATGACGGCAAATCCACGCTGATCGGGCGCTTGCTTTATGACAGCAAGATGATTTTCGAGGACCAACTCGAGGCCCTGACCGCCGACAGCAAGCGCGTTGGCACGCAGGGTCAGGACATTGACTTTGCGCTGCTGGTCGATGGTCTTGCCGCCGAGCGCGAGCAGGGTATCACCATTGACGTGGCCTACCGGTTTTTCTCGACCGAAAAGCGCAAATTCATCGTCTCCGACACGCCGGGGCATGAACAATACACCCGCAACATGGTCACCGGTGCCTCGACCGCGGATCTGGCGGTGATCCTGATCGACGCGCGCAAAGGCGTGCTGACCCAGACGCGGCGGCATAGCTATCTGGTGCATCTGCTCGGCATTCGCCATGTCGTCCTGGCCGTGAACAAGATGGATCTGGTTGGCTACGATCAGGCGACTTACGATCGGATTGTCGAAGATTACAGCGATTTCGCGCGCAGCATCGGTATCACCGAATTCACCGCAATTCCGATTTCGGGGTTCAAGGGCGACAACATCACCGCGCCCAGCGAGAACATGAATTGGTACACCGGCACCGCGCTGTTGCCGCATCTGGAAGCGGTCGAGGTCAACGCGACTGTGGCCCAATCCAACCCGTTCCGGATGCCGGTGCAGTGGGTGAACCGGCCGGAACCTCGATTTTCGCGGATTCGCCGGTCTGATCGCCAGCGGGACCGTGCGCCCGGGCGATGAAATCCGGGTGTTGCCGTCGGGCAAGACCTCGAGCGTGGCGCGGATTGTCAGCATGGACGGCGACCGCGAGCTGGCGGTTGCCGGCGAATCCGTGACCTTGACCCTGAGCGACGAGATCGACTGTTCGCGCGGGCAGGTGATCGTTACGGCACAGGCCCCGCTTGAGGTGGCCGATCAATTCGAGTCCACCATCGTCTGGATGGACGAGGTCGATATGGTTCCGGGCCGTGCCTATTGGCTCAAGATCGGCACGCAAACCGTGTCCGCCACCGTGCACGAACCGAAATACGAGGTGAACGTCAACACGCAGGAGCATCTGGCATCCAAAACGCTGGATCTGAATGCGATCGGCGTCGCCAACATCACCACCGACCGCGAGATCCCGTTTGCGCCCTATAGCGAGAGCCGCGATCTGGGGGGGTTCATCCTGATTGACAAGATCAGCAACAAGACGGTTGCGGCGGGCATGATCCATTTCGCGCTGCGCCGGGCGCAGAACATCCACTGGCAAGCGATGGACATCAGCCGCGAACACCACGCGATGATCAAGAACCAGAAGCCTGCCGTTTTGTGGCTGACGGGTCTGTCGGGCTCTGGCAAATCCACCATCGCCAATGCTGTCGAGCGCAAACTGGCGCGCATGAACCGGCATACCTTCATGCTGGACGGCGACAACGTGCGGCATGGGTTGAACAAGGATCTGGGCTTTACCGAGGCCGACCGGGTGGAAAATATCCGCCGCGTGGGTGAGGTCGCCAAGCTGATGGCCGACGCCGGGTTGATCGTGATCACCGCCTTCATCTCGCCGTTCCGGTCCGAGCGCGACATGGTGCGCGGCATGATGCAGCCGGGGGAATTCATGGAAGTGTTCATCGACACGCCGCTGTCGGTGGCCGAGGAGCGCGACGTGAAAGGCCTCTATGCCAAGGCGCGCGCCGGTCAGCTCAAGAATTTCACCGGCATCGACTCGCCCTATGAAAGCCCGATCAGCCCGGAATTGTGGATCGACACCACCAAACTGACCCCGGACGAAGCCGCGGATCTGATCATCGCCAAGCTGATCCCGTGACAGCCAACCCGCCGCGTCTGTTACTTCCTAACGGGCGCGGTGGGTCTGGCGCAGGTCCAGCCTCACAGAATTTGCAGTGGCCTAGACGTCGGAGAAAGAGAAGGAAAAACTGTAGCGTTTCAGCGTCAGGCCGCTGATCATCCGCGCGCCCGAGATGAGTTTGGCATCAAAGTCCGGGGCGATCAGAATTCCGCGCGGGAGTTTGCCGGTTTGATCCTGAATATCGGCCATATAGGCCGCGATCTGGCCCAGAACTTCGCGTCGTGCGGTGACGGCTTTAAGTTCGATGACGACATCGCGTCCTTCGCTGTCGCCTGCAAAAATATCGATTTGCCCCGAGGGGACAGATTTTTCAACGCCGCCATCGCGAATGGATAAACCCGGTTCAATCTGGTTTGGATTCGCTCTCAGGGCAGCCTGAAGATCGCGTTCGAGGGAAAGCGTTCGATCCATCGGGTCGGGAAAACTGCCTGACAGCACTGACGGCTGGTCGTCAGAGTCATTGATCACTTCGGTATCAGATTCTTTGAAGCTGACATAAAAACGTAGATGGCTACGCAGGTTGGATAGTTGCTTATATAGGTTGGTGGATATTGGAATGCGCGACGGGTTCTGAGCGCCAGTTCGCTCATCATAGCTGCTGAAGGTTAGGTCCCGAAAAACACTGTCAAACCGATCTTCGTCATATAACTGATCGAGATCGCCATAATTCGTCTCTATAGAGCGCAAACCAGACATGTACGAATTGAGCGACGCCGCTGACAAAGACCGCGCCGCCCATTTTTGAAACAAATAGTTCATCTCTAACTTCGCCTCGTATTGGTCTTTAGGATGCAAAGCATAGAGCGGAATATCGTCTACTCCAGCTCGATGGTTCCCGGCGGCTTCGAGGTGCAGTCATAGAACACCCGGTTGATGCCTTGCACTTCGTTGATGATCCGCGTCGAGGTTTCGCCCAGAAACTCATGCGTGAAGGGGTAGTAATCGGCCGTCATGCCATCGACCGAGGTCACGGCGCGCAAGCCCAGCGCGAAGTCATAGGTACGCCCGTCACCCATCACGCCGACGGTGCGCATCGGCAGGATCGCGGCGAAGGCTTGCCAGATTTCATCATAGAGCCCGTGCTTGCGGATCTGGTCGATATAGACCGCATCGGCCTTGCGCAGGATCTCCAGCTTTTCGCGGGTGATCTCGCCGGGGCAGCGAATGGCCAGACCCGGTCCGGGGAAGGGGTGGCGGCCGATGAAGCTGGCGGGCAGGCCCAATTCACGCCCCAGCGCGCGCACCTCGTCCTTGAACAACTCGCGCAGCGGCTCGACCAGCTTCAGGCCCATCTTTTCAGGCAATCCGCCGACATTGTGGTGCGATTTGATTGTCACCGAGGGGCCGCCCGAAAAGGACACCGATTTAATCACATCCGGGTACAGCGTGCCCTGGGCCAGAAATTCCGCGCCGTCGATCTGGTTGGCGTATTTCTGGAACACGTCGATGAACAGCCGACCGATGATCTTGCGCTTGGTTTCCGGATCGGAAACGCCGTCGAGCTCACCGAGGAACAGCTCGGATTTATCGGCGTGAATCAACGGGATGTTGTAATTGTCGCGGAACATTTTCACGACGTCCTCGGCCTCATTGAGCCGCAACAGGCCGTGGTCAACAAAGACGCAGGTCAGTTGATCGCCAATCGCCTCGTGGATCAGCACGGCGGCGACCGAGCTGTCAACGCCGCCCGACAGGCCGCAGATCACCTTTTTGTCGCCGACCCGCTCGCGGATCAGGCGGATCGCCTCTTCGCGGTAGGCGCCCATCGTCCAGTCGCCCTTGAAGCCGGCGATGCGCACGAAATTGGCGTAAAGCTGCGCGCCCTTGGGCGTGTGGTGAACCTCGGGGTGGAATTGCACCGCGTAGAAATGGCGGCTGGCATCGGCGGTGATGGCAAAAGGCGCGTTGGGCGAGGTGCCGTAGACCTCGAACCCCGGCGCGATCTTGGACACATGGTCGCCGTGGCTCATCCACACTTGTTCGCGGCCCGCGTTTTTCCCGGTGCCGGTGTCGGCCCCGGTGAACCAGCCTTGCAGCAGATCCAGCGATCCGCTGGGCGTCACAAAGGCGCGCCCGAATTCCGCCGTGCCATGCCCGCGCTCGACCTTGCCGCCCAGCATGTGCATCATCACCTGCTGGCCGTAACAGATGCCCAGAATCGGCACGCCCATCTCGAACGCCTTGGCGGGTGGCCGTGGCGAGCCCTCGCGCGGAACGCTGTCCGGCCCACCCGAGAAGATGATCGCCTTGGGCGCGAACTCGGTCAGAAAGTCATCGGTGACATTCTGATAGGGATGGATTTCGCAATAGACGCTCAACTCGCGCAGACGCCGCGCGATGAGTTGGGTCACTTGGCTGCCGAAATCAATGATCAGCAGGCGCTCATGGGGGCGGGGGGCAAGGGTGTCGGTGCTCATGCTCTGGCAATACGGCGGGACGCGCGAACGCGCAAGCGAGTCGGTGCCGTCCGAACCTACTATGACGAGCAGGTCCCACACGCTATACTGTCGGCCTGCACAGAACAGGAGAAACAGATGAGCGACCGGGTTCCCACATGGCGGATTGTGTTGGCGGCGATCCTCGACTTTTTCACGGTGTTTGCGTTGGGCGGCTATATTATTGCCAAATTCACCGGAAACATGACTGAAAACGGGTTCCAACTGAACGGTATGCCGGCGTTGGTGTTGTTTGCCGCGATCATTGCCTATTTCGTGATTGCGCGCTTTGTCGGGGGCACGCTTTGGCAGCGGATCCTGCGGGCGCGCCGCTGACAGCATGTCGGGATTCGCCGTTATGGGGCGTTTCCGATGCGTCTTTGTGACCGCTGAAACAGTAATCCTCGGCAAACGATCAATGTTGCGGGGAGTTGTCCGATGAATGAAGTCAGATCCGAGCGGCGGGCCCGTGGCGGTGGTGGTGCGGCGCGGCGCGCAGAGCGCACGGCTGTTTCCATTGAAACGGCGCGGTTCATCCAACGCAACATTCCGAATTTCGAACTGTTGAACGAAGAGGCGTTGCAGGTCATCGAGTACAACGCGGAAACCGTGTTGGAGGAGATCGGCGTCAATTTCGTCGACAATCCGGCCGCCCTGCAATTGTGGCGCGATGCCGGGGCCGATGTCACTGGCGAGCGGGTGCGCATTCCGCGGGGATTGGCGCGCAAACTCTGCGCAACCGCGCCGTCGATGTTCACCCAGCACGCCCGCAACCCAGAGCGCAACGTCGATATCGGCGGTCGCAATCTGGTGCTGGCGCCGGTCTATGGCCCGCCCTTCGTGCGCGACAACGAGGGCGGTCGCCGCTACGCGACAATCGCGGATTTCCGCAACTTCGTGAAGCTCGGCTATATGTCGAAATGGCTGCACCATTCGGGCGGCACGGTCTGCGAACCGACCGATATCGCGGTCAACAAGCGCCATCTGGATATGCTGCTGGCGCATATGACCTTGAGCGACAAGCCTTATATGGGATCGGTGACCGAACCGATTCGCGCCGAGGACTCGGTGAAGATGTCAAAGATCCTGTTTGGCGATGACTTCGTTGACCAGCATACGGTGATGACCTCGCTGATCAACATCAACTCGCCGCTGACCTTTGACAGCACGATGATGGGCGCGCTGGAGGTTTATGCACGCGCCAATCAGGCCTCGATCATTTCGCCGTTCATTGTTGGCGGAGCGATGGCGCCGGTGACGGTGGCGGGCACCTTGACGCAGGTTCTGGCCGAGGTTCTGGCCGGCGTCGCTTATTCCCAGATGATCCGCGCGGGTGCGCCGGTGATCATGGGCGCGTTTGTGACCTCGATCGACATGAACTCGGGCGCGCCGACCTTTGGCACACCCGAGGCCGCGCATATCACCTATGGCGTGGGCCAGTTGGCGCGGCGTCTGGGGTTGCCGTATCGGTCCGGCGGTGCGTTCTGTGGCTCGAAATTGCCCGATGCGCAATCGGCCTATGAATCGGCAAACTCGCTGAACATGGCGCTGTTGTCAGGTGTCAACTTCATGCTGCACGCCTGCGGTTGGCTCGAGGGTGGATTGGTCGCGTCCTTCGAGAAATTCGTGCTCGATGCTGACCAGTTGGGAACGCTGCATCACCTTGCACAGGGGATCTCGATGGATGCCAACGGGCAGGCGATGGAGGCGCTGCGCGAGGTTGGGCCGGGGGGGCACTTCCTGGGCTGCGAACACACGCAGGCGAATTTCAAGACCGCGTTCTGGCGCTCGGATGTGCTGGATTACAAACCTTACGAGCAATGGGAAGAGGAAGGCGCGCGCGATTCCGCCACGCTGGCGGCGGTACGGGTGCGCAAGCAGTTGGGCGATTATCAGGCCCCACCCCTCGACCCCGGTATCGCCGAGGCGCTGGAGGCCTTTGTGGCGCAGCGCAAGGCCTCGGAACCCGACGCGTTCGGCTGATTTCGATCGCCTGTCAGGCCCGCAGGGTGGGCCTGCACACCCCGTCACTCAGCGGCGCAACCGTTCTGGAACCCGGTATCGCAATGCGCGATCAGGCGGGCGGTGTCGGCCGCGGACCAATTCGGCGGGTCCGTCACCGCGACCCACGGCCCGATGTAATCGGGGCCATAATAGGCGTGGCCATGCCCGGGCGGCGCGGTGTTGGCCAGCGCCATGTCCATTGCCAGTTGAAACTGCGTCACGATCGGCATGAACCGCAGCTCGGGCGAGACATCGCTGGCGGGTGGCTCGGACATCCAGGCGGGTGCACGAAACAGCGAGGCAGGTTCATAAAACACAATCGGATCGCTGGAATATTGCAGGAACATCAAACGCATACTGGTGCCCCATCCGTCGGGGCCACCGGCGTCCCGGGTATGCGAGGCAAAGCGCACCAACTGCCCGTTGCCAATGATCGGCGCGACATAGGGGCTATCCGGCGCGCGCTCGGCGGTGATGGCTTGCCATGTCGCCGAGGGAAACGGCGGGCCGGTCCAGAAGGCGCCGTCAATCGGATCATCGAGCAGCGCGAACAGGTCGGTGCCATACATCGACGACCACGCACCAAGGCTCAGGCCGTGGATATACAGCTTTGGGCGTGTCTCATGGGGCAGGCTGCGCCAATAGCCGTGCACCGTGCGGATCAATTCGCGCGCCTGGTCCAACCCGGCGCGGGTTTCCAGGATCAGCGCCAGCGGCGATTGCAGATACGAGTACTGCACCGCAACCGTGGCGATGTCGCCGCCGTGCATGTATTCCACGGTATCGACGCTGCCGGGGTCCAGCCAGCCGGTGCCCGTTGGCAGGGCGATGATCAGCACCGAACGCTCGAACCCGCCGACGCGCTGCAACTCGGCCAGCGCCACGGCGGCGCGCGCCTCGGGCGTTTCCGATTGCGCAAGCCCAACGTAAACCCGCAGCGGGTCCAATGCCGGGCGACCGGAAAAGGCCGTGATATCCGCGGCATCGGGGCCCCTGAGAACATAGTCGCGCCCCGGTTGCCCCATCGCGCCCCAATCCACCAGCGACGCGGTGCTGCCCGATTGCAGGGCGCGGGTCGGGGGCGGAGGCGCATCGTCGAACAGCGCCTGACCAAGGGTATAGGAGCGGTCCAGCGCGGTGATGACATAGTCCAGTACCCCGTCGCGGGTGACAATCAGCAACACGAATGCGGTCAGCACGAACCCGGCCACATCGGCGGTGCGCTGCGGCATGTAGCGATACAGCCAATGGCGCACACGGTCGAAAAGATAGCGCAGGGCATAGGCGAGCAGCATCATCAGCGTGAAAACGACGATGGTCATGGCGATCATACGCAGCGTATGGACATCGGTCACCGGCGCCAGCCCCATGCGCGTGCGGATGCCGTTTTGCCAGTCCTGCGTCTGCATCAGGCACAACACGACAACCACCGCGACCGGCACGGCAAAGACCAGGTGCACGATGGTGGCGATCCGCCCCTTCAGGGGCGGCAGGGCCATCAGCCACCAGACCGCGCCAATCGCCTTGCCGACGCCGTATCCCAAGGCCATGACCACGCCGCCCAGAACGCCCTGCACCAACCAGTCGCGCGGGATCAGCGAGGGGGTCAGCGAGGTTGCAAAGAACAGCAGCCCTAGCAAGAGTGGCAAAACGGCCAGCCCCGGTGCTCGTAGATATCGCATGACCTCTCCTGCGTCGGGGGCGTTTATTCGGGAATCGGCAGGATCGTCGTGGATTTGATTTCCTCCATCGACAGCAGCGCCGTGACGTTGTGAATGCGCACGTCGCGGATCAGGTTTTGATAAAACACATCATAGGCGCGGGCGTTTTTCACGCGCACCTTGAGGATATAGTCGATATCGCCCGCCAGGCGGTGCGCCTCCATCACCTCGGGCCGGGTGCGCACCGAGGTCAGGAACCGGTCCTGCCAGTCGGGGTCATGCTCGGCGGTGCGGATCAGCACGAAGAAACAGGCCTCCAGCCCCAGCGCCTCGGGGTCGAGCAGCACGGTTTGCCGCCCGATCACACCCGCCTCGCGCATCTTGCGAATGCGGTTCCAGACCGGCGTTTTCGACGACCCGGCCTTGCGCGCGATATCATCGAGCGACTGGCTGGCGTCCTCTTGCAACTCCGTCAGGATCTTGCGGTCAAGGGGGTCGAGGTCTGATTTGGTCATGCGTGGCTCTCCGGGGGCTGGACCTGTTCTAGCCTTGGACGCGGCGCGGGTCCAGCGATGCCCCCTTGCGAAACGGTGGGGCAGGGGTTTGAGTGGCGGCACGTGCGGTCGGAGGCGGGCATGGATGGGACGTTTGATTATGTGATCGTGGGCGCAGGCTCGTCAGGGTCGGTGCTGGCCGAACGCCTGTCGGCGGCCGGGCGCAAGGTGCTGGTGCTCGAGGCCGGCGGCAGCGATCGGCGGTTCTTTGTGCAGATGCCCTTGGGCTATGGCAAATTGTTCTATGACAGCCGCGTCAACTGGGCCTACCGCACCGAGCCCGACCCCGGATTGAACGGCCAGCGCGATTATTGGCCGCGCGGCAAGGTGCTGGGCGGGTCGTCGTCGATCAACGCAATGGTCTGGGTGCGCGGCGATGCCAGCGATTATGACGATTGGCAGGCGGCAACCGGGTCATCGGCGTGGGGCGGCGAGGCGGCGCGCGAGGCCTATCGCGCGATCGAGGATAACGCCGACGGCGCGGACCCATGGCGCGGGCAGGGCGGGCCGCTGCATATCCGCTCGGGCCGCGATCCGGCGCATCCGTTGGTCACCCCCTATCTGGAGGCCTGCGAGGCCGCCGGGCTGGCGCGCAACCCGGATTTCAACGGCGCCACGCAAGAGGGCTGCGGCCTGTATCAACTGACGATCAAGGGCGGGCGGCGCAATTCCACGGCGCGCGCATTCTTGCGCCCTGCGTTGAAAACCGGGCGCGTGGCGCTGCGAACCAAAGCGCATGTGACGCGGGTTTTGCTGGAGGGGCGGCGCGCGGTCGGGGTCGAGTATCGTTGGAAAGGTGGGCTGCACCGCGCGATGGCGGGTGAGGTGATCCTGTCGGGCGGGGCCATCAACACGCCGCAAACCCTGATGCTGTCGGGGATCGGACCGGGTGCGGCGTTGCAGGCGCTGGGCCTTGAGGTGTTCGTTGACAACCCCAATGTCGGCGCACATCTCAATGACCATCAGGGGCTCAATTATACCTGGCGCATGACCGTGCCGACGATGAACGACATCTTGCGCCCGTGGTGGGGCAAGGCTTTGGTGGGGATACAATATCTGCTGACCGGCAGGGGCCCGTTGTCGGTGTCGATCAACCACGGCGGCGGGTTTTTCCGCACCGATCCGGGGTTGGCACGCCCCAATATGCAGCTCTATTTTCAGGCATTCTCGACGCTGATGCCGCGCGAGGGCGAACGTCCGATCCTGAGCCCGGATCCGTTTCCGGGGCTGTCGATCGGCCTGTCGAATTGCCGACCCTCCAGTCGCGGGCATATCCGTCTGGCCAGCGCCGATCCGTTTGTCGCGCCGAAAATCACCGCCAATGCATTTTCCACCGCGCAGGACGTGGCCGAAATGCTGGCCGCCGTGAAATTCATTCGCCATATTGCCGCGCAAAAACCGATTGCCGACCTGATCGCCGAGGAATTGCGCCCCGGCCCGCACATCACCAGTGACGAGGCCCTGATCGACGATTTCCGCCAGCGCTCGGGCACCGTCTATCACCCCAGTTGCACGGCGCGGATGGGGGCCGATCCGGCGACCTCGGTTCTGGATGCTGATCTGCGGGTGCGCGGCGTGGATGGCTTGCGCGTCTGCGATGCCTCGGCGTTTCCGACGTTGATTGGCGGCAATACCAACGCCCCGGCGATTCTGCTGGGCTGGCTGGGTGCGCAACGCATCTTGGCCTGATCACGCGTCACGGGAACCGATTGGCCCCAATTTGATCCGTATCAATGTCAGGCTGGCGTTTCACGGGCATCTTGGGTTCATGAACAGGCAAAGCGGAGCAACAGGATGTCAGTCCTAGTCACCGACAACGGGTTTGCGCCCGACGATTGGATTGACGGCTATGTGCCGCTTGCGGCGGCCTGCGACGTTTGGGCTTCGCCTCATGCACTGGGTATTTATCTTGCGTCACCGGATTTGACGGCCCGCGACCGTTTGCGGCTGGAGCAGTTGTTTCCTCGTGTTGGTCTGATCCGCATCCGTGTGCGCAGCTTTGGTGACTTCGAGGCCTATGATCTGGCAAAAGCCCTTCGCGCCAAGGGGTTCTCCGGGCGGTTGCGCGCGCATGGTGCCATGTTGGCGCGGTGCTACACCTTTGCGCGATGGGTGGGCTTTGACGAAATCGAGCTCGATCCACAGCAGGCACGCCGCCAGCCGCTTGAACATTGGCGCAAAGTGCCCGACTGGACCCCTGAAGGCCACGATGCCCGTATGCTCGGTGCTTTGTCGCAGGCATCCAACGTGCAGTAGCCCCGCTGCGCCACATTTCCAACCCCAACGCGATGCGTAAACCAGCGAGAAACCGGCCGGGGTTTCGTTCTCTTGCATTTCACCTTATTCAACCCCAAAGCCTTGTTGAAAGCCCGTATATGCCCGACGCCATGCCAAAGCCCCGCGCCAAGACCCTGCCTGATGCGCAGACAGTGACTCAGGTGAAGCATTGGGATGATCGTTTGTTTTCGTTTCGCTGCACGCGCCCGCGCAGCCTGCGGTTCCGGTCCGGTGAATTCGTGATGATCGGCCTGCTGGACGACAACGGCAAACCTTTGCTGCGCGCCTATTCCATTGCGTCGCCGTCGTGGGATGATGAGCTCGAGTTCTATTCGATCAAGGTGCCCGACGGGCCGCTGACCTCGCGCTTGCAGCATATCGAGGTGGGGGATCAGATCATCTTGCGGCCCAAGCCCGTCGGCACCTTGGTGCATGACGCGTTGCTGCCAGGCAAGCGGGTGTGGATGTTGGCGACCGGGACCGGGTTCGCGCCCTTTGCCAGCCTGATCCGCGACCCCGAGACGTATGAAAAATTCGATCAGGTGGTGGTGATGCACACCTGCCGGAACGTGTCAGAGTTGGAATATGGTCGGCAGCTGGTCGAAAGCCTCCAGGACGATCCGCTGATTGGCGAGATGGTCGAGGGCAAACTGCTGTACTATCCGACCACCACGCGTGAGGATTTTCCGAAAATGGGCCGGATCACCGACAATCTGACATCGGGTAAGGTGTTCGAGGATCTGGGCATTCCGCCGATGGACCCCAAGCACGACCGCGCGATGGTTTGCGGGTCGCTGGCGTTCAACATCGACGTCAAGGAAGTTCTCGAGGGCTTTGGCTTGCGCGAAGGCGCGAACAGCGAGCCGATGGAATATGTTGTCGAAAAAGCGTTTGTCGGCGAGGGCGTCTAAGCGCCGCTCAACTTTGCAAACCGAATTGGTTTTGGGGTGGCGCCATCGGTGCCGCCCTTTTTTCGCCGACAGGCCATGAAAAAAGGCCCCTGCAAATCGCGGAGGCCTTCTGTTTTCGTGGGGGATGTCAGACCCTGTGCGTTACAGACCCAGCAAGCCGCGGATTTGCTCCAACACTGCGGGCAGCAACTCGGGGTTGTCGCGCGCGCTTTCGAGAGCCCGCTGTGCGGTCGCCTTGGGCAAAGCGCCAAGGTCCGACGCTTCGATGGCGGCAACCGCTTGGTCATAGTCAAACCCGTCGGCGCTGAACAACTCGCTCAGCGAGGCCTGTGACTCCTCGGCGGTCGGAGCCGGGGCCACGGTTGTGTCAGCGGTGGCGTCGGTTGCAGCCCCCTCGGTGGCTTCAACCGCGTCCCCGGCGGCCTCTGTCGTTGCCTGGGCAGCGTCTTCGACCACGGCAGCAGCCTCGCCCGCGGTATCCTGGGCGGCTTCCATCGTGCTTACGGCAGCCCCCTCGGTGGCTTCAACCGCGTCCCCGGCGGCTTCGGTCGTTGCCTGGGCAGCGTCTCCGGCCACGGCGGCAGCCTCGCCCGCGGTATCCTGGGCGGCTTCCATCGTGCTTACGGCAGCCCCCTCGGTGGCGTCAACCGCGTCCCCGGCGGCTTCGGTCGTTGCCTGGGCAGCGTCTCCGGCCACGGCGGCAGCCTCGCCCGCGGTGTCCTCGGCGGCTTCCATCGTGCTAATGGCGGCACCCTCGGTGGCGTCAACCGCGTCCCCGGCGGCTTCGGTCGTTGCCTGGGCGGCGTCTTCGGCCACGGCAGCAGCCTCGCCCGCGGTGTCCTCGGCGGCTTCCATCGTGCTAATGGCGGCACCCTCGGTGGCGTCAACCGCGTCCGCAGCGGCTTCGGTCGTTGCCTGGGCAGCGTCTTCGGCCACGGCAGCAGCCTCGCCTGCGGTGTCTTGTGCGGCTTCCATCGTGCTAATGGCGGCACCCTCGGTGGCTTCAACCGCGTCCGCAGCGGCTTCGGTCGTTGCCTGGGCGGCGTCTTCGGCCACGGCGGCAGCCTCGCCCGCGGCGTTCTGGGCGGCGTCAACGGCATCGGTGGCGGCCTGAGTCGCGGTGTCGACAGCGTCTTGAACGGCGTTGGTCACCGCGTTCGTTGCCTGATCGACCAAGGTTCCGGTCTGCTCTTCGACGACGACGGTTTCCGGGGCGGTGACCGCGGGGGCAGCAACGGGTGTCGGTGCGGGTGCGGGGTCCGGCTGGTTGCGCGACACCCAGATGCCCAGGCCGCCGGCCAGAACGATTGCCGCGACGATAAGGAATTTCTTCATGGGATACCTCCGAGAATTGGTTTGTTCGGACTAGCCATGTTTTACCCATGAAGGCAATGCAACGCACCGCAAATCGGCGTCATTTCGCGGAACCGGGCCGAATCTTGGTGGGATTGGGCCCACCGCCCCCTTGCAACACCGCGAAACGAGGGCTATTTTCTGCCCGTCGACCCACAAAAGGAATCCTACCATAGCCCGCAGACCTCACAACGCCCCGCCCAGCCGCGATACTGGACCTCGTAGCAACGAGAAGATTCGCGCGCCCGAAGTACGCCTGATTGGCGCCGAAGGTGAAAATGTCGGTGTGGTAACGCCCGCGAAGGCAATGCAGCTTGCACAAGAGGCGGGTCTGGACCTCGTGGAAATCTCGCCGAATGCGGTTCCTCCGGTCTGCAAGATCATGGATTTCGGCAAGTTCAAATACGAACAGCAAAAGCGCGAAGCCGATGCGCGCAAGAAGCAAAAGACGATCGAGATCAAAGAGATCAAGTTCCGTCCGGGCACCGACACACACGACTATGACGTCAAGATGCGCAGCGTGTTCAAGTTTCTGGAAGAGGGTGACAAGGTCAAGATCACCCTGCGATTCCGCGGCCGTGAAATGGCGCACCAGCAGTTGGGTGCCGAATTGCTGCGCCGGGTTGCCGATGACGTGACCGAGGTTGGCAAGGTCGAGAACATGCCGCGTCTCGAAGGGCGTCAGATGGTGATGATGATCGGCCCGCGCTGATCGCCGCGCGTTTGAAGATATTGAAGCGCCGTTCCGTTTGGGGCGGCGTTTTGCTTTCTGCGCGCGCCGTCGTGAATTTGTTCCGTCGTGAATATATTCTGCCGCAAATTTATTCCGGCGCGGCGGTGCCAGGAAGCCGGGGCACATAGTGTTGGTTTTCGGCAATCAAGGCCGTCGCCAAACAGGCGGACGTCTCTTGCATCCGGGCAAACATGGCGCGCCTTCCACGAATATCGGTCGACAGCAAAATTCGCCGCATGATCGTGGATTGCCCACGCGGTGAGGCGAGAAATTCGGATTGACTGACCAAAGCCTCGGCGGGGGTGCCCAGGGTCAACAGGGCATTGTGGCTGTTCAAGGCCCGGTACGCCGCGCCCCGGCAGGTGTCGCCGCTTTCGGGGCACACGGATTGGCACAGCGCGGTGAGTGGCGCGGCGGCGTCGCTGGAGGCAAGCCACAGGTCAACCGCCCGATGATCCACGCGCTGGCCCATCAAAACCCATTGCGGATGATTGGCAGGCGTGCGGTTGGTGATCTGCGCGCGGCGCTCCTCCGTCGCGGATTGCCAAAGCAGGTACAACAGGTCGGTTTCGATGGTATCCAGGTCCATGTCCCGCAGGCTTGGATGCTCGCGAGAGGCCATCGTGATCAACGCCGTGCGGGCGGCGCGCGGTTCGCCCAGCGCCTCGAAGTCGCGGACCGTCTCCAGACCCATCGACACATCGCGCACCGACATCCAGGCATCCACAAGCGGCACGCCCGTGATTTGGGTCAACCAGTTGCGCCCGGAAATGCCGCCGTCGTTGCGCAACAGGGACACGCGATCTCGACGGTCGAGATGGGCAAGATATGCGCCTTGCAGGGCGGGGGATCTGTCGATCAGGCCCAGAAGGATCTGCGCCGCGACATTGCCCGACCGCGCCAATCTGGAGAAGTCCAGCAACGCCGTTTCTTCGTCATTTGCCAGCCAGACGCCCAGCGCCTCGCGAAAACCGGGGTCGTCGCTGCCCGGAAGCTGCGGTGGCGTTGCGAGCACCGGAACGGGCGCCATCGCCACACAAATGGCAAAGACGCTCCGGCGGGCGAGCCGGGCAAAGCGCGGGATGAGAGCACTCAGCAACACGGGCAAGCCTTGGATCAGGGGTACACGCCACGTCAAACACCATGACAGCGGCGGTGTATAGTCTGCAATTTGAGTGCCGATGATGCAACCCATTAGTTTGGCGCGCCAACGAGACCCGAAAAAGCGTCGCGCCAGACCTGCGTCGCCCCGGCGCGAAACCTGTCGTCAGCCACGCAATTGCGCTGCAATGCCCTGCATTTCGTCAGCCGGCATATAGCCGCGCAGCAATTCGCCACCCTCGAGGCCACCCATCACGAATGTCGGCGTGCCGCTGATCTGCAAACGCTGCGCCAATTCGCGGTTGGCGGTGAGAACGGCCGAGACAGCGTCGCTGTTCATTGCGCCGATCACGTCCTCGACCGAGGCCCCCAGTTCTTCGGCCAACAAGCGCGCGCTGGTTTCCGTGAAATCGCCCTCCCACGCCATCAGGCGCTCATGGGCTTCCTCATATTGCGCGTCGGTGCCTTGCTGGTGCACGGCGACCGCAAAGCGGCTCATGACCTCGGATTGTGGACCAAGAATCGGGAATTCCTTGATGATCAGGCGCACATTGCCGTCGGTGCTGAGGAATTCCGCCATTTGCGGCTGCGCGCGGCGGCAAAAGCTGCAGCGATAGTCCATGAATTCGACCAAGGTCAGGTCGCCATCCAGATTGCCACCAACCCAGGAATGCCCGTCGGCAAAGATTTCCTCGGCGTTGATCTCAACCAAGGTGTTGTCCATGCCCGATTGTGCCTCGGCGGTGCGGCGCTCGAATTCTGCGACGGCCTCGAAGATGACTTCGGGGTTTGCCAGCAGATAGGCGCGGACCTCGGCGCCAAAGGCGGCGCGATCCTCGTCGGACATCGGCGCGGTTTGAGCGGCCAGCGGGCTGGCGGCGAGGAACAAGGCAGCGCTGAAGGCGGCGACGGGAAACGGCAGACGGGTCATTGCAAGTCCTTATGTCAAAGTCGCGCAACTCTGCCCGCGCCGGTCCGTCAAGATCAAGCCCAGAACCGACCGGCACCCCGGTTTCTGACCCAAACGTGAAGCCTGTTGTCCCCTCGGCAGGGATTCCCCCTGGCCGTCGCTTCGGGTTAGGAAGGGACACATGGCAAAAGGGGAGCAAATGACACAGGGGCGAGGCATGGTCCGATTGAGGCGCAGGTTTTCCACAGGCAGTCGGTTTTCCACAGGCGGTCTGGCGGTGCTCGCACTGGTGTTGCTGATCGCCGCGATCAGCCCGGCGCGCGCGCAGTCCGATGGGTCCGACGCGCTGGGCGGGTTGGCGCGTGTGGCGGGCGTGATCGACGTGCAGGCGTCGTGGCGCAGTCTGGCGGTCACACTGCCCTTGACGCAACCGGTCCCGTGGCGCACGCGGTTGTTGGCCGATCCACCCCGCGCGCTGATCGACTTTCACACGGTTGATTGGGCCGGGGTTGATCTTGATGCGATTGCGCTGCCGACCCCTGCGCGCGCCATTCGGGTCGGCGCGGCGGGCGGTGGCTGGAGCAGACTGGTCATCGAACTCAGCACGCCGATGGGGTTTTCCGAGGCCGGCATGGCCACGAACCCGGAAACCGGCGGTGCGGTTGTCTCGCTGCGCCTGTCGCCGATATCCGAGGCAGAGTTCGCCGACCAAGCCGCACGACTGTTGGCGGCAACCGCACCGCTGGGTGTCGATACCTCGGCGGATGTCACACCCCGCGCACCTCTGGGGCAGCGCCGCACCTTGGTGGTTTTGGACCCCGGGCATGGCGGCGTCGATCCCGGGGCCCTGCATAACGGTGTCAGCGAAGCGGAAACCATGCTGACCTTCGCCCGCGAACTGGCGACGGCGCTGCGTCGAACCGGTCGCTATGAGGTGGCGATGACCCGTGACAGCAACGTTTTTGTCTCGCTCGAAGCCCGGATCACGGTTGCGCATCTGGCGCAGGCCGATGTGTTCTTGTCACTTCATGCCGATGCCCTGGAGGACGGGCAGGCGCGGGGCGCGACGCTGTACACACTGGCGGATGAAGCCAGCGATGAAGCCTCGGCCATGTTGGCAGAGCGCCACGACCGCGATGATCTGCTGGGGGCGGGGGTTGATCTGACGGGCACCGATGACACGATCACCTCGATCCTGATGTCGCTGGCCCGCACAGAAACCACGCCCGCGACTCATGCGTTGGCGCGTGCCCTGGTCGCCGCGATTCAGGGGGCAGATCTGCGAATGCACCGTCACCCATGGCAACAAGCGGCGTTTTCGGTGCTCAAGTCGGCGTCGGTGCCCTCGGCACTGCTGGAGGTCGGCTTCTTGTCGAATGATCGCGACCGCGGGCGGCTGATGAACCCGGAGTGGCGCGCGCAAATGGTTGCGGCGTTGATCGCGGGGCTCGATGTCTGGGTCGCCGAGGAAGCCGCGCAGGCGGCGTTGCGACGGCGATAGCATCACCTCTGCGCGATTTCGTGCGTTCCGGGGTCGCTTGCTTTTGACCCCGGCGGCGCATGTCCGTATAGAACTCTGATATCCCTTGTCGGAGCCCCTGCGTGACCCGAGCGATCTTGTCCTTTTTCGGCGGCCTGTTCAGCTTTCTTGTGCTGGGCCTGTTTTTTGGTGCGCTGACGGTGGGTGGCGTGATCTGGGTCTATACGCATGATCTGCCCTCGACCGAGCAACTGGCCAATTACAGCCCGCCGATGATCAGCCGGATCTACTCTGGCGAGGGGCAATTGATCGACGAATTCGCCAATGAGCGCCGTCTGTTCACCCCCATCGAAGATATTCCGCCGCTGCTGCGCGCGGCGTTCATCTCGGCCGAGGATCGCCTCTTTTATGAACACGAGGGCTTCAATCCGATGGCCATGGTCGCCGCGTTTCGCGACGCCGTGGTGTCGCGCGGGCGCAACGTGCGCGGCGCGTCGACCATCACGCAGCAGGTGATGAAGAACTTCTTGCTGTCATCCGACCGCACGATTGAACGCAAGATCCGCGAGATCATTCTGGCGTGGCGCGTTGAGCAATCACTGAGCAAAGACCAGATTCTGGAACTCTACCTCAACGAAATTTTCCTGGGTCAGAACTCGTTCGGCGTGGCCGCAGCGGCGCAAACCTATTTCAACAAGACGTTGGAAGAATTGACGTTGGAGGAAATGGCGTTTCTGGCGGCCCTTCCACAGGCCCCGTCCGAATATCACCCGGTGCGCGCCCGTGAGCGCGTCACGGCCCGGCGCAACTGGATCATCGGGCAGATGGTCGAAAACGGCTATATCACCGAAGAAGACTCGGCGGCGGCCCGCGCGACGCCCTTGAACACGGTGCAAGGCGGCGAAATTCAGTCCTTCCGCGAAAGCCTGCCAGAGCGCGACTATTTTACCGACGAAATCCGCCGCCAACTGTCCTCGTCCTTTGGCGAGGAGGAATTTTTCTCGGGCGGTTTGTCGATCCGGGCGACGATTCAGCCGGACTTGCAGATCGTCGCCGCCCATGCCTTGCAGCGCGCGCTCGAGGATTTCGACCGCGCCGGGGGCGAATGGCGGGGCACGGGCATTCGGTTGGAGCCCGAGCAATTGGCCGATGAGGCATCGTGGCGCGCGGGGCTGGCCGAGGCCGATCTGCCGCGCGACATCACGCTGGACAATCCGTGGTATCCCGCCGTGGTGCTGGAGGTGACGCCGGATCGCGCCCGAGTCGGCATTGAAAGCATTGACGAAATCGGGCAGATCGACCGACCCGATATTGATTGGTTGCCCGGCTCGCTGTCGGACACGCTGGATGTGGGCGACGTGGTGCTCGTGCGGGCCGTGACCTCTGACACCGACGGCAGTTTCGTTCGCTGGTCGCTGCGTCAGGTGCCCGAGGTTCAGGGCGCGTTCATGGCGATGGACGTCAACACCGGGCGCGTGATCGCCATTCAAGGCGGCTTCAGCTATCAGGCCTCGGGCTTCAATCGGGCGACGCAAGCGATGCGCCAGCCGGGTTCGGCGTTCAAACCCTTCGTCTATGCCGCCGCCCTTGATTCCGGCTTCACGCCGGCCACCATCGTCATTGACGCCCCGATCGAGATCGACACTGGCGATGGTATCTGGCGGCCGCAGAATGCCAACCATGATTTCCTCGGGCCGACGCCGGTGCGCACCGGTATCGAGCAATCGCGCAACCTGATGACCATCCGCCTCGCGCAAGAGGTCGGCATGGAGGTTGTCGCGGGCTATGCCGAACGATTCGGCGTCTATGATCGCCTGCAACCGTTTCTGGCAAACTCGCTGGGTGCGCAGGAAACCACGCTGTACCGGGTGGTCGCGGCCTATGCGATGTTTGCCAATGGTGGCGAGCGCGTAGAACCGACGCTGGTGGACCGCGTGCAGGATCGCTGGGGGCGCACCGTCTATCGCCACGATCAGCGCCAATGCATCGAATGTTCGGAACCCGATCTGCCCGCCGGACAAGCCCCGTGGATCGCCAGCCAGCGGCAGCGCGTGATGGACCCGATCACCGCCTATCAACTGACCTCGATGCTGCAAGGCGTGGTCCAGCGCGGCACGGCCACGCGGGTGCGCCTGCCGGTGCCGGTGGCGGGCAAGACCGGCACCACCAACGATTCGCGCGATGTCTGGTTCGTGGGCTATACCTCGACCATCGTGGCGGGCTGCTACATCGGTTATGACCGCCCAAGGTCGCTGGGACGCCGGGCCTCGGGCGGCGGGACATGCGCGCCGGTGTTCACTGAATTCATGCGTGAGGCGATTGAAACATACGGCGGCGGCAGATTCGAGGTGCCCCCCGGTGGGCGGTTCATCCGCATCAACCGCTATACCGGAGAGCGCCTGTCTGACGACGCAACCGGCGAAGAAGTCGTGGCGGAATATTTCCGCGACGGCGAAGAGCCCGTGTTCGGCATCGACGCGTTGATCGACGGCGGGTTCGTCATGGGCGGCTCGATGCCGGTCTTTGCGCCCGACGCCGAAGACCCGCCCCTGTACACCGAGGACGGAACCCAGGTCGGCACCGAAACCACGGGCACGGGCGCGGTGATCTTGCTGCCCGACGGTGCCAGTTTCGGAACCCTCAGCGCGGGTGGCCTCTACTGATCCCGGGCGGCGCATTTGCGCCCTTGGACCCGTGCGCGGAAACTGGCACAGTCGCGGCCGACTATCACGGGGGAGCCTATGTCGGAACGAGTGGAAATCTTCGAGGTCGGGCCGCGCGACGGGCTGCAAAACGAAAAGCGCCAGATCCCGACGCCCGAAAAAATCGCGCTCGTGGATTTGCTGTCCAAGGCCGGGTTTCGCCGGATCGAGGTGGCCAGCTTCGTCAGCCCGAAATGGGTGCCGCAAATGGCCGATTCCGCGCAGGTTCTGGCCGGAATCACCCGCGTGGCCGGGGTCTCTTATGCTGCCTTGACGCCCAACATGCGCGGCTATGAAGGCGCAAAGGCCGCGAGTGCCGATGAGATCGCGGTGTTTGCCTCGGCCTCGGAAGGGTTTTCCAAGGCCAATCTGAACTGCACGATTGCCGAGTCGATCGAGCGTTTCCTGCCGATCATCGAGGCGGCGCGCGCCGAAGGCATTCCGGTGCGCGGCTATATCAGTTGCGTCACCGACTGCCCGTTCGATGGCCCGACGCCGCCCGCCGCGGTGGCGGCGCTGGCGGCACGGCTCGACGCCTTGGGCTGCTATGAGATCAGCCTTGGCGACACCATCGGCAAAGCCACGCCAGACTCCTTGACCGCCATGTTGAGGGCTGTGTTGCAGGTGGTGCCGGCTGCCAGATTGGCCGGGCATTACCACGACACCGGCGGGCGGGCTTGCGACAATATCGAGGCCTCGCTGGCGCTTGGATTGCGGGTGTTCGATGCGGCGGTTGGGGGTCTGGGGGGGTGCCCCTATGCGCCGGGCGCTCAGGGCAACGTTGCCACCGAGGCCGCTGTCGCCCGGATCGAATCCTTGGGCTATGAGACCGGATTGAACCGCGAAATTATCGAAAAAGCCGCCGACATGGCGCGCCAGATGAGGAAAAACGCATGACCTGGGACACGATCACTTTGGCCACCGATGCGCGCGGCGTCGCCACGCTGACCTTGAACCGGGTCGACAAGCACAACGCCCTGTCGGCGCAGATGATCGAGGACCTGACCGAGGCCGCGGCCCAGGTGGACCGCGATGACTCCGTGCGCGTCGTGATTCTGACCGGGGCAGGGGGCAGCTTTTGTGCCGGCGGCGATCTGGCGTGGATGCAGGACCAGATGCGCGCCGATGCCGCGACGCGCGCCGAGCACGCGGGAAAACTGGCGGGGATGCTGGGGGCGTTGAACCGCCTGTCGAAACCGGTGATCGGCCGGGTGCAGGGGCAGGCGTTTGGCGGTGGCATCGGCATGATCGCCGTCTGTGACGTGGCAATCGGTGTCACGGGCGCGAAATTCGGCCTGACGGAAACCCGGCTTGGCCTGATCCCGGCGACCATCGGCCCCTATGTCCTGGCCCGCATGGGCGAGGCGATGGCGCGCCGCGTGTTCATGTCGGCGCGCCTGTTTGGTGCCGACGAGGCGGTGACGCTGGGTCTGTTGGCCAAAGCCGTCGCGCCCGAGGATCTGGACGCCGCCATCGAGGCCGAGGTGAAGCCGTATCTGTCCTGCGCGCCGGGGGCAGTCGCGTCGGCCAAGGCCTTGGCACTGACGCTGGGCGCGGGCATTGGGCCGGATGCGGTGAGCCAGTCGATCGACGCCCTGGTCGCGCGCTGGGAAAGCCCCGAGGCCGCCGAGGGGATCGCGGCGTTCTTTGACAAGCGCAAGGCCACTTGGATGCGCTGATCAGCACGGCACTGGGGCGGGCGTTTTGTCGCAGGTCGACGGCGAAACTCGACATCGCAAACATATGATTTTATTCAAATGTCATGCCGCGTTCGGATGGCAGGGTGGCGTGTCGACTCGGGGTGCCGGGCTTGTGACGTCTCAACTGAGTCGCCGATTCTTGCCCTGAGCGTCCATCCACGCCGCAGAGCAGCAGATTGGCAAATTATTTCCCCGGATCGCGCAACCCCGGCTTGGAAAACCGCACTTTAGCGGGATATGATCGGGCGGGGTTCGGTTGACCCGGCCTGAACGCCGGAGTAAACGAACCAGAGCCAACTTGTGCAGCGCGCCGTCTCCTTTGTGTCGGTGAGCAAAGCGCCAAAGGAGCCAGCGGTGGACGACCTTCTCCGAGACTACCTAGCCATTATTATTTTCCTGGTGATCGCCGTCGGGCTGGGCCTTGTGCTGATGCTGTCCGCCATGGTCATCGCCGTGCGCAACCCCGACCCGGAAAAGCTGTCGGCCTATGAATGCGGCTTCAATGCCTTTGATGACGCGCGTATGAAATTCGACGTGCGGTTTTATCTGGTTGCGATCCTGTTCATCATTTTCGACCTCGAAATCGCGTTTTTGTTCCCGTGGGCCGTGACGTTTGCCGACATGAGCATGACGGCGTTCTGGTCGATGATGCTGTTCCTTGGCGTGCTGACCGTCGGCTTTGCCTATGAGTGGAAGAAAGGGGCCCTGGAATGGGAGTGATGACTGGGGCCAATACCGCCGGGGGTGACCGCGAGGTCGCCACAAAAGCGCTGAATTCCGAGTTGCAGGACAAAGGATTCCTGCTGACCACGACCGCCGATATCATCAACTGGGCCCGCAACGGCTCGATGCACTGGATGACCTTTGGTCTGGCCTGCTGCGCGGTCGAGATGATGCACGCCTCGATGCCGCGCTACGATCTTGAACGCTTCGGCACCGCGCCGCGTGCGAGCCCGCGTCAATCGGACCTGATGATTGTCGCCGGGACGCTGACCAACAAGATGGCTCCGGCGCTGCGCAAGGTCTACGACCAGATGCCAGAGCCGCGCTATGTGATCTCGATGGGGTCCTGCGCGAATGGCGGCGGCTATTACCACTATTCCTATTCCGTCGTGCGCGGTTGTGATCGGATCGTTCCGGTGGATATCTACGTCCCCGGTTGCCCGCCCACGGCCGAGGCCCTGATGTACGGCATCATGCAGTTGCAGCGCAAAATCCGCCGCACCGGCACCCTGATCCGCTGAGGAGAGACGCATGTCCAAAGCCTTGCAAGAACTTGGCGGCTATATCGAAACGAAGCAATCAGATGCCGTGATCGGCACCGCGATTGCGTTTGGCGAGCTGACCGTGACGGTGGCAACGACCGCGTTGCCCGAGTTCATTCGCTTCCTGAAAACCGATGAGACATGCCGCTTCTCGACGCTGGTCGATATCACGGCGGTGGATTACCCTGAGCGGCGCGCGCGGTTCGAGGTGGTCTACCATTTCCTGTCGATGTACCGGAACCAGCGTATCCGGGTCAAAACCGCCATACGCGAGGAGACCATGGTCCCCTCGATCATCGAGGTTCACCGCTCGGCTGACTGGTTCGAGCGCGAAGTGTTCGACATGTTCGGCATCCTGTTTTCCGGCCACCCGGACTTGCGCCGCATCCTGACGGATTACGGCTTTCGCGGCCACCCGCTGCGCAAGGATTTCCCGACTACGGGCTATGTCGAGGTGCGCTATGACGAAGCCGCCAAGCGCGTTGTCTATGAGCCGGTGAAACTGGTCCAGGACTACCGCCAGTTCGACTTCATGTCGCCCTGGGAAGGTGCGAATTACATTCTGCCCGGGGATGAGCGCGCAAAGTGACCAGCACGGTTGATCAGTCCTTGCCGACATGGCCAGCAGGCGTTTCGCTACTGCTGGGTCTTGGCGCGCAAAAAGCCGGGACAACCTGGCTGCATGATCGCCTTAAAGCGCATCCTGATTGTCATGCGTTCCCGATCAAGGAATTGCATTATTTCAACACCGTAAGCGGTCTTTCGCGGCTGGGGTTCACATTGACGGCGGCAGGCCGGAACGCCTTGTTACGCAAAGGGGACAAGGCGGCCGCCGATCGCGTATCACAGCTGGCAGATCTGTTTCATGCCCAGCCTCAGACGCATCAGGACTACGTTGATCTGGTGACCGAGGGTTTGGAACCTGGCTCTGTGGCGCTTGATATCACACCGGCCTATGCACTGCTGGACGATGCGCAGTTTGAACAGGTTGCGGCGATGGATCCGGTTCGTTTCTTGTACATAATGCGCGAGCCGGTTGCACGATTTTGGTCCAACATTCGGATGATTTTGAATGCGCCGGGCAAAGATCAGCCTGATTTCGAGCCTGATGCGCAGGCGCTTCTGGATCACACGCTCGATCATCGTGACGCACCCATGTCTGCGGCGGCCTTTGCGCGCAGCGACTATCTTCAGGCATTGGAAAAGCTGGAGCGGCATGTCCCGGCGCAAAGGCGTCTGGTGCTGTTCTTTGAGGACCTGTTCACGGAGCATACGATGAACAGGATCTGGGCGTTTCTTGACGTGTCGCCCAGACCCCTCACCGCGACCGAGCCACGATTGGAAGGTGTTCAGGCGTCGATGCGCCCGGACCAGATTGAACGACTCAAGGATGTTTTCTGGCCCCAATATGACGCCATATGCGCGCGTTTCGGGGATGCCGTTCCAGACGCCTGGCACGCACGATTCGCGCCCGAGGTGATGGCAGCATGAGCACGATAAAGATTCTGCGACGGAGGTTGCAACGATGATGGACGGTTCAAAAGGATTCGGGGACGCTCAGACGAGCGAACAGAAAATCCGTAACTTCAACATCAACTTCGGGCCCCAGCACCCGGCGGCACACGGTGTGTTGCGTATGGTGCTGGAGCTTGACGGCGAGCTTGTCGAACGTTGCGATCCGCATATCGGTTTGCTTCACCGTGGCACCGAAAAGCTGATGGAAAGCCGGACCTACCTGCAAAATCTGCCGTATCTTGACCGGCTGGATTATGTGGCACCAATGAACCAGGAGCACGCCTGGTGTCTGGCGATCGAGCGGCTGACCAACACGCAGGTGCCGCGCCGTGCGAGTTTGATCCGCGTTCTGTATTCGGAAATCGGGCGCGTTTTGAATCACCTGCTGAACGTCGGCGCGCAGGGCAACGACGTGGGCGCGCTGACGCCGATTCTGTGGTGCTTCAACGAGCGCGACAAGCTGATGGACTTTTATGAACGCGCCAGCGGCGCGCGACTGCACGCGGCGTATTTCCGGCCCGGCGGTGTGCATCAGGACCTGCCGACAGCATTGCTCGACGATATCGAGATCTGGGCCGAGGCGTTCCCGGGCATCCTTGACGATGTTGACGGCTTGCTGACCGAGAACCGTATCTTCAAACAGCGCAACGTCGATATCGGCGTGCTGAATGAGCAAGAGATTCTCGAATGGGGTTACTCGGGTGTCATGGCCCGCAGTTCCGGTCTGGCCTGGGATTTGCGCCGCAGCCAACCCTATGAATGCTATAATGAATTCGACTTCAAGATTCCGATTGGCAAGAACGGCGATTGCTTTGACCGCTACCTCTGTCGCATGGCGGAAATGCGCGAATCGACCTCGATCATCCGGCAGGCCATTGCCAAACTGCGCGCGCCGGACGGGCAGGGCGACGTCATGGCGCGCGGCAAGATTTCGCCGCCCAAGCGCGGCGAGATGAAGACCTCGATGGAAGCGCTGATCCACCACTTCAAGCTTTACACCGAAGGGTTCCACGTCCCGGCGGGCGAGGTTTACGCCGCCGTCGAGGCACCAAAGGGCGAGTTCGGGGTCTATCTGGTCGCCGATGGCACCAACAAACCCTACCGCGCCAAGCTGCGCGCGCCGGGTTTCTTGCATCTTCAATCCATTGATTATGTGTCCAAAGGGCATTTGCTGGCCGATGTGTCGGCCATTTTGGGCAGCATGGACATCGTTTTCGGCGAGGTTGACCGGTGAGACGTGCAGCACCGATCCTGATTGCCAGCCTGCTGGCCGCGCCGGCACTGGCGTTCACGCCGGAGCGGGCGGGGATCATGGTGGATGCGGTGCGCGCCAATGGCTGCACGATGGCGGGGTCTGAAGCACCAGGTGCGCTGGAGCCGTTGGGGCTTGAGTCGGTTGAGGTTCAGACCTTTGTGGACGTGCTTTTCAACGCAGAGCTGGTGACACTGTCCGAGGATATGCAAACCCTGAGCCTGTCCGAGGCGCTTTGCGCCAGCGAAGGCGACGCGGCGATGGCCATGATCGTCACCGCGTTCGAGGCTGGCGAAACCGATTTGCGCCCGTGGCAGCCTGAATTTGCGCCCGAACGCGGTGCCGCTTTGGTGGCGATCCTTCGCGCAAATGACTGCACAATGACTGACCAGCAGGCCGGGGAAATCTTGCCCGATCAGGGCTTCGACCCGGTGATCACCCGCGATATCGTGACGTTGATGCTGGAAACAGACTTGGCGACGGTTAGCGACGATGGGCAGTCGGTGGGGCTGTCGCCCGTCTTGTGCGCGGCAGATCCGGCCACCGATACGGCCACCATCGCCCAAGCTCTGACAGCCTGGACCGAGGCGAACGCGGTGGAGGAGAGCCAATGACCCTGTCTTCCCTCGTTGTGGTATTGCTGGCGATCGGTGTTGTCCTGCTTGGTTTCATGGCATTTTTGTTCTGGACCGATCCGGCCAAGGGCTTGCGCATCACGACGCATCGTCTGGAAAACCTTCCCACCGTGATGGCCAACCGCTACACCGGGCTTGCGGTGTTGAGCCTGGGGATGATCCTGTATGGCAATTACCCGATCATCACGGTGTTTTTCTTGTCTGCTGCCATCATGGCGCTGTCCGACAGCATGATCTATGCACGCGCCGGGCATTCCTTTATCAAACACACGGCCTCGGGCGTGTTGAGCGTGATCGGTATGATCATCTCCGCAATTGCTTGGGCCACGACGCCGGTGGGGGGCTGATCTCGATGAACCGTCACCCACGCATTCGACACAATATCGACGTTCTCGCGACGTCGCAGAAAGGGCAGAACTGACGCCATGCTCCGCCGTCTTCATCCGCACCAACCCGAGAGCTTTGCTTTCACGCCTGCAAACCAGACGTGGGCCGAAGCACAGATCACAAAATTCCCTGAGGGGCGTCAGGCGTCAGCGATCATCCCTCTGCTGTGGCGCGCCCACGAGCAGGAAGGCTGGCTGACCCGTCCCGCCATAGAATCCATCGCGCAGATGTTGGGCATGGCCTATATCCGGGCACTTGAAGTGGCGACGTTCTACTTCATGTTCAAACTCGCGCCTGTGGGGTCCGTTGCGCATATTCAGATTTGCGGCACCACCAGTTGCATGATCTGCGGTGCTGAGGATTTGATCAGTGTTTGCAAGGAAAAGATCGCCTCGGCGCAATTGACCCTTTCCGACGACGGTCGTTTCAGCTGGGAAGAGGTCGAATGCCTTGGGGCCTGTGCAAATGCACCCATGGCGCAGATCGGCAAGGATTATTACGAGGATCTGACCGCGGAAAAGCTGCGTGAAATCCTCGACGAGCTGGCGGCTGGCCGTGTGCCGACACCCGGTCCACAAAACGGCCGCTTTACCTCCGAGCCGCTGTCAGGTCTGACCACGCTGACCAAGGGTGACCGGGTTGAAGCCGCGAATGCTTCGGTGGCGCGGGCGTTGGATCTTGGCGATACGATCAAGCGGATCGACGGGACCGAAGTTCCGATCCTGACACCTTGGCTGAAGACGCCAGGCGAAAAGCTTCGCGTGGCGCGTGACGATGGCAAGCCTGTCAGCGCGCGGATGGGCAAGGCCCCGGTCGCAAAGGCCCGCGATATCGAGGAAAATCAAGTCGCGAGACCCGAGCCAAAGCCGGAGGCCGAAATCAAGGCCGAGTCCAAGGCCAAGGCCGCCGAGGATGCGGCGGCTGAAGTCGCGCCGGTTGCGCAAGCACGCCCGGCGGCCTTGACCGCCGCCCGCGCCGGTGGCGCCGACGATTTGAAACGCATCAAAGGCATCGGCCCCAAGATGGAGGAGACCTGCAACGCGCTGGGGTTCTACCATTTCGACCAGATCGCCGCCTGGACCGAGGCCGAGGTTGCCTGGGTTGACGACAATCTCACGGGCTTTAAGGGCCGCGTGACCCGCGACAACTGGGTCGAGCAGGCAAAACTGCTGGCCGAGGGCAAAGACACAGAATTCTCAAAACGCGTCGACAAAGGCGATGTCTACTGACGACGCGTACTCAGGAGTTGAAACAACGTTATGAATGACGAATCCAAACAGGTCCGGCGCGGTCGCATTGTTGCGGTCATGATCGCTGGAATTGGCCTGGGTTGGATCGGCGTTCTGGCACTCGGGGATGCTTTGGGATGGTCCCAACGCACCCTCGCGTTCTTCGATCTGGCGGCTCTTGCCGGGTTCGGGATGGCGTTGTGGTTGGTTTACGGGATCTGGCGGTCACGCCGGAACAGCGAGGGCCCCGATGCGAAGGATTGAGCGATGCTGAAGGATCAGGACCGGATCTTCACGAACATCTACGGGATGTATGACCGCAGCCTCAAGGGCGCGATGTCGCGCGGGGCGTGGGACGGCACCAAGGATATCATCGGCAAAGGCCGCGACTGGATCGTGTCCGAGATGAAGACCTCTGGCTTGCGTGGCCGGGGTGGTGCGGGTTTCCCGACTGGCCTGAAATGGTCGTTCATGCCCAAGGAAAGCGACGGTCGCCCGGCGTATCTGGTTGTCAACGCTGACGAATCCGAGCCCGGCACCTGCAAGGACCGCGAAATCATGCGCCACGATCCGCATACGCTGATCGAAGGGTGTCTGATCGCGTCTTTCGCGATGAACTCCAACACCTGCTACATCTACATTCGCGGCGAGTATATTCGCGAGCGTGAAGCCCTGCAGGCTGCGATTGACGAGGCTTATGAAGCCGGTCTGGTCGGCAAGAACGCCGCCAAGTCGGGCTGGGATTTCGACATTTTCCTCAGCCACGGCGCCGGGGCGTATATTTGCGGCGAAGAAACCGCGCTGCTGGAAAGCCTCGAGGGGCGCAAGGGTATGCCGCGCATGAAGCCACCGTTCCCGGCGGGGGCTGGCCTTTATGGCTGCCCAACCACGGTGAACAACGTCGAATCCATCGCCGTTGTGCCGACGATCTTGCGGCGCGGCGCGGCTTGGTTCGCGGGTTTTGGCCGTCCCAACAACGCGGGCACCAAACTGTTTGCGATTTCGGGCCATGTCAACAACCCCTGTGTGGTCGAGGAATTCGATGTCGATCGGCTTCGAGGAGCTGATCGAAAAGCACTGCGGCGGCATTCGCGGCGGATGGGACAATTTGCAGGCGGTGATCCCCGGCGGCTCGTCCGTGCCCTTGGTGCGCGGCGAAAAGATGCGCGATGCGGTGATGGATTTCGACTATTTGCGCAACGAGTTGCAGTCGGGCCTCGGCACGGCGGCGGTGATCGTGATGGACAAGCAGACCGACATCATCAAGGCGATCTGGCGGCTTTCAGCCTTCTACAAGCACGAAAGCTGCGGTCAGTGCACGCCGTGTCGCGAAGGCACTGGCTGGATGATGCGCGTCATGGACCGTCTGGTGCGCGGCGAGGCCGAGGTCGAGGAAATCGACATGCTTCTGTCGGTGACCAAGCAGGTTGAGGGTCATACGATTTGCGCCCTCGGCGACGCGGCGGCCTGGCCGATCCAGGGCTTGATCCGCAACTTCCGCGACGTGATCGAAGATCGTATCAAGGCGCAGAAATCCGGCCGTGTTTCGGCCTTGGCCGCAGAGTAACCATGACCCAATTCGCCACATATTCCATGTCTCCCTGCTCGCACGCGCCACGCGCGGTTGTGACCACGGCGTCATGCGCGTGTGTGGTAAGCGGGGGTGCCGGGGCTGTAACCCGGCGCACACATGGAGGAATTTTCAATGAATAAGTTGAAAATGCTCGCGTTGGTCTCGTTGATCATGGGCTCTGTTGCCAGCGTCGCAACGGCGCAAACGCCGCGAATGGCCAGTTATAACGGCAGCACCTGGGGGTTTTACCTGCTTGAAACCGGGGCAGGGATGACCACGGTCCTGACCGGGCAACCCAGCCTGTCCGAGGGTCATCCGGAGGCCATCATCACCGTGGTCAGCCGCGATGGACATGCAATAACCGAGGCTGATCGCAATCTCGCGGTTGGATTGGCTCGTGGCCTTTGCGAACAAACGGGACGGCAATTCAACACGCAAACCCGGGGCCATTGGCTGCATTCGGGCGGGCTTGGCTTTGGGGGGGCGTGTTCGCAATGGTAAGACATATGCTCGCCGGAATACTGGCGCTGGGTGTCTTGGCAGCGCCCGCGTTTGCCACCACGCAGCAAGAGATAAACGCGACCCTGCGCAATGATGCAGAGCTATGGGACAAGTTGTTTGTCCTGGCACTGGCGGATCAGATTCGCTTGAACTGCCCGACAATCGAACCGCGAACCTTGCGGGCGACGCGCTACGTCTATGACGTCTATTCGCACGCGCGCAGCTATGGTTTTTCCCGTGCCGAGATTTCGGGCGTTTCAAACCAATGAAGACGCGCGCGCCGAATTGCGCGTTCGTGTCCTCGCCTATTTCAACCAACACGGTGTACGCGAAGGCGCACCCGAGACCTTCTGCGCGTTGGGGAATGCCGAAATCTCGGCTGGCACCCCGCCGGCACACTATTGAGAGTAAGGTAAGCCATGTCAGAGCTTCGCAAGATCATTATCGACGGCATCGAAGTCGAGGTTCATCCCGCGATGACCCTTATTCAGGCCTGCGAAGTCGCCGGCATCGAAGTGCCGCGGTTTTGCTATCACGAGCGGTTGTCGATTGCCGGCAACTGCCGGATGTGTCTGGTCGAAGTGGTCGGCGGCCCGCCCAAACCCGCCGCCTCCTGCGCGATGCAGGTCAAGGATTTGCGTCCGGGGCCAGAGGGCGCACCGCCCGAGGTGAAAACCAACTCGCCGATGGTCAAAAAGGCCCGCGAAGGCGTGATGGAATTCCTGCTGATCAATCACCCGCTCGATTGCCCGATTTGCGATCAGGGCGGCGAATGCGACCTGCAGGATCAGGCCATGGCGTATGGCGTGGATTTCAGCCGCTACCGCGAGCCCAAACGCGCCTCCGAGGATCTCGAGCTTGGTCCGCTGGTGGCGACCTGCATGACGCGCTGCATTTCCTGCACGCGCTGCGTGCGCTTCACCACCGAAGTGGCGGGCGTCACCGTCATGGGCCAGACGGGCCGGGGCGAGGATGCGGAGATCACCACCTATCTGGGCGCGATGATCGAGTCGAACTTGCAGGGCAACATCATTGATCTGTGCCCGGTCGGGGCGCTGACCTCCAAGCCCTACGCCTTTACCGCGCGTCCGTGGGAATTGACGAAAACCGAGAGCATCGACGTGATGGATGCTTTGGGATCGAACATTCGCGTTGACACCAAAGGCCGCGAAGTGATGCGCATTCTGCCGCGCAACCATGACGGCGTGAACGAGGAATGGATTTCCGACAAGACGCGCTTTGTCTGGGACGGTTTGCGCCGTCAGCGTCTGGATACGCCGTTCATCCGCGAGAATGGCAAGCTGCGCAAAGCGACCTGGGCCGAGGCGTTGTCCGCCGCTGCCAAAGCCATGACCGGGGCCAAAAAACTGGCCGGACTGGTCGGCGATCTCGCCTCGACCGAGGCTGCGTTTTCTCTGAAAACACTGGTAGAATCGCTGGGCGGGTCGGTCGAGTGCCGGGTTGACAGCGCGCGTCTGCCAGCGGGCAACCGTTCGGGCTATGTCGGCACGGCAACGATCGAGGATATCGACAGCGCCAAGTACATTCTTCTGGTTGGGACCAATCCGCGCGATGAGGCGCCCGTGTTGAACGCGCGCATCCGCAAGGCGTGGTTGAACGGTGCACAGATTGGCCTGGTGGGTGCGGCGGCTGACCTCACCTATGAGTATCACCATTCCGGCACCGATCGCGCGGCGCTTCGGGCGATCCTCGAACGGGATCACAGCGACGTGCTCGATGCGCCATCGCTGGTGATTCTGGGTCAGGGCGCCCTGCGCGAGGCTGATGGCGCGGCGGTTCTGGCGACTGCGATGCAGATCTGCGAGCGTTCGCAATCAAAACTGCTGGTGTTGCACACCGCAGCGGGCCGGGTTGGCGCGCTGGATGTGGGCGCCGTGACCGAAGGCGGCTTGCTGGCGGCGACCGACGGGGCCGATGTGATCTTCAACATGGGCGCGGATGAGCTGGACATCGAGGCAGGCCCGTTCGTGATCTATCAAGGTAGCCACGGTGACCGGGGCGCGCATCGTGCCGACGTGATTCTGCCGGCGGCCGCCTATACCGAAGAAAAGGGCGTCTTCGTGAACACCGAAGGGCGGCCTCAATTGGCCAGCCGTGCCGGGTTCGCACCGGGCGAGGCCAAGGAAAACTGGGCAATCCTGCGGGCCTTGTCCGCCGAAACCGGGCAGACCCAACCCTGGGACAGCCTCGGGCAGTTGCGCGCGGCCATGATTGCCGCCGTGCCGCATCTGGACATGATTGATGAGGTGCCGGAAAATGAGTGGCGCGCCGAACCCGCGGATGCCTTGGGTGATGCGACGTTCCGCCCGGCCATCGCCGATTTCTATCTCAGCAACCCGATTGCCCGGGCCTCGGCACTCATGGCCGAACTCAGTGCCGGAGTTGCGGCCCGATCGGCAAAACCAATGGCGGCAGAGTAAACGCATGATGCAGAGCGCTCCCTTTGTGATCACAACCTCGCTGGCCCTGATGGGTCTGGCGGGCTGTGTCACGGCTGCCAGCCAACCGGCTGATGCGGTTTTGGGCGCGCCGGAAACCGCCGTCTATCGCGGGGTCCAGACGCGTCTGCTCGAGGACGATCTGGTGCATTTCATCGTAACAATGCAGGGTGCGCGCGATGCACAAGACCCCATTGCCTATTCGCGCTGTGCCGCTGCACAATACGCCCTGATCAGGGGTTTCGGATTCGCGCGCCACGTGCGCACCAACGTAACAGAACAGGGTGGTCTTTGGCGGGCCGATGCGGTTTATACCGTCTCGCCCGCACTGCCCCGTGGGTTTCATACCATCGACGCGGAAGTCACCGTTGCCGATTGTACGGAACAGGGGATACCGACGGTCTGAGGACAACACATGGCTGACTTCTTTACCAATACCAACCTGGGGATTTCCCTCTTGCTCGTCGGGCAGGTGCTCCTCATCATCGTGCCACTTCTGGTGGCGCTGGCATTCCTGATGTACGCGGATCGCAAGATCTGGGCGGCCGTCATGATGCGGCGCGGACCCAACGTGGTCGGCCCGTTCGGCCTGCTGCAAAGCTTCGCCGACTTCATCAAATACATCGTCAAAGAGGTGATCTACCCGGCAGGGGCGGACCGCGCGGTCTTCCTGCTGGCGCCGATGATCACCTTTGTCATGGCGATGATCGCCTGGGCGGTGATCCCGTTCAACGACGGGTGGGTGCTGGCCGATATCAACGTTGCCATCCTCTATATCTTCGCCGTCTCCGGGCTTGAGGTTTACGGCGTGATCATGGGCGGCTGGGCCTCCAACTCGAAATACCCGTTCCTCGGCTCCTTGCGCTCGGCGGCGCAGATGATCTCGTATGAGGTGTCGATCGGCCTGATCATCGTCGGTGTGATCATCTCGACCGGCTCCTTGAACCTCTCGGATATCGTGAATGCCCAGGCCGGCAGCTATGGCTTGCTGCACTGGTACTTCATTCCGCATTTCCCGATGCTGTTCCTGTTTCTGATCTCGGCAATGGCGGAAACCAACCGTCCGCCTTTCGACCTGCCCGAGGCCGAGGCCGAACTGGTCGCCGGTTTTCAGGTGGAATATTCCTCGACACCGTTCTTGCTGTTCATGATCGGTGAGCTGGTTGCCGTGGTGCTGATGTGTGCGTTGATCAGCCTGATGTTCTTTGGCGGCTGGCTGTCTCCCGTCGAATTCCTGCCCGATGGCATCCACTGGATGATCCTCAAGATGTTGGCGGTGTTCTTCGTGTTCTCGATGGTCAAAGCCATCACACCGCGCTACCGCTACGACCAGTTGATGCGCATTGGCTGGAAAGTCTTCTTGCCGATGTCGCTGGGCTGGGTTGTGCTGGTGTCGTTTCTGGCAAAGTTTGAACTGTTCGGCGGCTTCTGGGCCCGCTGGGCGATTGGGGGCTGAAGATGACACAGCAAGTCGACTATACCCGTGCCGTCAAATACTTCCTGCTCTCGGATTTCGTGATCGGCTTTCGGCTGGGCTTCAAGTATTTCTTCGCGCCCAAGGTGACGATCAACTATCCGCACGAAAAGGGCATGTTGAGCCCCCGGTTCCGGGGCGAACACGCGCTGCGCCGGTATCCGAATGGTGAAGAACGTTGCATCGCCTGCAAATTGTGCGAGGCGATCTGCCCCGCGCAGGCGATCACCATCGACGCGGAACCCCGCGATGACGGCAGCCGCCGCACCACGCGCTATGATATCGACATGACCAAATGCATCTACTGTGGTTTCTGCCAAGAGGCCTGCCCGGTGGACGCCATCGTCGAAGGACCGAACTTTGAATTTGCCACAGAAACCCGCGAGGAGTTGTTCTACGACAAGGAACGCCTGCTCGCCAACGGCGACCGTTGGGAATCCGAGATTGCGCGCAATCTCGAAATCGACGCGCCTTATCGGTGACATGACATGAGCGATCCTTACACCAAGATCCTTGAGCAGATGATGGCATCCAGTCAGGAAATGATGCGGACCTTCAACCCAAGGCTTGAGGCTGCGCAACTGCCTGATGTGGGCGCGCTGTTTCCCACGATGTCCGCGGATATGTTGGAGATGTGGTTTGGCCGCGCGTTCAACCGCGACGGACTTGAGGCCAAGACACGTCTGTTGGTAACTCTGGCGGCGTTGACCGTTTTGGGCGCACAGGCCGAACCACAGATCAAACTGACGGTGCGGCACGCTCTCGAGGCAGGCGCGACCGAACGCGAGATCACCGAGGTGATCTGGCTGATGAGCATGTTCGGCGGCCTGCCCGCCATGCAAAAGGCCCTGGAACTTGCCCAGAAGGTCTTTGCAGATACCAAGGAGAAGGACGCATGAGCGTTGCTGATTTTGCCTTCTACGCCTTTGCCATTGTTGTGGTGGTCGCTGCCCTGCTGGTGGTGACGGCGCGGAACCCGGTGCATGCGGTGCTCTGGTTGGTCCTCACGTTTCTGTCGGCGGCGGGACTGTTTGTCCTGCTGGGCGCCGAGTTCCTCGCGATGCTGCTGATGATCGTCTATATCGGTGCCGTGGCCGTGTTGTTCCTGTTCGTGGTGATGATGCTCGACGTTGATTTCGCCACGCTCAGGGGGGAAATGGCACGCTATTTTCCGCTGGCATCGTTGGTGGGCGTTGTGATCCTGATGCAATTGGCGCTGCTCTATGGGGCCTGGTCCGGGGCAGACGGCGCGGCGGCGCTGCGACTGGCGCCGACACCCGATCTGGCTGTGGTCGACAACACCCGGGCCTTGGGATTGATCATGTATGATCAATATTTCCTGGTCTTCCAATTGGCGGGCTTGATCCTGCTGGTTGCCATGATTGGCGCGATTGTGTTGACCCTGCGCCACCGGAGCGATGTCAAACGCCAGAAAGTACTGCACCAGATGTGGCGTGACCCGGCCAAGACGATGGAATTGAAAGACGTGAAGCCCGGGCAGGGACTGTGAATTGACAGCGGGCCTCGTGGTGCGGTTATCCCCGTGCTGCCGTAGACCCGCTGAACGCTGAACGACAAAGGCGGGCGTGCCTCGCTGATAACGACAAGAACGGGCGACACGCTCGGAGGGAACGGACCATGGTTGGACTTGAGCATTACCTGACGGTAGCGGCAACGCTGTTCGTCATCGGGATCTTCGGGATATTCTTGAACCGCAAGAACGTCATCGTGATCCTGATGTCGATCGAACTGATCTTGCTGTCAGTAAATATCAATCTGGTGGCTTTCTCGAACCATTTGGGTGACTTGGTGGGTCAGGTCTTCACCATGCTCGTGCTGACCGTCGCCGCCGCTGAGGCCGCGATTGGTCTGGCGATCCTGGTCACCTTCTTCAGGAACCGCGGCACGATTGACGTTGAAGACGTCAACGTGATGAAAGGCTAAGACCGATGGCAACGATGCTTCTCTTTGCTCCCCTGTTGGGCGCGATCATCTGCGGTCTGTTTTGGCGCGCAATCGGCGAAAAGGCCGGGATGATCATTGCCACGGCGCTGCTGTTCTTGTCGGCGGGCCTGTCGTGGATCACGTTCCTGACCTTTGACGGTGCCGATCAGACCATCCATCTGTTTCGCTTCATCGACTCGGGCACCCTGGCCGGGGATTGGGCGATCCGCATGGACCGTCTGACGACCGTGATGCTGATCGTCGTCACAACAGTTTCGGCGCTGGTTCACCTCTATTCCTTCGGCTACATGGCGCATGACGACAACTGGACCAAGACCGAGGCTTACCGCGCCCGGTTCTTTGCCTATCTGTCGCTGTTCACCTTCGCGATGTTGATGCTGGTGACCGCCGACAACCTGGTGCAGATCTTCTTTGGCTGGGAGGGCGTGGGCCTGGCGTCCTATCTGCTGATCGGTTTCTACTGGAAGAAACCCAGCGCCTCGGCGGCGGCCATGAAGGCCTTCATCGTCAACCGGGTTGGTGACTTTGGCTTCATCATCGGCATCATGATGCTGTATTTCCTGACCGACTCGGTCAAGTTCGACGATATCTTCCACGCGGCCGAAACACTGTCGCAGACCACGCTCCACTTCCTGTGGACCAACTGGAACGCGGTCAATGTCGTGTGTTTCTTCCTGTTCATCGGCGCGATGGGCAAATCGGCGCAGTTGTTCCTGCACACCTGGTTGCCCGACGCAATGGAAGGCCCGACGCCGGTATCGGCACTGATCCACGCGGCAACGATGGTGACCGCCGGTGTGTTCCTCGTCAGCCGCATGTCGCCGCTGATGGAATATGCCGACGACGCCCGCGCTTTCATCGTTTTCATCGGGGCCATGACGGCATTCGTTGCGGCCAGCATCGGTTTGGTGCAAAACGACATCAAGCGCGTGATCGCCTATTCGACCATGTCGCAGCTGGGCTATATGTTCGTGGCCGCGGGGGTGGGCGTCTATTCGGTCGCCATGTTCCACCTGCTGACCCACGCGTTCTTCAAGGCGATGCTGTTCCTGGGGGCCGGTTCGGTGATCCACGGCATGCATCACGAGCAGGACATGCGCCATTACGGCGGGTTGCGTCACAAATTGCCCTATACGTTCTGGGCGATGATGATCGGCACACTGGCGATCACCGGCGTTGGCATCCCGTTGACCCACATCGGCTTTGCCGGGTTTGTCTCCAAGGACGCCATCATCGAGAGCGCGTTTGGCGGCGGGGCGACCTATGCCTTCTGGTTCCTCGTGATCGGTGCGGCGATGACCTCGTTCTACTCATGGCGTCTGATGTTCCTGACGTTCTTCGGCAAACCGCGGGGCGACAAGCACACGCACGAGCACGCCCATGAAAGCCCGCTGACCATGTTGATCCCGCTGGGCGTTCTGGCGGTGGGCTCGGTGCTGGCCGGGATGATCTGGTACGATCCGTTCTTTGGCTCGCACGAGTTTGTGCACGCGTGGTTCGGTCATTCCATTTTCATGCTCGACAGCAACCACACGATTTACAACGCCCACGAGGCGCCGGTCTGGGTCAAGGTTGCACCGTTCATCGCAATGGTGTTCGGCTTCTGCCTGTCGTATTTGTTCTACATGATGAAACCGCATCTGCCGGGGAAACTGGCGGCAAACCAGCCGATCCTGTATCGCTTCTTGCTGAACAAATGGTACTTCGACGAGATTTACGAGGCGATCTTCGTGCGTCCTTCCATCGCCCTTGGCCGTTTCCTGTGGAAGCGCGGCGATGAGAACACGATTGACGGGTTCCTCAACGGCTTGTCGCTTTCCGTCCTGCCGAAATTGAACCGCGTCTATGCACGCGTCCAGTCCGGCTACCTCTACACCTATGCATTTGCGATGGTCCTCGGGATCGCGGCACTTGTCACCTATGTTACGCTCACCGGAGGGGCGCACTGATGCTGAACCTTCTGTCCATCATCACCTTCACCCCCGCGGTGGCGGCGCTGGTTTTGGCCGTATTCCTGCGCGGCGAAGATGAAGCGGCGCAGCGCAATGCCAAATGGCTTGCGCTGGTGGCGACCTCGGCAACCTTCCTGATCTCGCTGATCTTGTTGTTTACCTTTGACCCCTCGGACACCGGCTTTCAGCAGGTCGAAGAGCGGACCTGGATCATGGGTCTGACCTATAAACTGGGGGTCGATGGCATCTCGGTGCTGTTTGTCATGCTGACCACCTTCCTGATGCCGATCACCATTGCTGCCTGCTGGAACGTGACGCACCGGGTCAAGGAATACATGATCGCCTTCCTGCTGCTGGAAACGCTGATGATCGGCGTGTTCGTGGCGCTGGATCTGGTGCTGTTCTACCTGTTCTTCGAAGCCGGTCTGATCCCGATGTTCCTGATCATCGGCATCTGGGGCGGCAAGAACCGCATCTACGCGGCGTTCAAGTTCTTCCTCTATACCTTCATCGGCTCGGTGCTGATGCTGGTGGCGATGATCTACATGTATATCCAGGCCGGCATGACCGACATTCCGACGCTGCTGTCCTTTGAATTTGACGCAGGTCCGGTCACCTTGCTGGGCTGGCAGATCGCCGGGGGCGCGCAAACGCTGATGTTCCTCGCGTTCTTCGCGTCGTTTGCGGTGAAAATGCCGATGTGGCCGGTCCACACCTGGTTGCCTGATGCACACGTTCAGGCACCCACGGCGGGTTCGGTCATTCTGGCGGCGGTTCTGTTGAAGATGGGCGGCTATGGCTTCCTGCGCTTCTCGGTGCCGATGTTCCCGGCGGGTGCCGAGATCATCGCGCCGCTGATCCTCTGGCTCAGCGCGATTGCCATCGTCTATGCATCGCTGGTTGCTTTGGTGCAGCAGGACATGAAGAAACTGGTGGCCTATTCTTCGGTCGCGCATATGGGCTTTGTGACGATGGGCATCTTTGCCCTGAACAAGCAGGGCCTTGATGGGGCGATCTTCCAGATGATCAGCCACGGCTTCATCTCGGGCGCATTGTTCTTGGCGGTTGGCGTGATCTATGACCGCATGCACACCCGCGATATCGACGCCTACGGTGGCCTCGTGAACCGGATGCCGGCCTATGCGGCGGTGTTCCTGCTGTTCACCATGGCCAACGTCGGCTTGCCCGGAACCTCGGGTTTTGTCGGCGAGTTCCTGACCCTGATGGCGGCATTCCAGGCCAACACCTGGGTTGCCGCGGTCGCGGCGACGGGCGTGATCCTGTCGGCGGGCTATGCGCTCTGGCTGTATCGCCGGGTGGTTTTTGGCCAGCTGATCAAGGAAAGCCTCAAGTCCATCAAGGATCTGAACGCCCGCGAAAAGCTGATGTTCGCGCCCTTGTTGGCGATGACCCTGCTGCTGGGCGTCTATCCGGCCCTGGTCACCGACCTGATCGGCCCCTCGGTCGATAATCTTCTCACTCACTATAATGCCGCGGTTGGCACCGAGGTGGTCGCTGACGCGGCTGCCCATGCCGCTCCCGCCGCCCCAAGCCACTGAAAGGCCCACCCAGATGACCTCGGTTGATCTTTCGATTGCGCTTCCTGAAATCCTGCTGGTGATCTGGTCACTGGTGGCATTGATGGCGGGTGCTTACTTCGGCAAAGACAAGTTGGCGGTGCCGCTGACTTGGGGAACCGTTGCCGTGCTTCTTTTGCTGGCCGTGCTGGTTGGTGTTCTGGAACCTGAGACCCGCTCTGGGTTCGGCGGGTTGTTCGTCGATGATGCCTTTGGCCGCTTCGCCAAAGTGGCGATCCTGCTGTCGGGCGCCGCCGTGCTGGTGATGGGCATGGATTACTTCGAGCGCCTCAACCTGATGCGCTTCGAGTATCCGATCCTCGTGGCACTGGCGACCGTGGGCATGATGGTCATGGTTTCGGCCAGTGACCTGATCACGCTTTACATGGGGCTGGAATTGCAATCGCTGGCCCTTTACGTTTTGGCCGCGTTCCGTCGTGACAGCGTCAAGGCAACCGAGGCGGGGCTCAAGTATTTTGTGCTGGGTGCCCTGGCGTCGGGTATGTTGCTTTACGGCGCTTCGCTGATCTATGGCTACGCTGGCACCACCCGCTTGGCCGATATCGCCAGCACCATTCACGGCGAGCATCTGCCGATCGGGCTGCTGATGGGCCTTGCGTTCATGCTGGCGGGCTTGGCGTTCAAGATTTCCGCCGTGCCGTTTCATATGTGGACGCCTGACGTCTACGAGGGCGCGCCAACGCCGGTCACCGCCTTCTTCGCCACCGCCCCCAAGGTTGCCGCCATGGGTCTGCTGGCGCGGCTGGTGTTCTCGGGCTTTGGCGAGGCTGCGGCGGATTGGGGCCAGATTTTGGGCTTCCTCGCCGGTGCCTCGATGGTGGTCGGTGCCATCGGTGCCCTGAGCCAGCGCAACCTCAAGCGCCTGATGGCTTATTCCTCGATCTCGCATATGGGCTTTGCGTTGCTGGGCCTGACGGCGGGCTCTGCGTTGGGCGTCAAGGCGATGCTGTTGTACATGGCGATCTATGTCGCGATGTCGATCGGCGTCTTTGCGTTCATCCTGTCGATGCGCCGGGAAGGTCGTCCTGTTGTGCAGATCGACGACCTGAATTTGCTCTCGAAGTCGCAACCGATGCAGGCGCTGGCAATCCTGATCCTGATGTTCAGCCTTGCCGGCGTGCCACCGTTGATCGGCTTTTGGGCCAAATTCGCGGTGCTGACCGCGGTGATCGACGCGGGCTACATCCTGTTGGCGGTGATCGGGGTGATCGCGTCGGTGGTCGGTGCGTTCTATTACCTGCGGATCGTGTATTTCATCTATTTCGGCAGTGAAGTCGATCCGCTCGACGCCGATGTCGCGCCCGTTCAGCGTTGGCTGACTCTGGCGGCGGCGGCGATCACCTTGGTGGGCGTTTTCAACCTCTTCGGGATCGAGGGCCCTGCTGCAATCGCGGCGCAGGCTCTTGTCCAATAATCCGCCGCATTGGCCGCAGGGCTATCAGCGTGTGGTGCTGTCGCAAGTGGACAGCACCAACGCCGAAGCCTTGCGCCAAGCATCACGGCTGACGGACCCCACCTGGTTTCTGGGATTGCAACAGACGGCGGGTCGCGGGCGACGTGGACGCGCCTGGGCTGACCCGCCGGGAAATTTCTCTGCGACCTTGGCGATCCGGCTGACGGATGCCCCCGCCAAACTGGCGCTGCGCTCTTTTGTGGCGGCGTTGGCGTTGCATGAGGCGCTGATCGCAATCACCGGGCTGGAGATCGGATTTGCCCTGAAATGGCCGAATGATGTGTTGCTGAATGGCGGCAAGCTGTCGGGCATTTTACTCGAGAGCACGGGGCAGGGCGTGCTGGCGATTGGCATCGGGGTGAACCTGAGGTCCCGCCCGGCCGCAAATCCGGATGCCGGCGGCTTTGCGCCGGCCTGTCTGCGCGATGAAACCGGGATTTCGGTGACGCCAGAGGAGTTTCTGAACCACCTCGCCCCGGTCTATGCGCAATGGGAAGAACGGCTGGTCACCTATGGATTCGAACCCGTCCGCACCGCCTTTCTGGCGCGGGTCGCGCGGCTGGGCGAACCGTTGATCGCCCGCACCCAGCACGACGAAATCCACGGCGTCTTCAAGACAATCGACGAGACTGGTGCGCTGGTCCTCGACACAAGAAACGGCCGCGTTACCGTCCCGGCCGCGGACATCTTTTTTCCCTGACCCTGAGGGGGGCTCATGCTTCTTTGTATCGACACCGGAAATACCAACACCGTGTTTTCGATTTGGGATGGCACTCACTTTATCGGCACATGGCGTTCGGCGACCGACCATCGGCGCACTGCTGACCAGTATTTCGTCTACCTCTCGACACTGATGTCGCTGCACAAACTCGATGTGAGGATTACCGACGTGATCATTTCCTCGACCGTGCCGCGTGTGGTGTTTAACTTGCGGGTCCTGTGTGACCGCTATTTCGAGTGTCGCCCGTTGGTCGTCGGCAAGCCCGAATGCCTGTTGCCGGTGCCGCCACGGGTGGAGCCCGGCGTGCGACCGGGGCCGGATCGGCTTGCCAATGCGGCCGGGGCGTTTGATCGCCACGGTGGGCATGTCGTCGTCGTTGATTTCGGCACCGCGACCAATTTCGACGTCGTGGCAGAGGATGGCGCCTATGTTGGTGGCGTGATCGCTCCGGGCGTGAATCTCAGCCTCGAGGCCCTTCACCAAGGGGCTGCGGCGCTGCCACATGTCGATATTTCGCGGCCAGAGAACGTAATCGGCAAGAATACTGTCGAATGTATCCAGTCAGGCGTGTTCTGGGGGTATACAGGCCTCGTCGAGGGGATTACGGCTCGTATCAAAGCCGAATACGGCCAACCGATGAAAGTCGTGGGGACAGGGGGGTTGGCCTCGTTGTTTGCTCAGGGCAATACGCTCTTCGATGTGATCGAAGACGATTTGACGATGCACGGTCTGACCGTCATCCATTCGCATAACAAGGACACCGCATGACGCGTGAACGACTGATTTATCTGCCGCTGGGTGGGGCCGGCGAAGTGGGCATGAACGCCTATGTCTATGGCTACGGCCCCAAGAATCGCGAGCGGTATATCGTGGTCGATCTGGGCGTGACCTTTCCGGACATGGATGGCACCCCCGGCGTCGATCTGATCATGGCCGATATTGCCTGGCTCGAAGAACGCCGCGACCGGCTGGACGGGATTTTCATCACCCACGCGCATGAGGATCACGTCGGTGGCCTTGGCCATTTGTGGAGCCGTCTGCGCGCGCCGATCTACACCCGCGACTTCACCGCCCGAATTGCCACCAAGAAGATGATCGAGGCCGGGCAACCAGCGGATCAGGTGATCACCGTCGGCGCTATGCCCGAGGTTGTCGAGCTTGGCCCCTTTCGGGTGCAATTCGTGCCCGTTTCGCATTCGCTGCCCGAGGCCTCGGGCCTGTTGATCGAAACGCCGGCGGGTCGCATCTTGCACACCGGCGATTTCAAACTGGACATGGCACCGGGCGTTGGTGAACCTTTCGATGAAGAACTGTTCCGGTCCATTGGTGACAAGGGCGTTCATGCCATGGTCTGTGATTCGACCAACGTCTTCTCGCTTCATCCCGGTCGTTCCGAAAGCTCCTTGCCGGCCGCCATCACCGAACTGGTACGCGGTGCCGAGGGCATGGTCATCGCGACGACTTTTGCCTCGAACGTCGCCCGCATCCGCACGTTGGCCAAGGCCGCCCGCGCCGCCGGTCGGTCGGTGTGCCTGTTGGGTCGCGCCATGCAAAACATGGTGCGCACGGCAACGGAAACCAAACTTTTGCTCGATTTCCCGCCGACAGTCAGCGCCGAAGAGGCCAAAGACCTTCCACGAGAAAGCCTCATGCTGATCGTGACCGGGTCGCAGGGCGAACGTCGTGCCGCTTCGGCGCAATTGTCGCGCGGCTCGTATCTTGGTTTCACCCTCAAAGAGGGCGATCTGTTCCTGTTCTCCTCAATGACCATTCCCGGCAACGAGCGTGGTGTTTTCAAGATCGTCAACGCCTATTCCGAAATGGGCGTCGATGTCGTCGACAACACCCAAGGCGCGTTTCACGTCTCAGGCCATGCCAATCGCCCCGATCTGGAGCGCATGCATGAGCTGGTGCGTCCCAAAATCCTGATCCCGATGCACGGCGAACACCGTCACCTGCGCCAACACGCGCGTCTGGGTGCCGCGCGTGGCATGATCACCGCCATCGCGCCCAACGGCACCATGCTGGACCTTGCGGGTGCCGAGCCCGAGGTCGTGGAATTTGTCGAAACCGGGCGTTTGTACCTCGATGGCACCGTGCTTTATGGGGCGATGGACGGGGTCGTCCGGGAACGGATGAAGCTGGCCTTGAACGGTCTTGTCATGGTGACGTTGATAATTGATGAAGATGGTTTGCCGATGGGCGAGGCTTGGGCCGAGTGCCTGGGTCTTGCGCGGCAGGGTCGTTCGCGCCGTCCTTTGGCTGAGGTGATCGAAGAAGAGTTGGCCACCGAATTGGATCGCGCCGGCAACAAGGTTCTGGCGTCCGATGACAAGCTCTCCGAGACGATCAAGCGTCGGGTGCGGCATGTGTGTGTCGATGAAATCGGAAAGAAGCCCGAGGTGACAATTGTTGTCTCGCGCCTGTCCGACGAGTGAGTTTGACAAGGGTTTGTTAACGTGTACCTGCGATCTTGTGAAAAAGGCAGGACTCTCTGGTTATGACCGTGCAAACCCGCGAAACGACGGTGCTGCGGCGAAAACTCTCGCCGCGAACCCCCGCTCCCAAAGCGGCCAGTCCCGTCTTGACGGGACCGGCACAAGGGATCGGGCGCTCGTTTGCACGCGCGGTGTCGGCAACGGCGCATTTGGTCGCGGAACAAGGCAAGACACAGCGCCAAACCGTCAGCCAATCAGAATTGCTCGACAGCATTGATACCGATGCCTTTGTGGCGCTTCTGACCGCCGGCGACTCGGGCCCGGCTTTGGCGATTCTCGATCAATCGGGCTTTTCTGCGATTATTGAGGCGATGACGATTGGCCGTCTTGGCTCACGCGCCGCGATCCCTCGGCGACCGACCCCCACCGACGCAAGTCTGCTGGCGGAAATGTTGGACAAGACGCTTGCCGGCCTTGAATCCGGGACCTTGGCGGCGATGCATCTGGTGCAAGCCGTACCCGACCATCGGCTGCTGGCCGTGCTGCTGGACGACACCCAGTTCGACTTGGTCACGCATGACGTAACGCTGGTGAGCGGTGATCAATCAAGGCCAGCACAGTTGGTTTTTGCGTTTCCTTGCGTGGATGCCGAAGAGACGGAGACTGCGAGCGGCACCGCGCCTGCAAGTGCCGACGGGTCGGGCTGGGCCGAGGCGTTGGAGGCGTCGGTCCTGCGCGCGCCCGCGTCACTCAGGGCAGAGTTGGGCCGAATCACGCTGCCCCTGTCTCGGGTGTTGGAACTCGACGTTGACAGTGCCTTGACCCTGCCGCTCTCGAACCTCGAAGAGGTGCAACTTGTCGCGCTGGACGGCTCGGTACACGCCTCCGGGCGACTTGGTCAAAGCCGCGGGATGCGGGCGGTGCGCTTGACATCCTGGCCCAATGGAACGCCTCCCAACCCCATTATGACCGAGATCACGCCCGCCACTGCGCAGAAATTGGCAGCGCCGAATGACGACATCTCCTAGCGCAGCGTCGGGATCGGGCCGGTGGTGCGGCCGTGCGTAAATTGTTGCATGATAGGGTCGGTCGTGGTGAAGGCGTCCGCGGTCGTGCCTTGCCAATAGAACTGCCCCTCGTGAAGCATCGCAACCCTGTCACCCACGTCTTTGACCGTGCGCATGTCATGGGTGATCGTCACCGCGGTTGCCCCCATTTCCGTGACGATCTCTCGGATCAGGGCATTGATGACCGCCGACATGATCGGATCCAAACCGGCGGTGGGTTCGTCAAAAAACAAGACCGGCGGGTCGCCAGCAATGGCGCGTGCAAGGCCAACGCGTTTTTGCATGCCGCCTGACAATTCGGCCGGAAACAGATCTGCTGTTTCAGCACCCAATCCCACGCGTGCCAATTTCTCGACCGCCAATGCATGAGCTTCCGCCGGGCCGAGTCGGTTCCGTCCGCGCATCAGGCGAAACGAAACATTCTGCCAGACGGGAAGCGAATCGAAGAGCGCCCCGCCTTGAAACAGCATGCCGACCTGCTCGGCGAGGATTTGCGGGCGCGGGTTCTCCAACCCGGCCACGCGGACAAAGCCGCTGTCCGCGCGCACCAATCCCAGCAAACACTTGATCAACACCGATTTTCCGGTCCCTGATCCGCCGATCACCACCAGGCTTTCGCCTTTCTCGACATCAAAAGAAACGCCTTTGAGGACGCGCTTTGTGCCGAAAGACTTGACGATATTGGCGGCATGAAATCATGCGGAAAAGAACGCTTCTGTCAGCAAATAGTTGGCGGCCAAGATCAAGATTGACGCCAAGACGACAGCGGATTTCGTCGCTTCACCGACGCCCTGCGCGCCGCGGCCAGAATTCATGCCGAAATAGCAGCCGGACAAGGCCACCAGAAATCCGAACGCCGCCCCCTTGATCATACCCGAGGCAATGTCCCAGAACTCCAGGAAATCCAATGTGTTACGAAGATACAGAGGGCCATCGAAACCAAGCCGGGAGATTCCAACGGCATAGCCGCCCAAGACGCCGATTGCGTCGCCAACCGCGACAAGAATCGGCATTGCCAGCGTTGCGGCAACCACGCGCGGCACCGTGAGATATTGCATCGGTTCAACCGCCAACGTCCGCAGCGCGTCGATTTGCTCCGACACTTTCATCGTGCCGATTTCCGCCGCGATGGATGACGCGACACGCGCGGCGACCATCAAGCCGCCCAAAACCGGCCCCAATTCCCGCACCATGCCAATTGCCGTGATCGACGGGACGGTAAACTCCGCCGAGAACCGGGCAGAGCCGGAGTAGATTTGCAATGCCAGGGCGCCGCCGGTGAAAAGCGTGGTCAAGCCGACGACGGGGAGGGATAGCCAGCCGATTTGCACCATCTGGATCAGGAATTCGCGCAGGTAAAACGGTGGTCGGACGATCCAGCCAAGGGTTTGCACGGCAAAAAGCACAAGTCGGCCAATCGCGCCCAGAATATCGCCCATGGCGCGGCCCGTTGCGCCAAGCGCCGTGGTGATGGTCATAGTGAGGACCCCAGGTAGCGACGGCGATATCGCGCGCCGAGACTGGTCAAAATCTCGTAGCCAATGGTTCCGCCAGCCTCGGCGAGCGCGTCGATCCCTTGGTGTTCATTCAGCAGATCCAGCGAGTTCGGGGGTCTCGGTCAGGTCCGTCACATCAACGGTGATCAGATCCATCGAGACGCCGCCGACAACCGGGCAGGGCGTCGCGCCATCCCAGAGCTTGGCAGCGTTGGACAGTGACCGCAGGATGCCATCGGCGTACCCGGCGGCCACCGTGGCGATGCGTGACGGGCGCTCGGCCAGCCATGTGCAACCGTAGCCCACGGGTTCGCCTTTGGCGACCTCGCGGACCTGAATCACCGGAAGCGACAAGGTCACAACCGGGCGCGCCTCGTCGAAAGGTGCGCCGCCGTACAGGCCAATGCCGGGCCGCGCGAGGTCAAAGTGATATTCCGGATTCAGCAGAATGCCGCCGGTGGCCGCAAGAGATCTTGGCCCCGTGTAACCCGCTGTCATATTGAGGAAATTATCCATCTGTTGCGCGTTAAACAGATGTTCATGTTCATCGGCGCAAGCCAGATGCGACATCACCAGAACCGGTTCGGCAGAGATCGCGAGGTCGCGAACGGCCGCCCATTCTGCGGCCTCCATCCCCAGCCGGTTCATCCCGGAATCGAGTTGAACGCCAAAGGGGTGATGCGGCAGGACCTCCAGATGGCGAACCAGTTGCTCGGCAGAGTTCAGCAGGGGGATCAGGTTGAGGTTGCGCAATGTCTGCGCGTCTCCCGCCATATGCCCTGAAAACACGAAAATGCGCGGCCCGGAACCCACCGCCTTGCGGATGACGGCGCCTTCTTCGGCCAGCGCCACGAAGAACGTGCGCACGCCGGCCCCCGCCAGCCGGCCGGCGACTTTGTCCGCGCCAAGGCCATAGGCGTTGGCCTTCACGGTTGCGCCAGTTTCGGCGCGGCACAGGCGATCCAGCCGCTGCCAATTGGCGGCAATCGCATCAAGATCAATGGTCAAACGAGCGGCTGTCATGGGCTTGGTTTGGCCATTCCCGCGCCTGCAAGTCAAGGGAGAATGCGTGCTCGGCGCAGTTCCGCCGAGCCTGTGGATAAGTCGCCTCAATTTCGCCCAAATTTAGTTTGAACCTGTTGCAAATCACGCGCAACAGATGTTTGTAGCCACGACGATTCTCGTCAAGCAAATGGATCCAACATGACCAAGCCTGCACGCCAGTCCAACCCTGCCCCGACGCCAGCCCAACCCGCGCCGCGGCCTGCCCAAAAGTTCACGGATTGGGCGATGATCTGAACGCCACGATATAGGTGGCAATTGCCGCCCGATCTTCGGGCGACAGGCGGCTCGTATTGGCGATGACATCGGCCATCGAGCCGCCGACCACATCAAAGGATGGTGTAAAGCCGCTTTGAAGATAGGCGGCGATATCGTCAGCAGACCACCCGCTTGGCGGCAACGCCGGAATGCGCCCATCGCCAGCCGGGTTGGCTGCCCCCGCAAGCCACAGCGACCGATCCAACCCACCCGCAATGTTGCGCGGTGTATGGCATTCGGCGCAATGGCCCAGGGCCTCGACAAGATAGCGACCACGCGCCAGTTGTGGATCGTCGCTTTCAGGGGCTACAAAATCCGTGTTGAAATTCAAGAGCTTCCAAAGGCCAAGCCCGCGCCGGATGCTGAACGGGAACCCGACCTCATGCGGTTGCGACGGTGTCGCATCGGCAGGAAGGGTTTGCCAGAACGCCCATAAATCCGCGATATCTTGGGGGCTTGCGCGGCTATATGTCGTATAGGGAAACGCCGGATAGTAATGCGCACCGTTTGGTGCGACGCCCAGTAAGACCGCGCGCGCAAAGTCGGTTTGCGACCAAGCGCCGATGCCTTCGGTGGGGTGCATGGAAATATTCGGCGCCCGAAACGTGCCGAATGGCGTGGCGAACGCGTGCCCGCCCGTCAAACGCAGGCGGGCCTCTGTCGGCGCGTTTGGCTCCAGACCCGGTGCCGCGTGACAACTGGCACACCCCGCCGCCCAAAACACCGCTTCGCCCGAGGTCGCATCCCCCGGATGCGTGCTCAAAACGGCGAGCGTTTCATCGGGAAGGGACGCGGGCCGTGTCAGCGCCCAAAAAAGCGCCGCTCCCCCGATGAGGCAGGAAATGCCAAGGCCCGCGACAAGACGCATCAATTACTGTGGCTCTCGATAGGCTTGGTGGCACGCCCCGCAGGCGCCACCAAGGCCGCCCATGGCACCCTGCAACGATGCAAGATCCGTTCCCGCCGCCGCCATCATCGCCTCGGTGGCGGTTTGCAGCGTGACAAAACGCGCCACGAAATCATCGGGGTTTTCCCAGATTGCCGGCAGGGCTCGGGTCCCCTCCGTGTCAAAATTGTCGGTCCCATCGGCCCACATGCGACGGGTATCGACCATGGCCAGAGTATGCAGGTTCGCGGCGGCTGTTGCGGCCATCTCCGCGTCATAGGGCATGCGGTTTTGCGCCATACCACCGATTACGCCCAGATTATACGCAAGCAGATCCATATAACTTTGACGCGCGGCGATGTTTGGATCGGCTTGCTCATCCGCGACAGCGGCACCGGTCAGACTGCAACCGGCCAAAATGGCAATCAGGGCGATTTTGCGAAACATGGTGGTCTCCTCGTGAATGGGTCAGATCTTCAAGTTACGCACAAGTTTGCCTGTCTACTCATCTCAATTCCGTGATCCGCTGATCCCGGATGCACAGGTTTTGTGTATCCTTGCACAGTGGCAATTCCGTCACATCGGGCTGTTCGCCAGCTCGTGCGCGTCGTCTTTGGCCGCGTTCACGAAGGCGTCGATGGCCCGCAAGGCATTCTCCAAAGGTTCCATATTGGCCGCGACCAGAGACTGCGCGGCCGCCAGATACGGTTGCCTGAGCGCCGGATCTTGCAGCGCGACCACAGCTTGCGCAAGTTCGGTCGGCGACCCGATTTGGCGGGCGGCACCAATGTCCTGCAACCGCGCGTAGCTTTGCGCAAAATGGCTGACCGACGGGCCGTGGATCACAACGCAAGACAATTGCAGCGCCTCGAACGGGTTTTTCCCCAACATCGGCCGCTGGTCGAGCGCCAGGGAATGCCCCAGAAACGCGATTTTGCTCATCCGATACCACAGGCCCATCTCGCCCATCGTATCCGCGATATAGACCTGCGTATCCTCGGTCATCGGTTCCTTGCGCGAGCGACGGGCAACATGGCGAAAGGATTTCAGCGCCTCGGCTTCGGTCTTGTCGGCCTGCGTGAGTTGGCGCGGGGCCAGGATCAACAACAGGTCAGGAAGGCTTTGGCAAGCCAGTGCATGGGCGGCGATGATCAGACGATCTTCATCTTCGTGCGTGGCCGCAGCAAGCCACCGCGGGCGGCTGCACAACAGCTGATCCAGTTTTTCACGCTCGACGCGTTGGTCGGGCAGCGGATCGGAGGCGCTTTTCAGAACACCCATCACCTCGAGCTGTTCGGGCGCAGCGCCCAATCGCACGAACCGCGCAACGCTTGTTTCATCCTGCACCAGAATCCGGGTGATCAGTTTGATCAAATAGGCATAGGATTTGGCGGCTCGCAGTCGGCGCTCGACGCTTTTTTCGGTCAAGATCGCGTTGATCAGATAGATCGGAATACTGCGCTCGGCGGTTCGCAACATCATTGTGGGCCAGAGGTCGATTTCGGCGATGAACAGGGCATCCGGCTGCCAATGGTTCAGGAAACGACGCACCGCGGTCGGGGTCTCGATCGGTGCGTACTGGTGAATGACGTTCGCCGGTAGGGTGTTGTTATCCAGCGCTTTTTCGGACGCATAGGTCGAAGTCGTCAGCAGTATCGTCAGAGCGGGCTGGCGGGTTTCGAGGCGACGGAACAGGGTCAGCAGCGCAAGGCTTTCGCCGACGCTGGCGGCATGGAACCAGATCAGCCGACCGCTCGGTCGTGCCAATTGCGCGTTGCCGAATTTTTCCGCAATCCGATCCGGATTTTCCAAGCCTTTGCGTTTGCGGATTTCCAGCGCCAACCACCAGATCGGCGCCGCAGCGGCGACCAATCCAGTGTAAAAACGCAAGAAAAATGGAACACCCATAGAGGTTTCCCCGCCGCAAAGAGCTTTGGGATAGGGTTTCCGCGTTGCAAGTGCAAGTGTCGGGCGCGTGGCTTAGCGGCCCTTCCAGACAGGGTCGCGCTTTTCGGTAAAGGCGTTTTGCCCTTCCATCAGATCCTCGGAGCCATAGAGCCGGTCAACTGTGGCGAATTGCCGTTTCGTGACGCGGTTCAATGCGTCCTGAAAGCGCATGTCCTCGGCCTCGCGGACCACCTCTTTGATCGCCGCGTAAACCAGTGGCGGACCCGAGGCCAAATGCCGCGCCAGGTCCCAGGTTTTCTCCAACAGGTCTTCCGGGGCACAGATTTCGCGGATCAAACCCCAGTGTTTGCCCTCCTCGGCGTCAAACCAGCGCCCGGTGAGCAACAGGTCCATCGCGACATGGTAGGGGATGCGCTTGGGCAATTTGATGCTTGCGGCATCGGCGATTGTGCCGGAACGGATTTCTGGCAAGGCGAATGTCGCGGTCGAGGACGCGAGAATCAGATCGCAGCTCAGCGCCAATTCCAACCCGCCGCCGCAGCAAATCCCGTTCACCGCGCAGATCACCGGCTTGTTGAGGTTGGGCAATTCCTGCAACCCCCCAAACCCACCGACGCCGTAATCGCCGTCAACGGCATCGCCGCCGGCCGCGGCTTTCAAATCCCAGCCCGGACAAAAGAACTTGTCGCCTTCGGCCCGCAAGATCGCAATGCGCAGGGTGTCATCATCGCGGAAGGCTTTGAAAACATCCCCCAGAACCCGACTGGTCGCAAGGTCGATGGCATTGGCCTTTGGCCGATCCAGCGTCACCTCAAGAATTGCACCGTCGGCGCGGGTTTTCACCGGACCTTGCGTCAAATGTTTCATCAGATTTCCTCCCATAGCACAGCGTCCACGGCCACCACGCCCGATCGGCGCAAGATCAGTGGGTTGATCTCTATTTCTGCAATGCCGCCGGTGCTTTGCATCATGTCTTGCAGAACCATTGCGGCATCAATCGCTGCCGGGATATCAGGCTTTGGCCGACCACGATAGCCATTCAGCAGGGGCCAGAGCCGCAATGACTGCAACCCCTCGGCGATCTGATCGCGCGTGACCGGCAGGACCAAAGTCACCGTATCTGCCAGAAGTTCGGCGGCAATCCCCCCCATGCCAAGCGTCAATGTCGCGCCGTAGACTGGATCACGGCGAACGCCCAGGATCAATTCCGCGACTCCATCGCCGACCATTTCTTCAAGCAGATACCCTTCTGCGCCGGGCATTGGCGTTTGCTGCGATAGGTCCGTCACCCCCAAGCGCACCGCACCGGATTCGGTTTTATGAGCAAATCCAAGCCCTTTGAGCGCGAAAGGATATGTCAGACCTTCGGGATTCAGGCCGTCGAGCGTGTCGGACGTCACCCCGCGCGGCACCGCGATCCCGGCGGCACGCAAGCGGTGCTTCGCGTGCGCCTCATTGATCAGTGTCACAGAGGCCGGTGTGGACACCGGCCACGGCCGCCACCCCGCATGCCCGGCGGGCGTCTGCGCGGCTTTGATTGCGGCCAGCGCGGCGTCCAAACCCATCAACGGCACCACTCCGCGGTCGATCATGGCGATTGCGCGCGCCTCGTCGAAATTCTCCGGCAGCGAGGCCACTGGAAACGCCGGTTTTCCGGTGTTTCTCTGCGCGTCCTCGATGGCTTGCAGCGCGGGTTCAAAGCTGCTGGGATCGCATCGATCCGGGCGCGGCGGATCAATTACGAACATGCCAGCGTCATATCCCGCCAACATTGTCGTGAAAACCTCGGTCGTTTTCGGCCCATCCCCCCAAATGAAGGTGTGATAATCCAGCGGATTGGCAACGGTGACAAGCGGCCCAAGCGTTGCCGAGAGGCGGGTCCGCTGCTCCAAGGATGGTGCTGGAAAATCAATGCCATAGGGGGCAGCGAGATCGGCAACGAGGCCCGCCTCACCCCCCGAACACGACAGGGAACACAGGCGCGTGCCCAGATCAGGACCATGGCAATGGAAGATTTTCAGGGTTTCGATCAGGTCGCTCAGGGATGTGACTTCGGCGATGCCCGCCTGTCGCAAAAACGCCGAGGATGCCACGCTTTCGCCGGCCAGCGACGCCGTGTGGCTGGCGGCGGCGGTGCGCGAGGCCTCGGTCTTGCCGGACTTGATTGCGACAATGCCTTTGCCCGCAGACCGCGCCGCCTCGGCCAATTGGGCAAGCGCCGGGGCGTCGGTGATCCCCTCGATGTACAATCCCAACGCCGTGACCCGGTCATCTGCCAAAACGGCGGCTGCAAGGTCCGCCAGCCCGACCTGCGCGGCATTGCCCAAACAGGCGACATAGGCCACGGGCAATCCGCGTGCCTGCATCGTCAGGTTGATGACGATATTCGAGGATTGACTGATCAGCGCGACGCCGGTTTGAACCCGGCGGCCACCATGTTGATCCGGCCACAGCAAAGCGCCGTCCAAGTAGTTGATAACACCGTAACAATTCGGACCGAGGATCGGCATTGATCCGGCCGCCTTGACAAGGTCTGCCTGCAATGCGGCTTCGCCGGTTTCCTGCCAGCCACTGGCAAAGCAAATGGCACCGCCAGCCCCCATCGCCGACAGTTCCCGCACGACCTCGACCGTCGCGTGTCGATTGACGCCGACAAAAACCGCATCCGGTGCTGCGGGCAGCGCGGCGAGGTTCGGAAAACAAGCGACCCCGCGTATCGCGCTGCGGGTCGGGTGGACCGGCCAAACCGGCCCGGAAAACCCCATTTTCGCGCATTGCTCGATAACATTGGCGGCCCAGCCTGCGCCCAACACGGCGATCGACTGCGGGCGCAAGAGCCGTGACAGGTCCTTCATCGCCGTTTCCCCTAGGCGCCGAGTGGTCTGAGCAGTTCCCGGCTGATAATATGACGCTGAATTTCGCTGGTGCCTTCCCAGATCCTTTCCACGCGTGCATCGCGCCAGATCCGCTCCAACGGCAATTCGTCCATCAGCCCCATGCCACCGTGTATCTGGATCGCTTCATCGGCAATCATCGCCAGGGCTTCGGTTGCCTTCAGTTTCGCCATCGCCATATCGGCGTCGGTCACGGTGCCTTGGTCGAACTTCCATGCCGCCTCATAGGTCAACAACTCGGCCGCCTTGAGCTCCAGCGCCATGTCGGCCAGCTTAAAGGAAACCCCTTGAAATTTCCCGATTTGTTGGCCGAACTGCTTGCGTTCCGCCGCCCAGGACAGCGCGTGCCCCAATGCGCGATCGGCCCGGCCGATGCTGGTTGCCGCGACCTGCAAACGGGTGGCGCCCAGCCAATCATTGGCAACCTCGAAGCCTTTGTGCACCGCACCGAGCACGTTTTCAGCCGGGATTCGGCAGTCATCGAACTCCAGGATCGCGTTCGAATAGCCGCGATGCGAGACGTTTCGATACCCGTCGCGCACGCTGAAACCAGGCGTTCCTTTGTCGACGAAAAATGCGGTGATCTTCTTTTTCTTGCCGCGAGGCGTGTCTTCTTCGCCCGTCGCCATGAAAGCGATGGTGAATCCCGCAATATCCGCGTGGCTGATGAAATGCTTCGTCCCGTTCAGGATCCAGTCGGTGCCGTCCGGATGTGCGCTTGCCGTCATGCCGCGCAGATCCGAGCCCGCGCCCGGTTCGGTCATCGCCAGACAATCCCAGGTTTCGCCACGAATACACGGCATGAGATAGCGCTCACGCTGGTCCGGTGTGCCTGCCAAAAGGATGTTTGACGGGCGTGCAACGCAAGTCCAGTGCAGCGCATAGTTCGCACGACCCAACTCGCGTTCATACAAAAGCCACGTCAGTGTATCGAGGCCAGCGCCCCCCACATCCTCTGGCATGTTCGCTGCGTAAAGCCCCGCATCCATTGCCTTTTTCTGCAACTCGCGGATCAGTTCCATGGGCAGGTGACCGGTTCTCTCCACCAAGGCCTCGTGTGGATACAGCTCTTTTTCGACGAAAGCCCGCGTGGTTTCCGCGATCATGCGTTGTTCGTCTGACATTCCAAAATGCATCAGGATTTCCTTTGTCCGACGAAGCGACCCGCCGTGTCAGGGCGCGCCAGCGCGCTGTGTGCCGCGGTGATGGGAGTCAGCCGTTCCAGAACCTCGGGTTTGACCGGGCAGGCGCGACCGGCCGCCATGTCGACATGCAGCAACATCTGCTCGATGCTCGCGACCAGGGCTCCGTCGCGTTCAATGCGGATGAACAGGTGCAGACGCTTTTCGTCCGAACCGAGAACCTGTACTGACCCCGTCAGTTTGTCGCCGAGTTTCGCCTCGCCCGCATGCATGATGTGGCTTTCGGCTGTATAGTAGCTGTGTCCGGCCTTCACATACTCCAGACCAGCGCCGATAAATCGCAAGAACGCATCGCAAGTCTCTGTCGATGCATGTAAATATCGGCTCTCGGTCATATGTCCGTTATAGTCGATCCAGCCAGGCAAAACCTGCATATGGGCAAGCACCAGCGGCGCGGCGGTGTCCGGCGTTGGTGCGGAAGCCAAGGTGCGGCGCCGTTCATCATGGTCCAACAAGACCTTGCCGGCGCCCCAGTTTGTGTCTTTGAGGACGCGGAGAAAGCCGATCAGGTTCTGGTCGCGAATGCGCTCCAGCTCACGAATGGAGTGATGACCGGATTGTGCATCGGATTGCCCGGCGATCAGGTCCACCAATTCATCCGTGAATTCAGGGACATCCATCAACTTGGTCCAGGGCCAGGTCAGGCAAGGGCCAAATTGTGCCATGAAATGTTTCATGCCCGCTTCGCCGCCGGCCACGCGGTAGGTTTCGAACAACCCCATCTGCCCCCACCGCAGACCAAACCCCATGCGGATTGCCTCGTCGATTTCTTCGGTTGTAGCAACACCATCTTTGACCAACCACAGGGCCTCACGCCAAACTGCTTCCAGAAACCGGTCTGCGATATGGGCATCGATTTCCTTGCGCACATGCAACGGATACATGCCAATTTCACGCAGAATTTCTTTTGCGTTTTCAATATGGTCTGGGTCGTTCTTCTGGGATGGTACAACCTCTGCCAGGGGCAGCAGGTAAACCGGATTGAACGGATGCGCGACAAAGATCGTTGCGGGATTGGTTGCCTTTATCTGCAATTCGGACGGCTTGAATCCCGACGTTGACGAACCCAGAAGTGTCGTCGGGGCATGCGCTTGAATTTGGGCATAGACTTTATGCTTGAGCTCCAAGCGCTCGGAAACCGATTCTTGAATGTAATCAGCGCCTTCTACTGCATCTTGAATGGTCTTTGAAAATGTCAGACGTCCCTCGGCTGGCATGGGAACGTCTGCAAGGGCGGGCAGTGCCGCACGCGCATTGGCCAGAACCTCACCGATCTTGCGGGGAGCTTCAGGATCCGGGTCGAAGATGGCGACGTCCCAACCCGACAGAAGAAACCGCGCAGCCCAACCGCCGCCAATTACGCCACCACCGACGATTGCTGCCTTCCGAGTCATGGTCGTTCTCCAGTAAGGGCTCAGCCCTGAATTGTTTATCATTAACAGTTGCGTAGAGGTCACTATTGACGTGTTTTACGCGACGCTTCAGCGTGGCAGAGGCGCGCGCTTTTCAAGATTGAGCCGCTTTCGCACCTCATCAGGGCCGATAACCCGCGCGCCCATCGTTTCGATGATGGTCACCGCCCGTTCCACCAACTGCGCGTTGGTTGCCAGAACGCCCTTGTCCAGCCACAGGTTGTCCTCCAGGCCGACGCGCACGTTCCCGCCCGCCAGGACTGCGGCCGCAACATAGGCCATTTGGTTGCGCCCCAGGCCGAATGCCGACCAGTGCCAGGTGTCAGGCACGTTGTTCACCATGGCCATGAAGGTGTTCAGATCGTCCGGTGCGCCCCACGGCACGCCCATGCACAGTTGCACCAGAACCGGATCCTTGATGATCCCCTCGGTAACCAGTTGTTTCGCGAACCACAGATGCCCGGTGTCAAAGGCCTCGATTTCGATCTGCACGCCGCTCTCGGTCATGCGCTGCGCCATATCGCGCAACATGCCGGGCGTGTTGACCATCACATAATCGGCTTCGGCAAAATTCATCGTGCCGCAATCCAAGGTGCAAATCTCGGGTCGGCACTCGACCACATGCGCCACACGTTCGGCCGCGCCCGCCATATCCGAGGTTTTTGCCATCTGATGCATGGCCTCGGTGCCGTCGAACAGCAGATCGCCGCCCATGCCCGCCGTCAGGTTCAGGACCACATCGGTGCCCGAATCGCGAATCCGCTCGGTCACTTCGCGGTACAGCGCCGGATCGCGCGACGGAGCGCCGGTTTCCGGGTCGCGCACATGGCAATGGACCACCGCCGCACCGGCTTTGGCGGCCTCTATGGCGCTGCTGGCAATCTGTTCGGGTGAGCGGGGAACATGCGGGCTGCGGTCTTGGGTGCCGCCGGAACCGGTCACGGCGCAGGTGATGAACACCTCTCGATTCATCGACAAGGGCATAGGGCTTCCTTCCGTTCGGGCGTTGAGTTGGGCAAAGACTAGCAGGGTTGCAGGGGCGCGTTTGGCAATATACGAACGAGAAATGTCAAAAACCGAAACCATCTTTGCCCCGTCGACACAGCAACTGGATATTGCGGTGCTGGTTTTGCCGCGCGCTTCGATTCTCGAGGTGGCGTCGGTGCTCGACCCGTTGCGAAACGCCAACCGCCAGTTGGGACGCGATGCGTTCCGCTGGCGGGTTGTCTCGCCGGATGGTCGCGCCGGTGCCGTTGACTTGCGGCATCGAATTGCCCAGTCACGGCGACCTGTCGGCCGCCGATGGGGCGGATGCGCTGATCGTTATCTCGGGCTACGGGCAGGCCGAAGTCGCGACGCGCGGATTGATCACCCAATTGCGACGCATGGCGGTGCGGTTTCGCGCCTTGGGTGGCGTGGACGCGGGGCCTTGGGTCCTGGCGCGCGCGGGTTTGCTGCAAGGGCACCGTGCCACGGTGCATTGGGAAGACCTCGAGGACTTCGCCAGTGCGTTTCCGGGCGTCGATGTCGTGGCGGATCGCTATGTGATTTCAAACAACCGCTTTACCGCAGGTGGGGCCGTACCTGCCGCGGATATGATGCTGCATCTGATCGGTGCACGCTGCGGAGCCGGGGTCGCAGGGCAGGTTGCCGATAGTTTTCTCTATGACGCGCGCGCTGATGGCAGCCGACCGCAGCGCACGGGCCTGGTGCCCGGCGCGCGCGACCCGCGGTTGTCGCGGGCTCTGACGGTGATGGGGCAGGCGCTGGAAGAACCTGTTCCACTGGCGCAGATCGCCCGGACGGTTGGCGTTGGCATTCGACGGCTGGAGCAATTGTTCCAGGACGGATTGGGCCAGGGACCGGCGGCGGCCTATCTGGAATTGCGTTTGCAACTGGCACGACGCATGATCGCCGATACACGCCATTCGATCCAGGAAATAGGACTGCGCTGCGGCTTTGCGGATCGCTCAGGGTTTTCGCGTGCGTATCGGCGCCGATTCCAGATGTCGCCCATGCAAAGCCGCCACGCCAAACCTGTCGCGAAAATGTCAGACATTAAAACATCTGACCTTAACGCCAAGTCTTCAGGATCTGTCCGGGCCTCCCGAATTGCGCGTAGTACCGGAAATCGTGACCGCCCGGTGGTCACGATGTCCCAATTGGAAACCAAACAATAGTTTTAAATACAAAGAGTTGCGGCTTTGACTTCTCGCAGTGTGGTAATGTATGACTTTAACCAACAGTGATCATCGCGTGCCGTTTCCGACCGGCGGTCAGTTTTACCGGTTCTGACAAATCTGACATTTGCAGGACCAGACCCGGGTCGCTTACCAGGGCATCATTCAGCCGTGCGCCGCCCTCTGCAATCAGGCGTTTGGCATCTTTGCCCGATTTCGCCAAGCCAGACCGCACGAACAACTGCACAATGGACTGGCCTTGTGCGGCCTCATCGGCCGACAAGGTCACAGTTGGCAAATCCTCGCCGGTGCCGCCCTGTTCGAACACCGCGCGCGCCGTTGCCTCGGCGGCGCTGCCGCCGCCTCGGCACCGTGACAGAGCGTCGTCACTTCATTGGCCAGGATGATTTTGCCCTCGTTGATCTCGGAGCCTTCCAGCGCCCCCAGACGGTCGCATTCCGCGACCGGCAACTCAGTGTACAGTTTCAGGAACCGGCCCACATCGGCGTCGGTCGTATTGCGCCAGAATTGCCAGAACTCATAGGGGCTCAGCAAATCGGCATTCAGCCATATCGCGCCGCCCTGCGATTTTCCCATCTTGCGCCCGTCCGACGTGGTTAACAGCGGCGTTGTCAGGCCGAAAATCTGTGCATCGGCCACGCGCCGCGTCAGGTCGATCCCGTTGACGATATTGCCCCATTGATCCGAGCCACCCATCTGCAACAAGCACCCTTGACGCCTGTAAAGCTCCAAGAAATCATAGGCTTGCAGGATCATGTAATTGAATTCGAGGAAGCTCAGCGATTGCTCACGATCAATCCGGGATTTCACGCTTTCAAACGACAGCATCCGGTTGACACTGAAATGACGCCCGATGTCGCGCAAGAATTCCAGATAGTTCAGCCCATCCAGCCACGCGGCGTTGTTCAGCATGATCGCGTCTTGCGCGCCATCGCCATAGGCCAGGTATTTCGCAAACACCTGCTTCATGCTGTCGATATTCTCGTCGATTGCCGCGTTGGTCAGCAACGGGCGTTCGTCGGCACGGAACGACGGATCGCCCACTTTGGTCGTGCCGCCCCCCATCAGCGTGATCGGCTTGTGCCCCGCTTTCTGGAACCAGCGCAGCAGCATGATGTTCAGCAAATGCCCAACATGCAGCGATTTCGCCGTCGCATCATACCCGATATAGGCCGGAACCACATCTTTGAGCAGCGCCTCGTCCAGCGATTGCAAATCGGTGCAATCGGCCAGAAAGCCGCGCTCGATGATGGTGCGCAAGAAATCAGATTTTGGTGTATACGTCATTTTGCTTGTCCTCGGCCCGCAGGTCGGGCTGTCTATAGACCGAAGGCAGGGGTAAGGGAAAGCCATGTTGAAAGCGGGAACGCACCGAATTCTGGGCACGATGTCAGGAACCTCGCTGGATGGGGTGGACGCGGCGGTGCTGATCACCGACGGCGTTGACATCGCCGGTTTTGGCGAAACGGCTTACCGCGCCTACACCGGCGAAGAGCGCGCGGTCTTGCGCGCCGCATTGGGGGCGTGGCCCGGTGATCCACGCGCGGATGCGGCGGCGGAGATCGTCGAGCTTGCCCATGCGCAACTCTGCGCCCAATTTGACGCGATTGAACTGGTGGGCTTTCACGGTCAAACCCTCGCGCATGAACCGGGCGGACGCGGCACGCATCAAGTGGGTTCCGGCGAGGTCCTGGCGCAAGCTCTGGGCTGGCCGGTGATCTCGGATTTTCGCACGGCGGATGTGCGGTTGGGCGGGCAGGGCGCGCCGCTTGCGCCGTTTTTTCATCATGCCCTTGCCAGACATATCGGCGCCAAGGGGCCAACCGTGTTTCTGAACCTGGGCGGAGTCGCCAATGTCACCTGGTGCGACCCGGGCATCGCCAAACCTGAACACGCGTGCCTTGCCTTTGATTGCGGCCCGGGGAATGCACCGATGGATGACGTCATGCGCATCCGGCGCGGCCTTGCGCGCGACGAAGACGGGGCGCTTGCGGCACAAGGCACGCCCGATGCCGCATTGCTCGACAGCTTCGTCAACCACGCCTTCTTTCGCCGCATCCCGCCAAAGTCGCTGGATCGTGCGGCGCCGGCCCCCGATGTCTCGGCGCTCAACGATGCCGACGCCCTGGCCACACTCGCCGCAGCAACCGCCGCCGGCGTGGCCTTGGCGTTCGAGCATTTTCCAAAACCGCCCGTGCGTCTGCTGGTTTGCGGCGGCGGGCGTCACAACGCGACCTTGATGACGATGATCGCCGCGGGTTGCGATTGCCCGGTCGCACCCGTCGAATCGGTGTCTCTGGATGGCGACATGATCGAAGCGCAAGCCTTTGCCTATCTCGCCGCGCGCGTGGCACAGGGCTTGCCAACCTCCGCCCCCGGAACCACCGGAGTCGCAGCGCCGGTGGGCGGTGGCACCCTCAATCACCCCTGACACGTCTTTGTTCCGGAAATATCCTGCGGGGGTGAATGGCCAACGGCCAGAGGGGGCGCAAAGCCCCCTGCGCGGAACGCGCCGAAAGATCGGGGCTCGATTGAACCGCCCCGGGTTTACCGGAGGGCAAAACTCTCGGAGAATTGCCCGTTATGGAACATGCACAAAAGAAGAAGACTTCGAAGCCGTATTCACCCGAGTTCCGCGAACGCGCGGTGCGGCTGGCGATGGAACACCGCGATGATTATCAAAGCGAAGCTGCAGCGCTGACAGCGATCGCGGGCAAATTGGGCTGTTCGCCGGACAGTCTTCGCGTTTGGATGCGACAGGTCCAGCGCGATGGCGGCGAGCGGCCGGGACCTACCGGCGTCGAGATTGCGCGGATCAAAGAGCTTGAACGCGAGAACCGGGAATTGCGGCAGGCGAACGAGATCCTGCGCAAAGCTTCAGCGTATTTTGCCCAGGCGGAGCTCGACCGCCCGTTTCGCAAATAATTGATTTCATTGAGGAAAGCCGAGAGGCATTCGGGGTCGAGCCGATCTGCAGGGCGCTGCAGTTTGCCCCATCCACCTATTATGACCGACGTGCCATTGCACGTGATCCTGACCGGGCTTCAGCCCGGGCCAAGTCTGATGCCGCCTTGAGCCTCAAGATCGATGCGGCCTGGGATGCGAACCGCAAACTCTATGGCGCGCGGAAAGTCTGGCATGTCTTGCGACGGCAGGGTGAATACGCTGCCAGATGCACGGTGGAGCGGCTGATGCGCCGTCTGGGCCTCAGGGGCGTGGTTCGCGGCAAAAAGGTCATCACAACCAACCCTGACGCATCGCTGCCATGCCCCGATGACAAGGTGAACCGTCTCTTCATGGCAGATCGGCCGAACAAGCTGTGGGTTTCAGACTTCACTTACGTGCCCACATGGTCGGGGACGGTCTATGTTGCCTTCGTGATTGATGTATTTGCCCGACGGATCGTGGGGTGGCGCACCTCAACTTCGATGAAGACGCAGTTCGTGCTCGATGCGCTGGATCAAGCAATCTGGCAAAGAAAGACTCCAGATAACAAGAGCTTGGTGCATCACTCGGATCGAGGATCCCAATATCTGTCGATCAAATACACCGAACGCCTAGCCGAGGCGGAGATCGATCTCTCTGTCGGGACAGTCGGTGACGCCTATGACAACGCACTGGCCGAGTGCGTCATCGGCCTCTTCAAAACGGAGGTAATCAACCAGATCGGGCCTTGGAAATCAATGCGCGAGGTTGAATGGGAAACCCTGAAATGGGTCGATTGGTATAACAACCGCCGCCTACTCGGCCCTATCGGATACATCCCGCCCGCAGAAGCAGAGGAGGCGTTCTATGCAAACCTGAACACACTCGATATGGTCGCCTAGTCGTTGAACAAATCACCCTCCGGTAAACCCGGGGCGGTTCAGATGCCCCGGTCTTTCGGGCTCCCTCATCGCCAGGGCCAATCACGGTGCCAGGAGCCGGTCGAACAACGTTTCCAGAAACGCCTCGGCACCGTCCATCGGGTCGTTGTCGCCGCGGATCAGCCGGATTTGCGCGTCGAAATCGGCATAGTGCTGGGTCAGCGCCCAGATTGAAAAAATCAGATGATACGGGTCCACGGCAGCCAGCCGTCCATCGTCGATCCAGGCGCGGATCACGGCGACCCGGTCCTCGACCAAGGCCTTGAGGGCGCCCGCGATGGCATCGGTCAGTCGTGGTGCGCCTTGCAGGACTTCATTGGCGAACAGGCGGCTCTCGCGCGGGTAATCGCGCGACATTTGCAGCTTGCGCCGCATATAGCCCATGATTTCGTCATGCGGGTCGCCCTTGGGCGCAATGGCGCGCAAAGGTGCCAGCCAGATGTCCAGCAGATGATCCATCAAGGCCCGATGCATCGCGTCCTTGCTGTCAAAGTAATACAGCAAATTCGGCTTCGAGAGCCCCGAGACTTCGGCGATCTGATCCAAAGTCGATCCGCGAAACCCGTTGGCGGAAAACACCTCCAGCGCGGCTTCCAGAATACGCTCTCGATTGCGGCGCTGAATGCGGGTGGTCATGCGTCCGGCCCCGGATCAAGGCCGATGCCGCGCAGGATGACGCCGCAGACGGTCTCGGTTGCCTCGTGCCATTGGTGATCCTCCAGGGCGCCACTGTTCAGCGTCTCGATCTGATGCGCGAAATCGGCGTAGTGCTGGGTGGTCGCCCAGATCATGTAGAGCAGCCAGCGCGGATCGACATTGCGCATCTGGCCCGCGTCGATCCAGCCGCGAATGACGGCGATGCGGGTGTTTGTCCAGCGGCGCAGCGTGGTCTCCAGATAGTCCTGGATGATCGGCGCGCCATGCATCACCTCATTGGCCCAGACCTTCGAGCCATAGCGATGCTCGCGGCTCAGTTGCATCTTGCGGGTGATATACTGGCGCAGCGCCACCTCGGGCGAAGCCGAGGTTTCAAAACTGTCGGCGGCGGCAAGCCAGATGGTAAAGATCCGCTCGACGACGCGGCGATAGAGTTTCTCCTTGGAGGAGAAATAATAATGCAGGTTCGCCTTGGGCAATCCGCTGGCCTGGGCGATGGCCTGCATGGTGGCGCCGCCGAACCCTGATTCCGCGAAAACCACCTCGGCTGCATCCAGGATTACCCGTTCGGTTTCCTCGCGCATTTCGGCGCGAGTGCCAGGTTTTTCAGCGCCCTCGGTGTGGCCCATGCGCGGTTTGCTCCCGTCCTCAAACTGTTTTCGGCCCCTGTTGTTTGCGGGCTGGAAATAATCTTGACTGAATGGTCAAGTCTGCTAGCGTCCTTGTATTCAGGCAAGGTTTTTCTTGCGTGGAGGATCAAGAATAGGCGCGGCTGCGTGCCCTGACAACCCAGGGCGCGCCGATTGAAACGACAGACCAGACGCATCCCCCAAGACGTCCACACTCTGGGTGCGGCGTTCCGGGGCAGGGAGAGATTGCATGGCACCGCCAACGGTCCTTCGCACACGCGCCGAGATGCTGCGACAGATGCGGCCCGAGCGGGTTGCGGGCCGGTTCATGTTCCAGTCGATCCCCGAAGAGGATCTCGCGGATCGGATGTCCGCAATTCAGGGCCTGTTTCGCGAATCCGAGGGCATCTCGGTGATCGTGCCCGCCGAGCCGGGCGCGGCGGGGGCAATGGCGCAAATCACGCTTCAGGCGTATTCGGCGCTGGACGGCGTCGGGCTGACGGCCGCGGTTTCGGGGGCTTTGGCGCAGGCGGGGATCGCCTGCAACATGGTGGCCGCGTTGAACCACGATCATGTGTTTGTGCCCGAGGCCGATGCCGACCGGGCCCTGAAAATCCTGCGCGACGTGTCGCGCTTCTCGAAACAGACGGACCAGAAAGGGTAGACACCATGCCAGCACCCGGCAAGAACCTGCGGATCAATCCCGACCGGCTGTGGGACAGCCTGATGGACATGGCCAAGATCGGCCCGGGCATCGCCGGCGGCAACAACCGCCAGACGCTGACGGACGAAGATGGCGAAGGTCGGCGCCTGTTCCAACGCTGGTGCGAAGACGCGGGCATGAGCATGGGCGTCGATGAGATCGGCAACATGTTCGCCACCCGCCCGGGCACCGACCCGGACGCGCTGCCGGTCTATATGGGCAGCCATCTGGACACGCAACCGACGGGGGGCAAATACGACGGCGTGCTGGGTGTTCTGGGCGCGTTGGAAGCCGTACGCACGATGAACGATCTGGGTATCAAGACCAAACACCCGATTGTCGTGGTCAACTGGACCAACGAAGAGGGCACGCGCTTTGCCCCGGCGATGCTGGCCTCGGGCGTGTTTGCCGGGCGGCACACGCTGGATTGGGCGAATGACCGGGTGGATGCCAAAGGCAAACGGTTTGGCGATGAGTTGGAGCGGATCGGCTGGAAAGGCGACGAAAAGGTGGGAGACCGCAAGATGCACGCCTTGTTCGAGTTGCATATCGAACAGGGCCCGATCCTGGAGGCCGAGGGCAAGGATATCGGCGTGGTGACCCACGGGCAGGGCTTGCGTTGGGTTGAATGCACGGTGACGGGCAAGGAAAGCCACACCGGCTCGACGCCGATGGCGATGCGCAAGAACGCCGGTCGCGGTTTGGCGTTGGTAACCGAGCTGGTGCATGAAATCGCGATGAAGAACCAGCCGAACGCGGTGGGCGCCATCGGCCATATCGACGTCTACCCCAACAGCCGCAATATCATCCCCGGCAAGGTGGTGTTCACGGTCGATATGCGCACGCATATTCTGGACAAGCTGAATGCGATGGTCGCCGAGCTGATGGAGCGCGCGCCGAAGCTGTGCGCGGATATTGGCGTCACGTTCGAGGCGCAGATTGTCGGACAGTTCGACCCGCCCGCCTTTGACGAGGGCTGCGTCGGGGCGGTGCGTCGGGCTGCCGAGCATCTGGGGTATGGGCATATGGATATCGTCTCGGGCGCGGGGCATGACGCCTGCTGGATCAATGACGTGGCACCGACCGCGATGATCATGTGCCCCTGCGTCGACGGGCTTTCGCATAACGAGGCCGAGGAGATCTCCAAGGATTGGGCCGCGGCGGGCACGGATGTGTTGCTGCACGCGGTTCTGGAAACGGCAGAAGTGGTCGGGTGAGGGGGGCGGCGCGCGGGGGCATCGAGCCCCCTTGCGCCGGTGGGGGCCAGCCCCCACGCCCCCGCCGGGCGGGTTTTCCACCCGCCCGGACCCACCCGGAGGATATTTGGAGAACAAAGACGAGAGCATATGGCGGGGTTGGGACCAGACTCGGAGATTGCGCGGATCGAGGCCCGGTTGGATGCGGAGATGGCGGCATTCCGCACGGATACGCGTTTGGCGCAGGGGTCTTTGGCGGCGTTTGCCAAGGCGCGGATTGTGCCGCGCGCGGTGACGGTGAATTTTTCGGGCGGGTTTGCGCATCGGTGTTATTCGGTTACCCGCTCGGATGGGACCTACCGCGTGATTTACATGCCGCGCGCCGACTATTTTGCGCTGTGCGTCGAGAGCGTGTTCGGGCCACTGGATATCGGCGTTCATGGCGGCGCGATCGAATGCCATTCATCGGTTTGAAGAGAGACAGAGACATGACAGGGGGAAGACCATGAGCACGATCATCAAGAACGGCACGATTGTCACCGCAGACCTGACCTACAAGGCGGATGTGCGCATCGAGAATGGCGTGATCACCGAGATCGGGCCGGACCTGAAGGGGGGCACCGAACTCGATGCGACGGGCTGTTATGTGATGCCCGGCGGGATTGATCCGCACACGCATCTGGAAATGCCGTTCATGGGCACCTATTCGACCGATGATTTCGAGAGTGGCACGCGGGCGGCCCTGGCGGGCGGCACGACGATGGTGGTGGATTTCGCGCTGCCCAGCCCCGGGCAGGGTCTGCATGACGCCTTGCAGATGTGGGACAACAAATCGACCCGCGCCAATTGCGACTATTCGTTCCACATGGCGGTGACCTGGTGGGGCGAGCAGGTGTTCAACGAGATGGAATTGGTGGTGCGCGACCGGGGCATCAACACGTTCAAGCATTTCATGGCCTATAAAGGCGCGTTGATGGTCAACGACGACGAGATGTATTCCTCGTTCAAACGCCTCGCCGAACTGGGCGCGACGGCCATGGTCCATGCCGAGAACGGCGACGTGGTGGCGGAACTGACCGCCAAGCTGTTGGCCGAGGGAAACACCGGCCCCGAGGCCCACGCCTATTCTCGCCCGCCGCAGGTCGAGGGCGAGGCCACCAACCGCGCGATCATGATCGCCGATATGGCCGGCGTGCCGCTGTATGTGGTGCATACGTCTTGCGAGGACAGTCACGAGGCGATCCGCCGGGCGCGGATGCAGGGCAAGCGCGTCTGGGGCGAGCCGCTGATCCAGCACCTGACGTTGGACGAATCCGAGTATTTCAACCCGGATTGGGACCACGCCGCGCGCCGCGTCATGTCACCACCGTTCCGCAACAAAAAGCACCAGGACAGCCTGTGGGCGGGGCTGCAATCGGGGTCGCTCAGCGTGGTTGCGACGGATCACTGCGCCTTTACCACCGCGCAGAAACGCACCGGCTTGGGCGATTTCTCGAAGATCCCGAATGGCACCGGCGGGTTGGAGGATCGGATGCCGATGCTCTGGACGCAAGGCGTCGCCACCGGCCGCCTGACGCCGAATGAATTTGTCGCGGTGACCTCGACCAATATCGCCAAGATCCTGAACTGCTATCCAAAGAAAGGCGCGGTTCTGGTCGGCGCGGATGCGGATCTGGTGGTCTGGGATCCGGAAAAGGAAAAGACCATCACCGCCAGCGCGCAGCAATCCGCGATTGATTACAACGTGTTCGAGGGGCACCACGTCATAGGCCTGCCGCGCTTCACCCTGACCCGTGGGCAGGTCGCCGTGCATGACGGGGAAATCCGCACCGAGGAAGGCCACGGCAGGTTTGTGAAACGCGAGCCCAACGCCACCGTCAACAAGGCGCTGAGCCAGTGGAAGGAACTCACCGCGCCGCGCCCCGTGCAGCGCTCGGGCATTCCGGCGACGGGGGTGTAATGAACGACCTCTCATTGCAGGCCGTGATCGAGGCCAGGAATCTTGGCCTCACCTTTCAAACCAACGATGGCCCGGTTCATGCCCTCAAGGATGTGACGCTGACCATCAACAAGGGCGACTTTGTCAGCTTTATTGGCCCTTCGGGCTGCGGCAAGACCACGTTCTTGCGCACCATTGCCGATCTGGAGCAGCCGACCTCGGGCACCCTGTCGGTCAACGGCATGACCCCCAGCGAGGCCCGCATGGCCCGCGCCTATGGCTATGTGTTTCAGGCGGCGGGGCTGTATCCGTGGCGCACGATCGGCGGAAATATCCGGCTGCCGCTTGAAATCATGGGGTTTTCCAAAGCCGAGCAAAAGGAGCGCACGGCACGGGTGCTTGAGCTGGTCGAACTCGGTGGGTTCGAAAAGAAATTCCCCTGGCAACTGTCGGGCGGCATGCAGCAGCGGGCCTCGATTGCGCGCGCGCTGGCGTTTGATGCCGATATCCTGCTGATGGACGAACCCTTTGGTGCCTTGGATGAAATCGTGCGCGACCGTTTGAATGAGGAACTCCTCAGCCTGTGGGCGCGCACCGAAAAAACCATTGCCTTTGTCACCCACTCGATCCCCGAGGCGGTGTATCTGAGCACCAGGATTGTCGTGATGAGCCCGCGCCCGGGGCGCATCACAGACGTTATCGACAGCCCACTGCCCAGGGAACGCCCGCTGGGAATCCGCGACAGCCAGGCCTTTATCGACATCGCCCACCGGGTGCGCGAAGGGCTGCGGGCCGGGTATGACGAGGCCAGTGAACCATGAGCCGTGCCCTGCCAGTTCTCACCGTTGTCGCCGCGCTTTTGGCGGCGTGGTATGTCGCCGTGGTGCCGATGAATGCGCAATGGGAGCGCGATCAGGCGGGCCGCGCGGGCACGGACTTGGGTTTTGGCCAATTGGTCGCCAACACCATGTCACAAGATCGCCCCGTCCTGCCCGCGCCGCATCAAGTGGTGGCGGAGCTTTGGAACTCGACGGTGGTCGAGGAATTCACCGGGCGGCGCGGATGGTGGCGGTCTGGCAGCTTGTCGAATCGCAGCCTGATCTATCACGGCTGGGTCACGCTGACCGCGACGATGCTGGGCTTTGTCATCGGCACTGGCGCGGGGATTTTGCTGGCCATCGGCATCGTCTATAACCGGGCCATGGATGCCAGCGTGATGCCCTGGGCGATCGCCAGCCAGACGATTCCGATCATCGCCTTGGCACCGATGATCATCGTGGTGTTGAACTCGATCGGAATTTCCGGCCTGGTTCCCAAGGCGATCATTGCCGCCTATCTCAGCTTTTTCCCCGTCGTCGTGGGCATGGTCAAGGGCCTGCGCGCGCCCGATGCGATGCAGTTGGACCTGATGAAAACCTATTCGGCCTCTGGGTTTGCGGTGTTCCTGAAGCTGCGCTTGCCGATGTCGATGCCGTTTCTGTTCGCCTCGCTCAAAGTGGGGATCGCGGCGGCGCTGGTCGGCACGATTGTCGGTGAATTGCCGGTGCAGCAGGGCGGGTTGGGCGTGCGGCTGTTGTCGGGCAGCTACTATGGCCAGACCGTGCAGATCTGGGCGGCGTTGTTCGCGGCGGCGATTCTGGCGGCGGGTCTGGTGGGGATCGTGGGTATCATAGAACGGCGGACCCTGCGCCGCATGGGGATGGCAACATGAGCCGGTTCCTGACAGTACCGGGGGCATGGCAACGATTGGCCATGACGGTGGCGGTTCTTCTTGCGGTGGCGCTGGGCGCGACCGGCGCGCCGGCGCAGCCGTCGGGCCTGGTTCTGGCGCTGCTGGCGGCGGCGGTCGTCGCGGCCTTTGTCTATCGCAGACGCCATCCGGCGATCTGGCGGATCCTTTTGTTGCTGGGCATCTGGAACCTGTTGCTCTTTGCCGCGTGGGGCTTGGCCCTGCACCAGACCGGCGCGGAATTGGCGGGGTTTTGGGCGGCGATGGCGGCGGTCTGGCTGGGGGGCTGGACGCTGGTGGCCTTTGTCGCCGAGCTTCGCCCGAGGGGCGGCTGGTGGGCGCGGGTGAAACCGCTGATCGCGCCGCTGGTGTTCGGGGTCACGGTGCTCTGGGCGTGGGAAACGGTGGTCAAGGCGCTGGATGTGCCGCGGGTGATCCTGCCTGCGCCCAGTGCAATTGGTCTGCGGCTGTCGCAGTCCACGGATATCTTGTGGACAGATCTGGTGCAGACCTTTGTGCGCGGCACCCTGTCGGGTTTTGCCATTGGCTGCGGCGCGGCGATTGTCTTTGCGCTGGTGGTGGATCGCTACACCTTCCTGCGCCGTGGCTTGCTGCCGGTGGGGAACTTTCTGGCGGCCCTGCCGATCATCGGCACCGCGCCGATTTTCGTCATGTGGTTCGGCTTTGACTGGCCCTCCAAGGCGGCGGTGGTGGTGGCGATGGTGTTCTTTCCGATGCTGGTCAACACGGTGCAGGGGCTGGCCTCGACCGAGGCGATGCAGCGCGACCTGATGCGCACCTATTCCGCCGGCTGGTGGCAAACCCTGATGCGCCTGCGTCTGCCTGCCGCCATGCCTTTTATTTTCAACGGGCTCAAAATCTGTGCCACACTGGCGCTGATCGGGGCGATCGTGGCCGAGTTTTTCGGCTCGCCAACCCGGGGCATGGGGTTTCGTATTTCCACTGAGGTCGGGCGCTTGCAGCTTGACATGGTGTGGGCTGAAATTGCCGTGGCGGCGCTGCTGGGATCAGCGTTCTACGGTTTCTGGGCTCTGCTCGAAAAACGGGTGACCTTTTGGCACCCGTCGCAACGCAGCAGATAAAAACGGCCCATCAGGGCCGATCAACACGGAGGGAATGACTATGTCGAAATACACTTTGATCGGAATGACTGCGGGTCTGGCTTTGGCGGCGGGTGCAGCCAGCGCCGATAGCCACGGCGGCATGGATGATGTCACATTGCAGCTCAAGTGGGTGACGCAGGCCCAATTCGGCGGCTATTACGCGGCGCTTGAGAACGGGTTCTACGAGGAAGAGGGCCTGAATGTCACCATTCGCCCCGGTGGCCCCGATATCGCCCCCGTGCAGGTGCTGATGGGCGGCGGCGCGGATGTCATGGTGGACTGGATGCCGTCGGCGCTGGCCGCGCGTGAACAGGGCGCGCCAGTGGTCAACATTGCCCAGCCCTTCGTGCGTTCGGGCATGATGCTGACCTGCCTTGCGGAAACCGGGATCACCACACCCGAGGATTTCCGTGGCCGCACGCTGGGCGTCTGGTTCTTTGGCAACGAATATCCGTTCCTGTCGTGGATGAACCATCTGGGCATTCCGACTGACGGCGGTGAAAACGGTGTCGAGGTCCTGCGTCAGGGCTTCAACGTCGATCCGCTGCTGCAACGTCAGGCCGATTGCATCAGCACCATGACCTATAATGAATACGGTCAGGTGCTCGATGCCGGGATCACGGCGGATCAACTGGTGACCTTCAAATACGAGGACCAGGGCGTCGCCACGCTGGAAGACGGGCTCTATGTGCTCGAAGCCAATCTTGAAGACCCGGCCTTTGTGGATCGTATGGCCCGATTCGTGCGCGCCTCGATGCGTGGCTGGGAATGGGCGGCCGAGCATCCCGAAGAGGCCGCGATGATGGTTCTCGACAACGACGAGACCGGCGCGCAGACCGAGGCGCACCAGATCTTCATGATGAACGAAGTGGCGCTGTTGACCGCGGGTTCCACCGGCGTTCTGGACGAGGACGCCTATAATCGCACGGTGCAAACCCTGTTGGGCGGCGGTTCTGACCCGGTGATTACCGCCGAGCCTGTTGGCGCCTTCACCCATGTTGTCACCGACGCGGCCATGGCGAACTGAGGCCTTTGTGCATCACTGAGAGATCAGGCCCGGCGATTGATTTCGCCGGGCCTTTTTTTGTTCATTCGACTGAGTCCGGGCCAAGTATGCCGATTTCTTGGCAAACTTCCGATGTTAACATTTGAGTCGCGGCACCCCCGGACGCGTCTGGATCGGTCAAGCCCGAAAACCTTACAAAAGGGTGAAAATTCTCGTTGACCGAGGCTGTCACATACGTCAGTTTGTGCAAGCCGACAAAAGGGCCACAAGATATAGTAAGGCCCGCACCGAGCAGTGAAAAATAAATCGACCTTATCAGGTGTGCCAATTCTGCGGATTGGCAATGCGTTGCCGCATATTCGTTGCGGCGGGGTTGGTTTGCGTTGTCCACTGTCGGGCGGGAACACGCTGTATCCGAAAATGGCGCATGTCGGCGGGACATTGTGAAACACCGGGGACAGGTACCATGCAGATCGAGCGCAAATTCACCAAGAAAAACCAAGACGCCTATGCGGCGCTGACCTTTACCACGACGGTTTCCGAGATCCGGAATCCAGACGGCAAGATCGTGTTCCGCAATGAGGCTGTCGAAGTTCCGCAGGGCTGGAGCCAGGTGGCCTCGGATGTGATTGCGCAGAAATATTTCCGCAAGGCGGGGGTTCCGGCGATCGTGAAGAAAGTCGCAGAAAAGGGCGTGCCCGAATTCCTGTGGCGCTCGGTCCCTGACACAGACGCGATGCAGTCCTTGCCCGAGGCAGAGCGATTCGTCGGCGAGACGTCGGCGCGGCAGGTGTTCGACCGCATGGCGGGCGCCTGGACGTATTGGGGTTGGAAGGGTGGCTATTTCACCACCGAGGCTGATGCCCAGGCCTATTTCGACGAGATGCGCTTCATGCTGGCCGACCAGATGGCCGCGCCGAACAGCCCGCAATGGTTCAACACCGGCCTGCATTGGGCCTACGGCATCGACGGCCCGTCGCAGGGGCATTTCTATGTCGACCCGTTCACCCACAAGTTGGTGAAATCAAAATCCTCCTACGAGCATCCGCAGCCCCATGCCTGCTTTATCCAGTCGGTGAGTGACGATCTGGTGAACGACGGTGGCATCATGGACCTCTGGGTCCGCGAGGCGCGCCTGTTCAAATACGGTTCCGGCACCGGCACCAACTTTTCCAGCCTGCGCGGCGAGGGCGAGAGCCTGTCGGGCGGCGGCAAATCTTCGGGCCTGATGGGCTTCCTGAAAATCGGTGACCGCGCGGCGGGCGCGATCAAATCGGGCGGCACCACGCGCCGCGCCGCCAAGATGGTGATCTGCGACATGGATCACCCCGATGTCGAGCAATTCATCAACTGGAAGGTCATCGAAGAGCAAAAAGTCGCCTCGCTGGTCGCGGGTTCCAAAGCCCACGAAACCCACCTGAACCTGATTTTCACCGCGATCAAAACCTGGGACGGCACCGCCGAGGACGCCGTGGACCCGGTCAAGAACCCGGCCCTGAAAACCGCCATTCGCGCGGCCAAAAAGGCCATGATCCCCGATACTTACACCAACCGCATCCTGCAATATGCCAAGCAGGGCTATACCAGCATCGAATTCCCGACCTACGACACCGACTGGGATTCCGAGGCCTATACCACCGTGTCCGGCCAGAACTCGAACAACTCGGTGCGCGTCACCGACGCCTTCCTGACCGCCGTCAAGGAAGATGCCGACTGGGCGCTGATCAACCGCAAGGATGGCAAGCCCGCCAAGACCCTCAAAGCCCGCGAGCTGTGGGATCAGGTCGGCCACGCCGCTTGGGCCTGCGCCGATCCCGGCATCCAGTTCCACGACACGGTCAACGCCTGGCACACCTGCCCGGCAGACGGCCCGATCCGCGGCTCGAATCCGTGCTCGGAATACATGTTCCTCGATGACACCGCCTGCAATCTGGCCTCGATGAACCTGCTGACCTTCTTCCACGACGGCAAATTCGACGCGGAATCCTATGTCCACGCCTCGCGCCTGTGGACCATCACGCTGGAAATCAGCGTGATGATGGCGCAGTTCCCCTCCAAGGAAATCGCGCAGCGCAGCTATGAATACCGCACGCTGGGCCTCGGTTATGCCAATATCGGCGGCCTCTTGATGAACATGGGCTTGGGCTATGACAGCCCCGAGGGCCGTGCGCTGTGTGGTGCCCTGACCGCGATCATGACCGGCGTTTCTTATGCAACCTCGGCCGAGATGGCCGCTGAGCTGGGCGCGTTCCCCGGCTTTGCCAAGAACCGTGACGCCATGCTGCGGGTGATCCGCAACCACCGCCGCGCCGCCCACGGCCTGACCGATTATGAGGGCGTCAACGTCACCCCGGTCGCCCTGGACGCAAGCCATTGCCCCGACGCCACGCTGGTCGCCTTGGCCCGCAGCGCCTGGGATGAGGCCCTGACCCTTGGTGAGCAGCACGGCTATCGCAACGCTCAATCCACGGTGATCGCGCCCACCGGCACCATCGGTCTGGTGATGGATTGTGACACCACCGGCATCGAGCCCGACTTTGCGCTGGTGAAGTTCAAGAAACTGGCCGGCGGCGGCTATTTCAAGATCATCAACCAGTCAGTGCCCGCCGCCCTCGCCAAACTGGGCTATTCCTCGGCGCAATCCGCCGAGATCATTGCCTATGCCGTGGGTCACGGTACTCTGGGTCAAGCGCCGCATATCAACCAGACCGCGCTGATCGGCCACGGGTTTGGTGCGGCCGAGATCAAGAAGATCGAAAACGCGCTGGCAACGGCCTTTGACATCCGCTTCGTGTTCAACCAGTGGACGTTGGGCGAGGAATTTTGCCGCGAGACGCTGGGCATCCCGCAGGCCAGATTGAACGACCCGTCGTTCGATCTGCTGCGCCACCTTGGGTTCACCAAAGCCCAGGTCGAGGCCGCCAACGATCACGTCGTCGGCACCATGACGCTGGAGGGCGCGCCGCATCTGAAGCCCGCACATTACAGCGTGTTCGACTGCGCCAACCCCTGCGGCAAAAAAGGCACGCGTTTCCTGAGTGTTGACAGCCATATCCATATGATGGCCGCGGCTCAGTCCTTCATCTCGGGGGCGATTTCCAAGACGATCAACATGCCGAATTCGGCCTCGATCGAGGAAACCCTGGCCGCCTATGAACTCAGCCATTCGCTGGGCATCAAGGCCAACGCCCTGTACCGCGACGGCTCGAAACTGTCGCAGCCCTTGGCGTCGGCGCTGATCGAGGACGACGACGAGGCCGAGGAAATCCTGACCAACGGCTCGAACCACGAGAAAGCCGCGGTCCTGGCCGAGAAGATCGTCGAGAAAATCATCATCAAAGAGGTCGCACGCGAGCGGGCCAAGCTGCCCGAACGGCGTAAGGGCTACACCCAGAAAGCCATCATCGGCGGGCACAAGGTCTACTTGCGCACCGGCGAATATCAGGACGGCAAGCTGGGCGAGATCTTCATCGACATGCACAAGGAGGGGGCTGGCTTTCGGGCGATGATGAACAACTTTGCCATCGCCGTCTCGGTCGGCCTGCAATACGGCGTGCCGCTGGAGGAATTCGTCGATGCCTTCACCTTCACCCGCTTTGAACCGGCGGGCGCGGTGCAGGGCAACGAGGCAATCAAGAACGCGACCTCGATCCTCGATTACATCTTCCGCGAACTGGCGGTCAGCTATCTGGACCGCACCGATCTGGCGCATGTCAAACCGGCGGGCGATGCGTTCGATGATCTGGGGGCGGGCCACAAGGAAGGCCAGACCAACGTCAGCAAGGTCAGCGACGACGCCGCCTCGCGCGGGTTGGAAGTGCTCCGCCAGATCTCCTCGACCGGCTATCTGCGCAAACGCTTGCCGCAGGAATTGGTGGTGCTGCAGGGCGGTTTGCCGACCCAGGCGCTGGGCTCGACGACCTTCAGTGACGGTGCGCTGGCCGTGGCAACCCGGTCGCAAACCTCGGTCGAGGCCGTGGCCGTCGCCACCGTCAACCCGCGCGCCAGGGCCAAGATGCAAGGCTACGAGGGCGACCCCTGCGGCGAGTGCGGCAACTACACGCTGGTGCGCAACGGCACCTGCATGAAGTGCAACACCTGCGGCGGCACGAGTGGGTGTAGCTGAGCAGCGTTTGGGTGGGGATGCAGAGCTACACCCTTCCGCATCCCCGCTTTCCCGCATTGCAGTGCACGCTGTCTGTCTCGGCCCACGACGGGTCAATGTCTGAGGAGAAACACGATCAGAGGCGGCAGGCACGGGCGTGCTCGACTGAATATGGCTTGTTCACAGGAATAAGTGAGAAGCCGTGGACAACGATGGGACTCTCGAATGGTCAAGAAAAGCATCACGGTCGCACGAGAAAAGCCGAGCGGGCTAAACACACACTTTAATGTTCCAGGACAAGGTGTTGTGCCGCGTGGCGTGCTTGCCGATCAGGTTCAGCGCGGCGAACACGACGGCTATCACATAAGGCGCGTTGACAGGCGCAGGGTAATTGCATCAAACCCCGATGGTTCAACGAGGAACAACTTGGGCTAATAGCGCCCTCGCACAACTGATCCGAGCCCAAGCCGGACCAGCTGAGAAGAGCCGGGGGAAACCCCGGCTTTTCTGATTCCCGACACCACACGCCCCCCCCAAAAAAAACTTCCAATACTTTGAACAATCTTGCCGCTCTTTGTTCCCAAAATATCCCGGGGGGCGCGCGCAGCGCGGGGGGCTGGCCCCCCTCTGACCCAACCCAACCACCCCGTCGCACAGACCAATCCCGTCCCGGAACCGATGAACAAATAGTTAAAGGCGCAGAAAATTCTGCGCCTTTTCAAGATCTTGAAATTGTCCCACAGGGGGACATCCACTGTGGTGCGTCCACAAGGGGGCGAGGGCGGCTTAATCCAGATCCGCCGCCGAATGCCGCTCTTTGACCGGATTGTCACCCCAAGACACATTCACCCGCTTGCCCCGTTTCACGGCCGGGCCGCGATTTCTGCAGCCCAGCGGGCCAGATTTTTATACTCATGAACCGACAGGAACTCAGCCGAATCATAAGCCCCCCCCCTCCACCAATCGCCCGTACCACGGATAAATCGCGATATCGGCGATTGAATACATGTCGCCGGCGATGTATTTCTTGCCCGCCAATTCGCGGTCCAACACATCCATCTGCCGCTTCACTTCCATGGCAAACCGATTGATCGGGTACTCAAGTTTCTCGGGCGCGTACGCATAGAAATGCCCGAACCCGCCGCCCAGATAGGGGGCCGCGCCCATCTGCCAGAACAGCCAGTTCATCACTTCGGTCCGTTCCGGGCCAGAGGCGGGCAGGAAGGCGCCGAATTTCTCGGCCAGATGAACCAGAATCGACGCCGATTCGAACACGCGTACCGGCTCGGGACCGCTGCGATCCACCAGTGCCGGGATTTTCGAATTCGGGTTGATGGCGACGAAGCCGCTGGAAAACTGATCACCCTCGCCAATGTCGATCAGCCAGGCGTCATACTCGGCCCCGGTATGACCCAGCGCCAGCAGTTCCTCGAGCATGATCGTGACCTTCACGCCATTCGGGGTGCCCAAGGAATGCAATTGCAGCGGATGCTTGCCGACGGGCAGCTCTTTGTCATGCGTCGGCCCGGCGATGGGGCGGTTGATGGAGGCAAAACGTCCGCCGCTTTCCTGATTCCAGGTCCAGACTTTCGGCGGCACATAAGCAGTATCGTTTGGCATCGGATTTCCTTGGGTCAGAGAGGCATCACGCGGGCGAGAGCCGGTGACGCGATCAGGGTAGATATGGGCGCAAACCTGACCAAGCCCAGCCCCGAGCGCAACAAAAAACAAGGGGGCTGCGCGATGCAGCCCCCCGAAAGACGTCATGTATGCGCGATTATGGGAAGCCGACGCGATCAAAAATATCCGTCGCCTGGCTGGCGTTCAGGCCGTAGACCGAGACGTTGACGCCCGAGCTGAGGAACTCGGTGAACGGGGCCACAGGGCCGTGAATCTCCACGCCTGGCACGATCGGGAATTCGTTGTTGCTGTCGGCAAAGATTTGCTGCGCCTCGTCAGACACCAGATATTCCAGGAATTTGATGGCGTTGTCGCGGTTCGGTGCATGTGCGGTCACGCCCGCGCCCGAGATATTCACATGCGCGCCTCGGTTCCCCTGATTGGGATAAAAGAACGTTACCGCCGCGGCGACCGCGGCATCCTCTGGATTTTCAGACGCTGCCAAAGCCCCCCAATAATAGGTGTTCGACACTGCAACCGAACATTCCCCCGCGGCCAGGGCGCGCAACTGATCGCGGTCGCCGCCTTGCGGAGGGCGTGCCAGATTGTTGGCGACGCCTTGCGCCCAGTCCTGCGCGGCCTCGGCACCCATCACGTCGATCATCTCAGCCATCATCGACACGTTATAGATGTTCGATGAGGAGCGGATGCAGATTTCACCCTCCAACCGGGGGTCGGCAAGGTCTTCGTAATCGTCCAGCCAGTCAGGGCGCTCTTCATCCGAGCGGGTGAAGATGACCCGTGCGCGCGACGACAAGCCAAACCACAGATTGTCCGGGTGTTGGAAGGCATCCGGGACGCGGGCCTCGAGAATTGCGCTGTCGATGGGCTGGAACACGCCCGCTTCGACGGCTTGATGCAACCGGCCACCATCGACCGTGATGAACAGATCCGCCGGGCTGTTGTTGCCTTCGGTCTGAAGCCTTTGCAGCAATTGCTGGTCCGAGCCCTCGATCACGTTGACGCGAATCCCGGTTTCCGCCGTGAAATTCTCATAGATACGCAGATCCGAGTCGTAGTGGCGCGCGGAATACAGGTTTACTTCTTGTGCCAATGCGGGTGCGGCGGCGAGCACGGACAGCCCGATCAGGTTTGCAAAACGCAACATGCGTTGTCTCCATTTCTTTGGGCCTGCCTGACACGATCTCGCGACGTGCGTCTGGGTTGGCGTGATGATTCCCCCGTGGCGACACCACGGTTGCGACCCTGAATATCGCGTCACTCTAATTCTGACAATAAGAATCGGATATCTGGACAGGCGCGGATGGATGGACTAATGCAAAGAAAGAATGCAGGAAAGCGGCATGGTTACAACCGCCACACCAACACCCAAGCGCATCGCGCGACCCGGACGCCGCCGGTTCCTGAGCGCGTGGAGCATCGGCGCAATGCTGATTGGCGCGCTGATTGCCTTGCCGATTGTCACCGTTCTGGCGCAGGTGTTCGTGCCCTCGGGCGGTGCGTGGCAGCACCTGACCGAAACGGTTCTGCCGCTTTATCTGCGCAACAGTCTGTTGTTGGTGGTCTTTACCGTCGGCATGGCGACGGCCATGGGCGTCGGGGCAGGGTGGCTGATCGCCGGGTTCGATTTCCGTGGTCGCGGGTTTCTGCAATGGGCGCTGATGTTGCCCATGACGATGCCGGGCTATGTGATCGCCTATGTCTATTTTGACCGGCTCGCCTATGCCGGGCCGATCCAGACGGGGCTGCGCGAGATGTTTGGTTGGGGGCGGAACGATTACTGGTTTCCGCAGGTCGCGTCGCTGCCCGGCGCGGCGATCTTGCTGGCGCTGGTTCTGTATCCCTACATCTACCTGCTGACCCGCGCCGCCTTTGCCACGCAATCCCTGCATTTGATCGAGGCCGCGCGGGCGTTGGGGCACAGCCCGCGCGGTGCGTTCTTTCGCGTGGCCTTGCCGATGGCGCGACCCGGGATGGTGGCGGGCGCGGCCTTTGTCGCGATGGAAACCTTGGCCGATTATGGCACCGTGCAGCATCTTGGTGTGCAAACCCTGACAACCGGGATTTTTCGCACATGGTTTGCGCGCGGCGAACCGGTGGCGGCGGCGCAACTCGCGGCGATGTTGATCGGCTTCGTGGCCTTGGCGCTGGTGCTCGAGCGGTTTTTGCGTGGGACGCGGCGCTATGTCGGCGACCCGGCGGGGCGCTCTGCGGCGGCGGCACGCCATGTGCTGACCGGCTGGCGCGCGGCGATCGTGATGATGCTCTGTGCGGTGCCGATTGTCCTTGGTTTTGTCTTTCCGGTGCTGGAATTGAGCCGCCTGGCGATTCTGGTGGGCGATCCGATGTGGGGACCACGGTTTTACGCCTTCGCCTTCAACAGTCTGTTCCTGGCTGGGGTGGCGGCCATTGTCCTGTTATCCTTGGGCCTGTTTCTGGGCTATGCGCGCAGGCTTGATGGCGGCCGGGTGGTCAGAGCCACATTGGGCATTGCCGGGATCGGTTACGCCATGCCCGGCGCGGTGATTGCGGTGGGTGTGCTGTTGCCCTTGTCCTGGGCGGATCAGACATTGGACGACTGGATGCGCGCCAGTTTCGGCATCTCGACCGGATTGTTGCTGAGCGGCAGCTATGTTGGCCTGATTTTTGCCTATGCCGTTCGCTTCCTGGCGATCAGCCTGAACACCATCGAGGCGTCTTTGCAACGCATCCCGCCCAGCCTCGATGATGCGGCGCGTGGGCTTGGCTCAGGCCCGGCGCGGACCTTGATGACGGTGCATTTCCCGTTGCTGCGCGGCGGGTTGCTGTCGGCGGCAATCTTCATCTTTGCCGATGTGATGAAAGAGCTGCCCGCGACCTTGATCGTGCGGCCCTTCAACCTCGATACACTGGCGATTCGCACCTATCGACTGGCCTCGGATGGTCGGTTGGATGAGGCGTCGACCTCGGCACTGCTGATCGTGGCGCTTGGCGTGATCCCGGTTATCCTGCTCAGCCGCGCGATGGATACGCCCGCCGGGCATTAAATCGGCGGATTTTTGCGCTGAATCGTGCCATACTGGACCGTTAAACGCAGGTGTGACCGGTTCCGGGCCTCTAGGGGTTTGCCAGCACCATGCAATCTCGCCTATGAAGGCCAAGACTAATGCTGCCAATCAAGGATACCTTTCGTGCTTAGTAGACGCCACTTTATCATCTCGAGCGCTGCCTTGTTCTCAGCGCCCATCGCCCTTCCGCAGCGTGCAGAGGCGCAGCAGTCGAACTGGGATGACTGGGACGCCCAGGTCACACCCGCCGGTTTCGACCTGGCCACCTCCAACCCCTGGGGGTTGCACCCGCGCTTCCTGCCGCAATTGGTCGAATCGAACACCCGGTTGCGCACCGGCGATATCCACGTCGATGCCGTCGCGCGTTATCTGTATCACATCCGCGAAAATGGCTTGGCGATGCGCTTTGGCGTCGCGATCGGACGCGATGGGCTCTATGAACCCGGTACATTTTCCGTGGGGCGCAAGGTGCGCTGGCCACAGTGGACACCGACCGCGAACATGATCGCACGCGACCCGGAATACGCCGAGTTCGCCGGCGGTATGCCCGGGGGTCCAACGAACCCGTTGGGCGCGCGCGCCTTTTATCTGTATGTGGGCTCACGCGATACCTATCTGCGTATTCACGGCACACCGCAGCCGCGCACCATCGGTCAGCGCGCCAGCTCTGGCTGTGTGCGAATGGTGATGCCACATATCATCAACCTGTTTGAGGACGTGGAGATAGGTTCTATGGCGTATCTTTACCCCGCCAGCGAACCCATCACGGCCTCAAGCTGACGCGGCCCACACAAAACCCCCGCAGCCGGTTTGGCCTGCGGGGGTTTTTTTATTGTGCGGGCTGTCAGATCGCGTTCAGGGTCCGGGCCGCGGTCAGGTTCCGGGGCGCGAGCAGATCATGCCACCGGCCCGCGAGCGCAGCGGCAGCATCGTCGTCTCAACCGGGCCAACATGTTGATACCAGTAGCAACCGTCGGGTTGAATGCGCACGGCATGCAAAGGCTGGCCGGGCATCGCGGTCTCCGCCAATCCCTCGGGGAGTTCCTCAAAGAACCCTGGCTCAAGTTCCGTACCGGGTTGCGGCGCGGCACAAGCACTCAACATCAAAAGAGAAACGGCCAATAGGCTGTAGGTGGTTTTCATGATCGGCCTTCGATTTGAGTGACTGTTCTTGCGCGCCAGCATCGCAGACTTCGCCTGTTCGTCAAGGCAACGTTCACCGCGCAAGGCTGGATTTTCATGCGAAAAACGCCCCAGAATGGGGTTCAAACGGCGGCAATTGCGCAAGAAAAGTGGCAGCCCGTAGGGGAGTCGAACCCCTCTTTCCAGGTTGAAAACCTGGCGTCCTAACCGATAGACGAACGGGCCACGCTTGGCGTGGGCGGTATTTAGGCCAGCGCCGCGATGGGCGCAAGAGGGTTTTTCCGTTCCGGTCACATCTTTTTTTTCTGGGTTCTTCATAGTCTTGAATTACACAGGCGCGGCATCTTCCAGACGCAGTTGCACGCGGCTGCGTCCACCGAAGCTGTTGATTTCAATGCGCCCGGCCAAATGCAGCTTTCCGCGGCCTGCACCCTCAACCGCGGGCCCCAGCGCGGTGTCATACGCGCCAAAGGCAATCGCTTCGAGTTGTGGCCCGCCAATGTCGCCGAACCGCACTTTCAGGTGGTTGGTGCCGACTCGCCGCGCGTCGAGGATCGCCATGTCGGGAAAGGCAAAGCGCGGGGCAGGGGCGGCCTGACCATAGGGTCCGGCGCTGTCGAGTGATTCGATCAACTCGACCGTGGCGGCGCCGGGCATCAGCACGCCATCCAGCCGCAAGTCACCAGCCCCTCTGGTGCCTGCCCCCTGACGGGCCAGAAGCTCGGCCAGGCGCTCCATGGCGGCGTCCAGCTTGTCGCGGGCGATCGTCAGGCCGGCCGCCATGCGATGCCCTCCGCCCTTGATCAGCAACCCCTCGCTTGCCAGTCGCTGAATTGCCGCGCCCAGATCGACGCCGCTCACCGACCGCGCCGACCCTTTGCCCTCGGCCCCCTCCAGCGCGATCACCACGGCGGGACGGTTCGTGGCCTCTTTGAGGCGGGCGGCGACGATGCCGATCACGCCAGGGTGCCACCCTTCGGCGGCCGCCCAGACCAGCGGGCCATCGGTGCCGCGTCGGTCGACCTGGGCCATTGCCTCGTCGCGCACGGCCTGTTCTATGGCGCGGCGCTCGTCGTTCAACTGGTCCAATCGTTCGGCGATTTGGCCCGCTTCAACGGGGTCTTTGGTTGCCAGGAGCCGCGCACCCAGGTCTGCCGCCCCGATGCGCCCACCGGCGTTCACGCGTGGCCCCAGCACATAGCCCAGATGATAGGACTTTGGCGCCGTGTCGATTCGCGCCACATCCGACAGCGCCACCAAGCCGGGTCGCTGGCGTCGGCCCATGACCGTCAGGCCCTGACGCACAAACGCGCGATTGACGCCGGTCAGCGGGGCCACGTCGGCGACGGTCGCCAGCGCCACAAGGTCCACCATGGCCATCAGATCAGGGCCCTGGATACCCTGCGCACGCAAGCGGCGGTTCATGTCGACCAGCACCAGAAACACCACCCCGGCGGCACACAGATGCCCAAGATCGCCGGTCTCATCTTGCCGGTTGGGGTTCACGACGGCCAGTGCGGGCGGCAAGGTTTCGCTGCCAAGATGGTGGTCGACAACGACCACATCAGCCCCCTTGGCGGCGGCAATCGGCCCATGCGAGAGGGTGCCGCAGTCCACGCAGATGATCAGGCGGTGCTCGGCGGCCAGAGCCTCCATGGCGGGTTCGTTGGGGCCATAGCCCTCGTCGATGCGGTCAGGGATATAGAGCGTCGCGTCATGGCCCATGGCGCGGAACCAGGTCAGCAGCAGCGCCGCCGAAGCCCCGCCATCGACATCGTAATCGGCAAAAATGGCGATTTTCTCGCGAGTCCTGAGCGCCTGAAGCAATCGTTCCGCGGCGGGCTCCATATCGCGCAAGGTCATGGGATCCGGCAATAAATTACGCAGGGATGGGGCGAGGAAATCGGCAACATCCGCGGCGGCGACCTTGTTGCGGGCCAATACGGCGCAGAGCGGCGCGGGCAGGCGTGTCAGTTGCACCAAGGCCTCGGCTTGGCGCTCGAACTCCGGCTCAGGACCTATCCAGCGGCGACCGGTCAGAGACGTCTCGACTCCCAAATAGGCCATTGAAGCCCCCTAAATCTGGTCGCTGCATTCGGGAAAGCCTGCGTCCCGCGCAACGCAAAAGCCCGGCGCGGGACGCATGAAATCACGGGCTGTTATTGGCCGGCGTGCGATAGGTCATGCGACGCACAGAGCCGGTTTTCGAGCGCATCAGCAACGTCTCGGTGGTGAACCAGCCGGGCTCGCGCTTGATACCGTCCAGAATTGATCCGACCGTGACGCCGGTTGCCGAAAAGATCACATCAGCCGTCACCAACTCGTCGCGGGTATAGATGCGGTCGAGGTCAGTGATGCCCGCCTTGGCGGCACGCCCGCGCTCGTCATCATTGCGGAACAACAGGCGGCCATAGATTTGACCGCCCATGCATTTCAGCGCGGCTGCGGCCAACACGCCCTCAGGCGCGCCGCCGGACCCCATATACATGTCAATGCCGGTGATTTCAGGCTCGGCACAGTGGATCACCCCGGCCACATCGCCATCGGTGATCAGACGGATCGCGGCGCCCGTGGCGCGGATTTCGGCGATCAGGTCCTCATGGCGCGGACGTTCGAGGATGCAGACCGTGATATCGGATTGTTCGCAGCCCTTGGCCTTGGCCAGGGCTCGTACGCGCTCGGAGGGGCTCATCGCCAGGGTGACGGTGTCGGGGGCGAAGCCCGGTCCGATCGCCAGCTTGTCCATGTAAACATCGGGGGCATGCAGAAGCGTTCCGCGCGGCGCCATGGCGATCACGGTCAGCGCGTTGGGCATGTCCTTGGCGGTCAGCGTCGTGCCTTCCAGCGGGTCCAAGGCGATGTCCACGGCGGGTCCTTGGCCGGTGCCAACCTCCTCGCCGATGAACAACATCGGCGCTTCATCGCGTTCACCTTCGCCGATCACCACCACACCCGCGATTTCGAGCATGTTCAATTGGTCGCGCATGGCGTTTACCGCAGCTTGGTCGGCGGCTTTTTCGTCGCCACGACCAACCCAGTCCGCCGAGGCCAAGGCCGCCGCTTCGGAAACGCGGGCCAGGCCCAACGACAGCATACGGTCGTGGAACATCGGAGATTCGGTCATTGGCCTGTCCTTTTATGGAGTTTTGCTCGATCCATGTTCTACCGAAAAGCCCGGTCAGCGCCAAGCACGAACACGGGCGCAACCTGCGAAATGCCGCAAGATACGGTGTCCAGGTCGATTGTAGGGGCCAGCTGTGGCTCAGACGTCTTCGATCCGCAGGGCCATGGGGGCACCAACGACAACGCCGCTCTGATTGAAATGTTCCATGGCCAGCGCAATGTCATCCGACGATGCTTTGTGCGTCACGATCAGGACCGGCGCATGGGCATTGTCATGCGAATACTGCCGCATCCGGTCAATCGATACGCCGACATTGCCCAGAATTGTCGCGATCTTGGCTAATGCACCCGGTTTATCCAACAAAACCATACGCAAATACCAAGACGCGCCGGTGCTGACGGCGGCGGCGGGGGCCTCGGTGAGCGAACCGACCGGTTGGCCAAAGGTCGGAAAACTCAGGCCCCGCGCGATGTCCATCACATCGGCCATCACGGCGCTGGCGGTCGGGCCTTCGCCGGCCCCGGCACCGCGCAAGACGATCTGGCCGACCGAATCGCCCTCGATCACCACCATATTGGTGCCGCCGTCCAACTGACCCAACGGATGCGTTCCCGGTACAAGGCAAGGGGTCATGCGTTGCTCCAATCCGCGGCCGGTCATTTGCGTGACACCCAGCAACTTGATCGAATAGCCCATGTCGCGGGCCAGCCTGATATCGTCAATCGAGATCGCGCCGATTCCTTGCAGAACCACGGCGTCAAAATCAACCTTGGTGCCAAAGGCGATTGCCGACAGGATGCTGAGTTTATGGCCCGCGTCGATGCCGCCCACATCCAGATTGGGATCAGCCTCGAGGTAACCAAGCTGTTTGGCCTCGTCAAAGACCGTCTCATAGGGCAGGCCAGCGCTTTCCATGCGGGTCAGAATGTAATTGCAGGTGCCGTTCATGACACCCATCACACGGCGAATTTGATTGCCGGCCATCCCTTCGATCATCGCCTTGATGACGGGGATACCTCCGGCCACGGCGGCCTCGAACCGTAGCGCGCGACCGTTGCGTTCCGCGAGCGTCGCCAGGGCATGACCGTGATGCGCCAGCAACGCTTTGTTGGCGGTGACCACGTCTTTCCCATTGCGCAGCGCGGCCTCGACCAAGGCTTTGGCGGGGCCGTTGTCGCCGCCGACCAGTTCCACCACGACATCCACATCATCACGCGCGGCCAAGGCGACGGCATCGTCTTCCCACGCATAGGCAGAGACGTCGGCACTGCGGTTTTTGGTACGCGAATGCGCGGACACCGCGGCGATAGTGACCGGGCGTCCGGCGCGCAGGGCCAGAAGGTCGGCGTGCCGCTGCACGATCTTGACCACGCCAATTCCGACGGTGCCAAGACCGGCAATGCCAAGACGAAGTGGGGTGGTCATGAACAGTCTCCGCTGCAGGGGCCGCCCATGGGAAACGGGCAGCGTCCTGCGACGATTAGCGGGTCAGGGGGCCGGGTGCAATGTGCGGATGCGCCCGAATTAGCGGGATTTCAACTGTTCCGCACGATACAGGAGTTCTTGACGCTCGCCGCTGGCAATCCCGGCACGCCGGATTTGTGCGGCGCGTGCCCGCAATCTTGCGCCGCGCGATTCCAGGGTGTTGGCGGCGGCCACGCCGCGTGACGTGTCGGCCGCGATATCTGCGCTTGCCGCGATCTCTTCCATCGACATCAGCGCCGGAGCATCAGAGGCCACCTGTCCACCGCACGCCGCCAAGCCAAGCAACGCGGCAAACGCCAAACTGGCAGAAAAGGATTGGGACATGATGCACGCGCCTGGAGACTAAGACGCCTCACACTACTGCGCGAAGGTTGGTCTGTGAAGGCTCATTTCGTTGGGGGACCCTGAAGGACCCATCAAGGCTCAGGTTTCGGGGTTGAATTGAACGTGTGTTCAGTGACAATGGCCTATGGCTCGCAAACCCGGTTCCCGCGCTGATATCACTGGCCCGCGTTTGCGCGAAGCGGCCTCGCGGCTGTTTGCGCGCGACGGGTATGCCGCGGTTTCGATGCGGCAGATCGCGGCGGAGGTCGGTGTACAGGCCGGTGCCCTGTATTTGTACACCGCGGACAAGCAAAGCCTGCTGTTCGATCTGATGCAGGCGCATATGGATGACCTGCTGGCGGCCTGGGCTGACAGCCTACCACCTGCCGGAGACGCCTGCGCGCGGCTCGAACATTTTGCGCGGTTTCACATCCGTTTCCATGCGGCCCGCGCCGATGCTGTGTTCATCGCCTATATGGAGTTGCGCAACCTCACGTCCGAGAATTTCGCGGTGATCGAAGGCTTGCGCAAACGTTACGAGGGGCAACTGGAGGCGATTCTTCAAGCGGGTCAGTCCGAAGGCAGCCTCAAGGTGCCGGACACCAAATTGGCATCCATGGCGCTGATCGCCATGTTGACCGGGGTGAATACATGGTTCCGCGAAGGCGGGCGCTTAAGTCGGGGACATGTCGAGGATATCTATGTCGATATGGTCCTCAACGCGGCGGGCGCCACGCGCTGATCAAGGGACAAAGGACGATATAGCGGACGACCCGTGCTATTCGCACGGCTCGATGTTTTCAAATGCAGAAGACACTCAGTACGCGACGACCATCAGGTTCGAGTTACACGGCGTGCTGCCATAGCTGCCCATCCAGATGGAATATTGCCCAGAGATGGCATTTCCCCCTTCCAGCCCGGCGTTGTATCCATAGCCGTTGCCGAAATCGTCATTGAACCAATACTGGCCATTGGGATCGCGGATCAAAATGGTGGAATCGCAGGCCCGCCCTTGATTCCGGTCATTGATCCCGACGGCAAGTTGAAACCCGGCGCCGCTGCGCCCCTGATTGTCGTAGTAGAGCACCACACTGGGGGACGCCGAGATATAACCGGTTCCGGGCAAACCAGAGCAGCTACGCAGAGAAGTGGGGCCGCCCGCTTGACGCGGAATATAGATCGCGGTCCTCACGTCTTCGATGCCAACCGACAACCAAGGCGCCCTGATGCGGTAGTCAGGACAACCAGAGTAGCGTGGGAAACGTGTGTGCGGGTCGTTGCTGGTGAAATTTGCCGATGGTGGCGTGAAAAACGGCCGCCCCGTGGCGCTTCCGGATGCGGAGATCGTCAGATTGTCGATGCCAAAAGATTCGTTCGCGGCGATCTCATCAAGGCTTGCGCTGAAGCCCAGCGCAAATTGCGCAGGTGGTTCTGTAATCGTCAGCACGGCATGCCAAACCTGATCGGCAAAGCCACCCCCGGCGAAATTCGTTCCAGAGTGCGTTGGCCGCAGGGTCAGTTGAAACTGTGCACCGTTAATATACCCGGAGGCGGATCGTTCGCGCCGGTATAGCCCGCTATAGTGGACACTGTAGGCATCCAGTGAAATCGGTTGCCCGTCGATCATGATTTGCAGCGTATCACCAAGCGCTGTGGTGTACTGCGGATCATAGCCGTCCCATCCGTCAATGATCAGCAGGTCGAATTCAATCACGGCGGTCGCTTGCGCGGTGCCAAGATCAATGGCCAGTGACAAGGGCGTCGCGTAAGTCTCGCCGCCGAAGGGCCCCAAAAAGCTGCCGCCAACCGCTGATCCGGCAGTGACGGTCGACTGCGACCACCCGGTCGTGACGCCTGTATCAAAATTGTAACTTCGGATGCTTCCGGTGTCATCGACATCATCCGGCGGCGGGTCATTGGGATCCGGGAGTGTTTCATTGCCGCCGCCAGTCCATGCGATTTCGTAATCGGGTTCGGGATAGATCGTCTCAACGCCGTCAAAATTGATCCAGGGCGCAAAGCGCGGGCGTGCGACCACCACGGGTGCGAGCCGGATTTGACCAAGACCCACATTGGAGAAGGGGGTCCACAGCGCAAAGGATTCGACCAGCAACAGCGCCTCTCCTGGCAAGACGGGTGGAACGCGTCCGGGAAGGTCGGAAACCGGCATTTGCGCCGCCGCCCCGGCAAAGCTGAACAATTCATCCTCACCGAACCGCGCCAACAATGTCTCGAGATCGTTATTTTGCATCAACTCGAATGTATCGGTCGGCAGACCGCTCAGGTCACGCGTCCCATAGGACCACTGCAACATGTTGCGTTCATTGACGCTATCCCAGATGATGGATGACACCCGGATCCGAGTGGGAATGCTCCGGTTGACAAGAAAATCAAAGACGTCATTCATGCCCTCGACATAGGCCGCCGTGAACAGGTTCGTTTCGCGCGACATGATATCGGCCACGGTCTGCGCTGCCATCTGTGCATGATACCGCGTGCGAAACCCGTCAAAGAACACGGCCGTTGCCGCCAAGGCCCAGATCAGCATTGGCAGAATGATCACCAACTCGACCGAAACGGCACCTTTGGAATTTTGCGAGAAGCGCCCGACGGCGGCAATGCGGCGCGCCGAACGTTTGTTTTGAGCCGTGCGGTGGGTCATGGTGGACCTCATGGTTGGAACAAAGGCAGCAAAAGTGCTGTGTCGGAGTCAAATGGGTTCGTTCGCGAAGGCCGCGTGTGAGACGATGTGGTAACCGCCAGACGCATCGAGCCGCATGCCGAGCACCATGCCCGTCATCTCAAGGAACGGGTCGGCGACGATACACACGCGGATCAACATCAATTCCTGGCCGCCATTGCCGGGGTTGAACTGCAAGGACGGGGCAATGTTCTGTTCGCGGTTGATACATTGCGCCGGTGTGTCCAGCCCGGCCCAGGTGGCGGTATCGATCGGGCGCATTTCCACGGAAATGCTGGACATGCAATTTGGGATCAAGAAGGTATCGTCGCAGATCATCTGTTTGAACGCGTCGAATCCGCCGGATGGAACATTGCCCAGCCGCACTTGCCGGACCGCCATGTCCACGGAGCGATCCAGAAACACCTGCCGCAACATGACCACGCCAAAATCTATGGATGAGAACAGGAACGCCAGCACGAGTGGCACGGCGATAACGAACTCGACCGTTGCCGTGCCTTGGTCACGGTGCAAGAAACGGGCAAGGCGACGCAGGAAACCCATCAGTACGTCAACCTCAGGGCTTGGGTCTGGATATTTGCCCCGATGCCTTGAAACGCCGCCGCCAGTTGGCTGGTATCGGCATTGAAATAATGATTCGATGACGAGGCGCAGGCGCGCATCAGCGCGGCCCCGGATGTCGGGGCCTGAAACGCTATCGAGTAGATCAAAATCCCTTGCGCTTTCAGAGCGGTGCAGGTTGCAAGGGTGTTCACGTCTTGCACGAGGGTTGGCATACGTTCACCGCAGCAGTTTTCGCCATCGGTGAGCAAGATCAAGGCACGGACCAAGCCAGGCGTATTCCACGCATAAGGCCGACCCTGAAAGACCGGATCTATGGCACCATTCACGATCATTTGCGAGATAATCGGTTGCAGCGTTTCGTCAAAGAACAACGCGCCATTGCGTAACCCGAGGTCGATTGACGTGGTCCCCGAGGCAACCAACGCATTGATATAGCCCGCGGTCACCACCGGGTCATGCAGATAGGGGCGCACGGTGCGCCACGAGCTGGTGCTGCAGGAGTTGCGCGAAATCGGCTGGCTCAGACTGTTGGAGATGACGTTCCAGACCGACCAATCCGCACAAGCGCCGGACGTTCCCGTCAAATTGGTGAAGTGGTTCAGGAACCCGGCCGGTGGCAAGACAGACGCGGCATAGGGCACAATCGTCACGGCGACGCTGCCATCCGCGTTGTCTGCAAGCAATGTGTTGGTCAAGTCGATGGCGGCATTTCGCATCGTGCCGATCTTGTTGGAACCACCCATGGACCCAGAGACGTCGAGCACCATCACCAGTTCAATTTGCACCCCCCCGCTGACCGCTTCGGTGGCCTGAGCGGGGGTAACAATGGCAAAGTCATTGACCCCCAGCAGGCGCATGAAAAGCGATGGAACGGACGCTGCGGGGATCACTGTCACGGTGCGCCCGGTTTCATTGTCGCCGCCCACGACAACACGGCCGGCCAATTGAGGCGACAAACCTTCCGCCGCAAAATAGGCCTCGACGAGTTGTTGGGGGGTGGCTTCGGAGACATTCGCACGCAGCATGGTCGCGGCGAGCACTGCGCGATCGGCGGTGTTTTGCATGCGGATTCGCTCGTTCTCGTGGCGCATCATGTCGATGGCCAATCCGCCGACCAACAGCATCGCGAAAAAGACAAACACGCTGAACACCGCCATCGACCCGTCATCCCGGCGCGCAAGCGTTTTCAGCCGCGCGAAAGCAGGGTTCGGGGGATGACCATTGGTTCGGTCGAGCGCGCGCATGTCGTCACCTTTTGCTAATCTGGCAGACCTGAGTCGAAAGAACTCGGAGGCCAAACTAGAGCAAAGTGGTGACTGAATTGCGGCGCGAAAACCGAATAATATGTCAAGTTTGAGGCAAATGCCTCAGGAAAGTCGCGGTTTGGTTGTGCCGGCGTCTCTCAGCCAAAGTCCCGTGCCAGGGCGCAAAACTGCTCCAACCCGATCTCCTCGGCGCGCGCCGTCGGGCGAATGCCGAGCCGTTCCAGACGGGATTCCGCATTCGGGTCGAGGCTGCGCAAGCTGGACCGCAACATCTTGCGGCGCTGGTTGAAGGCCGCCGCAACAACCCGTTCGAGGGTTTTGGCATCGGCGGGAAAGCGGGGCTCGGGCAAGGCAGTCAGGTGAACCACCGCCGAGTCGATCTTTGGCGGTGGCGTAAAGGCGCCGGGGGGCAAGGTCAGCACGATCCGCGCGTCGCAGCGCCACTGTGCCAGCAGCGCCAGGCGGCCATAGGCCTTCGAGCCGGGCTTGGCGACGATGCGTTCGGCGACCTCCTTTTGAAACATCAAGGTCAGCGTCGACCAGAAGGGCGGCCATTCTTTGGGCGTCAGCCAGCGCACCAACAACTCGGTGCCCACGTTATATGGAAGATTTGCGACGATTTTGATTGGCGGGGTCAGGTGCGCCAAGGGGTCGATTTCCAGCGCGTCGCCCTCGATCACCTGCAAACGACCGGGATAGGCCTCGGCGATTTCGGCCAGCGCGGGCAAGCATCGTCCGTCTTTTTCGATCGCCAGAACCTTTCGCGCACCCTCGGCCAACAGGCCGCGCGTCAGGCCGCCGGGGCCAGGGCCAACCTCGATGATATCCGAGCCCGCAAGATCGCCCGCCGCCCGGGCAATGCGCGCGGTCAGGTTGAGATCCAGCAGGAAATTCTGACCCAACGCTTTTTTGGCGCGCAGATCAAAGCGCTCTATGACGTCGCGCAGAGGGGGGAGGTGATCAATTTGGCTCATGCCCTGTCCCTTAACCAAAAGCGCCGCCAAGGCAAGGCTGGCCCGCGCCCCTTAGCCCCGGCGTTGCACCATATCCCACGCCATCGCCATTGCCGCCCGCATCGACGAGGGGTCGGCGATCCCGCGTCCGGCGATATCATAGGCGGTGCCGTGATCGGGCGAGGTGCGCACGAAGGGCAGACCCAGCGTGACATTGACGCCATTCGCAAAATCAATCGTCTTGATCGGGATCAGGGCCTGGTCGTGATACATGCAGATCGCCACGTCATAGCGCGCGCGGGCTGCGGGGTGGAACATGGTGTCGGCGGGCAGGGGGCCGAAGATCGCCATTGGGCGATCATTATAGCCGCGCACGATGGGACGGATGAAGTCGTTTTCCTCGGTTCCCATTGCACCACCCTCACCCGCGTGGGGGTTCAGACCGGCGACGGCGATGCGCGGATCGGCAATGCCAAAATCGCGGATCAGGGCGGCATGGGTGATCTCGATCGTCATGCGCAGCAGGTCAGGGGTCAAGGCCTTGGGGACTTCGGACAAGGGAATGTGGATCGTCACAGGCACGACGCGCAGCGCGTCACAGGCGAGCATCATCACCACCTCGCACCCGCCCGCCAGATGCGCAAGAAATTCGGTATGGCCGGGAAAGGCAAAGCCGGCGCCGTCCTTGAGCGCTTTCTTGTTGATCGGCGCCGTGACGATCGCACCGGCTTCGCCCGATTGCACGAGACGCACGGCAGTTTCGATCGCGGCGATGGTGCCGGCGGCATTCTCTGGGGTTGGCTTTCCAGGGATTGCGCGCGCCGCAAACCGTTGTTCGAGGACCGCCAGAGTTCCGCTGGGAACCGACGCCCCTTGTGCCGGGGTGCTGACCGCTTGCCATGCCGTACCCGGCGGCAAATGCCGCGGGTCGCCAATCCAGACGAATGGTGCGGGTGTGTCAGATCGCGCAATGGTCGCCGCAAGTTCCGGCCCGATCCCTGCGGGGTCGCCGCAGGTCACAACCAACGGTGCACGCGGCCCCGACATTTCAGGGGTAACGGATTTCGGCATCAGCACGCAAGCGCTGAAGATACAGCATGGAGTGGCCTTCCAACGCGCGATTCAACAGCGCCATGCGCACAGTCTCGCGCGACGGCACGCTCTCATTCGAGACGGAGCGGCGACACAACATCAGGACCACAAGTTGATTGTTCTCCACCAGATTCGCCGAGATCTGGCCCGGATTCAAACGCTCCAACTCGGCGCGCGTGTTCGCATCAACATCGGCCTGTGGGCGCGTGATCTCGGCAACATCGGCATCCGTGAGTTGCGGGACCGCGCGCAGCAAGGTCGCCGGATAATCAACACACGAGTCGATTTGTGCCTGAAACTGCTCAACCAGCGCTGTGTTTTCACCACTGCGGCCGCCGGGCAACCCGGTCCGGTGATAGGCCAACTCGATTGCCGAGTCCGGAACTGAACGTGAATTGCGCCGTGCCCGCAATTGAAAGAAAGCCAAGGCGCCGGGCACTTCGATCGGGCCAACCACGGCGCCGATACCGGCGTTTTCCATTGCGCGGGCAACCGGCGCGGGCATCGCCGCGACGTTGACCCACCGATCAATGCGACCACCGGCGGTGGCGGTCGGTGCGGCTGAAACCTGCCGTGCGGCATTCGCGAACTCGGTTTCCGAGCGTATGCGCTGAATCTGTGGAACAATACGCTGAACCGCTTCGGCATACTGCGGGTCTGTGGGCAAGAATATCTCGGACATGAGAACTTCGGTCACAGGCTGCACACCTTCGACGGACAGGGCCTGATCAATCATCGACTCGGTAATATTCACCTGAGGACTGTATAGTGCCCGGATCAGCTCGCGCCACATGATGCCGGATCGAATGAACGAGACAAACGTCTCTCTGTCGATCCCGGCTTGATCCATGCGCTCAAACATTTCCTCGGCGGTCAGTTCGGCGCGCGCCGCAAATTCTTGCAATCCGCTGTCGAGCTGGTCTGGTGTCACGCGACCGCCCAAACGAGTCCCTTCCTGGAGTTGCAGGCGGTCTTCAATCAGACGCTCGATGGCCAGTTGCCTCGGGTCGGCGCTGGTTACGCCGATAAACTCCAGAAATTTCATTTTCTGCGTGATCTCGTAATTCGTGATCGCGGAATCATTGACGTACAAGGCTGCGGCGAATGGCGACTGCGCAAGGGCGCGCGAGGTCGGCAGACCTGCGGCCAACAGCGTCATGGCCACCGCAATGGTGGACAGAAAACGAGCAAGGCAAGCAATAGGGCGGGCGGGGCGCATAGGGTGCAGTCCGTTGATGTCATCACACATGCTCCCGGCCTAGCGGCTTGGGGGCAAGATGAAAAGGGGCATGTTAGGCGCGGCAACTGCGCCCGTTGATGGTCGGCGCCCGACCGCCGATTCCGAGCAGGTCGATACTCATGCTGAAGCGCGTCGATGCGGTCGGGTTTGTGGAGGTCACGAAATGGCGCGCGAAGGAGAGATCAAATAAAAGGCATTCATTGCGGAATTCCAGTCCTGCGCGCGCTGTGGCGAACAATCGCTGCGCCACGTCATAGTCCCATCCCACGCTGGACGACCAGCCGTTTGAATGACGGCGCGCCAGATCAAAGCTCCATTCGCTCAACGCCGTGGCGCGATCCTCGAAGAGACTGGCGGGCGAATACAAGTACCGAGTCGAGACCGTTGTCGCGCGCCGGGTCCAGGCGAGGTTGGTCTCGGCCCGCGATACGACGCTATCGGTGTCGATCAGCACTCGGAGTGAGCCCGAGACCCCGCTTTGATGGCTGATCCGCCCGGCCAGAAGCAAGTCGGAGGCATCGCCGCCAAGGGGCTGCACATGGGTCGGCGCAAAGCCAAGGTAACGGTCGCGGCGCCAAATGCGCCCGATCATTGCTTCGCTGGACCAACCCGAGGGATCAAAACGGGTCCAGCGCAGACCCGCGTTGATCCGAGATCCATCGTCACGCGCATCTTCGCCGGAAAAGCGGGCCAATGTGAACAGGTTTCCCTCGTCCAACTCGGGCATCGTGTTGTCATCGTTCGGCAACGGGCCAGCACTTCGGCGGCTGCCGATGACCTGAAGGATCGGCTCGACGACATGGCGCGCGCCGGATGATGTCGTTGACGCCCAAGGCCAACGGAATTCCACAAGGCCCTGCAAGGCTTGCCGCGTGACCGGCGTCGGATAGGCGGTGTCATCGCCGACCCGCACATGGTCGATGCGCCCGTCAAGCGCACCGGTTGCCAATATGCCGCCCGACAGAATGGCGCTGCGGCGCCATGTCAACTGCGCGTGCGCGCGCGCAACGTCGCGGCCTTCGCCGCCCAACACCACGGTCGAGCGGCGTTGAATCGCCTGCGCGCCCAACTGGACGCGCAAACTGCCACCAATCAAGGTGTGATCCAAGCCGATGCGCTGATCCACTTCAGCCTGAAGCGCCGCGTTTGGCAGTCGGGCATTGATATCTGCCGCCCGCAGCGAATAAAACGCCAAGGCGCGCGCCCGGATCATTTGATCGCGGCGCACACGCTCGATCGTGACATCGGCATCAAGGCGCGAACGGTCGGAAATATCGTAGGTTTCCAGATAGGTTCTGTCCGAGGCCGCAAGCAGATTGGCGCTGAGTCTGAAGTCATTCGACAGGGCAAACAGCGCGCGCATATAGGCATAGCCGCGAATATCACCGGGCCTGATCTGATCACTCGAGATCTGCCCGCCCAATTCGATGCCGCCGTTCTGCCGTGCTGTACGCCAGCGAAAGCCCAGCGAGACCATGCGCTCGGTGGAGACCATGGGCGTGACGGTCAGATCATGCGCCTCGCCCAGCGGAATGAAATACGGAATTCCGACCGACAGACCGAGATCCGAACCCACATCGACGACGGGGCGCAAGACGCCGCGCGACCGGTCAAGCCCGGGCCCGGGCATCCGCATGCGCGGCAAGTAGAAAATGGGCACGCCGGCAAACCGGAACTGCGCCTGCTCGAAATGCAGTTGATCGGTGTTTTCGTTATGCGTCACCCGTCCGGCGCGGATTTCCCACAGCGGTGTCGGGTCCGCCGCACAGACCGGGCAGCTTGAGGCCACGACCGAGGTCATCTGGCTGATGCCATTGGGGTCGCGCACAATTGTCGCGGCGCTCATTTGCAGTTGCTGCTGCAAGACCACGCGGGCGCTGGTGATCAAACCGGCCCGCAGATCGGGCGAAATCTGCGCGGAATCAGCCAGAAAGATGGTGTCAGGGCCCTCTGTGATCGAGATGGGACCATCGACGATCAGGAAGTCGCGGCGTTGATCAAAGACGACACGCGTCGCGGTCAGCCGCACAGAGCCATGCCAAACCTCGACCGAGCCCGAGGCAATCAGGCGTCCGGCGGCATCGACGAGGACCTGATCGGCCATCAGCGTGGCGGTGGATTGGGCCAAAGACGGGGAAGGCGAGAATACGACGCCAAACGACAGGGCCAAGGCCAGGACGCTACGGCGCGCGCGGGCACACAGATTCAAGGCCGCAGTTGCGGTCCCGTTTCCTGTCTGCAAATGGCGCCTGAATCCGACCACTAACCGTCCTCCATATGCAGCAATACCCCAAGCGCCAGAAGCATGGAAGCGATGGGTGGTGTCCAAATCGCCAAGGACAACGGTATTTGCCCGTTTTCGCCCAAGACCTGTGCGAAATTTCGCAGAAAGAACAGGGCAAATCCAGCAAGAACCGTCATCAGGATGCGGGTGCCGGAATTCCCCGCACGAACGTGTTTGAAACACAACACAGCGCCCACCAGCATCATGGCCGCCATCAAGACCGGAAGTGCCAGCTCTGACAGGAATTGGCTGCGGTGTGTGCGTGATGACAGGCCCGCGCGGTCCAGCGCCGCGATGAAATCGGGCAGATCCCAGACCGACACCATGCCGACGCGCGCAAAACTCTCGCGGATACGCTCTCCGGTCAGGTCACTGGGCATGTCCAGGGTCTCGAACGTTGCGGCATCGCGTTCAGGGTTGTCGGCCAGCAGATTCCAGCGTTTCGCCGTTGTCAGCCGCCAAAATCCGGAATCCAGATGGGCATGGGCCGCCTCGATGCGGATCAGCGGCGCGCCGGTTTCGCGCTCGAACTGCATGAAGGACACGTCGGAAAACTCCAGTCCATCCGGCGCCACGCTCTGGGCACGGATCACCGTTTGGCCATGCGTGTCGCCCTGACGCATCCAGACCGCTGACCCCTCCAACGAGATTTGCGATTGCAGGTCAGGGGTTTGCAGCGTTTGCAGTCGGTCTTGATAAGCGCGCGAGGCCGCCGCAACTATCGGGTTGAAGCCCGCCACCAGCAACGCGCCGAAGATCAGCGTGGCCAGAAAGGGTTCACGCAGCATCCGCATTGCGGAACGCCCCGCCGAACGGATCACCACCAGTTCAGAGCTGCGCGCCAGGCCAAGAAACAAGGACATCGACGACAGGATCGTCAGCAGCGGAAGGATTTGATAGAAAGTCGCCGGGATCCTGAGCATCGCCAGCCAGATGATTTCGCGCATCGGTGTCTCGCCGCCGCCGAAACGCCGCACCATCTCGACCACCTCGAACAACAACAACATGCCAAAGAACACGGCGGAAATCATGCCGAAACTGCTGGCCAGTCGTCGCACAAGATATAACCCAAGCGTCATGCGCGGACCTCCTTGCGCAGACGCCGCGTGCGGCTGGCCCAGAGCATCAAGCCGAATGAGATCACAACGGCCAGAAGGAAAGGCGCAATCCCCAGCCATGACAACGCGATGGAGCGCATGGCGATGTCGGCAAAGGTGTTGGTCAGCGACTGGATGATCGCCATCAGGACCACCGACAGCAACACCTCGCGCCAGAACCCGAGGCGGCTGAATCCACCGGCGATCAAGGTTGCGTATCCAATCAGCGCGCCGCAACCGCCGCGAATCCATCGACAAATCTTGAAACCAGTTCGAACCGTGCTTGTGATGCCGTGACGCCGGTTTCGTCCAAGAGCGCCTCCGACGGGTTGAACAATGCGGAGGTCGGCAGTTCATAAAGGCTTCGCGCCCGGCCCGCTGGGCCGATCAAGACACTCAAATCATAGGTGAAATCGCCAAATCCGGTGACCGACAACCGCCCGGTGCGCCGGTTGTGGATCTGCGCTTGGCCGTCGATCATCACCAGTTTTGGGCCGGTGCTGTCGGGGACGATCAAGGCGGTGCGTGCCGTGTAATCAATGCGTTGCAGTTGTGACCGGGAATCAGACAGATAGATGCCGCGCATAACCCCTTCCGGGGTGATTTCGGAAATGAAGAACGTGACACCCTCGGCGGGGTGTTGGAACACACCGTCTTGCAGCAAGGCCGAGGTGACGTTCTGCGCGACCTCTGCTTGGCGGCGCATCAACTGGCTGCGCGCCTCTGGCACCAGAAAATTCATCAAGATCACCAGAAATGCAGTGACAATCAGACCAAAGATCACAAATGGACGCGCCAGACGAAATGGCGATATACCTGCCGCCTGTAGCACGGATATCTCGCTGTTTTTCAACAGGTTGAGTGTCACGAATGTGGCGGCGACGAAGGCCGAGATCGGCAGCACCGTGCGAATCAGCATTGGCAGGCTGAGGGCCGTGAATTCGAGAAACACGACCATGGATTGCCCGTCGCTGATCAACTGATCAAACAGCTTGACGGCCTTGTTGACCCAATACACGGACACAAGAACCAAGGAAAAAAACCCAAACACGCGCAGCAGCTGTGCCAAGATATACCGGTCAAGCCGCGCCACGTCGTCCCTTTCGTCAAAGCTGTCCCGGCCGCATGATAAACGGTTTCGGCGTGCGGGCAAACGGTCATTCTGCGGACCGGGTGGACAAGGCCTTTGATGCTCTGGCCAAGTCGCGCCGCGCGGGCTAGGTTTCACGCCGACCCTCAGGAGAAATCACGCATGACCCTCGTCTCGGTAAAGTTTGCCCCGTTTGACATCCCCGAAATGGCGCAAAACGCCGGACTTCTGGTGGTTTTCGCCGATGAGAGGCTCGATTTAGATGCGAAGCGGATCGACACCAGGACGCGCGGTGCGTTGAGCCGGGCGATCACGGGCACGGCTTGGGCCGCGCTCAAGCCCGGTGAGGCGCTGACTCTGGCATTTCCACACGGATTGAACGCGTCGGCTGTGATGATGGTGCGCTTGCCCGTCCGCGCCACGGCAGCGCAAGCGCGCAAGGCGGGGGCCACGATTGGCAAGGGCCTGACAGAGGCAGACACCTGCATTGCCGCGCAACGGGTGCGCCGCTTGCCAGACTTGGTCGAAGGCCTGGCGTTGCGCGCCTATGCCTGGTCGATGAAGACCGAGGTCGACAAGGCACCGGGCGGTGTGACCGTGGCGGTTGCCGATCCCAAAGCGGCCGAAGCCGCCTGCGCTGTGGCCTTGACCCGTGCCGAGGCGGTGCATTTCACACGGGATCTGGTCAACGAGCCGGCCAACATTCTGACCACCACCGATTTTGCCAACCGGCTTGAGGCGATGCGCGACATGGGCCTCGAGGTTGAGGTCTTGGATGAGCCAGCCTTGGAGACGCTGGGAATGCGGGCCTTGCTGGCCGTTGGCATGGGGTCCGAAAGCCCGTCCAAGGTTGTCGTGATGCGCTGGGCCGGGGCCGAGGGCGCGCCATTGGCATTTGTGGGAAAAGGCGTGGTGTTCGACACCGGCGGCATCTCGATCAAACCGGCGGCGGGCATGGAAGAAATGACAATGGACATGGGCGGCGCGGGGGTTGTCGCCGGGGTCATGCGCGCGCTGGCGGCCCGCAAGGCCAAGGCCCATGTCGTCGGAATCGTGGGCCTTGTCGAGAACATGCCCGATGGTCGTGCGCAGCGTCCGGGCGATGTGGTGCGCTCGATGAAGGGCGATACGATCGAGGTGATCAACACCGATGCCGAGGGGCGTCTGGTCCTTGCGGATCTGCTCTGGTACGCGCAGGATCGGTTTGACCCCAAGGCGGTGATTGATCTGGCAACACTGACCGGTGCGATTATCATTGCCTTGGGGCATGACCACGCGGGCGTGTTTTCCAACGATGACGCCTTGTGCGGTTCGATCCTGAACGCCTGCACCGAGGATGAAGAGGGCGCGTGGCGGATGCCTCTGGCCCCGGCCTATGACAAATTGATCAAGACGCGCATGGCTGACATGAAGAACACCGGCGGGCCGGCGGGCTCGATCACCGCCGCGCAATTCCTGCAACGGTTCATCAAGCCTGACGTGCCTTGGGCGCATATCGACATTGCCGGGGTGGCGCTTCCGGTCGCGGAAACCGCCTTTGCCCCCAAGGGTCCGACCGGCTGGGGCGTGCGGGCGCTGGACACGCTGGTGCGCCAGAAATTCGAGCAGTAACCCAAAATGGCCGTCGCAAAATTCTATCATCTGACCCGCGATCCGTTGGAGACGTTGTTGCCGAAATTGATCGGCAGGGCGCTGGAAATGGGGATGACGGTTGCGTTGCGCGGTACGGATACACAGCGGATGCAGGCGCTTGATCGCCAGCTTTGGCTCAACGACGGGTTTTTGCCGCACGGCATGGTCGGCGGGCCACATGATGCGGACCAGCCGGTTTTGCTGGTTGCGGATGCCACACCGGTGGCGGCGTTGGCGAACCAACCAGGCTGCTTGATCACCCTGGACAGTGCGCCGGTGACACCGGACGAGGCGCGCGCGGTGGAACGCCTGTGTATCGTGTTCGATGGCACGAATGACTGGGTCGTCGCGCAAGCGCGGCAGCAATGGCGCGCGTTGACCGGGGCTGATGTGGCCGCCGAATACTGGAACCGTGAAAGCGGGCGCTGGGCCTGTGTCGCGCAGCACCCGAAACCTTAGACCTTACGGCGGTTCAGATCTTCAAAGCGCTGACCGTCGCGGATCAACTGGTCAAACAGCGGATCGGGCGACCAGAGCGCGGCATCCACCGTTTCGGCCTGCTGACACTCGTGCCGTAAAACCATCGGCCCGATCCCATCGGCCTCGGCCATCGGGCCACCGCGCCAATTGGGCCAACCCGCGCCCAGAACCATCGCCAGATCAATATCCGACGGCCTGAGGCACGCGCCCTCGCGCAGCAGTCGTGCACCGGCATTCACCACCGCCAACAACACCAACCGCTCGGCGCTCTGCGGCAGTGGGACAAGAACCTGTGCGGCCTCGCCCAGTTCCGCCCCATTGTGCAACAGCCCCGTCGCGCGCAGAGCCGCGCTGGTGACGCCCTTGGCCCGCAAGCATTGTGCGGCCGCGGCGGCGGCCTGTGCCAGAACGGGCAGGATCGGGGCACCTTGCACGCGGATCGGCGTCAGCTTTTGGCGCAGTGCAAAGGCTGTGGCGTGGCGGATCGCAGTGGTGTCGGTGTTCGATTGCACAACAATTTCACACAAACGCGGGGCGCGCGAGGGGGCTGGAACCAGCGCAACCGCCTGGGTCGGTGCGGTCAAACCGGGCAGGGCATGGGCGCCGGGGGACCACAGGATCAGCGGAGTCAGCGCCGGAACCATCGTTTCCAGCCATGCGGCATGTTCCAGATCCGCGAACGCCATGGCCGGGCGCGCACCGGGGTCCGGGTCGAGGCGCCCCGAGAGACGGTTCCAGTCGCGCTCGGAGTTGGCCTGGGTCAATTGCCCAGCGGTCACCCTGTCGAGTTGCGCTTGTGCGACGCTTTCCAATGCCTGTGCCAAGGGCTCCCGGTCGGGGGCGGTCAGCGTCAGGTCAACACCGTGGCGCAGTATCGTCGGCACCAACCGGGCGGCGTTTTCCGGCGAGAGCGCCGCCAGAATCGGTCCGGTCCGCGGCACTCCGTCCGGCATCAGCCCAGCCTCGGGCGTGATCAGTGCGCGTCGCGTGGCGCGCGCCAAATGCGCCAAAGCACGCGCCACCGGGGCGAGGGCAGCATCTTGCGCCCGCACGAGATCAAAGGCCAGCGCCTGATCCGCGGGCAGCAATTGCGCCGCCTCGACGGTATCCAGCAAGTCCGCCTCATGCGCCCGGTGGCTGGGCAGGGGCGTGGGCAAAGCGGCACGGGCTTTTTGCACCGCCACGCGATAGTCGATCGAGGCCGACAGGCCCGCAGGTTCCGGGCGCGGTGTCTTGGTCATGGCCAGAGAATCCGCCAGTGCCAGCGCCGTCGGAACCAGGTTTTCGGGCACGGTGTCGTCGACAAGGCCCGGCACGTCGGCCGCCGTCACGGGCCCGGGGGATTGCAGGACTTTCAGCGCATTGGCGGCACCCAACCGCCAGCAGAGCCGTACCGCGCCATTTCCCGGCGGCAGGCGGCCCAGCCGTGGCTCTGGAAAATGCAAGGTCGTGCGGGTGTCGGCGATGATCCGTCGCGCGGCCAGGGCCAAGGCCAACCCGCCGGAAAACACGCGCCCGTGAATGGCGCAAACCAAGGGTTTATGCGCGGCCTCGATTGTCGCGCACAACGTGGCCAAATCGGCGATCACCGGTGGCAAATCAACGGCGTCAGGACCGGGAGGCGGCAAGTCGGTCCAGGGTCCGGCGCAAAAATCGGCGCCGCGGGCCGTCAGGACCAGAGCACGCACGCCCTCGTCGCGCAGTGCTGTGGCAATTGCCTTTGTCAGGGCGCGCACAAGATATGGCCCCAGACGATTACCGTCTGGCCCCGCCATGGTCAGGATCGCGACCCCGTCCTGCGTGCGTCGTTGAACATACTCGGATGCGGCATCAGCACCACCCAACGGCCCGGCAGCGGCGCGTGGCCCGGATGCGGGTAGCGGGCGTTGCGTCACATCTCCTCCGGCATTGATCCAAGGCTCAACGGCATTAGACGCAACAGCTGCGCAGTTTGCAATGTTTTCGCGTGGATTTTCGGACCTTATCCGGCGATTTCCCGGTGTCTCCGGGCGTCAGGGCGCGCAGGTCCGGCAAAACGGTGTTGCCGGCAGTACATCGAGCCGCTCCTCGGAGATCTGTGCGCCGCAACTTGTGCAGTAGCCGTATTCGCCCGCGTCAAGACGCTCAAGCGCGGCCTGGATCATGCGGATTTCGTCCTTGCCGCCGTCCCCCATGGAGGTCAGCACCTCATCGTGCTCGCGCTCGGTTGCCATCTCCTCCCAATCGCGCGATTGATGCGACATCAATTCGTCCTCAATGCCATGAAGCCGGACGCCCAATTCCGTCAGGCGCGCTTCAAGCTGCGCTTTTCGGTGGGCCAGAGCAGCGGCGGAAAATTCGGTCATGGCGCGTCTCCTCGTTCAAGTTCGGCCCAGAATACGCCTTTGGCAATGACATCTGCATGATCCATGTCAATAAGTCACATTCAAAACTTGCAATATGAGGGTGTGGCGTTATATTCTCCCTCGACACTATATAACGGAGTAGCGACATGAAGCCCGAAGTCTTTGGTTTCTTTGACGAAGCGACCTTTACGATTACCTATGTGGTCCGTGACCCGTCGAGCCAGAAATGCGCTGTTATCGATTCGGTGCTGGATTTCGACTATGCATCGGGGCGCACCGATACGCGCTCGGCGGATGCCGTGATCGCCTTTGTTCAGGACAAGGGGTTCGACGTGGAATGGCTCTTGGAAAGCCACGTTCACGCCGATCACCTGTCGGCGGCACCCTATCTGCAAGCCAAGTTGGGCGGCAAGATCGGCATCGGTGAAAACATCAAGACCGTGCAGGACACGTTCGGCAAAGTCTTCAATGAAGGCACCGAATTTCAACGGGATGGCTCGCAGTTCGATCAGTTGTTCAAAGATGGCGACCAAATCAACATCGGCCAGTTGCGCGCCGACGTGATGCACACGCCGGGCCACACACCCGCCTGTTTGACCTTTGTGGTTGGCGATGCCGCATTTGTCGGTGACACGCTGTTCATGCCGGATTTTGGCACGGCGCGCTGCGATTTCCCGGGCGGTTCGGCGAGGATCTTTACAAGTCGATCCAGAAAATCCTGACCTTGCCCGATGAGACGCGGATTTTTGTCTGCCACGATTACAAGGCGCCGGGCCGCGACGAATTCGCCTGGGAAACCACCGTTGCCGAGCAAAAGGCCTTCAACGTCCATGTTGGCGCTGGCAAGCCCGCCGAGGAGTTTGTGGCGATGCGCCGGGCGCGGGATTCGACGCTGGCGATGCCGCAATTGATCATTCCGTCCTTGCAGGTGAACATGCGTGCAGGGCAAATGCCACCCAAGGAAGACAACGGCGTCAGCTATCTGAAGGTTCCGGTCAACGGGATCTGAGACAGAGCCGAGCCACGGTGCGGTGGGGAGAGCGCTGCACCGAGCGTCGCCGTTGGAAACAAACGGACACACACAAGGAAAAGCCGCTGGGTGAGAAACGCCGAGCGCAGAAACGGGAAATCGGAAGAATGGAAATTGATTGGATTTGGGGCCTCGTCGGGGGCCTTATGATTGGTGCCGCGGCGTCCTTTCACTTGCTGGTCAACGGGCGGGTCATGGGGGCCTCGGGCATTATTGGCGGGTTGGTCGACCGATCCGGCTGGTCCACATGGGGCGAGCGCGTCGCGTTTATCGCCGGGTTGGCCTTGGTGCCGCTGCTGCTCAAGCCAATCTATAATGTGCCGGTTCAGACCAATATCACCGGAAACCTGGTAGCGATTGTGATCGCGGGGCTGTTGGTCGGGGTTGGCACACGGTTGGCGAATGGTTGTACCTCGGGCCATGGCGTTTGCGGGATCTCTCGGCTGTCTTTGCGCGGCATTGTAGCCACGGTGTTTTATCTGCTGGCGGGCGGCGTGGCCGTCATTGTCTTCCGTCATCTGCTGGAGGTGATTTGATATGATCCGCATTCTCACAACGTTGTTTTCGGGCGGGTTGTTCGGCGCCGGTTTGCTGGTGTCCGGCATGACCGACACCCGCAAAGTGCAGGGCTGGCTGGACATTTTTGGCGACTGGGACCCAACCTTGGCCTTTGTTCTGGGTGGCGCGATCCTGCCAATGGTGTTTGCATGGAATTATGCCTCGCGTCGCGCGCGGGCCGTGTTGGGCAATGAACTGCCCGCAGAAACGGGCAGCGAGATCGACCGCAACCTTGTGCTGGGCTCGCTGATGTTCGGCGCGGGCTGGGGACTTGTGGGCCTGTGCCCGGGACCGGCGATTGCGTCGATCACCTGGGGGGGCATCGGCGGGATGGTCTTCCTGTTGGCGATGTTGGCGGGTATGGTCGTGGCTCCGGCCTTCCGTTCGCGCCTCACCGCAATGGCCACCGCTCTGAGCTGACACCACCACAATCGCAGGACCCGACCATGGATATTCGTCCCCTCTCTGACACTTTCGATGTCTCTCCGCAAATCCGCGCCGAAGACATTCCGACCCTCGCGGCTGCTGGATACAAGATGGTGATCTGCAACCGTCCGGATGGCGAAAACCCGCCTGAACTGTCAGCCGAAGCCCTCAGGCCGCTGGTCGAGGGTGCCGGGATGGCGTTTGTCGTCAATCCGGTGGTCGGCAATGCCTTGACGATGGAGATGGTCGAGGCGCAGCGCGCGGCGATTGATGCGACGCCGGGAAAAATTCTGGCGTATTGCGCGTCCGGAAACCGGTCGTCCATCGTCTGGGCTCTGGCTCTGGCAGGGCGGCAGCCGACCAACGACCTGATCAAGGCGGGCGCGCAATATGGCTATCAGGCCGCGCAGTTTCGCGACCTCATCGAACGGCTCGCGACACAGGCCTGAGCCACGCGGCATGGTGACCAAAATAAAAGGGGGGCAGATGCCCCCCTTTTTGCGTGCGCAGACGCGGGTGTCACCGTCCGCGAATGCGTGGGTCCAAGGCGTCGCGCAGACCGTCGCCGATGTAGTTCACGCTCAACACGACCAGCGAGATAAAGACACCCGGCAACATCGACCGCGACGGATATTGCTGAAGATAGTCAACGCCATCGGCAACCAGACGACCCCAGGTTGGAAAGTCGGGCGGGAAGCCCATGCCAAGAAACGACAGCGCGCTTTCCGTGATGATGGCGGCGGCCAGCATCAAGGTCGCCGACACCATCACCGGGGACAATACGTTGGGCAGGATATGGCGCAGGATCAGGCGACGTGGCGGGGTGCCGATGGAGCGCGCAGCTAACACATACTCTCGTTCTTTCAGCGCCAGAACGTCACCCCGCACAACCCGTGCGGTGCGCATCCATGAGGTCAACGCAATCGCCGTGACAATCAGCAGGAAAATGCCCGTCTCGACGCCAAAGACCGTGGACAGCGGTTGGCGAAACAGCATCGACATCACCAAAAGCAACGGCAGCAGGGGCAGGGCGAGGAACAGGTCTGTCAGCCGCATCAAGGTGCCGTCAATGCGCCGGAAATACCCTGCCAGAACCCCGATCAACGTGCCCAGAAACACCGACAGGATCATCGCCACGATGCCAACCGCCAGCGATACCTGCCCACCCTTCATCATCCGCGCAAAGATATCGCGGCCCAATTGATCCGTGCCGAACGGGTGGGCAAGGGTGAAGCCCTGATTGCGTGCCCGGATGTCGATATAGGTCGCGCTATAGGGCCACAGATAAGGGCCGACGAAACAAAAGAGCACAATGGCCAAAAAGACGATCATTCCGATGAGGGCGCCTTTGTGGGTCTTGAATTGGTCCCAGACGTCCCACCATTGGTTTCGGGGCGCGCGGAGGACAACGGTATCAGTCATAGCGGATCCTCGGGTCAAGGATTGCATAAAGCAGGTCGGCAATCAGGTTGAAGCCAACGATGAGAATGGCGAACACCATCGAGAGGGTCAGAACCATCGGGATATCCGAGGCATAGATCGCGATGATCAGCAATTGCCCCAGCCCGTTCACGCGGAAGATCTGCTCGGTGATGATGGCGCCGGTGAAGATGGTCGGAATGCCCAGCGCGATCACGGTGACGACCGGGATCATCGAGTTGCGCAGCACATGGACCAGCACCACGACACGCTCGGTCATGCCTTTGGCGCGGGCGGTGCGCACATAGTCCTGGGTGAAGTTGTCCAGCATTGATGCGCGCATGAAACGGTTGATCTGCGCCGCGTTGTAAAGCGTCAGCACGAACACCGGCATCGCCATTTGCCGCATTTGCAGGCCAAAATTGTGGAAACTGTCGACCACCAGGGTTGTGTCATAGATGATCGGGAACCAGCCCAGCCAGATCGAGAAGATCAAGATCAACAGCGGTCCGGTGAAGAAGGTCGGCAGGGAAAATCCGACCATCGACACGAAGGCGCCCATTTGGTCGAACCAGCTATACTGGCGATAGGCGGAATACACACCGATCGGCACGGCAATCAGAATGCCGAAGACATACGACAGACCAACCACCCACAGGGTTTGTGGCATACGCTGCGCGATGATGTCGGCAACCGGAGAGCGCGTCTGAAACGAGATGATCCGCGGCCCATCGGCGGCGAGGCTTTCGATGCCGGTCATATTGGCGATCACATGGCTCGGCTCCACGATCGAGAACATGTAGAGCCACTTGTAGAAGCGCACATACCACGCTTCACCGAGACCCAACGCGATCCGCATCTGTTCGCGCACTTCAGGCGGGATGGTCAGTGGCATGTCGGACATCGGGTCGCCGGGGGATAATTCCAGCAACAGGAAAATGGCCAGAGCGATGAACAAAAGCGTCGGGATTGCCATCAGCAATCGTCTCAGCGTGTAATTGAACATAAGAAAGGGCGCCTTTGTTCAGCGTTCCATTGCGGGGGAAAAGGCCCGCCCCCGGAGGGGGGGCAGGCCAAGTCGCAGGGATCAGTTTGCGCGACGCCAGCTGGCGATGGCCCACGTTTCGCTGTCCCAGGTGTTCAGATCAGCACCTTCAAGCGTGACCGAACGGGCCGAAACGCGACCACGGCTCACCAGCGGGATGATCGTGTAGCTGCGGACCAGCATGTCGTTCAACTCACGCGCAATCCGGGCACGATCTTCGATCGCAGCGGTGCGGCCAAGTTCGGCGTGCAGCGCATCATATGCGGGATCACAGAAGCGGTTGATGTTCTCGCCCTGCCACTGGGTTTCCGGACGCGGCTCGTTGCCACACAGGTATTGGCCCAGATAGGTCGCCGGGTCGGTGCCCGCAAAGTTGTTCGCATACATTTCAACGTCTGCGTAGAACTTCTGGAACGTGTCGGGCGAACCGGGGTCACCACCGAAGAAGACCGACGCGTTGATATTGCGCAGGTTGGCTTCGACGCCAATCTCACGCCACCACTGCTGGATCAGGGCCTGGAAGTCCTGACGAACCGCGTTGGTCGAGGTCTGATAGTCGAGAACCAGACGCACGCCATCGCGAACGCGGATGCCGTCACCGCCAACCGTCCAGCCGGCTTCGTCCAGCAATGCGCGGGCGCGGTCCAGATCCTGCGTGACGCAGTCGTTGTTGGTGTCCGAGGCGAACATCGGTGGGGCTGGGACCAGGTTGCAACCGGGCAGACCGGCCACACCATAGCCGATTTCCACCAGCAACTCGCGGTCAATAGCGCGGCTCAGCGCCTCACGCACGCGAATGTCCGAGAGGATCGGGTGCATCTCTGCGCGGGTCGAGCGCGTTTCGGGCGGCAGATCCGGCGAAGGGTTGGTCAGGTTGACTTCGATCCGCTCAACCAGCGTGCCAAAGGCCGCCATTGGAACGCCGCGACCACCTTGCGCCATCGTCGCGATGACATCGGGGGCCAATTGCAGGTTCCAGGCGTAGTCCATCTCGCCGGTTTCCATGACCGCGCGACCCGCCGAAGCGGCGTCGCCGCCACCCTTGAGGGTCAGCGTGGCGAAATAGGGCATTTCCGGATCGCGATAATTCTCGTTTGCAACAAATTGCACAACGTCATTCGGACGGAAGTCGGTGACGCGGAAGCCACCGGTGCCGATGGGGTAGAAGTTCGCTTCGGTACACTCAGGCGCGCGCGCGCCAAGGCAATCCGCGAATTGTGCGGCCTGAATGATCGGCGAGAAGCCGGTCACGAAGGGGCCGTAAGGCACGGGTGTCGGGCCTTCGAAGTGCACGGTCACGGTCCGGTCGTCAACGATCTCGACGCTTTCCACGCCCTCGAACTGGCGCAATTGTGCGCAACCGCCCTCGGGGTGCATGCAGTATTCAGCGGTAAAGGCCACATCCGTCGAGGTGACGGGGGTGCCATCCGACCACAGCAGGCCTTCGCGCAGGCGCCAGGTGATCGAGGTCAGATCCTCGGCGACGCCGCCGTTTTCGACTGTCGGGATTTCTTCGGCCAGCCAAGCGGTCAGTTCGCCCTCGATATTATAGCGTGCCAAAGGCTCGATCACGATGTTCGCGGCGTCAACGTCTTTGGTACCACCGGACAGATACGGGTTCATGATCGACGGCGCTTGCCAGTAAATCACATTCAGGTGCCCGCTTTCCCCGCGCTCTGCCATCGCCGATACCGGCATCATGACAAAGGCAGCAGCGGCCCCGAGCAGGGCTACTTTGCTATTCATGCAACTTCTCCTTGTTGGTTTCTTGATTGAGTGCTTGTCGTTTTCGCGCCACCGGTTTGGCCGATGGTCGGTCTGTCATTGAGCAGGTGACAAGCCGAGAAATGACCCGGCTCAATTTCGCGAAGTGGCGGCTTTTCAACCTTGCAGATGTCCATGACCTTGGGACACCGGGTGCAAAAATTGCAGCCAACCGGCGGGTTCGAGGGCGACGGGACGTCCCCCTGAAGTACGATACGCTCTTTGCGGGCCAGAGAGGGATCTGGTTCTGGCACGGCCGAAAGCAGAGCTTCGGTATAAGGATGCAATGGCGCATCATAAAGCTTGTGCACCGGCGCCAGCTCGACGATCACGCCCAGATACATCACCGCCACACGGTCGGCGATGTGGCGCATCATGCTCAGGTCGTGGCTGATGAACATGTAGGTCAGGCCGAATTGCTCCTGAAGCTCCTCCAGCAGGTTCACGACCTGCGCCTGAATCGACACGTCCAGCGCCGCGATCGGCTCGTCGCACACGATGAACTTGGGGTTCAGGGCCAAGGCCCGCGCGATCCCGATCCGCTGCCGTTGGCCGCCCGAGAATGCATGCGGATAGCGGTTGGCAAAGTCGCGGTTCAGGCCGACCTTGTCCATCAGCTCGTAGATCCGCTCCAGCTTTTTGGCTTTGGGCCAATTTGTATGTTCGTCCAGCGGTTCGCCAATGATTCCTGCGACGGTCATCCGCGGGTTGAGGCTGGCCTGCGGGTCCTGGAACACCATCTGCATCATCGGGCGTCGCTTGCGCAGCTCTTCCTGTGACAAGCTTGCGATGTCGGTGCCGTCAATGGTGATCGAACCGGCGGTGGCTTCGTACAGACGCAAGACCGCCCGGCCACAGGTGGACTTGCCGCAACCGGACTCTCCTACGATTCCAAGGGTTTCACCTTCGAAGATGTCAAACGAAACGCCGTCAACGGCTTTCACGGCGCTGACTTGACGGCGCAAAATGCCGCCATAGATCGGGAAGTGGAGTTTGAGGCCGCGAACTTCGACCAGTTTGCGCTGCGCACTCATAGGGCGGCCCCTTTGTGATCCCAATGACAGGCGACGTCGTGGTTCTCGCCCAATGAGCGGCGCTTCGGGTTTTCGGCGGCACAGCGTGCGAAGGCGTGCGGGCAGCGGTCGTTGAACGGGCACGCGACGGGCTGGCGGTTCAAGATTGGCGGCTGGCCTTCGATCACACGCAGTTTCGCGTCGCGCGCGCCGTGAAGTTTGGGCATCGTTTGCAGCAGCGCGCGGGTATAGGGGTGGGCCGGATTGGCGAAAACTTCGCGCACCGGACCTTGCTCGGCGATCTGGCCGCCATACATCACCATCACCCGGTCCGCGATCCCGGCAATAACGCCAAGATCATGCGTGATCCAGATAATCGCCATGCCCAGCTTTTGGCGCAGCTCTTTCACCAATTCCAGAATTTGCGCCTGAATGGTCACATCCAGCGCGGTGGTCGGCTCATCGGCGATCAACACCTTCGGATCACAGGCGAGCGCAATCGCAATCATCACCCGCTGGCGCATACCGCCCGAAAACTGGTGCGGATAGTCGTCGAGGCGGCGGCGAGCGTCGGGGATGCCGACGAGTTCAAGCAGCTCCACCGCGCGATCGCGGGCTTTGGCCTTGCTCATCCCCCGGTGCGCGCGCAGGGGCTCCATGATCTGAAAACCGACATTGAACACAGGGTTCAGCGAGGTCATCGGATCCTGAAACACAAAGCCGATATCGTTGCCGCGAACGTGACGCAGGCTTTCGGCGTCCAATGTCAGCAGATTGCGGCCATTCATCATGACGGTCCCGTTGCGCACTTCGGCGGGTGGCGACGGTAGCAAACCCAACAAGGACATCATGGTCACAGACTTGCCTGACCCAGACTCGCCAACCACACCCAGCAATTCGCCCGGCCGAAGGTCAAAGCTAACAGAGTTCACCGCATGAACTTCGCCACCTCGAGTGTGAAAAACCGTTTTGAGATCCGTGACCTCAAGAATTGGCGCTGCCCCGTCAGGCATGCGAATCTCCCCATGTAAGTCTGCTCCGATTTCTGTGTTGAATCGGATGCCTAGGTTCGAGACTAGGCAATTACTACGCCACCTAGCAAGGGAAAAAGAAATTCATCCGCCAGAGATGTTGCACAATAGTGCATCATTTGAATGGGGGTTATTGAGTTGCTCGTTTGTTCCAGTTGTCATGCGTTTTTGTCATTGTCGGCCTTGACGCCGGGCGGTCGCACCGTCGAGGATAGAGCCGTATTTCACAGGAGAATATCATGGTTGCGACCATTCTCGACGCACGCGCGATTCTGGATCGTCTGGTTGCGTTTCCGACCGTCAGTCGCGACACAAATCTGCCTCTGGTGGATTGGGTGCAGGGGTATCTGTCGTCGCATGGCATTGAAAGCCACCGCATCGCGTCACCGTGTGGCGAAAAAGCGCATCTTTTTGCACATGTCGGGCCGGATCTGCCGGGCGGGGTGGTGTTGTCTGGCCACACCGATGTGGTTCCGGTCGATGGGCAGGCATGGACCAGCGATCCTTGGACGCTGACCGAGAAAGACGGCAAGCTGTTTGGCCGTGGCACCTGCGACATGAAGGGCTTTGATGCCCTGGCGATCTGGGCCATGATCGCGGCCAAGGACGCGCCCCTCAAGCGTCCGTTGCAATTGGCGCTGTCGTTCGATGAAGAGGTGGGGTGCATGGCGGTCGCCGACCTTGTCGAGGGGTTGATCGGCTCTGCGTTGCCGCGCGCGGAATCCGTGATCGTGGGCGAACCGTCGATGATGAAGGTCGTCACCGGGCACAAGGGCGGAATTGGGTTTCGGGTGCATGTACACGGGTTCGAGGTGCATTCCTCGTTGGCCCCCTATGGCGTCAGCGCGATTCACGAAGCGGCGCGCCTCATCCATTGGGCCAATGAGCAAAATGATGCCAATGCGCGGGCCACACCCAGCGACTTGGCGGCCCCGTTTGATCCGCCGTATTCAACGCTGCATGTCGGCATGATCAAGGGGGGAACGGCGCATAACATCACCGCCAAGGATTGCGAGTTTTTGCTGTCGGTGCGCGCCGTACCGGGTGATACCGGATGGGGCGACAAGATGCTGGCCGCAGCCAGAGACATTGAAAGAAACATGCAGGCGATTCGGCCAGAAACCTCGATCGAGATGAGTCCTGCCTTTGGCGTGCCCCCCTTGGCCCCTGAATACGGCGGGCCGGCCGAAACCCTGACGCGCCGGCTGACGGGTGACAATGGCACGCATGTGGTCAGCTACGGCACCGAAGGCGGACAGTTTCAGACGCGGGGCTATTCGGTCGTGGTCTGCGGCCCCGGCGACATTGCACAGGCGCACCAGCCGGATGAATTCGTGTCGCTCGAACAATTTGCGGCTGGCCAGACGTTCATGGAGCGGCTCTTGGCGGATCTGTCAGACGGCTGAGGGCCGCAGTCAGATTGTGGCACCCGGCGATGTCTCGCCGGGCACGGTGTTGCGGCGAGCCTCAGAACCGTTGGCTCAGGCCGACGCGGATCGCATGATAGTCAGGCGTCGCCCGGGTCGTTTGTGTGCCGTCCGTCAGATCGCGTGCGCGGTACAACGTGTAGCCATACTCACCACGCAGCGACCAGTTTGCGCTCACCATCCGCTCGTAACCGACGCCGACCGACACGCCGGGTGCGTAAAACGTCGATTGGATGTTGGACGGAACCGCCGTGTCACCCGCCGCATAAGCCACGCGGCCCAAGGCCAAACCACCGGTGACATAGATCAGGCCGTCACCATTGACCCAACCCGCGCGGGCGCGGATTTCCGTGACCGGAGAAATCCGGACGCGGGAACTGGCGGTGGCATTGGTCAAGTCGTCGCCGATATTGCCAAAGCTCAGAGAACCTTCGACGCCGATGACCCGGTTGCCGCGCTGCCAATCGTAGCCACCATGAAGGCCCATGAATGCGCCGTGTTCGCTCATGCTGCCGATCACGCCCGGAGGTGCCGGGGCCAGTTGAACGCGGTCGCGACCGCAGCAGGCATAGCCCAGCGACACGCCGACATAGGCCCCGGACCAGTTGGTGTCGGGCGCCGCATAAGAGGGGAGTGCGGCGTATGTGGTGGGCGGGGTTTCGTATTGATACGTCGAGGGCCCACTGGCGAGGGCCGGAGCCGCCATGCCCGACGCGATCACAAACAGCGCGGCCATAGACTTCATGGAGCGCACGGGGCGCCCCGATCCAGTTTTTTTCATCTGCTCTACCTCAAGAGTTAAAACGGCATCTTTTGTGCCGATGCGGAAATGGTCTCACGGCCAAGCGCTTATGTAAATGCATTTGATCTGGTGAGCGACGGATTGCGACGCTGGGACGCAGTCGGCCAGTCCTTGCGCGTGACCAATCTAAGCCTTGCTCATGCGTCTGTTCCGCGTCATCTTCACATGTGAATGACTGAAGGAGACTGACATGCCCGTTCGCAATCGCCTCGCCGAAATGCATCCGGAAATCACCGCATGGCGGCACGATCTGCATGAGAACCCTGAGCTGTTATACGACCTTCCCCGAACCAGTGGCATCGTCGCAGAGAAACTCACGGCGTTTGGCTGCGACGAAGTTGTGCCCGGCATCGGCATTTCGGGCGTGGTTGGTGTGATCCATGGTCGCAAGCGCACGTCGGGCAAGGTGATCGGCTTTCGCGCCGATATGGATGCTTTGCCGATTCTCGAGAAATCAGGCGTCGACTATGCCTCGCGGACGCCGGGCAAGATGCACGCCTGCGGCCACGACGGCCACACCGCGATCCTGTTGGGCGCGGCAAAATACCTGGCCGAAACCCGCAATTTTGACGGCACCGTGGTGCTGGCCTTCCAACCCGCGGAGGAGGGTGGCGCAGGCGGCAAGGCGATGGTCGATGATGGGTTGATGGATCGCTGGGGCGTGCAGGAAATCTATGGCCTGCACAACATGCCTGGCTTTCCGGTCGGCCAGTTCGCGATCCGCGAGGGTGCACTGCTGGCCTCGGCGGATGAATTCGAGATCACCGTGACGGGCAAAGGCGGTCACGCCGCAATGCCTCATCAAGCGATTGATACCACCTTGGTCGCCAGTCAGATAGTTGTGGCATTACAATCCATTGTCTCGCGCAACATTGATCCGTTGGGCAATGTTGTGGTGACGGTCGGCAGCTTTCACACCGACAGCGTGGCCTCGAACGTGATTGCCCATGAGGTCAAGCTGCAAGGCACGGTACGCACGCTTGACCCCGATCTGCGCCTTCTGGCCGAGGAGCGGATCAAGGCGCTCGTGCCCGCCACCGCCATGGCCTATGGTGCGGTGGCCGAGGTTGACTATCGCCTCGGCTATCCGGTGACAGTGAACCATCCGGAGCAGACCAGATTTGCCGCCGATTGCGCCGAGGAGGTCGCGGGCTCGGTGATCCGTGACGTCAAACCGGTGATGCCCGCCGAGGATTTCGCCTTCATGTTGGAGGCACGTCCCGGTGCTTATATTTTCATGGGCAACGGTGACACGCCGATGTGTCACCATCCGGCCTATACCTTTGACGACGGTGCCATTCCCGCCGGGTGCAGTTGGTTTGTCACGCTGGCGGAACGGCGTATGCCCTTGGAGTAACCCATGCCCGTCAAGAACCGGATCGCAGAGTTCCAACCCGAAATCGCGGCGTGGCGGCAGGATCTGCACGCGCACCCCGAATTGCGCTTTGACCTGCCGCGCACCACTGCCAAGGTCGCCAGCCTGCTGCGCGCGTTCGGTGTCGATGAGATCACCGAGGGCATCGGTCAATCGGGCATTGTTGCGGTGATCAAGGGGCGCAAATCTGGGTCAGGCCGGGTGATCGGGTTTCGCGCCGATATGGACGCGCTGCCGATCCTCGAGGCCACCGGCCTGCCGCACGCTTCGACCAGTGCGGGCAAGATGCATGCGTGCGGCCATGACGGGCACACCTCGATCCTGTTGGGCGCGGCCAAGTATCTGGCGGAAACGCGCAATTTCGACGGCACTGTGGTGTTGGCGTTTCAACCCGCCGAAGAAGGCGGCGGCGGCGCGCGCGCAATGGTCGCTGACGGATTGATGGATCGGTGGGGCATTCAGGAAATCTATGGCCTGCACAATATGCCCGACCTGCCAACCGGGCACTTCGCGATCAAACCGGGCCCCCTGCTGGCGGCGGCGGATTTCTTCGAGATCACGGTGCGCGGCAAGGGCGGTCACGGGGCCATGCCGCATCAGGTCAACGACACGACCTTGGCCGCCGCGGCGGTGGTCATGGCCCTGCAGCAGGTGGTATCGCGCAACGTGCCGGCGCTCAACCCGGCGGTCGTTTCGGTGTGCGGCTTTGCCACCGATACCATGGCGCATAACGTGATCCCCGATTCCGTTCTGCTGACGGGCACGGTGCGGACCTTGGATGTTGCGACCAAAAAGCTGATCGTTCAGCGCATTGCCGAGATCGCCACGTCCACCGCCCAGGCCTATGGCGCGGTGGCCGAGTTGGACTATCAGGATGGCGTCCTGCCGACCATCAACGCAGAGGATCAAACCGCTTTTGCAATTCAGGCGGCGCAAACCGTCGCCGGGACGGTAAAAACCGATATCGAGCCGTCGATGGGCGGCGAGGATTTCGCGGAAATGCTGGCCGAGCGACCCGGTGCCTTCATCCTGTTGGGCAATGGTGCCTCGGCGGGGCTGCACCATCCGAAATACGAATTCAACGACGAGGCAATTCCGGCAGGTTGTAGCTGGTTTGCAACCCTCGCCGAGCAACGCATGCCGCTTTGAGGCAGAGAGAAAAGGAAACCCCATGGCCGTCAAGAACCGTTTCGCCGAAATGTTGCCCGAAATCACCGCCTGGCGCCGCGATTTCCATGAAAACCCCGAATTGCTGTTTGATGTTCACCGGACGGCCGGCATCGTCGAGGAAAAGCTGCGGGAATTCGGCTGCGACGAGGTGGTGCCGGGCATTGGCCGTACCGGTGTCGTGGCGGTGATCAAGGGGAACAAGACCGGATCGGGCAAGGTGATCGGGTTGCGCGCCGATATGGACGCACTGCCGATTTTCGAGGCGACCGGTGCCGAACACGCGTCGAAAACGCCAGGAAAGATGCATGCCTGCGGCCACGATGGACACACGGCGATGTTGCTGGGTGCGGCCAAATATCTGGCCGAGACCCGCAATTTTGACGGCACTGTGGTGGTGATTTTCCAGCCCGCCGAAGAGGGCGGTGGCGGCGGCAAGGTGATGTGCGACGACGGATTGATGGACCGTTGGGGCATTCAGGAAGTGTATGGAATGCACAACATGCCCGGCATTCCCTTGGGCCAATTCGCGATCCGGGAAGGAGCGTTTTTCGCGGCGACGGACCAATTCAAGATTCATGTCGAGGGGCTGGGTGGCCATGCCGCAAAGCCGCATGAGACCGTCGATACAACCGTGATCGCGGCGCATCTGGTGACGGCATTGCAAACCATTGCCAGCCGCAACCATGATCCAGTCAAGAATCTTGTGGTGTCGGTGACCTCGTTTCGCACCGAATCCGAGGCCTTCAACGTGATCCCGCAACATGTTGAGTTGAAGGGAACCGTGCGCACCATGGATCCAGAGACCCGCGCGATGGCCGAGGTGCGGATCAAGGCGCTCTCGGCCGGGATTGCGGACGCCTTTGGCGCGCGCGCCGAGGTCACCTATAACAGGGGGTATCCGGTCATGGTGAACAGCCCCGAGCAAACGGCCTTTGCTGCCGAGGTGGCGACCAAGGTTTCGGGCGCGTGCGCTGAAGCACCGCTGATCATGGGCGGCGAAGACTTTGCCTTCATGCTCGAGGAACGTCCGGGGGCCTATATCCTTGTCGGCAACGGCGACACGGCGATGGTGCACCACCCACAATATGATTTTGACGACAACGCCATCCCGGCGGGCTGTAGCTGGTGGGCGGGGATCGTCGAGAACCGGATGCCAGCGTAACGGCGGCCTCGAGATCGGCAAGCATGACGGATGCTTCACCTCCACCGTCTTCAAGGGGTTAGCGTGGCTTCTCTTGGTTCTGGCGATGTGAAAGCTGTGCGTGTTCCGTCAATTGTTCCAGAACCGCCGCACGCCCAAAGGCGCGTGCGGCGGCTGGTTTCTGGCGCAGATAATCTGCCGTCACCAAGGCCAATTGCTGGTTCAACCGGCGATGCTGCGCCTCGATCCAACGGCGATGGGCAAGCCGAGCGCTGATCATGGAGGCGACCAAGTTGGCGGATTGACCGTCCACGGAATCCAATGGTTCCTCGGTGTTTTTCAATGCGTTTACAGCGGCTTGCAGGCGCGCGCGGCTTTGTGCAACGGTGGCCAGCCGCGCCAGCTCGGCGTCTTTCTTGAGCGCAGAGAGCGCGGTCAAGCGTGCGAGTGTTTGAACTTTCCTGCGGTCCATCAATGGCGCTTTCTGGCAAGGGCGCGCATGTGTTCGGCAAACCGAATGGCGGCGGCAACGGCTTGATAGTGATCCGGTGCAATCTCATCGCCTATGCGGGTCGCGGCAAAAAGCGCCCGGGCGGTCGGCGGGTCGGAATGGATCGGCACACCGGACTCCTTGGCAATTTCCCGGATCCGGGCGGCGATCTCATCAGTGCCCTTGGCCACACACACCGGGGCACCCGCGCTGTTGGCCTCCCATGCCAGGGCAACGGCGTAATGGGTCGGGTTGACCACCACCACCGACGCCTTGGGGACATCCTTGAGCATTTTGTTGGTGGCGATATCGTGGCCCCGCTGCCGACGTTGTTGCTTGGCATGCGGATCACCCTCGGCCGCCTTGTGGTCTTCACGCAATTCCTGATGGCTCATCCGTTGACGGCGCTTGTGGTCGAACACCTGCCAAAGATAGTCGAGCACACCGATCAGCACCATGACAAGCACCACAATCGCCATGAATTCCGCGATCAGGCGCATCATCAAGGCGCTCAACGGTCCGGGGCTTTGGCTCAGACCCGCGAGCAATTCGGGCATTCGGGCCAACAGGAAAAACCACAGGATTGTGCCGTAGATACACAATTTGGTCGCGCTTTTGGCGAATTCCATCAGTCCGGAGGGGCCGAATTTGTTTTTGGCATTCGACAAGGGAGACACTCTCGAAAGCTTTGGGCTGAGCTTTTCTGGTGCAAAAACAAGTCCCTTCACGGCAAACAGCACGGCAATCACCAAGACACCGGGGACGACCGCGACTGGCGCCAAGGCCAACCCGATCTGCCCCAGCAGCGTTCCGGCAAAGGCTGTGCCGCCCCCCAGCAAGACCGTGGCAAAGTCTTCTGGCCGAGTCAGCAAGCCCTGTCCGATGGCGCCAATTCGGGTGGGCACCCAGCCCCCCGGCAGCAAGGCAAGTGACAAGATGCCGATCGCCGCGGCTGCCGCTGTGATATCGGCGGTGCGCGGGATTTCACCGCGTTTCCGGGCCTCTTGGAGCTTGCGCTCGGTGGCTTCGTGGGGGCGTTCGGCGTCGCTGTCGTCGCCACTCATGGCTGCACCAGCGCCGTTGGGTCGGTTATGACCTCGGTGAAGGCGGAATACCAAACGCCAATCATCAGCGGTGCCGCGATCAGCATCAGAACCAAACCGCCCAGAGTCAGAGCCGGCGCACCAATGAAGGCGACCATCAGTTGCGGCATGGCCCGATTGATGGCGCCCAAGGCCAAATTGTAGAGCGCAGAGCCGATCACGAACGGCGAGGCCAAAACGAAGGCCAGCGCAAAAGCGTGGGCAACGCGGGCGGTGCCCCACTCGGCAAGTGCTGCCGGGTTGGGCCAACTGCCGGAGGGGAAGATGTCATAGGACAGAACCAGAAGTGCGGCCAGGCGCTCGGGAAACCCCATCACGACAATCATCGCCAGCCCGGCCATGACCAACACTTGCGAGAATGCCGGTTGCGGGTCGATGCCAGCCCCGCCAAAGGCTTGCGAGAGCGACGTCGCCTGGGCGGCTTTGGTGCCGGCCATTTGCAAGATCATCACCATCAGGCGCAGCCCCGCGGCTAGCGTCAGGCCGACCAGTGTCTCGGCCCCCAGAAACAAGGCGGCGCGGATCGGGGTGTCCGGCACGGCGGGAACCCAAGCGCTGACGGCGGGGGCGACGATGCTTGTCATGGCCAGCGCGGCGACCAGACGCACGCGGGCGGGGACCACCCGTTCGCCAAACACGGGCAACAGGGCGAAAAAGGCCCCGATGCGCGCAAAGACAAGCCCCGCGGCGATAAACCAGGCCTGCGCCTGCTCCAGCACCTGCGCGAGCGCGTTGAGCACGTCCGGGATCACGCCGCAACCTGTCCAACAAGGGCCGGGCGTGCCTCCATGCCGATTTCCTCGAATGCAAGGACCGGGGCGGAAACATCGCGCGCGGCCATGACGGTCCGCAAGAACCGTCTGCGCCGCGTCGATGTCACGAGGGCCGCTTGCGTGCCTTTGTCCGCCAATCCGGCAAATGTTTCTGCCAACATCGACGCCAAGCGCCCGAACGCATCCGGCGGCAGGGCGATGTCGGTGCCCCCGCGTTCCCCCTCGATCTGGTAGCGGGTGAAAACCTCTTCCCACTCGGGCGCCAATTGCACCAAGGGCAAGGAACCATCGGGACGCTTCAACCCCGAGACGAGCTGGAACCCGAGCCGCTGGCGGACATGCTCACAAACGGCTTCAGGCGAGAGGTGCTGAACCCGGAGTTCCGCAATGGATTCAAGGATAAGTGGCAGATTGCGGACCGAGACACGTTCATCCAGCAGCAGACGAAGCACCGCCAGGAGCGTGTCGACAGGGACTTTGTCCGGGATCAATTCGTCAATCAGGCGGCGATTGGCCTCGGAGCGACGCTCATCGGAAAGGTTGGTCATTTCGTCCAACATCCGGCGCAGCCCACGCAAGCTGAGCAGGCGGGCGAAATTGGTTTTCAGGACTTCCAACAGATGCGTCGCGAGGACTTCGGCAGGGCCGACAACCGTGAGCCCGCCAAGCGCCGCCGCCTCTTCGTCTTTGGCCGCGATCCACCGGGCCGGGGCGGCATAGACCGGTTCACGCACGTCGAGTCCGGCGGGGGCATCCGCGCCCTCTTCGGGCAGGAGCGCCAAGCGTCGATCCGGCATCAAACGGTCGCGGCCTTGTTCGACGCCTTGGATCAAGATCTGATACTCGCCCGGGTTCAATGCGGAATCATCCGTCAGGCGGATTTCCGGCAGGATGAGACCGAAATGTCGGGCGACATGGTTGCGCATGTTCATGATCCGCGCATCAAGCCCGGTCGCGGGGTCGAGGACCATGGGCACCAGATCGGGCGAGAAGGTGACGTGGATCTCGTCCAGATCAAGGATATCCCCGAGCGATGTCTTGCGGACCTCTGGCGCGGGCGACTCGTCGACGATCGGCTTGTTCAGATGGCGACGGGCGAAATATGCCGCCGTACCCAGAAGCCCTGCGCCGGTGACAAAGGGCAAGAATGGCAGGCCGGGGATCAAGGCAAACATCACCATCAGGAGCGCCACGGTCAACAAGGCCGCCGGGTGTTTTCCGAGTTGCGCAAAGAGGGCGGTATCCGTGGCCCCGGTGGCGCCGCCGCGTGCCAGCAACAGCGCCGCGGCGATGGAGATGACAACCGCCGGAATTTGACTGACAAGCCCATCGCCGACCGTCAGGATTGCATAGGTTTCAAAGGCTTCCCCGATTGGCATACCATGCGCCAACGTGCCCATCAGCAACCCGACGACGATGTTGAGAAGCGTGATCAACAGGCCGGCAACGGCATCGCCTTTGACAAATTTTGAGGCACCATCGAGCGAACCGAAAAAGGTTGTTTCAGCTTGATCACGTTCGCGACGGGCTTTGGCCTCGGCGTGCGAAATGGCCCCGGCGGACATATCGCTGTCGATGGCCAGCTGCTTGCCCGGCATTGCGTCGAGGGCGAATCTCGCGCCGACCTCGGCCATGCGGCCAGCGCCTTTGGTGATCACGATGAAATTGACGATCAGCAAGACGCAAAAGATGACAACGCCCAGATACACGCTCCCGCCCATGATGAAGCTGGAAAACCCCTGGATAACCGAGCCGGCGGCTTGTGGGCCGGTGTGCCCCTCACCGATGATCAAGCGGGTGCTGGACACATTGAGCGACAAGCGCAGCATGAGCGAGGCCAGCAGCACGGTCGGAAAAATCGAGAAATCGAGCGGGCGTTCGATGAACAGGGTCAGCGTGAACATCAGAATGGCGAGCGCGAACGAGGTCGCGAGGCCGATATCGAGCATCCACGCGGGGACCGGCAGGATCATCATCACGATGATCGCCATCAGGGCGAGCGCCAGCAGGATTGTCGGCTGGAAAAGCTGGGAAATGGTGAATTTCATGGGCGCAAGGCAATCAACGGGGTCACGCGGGGCAGGTTGACCGGAACCAGAGAGGCACCAGAGGCCGTTCCGGCGAACAACGGAAACGCGCGCACTGTGGTGGCGTGGGCAGGGTGGTCGGGCGTGTGACGGAGGGGTTCGTGGTCCAGACTGGCGCGCATCTCGCGGAATCGTGCGCGATACCGGGTGTTGTATTGGGGCGTGCGTGAATGATAGGCGCCCGCCGCCGCTTCCCATGAGCCGAATTCATCGTGCAACGCAGCCAGATGCCGGGCGGCATAGCGCGCGGCGGTAATCGGTTCCAAAATTGCCTCGGCGCTGTTGAATTGATTCCCATGCCAGCGGACATTGATCTGAAAACACCCCAGATCAATGCTGGTCTGGCCCCGCGCGAGGGTTTGCCGCAAGAACGCCTCTGCCGCATGACGATCTGCGAACCAGTGGCCTCGGCCCTCGGTGTTTGCGGCCCAGGGCCAGGGCCGCAGCCGCCCGTTTTGTGGCCGCCCCGTTTCGGTCAAGGCAATCGCCAGAAGCACATCCACGGGCACGCCCGTTTCGCGGGCGGCGCGTGTTGCGGCCGCTTCACACAGTTCCGGTCGTGCCAGCGCCGGTGACGCCAAAACCATGGCGAGCAAAACCAGTATCAAGCGAGAATTCTTCATCGCATCCGTTCCTGAGGTCCTCGCAATCCTAGGCCGGGTTTGGTTGATGAAGTGTTTACGACGATGCCCCACAGCATATATTCTCCAAACGCGATATGATGGCGGTCAACGCGCGAAAAGGCGCTTTTTGATACGATGGGAGGGCTTGTAAACAGGGAGTGTCCTATGAAGACCATTTTCATGTCTCTTATCGCCGCAGCCGTGCTTGCCACACCGGTAAATGCCGGGGATTGCACGGGAAATGTTGTCGGCGTGCGGCCGATTTCACAGTATAACCATGCTGCGGGTCGCGGCTTTCTCGCGGTTCGCAGCGGCCCTGGGTCTGGGTATCAACAGATTGGCGAGCTTTATGCCGGCGATGAGATCTCGGTCTGGCAGCGCTCCGGGCGCTGGTATTATGTACGCTGCATGTCGGGGCTCTGCACGAATCCGTATTGGGGTCCTGCCGTGCCGACCGGATGGGTTTACGGCAACTATCTGTCGATAGGCGGGGTCTGCCCATAACGTCAGGGTTGCGGGTCCAAGAGACGGCCGAAATACCCGTTGTCGGCTTTTTCTGGTCGAATATGGTGGCGGAGTGTCGGTTCCGCTTGACTCCCGGCCTCAGGTGAAAATGTTAGGGCAGGTGGATCGCTCTGGTCCCAACTCCTGACATCGGCGCCTTTGGGCCGCCCTCAGACAATGGAACCGGCATGTCCCTTGCCTTGATCGCGGCGCTCCCATTTCTCGGAGCCTTGTTGCCCGGCTTGATGATCCGTTCAGGTCGCAACACCTGCGCCTCTGTAACGTTTTCCGTGACCGCACTGGCCTTTATCGGCCTGCTGCTGAACGCGCCTGCCGTGTTCGGCGGTCGGGTGATCACCGAGCACTATGACTGGTTGCCGTCGCTCGGCCTGAACGTGAATTTCATGCTGGATGGCTTGGGGTTCCTGTTCGCCTTGATGATCTTGGGCATCGGCCTGCTGATCATCCTTTATGCGCGGTTCTACCTGTCGAAAAACGACCCGATGGGCAATTTCTATACCTATCTGCTGCTGTTCCAAGGCGCGATGGTGGGGATTGTTCTGTCAGATAACATATTGCTTTTGCTGATTTTCTGGGAGTTGACATCGCTGTCGTCCTTCCTGTTGATCGGCTATTGGAAGCATTTGCCCGAGGGGCGCCAAGGGGCCCGCATGGCGCTGATCGTCACAGGAATGGGCGGATTGGCGATGATCGGCGGCATGTTGATTCTGGGCCAGATCGCGGGCAGCTACGACATCAGCGTGATCCTGACCCAGGGCGAGGCGATCCGGGCCTCGGATATGTATGTGCCAGCGCTGATCCTGATTCTGTTGGGGGCTTTCACCAAATCCGCGCAATTTCCGTTCCATTTCTGGTTACCGCACGCGATGGCCGCGCCGACGCCGGTGTCCGCCTATCTGCATTCGGCGACAATGGTGAAAGCGGGCCTGTTCCTGATGGCGCGGTTCTGGCCGGTGTTATCCGGTACGCCCGAGTGGTTCTGGCTGGTCGCCGGAGCCGGGCTGATCACCATGGTTCTGGGCGCGGTGATTGCGCTGTTCAAGGACGATCTGAAGGCGCTGTTGGCTTTTTCAACCGTCAGTCATCTTGGCCTGATCACCATGCTATTGGGAATGGGGACGGAATATGCAGCCAAGGCAGCAGTGTTTCACATCATGAACCACGCGACGTTCAAGGCGGCGCTGTTCATGACCGCCGGGATCGTCGATCACGAGGCGCATACCCGCAACATCCGGTTGCTTGGCGGCTTGCGCAAATTGATGCCGATCACCTTCATGATCGGCACCGTCGCGGCGCTGTCGATGGCGGGGATTCCGTTCTTTAACGGGTTTCTATCGAAGGAAATGATGCTTGAGGCGGCGTGGAATACCAACACGCTGTTCGCGGTCGTGGCGACGTTGGGGGCGGTGTTCTCGGTGGGCTATTCGCTGCGCTTCATTGTCCACACCTTCCTTGGCCCGGTGCGCGACGACTATCCCTCGCACCCCCATGACCCCGGCTTTGGCATGTGGGTCGCGCCCGCATTGCTGGCGGTCATGGTCATCGTCATCGGGATTTTCCCGCAACAAACCGTTGGCGCGTTCGTCGAAGTCGTCGCGGGGGCGGTGACCGGCGCGCATCCGCATGTGCATCTGGCGCTCTGGCATGGCGTGACGCCGGCCTTGTACATGTCGGGCATCGCGGTTGCGGCGGGCTTGCTGATCCTGTCGATGCAGCGCGCACTTGCGCCGCTCTGGGACAATGCGCCCCGACCCGAAGCCAAGCAGATCTTCGACGCAATCGTCGAATCCCTGGCCAGGCTTGCGCGCGCGGTGACCGACACGCTGCATGATGGCGCGATTTCGCGGTATCTGACGGTGTTTACCGCCTCGGTTCTGGCCTATGGCTGCTGGGCTTTCTTTGGCGGGACCTTCACGGCGGGAACCCGGTCGATGCTGCCAATTGGCCCGGTCGAGGCGATCTTCTTTGTGCTGCTGATCGTCGCGTCGGCGGGGCTGGTGGCTGTTCATCGGAGCCGTTTCAAGGCGCTGATCGTCATTTCGATCTGTGGCTTGGTGGTGTCGATGACATTTGTGCGGTTTTCGGCACCGGACCTTGCCTTGACCCAGCTCACCGTCGAAGTGGTGACGGTCATCTTGCTGCTGCTGGCCCTCAACTATTTGCCCAAGCAATCGCCGATCCTGTCCAGCGCCAAGGCGCGGCTGGCGGATGGCGCGATTGCCTTGGCGGCGGGTGCCGGGGCTGGGGCTTTGGCCTTTGCGATTCTGACCCGTGACATGAGTTTGACGTCGATCTCGGAGTATCACGTCGCGAATTCGTATATCGGTGGCGGCGGCAACAACGTGGTGAACGTGATCCTCGTCGATTTCCGGGGCTTTGATACGATGGGCGAGATTGTCGTTCTGGGCATCGCGGCACTGGTCATTTACGCGATTGTCGAGGTGATCTTGTCCGGCCCGGCATCGCGGCGGTTGCTGAACTGGATCCCCGACATGCCGCAAGCCTTTGACCGTCACCCGCTGATGATGGTGGTGATGACCCGTCTGGCCCTGCCAATCGCGTTGATTGTCGGCGTCTATATCTTTCTGCGCGGGCACAATCAGCCGGGTGGCGGGTTTATCGCCGGTCTGGTTGTGGCGATTGCCTTCTTGATGCAATACATGGCCTCGGGCTTTGCGTGGACCCAGGAGCGCCAGCGCTATGACTATCATGCGGTGATTGCCACGGGCGTGATGGTTGCGGTGACGACGGGCGCGGTCAGCATTATTCTGGGATGGAATTTCCTGACCTCGACCGGTGCCTATATCCATATCTGGCCGCTCGATGAGATCCATCTGGCCAGCGCCGCCGCCTTTGATCTGGGCGTGTTCCTGACCGTGCTGGGCGCTGTGCTGCTGGCCCTCGCCAGCCTGAGCCGGATTGGTCGCCGCGCGGGCGAAGGCGTGAACCTGACCGCGATGGATGTCGACCCCAGCGCCGATCCTGAAACCGACGCGGAGGCACGCTGACATGGAACTTCTTGTCGCGATTTCGATTGGCGTGATGACCGCAACCGGCGTCTACCTGATGCTGCGTTTGCGCACGTTTCCGGTGGTTCTGGGCCTGTCGATGCTCAGCTATGCGGTGAACGTGTTCATCTTTGCGTCGGGGCGGCTGGTCACCGATGCGCCGCCGGTCCTGGGGGTCGCGGACACCATGACCGACCCACTGCCGCAAGCCCTGGTGCTGACCGCCATCGTGATTTCCTTCGGCATGACCGCCCTTGTGGTGATCCTGTCATTGAGCTCGTATCTGAATGCCGGGACCGACGTGATCAATATTGAAAAGCCGGGCGAGCAGCCCGAAACCGGTCGCTGAGGGCATGAGCATGGAGCATTGGATTGTTGCCCCCATCATCTTGCCCGCCTTGATCGGGCCCATGATGGTTCTGACGATGCGACACGACGTGTCGCTGCAACGGATCGCCGGTATCGCAACGGGTGTGGTCCTGGTTGGCATCACGGTCGCGCTTCTGGTCGCGGCCAGCGGCGGGGATGTCGAATCCTATGAGTTGGGCAGTTGGCCCGCGCCGTTTGGCATCGTGCTGGTGCTCGACCGTTTGTCCGCGCTGATGGTCACCTTGACCGCCGTGTTGGGCTTGATCGTGCTGACCTACGCGTCGCTCACCGGCTGGGATCAACGCGGCGAAATTTCCATGCGCTGTTCCAGTTTCAGCTCATGGGCCTGTTCGGCGCCATGCTGACAGGTGATATCTTCAACCTGTTCGTCTTTTTCGAGATATTGCTGATTGCGTCATACGGTCTGATGACCCATGCGGGCGGACGTATGCGGCTGCGCAGTGGCGTGCAGTATGTGATCTTCAACCTTGCCGGATCGACCTTGTTCCTGTTCGCCCTCGGCACGCTTTATGCGGTGTTCGGCTCGCTGAACATGGCGGATCTGGCCGAACGTGCGGTGCAACTTCCCGCCGGGGATGAGGCCTTGGTCCGGGTCACGGCGGCGCTGTTGCTGCTGGTGTTTGTGCTCAAAGGTGCGATGTTGCCGTTGCATTTCTGGCTGCCCAACACTTATGCGCTGGCGCCGGCGCCGGTCGCAGCCCTGTTTGCGGTGATGACCAAGGTCGGCGCTTACTCGGTGATCCGCGTCTACACGCTGGTCTTCCCGGAAAGCCTGGGCGCGATGAACGGGTTGGTCAGCAACGTGTTGATGCCCGCGGCCCTGTTGACCCTGGCGGTCGGCATGATCGGCGTGTTCGGCGCGCGTACACTTGCACGCGTGGTATCCTTTGCCGCGATCGGATCCATGGGGACGCTGTTTCTGGCGGTCTCGACCTTTCATGAAACCGGGATCGCGGCGGCGCTTTATTACATGGTCCATTCGACGCTGGCGGGGGCTGCGTTGTTTCTGGTCGTTGATCAGGTACGGGCGCGGCGCGGAAATTCCGCACTGACGGCACAAGCACCGATGCCGGGCACCGGCATTGTCGCCGGTTTCTTCTTTGTGGCCGCCATCGCCTCTGCCGGGATGCCACCCTTGTCGGGCTTCATCGGCAAATTGTTGATCCTCGACGCGATTTGGGATCAGGCCTGGTGGGTCTGGGGCTGGGCCATTGTGCTGACGACCTCGTTGCTGGCCATCGCCGGGTTTTCGCGTGTCGGCTCATCCTTGTTCTGGAAGCCCTATGACGCCAAGACCCCGCCGCCTGACGGGTTCGAGGTGGTGCCGGGGACGACCTCGGGCGTCGCGTTGGGCGTGTTGGGGCTGTTGCTGGGTTTGATCGTTGCGTTGACCGTGTTTGCCGGACCGATGACACGCTATACGCAATCCGCCGCCGCGCAATTGATGAACCCGGTTGAGTATATCCATGCGGTCATGGGTACACCCGCCGAGCGCGTCGTTCGGGCAGCCGCAGAGGCTGCGGCAGCGGCGGCGACATCACATCACGGCACCGACGACGCCGCAACCGAGGGTCATTGACATGCGCGCGCGCCTTCTTCCCCACCCGTTGCTTTCGTTGGCCTTGTTCGTGATCTGGCTGCTGCTGGTCAATTCGATCTCGATCAACTCGATTGTCTTTGCGGCCCTGCTGGGTATCGTCGTGCCGATGATCACCCAGCCCTATTGGCCGGACATGCCGACGCTGCGCAACCCGGTGGCGATTGTCGGGTATTGTCTGATCGTGCTTTATGACATTGTCGTCGCCAATACCCAGGTCGCCCTGATCGTGTTGTTCAAGCGCAGTGCCGATCTGAGACCTGCATGGGTCTGCGTGCCGCTCGATATCCGCTCGCCCGAGGCAATCACCGTTCTGGCCGGCACCATCACCCTGACCCCCGGCACCGTATCCTGCGATCTGTCCGAGGATGGGCGCGCGATATTGGTCCACTGCCTGCACGCGCCCGACCCGTCGGCGGTCAGCGCCGACATCAAATCCCGCTACGAGCGGCGGCTCAAGGAGATCTTCGAATGATCATTTATGCGCTGACCTTTGCCATCACCTGCTTTTCGCTCGGGTTGATCCTGAACCTGTGGCGTGTGGTGGTCGGCCCCGCCAAGAGCGACCGGATTCTTGCGCTCGATACCATGGTTATCAATGCCATCGCGCTGTTGATCCTGATGGGAATCTGGCAGGGCACGACGATCTATTTTGAAGTCTCGATGCTCTTTGCCCTCGTTGGCTTTGTCTCAACCGTGTCCTATTGCCGCTTTCTTTTGCGCGGCGACATTATCGAATAAGGGGGTGCCGTCATGCCACTTTGTGCTGAAATCACCGTCACGGTGTTCCTTGTCATCGCCGGTTTCTTTGGGCTCGTCGGCTCTTTCGGCCTGATCCGGTTGCCGGACCCGATGACCCGTCTTCATGCGCCGACCAAGCCCTCGACGATGGGTGTTGGCGGAGCCTTGCTGGCGTCGATGGTCTTTTTCTATGCGACCGAGGGGCGCATCTCGTCGCATGAGTTGCTGATCACGATTTTCCTGCTGCTGACCGCCCCGATCGCGGCCTTGTTTATCGGCAAGGTGCATCTGCATCAGCGCGTTTCCCCCAAGGATCTGCCAACACCGGATGCGGGCACTGGATGGGCCAGTTTTACGGCCGAAGGCCCGGCGCGCGGCGTGCGCGATTTTCCGCCCGCAACCCGGGCCACAGAGCGGCGGCCTGACAAAAAGGTGTCAAACTGACGCGGCTATGGTTTCCGTATCAAGACGTTTGCTGTAACACTTCTGCGGTCGCCGGTGTGTTGGCGGCGGGTACAGGGGTGTACCTTGGTGTGGGACGCGGAACAGATTGACGACCTGACTGAAACCGTTGTGCGACGGCTTTTGGTCGAAGGTGGAACGGCGCGTGCCCTTGCGGTCGAAATCGCCGCTCAACTTGCTGCGCAAAACGCGACGCTTCCGGCCTTGGCTGTGGCACTGCCGTTTTCCTTGGCGGCGGGTGGGATCGAAGAGATGCTGGGTGGCGGACCACAGGCCTGCGCTGCGGCCCGCGACGCCTGGCGCATCGCGGCTTTGATTGGCGGCGATGCCCTGGCGCTCCATGCCACGCTTCGATGCCCGGCCACGGTTTCCGACCTGTGCGCACATTGGGCGTCGGGCGATACCGTGTTTTCAGCATAAGCAAAAGGCCCCGCGCCGGGGGCCTTTTCGGGGTCAACCGTTTCGGTGCCCCCCGTGCATCAGGGTCTGGCACCCGATGCCAGCAAGTCGCGGATTTCTGCCAGAAGCTGCTCTTGCGACGGAGGGGTGGGTTCGGCAGGGGCCTCAGGTGCGGCCTCTTGTTCGCGCATCGCGGCGTCCTTGACCTTGTTCACCGACTTGACCAGCATGAATACGACCCAGGCGATGATCAAAAAGTTGATCACGGCCATGAGGAACGACCCATAGGCAAACACCGCCGCCCCGGCTTCCCGGGCAGCCTCAAGGCTTGCGCCCGCCGCGACCTCGCCCGACAGAACAAAGTAGTTGTTCGTGAAGTCCAGGCCACCCGTAAACAGGCCGATGATCGGGTTGATCAGGTCAGCCACCAGGGAACTGACAATCGCGGTAAACGCCGCGCCGATGATGATCCCGACGGCCATGTCCATGACATTGCCGCGCGCGATGAAGTCCCGGAATTCTTTGATCATGTCACAATTCCCCTTTTGTAACGATGGCGTTGTTGTCGCAGGGTACCCGGTCATTCCCACCTTGAAGACCGCACCCGAAGCTGATTGTATCCCCGATAAGCCCTGTGGATACAGGGAAAATCAAGGTTTATTTTTCATCTTTACTGGTCTGGATACGCCATGTCGCCATTGTCTGAACACCCCGTTTCCCGCCGCTGGCCTGCGCAAAATCCTGACGTGTTGCAACTATACTCGTTGCCCACCCCGAACGGGGTCAAGGTGGGGATTGCCTTGGAAGAGCTGGCGATACCATACGAGGCGCATCGACTCAGTTTCGCCGAGGGTGATCAGTTCACACCAGAGTTTCTGGCGCTCAATCCGAACAACAAGATCCCAGCGATCCTCGACCCCAATGGCCCGGGAGGCAAGCCGCTCGCGTTGTTTGAAAGCGGTGCGATTCTGATCTATCTGGCCGAGAAAGCCGGACGCCTGATTCCCGCGGACCCGGTGGATCGCTTGCTGACGCTTCAGTGGCTCATGTGGCAGATGGGCGGCGTCGGCCCGATGTTTGGCCAGTTGGGATATTTCCATACGTTTGCCGGCAAGGACATCGAAGACAAACGCCCGTTCGAGCGCTACCGCGCCGAGACTGCCCGGTTGTTGACCGTTCTGGACGGGCAACTGGAGGGGCGCGATTGGGTCACCGGCGAGTTCTCGATTGCCGATATTGCAATTGCGCCTTGGGTTAGGACGGTCCTGACCCATTATGCGGCACAAGACCTTGTGGGCTGGGATGACCTCAGCAATGTTCCGGGCTGGCTTGACCGTTTCTTGGCCCGCCCGGCAGTTCAACGCGGTCTTCTCGTACCCAAGGCGGATTGACCCGCGAACCGCGACCCGCAGCGTGGCCGAATGGCCCGCAATCAACCTGGTTCTCGGTCAGACGCGTCGGTGCCATTGCAATGGTACCTGCGCCTGTGGCAAGAGAGAGCGACCAATCCAGACGGAGCTAGCCGATGCCTGATTTTGCCACCCGCCGGACGACCATGGTCGATACCCAGGTGCGCCCTTCGGATGTAACAAAGCTGCCGATTATCAAAGCCATGCTGACCATCCCGCGTGAGCGTTTTGTGCCTGATGCCTTGGCAGAGGCCGCATATATCGGCGAAAACCTCGTTTTGGGCAGTGGGCGCGTGCTGCTGGACCCACGGTTCCTGGCGAAAATGCTGGATGCGCTGGACATCAAGCCAGACCAGATGGTCCTCGATATTGCGCCCGGCACTGGCTATTCCAGTGCGGTGATCTCGCAATTGGCAGAAGCCGTCGTTGCCGTTGAGCCTGATTCGGACATGGCGGATGATGCAGAAGCTGCATTTGAGGCGCAGGGCATCAACAACATTGCCCTGGAGCGCGGCCCGGCCGTTGATGGGGCTGCCGCACATGGACCGTATGATGCGATCATCATTCAGGGCGGCATCGAGGTGTTTCCACAATCGCTCAGTGATCAGTTGAAAGATGGCGGACAGGTTTGTGCCATTTTTCTCGACGGAACTCTGGGCACCGTGCGTTTAGGCTATAAGCACGCTGGCGTTATCCGCTGGCGCGATATTTTTAACGCGTGGGCGCCGCCTCTGGACGGTTTCCTCGCCGAGCGCAGCTTCGCGCTGTGAGAGACATGTCGTCCACGTCCGGGCGGTAGACAGGGCAGGACCCCGAGGGGGGTGTTTGCCACGACTAGCATTGGAGGGCGCAATGAGCGTTCTGTTTCGGATTCGGTCCGCAGTTTTAGGATTTGCCCTGAGCGGACTGGCGGCGATGCCGCTCCACGCCGACACATTGGCCGATGCCTTGGCATCTGCCTATCGCAATTCGAACCTGCTGGAGCAAAACCGCGCGCTCTTGCGGGCCTCGGATGAAGACACTCAGCAAGCCATCGCGGCAATCGGTCCCGTCGTCGATTTCATCACCACCGCCTTGGCAAACAGTGACAATGCGCCGTCGATGCGCCTGAGTTTTCAACTTGTCGCCAGTGCCACGCTGTATGATTTTGGCCGCGGCCGTCTGGCAATCGACCTCACACGCGAACAGGTGTTGTCCGCCCGGGCCGGCCTGATTGTGGTGGAACAAAACGTGCTGTTCGATGCGGCGCAGGCCTATCTGAATCTGTTCAGCGAGTTGCAAAGCGTCGATCTGCAACGCAACAGTGTCTCGGTCATCAGTGAGCAATTGCGCTCGGCGCAGGAACGTTTTGAACTGGGCGATTCAACTCGTACCGATGTCGCCATCGCCGAGGCACGTCTGGCCGCCGCCCGGTCGGCGCTTGCCGCGGCCGAAGGCAATGTGGCGGTCGCCCGCGAGTCGTACAATCTGGCGGTCGGCCGCTACCCGAGCGGTTTGTCGCAGCCGCCACGCTTGCCACGTCTGCCCGGCTCTCTGGCCGCAGCGCAAGAGATTGCGCGCCGCCATCACCCGGCGATCACCCAGGCGCAACATCAGGTGGCCGCAGCGGATATCCTGTCGGAAATCGCCGGGCGGCAGCGGTATGGCACTGTTACGGGCAGTCTCACAGGCGAGATCGCCGAGAGTGATACGTCGCTCGGGCGCAGCAGCACGAGCGATATCACCGCGTCGATGCGCTACGCTGTGCCACTTTACACCGGGGGGCGGTTGAACTCGGTGGAGCGTCAGCGCGTGGCGCAGGGGCAAGCGCAGCGCGCGGCCTTGCATCAGACGGTGGCTGTGGTGCAGCAAGCGGTCGCGTCGAACTGGGCGTTGCTGCAAGTGGCGCGGGCGCGGTTGGCGTCGGGTGACTTGCAGATCCAGGCCTCGCTCTCTGCCTATGAGGCGGTGCGTGCCGAGGTTGAACTCGGTTCCCGCACGACCTTGGATCTGTTGAACGCGGAACAGGAATTGCTCGACGCCCGCTCGTCGCGGGTTCTTGCATCTGCAGGCGTGCAAACCGCCGCCTATGCCTTGCTCAACACTATGGGACAGATGACGGTTGGGGCGCTGGGGTTGGGGATTCCCACCTATGACGTGGAAGCCTATGCGTCCGGGCCCAATTCGCGTCGGTCTGACCGCGCGCCGTCGGAACAAGGCAGCATGTTGGACCGCATCCTCGGGCGGCATCAGCAGCCATAAGACAATTGATTCGGATCGACAGTTGTCTGAAACCCCGTCCCGGGTTAGTCTTGGGGTTCAAACGGGCAAGGGTGAAAAATGGCTGAGGCAATGACCAATCGAGAGATTGAGGACGTTCTGACGTCCATTCGGCGCTTGGTTGCGCAGGACGGTGCGCGTCCGACGGATGCAGGTCGTTTGATCCTTACCGAAGAATTGCGAGTGGGCGTCGCGTCGGTTGCGACAGCCGTTGCCACACCCGCGCATGTAAGCACGCAAGCCCCCGGTATCGCGCAGGATGCGGCCCGCTCTCCGGGTGATGGCGATGAGGGGTCAGGGGAAAACCCGCCTAACTTGTCGCTTCCGGAACCTGATTTCGGCAAGCTCGAAGCGACAATCGCAGAGTTGGAAGCCGCCGTATCCGCCAGCGGCGAGACATGGGAGGCCGAAGCCAGCCCCGGGGATGCTCCGGTCTCCTCAAATGTGACCGACCTTTACGGTCGTCTGAACTTTGTGCATCGCAGTGCCGCAACGGAAAAAGATGCGGATGTTGCAACCTCGACCGAGATCGCGACGCCTGACACCGGGGCTACAGAGGGTGCCCCCGGGATCGGAGCCGAATTGCACGCGAAGGCAGCTGATAGTGACGGTGAAACGCAGCCAGAGGACGCCTTCGCAGCCGTTGACGCACCCGCGTTGGCGCGAGATTTCGATGATGGTTCTGAGGCGCGTGAGGCGGATGCGCGTGAGACCGGCGACGCGGTTTCAGAACACGACTCGATTCTGGATGAAGAGATGTTGCGCGCCTTGGTCGCACAAATCGTACGCGAGGAGCTGCATGGTCAGCTGGGCGAGCGTGTGACGCAGCAAGTGCGAAAACTGGTTCGTGCCGAGATCGCCAAGGCGCTGGACGACCGTAACTTTTTGTAAGCGACGACACCGGATGGTCAGGCGGTGCAACCTTTGGCAAGGCCGACGCTCAGGGGCATCGAGCCCCATCGCGTCGGTGGGCCTTCGCCCACATTGCGCGTTGATTTGACGGATGTGCGCGTGCGCAACCGTGCTCGCCGTGAGTATTTTTGGCAAGATGATGGGGCAACACTGGTGAAAACGCCGCCCGGGGATGGGGCGGCGTTTTCTGTCTGGTCAAAGCAACGCTTTGACTTTGTTGACGATGGCGTCGGCGGTGATTCCGAATTCCTGATACAGCCGTTCTGCCGGGGCTGATGCGCCGAACCCGGTCATGCCGACGAAATCCGACTTGCGCGCCCGTTCGCCCAGCAGCCAGCGATCCCAGCCACCGGCCCGGACGCCGGCCTCGATGCCGATGCGCGCCGGACCTGCGGGCAGAACGCGCTTGCGATAGCTTTCTGGCTGATCGGCGAACAGTTCCATGCAAGGCATGGAGACAACGCGTGTGCCAATGCCCTCGGCCTGCAGGGCCTCACGGGCTTGTAGCGCGATCTCGACCTCGGAGCCGGTGGCGATCAGGATCACCTGGCGCTTGCCCTCGGAGTCGGCCAGCACGTATCCGCCCTGCGCCGTCAGGTTCTTGGCGGTGTGCGCGCTGCGCGCCGGGGTCAGGTTTTGACGGCTCAAGGACAGCACCGAGGGGGTGGATTTCTGGCTTAATGCCAATTCCCAGGCTTCGGCGGTTTCGACCAGATCGGCAGGGCGGAACACCAAGGTGTTGGGGGTGGCGCGGGAGATCGCCAGATGCTCGACGGGTTGGTGGGTCGGGCCGTCTTCGCCCAGGCCAATGGAATCGTGGGTCATCACATAGGTGACCGGGATTCCCATCAGCGCGCTCAGGCGCATCGCCGGGCGCGCGTAGTCGGTGAAGGCCATGAACGTGCCGCTATAGGGGCGGATGCCGCCGTGCAGCGCCATGCCGTTCATCGCCGAGGACATGCCGTGCTCGCGGATACCCCAGTAGACATAGCGCCCGCCACGGTTGTCGATGTCGAATACGCCCATATCGGCGGTCTTGGTGTTGTTCGAGCCGGTCAGGTCGGCCGAGCCGCCCATCGTGTCGGTGACGATCGGGTTGATCGCCTTGAGCACCAGTTCCGAGGCGGCGCGGGTGGCCATTTTCTTGGGGCTGTCGATGGCGTCTTTCTTGACCTTGCGGATTGCCGCCGGCAAGCGGGCGGGCAACTCGCGGGCGAAGATGCGGGCGAATTCGGCCTGTTTGGTGGCAGAGAGGGCCGTCAGACGTGCCCCCCAGGCGGCGCGTTCCGTCGCACCGCGTGCGCCGATGGCCTCCCAGGCCGACTTGATGTCGGCGGGAATCTCGAAGGGGCCATGGTCCCAACCATAGGCGGCGCGGGTGTCGGCGATCAGTTTCGCGTCGGTCAGGGCGCCGTGACCCTTGGAGGTATCCTGTGCCGAGGACCCCAGCGCGATATGCGTCTTGCAGGCGATCATTGCCGGGCGTGGGCTGGCTTTGGCGGCGGTGATCGCGCGGTCGATATCCACCGGATCGTGGCCGTCGCAGTCGAACACATCCCAGCCCGAGGCGGCAAAACGGGCGCGCTGGTCGGTGATGTCCGACAGGGCCACGGTGCCGTCGATGGTGATGCCGTTGTCATCCCAGAGCACGATCAGCTTGGACAGTTTGTGCCGACCCGCAATGCCGATGGCCTCTTGGCTCACACCCTCCATCAGACAGCCGTCGCCGGCGATGACATAGGTGTGGTGGTTCTGGATCTTGGCACCCCAGCGGGCGCGCAGATGTTCTTCGGCGATGGCAAAGCCGACCGCATTGGCGATACCCTGACCCAGCGGGCCGGTGGTGGTTTCGACGCCTGTCGCGTGGCCATATTCCGGGTGGCCGGCGGTGATCGCGCCCCATTGGCGGAAGTTCTTGACCTGCTCCAGCGTCATGTCGGCATAGCCGGTCAGATGCAGCAGCGCGTAGATCAACATCGAGCCGTGGCCCGCCGACAGGATGAAGCGGTCGCGATCCTCCCAGTCTGGCGCAGAGGCGTCAAACTTCAGGTGGTTCTGGAACAAAACCGTGGCGACATCGGCCATGCCCATCGGCATCCCAGAGTGGCCGGAATTGGCGGCCGCAACCGCATCGAGCGTTAATACGCGGATGGCGCAAGCCAAACGCCAATGCTCTGGGTGTTGGGCGCGAAGAGTGGCGATATCCATGGCAGCGATCCTTCGTTAAAGGAGGTTTCGAGGCGTCATAACAGGCTGGTGACCGAGTTCAAGCTTGCCGCGCGAGGATCGGTTGGAAAGCCTGCGTTTTCCGCCTATTCTAGCGTCAAAATGACCCGCCAGGCAGGCGTGCAATGATTCGCGTCGCGACTGCGGGCACGCGTGAGGAGAGATGGATGAGCGACCTAGCCCCGGTAGAACGCCGGCTTTCGGATGCCCTTGATCGGATCGCCCGACGTTTGGAGAAAGGTGCAGCCTCGGCCAAGCCTGCGCGCGGGTCCGTGTTCGGTCTGGGCGCGCGGCCCGAAATCGGCCCTGATCCAGAACAGACAGCAACCATAGCCAGTCTGCGTGAGGCGCTGGAAAAAGAGCGGGCGGCGAATGCCCAGCTCAGTGAGCGGGTGCATCAGGTCAAGCAGCGTCAGGAAACCACGATTGCGCAGCTGGAGCGGCGTTTGGCGCGGCTGACCGAGCAGCTTGATTTGCAAAGCCTTGAGATGTTGCGTCTCAAGAAAGCGAATGCCAAGCTGATGGGGTCGAACACCGCGCTGCGCGAGGCACAGATCGAGGAATTCCCGGATGCGACCTTGATCAACAAGTCGATCTCGGCCGAGTTGGAGGCCTTGCAGGCCGAACGCCGGGCGGAAATGGCCGAGATGGAAGAGATCCTGGCCGAATTGAAGCCGCTGCTTGCGGCTGAAGCGCGATAAACAGGAGGCGCGGATGCCCGAGGAAACAATCGAAATTGGTGGCAAGACCTTCGAGGTCGCCTGTCAGGCCGGCGAGGAGCAATATCTGCAAGCCGCAGCCCGCATGTTGGACGCCGAAGCGCGCACGTTGATCGACCAGATCGGCCGCTTGCCCGAGGCGCGCATGTTGCTGATGTCCGGCTTGATGCTGGCCGACAAGACAGCAGGGGCCGAAGACCGGGTGCGGCTGCTCGAGGAAGAACTGGTCGCGGCGCGGGCCGAATTGGACCGGGTGCGCGCGACTCCGCGGGAACGGGTCGAGGTGGCCGCTGTCCCGGCTGCCGCGATTGAAAAACTGTCGGAATTGGCGGCGCGGGCCGAGGCTTTGGCCGATCAGATCGAAACCAGTGCCTGACGGGCGATCCGTTCAGCGAAGCTGTGATTGCAAGGTGCGTGCGGTGTCGATGAGGGTGGCCAGTCGGCCGGGGTCCATCTCGGGCTCGCCCAGCCTGATCTTTGTGCCTTGGTTGCCAATCAGGATCATCGGCGCCATTCCAGACCGGTGGCGCGGTTTTGGCAGGGTGTGAATCGCCTCGGCAATCGCGGCGGTGTCGAAATGTCGGGTCGGGTCCACGCTGGCCATGATCGTCACCATGCTGCCGTCCTGCGGCTCAAAGGCCTGCAACGCGCCCAGATGCGCTCCGATCTCATCCCCAATCAGATGCGACAACACCCGGCGCGACAGCGCGTTGTCGAACATGCCCAGCAGCCCGGACGCCGCCGCGGCAACGCCCGAGGCCGCGCGCGTGGAATAGATCGCCAGCCCCCCGTCGAGCCGTGGATCGGGCAGGCTCAACTGCGTTGAGCCGCCCTTGGTCACTGTGCTGCTGCCAGACTTGCGCGTCAGCGGTTGGGTGATGACGATTTGCAGCCCCGAGTCGTCATCGCGCAGCATGGACCGTGCCGCCTGGCTGCCGTGCCGCCCGGTTTCCGTGTATTCCAGCCCGCGTTCCAGGGCAAAGCGGCGCAGCATGGCTTTGGCGCGACGATCCCGTCGGACCATGACAAAGGCGGTACCGCCGAGTATCCCGGCAAGCGCGATGAAAATCGCGAGGCCCAGTGCATTGGCGAGGGGCAAATCCATGAGGATATCCGCATCGGGACAAGAGTATGTGCCCCAACACTACACCGAGATTGGCGAGACATCCAAAAAAAACCGACGCAGGGGGCCTGCGTCGGTCTTGTTCTGCGGTCGGCGCGGCTCGCGCGCGCGCCGCCAGATGTTCAGATCAGGCGTTGGCTTCGCGGATTTTCTCGGCGGCGTCCTTGTCATAGGCCACGCCTTTTGCCTCGAACAACTGGTCCAATTCGCCCGACAGCGTCATCTCGGTGATGATGTCGCAGCCGCCGACAAATTCGCCTTTGACATAAAGCTGCGGGATCGTGGGCCAATCCGAATATTCCTTGATTCCCTGACGCACGCCTTCGTCGGCTAGCACGTTCACGTCGGCGTATTCCACGCCCATGAAATTCAGCACCCCGGCCACGCGGCTGGAAAACCCGCATTGAGGCGTGGTTTTGGTGCCCTTCATGAACAGCACGACATCGTTGGATTTCACGGTCGTTTCAATGGTGTCTTTTGCGTCAGTCATCCGTTTTGTCCTTTGCTCTCAGAGTGCGGGTCCGCGCAACTCTGGAAATCCTGCGATCAAGGGGCGCCCCAATCACGCGTTTCTTCTTTGTCCAAATAGTCGCGCCTTGCGTTGCGCCAAGTCTCGAAATCCAAGAAAATCGTCGGCCCGTGCTCAGTCTGGTGCTTTTGTCGTCAGCGCCAGCGCGTGCAGCTCGCCATTTGCGCCGTCCATCTTGCCTTTTAGCGCCGCATACACGTCACGCTGTTGCTGCACACGGTTCTTGCCGCGAAAGCTTTCGTCAATGATTTCGGCGGCATAATGGTTGCCGTCACCCGCCAGATCGGTGACCGTCACCTTTCCGTTCGGAAAGGAGGTCCGCAACAGCGTTTCGAGGTCCAGAAGTGTGATAGCCATGCGCCGTCTCCGTTATGCGTTCAGACAGATGTAAATCTCGTGGGGGCTGCGTGCAAGTGTTGGTGCGTTAGACATAAGCGCGCAGGCTGCGGATAAAGCCCGCGGTGCGGCTTTTCAGGTCTGATGCGTCGATGGCGGCCAGCGAGTCGCGTGTCCAGCCGGTGTCGGGCGCGTGTTCTTCGATCAGCGCCTCGCATTGGGCGGCGGCGGCGGCGGGCAGCGGCAAGGTGCGCGCGGTGACCAGCAATTCAAGGTCCTGATGAATTCGTCGCAGAGCCGCCAAGGCCTCGGCCATTGGCACCATCAAAGCCGGTTGATCGCGCCAGTTCTGCCCGGCAAACACGTCGTGCGTCACGCGTTGCCCGGCGCCGAGGCAGGAAAACTTGCGGCAGCCCGAATAGCCCGCGGCATCCAATGTTTCATGGATGGTGCACGAAAATGCCCCATCCAGCTTGGGGCAGGCGGCGCAAGCGGGCTTGTCTGCCGCGAAGTCCTCGCCCGCATCAAACGCGAGCGCCATGCAACACAGCGCCACGCAGTCGGAACAATTCGCCACAAAAGAAGGGATCTGAACCATGTCGTCTATGCGTCCGGGCTTGATTTATACGGCCGCTGTACCCTCAGACGACCGTAAAAATCACTCAATCGCTGCGGCAAAGGACGTCCGATAGAGCGCCGACAAGTCGGACAGTGCCGCGCTGCTCGCCCCCATCGACACGGTGTTCCCGCCAAATCGCCCGACGCTCTGAATTAGGACCCCGGCACCAGAGGCTGCGACCATCAGGGCTTCGGCGGCGTCGAAACCACTGGCCACGAGATAGCGCGCCTGATCCTCGCCGAACAGGGTCGGGGTGTCATCGGACTCGAGGGTCAGGCCAAGGCCCGCCGCTTCGGCCATTTCAAACGCCGCCAAGGCCAGGCCGCCATCCGATAGATCCGTTGCGGCGTTGATCAGGTGTCGATTGGCGCGCAGAAACTCGCCGTTGCGCCGCTCTTCGACAAGGTCAACAACGGGGGCGTCGCCATCCGCCCGGTTGAAGACTTCGGCGAGCAGGGCGGATTGGCCCAAATGACCCTGAGTTTTGCCGATCAAGAGCGCATAGTCGCCCTCGGCGGGTTGCCCGGCAATCATCTCATCAAGCGACTGGAGCAGACCCACTGCGCCGATGGTCGGGGTTGGCAGAATGCCGACGCCGTCGGTCTCATTGTACAGGCTCACGTTGCCCGACACGATGGGCATGTCCAGCGCGGCGCAGGCCTCGCCGATGCCTTGAATCGCGCCGACCAATTGGCCCATGATTTCAGGCTTTTCAGGGTTGCCGAAATTCAGGTTGTCGGTGGTTGCCAAAGGCGTTGCGCCTACGGCGGTCAGGTTGCGATAGGCTTCGGCAACGGCTTGTTTGCCGCCCTCGACGGGGTTCGCCTTGACATAGCGCGGCGTCACGTCGCTGGTAAAGGCAATGGCTTTGGGCGTGCCGTGCACCCGCACAATGCCCGCGCCCAGACCCGGCGCGCGCACCGTGTCCGCCATGACCATATGATCGTATTGCTCCCAGACCCAGGCCTTGTGCGCGTAATTGGGGCTGGAGATCAGGCCTTTCAGCCCGTCAATCGGGTCAATGTGGGGCACGTCGCCCATTGCCTCGGCGGCGGGTGTCGGCACCCACGGGCGGTCGTATTCTGGTGCTTCCGAGGATAGTTTTGACAGTGGCAGGTCGGCTTTGACCTCATTGCCATGCAGAATCAGGAACCGGTCTTCGGCGATGGTTTCGCCAACAATCGCAAAATCGAGGTCCCATTTCTCGAACACGGCGCGGGCCTCGGCCTCTTTTTCCGGGTGCAAGACCATCAACATGCGCTCTTGCGATTCCGACAGCATCATCTCATAGGCGGTCATGTTGGTTTCGCGCTGCGGCACGTCGTTCAGTTGCAGCTTGATGCCCAGACCCCCCTTGTCGCCCATTTCGACCGCCGAGCAGGTCAGGCCCGCCGCGCCCATGTCCTGAATGGAAATCACCGCGCCGGTCTGCATCAATTCCAGCGTGGCCTCCATCAGGCGCTTTTCGGTGAACGGGTCACCAACCTGCACGGTGGGGCGCTTTTCCTCGATGGTGTCATCGAACTCGGCCGAGGCCATCGTCGCGCCGCCAACCCCGTCACGCCCGGTTTTCGCGCCGAGATAAACAACCGGCATGCCGATCCCTGACGCTGTCGAGTAGAAAATCTTGTCCGCATCCGCGAGGCCCGCCGCGAAGGCGTTGACCAGACAGTTGCCGTTATAGGCCGCATGGAACCGCACCTCGCCACCGACATTGGGCACGCCGAAACAGTTGCCATAGCTGCCGATCCCCTCGACCACGCCCTTGACCAGATGTGGGGTCTTGGGGTGGCCGGGTTCACCAAAGCTCAGGGCGTTCATCGCGGCAATCGGGCGGGCGCCCATCGTGAACACGTCGCGCAGAATGCCGCCCACGCCGGTCGCAGCGCCTTGATGCGGCTCGATATAACTGGGGTGGTTGTGGCTCTCCATCTTGAAGATCAAGGCCTGACCATCGCCAATATCCACCACGCCGGCATTTTCACCGGGGCCGCAGATCACCTGCGGGCCGGTGGTCGGCAGGGTGCGCAGCCATTTCTTGGACGACTTGTACGAGCAATGCTCATTCCACATGGCGGAAAAAATGCCCAACTCGGTGAAATTGGGCGCACGGCCGATGATCTCGAGGATGCGCGCGTATTCATCGGGCTTGAGCCCATGCGCGGCGATCAGTTCGGGGGTGACGGTGGGTTCGGTCATGACGGCTTTCCCGGACGCTGGAACGTTGGCAGCGTCATAAGGCAACCCGACCCCAAGGAAAAGGGGACATGGCAAGATGACGGGGATTTCCCCCCAGCCAACGTCGGCGCCGGATATTTTTCCACGGCGGTGTCGACGCGACGCGCGGCCTCAACGCCGGAGTGCGACGTCGAAATAGCCGGTTGGCGACAGCGCGATTGCGATCATGTCATGGCCTTCGTTGACCATTTCGTTGACCACGGCGACCACACCATACGGAATTGCCTCGCCGGGGGACCACATGGTGTAATCGTTGAAGAACAAGACGCCGCCCGGTTTGACCGCAACCTTGGCGGCGCGGCTATCCTTCATCGCGCCAATGTATGAATGGTCGCCGTCGATATAGGCCCAATCCAGCGAACCTGGCGCGATTTTCTTCAAGTTCGTCGAGGAATCGCCGCCGTGCAGGCTGACACGGGGGTCGGATCGGACGTCGGGGCGAATCTGCGGGATCGACATATCCAGCAAATGCAGTGTCTTGAGCGAAAATTCATCGAGAAGGAACCGCGAGAAATCACCACGCTGAACGCCGACTTCGGCCCCCACGTCACCCGTTGCCATGGCCCGCATCATCTGGAAACGGTCAGAAAACACACGGCAGTTTTCCAGCGCGTCATCGCGCATTTTAACGGGTTTTTTTTCGTGCAGGAACATAGGCGGTTGTTTTGCCGCCCGTTTATAGGCCTTTAACGCTTCCCGAAACGCGACGAGTTTTGCCATGGTCGCCTCGCGCAATGCGTTGATCGTTGCCTCGTCAGCCATGGAACCCTCTGAGTTGAGCTTGGAAATTTGATACAGTTATATGGGCGCTGCAGGTTGGCGTAAATCGCGCGCATCCGCTTTCATGCGGAAATGCCAAAAAAAAGGCCGAGCAGTTGCTCGGCCGAAGTCCAACAGGGAGGTAAAGATACAAGCAAAAGCTGTGTATCTTGCGTTCAGAGATAGTCCATTCGTGGCTTTGGATCAAGATTTTCTTCGCTGCATGTGCATCATAACCGCAATGCGTTGCATGCATGCCTCACTGCTGAAACCGGGCGCGCGGAATGTCCCGTCAGGTATTGGTCGCGCTTCGGTTGCGACGATAGGCGATGATTCCCTCAAGAACGAAATCCCGGAAGGCCGTGATCCGCTTGGAATGGCGAAGTTCTTCCGGATAGGCGAGGAAAACGGGGACCTCTGCGCTTTCGACATCTGGCAGAACCCGGACGAGGCTTGGAAAATCCTCGGTCAGGTAATCCGGCAGCAACCCGATGCCAAGATTGTTCAGAACGCCTTGGAGGACGCCGAAATAATTGTTGACCGTGAAGGTCGAACTGATCGCGTAGGTGTTGAGTTCGCGAACCAGCGCGGCACCCGCCGACACCTGCGGCGCGTTGGCATTCTGGCTGACCAGTCGAAATCTGGCCATATCGGGCAACGTAAGCGGGGTGCCGTTTTGCTCCAGATATGCGGGCGACGCATAGAGCCGCATCCGCACGCTCATCAGGCGTTTGCGGATCAGATCGGCCTGGCTGGGTTCCTTCATGCGGATGGCCAGGTCGGCCTCTCGCATCGGAAGGTCCAAAACGCGCTCTTCAAGCATCAGATCAATTTTCAGATCTGGATAACGTTCATACAGGGCGGGCAAGCGCGGGGCCAGCCAGAGCGTTCCGAACCCGGTTGTCGTGGTGACCCGCAGCTCGCCATAGACTTCTTCTTCACTGTCGCGAATGCGGGCGGCAGCGGTTTCGAGTTGCTTGGACATCGTGCGTGTCGCGTCAAACAACAACTCGCCTTGCTCGGTCAGGATCAGACCGCGCGCATGACGGTGGAACAAAGTGGTTCCGAGGCTTTCCTCCAACCCGCGAATTTGACGGCTGACAGCAGATTGGCTCAGGCTGAGCACGTCGCCAGCATGGGTCAGGCTGCCCGCGTCGGCGACAGCGTGAAAAATTCTAAGCTTGTCCCAATCCATAGCGGATTTATCTGTTACCCTGTAGCCTGATGAGGTCTCGTCGCCTCTGCTCATAAGGCAGAAGTGGACGTCAGAAAAGAAAAGATTGCGTCAACGCCGCTTATAGGGCAGTGTTTGTGACCTATATGGCGTTCAAAACCCCGTTCCGCGCCATGCCAGCAGGAGAGTCCGATGACCAACCAGTCCATTTCCCTGAACGATCGGTTCGATCTGGAGAAAACGCCGATCCTGCTCAACGGTACGCAGGCATTGGTGCGGCTGATGCTGCAACAATCTGCGCGGGACCGGGCGAATGGGTTGAATACGGCGGGTTACGTCACCGGGTATCGCGGCTCTCCGCTGGGCGCGGTCGACCTGCAAATGCAGCGCTCGAAACCGTTTCTGGACGCGGCCCATGTAAAGTTTCAACCGGGTCTGAACGAAGATCTTGCCGCGACCGCGATCTGGGGTTCGCAACAGGCGGAACTGCGTGGTGACGGCGCCTATGACGGGGTTTTTGCGCTGTGGTACGGCAAAGGGCCCGGCGTTGACCGCACCGGCGACGTGATGCGACACGCCAATATGGCGGGCTCCAGCGTGCATGGCGGCGTCATCATGGCGATGGGCGATGATCACACGGGCGAATCCTCCACCGTGTTGCACCAGTCCGATTGGGCGATGATCGACGCCTATATGCCGGTCGTGTCGCCGGGGGCGTGCAGGAAATCCTTGATTATGGTCATTACGCCTATGCGCTCAGCCGGTTTTCGGGGCTCTGGGTGGGGCTGAAAACGATGAAGGACACGGTCGAGGCCACGGCCGTCGTCGATGGCAACCCGCATCGCCTGCAGTTTGTCACACCAGAGTTCAAAATGCCCGAGGGCGGTCTGAACATTCGGCTCGGTGACAGCCCGGTTGCGCAGGAAGCCCGGATGATCGACTTCAAACGCTTCGCTGCCGAGGCGTTTTCGCGTGCCAACCGCATGGACAAGCGGATGTGGGGACAGGCAGGGGCCAAGATCGGGCTGGTTGCGGCGGGCAAGAACTGGCTGGATCTGGTGCATGCTCTGGGGCTGCTGGGCATAGACGAGGCCGAGGCCGAGCGTCTGGGCATCACCACCTACAAGGTCGGGCAGACCTGGCCGCTGGATATGGAGAGCTTCCATGAATGGGCCGAAGGGTTGGATCTGGTCATTGTCGTTGAGGAAAAGCGCAAACTGATCGAGGTGCAGGTCAAAGAGGCGATCTTTGATGATCGCCGAGGCCGCCGCGTTTACGGTTGGCACAAGGGCGACACCTGGAAAAACGGCCGTCAGGTCGAGCTGTTCCCGACGCGCTATGCGCTCGACCCGGTGATGATCGCCGAGAAGCTGGGCAAAATCTTCATCGAAGAGGGCAACGACACGGACTCGCTGCGCGCCGGGCTTGCGCGACTGGACGAAGCGCGCCGGGGTGACAACGCCCGCGAAATCGCCGCGCGCCTGCCATTCTTCTGTTCGGGCTGCCCGCATAACACCTCGACCAAAGTGCCGGACGGCAGCCGCGCCTATGCCGGGATCGGCTGTCACTATATGGTGCAGTGGATGGACCGCGCGACCGATGGCTTCACGCAGATGGGTGGCGAAGGGGCCAATTGGATCGGCAAATCCTTGTTTTCAAAGCGCGCGCATGTGTTTCAGAACCTGGGCGACGGCACCTATAACCACTCGGGCGCGCAAGCGATCCGCGCGGCTTTGGCGGCAGGAACCACGATCACCTACAAGATCCTGTTCAACGATGCCGTGGCGATGACCGGCGGGCAGGCCAACGAGGGTGGTTTGACCGCTGACCAGATCGCGCGCGAAATCCACGCGATGGGGGTCAAGAATATCGCGCTGGTCTATGATGACAAGGAAGACGTGGATTTCGCCCGGATGCCCACAGGGATCGAGAAATTCGAGCGCGCGGATCTGATGTCGGTGCAAGACCGCTTCGCCAAGATCAAGGGCGTCTCGGCGATCCTGTATGTGCAGACCTGCGCCGCCGAAAAGCGCCGCCGTCGCAAGCGGGGGCAATTCCCGAACCCGGATCAGCGCGTGTTCATCAACACCGATGTCTGCGAGGGCTGTGGCGATTGCGGCGTGCAGTCGAACTGCGTGTCGATCGTGCCGGTGGAAACCGAATTGGGCCGCAAGCGGGCGATTGATCAATCGTCCTGCAACAAGGATTTCAGCTGTCTCAAGGGGTTCTGCCCGTCGTTTGTCACCGTGACCGGGGCGAAACCCAAAAAGGCCGCAACCCGCGCGCTGGACCTGCCCGACCTTCCCGAGCCGACCCTGCCGGTGATCAACGGCACGCATAACATCGTGATCACCGGGGTTGGTGGCACGGGCGTTGTCACCGTTGGAGCCGTCTTGGCGCAGGCCGCGCAAATCGACGGCAAAGGCGCTGGCATGATGGAAATGGCGGGCCTCGCCCAAAAAGGGGGTGCGGTGCATATTCATTGCCGCATCGCCAACAAACCCGAAGATATCAGCGCCGTGCGCGTGGCCGTGGGCGAAGCGCATGCAGTCATTGGCGGCGATCTGGTCGTCACCGCCGGGGCCAAGACCATTGGCCTGATGCGGACGGGGCAAACCGGCGCCGTGGTCAACAGCCACGAAACGATCACCGGGGAATTTACCCGCAACACCGAATTCCGCTTGCCTTTCAACGAGCTGACCGTCGCTCTTGAGGCGCGTTTGCGGGATCGGTTGAGCATTCTGGACGCCTCTGAACTGGCGCGGGTTTTGTTGGGGGATTCGATTTTCTCCAACATGATGGTGCTGGGCGGCGCGTGGCAGATGGGTCTGATCCCGGTTTCCGGCGACGCGCTGCGCGGGGCGATCCGGCTCAACAAAGCTGCGGTCGAGGGCAATCTGCGCGCCTTCGAGATCGGGCGCTGGGCCGTGCTTCATCCGGCCGAAGCTGCGGCGCTCTTGATGCCCGCCACGGTCAGCACGCTGCCGGTCGATCCGATTGCCTATCGCGAGACGCATTTGCAGGCCTATCAAGGCGCTCGTCTGGCCCGCCGTTTCCGGGCTTTGGTGGACGGCATTCCGGATAAAGCGCTGCGCGAGTCTGTGGCGCGCGGATATCACAAGCTGTTGTCCTACAAGGACGAATATGAAGTGGCACGGCTGCATTTGCAAACCGTCGAAAAGGCCAAAGAGGCTTTTGACGGTGATCTCGGCGTCCATTTCCATCTCGCGCCACCACTCATTGCCCGCACCGGATCGGATGGGCGCCCCCAAAAGCGCAAATTTGGCCCCTGGATGCTGACCGGCTTTGCAATGCTGGCCCGGATGAAAGGGCTGCGCGGCACGCCGTTTGACCCCTTCGGGTATAGCGCCGAGCGCAAGATGGAGCGTGCCTTGATCCAGCAATATGAGGCCGATCTCAAGGCGGTCATGCCAAAACTGACGCCGCAAACCCAGGACTTGATTCAGGAACTGGCGTTGCTTCCCTTGTCGATTCGCGGTTTTGGTCCGGTCAAGCACGCCAACGCCACCAAAGCGGCCAAACGCAGAACCGAGATCCTGGCCGCGATCGAGGCGGGCGGGGTTCCGACGCGGGTGGCGGCGCAATAACCCGCGCCGCGGCCGCGAAACAGGTCATGGATTTCTTGTGCGGCGCACCGTATGACGGGACGCACGCACAACAGGTTGCGGACAGGCGATAGAGGCACAACATGGCGGTTGGCGTTTTTGATTCCGGGCTTGGTGGGCTGACGGTGCTCGAGGCGCTGACGCGCAAACTGCCCGACGTCCCGTTTGTCTACTTTGGCGACAACGCCAACACACCCTACGGTGTTCGTGATGCCGATGACATATATAACCTGACCTGTGCCGGGGTTCAGCGCCTGTTCGATGAGGGCTGCGATCTGGTCATCCTGGCCTGCAACACGGCCTCGGCCGCGGCACTCAGACGGATGCAGGATGGCTGGATCCCCGAGGGAAAGCGCGTGCTTGGCGTGTTTGTCCCACTCATCGAGGCACTCACCGAGCGGCAATGGGGCGACAACAGCCCGCCGCGCGAGGTCGCGGTCAAACACGTCGCGCTGTTCGCCACCCCGGCAACGGTGGCCAGTCGCGCCTTCCAGCGTGAATTGGCGTTTCGGGCCATTGGCGTCGATGTCGAGGCGCAGCCTTGTGGCGGTGTGGTCGATGCCATTGAGCAAGGTGATCTGATCCTTGCCGAAGCGCTGGTGCACAGCCATGTCGAAGCCCTGCATCGGCGGATGCCAAACCCCGAGGCGGCGGTTCTGGGATGCACGCATTATCCGCTGATGGAAGAGGCCTTCCGCGCGGCGCTTGGCCCCAAGGTCGAGGTGTTCTCGCAGCCCGAACTCGTGGCGGCCAGCCTCGCGGATTACCTCATGCGGCATCCGGAAATGCTGGGGAGCGGGAACACCAGCGCCTATCTGACGACAGGCGATCCCGTCGCGGTGGGGCACAAAGCCACTCTGTTCATGCGCCGACGCATTCCGTTCGCGGCGGCGTGACTCCGAGCCACATGCGAGACGCAGTACGCTGCGGCAAAAACGCCCGTTGTCGGGCGAGACCAGACTTCTTATGTCATTCCCCAAGGGAGACCCCTCATGACTCATAACGTCGCAATCCTTGGTGCCAGCGGCTATACCGGTGCCGAACTCGTGCGGATCATTGCCACACACCCACGTCTGCGGGTTGCTGCGCTGTCGGCCGACCGCAAGGCGGGGCAGGCGATGGGCGCGGTGTTTCCGCATCTGCGCCACCTTGATTTGCCGACACTGACCACGATTGACGAAATCGACTTCTCGCAAATCGAGTTGGTGTTTTGCGCGCTGCCGCATGGCCTGAGCCAAGCGCTGGTCAAGGATCTGCCGCGCTCGGTCAAGGTCGTCGATCTGGGCGCCGACTTCCGGCTGCGCGATCCGGCGGCCTATAAAAAATGGTACGGGCTGGACCACGCCGCCGTCGAATTGCAGCCCGAAGCCGTGTACGGCCTGACCGAGTTCTATCGTAAGCAGATCAAGGGCGCACGTTTGGTGGCGGGGACGGGGTGCAACGCGGCGACGGTGCAATTCGCGCTGCGCCCATTGATCGAGGCGGCGCTCATCGACCTTGATGACATAGTCTGCGACCTGAAAAACGGGATTTCCGGGGCCGGGCGGTCGCTCAAGGAAAACATGCTGTTTGCCGAGCGCTCTACCGATGTCTCGGGCTATAGCCAGGGCGGAAAGCACCGGCATCTGGGCGAATTTGATCAGGAATTCAGCCTGTTGGCGGGACGTCCGGTAGAGATCATCTTCACGCCGCATCTGGTGCCGATCAACCGGGGCATTCTGGCGTCGTGCAATGTCAAGGGCGACCCCAAGGCGATTCATGCGGCGCTGGCCGCGCGCTATGCCGAGGAGCCGTTCATCGTCGTGCTGCCCTTCGGCGAAGCGCCGGGGATGGGGCATGTGATGGGCTCGAACTTCTGCCACATCGGCGTGGTCGGCGACCGCAAGCCGGGCCGCGCATTGGTGGTGTCCACGCTGGACAACCTCAACAAGGGCTCCAGCGGGCAGGCGATCCAGAATGCCAACCTGATGCTGGGCCTGCCCGAGACCGAGGGGCTGATGCTGGCCCCTGTTTTCCCATAGCCGCCAGAAACGGAGACGCAAAATGGCCGGACTGAAAAGCCTGAAAAAGAAGCGCCGTGTGCAGATCATCGTGGTTGCGGCGGTGGCGCTGGCGCTGTCGACGGGGCTGATCGGCTACGCCATGCGTGACGGGATCAATTTCTTCCGGTCGCCCAGTCAGGTGCTTGCCGAGCCGCCAACCGCGAACGAGGTGTTTCGCCTTGGCGGCATGGTCGAGGTGGGCTCCTTGCAGCGCGGACAGGGCGAGGAGATCGCCTTTCGCGTCACCGATTTCTGTCATTCGGTAGAGGTGACCTATCGCGGGATCCTGCCGGATCTGTTCGGCGAAAACGAGGGGACCGTCGCGACCGGGCGTCTGGTCGACGGTGTGTTTCAAGCCAGCGAAATTCTGGCCAAACACGACGAGACCTATATGCCGCGCGAAGTCTCGAATTCGCTCGACGGCAATACCGCTGAAACCGAGCACCCCGAATGTGCCTATCATGGCGCTTACGCAACGTCCGGTGGCGATACCTGACTTGAACCAAGCCTGAGCCATTCTGCCCCCAAATTCCGTGTTTGGAGGGCAGAATGCGTACAGTTATGGACCTCGCCGAAGAAATCGTCGACCGCGAGGGGGGCTTTGTCAACGACCCCAACGACCCCGGCGGCGCCACGAATTTCGGTGTCACCATTCACACCATGCGCCGCCTCGGGCTGGACCTGACGGGCGATGGCGCGGTGGATATCGACGACGTGCGCGCCATGACCCGGGCGCAGGCCGTCGAGATTTTCGTCGAGCATTATTATCACCGCCCGCGCATCGCGGCGCTGCCCGAGGTGCTTCAGCCCTCGGTGTTCGACATGTATGTCAACGCGGGCGGCAATGCGGTGCGCATCCTGCAACGGCTGTTGATCGACATGGGCTATGACATCGACGTCGATGGAGCGATTGGTCCGCAGACCCTGCGCGCCGCACAGTCCGCCGCCTTGGCCGCGCCAGATCATATCGCGGATGCCTATGGCATCGCGCGCCGCGATTATTATTACGGGTTGGGCGACCGCCGCCCGGCAAGTCGGCGCTATGCCAAACGGCGTGATGGTGGCAAAGGCGGCTGGATTTTGCGGGCCGAGGTCTTCATCTCGCCGCGCTATCATCTGAGCGCTGCCGCACATCGGGAAAGGACCGCATCATGGGGCTGATCGCACAGTTTTTCCGGGCGTTGTTCTTGCGGGGTGGTCTGGCCGAATTGGGCCGCGCCGGAACCCAGGTGATTGACGCGGTACGCCCCAATGCGACGCGGCAGTTGCAACTGGGCCACGACGCCTTTACCGCGGTGCAGGCCGAACACGCCGAGGAGTTTCGCAACGCACGCGGCGGCTATTTTGACGCGTTCGTCAATGGCTTGAACCGTTTGCCGCGCCCGATGCTGGCGATCGGGACGCTTAGTCTGTTCATCTATTCGATGGCGGATCCGGCCGGGTTTTCCGTGCGGATGCGGGGGCTTGCGGAAGTGCCAGAGCCTCTGTGGTGGCTTCTGGGGGCGGTCGTGGCGTTTTATTTTGGCGCCCGTGAGACGCATCATCTGCGCGCGCATCGGCCCGTCTCGCCGCGCCGGGTGACGGAGGACGCGACGCCGGCCGAGCCGCGCCCCCCTGAGAATCCGGCGCTGGCGGAATGGCGTCGCCAGAACGTCGATACCGACATAGATCGGAGCTGACCGACTATTGTGTGGGGGCAATCAGGCCCCCGCGCGCAGCGGTCGCAGCGGTGTGATGCGTATTGGCTTTGCCCGGCGGGCGCAGTGCGATATATCCACGGCATGATCGTAGAACTCGGACATTTCGCCCTCATCCTCGCCTTCTGTGCGGCCATTTTGCAAACCATTGTGCCCCTTGTCGGGGCGCATATGCGCTGGGCTGACTGGATGGCCGCGGCCAACCCCTTGGCCAGCATACAATTTTCGCTCATCGCGCTGTCGTTCGGCGCGCTGACCTATGCCTTTGTGACCTCGGATTTCTCGGTCGCGCTGGTGGTGAACAACTCGCACACGCTCAAACCGCTGATGTACAAGATTTCAGGCGTTTGGGGGAATCACGAGGGGTCGTTGCTGCTCTGGGTGCTGATTGTGGCGCTTTTCGGCGCCTGTGCCGCGTGGTTTGGCGGCAATCTGCCCGCGACCTTGCAGGCCCGCGTCCTGGCCGTGCAAGGCTCCATCGGTGTGGCGTTTCTGGCCTTTCTGATTCTCACGTCGAACCCGTTTCTGCGCACGGCCTTTCCGCCATTCGATGGCCGTGATCTGAATCCCTTGTTGCAAGACCCCGGCCTCGCGTTCCATCCGCCGTTTTTGTACCTCGGCTATGTCGGCCTGAGCATGGCATTCAGCTTTGCCGTAGCCGCGCTGATCGAGGGCAAGGTCGATGCCGCCTGGGGCCGCTGGGTGCGTCCCTGGACCCTGGCCGCGTGGATATTCCTGACGATTGGTATCGGTCTGGGATCCTGGTGGGCCTATTACGAGTTGGGCTGGGGCGGGTTCTGGTTCTGGGATCCGGTTGAAAATGCCAGCTTCATGCCCTGGCTCTTTGCCACGGCGCTGCTGCACTCGGCGATTGTCGTGGAAAAGCGCGAATCGCTCAAGGCGTGGACAATCCTGCTGGCGATCCTGGGCTTTGGGTTCTCGCTGATGGGCACGTTTATCGTGCGCTCGGGGCTGATCACCTCGGTCCATGCTTTTGCCAGCGATCCCGAGCGCGGCGTGTTCATCCTGATCATCTTTGCGGTGTTTGTCGGCGGGGCGCTGACCCTGTTCGCGATGCGCGGCGCGGCGCTGGAGGCCAAGGGCGTGTTTGCGCTGGTCAGTCGCGAATCCGCGCTGGTGCTGAACAATGTGTTGCTGGCGGTGGCATCTTTCGTGGTGTTTGTCGGCACCATGTGGCCCTTGGTCTCTGAACTGGCGTTTGGCCGGGTGTTGTCGGTCGGGGCACCGTTCTTCAATGCGGCTTTCACGCCGTTCATGGTGGCCTTGGCCGTGGTTCTACCGATTGGCGCGATCCTGCCGTGGAAGCGCGGCAGCATCGGCAAATCCATCCGCAACCTGTGGGGCGCGGCGCTGTTGGCGATTGCCGTCGGGGCTTTGGTCTGGGTGCTGCAAACCGGCGGGTCGATGTTGGCGCCGGTGGGCCTGTCGCTGGGGCTTTGGCTGATCCTTGGCACATTGGTGGATTTGTGGATGCGCGGCGTGCGGGGCGGTGTCGGCAGCCGGTTGCGTCGCATCATCCGGTTGCCGCGCGCCGACTGGGGCAAGGCGATGGCCCATAGCGGGCTGGGGATCACGATTTTCGCGGTGTCGGCAATGCTGGGCTGGGCCAGCGAAGATATTCGCGTGGCGCAAATCGGTGAGAGCTTCGAGCACGGTGGCTACACCTTCACGCTGACCGATGTGCGCCGCGTGCAGGGGCCGAATTATGTCTCGTCCACCGGGTATGTCGATGTGACGCGCGACGGGGTTCTGGTGACGCAACTCGAGCCCGAAAAGCGCGTCTATCCCGCCGCCGGAATGCCCACCACCGAGGCGGCGATTGATTACGGCTTTACCCGCGACATCTATCTGGCCTTGGGCGATCCGCAGGACGGCGGCGGCTGGGCCTTGCGGACCTATATCAAACCCTTTGCCAATTGGCTCTGGGGCGGGATCCTCATCATGGCTTTTGGGGGCTTGATCTCGTTGACGGATCGGCGCTTCAGGGTCGCGGCGGGGGCGCGCAAAGCACCCGCAAGTGCCACACCGGCGGAGTGAGATGATGCGCAAACTGATCCTGCTGCTGGCGTTCCTCGCGTCTCCTGCCTTCGCGGTTCAGCCCGATGAAATTCTGGCGGATCCGGTGCAGGAAGCGCGCGCGCGCGAAATCACCGCGGTGCTGCGCTGCGTGGTCTGTCGCAACGAAAGCGTGGACGATTCCAACGCCGAGATTGCGCGCGACATCCGTTTGATGGTGCGCGAGCGGATCGTCGCGGGCGATACCAACGAGGAAACGATGCAGTATATGGTCGATCGGTTTGGCGAGTATATCTTGCTGAATCCGACGACCTCGGGGTCGAATCTGGTGCTTTGGCTTGCCGGGCCGATCCTGTTGTTGAGCGGCTTGGGGATTGCCGCGCTGACCTTGCGGCGCAGACGGCCAACGACCGAACCCTTGTCCGACGACGAAGAAGCCCGTTTGGCGCGGATTTTGAACGAGTGACGCAAGGTTGTCTCTAGGCGGGAAAGCGTGCCGCGCACTAAGGTGGTCGCCAAACCGGTCCTCGCTCTGGCCGCTGCATCAAAGGACGTCTCGATGATTTACACCACGCTTACCGTGACCGAAGACAACGGCATTGGCCTGATTGTCATGAACCGCCCGACCTTGATGAATGCGCTGAACGTGCAGATGCGGGCCGAGATCACGGCGGCGGTGCGCGACCTTGGCGCGCGCATGCGGGTCCTGGTACTGACCGGCGAGGGGCGGGCGTTTTGCTCGGGGCAGGATCTGGGCGATGGGGCCTCGGTCAATGAGCTCGATTTCGGGCGCACGCTGCGCGAGGAATACGAACCCATGCTGCGTGCGATTTACGACTGCCCGATCCCGGTGATTGCGGCGGTGAATGGCGCGGCAGCGGGCGCGGGGGCGAACCTTGCGCTGGCGGCGGATGTGGTGATCGCCGCGCAATCGGCGGTGTTTCTGCAAGCTTTCGCGCGCATTGGCCTGATCCCCGACGCCGGTGGCACCTATTGGTTGCCGCGTCTGGTGGGCTTTGCGCGGGCCATGGGGCAATCGCTGTTTGCCGACAAGCTGACCGCCGATGATGCCGCAGCGCAAGGTTTGATCTGGGCGTCCGTGCCAGATGATCAATTCGCCGCGGAATGGCGCCGCCGGGCCGAGCATCTGGCCAACGGTCCGACGCTGACCTATGGCGCGATCAAGAAGGCGCTGCGCAAGAGCATGACCAATGACCTTGATGCGCAGCTTGACCTTGAGGCCCAGTTGCAGGGCGAGGTGGGCAAGACCCGCGATTTTCGCGAGGGTGTGATGGCGTTTCTGGAAAAGCGCCCGGCCAAATTCGAGGGCCGCTAGGCGCGTCGCCCATAATAGAGGCCGACGACATGTTCGGCCTCGGCAAAGAACAACCAGCGGGCGGTCGCCATGCCGATCAGGTGCGCCAGCGTTGCCGCAGCCGTGCTGATCACGGTAAACGGCGCGATCCACAAGATGCCAGAGGGCACGATACAGGCCAAAAGCAGCGCCAGAACGCGCAGTTTCAGCGCGTGTTTGCGGGCCACGACATAGACCATTTCCGTCAGCAAATAGTTCTGCCCGGTATGCGGCGGCTCCAGTTGACGCACCATGCCGCGCGCGCCCAACCCGGTTGCGGTGCCAAGGTCGGACCCCGAGGCCGCGAATTGACGGTCGCCCAGCACCCAATGGCAGGCCAGCGCAACTGCCAGCCAAGGCAACAGGATCAGCGCAAGAAAGGCCATTCCGGCCAATAAGGCCCCTCCGGTCAGGGCCGCGAGCAGAAAGACCGCGGGTGTCGTCCAGTGGTTCCAGCGCGGCACGCTGCGCAACTGGGTGTAGATCATCGCGGTTGCCAGCACGGTTTGCAGACACAACACGCCGCCGATGGCCCCAAAGCCGGTCAAGGGCCGCCCCCAGAACACCAGCCCCGCCGCATGGGGGGCCATGAACAGCAAGGCTGCCGTCGCCAGCACCGCCTCGCGCGAAAGCCAACTGGTGCGCCATTGCGAGAACGCCTTGAGCGCGCGCTCTGGGCGGCCAAGATGAAACGCCGAGGCGGCGAGGCCGATCAGCGTCAAGGCATAGCCCAGACCGAACCACAAGAACGCGGCAAGGCCCGTGGGTTGGATCATGCCAAGCCCCAGAAAGGCCAACAATCCCAAGCCAAGGCCAGAGAGGACAGTGAAAGCGATGACAGAGGGTGCAGGGTGCATCAGAACCTCGACAAAGTGCGGTCAATCCAACCGAGGAAGCCCGAAAGCCCGTCGGTCGAGGGGTCCGGCGTTGCGGCCGGGGCCACGGGCAGGGCGTCGCGTGCGCGCGGTGGCAGGTATTTGTTGACCGGACGTGTGCCTTGTTCTGGCATCAGGTCCATGCCACCCCGCGCGGCGACCAGCTGCGACACGGCACTGTCTGGATCCGAGAAATCGCCAAAATGCCGCGCGCCTGCCGGGCAGGTGCGCACGCAGGCCGGCTCGCGGTCGATCTCGGGCAGGTTTTCATTGTAAATGCGGTCCACGCAGAGGGTGCATTTCTTCATCACCCCCGCCAAGGCGTCCATCTCGCGCGCGCCGTATGGGCAAGCCCAGGCGCAAAGCCCGCAACCGATGCAATCCTGTTCGTTGACCAGCACGATCCCATCCTCGGTGCGTTTATAGCTGGCGCCGGTGGGGCAGACGGTGACGCAGGGCGCATCCTCGCAATGCAGGCAGGATTTTGGGAAATGCACCACCATTGGCGGGGCATCAGGCGCGGAAACCTCGTAGCTGTGCACCCGGTTCAGGAAGGTGCCCACCGGATTCGCGCCATAGGCGTCCATATCCGACAAGGGCGCGCCATAATTCTCGGTGTTCCAGCCCTTGCACGAGACCACGCAGGCATGACAGCCGACGCAGGTGTCAAGGTCGATGACCAACCCCAGCTTGCGCTCGGTGGTGGCGGGAAGGGCGGTCATGCGGGGGCCTTTCCTGCGGGCGCGGTGCCGGTGGACGCGTTGCCATGAGTATTTGGGGCAAGATGAAATCGCATGGATCTATCCCTTTGTCTGTTGCGCCACAGTGGTTGGGCCAAGCCCCACGGGTGAGGCCTGGGCCGCGTGTGCGGGTTCGGAGGGGCCGCCGCGTGGTGCCTTTTCAAGCCTGACGCGCAGGTCGAACCAGGCGGCCTGCCCGGTGACGGGATCGGAATTGCTCCAGCGCAGCCCGTCGCCTTTGGCGGGCAGAAGTTCGCTGATCAAGTGATTGAGCAAAAACCCGTTTTCGGCCTCAGGGGCGTCGGGTGACAAGGCCCAGGCGCCGCGCCGTTTGCCAAGTGCATTCCAGGTCCAGACGGTGTGATCGTTCAGGGCATCCATGCGCGCAACCGGCACTTTGATCGTGCCATTGGCCGAGGTCAGGTAGGCCCAGTCGCCTTCGGAAAACTTGTGCTGCTCCCAGACCTTGCCCGGGACGAACAGCGGATTCACGCCATGGATCTGGCGCAGCCAGGCGTTTTGCGAGCCCCAGGAATGATACATCGCCGCCGGGCGCTGGGTGAGGGCATGAAGCGGGTAGTCGGCGGGGTCAACTTGGGTTTCCTCGAACGGCGGATACCAGAGCGGCAGCGGATCGAGGGTTGCCTTGATCCGGTCGCGCAGGTGGTCCGGGGGTTGGCGCTCGCCATGACCTTCGGCGGCCAGTTGGAATTTGCGCAGCGGCTCGACATAGAGGTTGAACACATAGGGCGCGGCTTTGTCGAACAGGCCGCGCGCCACCGCCCAATCCTGATACGCCTTGTTCCACGGCTTGTAGAATTGCGCGCCCTCGGGAATGTGGTCCGCGTAGAAACCGCCGTTGTCGATGTAGTGCTGCAATTGCGCCGGGTTGGGCGCGCCACGACCCGATCCGGTTCCATCGCCGCGCCAACCCGCCAAGGGGCCGATGCCGGGGCGGCGCTGATGGTTGACGATATAGTCGGCATAATCCGCGTATTTCGCGCGGCCATCGTCCTTGACCATGCCCGGCAGTCCCAGCCGCGCGCCAAGATCCAGCAGCACGGATTGAAAGCCGCGCACATCCCGGTCAGGTTCCACCATCGGCCAGCGAATGGCGTCGTTCATGCTGTCGGGCTCACCAATCGGGCGGTCCAGCAGACTGATGCAATCGTGGCGCTCCAGATAGGTGGTATCGGGCAGGATGAGGTCGGCAAAGGCCACCATTTCCGACGAATAGGCGTCGGAATAGAGGATATGCGGGATCACATAATCGCCGTTTTCATCCCGGTCGGTGAGCATGCGCATCACCTCACTGGTGTTCATCGACGAGTTCCACGCCATATTCGCCATATAGAGGAACAGCGTGTCGATCTTGTAGGGGTCGCCGGCATGAGCGTTCGAGATGACCATATGCATCATGCCATGCGCGGACAGAGGGTTCTCCCAGGTGAACGCCTTGTCGATGCGTTTGGCGGTGTTGTCGGCGTTGATCAGCAGATCCTCTGGGCCTTGCGGATAGCCCAGATGCGGGCCGTCCAGTGGTTTGCCGGGGGTCACATTGGCATGAGGTTTGGGGTGTGCCTCGGGCGGTTTGGGGTAGGGCGGCTTGAAGCGATAGCCGCCGGGCACCTCGACGGAACCCAGCAGGATTTGCAGCATATGCAGCGCGCGGCAGGTCTGGAAGCCGTTGGAATGCGCCGAAATTCCGCGCATCGCATGAAAGCTGACGGGGCGGCCGGTCATGGTCTCGTGGTGCTGACCGCGAAAATCGGTCCAGGGTTGGTCGAGGGTGATCTGTTCTTCAAAGGCCACGCGCGCCAGTTCGGCGGCCACCGCGCGGATTTTGCCCGCGGAGATGCCGCAGCGGTCCGCCACGGCCTCGGGCGCGTGGTCGTTGGATAGATAGCGCTCGGCCATCAGGCGCAGCACCGTTTTGTGCGCCTGCCACTCGGCGGCGGGGTCGGGCTGCACGCCTTTGGCATTCCATGCCGCGGGCTGGCCGGTGCGGCGATCCAGGACCATCGGCACGCCGGTATCGTCGCGCAGGAACAGACCTTTATCCGCGCCGTCCTCGCCGTTCACCAGAAACGGAGCGTTGGTGTAGCGGATCAGATAGTCGAGGTCGATTTTCCCGGCCTTGAACAATTCATGCACCAGCGCGAGAATGAACAACCCGTCCGTGCCCGGTGTGATCCCCAGCCAATCATCCGCCACCGCGTTATATCCGGTGCGCACCGGATTGACCGCGATGACCCGGGCGCCGCGCGCTTTCAGCCTGCCGAGGCCCATCTTGATCGGGTTGGAGTCGTGGTCCTCGGCGACGCCGAAAATCATGAACAGCTTGGTGCGCTCCCAGTCGGGTTGGCCGAATTCCCAGAATGCGCCACCCATGGTATAGATGCCCGCCGCCGCCATGTTGACGCTGCAAAACCCGCCATGCGCTGCGTAATTCGGCGTGCCATAGGCCTGTGCCCACCAGCCCGTCAGGCTTTGCGACTGGTCACGGCCCGTGAAAAATGCCAACTTTTCAGGGGCCGTCTCGCGCAGGGGTTTCAGCCAGGACACGGCCAGATCCAACGCCTCATCCCAGGAAATTTCCTCGAACGCGCCCGAGCCGCGCGGGCCGACCCGCTTGAGGGGTGCGCGCAATCGGGCCGGGCTCAGGTGTTGCATGATCCCGGCGGACCCTTTGGCGCACAAGACCCCCTTGTTTACCGGATGATCACGATTTCCTTCGATATATGCGACACGGCCCGCTTTCATGTGGACATTGATTCCGCAGCGACAGGCACACATATAGCAGGTCGAGCGGCGAATTTCGTCCGAAACCACTGGTGACAGATCTGGCGTTGGTTGGCGCTGCATCTCATCCTCCCCGCCCCGCATCTGCGGGATTCTTGGCCGGTATCGAACAGGTGTTTATCCCGAATGTCCATCGCCGCCAGAGATCAGTTTGAACCGCAGACCCGGATCAAGACCGTGAGATGAGAAAAAAAAACACGCCCGCACTGCCCTTGCGGGGGTCTGACCGGCGGGCTAAGTCTGTGGCAAGGTTTGACTCCTAATGTGGCACCAGCCGCGTAAAAAAATGAGGCCCGAGTGATGCGCGATCCGATTGAAACATACATGAACCTCGTCCCGATGGTCGTTGAACAGACCAGCCGGGGTGAACGCGCCTATGACATTTTCTCGCGTCTGCTCAAAGAGCGGATCATCTTTGTCACGGGACCAGTCCACGACGGCATGTCGACGCTGATTGTTGCGCAATTGCTGCATCTTGAGTCGGAGAACCCCTCGAAAGAGATCTCGATGTATATCAACTCGCCCGGTGGCGTGGTGACGGCGGGGTTGTCGATCTACGACACCATGCAATACATCAAGCCCAAGGTTTCGACCCTGGTGATCGGTCAGGCGGCGTCGATGGGGTCGCTCTTGCTGACGGCGGGCGAAAAAAGGCATGCGCTTCTCGCTGCCCAACAGCCGCGTCATGGTTCACCAGCCGTCTGGCGGTTTTCAGGGGCAGGCGACGGATATCTCGATCCACGCCCGCGAAATCCTGGAACTCAAGGACCGGCTGAACAATATCTATGTCAAGCACACCGGCCAGACGCTGAAAAAGGTCGAGGCGGCGCTGGAGCGTGACAACTTCATGACGGCAGAAGACGCCAAGGATTGGGGTTTGATCGACGAAATCGTCGCAAGCCGCACCAAGGAAGAAACCCCGGCAACGTGAACTGGCTCAGGGGCCGAGGGATGATTTTGGCATTGTCCCCGGCCTCAGGCTAGCCTAACCTTTGCCCCAAAGGCCCGTCAGATGGCCCGAACCGAACACGAGCACGAGGTGTCGAATGGCCAATTCCTCCGGCAATGACAGCAAAAACACGCTGTATTGTTCCTTCTGTGGCAAAAGCCAGCACGAAGTTCGCAAGCTGATTGCGGGCCCGACGGTGTTCATTTGTGATGAATGCGTCGAATTGTGCATGGACATCATCCGCGAAGAGACAAAGGGGTCCGGCTTCAAATCCGCCGATGGCGTCCCGACCCCGCAAGATATCTGTAAAGTTCTGGACGATTATGTGATCGGGCAAGAACGTGCAAAGCGCGTGTTGTCGGTCGCCGTCCACAACCACTACAAGCGTCTGAACTACTCGGGCAAAGCGGGGAAAGCCGGCGAAGTCGAGCTGTCGAAATCCAACATCTTGCTGATCGGCCCAACCGGGTGCGGCAAGACCTTGTTGGCGCAGACGCTGGCACGCATCCTGGACGTGCCGTTCACGATGGCAGATGCCACCACGCTGACCGAAGCCGGTTATGTGGGCGAAGACGTTGAAAACATCATCCTCAAGCTGCTGCAATCGTCCGAATACAACGTTGAGCGCGCGCAACGCGGCATCGTCTATATCGACGAGGTCGATAAAATTACCCGCAAATCCGATAATCCCTCGATCACCCGCGATGTTTCGGGCGAGGGTGTGCAGCAAGCCTTGCTCAAACTGATGGAGGGGACGGTTGCCTCGGTTCCGCCCCAGGGCGGTCGCAAGCATCCGCAGCAGGAATTCCTGCAAGTGGATACGACCAATATCCTGTTCATCTGTGGCGGTGCATTTGCCGGACTCGAGAAGATCATCTCGATGCGCAACAAAGGCACGGCCATCGGGTTTGGCGCCGATATCAAGGATGAATCCCTGCGCACGGTGGGCGAATCCCTGACCCAGTTGGAGCCGGAAGATCTGCTGAAATTCGGGTTGATCCCGGAATTCGTGGGGCGTTTGCCGGTGATCGCGACCTTGACCGATCTCGACGAGGACGCGTTGGTGACGATCCTGTCCGAGCCCAAGAACGCCCTGGTCAAACAATACCAGCGTTTGTTCGAGATCGAAGGCACGGAACTGACCTTTACCGACGACGCGCTGCGGTCCATCGCGCGCCGGGCGATCGGTCGCAAGACGGGTGCCCGTGGTTTGCGGTCGATCATGGAAGATATCCTGCTCGACACGATGTTCGACCTGCCGGCGCTTGAGAATATCGCAGAGGTCGTGGTCAACGAAGAAGCCGTCACATCGGGCGCGCGCCCCTTGCTGATCTATACCGACAGCAAATCCAAGAACGCCTCGTCAGCGGGCTGAAACGCCACGTTTTCAAGACGATAGAAACCGCCCCGACGTTGCAGATCGTCGGGGCGGTTTTCATTTTGAGCAAGGCTCACGGACCAGGTCTCGGCCAGAAAATGTATGATGTTTCAAGGTCAGACAATTGAGGCGGGCGGGCTACCGATAGTCCGCGACTTTCTTGCGCTCGACCTCGATCAGCCGTGGGCCTTTGCCGCTGGCCACCAACGCTGGCAATTCCGCTTCCGAGCAAACATCGTAGCGCAGGTTCGATGACTGCGCCACGGCTTCCATCCCCGGCGGGGTCGGCGTGCAACCCAGAACCTCGGCGTCCGCATCCAGCATTGCACGCGCGATTTCGCCGTAGCCGTGGTTGTTGAACACCACAAAGGTCACATCGAGGTTCTCATCGGCGGCGGTGCACAGTTCACCGGGGTGAAACATCAGGCCGCCATCGCCGATCAGACACACGACCCGGCGTTTCGGTGCCGCCAGTGCCGCACCAATCGCGGCACCCATCGCGTATCCAAGCGCGCCGTATCCGGTCGCGGCATTGAACCAACCACCCGGCACATCATGGCTGTAATACAGGTTTCCCGCGTAAATGGTTTGCGTGGAATCGCCGACCATGAGCAATCCGGGTACGGTATCCCGCAGCGCTTCGAGCAGTCGCACCTCGGCCTTGTAGGGCTCGGTCAACTCGGCAAAAGCCTCAAGCCGAACCGCCGCCGCCCGCTCGGCGCCGCCGTCCACTGGCCGGGGCGGGGCGAGTTTTGGCAGAATTGCCGCGACGTCCGCCTGCAGGGTCAGCGCGGCGTTGTGGCGGGCCAGTTGCGCCCCGTCGATATCAATCCGAATGAGCCGCTGTTGGGCGATCTCGAACGCACCAGTCCCGTAAACGTCATAGTCGGTTGGCCCCAACTCGGACCCCGCGACCAGCACGAGATCCGCGTCGCGGACCAGTTTTCGCACCGCATTCAGGCTGGGGCTGGCGGGAATCGCCAGTGGATGCTCGTGCATCAGGCCGCGCGCATTCGTGGTCAGGACCACGGGCGCGCCCATCGCTTCGGCGAGGGATTGCAGCTCGGATCCCGCTTTGCGACATCCGCCGCCCGCCAGGATCACCGGCGCTTTCGAGGCCCGAATTCGGGCCAGAGCTTTGGCCGGATCAGGCAAAGCCGAAACAGGCGTTGCCAAGGCAACCGCCGCCGGAGCGGGCGAGGTCATCAAATCCAATGGAATCTGCACATGAACCGGCCCGCCGCGGCCCGTCGTCAGGGCGCGTCCGGCTTGGGCCAGCACACCGGGCAGCGCCTTGGGGTCTTCGAGGTGCAAGGCCGGGCCGAGCACGCGGGTCAGCGCGCGTTGGTCGGGCAATTCATGCAGATGCCCAAGGCCGCGCCCCAGGGTATCGCGTTTGTTGACCCCGGAAATGACCAGCATCGGCACCGAATCCGCCCGCGCCTGCGCCATGGGCGTCAAGATATTCGTGACCCCCGGCCCGGTGATGACCAGTGCCACGCCAAATCGGCCCGAGGCCCGCGCGTAGCCATCGGCCATGAACCCGGCCCCGGCCTCGTGGCGGGGCGTGACGTGACGAATGCCTGACCCGGGCAAGGCCCGATACAGTTCGATGGTATGCACGCCGGGGATGCCGAAAATCGTGTCTACACCCATGGATTTCAGCCATTCCACAAGGGTTTGCGCGACGGTCTTCATTTTACATATTCCTCGGCAAAACCACGGATGCGGGCGCAGGCGTCCGCAGTATCATCGTCAGAGGCATTCAGAGCCACGCGCAGCCAGCCCTCGAGCGCCGTGCCAAAGGACGCACCGGGCATGACCGCGACAGCCGTTGTTTCCAACAGCTTAAGCGCAAATGCAACTGAGTCATTGCTCAGGGCGCGAATATCGACCAGGGCGAACATGCCGGCTTCGGGCAAGGTCACCCTCATGCCGGCGATTCCGTCCAGGGCATCGCGGATGATGCGGGCGCGGTTTGCCATGCGGGCGGCCATGCTGCGCGCCAACTCGGGTGGCGAGGCAACGGCCTGCGCGGTCATATCGGCGATGAATGGCTGCGAGCCGAACAGCATGGTTTCGGACAGTGGCAGTGCGCGGGTGCAGAACTCGGCCGGGCCGACCGCCCAGCCAGACCGAAACCCGGGCGCCGCGTGGCTTTTCGAGATGGAGGCGGTGACAATCGTACGGTCCTCGAAAGCGGGATTGGCCAGCGCCGAGGTGTAGATACGCTGATCATGCGTGAGGTCGCCGTAAACCTCGTCCGAGACGATCCACAGGTCATGTTTCCGCGCAACTTCGCCCAAGGCCAGCAGGTCCTCGGGCCGCAAGATCGCCCCTGTCGGATTGTGGGGGGTATTGAGGAAAATCACACGGGTTGAAGGGGTTATGGCGGCTTCTACATCCTCGGCGCGCAGCCGGAACCCGGAATCGGGGCGCAGGGTCACGGCAACGGGCGTTGCGCCGGAGCTGCGCACCAATCCCTCATAAGTGGCATACATCGGGTCGCCCAGAATGACCTCGTCGCCGGGTTCACAGAGCGCGCGGAACACCAGATACAGCGAGGTTTGCGTGCCCGGCAGGCACAGGAACCGATCCTTGCCGACGGGCCGCCCCAAACGGTCGGAATAGCGCGCCGACAGGGCCGTCAAGAGACTGTCCTCGCCGCGCCCATTGGAATACCCGGTGCGCCCCGATTGCATCGACGTGCAGGCGGTTTCAATCAAGCTTGACGGCGTCGGGACGTCGGGTTCACCGATCGTCAGATTGAGGATCCGATGACCCTGTGCCGCGCGTTTGTGGGCGGCGGTGTTCAGGATCCATTTGTCCGAGCCCAGCCCAGCCAGTTGATCGGTGACAGCAGCATATTTCATCTCAAACTCCTTCGAGTTGTAGATTAAGAAGGCGCGAAAAGGCCTTGATTGCAATAGATTTCATCTCGTCTTTTGCGAAGTGTTCCGGCAGCGCGCCAGCTTCGATCCAGAGCCCGTCCAGCAGCGCGTTTCCGGCGATGGCAAGCATGCGGGCGTCGTCGGTCGGGCGGCCCGCGGCGCGCAGGGCGTCGTCGATCAACCGCTGCAACCGGTCGCGAAACTGGACATAGGTGGCCTCGTGCACCACGCGCATCGTGGCGTCGCGCGGCACAAGCTGCATGGACGCGGCCCACAAGGAAACGGCGCGCGGGTCGGTCACCGGCGGCGAGACCGCGTTGATGATGAACCCGGCCAGGCGCGCCAGGGGATCATCGGGCAGCGCGTCCAGATTGGCGGCGCTGGCATCGGTCAAGCCTGTCATCAGGCTTTCATGGGCGGAGGCAACGAGGTCTTCCTTGGTCGCGAAATAGTGCCGGATCAGCCCCGGTGTGACACCCGCGCGCATGGCGATGGCCCGTACGGTGGCGGCTTGCGGGCCGCCCTCGGCGATCAGGTCCAGGGTCGCGGCAATCAGATCGGCGCGGCGGGTTTCCTCACCGGCGCGCACAAACGAGCGCCGGGGTGTCATGCCCGCAGGATCGGGCGCGTCAGGCAGGTGGGGCCACCTTCGCAGGCAATGCACAGCGCGTCGCCCTCGAACACCTGAACCCGGCAGCCGTGCGCCTCCATCAGGGCGCGGGTTTTGGGGAAGCCGTCCACCATGACCACATCCTTGGGTGACAGCATGAGCACATTGAGGCTGAGGCCGTTGGACGCCGCGAACTCGTCTTCGGGCGCATGCAGCAGGGTCCAGCCGCGAGCGGTAAGGTCGGCCCACAGCGCGTAAGGCATCAAGGGCGCGTGGATCAGCGCCATTTTTGGCGCCAGCGGCGAGATCATCGACATCAGGTGCAAGCACGCCGCCGGTCCGGTCCAATAGGGCAGGTCATAGGCCTGAACGCGCATCCCGTGCGGGGCCAGGATCGCGGCGACGGCGTCGATACCGGCCTGGTTGCTGCGCGCGCCGCGGCCGATTGCCAGGGTTTCCGGGTCGATCCAGACGCAATCGCCTGATTCCACGGTGGCGTCGCCCGTCAGCCGGCCGATGACCGGAACGCCGAGCTCGGCATAGGCCGCGACATGGAGGTCGGCTTCGGGAACGCGCAGGGGCTTGCCCATGTTCAGAACGACCGCACCGGCCTGGGTCACGAAGGACGGGTCTTGCACGAACATCGCGTCCGACAGGCCATCCGCTTCGGAGGCCAACCAATGAATTTCGGCGCCCGAGTCTGCCACGATCTCGGCCAGTTTCGCGTGCTGCGCCTGCGCGCGCTCGGGGTTGAACTGTGGCCCGTAATGCCATTCGGTCGGGTCAGCCGCCGCCATGGCGGGGCCGGGGGCGCGCATCATCACCCGCGCCAAAGGTTTCGAACGATCTTGTGCGCCGTAGGTCATGATGATCCACCCTGTAATTATACGGTTGCATAATTACGCGAAATGGTGCCGACTACAAGGGCAAACAAGTCTGTGCAATTGCAATAAAACATGCTTAGTCTGCCTAGAAACAGGCGCCAAACGAGCGCCGTCACAACAGGAGCGACCTCATGAAATCCCTATTCCTTTCAGGCTGTGCAGCCTTGGCCTTGATCGCCGGAACCGCCTCGGCCGATGTCGTACGCGTCGGTATTGCGGCAGAGCCCTATCCACCCTTCGCCGCCCCCGATTCGGCTGGCAATTGGGTCGGCTGGGAAGTCGAGATCATTGCCGCCGTGTGTGAAGCCGCGAACCTCGAATGCGAGCTGACCCCGACCGCGTGGGACGGCATCATCCCCGCGCTGATCTCGGGCCGGATCGACGCCATCATGGCCTCGATGTCGATCACCGATGAGCGTCTGCAAACCATTGATTTCTCTGACCCCTATTACAACACGCCCAGCGTGATCGTCGGCCAGGTCGGGATGGAAATGGATGCCACGCCCGAGGGGTTGGCCGGCATGATCATCGGCGTTCAGGCCTCGACCATTCACCAATCCTACGCCCAGACCTATTTCGGCGAGGGCAGCGAGCTGCGCATCTATCAAACGCAGGATGAAGCCAACCAGGATCTGGCCGCGGGTCGGATTGACGCGACCCAGGCCGACAGCCTTGCGATGGATGATTTCCTGAGCACCGATATGGCGTCGTGCTGCGAGTTGAAGGGCGCCGTTGCGATGGACGAATTGATTCTGGGCTCGGGCATCGGCGCGGGTGTGCGCAAAGGCGATGACGCGCTGCGCGAAGCTATCAACGGCGGAATCGCCGCGATTCTGGCCGATGGCACCTATGACGAGATCACCGCGCGCTACTTCGCGACCTCGATTTACGGCCACTGAGCTTGCTGGACTGGCTCTATCACCTGTGGCCGGGGCTTGAAGCCTCGGTCGCGCTCTTGTCGCTCGACCCTCCGGGGTGGGGCGGCAATCTGTTGCGCGGGGCCGGGAACTCCATCATCATTGCGCTGGGGGCGTTTACCCTGGGTGGGGTGATCGGCATCGGCGGCGCGCTGGGGAAGCTGAGCGGCGGTCCGGTTACCCGTGACTTGCTTTCCGTGTACACCACCGTTGTGCGGGCCGTCCCCGAGCTGATCCTGATTTTGCTGCTCTATTACGCCGGCACGGATCTGCTCAACCAGTTGTTGCAGGCCTTTGGCTATCGACCAATCGAAATATCGGGCCTTGTGGCCGGGATTGGTGTGCTGGGCATTGTGCAGGGCGCTTATGCGACCGAGGTTCTGCGCGGTGCCATTCAGGCCGTACCCAAAGGCCAGGTCGAAGCCGCACGCGCCTATGGGTTGACACCGTTTCAGACCTTCCGCCGGGTCACCTTTCCGGCGATGTTGCCGCTGGCGCTGCCCGGATTGTCGAACCTGTGGCTGATTGCCACCAAAGATACTGCGCTTCTGGCGATTGTCGGGTTCTCGGAACTGACGCTGGAGACCCGCCAGGCGGCGAGCTCCACGCGGGCGTATTTCACCTTCTTCCTCGCGGCGGGTGCGTTGTATCTGATCATGACGCTGGTCTCGGGCCGGTTTTTCGGCTGGATCGAGACGCGGTTCCGGCGTCATCAGGTGGGCGCGCGCGCATGACGCGGGAGTTCTGGCAACCGCACCGGATCGGACTGATCCTCGCCGCCCTTGCCCTGTGCATCTGGGCAGGGGTCGCGTTGCGCTGGGACTGGATCCCGCGCTATGCCGGGCTGGGTCTGGAGGGGTTGTGGCGCACGCTGTGGCTTTTGGGCCTGTCCCTGCTGATCGGGTTTGCGATGGCGGTGCCCTTGGGACTGGCACAGGCGGCGGGGCCGCGGATCCTGGCGGTCCCGGCGCGGTGGTTCTGCACGATGGTGCGCGGAACGCCGCTGCTGTTGCAGATCTGGCTGATCTATTTCGGTCTGGGCAGCCTTTTCCCGCAATTCCCGGCCATTCGGCAGTCGGAACTGTGGCCCTATCTGCGTCAGGCGTGGCCCTATGCGTTGCTGGCACTCAGCATCAGCTATGCCGGATACGAGGGCGAGGTGATGCGGGGCGCGTTCAAATCCGTGCCACACGGCCAGTTGGAATCGGCGCGTGCTTTTGGATTGAGCCGCTGGGCTGTGTTCCGGCGGATCTGGCTGCCGCAAGCTCTGGCGCGGTCACTGCCGACCCTGGGCGGCGAGGCGATCTTGCAACTCAAAGCCACGCCTCTGGTGGCGACGATCACGGTGATCGAGATCTATGCCGTCGCCAGCCGCGTGCGGCAGGATACGTTCATCATCTATGAGCCATTGTTGCTTTTGGCCGTGATCTATTTGGCGATTGCCGGTCTGATCGCGCTGGCGTTCCGCTGGTTGGAACGCCGCTACAGGCCGGGGTTGGGATAAGAGGGATTTGTCCGCGCTCTGGGCGGACGTCGCTTGGGCCCCATCGAGGGGCCGCGCGCGCCGGCGGTTTTCGGACCGCGGCCGACTGGAAGGGTTTTCCACCCTTCCAGACCAACCCGAGGATATTTCCGGAACAAAGACAGGTTCAGAACAGGATCGACGCGCCATGCGTTGAGTCCGAGGCATTGCCGCGCAATCGCGCAAAGAGGTCGCGCCCGCAGCCCCAGTCGTTGGCGCTGAGGTCGGCGGTCACGGGGGTGCGCTTTGCGAAGTCCGGGGCCAAGACGTCAAGGTCGCCGGTGGTTGCGTCGAGGCGCACCATGTCCCCATCCTGGACGCAGGCAATCGGTCCGCCCTTGGCCGCCTCGGGTGCCATGTGGATTGCGGCGGGGACCTTGCCGGAGGCGCCCGACATGCGGCCATCCGTGACCAGGGCGACCTTGAGGCCGCGGTCTTGCAGCACCGCCAGAAGCGGGGTGAGGCTGTGCAATTCGGGCATACCATTTGCGCGCGGCCCCTGAAAGCGCACCACCACAACGGTATCGCCAGTGAATTCGCCAGCCTTGAACGCGGCTTTCACCTGCTCCTGGTCCGAGAAAACCCGGGCCGGGGCCTCGATGATCTGGCGCGATGGGTCCACGGCCGAGGTCTTGATCACGCCGCGCCCCAGGTTGCCGTTCAGCTGGGTCAACCCGCCATGCGGTTGAAAGGGGTCGGCGACCGGGCGCAGGATGCGATCGTTGAGGGTTTCGCGTGGGCCGTCGGTCCAGGTCAGCGTGCCGTCAATCAGTTTCGGTTCGCGGGCATAAAGGCCAAGGCCGCTGCCCGCCACGGTTTCCACATCCTCGTGCAGCAAGCCTGCATCGAGCAATTGGCCGATCATATAGGCCAGCCCGCCCGCGGCATGAAAGTGGTTTACATCGGCCAGTCCGTTTGGATAGACCTTGGCCATCAGCGGCACGGCCTTCGCGATATCCGCGAAATCGTCGAGTTCGAGATGGATCCCTGCGGCATGCGCCATCGCGGGCAGATGCAGCACCAGATTGGTGGAGCCGCCGGTGGCCATCAACCCGACCAAGCCGTTGACAAAGGCCTTTTCGGTCAGGATATGCCCGGCCGGGCGCCAGTCATTCCCAAGGTTGGTGATGGCGGCGGCGCGGCTGACGGCGGCGCGGGTCATCGCCGCGCGAATTTCGGTGCCGGGATTGACAAAGGCCGAGCCGGGCAGTTGCAGACCCATGAATTCCATCAACATCTGGTTGGTGTTGGCGGTGCCGTAAAAGGTGCAGGTGCCCGGTCCGTGATACGAGGCCATTTCGGCGGCCATCAGATCCTCGCGCGTTGCCTTGCCAGCGGCAAACTCCTGACGCACCTTGGCTTTTTGATCATTGGGCAGGCCCGAAGTCATCGGACCCGCCGGCACCAACACCGCCGGGACATGCCCGAAACTGGCCGCGGCGATCACCAGACCGGGGACGATCTTGTCGCAGACGCCCAGCCAAAGTCCGGCGTCGAAACAGTCATGTGACAGGGCGACCCCGGCGGCCAAGGCGATGGCATCGCGCGACATCAGCGACAGTTCCATCCCCGCGCGACCTTGCGTGACCCCGTCGCACATGGCGGGAACGCCGCCGGCAACCTGCGCGGTAGCGCCGGCAGCTTTGGCCGCCTCGCGGATCAGCGCGGGATAAGCCTCATAGGGCTGATGCGCCGAGAGCATGTCGTTATACGCGGTGACGATGCCGAGATTGGGGGCGCGATCCGCGGCCAGACTTGCCTTGGCGTCGCCCGAGGCCGCATAGGCATGGGCCGCATTCGAGCAGGAGAGATGCGCGCGGGCCGGGCCTTGACCTGCGGCACGGTTCAAGCGCTCCAGATAAGCCGTACGGCTTGAGCGGGAACGGTCGATGATCCGTTGGGTCACGGAGCCAATTCGGGAATCGAGTGTCATGTCGGAGCCTTCGCAATTTCGCGCATGGTATAGACTGATACCGCTAACATTGCAAGCGGCAGGGGAGCCTTGCAAGCCGTGCAACTCGGGTCTGTCAATTTGGGCCTACTGGTTCGCTGCGGCGCGGCATAGCTATGCACCACGGGAGATTGCGGGGGACGGCCCCGAGAACGGTACCCGAAAGGAACTCTGAGAATGACCGAGAACAGTTTCGATTTCAAGCACACGGACTTGATGGCAATTGAGCGCCGTGCCCAGGCAATGCGCGCCCAGGCGGTGGCAGAGATGGTTCGCGCGTTGCGGGCCGCAATCGTCGCCCGGTTGCAACGTTCACCCAAAACCCGCGCTGCGTAACCCGCGCACCCACATCATCTGACGTCTTGCCCTTGAACGCTCCGCCCGGTCGCATCCGGTGCGGGGCGTTGTCGCTTTGCGCTTTCTCAATTTGCCGCGGGGCGCTATTTGGGGGTGTCCAGCCCAAAGGAAACCGTGCCATGTCCACCGATACATCGACCCGCGCCGTTGTGCGCCTGCGCCCAAAGGCCGAAGCCCGTGCCATTCGTCATGGCTTTCCCTGGGTCTATGCCGATGAACTGGTGATGGACCGTCGCACGCAAGCCTTGGCAGCGGGCAGTCTGGCGATCCTCGAGGATGCCGATCGCACGCCGATGGGGCTGGTAACGGTCAACACCAACTCGAAAATCAGCGCCCGGATGCTGGACCGCGATCCCGAGGCGGTGATTGATCAAGCCTGGCTGGAGGCCCGGTTGGCCCATGCACTGGCGCTGCGGGACCGTTGTTTTGCGACGCCGTATTACCGTCTGGTCCATGCCGAGGCCGATGGGTTGCCCGGAGTCGTGATCGACCGCTTTGGCGATGCCGCGGTGATCCAGCCCAATGCGGCTTGGGCGGAAACCCATTTGGATCTGTTGGTTGACGCATTGATGACGGTGACGGGCGTGAAAAACGTCGTCAAGAACGGCTCGGGGCGGTCGCGTTCGTTCGAGGGTCTGGCCGATGAAACCCTGATCCTGCGCGGCGCGTTGGATGGTCCGGTGCCGGTGCCGATGAATGGCGCGGTCTATATGGCCGATCTGCTGGGCGGGCAGAAAACCGGCCTGTTCCTCGATCAACGCGACAACCACGCCTTTGCCGCGCGGCTTGGCGCGGGTGGTCGGGTGCTGGATGTGTTCAGCCATGTCGGCGGCTTTAGCCTTGCGGCTTTGGCGGCGGGCGCGACCAGTGCCTTGGCGATTGACGGCTCTGAACCGGCCTTGGCCTTGGCGCAAAAGGGGGCCGAGGCGATGGGGGTTGGTGAAAAGCTCACCCTGCGCCACGCCGACGCCTTTGAAGCGCTCGAGGCTTTGGCCGCCGAGGGGCAGGTGTTTGATCTCGTGGTCTGCGATCCGCCCGCTTTTGCGCCGCATAAAAAGGCGCTTGAGGCCGGGCTGCGCGCCTATGAGCGGGTTGCGCGTCTGGCCGCGCCGCTGGTGGCGCCGGGCGGCTACCTGATGTTGTGCTCGTGCTCCCATGCCGCCGATCTGACGCAATTCCGCAACGCCTCGGCGCGCGGCATTGGTCGGGGTGGGCGGCGCGGGCAGTTGATCCACACCGGGTTCGCCGGGCCGGATCATCCGATGTTGCCGCAATTGGCGGAAAGCGGATACCTCAAGGCGCTGGCCTTCCGGCTTGATGCCTAGGGTCTTTCTGGACACCTGCGTTCTCTATCCGCCAATCATGCGCACTCTGCTGCTGGGGTTGGCGGATGCGGGGGTGTTTGATCCGCTGTGGTCCGATGGCGTGGCGGCGGAATGGCTGCATGTCACGGCACAAAAGGGCCAACCGGGCGCGCCCGAGGCCTTGGCGCGCATGGCGGCGCGCTGGCCCGAGGGCGTGACCCCGGCGGGCAACCCTGAGATTCTCGATCTGCCCGATGCCAATGACCGCCACGTTCTGGCCGCCGCAATTGCGGGCGGGGCCGACGGCCTTGTGACCCTGAACCTGCGCGATTTTCCCCCTCGGGCGACCGATCCGCATGGCCTGCGCGTACAGGCCCCCGATCCGTTTGTCATGAATCTCTGGCTGGAAAATCCCGCGGTCGTCGAGGGGCAGGTGGCCCAGATCTGGCCGGGGCTGCAAGGCCGCGATCTGCGCAACGCCTTGAAGCGCGCCCGTCTGCCGCGACTGGGCAAGGCCTTGGAGCATGACTGACGCTTAATAGCCCAGGGCGCAGCCGTCCTTGCGCGGGTCCGACGCCCCGATCAGCACGCCGCGCGGATCCAGGACAATCGCCTGCGCGCCGCCCAAAGGCTCATCCGACCAGCGCATGTCATGGCCCTTGTCCGCCAGGGCGGCAAAGACCGCGGCCTCATAGCCGGTTTCCAACGCCATACCCGTCTTGCCCGAGAACAACCCGGAAAAGGCGCGCGGCGCGTCAATCGCGCTTTGCGCCTCCATCCCGTAATCCACCAGATTCGACACCAGCCGCGCGTGGCCGCAGGGCTGATACGCGCCGCCCATCACCCCGAACGGCATGATCACCCGGCCATTCTGGCGCTGCATCGCCGGGATGATCGTGTGCATTGGCCGCTTGCCGCCCGCCGCCTCGTTGGGGTGGCCCGGTTCCAGCGTGAACCCTGCGCCCCGGTTCTGAAACGCCACGCCAAACCGCTGTGACGCCAACCCGGCACCAAAACTGTGAAAAATCGAATAAATCAACGAGACGGCCATGCGATCCTTGTCGACCACCGTGATATACACCGTGTCGCGGTGGATCTGTTCGGTCAGCGGCGCAACCTCGGCCAATGCGCGGTTCGGGTCGATCAACCCCGCCAACCGTTGCGCCGTTTCGGGGGCCAGCATATGCGCCAGCCTGGTGGTGAAATCGCCATCCGCCAGAAACCGGTTGCGCGCGTCATAGGCCAGCCGCGTGGCTTCGGCCTCCAGATGTGCGCGTTCCGCGCCAAGCGGGTCCATCCTTGGCAGATCGAACTGCGCCAGGATGTTCAACAGCAGATTGGCCGTCGCCCCTTGGCCGTTTGGTGCGTGTTCGATCAACTCGAGGCCCCGATACGGGCTGCTGATCGGGTCACTGTAGTCGCTGCAAACGGCGGCCATATCGTCAAGCGTGTGACAGCCACCCAAGGCGCGAAGGCTCTGGATGAGATCCTCGGCAACCTCGCCGGTATAGAACCCGTCGCGCCCCGCGCGCGCGATGCGGCGCAGGACCTCGGCCTGACCCGGCGCGGCAAAGCGATCGCCCACCTTTGGGGCGCTCCCGCCCGGCAGGAAATGCCGCCGCGCATCGCCCTGCAAACCGTCCTTTTCGGCCCAATCCAGCGCCACGCGGGGGGCCACGGGCACGCCTTGTTCGAAATATCCGATGGCCGGGGCCAGCACTTGCGCCAGGTCCAACTGTCCCCAATCGGTGTTCAGGCGGCAAAAGGCATCGACCGCGCCGGGCATGGTTACCGCCTCAACACCATAAGTCGGCACCGCCGACAGGCCCCGATCCCGCATGGCCTGCGCGTTCAGCCCAGCGGGCGCACGGCCAGAGCCATTCAACGCCACCACATCCTCGCGGCCTGCGGGCTTCACCAGGACAAAACAATCGCCGCCCAATCCGGCCATTTGCGGCTCCAGCAGTCCCAGCAAAACCCCGGCGCCAATCGCCGCATCAACGGCGTTTCCGCCCTCGCGCAGCAGTTGAATGGCGACCTGTGCGGCCAGCGGGTGCGAGGTGGCGACCATGCCGTTTTGCGCGTAAACGGCGGAACGTCCGGGGCGTTGAAAGTCGCGCATAGGTCAGGCTCCTGCATGATTTTCACGCAGAATAGTCGATGCGCGGGAAAACTGAACCGGAAAAGAAAAAGAGGTCGACCCAATCGGGCCGACCTCTGAGCGACCGCCGATGCCTGGGCCAAAACCAGCTTCAAGCGCGACATGTCGCAGATTTGGGCTTGACGCGCGTCGGTGCTCTGGCTGCCGAAAATCACCCCCACCCAAGCGACGACGCACAAGGCGCACGGCTCGGGCAACGGTTGGCAAACACTGGCCGCACGATCCCCCCGACAAACGTTGATCTAAAAAGCATACGTCATTGGATACTGCAACGTTAGCAGGATTCGCCGGACCCGGCTTCACCCATATGGGTTAAAAGGCACTCGTCAGGCGTATCATTTTGCGACACACTGACACGCAGACCGAGTCATGGGGATGCTGGCCATGGACAAGTTGACCCACGCAAACACCGACACTGATCTCGAACGGGCGCGCCTGATCGGCAGCATTTATGAAACCGTGCTGAACCCTGAGCATTTCGACGTTTTCATGCATGACTGGTCCAGCTATGTGGATCAAGCGGCGCGTCGGTTGGGCGAATTGCAGGTCGGCGCGGGCAATGCCGGGCGCTTGGTGAATGATCCGATTGTCGAGGCTCATTTCCAGCGCGCCTTCTCGTTGTTCGAACGCATGGGCCGCGGCGAAGACTCCCCGGATCCCGGATTCGAGGGGCGGGTGCCGCTTGTGCGGTTGGGGCGTCGCGGGGTGATCACCGACCTGACCGCCGAGGCCGAGGCCCTGTTTGGTGCTGCCCCCAGCCTGGCGTCGATCTACGACGCGCTGGATCGTGATAGCGCGACGCGGCTGTCGGCCTTCCTGACAACCTTCGAGCGCGCGCCTGCCTCGGGCCGGTTCGTTGTGTTGTCTCTGGCGCCGACCGCCGACACGATGCCGCTTGACATGCCGGGGGGCGGGCTGATTGCGGCGGTAACCTGCCGTGCGTCAGGGGGCGACGGGTTTGTCGCGGAACTGCGACCCTTGGCGATTGGCTGGTCAACCGGCCTCGCCGGGGTTTTGTCGGATTCGTTCAACCTCACCCCGCGCGAGGTTGAACTGGTGCATGAACTCTCGCAGGGCGGTGATCTGGCGGCCATTGCCGAACGGGTTGATCGGTCTCTCAACACCTTGCGGGCGCAGTTGAAATCGGTGTTTGCGAAAACCAGAACCGGGTCTCAGTCCGAGTTGATGCGCTTGGTGGCGGTGCTGGTGCTGCATGGCCCGACCACCGAGGCACCCGTTGATCCGGGTCTCAGCACCACGCGCGAACACCGGATCGACCTTGGCAATGGTCAATTCTTGCCGATACACACCCTTGGCCCCGAGGACGGGCTGCCGGTGATCTTCCTCCACGGTATGCTCGAAGGTCTGGGCGTGTTGCAACGGATCGGATCGGCGCTGGAGGCCGAAAATCTGCGGCTGGTTGCCCCGGTGCGCCGCAACTATGGCCAGTCGATCCATGACCCTCGGATCAAGGAAGCGCCTGAAATCTTTGCCCATGATCTTGCGGTCATCCTGCAAAAGCTGGGCATTGAACAATGTGTCGTTGTCGGGCACATGGCCGGCGGCATCTACGCCTTTGCCGCGGCCGCCCATTTGCCAGACAAGGTTGTCGGGGTGTTCAACGTTTCCGGCTGCGTCCCGATCAAAACCATCGAGCAATTCTCCTCCATGACACCGCGCCAACGCGCGGTTGCCTATACCGCCCGTTTTGCGCCCGCACTGTTGCCGGCCGTCTTGCGCGCCGGAATTGCCCGCATCGACAGCACCGATGTCAAACGCTTCATGGTGCCGCTTTATCCCGAGGGAACACGCGACCGCGCCACCGTCGAGAACCCCAGGATCGCGGCCGCCCTGATCGATGGCTACCGGTTCACCGTGGCACAAGGCATCGTCGCGTTTCAGGTTGATTCATGGCACGTCACCCGCAATTGGGGCGATCTGGTCGCCGGCTGCACCTGCCCGGTGTCCCTGATCCATGGACAGTTGGACCCGGTCGTGACGATTGGCAGCGTGCGCGACTTTGCACGGTCGAACCCTCGTGTCACCCTGAACGAGATCCCGCGTGAGGGGCAGTTGGTGTTCCACGCGCGTCCCGACATGGTGATCAAATGTCTCGCCAGGTTCGCGCGCACCTGCCTGAACGTTGCGCCGCCTTAGCGCCGGGTTGTACTGTGCCCCATTCCACCCCATGTTTCAGGGGAACCCAGATCTCGAGGTCCTGCCTATGCCCCACCGCGCCAAGCTCACAGTCGGCTCCTATAATATCCACAAGGGCGTTGGCAGCGATTACCGGCGCGATCCACGCCGAACGATTTCGGTGATCCGTGAGTTGGCTGCTGATATCGTCGCCCTGCAAGAGGTCGACCGGCGTTTTGGCGATCGGCGCGGCGTGTTGGACCTGCAGGCGTTGAATGACGCAACCGGCCTCTCACCGATCCCGCTGTCCGACCGTTTGGCCGAGCTGGCGCATGGCTGGCACGGCAATCTGATCCTGTTTCGCAACGCCCAGTTTGAAAGCGCGCATGTCATCTCCCTGCCGGGTCTGGAACCGCGTGGCGCGATTGTCGCCAATCTGACCTATCGCGGGCACCGGTTGCGGGTGATTGCCGCGCATCTCGGGTTGCTGAAGGGCTCGCGCAAAACCCAGTCACAGCGGTTGGCCGAGGAAATCGGTGACGACAGCGCAACGGTGATGATGGGGGATCTGAACGAATGGCGGCAAGGGGAAGGATGCTCGCTGACGGCGCTCAAAGCCGGGCTCAAGGCCGAAGAGAACGCCCAGACCGTGCCCAGCTTTCCCGCCCGGCGCCCCACCTTGTCGCTGGATCGCATCATCGGCTGCACGGCGGCGCAGATCACGAACCTTCGACCTCACGACACACCGCTGTCACGCCTTGCCTCTGATCACTTGCCGATCCGAGCGGACATCAGGCTCGGATCATGATGGCGTGGCTCCTGTGGGGCTTGCTGGGGCTGATCGTGGTTCCGGTGATCTTGGGGGCGGTGATCTGGTCGACAGGGCGCTATGTCTGGCGCAAGGAAGGCACGCCTTCCTACATTATCCCGCCGGGGCAGGGCACCGCGCTCGATGACCTGCTGGCGCCCATCGAGGCGCAGCACCCCGGGAAAACCGGTGTTACGCTGGTCGATGACCCCGCCGAGGCGCTTGGTCTGCGGTTGGCGATGGCGCAATTGGCCGGGCGCAGCCTCGATCTGCTGTATTACATCTGGCACGATGACCTCAGCGGGCGGCTCTTGGCAAAGGCCGTGCTCGAGGCCGCCGACCGGGGGGTGCGCGTGCGGATGCTGTTGGATGACGTGAACGCCCTCAATCGAGACCCGGTCTATCGCGCGCTGGATCGACACCCCAGAATCGATGTGCGCCTGTTCAACCCGATCCGCAACCGGGACCGCGGGTTTCGGCGGGGACTCGAGATCTTGCTCAGCATCCTGCCCTATAATCGGCGTATGCATGGCAAGCTCTGGATCACCGACGGGCGGCTGGCCCTGACCGGCGGGCGCAACATCGGCGATGAGTATTTCGGCCTGCTGGAGGGGCCGGGGCATGATTTTGACGACCTCGACACGTTGCTGTCCGGCCGTATCGTGCGAGACGCCGAAGCCCATTTCGACGACTTCTGGAATTCCGGCCTCGCCTTGCCCATCGGCACGCTATGGCCCGGAAAACGCAAACGTCTGCGCCGGTTTCGCACGCGCCTGGTCCGATTTCTGAACAAGCCGCTGTCGAGGAAGCGCCTGTCCGGTGCGGTGCGGCACACCGCCGAAGATGCCGCCGCCGCGCTGCGTCTCCCGGATCTGCATTGGGTGAGCCAGATCACCTTTCTCGGCGACCCCCCGGAAAAGACCTTGGCCAAAGAGCGCGACGGCTGGTTGCCCGCGGCCCTGCTGCCCTTGTTGCAAAATGCCCAGCACAGCGTGCGGATCATGACGCCCTATCTCGTGCCCGGTCGACAAGGTGCGGCGCAGCTTCTGGCCCTGACCGGCGCGGGGGTTCGCGTCGAGATCATCACCAATGGCCTGGCCCAGTCGGACAATGTTCTGGTGCATGGCGCCTATCGCTGGTATCGGACCCGGCTCCTGACGGGGGGCATCAAGATCTTCGAGGTCGCCTCCCGGACCGCACCGCGCCACATGCTGCACAGCAAGGCGTTCCTGGTCGATGACAAGGCCGGCTTTGTCGGCTCGTTCAATTTTGACATGCGCTCGGCGTTCATCAACACCGAATTGGGCGTGATGTTTGACGATCCCCATCTGGTCGCCGAACTGGGCGCTTTGTTTGACACCAGCATCACGCCGGAAAACGCCTATCGGGTGGCGATGCAAGGGCGCTTGCCGGCCTGGTCCCGGGGCGACGGTCCGGTGACACATCTTGAGCCCGATACCAATATGGCCAAGCGGGTGATTTCCTTCACCGTCGGACACCTGCCAATCCATCGGTTTCTCTGAGCGCCGCCGTTCAGCGCCAGACCGCGCCGTCGTCCTGCGGTGCCGGACCAAACGCGCGCGTGGTGTCGGGCACCACCGCCAAAGCCGCTGCCAACTGCTGACGATAGGCCGCGCGCGAAATCTCCACCCCGCCAAGACTGGCCAGATGCGGCGTCACATATTGCGTGTCCATCAGGCGAAACCCGCCCGCCTTGAGCCGCGCCACCAGCTCGGCCAGTGCCATCTTGGATCCATCGGTGACCCGCGACACCATGCTCTCGGCGAAAAACGCGCCACCAAGCGCCAAGCCGTAAACGCCGCCCGCAAAGGCGCCATCCGGGGACCAGACCTCGACCGAATGCGCAAGCCCCAAGACATGCAGCGCCTTGAAAACCGCGGCAATTTCCGCGTTGATCCAGGTGTCTTCCCGGTCGGCGCAAGCCGCAATGACCGTCGAAAAGGCCTGGTCGCAACTGAACCGATACCCCCCGCGCCGCCGGGTCCGCACGAGCGAGCGCGCGACATGAAATCCGTCCAACGGCATCACGCCTCGATGGCGCGGCTCGAACCAATGGATCTGATCGCTCTGCGCGGTTTCCGCCATCGGGAACACGCCGCCCGCATAGGCTTTGACAATCAGATCAGGCGTCAACCGCATCTCGGCCCATCTTTGTTCTTGAAATATCCTCAGGGGGTGAAGGCCCAGGCCTGAGGGGGCTGAAAGCCCCCTTCTTGTCGCCCGTTCTCAGCCCAGCTTCTCGGCCAGGAATTTTTCGAGCCAATGGATGTTGTAATTGCCCGACTGCACATCCGGATCGTCGAGAAGCTCGAAAAACAGTGGCAAGGTCGTGTCGATCCCGTCAATGATCAACTCGCCCAACGCCCGGCGCAGCCGCGCCAAAGCCTCGGGCCGGTCGCGTCCATGCACGATCAGCTTGCCGATCAGGCTGTCGTAATAGGGCGGGATCTTGTAGCCGCCATACAACGCCGAATCCATCCGCACACCCAGCCCGCCGGGGGCGTGGAACGTGTTGACCTTGCCGGGGCAGGGCGTGAAATTCGGCAGCTTTTCGGCGTTGATCCGCACCTCGATGGCGTGACCGTTGACCTGCAATTCGTCCTGCGTGAACGACAGTGGCATTCCCTGCGCCACGCGGATCTGCTCGCGCACCAGATCGACGCCAAAAATCGCCTCGGTGACCGGGTGCTCGACCTGCAAACGGGTGTTCATCTCGATGAAATAGAACTCGCCATCCTCGAACAGGAACTCGATGGTGCCGGCACCCGAATAGCCCATCTTGGCAATCGCATTGGCACAGATGCCGCCGATATGGGCGCGCATTTCAGGCGTGATGCTGGGGCCGGGGGCCTCCTCGAACACCTTTTGGTGACGCCGTTGCAGCGAACAATCCCGCTCGCCCAGATGCACCGCGTTGCCCTTGCCGTCGCCGAACACCTGCACCTCGATATGGCGCGGTTTCTGCAGATATTTCTCGATATAGACTTCGTCATTGCCGAACGCGGCCTTGGATTCCGAACGCGCCGTGCGAAAGGCGTTTTCCAGCTCGGCTGCGGATTTCGCAACCTTCATGCCGCGCCCGCCGCCGCCCGCCGTGGCCTTGATGATGACCGGATAGCCCATACCCTCGGCGACGGACTTTGCCGTCTCGAAGTCCGGCACGCCACCTTCAGAGCCCGGCACAACCGGAATGCCCAGTTCTTTCGCCGTCACTTTGGCGGTGATCTTGTCGCCCATCATGCGGATATGTTCCGCGCTGGGTCCGATGAAGGTCAGGTCGTGATCCTCGAGCATCTGCACGAAAGCCGCGTTTTCCGACAGGAATCCATAGCCCGGATGGATCGCCTGCGCCCCGGTGATCTCGCAGGCCGAGATGATCGCCGGCATCGACAGATAGCTGTCGGTGGACGAGGCCGGGCCAATGCAGATGGCTTCGTCGGCCATGCGCACATGCATCGCATCACTGTCGGCGGTGGAGTGCACCGCGACCGAGCGGATGCCCATTTCACGACAGGCGCGGATCACCCTGAGGGCAATCTCGCCACGGTTGGCAATGAGGATCTTTTCGAACATGCGCTGGCCTTATTCGATGATCATCAGGGGCGCGCCGTATTCGACGGGGGTGCCGTCGGCGACAAGAATGCGCTTGATGGTGCCCGAGGCGGGTGCCGGGATCTGGTTCATGGTTTTCATCGCCTCGATGATCAGCACGGTCTGCCCGGCGGTCACCGCCTGGCCAATGGCGACAAAGGGTGCGGCACCGGGTTCGGGTGACAGATAGGCGGTGCCAACCATCGGCGAGGCCACGGCACCGGGATGCTCGGCGGGGTCCGCGCTGATCAGGGCCGGGGCGGCGGTGACCGGGGCGCTGGCCTGTGGGGCCACAGGGGCCGCCTGCGGGGCCGCCGCCGGCGCGGCAACCATTTGGGTTTGCTTGGAAACCTTGACGTTCAGCGCGTCGTTTTCGCCGTATTCGCGTTTCACCGAAATCTCGGTCAGATCATTGCTGTTGAGAAGCTCGGCCAAGGCCTGAATGAAGGCAACATCCGCCGTGGTATGATCTTTGCTCATGGACTTCCTCGTCGCGTTATGGGCCAGCCGGGGTCGGCATGCGCCCCGCAATTTTCTGGGGTGTTATACGGTACGCATGGACCTGTGAAAAGTGCCATTCGGCCCGCCGTTCGACGCTATCCAGGCAACAGGTGTCGCTTGCACGCGCTTGGCGGGCATGGTGTAACACGGGGCAACCGGAGGCAAGTCATGGTCCGATCCGCGCTCTCGGGGACGCGAATCCGCGCTTTGCGCACAGCGCGACGGCTGGGTCAGGCCGATCTTGCGCGTATGGCCGGGATTTCGCCGTCCTATCTCAACCTGATCGAGCACAATCGCCGTCGGGCGCGCCCGCAGGTGCTCGAGGCGATCGCGGGGGCATTGCAGATCCCGCTGGAGAGTCTCGATGAGCACAGCGGCGACGCGCAGATCGACGCGCTGCGGGCCGCCGCCACGCGTGCCAGTCAGGGTTTCGAGCCGGAACTGGACCGCGCCGAAGAATTCCTGGGGCGGTTCCCCGGTTGGGCGGCGTTGGTGACGCAAATCCACGCCCATACCGAGGGCCAGGATCGCGTCATCGAGCGTCTGTCTGATCGCATGGCGCATGACCCCAATCTGTCGACGTCACTGCACGAGATCGTCTCGGCGGTCACCTCGGTGCAATCCACCGCCGCCATTCTGGCCGAATCCGAGGATCTGGAGCCCGAGTGGCGCGCCCGGTTTCATGCCAATATCCACGCGGATTCCGTGCGCCTGGCTCATGCCGCCGAGGCATTGGTCGCCTTTCTCGATACTTCCAGCGAGGAAACCGGCCTTGCTGCGCCGCAAGAAGAGATGGAAAGCTGGCTGGCGCGGCAGGAATTCCACATTGACGCGCTGGAACAGACCGCCGCCGCCGATTGGGCGCGTCTCTGCGCCGGACAGGTCGAACTTGCCTCGGCCTCGTCGCGGGAACTGGCCGAGGCGTGGCTCAAGACGGCCCATGCCGATGCGCAGGCGTTGCCGCTCGACCGTTTGGCGCCTGTGCTGGTGGCAATGTTCAGCGGCGGCAAGGACTTTGCGCCCGAGGGGCTGGCGCGCGAATTCGGCGTTGGTCTGGCGCAGGTGTTCCGCAGGCTGGCAATCTTGCCGGTTTTGCAAGGCGTGCCCCGGTTCGGGCTTGCGGTCTGCGACGGCTCGGGAACCCTGGTGTTTCGCCGCCCCGTCGAGGGCTTCGCGTTGCCCCGGTTCGGTGGGGCCTGTCCGCTCTGGCCGCTCTATCAGGCGATGGTGCAACCCGACCGGCCCATACGCGCGGTGATCGAATTCGCCGGGCGCCCCACCATGCGCTTCGTGGCCCACGCCATTTGCTCGGCGCGTGATCCGATGCGCTACGATCCGCCTTTTGTCTGGGAATCGAGCATGTTGATCACCCCGGCCACTGGCGGTGATGCCGGCGTCCGAGAAATCCGGAACCGCGCCGCTGGAGGTTGGAAGCAGCTGCCGCATCTGCCCGCGAACCGTCTGCCCGGCGCGACGCGAGCCCTCGATCGTGATCGGCTGACCGGTTTGCGCAGCGGCTTTTGTTTTTCAAGCGAGCCTTTGACACACCTGTGAATTGCCGCAATACTCACCGTTGAAAGCGCGGCTATCGGTGGCCTTTCCGCCCGCTGGAGGACGTCAATGGCAAACGATGACTTGCATAGGCCAGGTGCTGCACCGGTCGCGCCCGGTGCGCGTCTGGGGGCAGGGCGGGCGGTTTTGGTGGTCGAGGACGAACCCAACATCGGCGAGGCCATCCGCTTTATCCTGCGCCGCGACGGATGGGATGTGACGGTTCTCGAGTCCGGCGAAAACATCAAAGCAACGATTGCCGCCCTGCAACCGGCGGTGATGATCCTCGATGTCATGCTGCCCGACCAAAGCGGCTTTGATATCCTGCGCGCCTTGCGCGCCGCGCCGCCGACCAAAAACCTGCCGGTGATCCTGCTGACGGCCAAAGGCCAGAGCGCCTCGCGCGATCTGGCGATGGAATGCGGCGCGTCGGCCTTCATGGCCAAGCCGTTTGCCAATCGCGACTTGTTGGATGCGGTCCGCAATCTGGTAATGGGGTAACGCATGGAGCGCCGCCGCACCCCGCTGTATCTGGAACGCGAAACCTATCGCCGCCGTCGCATCATGGATGCCGCGCGGGTCTTGCCGGTTCTGGGGTTTGTCCTGATCTTGCTGCCGGTCCTGTGGACGCAGGGCGGGCAGATGGGCACGGCGGCGAGGCGGTCTATATCTTCATTCTCTGGTTCGTGCTGATCCTCAGTGCCGCCCTGCTGTCGCGCCCCTTGCACGCCTCGTTGAACCGCGAGATGCCCCGCCAATCCAGTGGCACGAAACCTGACCCCGGCGCGCCCGAATGACGCTGAATATCCTGATCCCGGCGGCGCTGGGGTATGTGGTCTTTCTGTTCGGCATCGCCTCGCTGGCCGAGCACCGCGCCGAGACCCTGCGCGCCGCCGGGCGGCGTCCACGGTTTCTGCGTTCGCCGCTGATCTACACGCTGTCGCTGTCGGTGTATTGCACCGCCTGGACCTTTTACGGTGCGGTCGGCTACGCGGCGCGCTCGGGGTTGGAGTTTGTCACCATTTACATTGGTCCGACGCTGGTTTTCGTTGGCTGGTGGTGGTTCTTGCGCAAGCTGGTGCGGATCGGCAAGGCGCAGCGCGTGACCTCGATTGCCGACCTGATCTCGGCGCGTTACGGCAAGTCGAACATGATCGGCGTCATCGTGACCCTCCTGGCCGTCGCCGCCACGACCCCCTATATCGCGCTGCAATTGCAATCCATTGCCCTGGCATTCGGGGCTTTCGCGGTGGATGAAATCACTGGCGCCGCAACAGTTGGCGCTGTGGGTGGCCGTGGGCCTGGCGCTGTTCACCATCCTGTTTGGCACGCGAACCCTTGACGCCAACGAGCAGCACCACGGCGTCGTCACCGCCATCGCCGTCGAGGCCGTTGTCAAACTCGTGGCGCTGCTGGCGGTTGGCATCTGGGTTGTCTGGGGGCTGATGGATGGTCCGATGGATGTGATGGAGCGCATCACGCTGGCGGATCGCCCGGAATGGAATGTGCAACCGGGCCGCTGGATGGGGCTGACCTTTCTGGCGGCGGTGGCGATCATCACCTTGCCGCGCATGTTTCAGGTGATGGTGGTCGAAAACTCCGATGAGCGGCAGTTGAGCACCGCGTCCTGGGCCTTTCCGCTCTATCTCATGGCGATGAGCCTCTTTGTGCTGCCGATTGCCGTCGCCGGAATGGAGTTCCTGCCGGCCAATACGAACCCTGACCTGTTCGTGCTCAACCTGCCGTTGGCCCTGGGGCAGGACGGATTGGCGATGCTGACGTTTCTGGGCGGGTTTTCGGCGGCGACCTCGATGGTGATCATCGCGTCACTGGCGCTGGCGACGATGGTATCGAACCATATTGTCGTCCCGCTCTGGCTTCGAGGGCACCGGCACGCGACCGGCTCGGCACGCGAGGTCAGCGATATGCGCGGGCTTGTGCTGAATGCGCGGCGCGTGTCGATCGTGGGCATTCTGGCGCTCGGCTATCTGTATTTCGCGGTGTCGGGCGGCTCGCGGGCGCTGGCGGCGATTGGCTTGATCTCGTTCGCCGGTATGGCGCAGGTCTTGCCCGCCCTGGTCGGCGCGCTGTACTGGCGCGGCGCCAGCCGGATCGGGGCGGCGGCGGGGTTGACGGTCGGGGCCTTGGCATGGCTTTACACGCTGTTCTTGCCATCCTTCGGGCCGGGTGTCGTGCTGGGCGCTGACCTGATGGAGTTTGGCCCCTTCGGGCTGGCGTTGTTGCGGCCGCATTCGCTGTTTGGCGTGGTCGGGCTCGATCCGTTGCTGCACGCGCTGTTCTGGTCGCTTTCGCTCAATGCGATGGTGTTCATCGCGGGCTCCCTGCTCAGTTTTCCGCACCCCGTCGAGCGGGTGCAATCGGCGCAATTCGTCAATGCCTTTGACCATGATCGCAGCGAGGATTCCTCGGGCACGCGCGGCTGGGCGCTGGAAGCCTCGGAAAACGATGCCGAAGACCTGCTGGCGATGTCACAGCGCACGCTTGGCCCCGTCGAGGCGCAGCTGTTCTTCGAGCGTGAGGCGCATGGGCAAGGCCGCGACGGCTTCCTGCCCGACCCGACACCGGATTTTCTGGACCGGCTTGAACGCGAGTTGGCCGGGTCGGTCGGCGCGGCCACGGCGCATGCGATGATTATCCAGATCGTCGGGGGCCGGTTGGTGACGGTGGATGACCTGATGGCCGTGGCCTCGGAAACCGCGCAGATCATGGAACATTCCGCGCAGCTCGAGGCCAAATCCGAGGAACTGGCCCGCACCGCCCGCCAGTTGCGCGATGCCAACGAGATGCTGCAAAAGCTCTCGGTGCAAAAAGACAGTTTCCTGAGCCAGATCAGCCATGAATTGCGCACGCCGATGACCTCGATCCGGGCGTTTTCCGAAATCCTGATGGATGACGAGGTGACGAGCGACGAACAGGTCCGTTACGCCCGCATCATCCACGACGAAAGCATCCGGCTGACCCGGTTGCTCGATGATCTGCTCGATCTCAGCGTGCTGGAGAATGGTCAGGTCAATCTCGATATTCAGCCCGGCAATCTGGCCGATCTGATCGACCGGGCGTTGCTGGCCTCGAACTCGGTGCTGCCCGAGCGCGTTTTCCAGATCCATCGGCGGGGGCTGGACAACCCCATCGCGCTGAACACCGATATCGGACGGCTGACGCAGGTGTTCATCAACATCCTGACCAATTCCCGCAAATACTGCGACGCGACTGCGCCGGAAATGCGCATTTCCGTGCGGCGCAGGGCCGGGCGCGTGACGGTGGATTTCATCGACAACGGCTCGGGCATTCCCAAGAAAAGCCAGGCGCTGATCTTCGAGAAATTTGCCCGCCTCACCGACACCCATCAGGCGGGCGGTGCCGGGTTGGGCCTGGCGATCTGCCGCGAGATCATGCACAATCTGGGCGGCGACATCGCCTATGTCCCCGGTCAGGGCGGCGCGGCGTTCCGGGTTACCTTTCCGGCGGATCTGTCGCCAAAGCTGCCCGATGTCGGCAAGCCCGCGCGGTGATCAGGGCTTTGGTGATCAGGGCTTTTTCGTATTGAATTGCAACGCATATAGGGCGGCATAACTGCCGCCTTTGGCCAACAAGGAATCATGCGTGCCCTGCTCGATGACGCGGCCTGCCTCCATGACGATGATCTTGTCGGCATTGCGCACCGTCGCCAGCCGATGCGCGATCACCAGCGTCGTGCGCCCCTCGCTCAGCGTGTCCAGCGCCGCCTGGATCAGCGCCTCGGATCGGGCATCCAGCGCCGAGGTGGCCTCGTCGAGCAACAGGATCGGCGATTGCCGCAGCAGCGCGCGGGCGATCGCCACACGCTGACGCTGACCACCCGACAGGGCCGATCCGCGCGGCCCGACGCGGGTTTCCAGACCGTCCGGCAGTTGTGGCAGGAACTCATCGACATGCGCCGCCGTGATCGCCGCTTGCAACCGCGCGTCGCTGACCGAGTCGTCACCCATCAGGATATTGTCGCGCAGTGTCTCGTCAAACAATGCGCTGTCTTGCGCGACCACCGAAAACAGCCGCCGCAACCCGGCCAGATCCATCTGGCGCACATCCTGCCCACCCACCAGAACCCGCCCTTCCTGCGGGTCGGCCAGCCGGGTCAGCAGCGTGAACACCGTGGTTTTCCCGGCCCCCGACGGCCCCACCAGCGCCGTTGTCTTGCCCGCTTCGGCCACCAGCGACAGTGCGTTCAACACCGGGTCCTGATCATAGGCAAAGGTCACCGCGTCAAAGCGCAGATCCTCGTGGCCGGGTTCTGGCAGCGGCGCCAACACGCCGGTCGGCTGCGTGATCTTCGGCTGCACCTTGAGCAACCGGTCAATGCGCTCGACACTGGCCAGCACGGTTTGCCAGGTGCCGCTCAGGGTGCCGAGTTTGCGCAGCGGGTCGAACAAGAACGCCAGCGCCGCGAAAAACGTCATGAACTCGCCAACCGTGCGCTCTCCGGCGATGATCTGCCGCCCGGCGAACACCAGCACCAGACCAAAGCCCAGCGCCGCGACAAGATCGGACATCGACCCCATCGAGGCTTGCCCCGCCACGGTGCGCACCCGCGCCTTGAGGAACCGGTTGAGCACCTCACGCAGACGCAGGCTTTCGCGCGCTTCAAGCCCGGTCCTCTGGATCGTGACAACGCCGTGAAAGACCTCATCCAACCGCGTCGAGGCCCCCGCCGACGCGTCGCGCGCCCGGATACCGATGCGGCGCACAACGCGTTGAATGATCGCCGCCGGCAGCACCAGCAACGGCACCCCGACCAGCGCCACCAGCGTCCATTGCACATCGGTGTAAAGCGCCACACTGACCAGCGCGATAATCGAGACCCCGTCGCGCGCGACCCCCGGAATGATCCGTTCAAAGATCGCTGACAGCTCCTGCGTGTCGCCGCGAATCCGGTCGATGAGATGGCCGGGCGGGTGCTCGTGATGAAACGACTGATCCAGCGTCATCAGGTGCTTGGTCAGGTCCAGTTGAATCTGCGTCATCACCTTGTTCGACACATAGGCCGTCAAGGTCCGATACAGCAATGTCGAGACGCTGCGCACGACAAAGGTTCCCGAGATCGCAAAAGCCACGAACAGCACCATGTCGGACCGCCCGGCAACCAGCACGTCGTCGAACATCGGCTTGAGCAAGGCGCTCACCGCGCCGGTCATCGCGCCATCAACCGCCATCAGCAGCATCGCCAGCAAGATCGTCGGCATCCACTGCCGCAAATAGGTCTGCCACAGCCAACGCCGCAAAACGCGATCCTTGGCGCGGGACTGTGGCGCAGTCTCGGGTGGCATTTGGTCCTGGGTCATGCGGCCTCTGCGGCTGGATAGGGTTTCATGGCTATACCGCGCAGCGCGGCGAAGGGAAATGGGCCGTGTACCCCGGCGCGTTCGTGCGGGGCGCAGGTCAACGTCGGGCGCGGGCGGCATCCATCGCCGCAAGGGCTTCACGCCACGGCTCAAATACGCCAAACTCCGCCTCGACCGCAGTATCGGAGCCAGAATGACCCAAGATCAAATGATCATCTTTTCGATCCTCGCCCTCACGGTCGCGGCGTTTCTCTGGGGCAAATTCAGGCATGATATCGTGGCCTTGGCCGCGCTGATCGCCTGCGTGGCCGCCGGTGTCGTACCCTCGCCCGTGGCCTTTGCGGGGTTCGGCCACCCGGCGGTTGTCACCGTCGCGGCGGTTCTCATTCTGAGCCGTGCCCTGCAACGCACGGGGGCTGTTGATGCCTTGGCGCGCAGCGTTCTGCCGGCCAAAGCCGGGCGGCTGACGGCTGTGGCGGCGTTGATGGGGTTGGGCGCGTTCCTGTCGGCCTTCATGAACAACGTCGGCGCAATGGCGCTGTTGATGCCGCTGGCGATCCAGCTTTCGGGTCGGCTCGATCTGGCCCCGGGTCAGGTGTTGATGCCATTGGCCTTCGGAACCATCCTGGGCGGCATGACCACGCTGGTCGGCACGCCCCCCAACCTGATTGTCGCGGGCTTTCGTCCACCCGAGGCCGGAGGGGCGTTCGGTATGTTCGATTTCGCCTGGGTCGGCGTGCCGGTTGCCGCGACCGGCGTGGCCTTTGTCGCGTTGATCGGCTGGCGATTGGTGCCGGTACGGCGGCCATCGGGCGAGGACAGCTTCCAGACCGGGGCCTACCTGACCGAACTCAAGGTGCCCGAAAACAGCAAAGCCATCGGCATGACCCTGCGCGGGTTCGAGGATGCCATGGAGGGGGCCGATTTGCAGATTGTGGCGCTGGTGCGCGGCACGGTGCGTCTGAACGCACCGCATGGCGGGCGGCGGATCCAGGCCGACGATATCCTGGTGGTCGAGGGCGACGCGAAAGCCCTGACCGACACCTCTGCCAAACATGACGTGGCGCTCGAGGGGTTGGGTACGCCCGCGGCGGATGAAACCGGCGACGGCGATTTCGTGCTGCGTGAGTTCGCCGTTTTGCCCGGCTCGGCGCTGATCAATCGCAGCGCGCGCGGGTTGTTCCTGCGGTCGCGTTTTGGCGTGGCCTTGCTGGCGGTCTCGCGGGAAGGGCATCAACCGCGCGCCCGGTTGGGGACGTTGCCGTTGAAATCGGGCGACCTGATCATGCTGCGCGGCGCGCCCGAGGTGCTTGCGGAATTCGCGCGCGATATGGGCTGCGCGCCGCTGGATACCGACGAGATCTCGGTGCCGGACCGCGGCAAGGCCTGGACGGCGGCGGCGATCATGGCGGCCTCGGTCGGGCTGGCGGCGCTGGGGATCCTGCCGGCGGCGGTGGCCTTCACCTTCGGGGTGCTGGTGGTGATGATGACCCGGGTCTTGCCGCTGCGGGACGTTTATACGGCGATTGACTGGCCGGTGGTGGTGCTGCTGGCGGCGCTGATTCCGGTCGCCGGGGCGATGCAGGCGACGGGGGCGGCGGATTTGCTGGCCGGGGTGCTGGTCGGCAGCCTCGCGCAAGGCAATGCGGTGGCGGCGCTGACGGTGGTTCTGGTGGTGACGATGTTCTTGTCGGATGTGATGAATAATGCGGCGACGGCGGCGGTGATGGCGCCGATTGCGCTGGGAATCGCGGCGACTTTGGGGGTGCAGGCGGACGGGTTCTTGATGGCCGTCGCGATCGGGGCGAGCTGTGCGTTTCTGACGCCGATCGGGCACCAGAATAATACGCTGATCTTGGGACCGGGCGGGTTTCAGTTCGGGGATTATTGGAAACTGGGGCTGATTTTGGAGGTGATCATCGTGGCGATTTCAGTGCCGATGATTTTGCTGGTCTGGCCGCTGTAAAGGCGTGTGTCCCCCCGTGGGACAAAGTGGGGGACACGGGATATCAAGGGGTTAGTGTGCAGCGTTAACTTTTGGGAAAGGGTTTGGAGAGGTGGTTTGGTGCGTGCGAGCACGCACCCTACGGGGTTATTCAGGCGGCGGGGCCGGGATGAATTCCTCGCCTGCTGGGGTGTCAAGCCAGCGTTGGTATTCGGAGAGGAATGTGATCTCGGTTGCATCATCAGACCGATACTGAGGTTTCCACGTCAGCCAGTGATCTGGCGCAGGACGCAGGGCTTCGGGGAGGATCACCGAGGCGTCACCGAAACTTGCGTTGACCTGTTCCGCTGAAATTCGGACATTTGAGTAATCAACCTCTCTCAACTTGGCACCTGTCAAGGTGGCCAAGTTGAGAGAGGTTGATGCATCCATCCGCGCCAGCCAGAGGTCCGCCCCCTCCATCCGCGCCAGCCCGAGGATCGCCCCCTCCATCCGCGCCAGCCCGAGGATCGCCCCCTCCATCCGCGCCAGCGTGAGGACCGCCCCCTCCATCCGCGCCAGCCAGAGGTCCGCCCCCTCCATCCGCGCCTGCGTGAGGTCCGCCCCCTCCATCCGCGCCAGCCGGAGGATCGCCCCCTCCATCCGCGCCAGCCCGAGGTCCGCCCCCTCCATCCGCGCCAGCATGAGGTCCGCCCCCTCCATCCGCGCCAGCCCGAGGATCGCCCCCTCCATCCGCGCCTGCGTGAGGACCGCCCCCTCCATCCGCGCCTGCCGGAGGATCGCCCCCTCCATCCGCGCCTGCCTGAGGTCCGCCCCCTCCATCCGCGCCTGCCTGAGGTCCGCCCCCTCCAACCGCGTTTTTTCAGAACGGGCGGTTTGGTAGCGGCCCTTGGTCATATCTGCGCCTTGCAGGTTGGCGCCGCGCAGATCGAGGCGATAGCCGGTGTATCCCTCGATGACCTTTTTCCAAGCGGCCACTTGTTCGCGGTAGGCATCAACCTCGGCTTTCGTCATCGCCGTTTGGCTTGGTTCATCCGGTAAGGCCGGGCATTCGGTGTCAAAGACCCATGTGGTTGTCGCACTGGGCGGGTTTGGCCATGCGGCCTCGACCAGCAATTGTGCGTGGGTGCGGCGACCAATGATGGTCAGGGCTTGGGCGATATCCTCGCGCGGTGGGGTCAGGGTAGTGGCCCATTGGCGGACTTTACCCTCGGAAACATGAGCGCCGAACCGTTCGTCGCGCTTGGCGAGGTGGGCTTTGCGTTCATCATCGGTGGGATCGTCTTTGAGCGGTTCCCAGTCGCCGTATTCGTGGTTTTCGGCGCTGCTGGCGGGTGCATTCTCGCGAATATAGGCGCAGAGGATTTCCATCACCCGCACATGGTCGCGGCCTTTGTCGTGAGTGGTACTGTCTTGGGCGATGCGCTCCAGCGACAAGATCGCGCCGATGCGGACTTCGAGGTTGGGTTTGGTTTCCTCAACCCCGTCTTTCTTGACTGTTTTCTCCGCGCCCAGCATCTCGACCGCTTTGGCGATGCGGTCGGTCATGTGGCCCTCTTTTTGATAGCGCACGGTGGTGTTCTTGAGGACGGTGCTCCAGATCAGGAAGGGCGCGCCGAGGAGGGCGGCGATGAGGCCGCCGACGCCCAGGGTCACATCCATATAACCAAGGACAACCCGCCCGATGATCGCGAATGTCGCAATCAGGGCGAGGGCGAACAGCAAAAACAGCAGCACGCTGAGGAGTGGGCCTAGGGGGCGGGCGACTTTCCAGTTCGGCGCATTGTTAATGCCAAGCCATTCGAGCAAGTCTTGGGGTGGCTTGTTTTCGGGTGTCTCGGGCATTGGGATACTCGCTAACCGGGTGCGGGTACTGTGGCGCAGGTTGTGGGGGTTGGAAAGGGGTGCGTGGAACCACGCACCCTACGGGGTGGCGCTTGAGTGTGGCGTAGGGTGTGTGCTTGCACGCACCGTCCGTCCTGCGTGACGTGAGGTGCTTGTCGGGGCGGGCGCAATCGCTTAGACGGTTTGCAATCCACATTTCAAAGGTGAGCCATGCGCCTGAGCCGTTATTTCCTGCCCGTTCTCAAAGAAAACCCGTCCGAGGCGCAGATTGTCAGCCACCGGTTGATGCTGCGCGCGGGGATGATCCGTCAGCAAGCCGCGGGGATTTATTCTTGGTTGCCGCTGGGCTTCAAGGTGCTGCGGCGCATCGAGCAGATCGTGCACGAGGAGCAGGCGCGCGCCGGGCATATTCCGCTGTTGATGCCAACCTTGCAGCCCGCCGATCTGTGGCGCGAGAGCGGGCGCTATGACGATTACGGCCAGGAAATGCTGCGGATCAAGGACCGGCACGGGCGCGATATGCTCTATGGGCCGACCAACGAAGAGATGATCACCGATATTTTCCGCAGCCACGTTGGCAGTTACAAGGATCTGCCGTTGACGCTCTATCACATCCAGTGGAAGTTCCGCGACGAGGTGCGGCCTCGGTTCGGGGTGATGCGCGGGCGCGAATTCCTGATGAAGGATGGCTATACATTCGACGTGGACAAGGACAGTGCGCTGCATGCCTATAACCGGCATATGGTGGCGTATCTGCGCACCTATGAGCGGATGGGGCTGACGGCGATCCCGATGCGGGCGGATAGCGGCCCGATTGGCGGGGATGATACGCATGAATTCCTGGTGCTGGCCGAAACCGGCGAGTCTGAGGTGTTCTACGATCAGGCGGTGACCGAGTTGACGCTGGGCGACCGGGCGGTGGATTACGATGACCGCGCGGCGGTTGCGGGCGTGTGTCAGGAGTTCACCACGCTCTATGCCCGCACCGACGAGACCCATGATGCGGCCTTGTTCGACGCGGTGCCCGAGGCGCGGCGGCGGGTTGGCCGGGGCATTGAGGTCGGGCAGATCTTCTACTTTGGCACCAAGTATTCCGAGGCGATGGGCGCGACGGTGGTGACGGCCGATGGCAGCCGGGTGCCGGTGGAGATGGGCTCGCACGGGATCGGTGTGTCGCGTCTGTTGGGCGCGATCATCGAGGCCTCGCACGACGAGAAGGGCATCATCTGGCCCGAGGGCGTGACGCCGTTCCATGCCGGGATCGTCAACCTCAAGCAGGGCGACGCGGCGGCGGATGCGGCCTGCGAGGCGTTGTACACGGCGCTGGCGGGCGTGGGGCTCGAGGCGCTTTATGATGACCGCGACGAACGCGCCGGGGCGAAATTCGCGACGATGGATCTGATTGGCCTGCCGTGGCGGATCACCGTGGGGCCGCGTGGTTTGGCCAAGGGCGTGGTTGAATTGACCTCGCGCCGGACGGGTGACAGCGTGGAGATGACGCCGGAGGAGGCAGTGGCGAGGCTGGTCGGGATATACGCGCCGCATCGGTAACGGGTTTGCGGGCGCTGCCATGTTTTTGGTAGGGTTGGGGGCGCTGCCACGTTTTTGGTAGGGTTGGGGGCGCTGCCACGTTTTTGGTAGGGTTGGGGGCGCTGCCCCCGGCCTGCGGCCTCCCCCGGGATATTTTGGGAACAAAGAGCGGGGTCGGGGGTGCTCGGCCGCGAAGGTTGTGATCAGGTCTGGAAGGTCTGGAAGGGCTGGAAGGTCCGGGGGCTGGAAGGTCAGGGGGGGGCTGGGGCGTGTTCGCGTCGGTGGTCTATAGTGTTTGCGGCCGCGATGCGGGTGTTGGGGTGGTGGTCGCCGGCAGCCGTTTGAATGTTTGACAGGGCGTTCTCGCGGATGGTGTCGCACTGGCCTCAAACGCGGGTTTTCGACCGGGGTTTGACGCGCCCGCATTCACCCCATACGCCCGTCCGGCGTGTGTGGTCTCACAGGAGCTCGCGATTTCGCGGTCGCAGCGCACGCGGGTGTGGGCGCAGGTCCAGACTTCTGGCGGGCCGGTTCGGCGCATGCTATGGGGGCCGCGAAAGAGGATAAACAGGTGCGCCATGACCACAATCCCCCGCATTGATTTTCAGGCCCTGATCGCGGGTCAGCCCGACGCGGTCGAGGCCGTGCGGCGCGGGGCGATGGAGGTGGGGTTTTTGACGCTGCACAACACGCCAATCAGCGCGGCGCAGGTGCGGGCGGTTCTGGCGGCCTATGCCGGGTTCTTTGCTTTGTCGCAGGCCGAGAAATCGGCGGTGGATATGGCGCGCACCGGCGCGAACCGGGGGTGGGGCGGGCCGCGATCCGAGCAGGTCGATCCGGAGGCGAACCCCGATTACAAGGAAGTCTTTGACATCGGCTTCGAGGTTCCGGGCTCTGATCTGGCCGTTCATGCGCCGAACCTGTGGCCCAGCGCCCCCGAAGGATTTCGCGCCACGCTGGAGGCGTATTATGCGCAGGCGCGGGGGTTGGCGTTGCAGCTTTTGGGCGCGATTGCCGGGGCGATTGGCGAGGATCCAGCGTGGTTCGAGGGCGCCTTTGGCCAGCCGATGGCGCTGCTGCGGGGCAATTACTACCCGGCGCGCCCCGACTGGGCGGGCGACAGGGATTTCGGCATTGCGCCGCACACCGATTATGGCTGTCTGACGCTGCTGGCCACCGATGGCGTGCCGGGGCTGGAGGTGCAGGGCCGTGATGGCGCATGGATCGCGGTGAACGCGGTGCCCGGTGACTTCGTCATCAACTTCGGCGAGATGCTGGAACTATGGTCGGGCGGGCGGATCACGGCAACGCCGCATCGGGTGCGGGGCACATCCGACGAACGCCTCTCGGTGCCGCTGTTCTTCAACCCGGACCCGGAGACGAATGTGGCGCCGCTCGGCTCGGGCCGGGTGGTTCGCGCGGGGGATCATTTGCAACGTCGGTTCGCGGAAACCTATGTGCATTTGCAAGCGGCGCGCGGCTGAGGCGGCTCTTGTCGCGGCCGGGGGCGCGCGCTATCCGGTCCACCAGCGCGACGCGGACCCTCCGTCCGGCAAGGAGCCCCGATGCCAACCCCACTCCTGTTGATCCTGTCTGCGGCGGGCTTTGGTGCATCGACGCTGCTTCTGGGCCTGAATGTCGCGTATTTCCCGCCCTGGACCCTGGCCGCGTTGCGCGCGGCGATCGGCTTGCCGCTGCTGATCATCGTCGCCGGGTTGACCGGGCCGCAAAAGCTGCCGACATGGCATGATGTGGTGACCGTGGTGGCGGGCGGAATCTTTGTCGTGGCGATCCCGTTCGTGAGCATGGCGGCGGGGATGCAGTATATTCCCACGGGCATGGGCGGGATGCTGTATGCCACGATGCCGCTGTTCACGCTGGGGCTGGCGGCGCTGTTTCTCAAGGACGAACCGGCGACATTGGAGCAGGGGATCCGCATTGCGATTGGCATCATCGGCGTGGTGTTGATCGCCGGTCCGGGGCTGATTGCCGATGGGCTGGGGCAGGCGGGGCTGGGCACGGCGCTGACGCTGATCTCGCCGCTGAGTTATGCGGCGGGGAATGTGTGGTTCCGGCGGCGGCGCAAGATGCAGCCCTTCATGCTGAGCGCCGGGATGTTTCTGGTCGGCACGGTCGCGGTCTGGCCGCTGGCGCTGGTGATCGACGGCGCGGTGCAGGTCGAGCCGACCGGCTATCTGATCTTCATCCTGCTGGCGCTGGTGATCTTTGCCACCGTCGCGCCGAACCTGTTGAACTATGCGCTGGTGCAGCAGGCCGGAGCCAACAAGGCGGCGTTGGCGATGTTCCTGATGCCGGGATTCAGCGTGCTCTTTGGCTTTCTGTTCCGCGATGAGCGCCTGCCGTTGATCGCCTTTGGCGGCCTGGCGCTGGTGATCGCGGCCTCGGCGGCGCGGAGGCCAAAGGCGCTGCGGCGGCGCGCCATGTGAGCCGTCAGATCGCGAAAAACAGGTGGTTTCCTGCGGATCCGAGAACGCGTTGTTAACCCTTCTGGGCTCACAATAGGCGGGTATTCGAGCAAGGAGACCGCCTATGCATCCGATGAGCCCGGCTGATGAGCTGGCCATGATTCGCGCGCAACTCAATGGCCTGCGCACCCGCGAGCAGGAATTGCGCCAAGACCTGATCGCCGCGCCCGTTGAGGGGCGCGACGGGCGATGGTCGCGCGCTGATGTGGTGACCCGCACAGTGCGGGTTTTCGATCACCGCCTGTTGCCGCAAAACCTGCGGGATGACCCCTGCTACTGGCGCGAGCGCGCGGTGGTGGAGGTGCGCTGCCTGCCGATCCAGGCGCGCGGCCCGGCCCGATGGGATGCGCCGCCGACGATCAGACCTGTGCCGGACTCAGGGTCCCGGCCGGTTCACATGTAGCGCGGGCCCACCGCGCACGGGCGATGCCGTGCATGGTGTCCCGATCTGCGGCATCTTGGATCGACGAACGCCCAGAATACCTCTACAGACTGTGACCTGTCATGTAGTCCGGGGTGATCCCGGCGGGGATGGGTTTGGCCATGTGGCCAATGGCGTGGAGCGAGGGCCTGACATGCGGGTTTTGTCGAATGCGGATGTGGCGGCGTTGCTGCCGATGGATCAGGCGATCGAGACCGTCGCGCAGGTGATGCAGCGGGTTTCGCGGGGTGAGGCGCAGATGCCCTTGCGCCATGTGGTGCCGGTGGGCGGGCCGAACATGATGGGGGTCATGTCGGGCGCGCTGGATCAGCCGCCGTGTTTTGGCGTGAAGCTGGTCAGCCTGTTTCCGGGCAACCCGGCCAAGGGCTTGTCGGGGCATCGCGGCGCGGTGGTGCTGTTCGAGCCGGAAACGGGCGGCGCGGTGGCGATGATGGACGCGGGGTTGCTGACCGCGATCCGCACCGCGGCGGCCAGTGGCGTGGCGACGCGCGCGCTGGCACGGCCTGACGCACGGCGGCTGACCATCATTGGCACCGGTGAGCAGGCCGAACATCACCTGGCGGCCCTCGGCGCGGTGCGGCCCTTGGAGGCGGTGCATATCGTCGGGCGGCGCGCCGAAACGGCGGCCGCGTTCGCGGATTGCGCCAGACGGGCGTTTCCGGATCTGCGCGTCACGGCGGGCACCGATGCGCGGGCCGGGGTTGCGGGGGCGGATATCGTCTGTACGGTGACCAATGCGCCGACGCCGGTGTTGTGCGGTGACTGGTTGGAGCCGGGCCAGCATCTGAACATCGTCGGCGCGTCGGTGGCCTCGAAACGCGAGGTTGATGATGCGGTGGTTCTGCGCTCGTCGGTCTGGGTCGATTCCCGGGCCTCGGCCCTGGCGCAGGCGGGCGAGCTGGTGGATATGATCGCGGCGGGCACCCTTATGCCGGAGCAGATCGGCGCGGAAATCGGCGCGGTTCTGGAAGGTCAGGCCGAGGGGCGCCGGGATGCCGCTCAGATCACCCTTTATCGCTCGCTGGGGGTGATTGCGCAGGATTTGGCCTGTGCGCAGCATATCCTGACCCGCGCCGAGGCTGAGGGGCGGGGAACCGAGGTCGCATTTTGACCCGCAAACCCGATGCGCGCTGGGCCTTTGCGCATCACTTGCCCAAAGCCCGCCGGGGCTATCCTCTGGTCAACGCGCCGATCCCGGATTTGAGCGCGGTGATCGCGCGCCATGACGGGTTTGTCCGCGATGCGTTTGGCGTGTTGAACATGGGCGGCACGGTGATCCGCGGCGCGGGCGCGCGGATCGCCCGGCGCTGGGCGGCGGGCAAGAAACCGGTGGTGTTGACCAACGGGGCCTGACCGCCGCAGGAGCAGGCGCTGACGAAATACCACCGCCGGGGGCTCTCGTTCCTTGGCGCCGAGGCGTGGGCCGCGGCACACGGACGCTCCGGGCGGGCGCGCGGCGCGGTGTTTTGGGGCGCTGATCTCGGGGCACGGGTTTTTCGCCGGGCGCGATCCGCAGCCGTTGCCCGCCGCCTCGGGTCTGGTGCCTGATTTCATGCCACCCGCGACATAGGAATGATAATGCCGGACAAGCCCTTGAAACCTCATGAGATTGCCACCGATCAAGCGCTGGGTGCCGATGCCGTTCTGGGGTTCATCGGCCATGTGGAAACGCCCTGGACCACGCGTGCGGCCTGCCCGAAACAAGGCTCGATGGAGGGGCCGGAGTGCACCGTGATTGTAGCGCCGCCGTGGGATCAGGCGCTGCACGGGGTCGAGAACTTCGCGTATCTGGAACTCTATCTGTGGTTCCATCTGGCGCGCCGCGATCTGCTGGTGATCGACCCCAGCCACGGCGGCGGGCCGCGCGGGGTGTTTGCGCTGCGCTCGCCGGTGCGGCCCAACCCGATTGCGGTCAGCACGGTGCGCTTGCTGGCGCGTCAGGGCAATCGCTTGATCGTGCGCGGGCTGGAGGCGGTGTCGGGCACGCCGCTGATCGACATCAAGCCGGGGCGCTGCCCGCAGTCGATCTAAGCGCCGGTTTTGGCGGCGGGTGGCACGGTGTGGCTGGCCAAGGGGATTTCCTGAAGCCGCCAGGACACCAGAAAGCCGAGCACGGCCATCGCGGCGACGATCCAGTAGATCGGCGCGATGGCATTGACCACGGCGTCGGCAATGCTGTCGCGCAACGCCGGGTCCAGCTGCGCGAGGGCTTGCGGGGCCATTTCCGAGGCGAGATTGATCTGGCCGCCCATGCGCGAGGCCAGCCGCGCGGCCATCATCGCGCCGAACACGGCCACCGCCAGCGAGCCGCCGATTTGCCGGAACATGATGCCCGAGGCGGTCGCCGTGCCCAACAAGGCGCGCGGCACGGCGTTTTGCACGGCGGTGGAGAGGATCGGAAAGATCAACCCCATGCCAAAGCCGAACAGCACCAGAACGGCGGCGAAAGACCAGATCGAGGTATCGACGGCAATCTGGGTCAGCGCCAGCGCGGCCAGACCCATCAGCGGCATTCCGACTTTTGCCAGCACGCTGTAACGCCCGGTGCGGCGCATGTAGCGGCCCGAGATGGTCGTCGCCATGATGATGCCCAGCGTCATCGGTGCCAGCAGCAGGCCGGATTCCATCGGCGTCACGCCACGCGCGATTTGCAGGTAAACCGGCAGGAAGGTGACCGCGCCCAACATGCAGGCGCCGGTCAGAAAGCTGAGGATGCCGGTGTTGCGAAACACGTTGCCGCGAAACAGGCCCAGCGGCAGGATCGGCTCTTCGGCGCGGCTTTCGACAAAGATGAACGCGGCCACCGCCGTGAGGGTCAGTGCCATCAGCGCGACGGCCGGAAGCGAGGCCCAGGGGAAATTGTGGCCGCCAAGGCTGGTGAGCAGCGTCAGCGAGGCCAGCGCTATCGAAAGCGCCGCCGCGCCGGCCCAGTCGATCTTGTGTTTGCGGCTCATGGTTTGCGCCGGGAAGCTGATCGCGAAGCCCGCCACCGCGATGATGCCAACCGGCACGTTGACCAGAAAAATCCAGTGCCAGCTGAACATTTCGACGAACCAGCCGCCCATCAGCGGGCCGATCATCGACGAGATGGAAAACACCGCCGCGAACATGCCCTGCACCTTGCCGCGTTCCGCGGCGCTGAGCACGTCCCCGACCACCGAGAGCGCCAGCACGAACAGGCCTCCGCCGCCCAGACCTTGCACCGCACGCGCCACGATCAGGAACGCCATGCTGTTGGCAAGGCCGCACAGCAACGAGCCGAACAGGAACAGCCCGACCGAGATGAACACCATCCGGCGGCGGCCATAGATGTCGCCCAATTTGCCGTAAAGTGGTGCCGCAACTGTCGAGGCCAGGATATAGGCGGTGACCACCCAGGACAGATGTTCCAGCCCGCCAAGGTCCGAGACAATCGTCGGCAGCGCGGTCGAGACGATGGTCTGATCCAGCGACGCCATCAGCAGCAGCATCCCCACTGAGCCGATCACCATCCGCGTCGACCCGGTGCGGGCAGGGGTTGAACTGGCGCGGGTGGCGTCTTGTGCGGGGGGCGTCTGGGTCATGCTGTGGCTCTGGTTTGACGGTTTGGGCGCGCGGAACATGCATCCCACAGCCACCAAATACGCCCGTCACCAACCCGAGTGCAAGGGTTAACAAGTGAAATACCTGTGTGCCGCGCGGCCCGCATCGCGCCGCTTGCGCGGCTGTCAGGCGGTGGTGGCGGCGTCTTGTTGCGCGCGGTCGGCCTCGAATATCGCGGCCAGCGCGGTGTTGCCGTCGACCAGATCGGCCAGCACATAGCGGTCGAGCGACGCATAAAACGCACCCAGCGCCTCGCAGAGCATCCCCTGGAGGCGGCAGGCGCCGGCCAGCGGGCAGGTGTTGCGCGCCGTGTCCATGCATTCGGCAAAGGGCAGATCGGATTCGAACAGTCGGAAGATGCGCCCGACCGCGATGTCCTTGGGCGCCTTTGCCAGGGTTATCCCGCCGCCGCGTCCGCGCGTGGTGCGCAGAAATCCCTCGCTTTCAAGCTTGTTGACCACCTGCGCGACATGATGGAACGAGGCATTGCAGGCCCGCGCGACATCTGCCGTGCGCAGCATCTCGGGCGCGTGCGTGGCGCAATGCATCAAGGTCCGCATCGCCAGATTGGTTCGCATGGTCAGTCGCATGGCACACCGCTGTTGGGTCCGCAAACGTGGCGGTTCGGGGCAAGGTAGGGGTGGCTTCGGGCGAGGGCCTTGATTCAGATCACAAACTCCGCAAGCCCGATCCGGGTTTGTGCGCGCGGCGGATCGGGCCTTTTGCATGACGCCGCCGGGACAAGACGCGCGCCGGGTGCAACGGGGGCGGTTCTGCCGATGATCCCCGGTCGTTTGGCGACAAACGGGCGGCGCTGGCGATTTTGGTCCTGCGTTGGCGATCCGCAGGTTTGCACCGTGCGATCAACCTGTCATAAAGAGGCATCTGATCCACCGGATCGCACGGCACTTGAACATGAGACCACGCATGAAACTCTTACTGATCGGGGACTCGCATATCGGGGCGCTCAAGCGTGGCCATGATCACTTGGTCGCGCAAAACGAGACAGATCCGGCGGTGTCGCTGACCATCTTGCCGCTGGCGAATGGCGCGAACCTGTCGCAACCGTTCTGGGAACCTGCCGAGGGCTATGCCAGGATCATCGACGAGGAGGTGCGCGACCGCATGGACCGGGTGCCGCCAGAGGGACTGTCGTTTGATGCCATCGGCTTCAGCATGGCGCTGTGGCATGGTCGGGTGATGCGGCGCATGGTGGGCGGCAATCATTGCCTGCCCGGGATGCGCAGCGGGCGGCCGATCTCGCGGGCGGTGTTTCGCAAGATGGTCGAGGCCGATCATGCGCATATCCTCGGGCTGCTCGATCATTTCCACGCTCAGGGGCAGCCGGTGTTCTCCATCGCGCCGCCCGCGGTTTTCCGCGACAGTCAGGCCATCGGCCGCATTGGGGCCGAGCGCGTTCTGGGGATTTTCCAGGCCTTTCAAGAGATCATGCGCGCGGAGCTGGCGAAACGCGTGGCACCGGTCATTGATTTTCCGCCGGAGTGTCTGGATGACGAGGGCTATATGCGCGCGCTCTACAAACACCCCGACCCGATGGACCCGCATCATGCCAACGAGGCGTTTGGCGTGCTGATGATCCGGCGCATCGAGGCTTGGGCGCGCGCCTTTGCCGATGAACAGGCCGCACGCGCATGACCCGGCCGGATTTCGTTCCTTCCTGACGCTGACCTCGGAGACTTGCATGGACCACCCCTATCGCAGCCAACCTGCAAAAGCGTATTGGAAAGAGACGGTGACCCCGTATCACCCGCAGGATGTTCCGGATTGGTACGAGAAACGCTTCAGCCTCGAGGGGGCCAGGATCGCGACGGCGGGCAGTTGCTTTGCGCAGCAGTTGGGGCGAAACCTGCGCGAAAGCGGGTTTCGCTATCTTGATGTGGAACCCGCACCCGAGGGGCTGCCGGTGGCGCTGCATCGCGACTACGGCTATGCGCTGTATTCGGCGCGCTATGGCAACGTCTACACCACGCGCCAGTTGATCCAGCTGATCCAGCGGGCGCTGGGCCAGTTCACCCCCACCGAGACGCATTGGGAAAAGGACGGCGGCGTGGTCGATCCGTTCCGCCCGACGATTGAGCCCGAGCCCTATGGTTCGGTCGCGGAATTGCAGGTGTTGCAGCGCGACCATCTGGAGCATGTGGTCGAGATGTTCCACGAGCAAGACGTGTTCGTTTTCACGATGGGCATGACCGAGGCGTGGCTGTCGCGGCATGATGGCGCGGCGTTTCCCCTGTGCCCGGGCACGGCGGGCGGGGTGTATGATGACACCAAATACCGCTTTCACAACCTCAATTCGGTCGAGGTGCGCGCCGATATGGAAGCCTCGATCGCCGCCCTGCGGGCGATCAATCCCAAACTGAAAATCCTGCTCACGGTCAGCCCGGTGGCAATCATGGCGACGGCCACCGACCAACAGGTTGCGGTGGCCAATGCCTATTCCAAATCCCTGCTGCGCACGGTGGCGGGGGAATTGTATGATGCGCATGATTTCATTGATTATTTTCCGTCGTACGAGATGATCACCGCGCCCTTCATGAAGGGCTATTTCCTGGCCCCGACACAACGCGAAGTGGCTCCGGCCGGGGTTGCGTTCGTGATGGCGCAATTCATGGCCCAGCACCAGCCGCCCACCGCCATGAGGCGCGCCGAAGGCCCGGCGGCCACCCCCGCGCCGCGTCCTTTGCCCACGCGCCGCGCGCCGCCCGCGCCGCGACAAGACGCGGGTGATCTGGCGCTGGACGATGTGAAATGCGACGAGGAAATCCTGGCCGCGTTCGGTCCGCCCAAGGACTAGACGACGGCCCGGCGCTTGGGTCAGAAATCGGTGGGCGCGCCGCCTTCGGCCTTGCGGCGTGTGACGAAGCTGTCGAGTTCCTCGCGGATCGCCACGTCCATGGCCGGGGCCTCGAAATTGTCGATGATGTCGCGATAGATCCGGTGCGCGCGCTCGGGGGTTTCGACCGCGCCATCGGCCTGCCAGGCCTCATAATTGCGCCAATCGCTGACGATGGGGCTGTAGAAGGCGTTGGTGTAGCGCGCCTGCGTGTGCTCGCAGCCGAAATAATGCCCGCCCGCGCCGACCTGTTTGACGGCGTCAAGGGCGATATCCTCGGGCGTGGTGGCATAGGTCGCGGGCTCGAAATAGCGCTGGATCATCTGCAACACCTCGCAATCCATGACGAATTTCTCGGGCGAGGCAATCAAGCCGCCCTCCAGCCAGCCCGCCGCGTGATAGACCATGTTGCTGCCCGATTGCACGGCGGCCCACAGGCTGTTCGAGGTCTCCCACATCGCCTGTGCGTCGGGCACATTGGCGGTGCAGACACCCGAGGAGCGCAGGGGCAAGCCGTAGAATCGCGCCAGTTGCCCGGTGATCTGCGTCGCACGCATGTATTCGGGCGTGCCAAAGGCGGGCGCACCCGAGCGCATATCGACATTCGAGGTAAACGTGCCGATACCGACCGGGCAGCCCGGTGAGACGTATTGCAGCAGCGCGATCGCCGCCAACCCCTCGGCAATCGACAGGGTCACGGCGCCCGCCATCGTCACCGGGGCCATGGCGCCCGCCAGCGTGAAGGGCGTCACGATCACCGCCTGCTTGCGCCGCGCCAACCGCAGCGCGCCGTCGATCATCGGGAAATCATGTTTCAGCGGGCTGACCGAGTTGATGTTGGTATACAGGCGCGGGCTGGCGTCAAAGTCTTCGTGGCGCAACCCGCCCGCGATGCGCACCATCTCCATGACATCCTCGACCCGCTCGCGGCCCAAGGAATAGGCGTGGCAAACCTTGTCGGTCAGAATCAGCTTTTCCGCGACGCAATCGAGGTGGCGCACCGCGGGGTGAATATCCACCGGCTCGACCGGATACCCCCCCGCGACATGGATGCAATTGAAGAACTGCGTCAATTTCATGAAATCGCGAAATGTCTCGAAATCGCCCGGACGTTTGCCGCGTTTGATGTCCCAGGAATTGGGCGGGCTGGAGACGTTGATGAACACCATATGCCCGTCGCCGATGGTGATCTGGCGCGCCGGGTTGCGCGGGGTGATGGTGAACGAAGCGGGCGCGCGGCGCACCATCTCCATGATGAAATCCTCGTCCATGCGCACGGTGATCCCGTCCACCCGACACCCGGCCTCGCGGAAAATCTGCAAGGCTTCGTCGTTGAGAAACTCGATGCCGATTTCCGACAGGATATGCATGGCCCCCTTGTGGATCGCCTGCACGCCCTCGGCGTCAATCGGTTCGGTCGGGCGGTCGGGGTTGAAAGGAATGCGCCAGGGCATCTGATCCAGATGGAAACCGGGGGTGCGGCGGGCATTGCCACCGCGCCCGCCATGCCGTTGCCGCCGTCCTGTTGCCTCGTCCGACATGCCCGCAATCCCCCTGTTTGTGGGCAAACTCTAAGCGGCGGGCTGCGCGCGCGGCAAGAGGTCACTTGTGTACAAAGAGCGTTTGCAGAGTCAGCTTTCAGGGATCGGGTGCGACGGGCAAATCGCGGACCCATTGCGCGGCGGTATGGGCGTGCACCTCGGCGTTGCGGATCTGGCTGTCAAAGACCCGGGCGAGGTCGTGAACCAGATGTTTGGAGCGCACCAGCAGATAGATTTCGCCGGCATAAATCGCCGCGTGCAGGTAGCCGAACACGGTCATCGGCGGGGCGAAATGCTTGCGCGCATCGAACAGATACATGCGAAACGCGGGGTAGAGTTCATCAAGCGTGGCGGCGATATGCGCCAGTTGCTCGGCACGATCGGCGGCGCAAAGCCCGGCCCAGGGGCCAAGCCCCGCGGCGAACAGCTCCAGGGTTTGCAGCGGCATGCACATCTCGATATCCGACTCCGGCATCCGCGAGAAATGCAGCCGCGTGTCCGTCTGGCGCTGCAAACGGCGGCGTTCCTGCGCCGAGGACTGCGCCTGAAAGGCTATGACCGCCGGGGTGCGCATCAGATCGGGCAGATGGGCGGGAACGTAGCGCACCTTGTGCCCGGTTGCCTCATGGTGCCAGCGCTCCATCGCGGTGCGGTTCTGCTCGTCCAGCGCCTGCTCGGTTTCCACGACATTGAGCGCCTGCGACAGGACCCCGCGATCCTCGGTCAGGCCCAGCAGCCAGTCGGTCGACACCTGAAACCGCAGGGCCAGCGCCAACAGGGTTTCCGCGCGCGGCAGGCGGGGGTTTTGCCCCGAGGTCAGTTGCGACAGCGCCGAGCGGTCGATGCCGATGGCCTGGGCAAAGGCGGTCTGCGTCAGGCCCGATTGCGCGTGCAGATGCGCCAGGCGGGTGCGGAACAGGGCGGCGGTCTGGCGTTTGCCCATGGCGGCGGGTTCCCTCGCGTGGTGTAGAGTTCAGTAAACATATGTGACTGAATGCGTCAATCCTGCACCAAAATGCGGCCCACACTGCGCTTGTGCCACGCCGGGTTTGCCCGACACTGTCGGCGTGACTTTCGCAAGGGATCGTGCATGAGACTGGAGTGGCCAACGCTTGGCCTGATCATTCTGTGTTACGGCAGTTGGCTGGCGGCGGGGCTCTGGCTTTGGCCGCTGGTTCCGGCGCTGGCGCTGGCGGTGATGGCGCTGATGGGGGCGTTGCAATCGTCGCTGGTGCATGAATGTCTGCACGGCCATCCGACCCGTCACCGCCTGATCAACGAGGCGCTGGTCACGCTGCCGCTGACCCTGCTGCATCCGTATCGGCGCTACAAGGCCACGCATCTGGCGCATCACCACGACGAGCAGTTGACCGATCCGCTGCATGACCCTGAAAGCTACTATCTTGCGCGCTATCGGTATGCGGCGATGCCCGCATGGTTCCGCCGGGTGCTGCGCGCCAACAACACCTTGCTGGGGCGGATCGTGATGGGGCCGTGGCTGGCGGGTGTGGCGTTTCTGGTCAGTGACGGACACTTGCTGCGCGCCGATGCGCGGGGCGTGCGGCGGGCCTGGGCGCTGCATGTTCCGGCGGTGGCGGTGGTTCTGGCGCTGGTCTGGGCGATGGGGATTCCGATCTGGCTCTATGTGCTGGCGGTCTGCTGGCCGGCGCTGTCGCTGATCTCGTTGCGCACCTTTGCCGAGCATCGCTGGCACGAAACCCCCGAGGGGCGCACCATCATTGTCGAGTCATCCCCGCTGGCGTGGGTGTTCCTGTTCAACAACCTGCACATCGTGCACCACCAATTGCCCTCGGCGCCGTGGTACAGGTTGCCGCGTCTCTATGCCGAGCGGCGCGCGTATTGGCAGGACCTCAACCAAGGCTATGTGTTCCCCAATTACCGCGCGCTGTGGCGGCAATGGGCGCTGACGGCCAAGGAACCCGTGGCGCATCCGGTGTTGCGGCGCGAGGCCGAGCCGGGCGTTTCATGAGGCTGGCAACGCTGCCGATGTATGACTGGCCCGAGGTGCGCGCCGAGACGGCGGCGCTCTGGTCGGCGATCCGGGCGGGGGTTCTAGCGCGTCTGCCGGGGTGCGATCTGCCGCTGGACGTGACGCCGACGCCCACAGCCGGACCGATGGCGCTGTGGTGCGATCCGGGGTTGGTGTTTGGCCAGACCTGCTGGGGGCCGTTGTCCCTGGGCTTGATCGATAGGCTTTTGCCACTGGCGCAGCCTGATTACACGGCCTTTACGGGCGGGCGCGGTGCGTTCTATCGTTCGGCGCTGGTGGCGCGCGCGGGGGCGGCGGCCAAGGTGCCGACGGGGGCAGGGGCATTGCTGCCGGTCGGTCTGCTGGCGGGCAGGGTCTTTGCCCTCAACAGCCGCGATTCGCTGTCGGGGTATCTGGGGCTGCGCAAGGATCTGGGCGCCGATCCGGGTGCATTGGCGGCCAGATGCGTGGAAACCGGCAGCCACCGGGCCTCGATCATGGCGGTGGCCGAGGGACGCGCGGATCTGGCGGCGATTGATTGCCGGTCCTGGGCCTTGGCACGACGCCATGAACCTTGCGCCAAGGCGCTGGTCGTGGTCGGCTGGAGCGCAGAGCGCTGGGGGCTGCCCTATGTGACGTCGCGCGCGACCGATCCGCAGACCGCGCAAGCGCTGCGGGAGACATTGATAACCCTGGGGTGCCATGCCGCCCCGGCAAGGAGTGATCTATGACGCGAACCTATCGGGCAGTGGTGATTGGCGGCGGCGTGGTCGGCTGTTCAGTGCTCTATCATCTGGCCAAGGCGGGCTGGAAAGATGTGCTGCTGATCGAGCGATCGGAACTGACCTCGGGGTCAAGCTGGCACGCGGCGGGGGGCTTTCACACGCTGAACGGCGACCCGAACGTGGCGCGGTTACAGGCCTATACGGTGTCCTTGTATGAGGAACTGGAAAAGATATCCGGCCAATCCTGCGGCTTGCATCTGACCGGCGGCGTGATGATGGCCGACAGCGCCGAGCGCATGGATTTCCTGCGCCTGACCCATGCGCGGGGCCGGGCGCTGGGCATGGAGACCGAGCTGATCACACCCCTTGAGGCCAAGGCGATGTTCCCGCTGATGGACGAGACGCAATTTGTCGGCGCGCTCTGGGACCCGGTCGAGGGGCATCTGGACCCGTCCGGCACGACGCACGCCTATGCCAAGGCAGCCAAGGTTCTGGGCGCCGAGATCGAGCTGCGCAACCCGGTGCAGGACATCACCCAAAGCCCCGACGGGATGTGGACTCTGCACACCGCGCATGGGCCGATCCGCTGCGAGCATGTGGTGAATGCGGGCGGGCTGTGGGCGCGCGAGGTCGGGCGCATGGTCGGGCTGGAACTGCCGGTGCTGGCGATGGAGCATATGTATCTGCTGACCGACGCCATGCCCGAGGTCCAGGAGTTCAACGCCGCGACCGGGCGCGAATTGGTGGGGGTGATTGATTTCAAAGGCGAAATCTACACAAGGCAGGAGGGGCAGGGCATTCTGCTGGGCACCTATGAGCGCGCCTGCAAGCCGTGGTCGCCGGTCCATACACCGTGGGATTTCGGCCATGAATTGCTGGCCCCCGATCTGGACCGCATCGCGCCGTCTTTGGAGGTCGGCTTCCGGCATTTCCCCGCCGTCGAGCGCGCGGGCATCAAGCAGGTGATCAACGGCCCCTTCACCTTTGCGCCGGACGGCAACCCTTTGGTCGGCCCGGTGCCGGGGCTGACGAATTACTGGTCGGCCTGCGCGGTGATGGCGGGCTTTTCGCAAGGCGGTGGTGTCGGCCTTGTGTTGGCCAACTGGATGACGCAGGGCGATCCGGGCCATGACGTGTTCGGCATGGATGTGGCGCGGTTTGGCGACTGGGCGACGCTGCGCTACACCAACGCCAAGGTGCGCGAGAATTACGCGCGCCGCTTCTCGATCCGCTTTCCGAACGAGGAATTGCCCGCCGCGCGCCCCGCGGAAACCACGCCTTTGTACGACCTGATGCTGCGCGACAACAACGCGGTGATGGGCGACACCTGGGGGCTGGAGACGCCGCTGTGGTTCGCGCCCACACCCGAGGAGGCGCAGGATATCCCGTCGTTCCATCGCTCGAATGATTTCGCGCATGTCGGCAACGAGGTCCGCGCGGTGCGTGAACGCGTGGGTGTCACGGAAATCGCCAATTTCGCGAAATACGAGGTCTCGGGACCGGGTGCCGAGGCGTGGCTGGATCATTTGATGACCAACACCCTGCCGCGCGTCGGGCGTCTGGTGCTGACGCCGATGCTCAATGAGGCGGGCAAGTTGATCGGGGATTTCACCATTGCCAAGGCGGCGGAGGGGCGGTTCCTGATCTGGGGCTCGCTGGGGGCGTCGAAATATCACATGCGCTGGTTCCAGCAGCACCTGCCCGATGATGGCTCGGTCACGCTGCACCGGTTCCATATGGATCTGGTGGGCTTGTCGATCTGCGGCCCGAAGGCGCGCGATGTGCTGGTGCAACTGGTCGATGTCGATGTCTCGAATGCCGGGTTCAAATTCATGGATTTCCGCGAGATGGATGTGGCGGGCGCGCCCTGCATGGTCAACCGGATCACCTATAGCGGCGATCTGGGCTATGAGCTGTGGATGAAACCCGCCGCGCAACGCCGGGTCTATCTGGCGATCAAGGCGGCGGGGGCGGAGCACGGGATCGTCGATTTCGGCATGCGCGCGCTGTTGTCGATGCGGCTGGAAAAGAATTTCCCCACCTGGTTCGCCGAGTTGCGGCCGATCTATGGCCCGTTCGAGGGCGGCATGGAGCGTTTCGTCAAGCTGCAAAAGCCCGATTTCATTGGTCGTGAAGCGGCGGCACGCGAGCGGGATGCAGGGCCAAGGCTGCGGCGTGTGTCGCTGATTGTCGAGGCGGACAGTGCCGATGTGATGGGCGACGAGCCGATCTGGGCGCGGGTCGGTGACATGGATCATGGCACGATCAGCCCGCCGCATGGGTATGGCGCGCCGCGGTTCGATGCGGCCGGGGCGACGGTGCCCGCGCCCGATCCCGCGCGCGACGGCGACTGGCGGGTGGTCGGTTGGGTGACCTCGGGCGGGTACGCGCATTTCGTGCAGGCGTCGATGGCGCAGGGCTATATCCCGGCGGCGCTGGCCGAGGTCGACGCGGCGGGGATGTTCGAGGTCGAGATCCTGGGCGAACGGCGCGCGGCGCGGATCGTGCGGGAGCCGCCGTTTGATCCGGACGGGTCGCGCATGCGGATGTGACGTGAGGGGGGCGGCGCTTCGCGGGGCCTTGTGGCCCCTTGGCGCGCCGGTGGGTTGCCACCCACACCCGCTTGGGAGGGTTTTCCACCCTCCCAAACCCACCCGCCCACTTGGGAGGGTTTTTCACCCTCCCAAACCCACCCGAAGGATATTTGAGGAACAAAGAGCGGGGTGTGGTCTTGTGATCCGGGCGGCAGGGATGTTCACTGGCATTGGAAAAACCGGGAGAGAGAGATGAAAGCCGCTGTGTGTCGTGCCTATGGAGCGCCGTTGACGCTGGAGGAGGTGGTGTTGCGGCCACCGGGGCCGGGGGAGGTTCAGGTCACAGTCAGCGCGGTGGCGATCTGTCATTCGGATCTGGGGTTTCTGGATGGCAATTGGCAAGCGCCATTGCCGGCGGTTTATGGCCACGAGGCCTGTGGTCGCGTGGCGGCTCTGGGCGACGGGGTGCTTGGGTTTGATGTGGGGGATCAGGTGGTGGTCACCTTGATCCGCAGTTGTGGGCAGTGCCGGGCCTGTCTCAGAGGCAAGCCGTTCCTGTGCGCGACGGTGTATGATCGCGGCAACGGGGTGTTGAGTCTGCCCGATGGCACAATCGTGCAGCAGGGGTTGAGCACCGCGGCTTTTGCCGAGGCGGTGACGGTTCATGCCAGCCAGATCGCCAAGGTGCCCGAGGATCTGCCCGCCGAACTGGGGGCCTTGCTGGCCTGTGGTGTGGTCACCGGCACGGGCGCTGCGATCAACACGGCGCAGGTGACGCCGGGGTCCTCTTGTGTGGTCATTGGTGCGGGGGGGGTCGGGCTGAATGCCATTCAGGGTGCCCGTCTGGCGGGGGCCAGCACCATCATTGCCGTTGATCTGGCCGAGGAAAAGCTGGTTGCGGCGCGCGCGTTCGGTGCGACCGAGGCGTTGCGCGCCGACATGAAAGGGTTGCGCGGCGCGGTGATGGATCTGACCGAGGGGCAGGGCGCGGATTTTGTCTTTGTCACAGTGGGGGTCATCTCGGCCTATCAGGGGGCACCGGCGCTGGCGGCCAAGGGGGGCATGGTGGTGATGGTGGGCATGACGCCCTCGGGCGCGCAAATGGCGGTGGAGCCGGTGGTCGTGGCGGCGACCTCGCAGACCCTCAAGGGCAGTTTCATGGGGGGCACCGTGGTGCAGCGCGACATTCCCTATTTGGTCGAGATGTGGCGGCAAGGGCGGCTGAAGCTGGAGGAGTTGATCACCGAACGTTATCGGTTCGAGGATATCAACCAGGCGCTGGCCGATGCGCGCGGCGCAGCGGTGCGGCGCAATGTCATCATCATGGATCGGTGAGGGCGGTGGTGATCCAGGACCTCGTTGCCGTCGCCGACAAGGGGGGCGACGTGCGCGCCGAACCCCGGGCATGCGGCGGAAGTGAAACGCTGGCGAGGGACGAAAAATGCCGCCCTGCCTGGCCCTGACGCCCGGAAAGGAACCTGTATGAAACTGGCCGATCTTGAGGTTTTTGTCATCGGCACGCCGCCGCCGGGGTGGGGCGGGCGCTATTGGTTGATCGTCAAGCTGACCACCGACAACGGGATTGTTGGCTATGGCGAGGTGTATGCCGCCTCGGTCGGGCCCAAGGCGATGGTGGCGGTGATCGAGGATGTGTTCGCGCGCCATATGCACGGCGAGAACCCCGAGAACATCGAGCTGATGTTTCGCCGCGCCTATTCGGCAGGTTTCACGCAGCGCCCGGATCTGACGGTGATGGGGGCGTTTTCAGGGCTGGAGATCGCCTGTTGGGATATTCTGGGCAAGGCGCATGAGCGGCCTGTTTACGCGCTGCTGGGCGGCAAGATGAATGACCGGCTGCGGGCCTATACCTATCTCTATCCGATGGCGCATCACGATCCGGCCGCGTTCTGGTCCTCGCCCGAGATGCAGGCCGAATCCGCGCTGGAGGCGCTGGATCAGGGGTTCACGGCGATCAAATTCGACCCCGCCGGGCCCTATACCCTACGCGGCGGGCATCAGCCGGCGTTGGCCGATATGGATCTGAGCCTGCGCATGTGCCGTGCCCTGCGGGACGCGGTGGGCGACCGCGCCGACCTGCTGTTTGGCACGCATGGGCAGTTCACGCCCGCCGGCGCGATCCGGTTGGGGCAGGCGTTGGAGCCGTTCAGCCCGCTGTGGTTCGAGGAGCCGATCCCGCCCGACAATCTGCTGGATTTTGCGCAGGTGGCGCGGGCGGTGCGCATACCGCTGGCCACCGGCGAGCGGCTGACCACCAAGGCCGAGTTCGGCACGCTGTTGCGCAGCGGCGGGGCGTCGATCCTGCAACCGGCGCTGGGCCGCTCGGGCGGGATCCTGGAGACCAAGAAGATCGCCGGCATGGCCGAGGCCTTTGGCGCGCAGATCGCGCCGCATCTCTATGCCGGGCCGGTGGAATGGGCGGCGAATATCCAGCTGGCGGTGACGCTTCCGAATTTGCTGATGGTCGAGAGCATCCAGCAAGGCGGCGGGTTCCACGGGGCGTTGATACAGCACGGGCTGCGGGTCGAGGGCGGCTATATCGAGGCGCCAACCGCCCCGGGATTGGGCATCGCGTTCGACGAAACCCTGGCGCGCGCGCACCCCTACGAGGGCGCCGGGTTGCATCTGCAAATGCAGGAAGCGCCTTGCCGCTATGACAGCGCGAACAGCTTTCAGGGCGGTGCACCCCGAGAATGAGGCGTCCGGTCACGATCAATTGTCGGCAATCGGCACAAAACGCGGCAATCTGCGGATAAGTGGGTTGAATTCTGGCGGCTGTCGCGTTTGGATGGGGGCAAGTCGTATTTGGATTGGCAAAACCATCCGTCTGAACGCGCAATGAAAGACATACCGGTGAACAACATCGGAGTTGATAACAATCAAGACTGAATAGGGAGAAAACCACATGAAAGATTTCACACTCAAGACACCCAGGGTCCACCCGGCCGCGGAAATGTACGCGTCCGAGGTTGCCGAGGGGAAGCTGGATCGCCGCGAATTCCTGACCCGCGCCACGGCGCTGGGCCTCGCCGCGCCGACCGCCTACGGATTGCTGGGTCTGGCGGCCCCCGAGGCGCGCGCCGAGTCGCATGGCATGACGCCGCAGACCGGCGGCTCATTGCGGATGCAGATGTTCGTCAAGGCCCAACGCGACCCGCGCACCTGGGATTGGTCGGAACTGGCCAACGCCTGCCGCGGCTGGCTGGAGTATCTGGTGGATTACCAGCGCGACGGCACCTTGCTTCCGGTTCTGCTGGAGGGCTGGGATGTCAGCGACGACGCGACGCAATACACGCTGCGCGTCCGTCAGGGTGTCACCTGGAACAACGGTGACGTGTTCAACGCCGACAACGTGATCGACGCGCTGACGCGGTGGTGCGATGAATCGGTCGAGGGCAACTCGATGGCAACCCGCATGGGCGGGCTGGTCGAAAACGGTGGCGTCCGTGAAGGCGGCCTGACGCGGGTTGACGATTACACCGTCCTCGTCACGCTGCCGTCCCCGGATATCGCCTTTATCGTCGGCATGGCCGACTATCCGGCGGCGGTTGTGCACCCGTCCTTCTCGTCGGGTGATCCGGTTGCCGATCCGATCGGCACCGGCCCCTACCGTCCGGTCAGCTATGAGCCCGGCATCGGTGCTGTCGTCGAGCGCAATCCCGATCACACCTGGTGGAACGAAGGCAACGGTGCCTATCTCGACCGGATCGAGTTTGTCGATCTGGGGCCGGACCCCTCGTCGTGGATTGCCGCCGCTGAGTCTGGAGAGATCGACCTGAACTATCAGGCGCAGGGCGACATCATCGACATTTTCGAGGCCATCGGCTTCCCCCGGACCTCGGTTGTGACCGCCGGGACGATCTGCGTCCGCTTCAACCAGGATGACGAGATCTACGCGAATGGCAACGTGCGTCGCGCCCTCGTCAAGGCGGTGGACAACGCCGTGGCGCTTGAGCTGGGGTATAACGATCTGGGGGAAGTGGCGGAAAACCACCATGTCTGCCCGATCCACCCGGAATATGCGCCACTGCCACCGCTGGTTATTGACCCTGCCGCTGCCGCGGCCGAGATTGCCGCCGAAGGTCTGGCGGATCACACGTTCGAGCTGATTTCCGTTGATGAACCGTGGCAGTCGGAAACCTGTGACGCCGTCGCCGCCATGGTACGCGACGCCGGGATCAACATCGAACGCACGATCCTGCCGTCGGCGACCTTCTGGAACGATTGGCTCAAGTACCCGTGGTCAGCGACCGAGTGGAACATGCGCCCGCTGGGTGTTCAGGTCCTCAACCTCGCCTACCGGAGCGGTGTGCCGTGGAACGAATCGGCGTTCTCGAATGCCGAGTTCGAACTCGTTGTTGGATCAGGCCAACTCCATCGCCAATGCCGACCGCCGCCGCGAGATCATGGCGCGACTGGAAGCGATCATGCAAGAAGAAGGCGTGATGATTCAGCCCTACTGGCGCTCGCTGTTCCGCAATGCGGCCCCGAATGTCCACGGCGCAGAGATGCACCCGACCTTCGTGGTGGATTACGTCAAATACTGGGTTTCGTAAAACCCGAGACACGGGGCGCGTCGATCGCGCCCCGTCTTTTCTTACTGCATTAGCTGACGTGACCCGGCCCGCACCCGTGGGCCTGAGAGGTCATTCTGTTACGCGCTCGTCCAGCTACAGGAGAAGCCATGCTGCTATTCTTGCTCCGGCGCCTCGGTGTGATGTTGCTCACCGCGCTGTGCCTGACCCTCGTGGTCTTCTACCTTACCAACCTGCCCGCGAAACTCGAAACCCTTGCCAAGACCCAGGCCGGCAGCCGCATGACCGATGCCGAAGTGGACAGTTGGCTGGTGCGCAACGGCTATGGCTCGCCGATGGTGGTGCGCTATGGCGAGTGGCTGGGCGTTCTGCCGGGCTGGGTGCGCGAAGCCGAGGACGGCACCGTTACCGGGCGCTGCGTGAACCTGCGCGACGATCCGGCGCAAGCGGGCGCGCGCTGCGGGTTGTTGCAGGGCGACTGGGGCTATTCCACGCGCTTCGCCGATGACGTGTCCGACGTGATCAGCGCGCGGCTGGGGGCCACCGGGATGCTGATGCTCTGGGTGCTGATCGTCATGGTGCCGATGGCGCTGATCCTCGGTGTGCTGGCGGGGATGCGCGAGGGGTCGAAAACCGACCGGACGCTCTCGACCGTTGCGATCGTCACCACGGCGACGCCGGAATATGTGTCCGGTGTGGTGTTCATCGCGCTGTTCGCCTCGTCAACCGTGGGCCTGTCGCCGCTGCTGGCGGAATGGGGCTGGATCGAGGGCCGCGTCCTGTTTCAGGGCAACGCGCGTTCGGCGCTCGACGGGATCACCTTCTCGAACTTCACCCTGCCGGTGCTGACCGTGGCGCTGTATGGCATGGGCTATATCGCCCGCATCACCCGCGCCTCGATGACCGAGGTGATGACCCAGCAATATATCCGCACCGCCCGCCTCAAAGGGGTGAGCTTTGGCAACATCGTGATGAAACACGCGTTGCGCAATGCGCTGATTGCGCCGTTTACGGTGATCATGTTGCAGATCCCGTGGTTGCTCAATGGCGTGGTCATCTCCGAGGTGTTGTTCAGCTACCCCGGCTTCGGCTGGACCCTCTATGAGGCGGCGGTGAACAACGATATCGAACTTCTCCTGGCGTCCTCGGTCGTCGCCGTCGTCGTGGTTCTGGTCACGCAGCTGATATCCGATATCGGCTATGTGTATCTGAACCCGCGCATCCGTATTTCGTAAGGAGAGCTGCCCATGGAACCCCTGAGCTGGCTCGACATCATCGCCCGGATCGCACAGCAATTGCTGCCGGTCTGGATCGCCTTGGTCGTGATCTATGCCCTGTCCATCCGCTTCAAGCGCAAGCTGGGCCTGTATGGCAAATTGTTCGACTCGACGGTCGGCATGATCGGCTTCGGCATCGTGATGTTCTGGATCCTCACCGCGTTCTTCGCGGATCTGATCGTCACCCATGACCCGCTGGCGCAGGTCAGCCGGATGCGCAACGCCGTGCCCGGCTCGGCCTTGCCGCGCCCGGATGACCTGTATCCCTACTATCTGTTCGGCGGTGACAGCCTGGCGCGCGACGTGTTCTCGCGCATGGTGATGGGCGCGCGCGAGGTGCTGCGCATTGCGCCCTTCGCGGCGATGATCTCGTTCATGATCGGCATCACGCTGGGCCTGCCCGCCGGGTATTTCGCGGGCAAGCTCGATACCGCGCTGACCTTCCTTGCCAATCTGGTGCTGGCCTTCCCGGTGATCTTGCTGTTCTTCCTGCTGGTTGCGCCCGAAATCCAGAACACGCTGATCCCGGTGGTGATGGCGGGGATTTTGTTCCTCATGCCGATCCTGTTCGTGACGGTGCTGCTCAACAGCCGGTTCTTCACGCAACCGGCCAAGCGCAACCTCTATGTCGGGGTCGTGCTGGCGCTCGGGGCCTGGGCCTATGTCGGACTGGTGTTCGACGCGGATCCGACGGGCCTGTGGTCGATGTCGCCGAACCTCTTGAACGTGTTCGTGGCGGTGGTGTTCGTGAACGCGCCCACCGTGTTCCGGATCGTGCGCGGCATCACGCTGGACATCAAGACCCGCGACTATGTGGCGGCGGCGCAAACCCGGGGCGAGGGGGCGTGGTACATCATGCTCTGGGAGATCCTGCCCAACGCACGCGGCCCGCTGATCGTCGATTTCTGCCTGCGCATCGGCTACACCACCATCCTGCTGGGAACCCTGGGCTTCTTTGGCCTTGGCGTGTCGCCCGAAAGCCCGGACTGGGGGTCGACCATCAACGCCGGCCGCCGCCTGCTGACGGTCTACCCGACCCCGGCGCTGGTGCCCGCGCTGTCGCTGATGAGCCTCGTTCTGGGCCTCAACCTGCTGGCCGATGGTCTGCGCGAAGAAAGCCTGAAGGATTGATGACATTGCCTGTCGATTTCATCTTGCCAAAAATACTCCACAGGGGTCCGGGGGTGTGAAACCCCCGGTTCCGCCGCCCGCAAACGGGAGACCGCTATGACCGAACCTTGGGACGCTTCTCAGCCGATCCTCGAAATCAAGAACCTGTCGATCTCGTTCTTCACCCGATTGCGCGAAATCCCGGCGGTGATGGATTTTTCCTGCACCGTGATGGCGGGCGAGGCGATGGGCCTTGTCGGCGAATCCGGCTGCGGCAAATCCACCGTGGCGCTGGCGGTGATGCAGGATCTGGGTGTGAACGGCAAAGTGGTCGAGGGCTCGATCAAGTTCAAGGGCCGCGATCTGACGCTGATGAGCCAAGAGGAGCTGCGCAAGTTGCGCGGCTCGGAAATCGCCATGATCTATCAGGAGCCGATGGCCTCGCTGAACCCGGCGATGAAGGTTGGCGCGCAACTGGCCGAAGTGCCGATCATTCACCAGAACATGGGCAAGGCCGAGGCGATGTCACTGGCGCGTCAGGTTGTCAAGGACGTGCGCCTGCCCGACCCGGACCGCATCCTGAACAGCTATCCGCACCAGCTTTCGGGCGGCCAGCAGCAGCGCATCGTGATCGCGATGGCGCTCATGTCGAAACCCGCCTTGCTGATCCTCGATGAGCCGACAACCGCGCTGGATGTGACGGTCGAGGCCGGGATTGTCGATCTGGTCACGGTGCTGGCCGAGAAATACGGCACCTCGATGCTGTTCATCAGCCACAATCTGGGGCTGGTGATGGAGGTCTGCGACCGCATCACCGTGATGTATTCGGGCGAGGCCGTGGAAACCGGCAACGTCAAGGATGTCTTTGACAAGATGCGCCACCCCTATACGCAAGCGCTGTTCCGCTCGATACCGCTGCCCGGCGCTGACAAGAACCAGCGCCCGCTGCGCGCGATCCCGGGCAATTTCCCGCTGCCGCACGAGCGCCCCAAGGGCTGCAATTTCGGCCCGCGCTGCGATTATTTTGAAGAGGGGCGTTGCAACGCCGCCGAGATCAGGATGGCCTCGGTCGATGACCAGAAGCGCCACGCGTCCCGGTGTTTGAAATTTCAGGAAATCGACTGGGACGCGCCGCTGGCGTTGATGGACGTCACCAAGAAAGGCGAGATCGGCGAGGTTGTCCTGTCGATGGAGAATGTGCGCAAATACTATGAGGTCGCGGCCTCGTCACTGTTTTCGGGCGGAGACGCCAAGGTGGTGAAAGCCAACGAGACGCTCAGTTTCGACGCGCGCGAGGGGGAAACCCTGGCCATTGTCGGCGAGTCGGGCTGTGGCAAATCGACCTTCGCCAAGGTGCTGATGGGCCTCGAGACGGCGACCGCCGGCAAGATCATGCTGTTTGACGAAAACGTGCAATCCACGCCGATCCAGCAGCGCAACACCGACACCGTGTCCTCGTTGCAAATGGTGTTCCAAAATCCGTTCGACACGCTCAACCCGTCCATGACGGTGGGGCGCCAGATCATCCGCGCGCTGGAGATCTTTGGCGTCGGCGCCTCGGATGCCGAGCGCAAGCAACGCATGCTGGAACTGCTCGACATGGTGAAGCTGCCACGTGAATTCGCGGGCCGGATGCCGCGGCAACTCTCGGGCGGGCAAAAGCAGCGCGTCGGCATCGCGCGCGCCTTTGCCGGTGACGCCAAGGTGGTGATCGCCGATGAGCCGGTCTCGGCGCTGGATGTGTCGGTGCAGGCGGCGGTGACCGATCTGCTGATGGAAATCCAGCGCAAGAACAAGACCACGCTGTTGTTCATCAGCCATGACCTGAGCATCGTGCGCTATCTCAGCGACCGGGTTCTGGTGATGTATCTGGGGCATGTGGTGGAACTGGGCTCCACCGATCAGGTGTTTTCGCCGCCCTATCACCCCTATACCGAGGCGCTGTTGTCGGCGGTGCCGATCGCCGACACCCGGATCGTGAAAAAGCGGATCGTGCTGGAGGGGGATATCCCCTCGGCGGTCAATCCGCCACCCGGCTGCCCGTTCCAGACCCGCTGTCGGTGGAAGGATCAGGTGCCGAATGGCAAATGCGACATCGACATGCCGCCGATGAAAACACTGGCGGACGGGCATCAGATCAAATGCCATCTGTCGGATGAGATCCTGTCGGAAATGGAGCCGGTGTTCCGCATGGCGGCTGCCGAATAGGCGTTTGGCCTGTGACACGGAGGGCGGCAGGGCCGCCCACACGGTTTGTAAGGCGAGAAGGGAGGCTTTGCCTCCCTCTTTGCTGCGCAAATTCACCCTCCAGGATATTTCGAGAACAAAGACGCCGGGAACGCCATCTGAGACCGCGCGTGGTTGGGGGCCGCTTTGAGGCTTGTCAAACAAAGTCGGGCAGTATTGTCTGGGTACAGGAGGAGCAGGTGTCGGCCATGCGCTATAGCGGGTTCAGGGTTTTCACACAGGGGCTGACGGGCAATCGGGGCTGGAAACAGGCCTGGCGCAAGCCCGCGCCGAAACCGGAGTATGATATCGTCATCATCGGCGGGGGCGGGCATGGTTTGTCGACCGCCTATTATCTGGCGAAAAACCACGGTTTGACCAATATCGCCGTGCTGGAGCGCGGCTATCTGGGGGGCGGCAATGTCGGGCGCAACACGACGATTGTGCGGGCGAATTACTTCTTGCCGGGCAATTCGGAGTTTTACAGCCATTCGCTGAAACTGTGGGAGGGGTTGGAGGCTGAGCTGAATTACAACGTCATGCACAGCCAGCGCGGGTTGATCAATCTGTTCCACTCGGACGGGCAGCGCGACGCCTTTGCGCGGCGTGGCAATGCGATGCTGGCGCAGGGCGATGATGCGATCCTGCTGGACCGCGACGGCGTGCGCGAGAAACTGCCCTATCTGGATTATGAGCAGGCGCGGTTTCCGATTTACGGCGGGCTTTACCATCCGCGCGGCGGCACGGCCCGGCATGATGCGGTAGCCTGGGGCTATGCGCGCGGGGCGGACCGGCGCGGGGTTGACCTGATCGAGAATTGCGAGGTCACCGGCATTGAGACCGCGGGCGGCAAGGTCACCGGTGTGCAGACCGCGCGCGGGGTGATCCGGGCGAAGAAGGTGGCGATGGTGGTGGCCGGGCGGTCCAGTCAGGTGGCGGCGATGGCCGGGATGCGTCTGCCGATCGAGAGCCATGTGTTGCAGGCCTTTGTCACCGAGGGCCTAAAACCGGTGATCGACCATGTGATCAGCTTTGGCATGGGGCATTTCTATATCAGCCAGTCCGACAAGGGCGGGCTGGTGTTTGGCGGGGATCTGGATTTCTACGCCTCGTATGCGGCGCGCGGCAACCTGCCGATGGTCGAGCATGTGATGGAGGCGGGCATGGCCTTGATGCCGATGATCGGCCGCGCCAAGGTGCTGCGGTCCTGGGGCGGGATCATGGATATGTCGCCCGATGGCTCGCCGATCATCGACCGCACGGGTATTGACGGGCTCTATGTGAATTGTGGCTGGAATTACGGGGGGTTCAAGGCGGTTCCGGCCTCGGGTTGGTGCCTTGCGCATTTGCTGGCCACGGATCAGCCGCACCCGGTTGCGGCGGGCTTCAGATTGGATCGGTTTCGCACTGGACGGGGGATTATGGATGAAGAAGGCACAGGGTCTCAGCACAATCTGCATTAGTGCGCTGCTGTTCACGGGGGCGGCTTTGGCCCAGAACGCGCCCGATGGGTGTTATTCGCGCCACTACACGCCCGAGCATCTGCAGGCGCAGCCGCAGCAGGTGGTCGAAACGCTGTTGCTCAGGATCAGTGATCAGGGCAACAGTTTTGCGATTGCTGTGCGGATGGCCAATCAGGGTCATGCCGGGCGCGACGGGTTTGGCGGGCTGATCATGCGCGAGGAGGGGATGTGCTCGCACGGCGAGTGTCTGGTGTATTGCGACGGCGGCGGCTTCGTGCTGGGCAACATCAGCGCGGAGTCCATCGACATCACGACGCGGGCCATGCGGGTTGTGTCGGGCGATACCTGCGGCGGCGAGGCGCTGGTGTCGAAATCTTGCCGAAGTGTTCGACGAGCCGACGACCTATCGCCTGTTTCGCAGCCCGTTTGCGGTGTGCGAGGGGGGCCAGTGACGCCGGTGCGAAACATCGGCGGCGCGCTGCAAACCTGGAGGGCGCGATGCGCATAGCCTGTCCCTGTTGCGGCACCCGGGATCGCCGCGAATACACCTATTATGGCGCGTCGGTGTTTCTGGCGCGCCCGGTCGAGGGTGCCGGAGCAGAGGCCTGGGACGCCTATCTGCACCTGCGCGACAACCCCGCCGGGGTGACCCGCGATCTGTGGTATCACGACCCCTGCGCAACCTGGGTCGAGGTGGAGCGCAACACCGTGACGCATGAAATCCTGTCCAGCCGTGCCATTGCCGGGGGGGCTGCATGACCCAATCGCATCGCATCCCCAGACGCGGGCTGATCGACCGCGCGCGCCCGCAGCGGTTCCGTTTTGACGGCCAGACCTTCGAGGGGTTCGCGGGCGATACCCTGGCCTCGGCGCTCTTGGCGAATGGTGTGCGGCTGATGGGGCGCTCGTTCAAGTATCACCGCCCGCGCGGGGTGATGACGGCGGGTTCCGAGGACCCTTGCGCGCTGGTCGAAGTGCTTGAAAACGGGCACCAAACCCCCAATGTGCGGGCCACGGTGCAAGAGCTGTTCGAGGGGTTGGAGGCGCGCAGTCAGAACCGCTGGCCGTCGTTGAACCACGATCTTCTGGCGGTCAATGATCTGCTGTCGCCGTTCCTGTCGGCGGGGTTCTATTACAAGACCTTCATGTGGCCGCGCGCCTTCTGGGAAAAGCTCTATGAGCCGCTGATCCGCCGGGCGGCGGGGCTGGGCAGTGTCTCGGGGCTGCACGACGATGCGCGCACCGAAATGGCCTTTGCGCATTGCGATCTGCTGGTGATCGGCGCGGGGCCGACGGGGCTGATGGCCGCCCTGACCGCCGCGCGCGCCGGGGCTGATGTGATCCTGGCCGATGAGGACAGCCGGATGGGTGGGCGCTTGTTGTCCGACCAGCCCGGCGTTGACGGACAGCGCGGCGACGAATGGGCCGAGGGTGTGCTGGCGGAACTTGGCGCACGGCCGAATGTCCGGCTGATGACCCGCACCACGGTTATCGGCGCCTATGACGGTGGCACATTTGGCGCGTTGGAGCGCGTGGGATTGCACCGCGCCCCCACCGCCGACCTGCCGCGCGAGTGTTTCTGGCGCATTGTCGCGCGCCGCGCGGTCCTTTGTGCCGGTGCGTTGGAGCGCCCGATTGCCCATCCTGACAACGACCGCCCCGGCGTGATGCTGGCCTCGGGCCTGCGGGCGCATGTGGCGCGTTGGGGTGTCAATCCGGGCCGCGTGGTGTTGTTCTCGAACAATGACAGCGGGTTGGAGACGGCGCGCGCGCTCACGGCAATGGGTGTCGAGGTCGCGGCCTATGTCGATCCGCGCGATGTTGCCGTGACCGAGGATTTCCCGGTCTATCCACGCGCGCACGTCGTCGGCACCACCGGGCGGTTGGGGTTGAAAACCGTGGCGATCCGGCACGCGGGCGGCATCTCGCAGATCGCGGCGCGCAGCTTGGGTCTGGCGGGCGGCTGGAACCCGACATTGCATCTGACCTGCCACATGAATGGCCGCCCGGTCTGGGACGCGTGCACCGCGTCTTTCGTGCCGACCGACGGCATGGTGCCGGGCTTGAGCGTTGCGGGGGCCGCGCGGGGCCGGTTCTCGACCGCGGCTTGTCTGGCGGACGGGATCGCCGTTGCGGCGACGGCCTTGGCCGACCTTGGGTTCCCCGCGCCAGCGCTGCCGACGCCCATGGCCGAGGACGCGCCCTATGCCATCTCGCCGCTCTGGACGGTTGCGGCAAGCGGCCGCGCCTGGCTTGATTTCGCCAATGACGTGACCACCAAGGACGTGATGCTGGCCGCGCGTGAGGGGTTCACCTCGGTCGAACACATGAAGCGCTACACCACGCAGGGGATGGCGCCGGATCAGGGCAAGAACTCGAATGTGGGTGCGCTGGCGGTGCTGGCCGATGCCACGGGCCGCGCGATCCCCGAGACCGGCACCACCACCTTTCGCCCGCCCTTCGTGCCGGTGTCGATTGCCGCCTTGGGCGCAGGCGGGCGCGGGCAGGGGTTTGCGCCGCGCCGTTTGCTGACCTCGGATGCGAGATCCCGCGCGATGGGCGCGCCGATGATCGAGGCCGGGCTGTGGTATCGGCCCAGCTATTATCCGCGCGACGGGGAAACCGACTGGCGCGCCGCCTGCGACCGCGAGGTGAGCACCGTGCGCACCTGCGTCGGCGTCACCGAGGTCGGCACCTTGGGCAAGATCGACGTGCAAGGCCCTGATGCGGCGCGGTTTCTCGATTTTGTCTATGCCAACACCATGTCCACGCTGAAACCGGGCCGCGCGCGCTATGGCGTGATGCTGCGCGAGGATGGTCATGTCATGGACGACGGCACCTGCGCGCGGCTGGGCGAGGATCATTATGTGATCACCACCACCACCGCCGCCGCCGGGTTGGTCATGCGGCACATGGACTTCGTGCAGCAAGCGTTTTGCGCGGATTGGGCGGTGCGCTTTGTCTCGGTGACCGAGGCCTGGGCGCAATTCGCGGTGGCCGGCCCCAAGGCCCGCGTGGTTCTGGCCAGCGTCTGTGCGGTGCCGGACCTGCCCTTCATGGGCTGCGCTGACCTGACGATTGCGGGCGTCGCGGGCCGGATTTTCCGCATCTCGTTCTCGGGCGAGCAGGGGTATGAACTGGCGGTGCCGACCCGCTATGGCGCGGAGCTGTTCGACCGGCTCCTGACCGCCGCCGAGGCGTTGGGCGGCTGCGCTTACGGCATGGAAGCGCTCAACGTGTTGCGCATCGAAAAGGGCTTTATCACCCACGCCGAAATCCATGGCCGCACGACAGCGGATGACGTGGGTCTGGGCAAGATGGTATCGGCGAAAAAGGACTGTATCGGCAAGGCCTCGACCCGGCGACCCGGGTTTACCGAGGCCGGCCGCGCGCAGCTGGTGGGCTTGATTCCGGTCGATCCCGCGCAGAGCCTCAGCGCCGGGGCGCATCTCTATCGCGAGAACGACCCGCCGAAGCGCGAACATCATCAGGGCTATGTCACCTCGGTCGCGCCGTCGCCGACGCTGGGTCATTGGCTGGGGCTTGGTTTCCTGACCAACGGGCGCGCGCGACACGGCGAGATCCTGCGGTTCGAGGATGGGTTGCGCGGCAAGACGCTGGCTGTGCGGGTCGTGGAACCGGTGTTCTTTGACCCGGACGGAGGGCGGATGCGTGGCTGATCTCAAGGCAAAGGCAGCACTCGGCGGGTTGCCGCTAACCCATGGGCGCGCCACGCTCGATGGATTGGACCAAGGCGTCGTGACATCAATCGCGCCCTATCCGGGGCTGGATGCGAATGGCGCGCTTTCGACACTCGGCCTGCGGTTTCCCGACCCTGGTACGCTCAACGCACAGGGCGCGACGCGGATCATCTGGGCCGGGCGCGACATGGCGTTTTTGCTGGGGGCGCGGGCGCCCGAAGCGCTGCGCGGGGTCGCGGCGCTCACCGATCAAAGCGATGCCTGGGTCTGGCTGCATCTGACCGGGCCTGACGCGCGCGCCGTTCTGGCACGCCTCACGCCGCTGGACCTGCGCGATGCGGCGTTTGGGCTGGGCCATGTTGCGCGCACGCTGGTTGGGCACATGTCGGCAATCTTGATCCACTCCGCCCCAGAAGCCTATGAAATCGCAGTGTTTCGCTCGATGGCGGGCACGCTGAAGCACGAGGTTTCAGAGGCCATGCGTGGCGTGGCCGGGCGCGCCGCCGCCAAACGCCCGGTCAACCCGTGACAACCTGCGTCTGCCATTGCGCGCACCGCGCCAGCAACGGCGCTGGCAAGGGGCGATCGGTGAACACGCGATCAAAGGCGCTCAGCGACGCAATCCGCGCCGGGGCGGTGCGGTTCAGCTTGGAGTGGTCGGCCACCACCCACGAGCGCCGCGCCTGCGCGATCAGCGCCCGGCTGACACCCACTTCCTGAATGTCGTAATCCAGCAAATCGCCGTCGGCATCCAGCGCCGAACAGCCGATCACCGCGATATCGACCTTGAATTGGCGGATCGCGTCTTGCGTCAAGGGGCCGGTCAAGCCGCCATCCGAGCGCCTCAGCGTGCCGCCGGTGACAATCACCTGCGCCGCAGGAGTGTCTGCCAAGATATTGGCAATGTTCATATTATTGGTCACGACCATGAGGCCCGAATGGCGTCTGAGCTCGCGGGCGACGGCCTCGGTTGTGGTCCCGATTGCCAGAAACACCGACGCCCCTTGCGGGATCTCGGCGGCACAGGCCCGCGCGATGCTCTGCTTGGCCTCGGCATTCAGCGCCGCGCGTTCCTGATAGCCGATATTGACGGTCCCCGAGCGCAGGATTGCCCCGCCATGCACCCGCTCCAGCTTGCCCGCCTCATCCAGATCCGCCAGATCGCGGCGAATGGTCTGCGCGGTCACGTTGAACCGGTTTGCCAAGTCATCGACCGTCACGCGGCCGTCCTGGCGCGCGATTTCCAGTATTTCCGGCAGTCGAAACCCTTGGGCCATGATTCGAACCTCGTTGCGGGTGAAGTCTGTGCATTGGCATGACAGGACGCAAGGTTTGGCGTGACGTGCAAGACGCACAGACTGAAATTTCAACGGGAGTATCTTGCTAAAAGCAACATAAAGGCGTATAAAACGAAAGTAAACGAACATCAAGGACGCGAAACGAACATCATGAACTCTCGACCCGCAACCCCGGAACCCGCCGTAGACCTGTTTGTGATCGGTGGCGGCATCAATGGCTGCGGCATTGCCCGCGACGCCGCCGGGCGCGGGCTCCGTGTCATGCTGGCCGAGATGGGCGATCTGGCGGGGGCGACCTCCTCGGCCTCGACCAAACTGTTTCACGGCGGGCTGCGGTATCTGGAATTCTTCGAAATAAGATTGGTTCGCAAGGCCCTGAAAGAACGCGAAATATTGCTGCGCGCTATGCCGCATATCAGCCGTCCGATGCGGTTTGTCCTGCCGTATCACCGTGACATGCGGTTCGACGCGCAAACGCCGACCTCGCGGGTTCTCGGCGTGGTGATGCCGTGGATGCGCGGACGGCGCCCGGCCTGGCTGATCCGGCTGGGGTTGTTTTTGTATGACAATTTGGGCGGGCGCGACATTCTGCCGGGCACCAAGAAGCTTGATCTGCGCCATGAGCCCGAGGGGGAACCACTTCAAGAACGCTTCGTAACTGCTTATGAATACTCGGATTGTTGGGTTGATGATGCGCGGCTGGTGGTGCTGAATGCGCGCGATGCGGCGGCCAGAGGGGCGCAGATCCTGACCCGGACCAAGGTGACCGATGCGCGCGTCGTGGATGGGGTGTGGGTTGTGACTCTCCGCGATCCGACTGGAGAACGGCAAGTGCGCGCCAAGGCCCTGATCAATGCGGCGGGGCCCTGGGCGGACAAGGTCGTGACATCCGTCGTTCAGCGGCCGGTCTCGGGGCATGTCCGGCTGGTGCGCGGCTCGCATATCGTGGTCCCGCGCCTGTTTGAGCACGACAAGGCCTATTTCCTGCAAGGCACTGACGGGCGTATCATTTTTGCCATTCCCTATGAGCAGGATTTCACCGTTATCGGCACCACCGAGGCCCCCGAATCCGACCCGGACACCACGCCGCGCTGTTCCGAGGCCGAGCGCGATTATCTTTGCGCCTTTGCGTCCGGGTACTTCAAGAAACCGATCCGGCCCGACGATGTGCTCTGGACCTATTCGGGGGTGCGCCCGCTCTATGACGACGGCGCAAGCAGTGCGACGGCGGCAACGCGGGACTATGTCCTGTCCCTCGATACCGGGGCGGGCGCGCCGGTTCTGACGATTTTCGGCGGCAAGATCACCACCTATCGCCGTCTGGCCGAGGCGGTTCTGGACCGATTGGACGGGCATCTGGCGATCAAGCCGCGCTGGACCGCGGGGGTCGCGCTGCCCGGTGGCGATTTTCCGGTGGAGGGCGGGCCCGAGCTGGTTTCCACCCTCAAATCACGCTACCCCTTTTTGTCAGACATTTGGGCGGAGCGCCTGATCCGCGCCTATGGGACCGAGGCGCGCGCCGTCCTGGGGGAGGCCGCCACCGCAGAGGACCTGGGGCAGGATTTCGGGGCAACCCTGACCGCGCGCGAGGTTGATTGGCTGGTGACGCAGGAATTCGCGCAGACCGCCGATGACATCCTGTGGCGGCGCTCGAAACTGGGTCTGCGGCTCACGGCAACGCAAGTCGAGGCGTTAAACACCTATCTGACGGCGATCTGACGCGAATTTCAGCGCAGACCCGGTTTTCCTGCCGCGAAATGCGCGATAACGTGCGCGCCAGTCGATTAGCAGGAGCGCCAAAATGGCCGAGATCAAAGACCCCGAAAACACCATCCTGATGGAACTCAAGGGCGGCACCGTCGTCATCGAACTGATGCCGGCCATCGCGCCCAAACATGCCGAGCGCATGAAGGCATTGGCGCGCGCCGGTGCCTATGACAATGTCGTCTTTCACCGGGTGATCGACGGGTTCATGGCGCAAACCGGCGACGTGGCGAATGGCAACAAGGCCAAGAATTTCAACATGGGCCGCGCCGGAACCGGTGCCTCGGATCTGCCGGATCTGCCCGCGGAATTCTCGAATATCCCGCATGATCGCGGCACGTTGGGGGCGGCGCGTTCGCAAAACCCGAATTCGGCCAATAGCCAATTCTTCATCAATTTCAGCGACAACCATTTCCTGAACAAGCAATACACGGTCTATGGCCGGGTTCTCTCGGGGATGGAGCATGTCGATGCGATCGGGCGTGGCGAGCCGCCGCGTGAGCCTGACATGATGATCAGCGTCAAGGTGGCCGCCGATGTTGAGGCGTAACCTGCTGGCCGCCGTTCTGGCGGTGACTCTGGCGCCCGTCGCGGCGTTTGCAGAGCAACACGGCACCTCGGCGATGCCGCTCCTTGAGATCGACGTGGCCGGCGAGGCAACCGGGACAATTCGCATCCAACTGCGCCCCGATCTTGCCCCCGGTCATGTGGAGCGGGTGATCACCCTCGCCGAGCGGGGCGCCTATGACAACGTCGTCTTTCACCGGGTGATTGACGGGTTCATGGCGCAAACCGGCGATGTGCAATTCGGTGTGCGCGGCGGGGACACGTCGCGCGCGGGTATGGGCGGCTCTGAGTTGCCGGATTTGGCGGCTGAATTCACCGATGCGCCCTTTGCGCGCGGTGTGATGGGCATGGCCCGGTCACGCGCACCCAATTCGGCAAACAGCCAGTTCTTTCTGATGTTTGAACCGGCGCCGCATCTGGACACGCAATATACCGTCGTCGGCGAGATCATCGACGGGCTCGACGTGTTGGATGCGATCCATCGTGGGCGCGGCCCCAATGGCGCGATGACGGATGAGCCCGATTACATGGCCGATGTGCGCGTGGTGATGCCCGACTGACGGGCGGCACGATAGCGATTGGAGGGGCCCGCGGCGCTGCTGCGGGCCTTTTTTCGTGCCTGATCCGCCGCTTTTGCCGTCGCCTCTCCGGTGTTTCACCCCATGGGGCACCGGATGGCCGAATAGCGGCAAATATACCCGGATGTGACCGTCACACCGTCGAGTTGGGCTTTATTTCCCCTGCGTTCTGCGTCATATCTAACGCTGATCGAATTCGTCCAAGACGGGAACCGCGCCATGAATTTTCTTCTTCGTCTCTTAACCTGGTGGAATGGCCAAACGCTTGGCACCCAGTTGTTCACCTGGCGCAAAGGCACCAAAGTGGGCGAGGATGCGCAGGGAAACGTGTATTATCAGTCGGTTGGCGGTAAACGGCGGTGGGTGATCTTCAACGGCGAAGTCGAGGCAAGCCGCATCAGCCCCGAGTGGCACGGCTGGATGCATCACACTTGGGAACACGCCCCGACCGAGCGCCCCGTTGCGCGCAAGCCGTGGGAAAAACCGCATCAGGACAATCTGACCGGCACCGAGGGCGCCTATGTGCCCGCCGGGTCCATGCGCCGGGCTGATCCGGTCAAGCGGACCGACTACGAGGCGTGGCAGCCCGAATAAGGCCGACAGAATCGGAGCGCCGTCATGGCCTATCGCATGTGGGAAGTGTTGCTCGGCGCGGTGGTTGTCGCGGTTGCGGTGGTTTTTGTGGTGTTTGCCCTGCGTTCGACGGGCACGACCCTGTCGCAAGCCAGCAGCTATGATTTGCGCGCCACGTTCCGCTCGGCCGAGGGGGTTCGCACGGGCACCGAGGTGCGCTTGGCGGGTGTCAAGATCGGCAGCGTGACGAACATCACGTTGAACCCGCAGACATTTCGCGCCGAAGTGACGATTGGCGTTGATCAGGCGGTGCAATTGCCGCTGGACAGCTCGATTCAAGTGGCGAGCGAGGGGTTGTTGGGCGGCGTGTTCATCGAAATCCTGCCGGGCGGCGATATGGACAACCTTGCGGCGGGCGACACTTTCCAGGACACGCAGAGCGCGGTCAGCCTGATCGCCCTGTTGCTGCGCGCCTTTACCGGCTCCTCCGAGGAAGAGGCAACTCCGTGACGGGGGCGGCACTTCGGGCATTGGGTGTTGCGGCGTTGTGCCTTGGCACGCCCGCCTTCGCGCAGACCGACTGGCAGCCCCTGCAATCGACCGAGACCACGCCGACCCGTCAGCGCGGGCCGGAACTTGCCTCGGGCAGCGCCGCGACGTTGCACGCGTTGGATAAAATGTCTGGCGATGTCATAGAGTTGGCCATGAGCGTCGGCGCTGTCACCACCTATGGCCGTCTGTCGGTCACCTTGGTGTCCTGCCGCTATCCGGTGGAAAACCCGTCGTCGGATGCCTTCGCCTTTCTGGAGATCCGCGACGTGGCAAGCGGCGAAATGCAGTTTCGCGGCTGGATGATTGCCTCAAGCCCGGCGCTGAACGCGCTCGACAACCCGCGCTATGATATCTGGGTTACGCGCTGCCGCTGATCAGTCCAGCGGCAAGCAGGCCTGTTGCAACCAGCGATGGGTTTCCGGGGCCACCAGCGGGCCGATTTCGTGCAAGACCCGCGCGTGATAGGCGTTGAGCCAGTCACGTTCATCGCCGCTCAACATCTCGCGCAGCAGCAGGCGCGTGTCGATCGGGCATAGCGTGATGGTCTCGAAATCCAGCCAGGGCCGGTTCTCGCCCAGGGCATCCGCGGTTTTCACGATCAGCAGGTTCTCGATCCGGATGCCAAACGCCCCGGCGCGGTAGTAGCCCGGCTCATTGGACAGGATCATCCCCGGCTCCAGCGGCAGCAGCGACACCCGCGACAGCCGCACCGGCCCTTCATGCACACTCAGCGCCGCCCCCACGCCATGCCCGGTGCCGTGGTCATAATCCAGCCCGTCCAGCCACAAGGGATAGCGCGCCAAGGCATCCAGATGCCCCCCGGCGACGCCTTTGGGAAAGCGTGCGCGGCTGACGGCGATCATGCCTTGCAACACGCGCGTATAGGCGGCGCGGCGGTTTTTGGCGACCGGCCCGACGGGCAGGGTGCGGGTGATATCGGTGGTGCCGTCGGGGTATTGGCCGCCCGAATCCAGCAAGAACAGGTCGCCGGTTTGCAAGGTGCGGTTGGTGTCCTCGGTCACGCGGTAATGGTTGATCGCGGCATTCGGCCCGGTGGAACTGATGGTGTCAAAGCTCAGATCCAGCAACTGCCCGGTTGCGGCGCGGCAGCTTTCAAGCTGTCGCGCCATGTCGATTTCGGTCAACTCGGTCAGGGTTTGTGCGTCATACCAGGCCAGGAATTCGACCATCGCCGCGCCGTCGCGGCGGTGTGCGGCGCGCATCCCCTCCAATTCGGCGGGGTTCTTTTTCGCCTTTGCCATCAAGCAGGGATCCGCCAGTTCCAGCCCCGTGGCCAAGGCCGATTTCACCGCGACCGGCGCGGTCATCGGATCGAACCCGACGGTGCCGTTCAGCGCCTTGAGCGCGGGCAGAAACGCACCGGGGGCGTGGCGCGTCACCCCGTCCTCGGGCGCGATGCCCGCCAATTTGGCCGGGTCCAGGAACAGATCGAGCCGCGCGTCGTCATGCAGGATCGCAAAACCCTGCACCACCGGGTTGCGGATGATATCGGCACCGCGCCAGTTCATCAGCCAGGCCAGCGAATCCGCCAGCGTGATCACCGTCGCACTGGCCCCCTTGGCGCGCAGGGTCGCGGCCAGATCGGCGCGTTTCTCGGCGGCGGTTTTCCCGGCAAGCGCCAACTGATGCGCGCGAACCGGCCCACAGGCGGGTGCGGGTTGGGCGTGCCAAACGGACTCCACAGGGTTCTGCGCGACCGCCCGCAACGTGATGCCGCTGCCGCGCAGGCCATCGGTGATCGTGCCGATCTCATCGGGCGTATGCAGCCACGGATCAAAGCCGATCACCGCGCCGCTGCCGGCGTGTTCGCGCAACCACGCCGCCGCCGGGGTTTGCGGCCAGTTGACCGGCGTGAAGGCCTCCAGGTCGATCTGGCTGCGCACTTGCACCGTATAGCGCCCGTCGATGAACACGCCCGCAACCTGCGGTAAAACCACGCAAAACCCCGCCGATCCGGTGAATCCGGTGAGCCAGGACAGCCGCTCGTCATGGGGGCTGACGTATTCGCCCTGATGCGCATCGGCGCGCGGCACGAGGAACCCGGTCAGGCCCTGCGCCGCCAGTTCCGCCCGCAACAACGCCAGGCGCGGCGGGCCGTCCGAGGGGCGGGTGGTGGCGGTGAAGGTCTGGAACATGTTACTTCCGCATCACATTGGCCATACCCATCACCCGCGCCCGCGCCCGCGGGTCGCTGTCGAACAGCGCCGCCAGTTGTTCGGTCATCGCCCCCGCCAGTTGTTCCACATCGGTGATGGTCACGGCGCGCTCATAATAGCGCGTCACGTCATGGCCGATGCCGATGGCCAGCAGTTCCACGGCTTTGCGTTTCTCCACCATGGCGATCACGTCGCGCAGGTGTTTTTCCAGGAAATTCGCGGCGTTGACCGACAATGTTGAGTCGTCCACCGGGGCCCCGTCCGAGATCACCATCAGGATCTTGCGCTGCTCACGGCGGCCAACCATGCGCCGGTGCGCCCATTCCAGCGCCTCGCCGTCGATGTTTTCCTTGAGTAGACCCTCTTTCATCATCAGGCCCAGATTGTCGCGCACCCGACGCCACGGCGCATCGGCGCTTTTGTAGATGATGTGGCGCAGGTCGTTCAGACGCCCGGGCGATTGCGCGCGCCCCTCGGCCAGCCATTTCTCGCGGCTCTGACCGCCTTTCCAGGCGCGGGTGGTAAAGCCCAGGATCTCGACCTTGACCTGACAGCGCTCCAGCGTGCGGGCCAGAACATCGGCGCAAATGGCGGCAATCGAGATCGGCCGCCCGCGCATCGAGCCCGAGTTGTCCAGCAACAGCGTGACCATCGTGTCGCGGAATTCGGTGTCTTTCTCCATTTTGAATGACAAGGGCGTGGTCGGGTTTGCCACCACCCGCGCCAGACGGCCCGCGTCCAGCGTGCCTTCCTCCAGATCGAACTCCCAGCTACGGTTCTGCTGCGCCTGCAAGCGGCGTTGCAGCTTGTTGGCCAAGCGGCTGACCGCGCCCTTCAGCGGGTCCAACTGCTGATCGAGATAGGCGCGCAGACGCTCCAGTTCGGCGGGGTCGGCCAGATCCTCGGCGTTGATTTCCTCGTCGAACTCAGAGGTGAACACCACATAATTCGGGTCGGCATCGGAAAACGGCGCCGGGGCAGGCGGTTCGGGCGGGGCCTCGGCCTGTGGCATCTCGGTGTCGTCGGACAATTCATCCTCGGCCGAGTCGTCCATCACCACGTCGGTCTGCGCGCTTTCCTCTTGCGGGCCATCCTCGTCGGCTTCGGTGTCGTCTTGTTCCTGGCTTTCCTCGCCCTGCGAATCCGGATCTTCGGGGCCTTCTTCTTGCTCCTCCTCGGCCCCGTCCTGATCGTCGCCCATATCGTCGGGGTCGTCGCCCAATTGGTCGCCGTAGCCCAGATCCTGAATGACGCGGCGTGCGAAGCGGGCAAAGGCCGCCTGATCGCCCAAGACGTGATCAAGGTTTTCCAGTGTCTCGCCGGCCTGTTCCTCGAAGAACGGCCGCCACAGATCGGCCACCGTATCCGCCCCCGGCGGCAGCGAGCGCCCGGTGGCCAATTGCCGGATCAACAACCCCGCCGCCACCGACAGGGGTGCTTCGGTCTGGCTGCGGATCTGGGCATAGCCCTTGCGTTGCGCGTCATGGGCGATGCGCGCGTCGATATTGCCCGCCGTGCCCGGCATATACTCGGCACCGACGGCCTCGCAGCGCGCGGTTTCCATCGCCTCATAGAGATCCCGCGCCATCTCGCCCGAGGGCCGGTAGCGGTTGTGCGTCGCCTCATTGTGATAGCGCCGCTTCAGGGCAAAGCCATCCGCCGTGCCGCGCGCCAGCATCACCTCGTCACGGGTCATGCGGCGCGTGATCTGCGGCAGGCGCATGGCCTCTTTGGTCATGCCCGGCGGGTCCACCGTGAAGCTGACGGCAATATCCGGGTCATTCGCCAGCACGCGCGTCGCGTCGCTGAGCGCTTTCTTGAACGGATCGGCGGGGTTGTCTGACGGCTTGTTCATTGTTGGGGTTTCCCCAGTCGGTTCCACGTTGGCGGCCAAGGGGCGATAGGCGCCGCCTCCTGGCCTTCAGCGATAGACGCGGTGTCCGTCACAAACCAAGCCATTGAAACGTTTTCCTTTCAGAACCAGGTGCCGCGCCGGACAACAGGCGAGGCGTCAGCCCAGGCTCATGCTTGCGGCACTCTCGGGCAATTCCTCGCCAAAGCAGCGCTGGTAGAATTCGGCAACCGTCTGGCGCTCCAGCTCGTCGCATTTGTTCAGGAAGGTCAGCCGGAACGCATACCCGATGTCGCGGAAAATACGCGCGTTCTCGGCCCAGGTGATCACCGTGCGGGGGCTCATCACGGTGGAAAGCTGGCCCTTCATGAACGCCGTGCGCGTCAGGTCCGCGACCGTCACCATCTGGCCGATTTCCTTGCGGCCCTTCGCGGTGTTATAGGTCGGGTTCTTGGCCAGCACGATGGCGCTTTCGGCGTCATGGCTCAGGTAGTTCAGCGTTGCGACCAGCGACCAGCGGTCCATCTGCGCCTGGTTGATCTGCTGCACCCCGTGATACAGACCCGTCGTATCGCCCAGACCCACGGTGTTGGCGGTGGCGAACAGCCGGAAGCTGGGGTGCGGCGTGATGATCTCGTTCTGGTCCAGCAGCGTCAGCTTGCCGTCATGCTCCAGCACGCGCTGGATCACGAACATCACATCGGCGCGGCCCGCGTCATATTCGTCGAACACGATGGCGCAGGGGTTGCGCAGCGCCCAGGGCAGGATGCCCTCGTGGAATTCGGTGACCTGCTTGCCGTCGCGCAGCTTGATCGCGTCCTTGCCGATCAGGTCAATGCGGCTGATGTGGCTGTCGAGGTTGACGCGCACCGTCGGCCAGTTCAGCCGGGCGGCGACCTGCTCGATATGCGTCGATTTGCCGGTGCCGTGATAGCCTTGGATCATCACACGGCGGTTATAGGCAAAGCCCGCCAGAATCGCGAGTGTCGTGTCCGGGTCGAACTTGTAGGTCGGATCGAGCGCAGGCACGCGGTCGGTCTTTTCGGCGAACCCTTTGACATGCATGTCGGAATCAATGCCGAACACCTCCCGGACAGAGATTTCCTCGGTGGGTTTCGCGTTTTGGTCGGTCATCAGGTTCGCCTTTGCATCTGTCACACGCGGGTGAGCGCCCCATGGGCGCACCGGTTTCAAGGATTTGTGGAGCATTCCGCGCGCGCGTGCAAGAGCAGCATCAGGGTTCTTGCGCGGATCGTGGCATCGCGGCGGGCGGATGGGCGGCTTGTTGCGCCCCAAGGGCGCGCGCGTTAGGGTCGGCGCGAGGGCAAAAACAGGAACGGGTGAGGCTTTATGAGTGGTCTACTTGCGCTATTGGATGACGTGGCGGGCATCGCCAAAGTGGCGGCGGCCAGTGTCGATGATGTCGTCGGACAGGCCGCCAAAGCCGGGGCCAAAGCGGCGGGCGCGGTGATCGACGATGCGGCGGTGACGCCGAAATATGTGCAAGGGTTTGCCCCGGCGCGCGAATTGCCGATTGTCGGCAAGATCGCCTTGGGGTCCATTCGCAGCAAACTGCTGATCCTGCTGCCGGCGGCGCTGCTGCTGACCTCGTTTGCGCCCTGGCTGATCGTGCCCTTGTTGATGCTGGGCGGCTCGTATCTGTGTTTCGAGGGCGCGGAAAAGGTCTATCACCTGTTCCGACCCCACGCCCCGCACGCCGATGGCACGCCCCGCGGGCCGGTCAACCCGCAGCATCTGGAGCGCCAGAAGGTCGCGGGCGCGATCAAGACCGATTTCATCCTCTCGGCCGAGATCATGACCATCGCGCTTGCCGCGCTCCCCGATGAGGGGCAGTCGATCTGGATCATTGCCGCCGTGCTGGCGGTGGTGGCAATCGGCATCACGGTGGCGGTGTATGGCTCGGTCGCGCTGATCGTCAAAGCCGATGACGTGGGGCTATGGTTGGCGCGGGAGGGGTCCGTGGGACTGACCCGCGCATTGGGGCGCGGTGTGGTGATCATCATGCCGGGCTTTCTGAAACTGTTGCTCATCATCGGCACCGCGGCGATGATCTGGGTCGGCGGCTCGATTGTCGTGCATGGGCTCAAGGATCTGGGCTGGAGCGTGGCTTATGACTGGATTCACCACCAGGCCGTCGCCGCGGCGCAGGCAGCGGGCACCGCACAGGGCTTTGTCGAATGGTTCGTGACGGCGTTCTTTGATGGGGTCGTCGGGCTGGTCTACGGCCTGGCGCTGATCCCGGTGGTGACCTGGATCATTGATCCGTTGATCCACGCGGTAACGGGCAACAAAGCCGAGGCGCACTGAACGCATTGCCAGAGCGCGCAACGCGTGCTTGACTAAGCGCCTCACAGACAGGAGAGCGCGGCATGTGCTGGACGATGGGGGTTTCGGCAACGATGGTTGCGCTGGGGGGCGCGGCGACAGCGGTCAGCATCAAGCGCGGTGATGCCCCGGCGATCCCGGTGACGCTGGGCTATTTTACCGCGATGGAGGCCCTCCAGGTTGCGGGCTATGCGGTGATCAACGACTGCTCGTCCCCGGTCAACCAGACCGTGACCATCCTGTCAGTGCTGCATATCGTCTTTCAACCCCTGGTGATCAACGCCTTTGCCATGGAACTGGTCGCCAAGCCGGTCAGCGTGCGGATGAAAACGCTGGTCTTCACGCTTTGCGCCTTGTCCTCGATCCTGATGATCTTGCAGCTTTATCCCTTCGAGTGGGCGGGCAGTTGCGCGCCCGGATCAAACCTGTGTGCGGCGCAACTCTGCACCGTGTCGGGCGATTGGCATCAGGCGTGGGATGTGCCGTTCAACGGGCTGATGGTGCCGCTGGAATCGGCGATCGGCACCAATTGGGGTTTCCCGAGTTATATCCTCGTCACCTTCGCGCTGCCGCTTCTGTACGGCGCGTGGCGATTGGTGCTGTTTCACGCGCTGGCCGGGCCGATCCTGGCCGGGTTGTTGACCAGCAACCCCAACGAAGTGCCCGCCATCTGGTGCCTGTTCTCGATTGCCATCGTGCTGATTGCGCTGAGCCCGGCGATCCGGCGGCGATTCAGCGTGCCACCCGCCGCCGCCTGAACCGGACACGGGCCTGAGCCGGACACGGGCCTGAACCGGACACGGGCCTGAACCGGACACGGGCCTGAACCGGACACGGGCGGCCCTGAGGATCAGCGCCACCCGTATTGCGGCCACGATCACGCGCGCGGCTCAGGCCCCGTCGCGGAAATTGCGCGATTCCTTGATCTGATCCCAGGCCCAGACCACCTCTTGCAGGCGCTCCTCGTCGGCGCGGTTGCCGCCGTTCAGGTCCGGGTGCAGGTCTTTGACCAACCCTTTGTATTGCTTGCGAATCTCGGTGCGTGACCAGGTGTCTCGCGCGTCCAGGACCTCCAGCGCCTTGCGTTCGGCCAGGGGGCAGGCGGCGGGTGACGGTGCCACCCGGGCGGGCGTGTTCCGGGCGGCGCTGCGTGGCTTTGTCGCCCAACACCTGATGCGGGTCGTCGATGCCGTGGCGCGCCCAGCCCTTGGCCTCGCGCGCCTTGCTGCCAAAGGGCTGCGCGGTCTTTCCCCAGACGCGGTCCTGTTCCATCGTGGCTTGCGTCTCGGCCTCGGTCTGGCCGTCAAAGAAATTCCACTTCAGGTTGTATTCGCGGACATGCTCTTTGCAAAACCACAGATAGTCGTCCAGTTGATCGCGGGCGCGCGGCGCGCGATATTGCCCGGTCTCCTCGCAGCCCGGATGCTGGCACTGCTTGGCCGAGGTTTCCACAGCGCCGGACAAGCCGCGACGACCGCGGGATTTCTTTTTCTTGTCGGTCGACGCTCGCATGTCGAAGTTGAAAGGATCGCGGGCCATGGGACTCCTGCAGTGCTAAGTGTGCTTCGATCGCGGGCGGGGCCATTTGGCCCCTTGCGAGTCGGAGGCGTGAGTTTAAATGTTCCAAGAGGCAAATGAAAAGGGCCAGTTGTACATGAATGACGACATCCGCGTGAGCGACCAGATTGAAACCCGTCTCCGGGCGGCGTTTACACCACGATCCTTGCACATCGAGGACGAAAGCGAATCCCACCGGGGCCACGCGGGCTATCGAGACGGCGGGCAAAGCCATTTCCATGTGGCTCTGGATGCCCCGGAACTGGACGCATTGTCACGCGTGGCGCGCCATCGGGCGGTTCACAAGGCAATCGGCGATGATCTTGTCGCCCAGATCCACGCGCTACGCCTGACATTGGGGTCATAGCGCCGGAAATCAAGGCCGGGCGCGGGCGGTCAGTCGGGCGGTCAGGCGGGCGGTCAGTCGGCGTCGTCGTCGGATTTTGACGCGCGGGGCCGCAAGATCGGCTCGGGGCGCGAGGCCATGTCGGGGCGATTCAGCGGGCTCGCGCGAAACAGCGGCTCTTGGCGGCTGGGTTGCGGGCGGCGCACTGGCGGGGGTTCGGGCGTCGGCTGGGGGTCCGGCTCTGGCGCGACATGTCGGCGGGCGGGCTCGGCGCGAAGCGGGGTCGCGTGACGCTGTGTTTCAGCGCGTGGCGCGTCATACTGGGGGTCGTCGTACCCGGGGTCGTCATAGGCGCTCGTGTCATCCTGATACGGTGCCTCTGCCTCCTGCGCCGCGGCCAGCGCGGCCCCCGCGTCGGGGCGCAGGCCGCCGACGGGCCGGGCAAACACCATGACCGTCTGAACCGATGTCTTGACCCGCCCCAAAATCGAGCGTTCCTCGCAGGTCAGGGACTCGGTGCGCTGGAACTGCCATCCACCGGCGGCTTCGGCGTTGATACACTCGGCCAGAGCATGCGAAAACCGCTGGGCCGTGGACTTGAGTCCTTTGGCCTTGGCCGCGTGGACCGGGGCGGGGACGACTTTGTATTCGTACATCTTGGATTTCCGACGCTTGTTTTACAGGCCTTTTGCGGCAATTTCCACCATATTGCAAGCCACCGCCCATCGGACCGGCTGTCATCCGCCGCGCCGTTTTCCTGACCCACGAGCTTTTGATTGATCGGAGCCGGAACACGATGCTAGCCTAGATGCATGTATTTTTATGGAGGACCCATAATGCTGAATTTTCGAACTTTGGCGACGGCCTCGGCCCTGGGCACATTTCTGGCATTTCCCGCCGTGTCGCAGGTCGCCTTGGGCGGCATGATTACGGGCAGTGATTTTGACCGGGTCATGGAGATCGCCGGCAGCTATGGACCCGTGGAGCGCCGGACCGACGAGGTCGGCGACTGGATTCGCGGCGAAATGGGCGGCACGGTCTATACCATCACCTTCCTGAATTGCGACGACAATGACCAGAACTGCACCTCGCTGCAATTTCGGGCGTGGTGGAACTCCAATGGCAATTACACCGCCGATCATATGAACCAGTGGAACCGGGATCGTCGGTTTTCCGATGCCTATCTCGACTCGCGCAACAACCCGACGATCGAGTTTGACGTGAACCTGGCCGGCGGCGTCACCGCGGTCAATTTCGATGACACGGTGCAGTGGTGGCAGGCGGTCCTGCGCCAGTTTCAGGATATGGTGATCGACCCGGTCTCGCGCGGCCAGCCGCCCGTGACCTCGTCAACACCCGTGCCCGAAATGCCGCCGGTCCAGACCCCGCCGAGCAAGTGAGCGCGCGGCGATCCGGCTCAGCCCTCGCATTGGGGCAGAGCGCGGGTGAACTCGGCGACCTCGCGGCGTTTCGCGGGGTCGCGCATCGGCGGCCAGTCTGCGGCGATGCCGCCCCGGCCCGCGGCCACGACCCCGTCACGGGTGACCGCCGAGGTGGCGATGCGCACCGCGCAGGCCAGATTGGCCGCGCCGTTGAACAACCCGGCTTCCGGCAGGCTGCAATCGTGATGCTGCGCCGTCTGCGGCGAGATCTGCAACAAGCCCCGATACCGCCCGCCACCGCCCGAGGCGCGTGGGTTCCAGGTGCTCTCGAACCGGGCGAGGCCCGAGAAGAACGCGACATAGAACGCCGCGCGCTCGTCTTCCGAGGCATCCGCATAGCCCGGACACCACGTCTGAATATCTTCCGGCGTCAACGCCAGCATCTCGGCGCCATCGGTGCGCAGTGCCTGCATCATGGCGCTGTTCCACAGATCCGCCTCGGGGCGATGGTCCCAGCGGGCTGCCACCTCCATGTCATTGGTCGTGGCGTTGATCTGGGATGAACAGGCGGACAGGGCAGCAATCGACAGGATTGCGAAGATCGAAGCAGGGCGCATGAGGGCTCACTCTGGTTTGCTTCACGTTCCTTGACTGCGCACACCGATTCGCGCAAGCGACGCCAGCCTGTGCCCGGTTGCCGTGCGCGGAAAGCCGCCGCGCGGAAAACCGCTTCCCTCTTTGGGCGAGTCACACTAGAAACGGGCGCAAATCTTGATAGGAAGCTTACTCCATGCTCGATCTCAGCTTTGAAGCCCCCAAGCCCAAAGTGTTCTCCGGTGCCACGGGCGACTGGGAACTGGTCATCGGGATGGAAATCCACGCGCAGGTCGCCTCCAGGGCCAAGCTGTTTTCCGGCGCCTCCACCACCTTCGGCGCGGAACCCAATTCCAACGTCGCCTTTGTCGATGCCGCGATGCCCGGCATGTTGCCGGTGGTCAATGAGTTCTGCATCGAACAGGCGGTGCGCACCGGCTTGGGCCTCAAGGCGGTGATCAACCTGACCTCGGCCTTTGACCGCAAGAACTACTTTTATCCCGACCTGCCGCAGGGCTACCAGATTTCGCAGCTTTATCACCCGCTGGTCGGTGAGGGCGAGGTGCTGGTCGAACTGGGCAACGGCACGGCCCGCAGCGTGCGCATCGAACGTATCCACGTCGAGCAGGACGCGGGCAAATCGAATTCATGACATGGACCCGACCATGTCTTTCGTTGACCTCAACCGCACCGGCGTCGCGCTGATGGAGATCGTCAGCCGCCCCGATATCCGCAGCCCCGAAGAAGCCGCCGCCTATGTCGTGAAAATCCGCCAGATCCTGCGCTATCTGGGCACCTGCGACGGCAACATGCAAAACGGCAACCTGCGCGCCGATGTCAACGTCTCGGTCTGCCGCCCCGGCCAATACGAGAAATATCAGGCGACGCAGGATTTCAGCCACCTCGGCACGCGCTGCGAGATCAAGAACATGAACTCCATGCGCTTCATCCAGCAGGCCATCGACGTCGAGGCGCGCCGCCAGATTGCCATCATCGAGGATGGTGGCAGCGTGACGCAGGAGACCCGGCTTTTCGACCCCGACAAGGGCGAAACCCGCTCCATGCGCTCCAAGGAAGAGGCGCATGACTACCGCTATTTCCCGTGCCCCGATTTGCTGCCGCTGGAAATCGAGCAGGCCTGGGTCGATGCCATCGCCGCCTCGATGCCGGAACTGCCAGACGCCAAGAAAGCGCGCTTCATCAAGGACTTCGGCCTGACCGACTATGACGCCTCGGTGCTGACCGCCGATGTCGAACTGGCGCAATATTACGAGGATTCGGTCGGTGGCGGTGACGGCAAACGCGCCGCCAACTGGGTGATCAACGAGGTTCTGGGCCGCGCCAACAAGCTTGAAGTCACCCCGCGCGAGATCGTCGCCCCCTCGGCCAATGCCGCCATTCTGGCGATGATCGCCTCCGAGGAAATCAGCTCGAAAATCGCCAAGGATGTGCTGGAAATCCACATCGAGACCAAAGAGGACCCGGCCCATATCGTCGAATCCCGTGGCATGAAGCAGGTCACCGATACCGGCGCCATCGAGGCCGCCGTGGACGAGATCATCGCCGCCAACCCGGCGCAGGTCGAAAAGGCCAAGCAGAACCCGAAACTGGCGGGCTGGTTTGTCGGTCAGACCATGAAAGCGACCGGCGGCAAGGCCAATCCGGCGGCGGTCAACGCGTTGGTCGCGGCAAAGCTCGGGTTGTAATCCGGCGCCACCCGCGCCCCCCCCCTTCGTGAGGTTGCCAATGTCTGACACGACAACGATCTTGCTGCATTTGGGGACGCATAAAACCGGCTCCACGTCGTTGCAGCGCAATTTTGCAAAGCACCGGTGGGTGCTGCGCAAGCATGGGTTGCGGTATGTGGGGACAGACCAGCCCTATCCGAACCTTTATTCCGCGTTCATGCCCGATCCGATGAAATTCGTCTGGAACCGGGTCTCGGGGTTGAGCCGCGAACAGATCATGGCGCGCGATGCCAAGTCGATGGCCGAACTCGAGGCGGTGCTGGCCAAGAACACCGACCCATTGGTGGTTATCTCAAGCGAATATCTGGCGATGCTTCCCGCCGAGGGGCTGCGCGCGATGCGGGATCGTTTCGCGCCCTATGGGCGGGTCGAGGCGGTCTATGCCTACCGCGAATTGCACAGTTGGATTTCATCGGACACGCAGCAGATGGCCAAGATCGGGGTCGCCAAACGGCGCACGCCGGTCAACGAGGCGCTCAGGCGGATCTCGGATTTCCCCGTCAAGATTGTCGAGGTGTTCGGCCGCGACGCCACGCATTTCCTGCGCTTCGAGGATGCCAAGGAGATCGGCATTTGCACGCATTTCCTGCAAACCTTCGGGTTGCCGGGGTTTCCCGAGATGGGTCTTGAGGAAAGCCGTGAAAACCTATCGCTGTCGGGCCCGGCGGTCGAGGCGCTTTTCGTCTATAACCGTGAGCACCCGTTGGAGGGTGGCACCCGCGACCCGGTCGAGGTTGCGCGGCTCAGGGCATTGCCGGGGCCGCGCTATGTCGCCAATGCCTTCGGTCCGCGCCATATCGAGAATTATGCCCAAGCCTGGAAGGTGGCGACCGAGTTGGGCCTGCGCCTGGCACCGCCGGAAACGCTGGCAAGATTGCCGGCGTGGCAAATCTGGCGCTCGCGGCTCAAGCGGGCGCTTCGCCTGTAGCCTCTGGTGTTCGCGTCAGGGGGGCGGAACTCTTGCCAAAAGGTTAACGCTGCACCTCAAGCCATTGAAATCATGGGTCTCACGGTCTGTCCCACGGGGGGACACAGGGGCGTCTCATGCGATTTTCACCGCCAAGGCCGCCTCGGCCTCCGCCACTGATCCGGCCACGATCATCAACTCCCGCAGGGTTTCCTGCGCGAAACCCTGCTCGATCACATGATCAATCAGGGCCAATAACGGCCGCCAGAACCCGCCCTGATCCAACAAGATCACCGGTTTCTTATGCAGCCCGATCTGCGCCCAGGTCAGCACCTCGAAAAACTCATCCAGCGTGCCCGCCCCGCCCGGCAAAACCAGCGCCGCATGAGAATTCGCAAACATCACCTTCTTGCGCTCATGCATGGTTTCGGTGATCACCAAACTATCCAGCTCCACCCGCGCAACCTCGTCCGTCATCAGATGAACCGGGATCACCCCAAACGTCTTGCCGCCCGCCTTTTGCGTCGCCCGCGCCACGGCCCCCATCAACCCGATATCCCCGGCCCCATACACCAGCCGCCAGTTTCGCCGCGCAAACATCGTCCCGATCTCGACACCCGCCTGCATCATCGCCGGATCTTTTCCGGGCCGCGACCCACAAAACACGCAAACAGAGGGCGGGAACACAGCCATCGCGGCTCCTTTCGCAAGACCTTGGGGAAAGAAATTCTTTTACCCATAGATACGGGTGTTGTAGGGTGGGGACAAGTGCGGGTGACGGCCCGCCATAAAGGTTGGATACGGATGTCTCAGAAACGGGTCTGGGTGTTGGGCGGCGCGACTCTGGTCGTGGGCGCCGCGGTCGCCATGGTTCTGGCCACAGGCGTACGCCGCGATGATCCGTCAGGCCCTGCGCCGTTTGCCTCGCTTGCGCCCGAGGCGGCGGATCCCGAAACCACGACATCCCGGGCCACCACATCCGAGCCCGCCCAACCGACGACGGCGGTCCCCGCTGAGGTCGTGGCCGTTCCTCCGTCTGCGACTTCCGAGCCAGCGCCGCAAGCGGCAATACCGCCACAATTCGATGTGGTGCGGATTGGTCGCGATGGCAGCGCGCTGGTGGCTGGCGAGGCCGCACCTGGTGCTGCCGTGACGGTGCGCCTTGATGGGCAGGTGGTGGCGCAAACCGCATCGGATGGTGCGGGCCAGTTTGTGATGCTGTTTTCGCTGGGCCATTCCGACGTCGCGCAGATGCTGACCCTGGAGATGGAGGCCGCCGATGGCACGGTGATGGCCGCCGAGGACACGGTGATCCTGACGCCGCGCCCGGCTCCGGTTGCAGCTCCGGTTCAGATTGCCGAGGCCGAAGCACCCGGTCGGCCAGCACCAAGTGCCGCGGGCCCGGACAGCCCCGGGCAAGATGGTGCAGAACGCGACACCACGCCCGAAGAACTCTTGCAGCCGTCGACCGTGGCACAAGCGCCCTCCGTGACCGCCACGGCGACGGCGCCCGAGCGTGCGCAAATCACGACGCCAGCGCCACAAACCACGGTTCCGGTGACCTCACACGCCGAATTGACGAGCCCGGACCAAGACCGTCCGGCCGCGACCCGTGCGCAGACGGAATCCGCAGAGGGGCTGTCAACGGCTCCGGTTGCCATTGCGCGTGTGGAGGCCTCGTCACCCGAGGCCGCGACACCGACACCCACGGGTCCGGTCGAGGTGGCGCAATCTTCGAGCCTGGCCAGACCCGAACCCGAGGCTGCCTCCGCCCCGGCAACCGCCGTGGCTGTCGCCGCTGCTGATGCCGAACCCGATGCAGGGTCGATCGCCGTCGATATTGCACCAGCGGTTGCGCCAGCGTCGGGCCCCGCCATGGTCCTCCCTGTCGAATCGGCAGCCATTGAGCGTGCCGAAACCATACCTGAAATACTGGATGCTCCCGGAACATCTGTGACAGCGCCGGTTGTCGCATCCACGCCGCCTGTTACGCCAGAGGTGTCACCGGTCACCAACCTTGCCGCGACGGAGTCCGAGGAAACACGTTTGGCCGACGCCGCGTCACTGCCCTCGGGTTTCATCGTGCGGGGCAGCGGCGCGGTTGAGGTTCTGGACCGTGCGCCGCAGGTCATGGACAATGTGGTGATTGACTCGATCAGCTATTCGGCGGCCGGTGATGTGCAAATCGCGGGCCGCGCGGCCAGCGCGCAACCGGCCTCGAACCTGCGAATTTATCTGGACAATCAACCGATTGCCGTGGCGCGGTCCGAACGTGGCGACTGGACCTCGGACCTGCCGCATGTGGACCCGGGGGTCTATACGTTGCGCGTCGATCAACTGAGCGACCAAGGCCGGGTTGTCTCGCGGTTCGAGACCCCGTTCCAGCGCGAGGACCCGACGCGCGTGGCCGCCGCGCAGGCGCAACCGCGCGACGTGTCCGCGCCGAGCACCCAGAGCTCCGAGGCGGCGGCGCCTGACGTGACGGCCCGCGCCACCGTCGCGCCGCGCGCTCAACCAGACCCAGCCGCGCCGCGCGCACAACCAGACCCTGCGCCCGCTGCCGCGCCAACGCTCCCCGTTTCGCTGATCACCGTGCAGCCCGGCCATACGCTTTGGGCAATCTCGACCGACCGATATGGCGCCGGCGAGCTGTATGTGGTGATCTACCGCGCAAACCGAAATCAGATCCGCGACCCGGATTTGATCTATCCCGGTCAGGTGTTCGCGCTGCCGGATAACTAGGCGCAAGGCCCCGCGTTGGGGCGAAAGTTCCGGCGACTCTGGCAATCCGGCCGCCCGAGGACTACCTGTGGTCTAGATTTTACAGGAAACTCCCCGTCATGCGATACCGACCAAGCTCTAGCGCGCTGCCAAGCGATACTGGCCATACGGCAGCCTCGGGGTGGGTCACGATCCGCCGGGTTGCGCCCTATCTGTGGCCCGACGGTGAAAACGGCGTCAAGATCCGCGTTGTTGTGGCGATGCTGATGTTGCTGGCGTCCAAGCTGATCGCGGTGGGCACGCCCTTGTTGTACAAGGCGGCGGTGGACAATCTGGTGCCCTCCGAGGCCGGAGTCGCGTGGTTTATCGGCGTGGGTGCCGTCGGCTTGACGGTGGCCTACGGCGTGGCGCGGCTGATGACCAACGGCTTTCAGCAACTGCGCGATGCGGTGTTTGCGGTGGTCGGGCAACGCGCCTTGCGCAAGCTGGCCCTGGAGACATTCACCCATATTCACCGCCTGAGCCTGAGCTATCACCTGACGCGCAAGACCGGCGGCTTGAGCCGGGTCATCGAGCGCGGCGTGAAGGGCGTTGATTTCCTGTTGCGCTTTCTGCTGTTCTCGATTGGCCCGCTGATCCTGGAACTGTTGATGATCGCCGGTGTCATGCTGGTGTTGTTCGATGTCTGGTATGTCGCGGTGATCGTGGTGACGATCACGCTCTATGTCTGGTTCACCTTCAAGGTGACGGAATGGCGGGTGAAAATCCGCCGTGAGATGAACAAGCAGGACACCGACGCCAACCAGAAGGCCATCGACAGTCTGCTGAACTTTGAAACCGTCAAGTATTTCAGCGCCGAGGATCGTGAGGCGCGGCGCTATGATCACGCCATGGCGGGGTATGAATCCGCCGCCCTGAAAACCGCCTATTCGCTGGCCTGGCTGAATTTCGGCCAATCGGCGCTGATCACCACCGGGTTGGTGGTGGTCATGGTCCTGGCGGCGATTGGCGTGCAGAATGGCGCGCTGACGGTCGGCGATTTCGTGGTGGTCAACGCCTATATGGTGCAGATCACCATGCCGCTGAATTTTCTGGGCACGGTGTACCGCGAGATCCGGCAGGCTCTGGTCGATATGGGCGAGATGTTCGGCCTGTTGGGGCAAAAGCCCGATGTGGTGGAAAGCGCCGATGCCAAGCCCTTGGTTTTGCGCGGTGGTGCGGTGCGGCTGACGGATGTGCGCTTTGCCTATGATCCGGCGCGGCCGATCCTGAAAGGGGTCACGCTGGATGTGCCGGCGGGGCACAAGGTGGCGCTGGTGGGGGCCTCGGGGTCGGGGAAATCCACCATTGGCCGCCTGTTGTTCCGGTTCTATGACGTGAGCGACGGCACCTTGACGATCGACGGGCAGGACGTGCGATCCGTGACGCTTAAAAGCCTGCAATCAGCCATTGGCGTGGTGCCGCAAGACACGGTCTTGTTCAACGATTCCATCTATTACAACATTGCCTATGGCAAGGATGACGCGACCCGCGACGAGGTGGAAACCGCGGCCAAGGCTGCGCGCATCCATGAGTTCATCCAAAGCCTGCCCGAGGGTTACGACACGCCGGTTGGCGAGCGTGGGCTGAAACTGTCGGGCGGCGAAAAGCAGCGGGTGGGCATTGCGCGGACCTTGCTCAAGGATCCGGCGATCTTGTTGCTGGACGAGGCAACCTCGGCGCTGGATACGCAAACCGAGCGCAACATTCAGGAATCGCTGGCTTTGATGGGGCAGGGGCGCACGGTGATCACCATCGCACACCGCCTGTCCACGGTGGTCGATGCCGACCGGATCGTGGTGCTGGAGGCGGGCGAGATCATCGAAGAGGGCACGCATGAGGCCTTGCTGCGCGCCGAGGGCCGCTATGCCCGGATGTGGGCGCGCCAGGCGCATGAAATCGTGCCCGAAGTGGCGGAATGACACGGCAATCCCGCGCCTTTGCGGGGCGCGGTTTGCGGTGTTCAATGCCGGTTCAACGGTGGGTCGAGAACCCGAACAGGCGATAAAGCAGGCAGGAGCTCATCACGCCCGTGGCCAACGGCACGATGCCGATCAGAAACAGCCAGCGATAGGGGGCCTCGGGGTACAGGAAAAATCCTGCGAGCAAGGCGGCGCCGATCACGAGGCGCAGAAGTCGGTCGATGGGTCCGACATTGCGTGAAAACATGGGGTCAGGTCCTTTCTGTGATGCCATTGCCGCGCAGGTAGACGCGCTGCCCTGGGTCCGTCTTTGATCTGACCCCGGGATTTGCCTTATGGGCGCCCACGCTTTTCAAACCGGGGCAACATGGCCGAGAAATCCATACCCTTGCCATCCTCGGTTTCGACGAATTGCTCATAAAGCGCGGCAGCAAGCTGGCCCATCGGCGTGTCCGCATCGGCGCTGGTGGCGGCCTGTTGCGACAGTCGCAGGTCCTTCAGCATCAATTCGGCGGCGAATCCGGGCTTGTAGCCATTATCAGCCGGCGATTTCGGCCCCACGCCCGGCGCCGGGCAATAGGCGTTCATCGTCCACGAATAACCCGACGAGGTGCTGACCACATCGAACATCTTCTGCCGGTCCAGCCCCAGTTTATCGGCCAGCGCAAAGGCCTCGCAGGTGGCGATCATGGTGACGCCCAGGATCATGTTGTTGCAGATTTTGGCCGATTGCCCGGCACCCGCGGCACCACAATGCACGGCCTTCTGGCCCATGATGTCAAACAAAGGGGCGACGGTCGCGAAACTGGCGTCATCGCCGCCAACCATGAAGGTGAGCGTGCCGTTGGTCGCGCCGCCCGTGCCGCCCGACACCGGCGCATCCAGCGCCCCGAGCCCCGCCGCCGAGGCCTGTGCGGCGACGGCCTTTGCGCTGTCCACATCCACCGTTGAGCAATCACACAGCACCGCGCCCGGTTTCATCGCCGGGATCACCTGATCCGCGACGGCGCGCAGGATCTGGCCGTTCGGCAACATGGTGATGACCACATCGGCCCCGTCCACGGCCTCGACGGCGCTGGCGGCAAGGGTCAGACCCTCGGGCTTGGCCATCGTGTCAAAGCCCACAACCGCGTGCCCGGCCTTGCTCAGGTTTGCGGCCATGGGCGCGCCCATGTTTCCCAGTCCGATAAAGGCGATTTTCATGGTGTTTCCTTCATTATTGCGGTCGAAATGTCAGGCAAGCGATAACTCGTTGTCGCCCAGCGGCGCGAGCATCGCGGCGATTTCGGCAGGGGTCACGTCCTCGGGGCGGGCGTGCTGCCAGGTCGGATTGCGGTCCTTGTCGAGGATCTGCGCGCGCACCCCCTCCAGGAAATCACCCCTGTCCATCGCTCGCCAGGTCCAGCGGAATTCCTGCGCCAGGGCGGCGGCCAGCGAGGTCGGCGCAGGGCGCAGCATCTGCAAGGTGCAGGCCATCGACAAGGGCGCATTGCGGCGCATCGCCTTGCGCGCCGAGGCCGCAAGCGGGCTGTCATCGGCTTCCAGCGCTTGCAAGATCTGCGGCACATCGGGCAGAGCGAACAGCGCGTCAATCGTGCCCAGCGTGGCAAACAGCGCCGCCTCGGGCGCGTTGTGCACCGGCAGCCCTGCAAGATCGCCTGTGGTACACAGGCGCTGTTTCACGCGGTCCCATTCGGCCTCGGGGATGAAATGATCGGCGAATCCGGCGGCCAGCGCGTCACCCGGTCCCATGCGCGCGGCGGTCAGGGCCAGATACACCCCCATCTGCCCCGGCGCTTGCCCCAACAACCAGGTGCCACCGACATCGGGGATCAGGCCAATGCCGCATTCGGGCATTGCCATTTGCGTGGTCTCGCCGACGATCCGGTGGCGGACATGGCAGCCATAGCCCACGCCGCCGCCCATGACAAAACCCTGCATGAAGCTGACGATCGGCTTGGGGTATGTCGCCAACAACAGGTTCATGCGGTACTCATCGCGCCAGAAATCACGCCCCATCGCGAAGTCTCCGGCGCGGCCTGCTGCGGCGACCTGCGCAATGTCGCCACCCGCGCAAAACGCGCGCTCCCCCACGGCATCGAGGATCACCAGATCCACCGCCGGGTCATCGCGCCACGCCAGCAAGGCCGCTTCGGTTTGCAGGCATTGGTCATGGGTCAGCGCGTTCAGTGCCTGCGGGCGGTTCAGGGTCAAACGGCCGGCGCGGCCCTCGATGCGGACAAGAAGCTCGGACATCAGCCACGCTCCGCCAGCAACGCGCGCGCCGTGATCAGGCGCATGATCTCGTTGGTGCCCTCAAGGATCTGATGGACCCGCAAGTCGCGCACGATCTTCTCGATGCCATAGTCCGACAGATAGCCATATCCGCCATGCAGTTGCAGGCATTGATCGGCCACCTGACTGCCCGCCTCGGTGACGAATTTCTTGGCCATGGCGCAGAATTTGGTGGCATCCGGGGCTTTGGTGTCCAGCTTCCACGCCGCCTGTCGCAGGAAGGTGCGCGCCGCTTGCAGCTCGATCTCCAGATCGGCCAGCCGGAATTGCAGCGCTTGAAACTGGTCGATGGTTTTGCCGAAGGCCCGGCGCTCGCCCATATAGGTCAGCGTCTGGTTCAGCGCCTGTTGCGCGCCACCCAGCGAACAGGCCGAGATATTCAACCGCCCGCCATCAAGGCCCGCCATCGCGTATTTGAACCCGTCGCCCTCCACCCCGACGAGGTTCTCGGCCGGGACCGGGCAGTCGTCGAATTGCACCTGCCGCGTGGGTTGACTGCGCCAGCCCATTTTGCGTTCCAAGCCGCCGAACGACAGGCCCTGCGCACCGTTTTCCACCACCACCGTGGAAATCCCGCGCGCGCCCTCATCGCCGGTGCGGCACATCACGACATAGGCGTCGGAATACCCACCGCCCGAGATGAAGGCCTTGGTGCCGGTCAGCGCATAGCCGTCATTGGTGCGCGTGGCGCGGGTTTTCAGCGCGGCGGCATCGCTGCCCGCGCCCGGTTCGGTCAGGCAATAGGACAGCACCGTGTCCATGCTGATCGCCGGGGTCAAAAAGCGGTCTTTGACGCTGTCGCTGCCGAATTTGTCCAGCATGGCGGCGCACATATTGTGGATCGACAGGAAGGACGCAACCGAGGGGCAGGCCATGCTGAGTGCCTCGAACACCAAGGTCGCATCAAGCCGCGTCAGGCCAGAGCCGCCGTTTTCCTCGGAGACATACAGCCCGCCAAACCCCAGTTCGGCCAGCTTGGGCCACAGCGCGCGCGGGATGTCGCCAGCGGCCTCCCACTCGGCGGCAAAGGGGGCGATATGCTCCTGGCCAAAGGCATAGGCCATGTCAAAAATGGCCGTTTGTTCCTCGCTGAGTGCAAAATCCACGGGCGCTCCCTCTCTTTGGCAATCGAATTGAACAGGTGTTTAATTCGGGATTGTTGCGAGAGTTTTGCAGCCCCGGCGCGGGAACGCAAGCGGGGCTTGAACGCAGAAAAATTCGTCGCCTGTGCGGGTCAGGCCTGCACGACAATCGTGCCCTGCATGGCGCGGTGAATGGAGCACACATAGGCAACCGTGCCCGCGGCTGCGAATGTATGTTCGGCGCTGTCGCCACGCCCGAGACGCCCGGTCTCCAGCCCGGCCGAAGCCGCCGTTGCCGTATGCGGCGCGCTGTCCAGATTGGTGAAGCGCACGGTGTCGCCCACCGCAATGGTCAGCGAACTGGGCGAAAAGGCCATGCCTTGAATGGTGACATCATGGGTCGTGGCGCTGGCGGCGGTGGCAAACCCCACTGTCGCCGGAACAAGGGCAGCCGAGGCGAGGAATTGGCGACGGGTCAAAGCCATGATCATGGTCTCCTGTGGCGGAATGCCGCAGTCAGAGTGCGGCATCATCGCGGCGCAAGCAAGCCAGCACGCCACCGGGTCGCCAAGACGTGAACAGCCCGGCGGTTCCCTTGCACGAGGGTACGTCGAACAGCCTCCCGCCATCGTTGTCCATCTGAAGCCGGCAACCCGGGTTGGTAGGTTCGTGTCCTTCGGAGGCATGCGACCCAGCGTGGCGGCGCAATACAGAACGCGGGAAACCGTGGCGCGTTCTTGTCACCCGCGTTTCGCGGCGCAATAAAAAAGGGCCCCGATCGGGGCCCTTTCCGTCAGACTTGATCGCCAAGATCAGTCCATTGCCTTGAAGTTGAACTCGCCGCCCGTGCGAATGCCCGAGGGCCAGCGCGAGGTCACCGTCTTGGTGCGCGTGTAGAAGCGGAAGCCGTCCGGCCCGTGCTGGTTCAAATCGCCAAAGCCGGATTTCTTCCAGCCGCCAAAGGTGTGATAGGCCAGCGGCACCGGGATTGGCACGTTGATGCCGATCATGCCGACGTTCACGCGGCTGGCAAAGTCGCGCGCGGTGTCGCCATCGCGGGTGAACAGCGCGGTGCCGTTGCCGTATTCGTGATCCATCGTCAGTTTCAGCGCGTCTTCATACGTGTCCATGCGGACCATCGACAGGACGGGGCCGAAGATCTCGGTTTTGTAGATGTCCATCTCTGGGGTCACGTTGTCGAACAGATGCGGGCCGACAAAGAAGCCGTCCTCGTAGCCTTGCAGCTTGAAGTCGCGGCTGTCGACGACCAGTTCGGCACCTTGCGCCACGCCGGTTTCCACCAGACGCAGGATGTTGGCCTTGGCGGCGGCGGTGACGACCGGGCCGTAGTCCACATCATCGCCCGAGGTCCAGGGACCAACCTTGAGCGCCTCGATTTTCGGCACCAGACGCTTGCGCAGGGCCTCGGCCGTGCCTTTGCCCACCGGAACCGCGACCGAGATCGCCATGCAGCGTTCGCCAGCCGCGCCAAAGCCCGCGCCAACCAGCGCGTCGGCGGCTTGATCCATGTCCGCGTCGGGCATGATGATCATGTGGTTCTTGGCACCGCCGAAACACTGGGCGCGTTTGCCCTGCTGGGCGGCGCGCTCGTAGATGTATTGCGCGATCGGGGTCGAGCCGACGAAGCCCACGGCCTGAATGACCGGGCTGTCGAGGATGCCGTCAACCAACTCTTTGTCGCCGTTGATCACCTGCAACACACCATCGGGCAGACCGGCTTCCTTGCACAGTTCCGCGATCATCATCGGCACCGAGGGGTCGCGCTCACTGGGTTTCAGGATCATCGCGTTGCCCGAGGACAGCGCCGGGCCCATTTTCCACAGCGGAATCATGGCGGGGAAGTTGAACGGCGTGATGCCGGCCACAACGCCCAAAGGCTGGCGCATGGAATACATGTCGATGCCGGGGCCGGCGCTGTCGGTGAACTCGCCCTTGAGCATCTGCGGCGCGCCGATGCAATATTCGATCACTTCCAGACCGCGCTGGATGTCACCCTTGGCGTCGGGGAAGGTCTTGCCGTGCTCGCTCGAGAGCATCTCGGCCAGTTTGTCCATGTCGCGGTTCAGCAAACCGACCAGCGCCATCATCACCCGCGCGCGGCGCTGCGGGTTGGTCGCACCCCAGGCAACCTGCGCCTTGGCAGCCGAGGCAATCGCCGCGTCCAGTTCGGCCTTGGAGGCCAGAGCGACCTTGGCCTGCACTTCGCCCGTCGCGGGGTTGAACACGTCGGCGGTGCGGCCTGACGTGCCTGCAACAACCTTGCCGTCGATCCAGTGACCGATTTCCCTCATGGTATCCTCCTGATGAATTTCCGTTTCCCTTGGCGGCCACAATAGCCTTGCATAAATGACCTGAACAGAGGCAGTTTGCCAAAAAGGGTTTTGCGATTTTGCAAAGGTGCTGCAATGGCGGATTGGGATGACCTGCGGATCTTTCTGGCCGTGGCGCGCGGTGAAAGCCTGAGCCGCGCGGGCCGGGTGCTGAAGCTCGATGCCGCCACGGTCGGGCGGCGAATCGCCCGGTTCGAGGAGGCCTTGGGCGCGCGTCTGTTCACGCGCTCGCCGCAGGGCTATCTGCTGACCGACGAGGGCGGGCGGCTGGTTGCGCACGCGCAGGCCATCGAGACCGAGGTTGAGCGCGCCCGCGATGCGGTGTCCGGATCGAGCGAGGGGATCACCGGGCAGGTGCGGATCGGCGCGCCCGACGGCGCCGCGAATTACCTGTTGCCGCAAGTGGTGGCCGAGATTGTCGCGCAGAACCCGGCGCTGGAGGTGCAGATCGTCGCCCTGCCACGGGTGTTTTCGCTGACCAAACGCGAGGCGGATATGGTGATTGCCGTGTCCAAACCCGAACAAGGCCGCGTGATCGCCCAGAAAATCACCGACTACCGCCTGCATTTGGTGGCATCGCGCGCCTATCTGGCCAAGGCACCGCCGTTGAACACGCTGGCCGATCTGCCCGCGCATCGCGTGATCGGCTATATCCCCGACATGATCTTTGACCGGGAGCTGGATTACCTGTCCGACCTTGGCATCGAACATCCGCCGGTCGCGTCCAACTCGGTCTCGGTGCAGTTGAACCTCATTCGACAGGGGGCGGGTGTCGGCGTGGTGCATGATTTCGCGCTGCCCGCAGTGCCCGGCCTGCGCCGGATCCTGACGGCCGAATTCTCGTTGACCCGCGCGTTCCACCTGATCCGCCACGCCGACGACCGCCGCGTGCCCCGTGTCGAGCGTTTTGCCGCGGCGCTGGTCTCGGGCTTGCGGCGCGAAGTGGCACGGCTGGAAACACTCGCAGAGTGACCTTGACACGAATCCTCAATGCGTTGACGCTGAGACAAAAAGGGAGACACACCATGCTCGTCAGTCAGATTCTCAAAAACAAAGCCCAAGGCGTGTTGACCGTGTCACCCGGCGCAACCGTGCGCGAGGTCGTCGAAATCCTGACGAACAAGCGAATCGGTGCGGTCGTGGTGTCGAAAAGCGGCACAGACGTCAAAGGCATCATTTCAGAGCGCGATATCGTCCGCGAATTGTGCCGTGCCGGCGCGGTTTGCCTCGATGAAAAGGTCGAAAAAGTCATGACCCGCGCGGTTCTCGGCTGCTCGCCCAAGGACACCTCCGACGCCGTGCTTGGAACCATGACCAGCAAACGCTTCCGCCACATGCCGGTGATGGAGGGCGATACGATGGTCGGGTTCATCTCGATCGGGGATGTCGTGGCGGCGCGCATGTCCGAGTTGCAGATGGAAAAGGACGCGCTGACCGGGATGATCATGGGCAACTGAGCCCGTGCCGGTGCGCCGGGGTTGTCTTGTGGGCACCATGTTTTCGCGAACATGACCGGCGCGCCGTTTCTGATCTTGCATCCGGGCGCGCAATATTGTTGCGTGGGCCGACGTAGCGAAGGCGGAAGGACAATTCATGCGCATCGGGCTCTATCCCGGAACCTTTGACCCGTTGACGCTGGGGCATATCGACATCATCGCCCGCGCCGCCGATCTGGTTGACAGGTTGGTCATCGGCGTCGCGATCAACCGCGACAAGGGGCCGTTGTTCTCGTTGGAACAGCGCGTCGCCATGATCGAGGCAGAATGCGCCGAATTGAGCCGACAAAGCGGAACCGAGATTGTCGTGCATCCGTTCGAGAACCTGTTGATTGATTGCGCCCGCGATGTCGGCGCGCAGACCATCATCCGGGGGCTGCGGGCGGTTGCGGATTTCGAGTATGAGTTCCAGATGGTCGGCATGAACCGCGCGCTGGATAAATCCATCGAGACGGTTTTCTTGATGGCGGATGCGCGGCGTCAGGCGATTGCCTCGAAGCTGGTCAAGGAAATCGCGCGCCTTGGCGGCGATGTGACGAAATTCGTCCCCGAGCTGGTCAACACGGCGCTGCGCGAACGGTTTGGCCCGATCACCAGCCACAGCCCCGGATAATCAACCCGGCTAGAGCTTGCTCAGCGTCGAATCATCAAGCGCGACGCCACGTTTCTGCGCGCTGTCGAGCACCGCGTCGCGCAGGCTTTCATCGCTTTTGAGCAACTGCAAGAACCGCGCTTCGTCGAGGGTCAGCAAGGTGCATTGGGTGATGGCGGTCGTGTGCCCGCGGCGCGCGTTGCGGCGCAGCAACGCCAGATGGCCAAACATCTCGCCGCGGCCCAAACGATACACCTGACCGGCGCGCACCTGCTCGACCGCGCCCGAGGCGATGAACCAGACCTTGTTCGGCAATTCATGTTGTTTCAGTAAGACTGTCCCGCGCGACGCATAGACCGTGCGCATCTTCTTGCCCAGGGCGGCGCGCGTTTCCGGCGACATCCCCGCGAACAGCGGGAAGCCTGCGACCAGCACTTCGCGTTGCACATCCAGATCCAGATGCGGGCGTTTCGCCAAGGCGGCCCGTCGGCGGGCAATGCCGTCGTTCAGCACCAAGCGCAGTTCAGGGCCGATCAATCCGTCATCGACCAGCGCGGAATACTCCAGCTCTTCCTGTGACAGAACGATCTGCCGGATCAGGCGACGTTCAAGATCCTCGGCATAGCCGGGAAATTGCAGCCGCAGACCGGCCAGCGCCTGATCGGCCTCGTCCATGCGCCGTTCCAGCAAATCGTGCAGCAGATCGCCGACGCGTTTGCCATGAATGCGCCGGATGCGCGTGTCGATGAAGGCGTGCAGGTCGCGCAAAATTGCCACCCGCGCCACCAGATGCTCGAATCGGTCTGCGGTCATCCGTTCGAGGGGGGCGGACAAACCCAGGCGGTTGTGCAACACGCTGGCCACGCGGTCGGTCAGCCCCGCGCCGCGCGTCAAGCGGGCGGTGGTCAGATAGCCCAGGCGCCCGCCGCTGCGCGTGCCCTCGATCAAGCGGTCGACATCGGCAATCATGCGGTTGGCCAAACTGGCGGGCAACAGGCCTTCCTTGAAGGCTTCAAGGATCATGTCCCGTTCGCGCCCGGCCAGCGCCACCAGCCCCAGTGTGATGCGGTCGCGGTCGGCGATCTCGGTGCCCTCATCCGCCTTTGCCACGGCATCATCGACGCGGGTGGCAAAGCGTTTGGCCTCCTCGCGCACGGTTTCCTGCGCCAGGCCGAAATCGCGCGCCGTGTCGGCCACCGTCTCGCGCACGGTTTGCAGGGCCACGGCGACGACCTGCGCCGACAGGGCCTGATCGAGTTTCGACAACCGGTCCAACCCCAGCTTGGCGATCACGAAGCGCAGCGTGGTGCCCTGAACAATCAAGGTGAACAGGGTGAAGCCGGTGGCGATGATACCCACATGACGCTTGATATCCGACGGAATCCGCACGCTTTCAGTGACCGTCAGCGCCAGCGCCAGGGTCACGGCACCGCGCAGCCCCCCCCAGAGAATAGCCGTGCGGTATTTGGTGTCGATCCTCGGCGACAGCTTCAGGCGGCTCATCAAGGGTAACAGGCCGAACAGGATCGTCGCGCGCGCCGCCAGCGCGGCAACAACGGTCACGGCAATCAGGAAAAGATCATGCAGCGTGACATTGGCCAGCAGGTTGGGGATCAACAGGGCGGCCAGCACAAAGATCAACCCTCCGGCCCAATAGGCCAGCAGGTCCCAGGTGTCCCCCAGTTGCGCGCGCGTGGGCGGTGACAAGAGGCCGGGCGCATGGAAATTGACCGCCAGTCCGGCGGCCACCACGGCGACCACGCCCGACGCACCCAGCAAGGTCTCGGCCAGCAAGAACACCAGATAGGGCAGGGCGACCGACATCGACATTTGTCCCAGCGGGTGCAGTGACAGCCGCGCAATGGCCGAAAGCGCCACACGCCCGACGATCCAACCGGTGATGCCGCCGCCAATCAGCAGCCAGGGAAACTGATACGCGACATTGGAAAGCTGCGGGTTGGGGATGCCAAAGGCCACGAAGGCAAAGAACAGACCGAACAGCGCGATGGCGGCTGCGTCATTCAGCAGGCTTTCGCCCTCGACAATGCGCGCCAGCCGTTGCGGGGCGGGGGTCGCGCGGAAAATGCCGACCACGGCCGAGGGGTCGGTGGTCGAGACAATCGCGCCGATCATCAGGCAGGTCATCAACGACAACCCGGCAATCGGATAAAGCGCCCAGCCGACCGCCAGCGTACTGACCACAACGGCGACCACCGCCAGCAGCAGGATCGGCACCCAGTCATCCAACATGCGGCGGATGTCGAGGGACAGCGAGACCTGAAAAATCAGCGTCGGCAGAAAGACATAGAGGAACAGGTTGGCGCGGATCGGAAGATCCTGGATGGCGGCGGCGGCGGCGGCGATTCCGTCGGGCACCGGCAGCGTGACCAGAGCCGTTGACACGATGCCGATCACAATGCCCATCAAGGCCAGAACCACGGTCGCGGGCAGGCGCAAGCGCGCTGCCACGGGTTCCGACAACCCGATGACAACGAACAAACCGGCAATGATGGCGACAATGACAACAATATCCATGCGCATGGGATAAATGGAAAACCCCTGAGGCGCGAGGCACTCAGGGGTCAATTTTCGGTATTACGATGCAATAAATCCGTGTTCAGCGCAGTTTGGCAATTTCCGCAACGGTATCGAGCATACGGTTCGAAAATCCCCACTCGTTGTCGTACCAGGCCATGACCCGAACCATGGTGCCATCCATCACCTTGGTCTGGTCCAGGGCGACAATGGCAGAGCGCGGATCATGGTTGAAATCAATCGACACGTTCTCGGCGGTGGTGACGCCCAGAATGCCCTTGAGCGGCCCCTCCGAGGCGGCGATCAGGGCGGCGTTCACCTCATCGACGGTGGTGGCACGCGCAGAGTCGATGGTCAGGTCGATGGCCGACACATTGGGCGTCGGAATCCGAATCGCCACGCCGTCAAGCTTGCCGTCCAGCTCGGGCAACACCAGCCCCACGGCCTTGGCCGCGCCGGTCGAGGTCGGGATCATGCTGAGCGCCGCGGCGCGTGCCCGGTAGAGATCCTTGTGCAGCGTGTCCAATGTCGGCTGGTCGCCGGTATAGGCGTGGATCGTGGTCATGAACCCTTTGACGATGCCCACCGACTCATTGAGCACCTTGGCCACCGGGGCCAGGCAGTTGGTGGTGCAGCTGGCGTTCGAGATGATCTTGTCGTCAGCGCGCAGGGTCTGATGGTTGACGCCGTAGACGATGGTCCGGTCGGCCCCTTTCGAGGGGGCCGAGACCAGCACACGCGACGCGCCGTTTTCCAGATAGACCTTGGCCTTGTCGGCATCGCGGAACACGCCGGTGCATTCCAGCACCACGTCGATATCGGACCACGGCAGGTCAGCCGGGTTGCGCAGCGCCGTCACCCGAATTCGGCCGCGGCCGACGTCAATCCAGTCCTCGCCGGTGGTGACCTCGGCGTTCAGGCGTCCGTGGACGCTGTCAAAGCGCAGCAGATGGGCGTTGGCCTCGACCGAGCCCAGATCATTGATGGCGACGATTTCGATATCCAAGCGGTTTTGCTCGAGCAGTGCGCGCAAGATCAGACGCCCAATGCGGCCGAAACCGTTGATGGCAACCGTGGTGGTCATGGGGAGTTCCCTTTCTGACGTCAATTGTTGGCGCTAACATTACTATTTTTGCGCAAAGGTCAATCACAAATCCCGGTGCGCGTGTGTCGAAGGTGCCGAGGTGATATCTGCGCCGAACCCGCATGATACACGAAAAACCCCGAGGCTGCGACAGCCCCGGGGTTCAATGTCAGTCCATCAACCGTGATGGTGTCAGATCAAGCGGCCCATGGCGCCGGCAACATCGGCCATCCGCGCCGAGAAGCCCCATTCATTGTCATACCACGCCAAGACCCGCACCAACCGCGTGCCGGTAACCTTGGTTTGGTCCGGTGCAAAGATCGAGGAATAGGTGGTGTGGTTGAAGTCGATCGACACCTTGGGCTCTGGATCATAGGACAACACCGCCCCCATCGACCCCGCCGCTGCTTTTTGCATGATCTCGTTGACGTCCTGCACGGTCACGTCACGACCCGCGATAAAGGTCAGATCGACGGCGGAGACGTTTGGCGTGGGCACGCGAATCGCGGTGCCATCAAGCTTGCCGGCCAATTCGGGCAACACCTCGCCCAAGGCTTTGGCGGCCCCGGTCGAGGTCGGGATCATCGCCATGGCGGCGGCGCGCGCGCGGTAAAGGTCGGCGTGGCGGCGGTCCAGCGTTGGCTGATCGCCGGTGTAGCTGTGAATCGTGGTCATGATGCCCGATTCAATGCCGATTGCGTCGTTCAACACCTTGGCCAGCGGCGCGAGGCAGTTCGTCGTGCACGAGCCGTTCGAGACAACCAGGTGTTCGCCGGTCAACGCACGGTGGTTGACGCCGTAAACAATGGTCTTGTCCGCGTTCTTGGCCGGGGCCGAGACCAGAACGCGCTTGGCGCCACGGGTCAGGTGCACGGCGGCCTTGTCGCGGTCGTTGAATTTGCCGGTGCATTCCAGCACCACATCGACGCCGTCCCAATCCAGCTCTTGCGGGTCATAGGTGGACATGACGCGGATCGGACCGCGGCCCAGATCCAGCGTATTGCCCTCAACCCGGATCTGCCCCGGAAAGCGGCCATGTACGCTGTCGTATTTCAGCAAATGCGCGTTGGTCTCGATCGGGCCGGTGGCGTTGATCGCGACCACTTCAACATCGTTGCGCGCGCTTTCGGCGATATGCGCAAGGGTGCAACGACCGATGCGTCCAAAACCATTGATGGCAAGTCTGATTGTCATTTGTCCAGCCTCCGAGAAAAATGGGTCCATGAAGGATTGGGCTGGCCACAATATCAGAGGCGCACCCGGTCGAGGTTAGCCAAGTGTATACAGGTCCAATGGTGTCGAAGAAAGGGCAGGAATCGAGATTTCGCAAGGCGTTAGCGGTAAACATGCCGCGGCTGGGCGTGTTTGCGTTAACGATTTCTCACGGTCCTTGATGCCAAACCGGAAACGGTTCGCATCCGGACTCGCGCCATGCTTTGACGTTCGGCGCGTTGCATCGCGTCGGGCACTCTCTTATGACCAACGCAGAGATCCAAAACGGGCACCCAGGAATGATCACTCAGATCGCAATCGCCGTCTACATGATTGCCTTGAACACGGCCGCGTTTTGGCTTTTTGTCCATGACAAACGCGCGGCGATTGCCGGAACCCGCCGCATCCCCGAGGATCGGTTGCTGGCGGTGGCGTTTCTGGGCGGATCCATCGGCTGCAAGCTGGGGCAGATGATCAACCGCCACAAGATCCGCAAAGAGCCGTTTCGCCAGCAGCTGAACGGCATCCTCGCGGTGCAGATCGTCGCGATGGCGGCGGCCTTTGCGCTGCATATGGTGCAGAACACCTATATTCCGGTCATCATCAACTGACGGTCCCCCGGGCGGCAGGCGCGGCGGGTTCAGCCGGAAATCGCCTGCGCCAGTGCCGTTACAAACCTGTCCACATGCGCCTCGGTTGTGGACCACGAGGCGACAAACCGCGCCTGCAACAGCTCATCATCAGGCCCGTCGGCATGATCGCCGGGCCAGTCATAATACACCGCACCCGCCGCCCGCAACGCCCGGTGCGCGGCGCGCGGCAATTGCGCAAACAGCAGATTTCCGCCGCGCGGATGGATCAAACTGGCACCGGCCTTGATCAGCCCCTGTTCCAGCCGCGCCGCGCTGGCATTGGCGCGCGCCGCCAGGTCCAGCCAGAGACCGTCGGTCAGATAGGCCTCCATCTGTGCCGACAAATACCGATGCTTGGACACCAGATGCCCGCCGCGCTTGCGCCGCAGCTCGAATTCCCGCGCGCGGGCCGGGTCGAACATCACCACCGCCTCGACACCCAGCAAGCCGTTTTTCGTGCCGCCAAAGCTGACCACATCCACCCCCGCGCGCCACGTCATCTCGGCAGGGGTGCAGCCCTCGGCGACGATGGCATTGGCGAATCGCGCGCCGTCCAGATGCACGGGCAGGCCGTGGGATTTGGCGATCGCCGCCAGTTCGGCGATCTGCGCCACGGAATAGCGTGCGCCGCGTTCGGTCAGGTTGGTCAGGCTGAGAAGGCCGGGTTGCGCGTGATGCACGGCATTTGACGCCCCCGCCAGCCGCATGCGCAGGTCGTGCGGGTCGATGATCCCGTCGGCCCCGTCCAGCAAGGTCAGCTTTGCGCCGCCGGCGTAAAACTCGGGCGCGTTGCATTCATCCTCTTCGATATGGGCGACGCGGTGGCAATAGATCGCGTGCCACGGCTGCACATGACTGGCAATCGCCAGCGCATTGGCCGCTGTCCCGGTCGCGACCAGATACACGGCGGCCTCCGGGGCCTCGAACACCTCGCGAATCTGACCGCGCACCCGGTCCATCAGCGAGTCGGCACCATAGCCCAGCGAGAACCCGTCATTGGCCCGCAGCAGGGCCTGCATCACTTGATCGGGCGCGCCCGAGGTGTTGTCAGAGGCGAAAAACATCAGATTTCCTCGTCGATTATGTGATCTTCCCAATCTTCCTCGGGGATACTCATCTCGCCCAAGGTGCGGTTGCGCATCGAGATCCCCGCCGTGTGCACCGTGTTCGGATCGCCCGAGATCAGCGGGTGCCAATCGGCCAAGCCGCGCCCCTCGTTCAACCGCCTGTAGGCGCAGCTTTTCGGCATCCAGTAGGCGGTGGTTTCAATCGTGTCGGGCGTCAGCACCACGCATTCGGGCACGATGGTCTTGCGGATTTCATAGTTGGAACAGCGGCAGGTCGCGTCATCGAGCAACCGGCAGGCGATATTGGTGAAAAACACCTCGCCGGTGTCGGCGTCCTCCAGCTTGTTCAGGCAGCATTTGCCGCAGCCATCGCACAACGCCTCCCATTCCTGAGGCGTCATCTGGTCGAGGGGGACCGTGTCCCAAAAATTCTTGCGCAAGGTCATGGGCGCAGGTTTGGAAGATTTCGCGGCGAAAGGGAAGGGTGGTTGCCCTAGACCTGCGCCAAAATCGCGCGCGCCTGGGCGCTGTCCTGGTCCATCTGTGCGATCAGGTCGGGCAGGCTGTCGAACCTGGCTTCGGGCCGCAGGTATTGAACCAGTGCGACCGACAGATGTGCGTCATAAAGATCGCCTTTGAAATCAAAGAGATGAACCTCGAAATTTGGCGTATTGATGCCAAACATAGGCCGCACCCCCAGCGAGGCGACGCCGTCATAAATGCCGCGCTGCGGCCCGCTGCGGACCTCGACCTTGACGGCATAGACCCCCAGTTTCGGCAGGTGCAGCCCATCCACGACCATATTGGCGGTCGGATACCCCAACTCGCGCCCGCGTTTGGCACCATGCACAACGAGGCCGTCAATGCGGTGGCGGTGGCCCAGCATGTCCGCCGCATCCTGGACCCGGCCCTCGGACAGGGCCGTGCGAATGGCGGTCGAGGAATAGACGCCGTCCGCTTTGCCGATCAGATCGACAATGGTCACGTCAAATCCCATCTGTGCGCCAAACGCCTTGAGCATTTCGGCATTGCCTGCGCGCTTGTGGCCAAAACAGAAATCCGAGCCGACGACGACATGGCTGATGCCCAGACCCTGGCTGAGAATGTCGCGGGCAAACGCGTCAGGCGGCAGGCTGGAGAGGTCCTTGGTGAAGGGCAGTTCAAACAGCACATCGACGCCCAGGCGCTCAAGCCGGTTGCGACGGCCCTCGGCGTTCATCAGGCGAAAGGCCGGGCCATCGGCGTTGAACACCTGCCTTGGATGCGGCTCGAAGGTGATCACGCCCAGCGGCGCGTCGGGGCGGCGTGCCGAGTTGATCACCGCCTGGTGGCCACGGTGAACGCCGTCGAAATTGCCCATTGCCACCGAAGCACCGCGCAGCGCCTCATCGGTCAGGGTCCAAGTGCTGATCGTCTGCATCCTGCTCCGCGCCCCCGCCAAGGGTGGCGGGTCAGTCGAACTTGCGGCTCGGCGCCAGAACCAGCGCGTCACCCTTCAGGACGGTGGTATTGCCCACCGAGCAGCGACAATCAAGACCAACCCGGCGCTTGCCATAATCGATCTCGCGCACGGTGACTTCGGCCAGAACCGTGTCACCGGGGCGCACAGGGGCCAGAAACCGCAGGTTTTGCCCCATGTAAATGGTGCCGTGACCCGGCAATTGCTCGCCGATGACCGCAGAAATCAGGCCGGCGGTCAGCATTCCATGCGCGATGCGCCCCTCGAAGATCGTGTCCCGGGCATAGGTGTCATCCAGATGCACCGGGTTGTGATCTGTCGAAACCTCGGCAAAGAGCTCGATATCGCGGTCGGTGATCAGCTTTTGCAGGTGACGCGTCATGCCCACTTCGAGATCTTCGATGCAGATCGTACCACGGGGCAGATTGTCGGCGGGGCGGCTGTCGAGCATGGCGGATTTTCCGGTTTTGTGACCCATGGGGACGGGAGTCTTCCTGTTTACTGCGGTGCAGCATAACAAGTCCTGCCCCATCGCGCAAGATGCTTGCGCAAGAAAAGTGCGCTGAATGATGAAGTGTCGCAATTATATTGCGCTTCGGAATTGAGTGGGCGAGGAGTCAGATGCCGTTAACCGAATGTTTGGTGTTTGCGGTGAACATTCCCGTCACCACCGGCGGAAATTCAAGGAATTCGCTTTTCCAAAGCGCCACTGCGCAGTAAAGGAGGCCGCAAGAGACAGTCAGGACAAGCGACGGGAGGCACGCATGAAAGCGGCAGTCATCACCTTTCCGGGGTCGAATTGTGACCGCGATCTGGCCGTGGCCTTTGAGGACGCGGGCGCTCAGGTCGCGCGCGTCTGGCACAAGGACGCGACCTTGCCGGAGGGGACCGACATTGTCGGCATTCCGGGCGGGTTCTCGTTTGGCGATTACCTGCGCTGTGGGGCGATCGCCGCGCAGTCGCCGATCGCCAAGGCAATCGTCACCCACGCCGAGCGGGGCGGCTATGTGTTGGGTATCTGCAACGGCTTTCAGGTCCTGGTGGAAACCGGGCTGTTGCCCGGCGCCTTGATGCGCAATGCGGGGCTGAAATTCATCTGCAAACCCACCCGTCTGACGGTCGCCACCAGCGATAGCGCTTTCACCGGCGGTTACCGCCCGGGCCAGGACCTTTCGGTGCCCATCGCGCATCACGACGGCAATTATCAGGCCGATGACGAGACTTTGGGCCTGCTGCAAGGCGAGGATCGCGTGGCGTTTCGCTATCTGGACAACCCGAACGGCTCGCGCGGGGATATCGCCGGGATCCTGTCGCACAATCGTCGAGTGCTGGGGATGATGCCGCACCCAGAGCGGGCCATCAGCCCCGAACACGGCGGCACCGATGGTCGCGCGCTGTTCTCGGGCTTGATGGGCGCTTTGGCGCTTACATGATCGCGCGACGCGCAGCCCGCGCTTGAGCCCTCTGCGACGGGGCTTTACGGTATGCGAATGACTGGCGACCCCTCTTTTCCCGCGTCGCGAACGCTGCGCTCCGGCATGCCCCCTTGGGGCAAGGCGGTGGTTGCGCTGTTGGTGGTGGTCGCGGCGGTGGTCGTCTGGGTCCTCGATGACTGGCTCAGCGAAAGCTTTGCCGTTGACACGCGCAACCGGGCCGAACTGCGTCTGGTGCTCTATGCGGGCAATATCGAGGGCGAGTTGCAGCGCACGCAGGTGATGCCGATCCTCTTGTCGCGCGACCCGTCGCTGCGCGAAGCGCTGGAGGTCGGCAATTTCGCCAGAATCCCGCAATTGCTGATCAGCTTGCAATCCGAGGTTGGCGCCGCGTCAATCGAGTTGCTGGACACTGCCGGGCGGGTCGTGGCCGCAACCGACCGCAATCGGCTGGGGGTCTCGCGCGCCACGGATTTGCTGTTTGTGGACGGTCGCCGCGCCACAGACACGCTGTTTGCCGTCCAGCCACGCGATTCCGGCGGCTACGGCTTCGCCTATGCCCGTGCCATCCGCGCCGGGACGCAGGTGTTGGGCGTTGTTACGGTCGAGGTTGATCTGGCCAAATTCGAGCGCGCCTGGGCCGGGTTTTCCGAGGCCGTGGCGCTGATCGACAGTTCCGGCAATATCATCCTGTCCACCGAACCCCGTTGGCGCGGGCGCAGCGAAAGCGACGCCCTGGCGCTGCGCGATGCGCCCTCGGCGATCGAGCGCGCGCTGCAATTCACCGCCGATCTGACCGGGCGCGGCCCCGATGCGTTCTTGTCGAACGAGGCGGTTCTGCGGTCGGAAACGCGCTTGCAGCACCGCGGCTGGCGGTTGATCAGCTACACGACCTATGCGGGTGTTCGGGAAAAGGTGAACGGCGTTCTGGCGCTGGTGATCATGGGGTTTGCCCTGTTGCTGACGCTGGTGTTCTACGTCTTTTCGCGGCGCGCCTGGTCGCAATCCGCCCGGTTCGAGCAGGAATCCGTTGAGTTGCGCCAGCTCAACATCCGGCTGCAACGCGAGGTCGCGGCGCGCGAGAAGGTACAGAAAGAACTGAACGTCGCCGAGCAAACCCTGATGCAATCATCGAAACTGGCGGTTCTGGGCGAGATGTCGGCGGCGGTCAGCCATGAGTTGAACCAACCGCTGGCGGCGATGAAAACCTATCTGGCGGGCGCGCGCTTGTTGTTGAACCGGCGGCGCTCGGAAGAGGCGCTGGTCTCGTTTCAGCGCATCGACGACCTGATCGACCGCATGGGCGCGATCACGCGGCAGCTGAAATCCTTTGCGCGCAAGGGCGGCGATGCGTTCGAGCCGCTCGATTTGCGCGCCTGTGTGACCCAGGCGCTGGCAATGATGGAGCCAAAGTTGCGCGAACGTCGCGTGCTGGTGGTGCGCACGATCCCCAAAGAGCCGGTGATGGTGATGGGCGACGCACTGCGGCTGGAGCAGGTGTTGATCAACCTGATGCGCAACGCGGTCGACGCCACGGCGACGGTCAATGCGCCGCAAATCGATCTGGTGATGACCCAGGGCGACACGGTGATTCTGACGATCCGCGACAATGGCACCGGCATCGCGGATATCGGGCAAATCTTCGAGCCGTTCTACACGATGAAGAAAGCGGGTGAGGGGGTCGGGCTTGGACTGGCGATTTCGTCGGGCATTGTCGCGGATCACGGTGGGCGCTTGACGGCGCGCAATGTGCCCGAGGGCGGCGCGGCCTTTGATATTTCGCTTCCCGTTTTGGTGAATACGACGGAAATCGCCGCATAACGTGTTATAGTAACAAGACGAATTTCGAGGAGAACCCCTATGAACGCCAGCGAGAGCGTCACGCAGATCAGCCGCAGCCCCTCGCGCATCGTGGTGGTCGATGACGAGCAGGACATGCGCGCCTCGATCAGCCAATGGTTGTCGCTGTCCGGTTTCACGCCCGAAACCTATGCCAGCGCCGAAGAAGCCCTGGCGGTTGTGGGCCCTGATTTTCCCGGCATCGTGGTCACCGATATCCGGATGCCGGGCATGGATGGCATGGCCTTTCTCAAGCGGTTGATGGGGATGGACGCGAGTTTGCCGGTCATTTTGATCACCGGTCACGGCGATGTGCCGATGGCGGTCGAGGCAATGCGCCTCGGGGCGTTTGATTTCCTGGAAAAGCCGTTTGATCCTGAGCGCATGACGGACCTGGCGCGCAATGCCCTCAAGGCGCGCAGTCTGGCGCTCGAGAATCGGGCGCTGCGCCATGAATTGGCCGATGGCACCACGATCATGCGGCGTCTGGTGGGAAATTCGGCCGAAATGGTGCGGCTTCGCGAGGATATTCTGGATTTCGGGCAGGCCGATGGGCATGTGTTGATCGACGGCGAAACCGGCACCGGGAAAACGCTGGTGGCCCATGCCTTGCACGCCGTCGGGCCGCGGGCGGGCAAGCGTTTCGTGTCGGTCTCGTGTTTCGGGCTGGATGACGACCAACTGGCCGCGCGGCTGTTTGGCCCGGTTGAAACCGGCGGCTTGCCGCTGACCGAAGAGGCGCGCGGCGGCACGCTGTGTCTGGAAGACGTCGAGGCGTTGAGCCCGGCGTTGCAGGGGCGGTTGCTCAGCTTCATCAACGCGCAGGCGACCCCGCCCGAGACCCGGATCGTCGCCGTATGCAACGCGCACCGGCCGGGCAACTCCTTGGAGGATATCCTGCGGCCCGACCTCTATTATCGCATGGCGGCGATGAAGCTGACCTTGCCGCCACTGCGCAACCGGGGCGAGGATATTCTGGCGCTGTTCAAGAGCTACGCCGAGGATTATGCAGAGGAATATGGCTGTCCGGCACCGGATCTCTCGGCCCAGGACGCGGCCTATCTGCTGCAAGCGCCATGGCCGGGCAACATCCGGCAGTTGATCTCGATTGCCGAACAGGCGGTGCTGCAAAACCGTCGCGGTTCCGGGTCGGTGGTGTCACTGGTGATGGCCGAGAACGAGGCCTCGGGCGGGGCGCTGACCACCGAGGGCAAGCCGCTGAAAGACTATGTCGAAGCCTTCGAGCGCACCTTGATCGACAACACCATGCGCCGTCACAAGGGGTCGATCGTCGCGGTGATGGAGGAACTCTGTCTGCCGCGCCGCACGTTGAACGAGAAAATGGCCAAATACGGGCTGAGCCGCGGCGACTATGTCTGACGGCGCGGATCGCAGGCAGGCGCTCGCGCCTGGGTTGTGAGGCACAAGCCATGGGGTGCGCCGGGTTTTGCACCCCAAGCAGGTGTTGAATCCACTGACGTTTTTCGTGAATGTGTGAATTGTCTGGCCACAATCGACATTTTGCCATTGCGGTGGAGGGGTCTTAGCCCCTATGTTTGTAGGGCTGAAGTGCGCGACGCGCACCTCTCACGGAATTCACAGCCTGCAATTTCCGGTTTTCGGTCGATGCGCAGGCGGGATCGGCCCAGGTTGGCCGTAGAAATGTCAGGCGCGGCACCGCGTCCGCCCGGCTTAGAACGGGTGTCCACCGCGCTTTGCGGCCGGACGCCGGAGCATGAAACCGCGATGCAAAGGGACGCATCAGCACATGACGTGAATGGGACGCGCAAGCGCGACGCCCTCCGTTTGCTGACGTTTGGCATCGCCCACACAATCCCCCATGACAGCAGACCGCGTGGCCCTTCGGGGCTGCGGGGAAGGCGGCATGGGGCAAGTAGGATCCTATGGGAAAGAAACTTCTTATTGACGCCACGCACGCGGAAGAAACCCGCGTCGTGGTCGTGGACGGAAACAAGGTTGATGAATTTGATTTTGAGACCATCCACAAGCGCCAGCTGGCTGGCAACATCTACCTCGCCAAGATAACCCGCGTCGAGCCGTCGCTCCAGGCGGCCTTTGTCGATTACGGCGGCAACCGTCACGGTTTTCTGGCGTTCGCCGAAATCCATCCGGATTATTACCAGATCCCCGTCGCGGATCGTCGCGCCTTGCTTGAGGAAGAGCGTGCGCTTGCCCGGTCACATGATGATGACAACGGCAATGGCGGCAACGGCAACGGTAATGGCGGCAACGGTGGCCGCAATGGCGCTCATGACAGCACCGATGCCGCGTCCGAGGGTGGCAACCCCTCTGGCCGCCGCTCGCGTCGCCGCCGGTCGAATTCGGACGGCGATGATAACGCGCAAACGTCGCAGGATGCAGACGCCGAGGCGCAGGACACCGAGAATGCCGTGGCCGAACCCGTCGCGCAGGATGCCGGGATCAGCGAACACGCTGACGCGCCGGTAATCGAGGCGCAATCGGTCGAAGCCCCGGCCGACGGCGCCGCCGACACGGCTGTGGAGGCCGCGTCCGTGGCCGAGGCAGACGCCGCCGCAGCACCGGGTGCCGCGCCAGAGGCGGAAACGCCCCATGCCGCGCCAGAGGCGGAAACGCCCAAGGCCGCGCCGGTGGAATCGTCACCCGCCGAGACCACCGACGACACCCCCGCCCCCGGCAATGGCCGCCCGATGGCCGCCAACTCCGAGGGGATGGAGACGCGCACCTATGGCGCGATGGACGTCGTTGAACTCGAGGATGACGCCAACTCTGACCATTCCGACGAGTTGGGTTCGCATGATGACGAGCCGGAAAAACCATACCGCGCCGCGGATTTTGCCAGCCAGAACGACGACCAGATCGAATCGGTCGCGGATGAAGACGTGTCGGACGAAGTACGCCCACCACGCCGCCCCCGCGCGCGCCGCTACAAGATCCAGGAAGTCATCAAGGTCCGTCAGATCATGCTGGTGCAGGTGGTCAAGGAAGAGCGCGGCAACAAGGGCGCAGCGCTGACCACGTACCTGTCATTGGCCGGTCGGTACTGCGTCTTGATGCCCAACACGGCACGCGGTGGCGGTATCAGCCGCAAGATCACCAACGCCGCCGACCGCAAGAAGCTCAAGGAAATCGCCGGTGAAATCTCGGTGCCCGAGGGCGCTGGCCTGATCATCCGCACGGCGGGGGCGCAGCGCACCAAGCCAGAGATTCGCCGCGACTATGAGTATCTGTTCCGCGTCTGGGAGCAGATCCGCGAGCTGACGCTGAAATCCGTGGCCCCGGCGCCGATCTACGAAGAGGGCAACCTGATCAAGCGGTCGATCCGCGATCTGTACAACAAAGACATCGACGAAGTGCTGGTCGAGGGCGAGGGCGGCTATCGCACCGCCAAGGACTTCATGAAGATGATCATGCCGTCGCACGCGAAAAACGTGCAACTCTATCGTGATCAGATGCCCTTGTTCGCGCGGTTCCAGGTCGAAAGCTATCTGGGCAGCATGTTCAACCCGACCGTTCAGTTGAAATCGGGCGGCTATATCGTCATTGGCGTGACCGAGGCTTTGGTCGCCATCGACGTGAACTCGGGCAAATCGACGCGCGAAGGGTCGATCGAGGACACCGCGCTCAAGACCAATCTTGAAGCCGCCGACGAAGTTGCCCGCCAGTTGCGCCTGCGCGACCTTGCGGGTCTGATCGTCATCGACTTTATCGACATGGAAGAGCGCAAGAACAACGCCGCCGTGGAAAAGCGCATGAAGGATGCGCTGCGCACGGATCGCGCGCGCATTCAGGTCGGGCGCATCTCGGCCTTTGGTTTGATGGAGATGAGCCGCCAACGCCTGCGTCCGGGCATGTTGGAGGCCACCACCCAGCCTTGCGCGCATTGTCATGGCACGGGTCTGATCCGGTCGGACAATTCGCTGGCGCTGCAAATCGTGCGCGCCATCGAGGAAGAGGGCACGCGCAACCGCTCCAAGGAAGTGCTGGTCAAAGCGCCGATCGAGATCATCAACTATCTGTTCAATTCAAAGCGTGAGCGCATCGCCCAGATCGAGATCCGCTACGGGATGGCGATCCGCCTCGAGGCGGATACCTCGTTGATCAGCCCGGATTATTCGATTGAAAAGTTCAAGACCGCGACGCGGATCGTGGCGCCTCCGACATCGGCGGTCGTGTCGTTCGACACCAAGACGATGTCGGATATCGACGACGAATTCAGCGATACCAGCGTGGATGAGGACGAGTCCGAGATCGTCGAGGCAACCGTTGTCGAGAGCACGGTCGCCGAGGCGAATGGCGCGGATGGCAATGGCGACTCGGCGGATGGCGGGGACGGCAACAAGCGCAAGCGGCGGCGGCGTCGGCGGCGGCGCGGTGGTCAGAATGGCGACAGCCGCGCGGATGATGAGTTGGATACCAGCGACAACGACAACGATAGCGACGAGTCCTCCGATGATGAGGACAGCGACACCGACCAAAGCGTGACAACGCCGGTCGAGGGCGCGGATGCCACGGCGCAAGAGCCGGCAAAACCCGTGCGCAAGCGGCGGACCCGCACGCGCAAAAAGCCGGTTGAGGGTGAGGCCGAGGCGGCTGACACCCCCGATGTGGCGGCCGAGGCCGCGGCTGACGAGGCTCCGGCCCCGAAAAAGCGCACCCGCACGCGCCGCAAGAAGGTGACCGACGAGGCCGCACCGGCCGCCGAGGCCGCCACCCCGGACGCCGCCACCCCGGACGCCGCGACCCCGGACGAGCCTGCCCAGACCCCGGTCGAGCCCGCTCCGACCCCGGTGGAGGCCCCCGTCGAGCAGCCCATCGAGGCCCCCGTCGCGCCCCCCGTGGAGACCCCTGCGGAGGCGCCGATCGAGGCCCCGGCCGACACGCCGCTCGAAGCGCCTGTCGAAACGCCATCGCCCGACGTGGCCGAGGCCGCCGAAACTGCCGAAACCGCCGCTGACCCCGTCGTCGCACCGGTTTCAGAGCCCGAGCCGCCAAAGCCCGCCAAACCACGGCGCATCGGCTGGTGGTCGCGCGGCTGAGTGCGGCTGATACGAACGTGACCGCGCCCCTCGTGACGAACGGGGGGCGCGTGTCTATGAGGGACAGGCCCAACCCGGAGCGCATGTGATGTTCGGAATCGACCTTTTTGACGCCGCCCTGATGCCGTCGCTGGCGGTGGCGCTGCTGGCCGGTCTGTTGTCCTTCCTCAGCCCCTGTGTGCTGCCGATCGTGCCGCCCTACCTGGCCTATATGTCGGGCATTTCGATGCGCGACCTGACCGAAAACCGCAAAGGCCCCAGTCGCGCCACCTTGCCCGCGCTGTTTTTCGTCATGGGCCTGAGCACGGTGTTCCTGTTCCTTGGCTTCACCGCCTCCAGCCTTGGCCAGATCTTTCTGGCCTACCGCGAAACCTTTGCCCAGATCGCCGGAGTTGTGGTGGTGGTCATGGGGCTGCATTTCCTGGGCCTGTTCCGCATCGGGTTCCTGATGCGCGAGGCGCGTCTGGATGCCGGCGACCGCGGCGGTTCGGCGTTTGGCGCCTATGTGCTGGGGCTGGCCTTTGCCTTTGGCTGGACACCCTGCATCGGGCCGATTCTGGGCATGATCATCACGCTGGCCGCCTCCGAGGATTCGGTGATGCGCGGCACGTCCTTGTTGGGGGTCTATGCCATCGGGCTGGGCCTGCCGTTCCTGCTGGCGGCGATTTTCATCAGCCGCTCGATGACCTTGATGAACCGGATCAAACCGTGGCTGGGCACCATTGAAAAGGCGATGGGCGTGCTGCTGATCGTCGTCGGCATCGCGTTGATCACCGGCTGGATGGCCAGTTTCTCGTTCTGGCTGCTGGAAACCTTCCCGGCCTTCGGAAACCTCGGGTAATCCGGGTTTTCAAAGCCTGCGAAGCGGCATAGCCTGCACCCGGGACAGGGGCAGGGCAGACCATGCAGAGCACACAACAGGTCAAACGGCGGCGGGTGTTTTATGTGCCCGGCTATGACCCGTTTCCGCCGCGCCGCTACCGGGAGTTGTATCGCCGCGAGGGGGTGAAACAGGCCGAGATTTCGGGCTATGCGCTCAGCATGGCCGCGCAAGACACCGCCGCCGAGGGCTATGGCTGGACCGTGCAGACCGACATCGACGGCCAGATCACCGACACCCATGTTACCGTTCTGGCTTGGGCCGATCTGGTGCAAGCCTCCATGCAGCGCGGCGTGTTTTCGGCCTATCTGCTGCTGGTGCGCACGCTGTGGATTTTCATCTCGACGGGCGCTCTGTGGGCGATGATCCGGCTGCGCCCCGGGCCGATGCTGGCGGGGCTTTGGCCGTCGGGCATGCTGGTCGGGCAATTGCTGGTGGCGGGTCTCGCGGGCTGGGGGCTGGGCGCGGGCCTGATGTGGCTCACGGGTGGCGGCTGGCTGATGAGTCTGGTGGCCTGGGGCGTTGGCCTGGGGTTTGCGGTGGCGCTTCTTAAGGCGTTTCAACGCTGGGATGCCAAGCTGTTCGTCTATTATCTGCTCTATGATTTTGCCTATACCGCCGCGCATCGGGGCCGCTATGACCCGGCGCTGGCCCTTCGGCTGACCGATTTCGCCACGCAGGTGCGCAAGGCGCTGATCGAGGGTGGTGTCGACGAGGTTCTGGTGATCGGCCATTCCTCGGGCGCGTCGCTGGCGGTGTCGGTGGTGGCCGAAGTGCTGCGCAGCGGGGTGCCCAAGGACGGCCCAGCCCTGGCGCTGTTGACCCTTGGCGAGGCGATCCCGGTGCAGAGCTTTCTGCCCCATGCGCACCGCTTGCGGCAGGATCTGCGCGCCCTCTCGAACAGCGCGGCGATCACCTGGATCGACATCACCGCCAAGGCCGACGGCGTCTGTTTCGGCCTGTGCGATCCGGTGGCCGTCACCGGGGTCGCGCCGCCCGATCAACGCTGGCCTTTGGTGATTTCGGCGGCCTTCAGCGAGGCCCTCACGCCGCCGACCTGGACACGCCTGCGCCGCAAGTTCTTTCAACTGCATTTCCAGTATCTCGCCGCGTTCGATGCGCCCCGCGATTACGATTATTTCCAGATCACCGCGGGGCCCCAGACCCTGAGCGCGCGCTATCAGGGCCGCAAACCGTCACCCAGCCGCATTGCGCGGGCGCTCTCTCCGCATCGGTCGTTGCCATGACACAACCACACAAACCCCTGATCATCCCGCCCAAACCGCCCTCGCGCGCGCGCGGCTTCGGTCTTTGGCGCTACATCCGTTCGTTCCGGCGTGACATCCTGTCGGCCAACCCCGAGCGCCTCTATCGCGCGAAAATGGCCGAGTTCCGCATTCCGTTCCTGCACACGTTTCTGGTCAATGACCCGGCCTTGTGGCGCCATGTCCTGACCCAGCACCCCGGCGATTTTCCCAAATCACCGCGCATGGTGGCGGGGCTGGAGCCGTTGCTGGGGCAGGGGGTGTTCCTGACCAATGGCCCACAATGGGAGCGCCAGCGCCGTATCATCGACCCCGCCTTCGAGGGGGGGCGGCTGCGCGATACCTTCCCGGCGATGCTGGCGGCGGCGCGGTCCTGCGTGGCGCGTCTGGCGCCCCTGGCGGACGGTCGCGCGGTCGAGATGGAGGCCGAAATGAGCCACGTCACGGCGGATGTGATCTTTCGCACGCTGTTTTCCGTACCGATCGAGGATGCCGCCGCAAGCGCGGTGTTCCACGAATTTCGCAGCTATCAAGGCACGCAACCGCTGCTGAATCTGCGCGCGTTCCTGCCCTTGCCGCGCTGGATGCCCCGGTTCCACCGGCGGGCGACGGTGACATCGGCGCGGCGCATCCGGGTGATCATCCGCGATCTGGTCGAAGCCCGCCGGCACGCGATCAAGGCCGGCACCGCGCCCGATGATCTGGCGACGAAAATCATGACCACCGCCGACCCGCAAACCGGCGAGATCTTTGGCAATGCCGAGATGATCGACCAGGTGGCGGTGTTCTTTCTCGCGGGCCATGAGACCTCGGCCTCGGCGCTTGGCTGGGCGCTGTTCACCCTGGCGCTGGACCCTGACACCCAGGCGCAGGTCGCTGCCGAGGCCGAAGCCGTGCTGGGCGATGACCCGGACGCCGCGGTGGAGTTCGGCGCCATCAGCCGCCTCAAACTGGCGCGCGACGTGTTCCGCGAAGCGCTGCGCCTTTACCCCCCGGTGCCGATGATGGTGCGCGAAGCCGCGTGCCCGGCCGAGTTTCGCCGGCCGCCCCGTGCCCAAGGGCGCGCAGGCCGTGGTCAGCCCGTGGTATCTGGGGCGCCATCAGGATATGTGGCGCGATGCCGATGCGTTCTGCCCGGAACGGTGGTCCACCCCCGAAGGCAAGGCCGCGGCGCGGCAGGCCTTTTTGCCGTTCTCGATCGGGCCGCGCGTCTGTCCGGGGGCGGGATTCGCGATGATCGAGGGGCCGCTGCTGCTGGCCATGCTGGCGCGCGCCTATCGTTTCAGTGTGCTTGAGGCGCGATTGCCGGAACCGGTTGCCCTTCTGACGGTTCGCTCGCGCACCGGGATCTGGTTGAAAATCACGCCGCGCTAGGGGCGATTTGGCAAATGCAAGCCTGGCGGGCGACCTTGTTTCGGATGACACTGGGTTTCGGATGACGCTGGGCGATGACCTTGTCCGGGACACGCCGAAGCCGCACATCCGGGCCTGGATCAAAGTGTTCGGCGCGCACTTGTTCATGGTGCGGTATTGCTGGGTGATCATCGACGATGGCAATACACTGCGGAGATCGCTGTTGACGGCCTTGTCGGCCCCCCCCGGCTGCGTGGAAAATCCTGCTGCGGGTCATGGCGGTCTGGCGGACCGCCTGGGCACTGCTGGTCTTTCGATAAGGAGCCGCCTGCGGCGGCAAGATAGTTGAAATTTGCCCGGTCCTTGCGGCCCGGGCAAATCTGCGTGCCTTCGGCGAGGATATTTATGGAACAAAGACCGGGCGGTGATGGGCTGGCGTGTGAATTTGTTTGACTCGAATCCGAGGGGCGCGTTATTTATTGAACGAGCGTTCAATAAGCGGCGATTGCGCACCGGGCTGCGCACTGGGGAGAGATGGCCATGTACACTGCATCCATGAAATTTGATCTGGGCGATGATGTGAATGCGCTGCGCGATACCGTGCATCGTTGGGCACAGGATCGCGTGCGCCCGATGGCGGCCGAGATTGATCGCAGCAATGAATTTCCGGCCGCGCTGTGGCGCGAGATGGGGGATCTGGGTCTGTTGGGCGTCACCGTTGCGGAGGAATATGGCGGGGCCGGGATGGGCTATCTGGCCCATGCGGTGGTGGTCGAGGAAATCGCCCGGGCCTCGGCCTCGGTCAGCCTGTCTTATGGGGCGCATTCCAACCTGTGTGTGAACCAGATCAAACTGAACGGCACGCCCGAGCAAAAGGCGAAATACCTGCCCGATCTGGTGAGCGGTGCCAAGGTCGGCGCGCTGGCGATGTCCGAGGCGAGTGCCGGGTCGGATGTTGTCTCGATGAGCCTGCGGGCCGAGAAAAAGAACGACCGTTTCGTGTTGAACGGCACGAAATACTGGATCACCAACGGGCCGGATGCCGAGACGCTGGTGGTTTATGCCAAGACCGACCCTTCGGCAGGCTCGAAGGGGATCACGGCCTTCCTGATCGAGAAAAGCATGGCCGGGTTCTCGACCTCGCCGCATTTCGACAAGATGGGGATGCGTGGCTCGAACACCGCCGAACTGGTGTTCGAGAATGTCGAAGTGCCGTTCGAGAATATCCTGGGCGAGGAAGGCCGCGGCGTGCGTGTGCTGATGTCGGGCCTGGATTATGAGCGGGTGGTTCTGGCCGCAATCGGGCCGGGGATCATTGCCGCCTGCCTTGACGAGATCATGCCCTATATGCGCGACCGCAAGCAATTCGGCCAGCCGATCGGCTCGTTCCAGCTGATGCAGGGCAAGATGGCGGATATGTACACGGCGATGAACTCGTCGCGCGCCTATGTTTATGAAGTGGCCAAGGCCTGTGACCGGGGCGAGGTGACGCGGGCGGATGCGGCGGCCTGTTGTTTGTATGCCTCGGAACAGGCGATGGTTCAGGCGCATCAGGCGGTGCAGGCGATGGGTGGGGCGGGGTTCATGAGCGACAGCCCGGTCGGCCGCCTGTTCCGCGATGCCAAGCTGATGGAGATCGGCGCGGGCACCTCGGAAATCCGCCGGATGCTGGTGGGGCGCGAGATGTTGGGTGCGATGGGATGAGCGCTCTGCGCGTTAGTCTGCTCTGTGCCGGGCTCGCGCTCTGCGCGCCCGCCCAGGCCGAGCAGATCCGGTTCGACACCGATCAGATGACCGCCTGTGTCGAGGCCGGGGGCGGGCAGGACTGCGTTGGAATCGCGGTTGACGCCTGTATGGAGAGGCTTGGCGGCTGGTCCACGCCGGCGCATCAGGCGTGTTCATGGGCGGAATATGAATGGTGGGACGGCTATCTCAACGCCGTTTATCAACGCGCCGTGACCCGGTCGCGCGGGATCGACGCGACATCGGGAACGCAGGGGACGCCGGATCGCCCCTCGGATGAGGAGGCGCTGCGGGTCATGCAACGCGCCTGGATTGCCTACCGCGATGCGACCTGCACCTATGAGCAGTTGCAATGGTGGGGTGGCACCGGGGCAAGTGGCGCGCATTCGGAATGTCTGACCCGTGTGACCGCCGATCAAGCGCTGTTGCTGCGCGGATTTCAGGTCGACGAATGAAGATCGCCGCCCTGATCCTTGTCGCCGCCGGGCCAGCCTTTGCGCAGGCGGATATCGGATTTCCGGCCGGCATGGTGGATGGGTGCAGCGCGACGAATGGCGGGGCGCTCTGCGTCGGATTGGGCACCACGGCCTGTCTGAGCGAGGCGGGGCCGCAGAGTGTCGGGCTCTGTCTCGGGGCCGAGAATGCCTATTGGCTGGCGCGGATTGCGGCGGCTGAAGGTCAGCTGCGCGCAGCCGAGGCCGAGGTGGTCGCGCAGGCCGCGCGGCTGGGAATGCCCGCGCCGTCGATGGACGAGATCGCCGCCGGTTTTGCCGCGTATCGTACCGCCGCCTGCCTGTGGCGCGCGGCGCAAGAGGAGGGGGCGCAAGAGGAGGGGATGCAAGAGGAGGGGATGCAAGAGGAGGGGATGCAAGAGGAGGGGATGCACATGGGGCCTGAAGAGATCGACTGTCAGATGCGGCTGAATGCGCAACATGCGTTTTGGCTCGAAGCGCGGGTTCAGGTCCGATGATATTGCCCAGACACGGAACATATGAGGAACTGGTGTCCGGGTTTTCATGGCCCACGCCCGCGCGTCTGAACATGGCGCGGCAGGCGTGTTTCGACTGGCTGGAAACGCCCGACCGGCTGGCGATCCTGGATCTGTCGGGCGGCGCGCGGCGCGACGTGTCCTATGGCGATCTGGCGCGGATGACACGGCGTTTGGCCGGCTATCTGGCGGCGCAGGGCGTGCAACGGGGTGACCGCGTGGGCGTGTTGCGGGCGCAAGATCCCTGGACCGCGGCGGCGCATCTGGCGATCTGGTCGCTGGGGGCTATCTCTTTGCCATTGTTCAAGCTTTTTGGCCCCGACGCCCTGTCGGTGCGGTTGGCGGACAGCGGCGCGCGGCATGTGATCACCGATCCCGAGGGCGCGGCGTTGCTGGCGGGTCTGGCCATTGGTGCGCATGTTCCCGAGGCCGCAGACCTGCCCGATACCGGCCCCGACCCGATTGACACCGCCGCCGAGGATCCGGCGATCCTGATCTATACCTCGGGCACGACGGGGGCACCCAAAGGGGCCCTGCACGCGCACCGGGTTTTGACCGGGCATCTGCCTGGCGTCGAGATCAGCCATGATCGGCTGGGCCAGCCCGGTGACGTGATCTGAACGCCGGCGGATTGGGCCTGGATCGGCGGCTTGTTCGATGTGCTGATGCCGGGGCTGGCGCTTGGCGTGCCGGTGGTCGCGGCGCGGCTGGCGAAATTCACGCCCGAGGCCGCGCGCGAGGTGATCCGCACGGGCGGCGTGCGCAACGTGTTTTTCCCGCCGACCGCGCTGAAATTGCTCAAGGCGGCGGATATGGCCCTGCCGGGGTTGCGCTCGGTGGCCTCGGGCGGCGAGCCGCTGGGGGCCGAGATGCTGGACTGGGGGCAGCGCGCCTTTGGCTTGCAGATCAACGAGTTCTACGGTCAGACCGAATGCAACATGATCGCCTCATCCGCCAGCAGCCTGTTTCCCGTGCGCCCCGGCTGCATCGGCAAACCGGTGCCGGGGCATGAACTGGCCGTGCTGGGTCCCGAGGGGCCGCTGGGCGAGGGCACCGAGGGGGATATCGCGGTCAAACGCGGCTCGGCCTCGATGATGCTGGGCTATTGGAACCGCCCGCAGGAAACCGCCGACAAGTATCGTGGCGCATGGATGCTGACCGGCGACCGGGGCCAGTGGGAACAGGGCTACCTGCGTTTTGTCGGTCGCGACGATGACGTGATCACCTCGGCCGGCTACCGGATTGGCCCGTCGGAAATCGAGGATTGCTTGCTTCGGCACCCCGCCGTGGCCGTCGCGGCGGTGATCGGCGTGCCCGACCCGGTGCGCACCGAGCGCGTGCGCGCCTATGTGGTGCTGAAACCGGGGGCCGAGACCACCGAGGCCGCTTTGCAAGCCCACATCCGCACCCGGCTCAGCGCGCATCTGGTCCCGCGCGAGGTGCGCTTTGTCGATGACCTGCCGATGACCGTCACCGGCAAGATCATCCGCAAAGAGCTGAAACGCCGCGCTGTGGAGGAAGACGAATGAGTTCACATCTTGCGCAGGGCTTGTTGTCCCTCGGCGAGGGTTCGCGCGGCAGCCTCGGTCAAGGCATCGTCCATCCATTGATTGATGGATTGCGCGCGCTTCATCGCGGCCTCAGCGATCAACCGGTGGTGCTCTGGCGTTGTGCGAAACGCCAGTTTTCCGGAAAAGGGTTTTTCCGGCATTCTCCCGTCTTCGGCACACCAAGCAAGATAGTCGTCCACCGAGCCGTGGAACGACGCTTCGAGTTCGTCGATGGATGCGCCAGAAAAGTGGATCACATCCCGGATGCCCTCGACGGTGCCATGAAACAGGCGGTCGTCAGAGTCCAACCAGATAGACGCAGAGTATCCTTTATAGGGCGTCATGGCGTTACACCTGCCTCCCCTGGAAACCGTCGGAGGGCAACGATGGCCCCTTTGTCGGTCTCGGGTCTTGGGTGCGGGCGATGGAAAACCGCGCGCACACCGTTCACTGCAATCCTGACGCGAGAGCCCGCGCCTTCGGTGATCGTCGCGCCTTGGGCACGACGCCGTGTTTCAATATCGCTCCACCGAATGTTGGAGCGGACGGGTTTGTCGAATATCGCCGCCAGGGTGCGTGGCGCTTTGGATGCATTCATATGTGCTCTTTCTCCGTATGCGATTGCATGCGGTTTCAGTTACCCTGCGACCCAAGCTGCGCCACAGCCCGACAGCACCTATTTAGTATCAATAAATGATATCGTTAAGGGGAGCGATCCATGCGCCTGACATCTTCCGTCCTGACCAACTCCGACGCCTTCAAAGCCAACCGTGCCGCGCATCTCGAGGCTTTGGCGCAAGTGGCCGAGGCCGCGCAGCATGCGACGATGGGTGGCGGCGAGAAAGCGCGCGCGCGCCACGTCAGCCGCGGCAAGATGCTGCCCCGCGACCGGGTGGCCAACCTGCTCGATGCGGGCTCGCCGTTCCTCGAGATCGGCGCGACCGCCGCCCATGACATGTACAAAGGCGCGGCCCCCGGCGCGGGCGTGATCACCGGCATTGGCCGGGTCATGGGCCTTGACGTGATGATCGTGTGCAACGACGCCACGGTGAAGGGCGGCACCTATTACCCGATGACGGTGAAAAAGCACCTGCGCGCCCAGGAAATCGCCCAGGAAAACAATCTGCCCTGCGTCTATCTGGTCGACTCGGGCGGCGCCAACCTGCCCAACCAGGACGAGGTCTTCCCCGACCGCGACCATTTCGGCCGGATCTTTTACAACCAGGCCAACATGTCGGCGCGCGGCATCCCGCAGATTGCCGTGGTGATGGGGTCGTGCACCGCGGGCGGGGCCTATGTTCCGGCGATGTCGGACGTCACCATCATCGTCAAGGATCAGGGCACGATCTTTCTCGCCGGGCCGCCCTTGGTCAAGGCCGCCACCGGCGAGATTGTCACCGCCGAGGATCTGGGCGGCGGCGATGTGCACACGCGCCTGTCTGGCGTCGCCGATTATCTGGCCGAGGATGACGCCCATGCGCTGGCCCTCGCGCGCCGCGCGATCGGTCACCTGAACCGGCGCAAACCCGACACCGTGCTCTGGCAACCCTCCGAAGAGCCGGCCTATGACCCGGATGAAATCCTGGGCGCGGTGCCCGCCGATCTGCGCACGCCCTATGACATCCGCGAGGTGATCGCGCGGCTGGTCGATGGCTCGCGCTTTGATGAATTCAAGCCGCGCTTCGGCGAAACGCTGGTCACCGGCTTCGCCCATCTCAAAGGGTGCCCGGTCGGCCTCATCGCCAACAATGGCGTGCTGTTTTCCGAGGCCGCCGTGAAGGGCGCGCATTTCGTCGAACTGTGTAGCCAGCGCAAGATCCCCTTGATATTCCTGCAAAACATCACCGGCTTCATGGTCGGGCGCAAATACGAAAACGAAGGGATCGCGCGGCATGGGGCCAAGCTGGTAACCGCCGTGGCGACAACCGCCGTGCCGAAAATCACCATGATCATCGGCGGCAGCTTCGGCGCGGGCAACTATGGCATGTCGGGGCGCGCCTATCAGCCGCGTTTCCTGTGGTCCTGGCCCAGCTCGCGCATCTCGGTGATGGGCGGCGAACAGGCGGCCGGCGTTCTGGCCACGGTCAAGCGTGACGGGATCGAGCGGGCAGGCGGCCAGTGGTCGGCCGACGAGGAAGCCGCCTTCAAGCGCCCGACCCTGGACATGTTCGAGCGCCAGTCGCACCCGCTCTACGCCTCGGCGCGGCTCTGGGATGACGGCATCATCGACCCGCGCAAATCGCGCGATGTGCTGTCACTGTCGCTGACCACCGCCCTGAATGCCCCCATCGAGGACACACGTTTCGGCGTGTTCCGGATGTGATGACCGCGCCCGCCGCCTCGGCGCAGCACGCCAAAGCCTTGGGTTTTCTCGCGATGACCCTGTGTTCTCTATCTCATCTTGCCCAAAATACTCCGGGGGTTCGGGGGCAGCGCCCCCGTCCGTCGCTTGCCAGAGGAGCAAAACCATGTTCAGCAAGATCCTGATCGCCAACCGGGGCGAAATTGCCTGCCGCGTCATTCAATCCGCCCGCTCGATGGGCGTGCGCACCGTGGCCGTGTATTCCGAGGCCGACGCCCATGCCCGACACGTCGCACTGGCCGACGAGGCCATTCTGATCGGTGGCCCGCGCCCCGCCGACAGCTACCTCAAGGGCGACCGCATCATTCAGGCGGCGCTTGAGACCGGCGCGCAAGCCATCCATCCCGGCTATGGGTTTCTCTCCGAGAACCCCGACTTCGTCGAGGCGGTCACCGCCGCGGGCCTCACCTTCATCGGCCCCTCGGCCACAGCGATCCGGGCGATGGGCCTGAAAGACGCCGCCAAAGCCCTGATGCAAGAGGCCGGCGTGCCGGTGGTGCCGGGGTATATGGGCGAAAATCAGGACCCTGAACATCTGGCCAAGGCGGCGAAGGACATCGGTTATCCGGTGCTGATCAAGGCCGTCGCGGGGGGCGGTGGCAAAGGGATGCGGCTGGTCGAGGATCCGCGAAAATTTGCCGAGGCGCTGGCATCGGCACAGGGCGAGGCGGCGACCGCGTTCGGCAACGCGCATGTCTTGATCGAGAAATACATCCAGAAACCACGCCACATCGAGGTGCAGGTGTTTGGCGACGGCACGCACGCGCTGCATCTGTTCGAGCGCGATTGCTCGCTGCAACGCCGTCACCAGAAGGTCATCGAAGAGGCCCCGGCCCCCGGCATGACCGCCGAGATGCGCGCGGCGATGGGTCAGGCGGCGGTCAAGGCCGCCGAGGCGATCGGTTATTCCGGCGCGGGCACCGTGGAATTCATCGTCGATGGCTCCAAAGGTCTGCGCACCGACGGGTTCTGGTTCATGGAAATGAACACCCGTCTGCAAGTCGAACATCCGGTGACCGAGGCGATCACCGGCGTCGATCTGGTCGCGTGGCAATTGCGCGTGGCCGCCGGCGAAAGCCTGCCCGCGCGGCAAGAAGATCTGACAATCAACGGCCACGCCTTCGAGGCGCGCCTGTATGCCGAGGACGTGCCCGCCGGGTTCCTGCCCGCCACCGGCACGCTCGATCATCTGGTGTTCCCGGATTTCGCGCGCATCGACAGCGGCGTGCGTCAGGGCGATACGATCAGCCCGTGGTACGATCCGATGATCGCCAAACTCATCACCCACGGCCCGACCCGCGCCATTGCGCTGGCCCGGCTGCAGGCCGCGCTCGAGGGGACGCAAGTCGCGGGTTCGGTGACCAACCTCGATTTTCTGGGCGCACTGACCCGGCACGCGGGGTTCAAGGCGGGTGACGTCGATACCGACCTGATCGGCCGTGACCTCGACCGCCTGACCGTGCAGCCCGAGGTTTCGCAATCCGCCGTGGCCCTGGCCGCGCTGGCGGCGTCGGGCGCGGGGCAGGGCACTGAACTCGCAGGATTTTCCCTATGGTCTCCGGTCTGGCAATCGGTTCCCTTGAGCCTTGGCGAGACTGCCTATGACTGTGCCGTGGCCCGCGTTGACGACCGGTGGGGCGTGCGCATTGATGGCACCGAATTGAGCGCCGAACAGCGCGCGGGCGCGTGGTGGATCGACGGCAAACGCGCCGATGGCGTGGCGATTTCCACGCGCGCCCGGGTCTCGGTATTTGGCGCGACGACGGTGCATTTCGCCCGCCACGATCCGCTCGATGTCGTGGCCGACGGTGGCGCGGGGGCCGGGGTGGTGCTGGCACCGATGCCGGGTCTGGTGAAATCGGTGTTCGTCAAGGCCGGTGACGTGGTCGAGAAAGGCGCGCGTCTGGCGGTTCTGGAGGCCATGAAAATGGAGCACACCCTGACCGCCGGCCGTGATGGCACGGTGGCCGACGTTTACGCCAAGGCGGGCGATCAGGTCGAGGCCGGGTCGGCGCTGATCGTGCTCGAAGAGGAATGACAGACATTCCGGGCACCCTGGCGGCCTGTGCCGACGCGGTGTTGCGCACCGCCGACGGGCGCGCCAAGACCGCCTTTTCCAAACGCTGCGCCGAGGCCTGGTTCGCGGCGCGCGCGGTGGGCACGCCGATGCCGATCGGCCACGGCAACCCGCCCGACACCCCCGCGCGGCCCGACACGCCGGTGCTGCTGGAGCCACGCGACATGCCGCGCCGTCGCCCCGGCAAAGCGAGCGGGCGCACGGCGTTGCTCCACGCCGTCGCCCATATCGAACTCAACGCGGTGGATCTGCATTGGGACATCATCTCGCGGTTTTCCGAGGTCAGGATGCCGCTGGGCTTTTATGATGACTGGGTCAAGTCGGCGGCCGAAGAATCCAAGCATTTCAACCTTGTCTGCGATGTTCTTGAGCAGATGGGCAGCCATTACGGGGCCATGCCCGCCCATGCCTATATGTGGCAGGCCGCCTCGGATACCGCCACGGATTTCATGGGGCGGCTGGCGGTTGTGCCGATGGTGCTCGAGGCGCGCGGCCTTGATGTGACCCCCGGCATGATCGACCTGTTCCGCGCCGCTGGTGTCACAGAGGCGGTTGCCGCACTGGAAACCATCTATGCCGAGGAAGTGGGCCATGTTGCCTATGGCTCAAAATGGTTTCATTTTCTCTGCGGCCGCCATGACCTCGACCCGAAAGACACGTTTCACGCGCTGGTGCGACAGTATTTTCACGGCCTGCTCAAGCCACCGTTCAACGAGGAAAAGCGCGCCGAAGCCGGAATTCCCCCGGATTTCTACTGGCCACTGACCGAAGAACACCCCGCGAACATCGCCCGATTCGACAGCTAAGCCTGTGGAAAGACAGGCCAACAGGCGGTTTCTCGCCGATTTTCCGCATCCAGAGCGATGCGGCTCCGCAACAGATTGCAAAAGAGTTGCAGCACCGTGAGGTGGACGTTAACAGTTGCGCAAAAGCCACGCGCCCCGCGCGCGCGGTGGTCAAGTAAGGCGCCATGCTCAGCGAGGGACATTTGTGAAGGCTTGGATCGAAAGACTGAACCACGCGTTGGAACGCTATCTTCCTGAAAAACGTTTGTTTTTGCGCTCTGAAAACAGCACCCGGTTTGTGCGGCTGCGGCGGTTTCGCAGGCCGTGATCTTGACGGGCACGATCAGCTACATGGCCTGGAGCCTGGTGGCGACCTCGATTCTGTTCTTCGAGGTGGTGGGCTCGAACGACATGCGCGCCTCGGCGCAGCGCGAACAGATGTATTTCGAGACCCGCCTGAACGACATCGCCGCCCAGCGTGATCAATCCGACGCCGAGGCACAGGCCGCGCACAACCGCTATGGCGAGGCGATGGACCGGGTTGCCACCATGCAGGGCCAGATCCTGAGCAGCGAACAGCGCATCATGGAGCTGACGCAAGGCATCGACACCTTGCAATCCAATCTGCGCAGCTTGCTGGATCAACGCAATGCCGCGATGACGCGCCTGGCCGAACTGGAATCCGCCGATACCAATGCCGAACTGATCGTCGCCGGGCAGCAATTGGCCGAGGTCGAGCAGACGCTCGACTTCCTGATGAGCGCGCTTGGCGAGACCGCCGATGAGCGCGAAGCGATGCGCGCCATGGCCGATGGTGCGGCCCAGCAGGTTGAACATCTGGCGCTGGAATACCGCCTGATCCAGGATCGCAACACCCGCATTTTCTCTCAGCTCGAAGAAGCCGTCGAAACCTCGATGCTGCCGCTGGAGCGCATGTTCCGCGCCGCCGGGCTGCCGCCCGAGCAAATCCTTCAGCAGGTGCGCTCCGGCTATCAGACGCGGCAAGCCTCGCTGTCGCCGATTTCCATCTCGACCAGCGGCACGCTGGACCCGCAAGGCGACGAGTTGCGCGCCAATACCGTGCTGGCCGCGCTGTCCGAGATTGATCTCTACCGAATCGCGGCCGAGCGCACGCCGTTCGCGATTCCCGTCTCGGGGGTGCGCCGCACCTCGGGCTTTGGTACGCGCCGCGACCCGATGACCGGCCGTTCGCGGTCTCATAATGGCGTTGACTGGGCCGGGCCACAGGGCACGCCGATCTACGCAACCGCCGATGGCATTGTCACCCATGCCGGACGGCAAAGCGGCTTTGGCAATCTGGTTACCATTCAGCATGAATTCGGCATTGAGACGTATTACGCGCACTTGCATCGCATCAACGTGACCGAGGGCCAAAGGGTCTCGCGCGGGGATCGAATTGGTGCTATGGGCACGACAGGCCGGTCCACCGGGGTTCATTTGCACTATGAAATCCGTGTTGGTGGCAGACCCATCAATCCTTTGACCTATATAAGGGCAGCACAGAATGTTTTCTAAGAGCAGGATCAACGAAACCGCCCCACGCGCTGAACCCCCGCGCGCCCCTGAGCCACAAAAAAGCCCGGCCTCCGGTTTCGTACCGCGTCCTTCGCTGGATCAGGGCGGCGCACCGTCCGAGACCGCGCCGCGCAACAAACCCGTGGCCTCGGCGCTGTCGTCCGATCTTCAGATCACCGGCAACCTGCGCACCACCGGCGATATCAACATCGAGGGCGTGGTGGATGGCGATATCCGCGCGCATCTGTTGATTGTGGGTGAAAGTGCCACGATTCGCGGCGAGATCGTCGCGGATGACATCGTCATCAATGGCCGCGTGATTGGCCGCGTGCGCGGTCTCAAGGTCCGCTTGACCTCTACCGCGCGCGTCGAGGGGGATATCATCCACAAGACCATCGCCATTGAATCGGGCGCGCATTTTGAAGGTTCGGTGCAGCGTCAGGATGATCCTCTGGCGACCAAGCAGCCAACCCAGCAGCGTCAGGCCGCCGCCCCGACTCCGCCGCCCCGAACCCGGCTGCATCGGCACAGCCGCGGCCCAGCGAAAACCCGTCGCCCTCGAACAACGCGCCCCGTCCGGCCGCGCCCGAGGCCGCATCGGCATCGTTTCGGCCCGCGGCCCCCAAACCCCCGGTTGATTCGAAAAAGCCTTGAGGCACGAAGTCTCAGTGTCGCCGCATCACGGCGACACCTGAAACGGGGGGCCAACTGGCCCCCCGTTTGCGTTCGTCCGCTGGGTTAGTCCGGCTTTGCCAACAAACGCCGGTACAAATGCCAACTGGCATGACCAAACATCGGCAGCACGATGAACAGCCCCAAGAACAGCGGCACCATGCCGATGAAAAGCCCCAGCGCAATGGTCGCGGCCCAGATTGCCATCACCACCGGATTGGTTGTGACACAGGCAAAGCTGGTGATCATCGCGGTGATGAAATCGACCTCCCGGTCCAGCAGCAGTGGCAGGCTGACCACGGTCAGGGCGTAGAACATCGACGCCATGACACCACCAATCGCCGTGCCGACCAGCAGCATCATCAATCCGTTGCCGGTGAACAGCATGGTCAGCGACGAGTCGGTGATGGGCTGAAGGCCGAAGAACAGCGCAAAGATCGTATGCGCCAGAAACACCCAGAACATGAACACCAGCAGGACGAACATCGCCATGGACGGCACCTGCCGATCCTTTTGCGCAAAGACCGCACCAAAGACCGACCCCAGCCCCAAGGCATCGCCATTTTCCAGGCGGCGGCTGACCTCATAGAGGCCGGTGGCGGCGAAAGGTGCGAGGATGGGAAAGCCCACGGCGATGGGGATGAACCAGTATTCCGCCGCCGAGGCGGCGAAAATCGCGTACATCACCATACCGCCCAGAACGTAAAACGCGCTGAACAGGATGCCATACAGCGGCGCGCGTTTGAAATCGTGCAGCCCCAGGCGCAGGCAATCCCACAGATCGCCCGTGGTGATGCGCGATGGGTCGGGAAGTGTGGCCGCCGGGGCGTGGTGTGGTGTGGTGTCTGACATGGATCCTCCAAAGAGCGTTCGCGCGCGCGCGTTCGGGTGAACCTAGCATGGCAGGACGATGACGCAATGCGCTTTGACGGGGCGTCTGCCGTGTCCGGTGGCCGGCACCGCCGGGATCACGCCTGACGTGATCACCATGCCGCCTTGCGCCTCGCAGAAGGGGGTGCGGCCAAGCCGCCTCGCGCGACAGCCGCACCCAGGTACCGGGTTTTCTTTGAACCAAAGCGGCGCGTGGGTCGACTTATGGTCACAAAGACGCACCCAAGCGCACCCCAAACCCCGGAGACCTCGCCATGGTTCACGCACGCCCCAAACCCCAGAGTGCGACACCCGTTGCCGTGACGCTGCTGTCCGATCTCGACATCATCACCCGCATCGAAGCCTCGCTTGCCGGGCGCGCGCGCCATTGCAGCCCGCGCAGTCGGCCGGATTTCAGCCGACTGGCACGCTACATTCACAGCCTGAAATTCTGAACGCTCAGTCGTCGCCCTGTGCATCGGCGCGGCTTTTGCCCGAGGCATCCATCGCCAGCGTCGCCGCCATGAACCCATCCAGATCGCCATCCAGCACGCCTTGCGTGTCCGAGGTCTCATGCCCGGTGCGCAGATCCTTGACCATCTGATAGGGCTGCAACACATAGCTGCGGATCTGGTTGCCCCAGCCCGCATCGCCCTTGTTTTCATGCGCCTCGTTGATGGCCGCGTTCCGGCGGTCCAGCTCCAACTGATAGAGCCGCGATTTCAACGCCTTCATCGCGATATCGCGGTTCTGGTGCTGCGATTTCTCGGAACTGGTCACCACGATGCCGGTGGGGTGGTGGGTGATCCGCACCGCCGAGTCGGTCGTGTTGACGTGCTGACCACCCGCCCCCGACGAGCGATAGGTATCAATGCGGATATCCTTGTCGGGCACCTCGATCTCGATGTTGTCATCGACCACCGGATAGACCCAGACCGAACTGAACGAGGTATGCCGCCGCGCCGCGCTGTCAAAGGGCGAAATCCGCACCAACCGATGCACGCCGCTTTCCGATTTCAGCCAGCCATAGGCGTTGTGCCCGGAAATCTTGTAGGCCGCCGATTTGATACCCGCTTCCTCGCCCGACGTCTCCGAGGTCAATTCGACCTTATAGCCCTTTTTCTCGGCCCAGCGCACATACATGCGCGCCAGGATCGACGCCCAATCGCAGCTTTCCGTGCCACCCGCGCCCGAGTTGATCTCCAGATAGGTGTCGTTCGCGTCGGCCTCGCCGTCCAGCAGCGCTTCCAATTCCTTGGCCGCGGCTTTCACGCCCAGCGCCTTCAATGCCGCCTCGGCCTCGGACACGATATCCTTGTCGCCCTCGGCCTCGCCCATTTCGATCAACTCGATATTGTCGGTCAGATCGCGCTTGATCGTCTCGTAGGTCTCGATCGCCTCCAGCAATTGCTGGCGGTCGCGCATCAGCTTTTGCGCGCGCTCCTGATCGTTCCACAGGTTCGGATCTTCGATCATCGCGTCGAATTCTTCCAGGCGATGCTTGGCGGTTTCCCAATCCATGCGCTTGGCCAGCAGCGACAGAGACTTGTTGATGGTCTCGATCGTGGATTGGGTTTCTGCGCGCATGGGGCCGTCCTTGTTCACCGTGGGGCAGGGGAGTTGCGCCCGCCCGTTGCCGCGTCTGATACCGCGACGCGGATTTACAGGCAAGGGCAGGCGCGGGGATTGCTACAGGGCTTTGACCGCCGCCAGAACCGCCTCGGCGTGGCCGTTGACCTTCACCTTGCGCCAGACCTGCGCGATCTTGCCCGCGGCATCAATCAGGAAGGTCGCGCGCTCGATGCCCATCGAGGTCTTGCCGTACAGGGTTTTCTCGACCCAAACACCGTAGTCTTCGCACAGCGTGCCTGCCTCGTCCGAGACCAGCGTCACGCCCAGATCATGCTTGGCAATGAACTTGCCGTGCTTGGCCACGCTGTCCTTGCTGACGCCGATCACCCGCGCCCCGGCGGCCTTGAACTCGGCCGCCAGCGCGGTGAAATCCTTGGCCTCGGTGGTGCAGCCGGGCGTGTCGTCGCGCGGGTAGAAATACAGGACCACAGGCCCGGGGCGCAGGCTGGACAGGGTCAGGGCCTCGCCGGTTTCGGTGGGGGCGGTGAAATCCGGGGCCATATCGCCGATGTTCATGGGGGTTCTCCTTGTTGCTTGCGTGAGTTGTAGAGTTGATGCCGGAAGGGTAAAGGGCTGGGGCCGATATTTTCCGAGGTTTGCCGTGAAACTGAGCGATTTTGACTTTGATCTGCCCGAGGGTTTGATCGCCACGCGCCCGGTGCGCCCGCGCCCGACCGCGCGGCTGTTGCATGTCGAGGGCGGCACGATGGCCGATCGTCATGTGTCGGACCTGATCGACATCTTGCGCCCCGGCGATCGGCTGATCCTGAACAACACCCGCGTGATCCCGGCGCGGCTGTTTGGCGAACGCCAGCGCGAGACGCGCGACGGCTCGGGCCGCGCCAAGGTCGAGGTCACGCTGATCGGTCCGGCAAGCGATGGCGGCTGGCGGGCGTTGGCGCGCCCGTTGCGCAAGCTCGCGGCGGGGGATCGGGTGGTGTTCTCCGAGGCCCTTTCGGCGGTCGTGCGCGGCAAGGACGAGGCCGAAGCGGTGCTCGATTTCACGCTCTCCGGGTCTGATTTCGACGCGGCGCTGGATGCCGCCGGGCGTATGCCGCTGCCGCCCTATATCGAGTTCGCGCCGCGCCGCCGATGCGCAGGATCGCGAGGATTATCAGACCGTGTTCGCCCGTGAATCCGGTGCCGTCGCCGCCCCCACCGCCAGCCTGCATTTCGACAGCGCGCTGTTGGACGCCCTGCGCGCCAAGGGCGTCGCCACCACCGAGGTGACCCTGCATGTCGGCGCGGGCACCTTTCTGCCGGTCAAGGTCGAGGATGTCACCACCCACAAGATGCACGCCGAATGGGGCGAGGTCAGCGCACAGGCCGCCGCCGAGATCAACGCCACGCGCGCTGGCGGGGGGCGGGTGATTGCCGTCGGCACCACGGCTCTGCGTCTGATCGAAAGCGCCGCGCGCTCTGGCCGCGTGGAACCGTGGCGCGGCGAGACGGATATTTTCATCTATCCCGGCTTTGCATTTCAGGCGGTTGACGGCTTGATGACCAATTTCCACCTGCCCAAATCGACGTTGCTGATGCTGGTCTCGGCCCTGATGGGCAAGCCGGTGATCGACGCCGTCTATGCCCATGCCATTGCGCAAGAATATCGGTTCTTTTCCTACGGCGACTCGTCGTTGTTGATCCCGTAAGGTGTGGCTGATCACAGCGTCGGGCTGGGGCGGGTCAGGATGAACAGCGTGACAAGGCCCAGCGTGACCGCCTGAATGCTCAACACGGTGCCCGGCAGCCGCAGCACCACGCTGAGGCCAAACGTCGCGGCGATGGCCACCACCGCCAGGGTTTTTCCCCGTGTCGAGATTGCCCCCTCGGCGCGCCAATCGCGGATCGGCGGGCCAAGGCGCGGGTGCTCGATCAGCCACATTTCCAGCAGGGGCGAGGATCGCGCGAAACAAAACGCCGCAAGCAGCAGCAATGGCGTGGTCGGCAGCAGCGGCACAACGATGCCGATGACCCCCAACGCCAGCGCGAACCCGCCCGAAACTGTCCAGAATACCCGCAGCATCTTGCCCCCAAGTGATAGCGGATAGATAGGCCACGTCACCGGGTCTGACCAGCGCTGCACCGTCAAAAAATACGCGGCACGGCCCGGACGTCAAGAAAGGAGGGCCAAAGCCCTCCTTTCTTCGGGTCCCAACCCGTCGTCTGTTCTAGTGCGCCGCGGCCACCGCGCGGCGGGTCATCACCGCCACCAGATTGGCCCGGTATTCCGGCGTGCCGTGCAGATCGCCGATCAAACCCTCGGCCGAGGCTGACAGACCCGACAGCGCCTCGGCGCTGAAATTGCCGGACAGCGCCGCTTCCGCCTCGGACCAGCGGAACACGCCACCCTCGGAGGCCCCGGTGATCGCCACCCGCACCCCGTCGGCAAATTGCGCCACAAACGCCCCGGTCAAGGCAAAGCGCGAGGCCGGTTGCAGGAATTTCGCGTAAGCTGCCTTTTGCGGGATCGGAAACCGCACCGCGGTGATGATCTCACCCTCATGCAGGACCGTGGCGAACATCCCGTCGAAAAAGTCATCCGCGGCGATTTCGCGCGTGTTGGTGATGATCGTCGCACCCGAGGCCAGCACCGCCGCCGGATAACACGCCGAGGGGTCGTTGTTGGCCAAGGACCCGCCAATCGTGCCGCGATTGCGCACCGCCGGATCGCCAATGCCCCCCGCCAGGGCGGCAAGGGCCGGATAGTGCGCGCCCGCCTCGCGCGCGACCTGCGCATGAGTCGTGCCCGCGCCGATCACCAGCGTCTCGCCCTCGCGGCGCAGGCCCACCAGATCCGCGATCCCGGTCAGGCTGACCAGGGTCGCGGGCGCGTTCAGCCGCTGTTTCATCGACGGGATCAGCGTTTGCCCGCCCGCCAGCGCCTGTGCCTCGTCACCCGACAGCGCCGAGATCGCTTCGGCCAGGGTGGTGGGTTTCATGAGTTCGAAGCTATACATTTCCAGCCCCCTTATTGCGTTTGCATCGCCGACCAGACGCGCGACGGCGTCACCGGCATATCAATATGAGTCACATGGGCAAAACCGCCCCGTTGCAACGCATCCACCACCGCGTTGATCACCGCCGGCGGGCTGCCGATCGCGCCAGCCTCGCCGCACCCTTTCACACCCAGCGGATTGTGCGTGCAGGGCGTGTTGCAACTGTAATCCACGGTGTAGAACGGCACATCCCCGGCGCGGGGCATGGCGTAATCCATGTAGGAGCCCGACAAAAGCTGCCCGTTCGCGTCATAGGTCGTCTGCTCCAGCAGCGCCTGACCGATGCCCTGGCCAACCCCGCCATGCACCTGTCCCTCGACAATCATCGGGTTCATCACATTGCCGAAGTCATCCGCACAATGGAAGGCCACGACCTCTACCTTGCCGGTGTCGGCGTCCACCTCGACCTCGCAAATATAGGCCCCGGCCGGATAGGTGAAGTTCGCCGGATCGTAGAACGAGGTCTCCTCCAACCCCGGTTCCAGCGTTTCCAGCGGATAGTTGTGCGGCACATAGGCCGAGAACGCCACCTCACCGAATGTCAGCGATTTATCCGTGCCCGCCACCGCGAAACTGCCATCCTCGAAGGTGATATCCTCCTCGGACGCCTCCAGCATATGCGCGGCGATCTTCTTGCCCTTGGCGATGATCTTGTCCACCGCGTTGCTCATCGCAGAGCCCGCAACCGCCAGCGACCGCGAGCCATAAGACCCCATGCCAAACGGGATTTTCGACGTGTCGCCATGCACGATCTCGACGCTTGCCGCGTCAATCCCCAGTTTTTCCGCGACGATCTGCGGGAACACGGTTTCATGGCCCTGACCGTGGCTATGCGCCCCGGTCATCACGACGATATTGCCGGTGGCGTTCACCCGCACCGTGGCCGCATCATACAGCCCCACGCGCGACCCCAGCACCCCGACCAGGTTCGACGGCGCAATTCCGCAGGCCTCGATCCAGGTTGACAGCCCCATGCCGCGCAGCTTGCCGCGTTTGGCGCTCTCGGCGACGCGCGCCTCAAAGCCTGACATATCGGCCATCTCCAGCGCCTTATCCAGCGTCGCGGCATAATCGCCGGTGTCATACACAAGCCCAACCGGCGTCGTGTAGGGGTACATATCGGGCGTGATGAAGTTCTTGCGCCGCACCTCGACCGGGTCCAGGCCGCGCTCACGGCACATCTTGTCAATCACCCGCTCCAGCGAATAAGTCGCCTCGGGACGACCCGCGCCGCGGTAAGCATCGACCGGCGTGGTGTTGGTGAACACGGTTTTCAGGTTCACATAGACATTCGGCACCTTGTACGGCCCGGCCATCAGTGTGCCATGCAGGAACGTCGGCGTCGCGGTCGAGAAATTCGACAGATAGGCACCGACATTGGCCAGGGTTTCCGTGCGGAAGGCGATGAAATTGCCCGCGTCATCGCTGGCCAGTTCGATCTTGGTGACGTGATCGCGGCCATGCGCGTCGGTCAGGAAGCTTTCCGACCGCTCCGCCGTCCATCGCACCGGGCGCTTGAGCTTTTTCGCCGCCGCCAGCACCAGCGCTTCCTCGCCGTAGTGGTAGATTTTCGAGCCAAATCCGCCCCCCACATCCGGGGCCACCACGGTCAGCTTGTTCTCGGGAATACCCAGCACAAAGGCCGAGATCAGCAGCCGATGCAAATGCGGGTTCTGGCTGGTGGTGGTCAGCTTGTAATCGCCGGTGCCGGGGAAATATTCGCCGATCGAGGCGCGCGGTTCCATCGCGTTGGGCACCAGCCGGTTGTTGATCAACTCCAGCGTCGTGACATGCGGCGCGGCCTTGATCGCCGCATCCACCGCGTCGCGATTGTCCTCGACCCAGCCCCAGTCAAAGCACAGGTTGTCGGGGATCTCGTCGTGCACCCGGTTGTCGGGGTTTGCCACCGCCGCCTTCATGTCAACGATGGCGGGCAGTTCCTCGATCTCGGTGTCGCCGGCCAGTTGCTCGGCGGCGTCCTTGGCCTGCTCATAGGTTTCCGCGATCACCGCCGCATAGGCGTCACCGACATGGCGCACCTTGCCATGCGCCAGCACCGGGCGCTTGGGTTCGCGCATTGGCGTGCCGTCGCGGCTGTTGATCAGCCAGCCCGCCGGATTGCCGCCGACATCCTTGAAATCCTCGCCGGTGAACACCGCCAGAACGCCGGGCATTGCCGCAGCGGTGGCCGTATCAATCGACACGATCCGCCCATGCGCCACGCTGGAGCGGGCGAACACCGCAAAGCTCTGGCCGTGCAGTTTCAGATCGTCGGTATAAACTCCGGCCCCTGTCAGAAACCGGATATCCTCGCGCCGCTTGGTATTGGCGCCGATGCCACCGTCTTTGGGCATGTTTTCCTCCCTCAAGATCCATGGGCCGGGCAGAGGGTTCTGCCGCGCGGCCTCGCCAAAATTCGATGCGTCGCGCCGGTCATTCCGCCGCGACGACACCCAGCCCCGAGACATCCTGCCCCGAGGCCGCCAGCACCGCACGAACGATGTTGTGATAGCCCGTGCAGCGGCAGATATTGCCATCCAGATAGTGTCGCACCTCGGCCTCGGTGGGTTTGGGGTTTTCGGCCAGCAGCGCGGCGGTCGACATCACCATGCCCGGCGTGCAAAAGCCGCATTGCAACCCGTGATAATCCTGGAACGCCTGCTGGATGGTGCCCAGCGCGCCATCCTCGTTGGCCATGCCCTCGATGGTGGTGACCTGCGCGCCCTCGGCCTCTTGCGCCAGCATGGTGCAGCTTTTCACCGCCTTGCCGTCGACATGCACCACACAGGCGCCGCACTGGCTGGTATCGCAGCCGATATGGGTGCCGGTCAGGCCCAGTTCCTCGCGCAGGAACGCGGACAAGAGCGTGCGACCCTCGGCCTCGGCAGAGCGCGCGCGCCCGTTCACCGTCATTGTAACCTTCGTCATGAATCCCCTCCCTTAGGATCGTCAAAGTTAAGCACGAGTTGAGTGGCGGGTATATGCCTTCTCTAGGCGTAGTCCTTTAAGTTGTGTCTTGTCTAGGTCGAGGCCGCGAGGGGATCTCTTTGAGCAAGCCGCCGACCCCCAGGCGCTGAATATCCGCCCCGGTCAGCGCGAGGCCGCAGATCACCCGCTCCAACACCCAATCCGCCCCGTTCAGCGCCGGGCTTTTGGCACAGCCGGGCAGGCCGATCACCGGACGGTCATAGAGCGTGCCCAGGAACAACAGGTTCCCCGGATCGACCGGCATCCCGAAATGTATGACATCTCCGCCCGCCGCCCGCAACGCCGCTGGCCCGACATCGTTGATATCCGAAGTCGCCGAGGCGGTCAGGATCAGGATCAGCTCTGCGGTCGCGGTTTTCAGCGCCGCCGCCAGCGCCGCTTCGCGGTGCGCCACGACCGCGCCCCGGGTCAGCGCCACCTCCAGCCGCGCCAACCGGTCGCGCATCACGCGAAAACCCTTGTCGGGCGCGGCGCAATCATCCGACACCGTGGTTTCGATCAGAACCGCAGAGCGCCGCACCGGCCGCCTCAGCGACAGCGCCCCGTGTCCTGCCCCCTGGCCGCAAAAACCGACGCCTTGTCAACGGCATAGGGGATGATCTTGATGGTCGCCACCATCCCCCCGGCCTCCAGCCTTTGCCATTCCGGCACCGTCGCCACGGTGATCGCCGGGTCAACCGCATTCACCGCATGGATCCGCGCCGTATGGATGCGCGCCAACCCCGGCGCGGTCGCCATGATGTTCACCCGCCCCGTGCCCACCGCTTGCACCGCCAGCCCGACGGCCCCCGGATCGGGCACCAGCGCCTGCGCCAGACGCAACGCCGCGCTGTTTTCGTCCAGGTCCTGCGCCCCCAGCCGCGCCACCGTCACCTCCGACAGACCCGCCGCCGCCAGCGCCGCCAGATGCGCCGCCTCCAGCACCAGCCCCTTGCGCAACCGCCCGTCGGCCACCCGCACCGAATGCGCCAGCACCGTGCCCAAAGCCTCGCCCAGGGGGATCGGCCCGAAGTCCATCAGCCGCGCCGCAAGACGTCGGTGATCTGCGCCAGGATCGAGACGGCGATCTCGGCCGGCGTTTTCGCCCCGATGGCCAGCCCGACCGGCGCGTGAAGGCGCGCGATCACCGCATCGGGCAGCCCGGCGGCGCGCAGCCGCTCCACGCGCTTGGCATGGGTGCGCGTCGAGCCCAGACAGCCGACATAGAACACCGGCGAGCGCAGCGCGCTCAGGATCGCGGGGTCGTCCAGTTTGCTGTCATGGGTCAGCGTCACCACGGCGGTGCGGCTGTCCAGCCCGGCAAGGCGCACCGCTTCGTCGGGCCACTCGTGCAGCAGCCTGACCCCCGGAAACCGCGCCTCCGAGGCAAAGGCCTCGCGCGGGTCGATCACCACCGGATCATAACCTGTCAAGCGCGCCATCGGCACCAAAGCCTGCGCAATATGCACCGCGCCGATGATCAGCATCCGCAGCGGCGGGTTGAACAGCGCCACGAATTCCTCGGGGCTTTCCATGCCGGACTTGTCCGACCGAAACCGCGCGGGCATCGCGTCCTGGGGTATCAAACGCCGGGTCCATCCGTCAAAGCTGACGCCATAGGCGATGGGCGTGCGGGCGGCGCGGGCGGTGACGATCTGCGCCAGCATGGTCTCGGGCATCACCGCGCCGACAGGCTCCACCAGAATGCGGATCGTGCCGCCGCAGGCCAGCCCGACCGAGAACGCGTTGTCGTCACTGACGCCATAGGTCAGCAGCCGTGGTTCGCCCGCCGCCAGCGCCTCTTGCGCCTCGACCACCACCGCGCCCTCGACACACCCGCCCGAGACCGACCCCATCATCTCGCCCTCGCCCGAGATCACCAGTTGGCTCCCGGCCTGACGCGGCGCAGAGCCCCAGGTTTCCACCACCGTCGCCAGAACCGCGCCTTTGCCGCTCTGATGCCAATCCAGCGCAATCTCGGGTATCGTGTCGTGCTGCATGATCTCCTCCGATGGGCCGAGTATGGCGCGAGACCGGCAAGCACGCCAGCATGGTTTTTGCCGCAGTTCCAAAAATTTGGGCCGCCACATTCCCTCAGGAAACATGGCGGCCCAAGAAACCCTTGAACAGGGCCGGGATTACTCGGCGGGCACCGCTTTGGCGCGCTGTCCTGTGCCGGGGCGACCGGGCAGGGCAAAGGCAATGATCACGAACAAGGCCCCCATCACGATGCCCAGCACATCGCCGCGCATGCCGGGCAACAAGGCCGGGCCGTCCAACCCCGGAACCGCGCCCAGGGTGACCTTGCCGCCCCAGATCGCGTCGAGCAACCCGGTGTCCTTGATGCCGGCATAGGCCAGGGCATAGGCTGCGGCCCCCAGCAATCCGCCGACGATGTAGACCATCGCGTCCCGGCGACCAGATGCCGCCGCGCACACGCCGGTGCCGGGGCAAAAGCCGGTGATTGCCCAGCCAAAGCCCAGCAGCATCCCGCCGACCAGAACGCCCCAATAGGCGGTTTTCACCGACATATGCGCGACATCCACCAGCCCCACCATCTGACCCGCAAAGATCAGGATCGCCGCCGTGCCGATTGCCAGCAGGATGGCCTTCATCAGCGTCAGGCTGCGCAGGGCCAGCATGTTGATCAGGACGCTGGGGTTGGTCGCGCCGATCCGGTCAAGAACAGCGCCGAAGGCAGCACCGATGATCAGCGCCAGAATAATCGTGGTCATCGCTCAACCCTCCTTGCGATACAGGAACATGGCAGTGGGAATTGCCGTGGCAAAGACACCCAGCGAGAACAGGAAGCCGGAAACCGCGGTTTGCGACATGCCCGCCATCATATGCCCCGAGGTGCAGCCTCCGGCCATGCGCGCGCCGAACAGCACGATGAAGCCGCCGACAAAGGCCACGGCCATCCGGCCCAAGGCACCCTCGCCGAAATTGGCCCGCCAGATTGCCGGGATGGTTTTTTCCGCCGCCGCAACGCCATTGCGCAAGCGCGAGGACAGGGCCGCGCCGATTGCCATCGCGATGACAAACACGAACCCATAGTTCAGCGGGTTGGCGATGTTGCTGGCATACCGCGCGAAATACGGGTTGTCCGAGGTCCAGTCGCCACTTGCGTCCTGATACACAACCTCGCTCGAGAGCGCGTCGGCGATCACCCCATCGACAATGACAAATTGCGTCGAAACGCCGATCGGTTTGACCAGCATCAACGCCAGAAAAAACACAAAGCCAAGCAGAACACCGCCCAGTCGCCAATCAACCGCCATGATCATCTCCTGATTCACTTACATTCAAACAATCATATATATAATTGGAGTGCGGGCGCGTACCTTGATCTGGATCAAGTCGTGCAAGCTCTTGGTTTCTGGGTTGAAGGTAAGGGGGGGGGCATAGCGGCGCAGAGTGCGTGGGCAAAGCTTTCCAATTGGTTAATCGCGCAGGCCAAGGGGTTGATTTTGCTCGACTTGCATCATGTCCCACGGGGGGACATCACACCCGTCAGGACGCAAGGGCCGCCATCAGCCGCGCCTTTTCCCCATGATCCTTCGGGTCCGACAGCGCCGTCGCCAGCGCCTCCAGCGAGGCAATCGAATGGCTGGCCCGGAACGTATCCACATGCGGCAGCATCGCCTGAACCCCGCGCGCCCGCGGCGCAAATCCATCCCAGCGCAGCAGCGGATTGAGCCAGATCAGCCGTTTGCACGACAGGTGCAGGCGCTGCATTTCCTTGCCCAGCAGCACCGGATCGTCGCGCTCCAATCCGTCGGTGATGAGCAGCACAACCGCCCCCTGACCGAGAACCCGACGCGACCAATCACGGTTGAAGTCGTGCAGACACGCCCCGATCCGCGTGCCGCCCTGCCAATCCTGCGCCTCGGCCCCCGCCGCCTTGAGGGCGGCATCGGCATCCTTGTGGCGCAGATGACGGGTGATATTCGTGAGCCGCGTACCAAAGGTGAAGGCGTGGACCTTGGCCCAGCCTTGCCCCTGCCGGTTGGCCACCGCATGCACGAAATGCAGCACCATGCGCGAATACGAGGACATCGAGCCCGAGATATCGCACAGCACCACCAAAGCAGGCCAGCGCGTGGTTGGCCGACGGCGCGCGATTGCCGTGATCTCGCCGCCATGCCGCGCCGCCTCGCGCAGCGTGCGGCGCGGATCGACCCGGCGCCCGGCCGCCGCCGCCGCCGCGCGCCGGGTGATCAACGGCGGCACCGGCAAGCTGAGGCGGGCCAACATGCGTCTGGCCTGCGCTGCCTCATCGCTGGACATCTGCTCGAAATCCAGCCGGCGCAGCGTTTCATCGGCCGAGGCCGTGAACGAGGCGTCGATCTCGATCTCGGTGGGGGCGGTGTCGTCGCCAGTCGGGGGCGCGGGGGCCTCGACCCCATCGAGCAGCGCCTCGGCGGCCCGTTTGGCGCCGGGGTCGGCGGCTTGCTCATCGTGGGTGCCGTGAACAGCCGGCAACATCAGCGACATCATGTGATCCATGAACCGCGGATCGCGCCAGAACAGACGAAAGGTCTGGTTGAAGATCTGCCGCTCTTCGGGGCGATTCACGAAACAGGCGTGCAGCGTCCAGTAGAAATCGGTGCGCTTGGTGAACCCGGCCGCGGCCACGGCCTCGATGGCGGTCAGGATCCGGCCCGGTCCGATGGGCAGCCCGGCCTTGCGCAGCGCCCGGGCGAAATGGATCAGGTTCTGCGTGAGCTTCGGATCATCGGGCAGGGCCAGATCGGCATAGCGCGCGCTCACGCGGCACCCGTGGGGTTTTTGAGTATTTTTGGCAAGATGAAATCGATGGGCATGTCAGGGCTTACGCGGGGGCCAGGGATTTGCGGGCCTCGTCGAGGAGTTTTCCGGCCTCCAACCCCTGCAATCGGGCGATGTCGTCCTGGTATTTGAGGATCGCGCCGAGCGTGTCGGCGATGACCTCGGGCGAGAGGGTGAGCACGTCGAGCGCCAGCAGGCATTTGGCCCAGTCGATGGTTTCCGCAACACCGGGTTTCTTGAACAGATCCTCGTGGCGCAGGCGTTGCACGAAGGCCACGACCTCGTGCGAGAGGGTGGCGGCGGCCTCGGGGACGCGGGCGTTGAGGATGGCCAGTTCGCGGGTGAAGTCGGGGTAGTCGACCCAGTGATAGAGGCAGCGGCGCTTGAGCGCGTCATGCACCTCGCGGGTGCGGTTCGAGGTGAGGATGACGATGGGGGGTTCGGGGGCGGCAATGGTGCCGAGTTCGGGGATGGTAACCTGAAAATCACTGAGAGCTTCGAGCAGGAAGGCTTCGAAAGGTTCATCGGTGCGGTCGATTTCGTCGATCAGCAGGACCGGCGCGCCGCCGGGCTGGGGGCGCATGGCTTGCAACAAGGGGCGCTCGATCAGGAAATCGGGGCCGAACACTTCGGTGCGCAAAGTGTCGCGGTCGGAAGTGGCGGTGGCCTCGGCGGCGCGGATCGCCACCATTTGCGCGGCAAAATTCCATTCATAGACCGCGCTGGCCGCGTCGAGCCCTTCGTAACATTGCAAGCGGATCAGGCGGCGGCCCAGTGCCGTGGCAATCGCTTTGGCGATTTCGGTCTTGCCGGTGCCGGCCTCGCCCTCGAGGAACAAGGGTTTTCCGAGTTTCAACGCCAGAAAGGTGACCGTGGCCAAGGCGCGGCCGCAGACGTATTTTTGTCCGGCCAGCAGGGTTTGCACATCGTCAATCGTCGTCAGGGGGAGTTTGGTCACGCCTTGGGCCTCCGAGATCTGGTTCGGCCATGGTGTGGCGCGCGCGCCCGGGGGTCAAGCGGGGAACGTCGAGGGCGCGGGCGCACGGCTTGCGAAAACCGGCATGAACAGCCGATAGCGCCGAGACCGGGTCTGTGGCCAAGGGTCGGGTGTATTTGGCGGCGGGTGCGGCGTCGGGCGACAAGGGGTGCCTTCGCGGCGGTGGGCGGGAACCGGCGAGTTCTAACGTTTGCGCGCCGCGATGAACCGGCCCAAGGGCGAGCCGGAGGGGTCGAAGGATTCGACGATCTCGAACCCGGCGGCACGGATCTGGCCCTCGAGCGAAGCGACCGACATCAGCTTGAAGTATGGCGCTTTGCCAAACAGGCGCATGATGGCAACCAAGGGCCACAACACCGTGCGCCAGCCCGAGATGCAGGCCGATTTCGAGATGAACAGGCCGCCGGGCGACAAGAGGGCATGGGCTTTGCGCGCCACCTCGCCGGGGTCTGGGACGAGGTGCAGCATGTTGAACGCCAGGATCGCATCGAAAGGGCCGGGGCCAAGGGCGGGATCGCCCAGCGCGCCCTGCACGTTGATCACCGTGTCGACGCCTGCCGCAACGGTCTTTTCGCGCCCGATGGCGACCATTTCGGCGGAGATATCGCTGGCGGTATACTGTGCGACATCGGGGGCCAGCAGCAGGGCGGTGGATGCGGTGCCGCAGCCGATTTCCAGCACCTTGTCGGTGGGTTTGAGATAGGCGCGGGTATGGGCGAGCGTCTTTTCATAGGCGGCCATGTTGCCGATGGGACGGGTTGCGTATTTGCGCGCGACGCGGTCCCAGAATTGGCCTGCGGTGGTCTCGGTCATAGCGGTCATCGGCATATCTCCTTGTTGCGGGCAGCATAGACGCTGTGGGGCCTCAAGAAAATTGCATAAATTGGTATTCGTGCTATGCATAATCGCATGAATTGGCAGGCGATATCCTTTGACTGGAATCAGGTGCGGGCGTTTCTGGCGACCGCCGAGGAGGGCAGCCTCTCGGCGGCGGCGCGCGCCCTGGGTCTGGCGCAGCCGACCCTGGGGCGGCAGGTCGCGGCGTTGGAGGATCGGCTGGGGGTGACCCTGTTCGAGCGCGCCGGACGCGGGGTGAGCCTGACGCAATCGGGGCGCGACCTGTTGGATCACGTCCGCGCGATGGGCGAGGCGGCGACCCGGATCGCGCTGGTTGCGGCGGGCCGGGCCGAGGGGGTTGCGGGCAAGGTGTGCATCAGTGCCAGTGACGCGATGGCGGCCTATCTGTTGCCCGACATCATGGCTGAACTGTCCGAAACCGCGCCCGAGATCGAGATCGAGATACTGGCGACCAATTCGCTCAGCGATCTGTTGCGGCGCGAGGCGGATATCGCCATTCGCCATGTGCGCCCCGAGGAGCCCGATCTGGTGGCAAGGCTGATCCGCGACGGGCAGGCCAACCTCTATGCCGCGCCTGCGTTCCTGCGGCGTCACGGGCGGCCGCTGACGGTCGAGGCTCTGCGTGATCTGCCGTTCATCGGCATGGCCAGCCCGGAGCGTATGGCGATGGAGTTCGCGCGCATGGGCCTGCCGGTCACGGCCCGCAATTTTCGCCATTACAGCGACAATACGGTGGTCGGCTGGGAGATGGTGCGGCGCGGTCTGGGGGTCGGCGCGATGATCGACGATATTGCGCGACGCACGCCCGGCGTCGAGCGCATCGTGCCTGAGTTTCCGGCGATTCCGGTGCAGATCTGGCTGACGACGCATCGCGAGTTGCGCACCAGCAAGCGCATTCGCGTGGTGTTCGATTTCCTCGCCGAGGCGTTGGCGCGGTAGGGTGGAACGCCCGCCGGGGGGGTGGCGGGCGTTTTCAAATGCGGATCAGGTCAGGCGGATCAGGTCAGGCGGATCAGGTCAGACTGCGGCAGAAGGTCTGGATGCGGGTGCAGGCCTCGGTCAGGGCGGCGTCGGAGGTGGCGTAGCTCACGCGGAAATTCGGGCTGATGCCAAAGGCCGAGCCGAACACCACGGCGACGCCGGTTTCCTCCAGCAGCGCCTTGGCGAAACTCTCGTCATCCGTGATCGCCGTGCCGCCGCCCGAGGTCTTGCCGAGGCAGCCCGAAATGTCGGGGTAGACATAGAAGGCACCCTCGGGCTTCGGGCAGGTGATGCCGGGGGCGGCATTGAGCATCTCGACCACCAGATTGCGGCGTCGCTGGAACGCGGCGCGGAATTCCACCAGGAAATCCTGTGGCCCGTTCAGCGCCTCGACCGCGGCCCATTGCGCGATGGTGTTGGGGTTCGAGGTGCTCTGCGACTGGATCGTCGCCATCGCCTTGATCAGCGCCACCGGACCCGCCGCATAGCCGATCCGCCAGCCGGTCATCGCATAGGCTTTGGAGACGCCGTTGCAGGTCAGGGTGCGGTCGTAAAGACCGGGTTCGACCTGGGCGGGGGTGACGAATTCAAAATCGTCGAACACCAGATGCTCGTACATATCGTCCGACATGATCCAGACATGCGGGTGTTTCATCAGCACATCGGTCAGCGCCTTCAGCTCGGTGCGGGTATAGCCGGCCCCCGTCGGGTTCGAGGGCGAGTTGAAGATCAGCCATTTGGTGTTTGGCGTGATCGCAGCGTCCAGCTTTTCGGGCGTCAGTTTGAAGTGCGACTCGATCCCGCAGGGCACGGTCACGGGCGTGCCTCCGGCCAGCAACACCATGTCCGGATAGCTCACCCAATAGGGCGCGGGAATGATCACCTCATCGCCGGGATTCAGCGTGCAAACCAGCGCATTATACAGGATCTGCTTGCCGCCGGTGCCGACGCTGACCTGATTGGGCGCATAGGTCAGCCCGTTTTCCCGCGCGAATTTGGCGCAGATCGCCTTTTTCAGTTCCGGAATGCCGTCAACCGCCGTGTATTTCGTTTTCCCGCCGTCAATGGCCGCTTTTGCCGCGTCCTTGATGTGTTGTGGCGTGTCAAAGTCCGGCTCACCGGCCCCCAGGCCAATGACGTCTTTGCCCGCTGCCTTCATCTCTGCGGCCATGTTGGTCACCGCAATGGTTGCCGAAGGTTTGATGCGCGACAGGGTGTCAGACAGGAAGGGCATGGGCGGACTCCGGTTTGTGTTTTCCGGACCCATCTCATATGGTGATGGGCGCCCCCATACAAGAGCGAACGCGCGTGTCTGCGCGCTCGGAGCAAGGAGATCTCATGGCCGAAAATTGGTATTCCGAGGAACACGCGACACTGGGCGATCGCTTGGCGGCGGCGCGCGAGGCGGCAGGTATGTCGGCGAATGAATGCGCGCAACGCATTGGTGTCAGGGCGAAAACCTTCAGCGACTGGGAGAATGACGTCTCTGAGCCGCGCGCCAATCAGTTGCAGATGTTGACCGCCTTGCTGAATGTCTCGCTGCGCTGGCTGCTGACGGGCGAGGGCGGTGACATATCCCTGCCGGACGCGCAGCACACGGAGCTCGACTCGCATTTGAAGGCCACGCTGGGAGAGTTGCGTCAGGTGCGCGCCGATATGCTGAAAATGGGCGAAAGGCTGGGCCGATTGGAGAAATCTCTGCGCGTCCAAATGACGCGGTCTCTTGAGAGGCAGGATGGGATGGACGATGCGTGAGCGGACAGATCTGAAGCGATTGCGCATGCGATCGTGGCGGCGCGGGATCAAGGAAATGGACCTGATCCTTGGCCCTTGGGCAGATGAGGCGCTGACCACGCTGTCCGAGCACGAGTTGGACCGTTTCGAGGCCCTGCTCAACGAGAACGACCATGACCTGTATCAATGGGTCACGGCGCGGATCGGCGCGGGGACGACGCAGCCCAAAGGGCCGGTTGGCTATGCTGGCTTGCTGGACACCATTGCCGCCCATGCCGCCACCCGGTTGCGGGCCTAAGAACCAGACGCGGTGGTTGCGACTGAAAAGGCCGGGTCGTTGGACCCGGCCTTTGTTTCGTTGTGCAAGTTTGGCTTACTTGCTGGGTGCCGTTGGCTGACCCTGAGGTGCCTGAGGGCTATAGGCATTGACCGAAATCGACGATGCACATCCCGCATCAAAAGACCCAACCCAGACATCATAGCGACCCGAAGGCGCGTTCTCGATGACAATGCCGGGATTCAGGTTGTTGGAGTCGTCATTGAACATCCACTCCGCCATGGAGTTGTTGATCAGCAGCGTCTGGTCACACGCACCTGTCACACTGATATCAAGCGTGATTGGCTGGTTCTGATTGTCGAAATACAGCGAGAAATTCGGCGCGGCGGTCAGGTAGCCATGGGCCGGAACGTCGCAGGTGCTTTCGAACATATTGAGCGGGCCACCAGCCTGAACCTGCCGCTCCTCACGCTGGCCATTGACGATTTGCCATTCTGCGCCACCAAGCGACCACTCAGGACACTGTGCGGCGGTTTGCTGTCCGCCCGATCCCGAGGGTGGAAAGGTTTCGGCAATCAACGTCGCCGAACAGGCTTGCTGGCTGTAGGTGCCGACCCAGACGTCATAGCGTCCACTGGTGGCGGCGGGCAAGCGCACTGCCGGGTTCATTTGATTTGTATCGTCGTTGAAGAACCACTGCCCGGTCGCGTTGTTGACCAGAAGTGCGGTATCGCAGGTGCCGTCTACGCGCAGTTCCAGATCGCGGCCCATGCCCCGATCATCGTAGGAAAGCGAGAAATTCGGCGCGGCGGTGATAAAGCCGACGCCCTCGACGGTGGTGCATTCGCGCAGGTTCAAGGCACCGCCCGCGAAGACCGGATATTGTTGCGGAGCCCAGGCCTGTTCGGCATCGGTGGCGATTGGCACGCCCCCCAACTGCCACTCTGGGCATTGCTGCGCCATTGCGGCGCTGGCGCTCAACGCGCCAAAAGCCGCGCCGGTTGCGACCACAATAAGGCCGCGACGGATCGAATGAAATGCGTGCATTGTATGCTCCTTTGAAAACAGGGTTTTGCGAGGAGCGTGGCGGTTAAAAGCAGGTCCGTCAAGGGCCTGAAACGATCCGTTCCTTTCATGTCTTGGTGAAGACCTCGAAACAAATCACGCCCGCCCGAGCGCACGAGGCACAACAGCAACGCCGAGCCCCGCAGGGCTCGGCGCTGTGGTTTTCGCGCGGATTGGAACGATCAGAAGCTTTCGATGGTCAGCGTGGCGGCGCATGTGGTGGCGTCAAAGGTTCCGACCCAGATGTCGTAGCGACCATCGGGTGCGCCCTCGACCCGCAGGCGCGGATGCATTTGCGCATCGTCATCGTTGAACAGCCACTCGGCATTGGCCGTGTTGACCAGCAAGACCGTATCACAATCGCCGGTCACGCGGAATTCCAGCGCGCGCCCCATGCCAAGACCATCATAGATCAGCGAGAAGTCGGGCGAGGAGATGATATGGCCGACACCCGGGACAGACGGGCAGTCTGCCAGGACCAGATCCCCGCCGGCGATGACGGTGCTGCTTTGCGGAACCCAGACGTCTTCGGCCGAATATTCCAGCGTGGCACCGGGGTTTTCGTAGCTCGGGCAGGCTTGTGCTGCGGCCAGTCCGGGCGCGCCAAGGGCCAGGGTGGCTGCAAAAAGTGCTTTGGTCAGAAAATTCATCGAACGGTCTCCTTGGATGTTCAGGCCGGGTATGAGGGTCGGCAAGATTGGCGTCAAATGGTGATCAAGTCGCTGACATAGTTGTGATATTCACGACCCGCCGGGCCGCCCTGATGGCGTGCCGCGAATTGTGGCACATCGAGGGCCTGATGGAAAAGCCGGCTTTTCGAGACTTATTGCGAAAAATGTCTGGAAAATCTTCCATCACTTAACCCTGTATTTGCAATTTGGCGGTCAGTATGGCCCTTGAAACCCGATGGTCGGAGGCCTCATGAGTTTTCATACCCCTGTCAATCGTCCACCGCCCCATGCCGGGGACGGGGCCACAAATATCGAATTGCTCCCGCGTTACCTCGACAGCTTGTCCTTGGTTGAACGTCTGCACAGACTGTTGCTGGATGTCATCAAGGATGAATTCGAGCGGTTGTCGGTGCTCGATATCAACGCGGTTCAGGCGTTGTTGTTGTTCAATATCGCCGACAACGAGGTTACCGCTGGCGAACTCAAGTCGCGCGGCTATTATCAGGGCTCGAACGTGTCCTACAACCTCAAGAAACTGGTCGAAAACGACTATATGCACCACACCCGCTGCGAGATTGATCGCCGTTCGGTGCGGGTGCGTTTGACGCCACGCGGGCAGGACATCCGCGCCGTGGTGACCGACCTGTTTGCCCGTCATGCCGAGGGGTTGATCGGCAAGGGTGTCATTGACAGCGATGAACTGGATCGCATCAATGCCGCCCTCAAGCGCATGGAGCGATACTGGACCGACAACATCCGGTACATCTATTGACGCGGCTCGGCTGGGGCGAGCCTTGTCCGGATCGGCTGCGGCTGCCGATCAGGCGCGGCCCAGCTTTTTCTCGCGCGCGTGGCGCAGTCGCGCAAAGTCGTCCCCTGCGTGATAGGAAGAACGCGTCAACGGGGTTGCCGATACCATCAGGAACCCTTTGCCAAAGGCAGATTTTTCATAGGCCGCGAATTCTTCGGGCGTCACGAAGCGATCCACATGATGATGTTTCGGCGTTGGCTGCAAGTATTGGCCAACCGTCAGGAAATCCACATCGGCCGAGCGCATGTCATCCATGACCTGCAAAACCGATTGCCGGTCTTCGCCAAGTCCGACCATGATGCCGGATTTGGTGAAAATGCTGGGGTCGAGGGATTTCACGCGCTGCAACAAGCGCAAGGAGTGAAAGTAACGTGCGCCGGGTCGCACCGAAGGGTAAAGCCCCGGAACGGTTTCGAGGTTGTGGTTGAACACATCGGGCCGTGCTTCGACCACCGCTTCCAGCGCGGAGTCGTCGCAGCGCAAGAAATCAGGTGTCAGGATTTCGATGGTGGTGTCCGGCGCGCGGTGGCGCACGGCGCGAATCGTCTGGGCAAAATGCTCGGCCCCACCGTCCTCGAGGTCGTCGCGGTCAACCGAGGTGATCACCACATGTTTCAGGCCCAGCGTCGCCACGGCATGCGCCACACGGCCCGGTTCAAACGCATCGAGCGCCTGCGGCTTGCCCGTCGCCACGTTGCAAAATGTGCAGCCCCGGGTACAGATCTCGCCCATGATCATCATGGTCGCGTGTCCCTGGCTCCAGCATTCGCCGACGTTCGGACAGCCGGCCTCCTCGCAAACCGTGGTCAGTTGATTGTCGCGCATGATGCGGCGCGTCTCGTTATAGGCCTCGCCGCCGGGGGCCTTCACCCGAATCCACCCGGGCTTTTTCGGCTGCTGCGGCTGATCGGGGCGGTGCGCTTTTTCCGGGTGACGCTGATCGGGCAGCTTGAGGTCGCGCATCGGGTTTCTCCCCCTTGAGAGCAGTTTCAGCGGACAATAGCCGCAGCGCCGTGATCTGGCAAGAATCGCCGTGCCCTGCCGCCCTGCATCCTGTGCATGGGTCTGCCCGAAAATACAACGGGCCGCACTTTTTCCAAAGCGCGGCCCATCGTTGTTCGATTCCGATAATTCCCGTGATCCGGCAATCGGTTAGCCTTTGTTCTCAGCCAGCCATTTCAGCACGGTTTCGGGTGACGAGACGCCATACGGGTCTTCACCGTGGTTATCGCACAGGCCGGGCTCTTCGAACCAAGCTTCGATGACGCCGTCCTTGACCACCGCGGCATAGCGCCACGAACGCATTCCGAAGCCGAGGTTGTCCTTGTGCACCAGCATCCCGAGGCGGCGGGTGAAGCCGCCCGAGCCATCCGGGATCACCTGCACGTTGCTCAACTTTTGGTCTTGCGCCCATTTGTTCATCACAAAGGCGTCGTTGACCGACATGCAATAGATCGCGTCGATCCCATGCTTGGCGAATTCGTCATACCCTTTTTCGAACCCCGGCAATTGATAGGTCGAGCAGGTCGGCGTGAAGGCGCCGGGCAGCGAAAACAGAACGACGCGCTTGCCGGCGAAATAGTCGGCGGTGGTCTTGTCTTCCCAACGGAACGGGTTGGAGCCGCCGATGCTTTCGTCACGAACGCGCGTGTGGAAGGTTACTTCTGGAAGTTTGAAGCCAGTGTGCATGGTGTTTCTCCGTATCGTGGGTAAGGTGTGAAGCGTTTTGCGCAACGTCAATTGGCTTTTTAGAATGATTCCAAGCCGCTTGGCAACCGCCAAAGCCACGGTGCGGCGCGGCAATCGAACGGCGCTAGCGACCCAACAGGCGCATCCCTTTGGTCAAGCCGTCCAGTGTCATCGGAACCATGCGGTTGTCAAACAAGTCCGACATCATCCGGATCGAATGCGAGTGTTGCCAGTAGTGTTCGGGCGTCGGGTTGATCCAAAGCGTGTTTGGCCAATGCTCGCGCACGCGGGTCATCCAGGTGGCACCGGATTCCTCGTTCCAGTGTTCGTTGGCACCGCCGACATAGGCGATCTCATAGGGCGACATATTGGCGTCGCCCACAAAAATGCATTTGTAATCAGCGCCATAGGTGCGAAGGATATCCCATGTCGAGGTGCGGGCATCCCAGCGCCGGGCATTGTCGCGCCAGACGTATTCATACAGGCAATTGTGAAAATAGAAGTGCTCGAGGTGTTTGAATTCAATGCGCGCAGCACTGAACAACTCCTCCATGACCTTGACATAGGGGTCCATCGAGCCGCCGATATCAAAGAACAGCAGGACCTTGACCGCGTTGCGCCGCTCGGGCCGGGTCTTGACGTCCAGCCAACCTTGCTCGGCGGTGGCGCGGATCGTGCCGTCGAGGTCCAGCTCCTGCTCGGCCCCGTCGCGCGCCCAGTTGCGCAGGCGTTTCAGGGCGACCTTGATGTTGCGCGTGCCCAGTTCGACGGAATCGTCCAGATTGCGAAACTCGCGCTTGTCCCAGACCTTCACGGCGCGGCCATGGCGGCCCTCTTTCTGGCCGATGCGCACGCCTTCGGGGTTGTAGCCATAGGCCCCGAACGGGCTGGTGCCCGCCGTGCCGACCCATTTGCTGCCGCCCTGATGGCGGCCTTTTTGCTCTTCCAGACGCTTTTTGAGCGTCTCCATGAGCTTCTCGAACCCGCCCAATGCCTCGATTTCCGCGCGTTCTTCGGCGGTCATGTGCTTTTCCGCCAGCTTTTCCAGCCATTCCTTGGGCAGGTCGATGGATTGGATCACCGCGTCGGGGGTGATCGTATCGAGGCCCTTGAACGCCGCGGCAAAGGCGCGGTCGAAGCGGTCGATGTGCTTTTCGTCCTTCACCATTGTGGTGCGCGCCAGATAATAGAACCCCTCGGCATCGAACTGGGCCAGTCCGGCCGTGAGGGCTTCGAGAAACCCGAGGTATTCGCGCAGGGTCACCGGAACGGAATGTTGGCGCAGTTGTTCGAGAAAGGGCCGAAACATCAGATCAGCCGCTCGATCCCGATGGTCGCCACGACACCCAGAATGGCACCGATAATGCCCCAGACGGCGGCATATTGGGCGACGTCAAAACCGTTGCCGTTGCGGCGACGGACATAGACAATGCCCAAGATGGCTCCGATCAGAATGCCTGCAAGAATGACCATAAATGCCTCAAAAGTGCCGGGATCAGAGTTGCGCCAGACGCTGTGCGGCGCTGCCGATCCGGGCGATTTCGTCAAGCCGCGCGCGTGCGGCGTCGTCAGAGCCGAAGCCATACCGTGCAGCAGGAAGGGAGTCGAGCCTCAGGCGCTCGGCCTCGGCGGTGCGGCCCTGAAATCCGAGGGCCTCGGCGCGAATAAAGCCAAGCGACGCCAGAAAGGCCGCGTTTTCACTGCGTTCGGCGATGGGCATGGCGCGGGCGGTGAGGTCGAGCACCATGTCGGATTGCCCAGAGGCCAGTGCCTGCACCGCCAGATGCATGTCGATATGCGCCGCATGGACCTCGCCGCCCGGCGTGTTGCGGTAGATTTCGGCCGAGGTCAGCAGCGCCGACAAGGCAGCTTCGCCGTCGTCGCGCGGGGCCAGGCGGGCGCTCAACATGAGGCTGAGGGCGAGGCGGGTGTCGGTCCAGTTTTGCGCGCGCGCCAGCGACAAGGCCCGTGCCGCTCCGGCCCGACGCTCGGCGACGCCGCCGCTGGATGCCAGTGCCTGTTCGATGGCCTGTTGCCAGGCACGCGGCGTGATGCCGGCATTGCGGCCGGCGTGTTGGCGGCCGGCGGGGTTCAAGCGATTGAAAAGCGTCGGCAGGCGGGCGGTGACCTGGTCCCGGGTCATGCCGGGCTGCAATTCGGGCGCATACCAGACCCGCAGCAACAACATGTCGAACCCGGTCAAGGTGGTCTGGAAGTTGTCGTCATTGAAGACACTGTCGGTCAGGCGGAACAGGTCGTTCAACGGGCCGAGCGCCTGGCCGATTTCTTCGTGCAGGCAGTCGCGGATTTCCTGTGGCGTGGTGTCGGTCGGTACAAACACGGCGGCGCGTGTCCGGGTGACGACTTGGGTCCAGTCGATGGTCGGGCTGCGCCGATTGGCGACAAATTCGGACCATGTGCTGACGTTGGGCACGACGAAACAGGCGGCCGAGGGCACCACGGCCTGCATCTGGCGGCGTTGCATGAATTCGACGGTGATGGTGTTTTCACCCTCGGCGCTTTGCGCATCGCGCGCGATGTCGATCCCGGCCTCGCTACGCAAACGCGCGATCAGCCGGTCGAGGTCGGCCAGCGCCTGCACCGGTGCCGGCCCGCGCGTCACCACCCGAACCGGTCCGTCAAAGCGCGAAAATCGTTCTATGGTGCGGCCGCTTTCCATGGCAAAGCCCAATTCCAGAAAGTCGCGCACCATTTCGGCATTCGGGCGGCTGGCGGGAAGTGGCCGCGGCGTTCCCGGACGAAAGGCGGCAATCGGCGCCGTGGCGACGCCGCTTGCATCAAGCCGTTGCGCCTGCCCGACGGGGGCACAGGCGCTGAGCACGGCGAGGCCAAGGGCCAGAAATCCAGCTTTCATGCGGCGTACCTTTCTACCAGACCGTTCAACAGCCCGTCAAAATCATCCATCGTGCCATTGGGCATTTCCGACAAGGCACGCCGCCAGGCCCGCGCCCCGGGTTTGCCCGCGAACAGGCCCAGAATATGCCGCGTCGCCCCGATCAACCGGCCACCGCGCGCCAGATGCGCGGCAATCACCGGGCGCATGGCAAATGCCACATCGACCGGGTCGGCATCAGCGGTGGTTTGGCCGAAAATCCGGCGATCCGCGCTGGCCAGAATATCGACCGGCGCATGATAGGCGGCGCGGCCGACCATCACGCCCGCAAAGCCGCGCGCCAGCAAATCCTCGGCCTGATCCAACGTGGCGACGCCGCCGTTCACGCAAATCGTCAGGTCCGGGTAGGCCGTGATCATGCGCGCCGCCAGATCATAATCGAGCGGCGGCACCTCGCGGTTCTCCTTGGGCGAGAGACCCTGCAACCACGCTTTGCGCGCGTGGATGATGACCCGCGTGACACCCGCGGCGCGCGCGGCCTCAAGCAAGGCGGGCAGGGCGGTTTCCGGGTCCTGATCATCGACGCCCAGGCGACATTTCACGGTGATCTCGGCATCGGCCCCGGTGGCCGCGCGCATCGCCGACAGGCAGTCGCCCACCAGATCCGGGGTTTTCATCAAGACCGCGCCAAAGCAGCCCGATTGCACCCGATCCGACGGGCAACCGACGTTGAGATTGACCTCGGCATACCCCTCATCCGCGCCCATCCGCGCGGCCTGACCCAGTTCCACAGGGTCGGACCCGCCCAATTGCAGCGCGACGGGGTGCTCCACGGGATCAAAACGCAGCAGGTGGCGCGCGTTGCCCCGGACCAATGCGGCCGAGGTCACCATCTCGGTGTACAGCAGCGTGTGACGGCTCAGATGACGGTGAAATTGGCGGCAGGTCGAATCGGTCCAGTCCATCATCGGCGCGACCGAAAGGCGCCATGGCTCAACAGTCGAGGAAGAAGGCTGTGACATGCGGGGCACCTGACGCGGAGAAAGACCGTGACTCCGGATATAGCCCAGTGCTGCGCGCGCGTCCATAAAGCCCCGAAAAAGATCACGATCCAGCACGGTGCAAGCCGCGGTCTTGACCCGTGTCATGGCGCGCGCATGTGGCAGGGCGCAAAATTCAAGGGTTGGCGGCGGATCAGAGCCGACCAAATCGGAGGGTTCACCATGACCATTTCACCGGGTTTTTCGCTGATTTTCGCCGCGTGTCTGAGCGTTTTGACTTTGCCGATCAGTGCCGCGCGGGCCAATGATTCGGTTGCCGGGTTCGGCGTTGGCGGCCTGGAATTGCGCAGCACGGATGTCGTGCGCATGGCCCGCGAGAACTTGCGGATCACGCCGCATCTGATTGATGTGCGCTATGTGTTTCGCAATGAGACAGACCGCGATGTCACGTTGATCGTCGCGTTTCCCTTGCCGGCGGTGGGTGGCGACGGCTGGTTCGAGGGCTACGATCTGCCGCATTCCGGGCGCATGGATTACGTCGGCTTTCAAACGCAGGTCGATGGGGCCTCGGTGACGATGACGCCAGAGCACCGGATCACGCTGGACGGCAGGGATCGCACCGACGCGTTCGAGGCGATCGGTGTGCAGGCGGTCGCGGTGCACAATTGGGATATCTATGACCTGGCGCGGCGATCCTGGACTCCGGCACAGATCGAGGCGCTGACCGCCCAGGGATTCCTGAATGCGCAGGGCCGCCCGCGCTGGGAGATCCAGTCGACCTATTGGCGCGAGCAGCTGTTTCCGGCGCAAACCGATGTTGTCGTCGCGCACCGCTATGCGCCGGTGGCGGCCAGTTCGCTCGACTCGTGGTTCCCGGCAGATCAAGAGCCCGCCGTCATTCCCGACACGCTTGTCGATTTCTGGGACGAACATCGCGACCGGATCGCCGCCCAACGCGCGCAATATTGCCCCGAACCCCAGATCGAGGAGGCGATGCGCGCACAACTGGCGGGCGCGACGGGTCTGGTGGGGTATTCGACCTTTTTGTCCAGCGAGGTCGATTACATCCTGACAACCGGTGCAGGCTGGCGTGGGCCGATCGCGCAATTCACCCTGGTGGTCGAGGCCGAGGGCCCATGGGATTTCGTGTTCCTGTGCTTGCCGGGTCAGCAGCGCGTCAGTCACGGCTGGATCGAGTTTTCCGCGCAGAACTATGTGCCGACACAAGAGCTATCCGTCTATTTCGCGCGTGCGGTGGGCGAGGCCATTGACGCGGCGGGCAACTGAACAACGCGGCATCGGCGCGTGCTGCCCTCCGTTCGGCTTGACAACTGGGCGCGCCCGTCCCATCGACGGGCAACGCGAAAACAGGAGAACCACCGTGACCCAGACCGCCCAAGCCCCGAACGCCCCGACCAAAACGATCCTGCGGGCTTTGGCCGGTGAAAAACAGGCCGTGCCGCCGATCTGGATGATGCGGCAGGCGGGGCGCTACCTGCCCGAGTACAAGGCGACCCGTGCGCAGGCCGGCGATTTCCTGTCGCTGTGCTACACGCCGGAGTTGGCCGCCGAAGTGACCCTTCAGCCTTTGCGCCGGTTCCAGTTCGATGCGGCAATTCTGTTTGCGGATATTCTGCTGATCGGTCAGGCGCTTGGCGCGAAGCTGTGGTTTGCCGAGGGCGAAGGCCCGCGCATGAGCACGGTGACCAGCCGCGCGCAGGTCGCGGCCCTCAAACCCGCGCAAGATGTGCATGAGGTTCTGTCGCCGATCTACGAAACCCTGCGCATCCTGACCCGCGAGTTGCCGCGCGACACGACGTTGATCGGCTTTGCCGGCGCGCCCTGGACGGTTGCCACCTACATGACCGCCGGGCGCGGCACCAAGGATCAAGGCCCCGCGCACGCCTTCATGCAGGCGGATCGCGAAGGGTTCTCGATGCTGATCGACGCGCTGACCGACGCGACCATCGAATATCTCTCGGCGCAGATCAGCGCCGGGGCCGAGGTTGTGAAACTGTTCGACAGCTGGGCGGGCAGCCTCAAAGGCGCGGATTTCGACGATTTCGCCCTGCAACCCACGGCGACGATCATCGCCGCCCTCAAGGCGCGGCACCCGGGCATCCCGATCATCGCCTTCCCGCGCGAGGCGGGTGACCGCTACATCGGGTTCGCCAAGGCGACGGGTGCGGATTGCGTGGCGCTGGACAATTCGGTGAGTGCGGATTGGGCGGCGGCACATGTGCAGGTGGATGGCTGCGTGCAGGGCAATCTTGCGCCCAAATACATGGTCGAGGGCGGCGCGGAACTGGTCACCGAGACCAAGCGCATCGTCAAGACCTTCGGCAATGGCCCGCATATCTTCAACCTCGGCCACGGCATCACGCCAGACGCGAAGCCCGAGAATGTGTTGCGCATGATCGAGGCAGTGCGCGGCTGATGGCCGTGCGGGGGCATCCCGGTGATGCCCCCGGATGCGCTAGACGATCAAGGCCGCACAAGCCGATAGCCGGTGCCATCGCGAACGGCCTTGTGAAAGGCCGGGTGCAGGAAATGCCCGCCGGTGAACAGCGCGCCATCCGTGGCAACCTCGTCAAGGATGCGTTTGCGGGTGTTGCGCGCGGTGTCGGCGTCCAGATCGAACGCAATCGCGATATTGGGGTCGGCGGCCTGCAGCACGGGTGCATGGATGATGTCGCCGACATGGATCAATTGCTTTGCACCATTGTCCAACCGCCAGCCACCATGCCCCGGCGTGTGCCCCGCCAGCGGCAGGGTGGTCAGGCCCGGCGCGATCTCGGTCACGCCCGTGACCACGCGCAGCCGGTCGCCGTACGCCGCCAGAACCGCGCGCGCCAGACCGGCCCAATCGGGCAGCGGTGCGGGCAGTTTCTGGGTGCTGGCCTCATCGCCCCAAAAGGCCACCTCGGCCTCGGTCACCACCAGTTCGGCGTTCGGGAACACCGCGCGCCCCTGCGCGGTGATCATGCCCGCGATATGGTCGGGGTGCAGGTGGGTCGCGAACAGCGTATCGATATCGTCGGGCGCAACCTTGGCCTCGGCCAGTGCGTCGGGCAGAAATCCGCAGGTCGGACCGAAAAGATCGCGCGGTCCGGCATCACACAGGATCGTGCGGCCCGCGTTGCGAATCAGAACCGCGTTGAAATTGGTGGTGACCGCCGTGGCGTTCTGTTGTGCCAACAACTCGGAAATATGGTCCGGCGTGGTGCCGGGAAATAGCTCGGGTCCGAAATCCGTTGCACCATCGGTCAAGACGGTGACGGTCGCTGTGCCGATCGTGCGCGTGGCGGTGCGGGTCATGGTGGCTCCTTTGGGTAACGCGATTTCATGGGGCTACGCTAGCATGTCTGAGGCTGCTGGCAACGGATTGCGCACTTGCGGTTTGCCCGGCTCTGCCGTAATTCGCGAAATATGGAAAGAGACCTTGTCCCCGTTTTCGCCGCCCTCGCGCATCCTCAGCGGCTTGAGGTTGTTCGCCTGCTCATCCGCGCTCACCCGTGTCCGGTGCCCCGCCGGCGAGATTGGCGCCAGTCTCGCGATCAAACCCAGCACGCTGTCGGGGTATCTGGCGCAACTGACCGAGTCGGGCGTGATCCAACAGCAACGGCGCGGCACGTCACTGTTGTATACCATCGCTCTGGATGCGCTTGAGGCGTTGAACGCGGGGTGGATTGGTGATGTGTGCCGCGGGCGCGGGGTTCCCGATACCGGGGCGCCGGGGCCGCGGGTGCGCAATATCCTGTTTCTGGGCGCAAACAATGCCGGGCCGACGCTGTGTGCCGAGGCCTTGCTGCGCGCGTGCGCCGGGGAGCAATACGAAGTGTTTTCCGCCGGGCTGACGGGAACCGCGCCGCCGGATGCCGACTTGATGCAGCATTTGCAGGCGTTGGAGTGTGACACGGATTTGCTCTGGTCAAAACCGGTTGCCGACCTGATGGGCCCGGGTGCACCACGTCTGGATGTGGTGATCGCGGTGGGCAGCCGTGCCTGGCGTGACCTGCCGCGTTTCGAGGGCTGCCCGATTGTCGCCCACTGGCCGATGACGCCCGCCCTGTCGGCGCAGCCCCTTGCCGAAATGCTGGACGCGCGCCTGAAGCACTTTGCCGCGCTCGATCCCGTGACGACCCCGCGCGCCGCGCTGCAAGGCGCGTTGGACGGCGAATTGCGTCAGGCGTAAGAGCCCCACAAGATCAGCGCCTGACCGAGCCAGTACAAAGGCCAAAGCGCGCGCGCCGCGAACAGGCGCAGCGCCCGATCGCGCAGCACAAACAGGCGGATCGCAAGGATCAGGTCGGAGGCGACGAACAGCGCAACGCCGATTTGCGTGATCGCGCGACCCGGGGTTTCGGGCATGAGCGTTGCCGCCAAAGCCATCGCCCCGATAACCAGCGCATAACCGCGTACCGGCCAGGCCAGCCCTCCGGCCTTGGGTGCGATCCACAGCGCCGTCAGCAAGGTCAGCGCGGTCATCAGCGCCAGGGTCAACCAGAATGCCAGCGGCAAGACTGACACATCCACCGTGGAATTGCGCGCAAAAGCAACGGCATAGGCCAGATGCCCCAAGGCAAAGGCCGCCATACCGATCAGGAATGACGGCTTGCCGTCGCGCGACAGGGCATAGTCGCCCACCGACCCCAAGGCGAGGCCCGCGACAATCAGGCCCGGCGCGCCGGTGACCGCGCCCAACACCACCAGCGCGGCGGTGCTGGCGGTCTTGAACGCGCTGGCTTTTGGGTCCTGGCCGTCAATTCCTGCGTGTCTGACCCAGAATACGAGGGCTGAAAACGTTGCGAGGGCGGAAAGAAACAACAGGGTCACGCGGGTCTCCTTGTACTTGCGCGCATCCTCTGCCACCCTTCGCGAAAAGGCGAGGGCTGATGCTGGATTTCTTGATCATTGGCGGCGGAATCGCCGGGTTGTCGGCGGGGGCACGGGTCTCGGCCTTGGGCCGGGTGTTGGTGGTCGAGAGCGAGGCGAGCCTTGGCTATCACACGTCCGGACGCTCTGCGGCGCTGTATGAGGCGGATTACGGCGCGCCCGCCACGGTCGCGGTGGCGCGCGCCAGCGGGGCGGATCTCGAGGCGTTGGGGGTGATGAGCCCGCGCGGCTTCATGGTCGTCGGCCGGGCGCAGGATCGCGTGGCGTTCGACGCCGATGTTCAGGCGTTGCGGTTGGCGGTGATCCCCAAGGCCGAGGCGCTGGACCGGTTTCCCATCCTCGACCCCGAAGCGGTGGCCTTGGCCGCCTATACCGACAGCGCCAAGAACATCGACACCGATCTGTTGATGCAAACCTACGCGCGCATGATCCGCGCCAATGGCGGCGAGATCCGCACCAAGGCGCCGGTGCAGGCAATGGAGCGCGTGGCCGGGGGCTGGCGGGCAACGCTCAAGGGCGAAACGCTGACTGCGCGCCGCGTCATCAATGCGGCGGGCGCCTGGGCGGATGGCGTGGCGCGGATGGCCGGGATCGCGCCGATTGGCATCACGCCCTACCGTCGCTCGATTGCGCAAATCCCGCCGCCCGGTGGGCGCGATGTCTCGGGTTGGCCGATGGTGATTGGCGCGGGTGAAACCTGGTATGCCAAGCCCGAGGCGGGCAAATTGCTGATCTCGCCGGCCGAGGAGGACCCAATGGAGCCGCATGACGCTTATAGCGATGACATGGTGCTGGCCGAAGGGTTGGCGCGCTATGAAGAGATGATGATCGAGCCGGTCATCCGGGTTGAAACCTCGTGGGCGGGGTTGCGCAGTTTTGCGCCTGACCGAACCCTGGTTCTTGGCCCCGATCCGCGCGACCCCGGCTTTGTCTGGTGCGCCGGGCAGGGCGGGCAGGGGTTCCTGTCGGCTCCCGGCGCGGCGCGGGTTTTGGCGGAAACGCTGGGTGGTCCGGCCTCAGGGCTGTCGGCCGCGGTGGTTCAGGCACTCTCGCCCGCGCGGTTCCGGTGATGAGGAACCTGACCCTGCCAGATAGCAGCGCGCCGCGTGAGGGCGCGCGCCGCCACGCCCCCTCGGCGGCGCGCAATCTGGCACCGATTCTGGCGGTGTTGCAGCGCGTGTTGCCCGAATCCGGGCGCGCCTTGGAACTTGCCAGCGGCACCGGGCAGCATATCGCCGAATTTGCGCGCCGGTTTCCGGGGCTGGGGTGGCAGCCCAGCGACGCGAACCCAGAGGCGTTGGCGTCGATCATGGCCTGGGTCGAGGGCATTGCGAACGTCGCCGCCCCCATCCGGCTGGACGCGTGCACGCCCGGCTGGGCGCGCAAGTTCGAGGTGTGGAACGCCATGTGCCTGACCAATCTCTTGCACCTGATCTCCACCGCCGAGGCTTTGGTCTTGTTGCAAGAGGTCCCCAAGGCGCTGGCCGACGGCGGTGTGTTCTGCCTCTATGGTCCGTTTCGGCAAGGTGGCGTTCTGGTCTCGGAGGGCGACGCGCGCTTTGACGCCAGCCTGCGCGCCCAAGACCCCGACATCGGTTACAAGGAGATCGAGTGGGTTCAGGGCGTGCTGTGTGATGCGGGCCTGGAGGTGGTCGATCTTGTCGCGATGCCCGCCAACAACCTGATGCTGATCACCCGCCGCGCGCCACGCTGACTTGACCCATATCAAGGCCGCTCGCGGCTGGCTGTGCGATCTGTCGCGAGAACAGACATTCGAGAAAGGGAATATCATGGATCCTCGGGCAGAGCTGGAGCGCACCAAAGACCGGTCGCGCGCGCTTATCAAGGCCGTCAACGCGCCGATGAAAGCGTTTGGGCAACTTGGGGCGGCGGTCAAGGCCGCGGAGGCAATCAGCGTCAAGGAAAAGGAATATGTGGCGATCGGGATCGCCGTGGTTCAGGGCTGTGACGATTGCGTCGGCTACCATGCGGATCTGCTGCAAAAGCTGGGCTGCACGCGCGAGGAATTCTGCGATGTGCTGGCGATGGCGATCCAGATGGGTGGTGGCCCGGTGGTGATGAACGCCGGGCGCGCGCTGGAAATCTGGGACGGGTTGGCGGCGTAAGGCCCCGACGACCAGAGACAAAAAAGGGCGGCCCGAGCCTTCGGACCGCCCCGTTTCACGACTGTGGCAAAGATCAGTTCGGGATATCGCCGGTCATGCCCTCAACATAGAAGCTCATGCCCAACAAATCGCCATCGGGCGCGGTTTCACCCTCGGCCAACCAAGGCGTGCCGTCCTGACGGTTGATCGGGCCCGTGAACGGGTGGAACGAGCCATCCGAAATGGCGGCAATCATCGCATTGGCTTCGGCCTGTACGTCGGCGGGGATGCGGTCGCTGAATGGGGACAGCACGACTTCGCCGTCGCCGATACCCAGCCAGACGTTTTCAGCCGCCCAGGTGCCGTCAAGCCGCGCCTGAATGCGGCTGATGTAATAGGGTGCCCAGTTGTCTTCGATGGCGGTCAGGTGCACGTCGGGCGCAAAGGACGACATGTCCGACGCCTGACCAAAGGCCAGCGCGCCATGCTGCTGCGCGACGGTCAGTGGCGCGGTCGAGTCGGTGTGCTGCATGATGATGTCGGCGCCTTGCTCGATCAGGGCCTCGGCGGCGGCGGCCTCTTGTGCCGGGTCGAACCACGAGAAGGCCCAGACGACGCGGAATTGCACATCCGGGTTGGCCGCGCGCGCTGCAAGATAGGCGGCGTTGATGCCCATGATCACTTCGGGGATCGGGAAGGACGCAATATAGCCGATCACGTTCGATTCGGTCATGCGGCCCGCGATATGGCCGATGACGGCGCGGCCTTCATAGAAGCGCGCGTTATACAACGAGACGTTCGGGGCCTCTTGCAGATAGCCGGTTGCGTGCTCGAAGGCGATATCGGGGAAGCGTTGCGCAACGGCGTTGATCTCGGGGCCGTAGCCGAACGAGGTGGCGAAGATCATGTCAACGCCGGACAGCGCCATCTGCGTCATGACGCGGCCCGAAATCCGCCCCCTCGGGGACGCTTTCGACAAAAACGGTCTCGATGGCATCGCCAAAATGCTCTTGCGCGGCCTGGCGGGCCACGTCATGCGCGGTGGTCCAGCCAAAGTCACCGACCGGGCCGACATAGATGAAGCCGACTTTCATCGGGTCTTGTGCCAAAGCGGCGGTGCCCAGCGTTGCGGCAAGGCCAAAGGCCATGGCCGACGAGGCCAGAAGGGTTCTACGTTTCATGGATACACTCCCTAGTGTGACGGGCATTCGCCCTTGGTTACGGCCGGTTTACCCGGCGGCGTGGAACGATCGGCCCAGAGATCCCGGAGCCGACAGTGAACTGCGTCCTCGAATTCGATGACATGACAACGAGAACCAGGATAGTGATCAAATACGGGGACATTGATAGATATTCTACCGGGATACGGAAGCCCGCCGCTTGCAAATTCAACTGCAAGACCATGATTCCGCCGAACAGATACGCCCCGGCCAGAACGCGCCACGGCCGCCATGAGGCAAACACCACCAGCGCCAGCGCGATCCAGCCCGCACCGGCCGTCATGCCCTCGGTCCATTGCGGCACCCGCACAAGGCTGAGATACGCGCCGCCCAGACCTGCACAGGCGCCGCCGAACATGATCGCCAGAATGCGCACGCGCTTGACCTTGTAGCCCAAGGCATGGGCGCTGTCGTGGTTTTCACCCACCGCGCGCAACACCCGGCCACCGCGTGTCTTGTTCAGCCAATACCACGTCGCGGCCACCAGCAGCAGCGAGATGTAAACCAGAATGTCATGGCCAAAGACCATGCGACCGACCACCGGCAGGTCGCTGAGAAAGCCGAAGTCGATCTTTGGCGTGCGGGGCGGCACGACCCCGACATAGCTTTGCCCGACCAGCGCCGACAGTCCCAGGCCGAACAACGTCAGCGCCAGACCCGAGGCGACCTGATTGGCCATCAGGATCTGCGTGAGCACCGCAAAGATCAGCGACACCAGCGCCCCCGCGACAACCGCCGCCACCATCCCCAGATACGGGTTTTGCGTGATGATTGTCGCGGCGAATCCAGAGACCGCGCCGACGATCATCATGCCCTCGACACCAAGGTTCAGAACGCCCGATTTCTCGACCACCAGTTCGCCGAGCGCCGCCAACAGGATCGGCGTTGCCGCAACCATCAGCGAGGCGATCAGCACGACAGGGTTGATTGAGGAAAGGTCCATCACACGGCCTCCTTGCTGCGGTTGCCAAAGTCCAACCGGATGCGATAATTCGACAGGACATCGAGGGCGAGCAGGAAGAACAACAACATGCCCTGGAACACCTGGATCGCCGAGGACGGCAAATTCAGCATGAATTGCGCCAACTCACCGCCGATATAGGTCAGCGCCAGAAGCAACCCCGCCAACACGATGCCCACCGGGTGCAAACGACCCAGAAACGCAACGATGATCGCGGTGAATCCATAGCCCGAGTTGAAATCGATGGTGATCAGCCGCGCCGGGCCCGCGACCTCGAACATGCCGGCCAGCCCGGCCATGCCACCCGAGATTCCCATGCACAGCAGCACCAGTCGGGATGGCGCAACGCCTGCGAATTTGGCGGCGCGCGGTGCTTGCCCGGCCAGTTGCACATGAAAGCCAAGGATGTGGCGTTGCAGCAAGACATAGGCAAACAGCACCGCAATCAGCGCCGTGACCCCGCCCCAATGCAGGCCGGTGTTGGCGAACAATTCCTGGTTCGAGGCGGCGGCATAGTTGAAGATGTTGCGCGATCCGGGAAAGCCCGAGCCCTCAGGGTTTCGCATGAACCCGGTCGCGGCGGCGGCCAGCAGCTTTTCGGCCACATAGACCAGCAGCAGCGACACAAGGATTTCGTTGGTGTTGAAGCGCGTTTTCAGAATCGCCGGGATCATCGCCCAGGCCCATCCGCCCAGAGCCCCCGCGATGATCATCAAGGGAAAGACGATCCACAGCTCCGCCGGGTAGAAATACAGCGCCGTCGCGGTCGCGCACAGCGCGCCGATGATGTATTGCCCCTCGGCGCCGATATTCCAGATCCCCGCGCGAAAGCCGATCGACAGACCCACGGCGATCAGGATCAAGGGCCCGGCCTTGACCAGCAGTTGCGGGCGCGAATAGGCGGCGAATTGTTCCGAGAACAGCGGATCCCAGAAAATCAGCTTGATCGCCTCGAACGGGTTCTTGCCCAGTGCGAGGAACAGGAGTCCGCCAGCGATCATCGTCAGGAAAACCGCCACGACCGGCGTGGCGTAATTCCATGCCTGCGAGGGCATCGGGCGTTTCTCAAGCCGCAACATTGCTGTCTCCTTCCGCTCCGCCCAACATCAGGCCGATCTGGTCCATGGTCAGCCCTTGCACCGGGCGCGGCGCGCTCAGTTTCCCGGCGTTCAGCGCGGCAAATTGATCCGCGACTTCGAGGAGTTCATCAAGGTCCTGGCTGATCACGACCACCGCAGCCCCGGCTTGCGCCAGATCCAGCAACGCCTGCCGGATCGCCGCCGCCGCCGAGGCATCAACCCCCCAGGTCGGCTGGTTCACCACCAGCACCGACGGGCGCTGCAGGATCTCGCGGCCAATGACGAATTTCTGCAAATTGCCGCCCGACAAGGCGCGTGCGACGACATGCGGACCGGGGGTGCGGACGTCGAACCGTTCGATCACCTGCTCGGCAAAACCGCGCGCCTTGCCCCAGTTGACGAACCCGCGACGGACCAGCTTTTCGCGCCAGGCCCCGGTGAGCAACGCGTTTTCCGTCAGGCTCATATCGGGGGCGGCGGCGTGTCCAAGCCGTTCTTCGGGGGCGCACAACAGCCCCAGCGCGCGCCGGGCGGTCGGGCCGAAGTGGCCGACGGGTTCTCCGGCCATGCGGATCGCGTCGCGGTCAGAGCGCACCTCGCCCGAGAGCGCCGACAGCAGTTCATCCTGCCCGTTGCCCGCGACCCCGCCGATGCCCAGCACTTCGCCCGCGCGCACCGTCATGGTGATGTTTTTCAACGATGTGCCAAAGGCCGATTGCGGCGCCAGCGACAGGTTGGTCAGTTGCAGCAGCGTTTCACCGGGATCGACCGCATCGCGAGACGGTTGATGCAGCACTTGCCCGACCATCATCTCGGCCAGCGAGCGTGCGCTTTCTTCACGCGGGTCGGCCCGGCCCACAACCTTGCCAAGCCGCAACACCGTGGCGTTTTCGCACAGCGACCTGATTTCTTCGAGTTTATGCGAAATATACAGGATGGATTTCCCCTCGGACCGCAACTGGCGCAGGGTCTTGAACAGGATATCCACCTCCTGCGGCGTCAGCACCGAGGTCGGCTCGTCCATGATCAGCAGTTGCGGGTTTTGCAGCAAGCAGCGGATGATCTCGACGCGCTGGCGCTCGCCCGCTGACAGGTCGCCCACCATGCGACCCGGGTCCAGCGGCAGGCCATAATTCTGCGAGACCTCGGTGATGCGCGCCGCCAATTCGCGGATGGGCGGCGGGTTGTCCATGCCCAAGGCGACATTCTCGGCCACATCCATCGCGTCGAACAGGCTGAAATGCTGGAACACCATCGCCACCCCCGTGGCGCGGGCTTGAGGCGGCGCGCCCGGCGCATAAGGCTGGCCCCGCCAGAGCATCTGCCCTGAGTTGGGCCGCACCAGCCCGTAGATCGCCTTGACCAGTGTCGATTTTCCCGCGCCATTCTCGCCGAGCAGGGCATGGACTTCGCCCTCGCCGATATCAAAGCTTACATTGCTGTTGGCGACAACGCCGGGGTAGGCTTTGGTCAGGTTCTGGATGGATAACAAGGGTTGGTTCATCAAACGATCTCCCTGAGGCGGGCGGTGCCGGGCTGCGACAGGATCACTGCGGCGACGGAAATGGCAATGGCCTGCGGGTGTTTTCCCAGCGCCGGGTCACCAATCGGGCAGTCTATGCGGTCGATATCGGCGGGCGCGTGGCCCAACCCTCGCAATCGGTTGCGAAACCGCGCCCATTTCGAGGCCGAGCCGATCAACCCGCAGCGGGCAAAGCCCTGCACAAGGCTGCGGTGGCACAGGTCGAGATCAAGCGCGTGCGAGTAGGTCAGGATCAGATGTTCGGCGGTTTTCGGGGCCTCGGCCATCAGCGGTGCCGGGTTCTCGGCAATGCGCATCGTCACGCCGTCGGGGATGGTGTCGGGGAAGCGGTTGCGCGCCGTGTCGATCCAGGTGATCGACAGATCAGGCAAGGGGGCCAGCGTGGCGACAATCGCGCGCCCGACATGGCCCGCGCCCCACACCCAGAGCGCGCGGGTCGGTGGCGCGACGGGCTCCGCCAGCCAGCCCTGCACAAACCGCGTGCCGGTGATCCCTTCATTGCGGGCCGCTTTCAGCGCGCGGCGCAAGGCCAAGGGCATCTCGGGCGCGGCATCGCGGGCGAGGGGGCGCAGGAACAGACCGTCATGGGGAATGGTCGCCAATGTGTCGGCGTCGATGGGTTCATAGGCCAAGGTCACGGCACCGCCGCAACATTGGCCAAGATTGGGGCCAAGCGCGATACGGTCAACCTGCGCCGCCCCCCCCTTGCAGCAAGGCGCGCGCTTTCAGGCTCGCCTCGTATTCCAACGTGCCGCCGCCGATGGTGCCGGACTGGCCGCCCGCGTCGCTGACATCGGCCCAGACCAGCATCGCTGCGCCCGCCTCGCGCGGGGATGAGCCTTGATGCGCGCAGATCACCACGCGCACCACGCAGCCATGCGCCTTGACGGCGGCCTCCAGGGCGGCGCGGTCAAACATGGCCGCCCCGCTGGCGATCGACAGCGGCCAGCAAACGCTCGGGCGTGGCGGGGGCGTCGAGGTTGGCATAAAGCGACCCATCGCCACAGGCCGCCACGGCATCCGACAACGCCAGAAACACCGAATTGCCGTGCATGAAGGGCGGCTCGCCCACGGCCTTGGATTTGTGGATCGTGTCCTCGGGGTTTTCGGCCCCCCAAAGGGCCACGTTGAACACCCGCGGGCGGTCGCCACAGGCCGGAATCTTGTAGGTCGAGGGCGCGTGGGTGCGCAAACGGCCCTTGCCGTCCCAGACCAGTTCCTCGGTGGTCAGCCAACCGGCACCCTGCACAAAGCCGCCCTCGATCTGGCCAATATCCAGCGCCGGGTTCAGGCTGTTGCCGCAGTCGTGCAAGATATCGGTGCGCAAGATCCGCGATTCGCCGGTCAAGGTGTCAAGAACCACCTCGGACACGGCGGCCCCATAGGCGAAATACAGAAATGGCCGCCCGTCGCCTTTGATCCGGTCCCAGGCGAGTTTGGGCGTCGCATAGAACCCGGTCGAGGACAGGCTGACGCGCGCTGTATAGGCAAGGGTGGCGACCTCGGCAAAGCTGTAATCGGCGTCCTTGACAGTCACCCGCCCCTCGGCAAACCGCACAGCGTCGGCGGTGGTCTGGTGCAACTCGGCCAGAAAATCCGCCATCCGGTCGCGGATCGTGTCGCTGGCGGCCTTGACCGCCATGCCGTTCAGGTCAGACCCCGAGGAGGCCGCCGTCGCCGAGGTGTTGGGCACTTTGGCGGTGTCGGTGGCGGTGATCTTGATCGCCTCCAACCCCACGCCGAAACTCGATGCTGCCACCTGCGCGAGTTTCTGGAACAGGCCCTGACCCATTTCCGTGCCGCCGTGGTTCAGATGAATCGAGCCGTCCTGATAGACATGCACCAACGCCCCCGCCTGATTGAGGTGGGTCAGCGTGAAACTGATGCCGAATTTCACCGGGGTCAGCGCGAGACCCTTTTTCAAGATCGGGTTCTCGGCGTTCCAGTCGTCCACCGCGGCGCGTCGGGCGGCGTAACCGGCGCTTTCGGCCAGCCGGTCGGTCAGGTCATGCAGGATGAAATCCTCGACCACCTGGCCATAAGGCGTGGTCTGCGGGCCGCTGTCTGTCGGTGCCTTGGGGCTATGCGCGCCGCCAAACCGTTTGGCCGTTCCGGCACCGCTTTTCGCCGGCGTGGTGGCGCGGTAATAATTCGCGCGGCGTACCGCCAGCGGATCAAGGCCCAAGGTATGCGCGATATGATCCATCACCCGCTCGATGCCCAGCATCCCCTGCGGACCACCAAACCCGCGAAATGCCGTGGCCGAGCACATATTGGTGCGCAAACGGTGGCTCTCGATGCGCACATTGGGCAGGAAATACGCGTTATCCGCGTGCAACATCGCCCGATCGGCAACCGGCAAGGTCAGGTCCATCGACCAGCCCGCGCGGGTATAGTGAAGGAACTCGATCCCCTCGATCCGACCCTCGGGATCGACGCCCACGCGGTAATCAATGCGGAAATCATGGCGTTTGCCGGTGATCACCATATCGTCGTCGCGGTCATAGCGCATCTTGCACGGCTTGCCGGTCCGTTTCGCGGCCAGAGCACAGGCGACCGCCAGATGATTGCCCTGACTTTCCTTGCCGCCAAAGCCGCCGCCCATGCGCCGCGTTTCCACCCGAACCGCGTGCATCGGCGCGCCGATTGCCTCGGCGACCTTGTGCTGAATTTCGGTCGGGTGCTGGGTGGAGCTGATCACATGCATGTCGCCGCCCTCTTGCGGGAGCACCAGCGCGGCTTGCCCTTCGAGGTAGAAATGCTCCTGGCCGCCCATTTCGAGGCGTCCTTCGATCTGCTGCGCCGCACGCTTGATTGCCGCGTCGGCATCACCGCGTGCCCAGATGCGCGGGCCGTCCTCGAACCGGCTGTCGGCGGCCATCGCATCCTCGATGGTCAGGATCGCCGGTTTTTCCTCATAGCTGACCTTGCCCAGACGCGCGGCTTTTCGCGCCGCCAGATGCGAGGTGGCGACCACCAGATACACGGGCTGGCCAACGTAATGCACCTCGCCCTGTGCCAACAATGGCTCGTCATGGTTCGACGGGCTGCAATCGGCGTCACCGATATCCTCGGCGATCAGCACCGCGACCACGCCGGGGGCGGCGCGCACGGCGCTCAGGTCCAGCGCGGTGATCGTGCCATGCGCGATCTCCGACAGTCCAAACGCCAGATGCAGCGTGCCCGAGGGTGTGGGAATGTCATCGACATAGCGCGCCTCGCCGGTCACATGCAGGGGTGCGGCATCATGGGGCAGGGATTTGTGAACGCTCATGCCTCAACCTCCAGAACGCGAGTCTCGAACCCCTGATCCTCAAGGATATAGCGCACCAGCAGATTGCGCGCGCTGGTCATGCGGTACTCTGCCGAGGCGCGCATATCCGACATCGGCGTGAAATCCTGGGCAAAGGCGGGCAGGGCGGCTTGCACCGTGTCTTGCGTCCAGGGCTTGCCCAGCAAGGCGGCCTCGACAGCGCTGGCGCGTTTGGGGGTGCCGGCCATGCCGCCAAAGGCAATGCGGGCATCGGTCACGGTGCCGTCCGTGACGGTGATGTTGAAACAACCGCAGAGCGCCGAGATATCCTGATCGAACCGCTTGGAAATCTTGTAGCATTTCAGCCGGTCGGGCTGGCGCGGGATGCTGACCGCCTCGACAAATTCACCCGGCGCGCGGTCTTGCTTGCCGTAGTCGATGAAGAAATCCTCGATCGGGAGGGAGCGCCGCGTGTCGCCCTTGCGCAGATGCAAGGTTGCCCCCAGCGCGATCAACGCCGGAGGGCCATCGCCGATCGGCGAACCATTGGCGATGTTGCCGCCCAAGGTCGCCGCCGCCCGCACCTGAGCCGAGCCGTAACGGCGGATCATTTCGGCGAAATCCGGGTGATAGGGGGCGATGGCGGGCATGATTTCGGCCAAAGTCGCCACCGCGCCGATGCGGATTTCGGTGTCAGAGACGGTGATGCCGCGCAGATCCTCAACGCCGGAGATGAAGGCGACTTTATCGAGGTCGCGCAGCTGTTTGGTGACCCAAAGCCCGACATCGGTGGCGCCGGCGATCAAGCGCCCATCTGGATTGGCGGCATACCATGTCGCCAGATCATCGGCGCTGCGCGGGAGGCTGACGTCAGAATTTTTGAGTATTTTTGGCAAGATGAATTCGGGGGAGGTCTGGTCTTTCAACCACGCGGGAACCGGGGCGGACTCGGCGGCTTCGGCGGCGCGGATGATCGGGGCGTAGCCGGTGCAGCGGCACAGATTGCCTGCCAGATGCGTGTCGTGATCGGTTTCGCCGTTCAGGTGTCCGACGGCCATCGACACCACAAAGCCCGGCGTACAAAAGCCGCACTGGCTGCCGTGATGCTCGACCATCGCTTGCTGAACGGGGTGGAGCGCGCCGTCAAGGTCGCGCAAGCCTTCGACAGTGCGCACCGCCTTGCCCTGAAGCTGCGGCAGAAACAGGATGCAGGCATTCAAGGCGCGCGTGCCGTTCTGGTCGGAAACCATCACGGTACAGGCGCCGCAGTCGCCCTCATTGCAGCCTTCCTTGGTGCCTTTCAGGCCCTGATCCTCGCGCAGCCAGTCGAGCAGGGTGCGCGTTGGCGGCTGATCTGCGACCTCTATGGCCGATCCGTTGAGAACAAAGCTAATCTCGGTCATGCGTCGATCCGCCGCTATCTCGCTTACAGTGATGAGGCTCTGCGCCCGATGCGGCGTAAGGCGTGCAGAGTTTTCCTTGATATCCCGACCTTGAGTGAACAACTCTGACTGCGTTCACGCAAGCAAGAACTTTGGACTGCGTGGATAAGCATTTTCAACGATATGTTGAAGATAGGATCTCTCTTGCGTCCATGCGCCCGACGGATACTCTGGGCCAATGTCAGATCCCCGATTCATTCACCTGCGCGTCCATACCGAGTATTCCTTGCTGGAAGGCGCGCTGCCGTTGAAGCAGCTGGTCAAGCTGTGTGAAGCGCGAAAAATGCCCGCCGTGGCCGTGACCGACAGCAATGCGCTGTTTTCGGCGCTGGAGTTTTCGGTGTTGGCCAAAGGGGCCGGGGTTCAGCCCATTGTCGGCTGTCAGATCGACGTGATGTTGCCGCCAGAGCAGGTCGGTGACAAGCCGCGCGCCGCCGCGCCGCTGGTTCTGCTGGCGCAAGATGAGGCCGGGTATGAAAATCTGATGAAGCTCAATTCGTGCCTGTATTTGCGCACGGACGGTCAGTTGCCCCATGTCACGCCACAGGATCTGGCCCAACATGCCGAGGGGCTGATCTGCTTGACCGGCGGGCCCGATGGCGTCGTCGGGCGCTTGATCCGCGACGGGTTGACCACGCGCGCGCAGGCCTTGATGCAAAGTTTGGCCGCGGTGTTTCCCGGCCGTCTTTATGTGGAACTTCAACGGCATCCCGGCGAGGGGGGCGCGCTGACCGAGGCGGAGCGGGCGACTGAACGCCCGTTTGTCGAGATGGCCTATGCGATGGACCTGCCCTTGGTCGCCACCAATGACGTGCATTTCCCGGATGCCAAGATGTATGAGGCGCATGATGCGCTGTTGTGCATCAAGGATGGCGCTTATGTGGATCAGCAAGCGCCCCGCAGACGCCTGACGCCGCAGCATTATTTGAAAACACCCGAGGAAATGGCGGCGCTGTTTGCCGATCTGCCCGAGGCCCTGGAAAATACCGTCGAGATTGCGCGCCGTTGCGCCTTTGCCGCCTATAAACGCGACCCCATTTTGCCCAAATTCGCCGATGACGAGGTGCAGGAGTTGCGCCGTCAAGCGAACGCAGGGCTGCAGGATCTGCTCAAGGTCATTCCCCACGCCGTGACGCCCGAAAAATACCAAGAGCGGCTGGATTTCGAACTGGGCATCATCGAGAAAATGGGCTTTCCGGGCTATTTCCTGATCGTTGCCGACTTTATCAAATGGGGCAAGGAGCAGGGGATTCCCGTGGGGCCGGGGCGGGGGTCGGGCGCGGGCTCGTTGGTGGCCTATGCCCTGACCATCACCGACCTTGATCCGCTGCGCTATGCGCTGCTGTTCGAGCGTTTCCTGAACCCCGAACGCGTCTCGATGCCGGACTTTGACATCGACTTTTGCATGGACCGCCGAGAGGAGGTGATCCGCTATGTGCAAGACAAATACGGCCGCGACAAGGTCGGGCAGATCATCACCTTTGGCGCGCTGCTGTCGAAAGCGGCGGTGCGCGATGTCGGGCGCGTGTTGCAGATGTCCTATGGGCAGGTCGACAAACTGTCAAAAATGATCCCGGTCGAAGGCGTGAAGCCGGTCTCGATCACCAAGGCGCTGGCCGATGAGCCGCGGCTGCGCGAGGCGGCGAAGGAAGAGGTTGTCGCGCGGCTTCTGGACTATGCCGAAAAGGTTGAGGGGCTGTTGCGCAATGCCTCGACCCACGCGGCGGGCGTGGTGATTGGCGACCGACCTCTGGATGAATTGGTGCCGCTCTACCGCGATCCACGCTCGGATATGCCCGCCACGCAGTTCAACATGAAGTGGGTCGAGGCGGCGGGTCTGGTCAAGTTCGACTTTCTGGGTTTGAAAACCCTGACCGTGATCCAGAATGCGATCGACCTGATCCATACTTCGGGCCGCGACCTGCATATCGCGCCGGATGGCCGGCAGATTTACGCGCCGGCTGTGGGGGCTGAGGGGCAGATCAACTTGATCCCGCTCGATGATGCGCCGACCTACAAGCTCTATGCGTCGGCGCGCACGGTGGCGGTGTTCCAGGTGGAAAGCTCGGGCATGATGGATGCGCTGCGGCGCATGAAGCCGACCTGCATCGAGGATATCGTCGCGTTGGTGGCGCTCTATCGTCCCGGCCCGATGGAGAACATTCCCACCTATTGCGAGGTGAAGAACGGGTTGAAACCCATTGAATCCATTCACCCTTCCATTGATCATATCCTCGAGGAAACCCAAGGCATCATCGTTTATCAGGAACAGGTGATGCAGATCGCGCAGGTGATGGGCGGGTATTCTCTGGGCGGGGCTGATCTGTTGCGCCGGGCGATGGGCAAGAAGATCGCCGAGGAGATGGCCAAGGAGCGCCCGAAGTTCATCAAAGGCGCGACCGAAAATGGCGTCACTGACAAGAAAGCCGGAGAAGTCTTTGATCTACTAGAGAAATTTGCGAATTACGGATTCAACAAGTCACACGCCGCCGCCTATGCCGTGGTCAGCTATCAAACCGCGTGGTTGAAGGCCAATCATCCGGTCGAATTCATGGCCGCGGTGATGAACTGCGACATCCATCTCACTGATAAGCTTGCAATTTACAAGCGGGAGGTGGATCGCATGGGGATCGACGTGGTCGCCCCTTGCGTCAACCGCTCGCTGGCCACGTTCAGCGTCGCCGAGGGCAAGGTCGTCTATGCCTTGGGCGCGCTGAAAAACGTCGGCGTCGAGGCCATGCGCCTGATTGTCGAGGCGCGCGGCGACACGCCGTTCCGCGACCTGACCGATTTTGCGCAACGCGCCGATATGAAACGGATCGGCAAGCGGTCGCTAGAAATGCTGGCGCGGGCGGGAGCGTTCGATGCGCTGGAGAAAAGCCGCAAGCGGGTGTTCGAGAGCCTCGATGCGCTGACGGCCTATTCCGCCGCCTCGCATGAGGCCGCCACGTCGGGGCAACATTCTCTGTTTGCGGGCGGCGATGACTTGCCGCCGCCACGCCTTGCGCCCAGGGGCGATTGGCTGCCGATGGACCGCCTGTCGGCCGAGCATCAGGCGATTGGCTTCTATCTGTCGGGGCATCCGCTGGACGACTATGCCGGTGCCCTCAAGCGCAAGGACGTGCTGACATTGGCCGAGGTCACGAAACGCGCTCAGGGCGGGTCCTTTGTGGCGCGGATTGCGGGGTCGGTCTCGTCGCGGCAAGAGCGCAAGTCGGCGCGCGGCAATCGCTTTGCCTTTGTGCAATTGTCGGACACGACAGGGCTGTACGAAGTCACCATGTTTTCGGACACGCTGGAAACGGCGCGCCAACACCTTGAGACAGGCATGAACGTTGTGCTGACCGTCGAGGCGACAATGGAGGCGGATACGCTGAAGCTTCTGGCGCGTGCGGCGCAGGCGATTGATGACGTGGTCGCGGATGCCGGAGCATCCGGATTGCGCATCCGGTTGGAAGGGCCACAGGCTTTGCCGGAGATCCATGAGATCCTTGAGCGCAATCCACCCAACAAAGCGCCGCGCAAGTCATTGGGTCCGTTGCTGTTTTGTGTGCCGGACCCGGAGACAGGCGGCGAGATCGAGGTTGATATCGGCCGCGAGATCCCGGTGACTCCCATGGTCAAGGCGATGATGCGGGGTGTCGAGGGGGTCTTGGCCGTCGAGGAGGTTTGAGATGATCACTGTTGAAACTCAAGGCCGTGTTCGGGTCGTCACCTTGTCGCGCCCCGAGGCGCGCAATGCGGTCAATCCGGCCTTGGCGCGGGCACTCTATGGGGCGATGCTGGCGTTTGACATCGACGCCGATGTGGATGTCGCGGTGCTGACCGGGGCCGAAGGGACGTTTTGCGCAGGGTTCGACCTGAAGTCAGCCTCGCAGGGGGATGGGATCGAGTGGATCAAAGGTCTGACAATTCCGGAGACCTGGACGGACCCGATCACCGACCCGCGGCAGGGCCCAATGGGCCCGTCACGGCTGATGCTGTCAAAGCCGGTGATTGCGGCGATTGAAGGCTCTGCGGTGGCGGGTGGCATGGAGCTGGCCTTATGGTCTGACATTCGGATCATGGCCGAAGACGCACAGTTCGGCGTGTTTTGTCGCCGCTGGGGCGTGCCACTGATCGACGGCGGCACGGTGCGCTTGCCGCAGGTTGTCGGGCAGGGCCGTGCCAATGACCTTATCCTGACCGGGCGCGCGGTGAACGCCGTCGAGGCCGCGGCCATTGGTCTTGCAGACCGGGTGACGCCCAAAGGGGGGGCCTTGACGGCAGCGCTCCAGATGGCCGAGGGGCTGACCCGCTTTCCGCAAGGCTGCATGCGCGCCGATTTTCTGTCAGCGCGCGGTGATCCAGCGGCATTGGCGGCGGCGCTCAGGCGCGAATGGGCCAGTGCCGGGATGGCGCTGGCTGAGGGTGTTCAGGGCGCGACCCGGTTTGCTGAAGGCCATGGGCGCGGCGGGCGTTTTGACGATCTGTAGGGCCTAGACCCATTTTGCCAGCGGCGGCAGGCTCATCAACACGGCGTTGGCGTCATGCCCGGTTTCCAGCCCGAATTTTGTGCCCCGGTCATAGACCAGGTTGTATTCGGCATAGAGGCCCCGGTGGATCAGTTGCGCGTCTTTGTCGGCCTCGGTCCAGGGCGTGTCGCGGCGCTTTTCGCAGAGCGGTGTGAAGGCGGGCAAGAACGCGTCGCCGACGGCCTTGGTAAAGGCAAAATCCTTGTCCCAGCTGTCCGCCTCGGGGCCGCCGGAATTCAGATCGTCATAGAAAATACCGCCCACCCCGCGCGCGCGACCGCGGTGCGGAACGAAGAAATACTCATCCGCCCAGGCTTTGAATCGGTCGTAATAGGCCAGATTGTGCGCGTCACAAGCGCGCCGCATCTCGGCGTGGAAATGCGCGGTGTCCTCGGGATATTCAAGGCAGGGGTTGAGGTCCGCGCCGCCGCCAAACCACCAGGCGCCGGGGGTCCAGAACATGCGCGTGTTCATGTGGACGGCGGGGCAATGCGGGTTGTTCATATGCGCGACAAGACTGATGCCCGAGGCCCAGAACCGGGGATCATCGGCCATGCCGGGCACCCCGCGCGCGGCCATCGCCGCTTGCGCGCGCTCGCCCAGCGTGCCGTGCACGGCCGACCAGTTGACGCCGACCTTCTCGAACAAGCGCCCGCCGCGCATCACCGACATGAGGCCGCCGCCGCCACGGCCCTCGTCGCGGGTGGTGGGTGTGACCTCGAAACGTCCGGCGGGGGCGTCGGACGCGGTGCTGTCCTCCAGCGCCTCGAAGCGGGCGACAATGGTGTCGCGCAGGCTGTGAAACCACGCCGAGGCGGTGTCCTTGCGGGTCTCGAAATCGGTCTGGGTCATGCGGGCCTCGCGGTGTTTGGCAACAGTTAGACTGGATTGACGGCCAAGGAAAGTGGTGGAACGCCGCGCCAATCCACCCAGCGACCGTGGAAATCGGCGCGGCCCAGATCGAGGGTCAGATCTTCGGGCCACAGGCGCAGGGTCAGGGCCGCGCCGGGTTTCTGGCCGTCGCTTTCATAGGAAAACCACGCCAGCGGGGCCTTTGGCGTGGCCTTTGCGCCTGCCGCTTCGATCAACGCACACCCCCGGTCCTGGCTTTCTTTGGGGAAATACTGCCAGGCAATCGTGGTCCAGATGAAATGCACCTGACCGGGATGCGGGGCCAGGCGCGGTTCCAGCCAGTCGATCGCGTCGGCCTTGTCAGGCCGTGGAGGCGTGGCGGCGATGGCGGCTGCGGTGAGAGTTTGGCGGTGCACCTGATCGGGCCAAAGATAGGACATCAACCGCAAACGGTGCGCGGGGTCCGCGGCATCCAGTGGATTGAGGTCAACGCCCGCGCGCTGTGCCACTTGCACCGGCGCGTTCGGCGGGGTCGGGCCGGTCCAGTTCGGGGTCAATGTCAGAATCGGCGCGTGTGGTCCGATGGTGGCGGTCGGCAGGGCCAACGCATAGCGATCCCAGTTCAGGTTCAGCCCGGCACTGGCGCCCAATTCGCTGAACACAAAAGGCAGTTTGTAATGCGCGGCAAGGCTGTGCCCGACCGCAATGAGCGCGGCAGACCGGCGCACTTCGTTGGTTTGCGGCGCGCTGTCGAGGGTTGCACCAAGATCGGCGGCGTGTTGCTGGATCGCGTGCGCCACGGCGCACCAAAGGGCGTCGTCATCCACGTCTTGCGGGGGGTAAACCGCGCGCAGCCCGGCATCGCCACGCAGCACCAGACTGTGCAACGCCCCGGCCAGCCGCAATGGCACCGAGTGGCCCGAGGCCGACAGATCGCCCGGCCAATCAAAGAGGCGGCGGGTCAGGGCGCAAGTCGGTTCCAGGCGATCACCCAAGAGCGTACAGAGCCGGGCCATGAAGGGCGACCCCAGATACTCGCAAGCCTGGGCCTGATCCCGAAACGCGGTCCGTAGGCGGTCGGTCATCGGAACCTGTCCGCGAGCTTTTGCAGCGCCGTTCTGCTGTCGGGCGCTTGTGGATCGGGCGCGCTGGGGGCGTGAGGCGCTTCTTTGGTGGTGGGCGCAGGCTTTTCGGCCGCGCGCCCGGCATTGCGCGCCGGAGCGACGCGGGCGGCGACGGCATTCTGGAACCGCCCGCCGTCGCCCGTCGCCAAAAACACCGCGCCTTCGGAAATGCCGCGCAGCAGATCGTCCAGCCATTCGGCGTCGGCCTTGGCGAAATCATGCAGCACAAACCCTGCCACCGCGTCCTTGTGGCCGGGATGCCCGATCCCCAGCCGCACCCGCGCAAACTCGGCGCCGATATGCTGGATCATCGAGCGCAACCCATTGTGGCCCGCGTGCCCTCCGCCCTGTTTCAGCCGCAGCTTGCCGGGCGCGAGGTCAAGCTCATCATGCAGCACGATCACATCCGCCGCCTCGAGCTTGAGATAGCGCATCGCCTCACCGACCGCCTGACCGGACAGGTTCATGAAAGTCTGGGGCTTGAGCAGGATCACCCGCTCGGACCCGAGCCGCCCCTCTGACACCTCGCCTTGAAACCGGGCCTTCCACGGCGAGAACCCATGATCTTCGGCAATGCGGTCCAGCGCCATGAACCCGATGTTATGGCGGTTCTGCGCATATTTCGCGCCGGGATTTCCAAGGCCAACAATGAGTTTCATGGTGCTGGTTTTATGCCGGGTCTGCGCGGCTGTCCATGGCAGGTGCACAAACAAAAACCCCGCCCCCGAAAGCCGGGGACGGGGTGTTCAGACGTCGCCAAGCGCCAAGGATTACTCCTCGGAGGCGTCCTCGTCTTCTTCGTCATCGCTTGCCTCGTCATCAGCCGAACGCAGGCTCGACGGTGCGGCGAGATTGCCGATCACGAAGTTGCGGGCGATGGTCGCCTTGGAACCGGCGGGCAGCGTCACATCGTTGATGTGAATCACGTCGCCAATTTCCAAACCGGTCAAATCAACGACGATTTTTTCCGGGATATCGCTTGCCAGGCAGTTCAACTCGACTTCGTTGCGCACAACCGTCAGCGTGCCGCCACGCTTGAGACCAGGCGCGGCCTCGTGATTCACGAATTCAACGTGAATGAACAAGTTGATCCGCGAGGTGCGGCGCAGGCGCATCAGGTCAACGTGGGTCGGCATGTCTTTGACGACATCGCGCTGAACGCTGCGGCAAATCACGCGCACATCGTCCTGGCCCTCTACCTTGAGGTTGAAAAGGGTCGACAGGAAGCGACCTTTTTCAGCTTCTGCAGCAGATAGTTGAACTCGAAGTTCAGCGACAGTGGCTCTGCGCCACCACCATAGACCACGCCCGGGACCTTATTGTCACGACGAGCTTGACGAGCGGCCCCCTTGCCTGACCCCGTCCGGACCTCAGCGATTAGATCAGGGATCTCACCAGCCATATCGGTTCCTCCAATTGGAATTACAAAAAAAGCACGCCCCTCCAAGGGTGGATGCGCACCGACGCGCCGGATAGCCGAGTTATGGTGTGAAGGAAAGTCGATTCGCGACCCGAATAGGCCCGGCAGCGCAGATTATCGCGCAACAGCGAGCCCGAAACCGTCAAGGGACCGGATTTTGGCGCTGGGGAGAGGGCAATCCGCGGTGACGATACGCGCAAGCGGTGTTTTGCCTCTTTTGGCCGTGTGGCGTCGCGTTGTTGGTTGCGCGTGCCGGGTCCGATCCGTCCAGACAGCACGGCAAGACGGGGCCTCTTGCGGTTTCTGGTGCTGTTCTGGCGCAGGGCACGAGGTGTGCACCATGAACGCACCTGAGGACGCGGCTTGAGACGGGTCGAACAGTCCCTGTCAAACCGGGTCGGTTTGAACGCTTTTGTGTGGTCCGCCAGGTCTCGATCGGGTTGAATCGCGGCCGGGTATTTTCAGGCGGATTGGCGGGGAAAGGTCAGTGTGACGCGGACGTTTCCGGCCGTGACCTCGCGCGCCAGGGTCACGCGCATGGCTTGGGCCAGTGCGGTGATGATCGACAGACCCAAACCAACGCCCGAGGAGTTTTCGCTGCGCTGATACCGTGCGTCAGCCATTTGCGGGTGGGTTGCGGGGTTTTCGATGGTCAGGGTTGCATCGGGCGACAGGCGCAGACGGATTTCACCATTGCCATGTTCAACGGCGTTTTCCAGCAGGTTGCGCAGCATGATGGCCAGTGCATCGGCATCGCAGGCCACCATCAGGTCTTGCAGGTCGCTGTCATCAAATCGGATCGGATGAGGGCTGCCGGGGCGCGTGTCCTGAATCAACAGATGCAGGATGCGCAGCACATCCGCCGGACCTTGGCGGAGACCCACTTCGGCCTCGGAGCGCGCGAGTTGCAGCAGACGTTCGACGCGACGGGTCAGCGCGTCGATCTGCGGCAGGCTTGCAGCGGCGTCCGGATCATCGGACACTTGCAGGCGCGCGCGGATTGCCGCCAGAGGGGTGCGCAATTCATGCGCGGCATTGGCGACGAAATCGCGCTCGGCCTGGCGGATACTGTCGATCCGGGCAAGGTAGCTGTCGAAGGCGGTGACAAAGGGTTGCAGCTCTTGCGGCAGGTCCTGCGGCGGAAAAGACGACAGATCGTCGGGTTGGCGCGCGGCAATTTCGGTGGCCAGTCGGTCAATCGGGATCATTGCCGTGCTCGTGATCCGGCGCAAACCCCAAAACAGCAACCCCATGAGCGGCAAGACGAGTACCAGAAACGCCGAGGCAACCTCGAGCACTTCTTCGCGGCGCTCATAGGTCGATTGCGCGGCCTCGATCACCATACCTTCGGCGCTGCGTCGCAACACCCGCCAGCCGGGTGTGTCGTGAAAGCCGTCGCCCGTCAGGGCCGGCCACGGGGCTTGAGGGGGCGGATCGGTCTGCGACAGCAAGCGCAGGATGCGCTCGGATTGATCCATCCCGACCCCCCAGATTGCGCGGCACCCGCGCCGTGTCGCTGCTTTCCAGAAACAGAACCGAGGTTTCCACCAGTGCCGTCAGTTCCTCGTCGAACATATCGTTCATTTCGTGTTCGAGCATGAAGACGGACAGCACGATGGTCACCAGCCAGCCACCGATGACCAGACCCAGCACCCGACGGGTCAGGCGTTTGCGCAGCGACCAGGGGCGGGCGGGTTTGTTCATGTCAGGATGTACCCAAGACCGCGCCGGGTCTCGACGACCCCCGCGCCGAGTTTCTGGCGCAGGCGTGACATGTAGACCTCGACGGCATTGCCCTCGATGTCGGTGTCAAACGCATAGAGCGCCTCTTGCAACGACGATTTGTGCAGCACCCGCCCGCGCGCCCCCAGAAGCGCGTCGAACAGCGCCCATTCCCGCGCGGTCAGGCAAATCTCGGCGCCACTGCGCCAAACCCGGGCAGCGGCGCGATCGACCTCCAATCCATCCACCCGCACCCGCGTTTCCGGCAGCCCTTGACCTCGCCGGGCGTGGGCACGAATGCGGGCGGTCAACTCGCGCAGGTCATAGGGTTTGACGACGTAATCATCGGCCCCGGCATCCAGCCCGGCGATCCGGTCGCTGATCTGATCGCGCGCGGTGGCGATGATCACCGGCGTCCGGTCGCCAGCCGCGCGCCATGTCTTGAGCAGTGCAAGGCCGGACCCATCGGGCAAGCCGAGATCGAGGATGATGCAGGCGTATTCGGCGACCGCCTGTGCGGCCTGCGCGGTCGCCGCATCCGCGGCGTGATCGACGGCATGTCCCTCGCTTTGCAAGAAGCGCAGGACGGAGCGGGCCAGATCTTCGGTATCTTCAACAAGCAAAAGTCGCATGACCCTGAATAGCGCCGAAAACTTTGAACTGCGACAGAAATCCAACCGCGGTGTGTGGATTGTAATGTTGGCGCAAGCTTGGGCTGTGATGGGGATGCGGCGGGCCCGTGCCTGCCTCTGGATTGAAACACGCAGGACACCCCATGACCGACCATACCAATTCCAACGCAACCCGATGGCATGTGCCGCGCCCGGTTATCGGGCAGACGGTGCTGACGATCCTTGTCGCCAGCTACTGCATGGCGGTGCTGAACACCGGGTTCTGGGCCCGTGTGATCGAGATATTTCCACAATCCTTGGGGCAACAAGCCCTGTTGGGCGCGGCCTTTTGGGGCTTCACGGTTCTGATCCTCGAGGTGCTGGGCCCTTGGCGGCTGCAACGGCCGGTTGCGGCGCTGATGATCGTGATCTCGGCCAGCGCGCATTACTTCGAGCGCAATTTCGGTGTGCTGATTGATCGCGAGATGGTGCGCAACGTTTTTGAGACAACCCTGACGGAATCACGCCATCTGGTGACCTGGGATGCGATACTCCAGATTGGTGTGACCGGGGTTCTGCCCGCGGCGCTGGTCTTTTGGCCCAAGGTTCGCCGGGTTGGCCTCTGGCATCAGCTTTGGCGCTGGCCTTTGGGCGTGGCGATGGCGTTTGCCATTCTGGTGGGGTCGCTGTTCATGGACCTGCACTCTTTTTCCGCGGTGCTGCGCGAACGCCATGACCTGACAGCGGCGTATCAACCGGGGGCGACGGTCTATTCGGTGATCCGCTATGCCGAGCAGCAATGGTTGACCTCTGATCCCGTCGTGAGCCCCCTTGGCCGCGATGCGCAACCCGGTGCGGCGCTGGCCGCAGCGGACAAGCCCGTGCTTTTGGTGATCTTTGTCGGTGAAACGGCGCGGGCGCAGAATTTCGGCCTGAATGGCTATGCACGCGACACGACGCCGGGTTTGAGCGCGCGCGATGTGATCAACTTCACTGATGTCCGGTCGTGCGGCACCTCGACTGCGGTGTCCTTGCCCTGCATGTTTTCGCGCTTGCCACAGGCTGATTATTCGCGGAACGGGTTTCTGGCGCAAGAAATCTGCTCGATGTGCTCAGCCATGCCGGGTTGAACGTCGAATGGCATGACAACAACACCGGCGATCAGCGCATTGCCAGCCGGACAGGATGGGCACGGATCGATGAAACCTTGACGCCCGAGGCCTGTGCTGTTGAATGCACGGACGAAGCATTCTTGCCGCTGATCGAGGATCGGTTGGCGACAATCACCCAGAACACGGTGCTGGTGTTGCATATGATAGGCAGTCATGGTCCGGCATATTATCTTCGCTATCCGGCAGAGCGCGCGCAGTTCCAGCCGACCTGCGAGACCTCGCAATTCTCCGACTGCACCGTGGACCAGATCGTGAATGCCTATGACAACTCCATCCTCGAGACCGATTTCGTGTTGTCGCGCGCGATTGATCTGATGGAGGCGTCTGACCGGGTTCTGCCCGCGATGATCTATATCTCGGATCACGGCGAGTCCTTGGGCGAGGATGGGCTGTATTTGCACGCCGCACCGCTGTTCATGGCACCCGACGTGCAAACCCGTGTGCCCTTCATGATGTGGCTCGACGAGGATTTTCGCACTGCGCTGTCGCTGGATCGGTCCTGTTTGTCGGCGGCGGCCCGCCAGCCGGTCAGCCATGACAATCTGTTTCACAGCGTGCTCGGGTTGCTGGATGTGACGACTCAGGCGCAAGACAGCGCCTTGGACCTGACCCATGGCTGCCGCGTCAGGATGGAAAGCTGATGACGAAGACTGAATTGGACGCAGAGCGCACAGTGATCCCGCCGCGCGGTGGCCTGCTGCATGTCGTTGATGCGGCGGGGTATTCCGTGGCGGGTGCCCGTCGCCTCTGGGCGGAAACGGCGGCGCGGCTGGAAATTCTGGCGGCGGGTATCATCGTCGCCGGGTTTCTGTGGCAGGGCGCGGTACTTTGGCAGTGGCTGGTGGTCCTGCTCTTGTTCGCGCTGACCCTTGTCGTCGAGGCGCTGAACACGGCGATCGAGGTTTTGACCGACCGCGTGTCGCCGGAATGGTCGCAAGCCGCAAAGGATGCAAAGGATCTGGGGTCCCTTGCGGTTGGGCTCATGCTGATGGTCTGCGGCGTTTTTGCCGGGCTGGTGATTGTCGGGGTGTTGTAGTCACCGCGCGGGGCGGTGTGATTTGGGGCAGGGTGCCGGTGTCTTCGTGGTCTGGCGGCTTGAATGAGACGCAGACACCCACAGGTGGCCTTGGATCACAGCTCCGCTGACCAGGGCGGGTTGGCACCGGCGCGCGAGACGGTCACCGCGGCGACGCGGGCACCATGCGTCAGCGCTTGTGCCAGGTCGTCAGCCGACAGGGTCGCCAGCCGCGATTTCTGCAAAGCCCCCAACTCGTAGAGTTTGGCCAAGACGCCCGCGTTGAAGGTATCGCCCGCGCCAACCGTATCAACGATTTCGACGCGTTTGGCCGGAACGGATACCTCGGTTCCATCCGCCATGAACCCGGTCGCCCCCTCGCCGCCGCGCGTCAGGATGACCAGGCTCGGCCCGATATCCAGCACCGCGTTGACCTTTTCCGTCAGGGACAGCGGCGAGGGGAACATCCAGTTCAGATCCTCGTCCGACACCTTGACGATATCGGTCATCGCCATCATCCGATCCAACCGGGCGCGATAGGTGTCGATATTGCGGATGAATTGCGGGCGGATATTCGGATCCATCATCACCGCGCGGTTTTTACCCTCGGTTGCGAGCAACGCGGCATAGGTGTCGGCGCAAGGCTCGCTCGCCAAACTGATACCGCCGAAATAGAGCGACGACACGTCGGCCGAGACCTGCGGGAGATCATCGGGGCCAAGTATGCGCCCGGCCGAGTTTTCATCGAAGAAAGAATAGGTTGCGTGCCCATCCTGCAAGCGCACGAAGGCCAGTGTGGTCGGGCGATCCGAGACGATGATGTGGGAGGTATCGACATGGCTGGCCCGGAGTGCCTCGGTCAGTTGTTGGCCGAACATATCCGAGGACAGCCCCGACAACAGGCCCGTCTGCACCCCAAGCCGCCCCAATGCGATGGCGGTGTTGAACACCGCGCCGCCGGGATGGGGCACAAACCCGTCGCGACCGGTGCTGGTCGGCGTCGGAATCATGTCGATCAGGGCTTCTCCGCAACACAGGATCATGTCGTTTTTCCTTTGAAGGCCGTGGGCCGTTTGGCGTCGCCAGCAAGGCGCACTGCGTCCGCGTGAATGAGGAAATAGTCCGGCGCAGAACTATCGGCCAGAACGCGCCGCGCGTTCGGCAGATCGTTGCCGTCAACTTTTTGTTGCGCGTCAGCGAGGCTGTACTCAAGATCACGCCATCGCGTCAGCAGCCGCTTGCGCAAGATCTGCGCATCGCATTCAAGCATGATGGTCAGATCGAACAACGGTTGCAGTTGAGACCACGGCTGATCGTTCAACAGCAGATAGTTTCCTTCCACCAGCACAAGGCGGGTGGCGGGGTCGATCAGGCGTCCCGCCGCGCGTGACAACTCCAGCCCGCGATCAAAAACCGGGACTGCCACCGGTTCGGTCTGGAACGCGGGGGCAAGCCGGGTCAGCGTTGTTTTCAGCCCGATAACGTCGAACGTATCGGGCGCACCTTTGCGGTCGGACCGGCCCAACTGGGCCAAAACCGCGTCGTCATAGTGGTACCCATCCATCGGCACGATCTGCGTTGCGATCCCGTAGGTTTCGGTCAGCGCGCATTGCAAACGCTTTGCCGTCGTGGACTTTCCGCTGCCCGGCGCGCCCGCCAGCGCCACGACACGACGCGACGCGCCGGCGTTTGCCGCAAGGGCGGCGGCAAGGTCGTCTAGCGTGATGGAGCGTGGTGTGGGGGGCATCGGAGTGTTTGATCCCTTTGGCGGATCACCCTTTGGATGGGGTGTCGTGGCCACAATAGTCGCGCAAGGCGGCTCTGGCTCCATCGGCCCATATTTTGCGCAACCATGCAGAAAAGGCACCCGAAAACCGGGGGTTATCGGCCAGATCACCATAGATCTGATGCAGTGCCAACCAGGCCTGCGGGTCCGATTTCGCGGCCTGTGCGGTCTGTGTCAACCGGTCCCAGATCGGGTCATTCGCGGCGATCGTGCTGCCATCCTCGCGGGTTCCGGCGCACATGCGTGCCCAGAGCGCCTCGACAAGCGCCAGCCCCTCGATGTCGCCGCCGCTGTCCAGAGCATCGCGCAAAATGGGCAAGATGAACCCGGCATGGCGCGATGAGCCGTCAAACGCGACGCGGCGGGTGGTGTCACGGATTTTCGGGTTGGAGAACCGCTTTTCGATCAACGCAAGATAGTCCAGCGCCGTGGTTCCCTCGACCGCTTCGACATGGGGCAGGAATTCCTGCGCCTGAACCTTGTGGAAAAACGCGAAAATCAGCGGATCGGCCATGCAATCGGTGATCGTCTCCAGGCTCAGGAGTTCGCCGACATTGGCCAGAACCTGATGCCCGGCGTTCAGGATGCGGATTTTCATGCTTTCGTACGGGTGCACGGCGTCGGTGATCGTCGCCCCGGCGTGTTCCCACGACGGGCGGCCCTGACAGAATTGATCCTCGATCACCCATTGGCGGTAGTTTTCATGGGTCACCGGCGCGGCGTCGTCAATGCCGAGCGCGCGCACGAAAGACAGCTCTGACGCGCCAGTGGCGGGCACGATGCAATCCACCATGGAGTTGGGAAAGCTGGCGTTCTGGTCGATCCAATGCGCAAGCTCGGGGTCGCTGAGCCGCGCCAGGTCCACAACGGTGCGGCGCAAAACGTCGCCATTGCCTTGCAGGTTGTCACAGCTTTGCCCGGCAAAGGCCGCGTGGCCCGCGTCGCGGCGCGCACGATACGCAGCGATCATCGCGCCAAAGGCGGTGACGGGCTGGTGCGGATTGGCGGCGTCATGCCGGATATCGGGGTGCGACGTGTCAAGCGTACCCGCCGCGGACCGAAAATAGCCCCCCTCGGTGACGGTCAGCGCCACAATGCGGATACGAGGGTCGGACATTGCTGCGATCAGCGGGGTGTTTTGCGGGTGAACCTCGACGAAATCAATCATCGCGCCAATCACCTCAACCGAGGCGCTGTTCGGGTCCAGCTCCACAAGTGTCGTCAGGCAGTCCTGCGCCAACAAACGCTCGCGCATCACCGCGTCACCGGCGCGCACTCCGGCACCGATGATGGCCCAGTCATGGGCCAGACCCTGCTGCATCAACCGGTGCAAATACCACGCCTGATGCGCACGGTGGAAATTGCCCAGGCCGATGTGCACGATCCCCGGCGTCAGCGCGGATCGGTCGTAGGTCGGAACCGCGACACCCTTGGGCATTTTGCCCAGATTGGCGTTGCAGAGCTTGATGGTCTTGGGGTCACGCACTGGGTTCGTCATCAGCTCATCCAATTCCCGCCGTCCACATTATAGGTCTGCGCCACAACATAATCGGCGTCGGCCGAGGCCAGGAACACGGCCATGCCCACCAGATCCTCGGCCCGGCCCATGCGCCCGTAAGGCACCGAAGCCGCGACCTCTTTTTTCTTCTGGCCCAAGGGCTTGTTTTCGTATTTGGCAAAGAACGCATCGACGCCGTCCCAGTGTTCGCCATCCACCACACCGGGGGCGATGGCATTCACGTTGATGCCATGCGCGATCAGGTTGAGGCCCGCCGATTGGGTCAGCGAAATGATCGCCGCCTTGCTGGCGCAATAGACCGCGACCAGGCTTTCGCCGCGCCGCCCGGCTTGCGAGGCCATGTTGATGATGCGCCCCTTGATGCCCTTGTCGATCATGTGCCGCGCGACCGCCTGCAGGGTGAACAGCGTGCCACTGACGTTGATGTCAAAGACCCGCGTGTAATCCTCGCGGGTGATTTCCACGATGGGCGCGGCGGAAAAGATCGCGGCGTTGTTGATCAGGATGTCGATCTGACCGAAGGCCTTGATCGTGGCGGCAACACCCGCGTCGATGCTGGCCTGATCGGTGACATCCATCTTGACCGCAATCGCCGCCGCGCCGATCTCGGCGGCGGCGGCCTGTGCGCGCTCCAGGTCGATATCGGCAATCGCAATCCGCGCGCCCTCGGCGGCATAGCGTTTGGCAAAGGCCAGACCGATGCCGCGGGCGGCGCCGGTAATCAACGCACATTTCCCGTGCAGTCTCATTGCGCGATCCTCAAGCCCTTGGCGTCGAACTTGTGGATTTGGTCGAGGCGGGGCGTCAGGTGGACCGTGTCGCCGTGGCTGAGGGCAACGTCTCCGGCGATGCGCACGGTCATCGGGTCGCAGCCCGGAACGCCGTGGACATGCAAGAAGGTGTCCGAGCCCAGATGTTCCGCCACGCCGACGGTGCCTTGCCACTGGCCCTCGGTGGTCGAGATGTCGATATGCTCGGGCCGGATGCCGATGGTGGTGGCGTTGTGTTTCGCCGCCTCGGGCCCTTCGAGCAGGTTCATCTTGGGCGAGCCGATGAAGCCCGCCACGAATTTGTTGCGCGGCGTGTGATAGAGTTCCAGAGGGCTGCCGACTTGTTCGATCACCCCGGCTTGCAGCACGACAATCTTGTCAGCCATGGTCATCGCTTCGACCTGATCGTGCGTCACATAGACCATCGTTGTCTTGAGCTTCTTGTGCAGTTCCGAGATTTCCATCCGCATGCCGACCCGCAGCGCGGCATCAAGGTTTGACAGCGGTTCATCGAACAGAAAGGCGGCTGGCTCGCGGACAATGGCGCGGCCAATCGCAACCCGTTGGCGCTGGCCGCCCGAAAGCTGGCCGGGGCGTCGATGCAGATAATCGGTCAGGTTCAGCGCCTTGGCGGCGGCCTCGATGCGGCGATCCTGCTCGGCCTGATCCATCTTGGCCATGCGCAGCGGAAAGGCGATGTTCTTGCGCACCGTCATATGCGGATAGAGCGCATAGGATTGGAACACCATCGCCAGCCGCCGTTTGGCCGGGGGCAGGGCGGTGGCATCCTCGCCGTCGATCTCGATATTGCCCGAGGTGGTATCCTCGAGCCCGGCAATCAGACGCAAAAGCGTGGATTTACCGCAGCCCGAGGGGCCGACAAAGACCACGAACTCGCCGTCGTTGATCTCCAGGTCCAGCGGTGGAATGACCACCACGTCGCCGAAAGCCTTTTTAACCTGCTTGAGTTGGATGCGTCCCATTATGTGTTCCTCACTTCACGGCGCCAAAGGTCAGGCCTCGGACAAGTTGTTTCTGGCTGAACCAGCCAAGGATCAGGATCGGCGCGATGGCCATGGTCGATGCAGCGCTGAGTTTCGCGAAGAACAGGCCTTCGGGGCTGGAGTAGCTGGCGATGAACGCGGTCAAGGGGGCGGCGTCGATCGAGGTCAGGTTCAGCGTCCAGAAGGCTTCGTTCCACGCCAGGATGAAGTTCAAGAGCAGCGTCGAGGCAATACCGGGGATCGCCATTGGCGTCAGGACATAGAGGATTTCATCCTTGAGGTTTGCCCCGTCCATTCGCGCCGCTTCCAGGATTTCGCCCGGAATTTCGCGGAAATAGGTGTACAGCATCCAGACGATGATCGGCAGGTTGATCAGCATCAGGATCACCACCAGCGCGGCGCGATTGTCCAGAACCCCCAGATGAATGCACAGAAGGTAGATCGGATACAGAACGCCAACCGCCGGCAACATCTTGGTCGAGAGCATCCACAGCAGGATGTCTTTGGTGCGCTTGGAGGGCACAAAGGCCATCGACCAGGCGGCGGGCACGGCAATCAGCACACCCAGCAGCGTCGAGCCGCCCGCGATGATCACCGAGTTGGTCAGGAAGCGCATGTAGTTCGAGCGCTCCATCACCACACCGTAATTCTCCAGCGTCCAATCGAAGAACAGGAACACCGGTGGGTTGGCGATGGCCTCGGCCTCGGTCTTGAACGAGGTCAGGATGGTCCACAGGATCGGGAAGAAGATCAGCAGGCCGATGCTCCAGGCGACGACGGTGTTGAGGGCCTTGCGTTGGGTTGTGACAGCTCTTGCCATGATCAAATGCTCCTCAATTGTCCAGGTTCTTGCCGACGATGCGCATCAGGAAGATGGCGACGATATTGGCAAGGATGATGGCATAAACGCCGCCGGCACTGCCCAGACCCACATTCTGGCTTTCCAGCACGCGCTGATAGATCAGGTAGGTCAGGGTTCGGGTGCCAAAGGCGCCGCCGGTGGTCACGAAGATTTCGGCAAAGACGGCCAGAACAAAGATCGTCTGGATAAGAATGACGATGGTGATGGCGCGGCTGAGATGCGGCAGGGAGATAAAGACAAAGCGGGCCAAGGGGTTGGCACCATCAATCTCGGCGGCTTCCAGTTGCTCGCTGTCGAGCGATTGAATGGCCGTCAACAGGATCAGGGTTGCAAACGGCAGCCACTGCCACGCGACGATCACAATGATCGAGAACACCGACGCGTCTTGCAGCCAGACGATGGGATCCGCGCCAAAAAAGCGCCACAGATGGGCGAACACGCCGTTCACCGGGTCCATGAACATGTTCTTCCAGACCAGCGCCGAGACGGTTGGCATCACGAAGAACGGAGCGATGACGAGGATGCGCACGATGCCCTGTCCCCACATCGGCTTGTCCAGCAAGATCGCCAGCAGCACGCCAAAGACAATCGAGATCAGCAGGACGCCGCCGACGATGATCAAGGTCGTCAGGATCGAGGGCCAGAAGGCGCTGGAGGAGACGAAGCGCACGAAATTGTCGAAGCCCGCGAAACCCAGGTCGCCACCGCGAAGCGGCAGATAGTTTCGGAACGAGAACCACAAGGTCATGCACAGCGGGACGAGCATCCAGACAAGGAGCAAGAATACTGCAGGGGCCATCATGATCCGCGCTGCAGATCGGGAATGCTGGGTCGCCATGGCACGTCTCCTCAGCTCAGGGGGCGCAAGGGCCCGGGGAAATATGAAGTTTCTGGGAACACAGTGTCAGAAGTCGGAAGGCGGCACAGGCCGCCTTCCGCGTGAGCGTGGCGCAGCTTAGCGGTAGCCCGCAGCTTCCATCGCTTCGTTGGTGATCGCCTGAGCATTCGCCAGCGCTTCTTCGACGGTCTGCTGACCGGCATAATAGGCCGAGAATTCCTGGCTGACTTCGGTCGCGATACCGGCAAACTCGGGGATCGCGGCGAATTGGACACCGACATAGGGAACCGGATCAACGGTCGGGTTGTTCGGATCCGCCGACAGGATCGAGTCGAGCGTCATCTGGGCAAACGGCACCGCCTGGTAGTTCGGGTTCTCATAGAGCGAGGTCCGGGCACCCGGAGGCACATTGGCCCAGCCTTCGTTCTCGGCGACCATCTCGATGTAGCCGGTTCCGGTGGCCCATTCGATGAACTGCAGAGCGGCGTCTTGCTGCTGCGTGCCAGCCGGGATCGCCAGCGCCCAGGCCCAGAGCCAGTTCGAGCGACGGCCCAACCCATTGTCGGGGGCCAGCGCAAAGCCGACGTGATCGGCAACGGTCGAATCGCTGCCAGTGACGAAGGAGGCCGCAACCGTGGCGTCGATCCACATGCCGCACTTGCCTTGGTTGAACAGCGACAGGTTTTCGTTGAAGCCGTTGGTGGCATAGCCGGCCGGGACCGGATTCGCTCATCATGCCTTGAAAGAAGGTCAGCGTGTCATGCCAGGGCTGGGTGTCGAACTGGGCGTTCCACTCCATGTCGAACCAGCGTGCGCCGAACGAGTTGGACATCGCGGTGATGAACGCGCCACCCTCGCCCCAACCAGCCTTGCCGCGCAGGCAAATGCCGTTGATATCATTCGCCCGGTCGGTCATCGCTGCCGCGGCCTCGCGGATGAAGGTCCAGGTCGGTGCGGTCGGCATTTCCAGACCTGCTGCTTCCATCAGATCGGTGCGATACATGATCATAGAGCTTTCGCCGTAGAACGGTGCCGCATAGAGCGTGCCGTCATGGCTCAGACCGCCGCGCATGGCGGGCAGAATGTCATCGACGTTATACTCTGCCGACAGACCGTCCAGCGGGACCAGCCAGCCGTTGGCACCCCAGATCGGCGTCTCGTACATGCCGATGGTCATGATGTCGAACTGGCCACCCTGCGTCGTGATATCGGTGGTAACATGCTGACGCAGAACGTTTTCTTCAAGCGTGACCCACTCGACATTGATGCCGGTCTGCGCGGTGAATTGATCCGTGTAACCCTGCATCCGGATCATGTCGCCGTTGTTCACAGTCGCAATCGTGATTGTCGACGCGTGGCTCTCGGCAAACGCGCCGGTGGTCGCAATCAACGACAGTGCTGTTGCTGATAGAAAAGTGCTCTTCCTAGACATCCGTAGTCCTCCCGTTTGGATGAGTTGACTTACGGTAGTGGCGTGACGTGCCATGCGTCAACAAAAAAATTGACGCGCGTAAAAAATATAGCGGATCATGCCGAGTCTCGCAGGATCAAACGACCTTCCAAACGCGTGCTTTTCCAAGGGGATACCCGCCCGTCAATCGCGGCAAACAAACTGTCGGCGGCGGTCTGGGATACGGCGTCATAGTCGTGCGAAATCGTGGTCAAAGGCGGACATGTATAGCGGGAATGGGGGTGACCGTCCTGTCCGGCAACCCGAATCGCATCGTCTGGGCCGCGCCCGACCCGGACCCCTTGTTCGTAACACGCCGTCAACAACCCGATCGCCAGTCGGTCGTTGCTGCACAGGATCGTATTGGTCGGAAATCGCGCCTGTGTCAGGGCCTCATGACCGCCCAGGCGACCGATTTCCTCGAACCCCCAACCCTCGCCTTCGACCGAGATGACATGCGGGGTATGACCAAAGGCCGCCATCGTATCCAGATAGCTCTGACGGCGACGCAGCGCGTTCGGATTGGCTGGGGTCTTCATGTCAAATAGACAAGGCGGCTCGCCGGTCCGGCACAGATAATCCGCAATATGCTGCGTGAACTGAAAGTTGTCGGAGCCCACGAACCCAAGGCCGATTTCCTCGACGCTGCTGTCGAAAATCATCGTCGGAACGTCGTTGCAGAACCGTTTCAGCGCTTGTTTGTCGGACGCGCGACCCAAGGGCGCCAGCAGGGCACCGGCTGGTTTGAGCGAGCGAAGCGTGTCGAGCACCTCGACCTCGAAGGCGGAGTCGCCGTGCGAGCTGAACAGGGTCGGGCGGTATCCGGCGGTGATGCAGCGCTGTTCGAGGTTGCGGGCGATTTCGGCGAAATAAGGGTCCGAGATGAGGGGGACGACGATGCCAATGGTCTTGGTCAACTTGCGGTTCTGGTTCATCGCATAGATGTTGGGTCGATAGTCATACCGCTCCAACGCGGCCTCGATGCGACCACGCGTGCCGGGACGAACGCTGTCAGGATCGTTGAAATATTTTGAGATTGTCGGGCGAGAGATGCCACTGACGTCGGCAAACTCCTGCATGTTCCGAATTTTGATACCTGTCATCGTCATCCGCTCCGCTGTTCTCGCGGTTTGCGTGTCAAACTTTCCAAGATGACACATGAATTTTCCGCGCGCCAAATTGCAACGTAACATTTTTTTCCTGAAACGCGACCCCTGCGTGAGAGAGGGTTCGGACAAGGCGGGCTGCAACGAAGGCGAGGCCCGCAAAAACCCTCGGATGCGCGGCGCAAGAGACGGTCGACGTTGCGGCGGGGAAATCGTACACGCCACTGGACGCAAACCCGTCAGTCCGCGACACTCTCGGGGACTGAGTTTTCTGACATCAGGAGTGCCCGATGGCGCGAGGCCGACAAGCAGACACCCCGGCGCAGATCCCGGCCAGTGGTTGGAAAGACATCGCCTTGCGCGTGAAAGACAACATTGCGGCCGATCATTTGGGCCTCATTGCCGCCGGGGTCGCGTTTTATGCGCTGCTGGCGATTTTCCCGGCGATCGCCGCGCTGATGGCGCTTGGCGGCCTTGTTCTGGCACCCGCTGAAGTGGCGGCACAGCTTCAAACCCTGACCGAGATCATCCCCGAGGAGGCTGCGCAGATCATCATGGATCAGGCCGTGGCGGTGACCGGTTCCGAGCAACAGGGCCTGGGTGTTGCCTTTGGCGTTGGTCTGGTTCTGGCGATTTATTCAGCGTCCAAGGGAATGGGCAGCCTGATGCAGGGGTTGAATGTTGCCTATAACGAGCGGGAAAAACGAGGGTTCGTCAGGAAAACGCTCTGGACGTTGGCGCTGACCCTGTTCTTGATCGTGGGGCTGATCATGGGCTTGCTCGCGGCGCTGGCGGTGCCTGTCATCCTGAGTTTTCTCATCCTGCCGGACGGGCTAAAGACGGCCCTGTCGTTGTCGCGTTGGGTCATTCTGGCGGCAATGACGGTGTTTGGTCTGGCGGTGATTTATCGCTACGGACCGTCCCGCCGGAATGCACGGTGGAAATGGCTGTCGGTCGGGTCCGTGACGGCCTGCGTGGTCTGGATCCTGGCCTCCATCGGGTTTTCGATCTATGTGCGCAATTTCGGCAGCTATAACGAAACTTTCGGCAGCGTGGCGGGGGTCATTGTCTTGCTGATGTGGCTGTGGATTTCGGCCTTCATCCTCATGCTGGGGGCGGTGATCAACGCCGAGATCGAGGCGCAGACCGCCGTTGATTCCACCGTCGGACCCGACAGGCCGATGGGGCAGCGCGGCGCCAAGAAGGCGGATATTCTGGGCGAGGCCAAGGGCAAGGCATGACGCGGGACTTTGGGGACTTGCGGGTTGATTTTGTCGGCGGCGCGGTGGCGCATCGGCGTCGCTTCGGCGGCGGGCGTGGACAGGCCCTGGCCAAGGCGATGGGCCTGCGCGGCGGCAAAACACCGACTATCGTCGATGCCACCGCGGGTCTGGGGCGCGATGCCTTTCTGTTGGCCTCGCTGGGTGCCGAGGTCACCTTGATCGAGCGATCCCTGACCATGCACGCCTTGTTGGAGCAGGGTTTGCAGCGCGCCTATGACGAGGGCGGAGACGTGCGCGACATCGTTCGCCGCATGACGCTTTTGCAGGGCGATTCCAAGGACTTGCTGCCGACGATGCGCACCGAGGCAATTCTGATCGACCCCATGCACCCGCCAAGCAGGAAATCGGCGCTGGTGAAGCAAGAGTTGCGACGTGTGCGCGAGATTGTCGGGGCCGACGATGATGCTTTGGACCTGATGCATATCGCGCTTGATCACGCACGAAACCGCGTCGTCTTGAAATGGCCCGCCAAGGCGGACCCGATGGTCGGACTGCGCGCGTGTTCGCATCATATCCTGGGGAAAACGACGCGTTACGATGTGTTCATGACCGGCTAAGGCAAACCCCCGGGGCCCGGCGCGTCATGGATGCGCCGGGCGCTGGTGTCTGGCAAAGCCGCGTCGGCTTTATACCGGATGAATGACCATGGTGATGATCGCATAGACCATGAACAGCCCGACGGAGCTCAACATGATGATGAGTGGAAGATATTGGCGCATGATGCCTCTCTGAGATTTCGCGTTGATGTTACGTCGAAGTCATCAGGGCCGGGGGCGCTTGTGGGGCTGGCCGCATATGGCGGCGGGCCAGGATCGCGTCAGAATGTGATGCGTGGTTGCGATACCGGGTCGCGGCGACTGTTGCCGGGGCAATGGTCCGTGGGGTAGTGGCGGGCGGCAGTGCCGTCGGCGAGGCGGGATCAGCCGACGGGGCGACAAGTTGGGTGCTTGCCAGTTCAACCCAGGTAACATTCGGCGCAGACTCATCCGGGCTGCTGGGGAAGGCCAGCAGGTACACCAGAAGAATCAGGCTAATCCACCGAAGCATTTTGGCCCCATACGTCGAATGTGACGACCACGCGCCTTCTTTATGGGTTTGTCAATTGAGATTTCGGGAATGTGAGATTCCCTTGCGTTGCCGTTGTCTGCGGTCAAGAGTTGGCGCAACGGGAGAGTGTGATGCGTCAAAACCGGGTCGATCCGATGGGGGGGTTACAGGCCATCGCCGAGCGGGGCGCTTGGTTCGGCAACAAAGGGTGTTTGCATACGTCGGATGGGCGGATCGTGCGAGGCCATAGTGGAAAACGCTGGATCACCTGCGTCTGTGCGTTTCGCGGGCGGCGGCGCGAGTTGATGCAGCCGGGCTGCTATACGGAGTTGTTTTTCCACGATGAAGCAACGGCTTATGCGGCGGGGCACAGGCCCTGTGCGCAATGCCGCTATCCGGAGTGGCGAGTGTTTGCAACGCTATGGGCCGAGCTGTTCGGAGCGGCGACGGCGGATCAGATCGACGCGGCCTTGCACGACGCGCGCCTTGAGGGCCGCGGGCGCAGAACGCGGCAAACACCCAAGGCAGAGGTGCCCGCAGGGGCAATGATTGTCGAGGCGGGCGCTGTTGTCTTGCGCGCGCAGGGCAGGTGGTGGCGCTGGCGTTTCCAAGGATACGCCGAGGCCCCGGCACCAAAGGCGTGCAGTGTGACCCTTCTGACGCCTTGGCCGCTGGCCCAGATGATGACCGCAGGTTTGCCGGTGCAAATCGCGGATCTGCCGGGCGTGCCGCATCGGTGCGGATGATTTGGTTGCCTTGTTCATTACTCTCTGATTTCCTGACCGCAACCCTGCCTTGGCCCGCACCAAAGGATGACGCCTATGCCCGATGATACCAAGCCTCGCATGGACTGGGATAATTTCGCCAGACTCGGCGCGGAAATCGCCGAATGGGGCGCGAATTACCATCGCGGCATTGGTGAGCGCCCGGTGCGCGCCCCGCTGGAACCGGGGGCCGTCCGGGCCAGATTTCCGCAAAGCCCGCCCGAAACAGGCGAAGGGTTGGACGGGATCCTGGCCGAGATCGACGAGAAGATCATGCCGGGTCTGACCCATTGGCAACACCCGAGATTCTTTGCCTATTTTCCGGGCAATGCCACGCCACCGTCGATGCTGGCCGATTTCGTGGCCTCGATCATGGCGCAGCAATGTATGCTCTGGCAGACCTCGCCCGCCGGAACCGAGGTGGAAACGCTGATGCTGGATTGGCTGCGGCAAGGGTTGGGGTTGCCGGAGGGGTTTCAGGGCGTCATTCAGGACTCGGCGTCATCGGCGACCTTGGCGGCGGTGTTGACCATGCGCGAGCGGGCGCTGAAGTGGGCGGGCAATGCAGCGGGGCTGACGGGCCAGGCGCGGTTGCGGATCTATGCGTCGGATGAGGTGCACACGTCGGTCGATCGGGCGATCTGGATTGCGGGGATCGGCGGTGACAATCTGGTGCGCATTCCAACCCGGGGTCCGTTGCGAGCGATGGACCCCGTTGCACTCCGCGCGGCGATCAGGGCCGACCGGGAGGCGGGCTATCTGCCAGCGGGACTTGTCGCCTGCACGGGCGGCACAGGCACCGGGGCGTGCGATGATCTGCGCGACGTTCTGGCCGTGGCGCGTGACGAGGCGCTCTATAGCCATGTGGATGCAGCCTGGGCCGGGGCGGCGATGATTTGCCCGGAATTTCGCACCCTTTGGGCGGGGATCGAAGCCGCGGATTCCCTTGTGCTGAACCCGCACAAATGGATGGGTGTCCAGTTTGATTTCAGCGCACACTATCTGCGCGACCCGAAAGACCTGGTCAAGACATTGGCCATTTCGCCGGAGTATCTGCGAACCCATGGCAAAGGCGGTTTCGTCAATTACTCGGAGTGGTCGGTGCCGTTGGGACGGCGGTTCCGGGCGATGAAATTGTGGTTCGTGCTCAAGGCCTATGGCCTCGAAGGGTTGCGCGCGGTGATCCGCGATCATGTGGCCTGGTCGCAGCAACTGGCCGAGGTCCTGCGCGCCGATGGACGCTTCGAGATTGTCACGGAACCGGTGTTGTCGCTGTTCACCGTCAAGCTGGCGGGGGCCGATGATGCGGCGATGCTGGCCTATGTGAACCGGATCAACGACGATGGCCGTATCTATGTCACGCAAGGGCGCACCAAGGGGCAAATCGTGGTAAGATTTCAGGTTGGCAGCTTCGCGGCGACAGAGGCGGACGTGATCTTGGCCGGTGAGGTGATGAAGTCGTTGGCGGGGTAGAAGAGGGGGCCAGCCCCCGTCTGCGCCTTTGGCGCAGCCTCCCCCGGGATATTTGGAGAACAAAGAGCGGGCAAGACCTATGCGGGTTCTGACTTTCAATGTCCAAAACCTGCGATTGCGTCGTCCCGGCGGCCAGGACCGGTTGGACGGGGCGCGCGATTTCGACGAGACCGAAAAGGCCGAAGATCTGGGCCGGGTGCTTGATTTCGCGGATCGGCGTTTGACGGCGCAGGTATTGGCACAGGCCGATGCCGATGTTTGCGCCTTGCAAGAGGTGTTTGACGCGCCGTCGCTGGACTATTTTCACGATCATTTGCTGCGGGCGACAGGAGTCGAGTTGTGGCCGTGGCGTGCCTGTTTGCCCGGCAATGATGGGGCAGGGCGCGATGTCGCGGTGATGGCACGTCGGCCCTTTGCCGCGACCTCTTATGCGCGCCTGCGTCCCCGTGATCTGGGCCTGTCGCAAGTGCCCGGCGTCAGTGTGGATCGGGTGATTTTCTGCCGCGACTGCCTGCAAGTCGAGATGGGCGCGTTGACCTTGTTCACCGTGCATTTCAAGGCGCCCTGGCCGGATCGAACCGCGGCCTGGCATCGGCGGCGGCTTGAAGCGCTGGCGGTGAAGCGGCTGATCGAACGTCGCTTTTCGGAGCCGGGCGCAGCGCTGTGGTTGGTGCTGGGTGATCTCAATGACCCGCTTGCTGACCCCGAGCGCGCGGTGGCGCCGCTGATCGAGGGGTTTGGCGTGGACCTGACGGCGCGTATGGCGCCGGGCGAGCGCTGGACCTGGTGGCACGAGGACGGGGTTCGCGGGTGCCCGGACGCCATGGTGGCCTCGCCGGCCTTGGCGGCACGCTGGCCTGATGCCGTGCCGCGCGCCCTGCGGGCGGGGATGGGCCGCGATGCGGGCGGTCAGGCCGCGCGGCTGGAAGATGTTGGCGACCATCGCCCGCACGCCAGCGATCACGCGGCGTTGGTGCTGGATTTGCCGGGGATATGAAGGACAGGAATTGGTGCCTGCGCTTGACTCTTGGCCCTGCGCCCGTGCCAATCGACACAACAGGAGGCCAAATCATGACCACACGAACCGCCGCACAAGGCTATCTTCCCGATCCGCGCAATGATGATGTTCTGGTGTCGGTCAACGGTGCGTTGATCCCCCGCAATCAGGCGATGGTCTCGATCTTTGACGCGGGATTCGGCTTTGGTGATGGCGTCTGGGAAGGCTTGCGGCTGGTGCGTGGCAGGATCTTGCAGCTGGACGCGCATCTGGATCGGTTGTTCGAAGGGACGGGGTCGATTGCGCTGGAGATCCCGCAAGGCCGCGAGGGGATCACGGCCGCGTTGGAGGCGGTGTTGGACGCCAATGGCATGACCGATGGCGCGCATCTTCGGTTGATGGTGACGCGGGGTATCAAGTCGACGCCGAACCAGGACCCGCGCTTCATCATTTCTGGCCCGACGGTGGTGATCGTCGCCGAATTCAAGACGCCGCGTCCAGAGGCCCGGACCAAGGGCATGACGCTGTTCACGTCGACTTTCCGCACCTCTGGCCCCGATGTTTTTGACCTGCATCTCAACTCCCACAGCCGTCTGAACCTGATTCAGGCGCTGATCCAGGCGATCAACGCGGGCGCTGACGAGGCGCTGATGTTGGACCCGCGCGGATTTGTGGCGAGTTGCAATTCGACCAACTTTTTCATCGTGCGCAAAGGGGAGGTCTGGACCTCGACCGGCAGCTATTCCTTTCGCGGCATCACCCAGCGTGCGGTGATCGAGGCCTGTCGGGCAGATGGGATTGTCGTGCGTGAGTGCGACTTTACCTTGGCGCAATGCTATGCGGCGGATGAAGCCTTCGTGACCGGAACACTGGGTGGGGTGACACCGGTCACGCGCATTGACGGGCGCCGGATCGGGGCAGGTGTGCCGGGGTCGTTTGCGGACCGTGTGCGCGGCCTGTATGAGGCGTCGGTTTACCCAACAGGTGCATGAGTCCCTCGATTCCAGATGTCAGACAATAAAAAGACATCGGCATGAATATTGCTCGGAAACAGGCGGTATATCTGCGAAAGGCTGCGAGTTTCACGCAGATTCATACACGGACTTATCCACAGGGCAATAAATGTCAGACTTTCAAGGGTGGCGATCTGGATCCCCTGATCAATATCTTGCGCGGTTGGATTATGAGGGCGTATCAACGTAAGAAGGTCTTGCAAGAGATTGATAAAACGACATTAAAGCCAGATTTCGCGTTGATGGCCAGATGAGGGACAGGTCATCTTTTGAGCGTGAAGGCGACCAAGTTCTCGTTTTGTGCATTTTGCGTCAAGGAAACTTATGCACAACGCGTCACGTCGAAAAATTCGGGCAGCCATATGGTCAATATGTGCGTGAGAGATTGGTATACGCTTGTTCGCTGGCCCCCTCTGGGGTGTAATCGGTGGGCGAACAAGAAACGCCAATCATTGGGGAAAACATGCGCTCTTTGTGGCTCTTGGTGGCGGTGCAGGCAACGGTGGCGGCCGCGAGTTTGGTGGTCGAAATCGTCGCTGGGCGACTGTTGGCGCCCTATGTCGGCATGTCCTTGTACACCTGGACGTCGGTGATCGCGGTTGTGCTCGCCGGGTTTTGGCCGGACATTGGGTTGGCGGGCGGTTCGCGGAGTGGGTGCCGGACCGCGCCTTGAAGGCCAATGGCTGGGCGATGCTGGCGGCCTCGGTGACAACCGCGGGCGCGATTTTCGTACTGCGATCCCTGTCGGGTCCGGTGATCACCGCGGTCCCCGATCCGGTGATCTCGATCATCGTCTTGACAGGTCTGGTGTTTTTCCTGCCGTCCTTTTTTGCCGGGATTCCTGCGCCAATCCTGTCGATGATCGCCGTGCATTTTCACGCGGATCGCCGGGGGCGCGCGCTGGGGGCAATGTTCGCGGCGGGCGCATGGGGTGCCATTTTGGGGACACTGGCCGCCGGGTTCGTCTTCATTTCGTGGCTGGGATCTACCGGAACTCTGGTCGTGGTGGCGGCGGTTTATGCCGCATTGGGGCTGCAATCCCTGTTTGCGGCGGGCAGCCTGCGCGGCGCGGGGCTGGGGGGCGTGGCAGTCCTGGTGCCTGTCTCGCTGAGCTTTGGGGCGATGAATATGCCCGATCCTTGCACGGTCGAGAGCAATTATTTCTGCATCCGGGTGATTGATACCCCGTCCAGCGCCGGCGGGCTGACCCGGTTGATGGTTCTGGATCATCTGGTGCATGGCGCGGCTGACCAAGCGGACGCCCGCGCCATGATGACGCCGCACGCGATGATGTTGGACGGGTTGGCGCGGCTGCGTATGGAGGATCGCGCGGCGTGGAGCGCGTTTTTCGTGGGCGGCGGCAGCTATTCCGTGCCGCGCGGCTGGCATGCTCTGGGCACGCCAGTGCAGATCACGGTGGCCGAAATTGATGCGGCGGTGACTGAAACGGCGATCAACGCGTTTTGGTATGAGCCGGGCGACGACCGGATCATCCATGCCGACGCCCGGCAAACCTTAAGTCGTGAAAGCACCCGGTATGATGTGATCATCGGTGATGCGTTTTCGGACATCGCCGTGCCGCAGCATTTGATCACCCGCGAGTTCTTTGAACTGGTACGGGCGCGGTTGACCGATGAGGGTGTCTATCTGATGAACATTATTGATCATTCGGATCGGTTGGACGTGCTGGCCTCGTTGATCACCACGGCACGCGCGGTTTGGCCCAGTGTCGAGATCTGGGCCATTCCGGGCCATGATCCGACCGAGACACGGCGCGTTTTCGTCATGGTGGCGGGTGAGGGGCCGTCGATGCGCTCGCAGATCGACCATGAGGGGCCGATGCCATTGGCGGCGGTGCGGGTTGCGGCGGCATCAATCGAGGCGATCCTGGACTCCCGCGCGCCGATTGTGTTTACCGACGATTACGCGCCGATTGACCGGCTGCTGGGCGACCGAGGCGACGGATAAACCGCACCGAGCCCGAAAAAAGGGGGCTTGCGCCCCCTTTCCTTGATTATCCGAAAATATCGGCAGTGATGCCTTCGTACCAGCCGACGCTTTCCTCATAGGTGCGTTGGCGCATTTCGGCGGTTTCGCCCACTTCGCTGATGAAGGACGACACGGAATCAATCTGCGCCGCGCCGGGTTCATAGCTTGCGCCGACTTTGACACCATCATTGGTGGCAATCAGCGACCAGCAGGTGTTGGAATAGCGCGCCGGGAACACGCGGCTGCCGGTCAGGTCCGCGCGGACCACGTTGGCGGCGACCTTGGCTTGGCTGTTGGCCGAGAAACCCGATTTGGGCATGGCACCCTGCGCCGAGGAATCGCCAAGAATGAAGATGTTTTCATCGACGCGTGAGCGCATGTCGGTCGGTGTGACCGGTGCCCAGCCGGTGTCGTCGGTGACACCGGCCAATTGCGCGATGCGCCCGGCTTTTTGCGCCGGAATGACGTTGCAGACATCGACGGCCTGCACCTCGCCGTCGATGACCACCTCCATCGTCTCTGGTCGCACCTCGACGTTACCGCCGCCGAAATCGGGGCCAATGCGCTCGATCATGCCGCTGTAGTGGCGTGACCAGCCGTCCTCGAACAGGGCTTGTTTCGAGAAGTTGACCTTGGGGTCGAGGATCAGGATCTTGGCGGTCGGGTTCGATTGCGACAGGACATGCGCGACCATCGACACCCGCTCATAAGGCCCGGGCGGGCAGCGGAACGGGTTTGGCGGCGCAACCATGGCGAAGGTGCCGCCTTCCCGCATGGTTTCCACCTGATGCTTCAAGAGTTGCGTCTGGCTGCCGGCCTTATAGGCATGGGGCATTCTGGCTTGCGCGGAAATATCCCAACCGGGGACGGAATCGTCAACAAAATCAATGCCCGGTGCAATGATCAAACGATCATAGGGCAGGGTGTGTCCGCCCGCCAACGAGACGGTTTTGGCGTCGCGGTCTACGCCGACGGCCCAGTCGTGCACAACATTGATGCCATAATCCGACACCAGCGCGCCATAGGAGTGGCCGAGGTTTTCGTAATCCCAGAACCCACCGAGATAGAGGTTCGAGAAGAAGCAGGTATAATACTGGCGAGTTGGTTCGATCAGCGTGACGTCAATCGCGCCGTCGGAATCCTTGGCGATAAAGCGCGCTGCCGTGGCACCGCCCGCGCCACCGCCGATGACGATGACCTTGGGGCGGCCCTGCGCCATGACCATGGGGGCGGAAAGGGCTGGCGAGGTTGCGGCGACCGTGGCCAGAAACTTGCGTCGGTTGATAAGTGTCATGGTCTTCCTCCGGTTGATGAATTGATGTTGCGGCGTCTTCAGTCGGGTATTGTTGCGAAATAGGCGGCCAGCGCCGCGATCTGCTCAGCGTCCAGCCGCTGGGCCATCATCTGCATGACCGGGTGCGGACGCAAACCCTGTTTATAGGCGTGCATGGCGACGACAAAATCCTCTGCCAGCCAACCGGTGATGGCGGGAATCCCGTCATCGGTGCCGCTGAGTTGATGGCAGGTGGTGCATTCCGCCGCGAGGTATTCGCCATATTCGCGATCACCCTCGATTTGCAGGGTTTCCGGCGACAAGTCCGGCATGGTTCTGCGGGCGGTCGGGGCGGATTCGGGGATATTCTGCGGTTGCTCGGAATAGGCGCGCAGATAGGCCAGAAGATCGTGACGCTCGGTCTCATCGCGCAGTCCGCGATAGCTCATGCGCGTGCCCGAAACCAGCGCACGCGGGTTGGCGATATAGGCGTCGAGGGTTTCATAGGTCCAGACCAGCCCGTCAACGCCCATGCGGATCAAGCCGCGCGAATAACGAACATCCTCCAAGGACCCAGCGCCGCGATCATAGATGCGGTTCAATTGCGGGCCGACGCGGTTGGCAGCGTCGGGGCCGATTTCGTGGCAAAACGCGCAGTCGCGGTTGAAGACAACCGCCCCTGCGGCGGCATCGCCGAGCGGCGCCGCGAGGCTTTGTCCGGTCGGAGTTTGTGCCGGGGCAGCGAGCGCCCCGGCGAGCGTCAGACAGATTGCGACAAGGACCCCGCGCATGGATCAGTCGCCAAAGGACGACAGATAGGCGATCACCGCGGCGCGGTCAGCCTCATCGCGCAAGCCCCGGAACGACATCCGCGTGCCGCGCATGTAGCCTCGTGGATCGGCGAGGAAGCTGTCGAGGGCCTCGGGCGTCCAGACCAGGCCATCGGCCGCCGCCTGCTGCATCGGGTTCGAATAGCGGAACCCGTCCACAGCGCCTGCGGCGTTGCCGACAATGCCATAAAGGTTCGGCCCGGTGCCATTGCGTGCGCCTTGCTCAACGGTGTGGCAACTGCGGCATTGACGCCACAACCCTTCGCCCGCAGCAACCAGGGCCGGGTCCAGGGTTGGGGTTTCCGGCTCTGCGGCGGCTTCCTGGGTCGGCTCGGCTGCGGGCATCGCCCCTTCGCCACCCTCGGGCAGCCCGGCGTTTTCGGCCACTCCGCTGGCACGATCCGGCGCAAACACCGTCACCGCACCCTCGGGCGTGGATTGCAGATCGGTGGCGCGCAGGGTGATGTGAACCGGCGCGCTGCAATCGCTCATGCAGGGGTCACCCGTGAACAGCGGCACCTCGACCTCGACACGGTCATCGACATAGAACCCATCGGCATTCGGCATCTCGACATCGAGGAAATTGTCGCGCGACAGCACAAAGTCGTCATCCACGATGCCGTTGGAATAGAGGATATACGCGGTGATGGCATAGGTCTCATCAGCGGTCAGGATCTGCGCATTGCCAAAGGGCATCGAGCGATGGACATAGTCCCAGACGGTTGACAGGTACGGCCAATAGCTGCCGACGGTTTTCACCGGGCGGCGGTTGGTGAGCGTGCCTTCGCCGCCCGCGATGACCGGGAATGCGCCCGCCCCCTCGCCGAAATCGCCGTGACAACTGGCGCAGTTTTCAACCCAGAGATCCTCGCCATCATAGACATCGCCGGAGCCCTCGGGCAGGCCAGTGCCATCGGGCTCGACCGCGATATCCCAGGCCGTGATTTCTGCGGGCAGGGCGGGGCGGCCAAGATTGTGGACCTGTGCCATGAGAGGCGTGGCAAGCATACCCGCCAACGCCGTGGTGGTGAGCGCCTTAAGTACTGACTTCGACATTTTCCACCGCTCCGTTCTCATAGACCGCCCAGGTCTGAATTCCGTTGTTGTGATACACCGAGTTCAACCCGCGAATGTCGCGCAACTGGTTCTTGGTCGGCTGGACATAGCCGGTATCGTCCATCGCCCGCGATTGCAGCAACATCGGGCTGCCGTCCCACTCGATTTCCAGATAGAACCGCGACAGCGCGAACTTGCCGCCCTGCGTGCCAAGCCGCGCGGTCTGCCAGTTGACGCCACCATCCAGCGAGACATCCACGCGCTCAACTGCCCCGCGACCAGACCACGCCAGACCCGTGATGACCAGCGGGCCAGTGCCATGGGTGATCGGCATTTGCGGCGAGGGCGAGGTGATGACGGATTTCGCGTCCATCTCCCAGGTCCATTTGCGCGCGCGTCCATCGGGCATGAGGTCGGTGTATTTCGAGGTCTCCTCGCGGGCTTCCACTGCCGAATGGTTCACGCCAATGCGGCGCACCCATTTGACCCACATGTTCCCCTCCCAGCCGGGAACCACCAGCCGGACCGGGTAGCCATGCTCTTTGCGCAGCGCCTCGCCGTTGGCCTTGAAGGCAACCAACACGTCGTCCATCGCCTTTTCCAGCGGGATCGAGCGCCCGTTCGACGAGGCATCGGCCCCCTCGACAAAGATCCACTGGCCTTCGGGCTGCACGCCCGCTTCCTCCAGCAAGACGCGCAGCGGGATGCCGGTGTATTCCATGTTGTGAATCATGCCGTGGGTGAACTGCGCGCCGTTCAATTGCGCGCCCGCCCATTCCATGCCCGAATTCGCCGCGCATTCGCAGAAATACACATGATTTTCACGCGGGAAGCGCATCAGATCTTCGTAGGTGAACACCAGCGGGCGATCCACGAGGCCGGTGATCATCAGGCGATAATCGTCTTTCGACAGCTCGATCGCGCCCGAATGGTGCCGCTCGAAGGCGCAGCCCTGCGGGGTGATCGTGCCGTCAAGTGCATGGATCGGTGTGAAGTTGATCGAACTGATCGGGTCGGCGGTCAGCCAGGAGACCGTGCGACGCACGACATCCTCTTCGAACCGGATCGGCAGTCCGTAGGGTGAGGCGTCCACCCCGTCACCCGTGGCCGAGGCCCAGTCCTGCACTTCGGTGATCAGCGGGTCGGCCTCTTGCGCGTTGGCCGTTGCGGCCCCCACGACAGCGCCGCCCGCGGCCAGCCCGGCCGTGCGCAGAAAATTGCGACGGCTGGTGTCTACCGGGTGCGTGTGATCGTCATCAGACATGTCGGTCATGACGCTTGCTCCTTCGTTTCAACGTCTCAGTTGCCGGTTACGGTTACCGCAGTGTTGGGTTCAGCCGATACGCGACCAAGTTTGCGAATGTGCTCTTCGACCACATCCCAGATCTGCGGCCCCTCGGTGCCTTCATTGACCGAGGCCCAGCCGCCAACCGTATAGCTGCGCGCCATATCCAACGCCTCGCCGGTGCGCAGCAGGGTCAGGCCGGTAATCCGCTCGCCGATTGGTTTCTGAATATCAATGGCATAGGCAAGACCGCCCAGGCGCACCATATCGCCACCCTGTTGGTAATAGGGATCGGTGTTGAACAGGTTGTCGGCGACATCCTCGAGGATCGCATGGATCGTCTCGCCGGTCATTTCCGAACGGTACACCTTGCCATAGGTCATCGAGGTCACACTGTGGATATCCTCGCGGGTGATCGCGTCGCCGGGCATCAGGCTGGCGCCCCAGCGCACGCCGGGCGACATGGCAATCTCGGTGTCGCGCTCGGACATGATGGCGTCGCAAATCAGGGTGTCCCAGGTCCCGCCAAAGTTGCCGCGCCGGTAGAGCAGGCTGTCGGTGTGGCCGATGACCTCCTCGAGCTGCTCTTTGTAGGGTGCGCGCTCGGCGTCGACCAGCGCGGCCATCTCGGGGTCGGGGGCGATCACGTCGCTGAACACCGGGATCAACTTGTGGCGAAAGCCCATCAACTGCCCGTCGCGCACATCGAGATCCAGACGGGTGACAAATTTCCCATGGCTGCCCGAGGCGATCAACAGCGTGGTGCCGACCAGAACGGGCTCGGGCAGGGCGTCATGGGTGTGGCCGGTCAGGATCACGTCGATGCCGGAGACGCGGCTGGCCATCTTGCGGTCGACGTCAAAGCCGTTGTGCGACAGAACGACGACGACATCGGCCCCTTGACCGCGCACTTCGTCCACCATCTCCTGCATGCGTTCATCGCGGATGCCAAAGCTGAATTCCGGGAACATCCAGCCCGGATTGGCGATTGGCATATAAGGAAAGGCTTGACCGATGACCGCCACCTTGGCGCCACCACGCTCGAACCAGGTGTAGGACGGAAAGTCTTCGGAGGGTTCGTTCCACTCGGCGTCAAAGATGTTCTGGCCAAGGAACGGGAAGTTCAATTGTGCGACCAGTTCGAACACCCGCTCGGTGCCAAAGGTCCATTCCCAATGCGAGGTCATCGCCTCGGTGCCGAGCGCGTTCATGATGTTGACCATGTCCTGACCGCCGGTCAGATAGCTGGTCATCGAGCCGTGCCAGGTATCGCCGCCGTCCAGCACAATCGCATCCGGGCGATCGGCTTTGATGGCCTTGACGATGGTGGCGACACGGTCCATGCCGCCCATCTTGCCGTAGGTCTGCCCGAGGGCGACAAAATCCTTGTAGGTCAACGCATAAGCCTCGGGCGAGCCGGGCGTCAGGTTGAACATGTCGATGAAATCCTGGCCCACGACATGCGGTGGCACGCCGCGGACGTCACCAACACCGATGTTGAATTCCGGCTCGCGGAACCAGATCGGTTTGGTGTGGGCGTGAATATCCGTGACGTGGATCAGCGAGATATTCCCGAACGTGTCAAATCGCAACAGGTCGTCCTGGGTCAGGACTTGTTGCGCGGCCAGTTTGGACCAGTTGCCAAAGCCGGAAATACCGTACAGGGCGGATGCAGCAATCGAGGCTTGCAGGAATTCGCGCCGGGATATCATGCGTTCGATCTCCTATAGTCGAGAGAGGCGGGGCGGATTTGAAGCCGAAGTTATGCCAATCTACGAAGATGTGAATATACGGAAAAGCTTGATGAGCGCGAAACGCGCGGTCTGCCGTATGGTCTGACCCCCGGAACCCAAGGGTGGAAAAAGGGGCGCGGCGGGCCGCACCCCTCGCGTGTCTTATGGTCGGACCGAGACGCCTTCGATCGACAGACCCATGCCGCGCGAGGCGACGTAGAGCTCCAGCGCGCGGAACTCGTCTGAGCCTTCGGCAAAAGTTTCGGCACGGGTGTCACGGATACAGCCACGGAAGCGGTTGTGTATCGACACGATACCCGCGTTCTTCAGGCGGTAGGTCGGGAACCCGTTGATCTGGCCTTGGCTCAAGTGATCCGCGCGGATCATCAGACCATAACTCTCCTCATGACAACTCGAACAGGACAGTTCGAGCTGGCCGTAACGAGTATAATACATGTCGCGACCCTGCTCCCAATAGGGGGCGGCGGGGCCATCAATCTGCACGTCAACCGGCATGCCGCGCGATTGCAACGAGATATAGGACGTCATCGACGTCATTTCATTCCCGCTCCAGCGCCACGCCTCGGCCCCCATGCGCTCCGTGCGGCAGTCGTTCACATAGTCTTCCATCGACCACAGGACGCCATCCTCGTTGACATGGGGCATGCTGGCGCGAACGCCCGCCATGCTTTCCTCGGCATCGCCGTGGCAATCCTGACAGGACTGGCCGGCGGTGCCGTCCGCGGTGGACCACAATGCCTCTCCGTTTTCCACGGCAAGCATCGCCGGGTTTTCAAAGTCGTCCATCTGCATGGCCCGTGTGTCGGCATCGCGGAACAACCAGCCCGAGTAGCGCTCGGGCAGGTTGGGTGTGATGACATCGTCGCTCGGGGCGCGGGTCACAAGGTGTAACTCGCCCTCGATGATCAGTTCTGCCGTTGGGTCCGGATCGGCCCAGGCCATGCCCGTGAACAAGGCCATACAGGCCGACGCCAAGGCCATCGTTGTGGCAGTCTTAAGGTGCTGCATAGTGTCTCCTCCCAGACTTCTGTCGCGCCGAAAGCTCAGCTGACTTCGAAGGCTTCGGTTGCGGTGTAAACGTCGCCGTTGTCATCATACCAGGTGAAAACAAAGTCACCGGATTGGTCAACGAGGGCCTCGAATTCAAAGTACGGATTGGCGGAAATCGCGCCTTCGAGAGCGGAATCAAGGACCATGCGGCCGTTGAATTCACATGTGAAGCGGTTGATGATCTGACGCGGAATCGTTTCGCCGGCCGAATTGCGGCGCTGGCCCGATTCCATGTCGTGATTGATCAAGGTTTTCACCACGATCGAGTCGCCTGCCGACGCGCTGCGTGGGAGGCGGATGCGGGGTCTTACTTCTGTCATCTGCGTTACTCCTGAAATGTCTGGCTCAGCCGCCGCAGCCGCCGATGGTGACTTTGATCTCGACGCGGGTCGAGGCAAACGTGCCGTCTGCCATCTTGGCAATTGCCACCACGTCCTGGGTCCGGCCCAGACGAATGCGGGTGGCAATCATGGCGGCCCCGGCCGCTTCGCCGAACATGAACCGGCCGACATTGGGGGTCGGGTTGCCGGTGGCAATGATGGTGATTTCGCTGGCACCGGGCGCCGAGATCGCGATCGGAACGGTGTTTCCGTTCTCGGCGATTTCAGGCGCGGTGATGGTGACACCGGTTTCGGCCATCTCGGCCCCACCGGTAAAGGCGGCGATTGCTTCTTCGACCGTGAGGGCCGAGGCGGTTACGGGTAGCAGGGCCAAAGCCGAGGCTCCGAGACCGATCGCGAGTGTGTCGCGTCTTGTCAGCATGGGTGAACTCCTTTCAAGTTTCGGGGCTGGGACCGCGTTCAGTCGGTCAGCGTCATGAGATAGGCGATGGTATCCTCGATCTGCTGCGCCGAGAGCAGGGGACCAAAAGTGGCGGGATCTGCGGCGCGGCCGGTATAGCCGTCACCGGGACGAATGAAGCCGGTCACGCGGTAAAACGACGGCATCCGGGTTTCGGGGAACATGTGCTTGGCGTCAACGAGGATGCCGCGCAGTTCTGCCTCGGACCAGCGGCTGCCGGCGCCGTCGAAGGACGGGCCCACATTGCCTTGGAATTCGACATCCGGAAGTGCGGAAACCTGGTGGCATGCAACGCAGTTCCCCTGCGATTGCGTCGATACAACAGTCACCCCATCGGCGGCGTTGCCGGGTGCGCCGGTCAGCGATTCCGTCACCATGACGTCGTCGACCCAGACGATATCAGTGGGTGCCGTTTGCGCGACGGCAGCCCCGGAAAAGACGAGGCCGGCGACAACAAGGCTCGCGACGGCGGAGCCGGTCACAGCTTTCAGGTTCATGGATGTCCTCCCTGACATTCAGCGATTGATTGTTGCGCTCTCCCAAACGCATTACGAAACTAACGTAGCCGATGGTGCACCGAAACGGCAACAGAAAATTCAAGTTTATGCATATTGGTTTTGCATTCCATTGACGTGTCCTTGCTGTTGCAGGATTGGGAACTCGGTTTGACCGCGATTGGTTCCCTGATCCTTGGCGGGTGTTCGGCGACTACGGGTTCAGGTTGCGCGCCACATAATGCTGGAAATGCTCGTCGCCTTCATAACCGCGCTCCAGCACCCATTGCAGCATCAGCCTTGTGGTGCCACGCTCGAAGGCGCCGGGCATGATCATCACGGCGGCATCGCGCACGGTGCCTGATTCTGGCACGTTCTCGGGCAGGAAGATCATGGTTGGCGTGAACACCACGCCCCAGCGGGTCATCATGTCACGCTCATCGCGCACATCACCGTCAAAATCGGTGACCGGAACATTGCCGAACAGGTTCATCTGTACAACGAAATAATCCTCGCGCAGCATCCGCGCGATATCGTCGTCGGTATAGACATGCTCGTGCATGCGCGTGCAATAGATGCAGCCGCGTTGCTCGACCAGGATCAACATCCGCTTGCTCAGCGATTTGGCCTCTTCGAGGTCGTCGCGCATGTCGCGGAAGGTCTCATTGAGCCAGCCGGGCTTGTGCAAGCCATCCTCGCCCATTGGCGCTACGGCCTGGTCAGCGCGGGCCGGGCGAGTCAGGGATGCGGCGGCAACCGTCAGCGCCATACCGCTCAAGAACGTTCGACGATTTGTTGGCATTTTGGCCTCCTCCTTGGGCGATGTTAACCGATCGAGGCCATCCACGGCATTACCTCGATCATCCATTGCGCGATATAGGCGACGGAATTCGTGGCGATCAGAATCGCGAACACGATCAGCATCACGCCCATGATCTTCTCGACATATTGCAGCTTGTTGCGGTGGCGTGAGACCCAGTTGAGGAACGGCCGCGCGAACAGGGCGGCGATCACGAAGGGCAGGGTCATCGCCATGCCATACACGAACAGCAGCATGGCGCCGCGCGTGATGTCGCCCATGCCCGACGCGATCATCAGGATCGCCGCCAGTGCCGGGCCGACGCAGGGTGTCCAACCAAAGCCAAAGGCGAGGCCCATCACATAGCTGCCGATCACCGATTTTGGCGCGCCGGCGTTCTCGATCCGCGCCTGACGATACAACAGAGAGATTTTCAGCACGCCGAGAAAATGCAGGCCGAACACGAACAGCACAGCCGCGGCGACCCATTGCAGCGTGTCGCGCCATTCCAGAAAGGCCTGACCGAGCGCCGTGGCACCCATGCCCAGCAGCACGAAGATCGTTGTCACACCCAGCGAAAACGCCAGTGCAGACAGAACCAACCGCCGCTGAGCGCCGGGTGCCAGCCCTTGATCCGCGCGCAGTTCCGCCATCGACAGACCGGCCATGTAACACAGGTAAAACGGCACCATCGGCAAGATGCAGGGCGACAGAAACGAGAGGATCCCGGCAAGGGCTGCGCCACCGAAGCTGATATCAAACATGCAGCATCACCTCTTTGGCCGACCTTGCGAGCGACTCTTGCCCGCGCAACTCAATCACATTACAATGTTGTTATGTATCCAAACGCTCGTCAATCGGGAATTGAAGGGTTACACTGAATATCTTGATTCCGACGCGCACCTTTGCAGGAGGACCGACATGCTGATCAAACGTCTGACATCTGTTGTTGTCGCTCTGATCCTGAGTGGCCTGTCCGCAATGCCCGGTTTTGCGCAGGAATTCCGTCTGTTGATGATCGAACAGGTTGGCTGCTACGTCTGCGAGGCGTTCAACCGCGATATCGCCCCGATCTATGAGGCATCGCCCGAAGGCGAGGTTGCGCCGTTGATCCATGCCGATCTGCGTGGCCCTTTGCCCGACGGGGTAACGCTGCATTCACGGCCTTTTGTGACGCCAACCTTCATTCTGCTGGATCAGAATGGCACCGAAATCGGGCGCTTGCTCGGGTTTCCCGGCGAAGACTTCTTTTGGCCCTATATCAATGAGATGTTCGCCACGGCGCGGGCCGCGACCTCGGGTTGAACACCCGCCGCGCGATGGTTTGCACCACCATCCCACTCAATTCCTTGCAAATCCCATGATACACTGAACTTTGGTCATGTGACGCCAAAGGGCGTTGACGCCATGATCAAGGGTAGAGTGGAGATCGCATGTCGCCAGACGACATGACACAAATTCCGTCGTTCGAACAGGACGTGGATACCGGGCGCTGCGATGCACCCGGGTCATCGTTTCAACTCGCCCAGGCGCGCGGAGCGGCGGATTTTCTGAAAGCCTTGGGCCACGAGGGGCGCTTGTTGATGCTGTGCCACCTGTGCGAGCGGGATCTGTCGGTCACCGAGCTCGAGCAGTTGATCATGTCGCGCCAAGCCGCGGTTAGCCAGCAGCTTGCGCGTTTACGCCATGAAAAGCTGGTGACGACACGGCGCGACGGCAATCAGATCATCTACTCTCTGGCCGATTCGCGCGTGCGTGACACCATTTTGACCATTCAACGTCTGTTTGGACGCCCCTGACGCGCATGACGCCTCGATCTGCCTGATCCAGATCAAGGCGCATTCATGCAGATAACGGCATATCGGGGCGCAGGAATCTTGAGCCGGGGATACATCTATGGACAGTTTCATCGCGTTCATCGAATGGATCGGCGAGGCCAACGCGGGTGCTTTGTTCGGCCTGTTGACCGGCGCATTGTTTGGCGTGGCCGCGCAACGATCCTCGTTTTGCCTGCGCGCCGCGACCGTGGAATTCGCGCGCGGCATCATTGGTGGGCGCGTGGCGGTCTGGTTGCTGACCTTTTCGACGGCGGTGGTCTGGATACAAGCGGCTCAATGGTTGGGACTGTTCCGATCAAGTGACGCGCGCATGATGGCGGTCGCGGGCTCTTGGTCCGGCGCGATCATGGGTGGGTTGATCTTTGGCGTCGGCATGGTGCTGGCGCGCGGCTGTTCTGGCCGGCTGCTGGTTCTGGCGGCGACAGGCAACCTGCGCTCGGTGGTCTCGGGGTTGATCTTCGCGGTCGTGGCGCAAATGAGCCTCGACGGCTGGCTGGCTCCGATTCGCAACTGGTTGGCGGCGCTATGGGTGACGCCGAACGGCCAGAACCTGAACCTGCTGACGCTGATCGGGCTGCCTGATATCGCGGGGCTTGCGATGGGGTTGGCCTTGGCCATCGTGGCGATTGTGGTTGCCATGCGCGCGCAAATCGGCGTGCGGGTGCTGGTGTTTGCCTCGGGCGTCGGCTTTGCGGTTGCGGCGGGCTGGGTGCTGACCTGGAATCTGGCCGAATTTGCGTGGGAGCCCGTCAACGTGACCTCGGCGACCTTCACCGGACCCTCGGCCAACACCTTGATGTTCTTTTTGTCGAATACCGAGACGTTGCGCTATGATATCGGCCTCGTGCCGGGGGTTTTCCTGGGAGCGTTCCTGGCCGCAGCGTTTTCGGGCGAGTTCAAGTTTCAGGGGTTCACCGACGAGTCCAACATGCGCCGCTCGATGACGGGCGCGGTGCTGATGGGCTTTGGCGGGATGTTGGCGGGGGGCTGCGCGATCGGTGCGGGTGTCACCGGCGGCTCGATCTTTGTCGCCACGGCCTGGCTGGCGCTGTTCTTCATGTGGGTCGGGGCGATGGCGACGGACCTGTTGATCGACCAGCGCGGGCTTGGCGCGCAAACGGCCTAAGCCGCCCCGAAGAGCCGTGGCCCTCCGGGGTCGTCAGCGTTTCTCAGCTTTCCGTCACGAACCGATAGCCACTGCCGTCGCGTTCCACCCGGCCCAATCCGCCGGGCAGATGGAAACCCGCAATGCGCATCTGTTCGCTCGCCAGTTGATCAATCAGCGACACCCGCGTTTGCGCCGCCATTTGCGGATCCTGATCCGAACCCGAGTGCCAATCCGGCCAGGGCAAAGGCGACATGGTGGTTGCCGATGGCATCGCCGATCACCATCAGGCTTTCGGACCCGTCGCGCAGCTCGAACGCCATGTGACCGGGCGTATGACCAAAGCTGGCGCGTGCCGCGACGCCGGGCAGGATTTCCTCGCCGTCCTCGAAAAACGTGACCAGATCGGCCACCGCCGCGAGCCTGCGTTGCGCGCCAACGGCAAAGGATTGGCGTGCCGCGTCAATGGTATCGACGGTGTTGGCGTTGGTCCAATAGTCGAAATCGACCCGCCCCATGAGGATCTGCGCCGCGGGCAGATAGGGCTCGTCGAAGTCATCCAGCAGGCCCCAGATATGATCCGGGTGACCATGGGTAATGACCAGATGGGTGATATCCTCTGGGTAGAGGCCCATTGCATCCAGTGTTTCGGGCAGCAATCCAGCGGTCGGTTGAAAATCCGGGCCAGACCCCACGTCGAACAGGATCACCCGGTCCTCGTGGCGCAGCAAGGTCAGGTTGCAGGGTGGGGTCAGCGCACCCTCGGGCACATTGTATTGTGTCAGGATCGCCTCGACGCCCTCATCGGGCATCGGCCCCAGTATGAAATCGCGTGGCAACACCAGATTGCCATCAGTGACCATGTCGATCTGCATACCGCCCAACCGTGCCGTGGTCTGGGCGCGGGCTGGGCGCAGCCCTGATACGGCAAAGGCGGCGGTGCCCCCCAAAGCGAAAGCACGGCGCGTAATAGGCATAAGGTCCCCATTCAGTTTGGCCCCGAACCGGAGCGGCAGGTGTGTGATGTCGGCTCGGGTGGGAGAACCCCAAGGACGTGCGTGCAACGATACGTTGCTCGCCTCAGAAATCAAGGTCTATTCATGAATATGCATGTTGCGTTTGAGTGCCGGAGCCTGGGGAAAACCTTCATTCCGGGCTTGCATTCTCTTGCCTGAACCCAGACCCTGCGGCGTCGAAATTTGCAAACTGGAGGCGCAGATGGACAGCATTCCCTATGGCATATGGGCGGCGCTGGCCGGGTTGATCGGTGGATTGGTTCTGGGCCTGTCCGCGCGGCTGGGTGATTTTTGCACGCTGGGCGCGTTGGAATCGGCGGTCTATGGCGGTGATCAGCGCCGCTTGCGGATGTGGGGCATCGTGCTGGCCGTGGCGATCGTCGGGACATTCATGGGTGTGCAGAGCGGCCATATCAACCTCATGGAAACCTTTTATCACCAGTTTGTCTGGAACCCTTGGGCGTCGGTCATGGGCGGATTGATCTTTGGCTATGGCATGGCGCTGGCCGGCAATTGCGGGTTCGGGGCGCTGGTGCGGTTCGGTGGCGGCGATTTGCGCTCATTGGTGGTGGTCGTGGTGATGGGGCTGTTCAGCTTCATCACGCTGTCGGGCCCGTTGGCGCGGCTTCGGGTGGCCCTGTTCGATCAGACCCTGTCGACGGAACCGCAAGGCCTGGCGTATGCGGTCGAAGAAGCCGTCGGTCTCTCGCCGATGATAACCGCAGTGATCGTGGCGACGGGGTTTGCCGCCTGGGCGCTGGCCTATGCGCCGCTGCGGCGCGCGCCGGTGAAAATCATCTGGGGCGTGGTTGCCGGGTTGGCCATAGTCTGGAGCTTTTGGGCGACCAATTGGCTGAACACCGAAAGCTTGGGCGAGGTTCAAGTCGAGGGGTTGTCCTTCACCGCGCCTGTCGGGCGCAGCCTGCTGTATCTGATGACCTCGACCGCGGGCGGCTTGAATTTCTCGGTCGGCGCGGTGGGTGGCGTCATGGCGGGGGCCTTGGCCGGGTCGCTCTGGCGGGGCATGTTCCGTTGGGAGGCGTGCGAAGACCCACGCGAGTTGGGCCGTCAGGTGGGCGGCGCGGCGCTGATGGGCATTGGCGGCGTGATCGCGCTGGGATGCTCGGTCGGGCAGGGCGTATCGGCCTTTGCGACGCTGGCCTGGTCGGCACCGGTGACGCTGGCGGCGATTGCGGCCGGGGCGTTATATGGGTTGCGCGGCTTGATTGGCATGGCGCAACCAGATTGAGCGGCGCCAAAGGGCACTTGAAGCGCCCTTTCACATCTGCACCGGAAACTTTGCGTTTACGGAATGATGCGTTGATAGCGCACGCCGGCCAAGGACGCGCCAGCGATCAGACCCGCCTGACCAAAAACCACCGCAATCACGGGTGAGAACATGGTGGTGGTCTGAATGCCTGCCGCGCCGCCTTCACTTGGCGTTGCATAGCGCAGATCGGCGCTGGCCGCCCAGCCTTCGCCCGCGCGGAAATCAGCCAAGGCCTGCGGTGTCATGAAGAACAGCACATGCGCGTATTGCTGGGCGCCAATCTGCAAGCCAACGCTGGCGCGCGTCGCAGAATAATAATCGACGGTTGCGTCATTGATGCGCAGCGCGCCTTGCCCATAAGCGCCGCCGACAAAGAACCCGGCCTCGGACACCAGCGGCATATACAGAATGCCCTGCGAGTTTTCGAACAGGTTGTCGAGTTCACGATGGTTTTGCCGCAGGAAATCGCGGGTGGCATCGACACGCCCGTCAAGACGCTCGCCGTTGAAATTGCCCACCGGATTGCCACAGCCCGCCAAAAGAGCCGCTGCACCGCCGCCGACCAGAAGGCCACGGCGCGAAAGTCGCGTGTGTTGGATCATGCTCTGCCTCGTTGTTGCGGCCGAAGTCTTGTGCCCCATAGCCGGAATGCCTCGTATGTCATACCTATACGAGACCCGCTGCGCTTTGTCACGCGGAACGCAAAACCTAAGGCAAATCGCCGCCTAGTCGCGCAGTGCCGCCGCTGCCGCCGGGGCGAAATAGGTCAGAACCCCGTCGCAGCCCGCGCGTTTGAACGACAACAGGCTTTCCAGGATCACGGAGTCGCCCAGCCAGCCGTTGGCAATCGCCCCGGCCAGCATCGCGTATTCTCCGCTGACCTGATAGGCAAAGGTCGGCACGCCAAACTCGTCTTTGACCGCGCGGCAGACATCCAGATAGGGCAGGCCGGGCTTCACCATGACCATATCGGCCCCTTCATCGAGATCGCGCGCCACGCAGCGCAACGCCTCGAGCCGGTTGGCCGGGTTGACCTGATAGGTTTTCTTGTCGCCCACCAGCCGCCCCGAAGCACCGACCGCATCGCGGAACGGGCCATAGAAACCGCTGGCGAATTTCGCGGCATAAGACAGGATCGCGACGTTCTGGTAGCCCGCACCCTCGATCGCCTGACGCATCGCGCCGATCCGGCCATCCATCATGTCGGACGGCCCCAGAATATCCGCCCCGGCCTCGCATTGCGCCAGGGCCATCTTGACCAGCGCCTCGACGGTTTCATCGTTGAGGATCTGGTCACCGACCACCAACCCGTCGTGGCCGTTGATGTTATAGGGATCCAGCGCGATATCGGTCATCACCGCCATATCGGGCAGCTCGGCCTTGAGCATCCGGATCGCGCGGTTGGTCAGGTTTTCAGGGTTCCAGGCCTCGGCGCATTCCTCGGTGCGCAGGTCTGGTTCGGTATAGGGGAACAGACAAATCGCGCCGACACCCAGGGCATGGGCCTCGGCGGCCTTGCGCAACATCACATCCAGTGACAGGCGCGCGACGCCCGGCATCGAGGGAATCGGCTCTTCGATGTTGTGGCCTTCGCGGATGAACACCGGCCAGATCAGATCGGCCGCCGTGACGCGGTTTTCGGCCACCAGATCGCGCAACGCATGGGTGCGGCGCATCCGGCGCAGGCGGGCAATCGGGAACGGCGCGGGGGTGTGGACGGGCATCGGCATCCTCCTGTAATTCTGGGTGCCTAGGTGCCATGACACCGCGCTGACCTCAAGCCCTGCACACACAACCGGCGCGCCACGTTGGATCGGTGCTTGGCCCCGTCACCTATCGGCGTTAATCAGAGGAACAACTGGCAGGGGTTTCGGTGTGGATTTCTACTCTACGGTTTTTTCGACAATCGACCTGCGGTCGTTTTCGAACATCTGGTTCTGGATCGCGATCGCAATCGGCTGGTCCAACATGACGCATTTCATCATCGGCGTGCCCTTTGACATGGTCCAGCGCGCGCGCCGACGCGGTGGACAGGCGATGGCCGATCTGGAGCTCATGGCGCATTTGCAGGCCCGCCGACGGATGCAAATCATGTCCAGCGCGGGCGTTTGGCTGGTCGGGTTCTGGGCGGCTGTGTTGACCGGGCTCGGAGTGCTGGGTTTCGGTTATGGCGCGGAATTGGCGCAGGCCGTGACCATGCTGATGGTCCCGATGACCATCGCGGCCCTCCTTGGCATGGGACTTGCGGCGAAACTGGCGCGCAACCCCTTGACCGGCAAAGCCTTGACCCGCAAGCTTGTCCTGCATCGCGTGTTGATTCAAGCCATTGGTTTGTTGGCCATTTTGATCACGACCATGTATGGCACCGTGTACAATCTTTCGATCCCGCTGATGGATCGCTAAGACAGAATTTCGAGGACTGGTGATGGCAATCGAACGCCTGCTCATGGGGGGCGCGCCCGAAGGGTTTGACGCCGAGTTGATCCGCCGCGAGGTCGCCAAACGGGGTGGCCCGGTGATCCATGTCGCGCGCGATGACAAGCGCCGCGAGGCGATGCGTCATGCCTTGGCATTCTTTGCGCCCGAACTGGTGACCATCACATTGCCGGCTTGGGATTGCCTGCCGTATGACCGGGTGTCACCCAATCCTGAAATCGTCGCCCGTCGCATGGCGACGCTGGCCGGGCTTGCACAAGGGGTGCCGGGTCCGTTCGTGTTGCTGACGACACTGAGCGCCGCGACTCAACGTATGCCGTCGCGGGAAACGGTGGGGGCGTCGTCCTTTGTTGCCGAGGTCGGGCGACGTCTCAACGAGCAAGGTTTGCGCAACTATCTGGCGCGCATGGGCTATTCGCCCAGCCCCACGGTGACGGAACCGGGCGAATTTGCCGTGCGCGGCGGAATCATCGACATTTTCCCGCCCGGCGACACGGACCCCGTGCGGCTGGATCTGTTCGGCGATGTCCTGGACGGGTTGCGTCAATTCGACCCCGCAACCCAGCGCACCATCGGCAAACTGGATCGTCTGGAACTGGCGCCAGCCTCCGAGGTGATCCTTGACGAGGCGGCGATCACCCGGTTCCGGCAAGCCTATCGCATGGAATTTGGCGCGGCGGGAACCGACGACCCGCTCTACGAGGCGATCAGCGCCGGACGCAAGCAACAGGGCATGGAGCATTGGTTGGGGTTCTTCCACGACCGGCTCGAGACGGTCTTTGACTATTTGCCAGACGCCAGTGTCGTTCTGGACGACCAAACCGACGCCGCCCGCACTGCGCGTTGGGAAACCATTGCCGATCAATATGATAACCGGCGCGAAGCGATGAATACCAAGGGCCGCGTGGATACGGTTTACAAACCGGCACCGCCAGATCTGTTGTATCTGGACGATACGTGTTGGCTCACCGCCCTGGATGCCAAGCGGGTCATCCAACTGTCGCCGCTGCGCCAACCACCCGGACCCGGTGTCCTGGATTCCCAAGGGCGCGCGGGGCGCAGTTTCTCTTTGGAGCGTCAACAGGAAAACATCAACATTTTCCAAGTGTTGAAAGACCATATTCAAGCAGAGCGCAAAGCCCGGTCCGTGGTGGTCGCCTCATGGACCGAGGGTGCTCTTGAACGGCTCTCGGGGTTGTTGGCGGAACATGGGCTGTCAGACGCCAAACAGATCGGGGACGCACGCGAGCTCAAGGGCAAGAACGCGGTGCAACTTGTTGTTTGGCCACTGGAAAGCGGGTTTGTAACCCCGGATCTGGTGGTGATTTCCGAACAGGACGTGCTGGGGGAACGCCTGATGCGCACCCAGCGCAAGAAACGCGCCGAGAATTTTCTGACCGAGGCGCAGGGCCTCACGCCGGGCGATCTGGTGGTGCATGTCGATCACGGCGTCGGGCGCTATACCGGGCTGGAGACGATCACCGCGATGGGTGCGCCGCATGAGTGCATCATGCTGGAATATGCCGGCGGTGACCGTCTGTATCTGCCGGTCGAAAACATCGAATTGCTGTCGCGCTACGGACACGAGACCGGCTTGCTCGACAAACTGGGCGGTGGCGCGTGGCAAGCCAAGAAGGCCAAACTCAAGCAGCGCATTCGCGAGATGGCGGACAAACTGATCCGCATTGCCGCGGAACGCGAATTGCGCAAGGCCCCGGTGCTGAACCCGCCTGAAGGGCTCTGGGAGGCGTTTGCCGCCCGCTTTCCCTATGCTGAGACCGACGATCAGTTGACGGCCATTTCGGACATTATCGACGACTTTGACCGCGGCCGCCCGATGGATCGCCTGATCGTCGGGGACGTCGGCTTCGGCAAAACCGAGGTGGCCATGCGCGCGGCCTTCATTGCGGCCATGTCAGGGCTGCAGGTGGCCATCGTGTGCCCAACGACCCTGCTTGCGCGTCAGCACTTTCACAGCTTTTCCGAACGTTTCCGTGGCTTTCCGCTGATCGTCAGACAATTATCGCGTTTTGTGCCCGCCAAGCAAGCAAGCCTTACACGCGCCGGTCTGACCGATGGCACGGTCGATATTGTCGTTGGCACCCATGCTCTGCTTGCCAAGTCGATCAAGTTTCGCAACCTCGGTTTGATGGTCATCGATGAAGAGCAACATTTCGGAGTCGGGCACAAGGAGCGCCTCAAGGAGTTGCGCTCGGACGTCCATGTGCTCACCCTGACGGCGACGCCGATCCCGCGCACGCTGCAACTGTCCTTGTCCGGCGTGCGCGATCTGTCGTTGATCTCGACGCCGCCCATCGACCGCCTGTCGATTCGCACCTATGTCAGCGAATTCGACAGCGTGACGATCCGCGAAGCGCTGTTGCGCGAACGGTTCCGGGGTGGGCAGTCCTTTTATGTCGTGCCCCGCATCAAGGATCTGCCGGAAATCGAGGAGTTTCTGCGCACTCAGGTGCCCGAAGTCAAGGTTCTGGTGGCGCACGGGCAACTGGCGGCGGGCGAATTGGACGACCGGATGAACGCGTTTTATGATGGCAAATATGATGTGTTGCTGGCCACGACAATTGTGGAATCCGGTTTGGACATCCCACGCGCAAATACGATGATCGTGCACCGTGCTGACATGTTCGGCCTGTCGCAGCTTTATCAAATCCGGGGTCGTGTCGGGCGATCAAAAACCCGCGCTTACTGCTATTTGACCACCAAACCCCGCAAGCCCCTGACGCCGCAAGCCGCCCGTCGCCTCAAGACGCTGGGGTCGATTGACAGCTTGGGTGCCGGGTTCAATATTGCCAGCCAAGACATGGACTTGCGCGGCGCCGGTAATATTCTGGGTGAGGAGCAATCCGGCCATATCAGCGAAGTCGGCTATGAATTGTACCAGCAGATGCTGGAAGAAACGATCACCAGACTGCGCACGGGCGAGTTGACGGATCTGGACGGCGGGCAATGGGCTCCGCAAATCAATCTGGGCGTGCCGGTTCTGATCCCCGAGGCTTATGTCCCTGATCTGGACGTGCGTCTGGGCCTCTATCGCCGTCTGTCGACCCTGGAGAAAAAGGTCGAGTTTGAGGGATTTGCCGCAGAGCTGATTGATCGATTTGGAGAATTGCCAAAAGAAGTCAACACGTTGCTGGTCGTCGTCCAAATCAAGGCGATGTGCAAGAAGGCACAGGTTGCGCGGCTTGACGTTGGTCCGAAAGGGGCAACAATCCAGTTTCATCAGGATAAATTCCCCAATCCCAAGGGGTTGGTCGAGTTTCTTCATGCGCAGGGTAAAGACGCCAGGATCCGTGACAACAAAGTGGTCATCCAACGCGACTGGGCGACGGACAAAGAGAAACTGCGCGGGGCCTTCACGCTTATGCGAGATCTTGCGGAAAAGGCGCAGGCATGATGGTTGTGCTCATGCGTCAGGCGCGTCACAGTTGCGCTAATCGCGTCGCGCCCTTCGTCAGGCTGCCGCGCTGAAAGGAACACCATGCTACCGAAACAATCTCCACTTTTGGCCGTTCTGATAGACGCCGACAACTCCTCACCCCGCTGGGCCGAGGCGATCTTTGATGAGATTGCAAGCTTGGGCGAAGCCTCGGTGCGGCGTATTTATGGCGATTTCTCACGCGGCCAGATGAGTGGATGGAATGAGAGACTGCCTTCCATGGCGCTGGTGCCGCATCACCAACCTGCCAATACCGTCGGCAAGAACTCGTCTGATATCGCCTTGGTGATTGATGCGATGGACCTGCTGCACACCGGGCGCTTTGATGGGTTTGTTCTGGTGTCCTCGGACAGTGACTTTACGCGCCTCGCAAGCCGCATTCGCGAACAGGGCGTGGATGTCTACGGAATTGGCGAGCGCAAGACTCCGGACGCCTTCAAAAAGGCCTGTAAGCGGTTCATTTTTGTGGAAAATCTGATTGGTGCCTCGGAGCCCAAAAGCGCTGACAAGCGGGATTCGCCGGTTGATGCGATTCCCTTTATCAACAGCGCCATGCAAGCCCTTGATCCAGAACAAGAATGGTTCCCTCTGGGGGTGCTGGGGCAGGCGATTCAGGCCAACCATCCAGACTTTGACAGCCGCACCTATGGGTGCGCCAAGCTCAGCGACCTGGTGCAACGCGCGGGGCGCTATGATATCAGACGTAGCCCCAATGTGGTCGAGGTTCGGCGCAAGGATTGACCTCAGCGTTTGGGCGGAATGGCATAGGTCAGGCTGGCGCGGGCAACAATCGCGTCTGAGTCGACCGAGCGAATCAGGACGTCACCCACCGCCAGCGTCTTGCCCAGTTTCAGCAAGCGCGCGGATCCGATCAGGTCGCGGCCTGCCTCGGGTTTGCGCATGAAATCAATCGAGCAATTGGTGGTCACGGCCAGAGCCACCGGCCCGATCATGGCCAAGGTCACGACATACATGGCCAGATCGACCAGCGCGAACATCGAGGGGCCGCTGATGGTTCCGCCGGGGCGCAGATGCTGATCCGTGACCAGAAGACGCACGTCGGCCTCCATTGGCGCGACCCGCTCGACGGAAAACTCGGCGGCAACTTGCGGAAACTCGGCCATCATGAAGGCGTTCAGCGCCGCGGCGTCCATTTTTACGGTCATGCTTTCCCCCAAGACAATCCGGCTCTAGACTGGCCGCAAAACGAAGGGGAGAGCAAGATGAGCGACGATCTGGTGCTATGTGACGTAGCGGAAAACGTGGCGATTGTGACGATAAATCGCCCGAAGGCGCTGAATGCGCTGTCGGATGCGATGCTGGCGGCCATGACCGAAACTCTGACAAAGCTGGCCGGTGATACCCAAGTCAAGGCGGTGATCATTCGGGGGGCGGGCAAGGTGTTCTGCGCGGGCCATGATCTGAAGGAAATGCAGGCCGGGCGCGCGGCTGACGACAAGGGTGCGGGCTATTTCGCCGATCTTTTCGCCCGGTGCGGCACCCTGATGCAACTGATCCCGTCCATGCCGCAGCCGGTGATCGCGCAGGTGCATGGCATCGCCACGGCGGCGGGGTGCCAGTTGGTCGCCAGTTGCGACATGGCGGTCGCGGCCTCGGACGCGCGGTTTGGGGTGAATGGCGTCAATATCGGGTTGTTCTGTTCGACCCCGATGGTCGCGCTGACCCGCAATCTGTCGCGCAAACAGGCGTTCGAGATGCTGACAACCGGCGAGTTTATCGCAGCCGAGCGCGCGCGTGAGGTTGGGTTGATCAACCGGGTAGCGGCACCTGAGGATTTGGACGCCGTTACTCTGGATCTGGCGAAAACCGTCGCCGCAAAACTGGGCGCTGCGGTGCGGATCGGTAAGCGTGCGTTTTATGCGCAATTGGCGCTGCCGCTCGATCAAGCCTATGCCTATACCGGCGCGGTGATGGCGGAAAACATGCTGCTGCGCGATACCGACGAGGGGATTTCGGCGTTTATCGAAAAGCGCAAACCCGACTGGGCATAGAGGGCGCCCCCCAAAAAGGGTGCGCCCGCGGTTTCGCGATCAGGCACCAAACACGCGCTTGAAAATCGTCTCGACGTGTTTGGTGTGATAGCCCAGATCGAATTTCTCGTTGATCTGGTCCTCGGTCAAGGCGGCCAGAACGTCGGCATCGGCCAGCAATTCCTCGCGGAAATCTTTGCCCTGCTCCCAGACCTTCATCGCGTTGCGCTGCACGAGGCGATACGACTCCTCGCGACTGACACCAGCCTGAGTCAGCGCCAAGAGCACGCGCTGCGACATGATGAGGCCCTTGAATTTATTCATGTTATTCAACATGTTCTCAGGGTATATGACCAGCTTTTCAATCACTCCCGCCAAGCGGTGCAAAGCAAAGTCGAGGGTCACAGTCGCGTCCGGGCCAATGGCGCGTTCGACCGAGGAGTGCGAAATATCGCGCTCATGCCACAGCGTGACGTTTTCCATCGCCGGGATCACCGCCATGCGCACCAAGCGCGCAAGGCCGGTCAGGTTCTCGGTCAGAACCGGATTGCGCTTGTGCGGCATGGCCGATGAGCCCTTTTGCCCGGCGCTGAAAAACTCTTCCGCTTCAAGCACTTCCGTGCGTTGCATGTGACGGATTTCGGTGGCGACATTCTCGATGGAGGAGGCGATCACGCCCAGCGTGGCAAAGAACATCGCGTGGCGGTCGCGGGGAATGACCTGCGTGCTGATCGGTTCAGGCTTGAGGCCCATTTGCGCGCAGACATGCTCTTCGACCGCGGGGTCGATATTGGCGAAGGTACCGACTGCGCCCGAAATCGCCCCCGTGGCGATCTCGTCGCGCGCGGCCAGAAGGCGCGCCTTGTTGCGGTCCATTTCGGCATAAAAGCACGCGAAGGTCAGGCCCATCGTCGTGGGTTCGGCATGGATGCCATGCGAGCGACCGATGCGCACCGTATCCTTGTGCTCGTAGGCGCGGGTTTTCAGCGCCGCCAGCACGCGATCCACGCCGCCCACCAGGATGTCGGCGGCGCGCACCAATTGCACGTTGAAGGTGGTGTCGAGCACGTCGGATGAGGTCATGCCCTGATGCACGAACCGCGCGACATCATGGCCGATGATTTCCGCCAAATGGGTCAGGAAAGCGATGACGTCGTGCTTGGTGACGGCTTCGATCTCGTCAATGCGGGCGACGTCGAACTCGACGTCCTTGGCTTTCCAGACGGCCTGCGCGTTTTCCCGTGGGATCACACCCAGCGCGGCTTGCGCGTCGCAGGCATGGGCCTCGATCTCGTACCAAATGCGGAACTTGGTCTGGGGGGACCAGATGGCGACCATTTCGGGGCGGGAATAGCGAGGGATCATGTGCGGTCCTTTGATCTGGCGCGCGCTTTGCACGGATGCGCGCGTGATAAACCGCGTGTTGCAAGGGTGCAAGGCCAACTGGCGTTTCGCATGGGCAATTGGTCTGACATTAAGATGTCAGGTCAATACAACATCTGCTGGGATCGTGACGTGAGTACTGTGACGTGAAGCCTGGCGACACCCGAGGACTGCGTCGGGGATTACCGGGTCAATCCACATAGACGCGCAGCGTCGCGAGCTCGCCAAGGTGGAGGCCCAGAGTCTGCATCGCCATCAAAGACACCTGACTGCCGGCACTGGGGGCAGCACCGGTCGGGCGCAATTCCAATGTCAGACTTCTGCCGGACTCCGTTACAACGCGCCCTTGTTGGACCTGCGCCACAAGGCCGGTCTTGAGCCATAACCCGGTTTCAGCAGGGGCGCCAAGCCCTGCCAGGGTCTCACCCAGATAGCCTGTCGCCGATGGTGTAGGCGGTGGGGGAACCTCGGTCTGGCCGTCGCGCGCCCTTGGGCGCAGAACGTCATCGCCGGGCGATTCCAGTACGGTTATGTCAGGATCAGACGCGTTATTGCGACCACCAAAAGACGCGGGCAGAGAGCACGCCGAAAGCGCTGTGACGGTCAAGATGGGGAATGCGTATCTGAGCATGATGGCAGTGTATCGTCGGCGTCTGGTGCGAGCAATAGGTGCCAAAGCAGAAAAGCCGGGGTTGAGCACCTTGTCACGAGCGCGGACCGGCACTAGTTTCGCTGGATATGGAGGCCTTCATGACCCACGCCGCACCGCTGATCGATCCGTTCGCACGTCCTATCAAATATTTGCGGGTTTCGGTCACCGACCGGTGTGATTTTCGCTGCACCTATTGCATGACAGAGCATATGACGTTCCTGCCGAAAAAGGAGCTGCTGACGCTGGAGGAACTGGACCGCATGTGCACGAGCTTCATCGGCTTGGGCGTTGAAAAGCTTCGCATAACCGGGGGTGAGCCTTTGGTGCGAAAAGGCATCATGACGTTCTTTGAGGGCATGGCGCGGCATCTGCAAACGGGCGCTCTGCGCGAGTTGACCTTGACCACCAATGGCTCGCAACTGGTACGTTTTTCACAGGATCTGGCGGATCTGGGCGTGAAGCGGGTCAATGTGTCACTGGATACGTTGGACGATCAGAAATTCGCCGAGATCACGCGCTGGGGCCGTTTGCCGCAGGTGCGCAAGGGCATCGACGCGGCAAAGGCGGCCGGGCTGCGGGTCAAGATCAATGCCGTGGCGCTCAAGGGGTTCAACGACTCGGAGTTGTTCGACATTGTCGATTGGTGCGCACGCGAAGACCACGACCTGACCTTTATCGAGGTCATGCCGATGGGCGACATGTCCGAGGAGGCGCGTCTGGGCAGCTATTGGCCGTTGGCCGACCTGCGCAAGCAATTGGCGGCACGCTTTACGCTGACGGATCTGCCAGAGAATACCGGCGGCCCCGCGCGCTATGTACGGCTGGAGGAAACCGGGCAGAAGGTCGGGTTCATCACACCTTTGACCCATAATTTCTGCGAAAGCTGCAACCGGGTGCGCCTGACGTGCACGGGTGAGTTGTTCATGTGTCTGGGCCAGGAAGACAACGCCGATCTGCGCGCGCCGCTGCGGGCCAGTCCGGATAACGCGTTGCTGGAGCAAGTGATCCGCGCCGCGATTTCGCGCAAACCCAAGGGCCATGATTTCGATTACTCGCGCCAGAAGGTCGATGGGCAGATGAGCCGACACATGAGTCATACGGGCGGTTGATCGCTGGGGCTTTTACTTGCGAATGATTCGCAATAAGGTCTGGCGTGAACCGCAACGGAGGGCGCCATGTCCGGACTGCACGAGCCGCAATTTGCCTGCCATGTCGAGGACTTGACCGTCAGCTACCGTGACCGGCCGGTGCTGTGGGATATCGACCTGGATATACCACCGGGCGTCATGGCCGCTATCGTCGGCCCGAACGGTGCCGGGAAATCCACGCTGATCAAGGCAATCCTTGGGCTGGTGACGCCGGTTGCCGGACATGTGCGGATTTTTGGTCTTCCCGTCGATCAGGCCCGTCGCCGCATTGCCTATGTGCCACAACGCCAATCCGTCGATTGGGATTTCCCGGCAACGGTGCGCGATGTGGTGTTGATGGGGTTGTATGGCCAGATGGGCTGGCTGCGGCGACCGGGCAAGGCCGAGCGCGCACGCGCGACGCGGGCCTTGGAGCAGGTCGGTATGCTCGACTATGCGGCGCGCCCGATCAGCCAATTGTCGGGCGGTCAGCAGCAACGGGCGTTCATCGCGCGGGCGTTGGTGCAAGAGGCCGACCTGTTGTTCCTGGACGAGCCGATGGCCGGCGTCGATGCGGTGACCGAAGCGGCGATCGTGACCTTGCTCAAAGCGCAACGCGACGCCGGGCGCACGGTGGTTGTGGTGCATCACGACTTGCAAACCGTCGCCAAATACTTCGATTGGTTGGTGATGCTGAACCAGCGGATCATCGCCCAGGGCCCGGTAAAAGACGTCTATACCGAGGCCAATCTGCGCGCGGCGTACGGCGGACAACTGGCCCTGATCGGAGCGCTGGAGATGAGCGAGAATGCTTAACCCGACGCTGATCACGGTGATCATGGCGGCGGCGCTGATTGGCGCTTTGGCCGGGGTTCTTGGCACATTTCTGGTGCTGCGCGGCCAGAGCCTGCTGGGCGATGTGATCTCGCATGCGGCGTTACCGGGGGTGGTTGGCGGTTTTCTGGCCAGCGGCGGGCGCGGGTTCGTGCCGATTCTGGGTGGAGCGTTGATCTCGGGCGCGCTGGCGGGGCTGGTTGTGCAAGTGCTGCGCCGGGGGGCGGGCGTCAAGCCGGATGCGGCGCTCGGCACGGTCCTGAGCCTGTTTTTCGCGGGCGGTGTGGTGCTGCTGTCGGTGGCGCAATTGCAGCCGGGTTCGGCGGGTTTGACGGTGTTCCTGTTTGGCCAGGCGGCCTCGGTCCTGCGCGCCGACCTGTTGCCAATGGCGCTTGTCGCGGCCTTTGTCCTCAGCGGTATTCTTCTGTTCTGGAAGGAATTTCAACTGATTGCCTTCGACCGAGAGGCGGCTTTTGCGCAAGGGTTGCCGGTTGTCCTCTTGGAAACCGTACTGACCGTGTTGACCGCGATCACCATCGTTCTGGGCCTCGCGCTGGCGGGCGTCGTGTTGATGGTCGCCATGCTGATCGCGCCCGCCGTTGGCGCCCGTAAGTGGGTGCGCGGATTGGGGCCAATGGTGGTGCTGTCGGCGATGTTCGGCATTGCCGCCGGGGCCAGCGGTGCGTTTTTGTCAGCCATGGGGCAGGGCATTGCGACCGGGCCTGTCATGGTGTTGATGGCCAGCCTGTTCACGGCAATCTCGCTGCTGTTTGCGCCGGACCGGGGCGTCTTGGCGCAGGTCATGCGGCGTGCAACCGCGCGAAAGACCCTGCAAGGCTATCAAGTGCTCGAGGCATTGCATGGCATGAGCCGGGATCACAAGAACCCGGCCTATGGCAGCGATCAAGCCATGCTGGACGCCTATCTTGGTGCTGACGCCGGGCCCGCCCTGACGCAATTGCAGCGTGACGGGTTGATCCGCGTGCAGGCCCCCGCAGAGCCCGAGGATCGTGCCACACGCTGGGAACTGACCGACGCCGGCGCGGCGCAGGTGACGGCGCATGGGGGCTGGCAGTGATCCTCGATTTACTCGATGTAATGATCCTGACAACCGGGGCTTTGGTGGCCCTGTCGGGCGCGATGCTGGGCACGTTCCTTGTGCTACGCGGGCAGTCAATGTCGGGCGATGCGATCAGCCATGCGATTGTGTTGGGCATCATTCTGGCCTGGATGATCACCGGCGCGCGCTCGGGCCCTTTGGTGGTCGGCGGCGCGGCCTTGGCGGGGATCGCGGCGGTTCTGGCGGCGCAGGCCTTGGCGCGCAGTGGGCTGATGGCGCAGGATTCCGCGACCGGGCTGGTGTTCCCGGCCATGTTCGCGCTGGGGGTTCTGCTGATCAACCTGAACGCGCGGAACCTGCATCTGGATGTGGATTCGGTGCTGTTGGGGGAAATCGGCTATATCTGGCTGGACACCGTGATGTGGTTTGGCGTCGAATTGCCGATTGCGGGCGTGACGCTGGCGGCCGTGTCGGTGGTCAACGCGGTGTTCCTGGCGCTGTTCTGGAAAGAGCAAAAGATCGCGGCCTTTGATCCGGGGTTGGCCGCAGCCTCGGGGTTTCGGCCGGAATTGATGGGCCTGGCGCTGCTCACGCTCACCGCCCTCACGGCGGTTGCGGCCTTCGATGCGGTGGGCGTGGTGTTGTTCCTGGCGTTCCTGATCGTGCCCGCCGTGACCGGGCGTCTGGTCGCGGCCAGTGTTCTGGGCATCATGCTGGTGGCAATTGCATCGGGGGTCGGGTCGGTGGGCGTGGGCTATGGCGCGGCGATGCTGTGGGATGTGTCGATCGGCGGCTGCATGGCCTTGGCGACCGGGTTGGGGCTGGGTCTGGCGCTGATGGCCTCGCCACGCTCGGGCTTTGTGGCGCTGGTGATCCGCCGTCGTGCGATCCAGATGGAGGCCCTGGTTGCCACCTTGTTGACGCATCTTGCCAGCCACGAAGGAACCCCCGCTCAGGCCGAGGAGAGCAGCCATGTCGCGCTGATCGAACACCTGCATTGGCGCGAAAATCAGGCGCAGTTGGTGGTGCTGGAGGCGTTGGATCGTGGCGTGATCAAGCGGAACGGCGCGGAATACGCGCTGACCGAGGCCGGGCGTGCGCTGGCGCGGGCGGCGGCGCGACGGATTGACCGTCGTGCGACAGAGCTTCGCGAAGGGTCCAGCTAAGTGGCTGAATGGACTGTCTTTACCACGCCGACGATGATCTGGGTCACGGTTCTGGCGGTGGCGCTTGTGGGTCTGTCCAAGGGCGGTCTTGGTGGCGCTTTCGCGCTGATGGGGGTGCCGGTGATGTCGCTGGTGATGCCGCCTGTGCTGGCGGCGGCGGTCTTGTTGCCGGTCTTGCTGATGATGGATGCGGTCAGCTTGTGGCACTGGCGCAAATGGACGGATTGGTCGGTGTTGAAGATCATGGTGCCGGCCGCGCTGATCGGGATCGGGGTGGGCTGGGCCACGGCGGCGATCACCTCGGACTCTGTGGTGCGGTTGATTGTCGGCGTCGTGGCGCTGGCGTTTTCAGCACGCGCCTTGTTGGGGCGCTTCCTGGGGCGCGCGCCCCGGCATCGCCCGGCTTTGGGGTGGCTGTTTGGCGCGGTGGGTGGGTTCACCTCGTTTGTGGCGCACGCTGGCGGGCCGTTGTTTCAGATGCATGTGTTGCCAAAACGGTTGGACCCAAAGCTCTATACCGGCACGTCCGTGATGTTCTTTGCCGTTGTCAACCTGGTCAAGGTGGTTCCCTACGCCGCGCTTGGCATGTTTGAACCAGAGGTGTTGATGTCGGCACTGATCATGCTGCCCTTGGTCCTTGTGTCGGTCAGCCTTGGCGCGGCGATCATCCGGCGCATGTCGGCCGAGGTGTTTTATCCGTTCACCTATGCGATGGTCTCATTGGTCGGCGCAAGACTGGTCTGGGACGGGATCGCCGGACTGTTGGCTTAACTTCTGGCACGGCGCGCGATGCGGTCGATTGCATCGACCACCGCGTCGGGATGGCTGTGATGGGGCATATGGCCGGTGTCAGGGAGGATGGTCAGCACGGCCCCTGGGGCCTCGGCGGCCATGCGGCGGCTGTGGATTTCCAGCCCGACGATGGTGTCCTGATCGCCGTGCAAAATCTCGATGGGCAGGGTCAGATCGGCATAGGCGGGCTGCATTTCTGTCACATAGGTCAGCAAGTCATTGACCTGCCGGGTGTTATTGGCCTGCGAGTCGCGCCGGATCGACAGATTGGGGCCGAAATACGCGACATAGCCTTCGGGAATTGGTGTCGGGGAAAACACCGAGTCAAGGACCGTCGCGACCATCGATTCCGGTGCAAAAGCCGCAACGGTTGCACGAGCCGGGCGGCCCAAGGGTGTGTCATTGAGCCGATACCAACCGCCAAGCGCCGTATCCCACGGATGGGTCGCGCCCGCCAGCAGAACGACGCCCGCGGTTTGCGCCTCGGATTGCAGGGCAAAGCCCATCGCGACCGAACCGCCATAGGAATGGCCCACGACGATTGGACGACGCACCCCCAGGTGTTCGAGCGCCAGCCGCAGCACCCGCGCCTGTTCGCGTGGGTCGCTATCGGCCTCGCCCAGACTGTCGGAGTATCCCAGACCGGGGCGATCCACGGCAATCACGCGGTAGTTGCTTTCCAGCCGTCCCACCAGATCAAAGGTGAAATCGCGCAGATTTCCATTCGCGCCGTGGATCAGCACCACATCCTGCGCGGACCGGTTCGGACGTCCGGCATCAAACACATGAATCCGGTGGCCCTCGACCTCGATGAACTGCCCCAAAGGCGGGGTTTGCGCCTCCCATCCGGCCTCGCGGCGGTCGGCGCGGGTGTCGACCAACGCGGCGCATCCGGCCAACCCTGCAACGGCAAGCACAGAGATCATGAGCGGGGCGGGCATGGGCATGGCGAACTCGCTGGTTGTGAGCACGACGACCTAGCGCGGCGCTTCCCGCTGTCCAGTGGGAGGGTCAGGGTTTCTCGGCGAAACGCCCGGCACGCCCACCGCGACGCCGGCTTTGCGACGGTTTCACCTGCGCCGCCGCGGCCAGAAGATCGGTCATCGGGTGGGCTGTTGCCGCGTGGGCTGCGTGCAAACGGGCGGCAATCGCGGGTTGATCTGCGTCCAGTGGCAGGCTGAGCGCCCAATCCACCAGGATCGAGCGACACTCGGCCGCCGTGATGCCCTCGATCCGGTAGGATTCGCGGATCAACCCTTTGGGATCATCCGGATTGCGCGCCTCCATCATGCCTCCAAGGCTTTGACGCCGGGCAAGGTCTTGCCCTCCATCCATTCGAGGAACGCCCCGCCAGCCGTTGAAATATAAGTGAAATCCTTGGCGGCATCGGCACGGTTGAGGGCCGCCACCGTATCGCCGCCGCCCGCCACGGACACCAGTGTGCCCTCCTTGGTCAATTCGGCGGCGTGTTGTGCCGTGGCATTGGTGGCCGCGTCGAACGGTTCCAATTCGAAGGCACCCAACGGGCCGTTCCAGATCAGCGTGCTGGCGGTCTCGAACACCGCGTTGATCGCGGCAACACTGTCGGGACCGGCGTCCAGGATCATCGCATCCGCGGGGCACTCGGTCACGATCTCATGTGGCGCATGGGCCTTGAACTCGCGCGCGACCACCAGATCGACCGGCAGGATCACATTGCAGCCCGCGTTTTCGGCCTTGGCAAGAATGCTGCGTGCGGTGTCTGCCAGATCGTGTTCGCACAGCGATGTGCCAACCGGTTTGCCAAGCGCGGCCAGAAAGGTGTTGGCCATACCGCCGCCGATCACCAGATGATCAACCTTGCTGACCAGATTGCCCAGAAGATCAAGCTTGGTCGAGACTTTGGCCCCGCCGACAATCGCCACAACCGGACGTTTCGCGTTGCCCAGGGCGGCGTCCAGCGCCTTGAGTTCCGAGGCCATGAGCCGACCTGCGCAGGCGGGCAACAGCTTCGCTATTCCCTCGGTCGAGGCATGGGCGCGGTGCGCCGCCGAAAACGCGTCATTCACATAGATATCGCCCAAAGCGGCGAGGCTTGCGGCGAATTGTGGGTCGTTCTTTTCCTCGCCCTCGTGGAAACGGGTGTTTTCCAGCAGCAGGACATCGCCGTTCTCCATCACCGAGACCGCCTTTTTGGCCGGGCCACCGATGCAATCACTGGCAAAGGCCACGGGTTTCCCAAGGGCTGCGGACAGCGCCGGCAGCACTTGTTTCAGGGACATCTCCGGCACGGGTTTGCCCTTGGGGCTGGCCGAAATGTGCGAGCAACACGACCTTGCCGCCCGCCGCCGAGATGTCGCGAAGGGTCGGCAGCACGGCCCGGATGCGCGTGTCGTCGCTGACAACGCCGTGGCTGATCGGCACGTTGATATCCACGCGGACCAAGGCTGTTTTGCCGGTAAAGTCCATATCGTCGAGTGTTTTCCAGCTCATGTGCGCCTCGTTTATTGTGTGTTGGAGCCTTGTTGCCCGCCCGGGTCCGTGGCGTCAACTGATCACGGCGTCGGGATCAATCCCAACCAATGATGCCTTTGACTTCGCAGAAATCATGCAGCCCCCAATCGGCGTATTCGCGACCGTTGCCGGATTGTTTATAGCCGCCGAATGGCGCGAAAGTATCCCAGTCTGGGCGATTGAGGTTGACCATTCCCGCCCGCAACCGTCGCGCCAAAGCGCGCGCCTGATCCTGCGGACCTGAGACATAGGCGGCAAGCCCATACGGTGTGTCATTGGCGATCTCGACGGCCTGATCGACGCTGTCATAAGGCAAAATCGACAGGACCGGGCCAAAGATTTCCTCGCGCGCGATGGTCATCTGGTTGTCGACGCCTGCGAAAACGGTCGGGCGCACGAACCAGCCGCTGTTCAGGCCCTCGGGTTTGCCCAGGCCGCCGGCGATCAACTGCGCGCCCTCATCAAGGCCGGACTGGATCAAGCGTTGCACCTTGTCCCATTGCGCCTTCGAGATCAGCGGGCCCATCGTCGTCGCTTCAAGGCGTGGGTCGCCGACGATCACGGCTGCGGCAACTTCTGAGGCCAAAGTGGCGGCGTGGTGCATCTGGTCGCGCGGCACCAACATGCGGGTCGGTGCGTCGCAGCTTTGGCCGGTGTTGTCAAAGACCGCTTGCGTGCCCGCGCGGACTGCCGCGTCAAACGCGTCATGCGGCAAGATGATGTTGGGCGATTTGCCACCCAGTTCCTGCGCCACGCGTTTGACGGTGGGCGCGGCGGCGGCGGCCACGGCCGTGCCAGCCCGCGTCGAGCCGGTAAAGCTGACCATATCGACCTGAGGGTGCTCGGACAGGCGCGCGCCCACCACCGGCCCCAAGCCGTTCACAAGGTTGAACACGCCCTTGGGCAAGCCAGCCTGATCGCAGAGCTCGGCAAAGACGATCCCGGAAAGGGGTGCGATTTCAGAGGGTTTCAAGACCATCGTGCAGCCTGCGATCAAGGCTGGCGCGACCTTGCAGGCGATCTGGTTCATCGGCCAGTTCCACGGCGTGATCAACCCGCACACGCCAATGCCCTCGCGAAGGATCAGCGAGGTGCCGCGCTTTTCCTCCCAGGTCATGGATTCGGCGGCGGTGATCGTGCTTTCAAGATGCGCGCCGCCGCCCCAGACCTGCGCCTCGCGCGCCCAGGTGATCGGCGCGCCCATCTCGGTGGACATCGCCTGCGCCAGATCCTCGGCGCGGGCGTTATAGGCCGCAAGCAGCCGTTTGACGGCGGCGATCCGGTCAGCGACGGGGGTGGTTGTCCAGCCCTCGAACGCGGCACGCGCGGCGGCAACGGCGCGGTCGGTATCCGCAACGGACCCCAGCGCCAATTGGCCGACGATTTCTTCGGATGCGGGGTTCTGAATCGGCATCGTGTCGCGGGTCAAAGGCGATACCCATGCCCCGTCGATATAAAAACGGCTGGTGTTCATCATTGGCCCCATTGTGGTTCAAGTCCATCCTAGGGGCGGCGACATGGTCAATGCAAGCGCGGAACCAACCGCGGAAGGGATAGGGGCGTCATGCTGCCGAATGGGTCAGATCCTGATCCGGGGGTACGAGTCGCAAGGGGCCTCGGACATGGTGCGAAACGCGGGGGTGTGGTCCTTGATACGCGGCATACCCACGGACAGATAAGATCGCAACGTTGACACCATCGACCGGCGCATCGCCTTGCATGCATCCGCCAGCGCGGTATCGCGTGTGATCACCCCGCCGCCCGGGTCCTCGATGGCAAACACCTTGCGAAAGGTGGAGGTATTGGCCAACCCTGCGCTGGTTCGGGTGTCAAAGCGCAACACGATGCCCGCGTTCAACAACAAACCCACACAAAGTCTCAACCCCGCCCGCGCCATTTCCGGGAAACAGACGGCGAACTGCGGCTGCAACATTGATATCCATCGCTCCAAACCCGGGCGATGCCCCCGATTGGCGCGGCGTCTTGGGTCTTCAGGCCGCAACCGGAGCGGATATACCCCTCATCCGGGCCTTCGGGATTGGCCGTATCGAACCCGACCCAACCGTGCCGTTGCGTTTAGGGGGTGCGGGTGGTTTGACCATGACGCATTTTGTCAAAGCCGGAAACCATGCCGCACACCGATTTTCCATGACGGCGCGGCATCAGGTGACGGGCGCAATGACGTCCCGGTGCCCGATACTCGGGGTCGAAATGCCCAGGCGCGTGAGTGCAGGGTCCGGAAATCGGCTAAAGGGACGCGCTCGGGTGGGCTTTGATTGCGTCGAACCATGCGCGGGTCGCAGGTGAAGTATCTGGAATAGAGGCTTTGATGACGCGCGCAAAATCGACAAAAACAAACCCGGTGATATCCGCCATCGTCAGGCGTTCACCCGCCAGATAGGCGCTTTGCGACAGGCGCTGTTCGAGCAGGTCGAAAAACAGCCCGACCCGGAGGCGCCCGCGCTCTGCCAGTTCGGGAATCTGCTCGAAATTCACCGGCCCGGTCAGCGCGCGCCCCCGCATGTGCTTGTTGGAATTGCGCAAGACATCGGCGATGGGCAGGCCGCCTTGTTGCTCGACTAGCGCATTCCATTGCATCACCTGCGCCTTCTCATCGGCGGTTTCGCCCAACAGGGGTGGATTGGGCGACACGGCTTCCAGATAGGTGGCGATGGCGAGGTTTTCGGTCAGCGTGGCCCCCGACCGGGTGATCAGCACGGGCACCGTGGCGCGCGGGTTCACGGCCAGAAAGGCTGGTGAGAGCTGCTCTTTCTCGGCCAAGGAAATCTCGCGCGATTCAATTTTCAGACCCTTTTCCGCAATGAACATGCGGGCGCGACGAGGGCTGGGCGCGGTGGAGCAATCGTAGAACAGCATGAACCCTTAACTCCTTCCTTGCGCGTGTTTGTGCGGTATCGTTGCAGAGCTTTGCCTTAAAGACAACAGGCGAGTGGTCGGGTTGTCCGCTCATGAAACCGGCATGCGACAGTGGACCCGGGGATCAGGGGGAACCCCGCACGATACGAGTCGCTGCGCATTAGGCAAGGATTGCCCCACGGTAGCTGCGACAAACACCGCCCCAACACCACGCGCGACGACAGACCGATACCGACGGCGCCTATGTGCGGCAACTCGAAGTCGGCAGGCTGAGAAAACAATGGATCGTTGCAGGGCTGATCTGGAATGGCCTGCGCGCGTTTGCCCAGGGCGTCACACTGGGCGTCACCGAGGGCGATGTCGTGGTTGCGCGCGCGGGGTGTTTTTCGGTGACGGGGATCACGTCTTTCCGGTCCACGCAGGGACAGCGCCAGCTCAGGATGCGACAGAATGAACATCTCCATTCGCGCCATTCGCAAGCCGGTCCCCATAATGGCGCTGCTTCTGGTGCTGGTGATCGTCGGGCGGACGGGCTTCATGGACTGCCAGTCACGCAATTCCCGACTGTTGATATCCCGATTGTCACGGTTGCCATTGCGCAGCCGGGTGCGGCACTCTCGGAGATTTCCACGCAGATCATTCGGACGGTGGAACGTGCCGTTTCGGATGTGTCCGGCGTCAACACGTCACGGCGATCGCCACCGACGGCCTCGCATCAGCGCGGATCCCCGAGCATGAGGCCGGGTTCCGGCGCCGTGACGGGGCTCATGTCCGGCTCTATGCTTGCTTTCCGGTGGCTTGCGATACCGTCCAAGGAGATTTCCTCGCGGGTCAGGCGTCCCAGGTCAGGGTCAATTCCTCGCGAAAGGCAAAGCGTTGCAGATGCGCTTCGATCACCGATTGCCACCGCGCCAGATCGCCGCGCGGGCCGACGGTTGCGGTCAGGGTCAGGCGTTCCGGGGTCGCCGTCAGCACCAGCCGGTTGCCCGAGTCAAAGACCAGTGTGCCTTGCTGTGCGTCAAACTCGGCCTTGGCCTTGTGCGACCAGTGTTTGCACAGTTGTTGCAGGTACTTACTGGCGTTTTCCGTGATGGCGTGGCCGGCAGCGACCTGATCGGGCAGCAAGGACAACGCCGCTTTCGCGCTGGCGCGGATCGCGCTGGCAAACAACGACACGTCAATCGCCGTCGCCACAAAGGTTGCGCCGATCTCGAGGCAGGATTTTTGCAGCGTCGGACTCATCGTCAGGATGCCGCCCGCCTTGCCCGAGGCGACGATCTTGCGCATCGCATCAAGGATGGCTGCCTCAACCTCGGGCGCGGTGGCTTGACCCAGAAAACCCATGTCGGCCGCCAGATCCGCGGGGCCGATAAACACGCCATCGACGCCCTCGATGGTCAGGATTTCATCCAGCGCCGCCAAGCCCGCTAGATTTTCGACCTGCACCAACAGGCAAATCTCGTTGCCGGCGGTGGTCAGGTAATCCGGGATCGCCGCAAATCTTGACGCACGCGCCAAGGATGCCCCAACACCGCGCACACCGTGCGGCGGATAGGTCACCGCCTTGACCAGATCGCGCGCCTGATCGGCGCTCTCGACCATCGGCACCAGCAGGGTTTGCGCGCCCGCGTCCAGCAATTGCTTGATCATCCAGGTCTCGCCAATCGTCGGGCGCACGATCGGGTGCGAACCCGAGGCGGCAATCACCTGCAATTGTGCGATGATCGAGCGCAGGTCGTTGGGTGCGTGTTCGGCGTCGATCAACAGCCAGTCGAACCCGGCGCTGGCGCTGATTTCTGCGACATAGGGATCGGCCAGACCCAGCCAGCAGCCCATTTGCGGCTTGCCAGCGCGAAGCGCGGCCTTGAACGGATTGTGCGGTGCGGGCATGGGGTTTCCTTCAGGCAAAATTGAGAGTGACAGCGCCAAATCCGCCGAAATCGGCGTGGATATGGCTGCCAGAGGGGCATTCGACCGGGCGGATGAAGCTGCCCGACAAGATGATATGCCCGGCTTCAATGGCTTGGCCGTATTGCGCCATGCGGCGCGCCAGCCAGACCACGCTTTCAACCGGATCGTTCAGCACACCCGCGCCAAGGCCGGTTTCCTCGACCGCGCCGTTGCGGCTGATGATTGCCCCGACCCAGCGCAGATCATGCGCGTCAATCGCATGGCGCTGCGGGCCCAGCACGACGCCGGCGTTGGCGGCGTTGTCGCTGATCGTGTCATAGATGATCCGCGCTTTTCCGGTCACCGGGTCGCGGCGCTGAATGCGGGTATCGAGGATCTCGAGCGAGGGCGCGACAAAATCTGTGGCGGCGATCACGTCATCGCGCGTCACATGCGACCCAGCCAGCGAGGATTTCATCACGAAGGCGATCTCGGCCTCGATCCGGGGTTGGATGAACCGCCCCCTGGGCACCGTCGCGCCGTCGTCAAAGCGCATGTCGTCGAACAGGATGCCGCTGTCGGGAATGTCAATGTTCAGCGCGGCCTGCATCGCCTTCGAGGTCAGGCCGATTTTCCAGCCGATCACCCGTTGACCCTGCGCCGCTTTGGCGCGCGCAATGGCGGATTGAATGGCATAGGCATCGTCCATCGTGATGTCGGGATGGCGCAGGCTCAACAGGCCGATCTGCACGCCGGTTTTCTCGGCCTGTAACAAATCGGCGGCGGCTTTGGCGTGCTCGTCGGGCGTCATCCCAAAACCTCGTCGGCCACCGTATTGCGCAATATGCCGATGCCGTTCACCTCGACCTCGACGACATCGCCGGGTATCAGATAGCGCGGCGGATCGAACCGTGCGCCGGCGCCGGTCGGGGTGCCGGTGACAATGATATCGCCGGGCTGCAAGGTCATGAAGGTGCTGATATATTCGATCTCGCGCCGGATCGGGAACATCATCCGGTCAAGCGTATCGTCCTGACGAACCTCGCCATTGACGCGGGTGATGATGCGCGCCTTGTCAAGCTGTGCCGCGTCGGTGAAGGGCACCAGCCATGGCCCCATCGCGCCCGAGTTGTCCCAATTCTTGCCCTGCGTCACGTTGAACTTGGCGTGACGCACCCAGTCGCGGATCGTGCCCTCGTTGCAGATCGTCAGCGCGGCGATGTGGTCATAGGCGTCGGCCTGCGTGATACGCCGTCCGGCCTTGCCGATGACAATCGCAACCTCGCCTTCATAATCCAGTGTTTGGTTCTCGGGCGGGCGGATCAACGGGTGTTGGTGCCCCGTAAAGCCGCTGGCAAAGCGGGGGAAAAGCGACATGTATTTCGGCGAGGCGCTGCCGTCTTTGTATTCGGCGTTGCGGTCAGGGAAATTGACGCCGACACAGAGGATGCGCCGCGCGTTTGGCAGGACCATGTCGTAGGTCACGTCGCGGTGCGTGACCGCGCGCCCCTCGGCGGCCTGCGCCAAGGCGTTCAGGCCACCCCCGGCGATCACGTCCAGCAAACTCGGCCAGTGCGGAAAGTCAGGCGACAGCGCGATCATGCCCGCGTCGGTGACTGCGCCGTAAAAGGTCTGACCATCGGCGGAATAGGTGGCGAAGCGAGGGGGATTAGGGCTGTTCATGTCATAATTCCGGGCGTCAGGGGGCGATGATGGGCGAGGCAGACAGGGTTGCGTCCTTGGTCTCGATGCCCACGAATTTCGTGCCGTGCTCGAACCAGCTGCGCGGCGCGGGTGCCCCCCAGAGGGTCTGGCGCTGCGGGTCTTTCAGATCCCATTTGATCGGCTCCAGATCGGGGTCAACCGTTTGATAATCCGAACAATAAATCTCGATCCGGTGGCCGTCCGGGTCGAGGACATAGAGGAAGAACGCGTTGGAAATCCCGTGCCGCCCCGGCCCGCGTTCGATGTTGCCAACGTAGCCGGTGGTTGCCATCAGGTCGAGCAGGTCGATGATGTTCAAAGGCGTCGGCACCCAGAAGGCAACATGGTGCAGCCGTGGGCCGTGGCCGTTGGTGAAGGCCATGTCATGCACGCCGCCCTTGCGGTGCATCCACGCGGCCCACAGATGTTTGGACTCGGCGTCTTCGGTGTATTCGGTGACACGAAAGCCAAAGTCGCTGTAGAAGGCGACGCTGTCATCGACGCTGGTGGAAAACACGTTGAAATGGTCGATGCGCAGCGGTTTGACACCGCGATAGAGCGCGTATTGCTGATGGATCGGGGCAAGCCGGTCCATCTTGTGATAGAATTCCAGCGGAATGCCCATGTTGTCCGAGGTCAGCAGCGTGCGGCCTTGATAGGGGCGCTCAACCCACGAGATCGGGCGGCCGAGTTTCTCGAAATAGGCGGCGGCGCGGTCCAGATCGGCCTCGTCAAAGGTCTTGAAGCCGAGAACCTCGACCGTGCCGGGCTGGTCGGATTTTTGCAGGATCACGCAATGATGCCCGCGCTCTTCCATCGCCCGCAGATAGAGGTGGCTGTCGGTCTCATCGGTGATCTGCAATCCCAGAATCTCGGTGTAGAATTTGCGCGAGGCGGCCAGATCGGCGACGTTCAGGCAGACGTGGCTCAGGCGGATGGTGTTGAAATCCGGGTAGAGATTCGGTGCGGGAATGGGCATGGATTGCTCCTATTGCACGGGAAAGATGACATTGGTCTGACCAGTGCCCGAGGATGGAAAATAGGGGGAGACGACTTCGCATCTGGCGCTGTAACGGTCCCAGCCCAGCGCGCCATACAGCATTGCCGTGTCATGCATCGAGCCTTCGCCGCAGCAATGTTGCGCGTATTCGCCCAGCATTTTCAGGAAGGTCGCGTGGTCACCGTTTTGCCACAGGTCAAGCACACGCAAGTCCATCTGGCGGTTGAATTCCGAACTGATGGTGAAGGTGCCGTTGTTGGCGGCGTAATCCTTGTTCGGCCAGATCTTGTGGCTCAGAGACCCCGAGGCAACCAGCAGAACCTTGCTGTCGCTGGCCTCGACGGCGGCGCGGATGGCCTCGCCGACGATCCGGCTTTCGTCATGGCTGTGCACCGTCGCCCAAGCGGCGATGGACACCACCTTCATCTCGTGCTCGCGCGCCATGAAGCGCATCGGCACCAGCGTGCCGTATTCCAGCTCCAGACTGTCAAGATGATGCGCCAGAGTATAGGCCCCGCGCGCCGTAGCCTCGGCGGCAATGGCGTCACCCAGATCGGGGTTGCCGTCATAGGCATAGGCCAGGTTCTGGATGAATTGCGGAAATTCGTTCGAGGTGAACAACCCTTCGAACCGCGTATTGGCGTTGATGTGAAAGCCCGCATTGATCACCCAATGCGTGTCACAGATCACCACCGTATCGGCCCCCAGGGCCTTGGCCCGGCGCGCAATCTCGCGGTGCCCGTCAATGGCGGGCTGGCGTTTGCCGTGGACCGGGCCGTCCTGCTCGGACATGAGCATGGTCGGAACGTGGGTCATCTTGGCGGCGAGGACGATCTCTCCCATACAATGCTCCTGAGTTATGCGCCGAGCCGCATGATCTTGTGCGGTCCGGTGGCAAAGCCGATGTGCTTGGTTTCCATGTAGAACTCGAAAGACCAATCGCCGCCATCACGCCCGATACCCGAGGCTTTGACGCCGCCGAACGGGGTTGGCAGGTGGCGCACGTTCTCGGAGTTGACCCAGATCATGCCCGCCTCAAGCTGATCGGTAAAGCGCAACGCACGGGTCAGATCATTGGTCCAGACATAGCCCGTCAGCCCGTATTGCGTGTCATTGGCCATGGCCAGCGCCTCGGCCTCGGTCGAGAAGGGAATCGAGGTCAGCACCGGGCCAAAGATTTCCTCTCGCGCGATGCGCATGGCGTTGGTGGCGTTGGTGAACAGGGTGGGGCGCACGAAATAGCCGGTGTCGCCAATCGTTTCGCCGCCCGCCGCGATGGTCGCGCCGTCGGTTCGGGCAATCTCGAAATACGACGTCACCTTGTCGAAATGTTCCTTGGTCACCAGCGGCCCGATCTCGGTCGCGGGGTCCAGCGGATGCCCGACCTTGATGTTGTTCACGCGCTCGATCAGCTTGGCCTCGAAAGTCTCGCGGATCGTGTCCTGCACCAGCAAGCGGCTGGACGAGGTGCAGCGTTCGCCGTTGATCGAGTAGATCATGAAGATCACCGCATCCAGTGCGCGCTCCAGATCGGCGTCGTCAAACACGATGACCGGATTCTTGCCGCCCAATTCCAGATGCAGGCGTTTGAGCGTGTCGGCGCCCTGTTTGGTGATCAGGCTGCCCGTGCGGCTTTCGCCGACAAAGGCGATGGCCTTGATCAACGGGTGCTCGGTCAGGCGTTTTCCGGCGTCGTGGCCAAAGCCATTGACCGTGTTCAAGACGCCCGGTGGCAGACCGGCGTCCTCGGCGATTTCCACCAGCAGGCGGGCGGTCAGCGGCGAATCCTCGGCGGGTTTATGGACCACGGTGCAGCCCGCGGCCAAGGCGGGCGCGATTTTCCAGGTGGACAGCATGAAAGGCGTGTTCCACGGCGTGATCACGCCCACAGGGCCAATCGGCTTGCGGGTGGTGATGTTCATCAGCGTGGGTGAGGGCAGGTGCTGGCCGTCACGGGCTTGCACCACTTGATCGGCGAAATAGCGGAAATTCTCGGCCCCGCGCAGGGCGGCCTTGGACATGAAGCGCAGGGTCTGGCCGGTGTCCCAGCATTCGCACAATGCGATTTCTTCGGCGCGGGCCTCGATGGCGTTGGCGACGTTGAGCAGGATCTTGCGGCGCTCGGTCGCGGGCATGTCGCGCCATGCGGGAAAGGCGGCCGATGCGGCCTCGGCGGCGCGGTCAATGTCGCTGGCGTCGCTGCGGGCCACGTCGCAAATTACAGATTTGTCAACGGGCGAGCGCGTTTGAAACACCCCACCCGCGCCGGGCTGATCCTGACCCGCGATGCGGTTTTGCAGACCGCGATCCTTGAACCTGGCCAAATAGCCGGTCAGCTTTTCGAGGTTTTGCTCCAGTGCGTTCATGGCGGCCTCTTTTGATTGTCGTGGATCGTGGCATCTATTAGTTGCTTTGTTAAGCAATGGCGTGCCGACCTGTCAACACAATTCTTGGCCCGCGCCACGCAGAGGCCCACCACAACCCTATCATCCACCCGGCAAAAAGAGCCCCATGATCTGCTGCCTGATCCACCGTGCTGTTGCATCGGTCTGCAAACGCTGGTGCCAGATCATCCGCACCGGGCGTTCCTTGAGATCCGAAATCCTAGCGATCTCGCGCACCGCTTCGGTCGCAATCAAACGATCCGCGAATTGCGTTGGCACAATGGCTATGGCGTTGATATCCGACAGCAACTCGCTGAGCCCGCCAAAGTGGCGCAGCCGCATGATGATGTTTTGCGCATAGCCCTGATCGTTCACCCATCTCTCGATATCGCTGGCATAGGTCGCCTCCGGGGCGGCCAGAACCAGTTTTGCGTTGCCAAGATCGAGGCCGGGCGGCGCGGCATGGTTTGCACCGATGATCGCCGAATAAGTTTCTGCAAACAGATCCACGCCGAGAATGCCGCGCTCGGGGCTGTCGAGAATACCGATGGCGAGGTCGATGTCGCCATTTTCCAATGCAGCGCCGACCTGTGGTTTGGCGATCGAGAGATTTCGAAACCGCAACCCCGGTGCTTGGCGGATCAGGCATTTGGCGATCATTGGCAGCAACAAGGCCTCGCCCAAACCCGACAGAGACAGGCGCAGCACATGGTTGCTGGTGGCCGGGTCGAAGGCCTTGGCCGGCACCAAGGCGGCCTCCAATGCGTGCAAGGCAGTCCGCACATCCGGTGCAATCTGGGCCGCGTAATGCGTCGGCACCATGCCGCCCTTACCGCGCACGAAAAGCGGATCCCGCAGCTGGTCGCGCAACCGGTTGAGCGCGCTGCTGGCGGCGGGTTGGCTAAGCCCCAATTGTTGTGCGGCCGTCGAGACAGACTGGGAGTCAAAGACAATCAGAAACAGGCGCAGCAGATTGAGGTCCAGCCGTGCCAAGTTTATTTCTGACATGAATACACTCCATTCAGTAATTCAGTTTTACTTTAATTCAACCCGTTCCTACTGTCACGCAGAATACCGTCGGGTTGGGGAACTCATGGAAGTCTCGTTTGCCAAGGAGATCGAAAAGCTGAAGCTGGGGCAGGGCGACCAGTTCCACGGCGAGGGGATTTTGGCGGTGACCAAGGCGTTGCTGCAATCGGGCGTGTCCTATGTCGGCGGATACCAAGGCTCACCCGTGTCGCATCTGATTGACGTGATGGTGCAAGCCGCGCCGCAGATGCGCGAGTTGGGCGTGCATGTCGAGGCCTGCACCAACGAGGCCGCCGCCGCCGCCATGCTGGGCGCCTCCATCATGTATCCGGTGCGCGGGGCGGTGGCGTGGAAATCCATCGTCGGCACCAATGTCGCCTCGGATGCGCTGGCCAATCTGGCCTCACCGGGGTTGATGGGCGGCGCGCTGATCATCGTTGGCGAGGATTTCGGCGAGGGTTCCAGCGTCATACAGGAGCGCAGCCACGCCTATGCGATGAAATCGACGCTCTGGCTGATGGACCCGCGGCCCAACCTGCCCAGCATCGTCAACGCGGTCGAGAAATCCTTTGAATTGTCCGAAGCATCGAATACGCCGGTGATGATGGAACTGCGCATTCGGGCTTGCCATGTGCAGGGCAGTTTCACCGCCAAGGACAATATCGCCCCGGCGATATCCATGACGCAAGTGCTCGCCGAGCCCGCACCCCATGACTACGAACGCCTCGCGCATCCGCCGGTGACCTTTGGCCATGAGCGCAAGAAATCCGGCGCGCGGATGCAGGCGGCGCGCGCGTTCATCCGCGAGAATGCGCTCAATGAAGTGTTCGAGGGTCAGACGCACAAGGATGTCGGGCTGATCGTACAGGGCGGGCTGTATAATGCGCTGTTGCGGGCACTGGCGGAACTGGGCCTCGCGGATGAAAGCGGCAATTGCGATATTCCGATCATGGTGCTGAATGTGGTGTATCCGCTGGTGCCCGACGAGATTTTGGGTTTTGCCGCCGACAAGCGCGCGGTGCTGGTTCTGGAGGAAGGCCAGCCCGAATATATCGAGAATGAGGTCGGCACGATCCTGCGGCGCGGAAAGTCCAGGACGATCCTTGCGGGCAAGGATATCCTGCCGATGGCGGGGGAATATACCGCGCAGGTGATGTTGGATGGAACGGCGGCGTTTTTGCGCCAGCATCTGCCCGCCGTCGGCAATATCCTGACCGATGGCCAATACCGTGACGAGGTGCAGGCGCTGATCGACCAGACCGCCAGTTTGCTGCGCAACCCCGTGCCCCCGCGCCCGCCGGGGTTCTGCACCGGCTGCCCCGAACGCCCGTTTTTCACCGCGTTGAAACTGACCGAGCGCGAGATCGGCAAGGTCCATTATTCCGCCGATATCGGTTGCCACGCCTTCGCGACCTTCGCGCCATTCAACTTCGGCAACTCGATCCTGGGCTATGGCATGAGCCTTGCGTCGAACGCCTCGGTGGCCTCGTTTCAGGCGAAACCGCCGCTGGCGGTGATGGGCGACGGTGGGTTTTGGCATAATGGCTTGCTGACCGGGGTGACCTCGCGGCTGCTGAACGGCGGCGACGGGGTGCTGGTGATCATGAAGAACGGCTATACCTCGGCCACTGGCACGCAGGAAATTATCTCGTCGCCCGACCCCGCGATGAAACTGAAAGCCGCCGAGAAAAGCGCCACGCAGGGCGAGCGCACGATCGAGGACGCATTGCAAGGCGTCGGCGTGAAATGGCAGCGCACGGTCCACACCTACGGCGTTGCCAAAATGCGCGACACGCTGCTCGAGGCGTTTGCCTCGCCGTTCAAAGGCCTCAAGGTGATCGTCGCCGAGGGCGAATGCCAGTTGGAGCGTCAACGCCGCATCAAGCCGATCCGCGCCAAGGCGCTGGCGGCGGGGGAGCGGGTGGAACGTCTGCGTTTCGGCATTGATGAAGACACCTGCACCGGGGATCATTCTTGCATCCGGCTGTCGGGCTGCCCGACCCTGACCGTGAAAACCGCGACCGATCCCTTGAAAACCGATCCCGTGGCGCATGTCACCAACGGTTGCGTCGGCTGTGGCTTGTGCGGTGAGGTGGCCCATGCGGCGACGTTGTGCCCCTCGTTCTGGCGCGCGCAGTTGATCTCGAACCCGTCATGGTGGGATCGCGCGAAAGCGTGGATGAACACCACTCTGAACGGGGTGCCGCAGCCATGAGCTATGCCCCGCCCTTGCGACTTCTGATTGCGGCTTTGGGCGGCGAGGGCGGCGGCGTGCTGTTGGGTTGGGTCGTGGCCGGCGCACAGGCGGCGGGCCTGAAGGTGCAAGCGACATCCGTTCCCGGCGTTGCGCAACGCACCGGATCGACAAGCTATTACGTTGAAATCGCAGAGCCGGAGTCAGAGGTTGTGCTCAGCCTCGTGCCGATGCCCGCGCGCGTCGATGTGGTCCTGGCCAGCGAGTTGGTCGAGGCGGCGCGCTGCATGGCGGCCGGGTTTGTCTCGCCGGGTCTCACAACCCTGATCGCCTCCACGAACCGGGTGTTTTCGACCGCCGAAAAGATCAGTCTGGGCGATGGGCGCTTTGCGGCGGAGGATATCATCAGTGCCGCGCAAAAGATGGCCAAGACCTGTCATCTGGCCGATTTCGACGCGCTGGCGTCTGAGGCGAATACTTTCATCTCGGCCACCTTGTTCGGGGCGCTGATTGGCAGCGGCGTTCTGCCGTGGTCCGAGGAGATCTCGTTGTCGGTGCTGGGGCAGGGGCGCGCCGCCGAGGCCAGCCTGCGCGGCGCGCGGGCCGCGATGGCGGCGGTGCAAATGCCAGCCGCAGCGGGACCTGTGCCAGCGGCCAGGGAACCGCAACACCATCTCGCGGGCCTTCCGTCCGAGACCGCCGAAATCGTCGCGCACGGCTATGATCACGTCATTGATTTTCAGGATGCGGCCTATGGCCAGACCTACCTTGACCACGTCGCCACCCTGCTGGCCGCCACGCCTTCGGGCGACCACCGCGCCGCTTATGCCCTGACCGAGGCGGCGCGCCGTTTGGCGTTGTGGATGGCCTATGAGGATGTCGCGCGGGTTGCCGATCTGAAAACCCGGCCCGAGCGGTTTAAACGTGTCCAAAACGAGGCGCAGGCCCAGCCCGGTCAAATCGTCTGGGTCACCGAATACATGAAGCCGCGCACCGAGGAAATCGCCGACATTCTGCCGTCCGGTCTGGGCAGCCGGATCATGCGACGCCTCCAGCGCGGCAAGCCGCTGCCGCTTACCGGACGTGGCGTTTTTATCCGTTCGAACGGAGTTTTGGGCTACCGAATGTTGCGGATTGTGGCAGGCATGAAACGCTTGCGCCGCAAATCTCTGCGGTTCCAGACCGAAAGCACTGAAATTTCGCGTTGGGTTGACGCGATGACAATCGCTTTGGGCCGCGATCCGGGTTTTGCCAGCGGGCTGGCGGAGCTGCCGCGCGTCCTCAAAGGGTATTCCGATACGCATTTGCGTGGCAAAGCGGCCTATGCCAAGATCATGGAGGGCATCGTCGCGCCTGCCATTGCCGAAGGTTCTGAGGCGCGCGCCGCACAGACCCTGCGCCATGCCGTCGCCGCAGCGCTGGCCGATGAAGCGCATACCGAACTCGACGCGATTTTATCGGGCGCACCCGCTGCCGCTCCCGACATTCCGAACCTGAAGGGGGCACGCAATGCTCACGAGCCGACGCACGATTGTCATTGATTGGGGCGACTGCGACCCTGCCGATATTGTCTTCTATCCCAATTATTTCCGCTGGTTCGACGCCTCGACCGCGGCGCATTTCGCAGCCGCGGGCTTGCCGAAGCCGCGCTTGATCGCCGAATACGGCGTTGTCGGTTTTCCGATGGTCGATACGCGGGCAAGGTTCCATGTGCCGTCGAAACATGGCGATGAGGTGGTCATCGAGACCACAATCACCGAATTTGGCCGCTCCAGTTTCACCGTCGAACACCGGTTGATGCGTGGCGAGACGCTGGCGGTCGAGGGATTTGAGAAACGCGTGTTGGTGGCCAAATCCGTGGGTGGTGGGGGCCTGAGATCCTTTGCAATTCCTGAAGAAGTCAAGGCGCTGTTTTCGGGGGATATGGTTTGAGGATCGCCGTGCCTGGTGCTGGACTGTATCACGCCGAAGCCGAGGTCGCACCGCTTGATGTGGCAACGGCAACTGGCCTGAGCCGCGCCTTTCCGGATGCCATGACGCGGTACAATGACGCGGGCGTTGAACAGCACGCGGCATCGCGTGTTTGCCGAAAAAGACGCACCGACCAAAGTGACGACCCAGTATCAGGAAGATCGGCAAGCTATCTTTGATCCATGATGCTGGTTAAGCTTTCTTAACGACCCAACGGAGGAGAAAACAATGAACTATCTTGCAATGACCGGCACACTCGTGAGCGCGCTTTCGCTGTCATCTATGGCAAGCGCTCAGGAATACACGTTTCGCTTGCATCACCTGCTGAGTGCGCAAGCCCCGGCGCACAGCCAAATGCTGGTGCCTTGGGCCGAGCGCGTCAAGGAACTGTCGGGCGGCCGCGTGGATATCGAGATTTTCCCGGCCATGACCCTCGGCGGTGCGCCGCCCGAGTTGATCAGCCAGGTCCGCGATGGTGTCGTTGATTTGGTCTGGACAGTGAACGGCTATACACCCGGCCTGTTTCCGCGCAGCGAAGTGTTTGAATTGCCGTTCGTTTATGTGAATGATCCGGTCGCCACCAACCTCGCCATGTATGACATGTTCGATGAGTATCTGCGCGAGGAATATCAGGGCGTCGAGGTCATGTTTCTGCACGTTCACGCGGGGCAGGGCATCCATATGGTTGACGATCTGATCCGGACGCCGGCTGACCTCGAAGGCATGAGGATGCGCATTCCAACCCGCACCGGCGCCTGGATCATCGAGGCTTTGGGGGCCACGCCCGTTGCCATGCCAGTCCCGGATTTGCCGCAGGCGCTGCAAACCGGCGTCGTGGACGGGGCGTTCATTCCGTGGGAGATCATTCCGCCCCTGCGCATTCAGGAGCAGACCGAGTACCAGATCGAAGGGTTTGACAGGGCCCGGTTTGGCACCACGACCTTTCAGGTGTCGATGAATGCGGATCGTTGGGCGGGGTTGCCTGAGGATATTCAGGCAATCTTCCGTGAGGCCTCCAACCGCGAATGGTGGGCTCATGTCGGCGAGATCTGGCGTGCTTCGGACGATTTCGGCATCAACATGGCGGTGAATGCGGGCAACACCCATGTCACGCTGACTGAAGAAGAAACGGCCGCCTTCCAAGTGGCTCTCGAGCCGGTTGTCGAACGTTGGGTTGCAGAAGTCGACGGCCTTGGCATTGATGGCGCGGCTTTGGTCGCGGCGGCGCGCGAAGCCATCGCCGCCAACGCTTCCGATATGTGATGGAGGCATCCACGCAAACCCCTCGCCGCACTGGTTTGACCAGTGCGGCGGACACCGTGATCACCGCTTGGGCGGTGTTCGGCGGGATCATGGTGATTGCCGTTGTGCTGATGAATGTCCTGTCGGTGCTTCTGGCAATCCTTGGCGTGCCATTCGGCGGAGATTTTGAATTGACGCAAATGGGGATCGCCATCGCGGCCTTTGCGTTCTTGCCCTATTGTCAGTTGACCGGGGCGAATGTCACGGCGGATATCTTTACCGCCAATGCCTCGCCGCGCACCATCGCGATTTTCGCCGTTGCGGCCTCGGTCGTGGCGCTGATGTTCGGGCTGTTGTTGCTTTACGCCATGTACGGCGGCATGGTGAGCCAGCGCCAGTATAACTACACCACCGCCATTTTGCAGGTGCCGATCTGGTGGGCCTATGTCCCGGGCCTCCTGTCGCTGGCGCTGTTGGCCATTGCGTCCTTTATCACCCTTACGGAAAATCTCGGCAAACTGCGCCGGGGCAGGAATTGACCACTTATGTTTGACCCCATCACGCTTGGGCTCATCAGCCTTGTTGTCCTGGTCACGCTGATCGCCTTGCGCATGCCGATTGCCTACGCGATGATCCTTGTCGGCGGGGTCGGCGTGGTCATCATGAACGGCCCGATGACCGTCATGAACCAATTGAAAACATTGGCGTATGGCCAGTTCTCCAACTATGGGCTGTCGGTGGTGCCGATGTTCGTGTTGATGGGGGCAATTGCATCACGAGTAGGCCTGTCGAAGGCGTTGTTCCGGGGCGCAAACGCGTGGCTTGGATGGGCGCCGGGTGGCACGGCGATGGCGGCAATTGCGGGTTGTGCCGGCTTTGGCGCGGTGTCCGGGTCGTCGCTGGCGACGGCCTCGACGATGGGGCGCATCGCCTTGCCGGAGCTCAAGCGGTTCAACTATTCCGGCGCTTTGGCAACCGGATCGCTGGCGGCGGGCGGCGTGCTGGGCATCCTGATCCCGCCCTCGGTGGTGCTGATCATCTACTCGATCATCGTCGAGGCCAACATCGTCACCATGTTCATGGCGGCGATGATTCCGGGCGCACTGGCGGTGCTCTTTTTCATGCTGACGATCCTGATCTATGTGCTGATCAAGCCCGATGCCGGCCCCAAGGGGGGCGCTGCGGACCGCGCGGAGTTTGTCGCCGCGAGTTTGGGTGTTCTGCCCGTCGTACTGATCTTCGCAATTGTTCTGGGTGGGATCTATCTGGGCTTTTACAACCCTACGCCGGGTGCCGCGATGGGTGTCTTCATGGTCGCGGTGTACGGCCTTGTGCGGCGCAGTCTGTCATGGGCCGACACGCTCGACAGCATCAAGGAAACCGCACAGACGACCGGTATGATCTATCTCATCTTGCTGGGCGCGGAACTGGTGAAGATCTTCATGTCCCGCGTGCGTATGCCGCAAGCGACGGCCGAGTGGATCGGTGCGTCGGGGCTGGAGCCGATGACCGTGTTGATCTTGCTGTTGATCGCGCTGATCCTGCTGGGCTGTCTGATGGACAGCCTGTCGATGATCCTGCTGGTTGTCCCGTTCTTCTGGCCGGTTCTGGTCGAATTGAACGGCGGTCTCTATGCATTTGGCCCCGATACCGGCTTTGGTATGAGCACCGAGGAATTGAAAGTCTGGTTCGGGATTCTCGCGCTGATTGTCGTCGAGTTGGGGCTGATAACGCCTCCGGTCGGCATGAATGTCTTTGTGATTTCCGCCTTGGCCAAAGACGTGCCGATGATCGAGACGTTCAAGGGGGTGATGCCGTTTTTCGGGGCCGAGATCGTACGGATCGCGGTTCTGATCATGTTCCCCGCGTTGACCCTTTGGTTGCCGAGCGTCTTTTAGCAAGGCGAGGAGCGCTTGATGCACCGTGGTTCAAACGCCGTTTAACTTGAGGAAATGCCATGCCTTTAGCCCCCATTGACACCGAGATCACCATTGCCGAACTCACCCGGTCGCCCTATCCGATCTATCAGCGCCTGCGGGCGCAAACCCCGGTGCTGAAAGTCGCCTCGGTCGGGCGGACGTTTCTGACCAAGGCGGCCGATACACGCGCGGTCAAAGAGAACCCCGAGTTGTGGAGCTCGAACGATCCGAACACCCCGATGGAGCGCGCATTTCAGGCGCATACGCTGATGCGCAAGGATGGTGAGGCGCATCTGCGGGCGCGCAACGCCATGTTGCCCACGTTCTCGGCGCGCAATATCCGGACCATCTGGTCCGTCGAATACGAAAAGCTGGCCGCGCAATACCTCGATCGGCTGCCGCGCGATGAGGTGATTGACCTGTTTTCCGCCCTCGCTGGCCCGCTGGCGGCGCGGATCTTGTCGGTTGTCCTGGGCATTCCCGAGGCCAGCGACTATGAATTGCAAGAATGGTCGCAAGCGCTGATTGATGGCGCCGGGAATTTTGGCTGGGCGCCCGAACCTTTTGCGCGCGTGGATCGCGCGCATATCGGCATGAATGCGTTGCTCAAGCAAAAAGCCGAGGTGCTCAAAGCCGCACCGAATCAATCGGCGCTGTCGGTGATGGTGAATGCCGAAGATCCGCTGGACTGGGACCAGATCGTCTCGAACATCAAGATCGCGATTGGCGGCGGCATCAACGAGCCTCGCGATGCGCTGTTGACCTGCGTTGTAGGCCTGGTGAACAACCCCGACCAATTGGAGGCGATCAAGGAAAGCGGCAAATGGGGCGATGCGTTTGAAGAAGCCGTGCGCTGGGTCGCGCCAATTCAGGTTTCGGCGCGTGTTGCCACCAGCGACACCGAAATTCGCGGCATCGACATTCCAAAAGGGGATGTTGTGCTGACGTGTCAGGCGTCGTCCAACCATGATGAAGAGCTGTTCGAGGACGGGCACGAATACAATGTTTTCCGCAAACATGCGCCACACCAAAGCTTTGGCGGCGGCCCACATCACTGCATGGGAACCCATATTTCGCGGGCGATGATCGGCAAGATCATGTTGCCGATGCTGTTCGAGCGGTTCCCGAATATGAAGCTGATGTCGCCCAATGACGTCAACTGGAGCGGCTTTGGCTTTCGTGGGCCGCTGTCTTTGCCAGTTCGTTTGACCTGAAAACAGCGGCACTTAGGCTCAGGACTCGTTCTTGTTTCATAGCCAGAACAAGACGACCGCTGCGACGGCGATGGCTGACAGGAAGATTTTTTGGCACCGGTCGTATCGGGTTGCGACGTGCCGCCAGTCCTTCAACCTGCCGAACATGATCTCGATTCGGTTGCGGCGTTTGTATCGACGTTTGTCATATTTCACGATTTCGGTGCGCGGCTTCCGGCCGAGTATACAGGCCCGTATCCCTTTGTCTTTCAACGCATCTCTGAACCAATCGGCATCATGGCCACGATCCCCGAGCAGCCAATCGACCTTTGGCAGACTGTCCAGCAAGGCCGCCGTACCGATGTAATCGCGGCCTTGACCGGCGCTGACGAAGAGGCTGATCGGACGACCCCGGCAGTCGCAAATCGCGTGCAACTTCGTATTCAGGCCGCCCTTGGTGCGGCCCATCAGGCGTCAATTCGGCATTGTCCTCGGACCAATGGCGGACAATTTCTCATCCCCCTTTTTGACGCCCAGACTGGACGCCGTGCGGTGGGCCTTGAGGGACTTGCGCAGGCTCACTCGACCGCAAGGCGTTCGCCTGCTCAATTCAAACATCACGGTCATTTCTTCGCCGTGATCAGCCGCCAGACCAAGCATCATCTGCGCGAAGATGCCCTTCTCGCTCCACCGCTTCCAGCGGTTATAGAGCGTTTCCGGGGCTTGCGCGGCCCCACTGGGGCCACGGTCCGCTGCGACTTTGGGGGCCGTATTCGCTGTGCGCATCCTGCCACCGCAAGCCATTGCGATTGATGAAGATAATCCTGCTCAAGACCCGTCGATCATCAACGCGAGGCTTGCTGTGGGACTTGGGAAAACAGGGCTCCAGACGCGCCATCTGCGCGACGCTCAACCAGAAGAGATCAGACATGACACCGCTCGTTTTTCCAGCGGTGACTTATGCCGACAGACGGAAATCAATGGATCCTGGGTCTGGAAATTGGCTGGGGCGGTAGGATTCGAACCTACGATACACGGTACCAAAAACCGATGCCTTACCACTTGGCTACGCCCCAACTGTGGCGGTGTTTACCCAAGTGGTCGGTGTGCTGCAAGGGGGGTTTGAAAAAAATCAGCCGGCAATGACAGGGATTGTCTGCTACTCCTCAGTCCCGACATCAGAAGAATTTTATCGCAGTCTCGCAAGAGGTTGCCTTGAACCAGCGGCTTTCGCTCCATGAACCTTGCGTGTAAAGGTTTGAAACGCGATTTGGCGGGGAATGCAATGACGTGGGACGTAATCGTGCTGGGCGCCGGTGCCGCCGGTTTCATGGCGGGGATCGAAGCGGCACGGCGAGGGCGTCGGGTTCTGATTCTGGATCATGCCAAGTTTCCGGGCGAAAAGATCAGGATTTCGGGTGGTGGGCGTTGCAACTTCACCAATCTTCACATCGCACCTGAGCGGTTCCTGTCGCAAAACCCGCGCTTCGCGCTGTCATCGCTGCGCCGCTTCACGCAGCACGACTTTATCGCACGGATCAATGCCGCCGGAATCGCCTGGCATGAAAAAACGCTGGGACAATTGTTCTGCGACGGATCGGCCCGACAAGTGGTGGATATGCTGGTCCGCGACTTTGCGCGGGCGGGTGGCGAATTGCGTCTGGGTGTGAGCGTCAACAGCGTGGCGCCCGGGTTTCGCGTGGATACGTCTGACGGTGTCTTTTCGGCCGCATCGGTGGTTGTGGCGACGGGCGGCAAATCGATTCCCAAGATGGGCGCAACGGGGTTTGGCTATGGCGTTGCCCAAGCATTTGGCCTCCGTCTGGTGGAAACCCGGCCCGGATTGGTTCCGCTGACCTTTACCGACACTCAGCTGGATTGGATGAAACCACTGGCCGGGATTGCCGTGCAAGCGCGCGTCGGTCTGGCCGGTGCCAAGATCAGCTTTGACGAAGGCCTGCTGTTTACCCATCGCGGCTTGTCTGGACCTTCTGTGCTGCAAATCTCCAGCTATTGGCAGGCCGGGCAGGCGATTGTCGTAGACCTCGCGCAGGGGCGCGACATCGCCGCCGAAGCCATGGCGGCGCGGCGCATTGCCGGGGGGCGGGATCTGGTGAATGCACTGGATTTACCCGATAAACTGGCGCGCAATGTTGTGGAGCGGGCTGGTTTGAGCGGGCGCTTGGCGGATCAATCCACGAAAGCCTTGGCCAGCCTTTCGGATGCGGTTCATCTCTGGACTTTGGTGCCCGCCGGAACCGAGGGCTATCGAACCGCAGAGGTCACCCTCGGCGGGGTTGATACGCGCGATCTGGACGCGAAAACCATGCAGGCGCGGGCCGTGCCGGGGCTCTATTTCGTTGGCGAAGTGGTCGACGTCACGGGTTGGCTGGGCGGGTATAATTTTCAATGGGCCTGGTCCTCGGGTTGGGCAGCGGGGCAGGTGGCCTGAGGTTTGCCAGCCCCGACATCTTGCGCAGCACCCTGCCACAGGCTATGCGCGCGGCTATGGGATCGACGATACGAGAGCTTTCAACCGAGCAGGGCAGTTCGCCTTTCGTTGTGCTGGTGCGCCCGCAAATGGGCGAGAACATCGGCGCAGCTGCGCGTGCCATGCTCAATTTCGGCCTTGAACACATGCGACTGGTGGCCCCTCGGGATGGATGGCCAAATTCCTCTGCGACGGCGTTGGCGTCAGGGGCCAGTGGCGTGCTGGATCATGCCGGGGTGTTTCCGGATCTGGGCGCGGCCTTGGCGGATTGCGACTATGTCTATGCCACGACGGCACGCTCGCGGGATTTGGTCAAACCGGTGTTGACGCCCGAGACGGCCATGGCCGAAGCCCGCGCCATGATCGCCAGCGGCAAGAAGGTCGCGGTATTGTTCGGCCCGGAACGCGCGGGGCTTGAGAATGACGATGTGTCCCACGCAAACGCGATCATCACGGTTCCGGTCAATGCCGAGTTTTATTCGCTGAACCTCGCGCAATGCGTGCTGCTCACCGCCTATGAATTTGCGCGGCTTGGCAGTGACGCGCCCGGGATGCGGCTGGAACTGGCCGGGGCCGATATGGCCACCGGCATCGAGGTGCAAAAGCTGGGCGATCATTTCGAGGAAAAGCTGGAGGCGGCGGGGTTCTTTCATCCCCCCGACAAAGCGCCCGTGATGAAACTGTTCTTGCGCAATATGTATACCCGCTGGTCACTGACGCGCGGCGAAGTGCAGGCCCTGCACGGGATCTTGCGGAAACTTGTGCGCCGGGACTGAAACACAAGCCCTTGAAGCTGTTTGGCCCCGGCTCTAGCTTGGCGCTGACACAGGAGTGACGCATGGCCAAACGCCCGATTTTCGAAGACGTCGCCGCACCGCCGGCGGGAAAACCAACGCCATTGCCCCCACGCGGCATCGAGGCGCCGTCAGGCGCGCGCCGGGCAATTCAGGCGTGGCTGTGGGTCTTGTTCGCGATGGTCATGGCGATGATCGCGGTCGGGGGGCTGACACGGTTGACCGGCTCGGGCCTGTCGATCACCGAATGGGCACCGTTGCGTGGTGCCCTTCCGCCGATGAATGCCGCCGACTGGCAGGCAGAATTCGAGCGCTACCGCCAGATCGACCAATACCGGCTGGTCAATGAGGGGATGAGCCTGGGCGAGTTTCAGGTCATCTATTGGTGGGAATGGTCGCATCGGCAATTGGGCCGCCTGATGGGGGTTGTGTGGGCCGTGGGGTTCCTTTGGTTCTGGTTGCGCAAACAAATCCCTTCTGGCTGGACCGTACGCCTGTTGATCCCCGGCCTGTTGGGCGGTCTTCAGGGCGCAATCGGCTGGTGGATGGTGCATTCCGGGTTGCAAGACGGCATGGTTGCGGTGGCGTCCTATCGTTTGGCGACGCATCTGGGACTGGCTTTCGTGATCCTTGGCGTGCTGGCCTGGTACGCGTTGATGCTGGGCCGCAGCGCCAGCGCCTTGATGAAAGCCCGCCGATCGCGAGAGGCAAAGCTGTTCTCGATGTCCACAGGCCTGATGCATTTTGCCTTTCTGCAGATCATTCTGGGCGCGTTGGTGGCCGGCATCGACGCGGGACGGGGCTATACCGATTGGCCTTTGATGGCCGGGAGTTTCCTGCCGCCGGCGATGTTCGAGCTGGAACCCGTGTGGCGCAATTTCTTCGAAAACGACGGCACGGTGCAATTCATCCACCGGATGTCTGGCTATTTGCTGGCAATTTTCGCCGTCGTCGTCTGGATGCGCGGGCGCCGCAGCGCCTTTGCCCAGACCCGCCGGGCATTCCAGTGGGTTCTGGTCGCGATGCTGGGTCAGATCGTGCTGGGGATCGTGACCGTGATGCACGGGGCACCGGTGTATCTGGGCATTTCACATCAATTCATGGCGGTGCTCTTGTGGGTCTTGATCCTGCGCGCGCGGCTTTTGGCGCAGTATCCGCTGGGCGGCACAATTCGGGGATAAACCCATGACAGCCTTTCAAAATATCGTCGAGCACGAGCATGGCACCTGGGCTTTGGCGCAGGTTATGGGCCGGTTGGGCTGGGATCAGGAAACCACCATGCCCCGGGGCGCTGCGGTGCAACGCTCCGAGGAAATGGCGGCGCTGGAGACGGTGCTGCACGCGCGGCGCACCGATCCGCGTTTGGGCGATTGGCTGACGCAGGCCGAGGCCCCGGACGCCACGGGCAAGGCGATCTTGCGCCATGCGAAACGCTCGTTCGAGCGCAACACGCGGGTTCCCGCAAAATTGGCGGCAGAGTTGGCGCGCGTGACCTCGGTCGCGCAGGGCATTTGGGCCGAGGCGCGAGCGCGTGATGATGTGCCGCATTTCCTGCCAACCTTGAACCAGGTCATTGCGCTGCGCCGCGAGGAAGCCTCGGCTTTGGCGGATGGCGGTTCGCTTTATGACGCGCTGCTGGCTGATTATGAGCCGGGCATGACGGGCCATGAGATCGGTGCGATGTTCGACCGGATGCGCCCGCGACTGGTGGCCTTGCGCGAAAAGGTTCTGGGTGCCGATCGGCAACCAGCGATGCTGACGGGGAGCTTTGGTCACGACGGGCAAATGCGCCTGTCACGGCGCTTGGCCGAGACTTTTGGTTACGATTTCACGCGAGGGCGGCTGGATCTGGCGGTGCACCCGTTCTCATCGGGATCCGGGTCGGATGTGCGCATCACAACGCGGGTTTCCGAGGATGATCCCTTCAATTGCCTTTATTCGACGATCCATGAAGTCGGCCACGCATGTTATGAGCAGGGGATTGATCAGGCCTATGCGTTTTCACCGCTGGCAAATGGCGTCTCGATGGGGGTCCACGAGAGCCAGAGCCGGATTTATGAAAACCAGCTCGGGCGGTCGCGTGCCTTTACGGGGTGGCTGTTTGACCGGATGCGCGAGGAGTTCGGGGACCTGGGTGCCAAGAACGCCGAGCAATTTTACGGCGCGGTGAACCGGGTCAGTGCCGGGTATATCCGCACCGAATCGGATGAAGTGCAGTACAATCTGCACATCATGCTGCGGTTCGATCTGGAGCGCGCGTTGATCTCTGGCGATTTGCAACCCGGTGATCTGGAAGCGGCGTGGAACGACCGGTTCCTGTCGGATTTCGGGGTGGCTGTAGACCGGCCATCCAACGGGATGCTGCAAGACGTGCATTGGTCGGTGGGTCTGTTTGGCTATTTCCCGACCTATGCCCTGGGCAATGTCTATGCCGGATGCCTGATGAAAGCCCTGCGTCGGGATTTGCCCAAAGTGGATGATGACCTGGCGGCCGGGAATTTGACTGCCGCGACGGGCTGGTTGCGCAATGGGGTGCAGCGTCACGGCGGATTGATGGAGCCGCGCGACACGATCGCGCAGGCTTGTGGTTTCGAGCCGGATGAAGAGCCGTTGCTGGCGTATCTGGAGGCGAAGTTCAGTGACCTTTACGCGGTTTGAACCGCCACAGGATTGAACGGGGGAGGCCGGTTCTCAGGGGCATCGAGCCCCTTCGAACCGGCGCGACGAGCGCGCGGTTGGCGCTTGCTGACCGCTCAAGGCGCCCAGTGCACCGACGCATCGCCCAAAAGCGCAGCGATCGGGGCGTCTATCGGCTTCATTTTCGCGGCCTTGTGGATGGCCACGTTCTTCTCGTCGCCGGTGATCAGCACATGAACCGCATAGGCATCGCGCAAGACGCGCGCCGACAGGGTGATCCGGGGTTCCGCCGCGCCCGGGGCCGTGATCGGCACCGCAACCGGTGCGTCCTCGGCCAGGGCGCGTTCCAGCATGTCCGCCCCCGGAAACAGCGAGGCCGTGTGCATGTCAGCCCCCATGCCGACGATGGCGACGTCAATCGGCAGGAGAGGCTCGATATCGGCGATAAGATCGGCGATCGCGTCTTGAGGCGTGGGCTGGTCGCGCCAAAGCGGGATCAGGCGTGCCGCTGCCGCCTTGCCGCGTAGCAGTCGCGACCGGATTTGTGCCGAATTCGAGCGGGGATGATCCTCGGACACCCAGCGTTCATCACCGGGGATGATATCGACGCGCTCCCATTCCAGATCCGAGGCGGCCAGCAGGTCGAAGATCGGACCAGGTGTGGAACCGCCGGGCACCGAAAACAGCACCCTGTCGCGTCGCTCCAGGGCATTGCGCAGGTCCCGCGACACCAGTCGCGCCACCTGCAACATCATCATATCCGTGTCAGCATAGTCGATAAAATTCATTAACGTATCTCGCGCCACCGTCGCCCATCGCGATGCAACAGCATAAGCGCATCTTCCGGGCCCGACGACCCCGGATCATAGGTCTTGGGCTGGTCGGCGGAATTTTGCCACTCGGCAATGATGGGATCGGTCCAGGCCCAGGCCGCCTCGACCTCGTCGCCGCGCATGAACAGCGTTTGGTTGCCGCGGATCACATCCATGATCAAGCGTTCATACGCGTCCGGAATATGCGTGTCTTCGCCCAGAGCATCGGCAAAGGACATATCCAGTGCCACATCCTTGAGACGCATCCCGCCGGGACCGGGTTCCTTGATCATCACGCGCAACGTCATGCCTTCATCGGGTTGCAACCGGATGACCAGCACATTCGCGCGCCACGGCGCACCTTCGCCAAAAATCGAGTGGGGCGGATCGCGGAAAGTGACGGCGATTTCCGACGCGCGGGCACGCAACCGTTTGCCGGTGCGTAGGTAGAACGGTGTCCCTTTCCAGCGCCAGTTCGAAATGCCCACTTTGAGCGCGACATAGCTCTCGGTCTGCGAATCCGGGGATTCGACCTCGGTCAAATAAGAGGCCGCCTCGGCGCTCGAGGTATATTGTCCGCGCACCAGATCCTTGGGTGGAACTGGATCCAACGCGTTGATGACCTTCAGCTTTTCATCCCGAACTGCGTCAGGCTCGAACCGATAGGGCGGCTCCATCGCGATCAGGCACAACAGTTGCATCATATGGTTCTGCACCATATCGCGCATGGCACCCGATTTATCGTAATAGGGTCCGCGCCCGCCAACACCAACCGTTTCCGCAACCGTTATTTGAACGTGATCGACAAACCGCGCATTCCACAACGGTTCAAAAAGGATATTGGCAAACCGTACCGCCATCAGGTTCTGCACGGTTTCCTTGCCCAGGTAATGGTCAATTCGATAAACCTGAGTTTCACTGAAATGGGCGGCGAGCGTCTGGTTCAAGGCGCGCGCAGTTTCCAGATCATTGCCAAAGGGTTTTTCGACAACGATGCGCGTTTCCGTGGATACCAGTCCAAAATTGCCCAATTGCGTGGCCAAGGGCCCAAACAGCGACGGGCCAACCGAAAAATAGAACGCGCGCACGACACCGTCGCGCAGTTTTTCGCTGAGTTCTGGCCAGCCTTCGTCGCTGGTGGCGTCGATTGCGACATAATCGAGCACGTCCAGAAATGCCGTTCGTGCCTCGGCGTCGAGGGTCGGCGTCTCCATGAACTCGTCAAAGGCCTCACTGATCATGGTTTGAAATTCGGCACGCGTCATGTCGCCGCGCGCCGCCCCAATGATGCGCGCCTCGGGTGGCATCTGCCCTTCGGCAAAGCGCCTGCACAGGGCCGGCAAAATCTTTCGGCGCGCAAGGTCGCCGGTCGCACCGAAGATGACAAGGTCGAACGGATCGACTGGAATAACGCGCGAAACCATCATGGAGTCCTGCAATGTTAGCGGTAACTGGTGGCATCCACATAGTCGGAGCGCACCATCATGTCCAGAAAAAATGCCCGTGCGGCGCAGAGCCGGGCCGTGGGTGCCGCGCGATCACGCGTCGAGTTCCGCGTCCCAATAGAGATAGTCCGCCCAACTATCATGCAAATGATTTGGCGGAAACCGGCGCCCGATATCAATCAGCTTTTGTGCCGTTGGGCGGTACGGGGCTGAACGCAAACGCAACCCCGAAGCGCGCAAGGTCTTGGACCCTTTGCGCACATTGCAAGGCGCACAGGCCGCGACGACGTTCTCCCAACTCGTGACGCCACCAAGCGCACGCGGCACCACATGGTCAAAGGTCAAGTCGTGACGCGCCCCGCAATATTGGCAGGCAAATTCATCGCGCAGGAAAAGGTTGAAACGGGTAAAGGCCACGCGTTGTCTGGGTTTGACGTAATCCTTGAGGACGACAACCGAGGGGATATGGATATCGAGCCGTTGCGAGTGAACCATTTGATCGTATTCCGCAACAATATCAACGCGGTTCAACCAGACCGCCTTGATCGCCTCCTGCCACGGCCAGAGCGACAAGGGATAGTAGGACAACGGGCGATAATCGGCGTTGAGCACCAAGGCCGGAAACTGCCGCAGCGCTGCATGGTCGTGCACAAAGTCACGCCTGAAATCGCCGTCCATTGTTGGTCACACCTCGCGCCATAGCGCACCGGAACCGGTGCACGCCGACTATATCGGGCGTTTTGCACCTGACAACCCGGTAAAATGGGGCAAGATGTAGGTTTTGTGGGCGGTTATTTAGGCAGCATTTCCTGCAAGAACCCCAGCGCCAGCGACAGACCCTCGTTGTCGATCGAATGGCCCAGCCCCTGACAGACAAATCCATAAACCTCGAATCCGGCTTCTTTCAAGGCGTGATCGGCCTCGGGCAAGTGCTCGATCGGAACCATCGGATCGGCATCGCCGTGGATCAGGAACACCGGAAACTTGCTGACAACTTCGGCGGCCAAGGCGTCGGGATTCATCAGCCGACCGGAGAACCCGACCAGGGCCCCCAGCGGCTTTTCGCGGCGCGGTGCGACCTGAAGGCTCATCATCGTGCCTTGCGAGAACCCGACCAAGGCGATGGCCGAAGGCTCCAAACCCTCCTCGGCCATGACATGATCGATGAAGCCGTTGAGGTCTTGGGCGGCTTGCAACAAACCGGCCTGCGCGGATTTCTCGGACGAGCCATCCATGCGCGGGATCGAAAACCATTGATACCCGCCCGGAACGCCCGGGCACGCATTGGGCGCGTCGGGTGCATAGAATGCCGTTTTGGGCAGGTTCGGCGCCATGGGACCGGCCAGCGCCAGCAGATCGGCACCGTTCGCGCCATATCCATGGACAAAAATTACAGCCGAGGTAACAGACCCTTTTGGCGCACCCTTGCGGGCGGATTTCAGCGGGCGTACGGGCATGGAGGGTCCTTTCAAACGATGCCTTCGCGGCTCTTGGCATGATGGTAATAGTGCCACAACAGCCCGGCCGCAACCGTCCTCCAGGGGGACCAAGCCTCGGACATCTTGCGCATGGGGGCTTCGCGCGGACGGTCCGGCAAATCAAACAACAAACGCGCAGATTCCTGTAACGCCAGATCATTGGCGGCAAAGACATCGGCGCGCCCAAGGCTGAACATCACATAGACCTCGGCCGTCCAGCGACCGATTCCGGGGACGGCGGTCAGCGTTGCGATGATGTCGGAGTCGGACAGGCGGGGCAGGGCGGCAAAATCGATATGTGCCTCAGCCAGTGCACGGATATAGCGCGCCTTTTGCCGTGACAGCCCCTGTCCGCGCAGATCCTCATCCGTTGCCGCGATGATGGCGTCGGGATGGGTGTAGCCTGCCACCTCCAACCGGGTCTTGATGGCGCGTGCCGACGCCACCGAGACCTGCTGGCTGACAATCGCCCCCAACAGATCATCAAATCCCCCGGCGCGACGACGCAGGGGCGGTGGACCGCAAAGATCCAGGGCAAAGGCAAATCGGGGTTCGACATTTGCCAAATATGCGCAGCCCTCAGCCATGCACGCGTCCGATGTCAAAAGGCGAGGTTTGTTCATATCTTTTCCTGCCGGGGATTTGCCGCCGCTGCAAGCGACCAATGTTGCATGTAAGACTCACAGGCCGGATGAATCCCTCTGCATTCAGGTTTCTATTGCCTTTTTGGCTGGGCAACGTCGAGACTTCTTGGCATGAAGGGGCTCATTGAAAATGACGTGGGTTTTTCCTTATGGACGATTGGGCCGCTATACGCGCTCGGGCGCAGATCAGCTCACAGAATCGGATTGCTGATCTATTCGACGATGAAACGCGCGCCGACAGTTTTTCCGTTTCTGTGGAACTCCCCGGAACCGGCCCCGTTTTGTTCGATTATTCCAAAACGAGCATAGACGCCGAAACACGCGAGGCCTTGTTGGCGCTTGTCCAGACGAAAGGTCTGGAATCTCGCCGTGACGCCATGTTTTCGGGTGAAAAGATCAACGAGACCGAGGGGCGTGCCGTGCTGCACACGGCGCTGCGCAATTTGTCAGAGCCCGTCATCGTTGACGGCAAGGACGTCATCCCGGGTGTCCGCGCGACCCTGACCCGGATGGAGGCCTTTGCGCGTGACCTGCGCGATGGCCGGATTCGCGGAACGGGCGGACGCATCACCGATGTCGTGAACATCGGGATCGGCGGCTCCGATCTTGGCCCGGCGATGGCGGCAATTGCCTTGGCACCGTATCACGATGGTCCGCGCATCCATTTCGTCTCGAATATCGACGGCGCCCATATTGGTGACGTTTTGGAAGCGTTGAACCCGGAAACAACCTTGGTGATTGTCGCGTCCAAGACCTTTACCACCATCGAAACCATGACCAATGCCGAAACCGCAAAGGCCTGGATGGCGCGCGCGGTGGCGGAACCGACGCGTCAGTTTGTGGCGCTGTCAACTGCGCTCGACAAGACGACCGCCTTTGGCATTGATCCGGCACGGGTCTTTGGCTTTGAGGACTGGGTCGGCGGGCGTTATTCGATGTGGGGGCCCATCGGCCTGAGCCTGATGATCGCGATCGGGACCGAACATTTCGCAGCGTTCCTGTCCGGTGCCGCCGCCATGGACCAGCATTTCCGCTCGGCCCCCTTGGCGCAGAACATGCCGGTCATGCTGGCGTTGGTGGGCATCTGGCATCGTCAGGTGCTTGGCTACACGACGCGCGCGGTCTTGCCCTATGATCAGCGCCTCTCGCGGCTGCCGGCCTATTTGCAGCAGCTCGAGATGGAATCCAACGGCAAACGGGTTGCCATGGATGGCGAGGATTTGACGGTGCCCTCGGGGCCGATTGTGTTTGGCGAGCCGGGCACCAATGGACAGCACGCGTTTTACCAATTGATCCATCAAGGCACGGATATCGTGCCTTGCGAATTTTTGCTGGCGGCCAAAGGCCACGAACCCGCGTTGAGCCACCAACATCGGTTGCTGGCGGCGAATTGCCTGGCGCAGGCCGAGGCCCTGATGACCGGCCGCTCGCTGGATGAAGCCCGCGCCATGATGCAAGCTGCGGGCCTGTCCGGCGCGGAATTGGAGCGTCAGGCGCGCCACCGGGTCTTTCCCGGCAATCGCCCCTCGACCACGCTGATTTACAAGCAACTGACCCCCGCGATGCTGGGGGCGATTGTCGCGCTTTATGAGCACCGCGTCTTTGTCGAGGGCGTGGTATTGGGCATCAATTCCTTTGACCAATGGGGCGTGGAGCTTGGCAAGGAACTGGCGATGCAACTGGTCCCGATGGTCAATGGCAAAGCGCCGGTCGAGGGGCGCGACGGCTCCACGATGAACTTGATCAACACGTTGAAAGGCCTGGGATTGTAAGCGGGCAGGGCCGAACCCTGCCCATGCCGACCCTTGGCTATTTCAGGAACGACTTGGCCTTCATGGTTTCGGCAATCGGCGCGCCCAACCGCTCCAGAATTGTTGGTGCAAGTTGTAGCTGGTCCAGCAACACATCTGGCGCGGGCCCCTCGGCATCGCCAAAATAATACAACGCGAAATCCTGCTGATCGCTACCCGTGCCGCCGTGATGGCCGCGCAAGGATTGCCCGTGATCCGCCGTGACGATCACCTCATAGCCCATGTTTCGCCACGCGGGCAGAAAATTGGCCAGCATGGCATCCATCAATGCGCAAGCATGGTCCATTTGCGCGCACTCATGCCCGAACCGGTGGCCCATGCTGTCAAGCGTGCAGGTGTGCAAAATCCCATAATCCAATTTGAACCGAGCGCAGAGCGACGTCAGCGTCGCGAACAGGTCCGCATCGCAAGGCGTCGCCTGATTGACGTGATCATAACCGGTCATGGTGTGAAACCGACCGTGATTGATGCTGTCACTCTCGGGCTCATCGTATTCGATATCGCGCACCATATCGAAGGGCGCGCGGTTGAAAAACGTCGACCACCAGGAATGCGTGACGGCCCCGGTCACGCCGCCGGATTTGCGCACCTGGCTGAAAATGTCTGGCATTTGAACCCGGTGAATATGGCCGTTCGACAGCACGCCATGCACCTGCGGCGGCGTGCCGGTATGGATCGACGCGTAACACGGCCCCGACATCGAGGGCAGCGACGCCCGCATCCGCCAAACCTTGGCCTCACCCGACGCGACCCATCCTTCGAGCCCGCCGAAGTAGCGCCGCCAATTGGCATAGGGAACGCCGTCAAGAATGATCAAGAGCAGTTTGCGGGACATGTCGGAACCTTTCCTCGGAGTCTTGCCACGGTCAGACCCTATGCCGCGCTGTTTGGCTTGACCAGAGGGCCAGTTTCGGCATGACATGTCGCAAAGGCGAATGCAGGCACCCGGTCCCCGGTGCATTGTTGACACCGAAACACCAGATCCAAGGCATTCCATGACCGCTCCGAATATTCTGATCCTGATGGTCGACCAACTGACCGGAACCTTGTTCGAAGACGGGCCCGCGCCCTTTTTGCACGCGCCCAATCTCAGGGCCTTGGCGGCACGCTCCAAACGGTTTTCGCGGGCCTATTGCGCCAGTCCTCTGTGTTCGCCATCCCGCGCGAGTTTCATGGCCGGACAATTGCCGCGTCGTACGGGTGTTTACGACAACGCCGCCAATTTCGCCTCCGATATTCCGTGTTTCACCCATCATTTGCGGCGCGCGGGCTATCAGACCTGCCTCTCGGGAAAGATGCATTTTGCCGGGCCCGACCAGTTGCACGGCTTTGAGGAACGGCTGACAACCGATATCTATCCGTCCGATTTTGGCTGGACCCCGGATTATCGCAAGCCGGGCGAGCGGATTGATTGGTGGTATCACAATCTGGGATCGGTGACGGGGGCAGGGGTCGCGGAAATCACCAATCAACTGGAATTTGACGACGACACAGCACATCTCGCGTGCCAAAAGCTCTATGATCTGTCGCGTGGACATGACCCGCGACCATGGTGCCTGACGGTCAGCTTCACGCATCCGCACGATCCCTTCGTTGCGCGCCGTAAGTATTGGGATTTGTACGAGAATTGCCCAGAACTGGAACCCGCGGAACGCGTCGCTTATGACGCGCAGGATGCACATTCCAAACGTTTGATGGACAGCGTTGACTGGCAGAAATTCGATCTGACGAAAGAACAAGAACGCCGTGCAAGGCGCGGATATTACGCGAATATTTCATATATAGACGACAAGGTCGGCGAGGTTTTGGCAACTCTGGAGGCGTCGCGGCAAGAGGCGGTGATCCTGTTTGTATCCGACCATGGCGAAATGCTGGGCGAGCATGGATTGTGGTTCAAGATGAGTTTTTTCGAAGATTCGGCACGGGTTCCGATGATGATTTCGGTGCCTGGGATGGCGGCGGGACGTGTTGATCACCCGGTCAGCATGATCGACGTATTGCCCACGCTGGCGGATATCGCCGGGATTCCAATGGCCGAGATCACGCCCTGGACAGATGGCGAGAGTTTGTTGCAGCTCCTGCATGGCACGGGCGGACGCGGCCCCGTGCCCATGGAATATGCCGCAGAGGGTACGATTGCGCCGATGGTCGGGTTGGTCGACGGACCTTGGAAATATATCGCCAGCGCCCCCGATCCAGAGCAGCTTTTCAACCTCGAAAGCGACCCGCGCGAACGCCATAATCTTGCGTCTGATCAAGGCTTTACGCCGGTTCTTGAACGTATGCGTGGAATGGCCAGGGCGCGCTGGGATCTTGCGGCCTTTGATGCCGAAGTGCGGCAGAGTCAGGCCCGTCGCTGGGTTGTCTATGACGCGCTGCGCAAGGGCCGCTTTGAAGCCTGGGACTATGAACCGCATCGCCCGGCGTCAGAGCGCTATATGCGCAATCACATGGACCTGAATATTCTCGAGGATTCTCAAAGGTTTCCGCGCGGCGAATAGACGTCAATCAACCTCGAGCAGCCGAACATTCAAGTTTGGACACAGCGCGCTGACCTCTCGAATAACGAGTTCGGCGCGTGGCAGTCGTTGGGTCATCGCAAACAGATCCCCACGATATCCAAGCTTTTCCAGCTCCAACCCCAGATCGACGATATCCCAATCCGAGGTAATCAGGGGTCCGATGATGACGTCCGGATGGATGGTGCGGATCATGTCTTCGCTCAACATCCGTTTTTGTGTAATGATTACAGACTGCTGCCCTGGTTGAGGCCGGAGCTGTTTGAGCGACGATGGTGAATCGATCACAAGAACGGTTCGGGCATCAAGAAGAACCCGACAAACCGGAACTGGATGACTGACAAACTGAGTCTGTGCCTTTGTTTGCATTGTGCAGGCCGAACGTTATGGAGTGAACCCAAGTGAACGTGGGAACAATCTGATTTCACATACCACTCATCAAGAACCCGTATTACTCAGTAAATCATTAATATCGCGTTAATACCTGTACGGTTTTGTGGTGTTGCACAAGGGGTTGTTGCATCTGCGATTTGGGCGCCTTTGGCGCTGTGGCGCATCAGCAACCCCAAAAGCGACCACTATCGGCATCGAGTTCCAAATACAGCGCTCGTCGTGACGTGCGTTGCATGGCATTTATTTAACATAATACCGATTATCAGACTAATGGATGTCAGGCCCACGTCCCATCCGCGCCGCCACCCAGGCATTGAGCCAGGCAAGCCCCACCAAGGCACCGCCCAGCCCCAGGAATGCGCCGACGCGCATCAACCCGGTCAAGCCGGACGCGTCGATCAAGAAAGCTTTGCTTGCCGCTATCGCAATCAGGGCCAGTCCGGCAATCCTGTATTGGGTCCGTCCGACGCGGAGTGCCATGGCCAAGGCGATTGCACCCGCGATCAGCAACGCGACCGTATAGGCATAAAGCTCACCCTGCGCAAAGCCGCGCGACATGCTCATGCCCGTGCCGCCTTGCCACATATGGCGAATAACAACGCCAATCCAGTAAACAAGCAATCCGTAGCCGATGATGCGGCCAAGGCCCGCGACCCGAATGGTTGCATGGCGCAGCACCCAGATCAACGTCGCCCCTGGAAGCGCATAAGCAAGCAGCAGATCGTTCAGCAAGATCACACCCACAACGGCGTCAGCGCTCCAGCCGTTGGTCGAGAGTGGCGAAAAGTAAACCGTTGCGCCGACAATCATCGCGCCGGCTCCGGCGCCAAAGAAAAACGCCAGCACACGCCGCACAAGACCGAGCGCACGGCTATCGCGCAAGTGTTCTGCGCGACGCATTTGCACCCAGGCCAGGATGATCAAGACGCAGGCCTGAAGGCCCAGATGTGCATGAATGCTGATCGTGTCAAAGAAGAAGCGTGCGATGAGGACCGACAGGGAAATGGGAAGCATCCCCGCCAGCCCGGTTTCGACGATCACACTGGACCAATCGCGCAATTTGCCCCGCGCAAGACCCGCAGTAAGCGCCAGCGCTACGGCCGGCCCACCGATCGCGGCCAGAACGCTCAAGATGACCTCGATCGCAGTTGCGCTGCCGGATCCATCCCATCCAAGCATCCACGACAGGCCAGGATTGACGACAATGCGCCAGCCAATCGCCATTGACCCCAAGGCCAGGAACCAGCCCAGCAACGGGATGTCAAAGCGCCGATCCATGGCCGCGGCGATGATCATCAACCCCGCCAGGGCCAGTGTCAGCGCGCTGAAGCTAAGGCTCAACATCAGTGCCAGCGCGATCATGGCAAAAGCCGCCGTTGCGGATGCCCCCAGCAAAAGGCCCTGCCCGCTATCATGCTTGGCCGCCCATAACGCGACGCCAGCATAGGCCGAGGCAAGTGCCATCGCGGCCAACGACCATGTTGCCGCATCCGACCACAGGCTGAGTGACCAGAACAGTTCAAATGCGACCAGCATGGCGCCCGGATAGCCGATTCCCAGCATGGCCCAGAAATCACGCCATCCACCGATTGCCAATCGGCTGCGCCACACCATTGCCGCGCCCGCGACCACGGCCAGCGCCATGGCCGCGAACGGCAGCCATGGGCGCTCTGCCAGGATCAGAAAGACACCCGATTGCAACGTTATTCCCGCAACTGCCACGGCGGCGAGGCTTGCCAGGACAGGCAGCAGACCCTGATCGGAAAGCACCGGGGCAAAACGGGTCCAGAGAGGCACGATCATCGCCAAAACCCCGAGACTGAGAAGCAAGACGATGGTGTCTTGCACCAGAAACAGAATGGCGCTGCTCAACGCGAGTGCGAGCGCTGAAACAAGTGTCGGAGCCGACGGTCGGGCCTTGCGCCAGGTGCAGATCCTTGCGCCCTCGCCACGCGGGATCAGGACCCCGGATGGCAGCGCCATCGCCAGCAGGGCCACCAGTATGGTGAGGGCCGACAGACCAAAGGCCCCTGCCCCTGCAAACCGGATCAAGACCCCGGCAACCATTGGCGCAACCACCGCCAAGGCCGACACCCAACCCCAGCGCTTGAAACCATCGATCCCCAATCCGAAAACCGCGATCAGCCCGAAATAGGCATACAGCATGTCGCTGGGTGCGCCACCGCCGCCGATGAGAAATGGAGCGGACACTCCGGCAACGACGCCGATGGTCGCCAGCAAGGGGCCATGCACCCAGCCCAAGCCCATGGCGAAGGCCGAAACTGCGGCAAGACCCAGCAGCGCGACCGTGGGCGACAGCATGGCATAGAAGTGGAACGCGGCAAGGATCGCGGCCAAAAGCGCAACGATACCCGCGCCGGACAACGTCGAGGGCAACAGGCGCGCTGAGCTTCCCTCATCGCCCCAACGACGGCGGATGAACTCGCCACAGGCAACCAGCACTGCGCCGAGCAGCAAAGCCAAAGCGATCCGCGCCTGCGGTGACAGCAGTCCGCGCTCTATCGAGTATTGCACCAGATAGACCGCCGCCATGATCAGCGCGGCTCCGGCAACGGGATAGATCCAGTTCGCCTTGATCCAATTGAACAGCCCTCGCCACAGGGGCGATGTCTCGCGCTTGCCACGGCTCCAAGGGCTTGGCCGCTGGGTGTCTGTCTCAGCCGTTTCCGGTGCTTGCTCTGCCGGTTCTGGGGCCGTTTCTGCGGCCGGTTCTGGGGGCGCGTCCCACCCCAATGACGCCATTCGATCTTCCAGAATCGCCACACGGCGTGCCAATCGTCGAGACCTGAGAAGGCCAAGAAGCGCTATGAAACACGCAAAGGCCGCGACTAAGATCGCAAATTCGGCCGACATGCGTGTACCTCGCTTTGCAGTAGACGCCCGTGACGCTATGGCTTAGGGCAAAATCATCGTAACTTTGCCATATCCGGAGCCTCAGTGTTATGACATTCTCGCGCAACATCAAGATCGCCCCCTCGATCCTTTCAGCGGACTTCGCCGATTTCGGACGCGAGATTTATGCCATCGAAGCGCAGGGCGCTGACTGGGTCCATGTCGACGTCATGGACGGGCATTTTGTCCCCAACCTGACCTTTGGGCCGCCCGCAGTGGCCGCGTTTCGCAAACATGTGACAACGGTCATGGACGTTCATTTGATGATCGCCCCGGTCGACCCCTATATCGAGGCGTTCGCCGAGGCCGGTGCCGACATCATCACCGCCCATGTCGAGGCTGGCGCGCATAGTCACCGCACCTTGCAAGCCATTCGCGCAACTGGAAAAAAGGCAGGTATTGCCCTGAACCCCGGGACGCCTGCGGAAAGCGTGGCACATCTTCTGGATTTGACCGATCTGATCTGTGTGATGACGGTCAATCCGGGGTTTGGCGGGCAGAAATTCATTGATATGACCGCGAAGATACGCGCCTTGCGGGCGATGATCGGGGACCGGCCAATCCATATTGAGATCGACGGCGGCGTGACGCCCGAAACCGCGCCTTTGGTGGTGGCGGCAGGGGCAGATGTCCTTGTGGCAGGCTCTGCGGTGTTCAAGGGTGGCTCGGTCGGCAACCCTGCGCCGTATGGCGAGAACATCCGCGCAATTCGAACTGCTGCCGAACTGCGCACCGGGGCGTTTCTGGCCTGAAAATCCTGGATGAACGCCTGATTTGTCAGGCAGCAGACCCTACCGGTGGGGTAAAACCACACCGGTAAGCCTTGCTGCATCGGGTTGGGACTAGATACCGCAAGTTACGCGGATCCTTGCATCCCTTCGAACCGAAAACGTGGCTGGATGCAGAATGCAAAGATTACTCATCAATACATCGCATTTTAGACATGTATAAGTCGAAACGGCAGTACAGAAATCCATACCTTGTTCACGTCGAGCCCTCTCCAGAGGGTTTGAATTGTTCCAGTTTTCGGGCGCCGCTCCCGATTTCTGGCTTTCGCGACATGAACACCTGGTTGAGAAAGGCGGCCTTGACCAATGCGTGAGCGGTCGTTTCGACCCCCAATGTTTCTCGCGCCAATCGGAGATGTTTGTCTACGGTCGGAGCGGACAAACCCATGATCGTCGCAATATCCGCCGAGGTTTTTCCCTCGGCAACCCATTCCAGAACTTCTCTCTGGCGGTCCGTCAATTGGCCCCGTGGCGTGGGATAAGGCAGTGTTGACAGCTGGTTATGGGCAATTGTTGCCGCGACAAATATAAGGGTATCGTATTTCAGCAGCCATTCATCAACCTCAGCTTGGGGAACGTCAGCCGGCGCTATGAGCGCCAGAACCGCCTTGCCGCGCGTGCGCACATTCGGGAAACCGACGCAACAGCCGGAAACCAGTCCGTGGCGCTCGAAAAACTCGAGGGACGCCGGTTTTGCAACATAATCAGCCGCCAAACCACACTCGGCTGCCGATTTTGACCAGCTTGCCACGCCGACGTTGTTCAGCGCCCAATGAAATGTCAGGCTTTGCAGATAATGGCCCTCTCCAATCAATCTGGCGGACACTTCGGCGTCGAAGGTCGACAAGATCAGATAATCCTCCGGAGAGCCCAAACGCGCGCCCCATGAATCCGGGGAATAGCCAAAAATGGCATGTGCAAAGCCAAGCTCGTAAAAAAACTCGCAGGTCTTGGCCCAAACGGTTTCCTGGTCCGCGGCGGTCATGACAGCGGAGAGGTGACCCGCGAAGCCCGGCAAATCTCGCGTGAAACGCTGGGTGCCTGCGCCAGTACTCAAGCGCAAAGCGGGGTCTGGAGCGTTGTTATCAGGAGTTATGGGATGCATCGCCAAATATTCAAATATAAAAACTCATTCAAAATGTTGCAGTTTCCAGCGAGTGTCGAGTGTTTCGATAGACAGGACTGAAGATGCGCATATCCAATAGAATGGTTTATAACTTAAAATAGGATTTAGCGTGGAAAAAAGAACGACAAGGCGCAAACTGTGCCTATTGTGCAGCAATGCGGATATGCATCGGCAATCTCAATTAAGCAAAAAGGGCAGCACATTCGGTGCCGCCCTTTTTGGTAAAGACGCAATCCTGGGGGATTATTGCCCCAAGGTTTTGGCAACCTCGGCAGCGAAGTCTTCTTCCTTTTTTTCGATCCCTTCGCCAACTCCCATGCGGATGAAGCCGGTGATCTCGACGCCCGCATCTTTGGCCGCTTGTTCAACGGTCAAATCGGGGTTGATCACGAACTTCTGGCCCAGCAGCGTGACTTCTTCGAGAAACTTCTTCATCCGACCGGGGATGATGTTGTTCTGGATCACGGCTTCGGGCTTTGGCTTTGGCGCAGATGCGTTCTCTTCCAGAGCCTTTTGCGTCTGCACTTCCAGTTCGCGCTCCACGATGGCCGGGTCCAGATCGCCCTCGCCCAGCGACATTGGCGAGGTCGCCGCGATATGCATCGCGATCTGCTTGCCAATCCCGTTATCGGTGCCTTTCATCGCCACGAGAACGCCGATCTTGCCAAGCCCATCGGCCGCAGCGTTGTGCACATAGGAGGCAACCACGTCGCCCTCGATCGTGGCCATGCGGCGCAATGACAGTTTCTCGCCGATTTTGGCGATTGCCGCGGTCACCGTGTCTTCGACCGACTTGCCGTTAACCGAGGCGGCGGAAAGCCCGTCAAGATCAGAGACGCCCAAAGCCGCAGACGTGATACCATTCACCAAAGCCTGGAAATCAGCATTCTTTGCGACGAAATCGGTTTCCGAGTTCACCTCGACGGCGACGCCTTTGTTGCCATCGACAGCAACGCCGACCAAACCTTCGGCCGCGATGCGATCGGCTTTCTTGGCCGCTTTCGCCAAGCCTTTGGTGCGCAGCCAATCGACCGCCGCTTCCATGTTGCCGTCATTTTCGGTCAACGCCTTCTTGGCGTCCATCATGCCTGCGCCTGTGGTGTCGCGCAGCTCTTTCACCATTGCAGCGGTAATCGCCATGGCTCAAACTCCTTGATTGGGAATGCGGGCAGGGTTTCCCCCGCCCGTTGTCATATTGGAAACGTCAGCGCGAGGCTCAGGCCTCAGCAGCGGGTGCGTCCTCGGCGATGGTTTCTTCGGCAGGGGCCTCTTCAAGTTCGCCCAGGTCAACGCCGGCCGCACCGAGTTGTGCCGACATGCCGTCCAGCGCCGCGCGCGACACCAGATCGCAATACAGCGCGATGGCGCGTGCCGCGTCGTCGTTGCCGGGGATGACATAGTCCACGCCGTCCGGTGGGCAGTTGGTGTCGACAACCGCGATCACCGGAATGCCCAGTTTGCGGGCTTCCTGGATGGCCAGGGTCTCTTTGTTGACGTCGATGACGAACAGCAGGTCCGGCAGGCCGCCCATTTCGCGAATGCCGCCCAACGAGGCTTGCAGTTTGGTCTGCTCGCGCTCCATGCTCAGACGCTCGCGCTTGGTCAGACCTTCGGCACCATGCTCCATGGCTTCGTCGATCTTCTTCAGACGGTTGATCGACTGCGAAACGGTTTTCCAGTTGGTCAGCGTGCCACCCAGCCAGCGGTGGTTCATATAGAACTGCGCGCTTTTTTCAGCCGCGTCGGCGATTTGCTTTGCCGCTTGACGCTTGGTGCCGACGAACAGGATGCGACCGCCACGGGCGACGGTTTCGCGGACGACCTTGAGTGCCTCGTCCAGCATCGGGACGGTTTGCGTCAGGTCGAAAATGTGAATGCCGTTGCGCTGGCCGTAAATATACGGGCCCATACGCGGGTTCCAGCGCTGTGTCTGGTGACCATAGTGAACGCCAGCTTCCAAGAGCTGACGCATGGAGAATTCGGGAAGCGCCATGTCATGTTCCTTTTCCGGTTTGCGCCTGGGGTGAGACATTATAGGGCGGATGCCCAACCGGTGGACCGCGCAGGATGTCTCCCTGCTTGGCCCTGCCTCACCTGTGAAGTGCGCGCCGATTACCGCGAACCCGCCCGGTCAGCAAGTACAAACTCGGGGTTTTCGTACAATTCCGGGTGTTTTACCGCGTTCAGGGGCGCGCCATACGGGTCAACACACGCCGCCGGGCCTCGGGCATTGTCTCGATTTCGACACAGGTGAAGATGTGACAGGTGCCCAGATCCTCATCAACGACCAGATGATCCGAGACCCATCCGCCAAGCATCAGATAGAGGCGCAGCAACGGCGGTAGGTCGGCGATACTGGCAGTCGCGCCGGGTGAAACCGAGGAAAGCGCGTAGGTCCTGGCCGCTTTGATGCCCTGGCCGCCGGGGTGCGGGGCCGACAGATGCCTGCGCCAAAAACGCCAGTCCGGGGGCCAGGGCCTCGGGATCGGTGGTCGGAAACGAGGGGCAACCGATCAGACGTTTTGCGCCAGACGCCAACACCATGCGGGCCACCCCTGCCCATATGAGGCGCATCAGATCCCCGTCGTCGTGGCGTGATGAGGGCGCACGGCACAGGCGCCCCAGCTCCAGAATCGGGCCGGATATCTGCGCCATGCCGCTCAGATCATAGCTTTGTGCCGCATAGCCTTGCAAAAGGTCGGCCGGGCGTCGATGTACCGCCCAGCGAATAGTGGCGCTTGGTTCCCGCCCTGCTTGACCGACCCATAAATGATGGAACCGCGCGTCGAAGTCATCTCGATCATTGGCCATTGGCGATCCGCGAAACGAATTCGCCCGGAGCCGGAGGACCGCGCTCATATCCTCGGCGGTCGCGGGCCGCACCACCCAACCCGCTTTGGTCAACGCCGGCCCAAATCCGGCGTCATCGCAGGAATTTGACATGACGCACCGTCTTTCTTACTTCGTCGTCATGGTTCGCGCCGATCCGTCACCCTCTCGGGATCAATTGCTCAAGGATGACGATGTGAACTGGCCCAAGGTGCGGATCACCTGCCTCAGGATGCTCGGCCGTGGACCGGAATCCGTGATGCGGCGCGAAATCGGCACCACGACACCATCGGCCAGGCCAAAGCGTTCGATATTGGCCACACGGTCACGCGAATCAAAGCTGATGGCAACAACCTGACGATCGATTTCCTCGGGTGCGCTCCAGTTGCGGTGCCGCCAATCGGATTGCACATAGAACCAGCCCGAGCCCTCCATGACCCCGCCGATGCCCGGCTGACCGATCTTTTGCGCCACGGTTTCACGCGTATCTTGACCGACCTGAATCTCGGAAAGCTCCTCATCAGAAGGCGCATAGCCGTGGAATTGCAGAATTGGTGAGCAAGCAGCGATGGCAAAGACAACCAGAACAGACAACAAGCCCGTGCGCAGCCAGTGCGCGCCCTCGCTGCTTTGCTGTGTGAAACGTTCCCTCATGCCTGCCTCCTGGCTTTTGATTGCCGCGTCAGCGTGATCGAGGCCTCGCCCACGGTCAAACCTTGCGCTACAAGGCTTTGAACCCCGTACTGCCTTTGGATTGCAGAAAGAACGGCAAAGTTCAAGAATGGAACACCGTGTCGCGCGCATGGTCGCTGAACCGTGAACATCCAACCGGCCCTCAAAAGTGCAGAGAACTCATGACTGACAATGCCCCCTCCCGCGACTCCAATGATTTGACGCTATCGCTCCGCGTCGCGGATCTGCCCAATCGGGTTGGCATCACATTTCGGATGATGCCCGATGCAAAAAGCCGCGCCAAACTTGCGGAACAACTTGGTGTGCGCAAGTTGCGCAAGCTGCTGTTTGCAGGATCACTGCGTCCCGAGGGTCGCCATGATTGGCGGCTTGAGGGAATGCTTGGCGCGACGGCCGTTCAGGATTGCGTGATCACCTCGGACCCGGTGACCACCCGGATCGACGAGACGGTCGTCCGGCGTTACATTCGTCAACTGCCGGCCATCGAGGACGTCGAAGTTGAAATCCCCGAAGACGACAGCATCGAACAATTGCCGCCGATCATAGAGTTGGGGGAAGTGCTGATCGAAGCCTTGGCCCTCGCCCTGCCCGATTATCCGCGTGTCGAGGGCGCGACACTTGACGCCGAAGCACTGGGCCTTGATACCCAAGACCCGGAGCGCCGAAACCCGTTTGCCGCCCTTGCGGCGCTCAAGGATAAAGACGACTGACGCCGACGTCCCGATTCACCCTTGCAACCGTGCGAAAAACCCGTATTTTCCGCCCTTCATGCACGATAGGGCTTTCCCTGACCGCATTCGCGGTTTAAAGCCCCGGGCACATCAAGTTTCCACCGACCCGGGCTCAGATTCGTGCCCGCCGAAGATATCAGAGGTTGACCATGGCCGTTCAACAGAACCGCGTGACCCGTTCCCGTCGTAACATGCGTCGTGCGCATGATGCTCTCGTTGCGGGAAACCCGAACGAATGCTCGAGCTGCGGCGAGCTCAAGCGCCCGCACCACGTTTGCCCGTCTTGTGGGCACTACGATAGCCGCGAAGTCGTGGCGCAGGCGTCCGAAGTCGATCTGGACGACGACGCAGCCTGACGTTCGCGTCAGGCGGTACAAAGATGGATTCTTCACAGGACCATTCCCGGACCGATCCGTCGGTGGACAGTACCGCCAAGGCTCGGGTTGTCATTTCCGTTGACGCCATGGGCGGCGACCGTGGGCCCGAGGCCGTGGTCGCTGGCTGTGCCCAGTCTGCGCAGACTGACCCCGATATCAGCTTCCTCATTCATGGCAACGCGCAAGTTCTGGAGCCGTTGGTCGCCCGCCACCCCGTGTTGGCGGGACGATGCACTGTGGTCCATGCCGAAGGTGTGGTCACAATGGATGACAAGCCCAGCCATATCATGCGTCACGGCAAGGCCACGTCGATGTGGTCCACCATTGCCGCCCTGAAAAGCGGTGACGGGCATGCGGCCGTTTCCTGTGGAAACACCGGCGCGCTGATGGCGGTGTCGATGTTGCAACTGCGCCGCATGACAGGTGTCAACCGTCCGGCCATTGCCTGTTTGTGGCCCTCGCGCGGGCCGCACGGGTTCAACACGTTGCTTGACGTGGGTGCCGACATCAAGGCCGAGGCCGAGGATCTGTTGGCCTATGCAATCATGGGCGTCACCTATTTCCGAAACGGTTTCGGCGAGGCCCTGCCGCGCGTCGGCTTGTTGAACGTCGGCACCGAGGAACACAAAGGCCGCGCCGAAATCAAAGCTGCGCACGAGTTGATCTCGCAATACGCCGATATTGGCCGCTATGAATATGTCGGGTTTGTCGAAGGTGGCGATATCCCCTCGAATCGTGTGGACGTCATTGTCACCGACGGTTTCACTGGAAACATTGCGCTCAAAACCGGCGAAGGTACGGCCAAGCTGGTGGGCGATATCCTCCGCGAATTGTTCAAGTCGAGTGTTTTCGCGATGGCTGGGGCATTGCTAGCGAACCGTGCCTTGAAGCGCCTGAGCGCCCGGATTGATCCGCGCCGGGTCAATGGCGGGGTTTTTCTTGGCCTGAATGGGACCGTGGTGAAGTCGCATGGCTCTGCGGATGCGATGGGGGTTGCCGCGGCGATTGGCCTTGCCGCAAAGCTCGCGCAATCGGGCTACCATGGTCGGATGGCAGAACGGCTTGTTATTGCGGCGCAAGCCGCGCAAGATGCCGTGAAGACCGGAGAAACCGAATGACCTCGACCCCTGTGACCCGCGCCGTTGTCATCGGCTGCGGCCATTACCTTCCCGAAAATGTCGTGCCGAATGCCGCGTTTACCAAAACGCTGGATACGTCGGACGAATGGATCGTCTCGCGCTCGGGCATCGAGCGGCGCCATATGGCGGCCAAAGGTGAAAACACCTCGCATCTGGCCAGTCACGCGGCACGCGCCGCGCTGACCCACGCGGGCATCGAAGCCGACACGCTCGATGCGATCATCGTCGCCACATCAACGCCCGACATGACATTCCCTTCGGTTGCGACGATGGTTCAGTCCGACATCGAGGCCTTTTCGGCCTATGCCTTTGATGTGCAAGCGGTCTGTGCGGGCTTCGTGTATGCCTTGGCCAATGCGAACGCGCTGATCGTCTCGGGGCAAGCCAAGCGCGTGTTGGTGATCGGGGCCGAAACCTTCAGCCGTATCATGGATTGGAGCGACCGCGGAACCTGCGTCTTGTTCGGTGATGGCGCCGGCGCACTGATTCTCGAAGCCCAGGATGGGGACGGCACGGCAACCGATCGCGGGATCCTTGCGACGGATCTGAATGCCGACGGGCGCCAACGCGATGTCCTCTATGTGGATGGTGGCGTTTCCAGCACGGGCACCGCAGGGTTCCTGCGCATGCAGGGCAAAGAAGTCTTTCGCCATGCCATTGAAAAACTTGCACAAACCGCCGAGACGGCCCTGACAAAGGCAGGTCTTGAATCAGACCAGATCGACTGGATCGTTCCGCATCAGGCCAATCTGCGGATCATCCAGGGCACCGCCAAAAAGCTGGGCCTGACAATGGATAGGGTCATTGTGACCGTGCAGGATCACGGCAATACCTCTGCGGCCTCGATCCCGTTGGCCCTGTCGGTCGGCGTCGAACGCGGTCAGATAAAGCGCGGCGACCTGATTGTGACCGAAGCGATTGGCGGCGGATTGGCCTGGGGCGCGGTGGTTTTGCGCTGGTAGGCCGGTTGCCGGTGAAATTCCAGGATTAATGCTGCGTGGAAACAACGCTGCGCAAACCCCGGTGTTGACAGCAGAATTTCCTTGTCGCATCCTTTGCCGACTGCCGTGCTATCGCGAGGGGGATGTGATGAGCGGAACGACACTGACACGCATGGATCTGAGTGAAGCGGTTTTCCGCGAAGTCGGCCTCAGCCGCAATGAATCCGCGCAACTCGTTGAAGCGGTGATTTAATATATGTCTGACGCCCTTGTTGCGGGTGAGCAGGTGAAGATTTCATCCTTTGGCACGTTTGGCGTGCGCTCCAAGGCGGAACGCCTGGGCCGCAACCCCAAAACCGGTGAAGAGGTGCCTATCAGCCCTCGCCGCGTTTTGTCCTTTCGTCCGTCACATCTGATGAAAGAGCGTGTGTCTCGCGGGAATCTTCGCGGCGAGGCCTAAAGCATGAAAAAAGCGCCCGAAGCCTTTCGCACGATCAGCGAAGTGGCGGAGATACTTGAAACCCCGGCGCATGTCCTGCGGTTCTGGGAAAGCAAGTTTTATCAGATCCGGCCGGTAAAACGTGCCGGAGGGCGCCGCTATTATCGGCCCGACGATGTTGCGTTGATCAACGGCATCCGCAATTTGCTGCAAGAACAGGGCATGACCATTCGCGGCGTGCAGCGTGTTCTGCAAGAACAAGGTGTGAAGCACGTCGCAACGTTGGGCGAACCGCTGACGGTGCCTGATCCAGACGATGGAATCGAAACCATTGATGCGGTCGTCGTCGCCGACGAAGGCTTTGTTTTGAAGGCCGTTGATCCGGCGCACGACGATCAGGCGAGCGCCCCGATGGAGCCGCAAGAAACACTGGCCGATGACGATCTCGAAATCGAGGTGGCCGAGGTCGTGGACGATGAAGAACCGACGCCTGCGCCGATGATGGAGGCGACGCAAGCCGCAGAGGATACGCACGCAGCACCCGCGCCAATTCCGACACCTGCTGCCGAGCAAACCGCGGACACGGACGCCACGAACGGAGCCCTCGAAGCCCTGAAAGCGACGGAATCGCCGCAAACCACCCCGAGCGCAGACAGGCACATCCGCGACGATCCGCCAACAAAACCCGTCTCCGCCCCTGACGAGGTGGAATCGGACGACACCCGGCAGATCACCGAACGCGCCAGAATTGCGCGGCAGCTGCGTATCATGCCGCGCGGTCAATTGGGCAAAAAATACGAGTCATATCAACGTCTGAGCCGCCGCATTGATGTCCTGCTGGAGCGAATGAGCGAAGCCTCGGGCGCTGGTCGCTGGTGATTTGAATGTCAGGCAATTGGCGCTGGATGCTGAATTCAAAGACCTTCGGGTTTTTGCGACGGGGGACGCGTTTTGATGCTTGCCCCTGACGGGAAAAGCGGTAGAAAGCGCTTCGTCGGGCTGTGGCGCAGCTTGGTTAGCGCGTCCGTCTGGGGGACGGAAGGTCGTGAGTTCGAATCTCGCCAGCCCGACCATTTTCATCGGCCCGTGGCATCTCTGCCGCGGGCCGTGTGCTATGCGGGGACCGCATCACAGTTTGAGGGATGAAGGCCATGACCACGCAAGCCGCCGGCGTCTTGCCATCGCAACAGCTGCGCGCGCTCATTGCGCAGGGGGCCTTGTTGGGAACGCCAGACATTCTGCCCGATCAGGTCCAGCCCGCCAGCCTCGATTTGCGACTGGGCACGCAGGCAGTGCGGCTGCGCGCATCCTTTCTACCCGGCAAAACCCGCAGCGTTGCCGAGCGCCTTTCCGAATTTGAAATGCATCGGTTTGATCTGGGCACAGGCACGGTTCTGGAAAAGGGCTGCGTCTATGTCGTTGAATTGATGGAGCGTTTGGCTCTTCCGCAAGACATCCATGCGGTGACCAATGCCAAAAGCTCGACGGGGCGGCTGGACCTGCTGGTGCGGGTCATTACCGACCAGGGGGTTGAATTCGACCGCGTTGGGCCGGGCTATAGCGGCCCGCTCTATGCCGAGATCTGCCCTCGGTCGTTTTCGGTATTGGTACGCCCGGGGATGCGGTTGAACCAAATCCGGCTGCGGCGCGGGCAATCGCTGGTTTCGGATGCCGACCTGACCGCGCTCCACGCCAAAACGCCCTTGGTTTCGGATGGCCCGGCGTTGATCTCGGAGGGTTTGGGCTTTTCGGTCGGCTTGCGCCCGAGCACGGGTCACTTGGTCGGATATCGCGCGAAACCCCACGCAGGTGTCATAGATCTTGACCGGATCGGTGCCTATGATCCGGTTGATTTCTGGGAGGAATTGCACACATCGACGGGGCAGGTGATCCTCGATCCGGGCGCTTTCTACATCCTTGTCAGCCGTGAATCGGTCAGCATTCCGCCCGGCTATGCGGCCGAAATGGCCCCATATCTGGCCATGGTGGGCGAGTTTCGTGTGCATTACGCCGGTTTTTTCGATCCGGGATTCGGCTATGCCGCGGCGGGCGGTGCGGGTGCAAAAGGCGTCCTCGAAGTGCGCTGCCACGAGGCGCCCTTTGTTCTGGAAGACGGCCAGATCGTTGGTCGTTTGGTGTATGAACGCATGGCCGAGGTGCCGGACGCCTTGTATGGCGTTGGAATTGCGTCCAATTACCAGGGCCAGGGCCTTAAGCTTGCCAAACATTTTCGGATGAACTGACGATGTGATGCAACCCCTTGCGGCCGGTCAGGCCGTCGCGGCGTTGGTTTTCATCGCCAATTGGCCCTTGGCCCAGGCCTTGACCACGCGCGTTGTCACCCATGGGTTTAGCGCGGAAGCGGCAATCAGCAAGACCGCGCCGACCCAGAACCCGACCGCACCAAGCGCTTGGATCGAGGCGGTTCCGCTGGCCGCAAGCGGGAAGGTCAGCGCCCCCCAGAGCGGCGAAAACCCCGTAACCAGCAACCACCGCACCGACGCAAGCAGAGCCAGCAAAAGCGCCAACGCAAAGAGCGCAAAGCCGATGGCGAGCGTGACATACCCCATTTGCGCCGAGACGATTGCAAACAGGCTTGCCGGAGCCACATGAATCGCCAACAAGGGGCGCAGCGGCGCGGGCGGGGTGCGCGTGACAAGCTGGCGAAAACTGACCAACCAGATCGCCGAAGCCGCAAGAATTGTGACGATCAAGAGGCCCTTCGCAAACGCCAAATAGCCCAGTGGAATCAGCGATAACGGCATCAGGATGTATCCGGCAAATGTCAGATGAAACACCGGCGTGACCGCGCGCGCTTCCTGCGGGCCGCTCACCATGGCCCAGCCGATCATGCCACCCAGAACAACCAGAAACGCAAAGGCCACGCTCACCAACACCAAAGCAATTGCGGGCTGATACGGCACCATCGCCGCGGCTGCCAAGGCAATGCACAACACCATCGCGGCGAGTCCGGCACGGCCGGGTAGAACCGCCAGATCCTCCCACAGAACGCCGGGGCGGCGCAGCGGTTTCGACAGGTATGCAACCAGCGAGAACCCGAACAACAGCAGCACGGCCCCCAGGATCGCTTCGCCAATCGGGGCGAGCGGCAACATGCCGGGTTGCGCGGCCAGGGTCCGCCAGCCCAAGCCCAAGCCGAACAGCCCCATCATCGGCGGAAAAATTGCGGGCGGCGTGCGGCGCCAAAGGCCAGGCGACGCTTGCACCAAGGGCGGGGGCGGCGGGAAGTGTTTTGGCTTGATCCGTGGAATGGGTTTTGGGGCGTCGGTCATGGTCAATCTCTGCGGTTGGGCGGGCAGACTGTTCCCCGTCTTGCGGCCTTGTGCAAGTGGGCAGCCTGTCGCGCTTTGCACCCAGACCACGACGATATTGCGCAGATTGCCCATAGTGAAGCCTCCAAACCAGAGTTACACTGACGCGTCCTAGTCATGAGTGCGTTGATGCCTGATCGAGTTCTGAAACCTTGGCCATTCACCCCTGCCCCTCAGTTGGTCGCCGATATTGGCGGCACCAACACGCGGGTTGCGCTGGCGGATTCGGGTGTGCTGCGTCAAGGGTCGATCCGCCGATACCCCAATCAAGGCCGCGCGTCCTTGTCTGACATTTTGCGCGCCTATCTGCGGGAGACGGCGACCTGTGACTGTATCGGCGTCTGCGTTGCCGTGGCGGGGCCGGTGCGCAATGGCGTGGCGCAGATGACAAATCTGGATTGGGAGATCAACGCGCCGGATCTGGCCGAGATCGGCGGCACCGCGCGCGTGGCAATCCTCAACGATCTTGTGGCGCAGGGACACGCGCTTTCGTCGATTGACCGCCGACATATCCGACAATTGCTGCCGGGGCGCGAGGCATCCGATCAGGCGTCTCAATTGGTCGTTGGCGCCGGAACCGGGTTCAACGCAGCCCCTGTTCATCATGTCTCGGGTGCGACGCAGGTTTTCGCGTCGGAATGCGGGCATGTCCACCTGCCTCAACACGGCGCCCAAGAGCAGGCATTGGCGCGCCACCTTGCCCAACAGCACCAGATCGCGACGGTCGAAGACGTGTTGTGCGGGCGTGGATTGGTCGCCCTGCACCGATGGACGAGCGGCCAAGACATAACCCCTGACGCGCTGATCACCGCCATCGCCGCGGGCGATCTGGCGGCGCGTGAAACCGGGGCGCTTTATGCGCGGATCATGGGGCGTGTCTTGGCGAGCCTTGCGTTGGTGCACCTGCCTTTTGGCGGGATCTATCTGATCGGCGGTGTCGCGCGTGCGATGGCGCCGCATCTGGTCGGGCTGGGCATGGCCCAGAGTTTCGCTGACATGGGGCGGTTTTCCGACATGATGGCGCAGTTTCCGGTCAGTGTTGTCAACGATGACTATGCGGCGCTTTTGGGATGTGCGGCCCATTTGACCGCCCTGCCCGCATGAACAACGCCTTGCCTTATGGGGCGGCGCAACCCATATGGCGCCTATGTTGAAACTCGCACCGATCCTTTTGGCGATCCTCTACGGCCTGGTGTTCTGGCAGTTTTCCGCATGGCGAACGCGGCGCGAATTGGATGCGCGCGCGACGGTGCTCAACGATGCCGCCTTGACCGCCCTCACCCATAAAATGGCGCGAGCGTTGGATTTGCCGAAAATCCGCGTGCACGTCTATGAGATCGAGCCGATCAATGGCCTCGCTGCTCCCGATGGGCGCATTTTTCTGACGCGTGGCTTTCTGGATCGCTACAAAACCGGTGAAGTCACAGCGGAAGAGCTGGCCTCGGTGATCGCGCATGAGTTGGGGCATGTGGCGTTGGGCCATAGTCGGCGGCGGATGATTGATTTTTCGGGCCAAAACGCGGTTCGAGTCGCGTTGTCGGCCATTCTGGGGCGTCTGTTGCCCGGCATTGGCATCTGGATCGCGAACACCTTGGTGGCCATGCTGGCCGCCAGTCTCAGCCGCACCGATGAATACGAGGCCGATGAATACGCCGCGGCGTTGTTGACCAAAGCCGGAATCGGCACGCAGCCGCAGAAATCGCTGTTGTCAAAACTGGAAAACCTGACCGGAATGCGCGGAGCGCCGCCTGTGTGGCTGGCCTCGCACCCGAAAACCCCAGACCGGATCAGCGCCATCGAGGCGCTGGAAGAGCGCTGGCGGGTCGGCTCGTAGGTCTGGGCGCCAACAGATCAAGGAAAAGGGCGAGGCCGCAGCCCCGCCCATGATGAAAACAATCCGTGCGTTTATGCGACACACGTCATGGTCTTCAAATTCTCAGACGTTCTCTTTCTTGAGTTCCTTGGCGTGCATCCAATCCGCGTGCTTTGGCGCGCGCTTGGTTCTGCTCCACTCTTCCAGCATGTCCCATTTCACCGCATCCATACGCTTGAGCATCGCCTCTTCTTCGGGGTCCGGGCAGGCCAGTTCACAGCGATGACCGTTCGGATCGTAGAAATAGATCGAGTGGAACAGGGAATGGTCGGTGATGCCCAGAACTTCGACGCCATTGGCCTCCAGATGCTCTTTGAACGCGATCAGCGTGTCGCGATCCTTGACCTTATAGGCGATGTGCTGGCACCAGATCGGGGTGTTCGGGTCGCGGCCCATTTCCGGCTTTGTCGGCAGTTCAAAGAACGCCAGAACGTTACCGTTCCCCGCATCCAGAAACACATGCATGTAGGGATCGGGCTCATGGGTTGAGGGAACCTTATCCTCGGCAATGGCCAGGACAAAATCCATATTCAACATCTTGCCATACCACTCCACGGTCTCTTTCGCGTCTTTGCAGCGATAGGCGACGTGGTGCATCTGGTCGATTTTCAAAACGGGTGCGTTCATGGGATCCTCACTGAAGGTCGTTGCAATTGCAATGATGTGTCCTTGAAGCATGATTCTTTGCGCCTGTCAATTCATTGCGAACGCAACAAAGGCGAGCCAAAGCCCGCCTTTGTTTGCGACCCTTCGTCTGATCAGCGAAAATAGAACGGCGCACTCATCCGCAGAGGTCCAAAATAATCCATTGTTGCCAAGCCACTATGGCGCATTGTGTGGCGCTGGAAGGGGCGAAATGGCGATCCAAGACGAAATTCGGCAACGCCTTGCACATCAAGACAGGGACGCGACAGAACGCCTGCAAACGCCCCATGTGGCGAACTCAAGACGCAAGTGTAACCGAGAATCGGCCTTGGCCGTGCGGGGTAGTGTGCGCGGGGTGTCACCCGCCGATCCGCGCCATCCAACATCATCCGCAACATTGCGCGCGTGTCAGACGCCTCTGGCGAGAGACGCGGCATTATCGACGGTGGGGTCGCACGCATCGTTGCGTGGCTGGTCATATGCGGCATCATCAAGCTGCGGATCATCGACGTGGCATCCGCGGCGGCGGTTTGCGCGGTCATCGACGAGAGAAACAAGGCGATAACCAATTTGGGGAGGTGACGTGACATAAGACAATTCCTTTCTGAAACTTATTTCTGTGACAGCGGGAATTGGCGAAACATGCCGCATCCCATGATCAAGCCCCCGGCAACAAAAGACCCGCCGGGGGCTGGCCTTTGGCGTCAGTCCTGCACAATGGCGACAACATTGTTCGAGCCGACTTGCGTTGAACTGGTCGAATTGTTGTGGCCGACCTGAACGACGGCGGTGACGTTGCGTTGGCCGCACTGGGTGAGAACCGCTTCGTTGTTCGAGCCGACTTGCCCGACTCCCAGCACGTTGCGCCCGCCGCACTGATGGGAATCAACATAGTTATTGCTGCCCGACTGGCCGATTGCGGTGGTGTTGCGGTGGCCATCCTGCGTGTTGATCGAAACATTCGAATGACCGTCTTGGATCACCGTCAGGCGCTGATACCGACCCGATTGGCCGCCACCGATCTGGTTGTTGAAACCGAATTGTTCGATCCGAACCCGGTTGCCACCCGCCAAGGCCGGGACTGCGGTTGCGGTGATCAACAAGACAACGGTGGCAGCGTTAAAGGTTTTTGCGAGAAACATGGGAAACTCCGTGGTGTATGGCCGGGGCCGTTTGAAATTGGGGTTACGGTTGAATCGGTCCGCGTTCCGGGGTTTTGAATGGTCAGATGCGCTTCCGATGGCCTCACGATGCGGCGGAGCAAGGCGACACACAAAAACATCGGCGCGACACCCGATAACGCGGCCCTTGTTATTGAATAACACGCCGGATTTCTGACCGGATTTCCTCTGTAATTGTCTGTTATTGCAATGTAATCGCATTCCTGATCTGTCGATGCGGATAGCGGCCGTTCCGCGTGAGGCACCGTCGGTCTGCTTGACAGCCCCGCCGTTCTGGGGCCTTCTTGGCCCCTCGGTTATCAGATATCCCGCCGAAATCCGTTGCAGACACCAAAAGGACAATAGCCCATGACCCACCCGCTTGTGACCGACGCCGACATCGAGGCTTTTCAGCGCGACGGCGTGGTCGTGATTCGGGGCCTGTTCGCGGATCATGTGGAAACGATTCGCGCCGGCATTGAGCGCAACATGCGCGAACCCGGTGAATATGCGGCCGAGAACCTGAAACCTGGCGAGGGCGGACGCTTTTTCGATGATTATTGCAACTGGCGCCGGATCCCGGAATTCGTCGATGTCATCGAAAATTCACCCGTAGCCGCGGTCGCGGCGGCGCTCATGCGCTCGAAAACCGTGCAGATGTTCCATGATCACGTCCTGGTCAAAGAGCCCGGCACCAGCAAGCCGACACCATGGCACCAAGACAGCCCCTATTACTTTGTCGAGGGCACGCAAACGGTCAGTTTCTGGTCGCCGATGGATTCCGTGACCGACGCCTCGTTGCGCTGTGTTGCCGGCTCGCACCTTTGGCCCAAGCAAGTCTTGCCGACCCGTTGGTTGGCGGAAACCAACTTTTATCCCGATAGCGACGCCTATATGCCCGTGCCCGATCCTGATGCCGAAGGTATGGATGTGCGGGAATGGGCGATGAAACCCGGCGATGCCGTGGCTTTCAACTACCTGATTTTGCATGGCGCGCGCGGAAACAACTCGGATCGTCGCCGCCGTGCGTTTTCTTTGCGACTGGTTGGCGATGACGCACGCTATGTCGAGCGCCCGGGCCCAACATCGCCCCCCTTCCCCGGTCACGACATGAAACCCGGTCAGCGTCTGCGTGAAGACTGGTTTCCACTGCTGCGGACGTGAGCGGACGGCCGCAAAAACACTCTTTGACGCTCAAGGGGCACCGAACCTCTGTGTCCCTTGAGGCAGAATTCTGGGCTGCCTTTCGCGCCCTCGCCCGGAACCGCAATCAAGGCATCAACGAATGTGCCGCCGAAATCGACGCGGCGCGTGGCGATGTCGGGTTGGCTTCGGCGATCCGGCTTGCGGTTCTAAAGGATCTGCAGAGCCGGTTGGACCGTTCCTAGGCGCGCGGCAACGCGCACCGATCAGAGCGGCCGCAACCCGTCGCGATAGCGCCGCATGTTGTCTTGGTAATGCGTGGCAGAATACCGCAAGTTGGCAAAAGCCGCCTCGTCAAGCTGCCGCACGACTTTGCCCGGTGAGCCCATCACCAGCGAACCATCCGGGATCTCCTTGCCTTCGGTGATCAGCGCACCGGCACCGATCAGGCAATTCTTGCCGATCTTCGCGCCGTTCAGGATTGTCGCCCCCATGCCGATCAAGGTCTCGTCGCCGATGGTGCAGCCATGCAGGATCACATTGTGGCCGATCGTGCAATCGCGCCCGACGGTCAGCGGATAGCCAATGTCGGTGTGCAGCGTGCTACCCTCCTGCACATTCGAGCCTGCACCGATCTCGATCCACTCGTTGTCACCGCGAACGGTGGCGCAAAACCAGACCGACGCACCGGCCATCAGCCGCACCCGGCCAATGATATTGGCATCTGGTGCAACCCAGCAGTCGGCATCTATTTCCGGGGTCAGGTCACCAAGCGCATAGATCATTGTGTCACTCCAGTCATGCGGGCTTCGAATTCATGGTTCAGGTTGCGGACGAATTCGATCAATCCGGGCTGACGATCACGGCGCGACCGCTCTGCGCTGAGGATGGTTTTCAATTCCGCAGCCGCCTCGTCTATGTTGCGGTTGACGATCACATAGTCATATTCCGCCCAATGCGTGATTTCGTCCATGCATTTTGCCATGCGGGCTTTGATGGTTTCATCACTGTCTTGCCCGCGACTGCGCAGCCGCGCTTCCAGTTCCGCAATCGAGGGCGGCAGTATGAAGATCGACACCACGTCCTTGCCCAGCGTCGAGTTGCGGATCTGCTGGCCGCCTTGCCAGTCGATATCAAAGAGCGTATCGCGCCCCTCGGCCATCGCCGCGACAACCGGGGCTTTGGGCGTTCCATAAAAATAGTCGAAAACCTTGGCGTGTTCCAGCATTTCGCCGTTGTCGATCATGGATACGAAGTCGCTCCGAGACTTGAAATGATATTCAACGCCGTCTGTCTCACCTTTGCGCGGCGCGCGTGTGGTCGCTGAAACCGAAAATTTCAACGACGGATCCCAAGCCATCAAATCTCGAGACAGCGTGGTTTTGCCGGCGCCAGACGGTGACGACAAGATGATCAACAATCCGCGACGGTGCATGTGTTACTCCAAGTTCTGAACCTGCTCGCGCATTTGGTCGATCACAGTCTTGAGGTCAAGACCGATGCGTGTCAGGTCCGGGTTCTGGGATTTGGCGCACAAGGTGTTGGCTTCACGATTGAATTCCTGCATCAGGAAATCCAGTTTGCGGCCAATCGGCTCGACCTCGGCCAAGAGTGCGCGCGCGGCAACGACATGGGCCTTGAGGCGGTCGAGTTCTTCGGTCACGTCGGTTTTCACCGCAATCAAGGCCAATTCCTGCTCCAAACGCGCGGGCTCGACATGAGGTGCCGCCTCGGAGAGGCGCGCCAAGGCGGCTTTGAGCGCGGCGACCTGATCGCTCCGTCGCCCCTCGGTGGCGGCTTGTGCCTGTGTGGTCAAGGTCGCAATCGTGTCAATCTGCGCGGTCAATATCCTTAACAAAGCCGCACCCTCGGCCGCGCGACTCGCCTCGAATGAGTCGAGCAAGGGCGCAAATTGTGTCACAAGCGTGGCGATCAATGGGGCCGGGTCCGCCAGATCCGGGCCACTTTCGACGATGCCGCGCATAGTCAACAGGTCAGCCGCGGTCATGGGTGCAAGCCCCAATCCTTGCATTTCGGCCCGTGTTTCGGCCGCCATGACCATCACAACTGCGGCATCCAGAGCCGCGAGATTCAGGCGCATCGCCCCGGATTGTTCGGCCCGCGCAAGCTTTAACGTCAGGGTTACATTCCCCCGGCGAACCCGGTCAGACAATTGTTTTCGCAAGGAAACTTCGAGACCATCCAGCCAATCAGGCAGTCTGAAGCGAAGATCCAGACCGCGTCCATTGACGCTTCGCAAATCCCACTGGCACGAGAACTGCCCACCCTCGGTCGCGATCTCGCAATTCGACGCCGAATACCCGGTCATAGATTTAACCATTTTTATACAATTCGTCCCCACCAACAGAAATTACGGCTACATTAAGGCATCAGTAAGAATACTCAATCAAAGGTAAACAACGGCGAGTCGATCCTGGCAGAACGTGGCGTCGATACGGCCTGTCCCCTGCAAGAACCTCGTCACAATCGGAGTCTTCGCCATGACCCACTTACCCTCTTTTCCGAACGATACGATTGCAGCAGCCGCGTCCAATGTCCGCCGCTTGTCGTTTGCGTTGAAAAGCAATTCCGTACAGGAATTTCCCGCGGTCGCAAAGGTGCAGGCACATTATGATGTTTTGCGGGCGGGACGCATCGCTCCGGCACGCGCTGAAATCGACCCGCGCCCCTTGGCCGAGGCGCTTGATGTCATGTTTGTCGCCGAGGTGGTGGCGCCCGGTGTTGCACGGATGCGCCTGTGTGGGCAGCATTTGAACGAGTTGTTGGGCATGGAGCCGCGCGGGATGCCTTTGAGCGTGTTTTTTGCGCCCGAGGCCCGCGACGACGTGGCCAAAGCGCTGGCACAAGTCGCCAATGGCGCGCGCGCATCCCTGCCGCTGCGGGCCGAGAAAGGGCTTGGGCGTCCCGGACTGGACGGGATGTTGGTGCTGCTCCCGTTGACGGATCACACGGGTGCCATCACCCGTATCCTCGGGGTTCTGGAAACCTGTGGCCAGATCGGCCGCGCGCCGCGAAAATTCAAGCTGCGGGCGTCGGCCGAGATGAAACCAGTGCCGCCCAGGGCGACGGGAAAGCCCGTTCTACAGCTGATCCTGGGTGGGCGGTCGTAAATGAATTGGGGACCGGATTGCCCGATCCCCAAGGGTCCGATGTGTGTTCACGAGTCGATTGGGGCTAGTGCAACCGTCAGCCGGCGTCTCGCGCCAGGAGTTTGCGCCGTTGCGACAATTCTTCGGCCACCAGAAACGCCAGTTCCAGCGATTGGCTGGCATTGAGGCGCGGATCGCAGGCCGTGTGATACCGGTCTGACAGATCCTCGTCGGACACCGCGCGCAAGCCGCCCGTGCATTCGGTCACATCCTTGCCCGTCATCTCGAAATGCACGCCGCCGGGGATCGTGTTTTCGGATTTGTGAATCGCAAAGAAATCGCGCACCTCTTGCAAGACGCGATCAAACGGCCGGGTTTTGTAGCCGGAGGGCGACTTGATGGTGTTGCCGTGCATCGGGTCGCACGTCCAAAGCACATTCGCGCCCTCTTCCTGAACCGCTTTGATCAGACGCGGCAGATGCTCGGCCGACTTGCCCGCGCCGAACCGCGCGATCAGGGTCAGGCGACCTGCCTCGTTGGTTGGGTTCAGCTTGGCCATCAGCACCTTGAGATCCTCGGCCGTAATCGACGGGCCGCATTTCAAGCCGACCGGATTCTGCACGCCGCGCGCAAATTCAACATGCGCGCCGTCGGGTTGGCGCGTGCGGTCGCCGATCCAGATCATGTGACCTGACCCTGCCACCGGAAGCCCGGTGGTGGAATCGATGCGACACAGCGCCTGCTCGTATTCCAGCAACAAGGCTTCGTGCGAGGTGTAGAAATCCACGGTTTGCATGGTTTCCAACGTCGAACTGGTGATTCCCGCGGCGGTCATGAAATCGAGCGCATCCGAGATACGATCCGACAGGGCACGATAGCGCTCGGCGTTTTCGCCCTGCGTGAAGCCCAAGGTCCACGAGTGAACGCGGTGAATATCCGCGAAACCGCCCTTCGAGAAGGCGCGCAGCAGGTTCAGACTGGCAGCCGCCTGGGTATAGGCTTGCAACATGCGGTTGGGGTCCGGCACCCGCGCGGCTTCGGTGAATTCGAAGGCGTTGATGATATCGCCGCGATAGCACGGCAATTCGACGCCGCCCACGGTTTCAGTCGCCGATGAGCGCGGTTTCGCGAACTGGCCCGCCATGCGACCGACCTTGATCACCGGAACCTTGGCGCCAAAGGTCAGCACGATCGCCATTTGCAGCAACACCTTGAAGGTGTCACGAATGATGTCGGCGTTGAATTCGCCAAAGCTCTCGGCACAGTCACCGCCTTGCAGCAAAAAGGCGCGGCCTTGCGCCGCCTCGCCAAGCTGCCGCTTGAGATCGCGCGCTTCGCCGGCAAAAACCAGCGGTGGATACTGCCCGAGTTGCGCCTCGACCGTGGCAAGTGCCGCCGCGTCAGGATAATCGGGCATTTGCACGCGCGGTTTGTTGCGCCAGCCGGATTTGCTCCAAGAGTCAGTCATCGTATCCTCCGTCGATTGTCCGCTCTGTTGCCCTTCCGGCGACTGTCAGCGGTATCATGCTCCTTATACTGCCAATCAGGCGCTTGCAAACCCGTCACGCCATGGCGACGCGCGGTTTCAGTTCTCTTGCGATGGACCGCATTTCCTGATTGGATCGCGCTCGCCACGAAACCCTTGTTTCGTTTCACACAAACAAATGAGCAACCGCGCTGTGCCTCGCCCGATTCCTGCATCTGATTCACGGCCCCCTTTGGGGCGCTCACCGGCGACTGCCTCTGCGCCAGCGTCGACACGAGGGGCCAAGGACGCCGCGCGCCGGCGGCATTTTGTGTTTGTGTTACTCAATGAGTTCACGCTTTTGTCCTTCTCGGCGGCGATCGAGCCGCTGCGGATCGCCAACCGGATGAGCGGTCAGACGCTCTATACATGGAGCGTGTTGTCTGAAAGCGGTGAAAGCGTGGCCTGCTCCAACGGCACCCTTGTCCATGTGAATGGCGGGTTGGGGGATGTGGGGCGCGATGACGTCATCCTGGTGTGCGGTGGCCTCGGGGTGCGGGGCAATACAACCCAGTCAGTGAAAGCCTGGTTGCGAAAGGTTGCGCGCAAGGGTTCGGTGATTGGTGGGCTCTGCACCGGCGCACATACGCTGGCCGCCGCCGGTTTGCTGGACAGTCGGCGCGCGACGATTTATTGGGAGAACCGGGATGGCTTTCTGGAGGAATTCACCGAAACCGACCTGACGAAATCGGTTTTCGTTATTGATGGCAACCGCCTGACAGCCGCCGGAGGCACGGCGTCGATTGATCTGGTGCTGACGCTGATCGCCGATGATCACGGCAAGGATCTTGCCAATTCCGTTGCCGATCAGTTGATCTACACGACGATTCGCACCGACCGTGATATTCAACGCCTGTCGATTCCGACCCGCATCGGCGTGCGCCACCCGCGCCTGAGCCGCGTCATCGAACGGATGGAACAATCCATCGAGGAACCGGTATCACCCGCCGAGCTCGCCGAAGAGGTGGGCATGTCGACTCGCCAGTTGGAGCGTCTGTTCCGCCGCTATCTCAACCGCAGCCCGAAACGCTATTATATGGAATTACGGCTGGCACGGGCGCGGAACCTGCTGATGCAAACGGATTTGAGTGTGATCAACGTGGCCTTGGCCTGTGGCTTTGCCTCGCCGTCGCATTTCTCGAAATGCTACCGCGCACAATACGGCACGACCCCTTACCGCGAACGCGGCGCGCATGGCATGGATGACGAATTGGGTGCCGAACCCACCGACGAGGACACCGATTCCCTGGATGATCTTGAATGACGCCGCGGTTTTGGATCCGATCAAAGACCGGGGCACTTTGGCGCTGAAAAACCCCGCGTTATTTTGAACACAGCCCCTCTGTTCAAACAGGTTTTCAGGCGCTAATGTCCTGCGATACAAGAAACTAGACCAACAACCACTGGGAGCACTTCATGAAAAAACTTCTTCTTGCCAGCGCAGTGTCGGCCCTCGCCGCAGGCGGTGCCTTTGCCGATGACATCAATATCGGCATCTTGCTGGGCTTCACGGGCCCGCTCGAGTCGATCACGCCAATGATGGCGGAAGGTGCGGAGCTGGCGATCAGCGAAGTCAACGCATCGGGCGGCATCTTGTCGGGCACCATGATTTACGGCATTCGTGCAGACAGCTCGTGCATCGACAGCTCGGTCGCACAAGCAGCCGCAGAGCGTCTGGTGACCTCGGATAATGTTGTCGCCATCATGGGCGCCGACTGTTCCGGCGTGACTCGTGCGGTGCTGGAAAACGTCGCGATGACCAACGGCATTCCGATGATCTCGCCGTCGGCCACGTCGCCCGGCTTCTCCGATTTCGATTCGGGCGGCCTGTTCTTCCGCACCTCGCCGTCGGACGCCCGTCAGGGTCAGGTTCTGGCTGACATTCTGGTGCGCCGTGGCATCACCAGCGTTGCAACCACGCACACCAACAACGACTATGGTCTGGGCTTGGCAACCGCGTTCAACGACGCATTCACCGCAGCGGGCGGCACCGTGACCGCGACCGTCCCACACGAAGAAGCCAAAGGCGATTATTCGGCGGAAGTTGGTGCCTTGGCATCGGCCGGTGGCGAAGCGCTGATGGTGTTGGGCTATGTGGACGGCGGCGGCAGCATGATCCGCACCTCGTACGATCTGGGTGCCTTTGATCAGTTCTTCATCGGCGACGGCGTATACTCGGACGATCTGCTGCCTCGCATTGGTGACGCAGCCGCGGGTCTCGTCGGCACCGTGCCATGGGCAACCGGTGACGCAGCCGCGCGTTTTGTGGATGTCTACACCGCAGCAGGCATCAATGGCGCAAGCTCCTATGTTGCTGAATCGTATGACGCAGCGGCCCTGCTGATGCTGGCAGCGCAAGCGGCAGGCGAAGCAACCCCGGCTGGAATCGCGGCCAACGTGTTGAACGTTGCCAACGCTCCCGGTGAGGAAATCCTTGCAGGCGATCTGGCACGCGGCCTCGAGATCCTCGCTGCCGGTGGTGAGATCAACTACCAGGGCGCCACCAACGTCGAGCTGATCGGCTTTGGCGAAGCTTCGGGCAGCTACCGTGAGTTCAACGTCGTGGATGGCGCGTTCGAAACGGTGCAGTTCCACTAAGGTATTGCAAGCCTAGCGTGTAAATAACATGGCCCGGGGGATTTCACTCTCCGGGCCATTTTTGGGTAAAAGCCCACCCGCATAGAGGGGGCGCCCAAGTCAAAGGGGGGACGGATGATCCAGGTCGAGAACCTGCACAAGCACTTTGGCGGATTTCACGCCGTTGACGGTGCAACACTGCGCATTGGCGAAGGGTCGATCACCGGATTGATCGGGCCAAACGGTGCCGGAAAAACCACATTGTTCAACGTCATCGCCGGGGTTCTCAAGCCAACCTCGGGCAAGGTGACAATGGCTGGTGAGGATATCACCGGCCTGGAACCGCATGAATTATTTCACAAAGGGCTTCTGCGCACGTTCCAGATCGCGCATGAGTTTTCCTCGATGACGGTGCGCGAGAACCTGATGATGGTGCCGCCCGACCAATCGGGTGAAAACCTGTGGTCAACGTGGTTCCACCGCGCACGGATCAAGCAGGAGGAAATTGAACTGCGTCGCAAGGCCGACGAAGTTCTGGAATTCCTGACCATCGATCACATCGCCGATGAAAAGGCGGGCCAGATCTCGGGCGGGCAGAAAAAGCTGCTCGAGCTTGGCCGCACCATGATGACTGACGCGCGGATCGTTTTCCTGGATGAAGTCGGCGCAGGCGTGAACCGCACCCTGTTGAACACCATCGCCGACGCAATTGTGCGCCTGAACAAGGAGCGCGGTTATACCTTCGTCGTGATCGAACATGACATGGACTTCATCGGCCGCATTTGCGACCCGGTGATCTGCATGGCCGAGGGCAAGGTTCTGGCCGAGGGCACATTGGATGAGATCAAAGCCAATGAGCATGTGATCGAGGCCTATCTGGGCACAGGGTTGAAAAACAAAGTCAAGGCTGGGGAAGAGCATGTCTGAGACCACGACAGAACCCGTCCTGATCGGCAACTCGATGACTGGCGGCTACGGCGGCGCAGACATCCTGCATGATTGTACGATTGCCGTCGACAAAGGCCAGATCGCCGTGATCGTCGGCCCCAACGGCGCCGGGAAATCCACGGCCATGAAGGCCGTGTTCGGGATGTTGAACCTGCGAAAAGGCAGTGTGCGGCTGAATGGCGAGGATATCACCGCGCTGTCGCCACAGGTGCGCGTCGCCAAAGGCATGGGGTTTGTGCCCCAGACCAACAATATCTTCCCCTCGATGTCGGTTCAGGAAAACCTTGAGATGGGGGCCTATATCCGCACCGATGATTATCGCAACACGATGGAGCAGGTCTATCACCTGTTTCCGATCCTTCGCGACAAACGCCATCAGGCGGCGGGCGAATTGTCTGGCGGTCAGCGCCAGCAAGTGGCCGTCGGTCGTGCGCTGATGACCAAGCCGTCGGTCCTGATGCTGGACGAACCCACCGCCGGGGTATCGCCCATCGTGATGGACGAGTTGTTTGACCGCATCATCGAAGTCGCGCGCACCGGGATTTCCATCTTGATGGTCGAGCAAAACGCAAGGCAAGCCCTTCATATTGCAGACAAAGGATATGTCTTGGTGCAAGGGGCAAATCGTTTCACCGACACTGGGCAGGCCTTGTTGGCTGATCCTGAAGTCCGCCGCAGCTTCCTGGGGGGCTAAGACATGACGCATAACCCGAACTGTCTGATTCTTTCACTTGAGGGCGATGTCTCATGGAAATCCTGAATGCACTGGTACTGCTGGCCAATTACGTCCTTATTCCCGCCTTCGCCTATGGCAGCCAGCTGGCCCTAGGCGCGTTGGGCATCACGCTGATTTATGGAATCTCTGCGCTTTTCGCATTTCGCGCATGGCGATGTGATGGCATTCGGCACGGCTTCGGTGATTTTGACCACATGGTGGTTTCAAAGCATGGGCGTGTCACTGGGCTTCTTGCCCACGGCGCTGCTGGCTTTGCCGATCGGCATGGTCTTGACGGTTGGCTATCTGTTGTTGGTTGACCGGACGGTTTACCGCTTTTATCGCAAGGTCAAAGCCAAGCCGATTGTCTTTGTGATGGCGTCATTGGGGGTCATGTTCGTGACCAACGGTCTAACTCGTCTGTTGATCGGCCCCGGAGAGCAGAGTTTTGCCGACGGCGAGCGCTTTGTCTTTTCGGTCCGCGATTTTCGCGCAGTGACCGGCCTGGATGAGGGTTTGGCGCTGCGTACGACACAAGTTCTGACGGTCGTTGTCGCCTTGATTGCAATGGCGATCCTGTTCTGGTTCCTCAATCGCACGCGCTCGGGGAAATCCATGCGCGCCTATTCGGACAACGAGGATCTGGCGCTGCTGTCGGGCATCAACCCCGAACGTGTCGTCTTGATCACCTGGGCAATCACCGGGATCCTGGTGGTTCTGGCGGGCACCCTCTACGGCCTCGACAAGACCTATCGCCCCTTCACCTATTTCCAGCTGCTGCTGCCGATGTTCGCGGCGGCGATCGTGGGCGGATTGGGCAATCCACTGGGGGCAATTGTCGGCGGGTATGTCGTGGCTTTTGCCGAACTCGGCATCACCTATGCCTGGCGGCGTTTCGCGGGATATTTCCTGCCCGACAACTGGCTGCCAGACGGGCTTTTGCAAATTCTGCCCGTTGACTACAAATTCGCAGTGACCTTTGCGCTGCTGGTCTTGGTCTTGCTGTTCCGTCCAACAGGCATCTTCAAGGGGAAGTCGGTATGAACCCCACAGTACGTTCATTCATTCTGTTCGGATTGGTTGCCTTGGCGCTGGTCTTTACAGGCCTCCATCAAAGCTGGACCTTGTCCCTCACGATCCTGAACATGAGTCTCATCTCGGCCATTCTGGCGCTTGGGGTGAATATTCAATGGGGTTATGCGGGCCTTTTCAACGTCGGTATCATGGGCTTCACGGCCATTGGTGGTCTGGCTGTGGTGCTGGTCTCGGTCGAACCGGTTCCAGAGGCCTGGCGCGCGGGCGGATTTGGCGCGCTGCTCGGTCTGGCCTTGGGGGCTGCCACGGTTCTTGCGGCGATTGCGGCATGGAAGCGTATGCCGAAGGGGCGCGCCGCGTTATCGCCCTGATCGCCATTCTGGTGATTGGTTATTTCGTCACGCGTCTGGTCTTTGCCCCGGCACGCGATGCGATTTCCAGCGTGAACCCTGCGACCGAAGGTTTCCTTGGCGGTGCCGGGTTGCCCGTGCTCTTTGCATGGCCGGTCGGCGCCCTGTTCGCTGCCGGATTGGCGTGGGTCATCGGCAAAATCAGCCTTGGCCTGCGGTCGGATTACCTGGCCATCGCGACGCTTGGCATTTCGGAAATCGTCATTGCGGTGTTGAAATTCGAGGGGTGGTTGTCGCGTGGCGTGAACAACGTCGCGGGCTTGCCGCGTGCCATCCCCCGCCCGGTCGACCTTCAAGCGGCCGGCTGGGTGCAGTCATTCTCGGACAGCACCGGGATCTCGCTGATCGAAATGGCCTCGATTGTTGAGAAAATCGGATATGCGCTGCTGTTTGGCGTTGTCCTGATCATCTTGATCATCCTGTCCGAACTGGCCCTCAACTCGCCTTGGGGCCGCATGATGCGCGCCATTCGTGACAACGAAATCGCCGCCCGCGCCATGGGCAAGGACGTCAAGGCCCGGCATTTGATGATCTTCGTTCTGGGATCGGGCGTGTGTGGTCTGGCGGGCGCGATGATGGTCACGCTCGACGGCCAATTGACCCCGGGTTCGTACGAACCCCTGCGCTTTACTTTCCTGATCTGGGTGATGGTGATTGTCGGGGGGTCGGGCAACAATTGGGGCTCGGTTCTGGGTGGCTTCATCATCTGGTTCCTGTGGGTTCAGGCCGAGCCTCTGGGGCGTGCGGCGATGGAATTCCTGACAGCAGGCATGGCCAACGACAATGCGGTCAAGTTGCATCTGCTGGAACAATCCGCGCATACACGTTTGATCATGATGGGCGCAGCCCTGTTGTTCTTCCTGCGCTTCGCGCCGCGTGGCCTGATCCCAGAGCGGTGACACCCAAGCCGATCAAGCTTGTGCTTCTGGCGGCGGGCGCGTCGCGCCGCATGAACGGGCGAGACAAACTGCTTGAAACCATCGAGGGCCTGCCGTTGTTGAGACGGCAGGCCCTTGCGGCTTTGGCGGCGCGAATTGGCCCGGTTGCCGTCACCCTGCCGACCGAGAGCCCGGACCGGCATCGCGCGGTTGCCGATCTGGATGTGACCCTCCTGACAATTCCCGATGCGCACACCGGCATGAGCGCCAGCCTGCGTGCGGCGGCGAAATGGGCGCAGGGAGCGGCTCTGATGATTTGCCCGGCCGATATGCCGGACGTCACCGCGCAGGACTTTGCGACCATGGCGGCGGGCTATAAAGGCCAGGCGCTCTGCGCATCCGACGTCGACGGAAAACCAGGGCATCCCGTGGTGTTTCCACCCCAGGCGTTACCGATGTTCGAGGCGTTGAAGGGCGACACAGGCGCGCGCGGCATTCTGCGGCGCTTCACGCCACAGTCAATCGCCCTGCCCGCTCATCATGCGACCACCGATCTGGATACACCCGAGGCTTGGGCCAAGTGGCGACGGGAAAATCCATCGGCCTGAGTGTCGGTCAGCGCTCGACCATCAGAGAGGACAGGCCATGAAAGTGAAACCGATCTGCGTATTGGGGCGGTTCGGCCAGACGCAATCCGGGCACGCGGTCGAATAGAATCGGCAAGGCGGCGGTCATTTCCAGCCTTGCAAGCGGTGCGCCGACACAGAAATGCAGCCCGACGCCGAACGCCAGATGCGGCTTGGCCACGCGCTCAGGATCAAACACGTCGGGATTCTCCCACGGGCCGGGATCACGCGCGGCGGCGGCCAGCATCACGCCAACCTCGTCGCCCGGCTCGAACACATGCCCCATGACCTCGATCTGTTCATAGGCCCAACGCGTAAACATATGCAAAGGCGGGTCAAAACGCAGCGTTTCCTCGATGGTCGCGTCCCGCTTTTCCGGCGAGAGCCAATCGCGCGGCCCCCCCGCCTCCAGGATCGTTTTGACGGCGTTGCCGATGCCGTGCACGGTGGCCTCGTGGCCCGCGTTCAGCAGCAGAATGCAGGTCGTGATCAGCTCATCGGTTGACAGCTTTTCGCCCGCCTCCTCGGCCTGAATCAGACTGGTGATCAGATCATCCGCCGGGTGCGCGCGACGTTCATCGACATAGCCGCGCATGAAACCAGCGAACTCGGCACTGGCGCGGGCGGCGGCTTCTTCCATCTCGCGCGTGCGCCCGGCCTGATACATGCTCACCATATCATGCGACCAGCGCAAAAGCTGATCTTTCATCGTCTCGGGCACCCCCAGTAGACGCGCGATGATGATCACCGGAATGGCCTCGGCAAAGGCGGGCAGCAGGTCGAACTTGCCGGTTGGAAAGGCATCGATCAACTGGTGGGCCAGAGCTTCGATATCCGGACGCAGGGCGGCGATGCGACGCGAGGTGAACCCGCGCAGAACCAGAGAGCGCAGACGCGTGTGGCGCGGCGGCTCCAGTTCCAACATGGAATGCGCCTCGACGGCATAAAAGGGTGCAGTGTGGGCGGCGATGGGTTTGCGTTTGAACTCAGGCACTTCGCGGCCAAAGCGGCGATCGCGCAGGATTGCATTGGCGGCGGCATGACCGAAAACGCAGGGCAACCCATAATCCTGCCAATAGACCACCGGGCCCAAGGCCCGTGCGCGAGCGTAAAAGGCATAAGGGTTTTGCACAAAGGCAGGATCGGTTGGCGATTGCGAAATGCTCTGCATGGGGTTTTCCCTTGAATTTTGGCCGACGGTGCCCGCCCGGCCAAGACGCGTCAAGCGCCGATTGAGCCCTTTGTGCAGATCGGCCGACCTATGCCCATGACCCAGGTTTCGACGCGCCCCATTCCCACAAACACCGCTCGCCTCCCGGAGCGGCGGTTTTGAATTGGTGTTGCGCGCGATAGCCACGGGGCTGCAAACGGTGCGTCCTTCAGCAAATCGGGTGCCTATGCTGTTGACCGGGATCGTCGGTTCGCCTGTAAGGGGCGCGTCCTGCCTGCCCCGTACAAGCGCCCACCCCTTTTGCAGCGCGCTGGCCTTCTACCCTTGGCCATCACCTTGGCACGGCCCGGTCTGGCGCTGGGGGCATCACTGATATTGGGCGGTGTGGGTCTGTGGATCATCCTGACCCTCGCCGTCTTTCGTCATGCGCCTTGAACGCGCGACAAGGCGTCCAGCACCCGGACCCAACTGCGAATCCCTTTGTGGAACGACTCAAGGTCGTATTTCTCATTGGGTGAATGGATCTGGTCGTCATCGCGGCCAAACCCGATCAGCAGCGAATCCATGCCGAGGATCGTCTGGAAATACCCGGCAATCGGGATCGAGCCACCGCAGCCGATAAACGCGGCCGGGCGTGGCCATTCGTCCGAAAGCGCCACGCGCGCCGCCTCGAACGCCGGGTGATCAATCGGCATGACCGTGGCGGGTGCACCCTCGGCATCGAAGAATTCGCATGTGCAATCTGCGGGCAGACGTGCGGCGACATGGGCTTTGAAGGATTTCAGAATGGCCGCAGGGTCTTGCGTGCCGACCAGTCGAAAGCTGATTTTTGCCGACGCTTTTGACGGCAGCACGGTCTTGAAGCCGGCCCCCGTGTAGCCGGATGTCATCCCGTTCACTTCACAGGTGGGCCGCGACCAGATCATCTCCAGCGCGCTGCGGCCTTGCTCGCCCGCAGGAACGCTCAGGTTGACGCCTTTCAGAAAACCTTCGGCATCAAAGCCCAGGCTCTCCCATTGTGCGCGTTGCGCGTTGCTCAGTTCTGGAACGCCGTCGTAAAACCCGTCCAGCGTGATACGGCCCGTGTCATCATGCAGGTCCGCGATGATCCGCGCCAGAACCCGCGCCGGATTGATCGCCGCCCCGCCATACATGCCCGAATGCAGGTCTTTGTCGGGGCCCGTGATCACCATTTCCAGTTTTGCCAAGCCGCGCAGCGCCGTGGTGATCGCCGGGGTTTGCGGGTCAAACATGCCGGTGTCACAAATCAGCGCCAGATCGGCCTTGAGCGCGTCGGCGTGTTCTTTCATGTAAGGCACCAAGGACGGCGAGCCGCTTTCCTCCTCGCCTTCAAAGAACATCGAGACGGTGATCGGCAGGGCGCCGTGGACCGCTTTCCATGCGCGACAGGCCTCGACAAAGGTCATCAACTGGCCCTTGTCATCCGCCGCGCCACGGCCCCGGATCACCTTGCCATCGGCGGTATCTTCGACAGCCGGGTCAAACGGGTCGCGCGCCCAAAGCGACAACGGATCCACGGGTTGCACATCATAATGGCCATAAAACAGCACATGCAGGCCGTCTTTCTCGTCGCCATGCGCCACGACCATCGGATGCCCGGTGGTCGGGTGTTTTTCGCCATAAAACCAAGATCGGACAGTTCCGACACCATCCAATCCGCCGTGCGGTCGCAATCGGCCTTGAAGGCCGGGTCGGTGGAAATCGACGGCAGCCGCAACAGGTCCAGCAAGCGCTCGAGCGACTGGTCCAGATGCGTGTCAACATGCGCGAGTACGGGGTCTATGGGGGAGGTCATGGTCATCGGATTTCCCTGTCTGAGTTACCGCAGCCTAGCCCTCTGACGCGCAAGAAGTCCAGTGGCCGGCGAGTTCTTGCCGATGACGTCACGGCCCGGGTTCAAATCAACCGAATGTGTGCGCTAAAGCCGCCGTTCTGGGGGCTGCAATCTGTGCGCAGACCCTGTAAAAGATTGCAGCATTTGCGTTCAGGAGTATCCCATGATCCGTCGTCCCATTCTTGCGTCTGCCTTGGTACTGTCCGTCATCGCCGTGCCGCTGGGCGCATTTGCTGATCCGGTAGACACCGATACCGCACGCAGCTTGCTGTTTCTCGATGAGCGCCCTGAGGTTGTGCGTTATGATACAACCGGGTTGACCGAGCAGGAGATCGCGACGCTGGTTCAGGTTGCGCAAACTCAGAAATATTATGCCGCTCTGGCCTTCGCTCCCGCCGACGGAATCATGGCAGAGCCGACGGTGATGTCGGCCAATTACCACTCCATCGAGGCGGCGCGCGACGCGGCTTTGTCGGGCTGCAATGAGCGCCGCAGTGGCGGTGCGTCTTGCGTCATCGCGATGGAGGTTCGCCCCCGGGGATGGGAGGCGCGCGCCCTGCAACTGAGCGCGGATGCCACGACGGGATTTGAGGATACCTATCGCCAGGAGCGGGGGGCGCGGGCGTTTGCGATCTCTGCAAGTTCGGGATTGTGGGGAATCGGTCTGGGGGTTAATGCCCAGGAGAATGCGATATCGGCGTGCCAAGGCGATACAAATGTTGCCGATTGTGCCATTGTCATCGTAGATTGAGCCTGAATCCGACAAAAAGGTGAGGGTGCAACACTTTTTTCAATTGATCCACGTCATGTTTCCATCGCATTCAAACATGCATAGATTACGCAGATAATCGACCACACCTTCGACCTCGTGCTCAGAGTTCGCCAAGGAGAGACCATTGACCTACGACTCCGCTCTCGACACCGCCCTGCAGCGCCTCCACGACGAAGGCCGCTATCGGACTTTTATTGATATCGAGCGCAAGAAGGGTCAGTTTCCCCATGCGGTCTGGCGTCGCCCGGACGGAACCGAAAAGGAAATCACCGTCTGGTGTGGCAATGACTATCTCGGCATGGGGCAGCACCCTGCGGTTTTGAGCGCGATGCATGAGGCCTTGGACGCGACCGGCGCGGGCTCTGGCGGTACGCGCAACATTTCCGGAACAACCGTCTATCACAAGCGCCTGGAAGCCGAGATTGCGGATCTGCATCAAAAAGAGGCCGCGTTGGTGTTCACCTCGGCCTATATTGCCAATGATGCGACACTCAGCACCCTGCCCCGGCTGTTCCCCGGCTTGATCATTTATTCCGACGCGCTGAACCACGCCTCGATGATTGAAGGCGTGCGCCGCAATGGCGGGCAGAAGCGCCTGTTCCGCCACAATGACGTTGATCATCTGCGGGAGCTTTTGGCGGCGGATGACCCCGAGACACCAAAGCTCATCGCGTTTGAATCCATCTACTCCATGGACGGCGATTTCGGCCCGATTGAAGCGATCTGCGATCTGGCGGATGAATTCAACGCCCTCACCTATATTGACGAGGTTCACGCCGTGGGCATGTACGGCCCGCGCGGCGCTGGCGTGGCAGAGCGTGACGGTCTGATGCATCGTCTCGACATCATCAACGGCACGATGGCCAAAGCCTATGGCGTGATGGGTGGTTACATTGCGGCAAGCGCAAAAATGGTTGATGCAATAAGGTCTTACGCGCCGGGCTTCATCTTCACGACGTCACTGGCGCCGGCGATCGCGGCGGGCTGTGCAGCGTCGATCAAGCATCTGAAAACCGATCAGGGCCTTCGCGACAAACAGCAGGAATACGCAAGCATTCTGAAAAACCGCCTCAAGGCGATGGGCCTGCCGATTATTGACTATGGCAGCCATATCGTGCCGGTGCATGTCGGCGATCCGGTGCATTGCAAGGCCATTTCGGACATGTTGCTGGAGCAATTCGGCATCTATGTACAGCCGATCAATTTCCCCACCGTGCCGCGCGGGACCGAGCGTTTGCGCTTTACCCCGTCACCGGTTCACGACCCCAAGGAAATTGACCGGGTCGTGCGCGCCATGGATCGGCTTTGGTCGCATTGTGCGCTAAATCGTGCCGAGATGTCCGCTTAGTAACGCCTTACACTTCAATTGTTTTTTACTTTCTGCTAAGATTTGGACAAGAGGTCGTTGTGGAGCGACTCGGTTGTGGATATCCCGCCGCAATCAGGTTTCCCCGCCAATCGGCCCGATTCGAGCGGTAACAAGCAGGGACAATGCGAATGATCTGGCGGAAGGAAGAGCCTCCGGTGCAGACAGAGGAAGGGCCTCGTGGGTTCGATGATTTCGAACTGAGGCTTGGAGATGTCTTGCGTGGAGAACGGGCGACCTTGGGCAAGTCCTTGCTGGACGTGCAACGGGAACTGCACATTCGTGCGGCGCATATCGCGGCAATCGAAAATGGCGACCTCGATATTTTTGAGACCCCAAGTTTTGTGGCGGGCTTCGTGCGCTCCTATTCGCGGTACCTGGGCATGGACCCGGAGTGGGTCTATGAGCGCTTTTGTCTGGAGCATGATTTTCAGGTCGCGCATGGCATGTCCGGAGCCGGCGGATCATCAACGCGCGCCGTAAAGTCGCAGCCTGCGTATGATCGCAGCAATCCGTTGCGCGGTGTCGGTCTCCTGCCTGATCCTGACCCTTTCTGGAAACGGATAGAACCGGGTGCCTTGGGGTCCGTTACCGTCTTGGTGGCGTTGATCGTTGGTCTTGGTTATGCAGGCTTCACCGTCCTCAAAGAGGTTCAACGCGTTCAGGTCGCGCCCGCCGATATGGTTCCGAACGTCGTGAGCGATTTCAATCCTCTCACCCCGAGCGCGACACGCGTGGCCTCTGGCATCGACACCGATCCATTGACCTCGGCGCAGGGTACCGGCTCGACCGATGCGCTGGGAACAGCCTCAAGATCCGGCGCCGAAGGCATTGTGCGGATCGCACGGCCGCAGGCTTTGGATACACCGGTCCTGATCCCGCGGGATGGTCCGATTGCGGCAATTGTCCCGGACGTCAGCGAGCCGATCACGCGTGTCGGCATTTCGACCGACGATGCCGTCGCGCAAGCGCTGGCCGGTGAAAGCAATGACGCCGCCCCTCAGGTTCTGGCCGCGGGTCCCGATACGGTTGAACTGCTTGCGGTCCGACCCTCGTGGCTGCGCGTGCGGGCGGCGGATGGCACGGTTATTTTCGAGCGCATCATGGACGCGGGTGAACGTTACACAATCCCGCAAACCGAAGAACCGCCAACCCTGCATTCGGGCAATTCCAGTTCGGTCTATTTCCTGATCAACGGTCAGGCCTATGGCCCGGCGGCCCCCGGCGCGCAGGTTGTGCGCAACGTGGCGCTGGATTCCACCGCGTTGCGGGAACAGTATCAGGTGGCGGACCTTGGCCGAGACGCGGATCTTGCGGTCCATGTGGCGCAGTTGCGCGATCAATAATCCTGAGGCCCGCGTCGCAGCGGGCCTTTTCATTTGCCCCCCTGCATTGTCACGCGCCGACCTCGGGCTTATGTCTGCAGTCTGACTTTGCTTTGCCTATGGTACCGAAATGACCCACAATCCGATCCGTCCTTGGCGCAATATCGAACGCCGTAAATCGCGCCAGATCATGGTGGGGTCGGTTCCGGTTGGGGGCGACGCGCCGATCTCGGTGCAAACCATGACCAACACCGATAGTTCCGACGTCAAGGCAACTCTGGCGCAGATCATTGCGGCGTATGACGTCGGCGCCGATATTGTGCGGGTATCGACGCCCGATAAGTCCTCAACTCAGGCCCTGCGCGAGATTGTGCGCGAAAGCCCGGTGCCGATTGTGGCAGACATCCATTTTCACTATAAACGGGCGATCGAAGCCGCCGAGGCCGGGGCCGCCTGTCTGCGGATCAATCCGGGCAACATCGGTTCGGCGTCGCGCGTCCGCGACGTGATCAAGGCAGCGCGGGATCACGGTTGTTCGATTCGCATCGGCGTGAACGCCGGATCGTTGGAAAAGCACCTGCTCGACAAATACGCCGAGCCCTGCCCCGCGGCGATGGTGGAATCCGGCCTCGATCATATCAAGCTGTTGCAGGATAACGATTTTCACGAGTTCAAGATCAGCGTCAAAGCCTCGGATGTGTTTCTGGCGGCCGCGGCCTATCAACAACTCGCCGAGGCCACCGATGCGCCAATCCACCTCGGCATCACCGAGGCTGGCGGGTTCGTCGCCGGCGCGGTGAAATCGGCGGTCGGCATGGGCAATCTGCTCTGGGCTGGAATCGGCGACACGATCCGTGTGTCACTATCGGCGGACCCGGTCGAAGAGGTCCGCGTGGGCTATGAAATCCTGAAATCCCTGGGGCTCAGGACGCGTGGCGTGCAGATCATCTCTTGCCCCTCCTGCGCAAGACAGGGTTTTGACGTGATCAAGACGGTCGAAACGCTTGAGGACCGTTTGTCGCACATCAAGACCCCGATGAGCCTGAGTATCATCGGCTGCGTGGTCAACGGCCCCGGTGAGGCGCTGATGACGGATATCGGTTTTACCGGCGGTGGTGCCGGATCCGGGATGATCTATTTGGCGGGCAAGCAAAGCCACAAGCAATCGAATGCCGAAATGGTCAATCATATCGTTGAATTGGTTGAGAAACGCGCGGCTGAGCTTGAGGCGGCGGCCGCGAAAGCCGATCCATAAGCCAAGTCTGTGACCCGAAAAAAAGAACGCCGCGAGAGGGAGGTCTCGCGGCGAAAAAGTACCAGACGCAGGGAGGTGCGCCCGGAAACGGGAGATGAAGATCAAGCGAATGGTAACTCCTGATCCATCCCCATCATCCCTAAAGGCGATATCTGGCTGACGCCTTGATTTGGATCAAACCCCCGCAACCCTGGGTTTTTTCCCGACGTTATCCGACAGTTAACCGCTATGGCGCATGATGGACTTCAGTTCAGTTGGATGGGTCCATGTCTACAGAAAACGCAACGGTTCCTGCCGTCTCCACGCCCGCGTCCTCGCTTCATGCAACGGTGGGCTCCAAGCCCGCGTCGCGCGTTGCCACCAGCCCTTCGGGGCGGCGCATCCAGGCGTTGAGCGGACGGCAGAAGGCGGCGATCATGGTGCGTCTGCTGCTGACGGAGGGGGCCGATCTCAAACTTTCCGATCTGCCAGAGGATGTTCAAACAGCCCTGACGGAGCAGATTGGCCAGATGCGGCTTGTCGATCGCGAGACGATGTCCTCGGTGATTTCAGAATTTGTCGAGACATTGGAACAGGTTGGCCTCAGTTTTCCGGGCGGTATCGACGGCGCGCTCAAGGTGCTCGATGGCCGATTGAGCCCTGGCGCGGCGGCCAAATTGCAACTGATGGCACGGTCACGGGATGGCGCGGATCCCTGGGCGCGGATCTTGTCAGCACCCGCGGACACTCTGATTGAGATCCTCGAACCCGAAAGCGCAGAGGTCGCGGCTGTTGTCCTCTCGAAGCTCCCCGTTGGTCGCGCGGCGGAGCTGTTGGGGAAGATGCCGGGTGAACGCGCGCGCCGCGTCGCCTATGCCGTTTCACTGACCGAAGGCATTGCGCCGACGATGGTTGCCCGCATCGGAAACTCACTCGCGCGCGAATTGGACGGGCGTCCACCCGGGCTTTCCCCGTCGCACCTGCGGCGCGGGTTGGCGCCATTCTGAATTCGGCCGCCGCGCCGGTACGACAGGCCCTGTTGGAGGGCTTGAGCGCACAAGATGAGAGCTTCGCCGACGGGGTCCGCAAGGCCATCTTCACTTTCGCCCATATCCATGAGCGCCTGAACCCGCGCGACGTTCCCAAGGTGCTGCGGGAGGTGCCACAAAACGATTTGGTGACGGCACTCGCGGCGGCGCTGCCAGTTCCTGACAGCGATGAAGGGCGCTCAGCGGAGTTTCTCTTGGCCAATATGTCGCAGCGCATGGCCGCAACCCTGCGCGATGAGGTTGAAACCCGTGGCAAGGTCAAGATGAAAGACGCCGAATCAGCGATGGCCGCTGTCGTCGCATCATTGCGTGATCTGGTGGATGCGGGCGAAATCTCGTTGGTAACCGACGATGACGAGGAATGATGGATCAATCCGGGCCAATCAACAGCGCCTCGAATTGGCGTCGCTGTCGCGGGGACCACGAAACATCGAGCAAAGTTCCATCGTCCGTGGGGCTTTCCGAGCGCACGATGCCTTCCTCATAGGCCCAGGCCCGCGCCCGCCCTTGCTCATGTCCGATTTCGACGACATCTTGTGAACGGCTTTCGCCCAAGGCGGTGCTTATGGCCTCGACCAACGCCTCGAGGCCCTGCCCGGTCAGAGCAGAGACCGCAACAACCGAATCCCGGCGCGCGGCAACGGTTCGCCGCGGTTCATCCTCAGGCAGCAGGTCAATCTTGTTCCAGACCTCCAGTTGCGGCACGCCCTCACGAACGCCCAGATCGGCCAGAATCGAAGTCCACATCCTGCGATTGCGCTTCGGTTTCAGGATGCGCGATATCACGGACATGCAGGATCAGATCGGCCTCGAGCACCTCCTCCAGGGTTGCCCGAAACGCCGCGATCAACTGAGTGGGCAGATCCGAGATGAACCCAACCGTATCCGACAAGATGACCTGCAAACCACCCGGCAAGGCAATCGCGCGCATGGTGGGATCCAACGTGGCAAAAAGCATGTCTTTTGCCATCACATCTGCGCCGGTCAACAGATTGAAAAGTGTCGATTTTCCGGCGTTGGTATAGCCAACGAGCGCGACCACCGGATAGGGGATCCGCCGCCGGGCCTCTCGATGCAACTCGCGGGTTCGCGCCACTTTTTCGAGTTGGCGCTTGAGCCGGACGACCTGCAAATCGATCGCACGGCGATCCGCCTCGATCTGCGTTTCCCCGGGTCCGCCGACAAACCCCAAACCGCCACGTTGACGCTCCAGGTGGGTCCAGGCCCGTACCAGCCGTGTTCGCTGATAGGTCAAGGCTGCCAGTTCGACCTGCAAGACGCCCTCGCGCGTGCGAGCCCGATCCGCGAAAATCTCGAGGATGAGACCCGTGCGATCCAGCAGTTTGACACCCCACTCCTTTTCAAGATTTCGCTGCTGAACGGGGGAAACCGGACCGTCGATCAAGACCAGATTGATCTCATCGCGCTCGATTCTCTGTTTGATCTCGGCAACTTTACCAGACCCGAACAACATGCCGGGTTGCGCACGCGGCAATCTGACAACCTGTGCGTCAACCACATCGATCCCCGGCAGCGCTTCTGCCAGTGACAAGGCTTCTGCCAACGCAGAGTCCGCCGCCCTGAGGTGATCCGAGCCGCGTATGTCGGGATGCAGCACCAAGGCACGCTGGCGCTTGTTACCGCCGGCATTGCTCGTTTCCTTGATGTCAGAGGTCACGACCGACCGCCTGTGGCGCGTTTATTCTTCACCATTATACAGTGAGATGGGTTGGCCCGGCATGATCGTGGAAATCGCATGTTTATAGACAAGTTGGCTTTGCCCTTCACGGCGCAACAAGACGCAGAAGTTATCAAACCAGGTGATAACCCCCAGCAATTTGACCCCGTTGATCAAAAAAATCGTCACCGGAACCTTGTTCTTGCGAACATGGTTCAAAAACGCATCCTGCAAATTCTGTTTTTCAACGGCCATTATATTTACCTTTTTTTATTGGCCTACGCCGCAAAATGCCTGCGAAGACCCCTCCCGTTTGCGCGAGTATGAAGGCAGCACAAACAAGTTTCTAGACCAAAATAGCGCCGAATCAGCGCTCTAACAGGCTTTTCCACACGACGAAGGTCCCGGCGCACACTGTGACCATCCACCGCAGCAATCATTTGCGCTGCACACGCCCCAGAATCAACGCCAAAAACACAAGGATTTCCAGCCGACCCAGAATCATTGCCAATGCCAGAACCGTGCGTGCAGGATCGTTCAAAAGGACCCAGTACAGCGGTGCATCGCCGGCAACCGCTGCCAAGGGGCCTGTGTTCGACATCGACGCCACGGTGAAAATCAGTCCCGTTTCAAGGCTCATACCGGTCAAGAGCAACAAGGCGACGACGGCAACGGACACAAGAACGAACACCATGGCAAAGAGCCACGCCGAACGCGCACCAGTGGTCGCGAGGAAGCGGTCATATTCACTGCCGCCCGTGACAATTGACGGATAAATCATGCGTTCCGCCTCAGCCCGTCCAAGACGCATCAGGGAATATATGCGCAACAGTTTGACGCCGCCTGCCGTGGTGGCCACGCCCCCTCCCAACAACGCCAGCCCCATCAACACCAAGCCCGGCGGGGTCAGCCCTGACCAGACTCGACTGGCAATCCAGTCCTGGCTGACGAAACCGGTTGTGGTCAAGAAAGACAGGCTGGTGAAGGCAGTACCCCACGCCGCGCGCCCCATGGCCGGCAAATTCTCGCCTTCACGAATTTCAAATGCCCCGGCCCAATGACGCGCCAAAACGAACAGGGACACCAGCGCAATGATGGTCGCGGCTGTGCGCAACTCCGGATCTTGACGCAACGCCATTCGGCGACCGCCGTGTCCGGGCAAAAACCGGCGGCTCAAAGCGATGGCGAGAAAGGCAAAGATCAAGATCTCGGCACCGAGTCCGATGCCGCCCAAAATTTCACGCGGCAAAATTCCAGACGTCGAGAGCGTCGCCATTGACTGCATCAACGCGTCAAAACCGGGCACCCCCATCATCGTCAGCAGCACCCAAAGTGCCATTGTGAGACCGGCAAACGCGGGCAGGACTATGGCGGCATGGGACTGCAAACGCGCGCCGGGCGACAAGGTCACCACCCCGGCACTTGTGCCAGATCCCAAATTGCGGCGAATCAGTTCATAGCCACCAAGCCTCAGGGGTGCCAGCAAGGCGGTTGCTGCAGAAAGAATGAACAAGCCACCCATCCAGCCCGCCATGCCGCGCCAAAGATGCACCGCTGCGGGCACCCGGCGCGGCAAGTCGATCAAGGTCGCACCGGTTGTGGTGAAGCTCGAAATCATTTCGAACCACGCATCCACAAAACGGAACTGAGGCAAGCTCTCGGCGACGGGTATTGCCATCACGGCGGGGATCAACAGGTAAATGGCCGTCAGCAGTGGAAAAAGCCCGTCGCTGCGGCTGTGTTTGCGTTCTTGTCCGGTCATGGCAAGCGCCAGAAACACCGCAAACAAAGTGCATGCCAAGCCCGAATAGAGGAAATCCCGACCGACGGGCGATTGCCCATCGGCAAACGCCTTGGCCGACGGCACCAGCATCAAGAGTCCCGTCGCGCCGATCATTGTGACCAGCAAAGGAACCTTTGCGAGCCGCACCTGCATCTCAGAAATACTCCACCGCGACCTGCAGCAAACGCTCGATCTCGGGCACATCATTGCTCAAGGCAAAGATCACCAATAGGTCACCGACTTCGAGTTCGGTGCTGCCAATCGGCTTCACGAAGACGCCTCGTTTTCGGACCGCCCCCACCAGTGCGCCCTCTGGAAAGCCGATATTTCCGATGGCGCGCCCGGCGAGCGGCGAGGTGGAGAGGACTTGCGCCTCGATGACCTCGGCCTCGCCATCGCCGACTGTGTAAATCGACCGAACGCGACCGTGGCGAACATGCCGCAAAATCGAGCTGACCGTGGTGGCGCGCGGGTTGATGTGCGCGTCAATCCCCAACGGGTCGAGGAGCGGCACCAAAGACGGATCGTTGACCAGTGCGATTGCCAATTTGCAGCCCATGGCCTTGCTGCGAACCGATGTCAAAAGGTTGGTCTTGTCATCGTCCGTCACGGCCAACACCGCATCGGCACTGTCGATCCCGGCTTCGATCAACAACTCGCTGTCCATCCCGTCGCCGTGCAAGACAATCGTGCGCTCCAACAGGTCGGCGGCTTCCTCGGCCTTGGCACGGTCGCGTTCGATGACCTTCACGCGGATGCGGTCGGGGTGGTTTTCGAGTTCCCGCGCGACGGCAAGGCCCACATTTCCCGCGCCAATGATGACGATTCTTTCTTGTTTTGCCAAGGGTTTACCAAAAATCGCCAGCGTTCGGCCAAGATCACTGCTTTCCGAGACGACATAGATCTGGTCGCCCTCGAACAACTGGTCACCGGGCTCGGGCGCAAACATCTTTCCCGCCCGCCGGACACCGACAACGATTGCCCGCAGACTTGAAAACAACTCGGTCAATTGGCGCAGGGGTGTGTTCAGCACCGGGCAATCCGCGTCGAGCGAAATCCCGGCCAGCCGCGCTGTGCCATCCAGAAAATCCTGGACGTCGAAGGTGGAGGGCGCGGCGATCCGGCGCAACGCGGCGCGCGACACTTCCTGCTCGGGGTTGATGACCACGTCAATCGGCAAATGCTCGCGGCCGAAAAGCTCCGAGAATTGCGGCGCCAGATAAGATTGTGCGCGCAAACGGGCAATCTTTCGGGTGACGCCAAATACCGAGTGCGCGACCTGACAGGTAACCATGTTTACCTCGTCCGAATGCGTCGCGGCAATCAGCATATCGGCTTCGCGCGCGCCTGCCTGTGCCAACACATCGGGATGCGAGGCAAAGCCGACGACGCCTTGAACCTCCAAGGTATCCGTCGCGCGGCGCACGAGCGCTGGGTTGTTGTCGACAATGGACACATCATTGGCTTCGCCCGACAGTTGCCGCGCAATTTGCCAACCGACCTGACCGGCACCACAAATGATGACTTTCATAGCGTTACACCCTTATTCGTCATCCCAATTCCCGCGCCCCCCCGACAATGCCGCCGTGTTCACACCCAAGGATTTGAGTTTGCGATGCAGCGCAGAGCGTTCCATACCGACAAATGCGGCAGTACGCGAGATATTCCCGCCAAAGCGGTTGATCTGGGTCAGAAGATACTCACGTTCAAACAACTCGCGCGCCTCTCGCAGTGGCAAGGTCGCAAGACCACCCGCCAGGACGACGCGCCCCTCTTCCTCCTCGCCCGCGGGTGAGGACATCAATTCTCGCGCTTCGATGGGGCCCTGACCATCGCCAAGGATCAACGCGCGCTCGATGACGTTTTTCAGCTGCCGAATGTTTCCGGGCCAATTCATCGATTGCAATTGCGCCTCGGCTTCCGTGGAGATCTCGCGTTTTGCCAAGCCCTGAGTCTGGTGCAGAAGCTCGATGAAATGACCGGCCAGAAGTGGAATATCATCACGGCGTTCGGCCAGGGATGGCACCGCGATTGGCACCACATTGAGCCGGTCGTAAAGCTCTTGGCGGAAATTCCCGGCGAAATTTCGGCCCGCAGATCGCGCGTCGTCGAGGAAATGACCCGCAGATCGACCTTGACCTTTTCCGACCCATCAACCCGCATGAAGGTCTGATCGACCAGCACACGCAGGATCTTGGATTGCGTGCCAAGCGGCATATCGGCGACCTCGTCAAGATAGAGGATACCGCCATGCGCTTGCTCCAGAAGCCCTGGAATCACGCCCCGCGTGCCTCCCTCCTGGCCAAACAGTACAAGTTCCATTTTTTCGGGCTCGATCGCCGCGCAAGACACCGTGACGAAGGCAGCGCTTGCACGGTTGGATTGGGCGTGAATAAACCGCGCGGCAACCTCCTTGCCGCTGCCCGAAGGCCCGGTCAGCATCACCCGGCCATTCGAGCGCGTCACCTTGCCCAAATTGCTGCGCAGGACTTTCATGACCTGACTCTGGCCGATCATATCCGCTGGGCCGGATCGCGCTTGCGCAATTTCGTGTTCTCGCGGCGCAGCCTCGAGGTTTCCATCGCGCGCCCGATTACGACCAGCAACTGGTCGATATTAAAGGGCTTTTCGATAAAGTCATAAGCGCCCTTCTTGATCGCCGCGACTGCGATTTCAATATTGCCGTGGCCTGAAATGATGACAACCGGCACTTCTGGGTACTCGCGTTTGACGGCCATCAGAATGCCAATTCCGTCCATCTGGCTGTCCTTGAGCCAAAGGTCGAGGATCATCAACATGGGCGGTTCAGCCTCGACGGCGGCCATGGCTTCGTCTGAGTTCTGTGCCAGGCGGGTCGAATACCCCTCGTCTCGCAATATCTCGGAAATCAACTCTCGAATGTCGCGCTCATCGTCGACGATCAGGATATCACTCATACCTGCTGCCCATTCTCGTTGCGGCCATTGCGCATCGTGCGCAAAATCGGAAGCCGAATTTCAGCCATCGCGCCAGTATGCACGCAGCCCTCCATGATTGGGGCGTCACGCAACTCCAGCGTGCCACCGTGCTCTTCAATGATCTTCTTGACGATCGGCAAGCCCAAGCCCGTGCCTTTTTCTCGCGTCGTAACGTAGGGCTCAAACAGGCGGGCGCGATCCTCGGGCAGGCCCAACCCATTGTCGGCAATGGTAATCGCCGCACGCGTGCTATCCACCGACATCCGGACCACAATACGCGGGACATAGCCTTCGGGCGCGCGACCGGCCTCGATCAACCCTTCGGTCGCCTCACCCGCATTCTTGAGCAAATTGGTCACCGCCTGCATGATCATCGTCGAATCGATTTCCAGAGACACGGGATCCTCAGGCAGGTGCGCGGTGAACGTGACCAACTCTTGCCCGGCTTCTTGCAACGTCAGCGCGTCGCGCAGCAATTGCACCAGATCCGTGGGTCTGCGATCCGGTTCCGGCATACGGGCAAACCGTGAAAACTCATCAACAATGCGCCGCAAGTCGTTGGTTTGCCTAACAATAACATCCGTCAAAGAGGTGAGGGATTCGGCGTCTTCCGATGGCAACAGGCGGCCAAACTTGCGTTTGATACGATCCGCAGAGAGCTGGATCGGCGTCAGTGGGTTCTTGATCTCATGGGCAATCCGGCGCGCAACATCGCCCCACGCCGCCATCCGCTGTGCGGAAACCAGATCGGTGACGTCGTCAAAAGCAATCACATAGCCTTCCAGATCGCCCGCTGCCGTTCGACGTTCGGCCACCCGAACCAGCAAGCTTTCCAAGCGACCCGCCCGGCTCAGCCGCACTTCGTCTTGAACACGGCCCCCGAACATGCTGCCCTCGCCCTGCTGCAAGCGACGCAACAGCGGTTCGAACTCGGGCACGACGGCGGCCAACGATTGATGCGCAACACCGACAGAATCGATCTTGGTCAGGGATTCCGCGGCACGATTGACAAACGCAACCCGGCCTTCGCCGTCCAACCCGATGACGCCCGCCGTCACAGACCCCAGAACGGAATCAAACAGGCGGCGGCGTTCCTCGATCTGCCGTGTATTGCTCAACAAGGCATCACGCTGACCCTTGAGCTGGCGGGTCATCTGATTGAACACCCGTCCCATGGTCGCGATTTCGTCATCGCCGCGCTCTTCAATGATCTGCACGTCCAGATCGCCCTCGCCGACACGCTCAGCGGCCTCGGCAAGACGCCCGACGGGCCGAGAAAGGCCTTCGGCAAACCACATGCCCAGCCAGATTGCCGCCAGTATCAGAATGATCGCAAAGGCGAGGTACAGAAGGCCGAAATTGAACAGCACGCGGCCCCGTTCGGATTCCAACTGGTTGTAAAGCTGGATGGTTTGCTGCGTGTCGTCGAGCAATCGCAAGATCTCGCCGTCGACTGCGCGTGCAACATACAGCAATCGGTCAGAATACCCATCCAACGGCACCAGCGCGCGAAATTCGCTGTTGGGCCAATCCTTGATCAAGATCAGGTCACCCTGCGCGGCTTGCGCAAGATCTTCGGGCGTTGGCTGAACAAAATCAAATAGATACGAGCGATCGCCCCGCGCGCGGAGCCCGCCCGTGGTGTCGATGACAAACGCCACGCGAAGCCCCCGTTGGATCCCCAATTGGGCCTGGCTCAAAATCTGCCGTATCTCGCCCTCGGATATCATGGGGTTCATCGCGCGCGCGCGCTCCAACACACCGGCGACGGCCTCGCCATCTGCAATCAGGCTGCGTTCTTGTTCATCCTGATAAGCCTCGGCAGCCGCGAGTGAGGTTCCAACCACATTGCGGACCCGCTCCGAAAACCACCCTTCAAGTCCGATATTGATGGTTATGACCGCGAAGACAGCAACGGTGATCGCAGGCACCAGCGCGATGAACGCGAACAGCGCGGACAGCCGCAAATGCAGCCGCGACCCGGCCGAACGTGAACGCCTTGCCGCAATCATCCGCGCAATGCGACCCAACACCAACGCGGCGACGACCAGGATATAGACCAGGTCGGCCAGCAAAACGAGCCGCAACGACGGGAGGTTTGGCGAAATGGCGAAAGGTCCCAAGACACCGACGGTCGCCAGAACCAGGATCGGTGCCAGAACGACGAGGACGATGGTCATCACCGCCTGAATCCTGCGGCGCATAGGGTCACGCCGCGCAAGACCGCTTGTGTCGGATAACGCAGGGTCAGGGCTCAGGGACATGTTCATGGATCAATGACGGACAACACGCGCGAGGGAAACAATCAAACCGGATAGGTGCGGCAATTTCGCCACGTCCTGTTGCCTAACTACATCAACTTGCGCCTCCGTGTCACGCGAATATCCAGCTCATTTGTTTTCTTGCGCAACGTATTCCGGTTGATCCCCAGCAGATCAGCACAACGCGCCTGATTGCCTCCGGTGTATTCCAGCGCAATATCAATCAGCGGCGCTTCGACCTCGCGCATGACCCGCTGATAGACGCCAGGCTGCGGCAAATCGGCGCCGTGCAACTCAAAATATCGCCGAACATGCTGCGCGACGGACTCGGCCAGAGTCCCGGTTTCGGCAACCCTGCCCCGTTGCGGAATCGTCGCATGCGGATCCAACGCCTGCTCGAGTTCTGCGCGGCCGATCTCACTGTCTTGCCCGGTGATCACCAATCGTCGAAGGACGTTTTCAAGCTGCCGAACATTACCCGGCCACGGAAATTGACGCGCGGTTTCCGCAGCTTGCGCCGAAAGCTTGCGGAGCGGACCCCCATCGCGCGCGGCGCGCGTCAAGACGTGATCGGCGAGCAATGCGATATCGTCGATCCGCTCTCGCAAAGGCGGCACATGCAGCGTAACCCCGGAAAGGCGGTAATACAAATCCTGGCGAAATGCGCCGGATGCCAAGGCGGTCATCAACGTATCGTCGGCAATCGCGATGATCCTTGGGCCCCCGTCTGGCACAGAATCCACGAGTCGGGCAAAGCGGGCTTGCGCCGCGCTATCAAGATCGCCGAGCCCATCAAGGATCAGAGAGCCGCCGCGCGTGCGCGCCAAGACCAACTCACCGCCCGAGTGCAGCGGATCGCCCAAGAAGTCCTGCGCCGTGCTCACCAGAAATGGCTGGGATGTTCGCTCAGAAAAATCGTGCAACGCCTTGGCAATCAGCGACTTTCCAGTTCCGGACTCACCAATGATCAAAACCGGCAGCGCAGAGTTCATGACCCGCGCGACAAGTCGATACAGATCCTGCATGGCGGGTGTACGCCCGACAAGCGGCAGGTCTTCGACGGGTGCCACCATATCGGACGCCGCGCCTTTCGCCGTGGCAGGCCGTGGCGATTGAGGGCGTTTCGCCATGGCCTTTGCCGCGCGCGACAACAAGTCCGGCAGATCAAAGGGCTTGGGCAAATAATCCCAAGCGTCGGCCTCGGTTGCTTGGATTGCTGTCATTATCGTGTTTTGCGCCGACATGACAATCACCGGAAGATCACCGCGCAACTTTTTGATTTTTATAAGATTTTTAATGCCATTCCCGTCCGGCATCATGACATCCGTGATCACCAGATCGCCTTTGCCTTCCTCGACCCATCGCATCAACATGGTCAAGCTTGCCGTGGCATGGACACGGCATCCCGCCCGCGTGAACGCTTGCGTCAAGACTGTGCGAATTGTGCGATCGTCGTCTGCAATCAATACGGTTCCATCCATCAGCGTCGTTCCTTTGGCGTGGCGGCATTGTCACGGGCTTTTGCAGGCTTGACTGGCGCAATCGGCAAGGAAACCCTGAAAACCGTGTGTCCGGGTCGGGATGCAACGTCGATCCATCCCTCATGGGCCGCGACAATTTTCGAGACCAGCGCAAGACCAAGCCCGGTTCCATTTTCTCGCCCGGAAACAAAGGGTTCAAACACGTTGTCAGCGATTTCAAGGGGCACGCCGGGGCCGTCGTCGATGATCTCGATGTGGAGCGGCAACAAAACACGGCGATCATCGAGCCCCTGCACCTGAAGGCCGCGCTCAAAATAGGTCCGGATCGCGATTTTGCCGCCCGATGGTTGCACTTGAGAGGCATTTTTCAGAAGATTCAGAATGACTTGCAAGAGCTGATCGGGATCTGCCAGGGCATTGGGCAAGGACGGGTCATAGTCATCCTCGAAGCGCATATGCGCGGCAAAACCGACCGAGGCCAAGCGGCGTGCTCGCTCCAACACGTCGTGAATATTGGTGGCGCGGCGATCCGGTGGGCGCTGATCGCCAAATTGTTCGACTTGATCCAGAAGCGTCACGATCCGGCGGGTCTCGGCCACGATCAAATCCGTCAGCTCTCGGTCGTCGGGATTGAGTCCCATCGCCAACAGTTGCGCCGCCCCCGAAATCCCGGCCAGTGGGTTCTTGATTTCATGCGCCAACATTTCCGCCATGCCGATTGCGGATTTGGATGCGGCATTGATTGCCCGGGCGCGCCCCAGGCGACCCGCGACATCACGCGGCGCAACAAGCAGCAGCAAACCGTCCTCTGTATCATGCATCGGCGCAAGCTGAAGGTTGCACAGGACCGGTGCGCGGTTACCAGTCCGAACCTCGGCGTCATTGATGAAAATGGCCGCTCGATTGGTCCGGGCACGCTGCACGGCCTTGGCCATCGGCGCGTCGATCCTGAGGTGTTCAAAGGCAAGCGACCTTTTCAAATGCGCGGCGGACATGGACATGAACAATTCCGCGGCGGGATTGCACTCCACGATGATCTCATCGCCGTCACGAGGCACGATCACGAATGCTGGAATTGGCAGTGCGGCCCAAATCGCATCGGACGCTGGCGGTCCAGACATTTGTGCGCTCATGCGGCTTCCTTTTGTCTGGTCAGCGCATCCGGCAAGATTGCGAGAACGGTCGCGGGGTCTTTTTCGCGCATCAATCTGGATCTCAAGGCGACCGACCCTCCGGCGGCATCAACATACCAGCCCAGATGTTTGCGCGCGATTCTGACACCCAAGTCTTTGCCATAGAACGATAAAATGCTCTCGTAGTGGTCGCAGACCTGATCAGCAAGCGCCGCACCATGGGGAATTTCTGGCGGCGTCAGGCCATACAACTCGGCCGCGATTTCGGCTAAAGCCCAAGGACGCCCCTGCGCACCGCGCCCGATCATCACACCCGCGGCGTTGGACTGCGCCAGCGCGCGACGAGCGGTTTTCGCATCTCGGATATCGCCATTCGCGATGACCGGCACGGATACCGCATCGACGACGCTCCGGATCGCGTGCCAGTCTGCCTGCCCGGTATAAAACTGTGACCGCGTGCGTCCATGAACCGTGAACATCGCGATCCCGGCCGCTTCAGCCCGTTGCGCAAGGAGCGGGGCGTTGAGGCAGTCAAAATCCCACCCCAGGCGCATTTTCAACGTGACCGGCACGCGAACCGCATTGATGACCGCGTCGATGAGCGTCAGGGCGAGATCCAAATCACGCATCAAGGCAGAGCCGGACAACCCGCCGACCACCTTCTTCGCCGGGCAACCCATGTTGATGTCGATCACCGGTGCGCCCTGCCCTTCGGCGATTCTGGCCGCCTCGGCCATAGACCCGGCCTCACGCCCGGCGATCTGCACCGATGTCGGAACCCCGTCGCCAATTTCAGCGCGCGCACGACTGGCGGCCCGCCGCGATGGCCGTGCGGTAACCATTTCTCCGGATGAGATCATCTCGCTGACAACCATCCCGGCCCCAAACCGCGCCACAGCCTGACGGAACGGCAGATCGGTGATGCCTGACATGGGGGCCAAGATCACTGGAGACGTCAGGGTAATGGGGAATTTATCGGTCGTCATAAAGCCTTGTCCAGCGTCGCGCGCGCAGATCAGTAACAGTCGGCGAATGCTCCATACACCGCACTGCTGCGAAATGCACAAGAAATCACATATTGCACAAAAATTGAGCGCCCGCGAGGCGTGGTGCCTAGACTGCATATTCTTGTGGTGCGAGCGCAACAACGCGTTGGTCTTGCGGGAGTCGTCACCATAGCCTAATTCACTCCGTATGAACGCAGCTCAAGATATCGCCGTCATCCTTGTCGCCGCCGGGCGTGGCACGCGCATGGGCGGCGACTTGGCGAAGCAGTGGCAAAAGCTGGGTGGCACAGTTGTGATCCACCGTACCATTGCGGCCTTTCGCCAAGCCGGATTGACGCGAATCGTGCTGGTCATTCATCCCGATGACGAAGCGCGTGTGGCGGATCTTGGGCTGCCCTATGTGTTTGGCGGCCAATCCCGGACGCAATCCGTGCGCGCCGCCCTGGAGTTCCTGGCCCTCGATGCGCCCGAGCACGTCTTGATCCATGATGCTGCGCGTCCCTTGGTCACCGAGACCGTGATCAACCCCGTTCTTGAGGCACTGAAAACGCATTCTGCGGCGGCCCCGGCATTGCCGATCACCGATGCCCTGTGGCGTGCCAAGGATGGTGCCGTGATCGGCACGCAAGATCGCGATGGCGTGTTTCGCGCCCAAACGCCGCAAGGGTTTCGCTTTTCGACGATTCTGTCAGCGCATCGTGCTTTCAACGGCGACGCCGCGGATGATGTTGAAATTGCGCGTGCCGCCGGTGAGGTCGTGTGGATAACTCCGGGTAGTGAAGAGAACCTGAAGCTCACCTACCCGATTGATTTTAAACGGTCTGAAGAGATCCTGTCGAAACGTCAGACAACCAAAGGTCAGACAATGGATATACGCTTGGGGAACGGTTTTGACGTTCATGCTTTCACCGAAGGTGACCACGTCTGGCTTTGCGGAGTCAAACTTGCGCACAGCAAAGCGCTGTTGGGTCATTCGGATGCGGATGTCGGCATGCACGCGCTGACCGATGCGATCTATGGCGCGATGGCCGAGGGCGATGTCGGGCGACATTTCCCCCCCTCCGACCCGCAATGGAAAGGCGCCGAGAGCCATATTTTCCTGCGCCATGCGGCCAATCTGGCACGGCAGAAGGGCTTCACGCTGAGCAACGTGGATGTCACCTTGATCTGCGAACGCCCCAAGATCGGGCCACATGCGCGTGCGATGCAAGCCACCTTGGCGCAGATCATGGATCTCGGCGAGGATCGCGTCTCGGTGAAGGCAACCACGTCGGAACAGCTTGGGTTTACCGGGCGCGAGGAAGGCATCGCCGCCATCGCCACGGCCACATTGGTGAAGCTGTGAGCGTTTCGCGCAGGATTGCCACAGGATTCGGGCTTGGGTTTTTGCGCCCTGCGCCGGGCACATGGGGGTCGGCGGGGGCGTTGGTCGTGGGCCTCGCGATTGATTATTATCTGGGATTCTGGGTACTGGTCGCCGCAACCCTGGGCGCCACGGTGATTGGTTTTTGGGCCTGCGCCGAGGAATTGCGCGACCGCCCGGGCGCGGACCCGTCAGAGATCGTCATCGACGAAATTGCCGGACAGTGGCTGACGCTCTTGTTTCCGGCTTTTGCGTTTTGGCGCATGGACATGGCCGATTGGGCCGTCACCGCCTACCCCGGTTGGATCGCGGCCTTTCTCTTTTTCCGGATTTTCGACATCTGGAAACCCTGGCTGGTGGGGCGCGCAGACCGCCGTGGCGACCCGGCTGGCGTGATGCTGGATGATCTGTGGGCGGGCCTGTTCGCGGGATTTGCCGTGATGCTCTGTGCGGGCCTCGCGCATGGGTTGCTGATGTGACGACACACGCCGCTGACATCCTGGACCTTGCGCGCGCCCAAGGCCTGCGCATCGCGACCGCAGAAAGCTGCACCGGCGGCCTGGTTTCCGGCGCTTTGACCGCGGTTCCGGGCTCCAGCGACGTGCTGGATCGGGGATTTGTGACCTATTCCAACGCCGCCAAACATCAGATGTTGGGCGTTCGCCTGACGACGCTTGCCGATGTGGGCGCAGTCAGCGAGGACGTGGCGGGCGAAATGGCCGAAGGGGCGCTGGACCGATCCGACGCGCAGTTGTCGATCGCCGTCACCGGCATCGCCGGCCCGGGCGGCTCGGAGTTCAAACCTGAGGGCCGCGTATGCTTCGGTCTGGCGCGCGACGGCCGCGCAACCCGCGTCGAGACGGTAGAATTCGGGGCCATCGGGCGTGACGCGGTGCGCCAAGCCTCGGTTGAACACGCGCTGTCGATGCTTTTGTGGTCGCTTCAACGGGTGCCGTAGTCACCCCTTGCCGCGTTCGAGTGACCATCCCATCGTTGGCTTCCCATCAAGGCTTCAAGCAAGATTGCCAACAAATCCGAGCGCCCCGTACTCCCCGATTTGCGGTAAATCGCGTTCAAGTGTGATTTTACCGTTGCCTCAGATGACCCGCGCAGCGCCGCAATTTCGGAAATTGACTGCCCCTTGACCACAAAGAGCGCGACGTCCTGCTCGGCTCCGGTCAAGCGCCACAGGTCAAAATGCGCAAGGACTACGGCGTCAACCGCCGCACCTGCCAGCGCCAGATCGTGTTCCAGCAACGCCTGACGCCTGAGCAGCCAGATCAGCAGCCATAGCGCCAGAACAATCGCCACGACCAAGGCCAGACTGGCCACCAGTTCCGCGAAAATATGGACAGAGAACGGCAAGCTCTCGCCCAGCCGCCAATAAAGGCGCATATCGGTCACGACATCCGCGAGAAAAAACACCGCACATCCGGTGAGCACCGCGATTAACACGGCGCTGGCCCAGAGCAACTGCGGCGGAATCGACTTGGCGGTCGTGCTGTCGCGGTTGCGGTCAGCTGTCGTCATGGGTCTTTTTCCCGGTAACCATGGCGCGCACCAGATTGACGCCCGTGCGCCGCGATTTAAATATCACCGCCGCAATATGGATAACCACGCTGAACACCGCCCAGCCAAAGAGCGCCTCGTGCAGATCCTCGGCCCATTCCGGATCGTGACCAAGTGTTGCTTCTGGTAAAGTCATGATCCACCCCGTAGCTCCCAGTAAAAGAAGCGTAATCAGAAGATTATATGTCATGAACGCGCCCAGCGGCGAGTGGCCCAAATGTCGCGTGCGCCGCCCGAGTGTCATGTCACGCGCTTGTTGCAGGGCAGCGGCAGGATCGGGGGGGAAGTCGGAAAATCGGGCATGTCTTGTGCCGATAAAGCCCCAGACAATGCGCAGTGCCACCAGCCCAACGACCACATAGCCCACGGTAACATGCAGCGATGAGTCGTCATCAATGATCGTGGCGTTCAAGGTGAACGCCACGACCAAGGACCAGTGCACAAGCCTGACGACGGGGTCCCAGACTTTGACGGTTGCCATGTGCTCAATCCTCGAGTTCGGTCCGGGTGATCTCATACGCCGCGTTCAGGCGCAGTTCCCAAAGCCGACCGTCAAGGGCCGCTTTGACTTCGTAGCCACCGCGCTCGGATTCGATGGTAAAAACCTGATACCCCTGTGCCTCAAGGGTTGTGACGATGCTGGCGCGCACATCCTCGGCCACCGGGCGATCATCGGACGATGCGAGGGCGGCACCCGGTAGCGCCAAGGCGGCAACAATTGCGAGCGTTTTCAAAATGTGTGTCATGGCTTGTCTCCGTGGAAAGCTTCGGTTGCGGCCCGGCACCACGCCGGGTCTGTCACCAGCTTGCCCACCAAAAACACTGCGAACCATTCGCCCTGAGTTGCAAATCCGCGCTCTCCACCTGGAGTTTGAGACGCGGTTCAGCCGTACAACTGTTTGGCGCGCTTCTCGAAGGCGCTGACTACCCGGCGCATCGCCTCGTCAAAGAACAGGCCAATCGCCTTTTGCAAGATCACGTTGCGAAACTCGAAATCGACCTCGAACTGGACCCGCGCATGGTCCCCCTCGGGTTCAACCTGCCAATAGGAGTGCAGGTATTTGAACGGCCCATCCAGATAATCCGTTTCGATGCGCCGCTCGGACGGGATCAGCACCACGCGCGACCCGAAGCGTTCGCGGAACACCTTGAACGAGATCACCAGATCGGCCTCCATCACCTCGGCGCCTTCGCCGCGTTCCGGCAAAGGATCGCGTGAGCGTATCCGGGCCGCAGCCGTCCACGGCAAAAATTCAGGATAGCGCGCAACATCGGCCACCAGATCGTAGATCTGCTGTGGCGCATAGGGCAACACGCGATTCTCACTGTGTCGGGGCATCCGGCACCTCTGGCAACTCTGCGCATCTTTTCCTAGAGTGGGTGCGAGAACACAACCCCAAGAGACCAGATCACCATGTCGCAACCCCCCTATGAGATTGACCAATTGATTTCGGCCAAACGCATTGCCGCGCGGGTCGAGGGGTTGGCCGAAGAGATCACCGAAGCCTTCAAAGGCACCGAAAAGCTGATTGTTGTCGGCCTGTTGCGCGGCTCTTTTGTCTTTATCGCGGATCTGGTGCGCGAAATCGACCTCCCCGTCGAAGTCGATTTCATGGAGGCGTCATCCTATGGAAACTCGATGCACACCAGTCGGGAAGTCCGCATTCTCAAGGACTTGCGCGGCGAGATTGCGAACCGCGATGTGTTGGTGGTCGAAGATATTGTCGATACCGGGTTCACGCTGCATCATGTGAAAAATATTCTGAAAAGCCGAGGGCCACGCCGGTTGGAAGTCTGCGTGCTGCTCGACAAACCCAGCCGCCGCGAGGTTGATATTCGCGCGACCTGGACGGGGTTTGAAATCCCCGATGAATTTGTGGTTGGCTATGGCATTGATTATGCACAAAGAAACCGCAACCTACCGTATATCGGCAAGGTGCGGTTTACCTGAAACTGCGCGCAGTCTACCCTTTGCGATGCAAAAAGAGCATCGGCATATCGCGGATCATGATGGGATCCGACACCTTGCACCACCCCGACTCGGCGGCGCGTTTGCGGATGTTTTCTTGCAGCGGAGCCGGGTCGCCCCATGTCGCATACAGCTTGAATTCCGTATTCAGGATCGGCTTGAGGCCTTCGTTCAAGATCGCCTCCCACACCGCCGCGCCCGTGCCCATCGTGTTGGATTTGCGATAGTCATCAAACACCACGACACCATTTTCGCGCAACATGGCGCGGGCTGACGCCGCGTCTTCGCGCACCAGATCATAGGTATGGCCGGCGTCGATATGCACGAAACGCGCCGTGTCCGGCGCCACAAACCGCGTCACCGTCGCGGTTGGACCCTTTACGATGCGCGGCAATTCGGCGTGAAACGACAGATAGTTTTTCTCGAATTCTGCCTGCGTCAGGGATTGCGTTTTGAAGAACCGTTTTTCACCGTCATCCGCCGCATCCGATGTCGTGATGTCGTCAAACAGATCGCAGGCTGTGAACACTTCGTTCGGGCGTCTGAAGTTCCCCATCAGAATGGCACTCTTGCCTTTGAACACGCCCAGCTCAACCAAGGCACCCTCGGGTTCATTGTGGTTCTGATACTGGAGAATCCAGGTGAACGCGGCCTGATCAATGGGCATGAACCAGCCCGGTACGTCTTTGAACTCCATACTTATCCCTTTAACTTTCTGAAATCTCTCATGCCACCAAGGCTATGACCGTTAACGCCGGTGGACAAGCATCAAGGCCGCATTGTTTCAGTGCCGCGAACAGTCAACGGGTTTTGTTTCCCGAAACAACGTTAAAAACATGAAAATGCCACGGGTCGCCCCGTTTTGTGGTTGGCCAAAATGGTATAAGATCAGGCGTCGCTGACTTTCAAGCGTTGGCGCACACCAATGTTCGTGAGGGCCCATGACCAACGATTCAATCGAGATCTATGACGCCAGTGAGGCCGAGACCGATGACGATTGGTTGGCCATCATGGACGAGATCGGCGAAGAAGCCGGGTATATGGAGCCGTTGGGCGATCAGCATTCTGCGTTCTTTTCCGATATGGGAACAGTGCTGCTGGTGTCCTTCGAGACCGTTTCCGGCATTCGCGGCGCGGGCGGTGGGCAGATGCCGCTGGGGTATCAGATTGCCGCCCCCCGGGGCTGGTCATCGCTCAGTATCATCGCGCATGAGGAAACCTGGTATCGCGATCATCATGTCTATGGCTATTTTGACCGGTTGATTGACGACGCCTTTTTCGAAGACTTCGACCATGTCGTGTTTTACGGTGCCGGTATGGGCGGGTATGGCGCAGCGGCGTTTTCGGTCGCGGCCCCTGGCTGCACGGTGCTCGCGCTCGCGCCGCAAGCGACACTCGATACCGAAATGGCAGAATGGGACCGCCGCTTTCTCAAGGCGCGGCGCCTCAATTTCACCGACCGCTTTGGCTTCGCGCCGGACATGACCGATGGCTGCGCGCGGGTTTTCCTTGTGTATGACCCGATTCAGCAGGTCGATGCCGTGCATGTCGCATTCTTCAGAGGTCCGCATATCACCAAGCTGCGCGCACCTCATATTGGCCGCGATCCGCAAGCGGAGTTGGCGGTCATCAATATCCTGCGTCCATTGATCGAAGGGGCCTGTGCCGATACGCTGGATGCGGGCACCTTCTATCGGCTGTGGCGCGCACGTCGAAAGCACGCGCAATATCTGGGCCGCCTCGCCGGGCGTGTCCAATCGCAAAACCGCCCGCAACGGTTTGTGCAGGTCTTGCGCGCGGCGGTGGCGTTGGTTGACCACCCACAATTGCGGCGCGCGTTGGTGCGGGCCGAGGCGGCGGTTGCCAATCCTCAGGCCGCTGACGAACAACCGCTTCGCTAAGCCCTTCACAGGCCATCGGTGTCGCGGTATGGGAGGCGCATGACTCGCACCCTGACCCTGACCCGCCCCGACGATTTCCATCTTCACTTGCGTGACGGTGCCATGCTGAACGGTATCGCACCGGAATCCGCCCGCGATTTCGCACGCGCGATCATCATGCCGAACCTCGTGCCACCGATTGTAACCGGCGCACAAGCGGCAGCCTATCGCGATCGTATTGCCGCGGCCCTGCCGGGGTCAGATTTTGTGCCATTGATGACGCTGTATCTGACGGAATCCACGGATCCTGGCGACGTCATTGCGGCTCACAAATCGGGCGTGATCGCCGCCGTAAAGCTCTATCCTGCCGGGGCGACGACCAACTCGGCCTCGGGGGTTCGCGACTTCGACAAGGCACGACCGGTTTTCGAGGCGCTGGCCGAGGCCGGAATACCCCTCTGTGTGCACGGAGAAGTCACGGATGACGACGTCGATATCTTCGACCGCGAGGCCGTGTTTATCGACCGCGTCCTCGATCCGATTCGCCGCGCGACGCCTGCGCTGCGCGTGATCATGGAACACATCACCACCGTCGATGCCGTGGAATACGTCCGCAGCCATGAAACCGGACTTGGCGCGACGATCACGACCCATCATCTGATCATCAATCGCAATCATATCCTGGTCGGCGGGATCAAGCCGCATTACTACTGTCTGCCGGTTGCCAAGCGTGAGGTCCACAGGCTGGCTTTGGTCGAAGCCGCAACCTCTGGCGATCCACGGTTTTTCCTGGGGACCGATAGTGCGCCACATAGTGACGACAAGAAGGAATGCGCGTGTTGTGCCGCCGGGTGTTTCACCGCGACGCACACGATGCCGCTGCTGGCGGAGGTGTTCGAGCGCGCAGAGGCGCTCGACAAGCTCGATGCCTTCACAGGACATTTCGGTGCCGATTTCTACGGGCTGGCGCGCAATGACACGCGGCTCAGGTTACAGCGTTCTGACGAGCCTGTGGTTTTCCCCCGGAAAATCGAAACCGGCGCGGGGCCGGTCACGGTGTTCGATCCCGGGTTTGCCGTCCACTGGCAGGTTGTCGCGTAGTCGTCACGCCGCAATGGCGATCACGTCCACTGGTGTTGCCATGAAATTTGGCGCCGTGCCGACCGCTCTGCACGGGGCGGCATCACGGGCCAAAACCTCCGACCACGACGACCGACTTACGGTCGATTCAGCGTGGTGATTTGCGGTATGCGACTTGCGCAATAAGCAGGAATCCGGTGTTTCCGCCTGGTCCGCAAAAACTTCGGTCACGGGCAAACAGTCTGGAACTCAAGGCAAACTGATGTCGGGCGCCCGTTTGACGGCGCAAACCGAGGACAGCAACGAAGCCGCTGGAATCATCGAGAGAAATTTCAATGCGCATGTTGCACGCAAACAGGTCTTTTCGTTACTATGACCACGAGAGTTTCATTGATTTGATCCCGCAAACTTTGTTACTGCTGGGACAATCAACAAAAAACGGATGCAAATACGGCATCAAAATCCCGCACCTCGGATCTGGGGGCGGCACCAGGGAGAGACCCATGAACGACCAACTAAGCTACTACCTTGCCCGTGCCGCAAGCGGCAAACTGAACCGACGCAGCTTTCTGGGGCGTGCGGCGGCGCTTGGTGTCACGGCGGCGGCGGCAAACACGATGCTGTCCTCGGCCGTGCTTGCACAAGGGCCGCGTCGCGGCGGTCATCTGAAGATCGGCATGTTGGGCGGCGAAAGCACCAACAATCTTGACCCGGCACTGGCCATGACGCAGGTCCCGGCGCTGATCCTCGGCACAGCCGGCGAGACGCTGATTTTCCTCGCCCACAATGGCGATGCCGTGCCGCTATTGTGCGAAGAATACTCCGCCTCGCCCGATGCAAAAACCTGGCGCTTCAAGATTCGCCAAGGTGTGCTGTTCCACAATGGCCAGACCATGACCCCCGAGGACGTGGCGCAGACCCTGCGGCGGCACTCGAACGAAGACTCGCAATCGGGTGCATTGGGCGTGATGCGCGGCATCACCAGCATCAGCGTGGACGGCGATTCCGTGGTGCTGGAAACCGAAACCCCGAACGCCGACTTGCCCTATCTGATGGGCGATTGGCACCTGGTGATCCAGCCCAACGGCGGCATGGATGATGCGGGCGCGGGTATCTTTACCGGCCCCTATAAAATGGTTTCCGACGAACCCGGCGTGCGCCACGTCATGGAGCGGTTCGACGACTATTGGAGCGACGCACGCGGCCATTATGATTCGGTCGAGATCCTGGTGATCAACAACTCGACGGCGCGCAACTCGGCGCTGCAATCGGGCCAGGTGAACATGATCAACCGCGTCGAGCCCCGCGTTGCCGGTCTGCTGGCGCGGGCGCCGAACGTCACGGTCGAAACCGCGTCGGGCCGCGCGCATTACATCTTCCCGATGCATTGCAACACCGCGCCCTTCGACAACAACGACGTGCGCATGGCGTTGAAGCTGGCCATCAACCGCGAGGATATGTTGGATCGGATCCTGCGTGGCTATGGCACGTTGGGCAACGATATGCCGGTCAACGCAGCCTATCCGCTGTTTGACGACACCATCGAGCAACGTGTCTACGACCCGGATCAGGCACGTTTCCATTACGAGCGCTCGGGCCATAGCGGTCCTATCGTCCTGCGCACCTCCGAGGTTGCGTTCCCTGGTGCTGTCGATGCGGCGCAGTTGTTTGCCGAAAACGCCGCCGCTGCCGGGATCACCATCGAGGTCATCCGCGAACCCGGTGATGGCTACTGGTCGCAAACCTGGAACGTGCAGCCGTTCTGCGCGTCTTACTGGTCGGGCCGTCCGGTGCAGGATCAGCAGTATTCGACCGCCTATCTGTCGACTGCCGACTGGAACGATACGCGGTTCTTCAATGACCGGTTCGACAGCTTGCTGCTCGAAGCCCGCGGCGAACTGGATCTGGCGCGTCGCAAGGCGCTCTATCGTGAAGTGGGTCTGATCGTGCGCGACGAGGGCGGCTTGATCTGCCCGATGTTCAACGACTTCATCGACGCGCATGACCAAAGCGTTGCCGGTTGGACGGCGAACTCGAACGGTGACATGATGGCAAGCCAGGCGCCGATCCACTGCTGGCAGGCGGAATAAGGGCGCATGTACCCGGTCCTCAAATTGGTGATCCAGCGCATTGCGCTGGGTCTCCTTCTGCTCTTTGTGGCCTCATTGATGATCTTTGCCGGAACCGAGATCCTGCCCGGCGACGTGGCGCAGGCGATCTTGGGGAACTCGGCCACAGAGCAGTCGCTGGCAAACCTTCGCGAGACCATGGGGCTCAACGTCCCGGCGGGCACGCGCTATGTCAATTGGCTCATCGGGGTGTTTCACGGTGACCTCGGAACCGCGCTCTCCAACGGTCTGGATATCGCCAACTCGATATCCGGGCGCATGGCAAACACGCTGTTCCTGGCCTCGGTCGCCGCGGTCATCTCGGTCCCTCTGGCGATCTTTCTTGGCCTGCTGGCCGTTCGGTATCGTGACCGCTGGCCCGATCGACTGATCTCGATGGTGACGCTTACCGCGATTTCCTTGCCCGAGTTTCTGTTGGGCTATGTGATCATGTTCGTGTTTTCCGTGAAGCTCGGCTGGTTTCCCTCGGTCTCGAATATCCACGACTCCATGACCTTTGCCGAAAAGCTGAACGCCGTCGCCCTGCCCGCCCTGGTTCTGACGCTGGTTGTCCTGGCGCATATGATGCGCATGACGCGCGCGGCAATCCTCAATGTGATGCAGTCCGCCTATATCGAGACCGCGGAACTCAAGGGCTTGCGACGCCTGACGATCATTGCCGGCCACGCCATGCCGAACGCGATCGCGCCCATTGTGAATGTGGTGATGCTGAACCTTGCCTATCTGGTGGTCGGCGTGGTCGTCATCGAGGTGGTGTTCGTCTATCCCGGCATGGGTCAATATCTGGTCGATCACGTCTCGAAACGTGACGTGCCGGTGGTGCAGGCCTGCGGCTTGATCTTTGCCGCGATCTATATCGGCTTGAACATTCTGGCGGACCTGATTTCGATCCTGTCGAATCCAAGATTGAGGCACCCAAAATGAAGGGTATTCCGATAACCGCCCTTTTGGGCCTCCTCATCACGGGCCTTTATTTCACGATGGCAATCTTCGCCCCCTGGATCGCGCCCTATGGCATGTCCGAAATTGTCGGCGATGTCTGGGAGCCATCCTCGGCTGAATTCTGGCTGGGCACCGACAATCTTGGCCGCGATCTGCTGACCCGGATGATCTATGGCGGGCGCAGCACGATCTTTGTGGCTTCCATGGCGACGGCACTGTCATTCACGCTTGGGGCGGTTCTGGGCTTTACGGCGGCGGTCTACGGCGGCTGGGTCGATCAGCTCATGTCGCGGCTCAATGATCTGGTCATGTCGATCCCGACCCTGATCTTTGCGCTGGTCGTGCTCTCGGTCATGCCGGTCACCTTGCTGATCCTGATCCTTGTGATGGGTCTGCTGGATTCGACGCGGGTGTTCCGTCTGTCGCGCGCGGTGGCCGTGGATATCAACGTGATGGACTTCGTCGAAGCAGCGCGCCTGCGTGGCGAGGGTCAACGGTGGGTCATCTTCCGCGAAATCCTGCCCAACGCGCTGTCGCCTCTGGTGGCGGAGCTTGGCCTTCGGTTCATCTTTGCCATCCTGTTCATCTCGACCTTGTCCTTCCTTGGCTTGGGCATTCAGCCCCCGGCGGCGGATTGGGGCGGCATCGTGAAAGAAAACCGCGAGGGGATCGTCTATGGCATTCCGGCGGCCCTGATGCCCGCCGTGGCAATTGTCACATTGTCGATCTCGGTCAATCTCGTGGCTGACTGGGCGTTGAACCGCACCACCAGCCTGAAAGGGGGTCGCGGTGCCTGAAACATTGCTGGATATCAAGAACCTGCGCATCGAGGCCACGATCTACGCACCGGGCGAGAAACCCAGGAATGCGGTGATTGTCGATGACGTCTCCTTGACCTTGGAAAAGGGCAAGGTACTGGGGTTGATCGGTGAATCCGGGGCGGGAAAATCCACCATCGGTCTGGCGGCGCTGGCCTATGGCCGGGGTGGCATTCGCCTTGCCGGTGGGGAAATCATCCTCAACGGGCGCGAAATCCGCCTTGCCGACAGCGCCACCCTGCGCAGCATTCGCGGGCGCGAGGTCACCTATGTCGCGCAATCGGCGGCCGCGGCCTTCAACCCGGCCAAACGGTTGATGGAACAGGTCATCGAGGCCACGCTGCATCACGGCACCCTGTCGCAGGCCGATGCCGAGGCCCGCGCGGTCGAATTGTTCCGCACCCTGTCCCTGCCCAACCCCGAGACCTTTGGCAAACGCTATCCGCACCAGGTCTCGGGTGGGCAATTGCAGCGCGCGATGACCGCGATGGCGCTGTGCCCGCAACCCGACCTCGTGATCTTTGACGAGCCGACCACCGCCTTGGACGTCACAACCCAAATCGACGTTCTTGCCGCGATCAAGACCGCGATCCAGAATACCGGCGTCGCCGCGATGTATATCACCCACGATCTCGCCGTTGTGGCGCAGGTTTCGGATGAAATCATGGTCCTGCGGCAGGGCAAGATGGTCGAGCACGGCACCGTGCAACAGATCATCGAGGAACCGCGTGAGGACTATACCCGCGCCTTGATTTCGGTGCGCAAGATTGATCACAAAGAGCAAAAACCCACCGCGACGCCGTTGATGACCGTCGAAGGTGTCACGGCACGATATGGTGCACGCGGCCCGAATGTCCTCAAGGATGTCTCGGTCGAGGTGTATCCGGGGCAAACTCTGGCCTTGGTCGGCGAATCCGGGTCCGGAAAATCAACCATGGCACGGGTCATCACCGGGCTTTTGCCGCCGCGCGAAGGGGCCATCACCTTTGATGGCAAGCCCTTGCCGGGCGCGCTCAAGGATCGCTCGCGCGAGGAATTGCGCGAATTGCAGATGATCTATCAGATGGCCGATGTCGCCATGAACCCGCGCCAGACGGTTGCCTCGATCATCGGCCTGCCGCTGGAATTCTATTTCAACTTGCGGGGTCGTGAGCGCGACACACGCGTGCAGGAATTGCTGGACGCGATCGAACTGGGCAAAGGCTTTGGCGATCGCTATCCGGCAGAGCTGTCGGGCGGGCAAAAGCAACGCGTCTGCATTGCGCGCGCCCTGGCCGCCAAGCCCAAGATGATCATCTGCGACGAGGTTACCTCGGCTCTCGATCCTTTGGTCGCGGACGGGATTCTCAAACTGTTGCTCGATTTGCAAAAGCGCGAGGGTGTCGCCTATCTGTTCATCACCCATGACATCGCCACGGTGCGCGCCATCGCCGATTCGATTGCCGTGATGTATCAGGGCAAGGTCCAACGCTATGGCACCAAGAGCCAGGTTCTGACGCCCCCCTTCGACGCCTACACCAATCTGTTGCTCTCCTCGGTCCCCGAGATGGAGCTGGGCTGGCTGGAGTTGGTCTTCGAGAATCGCGGCATGGAAAGTGCGGATAACTAAGGCGGATTGCGCGGGGGCTTGCACACAGGTATGCAGTCCCCCAGCAAGACGAGGTTTCCATGTCCGATCAACCCGAACGCCCGCAACTCTATCTGGTAACACCCCCGGTTTTTGAGCCAGAGGTGTTTGCACCGCTTTTGGCCCGCGTGCTGGATGCTGTGCCCGTTGCCTGCCTGCGGTTGTCATGGGCGGGGAATGACGAGGACGCCATCGCGCGCGCGGCCGACGCCTTGCGCGCCGTGGCCCATGAGCGCGAGATTGCCATCGTCATAGAACGCCACGCGATCATGGCAGAACGGCTGGGTCTCGACGGTGTGCATCTGCCGGTCGGTGCACGCGGCCTGCGCAAGCTGCGCGATGAGTTGGGTGCGGATGCAATTTTGGGCGCGGCCTGCGGGGTCTCGCGCCACGATGGCCTGACCGCCGCCGAGGCCGGGGCCGATTACGTCAGCTTTGGCCCGATTGGCGCAAGCCCGCTGGGTGACGGAGAAAGCGCCGAGCATGATCTGTTCGCGTGGTGGTCGGAAGTGATCGAAGTTCCGGTCGTCGCCGAAGGCGCTCTGACCCGCGCGTTGATCGAAAAATTTGCCCCGGTCACGGATTTCTTTGCCATTGGCGATGAAATCTGGCGCAGCGACGATCCCGTGGCCGCGCTCAAGGCCATGGTGGAGCCCTTGGGCTACTAGGTCTCGCGCATCACGCCTTCGGGTAAACGCTCAGTCAGGCTCTGACGCACCTGCGCTTCGCAATGGCGGGCGATTTCCTTGCGGTTGGCAAACGCAGAAACCGGAACCGGCTCATGAAACACCAGGTCGATCCGACCCTGCGGGATTTGCGCGGCGACGCGCAGCAGATGCGCGCCGAACGACAAATCGCCCCACCAGCCATAGAACCGGTCATCCCGTCCTTGTGGCGCAATATAGGCCAGCGTCACGGGCTGGATCGACAGAATCTCGGCCAATCCATGCGTGAAGAACGCGGCGAACAGCGTCGGCTTGAACGGCAGGATGCGCACCCCGTCCGAATTCGTCCCCTCGGGGAAAAAGCACAGATGATGCCCCGCCCGCAGCCGCGCCTCGAAGATCTCCTTTTGCAGTCGGGCATCGCGGGCATTGCGGCGAATGAACACCGTTCCGGTTGCCTTGGCCAGCCAGCCGATGCCGGGCCACGACGCGACCTCGGATTTTGAGACGAAATAGAGGCGCTGCGCGGCATTCAACGCGAAAATATCCAGCCATCCGACATGATTCGACACAACCGCACCGCGCCCGCGCATGGGCGCACCGGTCACCTGCAATCGGATGCCCAGAAAGAACAACGCGCCTTTGCAGACACCCTGCGTCACAAAGGGCGTGATCGGGCGTCGCAATCCGAACAAAGGCCGCTCAAAGATCCGTATGGTCAAGTGAATGGCCAGGCCGCCAAAAACCCAGACCACCAAAACCGGCAACCGCCAGGCCAGAATCATCCAGCCCAATGGGCCAATGGGCACCGCGGGCGCCTCGCCTTCGGGCGAGCTCCAGGTCGGGTTGATGCCGTTGTCAGCGGCGGGCGGTTTTTCGGGTATAGTGGTCAACGGCTCTCTCGGACATGGTTGCGGTGTCGAGGATCAGGCAGACATCCGTCGTGTTGAAATCATGGTCGATAAAGGCTCCCTCACCGACAAAACCTCCCAGCCGCAAATAGGCGCGGATCAGAGGCGGGATCGCGGCAAGAGCCTCGGCCTGCACGACGCGTTCGATTGGCATCAAATCCATCGGCTGGGCGTGATCAGGCCAGACCGTGACCCGCAACTCGGGCGGCGCAAGATGATGCGTATGGAGCCATGTCAGTGCAGCCGCATGATGCGCCGGATCCGTGCCGTGAAACGAGGCCACGCCAAACAAGATCTTGATATCGCGGGCCAGCACATAGGCGGCCAACCCGTTCCACAGATGCAACATCGCCACCCCGCGCCGGTGGTTGCGATGCACACAAGAGCGCCCCAGTTCCACCAGCTTGCGCCCGCTTCGCCGCAAGGGGCCCAGATCATATTCCGCATCAGAATAGAACCGGCCCAGAGCCTCGGCACGGTCTTGTGGCAACAAGCGGTAGGCACCGATCACATGGTCCAGGGTTTCGGGTGGGATATTGCGGTCGATCAGCAGCAGGTGGTCAAAATGCGGGTCGAGTAGATCGCGCTCGAGACGCTGCGCATGATCGACACTCAACCCGGTTGCGCCGAGTTCCTCAACGAAAACAGCATAGCGCAGCCGTTGCGCGGCCAACAGTTCAACCTCGCTCGAAGCCAGTCGAACGTCATAGGCCATCGTCTGTCGCTGCGCTGCTTGTAACCGGGTCATTGTCTCACATCCATTGCGCATGGATCTAGGGTGCAATCGCGCCTGTTGCAACGCCCCTTGCCTTGACGCACGCAAGAGTTGCACGATAGGCTTAGAATTCCCTTCAAGCCGTCGGCTGCCAGTCCAGAGTGATCACCCGTGTATCCACCACCACCTTGCCCGCCTCTTCGAAATTCACCGTCACGCGGTGCCCGACCACGGATTGCACCTGCCCCAGGCCCCAATCGGGCCTTGCCGGGTGGCGCACAAACATTCCGGGTTCAAGAAACTGGGACATGGGACCTCGGATCGGATCATCAACAATGACCGACGATACTCTGGAACTTGCGGCGTTGATAGGCTCGCGGATGTGTCACGATCTGGTCAGCCCGCTGGGGGCCATCGGCAATGGCCTTGAGTTACTGCGCATGACGCAACCGGCCAGTGCAGAATTGGAGCTGGTGGAAGAGGCCGTCAAGGTCGCGCAGGCGCGCGTGCGGCTTTTCCGACTGGCCTTTGGGGCAGCCTCGGCCGAACAAAGCATCCGAGCGCGTGAGTTGGATGAGGCGTTGCAAGCCTTGAGCGCGAATGGCCGGATCAAAGTGGACGGCGCCGTCCCGGACGCGGTTCCCCGGGTCACCGCGCGCAGGTTGTGCCTTGCGGCGCTGTGCGCCGAGACAGCCTTGGCTTGGGGTGGCACGATTTCTGTAAGCCGTGACGGGCTGCGCGCCGAAGCCCCGCGCCTGAAGCTGGACGAGGCATTGTGGACTCCCTTGGCAAACGGAGTCCGCGCAACATCGCTGACCTCCGCCACGGTGCATTTCGGCTTGCTGGCCGACTCCGGAGTCGTTGCAGTCGCTTTCGACGACACCAGCTTGACGATCAGGGTCTGATCGCCCCGTCACCTTCGACAAGGTATTTGAAGCTGGTCAATTGCTCGGCCCCGACCGGCCCGCGTGCATGCAATTTCCCGGTTGCAATGCCGATTTCCGCGCCCATGCCGAACTCTCCGCCGTCGGCAAATTGCGTCGAGGCGTTGTGCATGACAATGGCGCTGTCTACCCGGTCAAAGAAACGCTGCGCGGCAACGGGATTTTCGGTCAGGATCGACTCGGTGTGTTGGCTGCCATAGCGCTGAATATGCGCGATGGCCCCGTCAACGCCGTCGACAATCTTTGCCGCGATGATCGCATCCAGGAATTCGCGCCCAAAATCCTCGGGTTGTGCGGGGACGGTCCCGGGGACCTCCAGCAACACGCCTTCGGTGCGCACTTCGACCCCGGCCTTGACCAGATCCTCGATCAAAACCGCGCCATGCGCGTCATAAAAACCTTGGTCGATCAGCAGGCATTCCGCCGCGCCGCAGATTCCGGTGCGACGGGTCTTGGCATTCAGGACCACGCGGCGCGCCTTGTCCAGATCGGCAGCGGCATCGGCGTAGACGTGGCAAATCCCCTCAAGATGGGCGAACACCGGAACGCGCGCTTCGGCTTGCACCAGACCGACCAGCCCCTTGCCGCCACGCGGGACGATCACGTCGATCGCGCCGACCATGCGCAACATTTCCGTCACCGCTGCGCGGTCGCGTGTGGGAACCATCTGGATCGCCGCTTCGGGCAGGCCCGCCGCACGCAGCCCCTCAACCATGCAGCCATGCAACGCCGACGACGAGTGATAGCTCTCGGACCCGCCGCGCAGGATCACCGCATTGCCCGACTTCAGGCACAGCGCCGCGGCATCCGCTGTCACATTCGGGCGGCTTTCATAGATCACGCCAATCACGCCAAGCGGTGTGCGCACCCGGCGGATATGCAGCCCCGAGGGCATGTCCCATTCGGCAATCACCGCGCCAACCGGGTCATTTTGCCCGGCAATGGCGCGCAACCCGTCAACGATGGACTGAATCCGACCCTCATTGAGCATCAACCGGTCCATCATCGCCTCTGACAGACCTTTGTCGCGACCATAGGCCAGATCCTTGGCATTGGCGGCCAATATATCGCGGCGCTGCGCCCAGACCGCCTCGGCGGCGGCGGTCAGGGCAAGGGTCTTGGCCTCTGGAGTCGCAAAGGCCAGATCTGCGGCTGCGGCCCGCGCGGCCACGCCAAGCGCCGCCATTTGCTGCGTGATTTCGGTTCCGTCCATGACACCACCCCCGTATTCGAGCCCCTCAAGCGAGGGGCAAAGCGTTCAACAGCCGAGCCTTGCTCAGACCACCATATCATCCCGATGGATCAGCGCCGCGCGGCCAGGATAGCCTAGGATTTCAGCGATCCGGTCGGTATGCTTGCCTAGGATAGCGCGCGTCTCATCGGCGGTATAGCGCACCAGCCCCTGCCCCAGCGCCTGCCCGTCCGGTCCGAGGATGGACACCGCATCGCCGCGCCCGAATTTCTGCTCGAGGCTGACAACCCCCGCTGGAAGCAGGGATTTTCCGGCTTGCAACGCCGCGACAGCGCCCGCATCAATGTGCAGCGCACCGCGCGGCTTCATCGCCGCAATCCAGCGTTTGCGCGCGGCTTGCGGGTCGCCGACGGCGGCGAACCAGGTGCAGGTCGCGCCTTGGGAAATCGCCAACAGGGGGCGCATCTGATTGCCCGACGCAATCACCATCGCACAGCCGCCCGCCGTCGCGGTGCGCGCAGCGGTGATCTTGGTTTTCATCCCGCCCTTGGACAGCCCAGAGACCGGGTCGCCCGCCATCGCCTCGATCTGTGGCGTAATCGCCTCGATAAAGGTCAAATGCGTGGCCCCGGGGTCGGTATGCGGGTTGCCGGTATAAAGCCCGTCCACATCCGATAACAGCACCAACTGATCCGCGCCCACCGTGATCGCGATTTGCGCGGCCAGTCGGTCATTATCGCCATAGCGGATCTCATCCGTGGCGACGGTGTCATTTTCGTTGACGATGGGAACCGTTCCCAACGCCAACAACGTCTCCATCGTTGCGCGCGTGTTCAGATAGCGGCGACGATCCTCGGTATCATCCAGCGTGACCAGAACCTGCGCCGTGGTAATCCCATGCGGTGCCAGGGCTTCTTCATAGGCGCGCGCCAGTTGGATCTGGCCCACGGCCGCCGCCGCCTGCGATTGCTCCAGGGGCAATGCCCCCGCCGGCAACTTGAGCACCCGGCGACCAAGGGCAATCGACCCCGACGACACCAGAACCACGTCAGCGCCGCGCTGTTTAGCGGCGATGACATCCAGGGCCAAGGCTTTGAGCCAGTCGGATTTCAAGCGTCCTGTCGTCGCATCCACCAGCAAGGCCGAGCCGATCTTGACGACCAGCCTGCGGGCTTTCAACAGGTCCGGAACATCGCGTGCGACACTCAGGGACGCCACGGCTCAATCTCCTCATCCGACGATGCCTCGGCGCGTTGCGCGGAAATCTCGGTCCAGATCGCGCGAAGCACCTGCAATACACCCTTGCTCGTCGCCGCCGACATCACATAGACCCGCGACCCGCAGGCTTGCTCAAGCGCCGCCGTCCGCTCGGCCAATTCTTCGTCGGTCAGGGCGTCCGATTTGTTCAATGCGACGATGCGCGGCTTTTCCGAGACGATTTCAGAATAGAGCTTCAACTCGGTGTCAATGATGCGAAAATCTTCGGCCACGTCCTCAGAGGTGCCATCGACAATATGCAGCAACACCGAACAGCGTTCGATATGACCCAGAAACTGGTCCCCCAAACCCCGCCCCTCGCTGGCACCCTCGATGAGGCCGGGAATATCGGCCATGACGAATTCGCGCCCGTCAATGCCCACAACGCCCAGATTGGGGTGAAGCGTCGTGAACGGATAATCGGCAATCTTGGGTCGCGCATTCGAGGTGGCCGCCAGAAAGGTTGACTTTCCGGCGTTGGGAAGCCCCGCCAAACCCGCATCGGCGATCAGTTTCAGGCGCAACCAGATCTCCCGCTCGACCCCCTCCTGGCCCGGGTTCGCGCGGCGCGGTGACTGGTTGGTGGACGACTTGAAATTCAGGTTGCCCCAACCGCCGTTGCCGCCCTTGGCCAGTAAATAGCGCTGCCCGACCTCGGTGACATCCACGATGACCGTTTCGCCGTCATCCTCCAGAATCTCGGTGCCAGCCGGGACCCGCAACACGATGTCATCGCCGTCCTTGCCGGTGCGCTGTTTGCCCATGCCCGGGCGCCCGTCGACGGCAAAAAAGTGCTGTTGATAGCGAAAGTCGATGAGGGTGTTCAGGGCCGGCACACATTCCACCCAGACATCGCCACCCCGCCCGCCGTCGCCGCCATCGGGCCCGCCGAATTCAATGAATTTTTCACGCCGGAAGCTGACGCAGCCGTTGCCGCCCGAGCCCGAGCGGATGGTAACCTTAGCGAGATCGAGAAATTTCATGTCAGGGGTCCAGGGTTGCGCTGGCGACTGCGATAGCCCGTCACGCGCGGTGGATCAAGGCCCGCACGGTTGTGCCGGGCAGGAATGCCGGCGGTCCGGCGTGATTGCGCGGCGCCGGTCAGCCCATGAGCCGCAGATAGGTCCAGGTCGGCACCGCGCAGTTGCGAGAGACGGCAAAGGCTTCGGCGTCGCCGATATACTCAAAGCCAGCGTGGGTCAGAATGCGCGCCGACACGGGGTTGTCCTGAAACACCTCGGCGAACACGGTTCGGTTGTCGTGTGGATTGTTGTCCAGCAGAACACGCACCGCTTCGGAGGCCACGCCCGAATGCCAATAGTCTGGCGCGATCCAATAGCCGATCTGACTTTGACTGCGGTCCAGCGCCTTGAGCGAGATCACCCCCAGCAGCGAAACACCATACGTCTCTGTGCCATCAATGGCCCAAACGTCTTCTTCACGGTCATCGGCCATTGCGGCGTTGATAAAGGTCGCACTTGCCTCAGGTGGCAAGGGGTGCGGAATTGACCGCGTTCCAAAGGCGACCCTCTTGTCGGATGAATATTTGGCGAGCAGAGCCACGTCATCGGCGCGCAATGGTCGCAAAACCAGCCGTTCAGACGTTATCACGGGTTGCGTGCGGTCGCTTGGGGTCTTCACGGGCATGGCGGTGTACTTGACTGCTCTGTTGGACAAGCCTTGTTGGCTGAATAAGTTAGAGGCCGGCAGTTTCCTGACCGGCCCCTTGTAACAGCGAAATGTTAAATCCGTGTGTTACTCGGCGGCCTCGGCTACCGGGACGACCGACACGAAGCTGCGCCCTTTCAGGCCCTTGGTGAACGAGATCTGGCCGTCCGACAGTGCGAACAGCGTGTGATCACGCCCCATGCCAACGCCCTCGCCCGGCCAGTGCTTGGTGCCGCGTTGACGCACGATGATGTTGCCAGCGATGACCGACTGACCACCATACAATTTCACGCCCAAGCGACGTCCGACTGAGTCGCGACCGTTGCGGGATGAACCGCCTGCTTTTTTGTGAGCCATGAGGTGTTACTCCTTCTCAGCGGCCAAAGTAGCGGCCTGTTCGATCCAATTGTCACGCGCGATACGGCCTTTGAACGACAGCTTGTCATCCATATAGGCAATGCCGGCTTCGTCCCAGGCCGCGATCTGATCAAAATGGAAGACACCATTTTCATGCAGCGTGCCCTCAAGCTTCGGCCCGACGCCCGAGATCTTTTTCAGATCGTCAGCCACGCCACCACGAGCTTCGGTCAGCAGGTTTGCCGGACGCACTGCCGCGACTTCTGCGGCGGGTGCAGCAGCAGCTTTGGCCGGTGCCTTCTTGGCAGCCTTTGGTGCCGAAACGGCCGCAGAAGCGCCGGCAGCCAGCGCCGCACCCGAAACCGAGCCAGAGCCGATCGCGGCTTTGACGCCCGACGCATCCGCGCCCGAGGACAGGATATCGGTCACACGAACCAGCGTCAGCTTTTGACGATGTCCCTTGGTGCGCTGCGAGCTGTGCTTGCGGCGACGCTTGACGAAGTGGATGACCTTGTCACCCTTGATCTGGTCGATGACCTGAGCCTGAACAGCCGCGCCCGCAACAAGCGGAGCACCGATCACGGTCTCGTCGCCACCAACCATCAGAATTTCGTTGAACTGCACGGTTTCACCAGCATCGGCCGCCAGACGTTCGACGCGCAAGACGTCTCCCGACTGAACACGGTACTGCTTGCCACCAGTTTTGAGGACTGCAAACATCGTCCTGTTTTCCTTCGTATTGCCCGCGTCCTGTGGCCCCCGTTGCCGGGTGTTTGTGGCTGTTGCCGCCGTCGAACTGCGCCCCTCGCGTTCGAGGGGATGTTGAAAATGCACAGACCCCGCAACGAATGTGCGGGGCTTGCGCGGGTTCTATCGGTCATGAGCTATGGAAAGTCAAGTGGATGCTCTGGAAGAACCTTCAGACGACCGGGTCGATTGAAAGGGCCCGAGCGGTATGCTCAGGCCCGTCCGGTATCTTTTGGGATTACATCAGCTGGCACGTCGAGTTGCCATAGGTCGCACGCGACAGCGCACAAATCTGATTGAACATGGCCACAAAATCGTTGCGATTTTGATCTCCGCTCAATGGTGAGGCGCCCTGAAGCTTGATCGATTGGTTGGTATAGCCCCAGGACGTCACAGCATAAATGACATTGCGCTGCGTGTTTTGGCCGCGATCTGACGCCAAGTCCCACAGCAGACCGATGTTTTGAATCTGAGGCCCGCCGCTGGATCCGCCCTGCATTCCCGAGCCGAACACATAATCAGGTCCGCCGCTCATCGCAGTTTCGGCCATATGTTGTCCTTCTGTCATGTGCAAACCGCGATAGTAGTTCGCGGGATAGCCCAATTGGGTCAGGAAATTGTATCCCATTACGCAGTTACTATAGCAGAACCCATAATACCCGAGGACTTGGCCGGGGAACCGATTGTTCACATAGCCCCACCCTGCGCCGGACAAACGACCACACAGGGCCAAAGCGACATCTTCGCCTTCATTCAGTGCGCCGTTATTGTACCAACCAGTTGTGGTTGTCAGCGACGTCACCTGGCAAGAGCCATAGCGCTGCTCAGACGCACTATAGCGATTGCTATACGCCGGATAGAAGACGCCACTCGTGTTCCATCCCGAGGCCGAACCGTTGCCATTGTGCACGCAATGGCCCGCCGTGACCAGAATCGTCTGGTTAATGAGTGATGCTGTGCAATGGTAAGTCAGACCATCCGCGGCCACAAAGACATAGCGCCCTGTCGACCGATATGGCGCGTAGTAAATGGGATACGGCACCACCAACGAGTCGTTGAAATGATACCAGGTATCGCGGTTGTTAATGCCATAATTCTGTGCGCTGATCTCGCCAGACTGGCTTTCGATTTCGCTCGTTGGGGGGGTCAGATCCGAATACATGTTGGTAAAGCGGCGCCCGACACGCTCGACAATACCTTGATGTGCTTGCGTAACCTGTGGCGCGCCTGACGCCACACCGCCCGAACTGCCAATGGGCAAACTCGGGTTTGCGTTTGGCGCAGACGGAACGCTCCCAAGTTGTGAGCCAATACCACCACCGCCCTGAGTTCGCGCCACCCGAACTTTCAAGCGGATTGCGCGGCAAGACTCGCTCCATCGGGATCGAGGTCTCAAGCATGTGCGCAATTTGCGCAGAGGTCAGGGGCGCCATTTGGGGCCCGCGCTCAGGTGACGAAACCTGAGCATAAGCCCCTGAAGACGCCACAACAAAAGCAACACTTGCTGAAAGTATCTGCCGTGAAACACGGCGACCAAATATGTGTAACACTATTTTCCCTCCACCAGAAACAATAACTTGTTCACGTTTCATTCCGCTACCACCCGCAGGAATTGCATTCAGTCTAGCTGATACGCCAAGCCCTCGCAACAATCATGAGGGCGGCGTTTTTGCGCCCGAATATCCGATTGCCCCACATCTTGCGTTTTGCAATTTACGGATAACGGTCGCTGCGCTAGGTCTTTCCATGAATTATGTACCGTCTTCAGGATTGTTCGCTCATGAGTCTGCCTCGCATTGGTGTTGTGATACGCACAAAGGATCGCCCGCTGTTTGTCACGCGCGCGCTGAAATCCGTGTTGGATCAAACATCTACGACATGGAAGGTCATGCTGGTCAACGACGGCGGCGATGCGGAATTGTTGATCAAAACCATTGCGGATGCCGGATTGAGCGCCCCGTTCGACAGTGGTCGCATGACCGTGAAGTCGCTTCCAAAATCCGTCGGGCGCTCAGAGGCCTTCAATATCGCTGCACGCGCGCTTGAAACGGAGTTTGTCTGTTGTCTCGACGACGATGACACATGGGAGCCGTCATTCCTTGAAGAAGCGCTTGATCTTTATGATCGCACCCTGCCCCTTGCGGCCGATCTGGGCGGCGTGGCGGCGCTGGTCACGGCAGTGCGAGAGGACATCATCGTTGAGAACGGTGAAGAAAAAATCATCCCGCTGGGATCAGAAGACCTGCCACATGCGTTCAAGCGCAAGGACTTCTTCATCAACCCGATCGCCTACGCAACCTATCGCCACGATCTCTATCCGGTTCAATGGATGCTGAAGCGCGACTCCGTCCTGTACGTCGGCGGCTTTCCGGTTGATTTCAGCGTGATGGAGGATCGCGCCTTCATGACGCGGTTCTTGCAGCATTGGCGGCTTGCGGTGCTGGACAAACCCTTGGCGTTTCACCATCGCCGCATCCGCCGTTCCGGCGATCAAACGCAAACCATCGCGATGAATACGCTGGACAATCCGTCCTATGACTGGCGCTTGTATTCCGACCTCGCGAAAATCGAGGTCAACTCACCCATCGGCGACGCCAAGGATGGCCCGTTGTCATCGCGCCTGGCCGGCGATCTGATCCGCGCATCCTCGGCAACGATCATCAAGGAGCTCAACGACGAGACCAGCGCCTTGTGGCACAAGCTCAATGGCGAAGCCGTGTCGCTGCGCGCGCGCATCGACAGCCTGGAGGCGCGGCTGGGCGCCGTCGCCCCGATGCAAGAGGTGGAAGCCCCGCCAAAGCAACGCGTCTGGTCGCTCTGGGACGCGGTCGGAGAGAAGGATCGTGGCTATGTCCTGTCCTCGACCCATCCGTTTCTCGATCGGTTCACGCTGGAAATGTCAGACGATCAACCGGGGATCCTCTTTCATGCCTCGCCGTCGCAGCGCCGCATGGTGTTGCAGGTTCCGAAAACACTGGATCACACGGCGCTGGATTTGTCCCTGGCGGGTCTTGGCGACACCGAAGGTTGGTTGCGCTGCGAGTTGATCCTGAGCGCCTCGGATGGATATTTGTTCCAGACCGGGCTATCATCCACCCACCGTGACAAACTGGGCCGAAAGACATCGTCCTTTGACGAATCCCACGTTCATTCCTGCCCGCCCGGCGGGTCGGTCAAAATCGTGCGTGATTTTCCCGCCTCCTTGCTGCGCAAAGGCGCTGCGCCAAAACTCTCCATCGTTCTCCCCCGTCAAGCCCAGAATTTCCGCTTGAGCTGCCGCGACCTCGTCGTCAGCCGCCTTTGAAAGAGGTGCCCGCAGATGTTTGACACAGATCCGAGTGAAATCGCCCTGCGCTGCCAGGATCGGATTGATGTGTTTTTGCGCCTTGAGGATCACAGTCAGAAACGGGCGCGATTCCGATGTATCGCCATGATCACGGGCGACGGCGACACCGCAGACGTCACGGATTTCGAGCCACATTTGCACCGGGACGCTCAGGCGCTGATGCATCGCGCGCAAAAACAGGTGCAGGACCCGGTTCTCGGCCAGACCCTGTCACTGAACGACATGACCCACTGGCCTGCGGCCATCGACGCCAGCAATCCACTCGACGTTTTCTTGTATTTGGAGTTTCTGCGCACTTGGCAAGTCGCCGATATGGCCGCGCATCACATGCAGAACCGCTTGGCTCAAGACCCCGAGCATTTTACGCGCGACCCCAGCCAGGTCGCCGCCTCTGTCGCCCCCGTCTTTGATTTCAACCGTCTGGATCGCGGTGTGGCGATAGCCCGGATTTTGCAGCCCGCCATGCAGGCAAGGATTGCAGCGCCGGGATTTCAGGACGACAAACCCGGCAGCGCGGGCTATGCCTTGCGCATGATCGGCGACCTTTGCCTGCGCGCGGGAGAGAACCTGCTTGCATTGGCGTGCTTTGAAACCGCCCTTCTGGCGGGCGAAAACCCCTACCGCCGTCGCAAGGCAGTCGAAGCCTCGATCGCGGCAAAAGACCCGGACCGCCTTTCCCATCATCTGCGCGCCTATCAGGCCCGCTGGCCATTGCCGTCGGACCTGTCCGACCTGGCGGAAAAGCGGGCGTCATGACCCGGGACTCCGCGGCGGACATCCTCTGTATCGGGGCGCAACGGGCGATGACAAGCTGGCTGCATCGGGTTCTCTCGGCGCATCCGGATACCTGGGCCTTTCCAAACTTCGATCCCGTTACCTCAACGTCAAAGGAAGCGCATTACTGGGACTGGAACAGACACCGCGGCGACGATTGGTACCGCGTCCTCATGCGCCCTCTTGACGATGACCATCAAAGCCTTGATTTTACGCCTGAATATGCCTTTCTCAAAGATGCACAGATTGCAGAATGCCGGGCCATCAATCCAACCGCAAAGGTCATCTATATCCTTCGAGATCCGCTGGCGCGCGCCATATCCGCCATTCGGATGCGCACCATGTGGGCGACAAACGGCCAGTCGCCCGACAGTCACACCATTACGTTCGGGCGCGATTTTCTGGAGCGGTGCAAAAACGCCCGTCTTTGGGAGCAAGGCGCTTATGCCAGAAACGCAAAGCGCTGGCGGCGCCAGTATCCGAACCTTTTGTTGATCAATTTCGAAGACCTGCGCGATTCCCCGATGCAAACCCTGGCAAAGATATTTGATCATTGTGCACTGAATACCAGAGACTTGCCGGATCACGTCAAACTCGAGATCGAACACCGCGCCAAAGATGTCGTGTGGAAAACGCCCGCCTATCAGCTTGATGCCGATTGCCTGCATTTCCTGCAAGGCGTCACATGGCCTGAAAAACGAGCAGGCAGAAATCTGAACTCGGCATGACCTTTGACGAGGGTCGATTGCTCTGCGAGGCAATGCCATGAGTGAGCGCGAGAACATCACGGATATCCTGTGCATCGGATGCCAGAAAGGCTCGACAAGCTGGCTTCATTCCGTTCTGAATTTTCACCCCCAAACCTGGTCTTTTGCGGATTCCGAACCGATAACCTCAACCGACAAGGAAGCCCATTTCTGGGACTGGAACCACCACCGCGGAGTTGCATGGTATCGTCAACTGATGACACCGCCCCGCGCCGATTGTCTGACAATGGATTTCACGCCCGAATATGCCTATTTGTCTGACAGCCAAATCGCCGAGTGCAAATCGCTGAACCCATCGGCAAAGGTCATCTATATCCTGCGTGATCCCTTGGCCCGCGCGGTGTCTGCGCTGCGGATGCATATCTTGTGGCATTACGGCAATGGGTATTCGACGCCACTGGCTTTGAATGACCGGTTCTTCGAGTTCGCCAAAGAGGCTCGATTGACGCTGCATGGGCAATATCTCAAGAATATCGCCGCGTGGCGGGTACAGTATCCGGACATGATGCTGATCAACTATGAAGATTTTCATACCAACCGGGAGGACAGTGTCGCCGAGATTTTCAAGGCGCTCGATCTGGAACAGGACGCGATCACCGGCGCCGCCGCCAAGGGGTTTTCGGCGATGATGAACAAACGTGTCTGGGCAAGCGAACAATTCCCGATGGAGCGTTCGGTCTTGATGTTCCTGCAAGGTCTGACGTGGGAAACGCGCGTTGGGGTCGACTCCGCGCTCAACATGCGATTTACCGAAGGCGCACGATTGCTTGAGGCCTAGCGAGATGGACCACGCACTTGCCAAGGCCCTGTGGCTCGGACATGTGGTCGAGTCCGGCGACCTGGATCGCAGACTTGCCGATTCACTGACGGACCAATCCGATTATTCTGCGTGTTTAAAGACCCTTACGCGCTACTCCTCACACGGGATCATAACCCCTCTGGCGACGCAAAAGGCCTTGATCCTTTGGCCCTGGTCGATCGACATGGCGGTCTTGGCTCTGGAAACCTCAGCCAATCCACGCGACGCACTGGATCACCTGCACCGGACCGTTCTTACGCAAAACCGTCGATATTCTTGCGTGGCATGGGCCGCGTGGAGGCGGGGTGAGACGGCGCTTGCGCGCGACACGGTTGCAAAACTTGACCCCAGCTCGGTTACTTTCCACGCAGATCGCGTGGCACGCGCCGAGTTGGCGATCTTGAGTGGTGACACCGCCGAGCGCATACCGGGGCCCGAGGGCGTGCGCCTGTCGCTTTTGCAGACCTGGCGCATCGACGGTGCACAGGCGCTGCGCCGACGGGTGGACCTCGAGAAGGCCTCGCTCCCGGCAATGACTGCGTTGTGGTCGTGGTTGATTGACGTTTGCATCGTCGAGCGCGATTTCGGCATGGCGGCACAGATGATGCAGGCCTATGAACTGCGGTGCGGCGCGGAACATCCCGAGGGTATTGCCCTGAAAATCCGCCTGTTCCTTGAGCAGGGTGATTACCAACGCGCCCGGAATTTGCTGTCGCAGTCCACCGATCCGGCGACGCCATGGGAATGGACGCCGCGGCAACTTGCGCAGCATATCCGGTGCTTGTTGCAAGAGGCATCGGCGCAAACCAACCCCGACCATCTGAATGTCTTACATTTTGCGGTTGCAGCGCATCGGCTTTATCCCCTTAACCCCACACTCAGAAGTCTCTACTATAACGCACGGGAGTTGTTGCAAGATTGGGATACGCTCGCGGATCAACATAGCGCCGATGCACCGGATCCAATGGTGTCTGCCACGGCTCTCGCGCGTCTTGGTTTGCCAGAAGCTGCCGTACAAACCCTGCGCCTCGCGCGTCTCCCACAAACACCGGATGGCAGGCATTGGGCGCGACTTCGGATGGGTGAATTTCACCTGCGATGCGGAGATTTGGCGCAAGCCGAGGCCGCGCTCGGCCCGGTTCCCGCGCAATGGCCCCATCAGGCCGACCATGCCTATTGGGCGTCCGAGATCGCCTTGGCACGCCGCGACATAGCCGCCGCTCGACACGTCCTTGCCCCGGCGCTCGCACGGGGTCCGACGCGCATGGGATTGCTCCTGAATGCGTCGCGCGCGGCCTTTCTTGACGGCGAATACGCAGAGTCCCTTGAGTACCTCGCGCAGTTTCGCACGCTGAAGACCGCGCAAACGGGCATTGAGCCAAGCCCGGACTTGCGCGACCTCATTGTAGAGGACGCCCAGACCGCAATCGAAAAGGGGCTGGCGGACTCGCAATCTCCGGGACTGGCGGCACGGTCCCTGGCCCTTGTGCCACCGGTCTTTTCGCCCACGCCTGATGCGCCGCCCATCCCCCAGACCCTCGCGCATTACTGGGAGGGAAAACGCAGCGCCCCGGTGGAGCGCGGCGTCAGACAATGGGCGACACAGCACCCGGATTTCGCGCAGACCGTTTTTGACGCGCCCGAGGCGGCACGGTGGTTGCAGGTCAATGCGCCCGATCTTTCGGCGCTGTTCGACCGACTCGCACAACCGGCCTTGCGGGCGGATCTGTTTCGGGTCGCGTATATGGCGGTTGCAGGCGGGCTTTTCGCGGATCTTGATGAATATCCCCGCGCCCCGGTGACGCCGTGGCTCAAAGACGCACGCGCGGTTTTGGTGATCGAGGTCGGGCACGGCACCGTTGCAAACAACTTCCTCGCCGCGCGGCCCGGTCTTGCGCTGTTTCGTCGCCTGCACGCGCGCATTTCTGCCCGTTTGCGTCAAACCTCAAGCCCCTATGCCTGGTGGGATAGTGGCCCGGCACAGGTAACGCTCGAGGCCTATGCCGCCAGCCGGGACCCGATGGAAGCGCCGGGGATGCGGTTCCTGTCGCAGGCCGACTACGACGCGCGCGTTTCAACCAATTTGCCCTTTCCACACAAGCACGGAATCGGCCATTGGCGGACTTGATTGCACATCGAACCACTGGACATTGATGACCGTGCGTGCCTCTATTCGACCATGAATAACGCATCTCTCATCGGTGCTTATGCGCTGAACGGACCCGAGGATTGTCGGCGTCTTTACGCGGAATGGGCGCAGACCTACGACGCCGAATTCGCGGCCACGATGGCCTATCGATTGCCGGTCGAGGTTGCTGCCGCATATCTGCGTGCCGATCCTGCGCCGGGCGACGTGCTCGACGTCGGCGCCGGAACGGGTCTTTTGGGGGCCGCCCTGCGGGGCATGGGCTTCACCGGTGCAATTGACGCTGTTGATCTCTCCACTGAAATGTTGAACCGCGCCAAGGCCAAGGGTCTCTACCGCGATCTGATCGAGGCCGATATCACCAAATCGATACCGCACAAGACCCGCTATGCTGGAATCGTCAGCTCTGGCACCTTCACGCAGGGCCATGTCGGACCCGAAGCATTGCGACCCTTGATAGCCTGTGCAAAGCCGGGCGCGCTGTTCGTCCTGTCGGTCAATCAGGCGATTTGGAACCGCAGGGGATTCCAAGCCGCATTCGACGCCTTACACGCTGAAATCGCGCAGCTTTCGCTTGACGCGGTGCCGATTTACGGCGAAGCCGCCAAGGATACGGACCCAGATCACGCCGCAGACCGCGCCCTAGTTGTGAGCTTTCGCGTCAAATGAAGTCAAAACCAGACATTTTGTGCATTGGATCGGTGTTGTGGGACATCATCGGCCGTACGGACTCGGATTTGCGCACGCGCAGCGACATGGCGGGGCATATTTCGCGCCTTCCGGGTGGTGTTGCCATGAATATTGCCATGACCCTCGCGCGGTTTGGGATGCACCCCGCCGTGTTGACGGCGATCGGGCTGGACCCGGAGGGACACGACCTTGTGGCCGCGACGCAAGCCTTGGGGGTCAACACGGATTTTGTCCATCGCGACAAGGGGTTGCCGACGGATCGTTATCTGGCGATTGAAGATTGTAACGGCCTTGTCGGGGCCATTGCGGACGCGCATTCCCTCGAGACCGCCGGCGACGCGATTCTTGCGCCGCTGTCTGACGGGCGGCTGGGCCGTGCCGCAGAGCCGTGGCGCGGGCAGATTGCGCTGGATGGAAATCTGACCGCAACGCTGCTGGCCGAGATCGCGACCTCCCCCTTGTTCGTTGCGGCCTCGCTGCGGCTTGCGTCGGCGGGCCCGGGCAAGGCCGAGCGCTTGATCTCGGTGATGCGCCATCCGGGGGCTACCCTGTACGTCAACCGGCAGGAGGCCGGGTTGATCTGCGGCGCAGACTTCGCCACCAGCGCCGAGGCCGCCACCGGCTTGGTCGCCGCCGGTGCGGCCCGGGCGCTTGTCACCGATGGCGCGCGCGATGCCTCGGACGCCATGCGCGATCAGCCCACATTGACACAGGCCTCACACGTCGTCGCCGCGCGGCGCATTACCGGCGCCGGAGATACCTTTATGGCCGCGCATATTTTTGCCGAAAGCCAAGGGGCCGCCCGCGACGCGGCTCTTTCGCGCGCGCAAGCCGCGGCTGCCGCCTACGTCGCCTTTGAAGAGGAAACCCTATGACATTGCCCCTGACCTATTCCGCCGAAGTTGCCGCCGCGCGCGCCGAAAAGCGCCCGATTGTGGCTTTGGAATCCACGATCATCACCCACGGCATGCCCTGGCCCCAGAATGTCGAGACCGCGCGTGCTGTCGAAGAGGAAGTGCGCAAATCAGGCGCGGTTCCGGCCACGATTGTCGTGATGAATGGCCAAATCCACATCGGGCTTGAGGCCGACCAGCTGGAGGCTTTGGGTCAGGCCAAGGACGTGATGAAACTCAGCCGCGCGGATCTGGCGGCTTGTGTCGCGATGCGCCGCACCGGGGCCACGACGGTTGCCGCCACGATGATCTGCGCCCAACTCGCCGGGATCGACGTGTTCGCCACCGGCGGCATCGGCGGCGTCCATCGCGGCGCCGAGACCAGTTTTGACATTTCCGCCGACCTGTCAGAGCTTTCGCAGACCGCGGTCACCGTCGTTGCGGCCGGCGCCAAGGCAATCCTGGATATTCCAAAGACCATGGAAGTTCTTGAAACCATGGGCGTTCCGGTGATTTCAGTGGGCCAGGACAGCATCCCTGCATTCTGGTCTCGCGAGTCGCATCTGAAAGCGCCGCTGCGCATGGACACGGCCGCCGAGATCGCCGCCTCGCATAAAATGCGCGCGGTACTGGGCCTCAAGGGCGGGCAATTGGTGACCAACCCGATCCCGAAAGACGCTGAAATCCCGCGTGAAGAGATCGTGCCGGTCATCGAGGCCGCCTTGGCCGAGGCCGAAGCGCAAAACATCAGCGCCAAAGAGGTGACACCTTTCCTTCTGGATCGGATCTTCGAACACACCAAAGGTCGCTCGCTGGATGCGAATATCGCGCTGGTCCTGAACAATGCGCGACTTGCCTCGGCAATCGCCAAGGAACTCAGCGCCACGCGGTAACTCTTTTTGTTCCAGGGAGCCTCTTGCATCGGTTTGCGTGGCTCCCTAGATACATTCAAGATTTCCTTATAATTGGCCGCAATCGCACATGTCCCCAGCTCCCCGTCCGCAGCGTCGCGGGCTCTTCGCAGGCTTGCGGGCCTCGTTCCTGACCGGGTTGGTGATTGTCGCCCCCGCTGTGCTGACCATCTGGTTGATTGTGACCATTGTCGAATTTGTCGACAGCCGGGTCATGCCCTTGATCCCCCAGCGAATTTTCCCACCACAACTGACCGGATTCGACATACCCGGTCTTGGGCTTTTGATCTTTCTGGCCTTCACGCTGATCGTCGGTTGGCTGGCAAAGGGCTATATCGGACGCAGCCTCATCCATTGGGGCGAAAACCTGGTCGCGCAGATGCCGGTGGTGCGCTCGATCTACAATGGCCTCAAACAGATCGCCGAAACCGTTTTTGCCAGCGGGAACACATCATTCAAGAAAGCCTGTCTGGTGGAATATCCGCGCCGCGGTATTTGGGCTGTGGCCTTCGTTTCAACCGACACCAAAGGCGAGATCACTCGCAAACTCGACACCAACTCCAAGCTGATTTCGGTGTTTTTGCCGACGACGCCGAACCCGACCTCCGGATTTCTGCTGTTCGTCCCTGAGGACGAAATCGTCTTGCTGGACATGTCCATCGAGGATGCCGCGAAACTGGTGATCTCGGCCGGGCTGGTGGTCCCGGACCCGGACAACTCCGGCAAACTGCGCGGCGCCAATCGCAAACGCTAGGCGCTCAGCCAAACATCTCGGCCAAGTCTACGCTGCCACGGATGCCAATGTCATCGGCATGGGCCTCAAGAAATCCGGTCGCCGCCGCGCGCCCCGCGTTGAAAAGCGTGTCGATCAACAAGGGCGTGGGCGTCGATTTGCTCCGCACCGACAGGCGACGCATCAGATCGTCATCGGCGACAAAATGCACCAGAACATCCTTCATCGCGCCCCGGGTAATGGTGCCTTCGGCAATCAATCGCTTGACGAAAGCAACCGCGCGCAGGTCTCGCAATAGCGCCGAGTTGAAACTTATCTCATTGATCCGGTTCAAGATTTCTGGCGCGCTGTTGGGCGTATTGGGCCGGTACATCGGATTTATGGACACAATCAAGACATCGTCGGGCAAGGCCGGATCATAGAGCGGATGCAACGACGGATTGCCAGAATAGCCGCCATCCCAATAGGCCTCGCCGTCGATTTCAACGGCCCGGAAAACGGTTGGCAAACAGGCCGAGGCAAGGATCGCGTCGTGGGTAACCTCGTCGCCGGAAAAGACCCGAACCTTGCCCGAATGCACATTTGTCGCCGCGACGAACAGCTTTGGCCCCTTGTCGGCGCAGACCTCGTCGAGCGACAGCGCCTCGACCACCGGTGCCAAGGGATTGCGCCAGAGCGGACCCCAATCATAGGGGCTGATCACCTGCGACATCAAGTTGAGCGGCGAGAGCGGCATGATCGCTTCGCTGAGGCGCGTGACAAACGGCGCCGAGGCCATGAAGGGCCGAAACCATCCGACGGCGCTCAGATCGCCAACCCCTGCGACACGTTCCCACAGAGCCCTGAGCGCTGCGCGGGCACCCTCGCGTCCGCCGACCACCAGACCCGCTTTCAGCGCCGCTCCATTGAGCGCACCGGCCGAAGTGCCGGTGATCGCCGCGAACTCCAGCCAGTCCTCGTCGAGCAGCCGGTCCAGCACCCCCCAGGTGAACGCGCCATGCGCCCCGCCGCCTTGCAGCGCAAGGTTGATTCGCTTGGTGTCCATGTCGGGGCCTTCCGGTGTGATCAGGGGAACAAGGCGACGCACGCGTCGCCTTGTGCAGGCTTACAGCGCCGTCCAGCCGCCATCGACCGAGATCGTGGTGCCGGTGATCTGATCCGCAGCCGCCGAACACAGGAACGCGGCAATGCCACCGACCTGTTCCGTTGTCGCAAACTCGCCCGACGGTTGGCGCGCCAACATCACCTCTTTGATCACCGTTTCGCGGTCCATGTTGTGCGTCTTCATCTGATCGGGGATCTGCTTTTCCACGATCGGCGTCAGCACATAGCCCGGACAGATGGCGTTGCAGGTAATGCCCTTACCCGCCGCTTCCAGCGCCGTCACCTTGGTCAGGCCAACGACACCGTGCTTGGCCGCGACATAGGCCGATTTGAACGGGGACGCCGTCAACCCATGAGCCGAGGCGACGTTCACCACCCGGCCCCAGCCCTTGGCATACATGCCCGACAAGGCGGCGGCGGTGCAATGAAACGCCGAGCTCATGTTGATCGCGATGATCGCGTCCCATTTTTCGACGGGGAACTCTTCGATCTTGGCAACGTATTGAATGCCCGCGTTGTTGACCAGGATATCGCAACCCCCGGCGCGCTCGATCAAACTGCGGCACTGATCGGCCTTGGACATATCCGCCTGAATATAGGTCACGGCAACACCGTGACGCTTGGCCATGTCCGCGGCCAGGGCGTGGTCCTCGGCGGCGTCGGTGAACGAGTTCAGGACCACATCCGCGCCTGCGGCTGCCAGGGCCTCGGCGATGCCCAATCCGATTCCAGAATTCGACCCGGTCACGATGGCCCGGCGCCCTTTGAGATGTGTCATGGTGGTGGTTCTCTCACTTGCGAATGTTGCAGGTGCAGAATACTGCGGTCAGCGACAATGGCCAGTGCCAAAAAAAACGCCCGCACAAGGCGGGCGCAAGTCGTTGAGGCAGGTTTCATACAGGCAAGAAACCTATCGAGCAGTGAGATACTTATAGACCTTTCCTCTGAGCTATCCAAGCTAAAAGTTTGATTACTCGGGCTTACACGGCTACGAGGGTCTTGTTCGCCCCAGCACAGAGGATTGTTTCCCGGATGTATACATTATCCCGTCGCACCCTCGCAAATATCGCCTTTGCCCTGTCTGCCTTGGCTCTGTTAACCGGGTTTGCCGACGTCGCAACCGCGCAACCGCGTCATGGCATCGCTATGTATGGCGACCCGGCCCTACCACAAGATTTCGTGTCTTTACCCTACGCAAACCCGGATGCGCCGAAGGGCGGGCGCGTGACTTTTGCCGAGATCGGCGGGTTTGATTCGCTCAACCCCTTCATTTTGCGCGGCACCGCTCCGTGGGGGGTCAATCTGCTGACCACACAGTCGCTGCTGGGGCGCAGCTATGACGAACCTTTCACCCTTTACGGGGTGTTGGCCGAAACTGTTGAGACGGATGATTCGCGCCGATTCGTGGAATTCACCCTGCGCGAGGGGGCCCGATTCTCGGATGGAAGCGCGGTGACGATTGCCGATGTGATGTGGTCATTCGAGGCCCTCGGCACGCAAGGCCACCCCCGCTATCAGAATATCTGGTCCAAGATTGCGTCGATGGAGCAAACCGGCGAACGCCGTGTGCGGTTCACATTTACGGAACCAGACCGGGAGTTGCCGCTGCTGCTGGGGCTGCGCCCGATCTTGCAGCGAGCGCAGTTTGACACGCTTGCCGGTGGGCGCAGGTTTGATGAATTGTCGCTGGTCCCGGTCATCGGTTCTGGCCCTTATGTCGTGGCGGCGGTTGATCCGGGGCGCTCGATCACATTTGCGCGAAATCCCGATTGGTGGTGGCCGACCTGCCGTTTTTCCGGGGTCAGCACAATTTCGATGAAATCCGATATGAGTATTTCGGCGATGCCTCCGTCGCGTTTGAGGCGTTCAAGGCCGGACTCGTCAGCGTCTGGCGCGAGCCCAATGCCGCGCGCTGGCAAGACAACTATGACTTTCCGGCGCTTGCCGATGGTCGTATCCGGCGCGTCGAGGTGCCGCATCAGCGCCCCTCGGGCATGAGCGGTTTCGTCTTCAACACCCGCCAGAGCCGGTTCCGCGACTGGCGCGTGCGCGAGGCATTGATCCAGATCTTTGACTTCGAGCAGATCAACGACACGGTCAACGGCGGGCACGAACCGCGCATCCAATCCTATTTCGGCAATTCGGCGCTGGCCCCGCGGCCAGGCCCTGCCGAAGGGGCCGTACGCGCCTTGCTCGAGCCTTTCGCCGCCGACCTGCCCGCGGGCGCGCTGGAGGGGTACAGCCTGCCGGTCAGTGACGCGCGCTCGAATCGACGGACGATGCGGGCAGCGATGCGCCTGCTCAACGACGCGGGTTGGACCGCCGATGACCGGGGCGTGTTGCGCAATGCCGCCGGCGAGGCCTTCACCTTCGAGATCCTGCTGCTCCAAGGTTCAGCCGAGCAGCAGGCGATTGCCAACAGCTTTATCGAAGCGGTGCGGCGGCTGGGGATCGAGGCCCGCCTGACCGTCATTGATGCCGCGCAATATGTTGAACGCACGAATGATTTTGACTTTGACATGACCTATTTGCTGCGCGCCATGTCGCTGTCACCGGGCAACGAACAAATCTTGTACTGGGGCAGCGAGGGCGCCTCACAACCGGGCTCACGCAATTGGGCGGGCGTCGAGTTGCCGGCCGTGGACTCACTGATCAGCACCATGGTCGAGGCCCGAAGCCAGGCAGATTTCGTCGCCGCAGTTCAAGCCCTCGACCGGGTTTTGATGGCGGGGCGCTACGTCATTCCCTTCTGGTATGCGCCCGAAAGCCGCCTCGCCATTGCTCAAGGCTTGCACTTTCCTGATGTTTTGCCCATATATGGGGACTGGACCGGGTTCTTGCCCGAGGTATGGTGGTATCAGGAATGAAACGCAGCCTTTGGCTTTGCCTCACGATTTCCGTGCTCGCGCTTGCAGCGTGCAACACCGTCGAGGGTGTGGGGCGTGATATCTCGGGTGGGGCCAACGCCGTGCGCGGTTGGTTTGGCCACTAACCCGACAGGGATGTCACCCACAGAATTGTCGCATCCTCTGGACTGAGGCTGACCACATTGTGCCCCATCGAGGCATCATAATACGCGCTGTCGCCCCGTTTCATATCAATCGGCGCATAAAACTCCGTGAACAATCGGATTTGGCCGGTCAAGACATACAGGAATTCTTCGCCATCGTGGCGCACCCAGCCGTCGAAATCCTCGAACTTGCGGGCGTGAATGCGGGCGCGGTAGGGCAGCATCGCTTTTCGCGTCAACCCACCCGCCAAGAGCTCATGTTCATATGTCGTGGTGACGTGGCTCTCGCCCTGTCCGTGCAGCGTGGTCGTCATCCGGCCCCCCGGCGCTGCGTTCTTGGGCGGCGTGAACAGTTGCGGCACCGAGATCCCCAGCCCCTCGGCCAGTTTCTTCAGCCCGTCATAGGTCGGCGACATCTGGCCGTTTTCGATCTTTGACAGGGTGGAGCGCGCCAGACCCGCAGCTTGCGCGGCCTGCTCCAAGGTCCAGCCGCGCTCTTTGCGCAGCGTACGGACCCGCTCAGCCAGATCAATCGGGCTGGCCAGAGCCTCTTCGCCGCTTTCGCGCGCGATGCGAATGATGGTCGGGTTCGACAAATTAGCCATGATAAAACGCCACCGCAGTAGGATCGGCGCGTTTTGCGCCATTCACCCGCAAATGTCGAGGCTCTGACGTCGCGTGCGATCGGCAGATGCGCGCTCTTGCCCTGACGGCGCTGCGGGGATATCTCAGATTTCATGCACGCGTTAATCAATACCGGCCCCTTTGCGCCCTGTCCGACGCCCTTCAACACGGCGGCGTATGTGCTGTCCGCCGGCGCGCAAACCCCGGACAAGATCGCCTTGCAAATCGTTGGCCTGACGCGGGCCGAGCGCTGGTCCTACGCGACACTGATCAAGGCGGTTCGGGGCATTGGAACCGGCTTTTTGCGGGCCGGGTTTCACCCCGGCGACGTGATCCTGCTGCGGCTGGGCAATACCGTCGATTTTCCGCTCGCCTATTTGGGGGCGCTGGCGGTCGGCTTGGTGCCCGTGCCGACCTCATCGCAACTGACCGAGGTTGAAATCACCGCCATGACCGCGCCCATGAACCCGGCGGCGATCATCGCGGCCAAAGGCGTGGCGCTGCCGGATCACGCCGCACCGGTCATCGACGTTGCAACCCTGCGCGAATGGCGCGACCTGCCGGATTGCGCGTGGCACATGGGCGACCCTGATCGGCTGGGGTCGATGGTGTTCACCTCGGGCACCTCAGGCGCGCCGCGGGCGGTGATGCACGCGCATCGCGCGGTCTGGGCGCGGCGCATGATGTGGGCGGATTGGTACGGCCTGACGCCTGACGATCGCCTTTTGCACGCGGGTGCCTTCAACTGGACCTATACGCTGGGCACCGGGTTGATGGACCCCTGGGCCATCGGGGCCACCGCCCTGGTTCCCGCCGAGGGCATTGCCCCGGTGCAACTCCCGCTTCTCCTCAAACGCTTTGACGCGACAATTTTCGCTGCGGCGCCAGGCGTTTACCGGCAAATGCTCAAATCTGCGCGCCTTGAGTTGCCTCGCCTGCGGCATGGCTTGTCGGCGGGCGAGAAACTGCCCGACGCCACACGCACCGCATGGGAAAACGCCACCAAAACACCGATTTTCGAAGCCTTGGGCATGTCCGAAGTCTCGACCTATGTCTCGACCGGTCCGAACCACGCCAAGCGTGACGGGGCCAGCGGTTATGCGCAAACCGGGCGGTGCATTGCCGTGCTGGGACCGGACAACACCCCGGTCGAACGCGGTGAACCCGGCGTTCTGGCGGTCAGTGCCGACGACCCCGGCCTGTTTCTGGGCTATCACAACGCCCCCAAGGAAACCGCCGCACGCTTTGCCAACGGCTGGTTTCTGACCGGCGACACCGTGTCGATGGACGATGACGGCGCCATTCGCTATCTCGGACGCGATGACGACATGATGAATGCTGGCGGCTACCGGGTGTCGCCCATCGAGGTGGAATGCGCGTTCGAGGGTCATCCCGGCATTTCCGAATGCGCGGCGGTCGAATTACCGGTGCGCGCGGGTGTCAACGTGATCGGATTGTTCTATGTCGACACCCGACACCCGGTGACCGAGGCGGATTTGGCGCAATATGCCCAGACCAAATTGGCGCGCTACAAGCAACCAAGACTGTATATCCGTGTGACAACCCTGCCCAAAGGGGCCAACAACAAACTCAATCGCCGTGCCTTGAGGACGGGATGGAAGGGCCGCGATGACGACCAAGCTTGATATCTTTTCGGACCCGATCTGCCCGTGGTGCTATATCGGCAAGGCACGGCTGGAAAAGGCCCTGGAACAGCGCCCGGATCACCCGTTCATCATCGAATGGCACCCCTATATGCTCAACCCGACGATGCCGCCCGAGGGGATGGACCGGCGCGAATACCTGCAGGCCAAGTTCGGCCCGCCCGACGCGGTGGTCAAAGCCTATCTGCCGGTTTCCGAGGCCGCGACCGAAGAGGGCCTGCCGCTGGATCTGGCCAAGATCCTGCGCACACCCTCGACCCTGGACGCGCACCGCCTGATCCACTGGGCCGGGTTGGAGGGACGGCAGAACGCCGTCGTGAACGCGTTGTTCAAGGCCAATTTCGTGCAGGGCCTGGATATTTCCGACCACACCGTCCTGCTGGACATCGCCGAGGCATCGGGACTTGACCGCACCCTGATCGCCAGATTGCTGGACTCCGACGCTGACAGTGACGACATCCGCGCCCGCGACGCCGATATTCGCGCGCGCGGATTGTCGGGCGTGCCCGGTTTCCTGATCGGCCGCACCTATGTCGTGAACGGCGCGCACCCGACCGAATTCTGGGTGCAGGTCATCGACGATTTGGCAGCGCAGGCATGAAACCGATCAAACCGATGCCGATGGCCGAATTCGTGGCCTTCCTTGCGCTGATGTTCGCGACGGTGGCCTATTCCATTGATTCCATGTTGCCGCTGCTGGTGCAGATGGGCGAAGCACTCGCCCCCGAGACCCCGCAGAGCGCGCAATTGGTGATCACGATCTTCGTCATGGGCTTGGGGCTGGGCACCTTGGTCATGGGGCCGATATCCGACGCGCTGGGCCGCAAAAAGCTGATCCTGGCCGGCATCGCCCTGTATATGGTGGCGGCGGTCGTTGCGGCGATGAGCGAAAGCATGACGGTTCTCCTGGCCGCGCGGTTCATTCAGGGCCTCGGCGTTTCGGCCCCGCGGGTCGTGTCGCAAGCCTTGGTGCGCGACCTTTACACCGGGCGCCACATGGCGCGCATCATGTCGCTGGCGATGATGATTTTCGTGTTGGTTCCCGCCGTCGCACCCTTGCTGGGGGCCACGCTGGGCAATTTGTTCGGTTGGCGCGCGATTTTCTGGAGCTTTCTGGTGTTCGGCACGGTTTCCGCAAGCTGGTTGTATTTCCGCCAGCCCGAAACCCTGCCGCCCGAGAACCGCCGCACGCTCGAGGCCGGCCCCGTCCTGCGCGCCTTTCGTGAGGTGTTCACCCACAAGCAAGTCATGCTCTACCTGATCGCGCTGACCTTCAGCTTTGCGACGATGTTCATCTGGCTGTCCTCGATCGCGCAGATTTTCGACGAGGTTTTCAACAAGATCGACGAATTCCCCCTGTGGTTCGCCCTCAGTGCGCTGATGTCGGCGCCCGGCAGTCTGGTCAATGCGCAACTGGTGGTCCGGCTGGGCATGCGACGCCTGATCGTCGTGTCCCTGATCGGGCAACTGCTGGTCGTGGCCGCCGCCCTCGTGCTTTATACGACTCTGGGCGAATTGCCGTTCTGGGCATTTTTTACCTTTATGTTCGCGCATTTCTTCGCCGTGGGCTTGATCTTTGGCAATCTCAACGCGCTGGCACTGGTTCCCTTGGGACATGTCGCGGGTACGGCCAGCTCGGTGATGGGCGGCGTTTCAACCATGGTATCGGCGATGGTCGCAGCCCCCATTGCCGCGCTCTACAACGGCACGACGCTGCCACTGATGGGGGGCGTGGCGCTGTGCAACATTTGCGCCTTGGTGGCTATGGCAGTGGCCCGGCGCTGGAACTCGGCCGAAGACACCACGTCTTAACCCCCGGCTTGCAACCGCGCCCGGTTCATCGACAGCCATTGCGCCGAAATCAACAGCGGCGCATTGGCCACCTCGCCACTGGCGACCATGTCCATCAAGCAATCGAAACTGATCACATGGGCCCGGATATCCTCGGCCTCTGCGTCCAGCCCGCCGACCCCCTCGGCGGAGTCCGGCAGGTCCGCCACGCCGACATAGGACACGATGAATTCGGTCACCGCCCCCGGGCTGACATAGTAGCGGCTGACCGGATGCAGGGCTTGCAGGCTCAGACCGGTTTCCTCCTGCGCTTCGCGGCGCGCGGCGGTCTCGGGGGTTTCGGTGGCGTCGATCCGCCCGGCAATCGGCTCCAGCGACCAAGCATTGACCTCGCCGCGTGCGAAGGGACCAAAGCGGAATTGCTCGACCAGCATGACCCTGTCGCGCACCGGATCGTAGGGCAGAACCGTCACCGCGTCGCCCATGACAAACCCGGCGCGCGTCACCGGATCACTGTAGCTGCCGTCAAATTTGCGAAACCGCAGATCCGCCTCCTCCACACCGAAAAACCAGGTGTAAGGCCGTCGCAGCGCCACAAGTTCAACATCGGCGTCGGATGGGGAGCGCCGCAAGGTCGCGGGCGCGGGTTCCTTGCGGGCACGCCGACGGCTGGAGGCCCGGATCTCCAACATCTTGAACCGCTCCAGGATCGCCTCGGGGGCGGTGTCGGGCAAAAGCGCCATGACCTCGGCCGCCACCTCGGGTGCCAGAACGCCCGGCCCCGCCACCCAATCTTCAAGACGCCAAGGCGCACCGCCCCGCCACAGATGCGCGCGCGGGATATAGATGGTGGCATCCTCGGCCCCGGCCGCCGTGGTCACCGTGACCGTGGCCGTGTCATAGCCGAACACGCGCTCATAAGCGTCGAGCCGCGCGCGCGCCTCGGCATCGGGACGGATCACCAACCCCCGCGCGACGGACCCCGGCAGCGCCGTGAACAGGGGGAAATCCTGTTGTTGCCCCGACGCCGAAACCGCATGCAGCACGGCATGGTCAGCAAGCGTGGCCGGGCTCAACCGCAAGATCACATCCGGACACCGCCTTCAGCAACGGAAGGTGCCGCAAGGTTCCATATAAAAACAGTGGGTTAGCGGGCATTGCGGCGCCTTTCCATCAAGCCCCAGACAATGTGCAAAAGGGCGCCGATCGCCAAACCGCCAACGCCCAGCAAAATCAGATAGTCTTGAACCAACCCGCGGCTCAGCCAATCCACGACAATGCCGAAATACCCGGTGATCGCCTCGACGACCTCGGTGTATTGGCGGCGATAACCACGGGTGAACACCTCGCCAACCGCTAGAAAACCCGCCGTGCATATCGCGGCCAAGACCACCGCTTGAACGCCGACAAAGGCCGAGTACCACATGGCACGCCCGATGCGCCCACCGAGAAAACCCCACCCCACAACCGCACTGATCGCCGCCGCCCAGATCGGCATGGAACCGAGATCCGCCTCGGGGTCGAACAACGGTTCATAGATTTGCGCGGCATAGAGGGCAAACACCCCTAACATGAGGGCCGCAATGGGCCGGATCAGGGTGAACATGATGCGTCTCCTCGGGCAGCGCTGGGGCGTCCCGGCGTCAGGCCGGGCGTCGCAGGGTGATCTGTGTGACGTCACAGATACCCGTGTGAAACGCCGCGGCGCAAGAGGCGAGGTAAAAGTCCCATAGCCGCTTGAACCGCGCATCATAGCCCAGGGTTTGAATATGGTCCCATTTTTGCGTGAAAGCCTCATGCCAGCGGCGCAAGGTGACGCTGTAGCTTTCGCCGAATTCGATCGAACTTTCGACCCCCAAACCGGCGCGCGCGGATTCTTGCGAGAAACGCGCGGGCGAAATCAGCATTCCACCGGGAAAAATGTATTTCTGGATGAAATCAACGTTCTTGCGATACAGATCAAAGCGTTCATCGGGCACGGTAATCACCTGGATGGTGGCCTTTGCCCCGGCCTTCAGCCGGTTCCGGACGGCGTTGAAATAACTCGGCCAATAGCTTTCCCCGACCGCCTCGAACATCTCGATCGACGCCACCCCATCATAATGTCCGGTCTCGTCACGATAGTCCTGCAACTTGATGTCGACCCGATCAGACAGGCCCGCCCGCCGGATGCGCTCCACGGCAAAATCATGTTGCGCCTGGCTGATGGTAAGGGCCGTCACGCGCAAACCGCGCGCGCCCGCGGCATATTCCGCAAACCCGCCCCAGCCGCAGCCGATTTCCAGCACATGATCGCCCGCCTCGACGCCCAGGGAATCGACCAGCGCCGCATATTTGGCTTCCTGCGCGCGCTCCAGGCTCTCTTGTCCGGTGGTGAACAGCGCCGATGAGTAGGTCATCGACTCATCAAGCCACTGGGCGTAAAAATCATTCCCCAAATCATAATGAAACGCGATATTCTTTTTTGCCTGACGTTTGGAATTGCCCCTGAGCCAGTGGCGAACACGCTCGAAGGCGCGCACCAAGGCCATGCCGGTGAACTCATCCAGCACGGCCGGGTTGTCACGGAACACAACATCCATCAGGCCTTGCAGATCAGGGGTTGTCCACCAGCCGTCAATATAGGCATCGCAAAAGCCCACATCGCCTTCGCGGATCAGACGCGCAAAGCAGTCCTCGTTCAGGATCTGCACCTCGGCCGCCAGCCCTGGCTTTTTGCCCTGAACCCGAAACCTGCGCCCGTCCGGCAGAATGACGTCAAGCTGGCCATAGGTCATGCGTTGCAGCTGGCTGAAGGCCGGCTTGAAATATCGAGGCAAGTCCGCCTGCCCTTCGGTACTGGTCAGATACTCCATTGGTCCTCCAAACGTATTGCTTTGACGTTCTACGCAAGCGTAACCAAGGTGGATGACCGCGCAATCGTTAATTCTCTTGCAGCTCGCGGGTTTGGTAGGCGTTCAGGGCGCGCGCACGACCGTCGCGCAGGTCAATCATCGGTTGCGGATAGGGTTGATCCGGACGCAGCCCCCAGGCGCGCGGCACGGCCTCGAAAAATGCCAGGGCCTCGGGGCCGGGTTTGCGGTTGAGTTCGGCGATGAACTTGTGCCTGTACGCTTTTGTTTTATCAAATTTATCTGCTTGCGTGGCAGGATTGAAAATGCGGAAATAGGGGGCCGCATCCGGGCCGCATCCAGCCACCCATTGCCACCCCATCGCATTCGAGGCCGGATCCCAATCCGTCAGGCAATCCGCAAACCAGTCCAAACCGATTTTCCAGTGCGTTAACAAGTGCTTGGTCAAATAACTTGCAACGACCATGCGGACGCGGTTGTGCATGGTTCCCGTGACATACAGTTCGCGCAAACCGGCATCAACAAGCGGCTCACCGGTCATCGCCCGGCGCCAGGTTTCCGCCTCGTCCGAGTCCCCTCGCCACGCGAAACCATGCCATTCGGGCCGCCAGTTTTCGGTCAGGATGTGCTTGGAATGAAACATCAGATGATGGGCGAAATCGCGCCATGCCAGTTCCTTGCGAAAGTGCACTGCCCCCGCATGGCCTGGTTGTGACGCCTCGAACGCCAGCGCGGAGTGCCAGATCCGGCGGGCACTGATTTCGCCATAGGTCAGGTTCTCTGACAGGCCTGAAACCGCCTCTTTTGCGGGAAAATCACGCCCCTCACGGTAGAGGTCGATCGGCCCATTCAAGAACCGCTCCAACCGGGTCAGCGCGGCCTCCTCGCCGATTTGCGCGTATCTTGCCAGAATCAGCGCACCGCGATTCATCGCCGCCCCCAGATGCCACTGATCAAGATTTTCCGACCCCGGAAGCGCCTGCATGATTGTCAGACGTTTTGGTGCCGGCAACGGCGATGCAACGCCCCGCGCATCAAGCGCCTTCCAGAACGGCGTATAAACCTTGAAGAAACCGCCGGCCTTGGTCGCAACCTGCCAGGGCTCCACCAGCGTGTGACTGGCGAAGCTTTGCACCTCCAGTCCATCGGCTTTGAACGCGGATTTGATCTCGGCGTCCCGGGCGATGGCGTCGGGATCATAGAGCCGTGACCACCAAATCCCGCCCGCGCCTGTTTCGGCCCGCAAGGCCATCAATTGCGCCAAAGCATCCCCACGCCGCAGGATCAACGGCGCACCCACGGAGCGCAGACGTTTTGCAAACCCGGCCACCGCCTCGCCCAACCGCCATCGGGCGGCGGCCCCCAGATGCAGCACGCTCTTGTCGGCAATAAAGACCGGGATCAGCGGACGCCCGGTTTCGACAGCCGCCGCCAACATCGGGTTGTCGTCAAGCCGCAGATCACGGCGAAACCAAAGAATGAGCGGCGTCATCGGGGGAATCCAGTGTTGTTACAACACCTGATCTAGCGCGCCGATCAATTGGTCAACTTCGGCTTTGGTGGTGTAATGAACAAAACTGAGCCGCAGCACGCCGTGTTCCGGGTTCGCCCCTTGCGCGCTCAAGGCACGAACCGCGTAAAAGTCACCGCCACCGGCCATAATTCCGTGCGAAGCCAGCGCCTTGGCAAGTGCTCCTCCCTTGGCCTCGGTTTGAACTGCGACCGTTGGCGCGCGGTTTTCGGCGCGATGCGGCCCCAGGACGCGCACCTCGTTGCGGCTGTCGAGATAGTCCAGCAACGGCTGCAAAAGCGTGACCTCATGTCGGCGCATCAAGTCATGCACGACCTGCGCCCTTCCTTTGGCATCTTGCCCGCTGGCGCCGTGATGACCGGCAATGGCATCGACATAGTCCGCCATCCCGGCGCAAGCTGCGACTTGCGCGTGATCGGGCCCCGCGGGCGTAAACCGTTTGTACAGGCTGTCGGCGTTGAAAAAATGTCCCTGATTGGGCAGCGTCATCCCCAACGCGCGGCGGATCACCATGATCCCTTGATGCGGGCCATAGGTTTTATAGGCGGAAAACAGATAGATATCCGCGCCCAGAGCGGCAACATCGACAAATCCATGCGGCGCGTAACTGACCCCATCGACGCAAACCACAGCCCCGACGCCATGCGCCATGTCCGTGATTTCCGCGACCGGATTGATCTCGCCGACAACATTCGAGCAATGCGGGAAACACACAAGTTTGACGCGCTCATCCAGCAACGCCTGCAACCGATCCAATGGTAGGTGCCCGGTGACCGGGTCGATCTGCCATTCGCGCACCTCGACCCCCGTGTCTGCCAATCTGCGCCACGGGCCGGTGTTGGCTTCATGGTCTTGATTGGTCACGACAATTGCATCGCCGGGTTTGAGGTGCTGCCGGAACGCCAGCGAAAGCACATAGGTGTTTTGCGTGGTCGAAGGGCCAAAGGACACTTCGTCGGTCGCAACCCCCATCATCGCGGCCAGTCGCTGGCGCGCTTCATCCATTTCTGCCCCGGCGAGCCGCGATGCCTCATAGGGTGCATAGGGTTGCACTTTGCGCTGGCGGTAATAGCGCGTGAGCCGGTCAATCACGGCACCGGCGGTATAACTGCCGCCGGCGTTCTCAAAAAACGCTTGCCCTTGCAGGCTCGGCTCGGCGAAAGCGGGGAATTGTGCGCGCACAAAATCGACATCCAACAGCATACGAATCTCCTTGGTTGTGGAAACCTTAAACGCGCAATCCTCCGCCGACCAGCCACTCAGAATTCTTGACAGATTTATATCTGTCTGACATTCTAAGGTCAGATAATTAAAAAGCTTATAAAGCAGTAGGTTGATGGCATGAGCACGGAAATATCCCCCGATGAGCGGGCACCAGATCGCGTGAGCGCAATTGCGTCGGTTCTGCAAGACAACATCCTGACCGGGCATTACGCGCCGGGTGATCGGCTACCCTCCGAGGCCGATCTCTGCGCGCATTTCAAGGTGTCCCGTCCAACGCTGCGCGAGGCGTTGGGGCGGTTGACGGCGCGCGGCTTGATCATGTCGCGGCGCGGCGCCGGTGGTGGTGCTTTTGTAACCCAGCCAACCGCCACGCAGGCCAGCGAGCAAATCGCGACCTTGCTGTCCTTGGCCACGCGGCTCGAAAACAATGCGCACCGACCTTTGCTGACCGAAACACGCATTCAATTGCAGATGGGATGCGCTGAACTGGCGGTTTTGCGCAAAGCCGATATCGGCGATTTGCGGGCCGAGATCGACTTGCAATCCGATTTTTCCATTGATGATGCCGAATTCGTGGCCTCGGTGCGGCGGATGCATCTGGCGTTGGCGGAGGCGTCAGGCAACGCCAGCATGAGCGTTCTGGCCCAGAGTCTGATCGAAACGGAATACGCGATCACCCCCAAAGACGGATATCCCACCCGCGTTCGGGCACGCTTTTTGTCCTATCATGTGCGGATCGCAAACGGGATTGCGGGCGGTCGGGCCGAGGATCTTCGCGCCGCCTTGACCGAATTGTGGGGGTTCGAGCAAAACCGCCATCTGGAGCCCGGAGAAGACCCCAATGCTCAAGTCGAGCGGCCGCCGCGGATGCGCGATCTGCGACTGCCACCTGTCCAGCGATTGACCCCGATTGAGCCGACCGAGGAGGGCACCTGATCCCTTGCCCCGGTCGGCGGGACACTCAGTTTTGGTTGAACACGATACTGTTGCCGTAGCGGCCCCAGGCAGAGGTCGACACGCCATTCATTTGTGACGCCGAATACTGCTCCAACCCGGTGATGCCGAGCACCGAAATCGGGCCGCCATTCCGCCCTATGACACCCGCATGGATCGCCGCCACGCAGAGGTTGCTGTCGGCGGTATATGGCCCCGAACCCCAGACGCTCCCCGCTTCCTGCCCGGTGCACGCACAGGAATAGGCGACCTCACCACCGGGAAATGCGCCGCATGCCTGTTGCTGACGAGCAAAATCAAAGCTTGCGCCATATGCGCCCCAAGTCGAGGTTTCGACACCATTCTGCGACGATCCCTGATAGGCGGATTGCCCCTCCACGGCATACGCCGAGACCACGCCGCCACGGCTGTCGACAACACCGGCATGACGCGCGGCAACGCACAGGTTGCTGTCGGCGGTATAGGGGCCCGAACCCCAGACAGACCCGGTTTCCGTGCCGGTGCAACTGCACTCGAGGGTGCCGCCGTCAGCGGGAAATGCGCCACAGGCGGCGACGGTTGTCGGACCAGCCCAGGCAGCGCCCGCCCAAAGGGTCAATCCGGTTATGGTCAATACAATGTGCTTCATTCAAAGTTCCTCCGACCTGGCCTTTGTCGGGAAAACCCCGATCATCAAGGTCTTTGTCAGGATGCCACTCGCCGGGTTTTGATCAAGAGAATTTTTCGTGAGTCCTCGCAAGCCCTTGAGCCCGCGCCGCAGCACGCCTATATTACCTCTGTCCCCAGCAATGAGGACTATGGACATAAACGCGCTCGTAATACGCGGATCGGACCCGGGGGCGGTACCCGGCGACTCCACCAACATTCCCTCATTTGGGGCGATTGGGGTCGAAACAGGATCGACGAACGTCTAAAGGGGTTTTGCTTTGTCTCGGTGAGGTACCACCGTTATCGGTCCGAAACGTACAGTTGCAAATGACAACCGTGCTCCGATGGCGATGGCTGCGTAAGCAGTTTTAGTTATCGATACTTAAGTCCTTGCGCTTTGCAGCGTAAGGCGGGGTTCGCAGGCACCTGGCAACAGAAGCCTGCACTTTCCCCTTCCTCTACCTTGGTTATTGTCGTTTTGCGATCACGGCGACGTGATGTCCGGTGCCGGGTCTGGCGTGCAACCATGCCCCATGACCCCGCGCCGCCTGCTTTGTGCAACCCTCGCCTCGACACTTGCCACAACCGCCGTTCAGGCGTGCGACATCGCTTTGGTCTTGGCGATGGATGTCTCGGGGTCGGTGGATGCCTATGAATATGAGCTGCAAACCCGGGGCATCGCCTCGGCGCTTGTGGATCAAGGGGTTACCGAGGCCTTGTTGCGCGGGCGTGTGGCGCTGGCCGTGGTGCAATGGTCGGGTGCCATGGAGCAAATGGTGAGCCTGGACTGGGTGCGGATGGATGAGCCCGCGCAAATCAGCCGGACAGCCGCGCGGATCGCCACCCTGCCCCGCAGCTTTGCCGGCGGCAACACGGCGGTGGGCGAAGCGATCGACCTTGCCGCAGACCTGTTTTCGCAAGTGCGGGATTGTCGGCACTGGGTGATCGATGTCTCGGGCGATGGCGACGAAAACGAGGGCTATACCGTCGGATCGGCCCGCCGCAACGCGTTCAATCAGGGGATCACGATCAACGGTCTAGCCATCGAGGGCGTGGTCACCGGGCAATCGATCTCCAACTTTTATCGCCGCTGGGTGGTCACACCGGGGGGATTCGTGATCACCGCGCAGCAACACGCCGATTTCGCCCGCGCGATCCGCGAAAAGCTGCTGCGAGAACTCATTGCGCCGATGGCCGAAGCCCCGGGGTCACTTGGGCGCGCAGAATCGGTGCAACTTGCCCGGCTGCCCTGAGTTTCTGCAGCTCTCACGCCGCTGCGCTCTTTTCATCGGCGTTGAAACGCCTATGCTAAGGTAAACGATGAGGGCAGGTATGGACCGCACAATCGACTACGGCAACCTGATGCATCATGCTATGCGTGGCCTGATCCGCGAGGTCATGGACCGGATCGCGACCGATGGCCTGCCGGGTGCGCATCACTTTTTCATCACCCTGCACACCGAGCATCCGGGCGTGCAGATGGCGGATTGGCTCAAGGAGCGCTATCCCGAAGAAATCACGATCGTCATTCAGCATTGGTTCGAAAACCTCGAAGTCGATGACGATGGCTTCGCGATCACCTTGAACTTTGGCAATCAGCCAGAGCCATTGTACATTCCGTTTGATGCGATTTCGACCTTCGTGGACCCGTCCGTGGAATTCGGTTTGAAATTCGAAACGCATCTTGAGCCGGATGACGACGAAGACGAGGAAGATGACGAGGCGCCGATGGAACATGTCGAGCACGCGCAAGACGCACCCAAAGCCGGCGAGGTTGTCAGCCTCGACAAGTTCCGGAAATAGCCGAAAAGGGGCGTTGCCCCTCTGTCGCTGCGCGCCATTCACCCCAGAGTATTTTCGGCAAGATGAGGGGCAGGTGGTTGCGTGACGGCCGCACAGCTCCCATTTTGGGCCCGGCGCCAAATTGGACGAAAGGCTTGGCATGAGCAAATCCCTGAAACGCGTGCAGGCCGCGATCCATGAGATCGGGCTGGACGCGAAAATCCTGAACCCGGGTGCCAGCCGCACCGCCGAGGATGCCGCCGCTGCCTGCGAATGCGCGTTGGATCAGATCGCCAAGTCGCTGATTTTCCAAGGCGAGAGCGGCGAGATCTATCTGTTCTTGACGGCCGGCGGGAATCAACTGGATCCGGAGCGTGCCGCCCTGTTGGTCAACGAGCCCTTGCGACGCGCTGACGCAGATACGGTGCGCAAGGTGACAGGGTTTGCGATTGGCGGCGTCTCCCCGATTGGTCATCTGACGGCGCCCCGCATTTTTGCGGACCCGACGTTGCTGGATTTCGATGTCGTTTATGCCGCGGCAGGGACCCCCGATCACGTGTTTCGCGCATCGCCCGCGGCTTTGTTGGCCGCCTGCGGTGCGGTTATGGCGGATTTCACCCGATGAGTCTGCCAAACCCGTATGATGATCCCGGTTTTTACGAGCATCTGATCGGCAAGCGGTTGCTGGCCTGGGTGATTGATCTCGTGGTGACTTTGGCCTTGGTGCTTGTTGTCCTGGCCTTGACCGTGTTCCTGACGATCCTGATCTTTCCGATTGTCTGGGCGGCGGTCGCCATTGCCTATCGCACGGTCATGTTGTCACGCTATGGCGCGACATTGGGCATGATGGTGGCGGCGATCAAGTTGCGGCGGCTGGATGCCACGCGCGCCGATGCCCTGCAGTGTTTCTGGCATTCGGTGATTTACGCGGCCAGCATGACTCTTGTGTTGCCGCAGATCGGCTCTGTCGCGCTGATGCTGATCACCCCATATAAACAAGGGTTGAATGATTTTCTGTTGGGCACGACCCTGGTCAACAAGTTCCTGTGAAGGACCTGACATAACCTGGCCCAAGGCCCCTGTTTGCGCCGACAAAGGGGTTGGCGGATTGGGTTTGCCTTGCTAATCTGACGGCTGCCACTCGGGTTTTACGCACCCGAGAACAAGCCATTGACCCTGAAAGGACGGGGCGCACCATGCGTCATTCGCTACCAATCGCGCCCCAGTTCTATGTGACCGCGCCCCAGCCCTGCCCCTATTTGCCCGATCAAAGCGAGCGCAAGCTGTTCACCGCCCTCACCGGGGACCGCGCCAAGGCCTTGAATGACACCCTGTCCAAGCAGGGGTTTCGGCGGTCGCAGAACGTGTTGTACCGCCCGGCGTGTTCGGATTGCGCGGCCTGTATGTCGGCGCGGATCCGGGTTGCCGATTTTGAGCCCAGCCGCAGTCAGCGCCGCAATCAAAAGCGCAACGCCCATCTGAAACGCGAAGCCACCAGCCCTTGGGCCACGGATGAGCAATTTGCGCTGTTCCGACGCTATCTTGACAGCCGCCACGCGGATGGCGGCATGGCCGACATGGATATCTTTGAATTCGCCGCGATGATCGAGGAAACGCCAGTGCGCTCGCGCGTTGTCGAATATACCCGGCACAGCGAACCGCATGGCAAATCCAAGCGCAGCGCGGGGCGTGATCTGGAGGCGGTCTGCCTGACGGATGTGCTCGATGACGGTCTGAGCCTGGTCTATTCGTTCTACGAGCCCAACCGCGAAAAGGACGGGCTGGGAACCTATGTGATTCTGGACCATATCGAGTTGGCGCGGCAGGTCGGGTTGCCGTATGTCTATCTTGGCTACTGGGTGCCCGGCAGCGCCAAGATGGCCTATAAGGCGCGGTTCTCGGCGCTTGAAATTTATCGCGATGGCGTTTGGCAGGACCTCGGCGATCCGCACGCGCATGCGAACGCCCTGCATCCTTTGGCGGTACGGCCGATCACGGAACAGGTCGCTGCCATCAGCCTGCCACCGCTCTCGGATGACCCGGCTCTGTAACACCCGGCGCAGCGCCCGGCACTCCAAGACAGAAAGTTGCGGAAAAGTGCAGCTTTGCGACATAAAGCCCAAAACGAGTGTTGACGCTGCTCTGCAGCACTCGTAAGGTCTGCTCGAACAAAGGGGAATGGCGGATGTCCGCAGTACTTGTCAGTTCTGGGGGGATGTTCGGATCAGTGTAAACTGACGTCGTGCGACCCCTGTTGCCCCCCTCGCCGGGGGTTTTTTGTTGCCCAATTGACCAGCCAAGGGCTAAGGCTGGCGCGAGACACAAGATGGAGAAGATCATGTCCCAGCAGATGACCGGTGCCAAGATGGTGGTTCAGGCGCTAAAGGACCAGGGTGTCGAGGTCGTGTTCGGGTATCCGGGCGGCGCGGTCCTGCCGATCTATGACGAGTTGTTCCAGCAAAACGAGATCCGGCATATTCTGGTGCGCCATGAACAAGGTGCCACCCACATGGCCGAGGGCTATGCCCGCTCGACCGGAAAACCGGGCGTGGTTCTGGTCACATCCGGACCCGGTGCAACCAATGCCGTGACCGGGATTACCGATGCGCTGATGGACAGCATCCCGATGGTGGTTCTGTCGGGTCAGGTGCCGACCTTCATGATCGGCAATGACGCCTTTCAGGAGGCCGACACCGTGGGCATCACGCGCCCCTGCACCAAGCATAACTGGCTGGTCAAGGACACCGACAAGCTGGCGGACACCATCCACCAGGCATTCCATGTTGCCACCACGGGCCGCCCCGGTCCGGTGTTGGTGGATATCCCCAAGGACGTTCAATTTGCCGAGGGCACCTATACGCCCCCCGCCAAGGCGCGCGTGTCGCATTATCAACCGCCCGTCAAAGGCGATATCGGCCTGATCACCGCGCTGGTGGAACTGATCGAACAGGCCGAGCGCCCGATTCTTTATACGGGCGGCGGGGTGATCAACTCCGGCCCCGCAGCCTCGCAATTGCTGATCGAACTGGCGGATGCAACCGGCATCCCCGTGACCTCGACCTTGATGGGTCTGGGCGCCTATCCGGCCAGCGGCAAGAATTGGCTGGGCATGTTGGGGATGCATGGTCTCTATGAGGCCAATATGGCAATGCACGGCTGCGATCTGATGATCAACATCGGCGCGCGCTTTGACGACCGGATCACCGGACGGCTGGAGGCCTTCAGCCCGAATTCGCGCAAGGCGCATATCGACATTGATCCGACCTCGATCAACAAGGTGATCCGCGTCGATCTGCCGATCATCGGCGACGTCGGGCATGTGTTGGAGGATCTGCTGCGCATCTGGAAATCGCGGGGCCGCAAGGTCAACCGCGAGGCGCATGGCGCGTGGTGGAAACAGATCGACGCCTGGAAAGCCGTCAACTGCCTGGCCTATAAGGGCAGCAGCGACATCATCAAACCACAACTGGCCCTGCAACGGCTCGAGGCGCTGACCAAGGGCATGGACCGCTATATCACCACCGAAGTCGGCCAGCATCAGATGTGGGCGGCGCAATTCCTGCAGTTCGACGCGCCGAACCGCTGGATGACCTCGGGCGGCCTGGGCACCATGGGCTACGGCTTGCCCGCCTCCATTGGCGTGCAAGTTGCGCACCCTGATGCGTTGGTGATCAACGTCGCCGGTGAGGCCTCGTGGCTGATGAACATGCAAGAGATGGGCACCGCCGTTCAGTTCCGCACGCCGGTCAAGCAATTCATCCTGAACAACGAACGTCTGGGCATGGTGCGCCAGTGGCAGCAATTGCTGCATGGCGAGCGGTATTCGCAATCCTGGTCCGAAAGTCTGCCTGATTTCGTGAAACTCGCCGAAGCCTTTGGTGCCAAGGGTCTGCGCGTGGATCACCCGGATCAGCTGGATGATGCGATTCTGGAGATGATCGCCTATGACGGCCCGGTGGTTCTGGATTGCATGGTTGAAAAGCATGAAAACTGCTTGCCGATGATCCCCTCGGGCAATGCGCATAATGAAATGCTGCTGCCCACGGACGAGGTTCGCGCCATCACCGGAGCGGGCGCAAACCTGGTTTGACGCCTTGGCGCCATGGCCACCCCGTCAGCGGGGTGGCGCCCCTGACCCCCAAGGAGGCCGGCATGACCCTTGATCGCCGTCTGTGGCTTGCCTATTTCGCGGCGTTGGCGCTGGGCTGCACGGCGATCGCCGCTTGGGGCACGATTCTGCGGCCCGGGTCGTACAAACTGCTCGATTGGGCGATCAATTACGAGGGTGGCTTTACCCGTCGCGGCCTGACCGGGCAAATTGCCCTCGAAATTGCGCAACTTACCGGCGTCAGCATCGCCGTTCAGGTATTTGTCCTCGTGTCCCTGCTTTACGCCGTGATCCTGGCCAGCGTTTATCGGCTCTGGCAACGCGGTGATCACGACGGCCGCTTTACACTTTTGCTGGCCGCACCGTGGTTCTTGTTGTTTCCCATTGTCAGCCACCACGGGGCTGGCCGAAAAGAGCTGCTGTTCCTCGCCGACTTTGCGCTGTTGTGTCTGAGTGTCAGCCGCAATTTACCGGCATCCGCCACGCGCAAACGGCTTGCCCTGTTCATTCTCACGCTGCCACTCATCTCCCTCGCCCACGAGGGGAACGCGTTTTTTCTGGGCCTGCCACTGGCCCTCGGCTTGGCGCTCGATCTACCAAAGCGCAGCATCGGGATTCTCGCGATGGCAACGCTGCCGACCATCGTGTTGCTTGGCTGGCTTTCACTGGCGCCGCCGCTCGCCACCGCGTCAATTCAGGCAATCTGCGCCAGCCTTGTCGGGCCGCTGGGCGCACCCGCGCTTGCGCTGGACTGCGCCGTGACCGAAAACGCCGTAACGTGGCTTGGCAATACGGCATCGCACGCCACGGCTGCGGTACGTCTGCATCTGCCTGACTATCTGCATTCGCTCGGCCCGGCTCTGATCCTGATTGCCCTGGCCTTCGTGCCGTTGCGCGACCTGATCAAAAGCCACCGCGCGGCGCTCATCAGAGGCGTCGTCCTCTCAACCCTGTGCGTCGTCCCGCTGTGGTTTGTTGCCGTCGATTGGGGCCGCTTTCTCTATGTCATTGCCAGTTGCCATGCGCTGATCCTTCTGACCCTGCGCGCCCGCGCACCACACGCCGCCCCCGCGCCACAAGGCCGTGTCACAACCGCCGCCTATGCGCTTTTGTGGAACCTTGGCTATCTCGCTCCCCTTGTTGGTGGCGGATTGGTCGCCAAGACCCTTGCCCTTTCGTCGCCGCTTTACGATCCTTGATGCCAACCCCGCCCTTGCCCTCTCGCGGCAGCACCGCTACCAAGTTTCAACCCAAACCGAAGAGTTCGCCCATGTCCCCGCTTAAAATCTCGCAAGGCTCCTCCGCGCATTCCGCCTATGATCTGCGTGATCCCTATTCCGAGGTCATCGAAACCCACACGCTTGCCGTCATCGTCGATAACGAACCCGGTGTTCTGGCGCGCGTCATTGGCCTCTTTTCCGGTCGCGGCTATAACATCGAAAGCCTGACGGTCGCGGAAACCGACCATCAGGGCCATCGCAGCCGCATCACCATCGTGACCACCGGCACGCCGCAGGTGATCGACCAGATCAAAGGCCAGCTCGCACGGATCGTCCCGGTACACGAAGTCCATGACCTCACCGTCGAAGGTGCAGCGGTTGAACGGGAATTGGCCTTGCTCAAGGTCACGGGCAAGGGCGACGCACGCATCGAGGCCCTGCGTCTGGCCGAGATTTTCCGCGCCAATGTCGTGGATTCCACGCTGGAAAGCTTCGTGTTCGAGATGACCGGCGCGCCCAGCAAGATCGACGCCTTCGCAGATCTCATGCGCCCCCTTGGCCTGAACGAGATCGCGCGTACCGGTGTCGCCGCCCTGGCGCGCGGGGCCTGACCGCCGCGACTCGCGGCAGGGGGTTGGTATGCGTCCATCGGTGACTCGTATCTCGGGCAAATCCGTCTTGTTTGTCATGGCCACCCAACAGGAGTTCGGGCCGCATTTGCAGGCCCGGATCATGCCTTTGATCACCGGCGTCGGCCCGATCGAGGCTGCAATTGCCACCGCCACCGCCCTCAGCCAACTTGCGCACGACAAGGCCCTGCCCGATCTGGTGGTCTCGCTGGGTTCTGCCGGCTCCGCACGGCTTGACCATTGCGGCCTCTATCAAGCAACCGCCGTGGCGTGGCGCGACATGGATGCCACGGGCCTGGGCTTTGCGCGGGGCGTCACACCGTTCCTCGACCTGCCGGCCACCTTGCCCCTCGATCTGCGCCTGTCCGGCATTGCGCGGGCCACGCTATCGACGGGCGCAACCATCGTCTCGGGGTCGATGTATGACACCATCCCGCAGGACATGGTCGACATGGAGACCTTTGCCATCCTGCGCGCCTGTATGGTGGCGCAGGTGCCGCTTATCGCGCTGCGCGGGATCTCCGACGGTCACGCCACGTTGACCGGACTGCATGATTGGGTGGAATACCTCCATATCATTGACGAAAAGCTCGCAGCCGCGGTCGAAATCCTGAAATCCGATCTCGCAAACGGGCTTCTGGGATAGCGCGCGCCATGGTGCGACCGTGTTAAACCAGCGTTTCGCGGTCGATTTCCGTGATCAACCAATCGCGGAACAGTGCCACGGCGCGCTTTGGTTTTTGCCCGACGGCAAGCTCTGGTTCCGCAAAATAATAGCCGAATCCCGACGGTGATTCAGATGCCAGAGGCACCAGATTCCCCCGCCTCAAGCTCCGGCCGGATCAGAAACGCCGGCATCAAGGCCGCCCCCATCCCGGCTGCCGCCGCCTGCGCCAGGGTTGAAACATGCTCAAATCGCATGACCGACGGCGGCGCAGCCCCCGATTGCCCGGTATCGCGCCACCAATCCGCCCAGCCCTCTGGTCGCGTGGAAAGCGCCAAAAGCGGAAGCTTGTGAAGAGGCGTCCGGGCCAGATCCGGTGAGGCCACCGGAATCACCATTTCGCTCATCAACAGGGTCAACCGGGCGCCGGGCCACTCGCCGGTGCCTGATTGAATCGCCGCATCAATCCCCTCTTCACCCAAGACGAACGGACCAATCCTGGTGGCAAAATGCAGCGTGATTTCCGGGTGCCGCCGCACGAATCTGGGGATACGCGGCATCAGCCAACGGGTTCCAAACGTAGGCAAAAAGGCCAATCTCAGGGCACGTTCCGGTGCCTGGCCCATCGCCTCCATCGCGCCAAGCCCCAACATCTCCAGCGCCGCCCGCACGCGTTTGGCATAGCCACCTCCGGCCTCGGTCAATGTGGTTCCCCGCGCACCTCGGTGCAGCAAGGCCACGCCCAACTGCCCCTCCAACTGCGCCACCTGCCGCGAAACCGCGCCTTGTGTCAGCGCCAGATCACGGGCCGCCGCGGTGAAACTTCCCAGCCGCGCCACCGCATCAAACGCCAACAACGCCCCCGTATTCGGGAGCAATCGCCTCTGCATAGCCATTCCATTTCCTCATACCTTCATGCAGAATTATCTGTTTTGAACCCGCCTGTCCCGTGATATTTTCGCGCAACTGCCCAGATCATACGCCAAAACGCGAGGATGCCATGACCGAACGCCCGACTCTCAAGCCCAAAGACGCCCCGGACCTGTCGCGTTTCGACTGGGACGACGCCCTGAACCTTGAATCACTGCTCAGCGAAGACGAGCGCATGTTGCGCGATGCGTCGCGCGATTTCGCGCAGTCCGTCTTGCAGCCGCGCGTGATCGAGGCGTTCCGCAACGAGACCTCCGATCCCGGCGTGTTCAAGCTGATGGGCGACGCGGGCCTGTTGGGCACCACGATCCCCGAGGAATACGGCGGACTTGGCGCCGGCTATGTCACCTATGGCCTCGTCGCGCGCGAAATCGAGCGCGTCGATTCGGGCTATCGCAGCATGATGTCGGTGCAATCCTCGTTGGTCATGTATCCGATCTACGCCTATGGTTCCGAGGAACAGCGGCGCAAATATCTGCCCGGCCTCGCCTCGGGTGACCTGATCGGCTGCTTTGGCCTGACGGAACCCGACGCGGGCTCTGATCCGGCCGGCATGAAAACCCGCGCCGTGAAAACCGCGACCGGCTACAAGATCACCGGCACCAAGATGTGGATCTCGAACTCGCCGTTCGCCGATGTTTTCGTGGTCTGGGCAAAATCCGACGCCCATGACGGACGCATTCGCGGCTTTGTGCTGGAAAAGGGCATGAAGGGCCTGAGCGCGCCGAAAATCGAAGGCAAGATCAGCCTGCGCGCCTCGACCACCGGCGAAATCGTCATGGAGGGTGTCGAGGTCGGCGAAGACGCCTTGCTGCCCTACGTTCAAGGCCTCAAGGGGCCCTTCGGCTGCCTCAACCGCGCGCGCTACGGCATCGCCTGGGGTGTCATGGGGGCAGCGGAATTCTGCTGGCATTCCGCGCGCCAATACGGCCTCGATCGCAAGCAATTCGACAAGCCGCTCGCGGCAACGCAGCTGTTCCAGAAAAAGCTGGCCGACATGCAGACCGAAATCACACTGGGCCTGCACGCCAGCTTGCAGGTCGGTCGCCTGATGGACGAGGCCAAAGCCGCGCCCGAGATGATCAGCCTGATCAAGCGCAACAACTGCGGCAAAGCCCTGGATATTGCGCGCCAATCGCGCGACATGCACGGCGGCAACGGGATTTCCGAGGAATTTCAAGTCATTCGCCACATGGTGAACCTGGAAACCGTGAACACCTATGAGGGCACGCATGACGTCCACGCGCTGATCCTCGGACGGGCGCAGACCGGTATTCAGGCGTTCTACTGATCAATCCTGCCAGCCGATTGCGCGACTGTTAGCGGAAACAGTTGCGCAATCACCGCCTTTTGGGTATCCCCAAGCCAGTCTTATTCAAGGTTGCGCCCATGACCCCTGCATTACAAAGCCATGCCACGCTGGCGCTCTGTCGCCTCGCCCCGGTTATCCCCGTTCTGGTGATCGACGATCTCGCACAGGCCGAACCCTTGGCGCGCGCCTTGGTCGCGGGCGGGCTTCCCGTGCTCGAAGTCACGTTGCGCACGCCCTGCGCCATCGACGCCATCGCCGCGATGGCCAAGGTCCCCGGCGCACGGGTCGGGGCGGGCACGGTTCTGACCGCGCATGACGCCTCTCGCGCCAAAGCCGCAGGCGCGGAATTCGTCGTTTCACCCGGATCGGCCCCCGGCCTCATCGCCGCCTGCGTCGCGCAACGCCTGCCGCTCCTGCCGGGCGCCGTGACCGCCACCGAAGTGATGACCTTGCTCGAACTTGGCTACCGGATGCTCAAATTCTTCCCGGCAGGGCCTGGCGGCCCGCCCCTTCTCAACGCGCTGAATGGGCCATTGCCGCACGCCATGTTCTGCCCGACGGGCGGCGTGAGCCTCGCGAATGCGACCGACTATCTGTCATTGACCAATGTTGTCTGCGTCGGCGGAAGTTGGGTCGCACCGAAAACGCTGATGCAATCGGGCGATTGGGACGCCATCACCGCCCTCGCCCAAGAGGCCGCTGCCCTGCCCCGCCGCCAACCCGATTCCTGACGACATCATCTTGCCAAAAATACTCTGGGGGTGAGGGCCGCAGGCCCGAGGGGGCAACGCCCCCTCTTTCCTTGCTCAAACGGCCTGCGACGCGGCAACCGCGGTCGTAAACTCGGTCTTCAGCATCTCGATATCCTCGACCCCCACCGAAATCCGGAAGAACCCTTCGGTAATGCCCAACCCGGCGCGCCCCTCGGCCGTCAAGGCGCGGTGCGACGAGGACGCCGGGTGCGACAGGGTCGTGCCAATGTCACCCAGAGTTGGCGCAAAGGCGATCTCGGGCGCGCCTCGAGTTCAGGGCATTGGCCGCCGCCCGCCCGCCGTCGACCTCGAAAGACACCATATGCCCGCCGCGCTCGCCCAGCAGGTCCACCGCGCGGTTGTGATCGGGGTGGTCACGCCGCGTCGGGTAAAGCACACGTTTGACCCCCGGCAAGGTCGCCAGATGATCGGCCAGCGCCTGCGCATTCGCCTCGGCCCGATCATAGCGCAGCTCAAACGAATAGAGCCCGCGCTCGGCCAACCAGCAATCAAACGGGCTGGCGGTCAGGCCCGTCGTCACCGCGAAATCATAGATCGCCTTGCGCACACCCGGGTCTTTGGCCGCCACATAGCCCAGCGTCGCATCCGAATGTCCCGCCAGGATCTTGGTCACCGAATGAAGGATGATATCGGCGCCATGGTCATAGGGCTTGAAACCGCGCGGCGTGGTGAAGGTGTTGTCGATCGCCACCAGAATGCCGTTTTGTCTGGCCACCGCGATGATCCCGTCGATATCCGCCACCCGCAGCGTTGGGTTCGAGACCACTTCAAGCAGGATCATGCGGGTTTCAGGGCGGATGGCAGCGGCAAAGGCGGCGGCATCGGTGGGATCTGCCAGCGAGGTTGCCACGCCAAACCGTGGCAGGTCTTGTGACAACAGGCGCAGCGAGCGGCCATAAAGCTGGTCGCCGCCCAGCACATGATCGCCCACTTTCAACACGCCCAGCAAGGCGGCCGTGACCGCCGCCATGCCAGAGCCGGTGATGATCCCCCCCTTGGCCCCCTCCAGCCCGTCGAGTTTTTGCGCCAGAACCATGGCATTGGGGTGCCCCTCCCGCGCATAGGTAAAGCCCGGATTGGTCCCCTCATATTGGCTGTCCAGCGTATCGGGGTCGGGCGAGGCGTAGACCACGGACATCTGCAACGGCGTCACAACGGGACGTGAGGCGCTTTGCGGCCAAGGGGTGCGGCGGATCAAGGACGGTGTATCGGACATGTCTGCTCCTGACGTTTGGCGATTTCTGACACGCCGACGCCGCCCCCGCAAGACATGGAAAAACCCCCGGACGAGGTGGCATCCGGGGGTTCCAATCTGGATTGGTCAATCAGGCGCGGCGGTTCTTCAACGCGCTCCACGCCCCGGTGACGATCAGCGCCGCAACCGCCGCCTTGACCGCATCACCCAGCAGGAAGGGAATCATGCCGCGGGTGACGGCCCCGTTCAGATCCAGCGGTGTGACCGAGGTCAGCCACAAGACGCCCGGCACATAGAGCAGCGCCGAGACAAGAACGGCGCTCAGCGCCGTGCCGACAAATCCGCGCGCGGTGCCGCGCTCGGCCAGAAAGCCCGCCGCCCAAGCCATGGCCACAAAGCCAAACAGGAAACCGCCTGTCGGGCCAACCAGCCACGCGGCCCCAGCACCACCGCCGGAAAACACCGGCAGCCCCACCGCACCCTCGGCCAGATAGGCCAGAACCGCGCCCGCGCCCAGCCGCGACCCGGCGGTGAAGCCGACCAGCAGCACCGCAAGGGTCTGCAAGGTCATCGGAACGGGCAGCATCGGCACGCTGATTTGCGCCCCCAGCGCGATCAGCAGCGATCCGGCCACCATGATAAGCGCCTTGCGGGTCATCGACGACGTGCCGAACGACGCCTGAACGAGGGTTTGCGAGTGGGCCATTGCGATCTCCCTGAGCTTGGGTCCAATTTGTTTACGCTTATTCGTCGCCCGCGAAGTCAGGTCAAGCGCCGCGAAAGCTTCGATTGCAGTATTCAACACCAGAGTTTGCAAACTCAAAGCGTTGCAAAGTTACAGTGTTTGCAACCTATCCCCTTCGCGAACCCCGGCGCGCGTGTTCGCCATCTTGCCTTGGCTGCGCACTGGTGGCACTCAGCCGGCATGACCCAAGACACGAACACCCCCGAATCAACCCGCCCCGACGCGGCACCCGGTTCGCGCATCGCGCTGATCACCGGGGCCTCGCGTGGCCTCGGCGCGGCCTTGGCCGAAACGCTGGCGGCGCGCGGCTGGCACATCATCGCGCTGGCGCGCACCACCGGCGCGCTCGAGGAACTCGACGATCGGATCACGGCGGCAGGCGGCACGGCGACCCTGGTCCCGGTTGACATCACCAAAGAAGACGCGATGCGCCAGATCTGCCTGTCGATCCATCAACGCTGGGGCAAAGTTGACCTTTGGGCGCATACGGCGGTGCATGTGCCACCGCTGTCACCCGCCGGGCATATCGCGCTCAAGGATTGGGACAAGACATTGGCCACGACCCTGCGCGCCACGGGCCTGTTGATCCCGATGATCGAGCCCTTGCTGCGGGCGAGCGTCCGGGGCACGGCTCTGTTTTTCGACGATGCCTCAAGCCGCGACTCCTCGGGCGAGGCGCGCAAGTTTTTCGGCGCCTATGCGGCGGCGAAAGCCGGGCAGATCGCGCTGGCGCGCGCATGGGCCGTCGAAAACGCGACCCTTGGCGAAGACCGTGCCCCGCAAGTCATCATCGACAGCCCCGCGCCGATGCCGACCGCCACGCGCGCCCGGTTCTTCCCCGGTGAGGACCGCACGACCCTGACGCCCTGCGCCCAGGAAGCCGAGCGGATTGTCTCGCGCCTCGGCTAACGCCCTGTGAAACAAACGAAAACGGCCCCTGATGCATCCTGCATTCGGGGCCGTTTTGCGTTTCGATCGGCGGGACTGACTCAGCGCTCGGAAATGTAGATTGTCGCGTTGCGCACGCGGCTTCGGTTGTACGTCCCCACCCAGATATCATATTGACCCGACGACGGGCGGTTGAACCGGATCGCAGGGTTCAATCCGATTGAATTGTCGTTGCAGTACCATTGCGCCGACGGATCATTGACCAGTAACATCGTGTCACCGGGGGCATCCACATAAATCGTCAGCGGGTAATTGCCCGCGCGATACTGCAGCCGATAGTCCGGGGCGTTTGCAAACCACCCCCCGCCAGGGCAGCCTTGGCTTCCGGTAAAGTGATTGTCTCCGCCTGCCTGAATGCCACGGCGTGACACCGGATCTGGCATGAACCCTGCCGACAGCCGGGCCGTGCCGAAAGCCGGGTTCAGCCCATAGTTCTGTGCGGATGCGACGGGGGCCAGAAAAGTCGCGGTGAGGGCAACAGCAATCGCAGTTTTCAAAAGTGTTTTCATGCTCTCTCTCCTGAGGTCAAATTCTCAAAACCGTTACGAGAGGTGGTGGCAGACAAACGGAAAGAGGCCATTCCGATTGACCCACCGGCTCTCGTCGATCAAATGCTGCCCGGAAAGAGAATGCCTGTCCAGCGGCAATTTGCGCAATCAAGCAATTGCGAGACTGTGAAACAATCGACAGCGCCGTGACAAAAATGCGTGAATTTTCAGGGCTTCGGTGTTTCAATGGCCGGGCCTTACCACACGCGCGGCCCCGCGGGATTGTGCAGGTTCAGAAGGATAACCAGATGCGCGCCCTTGGGTTCATCACCTATGTCACCATCGCCACGCTGCTTCCGGTTCTGGTGGTCGTCTGGAACATGGGCGCGACGGCGCCGTTCTGGTTTCTGGCGGGCGACGCGTATCTGTATCTCGGGATTGGCGAGGCCTCATCCGGCTGGTCCATGAGCTATGACGGATTGCGCGCAACCAACGGCTTTCACCCGCTCTGGCAAGTCTGGGTCCGGCTCGTGACAAATATCGCGGACGGACCGCTTCAGGTGATGACGCTGGTCGCCTATTCCGCCATCGCGCTGACCTGGGCCGGGGTTCTGCTTTTGGGGGCGGCCATCCGGCGACTGACCGGGTCCTGGCTCTTGGCAATGCTGGTGGTGCCGGGCGTTTATTATCTGGTCATCGGGCAAGCGCTGCGGAACTTGCCGATCTGGGGATTCTATGACGGGATGGAGGCCGGGCTGGCTTTTTTCATCGCCGGTTTGCTGGCCTGGCTGATTGCACGCCTCGATCACACCGACCGCTCGCGCCGCCTGTGGCAGATCATCGGCCTGACCTTGGCCGCCTTGGTTCTGACGCGGCTTGACGAGGTGTTCCTGATCTTGGCCCTGACAGCCGCGGTGACCTTCTGGCCGGGCCGGGCGTTTGTGCGGCGCATCACCGACGCGGCCTGGATCGCCTGCCCGTCGGCGCTGGCGGTTGCCGGGTTCATCGGCTGGAGCTATGCCACCACCGGCTTGCTGTCACCGGTCAGCGGTGCCGCCAAAGGCGAGGGCGCGTTTCTGGCCAACAGCTGGGTCACGCTGGCCACGTTCTTTGCGCCGCTCATTGACGTGCGCGAAGCCCTGACCAGTTACGAGGCCGGTCGCCAGACGTTGCTGGGCGGTGCCTTTCGCGTTGTCGAACTGGTGATCCCGGCTCTTTTTGCGCTGGGATTTGGCACCCTGACCCTGCGCCGCCATCGCGAAAACCCTTGGGCGCCGGCTCTGGTCGGATTTTGCGGCGGCGTGATCCTCAAGGCCCTGTATCACCTGACGGCGGTCAATTACTGGCATCAGGCCAGTTGGTATTTCGCCGTGGCGATGATGGTGATGACGCTGGGCACGGCGATCCTGCTGGCCCCGGCCGCGCGTCGCCTGTCACGGGCTGGCGCGGGCGCCGCCGCCCTCGCCCTTGGCTCGGTGACGATGCTTCACGCCAGCCTGTGGAGCGCGTCGCTGATGACCAACACCGTACGCCTTGAGCAGCGCGATTTCTGGCAAACCCGCGCGGCGACCCAATCCGCACTCTACGCACGGGACCCTGACATCCGGGTGATGGAATTCGGCGATGGTTTGCTCAATTTCACCTTCGACTTTCCGGTCCGCCACGGCTTCGTGTTCGCGGGCGACGGTCAGAGCCTGACCGCCCTGCGCGAAAGCCGCCTGCTGCGGGATGGATACGACGACGGGTTTACAGTCCTGTCCTCCTTTGAATATCTGGCCGTACCCGAGGGGGCCGAGACGTGGACCAGCGACCAGATCCGCGCCTTTTTGCAGAACTCCTTCCTGGACGGGCGCATCAAAGCCGAATTGCCCGATTTCGATTTCGAGATGTTGTATATCCACCGCCCGACCAATGTTCCCTTCATTCGCTTGATCCCCCGCGCCTGACTCAAACCCCGAGGATGCCATGTCGAATTCCAAACGCCGAACACGCTGGCTGCTGCGGACAGGTTTTGTCATCGCCTTGGGGCTGACGCTGTTTTTCGGTGTCAGAACAACGCTCTCGGCGCTTTACTGGCACGATCCCGAGCACAATGATCAAGCGATCGCGGGTTGGATGCCCGTCGGCTATATCGGGCGGTCTTGGGACTTGCCGCGCGAGGTGGTTGCCGAGGCCGTCGGCGTCGAGCCATCCCGGTCTCGTCGCTTGAGCATCGCGCAGATCGCCGAAGAACGGGGTGTTCCGGTGAACCAACTCATCGACCAGATATCCACGGCCATCGACATCTATCGCGCGACCCATCATGACTGACCTGTTGTTCGAACTGGTCACCGAATGGGGCGCAACGGCCTTGGCCGTGGTGACATTCTTGTCCTGCCTCGCCGTTCCTGTGCCCTCGTCGATGATGATGTTGGCCGCCGGGGCTTTTGCCGCCTCGGGTGATCTGGCGTTGATGCCGGTTGCCGCCTCGGCGCTGGCAGGGGCAATTCTGGGCGATCAGGCCGGCTATCAACTGGGGCGCTTCGGATTGGCGGCGACCGAGGGGTGGCTGCGCAAAAGCCCGGCGCGCGCCGGGGTTCTGGATCGGGCGCGGGCGTCCATTCAGGCGCGTGGCGGATCGGCCGTGTTCCTCAGCCGTTGGCTGTTCAGCATCCTCGGACCGTATGTAAACCTGCTCTCGGGCGGAATGCGGCTGAATTGGTGGACGTTTACCGCCGCCGCCATCACCGGCGAGGTCATCTGGGTGATGGTTTACGTCGGCCTCGGGTATTCCGCGGGCAGTCATCTGGCAGAAGTCACAACGTTGCTCGGCAACGTCACCGGATTGGCAACGTCGCTGTTGGTCACCCTGGGGCTGGGCTATGCGCTCTGGCGCAGGCGTCGCCGTCAGGCTTGAGCGCGATCTTCCAGCGTCATCCATTCGTCCTCGGCCTTGGCCAGCGCCTGTTGGCGCTGTTCCAACATCTCGGTTGCGCGCGTGGCCTTGACCGGTTCGCGTGCATAAAGATCGGCGTCGGATAACAGTTCAGACAATTTGGCGATTTCAGCCTCAAGGCGCGCGATCTCTTTGGGCAACGCCTCTAGCCGCTTGCGCTCGGTAAAGCTGAGCGCGTTCGCGGCCTGTTTGCTGACAGGTGCAGCGGGCTGCGGCGCCGGTTTTGCGGTGTCAGACTTGCCTGCTGCCGGTTTGGCCGGGTCCGACAACGCCTTTTGCGCCTGATAATCCGACCAGCCCCCGGCATAGACCGTCACAACCCCCTGCCCTTCAAAGGCCAGAGTTGTCGTCGCCACCCGGTCGATAAAGTCGCGGTCGTGGCTGACCAACAAAACCGTCCCCGGATAATCGGCCAGGATATCTTGCAGCAGGTCCAGCGTTTCGACATCCAGATCGTTGGTCGGCTCATCGAGCACCAGCAGGTTCGACGAGCGCGCCATGATCCGCGCCAGCAACAGCCGCGCGCGCTCACCGCCCGACAGGCTGCGCACCGGAGCGCGGGCCTGAGATTCATCGAACAGGAATTCCTTGAGGTAGCCCACCACATGTTTTGGCTGGCCGCGCACCATCACCTGATCCGCCGCCCCCGAGACCCGCATCAACGGATCGCCGGTCAGGTTTTCCCACAAGGTCGAATTCGGATCAAGCTTGGCGCGCGTCTGGTCAAACACCGCCATATCCAGATTGGTGCCCAGCCGGATCGTGCCGCTGTCGGGCTCCATCGCCCCGGTCAGCAGGCTGAGCATCGTGGTCTTGCCCGCACCATTCGGCCCGACAAAGGCCACCCGGTCGCCGCGCAGCACCTTCAGGCTGAAATCGCGCAGGATCTCCAGATCGCCGAACGACTTGCTGATATTGGTGGCCTCGACCACCAGCTTGCCCGATTGTTGCCCGCCATCCAGCGCCATCGCGGCGGTGCCCTGACGACGGATTTGCGCCGCGCGGTCGGCCTTGAGGTCCTGCAGCGCCCTGACGCGCCCCATGTTGCGTTTGCGGCGCGCGCTGATTCCCTCGACGGCCCATTTCGCCTCGTGCTTGATCTTGCGGTCCAGCTTGTGGCGGGCGTCGTCTTCCTCGGCCCAGGTCTTGTCGCGCCACTCCTCAAAAGCGGCGAACCCCTGCTCCAACCGACGCACTTTTCCTCGATCCACCCACAGCATCGCCCGGCTCAGGGCGTCCAGAAATGCGCGGTCGTGGCTGATCAGGACAAAGGCGGCGCGGGTCTCGCGCAGGCGATCCTCCAGCCACTTGATCGCCTGAATATCGAGGTGGTTGGTCGGCTCGTCGAGCAGCATCAATTCGGGCGCTTCGGCCAGCAGACGGGCCAGCGCGGCGCGGCGGCGCTCGCCGCCCGAGGCGGTTTCGGTGGCGACGTCGGGATCGAATCCCAACCCTTCGGCGGCGATCTCGACCTTGTAGCTCTCGGAGGGGTCCAGCGATTGCATGGCATAATCGCCGAGCGTGTCAAAGCCGGTGAAATCGGGGTCCTGCTCCATGTAGCCGACATGGATTCCGGGGGTGAGAACCCGGCCACCGGAATCGGCCTGCGTGAGGCCGGCCATGATCTTCATCAGGGTGGATTTCCCCGATCCGTTCCGGCCGACAAGGGCCAGCCGGTCGCCCGGTTGGATGACCAGATCAAGGTCGCTGAACAGGGGATTTCCGCCGAAGGTCAGGGAAATCGAAGAGAGCTGCAAAAGGGGTGTGGGTGCCATGCGGGCGAGGTATCCCGGCGGGTCGGTTTGGTCAAGGGGGGTGAATTGTCCCGCAGTTTGTCCCGCTGTGGGACAAGGTGCGGGACGCGTGATTTCAACGGGTTAGCCTGCAGCGTTAACCCGGTGTTAAGCGTTGCCCCCTGCAAACCGCCCCTATTCGGCGCAGCGGGCGGTCAGCTGCGTGACGAAGGTGACGTGGTCCGCAACCTCGGCATAATGGTTTTCGATGGCGCGGATGTTGTCCTGCGCGCGGTCGCGGTTGACGCCCGAGCACAGCGCCGAGGCCAGCCGGAATTCACGTTCTGCCGCTTGCAGGGGCGCGCTCATGCGCGAGACCTGCGCGCGATGCACCGCCACCTCGTCGCAGGCGGTGGTCAGGGCCGAGCGATCTTCCAGCCGCGCCAGCACCCGCGGCACGCTGACCCAGCCGGTGCCGATGAACAACCCTTCCTCAACCGAGGCGGCCAGCGTATCGAACCGGGCATAGGCCGCCAGCCCCGCGCGAAACCGGTCCTGGCACGGGTTGGCCAAAAGCGGCGTCGCGGCGGTGAGGCCGAGGAGCAAAAGCAGAATCTGTGGCATAGGTCCCCGCGAAACACGTCTTGCGCGACCTTGCCATGCCGGGGGTTAAGAAAGGGTTTGGACAAACGCAGCCCGCGGCGGCAGTTCGTGCCCGGTTGATATGCGTCAAGGCGGCTGGCCGCCAACACTGGCAATCAGTGCAGACCCGAAGGACTGATGTCACCACAACGACGGCGAGAGCGTGACGCGGATGGCGAGGGGGCGCATGTCGCGGCTCGCGCGATCAAGCTCTGCCAGAAAGAGGATACCCCACATGCGCATTCTCGCGGCCATGACCCGAAATCTGACCTTGGCCATTCCGGTCACCATGCTGATTGGCCTTCTTTTTGGCCTGATGGCCCCGGTGGACTGGCTGAAATCCCTGATCGTGCCGCTGACGCTGCTGATGGTGTACCCGATGATGGTCAACCTCAATATGCGTCAGATGCTGGACGGCGGAGATACCAAGGCGCAAGTGCTGGCCCAGACGATCAATTTCGGCATCATCCCGTTTTTCGCCTTCGCGCTGGGTTGGCTCTGGTTTCCTGACCAGCCGTTCCTGGCGCTCGGCCTGTTGCTTGCGGCCTTGCTGCCGACCAGCGGCATGACCATTGCCTGGACCGGGTTCGCCAAGGGCAACGTCGCCGCCGCCGTCAAGATGACGGTCGTCGGGTTGATCCTAGGGTCTTTGGCCACGCCGTTTTATGTGCAATGGCTGATGGGCGCGACGATTCCGGTCGATCTGGTCGCGGTCCTGGTGCAGATCGCGCTGGTGGTCTTTCTGCCGATGCTGGCCGGTCAGGCGACGCGGCATGTTTTGATCGGTCGCTATGGTCCGCAGCGCTTTCGGGACGTCTGGGCACCGCGTTTTCCACCCTTGTCGACCTTGGGGGTTCTGGGAATCGTCTTTGTGGCAATCGCGTTGAAAGCGTCGGATCTGGTGACAAAGCCCGAGATGCTGCTGTCGATCATTGTGCCGCTGCTGGTGCTCTACGGTTTCAACTATGTGCTCAGCACCGTGGTCGGCAAGGTGTTGTTGCCGCGCGGCGAGGCCATCGCGCTGGTCTATGGCACCGTGATGCGGAACCTGTCGATTGCCCTGGCGCTGGCGATGAACGTCTTTGGCGAGGCGAGCGCTGACGCCGCGCTGTTGATCGCGATTGCCTATATCATTCAGGTCCAATCCGCCGCGTGGTATGTCAAGCTGGGCAACCGTATTTTCGGCCCGCCACCCGCCTGAGGACGGCGGGTTCGACATGGCTGTTGCGGCAAGGCCGGGCGGCGGTGTGGGCGCGGTTCACGCGCCCAGATCACACATCCACATCCTCGACGAAGCGCGCGTTTTCCTGAATATACTGGAAGCGCAGTTCGGGTTTCTTGCCCATCAAGCGCTCGACCAGATCGCTGGTTTCGCCGGGGAAATCCTCGTCGATACTCACCCGGATCAGCTTGCGGGTTTCGGGGTTCATGGTGGTGTCCTTGAGGTCCTTGGCGTCCATCTCGCCCAGGCCCTTGAAGCGCGAGACGTCGATCTTGCCCTTGCCGCCAAGGCCTTTAGCGAAATGTTCATCTTTTTCCGCTTCATCTAGACAATAGACCCGGCGCGCGCCCTGGGTCAGGCGGAACAGAGGAGGACAGGCCAGATAGAGATGCCCGTGGTCGATCATCGGCCGCATCTGGGTAAAGAAAAACGTCATCAAAAGTGCGGCGATATGCGCGCCGTCGACATCGGCGTCGGTCATGATGATGATCTTGTCATAGCGCAGATCATCGACGCGGAATTTGCTGCCCATGCCGACGCCAAGCGCCTGGCACAGATCGTTGATTTCGGCATTGGCCCCCATCTTGCCCGAGGCCGCGCCCAGCACGTTGAGGATCTTGCCGCGCAGGGGCAGCAGGGCTTGGGTCTTGCGGTCGCGGGCCATTTTGGCGGAGCCACCGGCCGAGTCGCCCTCGACGATGAACAATTCGGTGCCGGCGCGGTTGGTGGCCGAGCAATCGACCAGTTTGCCGGGCAGGCGCAGGCGTTTGGTGGCGGTCTTGCGGGCGGTTTCCTTTTCCTGACGGCGCTTGAGGCGTTCCTCGGCGCGCAGGATCAGGAAATCGAGGATCGCCCCGGCGGATTTGGTGTCGGCGGCGAGCCAGTTGTCGAAATGGTCGCGCACCGCCCCCTCGACCAGCCGCGCGGCCTCGGTGGTGGCAAGGCGGTCCTTGGTCTGGCCGACGAATTCGGGCTCGGCGATGAAACACGACACCAGCGCGCAACCGCCGGTCATCATGTCCTCGCGGGTGATCTGGCTGGCTTTGCGGTTGTTGGCGAGTTCGCCATAGGCGCGGATGCCCTTGAGGATGGCGGCCCAGAACCCGGCCTCGTGGGTGCCGCCCTCGGGCGTGGGCACGGTGTTGCAATAGCTTTGCACGAAGCCGTCGCGCATCGGTGTCCAGTTGATCGCCCATTCCACCGAGCCGGGGACGTTGAATTTTTCCTTGAATTCGACCTTTCCGGCAAAGGGTTTGTCGGCGTAGGTGACGTCGGTGCCCAGTTGCTCGTTGAGGTAATCCGCGAGGCCGCCGGGGAAGTGGAACACCGCCTCCATCGGCGTGTCGCCGTCCTCGATGGCGGATTTCCAGCGGATTTCGACGCCCGAGAACAGATACGCCTTGGAGCGCACCATTTTCAGCAGGCGCGAGGGGCGAAAGCGCAGAGAGCCGAAGATCTGGTCGTCGGCGTGGAAGGTGACCGAGGTGCCGCGGCGATTGGGCGCGGGGCCGACCTTGGCGACCGGGCCCTGGGGGATGCCGCGGGCGAATTCCTGAACGAAAAGCTCGCGGTTGCGGGCCACTTCGACGCGCATGTGATCCGAAAGCGCGTTGACCACCGAGGCGCCCACCCCGTGCAACCCGCCCGAGGTCTGATAGGCCTTGCCGGAGAATTTGCCGCCCGCGTGCAAGGTGCACAAGATCACCTCAAGCGCGGATTTGTCGGGAAATTTGGGGTGCGGGTCGATCGGGATGCCGCGGCCATTGTCGCGCACGGTGACCGAATAATCGGCGTGCAGCTCGACCTCGATGCGGGTGGCGTGCCCGGCGACGGCCTCGTCCATGGAGTTGTCGAGGACTTCGGCAACGAGGTGATGCAGGGCGCGCTCGTCCGTGCCGCCGATATACATGCCGGGGCGCTTGCGGACGGGTTCGAGCCCTTCGAGCACCTCGATGGAGGAGGCGTCATAGGTTTCGGGTTGGCCGGAGAGAAGGTCGGACATGGGGCTGCTCGTTTCTTGTCTGTCGGAGTGTTCCGGGCAATAGACCATTGGCAGCACGCCGACGCAAGGTTTAGGGCTGGAACCGTGCCGGAATGGCGATATGGTGTGGCGGAGTTCAGGAGGTCAACATGGATGCGATGCAAGGTGATCTGAACGGTATGATGAGTGTTGTGGCGACGATGCTGTTGGCGGCGGCGGTTGTGCTGGCCTGTGTGGCGCTCTGGCTGGGGCACCGCCGGGTCCGCGCGGGTGACTTGCGCCGCGCGCTGTGGACCCTTTCGGCGCTGATCGGCCTCAACGCATGGCTGGCGGTCATGGCGTTCCTCGCGGACACGCGGTTTGTGGACAATCCGGCGCAATGGATCATGGGCGGTTTTGGCGGGCCGGCCCTTGCGGGCTATGCCTTGGGCTGTTCGCTGGGGCTGTTGCGCACCCGGGGCTGAGTGGCGGGTGTCACGCGTAACGGTCCGGCTCGGCGGTGCGCTCGGCCCAAAGCTGGGTGAACACCGGACGCGCGCGACAGGCCTCGAGCCAGCGACGCAACGCCGCGAACTCGGCAAAGGCCACCGTATCATACATGGCAAAGCGCACGCATTCCACCAACAGGATATCGGCGACGGTGAACCGGTCGCCCAGCAACCAGGGCCGCGATTGCAGATGCGCGTCGAGCCGCGCAAAGGGCTGTTGCAGCGCCTTTCTTGCGGCGTCGATGGTTGCCCGGCCCTGCTCGGTGTCCACAGTGCCGCGGTGATTGACGATCAGAATGTCCAGCGCGGGCTGCTCGATGGTCGAGTCGCCAAAAAACGCCCATTGCAACGTCAGGGCCTCCTCGACCTCGGTCTGCGGGGTCAGCGGGCCGCCGAATTTCCGCGCGAGATAGAGGGTTATCGCCATCGATTCCGTCAGCGTCAGTTCGCCGTCGGTCATCGCGGGAACCTGCGCCATCGGGTTCAGGGCGCGGAACGCGGCGCTGGCCGTGTTGACGGGCGCGCTGGCGGCTGATGGGTCGCCGATCCGATAGGCCTGGACCACCGGCACCCACTCGAACGGGGCGTCCATTTCGCGCAACAGCCAGAGCGGACGCAGGGTCCGAGACCGCAAAGACCCGTAAAGTGTAACCATGATGACGGCCTTTTGCCTGAGACACCCAACCTTGGCGCAGGTCAGGTGCAGGGCCAATGCGGGGAAGGGAATGGTGGGCGATAAGGGATTTGAACCCCTGACATCTTCGATGTGAACGAAGCGCTCTACCGCTGAGCTAATCGCCCCCGTGGCGGCTATCTAAGCGGTGTTTCCGGCAGGCTCAAGAGGGTTCCTGCGAATTCGTGCAAAAACCGGGTCGGCGGCACAAAGCCCCTGCCCCTTGGAACCCGGCTTTCCCTGCGCTAGACTGCACGCCTCGAGGACGACCTCACCCGATTTGGGCCAATACGCCGGGACGACCCGGCCCTGTTCCAGAGGTCGCCATGCGGACCACCCCAGACCGTATTCGTCATGCCGTGTCCTTTGAGATCATCGGCTTGGCGCTGGTAACCCCGCTGGGTGCGCTGGTCTTTGACAAACCGGTCAACGCCATCGGGGTGATCGCCCTGGTCGGCGCAAGTTTGGCGACCTTGTGGAATTACCTGTATAATCTGGGCTTTGATCACCTGATGCAACGGGCGCTTGGCCACACGCGCAAGACGGTGGCGCTGCGGGTTCTTCATGCGCTGTTGTTCGAGGCGGGGCTGCTGCTGGTGCTGTTGCCGTTCATTGCCTGGTATCTGGACCTGACACTGTGGCAGGCGCTGGCCATGGATATCTCTTTCGCGGCGTTTTATCTGGTCTATGCCTTTGTGTTCAACTGGACCTATGACCTGATTTTCCCGATCCCCAGGACCACCGCCCCGAGCCGTTGAGCCACAAAAAAACCGCGCCCCCAAGGTTGAGGGCGCGGTATGGTCTTGGAGTTGTTGCGCTTAATGCGCGGTCAGGCCCGGCTCATCGCCGCGACCGGCAAGCCTTGCGGCCTGTGCGGCTTCTTCGGCAACCTCATCCCATTCGATGGGTTCGGGCTGGCGCACCAAAGCGTGCTTGAGCACTTCGCGGACATGGCTGACCGGGATGATCTCCAACCCCTCTTTGACGTTTTCGGGGATCTCGGTCAGATCCTTGGCGTTTTCCATCGGGATCAACACCTTGGTGATGCCGCCACGCAGCGCCGCCAGAAGTTTCTCCTTGAGGCCACCAATCGGCAGCACATTGCCGCGCAGCGTCACCTCGCCGGTCATCGCCACTTCCTTGCGCACCGGGATGTTGGTCAGCACCGAGACAATCGAGGTGACCATGCCGACCCCGGCCGAAGGGCCGTCCTTGGGCGTGGCGCCTTCGGGAACGTGGACGTGGATGTCGATGGCGTCGAAGCGCGGCGGTTTCACGCCGATTTCGGGCGCAATGGAGCGCACGAAACTGCTGGCTGCCTCGATGCTTTCCTTCATCACGTCGCCCAGCTTGCCGGTGGTCTTCATCCGCCCCTTGCCGGGCAGTTTCAGCGCCTCGATCTGCAGCAATTCGCCGCCCACACTGGTCCAGGCCAGCCCGGTGACCACGCCGACCTGATCCTCGGTCTCGGCCAGGCCATAGCGATGACGCTGGACGCCGAGGAAGTCGGACAGGTTTTCATCCGTGACTTCGACATGTTTGGTCTCACGCTTGATGATCTTGGTGATCGCCTTGCGCGCCAGTTTGGACAATTCGCGCTCGAGGTTGCGGACCCCGGCTTCGCGGGTGTAGTGGCGCAAGATCGCCGTCATCGCCCCCTCGGACACGCTGAGTTCACCCTTTTTCAGCCCGTGGTTCTTGATCACCTTGGGCATCAGGTGGCGGCGTGCGATCTGGGTTTTCTCATCCTCGGTGTAGCCTGACAGCGGAATGATCTCCATCCGGTCCAGCAGCGGGCCGGGCATGTTATAGGAGTTCGCCGTGGTGATGAACATCACGTCGCTGAGGTCATATTCCACCTCGAGATAATGGTCGACGAAGGTCGAGTTCTGTTCCGGATCAAGCACTTCCAGCATGGCGCTGGCCGGATCGCCGCGGAAATCCTGCCCCATCTTGTCGATTTCATCGAGCAAGATCAGCGGGTTGGTGGTCTTGGCCTTTTTCAACGCTTGAATCACCTTGCCCGGCATGGAGCCAATATAAGTGCGCCGGTGGCCGCGGATCTCGCTCTCGTCGCGCACGCCACCAAGGGAAATGCGGATGAATTCGCGCCCCGTGGCCCGCGCAACCGAGCGGCCAAGGCTGGTTTTGCCGACACCCGGAGGGCCAACGAGGCACAGGATCGGCCCCTTCAGCTTGGCCGAGCGCGATTGCACCGCGAGATATTCGACGATGCGCTCCTTGACCTTTTCCAGGCTGTAGTGGTCTTCGTCAAGCACGGTTTGCGCGCGGCCAAGGTCCTTCTTGACCCGGCTTTTCACACCCCATGGCAAGGCCAGCAACCAATCCAGATAGTTGCGCACAACCGTGGCCTCGGCCGACATCGGTGACATCGACTTGAGCTTTTTCAGCTCGCCCTCGGCCTTCTCGCGCGCTTCCTTGGAGAATTTGGTCTCCTTGATGCGGTTTTCCAGCTCGGCCAACTCGTTCTGGCCATCCTCGCCGTCGCCCAATTCCTTCTGAATGGCCTTCATCTGCTCATTCAGATAATAGTCGCGCTGGGTGCGCTCCATCTGGGTTTTCACGCGGCTCTTGATCTTGCGCTCGACTTGCAGGACGGAAATCTCGCCCTCCATCAGGCCATAGACCTTTTCCAGACGCTCGCCGATATTCAGCGTTTCCAGCAACTCCTGCTTGCGCGGCACCTCGACGGCCAGATGCCCGGCGGCCAGATCGGCCAGACGGCCCGGCGCATCCGCATCGCTCACCGCGGCAAGCGCCTCTTCGGGCACATTGCGCTTGATCTTGGCGTAGCGCTCGAAATCGTCGAGCACCGCACGGGTCAGTGCGACCACGGAGGCCTCGTCGCCATCGGTTTCTTCCAACACTTCGGCGGTGGCCTCGAAATGTTGATCGTTTTCAACGAAGTCCTTGATCCGGACACGGGTTTTCCCCTCGACCAGAACCTTGACGGTGCCATCCGGCAGGCGCAGCAGCTGCAGCACCGAGGCCAAAACGCCAACCTGATACAGCTCATCCGCGGCAGGATCCTCGGCGGCATTGTCGATCTGCGTGACCAGAAGGATCTGCTGATCATTCTGCATCACCGTCTCAAGCGCCCGGATCGATTTATCGCGACCGACAAACAACGGAACGACCATGTGTGGAAACACGACCATGTCGCGCAATGCCAATACCGCGAAAGTGTTCGATTGATCTGACATGCTTACCTCAACTCATTTTCGTCGCAGATGGCCCAAGATCGGCCCTGCGCTCCTGTTCACCGTCCTATTTGGGGCGGAACACCCCAGAGTTCAACACTTCGTCTGCATCGGTTTCACATCTCACTGTGGCACAAGTAAGCAGTGAATGAGACGGTTTTGAGGATTGGTTAAAAAAGTGTTACATTGCAAATGGATAGCCAATCCTGCGCCAGAGATGAAACAAATCCACCCCAACAGGTTGTGATCGCGCCAGCGCCCAGCGATGGGGCAAAATCGCGCAAACACCCAGGGCCGCCAGCCCCGCCGTGCCATCCGCGCCAAACAGGTGCCCGGCGCTGAAAATCGCCAGATCATCAACCAGGTCGTCGCGCACAAGGCTGGCCGAAAGCCCGCCACCGCCCTCGCACAAGACCCGCGTCAACCCCGCCGCGCCCAGGGTTTGCAGCACATCGGGCAGGTCCAATTGCCCCTGGGCATCAAGCTTGCAGGCGATCAGGCGCGCGCCACGCGCCGCCCAAGCCTGCCGCGCCGCCTCGGGTGCGTCCGGCCCATGCACAAGCCAAACCGGCGCCGCCCCAAGGCTACGCCCCAGCCGATTGTCCGGCGACAAGGTCAGGCGGCTGTCGGCCACGATCCGCACCGGTTGCGGCAGCTCGCCCAGATCGCGCACCCGCAGGTCCGGGTCATCCGCGCGCGCCGTGCCCGCGCCCACCAGAACCGCATCATGCTGCGCGCGCATCAAATGCACCATCCGGCGCGCCTCGGGCCCGGTGATCCAGCGGCTTTGCCCTGTCGCCGTGGCAATCCGCGCATCCAGCGTCAGCGCAAGCTTCAGCGTCACCATCGGCCGCCCCCGCGTCACGCGCGACACGAACCCGGCATTGGCCAGCAGCGCGGCGTCCCCTTCGACCGCCTCGGTGACACGCACGCCCGCCGCGCGCAACATCGCGTGCCCGCGCCCGGCCACCCGCGGGTCCGGATCGGTCATGGCGCTGACGACACGGGCTACCCCCGCCGCGATCAACGCCTCGGCACAGGGCGGTGTTTTCCCATGGTGCGCGCAGGGTTCAAGACTGACATACGCGGTCGCGCCGCGCGCCCTCTCGCCCGCCTGCGCCAGCGCCTGCACCTCGCCATGCGGCCGACCGCCCGGCTGGGTCCAACCCCGACCCTGCACGATTCCATCGCGCACAATCACGCAGCCGACCGCCGGATTGGGCCAGACCGTACCCAACCCCCGCGCCGCCAGCCCGATGGCCGATTTCATGTAGCGCCGATCAAGCTCGGTCGCGCCGACACCCATCTTTGTTCCCTCAATATCCTGGGGGGTGAATTGGCCGCAGGCCAAGAGGGGGGCAAAGCCCCCTTCAAAAAGGCTATTCCTCGTCCACCACCGGCGGCCGCAGTTCCGAGACGAATTTGTCGAAATCATCCGCCGCCTGGAAGTTCTTGTAAACACTGGCAAAGCGCACATAGGCGACGGTGTCGATCCGGGCCAGCGTTTCCATCACGATCTCGCCGATCGCGGCACTGGGAATGTCGGTCTCGCCCATGCTTTCCAGACGCCGCACGATGCCCGAGATCATCTGCTCGATGCGCTCGGGCTCCACCGGACGTTTCTGCATCGAGATACGGATCGAGCGCTCCAATTTGTCGCGGTCGAACGGTTCGCGTTTGCCCGAGGATTTCACCACCACCAGATCGCGCAACTGCACACGTTCATAGGTGGTAAAGCGACCACCACAGGCCGGACAAAAACGCCGCCGCCGGATGGAGACATGGTCCTCGGCCGGGCGAGAATTTTTCACCTGAGTATCGACATTTCCGCAAAACGGACAGCGCATGGCCTCTCCCTCGGGGTCGCGTGTGGGTTATCCACAGCCCTTATAGGGAACACGCCAAACCTTGGGTAGCGAAAAAAACCCGCCCCCAGATTATGGGGGCGACCTGTGGTTTTCCAGACTCACGCGGTGTCAATCGACGACAACGACGCGCATGCTGTCCATGCCCTGCTCTTGCACCATCGCAAACAGCAACGAGGCGTTGTCGGGATGCAGACGCACGCAGCCCGCACTGGCCGGGCGTCCCAGCCGGCTGATCGCGTCCGTGGCATGGATTGCATAGTCGCCGTCATAGAAGATCGCGAAGGGCATCGGCGCATTGCCATAGAGGCTGGAGCGGTGCCAGCGCGACAACCACTGCGGCGACCACTCACCGCGCGGCGTGTATTTGCCCGAACGCGCCGTCGACACCGGCCATTCATAGCGCAACTGGCCGTCGATATAGACATGCATGGTCTGCGTATCGACACTGACGCGCGCCACAATGGTGCTGGCCTGTGCGCCCGAAAGTGGCAGCAAGAGCAATAGCGCCGCAACGGCGCCCTTCAAAAAGCGAGACATTCCAACCCCCCGGTTGACAAGTTTACTGAACGGCATGGCAGTGCCTTCATCCAGATGCTGAATGTCTGACAGAGGAGTCAAGATTTTCGGCGGATTTTCGCTGACTCAATCCCGAGGCGTGGCAATTCTGCCCGCATCCAGCCGCAAAACCCGGTCCATCCGCGCCGCAAGCTCCAGATTATGCGTGGCAATCAGCGCCGACAGGCCGGTTTCGCGCACCAGATCCATCAGCACCCCGAACACCTGATCCGAGGTTCCCGGGTCCAGATTGCCGGTCGGCTCATCGGCCAGCAGGATATGCGGCGCATTCGCCATCGCGCGGCAAAAGGCGACACGTTGCTGCTCGCCACCCGACAGTTCCGCCGGGCGGTGCGTGCCACGTTTGCTCAGGCCGACGCGCGCCAACAGATCCTCGGCCCGCGCCCTGGCGTCGCGGCGGGACACGCCATTGGCCAATTGCGGCAGCATGACATTCTCCAACGCCGAGAATTCCGGCAGCAAATGGTGGAATTGATAAACAAACCCAACCTGGGCACGGCGCACGGCGGTGCGCGTGTCGTCGCCCAGCTGCGTCATGTCCGCGCCGTCGATCACCACCCGCCCGGCGTTGGGCGCGTCCAGCAATCCGGCGATATGCAACAGCGTCGACTTGCCCGCGCCCGACGGGGCCACCAGCGCCACAACCTCGCCCTTGTGCAGCGACATCGAGGCCCCGGCCAGCACATCCACCGACCCACCTGCCCCGCCGGCATAGGTTTTGACAATCCCTTCAAGTGACAGAACCGGATCACTCATAGCGCAGCGCCTCGACAGGGTTCATGCGGGCCGCGCGGCGCGCGGGAAAGATCGTCACAATGAACGACAATCCCAGCGACAGCGACACCGCCTTGACCACATCCACCAGCCGCAATTGCGCGGGCAAGGCATAGATGCCGCGGATTTCCGGGTCCCAGACCCCGCCGCCCGACAGATAGTTCACCGTCGCGAAAATCGGGTCGATATAGAGCGCGAACAGGCAACCCGCGATCACGCCAATGCCGGTGCCCACCACGCCAACCAACGACCCGCACAGGAAAAATATCCGCAAAATCGAGCCCTCCGACAGGCCCATCGTGCGCAGGATTCCAATATCCCGGCCCTTGTTCTTCACCAGCATGATCAGCCCGGAAATGATATTCATCGCCGCAATCAGCACAAGGATCGAGAGGATGATGAACATCACGTTGTCTTCGATATCCAGCGCGCGCAGGAACGAACCCGCAGAATCGCGCCAGGTCCAGATCATCGCGCGCTCTCCGGCGGCATGCAGCAGTTGATAGGTCAGGGATTCGACGGCCTCGGGCGCGGTCAACATCACCTCGATTTCATCCGCCACGCCATCGCGGTTGAAAAAAACCTGCGCCTCGGTAAAGGGCAAATAAACCCGTGTGCGGTCAATATCATAACGCCCGGCCGAGAAGATATAGACCACCTCATAGGCGTTCACGCGCGGCGAGGTGCCAAAGGCGGTGCGCACCCCCTCGGGCGAGATGATGCGAATGCGGTCGCCGACCTGCGCGTTCAACTCACGCGCCACCCCCTCGCCAATTGCAATGCCCTCGTTGAACCGGCCGATATCGCCGCGCGCCCGGTCCGAGACGGCGATCCGCGGAATGGTGATCAGATCCTCATAAGCGATGCCGAACACCTCGACGCCCGCGTTATGCCCGTCGGCGCTGGCCATGACCTGCCCCTTGATCAACGGCATGGCGCTGGTCACGCCGGGCACCGCTTCCAAACGCGCCGCAAGGTCGGAATAATCGGCAATGGTGCGCGACAGCTGCCCGTTTTCGGTCATCGCGGACGAATAATACACCGTCGCATGGGCATTCGCGCCCAGGATCGTATCGACAAACTCGGTGCGAAACCCGGATCGCACGGCCAAAGTGGCAATCAGCGCAAACACCGCCAAGGCGATACCGATCAACGAGATCCAGGTCATCACACTGACGCCACCCTCGGCGCGACGGGCGCGCAAATAGCGCCAGGCGATCATCCACTCGAAGGCGGCAAAAGGTCTGGTTGTGCCGGTCATGGGGTCCGCACTCTGGTAAGGCGCGCGCAACCTCGGGCGAAACTCGCGTGCGGTCAAGCACCAAACGCGTCACCCCGCCTCACGGAAGGGTGTTACGCCCGCTTCATCTTGCCAGAAATACTCACGGGGTTTCCCAAGGGGGGCGTGCCCCCCTTGGGCCGGGCGTGGGGCGGGCCCCACCGGCGCGCGGGGGCTCGATGCCCCCAAGCGCCGCCTGATCACCCGGTCACATCACCGCATTACTCCTGCATCTTGAGATCCACCGCCTGCTCCTCGGCGATCATCGCCTCAAGCCTGCGCCGGAACCGCAATTGCCCGCCGTCAATCGGCAGGTCGATATGCGGCGTGCGCTTGTTGGTCATGCCGATCTGCACTTGCGACAGCACCGCGCGGTCCTCTTCAAACGCCTTTTGCACATCGGCGGTCATCATCGCACTGAGCGCCTCATCCTCAGGGCGGATGTTGCGCAGCTGGAACCAGTAATAGCGCGTCTCGCTTTCGGTCGTGGGGGTCATGAAATTGAGGCTGTCCATGATGAACGTGTCCTCATGCAGCGGCCCGTCCGGCCCGCCGGTGCCCGCCGGGGTAAAGATCGCCCGGATCAGCGCATGGCTGGGGTAGCGCACCTCGTAATGCTGCAACCGGTCGCAATTCCCCTTGAATCCAATGACTTTCTTGTAGAATGGCGCGGGTTCGACGTTCATCATCCAGCGGTGCACGATGATGCCGTCGTCGGTCTTGCTGACCCGCAGCGGTGTCGTCTTGGTCGCGTCCTGCGCAAAGGAGGTCTGGTGCACCCACGAGACATGCGTCGGGTCCAGCAGGTTGTCGCACATCAACAGAAAGTTGCACGCCAGTTCCATCGCCGCGCCACGGTTGACGCCCCAGGCCGGATCGCCCCAATGTTCGATCTCGAAAATCTCATTGGGGTCGGCCAGCGCCGGGTTGCCCATCCAGATCCACACCAACCCGTATTTCTCGTGGCATGGATAGGCCTGCACATTGGCGTTCGACGGGATGCGCCCGGTGCCCGGTGCCCAGACGCATTTCCCGGCACAATCAAAGGTCAGCCCGTGATAGCCGCATTCCACCTGATCGCCTTTCAGCCGCCCCTTGGACAACGGCAGTTTGCGATGCGGGCAGGCATCCTCGAGGGCGATCACTTCGCCCGCGGTGTTGCGATAGACGCAGATCTTTTCGCTCAACACGGTGATCTGCCTGAGGGTGGCGTCGATCTCGTGATCCCAGGCCGCGACATACCAGGCGTTTTTCAAAAACATGTCAAATCTCCAGAAGGGTTGAGGGCCGCGCGCTGCGGATCACAGCGCAAAATCGAGGTTGGCCGCGCAGGGCAGCGCGTCGGTGCGTACGAGGTCAGCGGCGGCTTCGATGTCCGGCGCCAGGAAGCGGTCGTCCGTCAAGGCCGGGATCGTGCCGCGGAGCTTGGTGATCACCGCTTGCAGGCGCGGTGCCGTGGTCAGCGGTGCGCGGAATTCGATACCCTGACTGGCGCAGATCGCCTCGACGCCCAGGATCACCGACAGATTGGCATTCATGCGCAACAAACGACGCGCACCATGCGCGGCCATGCTGACGTGATCTTCCTGATTGGCCGAGGTCGGCGTGGAATCGGTGCTGCACGGCGTGGCAAGGTGCTTGTTTTCCGACATCAAGGCGGCGGTGGTGACTTCGGCGATCATATAGCCCGAGTTCAAACCAGGGTTCGGCGTCAGGAACGGCGGCAGGTCGTGGCTGAGCGTCGGGTCCACCATCAAGGCAACGCGGCGCTGCGCGATCGCGCCAATCTCTGCGACGGCCAGAGCGATGATATCCGCTGCGAAAGCAACGGGTTCCGCGTGGAAGTTACCACCAGAAAAGATGCCCTCGGGGGTGACCAGAGGGTTGTCGGTCACGGCGTTCGATTCGGTTTCCAGCGTCGAGGCGGCAAAGCGCAGCAGGTCCAGCGCCGCCCCCAGAACCTGAGGTTGGCAGCGGATGCAATAGGGGTCCTGCACGCGGGTGTCGCCGTCCAGATGGCTCTCGCGGATGACGCTGCCCGCCATCAGGTCACGCATGGCCTGCGCGGTTTCGATCTGGCCCTTGTGGCCGCGCAACGTGTGTATCATCGCCTGAAGCGGGGCCGTGGAGCCCATGATCGCATCGGTGGACAGGCACCCGGTGACCAGTGCTGCGCGGGCGTTGCGCCAGGCGGCGAACAGGCCGATCAGCGCCAAAGCGGTTGAAAACTGCGTGCCGTTGATCAGCGCAAGCCCCTCTTTCGGGCCAAGAACCACGGGTGTCAGGCCCGCGCGCTTGAGGGCCTCGCCACCGGGCAGGCGCTGGCCGTCATACTCGGCCTCGCCCGCGCCGATCATCACCGCCGCCATATGCGCCAGGGGTGCCAGATCGCCCGAGGCCCCCACCGACCCCTGCGCGGGGATCACCGGGGTGACGTTCTTGGCCAGCATGCCCTCGATGATGGCGATCACATCCCAGCGCACGCCCGAGGCCCCGCGCCCGAGGCTGAGAAGTTTCAGAACCATCATCAACCGCGTGGCCGCGGGCTCCAACGCCTCGCCGACGCCGCAGCAATGACTGAGAATCAGGTTGCGCTGCAAGGTCTCGGTATCCGCGGGCGCGATCTTGACCGAGGCGAGTTTGCCAAAGCCCGTGTTCACGCCATACACCGCCGAACCACCGTTCGCGGCGGCCCGGACAAGGGCGGCTGCGGCCTCGACGGCGGGCTGGCAATCGACATCAAGTCGCGCTGGAAGCTGTTGATAATAAATCTTTTCCAGAGTTTCCAGTGTGGTCGATCCGGGGGTCAGAATGAGCATGGGGAACCTGCACGGTTGAAGGGTTAGAGGGCCAGTAACCGCCAAAATACTGCTTGCGGTTCATCGAATGCACCGCCAATATGTATATACTTAATGAAGGCGTCAACGGGGATTCGTGTGATCAAGCTTTGGGCAGAACAGGCATTATGTGCGACGGGCTGGGCGCAGGGCGTCACCGTCACGGTGGATGGCACGCGGATTTCGGCGGTCGAGACCGGGACGCAGCCGCAACCGGGTGATACGCGGCTTGGCACCTTGCTGCCGGCCCCCGCCAACCTGCATTCGCACGCGTTTCAGCGCGCGATGGCCGGCATGACCGAACGGCGCGGCCCCAACGCGCATGACAGTTTCTGGACATGGCGCCAGTTGATGTATCAATTCATGGACCAACTGACCCCCGACGACGTGCAGGCGATCACCGCTTTCGTGCAGATGGAGATGCTGGAGGCCGGCTATGGTGCCTCGGTCGAGTTCCATTACCTGCATCACGCGCCCGGCGGTGTGGTCTATGACGCGCTTGGCGAAATGTCGCAGCGGGTTGTGGCGGCGGCACAGGAGTCGGGTATTGGTCTGACATTACTTCCCGTGCTTTATCAAGTGGGTGGCTGTGACAAGCGCGCACTGGGGCCGGGGCAGATTCGCTTTGGCAATGACCCCGAGCGCTATGCAAAACTGCTTGATGCGGCGCAATCGGCGCTGCGCGCCCTGCCCGAGGATGCGGTGCTGGGCGTGGCGCCGCATTCCCTGCGCGCGGTGACGCCCGAGGGGCTGCTGGCCTGTGTTGACCTGCGCCCGGACGCGCCGATCCACATCCATCTGGCCGAGCAAATGGCCGAGGTCGAGGAAACAGTGGCGGCCTGGGGCCAGCGCCCGGTTCAGCGGCTCATGGATCAGGTGGACGTCGATCAACGCTGGTGCCTGATCCACCTGACGCAGATGGAACGCGCCGAGACACTGGCGCTGGCGGCGACGGGCGCGGTGGCGGGCCTGTGCCCGATCACGGAATCATCGCTGGGCGACGGCATTTTCGATGGTGTGGCCTGGACCGGGGCCAAGGGGCGGTTCGGGATCGGCTCGGACAGCAACGTGCGGATCTCGTTGACCGAAGAACTGCGCACGCTGGACTATTCGCAGCGCCTGCGCGACCGGGTGCGCGCGGCTCTGGCGACACCCGAGCTGTCAACCGGGCGCGCCTTGTTCGAGGGTGCGGCGCTGGGCGGCGCGCAGGCGGCAGGCCGGGGCAAAGGCATGATCGCGCCGGGCGAATTGGCCGATCTGGTGGCGCTGGACATGGGGGGCGTGGACCTTGAAGGGCGCGCGGGCGATTGCGTGCTCGATGCCTGGATATTCGCCGGTGACGACCGCGCCGTTTCCGAGGTCTGGTCTGGGGGACGCCATGTGGTTTCCGGCGGCGTGCATCGCAACCGAGACTCGATCGAGGCGGGCTATCGCCTTGTGATGAAACGGTTGCAGGCCTTGTGATGCAGGGACCGTTGCGCTGGCAAACGGTACGCGACGAAGCCCTGCGCCGCATTCGCAACCACGAATGGCCCGCCGGAGAGCGTATTCCCGATGAGGTCGATCTGGCCGAGGAACTGGGCTGCGCGCGGGCCACGGTGAACCGGGCGTTGCGCGATCTGGCGGATTCCGGCCTGCTGGAGCGCCGCCGTCGTGGCGGGACCACGGTGACCCTGAACCCGGTGCGCAAGGCGGTGTTTTCAATCCCGATCATTCGCAAGGATATCGAGGCGCGCGGGCAAACCGCGGGCTATCGTTTGCTCTCGGATACGCTGGCGCCGGTGCCCGCAGAGATCGCGGCGGTTCTGGGTGCGGATACACCCTTTGAGATGCGTCATATCATGGCGATTCACACCACCGATGACGCGCCATTTTGCCTCGAGGATCGCTGGCTGAACCCGGAGATTGCCGGGGCCGAGGTGACGTTCGATGCTTTGAGCGCGAATGAATGGCTGGTGCAAACCCAGAGTTTTTCCTCGGGCACGCTGTGTTTTCTGGCGCTGAACGCAGAGCCGGCGCAGGCGGCGCTGCTGGGCTGTGCGCCCGGTGCGGCGCTGCTGGGGTTGGACCGCACGACGCGCAACGAGCACCCGATCACCGCGGTGCGTCTGATCTATGCGCCCGGCCACCGGGTTGAAACGGCGCTCTGACGGGGCGGAGCTGTCGCAATTCGCGCGCCAATCGCCGCCTGTCGCCTTGTCATGCCGCCAAAGCCGACGCAGAGTTCGCGGGTACAATTCCCGAGGTTCCCATGAGCGCCCCCCATTCCCGCCTGTTGTCGCCCCTGCCCCTGCGCGGTGTTACCCTGCGCAACCGGATCGTGTTTGGCGCGCATACCGCCAATATGGCCGAGGATGGGCTGCCCGGCCCGCGCTATCGCGACTATCTGCGCGAGCGTGCCTTGGGCGGCGCGGGCCTGATCGTGGCAGAACCGGTGCCCGCACATCGCACCGGCGTTCTGACGCGCGGCAATTTTCGCGCCGAGGATGACAGCATCATCCCCGCCTTCCGCGCCGTGACCGAGGCGGTGCGCGCCGAGGGGGCGGCGATCATCCAGCAGATTTACCACATCGGCGCGCATGGCGATTCCGACCTGAGTTTTGCGCCGCATTGGTCGCCATCCGGGCGGCCCAGCTATCACGACTCGGACGGCTCGCATGCCATGCACGAGGCGGAAATCCAGGAATTGCTCGACGCCCATACCGCCGCCGCCCGCCGCGCCAAAGCCGCGGGGTTTCAGGGGGTCGAGGTCTGGGCGGCGTATAATTCGCTGATTGACCAATTCTGGCTGCCCTGGACCAACCGGCGTGATGACCAGTGGGGCGGCTCGCTGGAAAACCGCACAAGGTTCTCGCGGCTGTTGATCGAGCGCATCCGGCGCGCGTGTGGCGAGGGGTTCATCATCGGCCTCGCGATCAGCCACGACGCGGCCTATGACGTCACCCTGCAAGCCGAGGCCCTGTGCGAGATCATCGCCCTGCATGACGCCAGCGGGCATGTGGATTACGTCACCTGCGGCGCGGGCTCGTATCTGGATTTCGGGCGCATCATTCCGCCCTTTACCGAACCCGACACGCTGACCGTGCCGATCACGCAGCAGTTGAAAGCGGTGGTCAAACACGCGGTGATCACCGCCGAGGCCGGGATTCGCACGCCCGATGTGGGCGAGCAGGTGATCGCCTCGGGGGCGGCGGATCTGGTGTCGATCGTGCGCGGCCAGATCGCCGACCCGCATCTGGCCGCCAAGACCACGCGCGGCCATAGCGACCAGGTGCGCCCCTGTCTGAGCTGCAACCAGATGTGCTGGGGGCGGCGGTCGCGTGACTATTGGATCTCGTGCCTCATCAACCCGTCGGCGGGGCGCGAATTTGAATGGGGCGGCGACAGGTTTACGGCGGCGGACATCCCGAAATCGGTGCTGGTGATCGGCGCGGGCCCCGCCGGGCTGGAAGCGGCGCGCGTCGCGGCAGAACGCGGGCACCGTGTCACGCTGATCGAGGCGCAATCCCGGATCGGCGGGCAGTTCCGGCTGGCGGGTCTGCAACCGAGGCGCGCGCAGATCCTCGATCTGCTGGACTGGTATGAGCGCGCGTTGCAGTGGTTGGGCGTGGACCTGCGGCTGAACAGCTTTGCCGATGACAACATGGTGCGTGAGATCGGCGCGGATCAGGTGATCCTGGCCACCGGGTCACTGCCCGACGAGGACGGGTTTCAACGCTGGCTGCCGCATCTCGCCACCCTGCCCGGCCTTGCGCGCGGCGGCGTCTGGTCCGCCGAGGCCGCGATGCGCCGCGAGGCGCGTTTGGGGCACGCGGTCATCGTCTATGACGAGGGCGGACACTGGAAAGGCGTCGGCACCGCCTGGCATCTGGCCGAAGCGGGACACGCGGTGACCATCGTCACACCCGACGCCTATGTCGGCAAGGACCTGACCCGCACCGCCGCCGATGGCTACGCGCGCACAAGGTTGGCAAAGCTGGGGGTGCGTTTCATGGCGGAATCCGCGATTGCCGAGTGGTTGGGCAACGATGGCGGCGCGCGGGTGGTGTCGCTGCTGGATCGCTCGGAAACCGTGGTTCCGGCGACGGCGCTGATCATGGCCACGACGAACCACGCCTTTGATCTGCTCAGCACAGCGCTCGAGGATCTCTCGCCTGCCTTGATCGGCGACGCCGCCGCGCCACGGCTGGCACCCTATGCGTTTCACGAGGGGCGCAAGGTGGCGCTGGCGATCTAGGCGGGCTCAGTCCGACCCATGCCACATCGCCCGGTTGAGGCGCGCATCGCCCACCAACATGGCGTCCAGAAACGGAATGCCATGCTGCATGACCAAGGTTTCGGCATTGCCCGGCAACAAGGACCGGCCCAGCCCCCCGGCAACGGGTGCCGCGGCAAAGCCGAGCCATTCCAGCAGGGTTGGATAGACGTCAATCATGCTGCCCGGCGTATCGTTGATCGTCCCGGCGCCGTCGCCGCCGATCATCAGCACCGTGTTGACCAGATGCAGCTCGGGGGCCACGTCAGGAATGTCGGCGTGATGCGACAGATGATCGGACATCAGGATGATCTTGAGCGGCCGGTCGCGACCGGCCACGCGGTGGGCCTCCTGAATGTCGCGGATAAAGGCCAGACTGTCCTCGGTCGTGCAGCGCACCACCTGCGCCTGTTCGCGCGACATCACGGCCTGACCATCCGCGGTGCAGCGCCGCGACAAATAACCGGGCACGCCATGTGGGCCGATGGTCTCGATGATCAACGTATAGGGCGCGGGGTCGGCCAGAAGGGCGTCGTGCCGAAGGCGGGATGTGTCAAAGGTCAACTGGTCGTCGACAATCCAGTTGATCAAGGCGGCCTCCACCTCGGCCGATGGGTAAAGCGCCGATTGCGCCGCGAGATCAATCTGGGTTTCAACGCCGTGGGTGCGATAGAACGCGTCGATGCCGGCAAAGGCCGCGTCACCACCGACAACATACTCCAGCCGATAGCCATGATCCGCCAGAACATCGGTCAGGCAGACCAGATTGGGCATGAACCGGGAAATACCGTCGAAATTGTTGCGCGCCAGAAACCCGCGCGGCATCAACGGAACGCCACAGAGCGAGGCCACCATGCCCGCAAGGCTCCAACTGGTGCCGACGATCTGGCCGACGCCCTGAAAAGTCAGAGCCTCGGGTTCGAGGGCGCGGATCGGGGCGTAGGAATCGCCGAAATACCGTGTGTCGGCAAAGCGCCGGTCGGTGCCCTCGAGGTAGAGAATGACGATATCGGGCAGCGGATCAGGCTGCCGGTCGATCAAGGGCGCGGCGAGGTGGTCGGCCAAATCTGACGGCGGCGGCGGAAAAACCGCGCCAAAGGCCACAAACCGGGTCATCGGATTGAGGGCGAACAAGACCAGCGCACTGGCCCCGATCATGCGCCAGCCCAAGCGCCACAACGACACCAGCAGATAGAGGGAAAGCACCACAAAGATCAGCGCAATCGTGGACTGAAAGATCTCGGTCTCGAGGCCGCACCTGCCCCCTCGGTCCCGAATTCGACATGAAACAGCAGCGCCATCATGTCGACCCTGCCAAACCCGCGCGCAATCACGGCAAAGGGCAGCATGAACACACAGGCCGCAACCACCGCCAGCAGGGCAAGCGGCGGGCGTGTCCATAGCGCACGACCGCCCAGAACGAGGCCGACAATCAACAACACCAGCGCCAGAGCACCGGGGTGATCCGGCCTGATGGTGGGGATTACGGCGATACTGATCGAGATCACCAGCACGGCGCCAAGCGCGACCGAGGCGGCCAGTTTTCTCAGAAGATGCATGGAAATCTGCATGAAAACCCAATTCCAATTCGTGAAAGCAACGTCCAGGGCCCGGAACGCCGCCGATGCGCGCACGCGCTGCGCCTATTCGGCGGCCCGCCGTCGCCGTTTCAGCAAGGGACCAAGATAAGTGCCCGTGTGACTCGCGGCGATTTTCGCGATGTCTTCGGGCGTGCCTTCGGCGACAATATACCCGCCACCATCGCCGCCTTCGGGCCCGATGTCGATGATCCAGTCGGCGGTCTTGACCACATCGAGGTTGTGTTCGATCACCACGACGGTGTTGCCCTGATCAACCAATTCATGCAGCACCTCCAAAAGCTTGCGCACGTCTTCAAAATGCAGACCGGTGGTGGGCTCGTCCAGGATATAGAGCGTGCGCCCCGTCGAGCGCCGCGCCAGTTCCTTGGACAGTTTCACCCGCTGCGCCTCGCCGCCCGACAGGGTCGTCGCCTGTTGCCCGACCTTGATATAGCCAAGGCCAACCCGCATCAGCGCATCCATTTTCTCGCGGATCGAGGGGACGGCGGTAAAGAACCCCTGCGCCTCCTCGACGGTCATCTCCAGCACGTCGGAAATGGATTTACCCTTGAACAAGACCTCCAGTGTTTCGCGGTTATAGCGCTTGCCGCGGCAGGTTTCGCAGGTCACATAGACGTCGGGCAGGAAGTTCATCTCGATCTTGAGCACGCCATCGCCCTGACAGGCTTCGCAGCGTCCACCCTTGACGTTGAACGAAAACCGCCCCGGTTTGTAGCCGCGCGCCTTGGATTCGGGCAGGCCCGCGAACCAGTCGCGGATCGGGCCGAAGGCGCCGGTATAGGTGGCCGGGTTCGAGCGCGGCGTGCGGCCGATGGCGCGTTGGTCAATGTCGATCACCTTGTCCAGATGCTGCAGGCCCTGCACGGTTTCGCAGGGCGCGGGCGTCTGGCGCGCGCCGTTCAGGCGCATCGAGGCGGTCTTGAACAGGGTTTCAATGGTCAGTGTGGATTTGCCGCCGCCCGAAACGCCAGTCACGCAAACGAATTTGCCCAAGGGAAAATCGACCGTGACATCCTGCAAGTTGTTGCCCGAGGCCTTGACGACGCGCACCGCCTTGCCGTTGCCCGCGCGCCGGTCGCTGGAATAGGGCACCTCGCGCGCACCGGACAGGTATTGCCCGGTCAGGCTGGCGGGGTTGGCGGCGATTTCTTCGGGCGTGCCCATGGCGACGATTTCGCCGCCGTGGACGCCCGCGCCGGGGCCGATGTCGAGCACCCAATCCGCCGAGCGCACCGCGTCCTCGTCATGTTCCACCACCAGCACCGAATTGCCCTGATCGCGCAGGTTGCGCAGCGTGGTCAGCAAGCGGTCGTTGTCGCGCTGGTGCAAGCCGATCGAGGGCTCATCGAGCACATAGAGCACGCCGGTCAGCCCCGAGCCAATCTGGCTGGCAAGCCGGATCCGCTGGCTCTCGCCGCCTGACAAGGTGCCCGCCGCGCGGCTGAGTGTCAGATAGTCGAGGCCCACATTGACCAGAAACCCCAGCCGCTCGCGGATTTCCTTGAGGATCGCCGCCGCGATCTGGTTTTTCTGCTGGGTCATGTGGTTGGGCGCATCTTCGACCCAAGCCAGCGCCTCGCGGATCGACATTTCCGAGATCTGGCTGATGTGTTTCATGCCGATCTTGACGGCCAGGGCCTCGGGCTTCAGGCGCGCGCCGCCACAGGTCGAACAGGGGCGATTGTTCTGATAGCGCTCGAATTCCTCGCGAATCCAGTTGCTGTCAGTCTCGCGATAGCGGCGTTCCATATTGGGCACCACCCCTTCAAACGCCCGCGTGACGTTGTAAACCCGGCCGCCGTCGTCATAGCGGAACGGAATTTCGTCGCCGCCGGACCCGCGCAGCAGCACCTCTTTGACGGTCTCGGGCAGATCGCGCCATGGCGTCTTGGCGTCGAATTTGTAATGTTTCGCCAGCGCCTCGATGGTTTGCAGGAAATAGGGCGTCTTGCCCTTGCGCCAGGGGGCAATCGCGCCGTCCTCAAGCCGCAGCATGACATCGGGCACCACGAGGCGGTCGTCAAAGAACAGCTCGACGCCAAGGCCATCGCATTGCGGACACGCGCCATAGGGGGCGTTGAACGAGAACAGGCGCGGTTCGATTTCCGGGATCGTGAAGCCCGAGACCGGGCAGGCGAAATTCTCGGAGAATGTCAGACGTTCAGGGGTTTCGCCCTCGGCGGCGGCGGCCATTTCCAAAATCGCGATGCCCGAGGCCAGATCGAGCGCCGTGCGGAAACTGTCGGCCAGCCGCGTTTCGATGCCCTCGCGCACAACGATACGATCAACGACCACGTCGATGTCATGGCGCAGTTTCTTGTCGAGTTCGGGCGGCGTGTCCAATTCGTGGAACGCGCCATCCACCTTGATGCGTTGAAACCCCTGCTTGCGCAGGTCCAGCATCTCTTTGCGGTACTCGCCCTTGCGGTCGCGCACGATGGGGGCCAGCAAATAGGCGCGCGTCCCTTCGGGCAAGGCCATGACCCGGTCGACCATATCCTGCACCTGCTGCGCCTCGATCGGCTTGCCGGTGGCGGGCGAATAGGGCGTGCCCGCGCGGGCAAAGAGCAGGCGCAGATAGTCGTGGATCTCGGTCACCGTGCCGACCGTCGAGCGCGGGTTCTTCGAGGTGGTCTTTTGCTCGATGGAGATCGCCGGCGACAGGCCGCCGATATGTTCGACATCGGGTTTTTGCATCATGTCAAGGAATTGGCGCGCATAGGCCGAGAGCAATTCGACATAGCGGCGCTGCCCTTCGGCGTAGATCGTGTCAAAGGCCAGCGACGACTTCCCCGAGCCGGACAACCCGGTGATCACCACCAGCTTGTCGCGCGGAATATCCACGTCGAAACCCTTGAGATTGTGCTCGCGCGCGCCGCGGATTTCGATGTATTTTTGCTCGGCCATGTCACTCTACCCGGCGCCCCATACGCCACCGGCGCACAACATAGACCGTGTGGCGTGAGTCTCCAACCAGAAATGAAGAACAAAAAGTAAACAAGCCGGCAGTTGCGGAATATCGTGATGGACAGGCCAATCACATTCTTGTTCTTGAATGTTTAATCCGACCTGCTATATAGCCTCTCAAGAATGGTCATTCCCCCAACTCACTGGAGAGCGCGATGTTCAACCTATTCGGATCTTTGATGAAATCCGGCCCGAAACTGGACGCAGCCGAAGTGGTGCGGCAGGTTTCGGCGGGAACGGCGCTGTTGATCGACGTGCGCGAAGAGGCAGAATGCCGGGGCGGCAAAGCCAAGGGCGCGCTGAATTTGCCGCTGAGCCGCTTGCATCTGTGCTGCGATCCGAAATCCGGTCACTTCGACAAACGCCTGAGCCAAGCGCAAAAGGCCGGGCATCCGATCTATCTGTATTGCGCATCCGGGGCGCGGTCGGGCCGGGCGGCGCAGGTGATGCGCGGCAATGGGTTCGAGGACGTGCACAACCTCGGCAATCTGGGGGCCTGGCAGTCCGGCGGCGGCGCGGTGGTACGCTGAGGCAATCCCGCCAGTCGGTGAGCGCCCGGTTTACCGTTTGATAAACCTTTTTCCGGTATGTGTCATTTGACACCCAAACCGACGTTTTCTTGTCGCATGTCGCGGCAGCACAATGATAGGAGGGCCGGAAAGGGGATCGCAGGACCGCGGTCGACAAAGGATTGACCGATGCTGAAAGTTCTTGCCTCGTCATGGGCGCTGTTGCTGGGATTGCTGCTCCTGATGCTCGGGAATGGCATGCAGGGCACGTTGCTGGGCATTCGCGGCGCGATCGAGGATTTCTCGACGACGCAGATGTCGATCGTCATGTCGTGCTATTTCGTCGGCTTCCTGTTCGGCTCGCGCATGGCACCCGAGATGATCAGACGGGTCGGCCATGTGCGCGTGTTCGCGGCTCTGGGCTCGATGATTTCCGCGGTGCTGATCCTCTATGCGGCGGCCCCGCATTGGGTGGCCTGGGCCTTGATGCGGGTGATCATCGGGTTCTCGTTTTCGGGCGTCTATATCACCGCCGAAAGCTGGCTGAACAACGCCTCGACCAATGAGACGCGTGGTCAGGCCCTGTCGCTGTATCTGATCGTGCAGATGATCGGCATCATCGCGGCACAGGCGCTGCTGAACCTGGCGGATCCGTCGGGCTATATCCTGTTCGTGATCCCCTCGGTGCTGGTCTCGCTGGCCTTCACGCCAATTCTGCTGTCGATCAGCCCTGCCCCGCAATTCGAAAGCACCGCACGCCTGACGATGCGCGAATTGTACCGGATTTCGCCGCTGGGCTGCGTCGGGATGTTCCTGCTCGGCGGAATCTTTTCGGCGCAATTCGGCATGGCCGCGGTTTGGGCGACCCAGGCCGGGTTGAACGTGCGCGACCTGTCGATCTTTGTCGCGGGCATCTACACCGGCGGGTTGTTGTTGCAATATCCGATTGGCTGGTTGTCGGACCGCATGGATCGCCGGCGGTTGATCCTGTTTCTGGCCATTGGCGGCACGATCGTGCTGACTGTCCCGGTGCTGTTCAACATCCCGTTTGTCGCGCTGGTTGTCGTCGGGGCCTTTGCGGGTGGCATCTCGAACCCGCTGTATTCCTTGATTTTGGCCTATGTGAACGATTATCTGAAACCCACGGAAATGGCGGGGGCCTCGGCCGGGTTGCTGTTCATCAATGGTGTTGGTGCCATTTCGGGGCCAATCATCACCGGCTGGATGATGGGGGTCATCGGGCCGTCGGGCTTCTTCTTGTTCATGGCGCTGATCTTTGGCGTGCTGGCCGCCTATAGCCTGTGGCGGATGTCGCGACGCCCCATCACGCCGGGTTCGCAAAGTTCCTACACCGCGGTGTCGCCAACCGCATCCGCAATATCGGTCGAGGCAGCCCTGGAGCATAACGAGGACGAAACGCTTCAGAGCTAGCGGTTGTGGCGGGTGAAACCGCCAAGTTCGCCTGTGGCGGGTTGACCAAACACAGCGGGCGTCGCAGGGTTGCAATAAAAGGAGCGCCTCATGCCATTGCCCGCCCGCGCCGACGCCATCTTGCACTATTGGACCGAACTGGGCCCCGCTGGCTGGTACGCTGGCGGCGCGGAACTGGACGCCGAGATCCGCGACCGGTTCCTGCCGGATTGGGAGCTTGCCGCCGAAGGGGGCGCGATTTCCTGGCTCGCCTGCCCCGAGGGGATGTTGGCCTATCTGCTGCTGACCGACCAAATGCCGCGGAACATTTTTCGCGGCAGCGCCAAGGCGTTCGCGACCGACGCGCACGCAAGGGCGGTGGCGAGCCGCGCATGGCAGCATGAGATCGACCTGAAAATCGCGGAACCGCTGCGGCAGTTTTTCTATCTGCCGCTGATGCATTCCGAAAGCACCTTCGATCAGGACCGCTGCGTCTGCCTGATGGTTGCGCGGATGCCCGAAACCGGCGCGGGCTCTGTGCTGCACGCGCGGGCGCATCGCGAAATCATCCGCCAGTTTCGCCGCTTTCCGTTTCGCAACGAGGCCCTGGGGCGCGAAAGCAGTCCGGAGGAGGTGCGCTTCTTGGCCGAGGGCGGGTATGCGCAACTCGTGCGCAGCCTCGGGGGGTGAGGATCATACCGCGCGGGATCAAGGAAAACGCCGAAATCCTTGTCATGATTGCGTCAATTCAAGAAATAGTTTAACGCTGAACCAGTTTTTCTTCGGGAGGGTCAGATGGCTGATCAGAGCTTTGATGTTGTCGTTATCGGGGCTGGTCCGGGTGGCTATGTCGCTGCGATTCGGGCGGCGCAACTGGGCAAGAAGGTCGCGATTGTCGAGCGTGAGCATCTGGGCGGGATTTGCCTGAACTGGGGTTGCATTCCAACCAAGGCCTTGCTGCGCTCGGCGGAGGTGTTCCACCTGATGCACCGCGCCAAGGATTTCGGTCTGAAGGCCGAGGGAATCAGCTATGATCTGGCGGCCGTGGTCAAACGCTCGCGCGGGGTGGCAAAACAGCTCAGCGGCGGCATCGGCCATCTGATGAAAAAGAACAAGATCACCGTGGTCATGGGCGTGGCCACCCTGCCCGCCAAGGGCACCGTGTCGGTGAAAACCGACAAAGGCGTCGAAACGCTGAAAGCCCCGGCGATCATTCTGGCGACCGGCGCACGCGCCCGCGAGTTGCCAGGGTTGGAGGCGGATGGCGATCTGGTCTGGACCTATAAACACGCGCTGGACCCCAAGCGCATGCCGAAAAACCTGCTGGTGATTGGCTCGGGCGCGATTGGCATTGAGTTTGCCAGCTTCTTCAATACGTTGGGCGCAAAAACCACGGTGGTCGAGGTGATGGACCGGGTCCTGCCGGTCGAGGATGCCGAGATTTCCGCCCATGCGAAAAAGCAATTCGTCAAGCAAGGCATGGTGATCCGCGAGAAAACCACGGTCAAGAAACTGGACCGGGGTAACGGCAAAGTCGTGGCGCATCTGGAAGAAAACGGCAAGACCGAGACCGCCGAGTTTGACACGGTGATTTCGGCGGTCGGCATTGTCGGCAACGTCGAGGATCTGGGGCTGGAGGCGTTGGGCGTCAAGGTCGACCGCACGCATGTGGTGACGGATGAGTATTGCCGCACCGGCGTCGAGGGGCTGTTTGCAATCGGCGATATCGCCGGCGCGCCGTGGCTGGCGCACAAGGCCAGCCATGAGGGCGTGATGGTGGCCGAATTGATCGCCGGCAAAACCGTGCATCCGATCAAGCCGAACAGCATTCCGGGCTGCACCTATTGCCACCCGCAGGTGGCCAGCGTCGGGCTGACCGAAGCCAAGGCCAAAGAGGCGGGCTATGACGTCAAGGTGGGACGCTTCCCGTTCATCGGCAACGGCAAGGCGATTGCCCTGGGCGAGCCCGAGGGCTTGGTGAAAACCGTCTTTGACGCGAAAACCGGCGAATTGCTGGGGGCGCATATGGTCGGCGCCGAGGTCACCGAGATGATCCAGGGCTATGTGATTGGCCGTCAGTTGGAGACCACCGAGGAGGACCTGATGCACACGGTCTTCCCGCACCCGACGCTGTCGGAAATGATGCACGAAAGCGTGCTGGATGCGTACGGCAAGGCGATCCATATGTAAGCGGAAGGTGGTCAGGGGGGTGCCCCCTCTTCGATCACCAAGGCGCACCCTGTGGCGCGTTCGCGTTTGACCACCACCGGTGACACTGCGCCTTGACGGGGCAGCCACCCTTTTTACACACAGAAGTTGATCTATGTCCCTTATTCACCTCATCGCCGTTCTGGCTGTCTTGCAGTATCTTGTTTTCGGATTTCTGGTTGCCGTGCAACGCGGCAAAAGCGGGCTGAAGGCTCCGGCCGTGACCGGGCATGACGGGTTCGAGCGCATGTACCGCGTGCAGATGAACACGTTGGAATGCCTGATCGCGTTTTTGCCGATGTTGCTGCTGTCGGGGCAGTATTGGTCCGCGATGATCGTGGCCCCCATTGGCGCGGTTTATCTGATCGGCCGCACGATTTATTGGCGCGCCTATGTCGCCGATCCTGCCAGCCGCAGCGTGGGCTTTGGCCTGTCGATGTTGCCGATTCTGCTGTTGCTGCTGCTGGCGGGCGCAGGCGCGCTCAGGGCGATGATCGGTGCTTGACCGCGGTTGACGCCCAGATCACCTCGGACGCGCCGACAAAACGCGCCAATCGCCCCAGTTCGGCGTCAAGTTTGGCGTGGCGTGCGGCGGGCCATTGCACGCCCGGTTCCGGCCAGACCTTCAGAACTGTGAGAACCGAAGCCTTGCGGTCGGCCTTGACCTCGATACGGCCCACGAAGCGCTCGCCCTCGAGGATCGGGTAGACGTAATAGCCCCATTGGCGTTTGGCGGCGGGGACGAACATTTCCACGCGGTAGTCAAAGCCGAACAGGCGGCCAAGGCGGGCGCGGTCGCGGACCACCGGGTCGAACGGGTTGAGGATGCGCAGCCGCGAGGTTGGCGGTTTCAGCGCGTTGATGCGGTCCTCGATATCCTCGGGCGCGATGGCCTTGAGCCACCCCCCCTGCGCGGTTTCGATTTCGACGGGGCGGGTATGATCGGCGGCGGCTGCCCAGTCTTGCACCTCGGCGCGGCTCGTGGCGTCCCAGAATTTCTGCACCTCGCCCAATGTGCCGAACCCCATGCGATCAAGGGCGGCGTCGCAAAGCCAGTCGATCTGCGCGGATTCCGGCAAGGCGATTGCCCGCAGGTCAGCCGGGAACACCCGCTCGGCCAAGTCATAGAATTTGGTAAAATTCTCGCGGTGACAGGTCGCCAGCTCGCCGCTGTACCACATGTAATCGAGCGCCAGCTTATGCGGTGGCCGCGCCCACATATGATCGCGGTTTTCCAGCTTGGAATCAAAGGCATGGGTCGACAAGGGCCCCTCGGCGCGGATGCGGTCCTTGATTTTCTGGCGCGCGGCGGCGTCGGGCAGGCCCTTGAACCACCCTGCCCGGTCATGCAGCGCCTTCATGCGGGCAAACTGACGCTGCCACATGGGCAGGAATTCCATCGGAAGGACCGAGGCGTCATGGGTGAAATGTTCAAAGATACCGCGCTCTTGGGCCAGAAGCCGATCCAGCATCGGTTCGGTGTAGTTCTGGTTGCGGCTCCACAGAATATGGTGATGCGCGCGGGCGACAACCTGGATGGTGTCAAGCTGCACGAAGCCCAGCCGGGTTATGAGGTCGTGCAGGTTCAGCGGCCCGGTCGGTGTGCGTGCAAGCCCCTGCGCCGAGAGCCACAGGCGGCGGGCGGTCTTGTTGTCGAGGCGCAGGGGCGTTTGGTCAACCACGGCGGGCAGTCAATCCGGGGCTGTGCACAGGGTCAAGGGCGCGCGATGAAAAAAGCCCGCGCCGGGGGTCCGGCGCGGGCTATTCGTGGTCAGGATCGCGGGATCAGTCGATCATCGGCAGCAAGGCATCAATCGACGCTTTCGCGTCACCGTAGAACATGCGCGTGTTCTCCTTGAAGAACAGCGGGTTCTCGATTCCCGAGTAGCCGGTGCCCTGCCCGCGCTTGGACACAAACACCTGCTTGGCTTTCCAGCACTCCAGAACCGGCATCCCGGCGATGGGCGAGTTGGGGTCTTCCTGCGCCGCCGGGTTGACGATGTCGTTCGAGCCGATGACGATTGCGACGTCGGTGTTGGGAAAATCCTCGTTGATCTCGTCCATTTCCATGACGATGTCATAAGGCACGCGCGCTTCGGCCAGAAGCACGTTCATATGCCCCGGCAGACGCCCGGCAACCGGGTGAATGGCGAAGCGCACGTCCTTGCCCTTGGCGCGCAGCTTGCGGGTCAGTTCCGACACCGATTGCTGTGCCTGAGCCACGGCCATGCCATACCCCGGGATGATGATGACGCTGTCGGCCTCATTCAGGGCTGCGGCCACGCCTTCGGCGTCAATGGCGATCTGCTCGCCGTCGATTTCCATCGCCGGGCCGGTGGTGCCGCCAAAGCCGCCCAGAATCACCGAGATGAACGAGCGGTTCATCGCCTTGCACATGATATAAGACAGGATCGCACCCGAGGAGCCGACCAGCGCACCGACCACAATCAAGAGGTCATTGGCCAGCGAGAAGCCGATTGCTGCCGCCGCCCAGCCTGAGTAGCTGTTGAGCATCGACACCACGACCGGCATATCGGCGCCGCCAATGCCCATGATCAGGTGATACCCGACAAAGAACGCCAGCAGCGTCATCAACATCAAGGTCCAGCTGCCCGCGCCCTGGAAATACAGGACCAGCAGGATCAGCGAGATCAGCGCCGCACCGGCGTTGAGCATGTGGCCGCCGGGCAGTTTGGTCGCCGCAGAGCTGAGTTTGCCCGCCAGCTTGCCATAAGCCACCACCGAGCCGGTGAAGGTCACGGCGCCGATGAACACACCGAGGAACACCTCGATCTTGAGCACCGAGATTTCGGCCGAGGTTTTATGCGCAACCGTCGCGGCAAAGCCCGCCAAGGCCTCGAGCGCGGTGGTATCCGACGCCGCTTGCATGGCGGCGATCCGGACCATTTCGATCTGCGTGTTGAAACCGATGAACACCGCCGCCAAGCCGACGAGGCTGTGCATCGCCGCAACAAGTTGCGGCATTTCGGTCATCTGCACGCGTTGGGCGACCACCCAACCAATCGCGCCACCGATGCCGACCAGCAGGATCGACAGCGCCCAATTGCCCGCGCCGGGGCCATAAAGCGTGGCCGCCACGGCCAGCGCCATGCCGACAATGCCGTACCAGACCGCGCGTTTCGCGCTCTCCTGGCCCGAAAGCCCGCCAAGCGACTGAATGAACAAGATCGCTGCAACCACATAGGCTGCCGTGGTAAATCCGTATTCCATGGCTGCCTCTCCTTACGATTTCTGGAACATGGCAAGCATGCGCCGGGTGACCAGGAAGCCACCGAAAATGTTGATCCCCGCCATGAACACCGACAGGGCGGCCAGGATCAGCACCAGCCAACTGCCCGAGCCGATCTGCATCAGCGCGCCAAGGATGATGATTGACGAGATCGCGTTGGTCACGGCCATCAGCGGCGTGTGCAGCGAATGCGCGACGCCCCAGATGACCTGGAAGCCGACGTAGCAGGCCAGCACGAACACGATGAAATGCGCCATGAAACTGGCCGGGGCAAAGATGCCCGCCAGCAGCAACAGCGCACCGCCGACCCCCAGCAGGGTGACCTGGGTGCGGGTCTCGGCCTTGAAGGCGGCGACCTCTGCCGCGCGCTTTTCCTCGACCGTCAGTTCCTTGGGCTTGTCGCGTTTGACGGCGGCAATCGCCTTGATCTTGGGCGGCGGTGGCGGGAAGGTGATCTCGCCGGCGTGGGTCACGGTCGCGCCGCGGATCACGTCATCTTCCATGTTCTGATGGATCACGCCGTCTTTGGCGGGCGTCAGATCAAAGATCATGTGGCGGATGTTGTTGGAATAGAGCGTCGAGGCTTGCGTGCCCATCCGGCTGGGGAAGTCGGTGTAGCCGACGATGGTGACGCCGTTGTCGGTGACGATTTTCTGATCCGCGACGGTCAGATCGCAGTTGCCACCGCGTTCGGCCGCCAGATCGACGATCACCGAGCCGCGCTTCATCATCTTGACCATGTCCTCGGTCCACAGCTTTGGCGCTGGGCGTCCGGGGATCAGGGCGGTGGTGATGACGATATCGACATCGGGGGCCAATTCGCGGAATTTCTCAAGCTGCTTTTCACGGAATTCGGGGCTGGAGGGGGCCGCATAGCCACCGGTTGCCGCGCCGTCCTGGGCTTCCTCGAAGTCGAGATAGACGAAGCTTGCGCCCATTGATTCGATTTGCTCGGCCACTTCGGGGCGCACGTCAAAGGCCATGGTGATGGCGCCCAGCGAGGTCGCCGTGCCGATCGCGGCAAGACCGGCGACACCGGCACCCACGACCAGAACCTTGGCCGGCGGAACCTTGCCCGCGGCGGTCACCTGGCCGGTAAAGAAGCGGCCAAAGTTGTTGCCCGCCTCGATCACCGCACGGTAGCCCGCGATATTGGCCATCGACGACAGCGCGTCCATTTTCTGCGCCCGGCTGATGCGGGGCACCATGTCCATGGCGATGACGGTGGCACCCTGCGCCTTGGCCAGTTCCAGCGCTGCTTCGTTCTGGGCGGGCCAGAAGAAGGAGATCAGCGTTTGACCCTCACGCAGGCGCTTGATCTCGGCCTCGGAGGGCTCGCGAACCTTGACCACGACATCCGCAGCCTTGAACAGCGCCTCGGCGTTGGCGGCAATTTCGACGCCGACCGCGGTATACGCCGCGTCTTCAAACCCTGACGCCGCTCCGGCGTCTTTCTCGATGACACAGCTGTGCCCCAGTTTTTGCAACTGAAGCGCCGATTCTGGCGTCATCGCGACCCGGTTCTCGCCCGGAAAAATCTCTTTCGGTGCCCCGATTTTCACACTGGGTCCTCCTTATTCAAGGGCCGGGCAAGGCGTCGCCCGCTGCTTTTGTGCCTTCGGTCAATACCGTGCGCAAGATTATTACACAAGCGGGTGTGCGCCCTTGAATTCGGACCCTTGGTCACAGGGCCTGTCAGCGGGTCGCCCAAGGCAGAAACGCGGTGGCGCGCGCGCATGCGCTTGAGACAAGTCAAGGCATCGTTTAGCATTTGCGGCTAGTATGCTTGCGAAGCATCAAAACGGAGCGCCCTGCATGTCTGAACAGACCCCGATTCCCGCCGCCGACGCCCCCACCAGCGCGCTGAACGGGTCCGGCACGGCACAGGTCGCCACCCCCAAGGCGCGGCGCCGTGGCGGGTTGAAATCCGCGCTGACGACAGAAAACCTGCACGCGAGTTTCGAAAGCACGCGGTATCCCTATGCCTACAAGATGGCGCGCAAACCCTATGAGGTGGAAAAGGCGCGGCTTCAGGCCGAGTTGCTGAAGGTGCAGATCTGGGCGCAAGAGACCGGGCAAAAATTTGTCCTGCTGTTCGAGGGTCGCGATGCCGCCGGCAAAGGCGGCACGATCAAGCGGTTCACCGAGCACCTGAACCCGCGGTTCGCGCGCGTCGTGGCCCTGAACAAACCCACCGAGTCCGAGCGCGGCCAGTGGTATTTCCAGCGCTACATCGAGCATCTGCCAACCGCGGGCGAGATGGTTTTTTATGACCGCTCCTGGTACAATCGCGCGGGAGTCGAGCGGGTGATGGGGTTTTGCACGCCCGAGGACTATCTGGAATTCATGCGCCAGGCCCCCGAGGTCGAGCGCATGTTGACGCGGTCCGGCATCCGGCTGTTCAAATTCTGGTTCTCGGTGACACCCGAAGAACAACGCCGCCGCTTTACCGCGCGCGAGACCGACCCGTTGAAACGCTGGAAACTGTCCCCGATCGACAAGGCCAGCCTGGATTTGTGGGATGAATACACCGCGGCGAAAGAGGCGATGTTCTTTTACACCGATACCGCCGACGCGCCGTGGACGATCATCAAATCCAAGGACAAGAAACGCGCGCGGCTCAATTGCATGAAGCATTTCCTGTCGAGTCTGGACTATCCCGGCAAGGATCACGAGGTGGTCGGCACGCCCGATCCGCTGATTGTCGGTCGCGCGCGTCAGGTCCTGCCCGCCATCGGGGGTACACCAGCGCCGTGATCAGCGCAGCGCGATACCGATGATCACCATCATCAGGCCGAAAACGGCCGTGAACAGCGCCGCCATATTGCGCGCCACCGCCGCTTGCAGGGCCTTGCGCATCTCTTCGTCGGATACTTTGGACTGGCGCAGCTTCCAGGCGCCATAGGCCGTCGCGATCAAGCCGCCGACGCCCGCCAGCGTCACCACCGCGCCGATCCAGATCAGCAATTGAAATCCTGACATGACAGCCTCTCACTTGTGCAGCGGTGTCCTAGCCGATGATCGTCCCCTCGGCAAGTTCACGCAGGCCTCGTTTCCGATGTCGTGCCGCCTTGCCTGACCGCGTTCGGCCCGCTAGGAACAAGGCTCACAAGGACAGCCCTGCCCGCTCTGCGCGCATAAACCAACGAGGCCCCAATGAGCAGCACTCAATCCACCTATGACGTCACCGCCGACGAACTGCGACAGTTCATTGAACGTTTCGAGCATCTGGACGCGGAAAAGAAAGACATCGCCGACCAGCAAAAAGAGGTCATGGCCGAGGCCAAGGGGCGCGGCTACGACGTGGCGGTCCTGCGCAAGATCATCGCCTTGCGCAAACGCGAACCCAATGACATCGCCGAGGAAGAAGCCGTGATGGAGCTGTATAAAGCCGCGTTGGGGATGGAATAAGCACCCCGACACTTGCGCGACTGGCATCTGTGCGTGCCAGTCGGCAAGCGCACCCGGTCGGCGCGCTATGCGTCTAGGGTTCCAGCAGCGTAACACCGGGAAAAGACGCGATCAGATCCAGATCCTGCTCATAAATCTCGGTCAGAACCTCGACATAGGCATCGTTCCAACCGGGCAACGTGGCGTCGACTTCCAGACTTTCGGGCCTGGCGAATTTTTCCAGCATCGCGCTGAGAACCTTGCGGCGATGAAGGTCATCGGTGATCGGGTTCCTGGCAAAATAGCGCCGCATGGCCTCGTGCGTCTTGGGGGTCATCATGTCCCAATACCACGCGAACCAACCGACAAGGGTCGTGGTCGGTTGATGGCCGGATACCGCGCGCAGAACCTCGGGCCACAGCAACGCCGTGTCCTCGTCGGTCCAGATCGTGATCGGCACCTCGGGCACCGAATCCTTGATCTGCGCGATCACTTCGGACCAGCGCATGGAGGCGGGGTCAATATCCGTCAACGCCGCATCGCGACCGCCGCCGCGCTGGCGCTTGATCAAGGCGGGCAAGAAGGTCGCCGGGCTTCGCACCGCCAGATAGACCTGCACCTTGGCGGCGGGGAAAAGCCGGCAAAACTCGGCGATGCGTTCGCCCGCCCGGGGATAAAAACGCCCGCCCTCGATCACCCAATTGGGCGGCGCCAGCAGGTTCTCGAGGGAAAACACGGTGCGGCGGACATTATCGGACTCCAGCAACCCGTCGAGCAGTGTTTCCTGGGTTTCCTCGCTGGTGGGCTGGTCGCGCATTTCGCGCGCCAGCACCAGCAATTGTTGCTGATAGAGACCAGGACCGGGCACGGCGATCCCCTCGGCAGCCAACAAATCCCGGTTGCGCACGAGATTGCGCATGAGCTTGTTCTCGTCGGTCAGATGCGCGCCAAGATGAAGTGCAATTTCCATGCAAGGGGCTTATCGCGACGGCACGCGGCAACGCAAGAGTGGACCAAAGATTTGATATTTCTTGGTGCTTGAGTCGCAAAACATTTGCCGCTAAAGAGGCGCTGCGCCGGTTTAGCTCAGTTGGTAGAGCAGTGGTTTTGTAAACCGAAGGTCGGGGGTTCGAGTCCCTCAACCGGCACCAGTTTACAATCCGATCCGAACCTTGGCCGCGCTGAATCAAGCCCGGCGCGGTTTCGGGCGTGATGTCTTGGTTGTGCTGACGGGTTTTTGCCCTTCGCGCAATCGGTTTGCCGGGCGCGCAATGGCCGATGACGGCACGCGGACGCGAGTCAGGCAGCGCGCGGACCGACCCTATTGCTGTTCGGCGGGCGCCGTGGCGGTTGGCACAAAGAGCGGAACCGTCGAGATCGACATCTTGGCCGACCCCTCTTGCAGCTCCGAAGCGTGCGCGAGATAGATCAGCGTCTGATTGGCCTCGTCAAAAATCCGTGTGACGCGCAGGGTTTTCCAGACAATTGAGCGTCTTTCAGAAAAAATGCTCTCGCCTTCGGGGCTGCGATCAATATCGCCGATCACAATCGGACCGGTCTGGCGGCACGAGACCGCCGCGTTCGACGGGTCCTCGAACCAGTTGCCGTTCTGCAACCGGTCAATGATGCCGCGCTCGAAATACGCGACATGACAGGTTACGCCTTGAACCTCGGGGTCCGCGAAGGCCTCGATGATGATGTCATTACCAAGCCAATCGACATCGACCTCGCCCACCTGTTCCGCCGCTGCGGGCGACAAACTCAAGGCAAGGCAGGCGGTGGCGATCGCATATGTGAGACGCATGATCTGACTCCAGGTCCAAACATGTCCAACCCGCGAGGCGGCAATTGGTTCCCGCCCAAAACACACATTTCTTTGCGCGAAAATCCGGAACGGTTTGCCGTCTGCCCGGTTCTCTCAGCACAGGCCAAACGTTGAAATGGCGTTGCGGCCGCAACCTTGAAGGAGATTGCTATGAACTGGGATCAAGTCAAAGGCGAATGGAAAGTCATGAAAGGCAAGGCCCGCGAAAAATGGGGTGAGCTGACCGATGACGAGCTGGACCAAGCTGCGGGCGAACGTGAGCAGCTCGAAGGTTTGGTGCAAAAGCGCTACGGCAAGACCAAGGAGGCCGCCAAGAAGGAGGTGGAATCCTGGATGAAAGACAACTCGTAAATCAAACCGGGCCTGGCAGCGATCCTGGCTCATGTCGCCGCGCGATCTGACATCGCCGGCGACAGGCCAAACCGGCTGCCGGCCCGCCGTGACCGACACGCGCACGGGGTTCCGGATTGCGCCTTGAAGGTGTCACGGCGAAAGACCCGGACGGACGCCGAACTCACCATGTTTTGCCACGCGACGGACCCCTTTCCCGGGGTCCGAAGGATGCGGTGTGCCCGTCTTGCACGGAATTATAATTGTTATTTTTCCGCGCCTTACAAGGAACCTTTCGTTCAACTGTCGGTTCTTTTCACATCAACAACGACCTCAAAGGAGATACATGATGAAACGCTTCATGACCACAACCGCGATTGCCCTTTTCCTTGGCACCTCGGCGATGGCAGAAGGCCATATGGCGATGTTCTCGACCGCGCCATTCAACGCCGCCATCAACCTGAATGCCTCGGACATCATCGGCGCGCGCGTCTATGCCACCGAAGCCAGCCTGGAGGGCACCACGTCGGTGACCGCCGACCAAGCCACGGCGTGGGATGATATCGGCGAGATCAACGAGATCATCCTGACGCGCGACGGCACGGTGCAATCGGTGATCGTCGGCGTCGGCGGCTTCCTGGGGATCGGTGAAAAAGACGTTGCCGTGAACATGGGTGACCTGCGCTTTGTGTCAGACGGCGATGATCCGGAGGATTACTTTCTGGTCATCAACGCCAATGCCGAGGGCATCATGGAAGCGGCGGCCTATGAGCGCGCTGATATGGACCATGACAACGATCAGACACGGGTCATGGCCCCTATGATCGAGCGTGACGGCTATCGCACCGTGGTGATCAACGACCTGACCACCGAGGACCTGACGGGCGCGCGCGTATACGGCCTTGGCGATGAAGATGTCGGCGAAATCAGTCAGCTTCTGATGACGACCGATGGCACGATTGATCGGGCGGTGATCGACGTCGGCGGGTTCCTGGGCATGGGCGAGCGCCCGGTTGCCGTATCGTTTGACGAGTTGACGATCATCCGGGCCGATGACGGCGGCGACCTGCGCGTCTATATCGACAGCTCGGAGGAAGCGCTTGAAGCCAAGCCCGAATATGAGGGCTAAGATACAAATGAAAGCGGCAGCCCCCTTGGGCTGCCGCGACTTTTTGGCGTTCAAACGCCGCTGGCTCAGGCTTTGATGCGCAGCAGGCGTCCGCCGAACAGAGCGACTTGCTCGACGCTGGTGATGACCCGAAAGGCAGCCTCCGATACCATCATCGAGAGTGAGAGCGACGTGTTTGGCAAATGCGTGTTCATGGGGGCATCTCCGGTTCGGGGTTAACTGGGGGTCGGGGTTAGCGGGTATCTCGCCCTTTGTGTCTACGGGGTATGGACACGCAGCACAAACGATGGTTTCTATTGTGACAGATTAGAAAAACTACGCCGTACACATCAAGGTCTGCCCAATGCGCCGCCTACCGCCCTTGAAATCCTTGCAAGCCTTCGAAGCCGCCGCGCGATGGTTGAGTTTTTCTAAGGCCGCGGACGAGTTGTTCGTGACCCCTGCGGCGATCAGCCAGCAGATCAAGCAGTTGGAGGTTTTCCTCGGCACACCGCTGTTTCGCCGCATGACGCGGGCCGTGCAACTGACCGACGAGGCGAAAACCGTGCTGCCCTTGGTGACCGACGGGTTCGACAAGCTGGCCGAGGCCGTGGAACGTCTGGCGCGCGAGGAGGAAACCGGATTGCTGACGGTCAGCAGCGCACCGACCTTTGCGATCAAGTGGCTGGTGCAGCACCTGACGGATTTTTCCTCCCGTTACCCGGATATCGACGTGCGCCTCGATGCGTCACTGGAGATGCGCGACTTTGATCGCGACGGCATTGATGTGAGCATTCGTCTTGGCCTGGGGGATTATCCGGGGCTGCATGTGGCGCGGATTTTTGGCGAAGAGGTCAGCCCGGTTTGCAGCCCGATGCTGCTGGAGGGTGACAGGCCCTTGAACACACTGGATAATTTGAAAGATCATCGCCTGTTGCATGTCGATTGGGGCAAACTGACCGCGTATTCGCCAACATGGGAAATCTGGGCCAAGGCCGCCGGGTTGGAGGATCTGGACGTCGCGCGCGGCCCGCAATTTTCCGTCGAAACCATGGCCATCGAGGCCGCGATCAACGGCAAGGGCGTGGCGCTGGTCAGTCATTCTGCGGTTGCCTCGGACCTCAGGACGGGTCGTCTGATCAAGCCGTTTGACCTCGCGGTGAAAACCGATATGGCCTATTGGCTGGTCTGCCCGCACACCCATTTGCGCCGGGCCAAGGTCCGCGCGTTCTGTGAATGGCTGCTGGAAACGGCGGCGGATGACGCGCCGATCTCGGACCGCATGGCACCGCGCTGACCGCCCGGTACGGCGCGGGCGCGCGATGCCTCAGGGCGCGGCGCCAAGGCTGCGCGACACCTCCTCGCCCGCCGCTTTGACCAGCGCGCCAAAGCGTTCAACGGTGTCGGGCGTGACGCGGTGCGAGGGGCCGGAAATGGAGATCCCCGCCACCGCCTGCCCCTGAAAACTGACAATCGGCGCGGCGATGCAACGCATACCGTAGCTTTTCTCTTCGTTGTCAAAGGCGTAGCCTTGGCGGCGGATCTGGTCCACCTCGGCCAGGAACCCGTCCCTGGAGACGATGGTCTGCGCGGTGAAGCGCGTAAAGGGGCAAGCGCGCAAGAACCGGCGCAAGCGTTCCTCGGAAAACGTGCTCAACAACGCCTTGCCGATCCCCGAGGCATGCATCGGCGCCTGTGTGCCCGGCGGGAAAAAGGCGCGGATCGATTCATGGGTTTCGACCTGGCTGAGAAAGATCACCATGTCGGATTTCTCGATCCCCAGATTCGAGGTCTCGCCGGTGGCCTCCATCAAGGCGCGCATGGCGGGCAAGGCGCGGGCAATCACATTGCTGCGCCTGAGAAACGTGGCGCCGATGCGAAACGTGCTGGCCCCGACCGACCATTCCTGGGTCAGCGAGTCACGCTCGACCATGCCGCGCGCCTCGAAGGTTGTCAGGACGCGGTACAGCGTGGCCGGAGATTGATCCATGACGGTGGCGATCTCGGTCAGGGTCATGGTCCCCCCTTCGGCCAGCACCTCGAGCACGTCGATCGCGCGATCAACGGCCTGAATGGTGTTTTGGCCCGTGGAATCCTGAAATTTCCGGGGGCGTCCAAGATTGCGGGCATCACGCGCCATTTTCGCATTTCCCTATGGTTTCGTCAGTACCTTCAAATATCACCTGAAAGTGCCATATTTCAATGAAAAACTGTATCTTGTTGTTTTAATTTGACTTTATACACATCGTTGCCAAATTATTTTCGCTATCAAAAAAATTGTGAAAAAATATCGGCGGTTCTATTGTTGGCACAGCCCAGCAGAGGAACACGTCATGAGCTTTCAGAATCCCGTTTTCATTCCCGGCCCGACCAACATGCCAGAGGCGATCCGGCAAGCGTGCACCATGCCGACCATCGACCACCGCTCGCCGGTGTTTGGCAAGATCCTGCACCCCTGCCTTGCCGGCGTGCGCACGGTTCTGAAAACCGAGAGCGCGCATATTTTCATCTTCCCCTCGACCGGAACCGGCGGCTGGGAAACGGCGCTCAGCAACACCTTGTCGCCCGGTGACGGCGTTCTGGCGGCGCGCAACGGCATGTTCAGCCACCGCTGGATCGACATGTGCCAGCGCCACGGGCTCGAGGTCACCATCGTGGAAACGCCGTGGGGTCAGGGTCTGCCCGCCGAGAAATACGAGGCAATCCTGAAGGCCGACACCGGCCACAAGATCAAGGTCGTGCTGGCGACGCATAACGAGACCGCAACCGGCGTGAAGTCGGATATCGGCGCGGTGCGCAAGGCGCTGGACGCGGCCAACCATCCGGCCATGTTGTTTGTGGACGGCGTCTCGTCCATCGGCTCGATGGATTTCCGGTTCGATGACTGGGGCGTCGATGTCGCCGTCACCGGGTCGCAAAAAGGCTTCATGCTGCCCGCCGGTCTGGCGATCGTGGGGTTCAGCGACAAGGCGATGGGCGCGCTGGAAACCGCCAGACTGCCGCGCACCTTCTTTGACGTGCGCGACATGGCCAAGGGCTATGCCAACAACGCCTTTCCTTACACGCCGCCGGTCGGCCTGATGAACGGGCTGAAACTTTCGCTGGAGATGATCCAGGCCGAAGGGCTCGAGGCCGTGTTCGCCCGCCACCACCGCATTGCCGAGGGCGTGCGTCTGGCGGTCAAGGCGTGGGGGCTGGAGCTTTGCGCGGCAAGCCCGGATCTCTATTCTGACACCGTGTCGGCGATCCGCACGCCCGAGGGTTTCAACGCCACCGACATTGTCACGGTCGCGGCACGCGATTACGGCATGGCGTTTGGCGTGGGTCTGGGCGAAGTTGCGGGCAAGGTGTTCCGCATCGGCCATCTTGGCAGCCTGACCGATGCCATGATGCTGTCGGGTCTGGCGACGGCGAAATGGTGATGGTCGATCTGGGGCTTGATGTTACGCTTGGCGCAGGCGTTGCGGCGGCACAGGAGTATTACCGCCACGGCTCCAGCAAAAGCCGCCGTGTTGCGGCATAAGGAAGGGTTTCGCACCATGTACATCCCGACCCTCGCGGACATGCTGGTCGCGCATGAGCGGATCAAGCCCTATATCCATCGGACCCCGGTTCTGACCTCGGAATATATCAACGCGCTGACCGGTGCCGAGCTGTTCTTCAAATGCGAGAACCTGCAAAAGGCGGGTGCGTTCAAGGCGCGCGGCGCATCAAATGCGGTGTTTGGTCTGAGCGACGAACAGGCCGAACGCGGCGTCGCCACCCATTCCAGTGGCAATCACGGCACCTGCCTGTCCTATGCCGCCGGGCGGCGCGGCATTCCCTGCACGGTGGTCATGCCGCACACCGCACCGCAGGCCAAGAAGGACGCGGTGCGCGGTTATGGTGGCGTTGTGGTGGAGTGCGAACCCTCGACCACCTCGCGCGAGGCGGTGTTTGCCGAGGTGGTGGCCAAGACCGGTGCGGAATTCGTGCATCCCTACAATGACCCGCGCGTGATCGCGGGTCAGGGCACTTGCTCTCACGAGTTGATCGAGCAGGTGGCGGGCCTGGACGCGGTGATTGCGCCGATTGGCGGCGGCGGGATGGTGTCGGGCACCTGTCTGACGCTGTCCAATCTGGCCCCGTCGGTGAAAATCTACGCCGCCGAGCCTCAGCAGGCCGACGACGCGTATCGCAGCTTCAAAGCCGGGCAGATCATTGCCGATGACGCGCCCGAGACCATCGCTGACGGGCTGAAAGTGCCGCTCAAGGACCTGACCTGGCATTTCGTCTCGAACCATGTGACCGACATCCTGACCGCCTCGGAGCAGGAGATCGTGGAGGCGATGAAGCTGATCTGGAAGCGCATGAAGATCGTCATGGAGCCGTCAAGCGCGGTGCCGCTGGCGACCATCCTGAAGAACAAAGACATTTTTGCCGGCACGCGCGTGGGCGTGGTGATCACCGGCGGCAATGTGGACCTTGATCTGCTGCCCTGGCAGCGCCCTGAATTTGGAGCCTGACGATGAACGCACCTGTAAACCTTGATAAATTTGACGTGGGTTATGACATTCCGGCAAAACCCGGCATGGACGAGGCCGATATTCAGACGCCGTGCCTGATCCTCGATCTGGACGCGCTGGAGCGCAACATCAAGAAGATGGGCGACTATGCCAAGGCGCATGGGATGCGCCATCGCGCGCATGGCAAGATGCACAAATCCGTGGACGTGCTGAAGTTGCAGCAGGATCTGGGCGCGGCCATCGGCGTGTGCTGCCAGAAGGTCTCTGAGGCCGAGGTGTTCGCGCGTGGCGGCATCAAGGATGTGATGGTCTCCAATCAGGTAACCGAGCCCGCCAAGATCAAGCGTCTGGCGGAAATGCCGAAATTCGGCTGCCGGGTGCTGGTGTGCGTGGACGATCCCGAGAATGTCAAAGCCCTGTCGGAGGCCGCCGTGGCGGCCGGCACGCAGATCGAGGCTCTGGTCGAGATCGACTGCGGCGCGGGGCGATGCGGCGTGAGCACCACGCAGGATGTGGTGCATATCGCCAAGCTGATCGACGCGGCTCCGGGGCTGAAATTCGCGGGGCTTCAGGCCTATCAGGGGGCCATGCAGCACATGGACCTGTACGCAGATCGCAAGGCCAAGCTGGACGCGGCAATCGCGCAGGTGGCCGACGCGGTTCAGGGCCTCAAAAGCAACGGGCTGGAGTGCGATATCGTCGGCGGTGGCGGTACGGGCTCGTATTATTTCGAGTCGAATTCGGGCGTGTACAACGAGTTGCAATGCGGCTCGTATGCTTTCATGGACGCCGATTATGGCCGCATTCTGGATGAGAACGGCCAGCGCATCGACCAGGGTGAATGGGAGAATGCTTTGTTCATCCTGACCACGGTGATGAGCCATGCGAAAGCCGACAAGGCGATTGTCGACGCCGGCCTCAAGGCGCAATCGGTCGATAGCGGCCTGCCGACGGTCTATGGCCGCGACGACGTGACCTATCTGAAATGCTCGGACGAGCATGGCGTGGTGGCCGACCCCAAGGGCGTGTTGAAGGTCAATGACAAACTGCGGCTGGTGCCGGGCCACTGCGACCCGACCTGCAACGTGCATGACTGGTATGTCGGCGTGCGCGGCGGCAAGGTCGAGGTGGTCTGGCCGGTCTCGGCGCGGGGCAAAGCCTATTGAGGGTCCTGCGGGGCGCATCGACCGGGTGCGCCCCGAATTTCGCTAAATCTGGAAATACCAATGTACATTGTCCCCGAACACGAGATCGCTGCGCTGATCACCCGCAAGGACAGCTTTGATGCCGTCGAAAAGGTGTTCGCCTCGATGGCGGCGAAAACGGCCTGTAATTTCCCGGTCATCCGTGAGGCGATCGGCCATGCCGACGCGCTCTACGGGTTCAAATCGGGGTTCGACCGGCAGTCGTTGAATTTGGGGCTGAAGTCGGGCGGGTATTGGCCGGGGAACATGGCCAAGGGGCTGACCAACCACCAATCGACCGTGTTTCTGTTTGATGCGGATACCGGCAAATGCCGCGCGGTGGTTGGCGGCAATCTGCTGACCGCGCTGCGCACTGCTGCCGCGGCCGCGGTGTCGGTCAAACATCTTGCGCGGGCGGATGCGAGGGTTCTGGGCATCGTCGGGTCAGGCCATCAGGCCGCGTTCCAACTGCGCGCCGTGGCCGAGCTGCGCCCGTTCGAGCGCATCGTGGCGTGGAACCGGACGCCGGAAAAGCTGGCCTCGCTCAAGGCCGTCGCCGCTGAGCTTGGTCTGCCGTTTGACAGCGTTTCGCTGGCGGATCTGGGCGCGCAAGCCGATGTGATCGTGACGATTGTCTCCAGTCAGGCGGCGGTGTTGAAGGACGCGCATGTGAAACCCGGCACGCACCTTGCCTGCATGGGCACCGACACCAAGGGCAAGCAGGAAGTGGAGACCGCTTTGGTGGCCCGCGCCCGCCTGTTCACCGATGAAATCGCGCAATCCGTGAGCATCGGCGAATGTCAGCACGCGATCAACGACGGCACGGTGCCGCAATCCGCAATTGTCGAGTTGGGCGCGGTGATCAATGGCACGCATCCGGGCCGGAACTCCGCCGACGAGGTGACGCTGTTCGATGGCACCGGCGTGGGGTTGCAGGATCTGGCCGTCGCCTCGGCGGTGGTTGATCTGGCGATTGCCAAAGGCGTGGCGGTCAAGGTCGATTTCTGACGCCTCCTGGGGACGGCGGTTGTGCCCGTGCCGCCCGCAATTCTTTGATGCCCTCGACATCTTTTTGGTTTGCGGCGCAAAAATCCCGGCTATGGTGAAATCAAGGCGAATTCGGCGCGCGGTATTGCCCGCCAGAACAAGGAGATACGATGTCTACTCAAGACGACAAGAAAGCCGCCGCGCGTCAAGAAGCCCTGGATTACCACGAGTTTCCGAAGCCCGGAAAACTGGAAATCCGCGCGACAAAGCCGATGGCAACCGGGCGCGATCTGTCCAACGCCTATTCCCCCGGCGTGGCCGAAGCCTGTCTTGAGATCGAAAAGAACCCCAGCGACGCCGCGCGCTATACCGCCAAGGGCAACCTTGTGGCGGTGATTTCCAACGGCACGGCGGTTCTGGGTCTTGGCGATATCGGGGCGCAGGCCTCGAAACCGGTGATGGAGGGCAAGGCGGTCCTGTTCAAGAAATTCGCCGGCATTGATTGCTTTGACATCGAAGTGAACGAGACCGACCCGGAAAAGCTGGCTGATCTGATTTGCCGGTTGGAGCCGACTTTTGGCGCGGTGAACCTTGAGGACATCAAGGCGCCTGAGTGTTTCCTGGTGGAAAGACTGTGCAAAGAGCGGATGAAAATTCCGGTCTTTCACGACGACCAGCATGGCACGGCGATTGTCGCCACCGCGGCGGCGATGAATGCGCTGCGCGTTGCGGGCAAGAAAGCCGATGAAATCAAGGTCGTGGCCTTGGGTGCCGGGGCGGCGGGGATCGCCTGCCTGAAGATGTTCATGGTCATGGGCGTGCCCAAGGACAACATCACCATGCTTGACAGCAAGGGCGTGGTGCATACGGCGCGCAACAATCTGAACGCGGAAAAGGCCGAGTTCGCGCGGAACACCGAACAGCGCTCGATTGATGACGCGATGACCGGGGCAGACCTGTTTCTGGGCGTGTCCGGGCCGGGCCTGCTGACCGCCGAGATGGTGGCCAAGATGGCCCCCAATCCGATCATTTTCGCGCTGGCCAACCCGACGCCGGAAATCATGCCAGAGATCGCGCGCGCGGCCTCGCCCGGCGCGTTGATCGCCACCGGGCGCAGCGATTATCCCAATCAGGTCAACAACGTGCTGTGCTTCCCGTTCATCTTCCGGGGTGCCCTGGATTCGGGCGCGACCGAGATCAACGAGGCGATGAAACTGGCCTGCGCCGAGGCCATTGCCGGCCTCGCGCGTGAGCCTGCCGATGCCTCGGTCGGGCAAGCCTATGCGGGTGAGGCGCTGACCTTTGGGCCCGACTATCTGATCCCGAAGCCGTTTGACCCACGTTTGCTGCCGACGATCGCCCATGCGGTCGCCAAAGCCGCGATGGAGAGCGGCGTGGCAACGCGCGCGCTGGACCTTGACGCCTATCGCGAAGGGTTGCGCGGGCAGGTTATCCGGTCCTCGCTGGTCATGCGCCCGATCTATGCCTCGGCGCGCACGGCAAAACGCCGGGTGGTCTTTGCCGAGGGCGAGGACGAGCGCGTCCTGCGCACGGCGCAGGCCCTGTTCGAGGAAACCGGCGAGTCGATAACCCTGATTGGCCGCCCCGAGGTCGTGACCAGCCGCCTGGAACGCGCCGGGTTGAAAATTCGCCCGGATGAGGATTTCCAGCTGATCAACCCCGAAAGCGACGTGCGCTATCGCGAATATTGGACCTCGTATCATCAGATCATGCGCCGTCGCGGGGCAACGCCGGATCTGGCGCGCGCCATCATGCGCACCAACAGCACGGCCATCGCCGCCGTGGCGGTCCATCGCGGCGATGCGGATTCGATGATTTGCGGCACCATCGGCGAATATCGCGGGCATTTGCAGCATATCACCGACATCCTGTCCTCGGACGAGCTGCACCCGGTTGGCGCGATGTCCCTGGTTTTGCTGGAAAAAGGCCCCCTGTTCGTGGCCGATACGCATGTCCATATCGAACCCACCGCCGAGCAACTGGCCGAGACGGTGATCGCCGCCGCGCGCCATGTGCGCCGGTTCGGCATTGTGCCGAAAATCGCCCTGTGTTCGGGGTCGCAGTTCGGCAACCTCGACAGCCGGTCTGGGCGGGTGATGCGCGGCGCGCTGGCCATTCTGGATGCCGCAGACCTGAATTTCCAATACGAAGGCGAGATGCATACCGACGCAGCCCTGGACCCGGTCCTGCGGGATCGTCTGTTCCCCGACGGGCGCATGACCGGCAAGGCCAATGTGTTGGTCTACGCCAACACCGACGCGGCTGGGGCGACGCGCAACATCTTGAAATCCGTGGCAGAAGGCATCGAAGTCGGACCGATCCTGATGGGTATGGGCAACCGCGCGCATATCGTGACGCCCTCGATCACCGTACGCGGCTTGCTGAACATGGCGGCGCTGGCGGGGATGAGCGTGGAGAGCTACGGCTGACCCTTCCCCGTACGGGGCTGGCGAAATCGGCAGCGGCGCTGTGATGCGCCGCTGTTTGGTCATGGGATCCGGGCCCCCTGCCCGGCGTGACCGCGTTTCAACTCAGTCAATGGAAAATTCGGAATGTTGACCGCACTTGCACTTTTGTTTGTCGGGGCTGTCTTGTGCCTGAACGGCCTGTGGATGCAAAACCGGATTTCGGACCGGGAAATCATCATCATCAATCTGGTGGTCGCCGCGATCACCGCCACGGTGGCCTTGCTGGGCGCCGCCGGCGCGACGGATATGGCTGGTGTGAAATCCGCCGCGCTGACCTTGCTGTTTTCAACAACCTATCTGTGGTTCGGGTATAATCGAATTACGGGCGTCGACGGGCGCGGGCTCGGCTGGTTCAGCCTGTTCGTGGCAATCACCGTGGTGCCGGTGTTCCTTCAGGATACCTGGCGCGCGCAGGGGTGGCTGGAGCTCTGGCTTGCCGTCTCCTGGGGCGTTTGGGCCGTTTTGTGGTTCCTGTTTTTCCTGCTGCTGACGCTGAAACTGCCGATCAGCCGATCCACGGCTTTTGTCACGCTGTTCAGCGGCGTGGCGACCGGCTGGATGCCGGCAATGGTGATGCTGCTAGGCTGAGAGTTGTGAAAAAAGGGCGCCCGTTTGGGCGCCCTCTTGTTGGTCGATCAGTGCTTTTTCTTGGGCGGGATCAGGTCGGTGATCGTGCCCTCGAACATCTCGGCGGCGAAGTTGACCGTTTCCGACAAGGTCGGGTGCGGGTGGATCGTGTGGCCCAGATCGACCGCATCCGCGCCCATCTCGATTGCCAGCGCCACCTCGGCAATCAGGTCGCCGGCGTTGGGGCCGACAATGCCCGCACCGATCACCCTGTCGTCGCTGGGATCAAAGATCAGCTTGGTGATGCCTTCGGACCGACCCAGCGACAGCGAGCGCCCCGAGGCCGCCCAAGGGAACACGCCCTTGCCGATCTTCAGACCCTTGGCCTTGGCCTCGGTCTCGGTCACGCCGACCCAGGCGATTTCCGGGTCGGTATAGGCGACCGAGGGAATGACCTTGGCATCGAGGAACCGCGGCAGACCGGCGCAGACCTCGGCGGCAACCTTGCCCTCGTGCACGGCCTTGTGTGCCAACATCGGCTGGCCCACCACATCGCCAATCGCAAAGATATGCGGCTGGCCGGTGCGCTGCTGCTTGTCCACGGCGATAAAGCCGCGCTCATCCACCGCAACTCCGGCGGCTTCGGCGTTGATCCGCTTGCCATTCGGACGACGCCCGACCGCCACCAGAACCTTGTCGAACGTATCGGTGGTGGTGGCGCCCTTCTCGTCCTCGAAGGTCACCTTGAGGCCCGATTTCTGCGCCTCGACCGCCGTCACCTTGGTCTTGAGCAAGATGTTCTCATACCGCTTGGAGATGCGCGTGTGCAGCGGCTTGACGATATCCTTGTCAGCGCCGGGGATCAGCTGATCCATCAGCTCGACAATGGTCACCTTGCTGCCCAAGGCGTCATAAACGCAGGCCATTTCCAGACCGATGATGCCACCGCCCAGCACCAGCATCCGCTTGGGAATATCGGCCAATTCCAGCGCGCCGGTGCTGTCGATGACGCGCGGGTCGTCCTTGGGCAGGAAGGGCAGCGACACGGGTTCGGAGCCCGCGGCGATGATGCAATTGTCAAAGCTGATGGATTTTTTGCCATCCGCGCCGTCAACCTCGATCATCTTGGGGCCGGTGAATGTGCCGTAGCCGGTCACCACGGTGACCTTGCGGGCCTTGGCAAGCCCGGTCAGGCCGCCGGTCAGCTTGCTGACCACCGAGGATTTCCAGCCGCGCAGCGTGTCCAGATCGACCTTGGCCTTGGAGAAGGACACGCCATGTTCGGCCATTTCCTCGGCCTCGGTGATCACTTTGGCGGCGTGCAGCAGGGCTTTGGACGGGATGCAGCCGACGTTGAGGCAGACGCCGCCCAGGGTTGCGTCCTTTTCGATCAGCACCACCGATTTGCCCAGATCCGCCGCGCGGAAGGCGGCCGTATAGCCGCCCGGGCCAGAGCCCAGAACGACGACCTCGGCGTGGATGTCGCCTTTGCCGGTTGCCGCGCCAGTGGGGGCAATGGCGGTGGGGGCAATGGCGGTGGGGGCCGCAGGGCTTGCAGCCGCCGCAGGGGCGTCTACCGATGCAGCCCCCTCCAGCACCAGCAGGATCGACCCTTCCGAGACCTTGTCGCCCTCTTTCACCTTGATTTCGGACACTTTTCCGGCTGCCGGTGAGGGCACTTCCAAGGTCGCCTTGTCGCTTTCCAGCTCGACCAGCGGGTCCTCCTTGGCGACGGTATCGCCGACCGCCACGAGGATGGTGATGACCGGAACATCCTTGAAATCGCCAATATCGGGAACTTTGATTTCCATGTTCAGGCCCCCCTTACAACATCAGCCGGCGCACATCGCCGAGCAGATGTTTCAACGTGGCGGCAAAACGTGCGGCCAGAGCGCCGTCGATGGCGCGGTGATCGTACGAGAGGCTCATCGGCAGAATGTTGCGCGGAACGAACTCGGACCCGTTCCAGACCGGCGCCATTTTCGAGCGCGTCAGACCCAGGATCGCCACCTCGGGCGCGTTGACAATCGGCGTGAAGCCGGTGCCACCGATGCCGCCCAGGGACGAGATGGTAAAGGTCGCGCCCTGCATATCCGCCGATTTCAGCTTGCCGTCGCGGGCCTGTGCCGACAGATCGCCCAATTCCTTGGAGATTTCGACAATGCCCTTGCGGTCCGCCTCCTTGATCACCGGCACCATCAACCCGTTCGGCGTGTCGGCGGCAAAGCCGATGTTATAGTAGGATTTGCGGATCAGCTTGTCGCCATCGGGGTGCAGCGAGGAATTGAACTCCCAATGCGTCTTGAGCGCCGAAACGCTGGCCTTGATCAGGAACGACAGCAGCGTGACGCGGTAGCCCTGCGGCTTGGCGTCGGTGTCCAGATCCTTGCGATACTGGTCCAGCTCGGTGATATCGGCCTCTTCCTGATGCGTGACATGCGGAATGTTGAGCCACGAACGATGCAGCGCCGGGCCGGACAGCTTCTTGATGCGCGCCATGTCCACGTTTTCGACCGGGCCGAATTTGGAAAAATCAACCGTCGGGATCGGAGGAATGCCCATGCCGCCCGACACCGCGCCGCCGCTGGCTGCCGGGGCGGCCGTGGTCTTGAAGCTGGCGGTGATGTCCTCGCGCAGGATGCGACCTTTGCGCCCGGTGCCGTTAACATTGGCCAGATCAATGCCCAACTGGCGCGCAAAGGCCCGGATCGAGGGCGAGGCATGGGCCTTGCCAAAGCCGCTATCGACCACGACAGGGGCGGCAGCAGCGGCGGCGGGGGCTGGGGTTGGGGCTGGTGCCGCGGCTTTGGCGGGTTCTGCCGGGGCAGCCGCAGGGGCGGCTGCTTGGCCTTCGCCCTCCAGGATGAGGATCAGCGAGCCTTGGGAAACCTTGTCGCCTTCCTTGACCTTGATCTCGGCGACCTTGCCAGCCGAGGGCGAGGGCACTTCGAGCGTGGCCTTGTCGGATTCCAGCTCGATCAGCGGGTCTTCGGCGGCGACGGTATCGCCGACGCTGACCAGAATGGTGATGACGGGGACGTCGGTGAAATCGCCGATGTCGGGGACTTGGACTTCGATAGCCATGATAATGCTCCTTTTACCCGATCAAACCAAACGGGGGTTCGGCTTGTTGCCGTCGATTTCGTATTTGGCTAACGCCGATTTCAGGGTCTTTTCGTCAAGGGTGCCCTCGCGGAACAGGTCCACCATTGCCGCCGCCGCGATGTGGTTTGCGTCCACTTCGAAGAACTCGCGCAGGTTCACGCGGCTGTCCGAGCGGCCAAACCCATCGGTTCCCAGGACGGTAAAGCGACCGGGAACAAAGGCGCGGATTTGCTCGGCGTAGTTCTTCATATAGTCGGTGGCGGCGATAATCGGGCCTTTGACGCCATCCAGCGCCTGCGTGACATAGGGCACGCGCTGCTCGCCCAGCGGGTTCAGACGGTTGTGGCGCAGCGCGTCCTGACCGTCGCGGGCCAGCTCGTTCAGGCTGGTCGCCGACCAGATATCGGCGGTCACGCCAAAATCCTCGGCCAGCATGTCGGCGGCCTTCATGGCCTGCACCAGAATGGTGCCCGAGCCCATGAAGTTGATGTGCTTCTTGCCGGGCTTGGTCTTTTTCAACCGGTAGAGGCCCTTGATGATCCCCTCCTCGGACCCGGCTGGCATGGCCGGATGGGCGTAGTTTTCGTTCATCAGGGTCAGGTAGAAATAGACGTCCTCTTGCTTGGCATACATCCGCTCCATGCCGTGCTGGATCAGCACCGCGACCTCGTGCTGGAAGGTCGGATCATAGCTGATGCAGTTCGGAATGGTCCCGGCCAGGATATGGCTGTGCCCGTCCTGATGCTGCAGGCCTTCGCCGTTCAAGGTTGTGCGCCCCGCCGTGCCGCCCAGCATGAAGCCGCGCGAACGGCTGTCGCCCGCGGCCCAGGCCAGATCGCCGATACGCTGAAAACCGAACATCGAATAGTAGATGTAGAACGGCACCATCGCGACGCCGTGGTTGGAATAGGCCGTGGCCGCCGCGATCCAATCCGCCATGGCACCGGCTTCGTTGATGCCTTCCTGCAAGACCTGACCGGTTTCGGTCTCGCGATAATACATCATCTGATCGGCGTCTTCGGGGGTATAGTGCTGGCCCAGCGGGTTGTAGATGCCGACCGAGCGGAACAGCCCCTCCATGCCGAAGGTGCGCGATTCGTCGGGCACGATCGGCACGATGTTCTTGCCGATGTTCTTGTCGCGCAACAACGTGGTGAGGATGCGCACAAAGGCCATTGTCGTCGAGATCTCGCGGTCCCCACTGGAGTCCAACTGGGCCTTGAAGGCGCTGAGTGGCGGGACTTGCAAGGCGGGCGTATCGCGCCAGACGCGCTTGGGGAAATCGCCGCCCAAAGCCTGACGCCGCTCGGCCAGATAGGCCTTTTGCGCGTTGTTCAGGCTGACGAAGGGCGCTTTGCCAAGGTCCTCGTCGCTGACCGGGATCTTGAAACGGTCGCGGAAGGCGCGGAGTTGATCCTCGGCCAGTTTCTTTTGCTGGTGCGAGGTGTTCTGTCCCTCGCCGCCGGTGCCCATGCCGTAGCCTTTGACGGTCTTGATCAACAGACAGGTCGGCTGGCCCTTCACCTCGGTTGCGTATTTGAACGCGCCATAAACCTTTTCGGGGTCATGCCCGCCCCGGCGCAGGGCCCAGATCTGGTCATCCGTCCAATCGGCAACCAAGGCTGCGGTTTCGGGATATTTGCCAAAGAAATGCTTGCGGATATAAGCGCCGTCCTTGGATTTGAAGGTCTGATAGTCGCCGTCGACCGTTTCATCCATCAACTGACGCAGCTTGCCCGAGACGTCCTTTTCCAACAGTTGGTCCCACCCCCTGCCCCAGAGCAGCTTGCTGACTTCCCAACCCGCGCCGCGAAATTCGCCTTCGAGTTCCTGCACGATCTTGCCGTTGCCGCGCACCGGGCCGTCAAGGCGTTGCAGGTTGCAGTTCACGACAAAGATCAGGTTGTCCAGATTTTCGCGCGCCGCGAGGCTGATTGCACCGCGGCTTTCGGGTTCGTCCATCTCGCCGTCGCCCAGGAAGCACCAGACCTTGCGGTCGCCCATGTCGATATGGCCGCGGTTGTGCATGTATTTCATGAACCGCGCCTGATAGATCGCCATCAGCGGGCCAAGCCCCATCGAAACCGTCGGGAATTGCCAATAATCCGGCATCAGCCACGGGTGCGGATACGACGACAGCCCCTTGCCACCAACCTCCGAGCGGAAGTTTTCCAGCTCTTCCTCGCTGATCCGCCCCTCCATGAACGAGCGCGCGTAGATGCCGGGCACGACATGGCCCTGAAAGAACACCAGATCGCCGCCGTGAATCGCGGATTTCGAGCGCCAGAAATGGTTGAGGCCAATGTCATACATCACAGCCGCCGAGGCGAAGCTGGCAATATGGCCGCCGTATTCACTGCTTTCCTTGTTGCGCCGCACCACCGTCGCCATGGCGTTCCAGCGATTGATCGTGCGAATCCGCCACTCCATGTCCAGATCGCCGGGGAACGCCGGCAGATCATCGGCGGCCAGCGTGTTCTGATACGGCGTCGTCGCGGAAAACGGCAGGTTTGCGCCCGCGGCGCGCGCCTGCTGAACCGCCTTGTCCAACAGGAAATGAGCCCGATTGGCCCCGTCGCGTTCGATCACATCGGCGATGGCGTCCTGCCATTCTTGGGTTTCAACCAGGTCGATATCGGTAGGCGTATCGGTCATTCGGGCAATCTCCGGAATGGGGGCTACGATGGGAGGAAAATATCTGAGCTCGGCGCGGGCAGGATCGTTCTTGATGGGTCTCGGATGTTCAAACCAATGGTCCTCAAGAGTTACGCCCTCGCGAATGCGATCGACAGGTTTCAGACTAGCCCGCGTTCTGCAACGGGTGCAAGCGCGCCAATCGAAACCACGACGCAGGATGCGGAAAAAATTGACGCCGCGTCATGACAGTGAGCCGCCGCAACCGGTTGCGGCCACCACCCCGACATGCTGCCGATTTTCATGCGTTTATCAAAGGACAATGCGGAAGACTTTCAAAAAATCCACGAAAGTGTCTTTTGCAGGTTCCATCCGGCCTTGAGGTTTCCCGTCACAACAACAGGTTGGAGTTGTTCAGCGTTGCGGTCATGCGCTCGATGAGAAAATCAATGAACAGCCGCGTCTTGGGGTCTTGCCGCCGCCGATGGGAGTAGAGACACGCCATCTGCACCGAGACCGGCGGCTGGTGCATCATCACCGGAACCAGGACGCCGCTTTCGATATAGCCCGCGACCTCGAACAGCGGTTTCATGATGATGCCCTGATCATCCAGCGCCCATTTCGTCAAGACATCGCCATCATCGCATTCCAGCGGGCCCGAAACATTGATCCGCTGCACCCCGTCATCGGTGTGGATTGGCCAGCGGAACTCGGGCGAGCCGGGATAGCGCAGATTGAGACAGGCGTGATTGGCCTTCAGGTCGTCGGTGTCCTTGGGCTCGCCATGTTCTGCAATATAGGCCGGCGACGCGCACAGGACGCGCTGGCAATCGGCAATCTTGCGGATTTTCAGGCTGGAATCCTCGGGAATACCCAGAAAAAACGCGACATCCACGCTTTCCATGGCCAGATCAATGCGCCGGTCCGACAGCCTGAGGCGGATTTCAATCAACGGATATTGCAGCCGGAATTCAGGCGAGATCGGCGCAATCAACCGTCGGCCAACCCCCAAGGGCGCAGAGACATGGATCGTCCCGCGTGGCACAAGCGTGATTTCGTTGATATCCGCCTCGGCCATGGCAACCGCGTCGAGGATCTTTTGCGCATTGGGATAGAAGTTGTTGCCCTGTTCGGTCGGATTCAGCACGCGCGTCGTGCGTTGAAACAGGCGAACACCCAGATGTTCCTCGAGCTGCGAGATCCGCGCCGAGGCGACAGCGGGCGAAATGCGCATGTCGCGCGCGGCGGCGGACATATTGCCAAGCTCATAGACCCGGATGAAGGTCTTGATGTTATCAAAGTAGGACATGGCACATTCTTCGTCTTTTTTTGAAACAATTAGGCGCTTAAGACGAATACAAGGCAATCGGAAATCGCGCTAGGGTCACAGAAAAGACGACTAAGGGAGAAAACTATGCACGATCTGGCAACAATCTGGGATTGGCTGGGCTTTTCGGTCCGCTGGCTGCACGTCATCACGGCAATGGCGTGGATTGGGGCGTCGTTCTATTTCATCGCGCTTGATCTGGGGCTGAGGAAGGCGCCGAATATGCCTGTGGGTGCCAGCGGCGAGGAATGGCAGGTTCACGGCGGTGGCTTCTATCACATCCAGAAATATCTGGTCGCGCCCGCCAACATGCCCGACCACCTGATCTGGCACAAATGGCAAAGCTATACCACCTGGCTGTCAGGGGCGGCGCTGTTGATGATGGTCTATTGGGGCGGCGCGCATCTGTATCTGATCGACGCACAAAAGGTCGATTTCGCGGTCTGGCAGGCGATCCTGATCTCGGCGGCATCGCTGACCATCGGCTGGATCCTCTATGACGCGCTGTGCAAATCCAAATTGGGCGAGCAACCGACGTTCCTGATGGTCTTGTTGTTCGTGCTGCTGGTCGCGATGGCCTGGGGGTATAACCAGATCTTCACCGGGCGCGCCGCATTGCTGCACCTGGGGGCCTTTACCGCGACGATCATGACCGCCAATGTGTTCTTCATCATCATGCCGAACCAGCGCATTGTGGTGAAAGACCTGCAAGAGGGCCGCACGCCCGATCCGAAATACGGCAAGATCGCCAAGCTGCGCTCGACGCATAACAACTACCTGACGCTGCCGGTCATCTTCCTGATGCTGTCGAACCATTACCCGCTGTCCTTTGCGACGGAATACAACTGGGTGATTGCCTCGCTGGTGTTCCTGATGGGTGTCACGATCCGGCATTTCTTCAACACCATGCATTCGACCGGCAAGGGTCCGCACTGGACATGGTTGGCGACGGCGGTGCTGTTCGTGATCATCATGTGGCTGTCGACCGCCAATTTGCAGCACGACACTTATGACGAATCCGCCTCGCGGCAGTTGAACGCGGTGGAGCAGGTGTTCGCCAGCGCCGAAGGGTTTGACGAGGTGACGGCGATCATCCCCGGGCGCTGCTCCATGTGCCACGCGCGCGAGCCGGGCTATGAGGGGATCCACCACGCCCCGCGCAACATCCTGCTGGAGACCCCGGCCGATATCGCCGCGAACGCACGTCTGATCTACTTGCATTCGGGGGCCAGTCAGGCGATGCCTCCGGCCAATGTTACATGGATGGAACCAGACGAGCGCGCGCAAATCCGTCGGTGGTACAATGATGCGGTGGCATCGGGGTCGTTCCTGATTGCCCTGAACTGACGCCAAGACGCGCGCCCGAGCTGAGCCGATCGGAGCGAATGTGATCTATCATCTAGCGGTTTTGCTGGCCTGTCAGTTGGCGGGTGAATTTTTGGCCCATAGCCTCGGGTTGATCGTGCCCGGCCCAGTCGTGGGCATGGTCATTCTGCTGGGGCTGTTTCTGGCCTTTCCAGCGGCCGCCAAGGCGATCCAGCCCACGGCGCTGGGCTTGCTGTCGCATCTGTCGCTGCTGTTCGTTCCGGCCGGCGTGGGAATTGTCGGGCATCTGGGGAGCCTCGGGTCTGATGGCCTGCCGATCCTGCTGGCGCTCTTTGTCAGCACCGCGCTGGCGATCATTGTCGGCGCTTTGGTGTTCGTGGGTGTCAGCCGCTTGGTGGGAGGCGCGCGATGACTCCGCTGCCCGAGATCTGGACCTATCTGTCCGAAGAACCGCTGCTGTGGTTGACCGCGACGCTGGTGGCCTACGGAATCGGCGACACGCTGTTCCGGCGCGCGGGAAAGCGGCCCTATGTGAACCCGGTGCTGATTGCCGTGGTCTTGCTGGCGGCGTTGCTCTGGGCCACGGGTTCGACCTATGCGACCTATTTCGAGGGTGCAAAATTCGTGCATTTCATGCTCGGGCCGGCGACCGTGGCCTTGGCGGCACCGCTTTATGCCAATCTGGGAAAACTCCGTCAGGCGGCCTTGCCGATGATGGCGGCGCTGCTTGCCGGATCGACGACGGCGATCCTGTCGGTGCTGGGGATTGCCTATGCAATGGGCGTGCGCGGCGAGGTGTTGCTGTCGCTGGCCCCGAAATCGGTGACGGCGCCGGTGGCGTTGGGCATCTCCGAGGTGATCGGCGGCTCGCCCACCTTGACGGCGGTTCTGGTGATCATGACCGGGATCATGGGCGCGGTGATGGCCACGCCTTTGTTGAACCTGTTGCGTATCACCGACTGGCGGGCACGCGGCTTTTCCGTGGGCGTCGCCTCGCACGGGATCGGCACGGCGCGCGCCTTTCAGGTGAACGAGACCGCCGGGGCCTTTGCCGGGATCGGCATGGCGCTGAATGCGCTTCTGACCGCGCTTCTCGCGCCGTTTCTGGTGGGGTTTTTCCTGTAACCCGGACGGGCGCGGTTTTGGGGGATGAACCGCGATGCGCGATCCTCTAGGGTGGCCGTTGCATCCAAGCCCGAGAGGTCCCGGCAATGGCATCCCTACCCCGTATCATGGTCGCCCCGAATGGCGCGCGGCTGACCAAGGCCGACCACCCGGCGCTGCCGGTGACGATTGCCGAGACGGTCACCTGCGCCGTGGCCTGCCAATCGGCGGGTGCGGATGGCATCCACGCCCATGTGCGCGACGCGGATCAGCGCCATGTGCTTGACGCGGGGTTGTATTTGGAGCTGCTGCGCGAACTCGACCAGCAGTTGCCCGGCTTTTACGCGCAAATCACCACCGAGGCCGTCGGGCGCTACTCCCCCGCCGAACAGCGCGCCGTGGTGGAAGCGGTGCGCCCGCGCGCGGTCTCTATCGGGCTGCGCGAGATCGACGACGAGGCCGACCAACGCATCACCGCGCGGTTCTTTGCCTTTTGCGCCGAGGCGCGGATCCATGTGCAGCACATCCTCTATGATACCGACGATATCGCGCGCTTTGTCAGGCGGTTAGAGGATGGAACGATTCCACGCGGCAACCTAGCGGCGCTGATCGTGCTGGGCCGCTACAGCGCAGGCCAGCGGTCAACTCCGGCCGATCTGGAGGCCCCGGCAACCGCGTTGCTGTCGGCCCTGCCCGGCATCGACTGGTCGGTCTGTGCCTTTGGTCCGCAGGAGACCGCGTGCCTTGGCGCAGCGGCAAAGCGTGGTGGCAAAGCGCGGATCGGGTTCGAGAACAACCGGTTGAACGCGGACGGCAGGGTTGCAAAGGACAATGCCGCGCGCGTGGCCGAGTTGGTGGCGACCCTGCGCGCGGAACCTTAGTTTTCGTCAAGCCGCCAAGGCGCGCTCAACGGCCAGCACCAGTTTGTCGGTCAGTTCCGCGACCTGCGCATCGTTCAGGATGAATGGCGGGGCCAGCAGCACATGGTCCCCGCTGCGCCCGTCGATGGTGCCGGACATCGGGTAGCAGATCAGCCCGGCCTTGAACGCTTCGGATTTGATGCGTGCCGCCAGCTTGCGCGCCGGATCGAACGGGGCCTTGGTGGCGCGATCCTCGACCAGTTCGAGCCCCAGGAATAGCCCGCGCCCGCGGATATCACCGATATGCGGGTGTTGACCGAATTTTGCGTCCAGCGCCGTGCGCAGTTTGCCGCCCATCTCATTGACCCGCGCCAACAACCCCCGATCCAGAATCGCCCGGACCACCGCCAGCCCCGCCGCCGTCGCGACGGGGTGGCCAATATAGGTGTGACCGTGCTGGAAAAAACCGGTGCCGTTTTCAATGGCCGCATAGATCTGACCCGAGCACAGCATCGCGCCAATCGGCTGATACCCTGCCCCCAACCCCTTGGCGATACACAGGATATCCGGGCGCACCTGATCGTGTTCGCAGGCGAACAAGGTGCCGGTGCGGCCCATGCCACACATGACCTCATCAAGGATCAACAAGACCCCGTATTGGTCGCAAATCTCGCGGATGCGCTTGAAATAGCCGGGCGCCGGGGTCACGGCCCCGGCCGTCGCGCCAACCACCGGCTCGGCCATGAAGGCCATCACGGTGTCGGGGCCAAGCCGCAGAATCTCATCTTCAAGGGCTTGGGCGGCGCGCAGGCCGTAAGCTTCAAGGCTCTCGCCGTCGTGGCGCAGACGGTATTCATAGCACGGGTCGATATGCGAGATATCCAGCAACAACGGGCCGAATTGCGCGCGTCGCCATTCGTTGCCCCCCGCCGACAGCGCGCCGATGGTGTTGCCGTGATAACTTTGCTTGCGGGCGATGATCTTGCTGCGCTGGGGCTGGCCGATTTCGACGAAATACTGCCGCGCCAGCTTGATCGCGGCTTCCGTGGCCTCGGACCCGCCCGAGACGAAATAGACCCGCTCGATTCCCTCGGGCGCATGTTCGATCAACAGATCGGCCAAAGCCTCGGCCGGTTCCGACGTGAAAAAGCCGGTATGCGCAAAGGCCACCTGATCGAGTTGGGCCTTGATCGCGGCGATGACCTCAGGGTCGCCATGCCCCAGGCATGACACCGCCGCCCCGCCCGACCCGTCAAGATAGCGCTTGCCGTCGGTGTCGATCAGATAGCATCCCTCCCCCCCGGCAACGACGGGTGGCAAGGATTTGGTGTGACGTGGAAAAACATGGCTCATCCGATGACTCCTAGGGGAACTGGCGTAAAGACCAAGCGCGATTCATCCTCAAACCCTGCCAAAGGCAAGGGCCATCGGGAGTTCGGCCAGCGCAGCTCCATTTCACCGCGCCGTGGTCGGTAGATTGCGGTGTAGAGTGTACCAAACCCGAACTGAAAGGCCATCGAATAGAGCGGCGGCTTGAGAAAGGCCGAGATGAACTTTTCCTCGGGCTCGACATGCAGGGTCAGGCGTTGCAGCAGGAAGCGTTCGCGCTCGATGGTGGCGGTGGCGCGGGCGTGGGCCTCCCATTCGGGTTTGTCCTGATGATTGGTGGCAACGGCGGCATGGGTGATCTGCGCCGGGCGATCCGGGGCCATGAGCACGGTGCGCACGGTGCGTTTCTTGTCCAGAACCGTGACGTTATAGCTCATATGCGTGGGAATGCGGGCCAGAGTGTCGGCGGCGTCCTCGGCGGTTTTGCAGGTTTGCAGCACATAGCGCAGGATCAGCGGCACGCCAAACCCCCTGCCGACCACACGACGGCCGCCAAAGGTCAGCGAAATCACCAGACCTGCGTCATTCATGCCATCGACCAGACCGAACAACCCGTCGCTGGTGCCGATGACCTTTCGGCCTTGCCATTCGGTGCGCAGGATCACCCGGTCAAAGGCGCTGGGGCTGTAATCATAGTTGCGCACCAGCACCGGCTGCGCGCCGGGCCAGACGGCCTGCGAACAGCCCGACAGATAGGGCGGCGGGCACCAGAACGACAAGAAGCGCGCCGCCATGTCGCTGCCACCGGCTTGCACGCAAAGCTCCTCCCATAGTGGGACGATCTCGGGCATGTGTTCCTGCAAGGCGCGCTGGCAGTGGCGATATGTCGGACGCCGTTCCAGCCCCTCGCGCGCCCACCAGCGGCGATAGGCGGGCCAGTATTCGGCAAAGAGCCCGGCCCACTTGGGGCCGGGCCGGGACTCGGAAATGGCGCGCCAGAGCAGATCCATTTACATGATCTTGAACGCGGGATCCGAGAACTCGGGGCTTGCATCCGCGGTTGCCAGCGGCTTGGCCGAAAAGCTGTTCTTGATGCCGTGAATCCACTTTTTCGCCCGCTCGTTCAGCTGGAAATTGTTGGTCATCGAGCGCCCGCGCGTGACCAGAATGCCCAAATCCGCGCCCTCGTAGCGATAATCACCCGCTTTGAGAATGCGCAGGAAGAACGCCTCGTTCTCGGATTCCACCGCACGACGGTGATAGTCGAAACGGTCAAACACCACGCGGCCATCCTCGAGCATCTTGTAGATGCCGGTTTGCGGCGCGTCGGTCAGGATATCGACGCTGTCATCGGTGTGCTTGATCACCATCTGCGACCAACTGTCGATCATGCTGGGGTCGGCCCAGCGGTCGTTCAACTCATCGACATCCAGCTTGAATTTCTTCTTGGAGAATTCGAGCAAATGGAACAGGAACAAGGGCGCATCGGCATGGGCAAAGGCCGCGTGGTTGGTCATCGAACTGGCGCCGGTGATGCGCGGGTTCAATTCGCCCAACCAAAGGTCGCCGGTTTTCTTGTCGATCAGGAAATCGAGCTCGAAATAGCCGCGATAGCCCTCTTTGCGTAGCTGTTCACCAAACTTGAAGGTCAGATCGCGGGCCTTCTGGCGCACCTTGGGCGGGAAAGCGGTGGCGAGGATCTCGTTGCCGCACCAGCCGCCGCGATAGGGCGTCAATTCCTTGAAGCCGACCAATTCGGTCATCAGCGGGCCGACAATCGTGCCCTGACTGGTGGCGCAGCCCTCGATCGCCGAACCCCGGCAGTCGATGCGCTTCATGATCTTGATCTCGCCCTCGCCAATGATCTCATGCTGGTGGCGGCGGAAATCGGCCTCGGATTTGATGAAGAAAGTGGTATGGCCGGAATCGCCAAAGGCCGATTGCAGCACCAGATCATGCCCCAGCCCGGCTTTCTCGCAAAGCGCCTGCAAGTGCTTGTAATCCTTGACCTCGCTCAGGGTGTTGGGCACCGAGGGCACGCCGGCCTTGTTGCCGATGCGCACGGTTTCGATCTTGTTGTCCATGCTGGTGCGCAGCTTGGCCTTGGGGAACCAGACGTCGCCGCCCAATTCCTTGGCCAGACGTTCGGTCTCTTCGTCGAACATCAGGAACACGAATTTCGGCTTGCCGCCGCGGCGCTTGATCAGGTCGATGACCTCTTTGTGCTGCAACAGATAGTTGTTGATGTCCTCGATCGACTGGAACTCGGCGTGCGGCTGTTCGGAGGGGCAGAACACGTTGGGATGGCGCCCATCGTAGCAGTCAAGATAGCAGATATATTTGAAATTCTTGCACCATTCGTCGATCCCCAGCAGGTTGAAATTCGTCGCCGAGACGAAATAGATCGGCTCCTCGTTGCGATGAAAGAACCGGCGAATCTCGGAAATGTTCTTGAGTTCCTTGGCCATGTTTACGCTCCCTTTACGACGGCTGCTGTATGCTTTGCGGCGTGCCGTTCCAACGCCTCCTTGGTGAACACCCGAAGCCCGAGTTCGGCGCGGTAGCCGTGGATCTCGTTGACATCAAGGGCCCGCATGAAGTCGAGGATTTCCTGACTGATAACCTGTCCCGGCACCAGAATCGGGAACCCCGGCGGATAGGGGATGATGAAGGACGCAGAAACCACTTCGCGCCCGGTTTTCATCTCGTCGATCAGCGATCCGTTCAGCTCGAGATAGTCGCAGTTATCTTCCTCGTAGCTGAGGAAAAACGCCGAGCGGATATCGCCCTCGCCATCGGTCGATCCGGCGCAGAACGCATCGTGGAACCGCGAGAAATCGGGCAGCGGCGGCAGGTCCTGCACGAGGTTCTTCACCCGGCGCTCAAAGGACAGACGCTCCATTTTCGAGGCGTCATCCAGCCGTTCATCCAGCGATTTCGCGATCTCGACCAGCACCTCGATCAGATAGGCAACCGAGGATCGCGTGGTGCCGATATTGGTCATGAACAACACGGTATTGCGCGAGGTCTTGTTGATCTGGATGCCGTATTTATCCATCAGGATCTTGGTCTTGAACGTGTCGCCATCCCAGCCCGTGCCGCCAACCGCCAGCGTCACGCGGGTCGCATCGAGAACGAATTCGTCGTTCTCCCAACAGTCCCAGGTGTCGGTCCAGCCCTGGTCGGGATCATAATAGCTGGTCACGCCGCTTTCGCGGTGCTTCTCGGGGATCATGTCACCCGCGGTCAGCACCTTGAAATATTTTTGCAGCAAGGGATGCGTGGAAATCGCGCGCCGCATCGACATTGCCGCTTCGACCTGACGTTGTACGAATTCAAAGCCTTCCAACTCGACCTGACGCCGCCCGACATCCAGCGAGGCGATGATCTGATAGTTCGGACTGGTCGAGGTGTGGGTCATGTAGGCTTCGTGGAACGAGGCCTCGACTTCGCCTTTGAAGTCTTGGTCGTTGACGTGAATCATCGAGCCTTGGCGCAGTGACGTCAGCGTTTTATGCGTCGATTGCGTGGTGTAAACGCGAACCCGCGCGTTGGGTGGCGGGATCAGACGGGTTTTCAACAGCGTCTCGTCGTCGGCCCCGTCCAACTTGATCTGCTGCGCGTCATAGGCCTTTTGATGCGCTGGCGAGCGAAATTTTTCGCGCAGGTTGTTGGCAACCGCCATGCCGGTGCGCTGGCGATAGGTCGGACCAAACCGCGCGAAGGCAAACCACGCCTCGTCCCACAGGAAGATCAGGTCGGGCTTGATGGCAAGGCATTCCTCCATCACCCGCTCGACGTTATAGACGATGCCGTCAAAGGTGCAGTTGGTCAGCAACAACATTCGCACCTTGTCCAGCGTGCCAGCAGCCTTGTATTTCAGCAGTTGATGCTTGATTTCACTGAGCGGCACCGCGCCGTACATGGAATATTCGTTCAGCGGATAGCTGTCGAGATAGCGCACCTGCGCCCCGGACAGGACCATGCCGTAATGGTGCGATTTGTGGCAATCGCGGTCGATCAGCACAATATCGCCGGGTTTTACAAGGGCTTGCACGACAACCTTGTTACAGGTCGAGGTGCCATTGGTGGCAAAGAAGGTCTGCTTGGAACCAAAGGCCCGCGCGGCGAGTTCTTGCGCCTCTTTGATCGGGCCGACCGGTTCCAGCAAGCTGTCGAGGCCGCCCGAGGTGGCCGAGGTTTCCGCCAGAAAGATATTCGGGCCGTAGAACGCGCCCATATCCTGAATCCAGTGTGACCGGGAAATCGACTTGCCCCGGCTGATCGGCATGGCGTGAAACACGCCGGTCGGCTGCTTGGAATATTCCTTGAGCGCGGTGAAGAACGGCGTCTTGAACCGGGCCTGCACGCCGCGCAGGATATTCAGGTGCAGCTCCAGAAAGTCCTCCTGGTTATAGAACACGCGGCGACAAACGCCGAGGTCCATGCCGGCGATATCCTCGACCGACCGATCCGTCACCAGATAGGCGTCCAATTCGGGGCGCACCTTGGCGAGCAGGCGGCACAGTTCGACGCCGTAATCCTCGGGCCGGATTTCATCCATCTCATCGACGCCGCCCGCCGGGTTCAGATAGCGCTTGAGGATCGGCAACGAGACGGTGGACTCGTATTTCAGGCCGGGGCGCACGACGATGGCTTGCACGTTGTGATTGAACAGCACGCCGATCAGCGCGTCTTGCAGACTGGGGACCACGACCGCTTCATAGGTGAAGGCGTCCTCGCTCCGCCGCATCGCCGTCATATTGGCCTTGAGCCAGCGTTCCTGATGCTCGTTGACGTCGTCGACGATCATCACCTCGAAATAAGGTTTCGAGAGGGCGCGGGCGTCCGGCGAAAGCAGTGCCTCGTCCTCGTGATCGTCGGAATCATTGCTGTCGCGATCCAGCGGAATGTGGCGGCGTCGATACGCGCCCGACACCAGCGCCCGCGTGACGCGGCGCACGGTGAAAGCCACATCACTGACATTTCCGTTTTCGAATTGCCGCCGCATATGCACGAAGGCAGCGATGCCGGGAAACGCCCAATAGCGCTCGATGGTTTCGAGGGCTTCGAACAGTTTGGAGACTTCGGTCCGCAGGCCGGTTGCGCGGCGACTGGTGGGCGAGCGTTCCAGCTCGCCCAGTTTTTCGCGAATCGTGCTCCACCGGTCGGTTCTCAACTGCACCGCAGAGTAATAGTCGCTCATGGACTGCATCGGTTTCTCCCTTAAAGGCCGATCCAGTGGTCGCGAGCGACGTTCGCGCGCGACCCCGATCAGTCTGTTGTTTTAATGCCCGGGACTCCCGGGATTCCCAGATCGCCGTTAAACGGTGGACCCATTCTTTTATGCGTGCCACCAGTGATGCTGTTGTCACGCAGATTGGCGTCGCTCGACCGCAACCCGGCTTGCGTGCGCTGCTGCGGCATTTCGAGTTTGCCGAGGCTGTGCAGATAGGCGTCGGTTCCCGAAGCGCGGTCATACACCGAGAAATCGACGCTGCGATCGCGGAACGACTTGAGCACTTGACCCAAGCCCTTCATGCCGGTTTCGCGCTGACGACGAACCTGCGTCAGGTCCACCTCGATCGGGAACATGTCCTCCTGGCCCGCCGATTGGTGCAGCACCAGAGCGCCCGGATCGACGACCAGCGAGCGCCCATTGCCCCCGGCCCCCAAGCCATTGACATCGAACACATAACACTGGAATTGCGCCGCCGTTGCGCGGGCAATGGCCAGTTCGGCGTCGCGGTCGGCAGTGCCGGTCAGGACCGGGTGCAGCAGAACCTCGACGCCCTGCGAGGTCAGTTGACGCGTGGTTTCGGGGAACCAGATATCGTAGCAGATCGACAGGCCGAAACGGCCAACGTCTGGCACGTCAAACACACAGAATTCCGTGCCCGCCTCGACCTCGGTTTCATAGGGGCGGAACGGGAACATCTTGCGATAGGAGCGCACCAGATTGCCGTCGGGGTCGATCACCGAAGCGGTGTTGAAGATCCGCCCCATTTCGTCTTTTTCGAACATCGAGCCGGGGATCAGCCAGATATTGTGCTTGCGCGCGCCTTCCTGCAACCGCGCCAGATCCGGGTTCAGATAGGGCTGCGCAAACCGTGGCAACGGGCCATAGGGCGCAAGTTCCGAGAACAGCACCATCTGCGTCCACGGAAACCGTGCCATCAGAATATCGAGGCGCTGAAGCATACCGTCGACATTCGATTGAAGCGCGTTGACATACATCTGGATGCCGGCAATGGCAAAAGGGGTCATGGGATTTATATCTCCTGAATTTCAGAACCCCTCTTACGCCCTTAGCACGAGGACCGAAACAGGTGACCTGCGCACAACCCGGTCAGCGCGCGAGCCCACGAGGAATTCCCGCATTGCGTCTGGCGCATGGCTGGCCATGACCACCAGGTCCGCGCCGGTCTTGGTCAGCGTCTCCAGAATGACTTTGTGCACCCTGCCATGGCCCACATGGGCGACGATGTCATCGCCATCAGCGGCTTCTTTGGTGAGGATCTCATCAAGTTGCTTCTTGGCCCGCCTGAGGGCTTTCGCCTCATAATCGGGCGGAAAGTTGGCCTCGACAAGCGAGGTGCCAAAGCCCGGCACAACGGTCAACACATGCAGCGTCGAGTCCCAGTCTTTCGCCAGTTTGATCGCCGCGGGCAGTGCCTTTTCCCACGACTGTCGGTGTTCGAGGTCGATTGTCAGAAGTATTGTCTTGAACATTCTCGCCTCCGTTTACGCCTGCGCTGGTTGAATGCGACGGCGCTGCAACAGGATCACACCCGCCAAGAGCAACAGTGCCGGAATGAACATCCAGTATTTCGCGGGCACATCAACCGGTTGCAGAACTTCCAGAACCTGTTGATCCCAATCCAGACCGGCGCTTTGCGCGGGTGATCCATAGGTGACATTGTCGATCATCACGCGATCCGGGCTGAAGATCAGGTCAAGCCCCGCGTTGGTCAGCCGCTCTTCGCCCGTGGCCCCCTCGCCAATCGGCAAGACGGCGACGAATTCCAGCGGATCGCCAAGATCGTTGACCCCCGACACCCGCAGCCGCAATTCCGACCCCGGAGCGGTGGCCTGTGCCGCCGCCACCAGTTCCGACGGTGATTGGGCCGCATAGGGCGGGTACATCATATCCATCCAGAACCCCGGGCGGAACAGCGTGAAGGCAATCAGGATCAGCGCAATGGATTCGTAGAACCGATTGCGGGTCAGGAACCAGCCCTGCGTCGCGGCGGCGAACAGCAGCATGGCGACCGTTGCGACAAAGAACACAAAGATACCCTGCGCCCAGGTCACGTTGATCAGCAACAACTCGGTGTTGAAGATGAACAGGAACGGCAGCGCCGCGGTGCGCAGCGAATAGAAGAACGCGATCACGCCGGTTCTGATCGGGTCCCCCCCCGAGACGGCGGCTGCCGCGAAACTCGCCAGGCCTACCGGGGGTGTGACGTCGGCCATGATGCCGAAGTAGAACACAAACAGGTGGACGGCGATCAGCGGCACGATCAGGCCGTTCTGCTGGCCAAGCGTCACGATGACCGGGGCCAGCAGCGCCGAAACCACGATGTAGTTCGCCGTGGTCGGCAGGCCCATCCCGAGGATCAGCGACAGGATCGCCGTCAGCACCAGGATCGCCAGAATGTTGCCGCCCGAGAGAACCTCGACCACATCGGCCAGCGCCGAGCCGACGCCGGTCTGGCTGACCGCGCCGACGATGATGCCGGCGGTTGCCGTGGCAATACCGATGCCGATCATGTTGCGTGCGCCGGTGACCAGACCGTCGATCAGGTCTTTGACGCCGTTCACAACCTCGGCCATCAGATCGCCGCCCTGCCCGCGCAGAATCGCCATGATCGGACGCTGGGTCAGCAGGATGAAGATCATGTAGGACGTAGCCCAGAAGGCCGAGAGGCCCGGCGACAGGCGATCAACCATCAGCGCCCAGACCAGCACCACGACCGGCAGGATATAATGGAGACCCGAGCGCACGGTTGGCCCCGGCACCGGCAGATGCGTGGCCGGGGAATTCGGATCGTCCAGCTCCAGCGGCTCCTCGCGCGAGGCGACCCACATCAGGCCGACATAGGCGGCGGTGAGCAGCGCAAAGATGATATAGCTCGCGGTTTCCGGGAAGGCCGGACGCAGCCAGCCCATGCCGTAATAGACGGCGAACGACAGCGCGCAGATGCCGGCGATGATAAAGGCCGTACCCATCAGGCGACGCAGCAGCGGTGGCGGCGTATAGGCGCGCGGCAGACCCTGCATATCAAGCTTCATCGCTTCAAGATGCACGATGTAGACCAGCGCGATATAGCTGATCACGGCCGGCAGGAACGCATGGCGCACCACGTCGAAATATGGGATGCCGACATATTCGACCATCAGGAAGGCCGCCGCACCCATGACCGGCGGCATGATCTGACCGTTGACCGAGCTTGCCACCTCGACCGCGCCGGCTTTCTCAGCGGAAAAGCCGACCTTTTTCATCAACGGAATCGTAAACGTGCCGGTGGTCACCACATTGGCAATCGACGAGCCCGAGATCAGACCGGTCATCGCCGAGGCCACAACCGCCGCTTTGGCCGGGCCGCCGCGCATATGGCCCATCAGCGAAAATGCCACCTGAATGAAGTAGTTACCGGCACCGGCCTTGTCCAGCAGCGAGCCGAACAGCACGAACAGGAACACGAAGGATGTGGAGACGCCAAGCGCGATACCAAAGACACCTTGCGAGGTGATCCACTGGTGGTTGACGATTTCCGACAGGTTGTTGCCCTTGTGGGCGATCAGGCCGGGCATCCATTGGCCCAGCACCGTGTAGACCAGAAACACCGACGCCACGATCATCAGGGCTGGCCCCAAGGCGCGGCGCGTGGCTTCGAGCAAGACAATCAGGCCGATCACGCCAACGACGTAATCCTGCAGGATCGGCGCGCCGACGCGGCTTGAAATCTGCGTGTAAAAGGCCAGCAAATACAGCGACGCCAAGGCTCCGACCACGGCCAGCGCCCATTCCCACGCCGGGATCTTGTCTTTGGGCGAACCGGCATAGACCGCGCCCGACACGGCGACGGCGACCAACGGGATCCACCAGATCGGCGTGTCCTCTTTGGCGGAATACATGAACAGGAAGCCCAGCAGAAACGGCACCCCGATCCCGAGGACCAGTTGCACCTTGGTGCGCGATGACGGGAAGGCCGCGAAGGCCAGGAAAATGGCAAAGGCAAGGTGGATCGAGCGGGCTTGCGTGTCGTTGAACACGCCAAATCCGAAGATGAACGGCAAGGGCGAGGCGAACCACAGCTGGAACAGCGACCAGGCCAGCGCGACCAGCATGACGAACATGCCCACCGGGCCGGTCGTACCGCGTGCACCGGTATCCGACGAGGCGACCAGTTCGTCGAGTTCCGCCTGACTGAGCCCCCCGCGTCCGGCAGCTTCCATTTCCACGGCCGCAGCCTGATGTTGGTCTTTGTTGTCCATGTTCCCCCCTATTCGCGATCCGTGCTTGTTTTTTATGGCACGGTTGATGCGGGTACGGCGTTGCCTGCGTCTGGAAACGCCGATCCGATAGGCACGTCATAGTCTAAAAGGCCCGGCGTTTAGAGCGCCGGGCCTGAGAGTGTTTAACTTACATCCAACCACGCTCGGTGTAGTAGCGTACCGCACCGGGGTGCAGCGGTGCTGACAGACCGGCCGAGATCATTTCTGCCTCGTTCAGGTTGGCAAAGGCAGGGTGCAGACCGCGGAAACGGTCGAAGTTGTCAAACACCGCTTTGACGATCTCATAGATCACGTCGTCAGGCACGTTTGCCGAAGTCACGAACGTCGCGCGCACACCAAAGGTGGCCGTGTCGTTCGGGTTGTTGGCATACATGCCGCCGGGGATCGTGGCATGGGCGTAGTACGGCGCACTGGCGACCAGCGCGTCGATTTCCGGGCCATCGACCGGCACCAGAACCGCATCAACGGTCGACGTTGCCTCCTGGATGGAGCCGTTCGGGTGGCCAACGGTGTAGACAATCGCGTCGACGTTGTTGTCACCCAGCGCTGCGGATTGCTCGGCTGGGGCCAATTCCGACGCCAGAGAGAAATCCGCGGTGGTCATGCCCAGGGCTTCAAGGACCACATCCATCGTCGCGCGCTGGCCCGAACCCGGGTTGCCGACGTTGACGCGGTGACCGCGCAGGTCGCCAAAGGTGGTGATGCCCGCGTCGGCGCGCGCCAGAACGGTGAAGGGCTCACCATGAACCGAGAACACCGCGCGCAGCTCAGGCACGGCCGCGCCTTCGAATTGCGAGGAGCCGTTGAAGGCGTGGTACTGCCAATCGGACTGGGCCACGCCCATGTCCATGTCGCCCGCGTGGATCGCGTTGATGTTGGCAATCGAGCCACCGGTCGAGGGTGCGGTACACTGGATGCCATGCTCGGCGGTGCCGCGGTTCACGAGGCGACAGATCGACTGGCCGACGACATAATACACGCCGGTCTGGCCACCAGTGCCGATGGTGACAAACTGCTGCTGCGCTGTCGCAGACGTGGCCATTGCCATCGCACCTGCAAAAGCTGCCGTTACGAATAGTTTCATAGTTACCTCCTGGGTATTCCCTATTTATTGTCGCCTCAGAGCGCCCGGCCACAGTTTCGGCCCGGCGCCGTCGTCAAGCCCGCAATGCTGTTTCCAGCATATCAAGGCCTTCGTTCAGTTGCGAATCGTCGATGGTCAGCGGCGCCAACAGACGGATGGTATTCGCATAATAACCGCAGCTTAGCAAAATCAACCCGGCATTCAATGCCGCTGAAATCACCGGCTTGATTGCGTCCGGATCCGGCTCGTGGGTGCCGCGTTCCTTGACCAGTTCAAACGCCACCATCGCGCCCAGACCGCGCACATCGCCAATCGGACGCAGCGAGTTGCTCTGGCGCATGGTTGTCAGGCGGTCGACCATGATCTTGCCGATATGATCCGCCCGTGCGCAGAGATTCTCCTCGTCGATCACATCGAGGACCGCCAAGGCCGCCGCGACGGAAATCGGGTTACCGGCATAGGTGCCGCCCAATCCGCCGGGATCGACCGACTCCATGATCTCGGCCTTGCCGATCACGCCGGAAATCGGGAATCCGCCGCCCAGAGCTTTGGCGACCGGGATCAGGTCGGGCTCGATGCCGTAGTGTTCGATGGCGAAAACCTTGCCGGTGCGGGCAAAACCGGTCTGCACCTCATCGGCGACAAGGCAGATGCCGTGCTGGTCGCACAGGCGGCGCAGTTCTTGCATGAAGGCCACCGGGGTCTGATAGAACCCGCCCTCGCCCTGCACCGGCTCGATGACAATCGCCGCAACGTTCGATGGCTCGATATCGGCCTTGAACGTGTGGTAGAGCGCGCGCAGTGATTGTTCCTCGGTCACGCCATGATGCGGGATCGGGAACGGTACATGATAGACGCCGATTGCAGGCGGTGTGCCGCGAGTGCGGTACGGAACCGCCTTGCCGGTCATTGCCATCGTCAGTTGCGTGCGGCCGTGAAACGCGCCAGTGAAGGTGATGACTCCCTGCCGCCCGGTATGCGCCCGCGCAATTTTCACGGCGTTTTCCGTGGCTTCGGCCCCGGTCGTGAAGAAAATCGACTTGGCGTGCTTGATCGGGGCCAGCGCGTTCAGGCGCTCGGCCAATTCGACATAGCCTTCATAGCCGACGACCTGAAACGCGACATGCGCGAAATTCTCAAGCTGAGCTGCCGCCGCCGCCATGACCTTGGGATGGCAATGGCCGGTGTTGGTCACCGCGATCCCGCTGCCGAAATCGAGGTAGCGATTGCCCTCAACGTCCCAGATCTCGGCGTTTTTCGCCTTGGCCACGAAAACCGGCGCGCCGGTGACGACGCCGCGTGGAATGGCCGCCGTGCGACGCGCTAAAAGTGAAGAATTGGTCGTCATAGAGCCCCTCGGCGCATGTAGAAACCTGATTAGTCCATTGCTTTTACAACACAATATTGAAATCAGGCACAGTTTACGGGTTTGATCCACGCTAGCAGCGTCAAAAATATTAATCAATGCCGTTTAAGCGAGCGATACATTTCTTGTAATTCTTGTGCGTTATCGTAAGCTTGGCACCGGAGGGACCGGCATGCAAGACCCGAACCACAAGACAGACCTCGATATCGGCGGGCGGCTGAAAGTGGCGCGCACGAATCGCAGGATGTCACAACGTGAGCTTGCGCGCAAATCGGGTGTCACCAATGGCATGATCAGCCAGATCGAGCAAAATCAGTCGTCGCCGTCGGTCGGGTCGCTCAAACGGATCCTCGATGCGATCCCGATGTCGCTGTCTGAATTCTTCTCGGATGATTTCGACCCGACGCCCCGCTTTGTCTTTCGCGCGCATGAATTGCGCGAATTGAACCCCTACAAGGCATTTCCGGACTCCGGCGCATCGGGCGGCATCTCGCTGCGTCAGGTCGGCAACAGTTCACTTCACACGCTGCAAATGCTGCATGAACGATACGCGCCGGGGGCCGATACCGGTGAGACGCTTTATTCGCATAACGCCGAAGAGGCCGGACTTCTGATTTCCGGGTCAATCGAGATTACCATCGGCGACGACACCTTCGCGCTCGGCCCGGGCGACGCCTATCTGTTTGACAGCCGCATCCCCCATCGGTTTCGCAACATCGGCACCGAAGAATGCGTGATTGTCTCGGCCTGCACGCCGCCGTCTTTCTGATTTTCCCGCAAATCGCGACACACCTGCATCACAGGCAGACAGAGATCGGCGCTGCTCTTGCGTCCGCTTGTATGGGCGTGCGACACAGTGCCATAAACTTGTGTCGCGGAAAAAACAGGGTCACTACATGCAAGATCTCAAGGACGCCCGTCCTGTTTTGGTCGTCGATCTGGACGGTACGTTGATCCGCTCCGATATGCTGTATGAGAGCTTCTGGTCGTCGTTTTCGCAGGATTGGCGCACGCCGCTTTGGGCGGTTGCCGGGTTGATGCGCGGCCGCGCGGCGCTCAAGGCGCGCATGGCGCAATGCGGTGCACCGGATCCGGCCACCCTGCCCTTTACCCCCGAAGTTCTGGAATACGTCAAGACCTGGCGCGATGGCGGAGGGCGCACGGCGCTGGTCACGGCGGCGGATCAGGCATTGGCCGAGTCGATTGCCGATTATCTGGGCGTGTTCGATGAGGTGCATGGCTCGGACGGGCGCACCAATCTGAAGGGCCGCGAAAAGGCCAATTTCCTCGTCGCGCGGTTCGGGGAGCGCGGCTATATCTATATCGGCGACAGCTCGGCTGACATTCCGGTCTGGAAATCGGCCGCGACGGCGGTGACGGTCGGCTTGGCGAATGGCTTGCGCGATACGGTACAGGCGATGCACGCGGATGCCACGCATCTTGCGCCGCCCGCGTCAATCGTGCCGGCGGCGCTGCGCGCCATGCGCCCGCATCAATGGTTGAAAAACCTGCTGATATTCTTCCCGCTTCTGGCCGCCCACCTGTTTTCAACACTCGCCTTGGGGCAGGCGTTTGTCGCGTTCCTGGCCTATAGCCTGGTTGCCTCCAGTGTGTATTTGCTGAACGACCTGCTGGATCTGGCCTCGGATCGCGCGCATCCGCGCAAACGCAAACGTCCCCTGGCCTCGGGCGCCTTGCCGCTGGCGACGGGTATGGCGTTGGTGCCGATCCTGTTGTTGGCCGGACTGGCGCTGTCACTGACGCTGGCACCGCTGTTCTTGCTGGTGATCTGCGGGTATTACCTGCTGACCATCGCCTATTCGCTCTGGCTCAAACGCCGCCCGATCATTGATATCTGCACGCTGGCCAGCCTGTATACGTTGCGCGTCGCCGCGGGCGCTGCGGCCACGGGGCTGGCGCTGTCGGTGTGGCTGCTGGCGTTTTCGGCCTTCCTGTTTTTCGCGCTGGCTGCTGTCAAACGGCAGGCCGAGTTGGTGGACATGGCGCAGCGCGGGCTGCAATCGGTGGCCGCGGCGGGTATCGGGTCAGCGACCTGCCGGTTGTGACGCAGATGGCCACGGCCTCGGGGTTTGTGGCGGTGCTGGTCTTGATGCTTTATGTCAACGAGCCCACCGTCCTGACGCTCTACACCGCGCCGGTTCTGATCTGGGGCGCGTGTCTGGTGCTTTTGTACTGGATCGCCCGCATGGTCCTGATCGCGCAACGCGGCGAAATGGAGGATGACCCCGTCGTCTTTGCCGCCCGCGACCGGGTCAGCCAGATCGCCTTTGTGGTGATCGTCGGGCTCTTTGTCGGTGCAGGTCTGTTGTGACGCGCCTGTCTTTGGTCGGGCGCTATGTCGGGTTCGCAATCCTGGCCACGGTGGCAAACCTTGGCGTGCAACGCGTGGTGCTGTGGGCGGGAGATACGTCGGTGATCTTTGCGCTGGCGGTCGTCCTGGGCACGGCGGTGGGGCTGGTGGTCAAATACATCCTCGACAAACGCTGGATCTTTGCCGATGCCGCAACCGGATTGCGCGCACATGGGCGCAAGTTTTCGCTGTATACGGCAATGGGATTGATCACCACGGCGATCTTCTGGGCGACGGAAACCGCGTTCTGGATGATCTGGCAAACCCATGGCGCGCGCGAATTGGGGGCTGTGTTGGGCCTTGCTGTGGGGTATGGCGTCAAGTACCAACTCGACCGACGTTTTGTCTTTACCGCACGGGAAATCCAATGACGCAACTCTCTGGATGGGGCCGTTTCCCGACCCTCAAAGGCCAGTTGATCGCGCCGCGCACGCAGGCGGATCTGGCCGGTCTTGTGGGCAAGGGTCCGGTGATCGCGCGCGGGATGGGCCGGGCCTATGGCGACAGTGCGATTGCCAAGACCACGCTGGACATGCGCCATTTCAACAAGATGATCGCCTTTGACGACGAGACCGGTCAACTGGTCGCCGAGGCGGGCGTGACGCTGGGCGAGATCATCAAGGCCTTTCTGACGCGCGGTTGGTTCCTGTCGGTGACGCCGGGCACGCAATTCGTGTCGATCGGCGGCGCGATTGCGTCGGATGTTCACGGCAAGAACCACCATTCCGAGGGTTCCTTTGGCAATTTCGTCGATTGGTTCGACCTGTTGGGCGCGGATGGCAGCGTGACGCGGTGTTCGCGCACGGAAAACCCGGATCTGTTTGCCTGGACGATTGGCGGCATGGGGTTGACGGGTATCGTGATCCGCGCGGCGATCCGGTTGAAGCGGGTGGAATCCGGCTGGATCCGGCAAGCCACGATCCCGGCCGCCAACCTCGACGAGGCGCTGGAGGCCTTCGAGGACACCTATTCCGCCACCTATTCCATGGCCTGGATCGATTGCGCGGCGACGGGCGACAAGATGGGGCGCTCCATCGTGATGAATGGCGAGCACGCGGGCCGCAGCGAATTGCCCGCCGCGCGCCGCACCAAGCCGTTTGAGACCCCGCGCCACGGCAAGCGAAGTGTGCCCTTCAACGCACCCGGCTTTGCGCTGAACCCCGTGTCCGTGCGCCTGTTCAACGAGGCCTATTATCAACGCGGCGCGCGTCAACCTGCCAATGGGTTGGTTGGCTGGGGGCCGTTCTTCTATCCGCTGGATGTGATCGGCAACTGGAACCGGATTTATGGCCGCAAGGGCTTCATGCAGTTTCAATGCGTGGTGCCTCTTGAAAGCCATGCCGACGGGTTGCGCGCGATCCTCAACGCCATCTCCCGCAGCGGCGCAGGGTCGTTTCTGGCGGTGCTCAAACGGTTCGGCCCGCAAGACAGCCGCCTGTCCTTTCCGATGGAGGGCTATACGCTGGCGCTCGATTTCCCGATGAACAGCCGCAGTCTGGCCCTGATGCCCGAACTCGACCGCATCACCGCCGATCACGGCGGGCGGTTCTATCTGGCCAAGGACAGCCGGATGTCGGCGGAAATTCTGCGCGAAACCGATCCGCGCTGGCTTGGTTTTGCCACAATGCGCCGCGATCAAGGGCTGACCGGGCATTTTGCCTCGGCACAAAGTGAAAGGCTGGGACTGTGAGCAAATCAATCCTGATCCTGGGGGCCGGGTCGGATATCGCCCGCGCCTGTGCGCATCGCTACGCAGCCGAGGGTTATGCCGTCCGCCTGGCCGCACGCAACGTCACTGCCCTCGAGGCGGACGCCACCGACATGCATCTGCGCCACCGGGTCGCCGCAACCACACATGCGTTTGATGCGCTCGACACCGGCGGATTTGCCGGCTTCATTGACGGCTTGCCCGAACTGCCCGACGTGGTTCTGAGCGCGGTGGGCTTCATGGGCGACCAGCTTGACAGCCAGAGCGACCTGGAGGCCGCGACCATCGTCCTGCGCTCGAATTTCGAGGGGCCAGCGTTGTTTCTGGGTCTGATGGCGGAACGGTTCGAGGCGCGCGGCTCTGGCGTGCTGATTGGCATTTCATCCGTGGCGGGCGACCGGGGGCGCGCCTCGAACTATGTATACGGCGCGGCCAAGGCCGGGTTCACGGCGTTCCTGTCGGGTCTGCGCAATCGGTTCTCGCGCACCGAGGTCAAGGTGATCACCGTAAAACCCGGCTTTGTGGCCACCAAAATGACCGAAGGCATGGACCTGAACCCCCGTCTGACCGCCACGCCCGAGGCCGTCGCCGAGGCCATCCGGCGCGCGCAATCCAAGGGCCGCGACGTCATTTATGTCAAATCTATCTGGTGGTTGGTCATGGCGATCATCCGCATGCTGCCCGAGATGATCTTCAAGAAAACCCAACTGTGATTGACCACGTCGGCGGAGCGTTGCCGATGTCTGATTGAGCGTTGGCGACGTTTATTGCTCGTTAGCTGATTCGCGGTTATGCAGTGCTCATGATAAATGGGACAGTGGGACCGCGTTCGCAAAGAACGTCTGAGAGTTCCGTATTCACACCGCATCGCGCGGTGCTGGTTGGCGCCAGCACAGCCGCACTGACTCTGGGCGCATGGGCGCTGTCGTTTCTGGTCCCGATGGGACCGGAAACGACCCCACCCAGCGCAAGCATCGCGTCGCTGACGCCGATGCACCAAAGCGCCGTGACGGATGCGCCGCCGCCACAAATCTGGCTGAGCTCACTCGTGGGCATCACCGACGGGCCTTTTGCCCACCCGGATTATTCGGTGGAACCCGTGTTGCCGCGGGTCGTGGGGCCGTTGCCGCCACTGCCGGTGCGCCCGGTATCGCCGAGCACAGCGGCCACCAACGTGGCTGTGGCTCCAGTTGCTGACGCGCCGGTTGACACGTCTTTGGCGCAAAGCCCGGCACGTGCCGAGGGTACGCTTGAGGAGCGCGTTTACACGCCCGCAGCCGCCACGCCACCCGCGGATACCGCGGTTGCCTTGGCGTCTCTGCGCGCGCCGCGACGCTCGCTCATTCCGGTGGCGCGTCCGCGTGTCGAAACGGCCGCCGTCGAAGCCGTCGCCGAAGCTGCCGTCGCAGCCGCCGTCACCGCTGAAGCTGCCGCAGCGACGCCGGAAACCTCCGATTTCGCGCTCGCGCGGTCGCTCTCGCCCCTGCGCCGCCCCGAAACCGTCACGCGGCTGGCAAGCCTGAGCCTCGATGCGGCGCGTGCCCCGCTGGTGGCCGAACCCCGCCGCGAACCGTTGAGCGTGCCGCCCCTGGCGCAAGCGATTGCCCGGTCCGACCGCTGCGAAAGCGCGATGACCCGGTCAATCCCACGTCGCGCGGGTCGCGCGGGCGATGGGTCAGCCGTCATTGGACAGTTGACATCGGCCTCGGGCAGCGCCCGCGACAACGCCGTCATTCAAGAGGTCCTCTCGGGCAATATTCCCGACTTCTTGCGCAATCTTGTGCCCGTGACCTTCACCGGACAAGCGTCGAACGGGCAACAAACCCAGGTGACGATCTGTGTCATGCCCGACTATCTCGCGGTTGGCTCGAACGCGGATTATGTGCGCGTTCCCCTTGGGTTGCCCGCTGCAACGCGCGTGGCCGAGCGGTTCGACATGGTCCTGCCGACAACGCGCATGGTCGATGCGATCTATGCGCAGGCCAGCGTACGCCTGTCGCCCTCGCCGATGACGCCAGGGTCGCAAATGGCCTCGACCAATTATTTCCTGCAGCACAACGCCACCGTCGAGGGGCAGCGCGCCAGCAGTGGTGGACGTCTGGGGCAACTGGTCTCGGGCCACAAGAAAGACCTCGTGCTCACCAATCGGCTGGAGCGGAATCCCGGGCGCGTGGCGATCTATGGCTGGCATCGCCGCAGCGGGTCGCCGATCCAACCGTTGAGCACCGTTCATGGCGCGCAATACGCCGACTACAGCCACGGTGTACGGCTGATCAGCCGCACGGCTTATGTCAACGGACGCGCGGTCGATCTGCGGGACGTGCTGGCCGACAGCCGCTTTGCCGGACTGGTCAGTGCCGAGGGGACGATCTCGAACCGTCAATTGCTTGCGGCGCTGCGCTAACCTGCGCAAAACCGGCAGCGCGGCGGGATTGACCGCCGCGTCGCCGCGTGTTTGCTAAAGTCATGCGTTTATTCATCGCCGCTCTCCTGCTGACTTGGGGCACGTCGGCCTCGGCCCAGCAAGTCTGCGCGCCAAACGCCCTGCCGCAAGTCAACACCTGTACCGATACGCGCCGCGTCAGCCTGGCCCTTGTTGGCGATGTGTTGCTGCACCGCGCCTTGCAATGGCGCGGCTATGCGCGCGGCTTTGCCTCGATCTGGCAAGAGGCAATTCCTCTGCTCTCTGCCGCGGATCTCTCCATCGCCAATCTCGAAGGTCCGGCTGCCGCTGGCTATACCGCCGATGGCCGCCGCGGTCCCGATCCCGGCCGACGGCTGGATGATCTGGTTTACACCGGGTATCCGCGCTTCAACTATCATCCCGTGGTCATTGATGACCTGCGCGCGGCGGGGGTGGATATTGTCACGACCGCCAACAATCACGCGCTGGACCGTGGCGCGGGCGGGCTGTCGGCAACGCTTGACGCGCTCGACAGGGCCCGGATGCAGCATGTGGGCGCGGTTTCCTCGGGCACACCGCGCGTCACGCCGCTGCGCCTTGCGACGCAGGTTGGCGACCTGTCCTTGATTGCGTGCACCTTTGGCACGAACGGTATTGCCGACCCACGCGGCCAAGTGCCGCTTTGTCATGAACATCGTGCGCAAGTGCTGCGCGCCATCGCACAAGAGGCGGCGCGCGGTGCGGGTGTTCTGGTGCTGCCGCATTGGGGGCAGGAATATGTGCTGACCCCCAATGCCCGGCAACGCCGCCTTGCGCGCGAGATGGTGGCGGCGGGGGCGATGGCCGTGGTCGGCACGCATCCGCATGTGCCGCAGCCTTGGGACATGATGCAAGGCGCGGCGGAATTGCCCCGGTGATCTATTCCACCGGGAATTTCGTGGCCGCGCAGCCCCCCCTTGAGCGCGCGACTTCGGTTCTGGTTTGGATGGAGCTGTGCGCGGGTCCACGCGGACCACGGGTTTCCGGCGCAGGCTATGTGCCGTTGCAGATGGAGTTCGAGGGGGCCGACCCGTCGCTGACGCTGCCGCGACCCGGCATGGGCGGCCGTGCCGAGGCTGGCCGCGCGCTGCTGGCCCGTCTGATCCCCGGCCATGACCTGACACAAGCAACCGACTGCCGCAGGCCTGGGCGCGTGCCATCGTCACCGCGCACGCCGGGGGCGATCATTGACCGTTGACCTCTGGAGCGACGGCGTTTTGTTGTCCTGCGCGCTGGTCCGATCCGGGTGGCGGGCGGTGTGACCTCGCGGTGACCGATGATGCAGATAGCAAGCCGGGTGACGACCTTCGATTAACCGTTCACGTCGCGGATGCGCCGCATATCCATGCGGATTGGCGCAACTTGGCACGCGGTCCATGGGGGCGGATCGCGCGACAGCTGTCGATCGAGGCTTGCCGCGCCTCTTACGTTTCCGCGACAGGCGCTAATCCGCTAAGTCCGGGTCGCGTTGATGCCCGTCCAGATCGCGGCGCGCTTTGTCGGCGCGGGCTTTGGTCAGCGCCACGTCCTGTTTGCTGCGCCCATGTTTGGCCGCGTTGAGATCGCCAGACTGACGGTCGGCTTTTCGCGCATCCTGCTTGCGCCGGGTGCGCAGGTTGATGATCTTTGCCGTCATAGGCTTCGCGCGCCGAAGGTGTCGCAGGTGCGAGGATCGCCCTCAGAATACCCGGCAAAAAACCAGCGCTGGCGTTGTTCCGAGGTGCCGTGGGTAAAGCTGTCGGGAACCACGCGCCCGCCAGCGGCGCGTTGCAGCGCATCATCCCCGATCCGCGCCGCTGTGCGCAAGGCCTCGCGGATATCGGTGTCCGAGACCTGCAACCGATCCGCCGCGGCGCGCGCCCAGATCCCGGCGTAGCAATCCGCCTGCAATTCAAGCCGCACCGACAAGGCGTTGCTGTCCGCCGCCGAGGCCCGGCTGCGTTGTGCGTTCACCTGCGAGAGCGTACCCAGCAGATTCTGGACGTGATGCGCGACTTCATGGGCAATCACATAGGCATTGGCAAAGTCGCCGCCCGCCTGAAGTTGCTGCTCCATGACCCGAAAGAAATCGGTGTCGAGGTAAACCCGCTGATCGCCGGGGCAATAAAACGGCCCCATCGCCGATTGCGCCTGTCCGCAGCCCGACGCCGTGCCACCGGAATAGAGCACCAGCACCGTGTCGTCATAGTCCAGATTGGACTGCCGGAAAATCTGGCCCCAGACCTGCTCGGTTTCCGCGAGAACCGTGGCCACAAAGGCTTCTTGATCGTCGTCGATCTGGTTTGGGCCACGGGGCGCAGACGAGGATTGCGTCGTCGGAACCCCGCCGCCACCAAGAAGCCCTGACACATCAACGCCGAAATACGCGCCGACCAGCAGGACGATCAGTGTCGCGCCGATCCCCAGGCGCCCGCCGCCAGAGCCGCCACCGCGCCGTCTGTCATCGATGTTGCGGCTTGTCCGCCGTCCGCGCCATTGCATGGTGACCACCCCTGAGAAATCGAGCCTAGGTTGACCTCAACCCGCGCAAAGTCAAATGGTTCCGCAAACTCAGGCCGCGTCCGGCGGGCATTTGCCGTCCGATCAGCCCTTGGGGCCGATCATATCCTCGGGCCGCACGATCCGGTCGAAGGTCTCGCCATCGACAAAGCCCAGCGCAATCGCCTCTTCGCGCAGCGTGGTGCCGTTTTTATGCGCGGTTTTGGCGACTTTGGTGGCGTTGTCATAGCCGATGGTCGGGGCCAAAGCGGTGACCAGCATCAGCGATTCCTTCATCAGCTTGTCGATACGCGCGATATTGGCCTTGGTGCCGACGACCATGTTGTCGGTGAAGGCGCTGGCGCTGTCGCCCAGAAGCTGCATGGATTGCAACACGTTATACGACATCATCGGGTTGTAGACGTTCAACTCGAAATGCCCTTGCGAGCCGGCAAAGCCCACCGCCGCATCGTTGCCCATGACATGCGCGCAAACCATGGTCAGCGCCTCGGCCTGGGTCGGGTTGACCTTGCCCGGCATGATCGACGAGCCCGGCTCGTTTTCCGGCAGGATCAATTCGCCAAGGCCGGAACGCGGGCCGGACCCCAAGAGCCGCATGTCGTTGGCGATCTTGAACAGCGACGCGGCCACGGTCTTGAGCGCGCCCGAGAACATGACCATCGCGTCATGCGCGGCCAAAGCCTCGAATTTGTTCGGCGCGGTGACGAATGGCAGGCCGGTGATCTCGGCCATATTGGCGGCGACCATCTCGGCCCAGCCTTTTTGCGTGTTCAACCCGGTGCCGACCGCCGTGCCGCCCTGCGCCAATTCGTAAATGTCAGGCAGACAGGACTCGACCCGCTCGATGCCCTTTTTCACCTGATGCGCATAGCCGCCGAATTCCTGGCCCAGCGTCAAAGGCGTCGCATCCTGCGTATGGGTGCGCCCGATCTTGATGATATCCTTGAATTCTTCGGATTTCGCGGCCAAGGCGGCGTGCAGTTTGCGCAGACCCGGCAGCAGCACGTCGCGCGCCTGCATGGCAATACCGACGTGCATCGCGGTCGGGAACGTGTCGTTCGAGGACTGCCCCATGTTGCAGTGATCATTCGGGTGCACGGGTTTCTTCGACCCCATCACGCCGCCCAGCATCTCGATCGCGCGGTTCGAGATCACCTCGTTGGCGTTCATGTTCGACTGCGTGCCCGAGCCGGTTTGCCACACGACCAGCGGGAAATTGTCATCGAACTTGCCCGCGATCACCTCGCCGGCTGCCGCAACAATCGCGTCCGCGATTTTGGCGTCGAGTGTGCCCAAAGTCTTGTTGGCCTGCGCACACGCCTGTTTCACGACACCCAAGGCGCGGATGATCGGCACGGGTTGACGCTCCCAGCCGATGGGGAAATTGATGATCGAGCGTTGGGTTTGCGCGCCCCAGTATTTATCGGCGGGCACTTCCAGAGGGCCAAAGCTGTCGGTTTCGGTGCGGGTGGTGGTCGCGGTCATGACGCTCTCCTGATGGTTTGCGGTGTCTTAGCCATCGGCTCGGGAAAAATCAATCGGTATGCGCTGGTATGCCGTTGACGCCAGCCTCAGCGCCCCCATCACACATGGTTGAGGCAATCCAGCTCTTTGCCCTGCCCTGTTGCTTGAATCGCCTGATTATCGCAAGCTGCGCTGGAATATGCCCGAAGGCCGAATTAAGGTCGCATGGACTGACAAGATATTTCGCGAATTAGGAGAACGACATTGACGATCGCCGGACTTTCGCCCCGCAGGCGTGTCGCCGCATTTCTGGCCACACTCGCCGCAGGGACCGCGACCGCCCCTGCCTTTGCAGATACACTGGCCCCGTGGTACATGCCCGCCGCCCAACGTGCCGCGCAATTCGCCGATTTCCGCGAGGATACGCGCCGCTCGGTGATTGAATTCCAACCGTTTCGGGTCGAGCTGAACGGAGTCGGCGCCGATGGCACGACCCTGCGCCTTACCTCTCTGAATCCTTTTGTAAATGCTTGGTTCCTGCTGGAAACGGGACAGGGTCGCGAGGCGCGCAGCTGGCACCTTGAGAATATCGCGCCGGAGTTGTTCACCGTGTCTCTGGGCGAAAACAACGCCGAACTGGTGATCGAAAGCGATGCCGGCACCGTGACCTGCACCCCATGGGAGGGTGAACTTGAGGACGCCCGGCGGCAGGGCCTGCCGTATGCACCGATCTGCGAGGGGCGTTTGTTTTTGCGCAGTCGTGGCTCGGGCAGCCGTACGATGCGCGAATCCGTCACCGAATTTCTGCGCGATTATGTGCCCTTTGGCGAAAACCTGATCAACCTGATCAAGGACACGCTCTATGAGGATGCCTACCTGACCAGCGCCCAGACCATGAACGAGGCCGAGGCTGGCGCGGTGGTGGCGGCTCTGGGGCAGGCCAATCTGCGCTCTCACCCGGTGATGCGCTCGCAGTTGCGGGTGGATCTGGTCGGCGCGGACAGCACGCAGATGGAGGCCGGAAGCTGGTATGCCGTGCAAAACGCGCCCGGCATTTACGCCAGTGTCGTGCAGCCGGGCATGGTCAGCCAGGAGGTCTTGGATGTTTCGGGGGCCAATTGGCTGGACGGGGTCGAAAACCGCGCGGATGTGCATCTCTTTGCCTTCGACATGAGCCGCTTTGACCTGCGCTATGAAATCGGCACCTCGCACCCCGAGGTGGACTGGTCGCCGCGCCCCTCGGGCCGGGGTCGCGACTATAATCTGCCGGGGCCCGACGGGTTCGGCACGGTCGATCCCTTGCAAATGACCGGCATGTTGAATCCGATCTTCATGGATCGCCTGGCGGGCATCTTTGCCGGCGGGTTCAAGCGCGACCATGGCGCGTGGCGGCTGACGGATTTCGCCTATACCAACCACGGCCACCATTACGGGTTCCTGGTCAACGGCGTGATCCTCAGTCGGCTTCAACCGGGGCTGGCCACGATCTTCGTGCTGCAGGATGGCTCGGTGCATATGGCAATCTGGGGCGACGATCTGAACGTTCTGCTGCCACATATCCGCTTTGCCCGCCAGAACGGCACGGCTGTCATCCAACCTGACCCTGAAACCGGCGTCGGCGTTCCGGGTGAACAGGTGCGCAGCTGGATGGGAGGCAACTGGTCCGGCTCGGCCGAGGCGCAATTGCGCACCCTGCGCTCGGGTCTGTGTATGCGTGAGGTGGATGGCCGTCAGATGTTGATCTACGCCGTGTTCAGTTCCGCAACGCCGTCGGGCATGGCGCGGACCTTCCAGGCCTATGGCTGCGACTTTGCGATGCTGCTGGACATGAACTCGCTCGACCTGACCTATTCGGCGATCTACACCCGAGAGCCGGGGTCCGAAGAGTTCGATATCGTGCATCTGGACCGCCGCATGGGCGAAAGCGACTCGCGTCACCGCGATGGCACCCCGATGGGCCGCTTTATCGAGTTTTCGGACAATCGCGATTTCTTCTATCTTCTACGGCGCTGAAGGAGATCAGCATGAAACCATTCCTTCCCTATCTGATGGCGCTGGGTCTTGCCCTGACGCCTCTGGCGCTGCCTTCCGGGGCGCAGGCACAAACGCTGGCCCAGAACAACGAGGCAATGTTTGCCGAAATGCAGGCGGTGCGGGGTGTTTCATCCAGTGCGATGTCGCGCATTCGCCAGATTTTCGCGGGGTCGTCATGGATCGGTCAGGGCAACCCGGCGATCACGCGCCATCCGATGACCCCTGAGCAAGCCGCAGAACGGCAGGGCGGCACGGTGGACAGTGTGCGTCGCCACTATCGCAACGCCCGGTTCGAGAGGATCTGCGGCCACCCCTACGAGGTGCCGCTTTATGACCCTGCAACCCAAAGCCCCGAGGACGCCACGGTGTGCGCCTTCATGTTCGAGTATCCGAACGTGCCGCTGGCCTATCCGGTCACCTGGGTGACGGCACGCGAAGCTGCCCTGTTGTGTGCCGCCGAGGGCGCGCGCATGGGCGACGCGCATGAATGGGAAGGTGCCGCGGCAGGTGCGCTGTTGCCGCCGGACTATCCGTTCCAGTTAGGCTCTCCGCAAGCGATGCGCGCCTGGCACAACAATCGCTACGCCAACCAGTCCAACGTCTATTCGATCGGCACCTGGCGCAGCGGCGTTTGCGCCACGGGCAGCTCCAAAAGCGGCAGTTGCAATGGCGGCAGCTTTACTGGCTGCGGCTCGAACACCTATCCGGCCGGGTCGTTCCCGCAATGTCACAGCCCGCTGGGGGTCTATGACATCGACGGCAACGCCGCCGAACACATGAACCTGCCGTTGAACGAGAGCCAAATGGCCAGCCGTGGATCGACCGAGTTGGGCGTTACGGAAATGAAGGGCTCGTGGTTCATCTGGGACACAGTGCGCGCGCATCCCCACTGGGCACGCTGGCGCGCGCCGTTCTGGCATGGCTCGCGGGTGATGGCGCAAAACAGCCATCGCAACTATCACCTTGGGTTCCGCTGTTTCCGCGACGTCCGGTAAAGGGCGGGCCTGCGCATCGAAATCCCTGGGGGCGTGCGGTGGCGCGCCCCTTTTGCGTTACAGCCCGTGGCTGCGGTCATACCCATTCGCGGCCGGGGATTGCCACGCTGCCAAGACCGCCGGATCGGGTTGAAACACCTCGACCCGCAGCGGATGGCATCGCGCGGCATCGGAAGAGTGCTCGGCGCCGCAATCCCCTCCCGGGCAGGCCGACAACACCCCCATCAGATCAAGTTCCGCAAAGAAATCAATGTAATCCCCTTGGCGCACCGGGCTGGCCTTCATGAAATACTGGCCCGTGTCGGCGGTAAATCCGGTGCACATGAACACATTGAGCACGTCATGCACCAAGCCTTCGGCCACGTCTGCCTTCACCCCCTGCCCGACCAAGGCGCGCGTCAGATTGGAATGGCAGCAGTGGTGGTAATGGTCCCCGCCCGACAGCAGATGATGCGTATAAGGGTCGCAGCGCGTGCCGATCACGTCATGCACACGCCCGCCGAACGCATCCACCCCATACCACGCCAGCGTATCGGCGATCACCGTCGCCATTGGCCGCAGATACGGAAACCCCGACCACATGCGGTCCCCCACGGACAGATGCGTTCCATGCAGGGCGCGGGTTTTGCCCGAATAAAACCGCTCCTGAAGGTCGCCGGCGCGGAACAGGTTCAGATCACCGACCTGCGCCCCCTCGGGGCAAGAAATGCGAAATACTTGCCCCGCCTTGGCGAAAAAGGCGCGCCCTTCGCGAGGGGGGACATGCGATTCTCCGATCTTTTTCATGCCGGACCGGGCCCGCAGATACAGCGCCATATCGGGCTGCGGCAAGGTTTCGGTCGGATAGCAGATAACCGGGCGGACGGCGCGCCGCGTGTCGGCATCAGGTGGCGCGGCATTGGGGCGTGACGGCATGGCGTGCTCCGGAATGTGGATGGGCGCAGAGTGCCGTGGACGGCATCCTTCTGCAAGCGGCGCAAGCAATTCTGCGCTCATTTCCGACGTTAACGATTTTTCAAGCTGAAAGCGTGTTAACTCCCTGCTACTCTCGTCTAGGAGGAATGTATGCGGACGAGTATTTTGAAAGACGCTGAACACCACGCCGAGCAATTGGACCTGACGTTCGAACAAGCTTCCGCACTTGTGATTGATTCGCTGGGGATTTTGTTGCGCGCGGCGCCGGGCGATCTCGACCGGGCCATTCATACCGTTCTGGCGCGTCTGGCCAAGACCGTGGGCGCCGAGCGCGCGCATGTCTTGCTGCGGGTGGAAGACACCTGGATGAGCGCCCATGAATGGTGCGCCGACAGCGTTGCACCCCGGCTCGCGCCGCATCACACATTGTCGGCTATCGAAGCGAGCACCTTGAACGCACAGGACGCTGGCACCGGCGCGATTTACACCTGCACCGTTGCGTCGCTTCCCTCGGGGCCACACCGGCAGTTATTGATGGCGCATGGCGTGCAATCCCAGATCGTCGTGCACTTCCCGCCCGAGGCCGCCGTCACGGGATTGATCGGGCTGGAACGGGTCATAAGCCCGCAAGGGTTTCCAGAGATTGTCGGCTGGCTCTTGCAATCGCTGGGCGACGGTGTCTCCGCGACCCTGGCGCGACGCGACGCGGAAACCCATTTGCGCAAGACCAGAACGCAACAATCCGAAACGCTGGAACGATTGCGCGCCACGCTGGCCGCCATGCCAGAGTTGCTGCTGGAAATGGATGACGACGGCCGATGCGTGGACTTCCACTGCTCGGCCCCCGATCTCCTGGTCGCGCCACCCGCGGAAGTCCTGGGCAAATCCCTGGAGGAGACCCTGCCACCGGCGATTGCGCTGTTGCAACGTCGCGGCATGAACGAAGCTCGCCAGAACGGGACCGCTCAGGTCGGCCCCTATGCGCTGGGCAAAGGCGACAATCAGCGTTGGTATACGCTGACAATCGCAAAGCGCGGCGGTGCAGAGGATCGGCAAGGGTTCGTCTTTCGGATAACCGATGTGACGCCGCAACGTGATCGGGAATCTGAAAACACGATGTTGGTCGAAATGGCGCGTCGGATGACCAACATGGCTATGGTGCTGGACCCCGATCTGCGAATTCGCTGGATGAACGCAGCGCTGGAAACCCGTTCGGGATATAGTTTGGCCGAGGTGCGCGGGCGCTTTCCGACCGATTTTACCGACCCGACGGCAAGCCCGAATGAAATTGCCAAGATCAACAGCGCACTGCAAACGCGAACTCCGGTTCGGGCGGAGATCAACAAGCGTGATCGCAACGGCACCTCGTTCAGCGTGGCAATTGATATCCAACCCATGCGCCGCGCCGACGGCGTTTTCGAAGGGTTCATTGTCATTGAAACGGACATCACCGAGCGCAAACACCACGAGGCCGCCCTCGAGCGCCTCGCATCCGAGGCTGACGCCGCACGCCTGAAGCTGCAATCGGCCATCGACTCGATCCCGGATTCCTTTGCAATGTATGACGCCGATGATCGTTTGATGATCTTCAACACCGAATACATGAAATCGATGCCCGCAGCGGCGGACAAGGTCAAAGTGGGCATGACGTTTTCGGATATTATTGACAAAGCCCTTGCCGCAGGTGCGTTCCCCGATGCCCTCGGTCGCGAGGAGGCGTGGAAATCTCAACGTATGCTCCAGCACGAGCAGGCCAAGGGGGATTTTGAGCTGCGGCTCAGCAATGGTCACTGGATGCGGGCCTATGAACGTCCCACGCCCGATGGTGGCCGGGTGATCTTGCGCTCCGATATCACCGCCCTCAAACACGCGGAAAAGCGCTTGAACGAGATCATCGACGGCGCGAGGATCGGCACCTGGGAATACAGCGTCGCCACCAACACCGCGGTCCTGAACGAGCACTGGGCGGCAATGCTCGGCGCCGAGCCGAATGCACTGCCATTCATTGACGCGGAGCAATTTCCACGCCTCATCGATCCGATCGACTACACCCGCATTCGGGCGGCGATGCGGGCAGTCCTTTCGGGCGATAAGGAGCGATTGGAACAGGAAATCAAACTGCGGCATCGTGATGGTCATTGGGTTCATGTTCTGCTGCGGGGTCAGATTATTGACGGCGACAAACCCCATGATCAGCGCCGCATCAGCGGTGTCGGGCTCGATCTGACCGAGCGACGACACGCGGAAAACCGTCTGCAAAACATCCTTGAGGCGTCTTCGGTCGGCACCTGGCAGCTGAACAATGACTCGGGCAATATCATCATTGACGAACAATACGCCGCGATGCTCGGCTATACGCGCGATGAGCTTTTGCCCTGGACCAAGTCGCGGTTTGAGAGCTTGCTTCACCCGATGGATATTCCACGGCTGCAAGCGGGGCTGGCGGCCCTGTATCGCGCGCAAAAATCCACCATCAGCCATGAGTTCCGAATGCGCCATCGCGACGGGCACTGGATCTGGATCCTGTCGCGGGTTCGTGTGTCGCGTTGGACGGAAACGGGTGAAGCGGCCGAGGAATCCGGCGTTCATGTCAACATCACCGAGAGCAAGGTTCGCGAGGCCGCCCTGGCGGACGCCAAAAAGGCGCTTGAGCACGCTTTGGACGCGCAAAAAGCCTCCGATCAACGGTTCTCCGATATCGCGGCGGTCTCGGACGAGTGGTTTTGGGAGATGGACGACCAAGACCGCATAGTCTTCATGTCGTCAGGTTTCGAGCGCAATTCAGCCATTCCGGTGGCCAACATGTACGGCAAGACATTGGCGGAAATCGGCTTTCGGCACGATTCAGACAGCGTCAGCGCAGACTGGACATCTTTGGGCAAACTTCTGGGTAAGCGCGAAAAATTCTCGGACTTCTTGTTCGGGATAAACCCGCAACGGGATCGCTCCACCTTGTGGCTTCGCATCAGCGGGACCCCGATCATCCGCCCCGACGGGACCTATGCCGGCTATCGCGGCGTCGGGTCGAACGTGACAGAGTTCATCGCCGCCACCGAGCGCGCCGAAGCGGCAAACCTTGCCAAATCCCGGTTCATTGCGACCATGAGTCACGAGTTGCGCACCCCGCTGACCGGCGTTCTGGGCATGGCAGATCTGCTGGGTGACACCGCCGTATCCGAGCAGCAACGCGAGATGATCGACACCATTCGTGAGTCTGGCGAGGGGTTGTTGGCCATCGTCAATGACATTCTCGACCTGGCAAAAATCGAAGCCGGCAAGATGACGGTCGATCGTCTGGTGTTTACACCAGCCCATCTTTTTCGGCAGGTCCATGCCCTCTTTGCGCCCCGCGCCCATGCACAGGGTCTGGTGCTGGGGTTGGATATCACGCCGGCTTGCTCGAAGCGCCGCCTCGGCGACGCCCATCGCATTCAGCAAATCCTCAACAATCTGGTCAACAATGCGATAAAATTCACCGAAAGCGGCAGCATCAAGATGATCGGGGCTATCGGCCAGAACGAAAACGGCGATTTCCTCGAGATCCGGGTTGTCGATACGGGCATCGGCATGACGGCGGAGCAATCGGCCAAAGTCTGGGATGAGTTCGAACAGGCCGAAGGGTCAACCGCGCGCCGGTTCGGCGGGACCGGACTGGGACTGTCGATCACGCGTCATCTGGTGACCATCATGGGCGGCTCGATCACGCTGGAGACCGCGATAGGTCGCGGAACCAGCATATGCGTTCAGATCCCGTTGGCAGATGCGCCTGCCGCAGAAATCGCGCATAAGACCATAGCGGGTTCCAGTCTCGATGATTTTGCCGGGTTGCGTGTCTTGGTGGCGGATGACAATCGGACCAACCGACAGATCCTGAAAAGCTTGCTGAACAAGGCAAAGATCAACGTGACCCTTGCCGAAGATGGGCATGAGGCGCATCAGCTTTATCGCCCGGATGATTTCGACATGCTCTTGCTTGATATCTCGATGCCCGGGCTCGATGGGATTGGGGCGCTCCACGCGATCCGTGCAACCGAAGCCGCCGCCGGCAGCACACAGGTTCCCGCCTTGGCCGTCACCGCCAATGCCATGCAGCATCAAATCGACGATTATTTGGCGGCCGGCTTTGCGGGTCATGTCGCGAAACCGTTTCGAAAGTCCGAGCTTCTGGCTTCAATTGCCGCCAATCGGGGCGTGAAAGCCTAGTCCCCCCTTTTCATCCCGAGCCGGTCATCCTAGCACAGAGCAACGGCGCGACGGGGGCAACATGGCGATTTTCTTGGGCGTAGATACGGGCGGCACCTATACGGACGCGGTCCTGCTGGATGAAACAACGCAAACCGTTCTGGCCAAAGCCAAAGCACTGACATCGCGCCCCGACCTGACCGAGGGTATCAGCGGCGCAATAGATGCGGTTCTGGCCGATGCATCGCAGGTCTCGCCCGCACAAGTGGCGATGGTTTCGCTGTCGACAACTCTGGCCACGAATGCGCTTGTCGAGGGGCAAGCCAGCCGGGCGGCGCTCGTGATGATCGGTTTCGATACCAGTGAACGCGGCAGCGCCCAATTGACCGAAGCCCTGGGCGACGATCCGTTGATCGAAGTCGGCGGTGGACACCAGCATTCAGGACTCGAGGCCAAACCCCTGGATCGCGCGGCACTGGAAGCCGCCCTCGACGCCCTTCCCCACGGTATCAGCGCCGTCGCTGTCGCGGCTCAATTCGCCACCCGAAACCCCGCCCATGAAATCGAGGCCCGCACCCTGATCCGTGCGCGCACCGGCCTGCCGGTTACCTGCTCGCATGAATTGTCGGCGGGTTTGAACGGCCCGAAACGCGCCTTGACCGCCTTGTTGAACGCACGCCTGATCGCGATGATCGACCGCTTGATCGGCACCTGCGAACGCCATTTGGCGTTGCGCGGGATCGAGGCACCACTGATGGTGGTGCGCGGCGATGGCGCCTTGGTGTCGGCCGCCCTGGTCCGCGAGCGCCCGATCGAGACGATCCTGTCCGGCCCGGCGGCCTCGATCGCTGGTGCGTCGTGGTTGACCGGCCTGTCTGACGCGCTGGTTTCGGATATCGGCGGCACGACCACCGATGTTTGCCTGTTGCGCAACGGAAAACCGGCCATCGACCCGCAGGGCGCACGCGTCGGATCGTTTCGCACGATGGTCGAAGCGGTCGCCATGCGGACCTCGGGATTGGGGGGTGACAGCGAGGTGCACGTTCTTGAGGGATTGCCGGGTGGCCTGCGCCTCGGGCCTCGGCGCGTCATGCCGATTGCCCTTGCCGCGCAGAAATTTCCGGATGTCGTGCTTCCGGCACTGGAAGCGGCCCTTGCCCGCAACCCCGCACCCTTGGAAAGCTGGCACTTTGCCATCCCGCATTTCGTATCCGAGCCCGAGGGCTTGCCCCCCCGCGAGGCCATGATCGCCCTGCGCCTTCTGGCCGGGCCGCGGCTCCTGTCAGAGGTAATTCGCACCAGGATCGAGGTCCCGGCCCTGTTGAGACTGGTGCAGCGCGGCCATGTCTTGCTGTGTGGCCCGACGCCCTCGGACGCCGCCCATGTCCTGGGTCGCCAAACGAGCTGGAACCGCGCTGCGGCGGAAATGGCCTTGACGCTTTTGTCACGCCAGCGCGGCGGCGACGGCAACTCATTGGCCCCCTCCGCCGCCGCAATGGCGCAAACGATTGTCGATCAGCTCACCACCCAGACTGTCACCTGTTTGCTCGAAACCGCGTTTGCCGAAGAGCCACGCAACTGGACGCAACCCCCCGAGGATTTGGCGCGGCACAGCTTGCTGCTTGCTGCACTCGACCGCGCGCCCGGCCTTGTCAAGCTCGCGGCTCATCTGGGGGTGCCCGTCATCGGCTTGGGAGCCTCGGCAAACTGCTACTACGGTGCGGTCGGCACGCGCTTGGGGTGCGACATGGTCGTCCCGGACCACGCGGATGTCGCCAATGCCATCGGCGCGGTGGTCGGCCAGGTTTCGATGCGCGCCGAGGGACAGGTCACCAGCCCCAGCGCGGGTGAATTCATCGCCCACCTGCCCGACGGACCCATCCGCTTTTCCAGCCTCGAACCAGCCGTCGCGGCGCTGGATCAGGCACTTCGCCGGCTCGCGACCGAACTGGCACAGCGGGCCGGCGTCGAGACCCCGCTCCTCAGCCTGGAGCGCGACGATACCGGCGCTGCGGTTGAGGGTCGGCAAATGACGATCGAGGTCCAATTGCGGATCAACGCCACTGGACGCCCGAGAATCGCAAACGGGTGATCCGCATCTTGCAACCCCGCAAACCCGAAGCTAGAAGCTGAGTGGACGGATGGGTGGCCGAGTGGTTTAAGGCTCTAGTCTTGAAAACTAGCGTGCGGGGAACCGTACCGTGGGTTCGAATCCCACCCCATCCGCCATTATCCCCATTGCGAACCAGTGACACCGCCCTGACGGGCACGGATTTTTCCGTGTTATCAAAGGGGTTTGCGGAAACCAACCGAACCTCATAGACGCGCCGCCTAGCCGAAGCTGGGCTCAGAATGACCCTCAGTCTCAGTTTGGGCGAACCTCACCCGTTTCGGTTCGGTCTCGTTTTCTCGTTACCTTTCAATGCACTGCTGCCGAACCCCGCCAAAACCCAAACGTGCGTTCCGAACGACATCGATGGCAACATAGCCAGAACATGCGGTAGGCGCGTTGCTCGGGATGCTAGCGTAAATCGACGGATTTCTTGGGTAGGTTTGCATCCCATTCCCCCAACCGAAACCGCTGATGACAAATGATTTTCCCGCGTCTAGCCTGGCCGCATGTCGAACGGGCCTTGGACAGATGCAGAGAATGACCTGATCGTCGCGGATTACTTCGCGATGCTGTCGGCGGACTTTTCTGGCCAGTCCTATAACAAGGCTGCTCACAATCGCGATCTTCAGAGCCAGATCGACCGCAACCGCAGTTCGATTGAGTTCAAGCACCAGAACATCAGCGCGGTACTCAGGGCCCTCGGAGAGGACTGGATCCCCGGCTACAAGCCCGCGCAAAACTACCAGGGCACACTAGAAGACGCGGTGGCGCGTTGGCTGAAACTCAACCCCGGCTGGCTGTCCCGCATTCCGGAACGGCCCGCGATGGGCCTCCGCGAGGCGGCCCAGCTTTGGATTGGACCGCCCCCGACGCTCAGCAACCAGCCGCCTCCGGCTGAACTTGAGCAAACCATCGCCACCGCCCGCAAATTCGATGTGGCGGAGCGTGATGAGCGCAACCGCGCGCTTGGCCGGGCGGGAGAGGAACGCGCGCTGGCGCATGAGAAAGCGGTGCTGGCTGGCTCCGGGCGCTCTGATCTTGCGTCAAAGGTGCGATGGGTCTCGGAGGAGGATGGCGATGGCGCGGGGTATGATATCGCCAGTTATGCGCCGGATGGTCGGCCCCGTCTGATCGAAGTGAAGACGACCAACGGCTGGGAACGCACACCATTCCATATTTCGCGGAACGAGCTGGCTGTTGCCGACGAACGGCGGGCGGACTGGTGCCTCATGCGGCTCTATCACTTTGCACGGGAGCCGAAGGCGTTCGAACTGCGCCCGCCGCTGGACGCCCACGTGTCGCTGACCGCCACGAGTTTTCAGGCCAGCTTTCACTGAGGGTCAGTTGAGCAGGTGCTGATGCAAAGAGTTTGCTGCGCCAAACGCAGCAGGTGGGTAAGCCGGTCGAATGATGCGAAGTCGTGGCGCTGCTTTGCTGGTGCCAAGCCTCCACTTCGCGTTGAACGAGCTCTCGGCTTTGGATATCAGGCTTCGGTAACTACAGGAGTATTGCATGTTCAATTTGATCGTTTCAGGAGGCCTTGAAAGTGATCGCCGTGGCTCGATTATGGCGGGGCGTGTACTAGAACACACAAGCGAGCCTCTATCACAGAAATTTATGCCCGGCGGCGAGCTGGACATCAGCGCTATACTTGAGCTTCCCACTGTTCTGATGGAGGAAGGCGTTGCAGATGAGGTCGCCTATTTAGGGTGGCTTACTCGTGTGCAAAAGCGCGATCGTGAGTATCTTCTCCAATACACCGTAGATCCAGATATCCCGCGTCTGAACAATGCGGATATCCATGCATTGGCATCTGAACTGCAGATTGACGACTTCGAGTTTCACCGAAATCATTGGGCCATCAAGGACGTGGACCTGTTTCAGGTTTTGTATCGCCAAAAAGCGGCCCAACGCCCTGTGCTGTAGATTTCCACGCGGAAGTGAGCCGGGTTTTCCATCGAGAAGTGAGCCACCTCTAGGTTATGTTTCGGGTTTCAGGCTTTGGTCAATACGTGATTGTCCTCCCTCTTTTTCTGCGCCGCGGTGGCTGCACTGGTTTTGAAGCGGAAGCTGTCGTTGCCGGTCTCGAGGATGTGGCAACGATGGGTCAGGCGGTCGAGGAGTGCGGTCGTCATCTTGGGATCGCCGAAGACGGTGGCCCATTCGCTGAAGCTCAGGTTTGTGGTGATGACGACGCTGGTGCGTTCGTAAAGTTTGCTGAGCAGATGGAAGAGCAGCGCACCGCCTGATGCACTGAACGGCAGGTAGCCGAGCTCGTCGAGGATCACGAGATCCAGGCGGACGAGGCTTTCGGCAAGCTGTCCGGCTTTGCCTTTGGCCTTCTCCTGTTCGAGCGTATTGACGAGCTCGATGGTCGAGAAGAAGCGAACCTTGCGGCGGTGATGCTCGACAGCCTGCACGCCAAGGGCTGTCGCGACATGCGTTTTGCCAGTCCCAGGGCCCCCGATCAGCACAACGTTCTGGGCACCGTCCATGAACTCGCCCCGATGAAGTTGGCGCACCGTGGCCTCATTGATCTCACTGGCCGCGAAGTCGAAGGCGGTCAGATCCTTGTAAGCCGGGAAGCGAGCGGCCTTCATGTGATAGGCAATGGACCGGACCTCCCGCTCGGCCACTTCGGCCTTCAGCAATTGAGCGAGCATCGGCACCGCAGCATCAAAGGCTGGTGCGCCTTGTTCCATGAGGTCGGTGACGGCTTGGGCCATGCCATGCATCTTCAAACTGCGCAGCATGATGATGATGGCACCGCTGGCGGGATCATGACGCATGGCGGCCTCCGGCGGTCCGGGCCCGCAGGCCGTCATAGCGTTCGACATTCGCCTTTGGCTCACTGCGCAAAGCCAGTGCCTGTGGTGTTTCGATGTCCGGCCCACCAATCGTCTTTCCGTCAATAAGACGGTGCAGAAGGTTCAGAACGTGAGTTTTGGTTGCCACGCCCTCAGCCAAGGCCATTTCCACGGCGACGAGCACGGCCTGTTCGTCGTGATGCAGAACCAGCGCCAAGATATCAACCATCTCTCTGTCACCGCCAGGCTTGCGCAACATAAGGTCTTGCAGCCGCTTGAAGGCCGGAGGGAATTCCACGAAGGGCGCGCCGTTCCTGAGCGCACCCGGCTTACGCTGAAGGACGGCCAGATAATGGCGCCAATCGTAAATCGTGCGTGGCGGGAGTTGGTGGCTGCGCTCAATCACCCGCACATGCTCGCACAGGATCTGACCCTCGGCAGCGACCACCAAACGCTCTGGATAAACCCGCAAGCTCACAGGCCGGTTCGCAAACGACGCTGGAACACTGTAGCGGTTGCGCTCGAAGCTGATTAGGCAGGTCGGGGACACCCGTTTGCTATGCTCGACAAAGCCATCGAAGGCGGGCGGCAATGGCATCAGCACGGGGTGTTCTGCGGCCCAGACGTCAGCAACATTCCCCGGCAGTGCTGCATGAGGAATCTCATTCCACAACGCCACACAGCGCTGTTCCAGCCAATCATTCAGGGCCGCGAGATCGGGGAAGTCCGGCATGGGTTGCCACAGACGGTGCCTGGCATCCTGCACATTCTTCTCGATCTGCCCCTTCTCCCAGCCGGCGGCAGGATTGCAGAACGCTGGCTCGAACACGTAATGGTTGGCCATTGCGAGGAAGCGCATGTTGACCTGCCGCTCCTTCCCACGACCGACGCGGTCAACAGCGGTGCGCATATTGTCGTAAATTCCACGCCCTGGAACGCCGCCGAAGACCCGGAACCCGTGGCAGTGAGCGTCGAACAGCATCTCGTGCGTTTGCAGCAGATACGCCCGAACCAGAAAGGCCCGGCTATACGACAGCTTGATATGGGCGACTTGTAGCTTGACGCGCTCGCCGCCCAAAACGGCAAAATCCTCGCTCCAGTCAAACTGGAATGCCTCGCCCGGACGAAACGACAGCGGCACGAAGATGCCGCGCCCTGTTGCCTGCTGCTCTCGCTGCCGATCTGCCCGCCAGTCACGCGCAAAAGCCGCGACCCGACCGTAAGACCCATCAAAGCCAAGCACCACCAGATCGGCATGCAGCTGCTTCAGCGTTCGCCGCTGCTTGCGCGACTTGGCCGCCTCCGTCTTCAGCCAACCGGCAAGCTTCTCGGCGAACGGATCGAGCTTGCTTTGCCGCTCCGGTGTCGCGAACTGCGGCTCGATCGTGCCCGCATTCAGATATTTTGTAATCGTATTGCGCGACAATCCAGTGCGACGCGCAATCTCACGGATCGATAGCTTCTCCCGCAAAGACATCCGTCGAATAATGTTCAAAAGTCCCATGTGTATCACTCCGCTGCTCCCCGTTGCGCATCGCGCTGGGGGAAGGGTCACATGGCTCAAATCTCAGTGGAAATTATCCGTCTATCCGGCTCACTTCTGCGTGGAAATCTACACCCAACAAGACCATTTCCAGCGCCCAACACAGGATTCGCCCATGCCGAGCCGTTTTCATCTCGCGCCCACTCACGCAGTCCTCATGGCGCTGGTTCTGGCGGCCAGCGGCTTTATCGTCTGGAGCGCGACGTCCGCGTCAACCCGGCTCACCAACCTGATCGTGGTGGTGCCGGTGGGCGCTGTGCTGGTCCTTGCCATGGCGACAATCCTGTTTTCCGCCTGGCGCAAACCGACCCATGCCAAGCGCGCATCAAGCGCAGATATCGGCGCCGCAACCCCGATCTGGGGCGATGTGATCCTGCTGGCGGGGTTCGCCGTGTTCTGCCTTGCCATGACACGAGTCGGGTTCGATATCGCGACCTTCTTTTTCGTCTGGGCCGGGGTGACGATGAGTGGCGGCAAAGGCCTGTGGCAACCACCCCTGTTTGCACTGATTTTCACCCTGTTGATCACCTATGGATTTGGGTCGCTGTTCCCCTATCCCCTGCCAACACTGGTGCTGTGACATGATTGACCAAATCGCCTTTTCCGCAGCGCTCGACATGCTGTTCACCGGATTTTCGCCGTGGCTGTGGGTCATCCCCGGCCTGTTGATCGGCCTGATTTTCGGCTCCATCCCCGGCTTGCAGATCTCGATGGCGATGGCGTTGTTTTTGCCGGTCACCTTCGGGATGGAATTCCTGCAAGCGATGCTGTTCCTGACCGCAATCTTTACCGGCGGGGCGTATGGCGGTGGGGTGACGGCAATCCTGATGAACATACCCGGTTCCTCCTCGGCCATTGCCACGGCCTTTGACGGCTACCCCATGGCGCGGGCAGGCAAGCATAACGAGGCACTGGGGCTGGGCCTCGCGGCCTCGGTGATCGGAACCTTTGTCGGCTACGCCCTGCTTTTGGTGCTCATTCAGCCGCTGGCATCCTTTGTTCTCAAGATCGGGCCGCTGGAAATGGTGATGGTCGTCCTTTGGGGCCTGACCCTGATCGCCACGCTCAACGACGGCAGCATTGCGCGCGGCCTGCTGGCCGGGTTCTTTGGCCTGATGCTCAGTCAGATCGGGTTTTCCACCACCGGCGTTCTGCGCACGACCATCGGCAATCCCTATCTGATGGACGGCATTCCCGTGGTGCCGGCGATGATCGGCATTTTCGCCGCCGCCGAACTGCTGCGCCTACGCGGGTCCTCGTTTCTGGTCGAGGATGACTCCCTGCGCAATATCTCGATCCCCGCCATTCTGCGGGGCGTGCGCCAGACATTCCACTATCCGGCCGCCTTGCTGAAGGGCAGCATCATCGGTGCCATCATCGGCGCGATCCCGGGCGTGGGCTCGTCGGTTGCCAATCTGGTCTCGTATGGCGAAGCCAAGCGCAGTTCAAAGACACCCGAGGCCTTTGGCAAAGGTGCGCCCGAGGGCGTGATCGCCGCCGAATCCGCCAACTCCAGCTCCGAGGGCGGGTCGATGACGGCGCTTCTGGCGCTTGGCATCCCGGGTGGCGCGGCGACGGCGGTGTTGCTGGCGGCCTTCTCGTTCCACAACCTCGTCGGCGGCCCGTCGTTCATCCGCAACGAGACGGACCTCGTCTATGCGATCATCGTCGGCAATCTGGGTCAGGTGGTCTTGCTGGCGGTCATTGGCCTCTTGACCCTGCGCTTGTTGGGCATGGTGGTGCGTGTGCCGCTGTCCTATCTGATCCCCAGCGTTCTGGCGCTCTGCGCCTGGGGCGGCTATGGCATCACCGGCACCATCGCCGGGCCTGTGACGGTGGCCGTGTTTGCGGGTCTTGGTTGGCTGATGCGGCGGCACGACTATCCCGTTGCCGCGACGGTGATCGGCCTCTTGCTGGGCAAGATGCTCGAGGGTGAGATGGTCCGCACGTTGCAAATCTCGAACAACAACCCGCTGGCCTATCTGTTCGAGCGGCCGATCGCGATTGTTTTCATGATCCTGCTTCTGGCGATCGTGATCGTGCTCCCGCTCGCGCGGCACTACCGCACGCGCAAAACTCTCGTCTGACGGGGCCAGGATGCACGCGCGATTTCGCTGAAACCGGCTGTACGCGTTTCAAATCATCGCGGGTTTTTCAAGGGAATCGCCACACCCACGCGCGGCACATGACGTCGCAAATCAAGCGCCCGGGGACAAGAACGAGCAAGCCCGGTGGCGTGAGTGCCCTGTCAGGAGCGTTGCGTTTCCAGACACAGGATCTTCGCATCGGAAATCTGAAAGCAATATGTACCAATACCCCCTACCCTTGCACGAAGTCGGGTGTGCCACCGGTCCCGGTGACAGCACTACGGCCATATAAACAGGGAGAGACGTTCATGACCAAACACGGTGGGGATACGATCAAATGTGACGCACTGCCTTGGCTGCCATTGGCCCCCAAGGTTTTCATCAAGGTGATCAAGACGGTGCCCGAAACCGGCGCGTTCAGCGTGATGATCCGCGCCGAGGCCGGTGGCGTTCTGCCGCGCCACAAGCATCTGGATGCCGCCGAGATCTATATCTTCAAGGGCGCGGGCAAACATCCTCAGACCGGTGCCTTCGAGCCCGGCGACTATGTGTCCGAAACCAAGGACGCGATCCATGATCCGTTGCATTTCAAGGAAGACACCGAGCTGCTGATGATCTCGCAGGGGCCGTCGGCCTTCATTGATGACAAGGATCAGACGCTGTATATGATGGATGTCGCCATGCTGCAAAACCTTGCGGCCAGCGCCGGGCAACCGCGCCCGAGCTGACACCATGCCAAACGGCGGTGAGGGGTGAGCGCGTAGCCTTGCAGGGGTCAGAAGTCGCTTGCTTTCGGGCAACAGTGGCTCTTAGATCGTCCCGGGAGGACGCCCATGAACGCCATGCCTCACCGCCGCCCTGACGGTGGATTTATGGAGTATCTGCACACCGGAAAGCTGCCCTGCCAAAAATCCGACATGCGTCGGATTGGCAAGGCTGGGGCCACGATGGCCATTGTGCACCATGCGCCGACGCATGGCATCGAATATCCGCCGGTCGATGATCTGATCGTCAGTGTCATTCTGAATTCCGCGCAGGCGCCGGCAGTGCGCGACATCGGTGACGGCGCGCAGCACTTTCTGGATGAGGCCGGGAAAGTGGTGATCACGCCACCGGGCCGCGCCAGTTTCTGGCAGTTCGAGAGCGCGCCGACGGTGCTGCATCTCAGCGTCTCGCAGGATCGGCTCCGGTATCTGGCAGGCGATGACTGGCACAGACATTCCCAAGCCTTGCAACGTCTTGCGCAACAGCCAGACAGCATTCCGCTGGTGGGTCGCTCGGCAGCGAAACTCTGGACGCTTGGCACGGCCAGCCCCGGCGCGCCTCAGTCGGCGGCGGCAGATCAGGAATTGGACCGGCTTCTCACAGTGCTGCTGGATTGGCCAGAGCGTGGCACCGGCACTGCAAACCCCGGGGCGGGTCTCTCGGCGCGGCGTCTGCAATCGGTGATGGGACCAATGCGCGAGGCCGAACCCGATCTGTCGGTGCATGATCTGGCGATCCTCGCCGGGTTGTCAGCCGATCATTTCTGCCGCGCCTTCCGCGCCAGCACCGGATTCACCCCGCACCAGATGCTCACCCATGGCCGCATCGAAAAGGCCAAACTCAGGTTGCAAGAGCCCGGTGTGTCAATGACCACCATCGCGATGGACCTCGGGTTTTCCTCGTCGGCGCATTTTTCAAGCCGGTTCCGGCAACTGACCGGGTTTTCCCCCAGCGAGTGGCGGGAGTTCTTTGCTCCGTCGCCCAAGACCTGTGAACAACCGCGCGGGCCAGTACAGCCCAGACCCGAAAGCCGGCATTGAGCGGAACGTTGGTGCGCTGCGTCTACCGCCTTACACCCACACCTGATCCGGGTCCGGCAAGGGGATCGCGTCCAGAAGCTCGCGGGTGTAGTCGGCCTTTGGCGCGTTGAACAACGCGTCGGTGTCGCGGTGCTCGACAATCAAACCCTGGTGCAACACCATGACCCGCGTGCACAAGCGCCGGATCACGCTGAGGTCGTGGCTGATGAAAGCCAGCGTCAGCCCCAGATCGCGCACCAGATCCGACAGCAGTGCCAAGACCTGCGCCTGCGATGACACATCAAGCCCCGAGACGATCTCATCGGCCAGAATGAATTCGGGCTCGATGGCGATGGCGCGGGCGATGCCGACCCGCTGGCGTTGGCCGCCCGACAACTCATGCGGGTAGCGATCGCGAAAACGGCGCGACAGGCCGACCTGATCGAGGGCGGCATCAACACGCTCGGAAATACGGTCAAACCCGTGCAGTTTCAGCGGCCCGGCGATGATTCCGCCGACTTTGCGGCGCGGGTTGAGCGATGACATCGGGTCTTGAAAAATCATCTGAAAGCGGCGGCGCAGCGGGCGAATGGCGTCCTCGTTCAGATGCGAGATGTCTTGCCCATCGAACAGAACCTGCCCGCCCGTGGGTTCCAGCAACCGCACCAGCACGCGCCCCAGCGTCGATTTCCCCGAGCCAGAGCCGCCAACGATGCCCAGCACCTCGCCCTTGCCAATGGTGAACGACAGCCCGTGCAGAATGTCGATCATCGGGGCAGACCCGAACGCGGGCTTGCGCGTCATGTCGGGCAGCGACAGACGCAGGTCGGTGACAGCATAGAGATCAGTCATGGCGCCACGCCTTTTCGGCTTTTTCAACTTCAGCGCGGACGGCCGTGATCACCCCCTCGGGGACCGGATTCAGCCCGGCGGTGGGGTCGGTGTATTTCGGCGTCGCCGCCAGCAGCGCCCTGGAATACGGGTGCGCGGGCGCGCGGAAAAAGTCGCGCACGGCGGCGTTTTCGATCACCTGGCCCGCATACAGCACAGACAAGCTGCCGCAGACCTTGGACACCACGCCCAGATCATGCGTGACAAACAAGATCGCCGTGCCGTGACGCGCCTGCATTCCGGCAATCAGGCGCAGGATCTGCTTTTGCACCGTCACGTCCAGCGCCGTTGTCGGCTCATCCGCGACAATCAGCTTGGGTTCGGCGGCAAAGGCCGAGGCAATCAGCACCCGTTGGCGCATGCCGCCTGACAACTCATGCGGATAATTGCGCATCACCCGCGCCGCGTCCGGGATATGCACCTCGGCCAGCAGATCGAGGGCGCGGGCCTGCGCATCGGCGCGGCTCCAGCCCAGAATATCCACCAGCCGATCGGTGATCTGCGGCCCGATCCGGCGCGAGGGGTTCAACGCGGTCAAGGGATCTTGCGGGATCAGCGCCGCCGTGGCCCCGATCCGGCGGCGGCGCTCAGCGGGTTTCAGGCGCAACAGGTCCACGCCGTCCAGCCAGATTTCGCCCTCGACCACCTCGATCGCGCGCGGCAGGATGCCCAGAACCGCCTTGCCGATCATCGACTTGCCAGCACCACTTTCCCCCACAAGGCCGCGCACGTCGCCGGCTGCGACATCCAGCGACACGGATCGCAGGATGCGTGCGCCGCCATTGACGACCGCCGAAAGGTTGCGGATCGACAAAAACGCGCTCATCGCAGCACCGGATCAAAGCGGTCCTTCAGCCCTTCGCCCAATTGGCTGAAGCTGAGGACGGTCAGGAACAGCGTGATCAGCGGGAACACCAGCACCCACCACGCCTGATGAACCGACAGCCGCCCCTCCGAGATCATGCCGCCCCAGGTTGGCATATCGGTCGAGATCGACAGGTTCACAAAGCTCAAAATCGCCTCGACGATCACGGCAATCCCCATTTCCAAGGTCAACAGCACGACGATTGTGGGCAACACATTGGGCAGGATTTCCGAGATCATCGTGCCCAGCCGCCGTTGCCCGGCGACCTGCGCCGAGGCGACGTAATCCATCGCGCCCTGCCCCATCGCCTCGGCGCGCACCACGCGGGCGAAGCGGGTCCAGTCGATGACGATGATCGCCACGATCACCGACAGCAGCCCCGGCCCCATCACCGCAATCAACAGGATCGCGAACAGAACCGGCGGAAAGGCCATCCAGATATCCACCAGCCTTGAGATGATCAGATCGGGCCAGCCGCGGAAATAGCCGGCGATCAAGCCCAGCGTCGCGCCGATCAGCGCGGTGGCCGACCCGGCGATAACGGCGACGATCAGCGCGATCTGCGCGCCGTACAGGATACGGCTGAGCACATCGCGGCCCAGACTGTCGGTGCCCAGCCAATAGCCCGGCTCGGCGCCCTCCATCCAGAACGGCGGCAGCCTTGAGGTGAACAGGTCTTGCTCCAGCGGATTGTGCGGCGCGATCCACTGCGCGAACAGCGCCGAGATCAGCAGCACCGACAACCATCCGGCGGATAACCACAGCCGCAGACCGAGGCGGCGTTTGACCGTGCTGCGCGCGTCAAGCATTGCGCAACCTCGGGTTCAACACGGTGTAAAGCATGTCCACGCACAGGTTGACCACGGTGAACAGCACGGCAAACAGGATCACAATGCCCTGGATCAACGGCAGGTCACGGTTGATCACCGCGTCAATCGCCATATTGCCCAGCCCTTCATAGGAAAACAGGCGCTCGATGATCACGGTTCCGCCGATCAGAAAGGTGAATTGCACGCCGATCAGCGTCAGGGTTGGCAAGATCGCGTTGGGCAAAGCCTCACGCACGATCACGTGGTTCTCGCCGTACCCCTTGGTGCGCGACAGCGTGACATAGTCCAAATGCATGGTTTCCTTGAGGCTCTGTTTCAGCAATTGGCCGATGATCGCCCCCAGCGGAATGGCCAGCGCCAAGGCAGGCATGAACATATGGCTGACGATATCGACCCACAGATCGAACCGGAGCCGGAACACGCTTTCGAACAGGTAGAAATTGGTGGTGAACGGCAGGTCCAACTGCGGCGAGATCCGCCCCGAGATGTGGAACACCGGCCACAGCACGCCGAACAGCAGCACCAGCACCAATCCCCAGAGGAAATCAGGCACCGACAGCGCCATGCCGTTGGTGACGTCAATCGCCCCCTCGGTGCGTGTGCCGCGCAGCCGCGTGCCGGTCAGCGCCAACACGCCGCCCATGAACACCGCGATCACCAGCGCCATGATCGACAGCTCCAGCGTGGCGGGCAAGCGGCCCAGCACCAGCGCCAGCACCGGCTGGCGGCTCTGGATCGAGGTGCCGAAATCGCCCTGAAGCACGTTCCACAGCCAGATGCCGTATTGCTCGGCAATCGAGCGGTCAAAGCCGTAGAGGGCGCGCAACCGGTCGATATCGGCCTCGGTCGCGCCTGGCGGCAGCATCATGGCGATGGGGTTGCCGGGCACCACCCGGATCACGACAAACACGATCACCGAGACGCCGAAAAGCGTGATCAGCGTGGTCAGCAGCCGTGTGAATATCTTGGAGAGGCGCATATGATGGGTCCGGGTCCGGCCACGAGACACCTCGTGGCCGGAACCCTGTGCCTTAGGCGCGCGTCATCAGATGCGGCAACAGCGCACCCGAGGCATGGGGCACCACGTTTACGCCACTGCTGTGCAAGATCGGCTGCACATATTGCAGGATCGGCAGCACATAGGCGTGCTCGGCGATATACCGGCTCACGTCCTTCCAGCCTTGAATGCGAACCGCTTCATCGGCCTCGCCCCACAATGGCGCGATACGCTCGATCAGGTCAGGGCTGTCCCAGACCGAATGCGGCGAGGGGCCGAACATGGCAAAGCCGGTCGAGGTGGTCGGGTCGCCCACCGAGTTGCCCCAGTTGTAGAACGCCGCCGGGGCCAGTTCATCCGCCGCGCGCAATTCATAATGGCGCGCGACCTCGTAAACCTCGATCTCGGCCTCGATGCCGACCCGACGCCACATGCCGACGATGGCCTGAATCGTCTCGTAATCCTTGGGCTTGTAGCCGCGCGTGGTCTGGATGGTGAAGCGCACCGGATTGTCGGTCGAATAGCCCGACGCCGCCAGCAATTCGCGGGCCAGATCCGGATCATAGGCGACCTCGATGGTCGGATCATAGGCCAGGTATTCCGGCGTCTCCAGCGTGTTCAACGCAACGCCATAGCCCGACAGCAGCCGGTCGATGATCAGTTGCTTGTCCACCGCATGAACGGCGGCCTTGCGCACGTTCTCGTCCAGCATCACGTCGATATCATTGAAAAAGATCATCGCGATGTCGGAAATCGGCGTCGCCACCCCGGCCAGACCGGCCCGGACCCTGAGGCGGTCATATTCCTCATAGGGCACTTCGAGCGTGACGTGGCTGTTGCCCGATTCCACCTCGGCCACGCGGCTGGCGGCGTCGGTGACAAAGCGGATGGTGACGGTCTCGAACTCGGGCACGCCGTTCCAGTAGTTGGGGTTCGCCTTGAGGCGCACAAAGGCGTTGCGCTCGTAGCTGTCGACCATATAGGGGCCGGTGCCGATTGGCGCTTCCTCGAACCCGGCGGCGCCGACGCGCTCATAGTAATCCTTGGGCAACACATAGCCGGTCAGGAAATACATCCATTTGAAGATCGTCGGGTCGAATTGCGTCACATCGGCAATGACCCGGTTCCCCTCGACCCGGTGATTGGCCAGCGTACCCCAGACGAACTGGATCGGGCTGCCGGTTGCCGGATCGGCGACGCGGGCCAGCGACCAGCGCACATCCTCGGCGGTGAAATCCGAACCGTCATGCCATTTGACGCCTTCGCGCACGTCCATCCAGACCTGCGTGCGGTCCTCGTTCCAGCCCCAATCGGTCAGCAAGCCGGGCGCGGGCGTCAGGTCCGGCTGTTGCAGGATGAACTGGTCGAACACCGACTGATAGAGCCCCTGAATCGTCGGGTTCACGGCGGAGGGGCCGACGGTGGGGTCCCAGCTGGGAAGGTTGACGTTATAGGCGATGATCAGCTCGTCAATGGCCTGCGCAAACACCGGTTTGGCGACGGTCAGAGCGACCGAGGCGACGGACATTTGCAACATCGTTCTGCGTGAAAGTTTCATGGATGTCTCCCGGTTGGTTGAGTGTTGTTCTTGTTATTGCCGAACTATTTTCCGGCCAGTTTGCGCGCCAGATGAAACCCGGCCCCCGCGCCGGTTCCTGCACCGGGCCAGACGGCTGCGCCGGTCAGGTGCAGGTTGCCAAGTGGCGTCGAGCCATCCGCATGGCCGCGCGCCGGTCGAAACAGAAAGTTCTGCGCCAGATGGTGACTGCCGCAGACCTGATCTCCGCCGACCAGATTGGGGTTCTGCGCCTCCATCTGCATCGGCGACACCACGCTTCGCGCCAAGATTTTGGCCCGGATACCCGGTGCGTAGCGCTCAAGAATATCCAACGCGCGCTCGGCCATCGGCTCGGCGGCGTCGGCCCAGTCGGTCGCGGTGATCTGTCCGGCCGCATCGCCCTTGATCGTGCCGGGCACCATGCGCACCTGCAACCAGAGCACATGCTTGCCCTCAGGCGCGCGGGACGGGTCGAACACGGTTGGCTGGCCCACGACAATCGCCGGTTCATCGGGCAGCAAACCCGCCTTGGCCTGCGTATAGGTGCGCGCCATTTGGTCAAGCGAGGGCGCGAGATGCACATAGGCAAAGCCCTTGAGCGCCTCATCCGCCGCCCAATCCGGCAGGCTGTCCAGCGCCAGGTGGATCATCAGCGTGCCGGGCGCGTGGTCGAACCCCTGCATCCGCGCGTCAAAATCGGCGTTTCCCGTGCCGCCCGTCAGGCGCGCCAAATGACGGGGCGCGACATTGGCAATCACCGCCTTGCGCGCCGTGATTTCGCGACCATCGGCCAGTCGAATACCGCTGGCTTTGCCGCCATTGTGCAGGATCTGCGTGACCTCGGCATTGCATTCCAGATGCGCGCCGCGTGCCTCGAGATCGGCGGCCATCGCCGTGATGATGGTATCCGCGCCGCCCTTGCCAATCACCATGCCGAAGGCCTGCGCGGCCATCCCCTCAAGATAGGGAAATACCGCGCCGCCAGCGATGTCGGGCGCGAAATCGAGGTGCAGGCCCCAAGCGCCAAGCGTGGCGTGAAGATGCGCCGAGCGGAAGGTTCTGGTCAGCCAGGCGCGTGGCGAGCTGAGCAGAAACTGCGCCAGATCCATCGACCCGGCGACCCCCTTTTTGCGCCAGATCCGGAACAGCGTGGCCGCCATTGCATGATTTCGCATGGGACTGCCAAGCAATCCAAAGATCGACTCGGCGTCTTCCGGGAAGGCTTTGACAAGCGCGGCCCAGGTGTCGGCGTCTTCTGAAGAAAAACTGCGAATACGGTCGGCGGTTGCCGCAGGATCGGTGCAAATTCCCAGCCATCGGCCATCTGGAAACGCGCTGGCAAAGGGTTTGGCGACGGGAACAAAGTCGAGACCATGTTTGGTCAAACCGTCCCCATAGCCTTTAAAAAAGGCCGAACCAGCAAATAGAGACAGGTTCATGGCGGCCCAGTCATGGCGAAATCCCGGCAAGGTCAGCGCCGCGGTGCGCACCGCACCGCCGGGCTGCGGCGCTTGCTCGAACAGGCCGACCGACCAGCCTTTTGCCGCGAGGTGAACCGCGCAAGCAAGGCTGTTGTGCCCGGCACCAATGATCACTGCGTCAAATGCGTGTGGCACTTTTCGTTCCCCTACCCTCGCAAAATACTTGCATACACATTTATTTCAGTCCAGCATAATTTTAGGCTTAAAATACATTGGCCGGATGACATCGGCCAAACACACGGGGAGACTTGCCATGACGTCAACACAAACCCTTCAGTCACTCGGCGCGATGCTGCTTTCAGGCGATATCGAGGTCATCGATTGCTCTGGCGTGCTGGGACCGGAAACGCCAATCCTGCAGCTTCCGGCCGATTTCGCGAAGCCGACACCCAAGGTCGAGATCCACAAGATCTCGGAATATGATCAGGATGGGCCGTTTTTCGCCTGGAACTGGCTGGTGCTGGGCGAGCATACCGGCACCCATTTCGACGCCCCCCACCACTGGATCACCGGCAAGGATTATCCCGATGGCTACGTCGACACGCTGAACATCCAGCGCGTCGTTGCCCCGGTGAACGTGATCGACGTGTCCAAGGAATCAGCCGCAGACCCCGATTTCCTGCTGACCGCAGAGCATGTGCAGGCCTGGGAGGACAAGCACGGCGCGATCAACAAGGGCGAATGGGTGGTCATGCGCTCTGACTGGGACAGCCGCGTCAATGACGAGGCGCAATTCCTGAACGCCAATGAGACGGGGCCACATTCGCCCGGACCGACGCCGGAATGCGTGGAATATCTGTTGAGCAAGGGCATCGTCGGCTGGGGAACCCAGTGCATCGGCACGGATGCAGGGGCGGCGGGCGGCATGACACCGCCCTATCCAGCACACAACCTTCTGCACCGCGACAACTGCTTTGGCCTCGCGTCACTGGCAAACCTCGACAAATTGCCCGCCAAGGGCGCGATCCTGATAGCGGCACCGTTGAAGATCAAGAATGGCACCGGCTCGCCGATCCGGGCGCTGGCGCTCGTGCCGAAGCGCTGACGCAATGGCGGTCGATCACGTCATCATCGGATCAGGGATCAACGCGCTGGTCGCGGCGGCCATGCTGTCGCGCAAAGGCAAGCGCGTGTTGGTGCTCGAGCGCGCGCCGGTTCTGGGCGGCTGCCTGCGCACCGACGAAATCACCCTGCCCGGCTTTCAGCATGACGTGATGGCCGCCACCTTTGTCCTGTTCCTGACCTCTCCCGCCCATGCCGAACTGGGTGCCGATCTGGCGCAGCACGGGCTGGAGTTCTGCCATACCGCCCATCCGACGGCGGTTTTGCGTCCGGACGGCTCGGCGTTGGTGCTGACAACGGACCGGGCGGCAAATGTGGCCGCCTTCAACGCGCTTGCCTCTGGTGACGGAGATCGCCACGCGGCGGATGTCGGCGGTATCGAGGCCGACGCGCCCTTCCTGTTCGGACTTTTGGGCGGCAAGCTGTGGTCCTGGCCGACGTTGAAAATGCTGATCGGGCAAGCGCGCAAACGCGGTGTTGCCGGGTTGGCCGGATGGTTCGGCGGCGCGCTGACGCCAGCGCGGGGCTGGCTGGAGACAACTTATCAAAGCCCGATGATTCAGGCGCTTTGGGCACCGTGGGTGCTGCATACGGGGCTGACACCCGAAAGCACCTATTCGGGGCAAATGGGCAAGGTGATTGCCTTTGCGCTCGAGGCGGCGGGAGCACCGGTGGTCAAGGGGGGGGCTGGCGCGGCGGTGCAGGCCTTTCGCAGCCTCATCGAGGCAAATGGCGGCACGCTCCGCACCGATGCCGATGTCGCGCGCATTCTGGTCGAGAATGGCGCGGTCAGGGGCGTACGCCTGAGCAGCGGCGAGGAGATTTCCGCGCGTTCCGTGCTGGCCTCGGTGACACCGGGTCAGCTTTATGGCCGCCTGCTTGGCGACACGTCGCCAACGCAAGACAAGGCCGCAGCGCCGACCTTCCGCCACGGTCGCGGGAATTTCCAACTGCATTATGCGCTCAATTCGGTGCCGGAATGGTTAACGCCCGGCCTTCAGGACGTGGCCCTGATCCATCTGGCCGACGGGATCGACTCGGTGTCGAAATCCGCGAATGAAGCCGAGCGCGGCATGTTCCCGGAAACCCCCACGATCTGCGTGGGCCAACCACACCGCATGGACCTGTCACGCGCGCCCAAGGGCAAGGCTGTTTTGTGGCTGCAAATCCCCGATGCGCCCCGTGTCATCAAGGGCGACGCCGCCGGACAGATCGCGGGCCGTGTCTGGGACGAGGCCACGCGCGAAGCCTTCGCCGACCGGATCGAGGGAATTTTGGCGCGCCATATCAAAGGTTTCGACAAGATCAAACTGGCCCGTACCGCCGTGTCCCCGGCGGATCTGGAAGCGATGAACATCAACCTTGTGGGCGGCGATCCGTATGGTGGGGCGTGTTCAATCGACCAGTTCTTCTTGTGGCGGCCCTTTGATCATTCGGTCCGGGGCGTGTCCCCGGTGCGCGGCCTGCGCCATATCGGGGCCTCAACGCATCCCGGCCCCGGATTGGGTGGCGGATCGGGGTATCTGGCGGCAAAGGGGCTGGGGGCATGAACGATGTGAGGCCGATTTCCGAGGCGGTCACCAATGACCCGGAACCGCGTCTGGGCGAGATCGGGCTGAACAATTTTGCGCCCTATCTGATGAACCGCATCATGGGGCGCTATAACCTGTCGCTTCGCTCTGAAATGGCCGCGTTGGGCCTGAGCACGCCGAAAATGCGCGCGCTGGCGGTGCTGACCATGATTGACGGGCTGCAAATCAAGCAACTGGCCGTTTATGCCGTGGTCGAGCAATCCACCCTGAGCCGCGCGTTGGACGCTTTGACCACCGAGGGGCTGGTGCGCCGCGCGCCTGACCCGGATGACAGCCGCGCCACGCGCATTTATATCACCGACGCCGGCCGCGCCGCCTTCGAGCGCCTTTGGCCGCATATGGCGAAGATCTACGCCAAAATGTTCAAGGGCATCGACGCGGCGGAAAAACGCGCCTTTGTCAGCACCTTGCAAACCATCCTTGCCAATATCCGCAAGCACGATTTCTGAAGAACGGAGAACACCATGGCCGAACGGTCCTTCAAGAAGGAAGTCGAGCACCTCAAGCTGGGGCATGGCGAGACCTTCACCGGCGAGGGGATTTTGGCCATCACAAAGGCGTTGCTGGAATGTGGCGTGGGCTATGTCGGCGGCTATCAGGGCGCACCGATCAGTCATCTGATGGATGTGCTGGCCGATGCCGAGGAAATTCTGGGTGAGCTTGGCGTGCGCTTCGAGGCCAATGCTTCGGAAGCTGCCGCCGCCGCGATGCTAGCCGCCTCGGTGCATTATCCGATCCGCGGGGCGGTAACCTTCAAGGGCTCGGTCGGCGTCAACGTCGCCTCGGATGCGCTGGCCAATCTGGCCTCCTCGGGCGTGACCGGTGGTGCGCTGGTGATCGTCGGCGAGGATTACGGCGAGGGCTCGTCGATCATGCAGGAACGCAGCCACGCCTTTGCCATGAAATCGCAGTTCTGGCTGCTCGATCCGCGCCCGAACCTGCCGTCGATTGTCAAAGCCGTCGAACAAGGGTTCGAGCTGTCCGAGGCCACCAACACCCCCGTCATGCTGATGGTGCGCATCCGGTCGTGCCATGTCACCGGCAGTTTCCAGACCCGCGACAACCAGCGCCCGGCGCTGACCGTGCGCGATGCCCTGTCGAACCCGCGTCGCGATGTGTCGCGCATCGTTCTGCCGCCGATGTCCTATATGCAAGAGCAGGACAAGGTGAAGAACCGCTGGCCCGCAGCACAAGCCTATATTCAGGCGCATGGGCTCAACGAGATCTTCGGGCCGGAACAGGCCCCGGTCGGCATTGTGTTGCAAGGCGGCATGTATAACGGCGTGATCCGCGCATTGCAGCGGCTGGGTCTGGCCGATTTGCAGGGCAACACCGAAATCCCGCTCTATGTGCTCAATGTCACCTATCCGCTGGTCGCCGATCAATTCGCCGCCTTCGCCGCCGGCAAGGACGCGGTTCTGGTCGTCGAAGAGGGCCAGCCCGAGTTCATCGAGCAGCAATTGGGCAGCCAGTTGTTCCGCGCCCAAAGCACGACCCGGCTTTATGGCAAAGGCGTGTTCCCGATGGCCGGTGAATACACCGGGCAGGTGATGCTGGACGCGGTCGAAGCGTTTCTGCGCGAGGCTGCGCCAAGCCTGTTACCGGCCCAGATCCGCGCGCCCAACGCCCCCGCCACGGTGATCCCCGACCTGTCGAAAACCGTGCCGGTGCGCCCGCCCGGGTTCTGCACCGGCTGCCCCGAGCGGCCGATCTTTGCCGCCATGAAACTGGTGCAGGAGGATCTGGGCGAGCATCAGATCTCGGCCGATATTGGCTGCCATTTGTTCGGCTCGCTGCCGCCCTTCAACATCGGTGGGGCGACGATGGGCTACGGGCTTGGCCCGGCCTCGAACGGCGCGTTTGACGGCGGCGGCGAGAAACGCCCCATTGCCGTGATGGGCGACGGCGGGTTCTGGCACAACGGCTTGTCGTCCTCGATCGGCAATATGGTGTTCAACAAATCCGACGGCGTGGTGGTGATCGTCGATAACTACTATTCGGCGGCGACCGGCGGTCAGGATGTGCTGTCATCACGCGCCGACAACGCCACCAAATCCACCGGCAACCCGATTCAAAAGGCGCTCAGGGGCGTTGGCGTGGAGTGGGTGCACCAGATCGACCACACCTATGACGTGAAACGCATGCGCGACACGCTGACCGAGGCGCTGACCACCAAGACCAAAGGGCCAAAGGTGATCGTCGCGTCGTCGGAATGCATGTTGAACAAACAGCGCCGCGAAAAGCCGCTGATGGCGCAGGCGATCAAGGACGGGCGGCGCGTGGCCAAGCCGCGCTTTGGCGTCGACGAGGATATCTGCACCGGCGACCACGCCTGCATCCGCCTGTCGGGCTGCCCGTCGCTCAGCCTCAAACGGCTGGATGACCCGCTGCGCGATGATCCGGTGGCCAGCATTGACCAGACCTGCGTCGGCTGCGGCAATTGCGGCGAAGTTGCCGATGCTGCGGTTCTCTGCCCGTCGTTCTGGAAGGCTGATGTGGTGCACAACCCCTCGGCGATGGAAACGCGGATGAACCGCTGGCGGCAAGGCATCATCACCTGGCTTCAGGCGCGGCGCACCCGCAAACGTCTGGATTTCGACAGCTATCAAGGGATTGCCGCAGAATGACCCAGCAGCTCTCGGGACTGGATGCGCGTCCGCAAGACGCCCGCATGGACACGATCATCAAGCTGGCGGTCATGGCGGTTGGCGGCCAAGGCGGCGGTGTGCTGACCGGCTGGATCGAGGCGGTCGGCCGGGCCAATGGCTATGCGGTCCAGACAACCTCGGTGGCCGGCGTGGCGCAACGCACCGGTGCGACGATCTATTACGTCGAAATGGCCCCGGCCAGTGCCGGCGCTGCCCCGGTGTTTTCGCTGGCCCCCGCCGCGGGCGATGTGGATATCCTGATTGCCGCCGAGATGATGGAGGCGGGCCGCGCCATTCTGCGCGGGTTCGTCACCCCGGACCGCACGACGCTGATTGCGTCCAGCCACCGGTCGCTGGCGGTCAGCGAAAAAATGGCCCCCGGTGACGGGATCGTCAACCCGGATGAGGTCTTGCGCGCTGCCGAGGTCGCAGCCAAACGCCTGATCTTGCAGGATATGGAGGCAATGGCGGTCGGCGTTGGCTCGGTGATTTCCGCCAGCCTGTTTGGTGCTTTGGCGGGATCGGGCGCGCTGCCCTTTACGCGTGACAGTTTCGAGGCCGCCGTTCGCGCCTCGGGTCGTGGGGTCGAGGCGTCGTTGCAAGCCTTTGCCCGCGGTTTTGACGCGGCCAATGACCCGACGTCCCCGGCCGCCCCACCGGCGGCGCCCGCCCGTGCCACCGTGGTGCGAGGCCCCGGAAAACTGGAGCGTGCGTGGGCGGCGCTGACCGAACGCTGCGCCAACCTGCCCGAACCGGTCCTCGCCATGGCGCTGGCCGGGTTGCGCAAGGTGGTGGATTTTCAAGACCTTGACTACGGGCGCGAGTATCTGACCCACCTTGACCGCGTGCTGGCCCTCGACAACGCTGAACGCGGATATGCCCTCAGCCTTGAGGCCGCCAAATATATCGCCAACGCGATGGCCTATGATGATCTGATCCGCGTCGCCGACCGCAAGACCCGCCCTGCCCGGTTTGAACGCATCCGCGCCGAGTTGGGCATCGGCCCGGATCAGGTGGTGCACCTGACCGAATTCACCCATCCGCGTGGCCTCGAAGTGGTCAGCCTGTTTCCTGCACGCCTTGGCCGCTGGACCGAGGATCGCCCGCGGCTGATGGCCTGGATCGACCGGCGCGTGAACAAGGGACGGCGGCTGCGCTCGGATGGGTTGTGGAATTTCTTGCAGCTTTATCTGCTGGGCGGGCTGAAAGTATATCGCAAACGGACGCTGCGCCACGCGGTCGAACAGGCGCATCTCGAGGGGTGGTTGACCACCGTTCTGGACCTCGCGCGCACGGATTATGCGCTGGGCGTTGAGGCCTTGCGAATGCGCCGCCTGATCAAAGGCTATTCCGACACCCACGCACGCGGCCTGTCGAAATTTGCCCGCGCGATGGAGGGGGTTTCGCTGGTCGCCGGGCGAGACGACGCCGCGGACTGGGCGCGCCGCCTGCGCGACGCCGCCTTGCAGGACGAGGACGGCAAAGCCCTGGACGGCGCAATCAAGACGATCCAGTCCTTCGTCTGACGTCAACGCCACGTTGGTGGGATGACCTCGCCGCGACTTCGAGGCCAGTGCAGGACAACTGCACATGTGCAGTTGTTTTACGCAAAATCGGGCTTATCTGCCGTGATCAACACGCATTTGTCGAGAACGGGAGAAAACCATGACGAAGATTGATCTCCCGCAATACCCGACGCGCCACGGGTATATGTCGGAAAAAATCCAGCTGGACTACATCACGGCTGCCATTGAAAAGAAGCTGTTGCCCCCTGACGCGCATCGGATGCCGGAAATTCTGTCGCTCACCGCGCCCAGCGATCCGTCCCGGCCGATCCAGTTCTGGCAGCTTTATTCGGTGCTGGGTCAAGATCCGATTGTGCGGATCGTTCAGGATTTCTACCAGCGGGTGTTCGCGGATGAGGATTGGTTCACCTCGGTTTTCGCGCGCGTGGGCGATGTTGGCCACCACATCAACACGCAGGCCTCCATGTGGATCGACGTGATGGGCGGCGGGCCGTATTATCATGGCGCGGAGTTCCGGTTGCATTTCCATCATACGCATAACGCCATGCAGTTGATGACCGAAAAGGGCGCGGCGCGGTGGTCGCAGTTGATGTTGGACACGCTGGAGGCCAGCGATGATCTGAAACGCGGCGACCCAAGGATCCGGCCGAGCCTCAACACGTTCCTCTCTCATTTCATGGCCAAATACGCCGAGGAATTCGCGTTTGAAAACCGCAGCGTTTTCGGCGAGACCAACCCGCCTTACCTGCAAAAGATCAACTTCAGGACGATGACCGAAGAGGCCATTGCAGCGCTGAGCGAGGATGATCTTGGTGCGGCATTGACGGCACGCGGCGTCGATATCTCGATCTATCAGGGCAAAGACGCCCTGGTGCGCAAGGCGCTGATGCTCTGAGCCTCATTCTGGCGCGCATGGCCGCACTTTGCGTCAGGGCGTTACCGGTTGCTGCGGCTTTCGCGCCAGATCACCAACACCCCGCCGACGGCGATCAAGATTGCACCCGGAAAAAGGTCCTGCCAGGGGGCCTCGCCGAAGAACACCCAGCCGAACACAAAGGCCATCGGGATACCCAGATAACTGAAAGGCGCCAGATTGCTTTGCTCGGTCATGCGATAGGACACCATCAACAGCAAAACCGCGATGCCGCCCGCGATGCCCATCGCGACGATCCACCCCAGATCGTACAGGCTTTCGACCGGAGAAAACCCGCCGAATAGCCCCGCGATCGCCACAGAGCCGATCACCGCGTAGCCAGAGGAATACAGGTTGACCAAGGCGCTCGGGACGTCCTGATCGAACAGTCGCGCGGTGACCCCGGTGAGCGCATACAGTGCGGCGGCGGCCAGCGGCAAAAGGGAGTTGGTGGAAAACGTGTCACGCCCCGGCCCCATCACCATCACCACGCCCACAAACCCGACGATCACCGCAATCCATCGCAACCGGCCAACCCGCTCGCCAAGAAGCAGCACCGCAAATGCGGTCATGAAAACCCCGCTGGAATAGGAAATCGTTGTTGCGCTGGCAAAGGCGATCCGGCCCAATGACAGGTAGAACATGAGTTGTGCGAGGGCGACAATCAGGCCGCGCACGGCCACCAAACCCCATTGCCGCACCCGCAGGCGCCGCCCCTTTTGGTGCCAGGCCTGCGACGACCAAAGCGCGATCGCACTGGGGATCAAGCCAAACACATTGCGATAAGCCGACAATTCCGCAGCGCTATAGTCTGTAGACAAGCGCTTGATGATCAACCCCATCAGGTCGAAGAACACCAGTGATATCAGACTGATGCCAATCGCAAGCGCCACGGACCCCGTCGGCAAGGCAGGTATTTTCCGACCGTCACTCATTTCGGTTTGGCAAGGCGTTTCATCATGTCAGCAGCATAGCTTCGGAAAGTCGATTGTGACCTGCCTATCATCGCTGAGGGTGCCGAATGCGTGTGGCGCGCGACAAAAGAGCCACGCAGTATTGCCACTTGGCGCGATGCCGCGACCCGACGCGCCGTTGCCCCGGAGTCAGTGGCCGGAACTCGGTTGATGCTCGCTCGTGCCGGCGGCCCGCCCCCATGCCACGCGGGACCAGATCAACTCGTGAAAGAAATACGAGATGAAACCTGCCAGCGATCCGGCCAGGGCAATGCCGCCGCTGGCCGCCACCGACCCCGTGAACACAAAGCCGATGAGCATCATCGAGAAGAAACCGGCGACTTGCCATGAGACGGCTTTGGCAAAGAGTTTGATTGTGCTGTCCATTTGAAATCGCTCCGCTACGGGGTTCGTTTCAACGGTGGTATCCGACCCGTACAAGCATGGACATTTGGCATTTTTGCTGCAAACAGTCCCGTATGGTGACAATAATCTGCAAAGAAGATTGAAATGGACAAACGTGACCGTGCCGACCTGTTCCGTGAGCGTCTGCACGATGCCATGTCGCGCAAATCCGTGACGCGCAGCGCGCTGGCCAGAGCAACCCGCGTGGATCGCTCGACGATTGGCCAACTCCTCAAGGAGGATCAACCCCGGCTGCCCAACGCACAACTGGCCGCGGATGTCGCGGTCGCGCTGGGTGTCAGCACCGATTGGCTGTTGGGTCTGACCAACCGGCCCGAAACCCCGGGCGACATTGTTGCCGCGGCCATGTCCCTGAGCCCCGCCGAGCGCACGTCTGCCGATGCGCAGCTTCTGAAATGGCACCAAGAGGCCGCCGGATACAAAGTCCGCCACGTTCCCGCGACCTTGCCTGATATTCTCAAGACGCACGACATGCTGCATTGGGAATACGCTTCGTTTCAGGAACGCCGCGTGCCCGAAGCCTTTGCCGCGATGCAGGATCAGTTGGCGTGGCTGACGTCTGGCGTCTCCGACTATGAAATCGCGCTGCCGATACATGAAATCGAGTCCTGCGCGGCGGGAACGGCCTATTACAAGGGGTTGTCTGAACGCGTCCGGTTCGATCAACTGCGGTTGATAGCCGACCAATGCGAACAGATGTTTCCAAGACTGCGCGTGCTGCTCTTTGATGCGCATACCGTTTTCAGTTCACCGGTGACGATTTTTGGCCCCAATCTGGCCGTCGTCTACGTTGGGCAATGCTATCTTGCCTTTCGCGAGGTCGAGCGGGTCAAATCGCTGACCCGCCATTTCGACTGGCTGGTGCGCGAGGCCGTGGTTGATGCGCGCAAGGTCCCGTCCTACATTCGCGCGCTGATCACCGTGTGACGGGTTCGATTGCGTCGGATAATGCGCGGAAGTGGGCCCAAAATGCCATGTCACAATGTCGTGGTGAACTTGTTGCCACGCGCCAATTGACATACCGCAGGGCCAACCCTACATCTTGAAGCATGAAGGTTCATGCAGATCATTTCCGATTTCTTTTGCTGATCCGCCCGTTTCCTCGGGCGGAGTCAGGCGCGAGCGTGCCTTCCTAACCTCCCGAGGCCTCCTCAAATTCCGGACGTGAACCCAAGGCACCCTTTCGCCTGGGGTAGCAGTGCACAAGACCCGCTTTTTCCAATTGGTCAAGACAACCCGCTGACGCACTCGCTGCGTGGCGCTTTTTCCATGTCTTGCCATGTCCGATATCTGACGCCCACCGCAAAACCACCCGCATTCGTCTTTCGCCAACACCCTGACCCACCGTTCCATCGCCAAACAAAGGAGGCTACCCATGACGCAGCAATTGACTGAAACCGCCAAGAAACCCCGTCCGCGCAACCCAAAGCTTGTGATCAATGCGGATGAGCTGGTCCATATCGAGGCGTTGATCGAAGGGGCAATGCAGCGCAATCCCGCGCTGGCCGACCGGCTGATGGACGAAATCGGCCGCGCGCGCATCGTTCCGGCAGCAAAAATGCCCACGAATGTCGTCTCCATCGGCAGCACGGTGGTATACCGCGATGAAACCACCGGTCAGGAAAAATCGGTGACGCTGGTGTATCCCGAGGATGCGGACATCTCGCGCCAGAAGGTGTCGATCATGACGCCGATCGGGGTCGCGCTGTTGGGTCTGGCGACCGGCGCGGTGTTCTACTGGGACACGCGCGACGACAAACGTCGATTGCTGACAGTCATCAGCGTGGAACAACCCACCACATGATCCGTTTTCGCCCTCGAATGATCCCCGGCGTCAACGTCATCTTAACGGCGCTCGGCGACCCCAGAGCAAGCCCCGGCGACCCGTAACAGGGGCCGGGCTTGGCTCTGGGGGGAAAATGAAAATCGCCCAGCGCCATGCCAGCCAAGTCTCGGAGTAAGATTGTGAAACATCACTACGGTCGTGCAACCTGTTCAAATTGCAAACAAACACTGCCAAAAGCCGCCTTTTATCGGTGCCCGTCCTGCCTGACGCCCATCCGGCGACGCGCCAAGTCCGATGGGTCCGGGCGCCGGGAAAGCAATACCACCCTCGCGCTTGCTTTTGCACGGCTCCGTCATCATAGTTTGAGGATTGCCCGGAAATTCATCCGTGCTCAACCCGATGAAGCGATCCTGATATGACGACCAGACAGCATGTGCGCGGGTTGGTATGGCCGGCGATCTTCGTGCTTCTCAGCTTTGCTTTGGTCATCACCCTGCTGGAGGTCGAGGTCCCGGCTCTGAACGGGTATGACGAGAACCTGTTGCTCGGTGTCACGGCGCTGGCCTATTTCGCGACGGCCTGGTTTGTCAGCCGGATTTTTGCCCTGGCGCTCGATCATGCATCGGCGCGCCGCCGACCGTTTCCGCGCCTGCTCAAAGACCTGATTGCGGCGTTGCTGTTCCTGTTCGCCTTTGCGGCAACCGGCGCAATGTTCATGGGGCAAGGCGCGATCGGCGCGGTGGCGGGGTCTGGCCTGATCCTGGCGATGCTGGGCTTTGCGATCCGAAATGTGGTGGCGGACACGTTATCTGGCGTGGCCTTGGGTGTCGAAGGCCCGTTTCGCATTGGCGATTGGGTCGATATTGATGGGCTGGCACGCGGCAAGGTCATTGAGATCGGCTGGCGCACAACGCGCGTCATGACGCGGGATTCGGCGTATCTCATCCTTCCCAACAGTCAGATCGCACGCCAACGCATCACCAACTATTCGGCACCAAGGCCACAGTATCGCGCGCAACTCTCGATCTTGCTTGATCATTCGATCCCGATTGCCACAGCGCGCGCTATCATGCTGGGGGCCGTGAAAGACGCCAAGCTGATCATGCATGACCCTGCCCCGGACGTGCGCGTCGTGTCTTATGAGGAAGGCGGCATTGCCTATGCCGTTCGCTATTGGCTGACGCGATTTGATCGCGATGTCGACTGCCGCGACGAGGTCTATGGCTTGATCGACAGCGCTTTGCGAAAGCACGGCAACGTGGCACCCCGTCGGCGGGTTGAACTCGTTGATGCGGCGTCCCTGGCGGCGGAACCACCATCCACGCCCTGAGACGCCGCGCTCATCCAACCTCGTGGCAGCGATCAGGCACCCGTTTGCGTCAGTGTGATACGCAGGGCCCGCGCGTCTTGGGACAGCACGACGGGCTCTGTTGCGTCGAACACCGTGGTCAAGGGGGCCAGTGTTTGCGTGCCGCTCCGCGCTGCGCCCGCAACCACAAAAAGCACGGTCCCGTCGCGCTCTGGTGAAATCTCGCACGGACCCCTGAGCACCTCGACGTCGGCGGCTATTCGATCCGGCCTGAAAATCACGTTCAGATCGCGGATCGGTCCCTCTGGCAAACGCCCTATCACCGGCAGGTCACCTTTGAACGACACCGGTGCCAAGGGCGCGGCAGGGATCGGCGCATCGGCCGTCTCCAGCACCATGCCCGCGCCGTCGATGACCGTGAGAATGCGGTGCAATCCGGCAAAGGACGAAAACGGGCCCTCGCTGCTGACATCCGCGAGACTGATGCGCCAGATGAGGCCGTCTTCATCGCGCTGTGCCGCGATCTCCCGGGTGATGCCGCCCCCATTGGCCCAGGGAGCCGCAACCAACTGGTCATAGGTGATCACGCGCATTGGTTCAGGCTTTCAAAGCCACGCCGATATTCTGGCGCGATGGTTGACCCTGCATCGCGGCCCGGGCACGCAAGCGGCGCATCGTGCGGAACATGTGTCATCGAGGCCAATCCTTTCGCGTAAAACACACCATACGCGTGCCAGAGTATCAAACCGATTACAATCGTGGAACCAGTCGCCAGCACCCCATAAAGCGCGCATGCCAGCCTGCCGCCTGTATCGCCACGGCGATCCTTTTGGCGGCGCACACCGTCGCGCATCGCGGCGGTCACGGCGCGCAATGATTTTGTCCCCAAGACCATTTTCGCGCGGTTCAACGAGCACGTCTAAATCTTGTCTGCTCGTTGCGCCGCGCGAAAACTCTTGCTACCCAGATCAAATCGCCCTGTGACCCCGCATTTGGAGCCGTGATGAACATTGTTGAGACCGGCATGTCCGGGGTCCTCGTTCTTGAGCCTCGCCGATTTGGCGATGCGCGGGGATGGTTTTCCGAGACGTGGAATGCGCGCGCCATGATGGCCGCCGGGCTGACCTTCGACTTTGTTCAGGATAACCATTCGTTTTCCGCGACCAAAGGCACGTTGCGGGGGTTGCATTACCAGCGCCCGCCCCATGCACAGGACAAGCTGGTGCGCTGTTCTCGCGGCGCGATCCTGGATGTGGCGGTGGATATCCGCAAAGGATCACCGACCTATGCGCATTGGGTTGCGCGTGAGCTGACGGCAGAGAACGGACACCAGATGCTGATCCCGAAAGGGTTTCTGCATGGGTTCGTGACCCTGACCACGGATTGCGAGGTGCAATACAAATGCACCGACTATTACGCGCCCGAGTGCGACCGTGCCGTGCGCTGGAATGATCCACAGATCGGCGTGGACTGGCAGCTTGGCGGGGCGACCCCGCTGCTGTCGGACAAGGACGCAAACGCCATGTCCCTGGCCGATCTGGACAATCCGTTTTCGTGGAGTGACGCGTGAAAATTCTTGTTACCGGTGGTGCCGGGTTCATTGGTTCGGCGGTTGTGCGCCTTGCGGTATCGCGCGGGCATCAGGTGGTGAACCTCGATGCACTGACCTATGCCGCCTGCCTCGATAACGTGGCCGAAGTTGCAGACAGCCCGCTTTATACCTTCGAGCACGCCGATATTCGCGACCCCGCCGCCCTGACGCGGATTTTCACCACGCACCAACCCGACGCGGTGATGCATCTGGCCGCCGAAAGCCATGTGGATCGCTCGATCGACGGTCCGCGCGATTTCATCGAGACCAACATCACCGGCACCTTCAACATGCTGGAGGCCGCGCGCGCCTATTGGACACGGGCCAACACGCCAGCGGGGTTCCGGTTTCACCATATCTCGACCGATGAGGTGTTTGGCTCCTTGCCCAACGACCCGGCGCAAAAATTCACCGAAACAACACCTTATGACCCACGCTCACCTTATTCGGCGTCCAAGGCAGCGTCGGATCATCTGGTGCGCGCCTGGCACGAAACCTATGGCCTGCCCGTCGTCCTGACCAATTGCTCGAACAACTACGGTCCCTATCATTTCCCCGAAAAGCTGATCCCGGTGATCATTCTCAACGCGCTGGCGGGCAAGGCCTTGCCGATCTACGGTGATGGCTCGAACGTGCGCGATTGGCTCTATGTCGAGGATCACGCCGATGCGCTGCTGCTGGCGTTGGAAAAAGGCAAGCCGGGCCACAGCTATAACATCGGCGGCGAGAATGAGCGCAGCAATCTGGAGCTGGTGCAGACGCTTTGCGCGATTCTGGATGCCAAACGACCCAAAGCCGCTGGGGTTTATGCCGACCAGATCACCTTTGTCACCGACCGGCCCGGCCATGACGCCCGCTATGCCATCGACCCGTCACACATTCGCGCCGAATTGGGCTGGCGGCCCTCGGTGACGGTTGAAGAAGGGCTTGAGCGCACGGTGGATTGGTATCTGGCCAACGAGTCCTGGTGGCGGCCACTGCAAGCGCGACAGGGCGTTGGCGTGCGGCTGGGGATCAAGGACACAGACCGCGCATGACGCTTTGACACGATTTCAACCGGGAGTTTCGCCTTGAGCGCCATGCCAACACTTCTCGTCTTTGGAGCGACCGGGCAAGTTGCGACCGAACTCCGGCGGCTCGCGGGTGCTGCTGTGTTTCTGGACCGCGCCGCCTGTGATCTGTCCGATCCAGACGCCGGCGCGGCGGCGATCCGCAGGCATAGGCCGCAAGCGGTGATCAACGCTGCCGCCTGGACGGCGGTTGACGCCGCCGAGACGCAGGAAGCTGCGGCGACCGTGATCAATGGCGCGGCCCCTGCTGCCATGGCCCGCGCCTGTGCCGATCTGGGCATTCCGTTTGTACAGATTTCCACCGATTACGTCTTTGATGGACAGGGTGACGCGCCTTTCAAACCCGCTGACGTCACCGCACCTTTGGGGGCCTATGGCCGCTCAAAGCTGGTCGGGGAAATGGGGGTGCGCGCGGCGAATGGCCCGCACGCGATCTTGCGAACCTCGTGGGTGTTTTCGGCGCATGGTGGCAATTTCGTGAAAACCATGCTGCGGCTGGGCCGGGAACGCGACAGCCTGACCGTCGTGGCCGACCAGATCGGCGGGCCAACCCCGGCCCGCGCCATTGCCCAGGCCTGCCTCGCCATTGCCGACCAGTTGCGCAACTCGCCGCAGAAATCCGGCACCTATCATTTTTCCGGCGCGCCCGACGTCAGTTGGGCCACATTCGCCCGCGAGATCATGGCGCAGGCAAACCTGCCCTGCACCATCACCGACATCCCCACCAGCGCCTACCCCACCCCGGCCCTGCGCCCGGCAAACTCGCGCCTTGAGTGCCAGACGCTGGACGTTTTCGGCCTCGCAAGGCCTGACTGGCGGCGCGGCCTTCGTGAAACCCTGAAAGAACTGGACGCCCGCCCATGACCACGCCGACCGCGAAACCCCGCAAAGGGATCATTCTTGCCGGTGGGTCCGGCACCAGGCTGTATCCGTTGACGATTGGCGTCTCGAAACAGTTGATGCCGGTCTATGACAAACCGATGATCTACTTTCCGCTCAGCGTGCTGATGCTGACCGGCATTCGCGAGATTGCCATCATCACCATGCCCGACGATCAGGCGCAGTTTCAACGCGCTTTGGGCGATGGCAGCCAATGGGGCGTAAAGCTGACCTGGATCGTACAACCCTCGCCGGACGGGCTGGCGCAGGCCTATATCCTCGCCGAAGACTTCCTGGAGGGCGCGCCCTCGGTCATGGTGCTGGGCGATAACATCTTCTTTGGCCACGGCTTGATCGAGTTGCTGGCCGACGCCTCGACGCAAGGCACCGGGGCTACCGTTTTCGGCTATCGGGTGGCCGACCCGGAACGCTATGGCGTGGTGTCCTATGATGATCAGGGGCACGTCACCAGCATCATCGAGAAGCCCGAGAAACCGCAGTCGAATTACGCCGTGACGGGGATCTATTTCATGGATGCCAGCGCCCCGGCGCGCGCGCGCAGCGTTAAACCCTCGGCGCGGGGCGAGTTGGAAATCGTCTCGGTGTTGCAAACCTATCTCGACGACGGACAACTGACCGTGCAGCGCATGGGGCGCGGGTACGCGTGGTTCGATACCGGCACGCACAGCAGCTTGCTGGATGCCGGAAACTACGTCCGCACGCTGCAAACGCGGCAAGGTCTGCTGGTCGGCAGCCCCGATGAGATTGCCTATGAAAACGGCTGGATCAGTCTTGAGGCCCTCGAAGAGCGGGCGAAAATCTTTGCCAAGAATGACTATGGCACCAGTCTCACGCGGCTGCGCAATCCGTCCTGAAGCGGGCGAAAAGCGGATCATCGGCAGCGGTTCAGTCGATCAAGCAGGGAGAACAAGATGGCATGGCAATTCTGGGTTGATCGTGGCGGCACCTTCACCGATATCGTCGCAAAATCCCCCGATGGGGCGTTGCGCACCCACAAGCTGTTGTCCGAAAACCCCGAGGCCTATGGCGATGCGGCGGTGCATGGCATCCGGCAAGTGCTTGATTTGGCACCCGACCAGCCGATCCCGTCCGGCCTGATCAGCGCGGTCAAGATGGGCACGACGGTGGCCACCAACGCATTGTTGGAACGCAAGGGCGAGCGCACGGTTTTGCTGATCACCAAGGGGATGCGCGATCTGTTGCGCATCGGCTATCAGAACCGCCCGCGCCTGTTTGATCTGGAGATCAAGCTGCCGGAGCTGCTGTATCAAGACGTCATCGAGGTCGAGGAACGCCTGAGCGCCGAGGGCGACGTGATCACGCCACTGAATGCGGCTGCAGCGCGTGCTGGTTTGCAGGACGCCTATGATCAGGGCTACCGCTCGGTTGCGATTGCACTGATGCACAGCTATCGGTTTGCAGAGCACGAGCGCCAGTTGGGCGCAATCGCGCGCGAGATCGGCTTTCCGCAGGTCTCGCTCAGCCATGAGGCCAGCCCGCTGATCAAGCTGGTGTCGCGTGGCGATACGGCGGTGGTCGATGCCTATCTGTCCCCCATTCTGCGCCGCTACGTCAAGCAGGTTGCCGATGCTTTGGGTACGGCTCAGGGCGGCTGTGATCGGCTGATGTTCATGCGCTCGAATGGCGGGTTGACCGATGCCGCCTTGTTCGAGGGGCGCGACGCGATCCTGTCCGGCCCGGCGGGTGGCGTGGTGGGCATGGTGCGCACCGCTGAGGAACAGGGCTTTGACCGGCTGATCGGCTTCGACATGGGCGGCACCTCGACCGATGTGTGCCATTATGCCGACGCGTTCGAGCGTTCGTTTGAAACCGAGGTTGCGGGCGTGCGGATGCGGGCGCCGATGATGTCGATCCACACCGTTGCGGCGGGTGGCGGCTCGATCCTGTCGTTTCGGGACGGGCGCTTGCAGGTCGGCCCGGAAAGTGCCGGTGCCAACCCCGGCCCCGCCGCCTACCGTCGCGGCGGGCCGCTGACCGTGACCGATTGCAACGTCTTGCTGGGCAAATTGCAGCCCGATGCCTTTCCGTCGGTATTCGGCCCCAACGCCGACCAGCCGTTGGATGCGAAGGTCGTGCGCGAGAAATTCACCGTGCTCGCCAAGGAAATCGGCAGCGGCATGTCGCTTGAAGACATCGCCGAGGGGTTCTTGCGAATAGCCGTTGAAAACATGGCCAATGCGATCAAGAAAATCAGCGTGCAGCGCGGCTATGATGTCACCAAATACACCATGAACTGCTTTGGCGGCGCGGGTGGGCAGCACGCCTGTCTGGTCGCCGATGCCTTGGGGATGGAGAGTATTTTCATCCACCCTTTCGCGGGCGTCCTGTCGGCGTTTGGTATGGGTTTGGCCGATGTGCGGGCGATGCGCGAATACCAGTTTGGCCAGCCGATCCACGAGATTGACGCGGCGCAGGCGATCTTGACCACCCTCTCGGCCTCGGCCCGCGACGAGGTGATGACACAGGGCATTCCTGAAACGCAGATCACCCTGGTCCGCACCGCGCATATCCGCCCGGATGGCGCGCAGCAGACGCTGGCCGTGCCGTTTGGCGCGGTTGATGAGATGGCGCGTGATTTCGCGCAGGCGCATCAGCAGCGGTTCGGCTTTGTGCCCAAAGGCGCGGCGTTGCTGATCGAACTCCTGACCGCCGAAGCGATTGGCGCGACTGGCGAGAAAATCCGTATGCCCGACACAACGGGCCGTGAGACCACGCATAGCCTTGGAAAAATGTGGTCCGACGGTGCGTGGCGCGAGGTGCCGCGGGTGAACCGCGCCGATCTGGCGCGGGGTCAAACCGTCGATGGCCCGGCCATTCTGACCGAACCCACGGGCACCAACATCCTTGAGGCCGGATGGCGTGCCGAATGCGTTGCGGGTGGCAGTCTGGTGCTGCGCCGCACAAAGCCCCTCGCCCGCCGTGAGGCGATTGGCACGCAAGTTGATCCGGTCATGCTGGAGGTGTTCAACAACCTGTTCATGTCGATAGCCGATCAGATGGGCGCCACGCTGGCCAACACCGCCTATTCGGTCAACATCAAGGAACGCTACGATTTTTCCTGCGCGATCTTTGACGAGGCCGGCGATCTGGTGGCCAACGCGCCGCATGTACCGGTGCATCTGGGTTCCATGTCAGAAAGCGTGCGCACCGTCCTGCGCCAGAACAAGGGCAAGATCCGGCCCGGCGACGTCTACATGATGAACAATCCGTATAACGGCGGCACACATCTGCCCGATGTGACGGTGATCACGCCCGTCTTTGCGCCCGATGGCAAGCGGATCGTCTATACCGTTGCCAGCCGGGGGCATCACGCGGATATCGGCGGCAAGACACCCGGCTCCGCCCCACCAGACAGCCGCACGATTGACGAAGAAGGGGTGTTGATCGACAATTTCCTGCTGGTCAAACAAGGCCAGTTGCAAGAGGTCGAGACCCGCGCACTCCTGGCCTCGGGTCGCTATCCGTGCCGCAATATCGACCAGAATCTGGCCGATCTATCGGCGCAGATCGCTGCCAATGCCACCGGCGTGGCCGAATTGCAGCGGATTTCAGCACAATTCGGCATCGAGACGATCCACGCCTATATGGGCCACGTTCAGGACAACGCCGAGGAAAGCGTGCGTCAGGTCCTCGATGTGCTGCATGATTGCGCGTTCACCTATCCCTTGGACAGCGGCGCGCAGATCAAGGTGGCGATCACCGTCGATAAAGCCGCTCGTCAGGCGGTGATTGATTTCACCGGGACCTCGCCGCAAAGCGAGTTCAACTATAACGCGCCGTTGGCAATCTGCCGCGCGGTGGTGCTCTATGTGTTCCGCACGCTGGTCGGCAATGACATCCCGATGAACGAAGGCTGCCTGAAACCCCTGACCTTGATCGTGCCCGAGGGCTCGATGATCCACCCGAATTTCCCTGCCGCCGTTATTTCGGGCAATACCGAAGTTTCACAGGCCATCGCCGACACGCTTTACGGCGCGCTGGGGGTGATTGCGGGCAGTCAAGGCACGATGAACAACTTTGTCTATGGCAACGAGACGTACCAGAACTACGAGACGATCTGCGGCGGCACCGGGGCGGGCAAGGGCTTTCACGGCACGAGTGCGGTGCATAGTCATATGACCAACACCCGCATGACCGACCCCGAGGTGCTTGAAACCCGGTTCCCGGTGCGGGTTGAGGAATTCTCTATTCGTCACGGCTCTGGTGGCGACGGGACCTTCAAGGGCGGCAATGGGATCGTGCGGCGCTTGCGATTCCTGAAGCCGATGACGGTCACGGTTTTGTCCTCGCACCGGATCATTCCGCCCCACGGCGCGGCCGGAGGGTCACCGGGGGCCACGGGCGAAAACAGCGTGCAGCGCGTGTCTGGCGAAACTGAGGCTTTGGGCGGCAATGACGAGGCACACTTGGCAGCGGGCGATGTGTTTGTGATGAAAACTCCGGGCGGCGGCGGGTACGGGCCGCCCGCTTGATAGCGTCGCGAACACCCTCCGCCCTCATGCCCCAAGGACCAGACCAAGGGGCATGAGGATCAGATCATTCCGCCGCGTCACGCTTGGGCAAAACCCAGTTGGGGCGGATGAAGTGGCAGGTGTAGCCGTTCGGCACGCGCTCCAGATAATCCTGATGCTCGGGCTCGGCCTCCCAGAACGGCCCGGCGGGTTCGACCTCGGTGACCACTTTGCCGGGCCACAGGCCAGAGGCATCGACATCGGCAATCGTGTTCACGGCCTCAGCGTGCTGATCCTCGTTCAGATAGTAGATCGCCGAGCGGTATGACGGCCCGCGGTCGTTGCCCTGCCGGTTGGGCGTGGTCGGGTCGTGGATCTGAAAGAACACCTCGAGCAGCCGTCTGTAGCTGATCACCGCCGGGTCAAAGCTGATCTCGATGGCTTCAGCATGCGAGCCGTGATTGCGGTAGGTGGCGTTCGCCACATCGCCGCCAGAATAGCCCACGCGGGTTGTCATCACGCCGGGCAATTTGCGGATCAAATCCTGCATGCCCCAAAAGCAGCCTCCGGCCAGAATTGCGCGCTCTGTCATCACCGTTCCTCCACTTGATCCAGATACTCACCATAGCCTTCTGCGACCATGTCGTCGCGGTGAATGAACCGCAAGCTGGCCGAATTGATGCAATACCGCAAGCCACCGCGCTTGGGCGGGCCATCGGGGAAGACATGCCCCAAATGGCTGTCCCCGTATTTCGAGCGCACCTCGACCCGAACCATTCCCAGCGTTTCATCGCGGTGTTCGGTGACATGCTCGGTGACGATGGGTTTCGTAAAACTGGGCCAGCCACAGCCGGAGTCGAATTTGTCAGCCGAGGCAAACAGCGGCTCGCCAGAGACGATGTCGACGTAGATCCCGGGTGCGGTGTTGTCGGTCAATGCCCCCGTAAAGGGCCGCTCGGTTCCACTGCGCTGCGTGACGCGAAACTGCTCGGGCGTGAGCTTGTTCAAAGCGTCGTCTGTCTTGGCGTATTTCACGATGCTGTTCCTCCAAATTCCGAAAGCCTGCCTGATCGCGACGCGTCTTGTTTTCGCACATACAGGCTCAATAACCGCTATCTAGTGTGTTTATCGCGCGAGTGTAGACCTGCGGCTTGAGACATGCCAACACCTTGCAAGGATCAGCCCGCAACGCGGATTATAGTTCTTGCAACGGGCATAATTCGGTGGCGAAATGGTGCCTGATCATCCTGATCTACGGGTCAGCTTTCGGGTGGCATCACCACACGCCCTTGTGGAGGTGAGGCGTTGTGCTTTGGGGTTTTTCAACGCGTTTCTCGTGTGTTGCGCGGTCGCCTCTCGCCGCGGACTCGGGTTAAAGTTGCCCGGAACCGTCGTCACCGTTGCAATTTGATCAAATACCTGCTCCACTGAGTCGACCGGGACAGCCCCGGATAAGAGGGACAATGGGTCAAGCGACACTGATTGTAAAAAATGGATGCGTCCTGACGATGGACGACCGATTTCCCCGTGCCGAGGCACTCGCGTTACAAGGTGATCGGATCCTGTCAGTGGGCGACATTTCGTCGATTTTGGCGCTGGCGGGTCCCGATTGCAAAATCATCGACGCGCAGGGGGCCACGGTGCTGCCGGGCCTCATTGAAAGCCATTTGCATCTGCTGCTCGGTGGCAATGAATTGGCGCATTTGCAATTGCTTGATGTCCACGGACCAAAGGCCCTGACGGCGGCGCTACGCGCTTACGCCGCCGCCAACCCCGACGCCGCGATGTTGATGGGTCAGGGCTGTGACTATGTGATCTATGACCGCGCGCTGACCCGCCATGACCTCGATGCGATTGTGTCGGATCGCCCGGTTCTGCTGACCGCGCCAGACCATCACACCGCCTGGGCCAACACCTGCGCGCTGGACATGGCGGGAATCCTGCACGGCAAATCCCTGGGTGACGGCAATGAGATCGTCATGGGCGCGGATGGCTTGGCAACCGGCGAGCTGCGCGAATTCGAAGCCTTCGCACCCGTCCTGCAACTGACCGGCGAGGCTCGGATGGTGGCTGGCATTGCCACGGGTGACGAGCCTGTGCCCGCGCCGACACAGGCCGATCTGATCCACGACCTGACACCGCTGGCACGCGGCCTGGAGCATTGCGCGAAACACGGCTTCACCTCGTTGGTGAATATGGATGGCAACCGCTATACGCTGCGCTTGCTGGCGGAACTGCGCCGACAAGGGCGACTGACGGCACGGGTGCGGGTGCCGTTCCACTATCGCCCCCACCGGGTTCCGGCTGATCTGGAAATCGCCAGCGCGATGAGCGCCGAATACCAGGATGACTGGCTGGCCTGCGGCTTTGTGAAGCTGTTCATGGATGGCGTGATCGACAGCGAAACGGCGGTCATGCTGGCGGATTATCCCGACACGCCGGGCTGGCGTGGTGACCCGTTGCACAGCGCCAAACGCTTTGCCGAGATCGCCATCGAGGCTGACCGCCGGGGCCTGCAAATCGCCGTTCACGCGATTGGCGACGGCGCGGTGCAGCGGGTGCTGGACGGCTATGAGGCTGCCCGCAAGGCCAATGGCCCGCGCGATTCACGCCACCGCATCGAGCATATCGAACTGATCGACCGCGCCGATGTGGCGCGGCTGGCAGAGCTTGGCGTGGTTGCGTCGGTGCAGCCGGTCCATGCCCCCGGTGCGATGGATTTCCCGCTGCAGCCGACCTTGGACAAGATCCACAAGCACCGCTGGCGTGATGCCTATCTGTGCCGCGATCTGATGGAGGCGGGTGCGCGTGTCGTGCTGGCCTCGGATTGGTCGGTCACCGATATCAACCCGTTTCGCGGCATTCAGGCCGCGTTGACACGCCCGATCTATGACGGCGCCAACTCTCAGCGCCTGACCCTGCACGAGGCCTTGGCCGGGTACACCACCGCCGGGGCTTACGCGGAACACACCGACGACCGCAAAGGCATGTTGCGGCCCGGGTATCTGGGCGATGTGGTCATCCTGTCGGGCGATATCGAAACCACACCCGTCGAAAAAATTGGCGAGATGACAGCGGCTTACACCATCTGCGGTGGCCGCGTCGTTTGGGAGAAACCATGAGCACTGAGATTGAAATCACCGGCATGGGCAAGGTTTTCGGCCAAGGATCAAGCGCATTTCGTGCGTTGTCCGAGATTGACCTGACCATCGACACCGGCGAGTTTTTCACGCTGCTCGGGCCGTCGGGGTGCGGGAAAACCACGCTTCTGCGGTTGATCGCCGGATTCGAAGTGCCCAGCAGCGGCAATTTGCGGATCAATGGCGCGGATATGGCCGGCAAAGGCCCCAACCAGCGCCCGGTCAACACGGTGTTCCAGAATTACGCGCTGTTCCCGCATATGAGCGTGGCGCAAAACATCGGCTTCGGCCTGAAAATGCAGGGTCGCCCCAAAGCCGAAATCGACGCAACCGTTGCCGAAATGCTGGCGCTGGTGCGGATGGAGGCAATGGCCGACCGCAAACCCTCCGAGATTTCGGGCGGTCAACAGCAGCGCGTGGCACTGGCGCGCGCCTTGGCGCCCCGCCCCCGGGTGTTGTTGCTCGATGAGCCCTTGAGTGCCTTGGACCTGAAGCTGCGCAAGGAAATGCAGAGCGAACTCAAGCGGTTGCAAATTGAAACCGGGATCACCTTTGTCTTTGTGACGCATGATCAGGAAGAAGCCCTGACCATGTCAGACCGCATTGCGGTGATGAAGTCCGGACAAATCTTGCAGCTCGGCACGCCGCATGAGATCTATCACGCTCCCGCGGAACGCTTCGTGGCGGATTTCATCGGCGACACGAATTTCCTCGACCTGCCGGTCCGGTCGATTGACGCGGACCAAACCACCTTGACCCTGCCCGGCGGCAAACCCATCACCGCGACGCTGCCAAAGGGCCTGCTGCCAGTGATCGGCGAGACCGTGACAACCGTTGTGCGGCCGGAGCAAGCCGAAATCGTGCCCGAAGCCGAAGCCGACGTGGTGGGCACGCTGGAAAACGCGGTGTTCTTTGGCACCGACACGCATTTGAACCTGACGCTGGCCGATGGGCAAGCCTTCACCCTGCGCCGTCAAAACACCATCAACGACACCGCGCCGGCCAAAGGCACGCGGCTTGGCCTGCGGCTGTCACCGGGTGCGCTGCGCATCCTGAGGGGTTGAGCGATGGAACGTGAACGTCACGGCTGGAAATGGCTTCTGAGTGCCCCTGCCCTGGTGGTGCTGATCCTCGCGGCTTCAGGACCGCTGCTGATCGTCGCGGTCTATTCGGTGCTGTCTCCCGGTGATCAGGGCGGCATCAGTTGGGTGTTCTCGTCCGAGGCCTGGTTCAGGGTCTTCTTTTCGCGCGACATTTTCGACCCCGAGACAGTGACCCTGAACACCGCGCATATGACGATCTTCTGGCGCTCGATCTGGCTGTCGTTGCAAACCACCGTCATCTGCGCGGTGCTTGGCTTTCCGACCGCGTGGTTCATCGCCACGCGCCCGCCCAGCAGCCGCACCTTGTGGCTGTTCCTGATCACGATTCCCTTTTGGACCAACCTCTTGATCCGCACCTTCGCGATTCAGGAATTGATCCGCAATTCCGGCACGATCAACAGCATCTTGTTGTGGTCCGGGCTGATCGACAGCCCGATCCAGATGCTTTACAGCGATTTCGCCGTGCTTTTGGGTATGTCCTATGTGTTTTTGCCGCTGATGATCCTGCCGCTCTATGCGGCAATGGACAAGCTCGATTTCCGACTGGTCGAGGCCGGATATGACCTTTATGCCAGCCGGTTGCAGGTGCTGCGCCATGTGATCATTCCGATAGTCAAGCCGGGGTTCATCGCGGGTTCGATCCTGGTGTTCATCCCGTCGATCGGGGCCTATGTCACGCCCCGCGTGCTGGGTGGCGGGCGCACGATGATGATGGGCAACCTGATCGGCTTGCAGTTTGGCCAAGGCCAGAATTGGCCTGTCGGCGCGGCCTTGTCGGTGTTGCTGCTGGTGATCGTCGTTGGCGCGCTGATTTTTTACCTCAAGGTCGTCAACCGCGAGGAGGGCCCGCGTCATGGCTAAATCATTCTCCGTCAGACGCTTGCCGGGGTTTGGCGGGATCGCCATCCTGACCTTCGTGCTGCTGTATCTGCCGATTGTCATCCTGGTCGCTTATTCCTTCAACGCGGGCACCTCGCAATCCAACTGGGAAGGGTTCTCGCTGCGCTGGTATCAGGCCGCATTCTCGAACAGCCAGGTGCAAGAGGTCTCCATCCGCTCGCTCTGGCTGGCGGTCACGGCCTCGGGCATCGCCACCATCCTTGCAACCCTCGCTGCCTTGGGGACCACCCGCGTCAGCCGCTTTCCCGGCCAGACGATGATCTATGCGCTGATCAACCAGCCCTTGATGGTGCCGGAAATCGTCACCGGCATCGCGTTGTTGATCTTCGTGGCCTTCCTCAAGGTCAACACCGGCTATTCGGGCATGGGTTACATGGTCATGGCCCACACCGCGTTCTGCATCCCGTTTGCCTATTTGCCGATCCAGGCCCGGCTGCAAACGATGGACAGCAACCTGGAAACCGCCGCCGCCGACCTCTATGCCAACCCGGTTCAGGCGTTTCGCCACATCACCCTGCCCCTGCTGGTTCCCGGCATCATCGCCGGATTCATGCTGGGCTTTGTGATTTCTCTGGATACAGTGGTGATCACCGAATTCGTGAAATCCGCCGGGCAGGAAACCCTGCCGACCTATATGCTCGGGCAATTGCGTCGCGTGATCACGCCCGAGATGAACGCCATCGCGACGCTATTCCTCGCGTTGTCGCTTGTGATCGTGACAGCGTTTTTCCTCCTCACCCGCAAACGTGGGTGACACCAAAAAACCAAAAGGGAGACTATCATGCAAAGAACAATCCTAATCGGCACCGCGGCTTTTCTGGCCTCGACCGCGATCGCCAACGCAGACGGTGTTCTCAACATCTATAACTGGGGCAACTACACCAGCCCCGAGTTGATCGAGCAGTTCACCGCCGACACCGGCATTGCCGTGACGATCACCGATTTCGACAGCAACGACACCGCCCTGGCCCGCGTGCGTCAGGGTGGCCACGGGTTCGACATTGTGGTGCCGACGCATTCCGTCCTGCCCACCTGGATCAACGAGGGGCTGCTGATGCCGCTCGATCCGGAAATCGTCACCGACCGCGCCAATATCGCGCCACAGTGGCTGAACGTCGATTTCGACATGGGTCGCCAATACACGGTGCCGTGGCAGTGGGGCACGACCGGTATCATCGTCAACACGTCGATTTATGGCGGCGATATCAACACGGCCGACATTTTCCTGAACCCGCCCGCCGAGTTGGATGGCCGGATCAACGTGATCCCGGAAATGTCTGACATCATGGCCATCGCCGCCTATGCCGCAGGCGCCGACAGCAACTGTACGGCTGACATGGATATCTGGCGTCAGGTCCGCGACACCTTGATGGCGGCAAAACCCCATTGGCTGGCGCTGGATTACGGCACGGTCGACAGCTACGCGGCCGGTGACATCGCCGCAGGCGTCTATTGGAACGGTGCCAGCATGCGGGCACGCCTGCAAAACCCGGATCTGGCCTATGGCTATCCGGTGACCGGCTACCCGGTCTGGATGGACAACGCGGCGGTGCTGGCGGATGCGCAGAACGTCGAGAACGCGATGATCTTCATCAACTACATTCTCCAGCCTCAGCACGCCGCGATGCTGTCCAACTTCGCGCGCTACGGCAACGGCATCATCGGATCAGGTGAATTCATGGACCCGGCAATGGCAACCGCGCCCGAGATTGATATTCCTGAGGAATTCGTGGCGGCTGGCCGTTTCAGCGCGGCCTGCCCGCAGGATATTCAGGACATCCGCACGCAGATCTGGACCGCATTGCTGCAGTAAGCACATGTCAATTCCGAAAACCAGGAGCGGGGCGCGCATTGCGCCCCGTCTCATTTTTTAGGTGTTTGACCCCACGGTTTGATGGTGCGATCCTTGCCTCAACGGAAGGTAACCCCATTCCGCCCAGTGGGCTGACACGACAACGAGGCATTTTTTGTCTTCCTGCGACTTGTCGGACATGGTTTGCTTGCCCCAAGACAGGCGCCTCGCCGTCCCACCCAAGAACTTGCACAAAGGTTACCGATGGGATTTCGTTTCTTCTCCAGCAAAAACCGCCCGTTTCATCTGGGCCCCTATCCTCTGGAGCGGTTTTCCCGTGTGCCGGGCGAGGCTGACCTGTCAACCGTGCCTGCCTTTTACCCGCTCGATTTCAAGCGCCTTGAGACGCCGCATTCGTTGGTCAACGCGATGGGCGAATATCAGGCGATGATGGATGCCATTCGCGACGGGCTGGTGAACAAGGCCCGCTCTGCCGTGCCCGAGGACGACGTCGAGCGCGCCAATCATCTGAAATCTTTTGGCTATTTCTCGGATGCCTCGATGATGGGGATTTGCCGCATTCCCCCTTCCGCGCGCTTGGCGTCGCCCAGCCGAAACCCCGACATCGACCGACTGGCGCAAGATCTGCGCACGCGCCAGACCAAGACCCTGGCCAGCGGGATCGACCTGATCATGGCCGATCTGCGCGACTCGATGGATGCGCCACCCAGCGCTATTGACGACCATACCCATGCCATTGTGTGCCTGTTCGAGCATTTCCGCGACCCAACGCCCGAGGAGCCCGGCGGCGCGTGGATCGCGGATGCCCAGGACCACCGCGCCTGTTTGCGCGCCACCGAGGCGGCCGTGGTCATGGCGAATTATCTGCGGCTTCTGGGGTTCGAGGCAAAGGCACATACACCGACCTCAACCGACGTCGATCTGGGCAAGCTGAGCGTCGCGGCGGGGCTGACCGTGTCTGAGGATGGGCGGCTTGTCGCGCCGTATCTGGGCGCAGGTTTTGGTCTTGCGGTGGTGACGACAAATCTTGCCCTGCAGGTTGATCAGCCGCTTGCCCCGCTTGCCCAGCAACCGTGGTTCAAAACGCAAGGGCCAGCATGGTGGGTCGGCGCGGGGTTTGCCAAGAATGCGCTGAACCGCGACCCGTTCAAGACCCGCAACTATGCCGCCGGACCCCTACCCTTCGAGACGCTGAAACGCCGCGACACGCCGACGACCTTTATCGACGAGGCCCGGGTGGCGCGGGTTCCCAAGCGCGCCGACATGTTCGCCCGCGCGCAGTTCGGCGACATGGGCAAAACGCTGCAACAGAATGCAACCGGCGGCTATTATGTGCGCAAGGCCGCCCCCGCAATGGCCGAGCGGCGCATGTTGGGGGCCTTTGTCTTGCTGCAAGACGGCCCCAGCGCACCGCACCCCGCACCGCCCACCGACGCGCAACGCAACGCCGAGAACATCAAGGCCGCCAGCTATTTTCTGGGCGTTGATGCGGTCGGCATTTCGCGCTGCCCCGAATGGACATGGTACAGCCACGATGCCACGGGCGCGCCGATCACCCCGCCGCATGATCAGGCGATCAGCATGATCATCGACCAGGGGTATGAAACCATGGAAGGGGCCAGCGGCGACGACTGGATCGCGGTGGCACAATCCATGCGCGCCTATCTGCGGTTTTCCCTGCTGGGCGGCGTGATCGCCAAGCAGATCCGCAACATGGGCTATTCCGCCAAGGCGCATTCGGTGATGGATGGCGAGGTCTTGCAGCCGCCGTTGCTTTTGCTCTCGGGGCTGGGCGAGGTCAGCCGCATCGGCGAGGTGATCCTGCATCCGCTGCTGGGGCCACGGCTGAAATCGGGCGTGGTAACCACCGACATGCCGCTGGCGCATGACAAACCGATCGACTTTGGCCTGCAAAAGTTTTGCGAGTCGTGCAACAAATGCGCGCGCGAATGCCCCTCGGGGGCGATCACCGCCGGGCCGAAGCTGATGTTCAACGGCTATGAAATCTGGAAATCGGACAGCCAGAAATGCACGACGTACCGCGTCACCAACAAGGGCGGCGCGATGTGTGGGCGCTGCATGAAAACCTGCCCGTGGAACCTCGAAGGGTTGTTTGCAGAAAAACCGTTTCGCTGGGCGGCCATGAACATTCCCGCGGCCGCGCCCGTGTTGGCGCGCCTTGATGACCGGCTGGGCAATGGCGGGCTGAACGTGGTCAAGAAATGGTGGTGGGATCTCGAAATCAAGGAGGATGGCGGGTATCGTGCCCCCGCAGAACCGCCAAACCGGCGCAGCCTGCAAACCGGGCTCGACCTGAAATACGAGGACCAGACACTGGCAGTTTACCCGGCGTCGCTGGCTCCACACCCGTGGCCCTATCCCTTCCCGATGGACCGCGAGGCCGGGATTGCCGCCTATCAGGCACTGATCAGGCCCAAAGTCTACCAGGAGCGCCTCGCGCGCGGTGAAACCGTCGGGCTGGCGCATGAATATCCATCCTTTGCCGAGGCTCCGGTCATTCAGGCGCGCATCGCCGAGGTGGACCGCATGACCGACCGCGTGACGAAATACACCTTCGTGGCATCCGACGGCAGCCCCCTGCCCGCCTGGACGGCGGGCGCGCATCTTGATGTGGTGGTGACGCCCGATATCCTGCGGCAATATTCGATGTCCGGGAACCCGGCGGATCGCACGCGCTATCAGATCGGCGTGCTGCGCGAGGACGAGGGGCGCGGTGGCTCGAAAATGCTGCACCGGATCTTCACCGAAGGACGGCGCGTGTTCCTGTCCAAGCCGATCAATCATTTCGAACTGGTCGAGGACGCCCGCAAGACCTTTTTGATGGGCGGCGGCATTGGCGTCACGCCGATGATCGCCTTTGCGCACCGCCTGCACGCCTTGGGCGCTGATTTCGCGCTGCATTATTCCGCCAGTCGCAAGGATGACGCGGGCTATCTGGCCGAATTGGCGGCGGTGCCTTGGGCGGACAAGCTGCATCTGCATTTCTCGGATCAAGGGTCGCGGGCTGACCTGGACGCGATCCTGACAGGCTATCAACCCGGCTGGCATGTCTACACCTGCGGGCCGGATCGCTATATGGCAGGCGTGATGGAGGCTGCCGAGCGCCTCGGTTTCCCGGAAGACGCGCGCCATCTCGAGTATTTCTCGGTGCCCGAACAGCCGGATTATGTGAACCACCCATTCAAGATTGTCCTGTCGCGCTCTGGTCGGGAGTTGCCGGTATCCGCCGCGCAGACCATCGCCGATGCCCTGACCGCCGCTGGCATCCCGGTTGACGTGAAATGCTCGGATGGGCTGTGCGGCGTATGCAAATGTGGTCTGGTATCCGGCGCGGTGGAGCATCGCGATTTCGTGCTGTCCAAGGCGCAGCGCGCGCAGACCATCATCACCTGCCAATCGCGCGCGGCAGAGGAAGGCGGAACCCTCACGCTGGATCTGTAAGCCCGCCCGCGCCCCTTGGAACCCCGCGTTCCGGGCATTAGATGAGGGGTAACCGGAGGCATCATGCACCATTTTTCCCTTCTCGATCTGTCGCCCGTTGCCGAAGGCAGCGCCGCGACACAGGCGCTTGCCAACACCGTCGCTTTGGCGCAAGCCGCTGAAATCGCCGGATATCACCGCTTCTGGCTGGCCGAGCATCACAACATGCCCGGTATTGCCAGCGCCGCGACCTCGGTGTTGATCGGGCATGTGGCCGCGAAAACCAGCCGCATGCGGGTCGGCGCGGGCGGCATCATGTTGCCCAACCACGCCCCTTTGGTGATCGCCGAGCAATTCGGCACGCTCGAAACCCTGTTCCCCGGTCGCATTGATCTGGGACTTGGTCGCGCGCCGGGCACCGACATGGCCACCGCCCGCGCATTGCGTCGTCACATGGCCCCCGAGGACAGTTTCCCGCAGGACGTGCTGGAATTGCTGGGCTATTTCGGCGATACACCGGAAAACGCCCGCGTTCGGGCCATTCCGGGCGCGGGCACGCATGTGCCGGTGTGGATTCTGGGCTCCAGCCTTTACGGTGCGCAGCTTGCGGCACATCTGGGCCTGCCCTACGCGTTTGCCTCGCATTTCGCGCCCGCGATGCTGGAGCAAGCGCTTGAAATCTATCGCCGAACCTTCCGCCCCTCGCCGTATCTGGCACGGCCTTATGCGATGGTCGCGGCAGGTGTTTGCGCGGCTGAGAGCGATGAAAAAGCCGCCTATCTGCGCACCTCGCAAATCCTGGCCTTTGCCCGGTTGCGCAGCGGAACCCCCGGCAAACTGCCCCGCCCGGTCGAGGATATCAGCGCCCACGTTCCCGCCAATGTGCTGTCGCAAGTGCAACAAGCCCTGTCGTGTTCGGCAACCGGGTCGGCAAGCTCGGTCAGGACACAGTTGCGCGGCCTGATTGACCGCTATCAGCCCGACGAGTTGATGATCACTGGCATGATCCATGACCCAGAGGCCCGCATCCGCTCCTTTGACATTGCCGCCGAGGTCTTGATCGACCTGCGCCAGAATGCCCCGATCGCATGACGCGGGCGGCCAAAAAACGCCGCGCGATGCGATATTTTAAACTTGAAGCAAATCGCCGCTCACCCTAGCATTCCCCGACGGCGAGCGACGAATCGCCATGGCTTCAAGGGGACGTTTGATGCGCATTGCTTGTTTGGGTGGCGGGCCAGCGGGGCTCTATTTTGCGATTTCGATGAAGTTGCGCGACCCCAATCACGACGTCACCGTCATCGAACGCAACAAGGCCAACGACACCTTTGGCTGGGGCGTGGTGCTGTCGGACGACGCGCTGGACAACCTGCACGACAATGATCCGGTCAGCGCCAAGGCAATCCGCGATCATTTCGCCTATTGGGATGATATCGCGGTAGTGCATGACGGGGTGCGCACCGTTTCGGGCGGGCATGGGTTTGCCGGGATTGGTCGCAAGCAGATGCTGATACTGTTGCAGGAACGCGCCCGCGAGTTGGGTGTCACGCTGCAATTCGAAACCGTGTTCGACACCGCCGAATCCTTGCGCAAAGAGTATGATCTGGTGGTCGCCTGCGACGGCATCAATTCCGCCGTGCGCACCGAATACGCCGAGCATTTCAAGCCGGAAATCGAGATCCGCGCCTGCAAATTCATCTGGCTGGGCACGCATCAGAAATTCGACGACGCGTTTACCTTCATCTTCGAGAAAACGCCGCATGGCTGGATCTGGGCGCATGTCTATCAATTCGATGACAGCACCGCGACTTTCATTGTCGAATGCGCTCAGGATACCTGGGACAATTTCGGCTTTGAGCACATGACCAAAGAGGAAATCGTCGAAACCTGCCGCGCAGTCTTTGCCGATCATCTGGGCGGACATGAGTTGATGTCGAACGCCGCCCACCTGCGCGGCTCGGCGGTATTCATGAACTTCCCGCGTGTGCTGTGCGAAAAATGGTACCACAAGAACGTCGTGCTGCTGGGCGATGCCTCGGCCACCGCGCATTTCTCGATTGGCTCGGGGTCGCGGCTGGCGTTTGACAGTGCGATTGCGCTGGCCGATCTGGTGCAAAACGAGGCCACGCTGGAGCGCGCCTTTGAACGCTATCAGGCCGAGCGCCGGGTCGAGGTGCTCCGCTTGCAATCAGCGGCGCGCAACTCTCTGGAATGGTTCGAACAAGTCGAGCGCTATCTTGATCTGGATCCGGTGCAGTTCAACTATTCCCTGCTGACCCGTTCGCAACGCATCAGCCATGAAAACCTGCGGCTGCGCGATCCGGAATGGTTGAAATCGGCGGAAAAATGGTTTCAGACACAAGCCGGAGTATCGCCAGACGCCCCGGTGCGCGCGCCGATGTTCGCCCCCTTCCAGTTGCGCGATATGGCGTTGAAAAACCGCATCGTCGTCTCGCCGATGGCGCAATACAAGGCTGTCGATGGCTGCCCGACCGATTGGCACCTGATCCACTATGGCGAGCGCGCCAAAGGCGGCGCTGGATTGGTCTACACCGAAATGACCTGCGTGTCCGACACCGGGCGCATCACGCCGGGCTGCCCGGGGCTCTATGCGCCCGAACACGAAGCCGCATGGTCCCGCCTCACGCAGTTCGTCCACAGCGAGACCGACGCGAGGATCTGCTGCCAGATCGGCCATTCCGGGCGCAAAGGCTCGACCAATCTGGGTTGGGAGGGGATGGATCTGCCCTTGGCCGAGGGCAATTGGGACCTGGTCTCGGCCTCGGACCTTGCCTGGTCGCCGCAAAACGCCATGCCGCGCGCCGCGACCCGCGCCGATATGGACACGATCAAAGCGCAATTCGTGGCCTCGGCGCAGATGGCCGAGCGCGCCGGGTTTGACATGATCGAACTGCACGCGGCGCACGGCTATTTGCTGTCATCCTTTATTTCGCCCACCTCGAACCACCGCACGGATGAGTACGGCGGCAGTCTGGAAAACCGCTTGCGCTATCCGTTGGAAGTGTTCACCGCGATGCGCGCCGTCTGGCCACAGGGCAAGCCGATGTCGGTGCGGATTTCCGCGAATGATTGGGTTGGTGCGGACGGTATCACGCCTGATGATGCCGTGGAGATCGCCCGCGCCTTCAGCGATGCGGGTGCCGATATCATCGACGTCTCGGCTGGTCAGACCACGATTGACGGGCAGCCCGTTTATGGCCGCATGTTCCAGACCCCCTTCTCGGACCGCATCCGCAACGAGACCGGGATCAAGACCATGGCCGTCGGCAACATCTTCGAGGCCGATCACGCGAACTCCATCCTGATGGCGGGTCGCGCCGATCTGGTGGCGGTGGGTCGCCCGCATCTGGCGGACCCGTATTGGACGCTGCACGAGGCCACCAAACTTGGCGACCGCTTTGCGGCCTGGCCGGTACCCTATGAGGCGGGCCGCGATCAGGCCTGGCGGCTGGCCGACAAGGAGACCGAGGTTTTGCGCGCATGAGGCGGGTTCTTGTCACCGGCGGCGGCACCGGGATTGGCCGCGCCATCGCGCACAGCTTTGCCGCGGCAGGCTATGACGTCACCATCGCCGGGCGTCGGCGCGAGCCTTTGACCGAGGCGGCCGAAGGTCACAAGATCACCACGCGCATTGCCGATGTCACCGACGAGGCCTCGGTCGCGGCCCTGTTTGACAAGCCTTATGACGTGGTCATCGCCAATGCTGGCTCGGGGATCGCCAGCAAGCTCGCGGACACCACGTTGGCGCAATGGAACACCACGCTGTCGGTGAACCTGACGGGCACGTTCCTCACCTTCCGCGAGGCACTGCGCGAGATGCCGGTTCAGGGGCGTCTGATCGCCATTGCCTCGACCGCCTCGCTGAAAGGCGGGGCCAATATTGCCGCCTATGCCGCCGCGAAACACGGGGTTCTGGGGCTCGTGCGAAGCCTCGCGCAAGAGGTTGCCAAACGCGGCTTGACCTGCAACGCGATCTGCCCCGGGTTTGTCGATACCGACATGGCGGACACGGCGATCACCGGCCTGATGGCACGATTTGACATCGACCGTGAACGCGCCACCAAGATGGTCGTCTCGGGCAACCCGCAAGGCCGCTTGATCGACCCGTCCGAGGTCGCCGATGCGGCCCTCTGGCTGGCCTCGGACGCGGCGAAATCGGTGAACGGACACGCCCTTAGTCTGTCGGGGGGCGAGGTATGAGTGCGAAACTTCCGGCGGCCTCACCCCGCGACCCCCTGTCCCAATCTCAAGAGGAGCGCGCCTGACATGCGAAGCGACGTAACCCATTTCAAGTGCGCGATAGACGGCGGCATCGCGACGGTGTCTCTGGACCGACCAGAGCGCAAAAACCCGCTGACCTTTGAAAGCTATGCGGAATTGCGCGACTGGTTCCGCGACCTGTCCTATGACGACGAGGTCAAGGCGGTGATTTTCGCGCCAAACGGCGGCAATTTCAGCTCTGGCGGTGATGTTCACGACATCATTGGCCCACTGACCAAAATGTCGATGAAAGAGCTGTTGGCCTTCACGCGCATGACCGGTGATCTTGTCAAGGCGATGATTTCCTGCGGAAAACCGATCATCGCCGCGGTTGACGGAATTTGCGCCGGGGCTGGCGCGATCATCAGCATGGCCTCGGATTTGCGGGTCGCAACGCCCGAGGCCAAGACAGCATTTCTGTTCAACCGCGTCGGGCTTGCGGGTTGCGACATGGGGGCCTGCGCCATCCTGCCGCGCATCATCGGCCAGACCCGCGCGGCGGAATTGCTGTATCTGGGCCGCTCGATGAGTGCCGAGGAAGGGCTGAACTGGGGCTTTTTCAACCGTGTGGTCCCCGCCGAAGACCTGTTGACCACGGCGCAAGACTTCGCAACGCGCATCGCCGAGGGGCCGGGTTTCGCCAACATGATGACCAAGACCATGCTGGTTCAGGAATGGTCCATGAGCCTTGAGCAAGCCATCGAGGCCGAGGCGCAAGCTCAGGCGATCTGTATGCAGGGGCAAGATTTCCACCGCGCCTATCATGCCTTTGTCGCCAAGCAAAAACCTGTGTTCGAGGGCAACTGATGGCCGACAAAACCTTCCTTGATTGGCCGTTCTTTGAAGAGAACCATCGCGCGCTGTCAGCCGAGCTTGAAGACTGGGCCGCAACCGAATTGTCAGACATTGACCATTCGGACACGGACGCGGCCTGTCGCGATATTGTTGCGCGTCTGGGCGACGCCGGATTTTTGCGTCATTCGGCCGTTGAGCCAGGCAGTTCGGCACCGCTCGATGTGCGATCCCTGTGCTTGATCCGCGAAACGCTGGCCCGGCATGATGGATTGTCTGACTTTAGCTTCGCCATGCAAGGCCTTGGTACTGGGGCTATTTCTCTGTTCGGAACACCTGATCAGCAGGCCGAATGGTTGCCTTTGACGCGGTCGGGCAAGGCCATCTCGGCCTTTGCCCTGACCGAGCCGCAATCAGGCTCGGACGTCGCCAACGGCACCTTTACCGCCACGCGGGACGGCAATGACTATGTGCTGAACGGCGACAAGACATGGATCTCGAATGGGGGGATCGCGGACGTCTATACGCTGTTCGCCCGCACCGGAGAAGCCCCCGGCGCGCGTGGCCTATCGGCCTTCATTGTACCCGCTGGATTGCCCGGTTTCGAGGTTGTCGAGCGCCTGGAGACCATCGCGCCTCACCCCTTGGCGACGCTGCGTTTCAGCGATTGTCGGATCCCTGCCTCGGCTCTGCTGGGCACACCGGGCGGTGGGTTCCGGATTGCGATGTCGGTGCTCGATGTGTTCCGCTCGACAGTCGCGGCGGCAGCACTGGGTTTTGCCCGTCGCGCCCTTGATGAGGCATTGATCCGCGTCACAACGCGGCGCGTTCAGGGCGCGCCTTTGTCGGAATTGCAAATGGTGCAAGGCCATATCGCCGATATGGCGGTCGATGTGGATGCCTCGGCACTGCTTGTCTACCGCGCGGCCTGGACCAAGGACAGCGGCGCCCCACGCGTCACACGCGAGGCCGCGATGGCCAAGCTTTTTGCCACTGACCACGCCCAGGATGTCATTGACAAAGCCGTCCAGTTGCACGGCGGAGACGGTGTGAAATCCGGCGAGATTGTCGAGAGATTGTATCGTGAAATCAGGGCCTTGCGTATCTATGAGGGCGCATCGGACGTCCAGCGCGTGGTCATTGCCCGACAGACCTTGGCGAACCTTCAGGGGATTTGATCATGCTTCACCCGTCTGCGCATATCGACACTTTTACCCGCGACAATCTACCCGCGCCGGAAACTTGGCCTGATTTGTTGCTGGACGGATTTGCCTATCCTGCGATTCTGAACGCGGGTGTCGAACTGACCGACGCAATGGTGCGCAAAGGGTTTGGTGATCATACGGCCTTGATCGGCAACGGCCGGCGGCGAACCTACAAGGAACTTGCGGATTGGACCAATCGGCTGGCACATGTTCTGGTCGAAAACCTGGGCGTCAAGCCCGGCAACCGGGTCTTGATCCGATCGGCCAACAACCCGGCAATGGTGGCCTGCTGGCTTGCCGCCACCAAGGTGGGTGCGGTTGTCGTCAACACGATGCCGATGCTGCGCGCGTCGGAACTATCGAAATACATAGACAAAGCCGAAATTTCGCTGGCGCTTTGCGACACGCGCTTGATGGACGAATTGGCGATTTGCGCCAAGACCAGCAAATTTCTCAAGGCTGTGGTCGGCTTCGACGGAACTTCGAACCACGATGCCGAACTCGACAGGCTGGCCCTGGAAAAACCCGTGCAGTTCAAGGCCGTCGATACGGCGCAAGACGATGTGGCCTTGATCGGATTCACATCAGGGTCGACAGGTAACCCCAAGGCAACGCTACATTTTCACCGCGATCTACTGATCATTGCAGACGGCTACGCCAAAGAGGTTCTGAACGTGAACCCTGACGATGTTTTCATCGGCTCACCGCCATTGGCGTTTACCTTTGGGCTGGGCGGGTTGGCGATTTTCCCTCTACGCTATGGGGCGGCGGCGACTTTGTTGGAGAATGCGTCACCGCCGAACATGGTCGAGATCATCGAAAAATACAAAGCCACGGTTTGCTTCACCGCACCGACGGCCTACCGCGCGATGTTGCGGGCGATGGACGAAGGCGCCGATCTATCCTCACTCCGGGCGGCGGTATCCGCCGGCGAGACCCTGCCCGGCCCTGTCTATGATGAGTGGAAAGCCAAGACCGGCAAACCGATGCTCGACGGGATCGGCGCGACGGAGATGCTGCATATCTTCATCACGAACCGGTTTGAGGACCACAAACCCGCCTGTACCGGCAAACCCGTCGGCGGCTATGAGGCCAAGGTAATCGGCCCTGATGGTGCGGAAATGCCGCCAAATGAGGTCGGTCGGTTGGCGGTCCGCGGGCCAACCGGGTGTCGTTATCTTTTTGGCGAGCGACAACAAGAGTATGTGCAAGACGGGTGGAATATCTCGGGTGACGCCTTCTGGCGCGACGACGACGGGTATTTCCATTTTGCCGCCCGCGATGACGACATGATCCTGTCGGCGGGCTACAACATCGCCGGTCCCGAGGTCGAGGCGGCGCTCTTGGCGCATGAGGCAGTGGCGGAATGCGCGGTCATTGGCATTCCAGACGAGGACCGTGGCGCGATCGTGCAGGCACATGTGGTTCTGGGGGTCGGTGAAACCCCCAATGACGCGCTGGTCAAACGGCTGCAGGATCATGTGAAAAAGATGATCGCACCGTATAAATACCCACGCTCGATCATCTTTGTCAGAACCTTGCCCAAGACCGAAAGCGGGAAAATTCAACGCTTTAGATTGCGAGATTCAAAATGAGCAAGCCGCCCTATGATCCTGCCACAGAGGGTGCAAAGATGTCGTTCAAGGGCGCGATGTCCTACGGCGACTACCTGCACCTCGACGCCGTTCTGGCGCAGCAGCACCCGCTAAGCACGGCACATGATGAGATGTTGTTCATCGTTCAGCATCAGACGAGCGAGCTGTGGATGAAACTCGCGATTCATGAGTTATCGGCGGCGCGCAACGCGTTGAAATCCGGCAACATGCCCAAGATGTTCAAGATGCTGGCGCGCGTCAGTCGGATTTTTGAGCAACTCAACAACGCTTGGGATGTTTTGAGAACCATGACTCCGGCGGATTATTCCCAATTTCGCGATGCGTTGGGTCCATCGTCCGGCTTTCAGTCATATCAATACCGGATGATTGAATATGTGTTGGGCAACCGCAATGCCAATATGCTGCAACCGCATGAGCACGTCCCCGAGGTACACAAGCTCTTATCCGACGAATTGAACCGTCCCAGCTTCTATGACGAGGTCATTCGCTATCTTTTTCAAGAGCTTGACGGCTCATTGGACCACATGCCCGCGCCGCAACTGAGGACCCCGCATGAGGCCGAACCCGAAATTCAGGCGCGGTGGAAAATCGTTTACGAGGATGTCGATCAATACTGGACGCTCTATGAATTGGGCGAAAAACTGGTTGATCTCGAGGATTATTTCCGGCGTTGGCGGTTCAATCATGTGACGACCGTCGAGCGCATCATCGGCTTCAAACGCGGCACCGGTGGGACGGCGGGCGTGCACTATCTGCGTCGTATGCTTGCAGTCGAGCTTTTCCCTGAACTCTGGCATCTGCGCGGCGAACTGTGAGCGCACTCAACCAAAAAGAGGAACTTGGTATGTCCCCGAGAACGATTCAACCCGAAGGATGGGCGCCTGCCCTTGGCTACGCAAACGGGATGCTGATGCCGGACGGCACGCTGCACATTGGTGGTCAGATCGGCTGGAACGCGGATAAAGTCTTTGTCGCCAAGGATTTCGCCGCCCAGATGCGACAAACTCTGGAGAACATCGCCGCCATCGTCACAACCGCAGGCGGCTCGGTGGAAAACGTCGGGCGATTGACATGGTTCGTCAAAGACAAAGCCGAATATCTCGCGAATCAGCGCGAGATCGGCAGGGCCTACCGCGATGTTTTCGGTAAACATTTCCCGGCGATGTCGATGCTGGTCGTCAAAGACCTGATCGAAGACGAGGCCTTGGTCGAAATCGAAGCCACCGCCTTTATCCCGCCAAGCGCATGACATCTGGCGCCACGATCCAACCGATCGTGGCGCATACCCACGCTTTGCCTGCACAATCTATTGCGAAAAGCGGTTTTGTTGGAAAAACCTCGATTGCCCAGGAACCGCCACGGCGGCCTGCAAGTAGGTCATGCACACCACTCTGCAGGCGGCAATTTTCGGAAAATGGTGCACCCGACACGATTCGAACGTGTGACCTCTGCCTTCGGAGGGCAGCGCTCTATCCAGCTGAGCTACGGGTGCCTGAGGTGGTGTATAGGGTCTCTGCGCGGGCGGCGCAATTGCGATTCTCACTGCATTTACGCGGAATATCAGCGTATCACCCAAACAACTCATGGCAAAATTCCAACCCCTCGACCAAGGCGTCAACCTCGGCGCGGGTGTTGTACAGTGCGAAGGATGCGCGGCAGGATGCGGTGATGCCCAGATGATCCATCAAGGGCCCGGCGCAATGTTGTCCGGCTCTGACCGCAATCCCCTTTTTGTCCAGAATCGTCGAGATATCATGGGCATGTGCGCCGTTGTTCATGGTAAAAGAGAAAATTCCGCCCTTTTCCGGCGCGTCGCCCTGAAGTGTCAGCCAGTTCAATCCCTTGAGGCGGTCAGACGCATAGGATGCCAGATCCCGCTCATGAGCCGCGATCGCCGCAAGGCCCAGGTCCATCATGTAGTCCAACGCAACGCCCATGCCGATTTGTTGAACGATTCCCGGGGTTCCCGCCTCGAACTTGTGTGGCGGATCGTTGTAAATCACGGTGTCGCGCGTGACCTCGCGGATCATGTCACCGCCGCCCAGAAAGGGCCGCATCTCGGCTTGACGGGCATGGCTCACATAGATCGCGCCCGAGCCCGACGGACCATACAGTTTGTGGCCGGTGATGGGGTAGAAATCGACGCCGAGATTTTGCACATCAACCGGCATGTGCACCGCCGCTTGCGATCCATCGGCCAGCACCGGCACACCCAATGCGCGCGCGCCGGCGGCGATGGTCTTGATGTCAACGACGGTGCCCAAAACGTTTGACATATGGGTCACGGCAACCAGTTTGGTGCGTGGCGTGATGGCCGCCAGAACCCGTGCCGGATCCAGGCTGCCGTCTGGTTCAAGCTCAACCCACACCAGCTTCACGCCTTGCCGCTCGCGCAGGAAATGCCATGGCACGATATTCGCGTGATGCTCCATCACCGACAGAACAATCTCGTCACCGGCCTGCATCCGGGGCATGGCCCAGCCGTAGGCGATCAGATTGATCGCCTCGGTCGTGCCCGAGGTGAACAGGATCTCGGTTTCGGACCCGGCGTTCAGAAAACGCTGTACCTTGCCGCGCACCGCCTCGTATTGATCGGTCGCGAGGTTCGAGAGGTAGTGCAAGCCCCTGTGAACATTGGAATATTCATGGGAATAGGCGCGGTTCATCGCGTCAATCACCACCTGGGGCTTTTGCGCGGACGCACCGCTGTCGAGATACACCAACGGGCGCCCGTTCACGGTTCTCGACAGAATGGGAAAATCACCCCGGACTCGTTCGACATCAAGCATTGGGCACCTCTGCGAAATCAAATCCAAGAAACAGCAAGACAAAGGCCAGAACGAACGTGGTGATTGAAAACACCATGATCCCGCCCATCAGCACCAAAATCCGTGACCGAAACCCATGCAAGGCACAGATGAAACCGGTCAACATCCACAAGGACACGACGATTGACACCATCGTCACGGGAAAACCGAGCATCGGGATCACGACGATTACCGCAAGTTGCCCGATCAACATGATGACGGTGACGGCTTGCAACCACCCCATCAGCAACAAGGCATCGGCAAACGATCCGGTTCCGCCAAATCCACGCCCGACATAGGCCACCAAGCAGACCACCAGCACATTCAGCGCTGCCTGCCCCGCCGCGAACGACCACGGCGACGGCATCTTATCGGCCTCGCCGGTCAGGATCGGCAGCACATAGATCAGCACAACCGACACCAGAATCGCGGCCATCAGCAGCATCCACCGCAGTTGCAGGCTCGGTCGCAGCGCGATGATCGCGCGGCCACCGGCGATCGGGTCAGCGACCGACAAGCGCAGCAGTGCAACAAGGCTCATGTTCTGTATCATTGCGCCCCTCTAGCCCCGCGCAAGCGCCGCTTCAAGGGCAACCCGCAGACCGGCAACCAGCACCATCAGGAAGACGGCAAAAATGACAATCCCGGTCGCCAGGGCTTGCGGGCCTTGACCAATGATCCCGGTGACCAATCCCTGCAACAGCGACAAAGGACTGACAACCAGCAACGCCCAGAACAACGCGAGGCGTATGTCAAACCCGTCAACTTTGGCGACGAACACGCGCAAGAGCAGCGTGAGCACGCCAGCGATGCCATAGAACACCAAGGGCGCGATGAACATGACGCCAAACAGCGCGCCGCTCATGCGCGCCTCGAAGGGTTGAGATTCGTCCAACTGCGCCGAACGCGCAATCCCCGGCCACTGCGCGACAAAGAACAGCGCGCAGGCCAGCATCAGATACACAAGGATTCGCGCCTCGCGACGCGACCCTTGATTGAGCCCGCGCACCACCGCGCGCGGGGTGCGGTAACTGCGCAGCATGTCAGAGGTAACCGACACCGCCTCAGTCGCTATGCCGTTCCAGCCAACCTTGCAGGCGCACCCGCATATCGTCGGCCAGATCGTCGCGGGCAATTTCGTCCAGCGCCTGACTGAGGAACGACAGGATCAGCAAGTGTTTGGCCTCGGCCTCCGATACGCCGCGCGCCCGAAGATAGAACAACTGATCAGGGTTGATCTCGCCCGAGGTCGAACCGTGCGAGCATTTCACATCGTCAGCGTAGATCTCCAGCTCGGGTTTGGCCAGAAACTGACACCGCTCATCCATCAGCAATGACTGGCTGATCTGATAGCCATCCGTCAATTGCGCGGCCCGCTCGACCATGATCTTGCCCTGAAACACGCCGATTGCGCCGTTGTGCAGGACTTTCTTGAACACTTGGCGACTTTCGCAATTGGGGGCCGAGTGGGTCACATACACCGTATCGTCATGGTGAAATGCACCGTCGCCCATCGCCGCCCCGGCGATATGGGCCGAGGCATCGGCGCCGTGCATCCAGATCATGGCCTCGTTGCGCACCAACGCGCCATTGACCGAAAGCGTGAAGGATTTCAAATTCGATGCCGTACCCAAACGCGCGAAAATATGGGTCGTGGCGACACGTTCATGGTCGCGGCCCATGGTGCGGACGTGATGCAGCGTCCCACCGTCGCCAATCTCGGCTTCCATCACGATCGAGGATCGCGCCGCACCCGGTCCGCTTTCCAGCAATGTCATTTCCGCGCCGGACTCGACGCGAATGACATGGTGCAAAACCATCTCGGCGCCGGGATCGCGACGCAAATACACCAACGAAACCGGCCGTTCAACGCGCCGCGTCGCGCGGATCAAGACCCCGTCACTCGCCATTGCCGAATTCAGCGCCGCCAAGGGGCGCGCAACCGGGTTGTGGCCCTCGGACTCAAGCACGCCATAAAGCTCTTGCGACCAGTGGATATCGGTTTGACCGACTTCGGCCAGACGGCTGATTTCCAACCCTTCGCTGGCGAAATCGTCTGATGCGTCGGCATCGAAAACCCCGTCAACAAAGACCAATTGCAGCCGATCAATCGCCCCGAAGACGGCGGGCTCATCGGAGGCATCGAAAACCTTTGCCGACGGTGCCGGCGAGGTGAGCAGCCGTGCAGGATCCGTATAGCGCCAGTATTCGTCGCGCTTTTCCGGCAATCCCATGCCTTTCAGCCGCGCCATCGCGCCTTCGCGGGCGCGCCTCAACCACGCTGCCGAAGTGGGCATTTGCAAAGGTGCCAATGCCGCCTCTGTCGCCACCAACCGCGCGGCAAACCTTGCCGCACGGGGGCTGTGTGCAACCGCGGTGTTCATGCCTCTACCTCAGCCAAGATGCCCGCATAGCCATTGGTTTCCACCTCCAGCGCCAGCTCAGGCCCGCCCGATTTGATGATCCGACCGTCGGCCAGAATATGAACGACATCCGGTTTGATATGATCGAGCAACCGCTGATAATGGGTGATCACCAGAAAGGCGCGTCCTTCCGAGCGCAGCGCATTCACGCCATCCGCAACCAGCTTCATGGCGTCCACGTCGAGGCCCGAGTCCGTCTCATCGAGGATGCACATCCGCGGTTCCAACATCGCCATTTGCAGGATCTCGTTGCGCTTTTTCTCACCACCCGAGAAGCCAACATTGACCGGCCGCTTCAGCATGTCCGCGTCAATGTTCAATTCCTTGGCCTTGGCGCGGACCTGCTTCAGAAACTCACCCGCCGACAACTCCGGCTCACCTCGCGCTTTGCGCTGCGCGTTCACCGCGGTGCGCAAAAAGGTCATGTTACCCACCCCGGGAATTTCGACCGGATATTGGAACGCCAGGAACAGGCCAGCGGCGGCACGCTCTTCGGGGGCCATGTCCAACAGGTTTTCGCCGTCCAAGGTCGCCGAACCGCTCATGACTTCGTAGCCATCCTTGCCCGACAGAACATAGGACAGCGTCGATTTGCCCGATCCGTTCGGCCCCATGATCGCATGGACGCTGCCGGCCTCGATATTCAATGTCAGACCTTTGAGGATGGCTTTATCTTCATTCTCAAGTTCGACGTGCAAGTTGTTGATGTTCAACATGATCATATTCCGTTTTCGCGTTCATTTCCGCATGATTGATTTGGCAGAGAGATGGCTTAGTATGACAGCCGCAATGGCCACAAAAGCCGCCATGCCACGCCCCCCCGGGTACCAAATCGGATAGGTCAAGGACATCATCAGAACCACACCGATCGCCACCAAAAGCACATACCGAGGTCTGGGTTCGCCGGCGCTTAGCAGCCATTTCCAGTTCATATATTCGTCCCCTTCAGCCCGAATTCGCCGTATTGCCCGAGATGGATGTACCGTCGATGGACTCTGATATCGCTTTATTTTTCATTGCGAACTTTTCATTTTTCGGCGCGCGGACCACAACACAAAGATGATTGTCATAATGACCGAAACACCAAGTCGTTCGGCCCAGCGGACAGGGTCTTGCCAGACGACCATGTCCATGAAGACGCCGACAACGATAAAAACCGCAAAGAAGATCGGCGCGAGGCGGGCTTCAGATTTGACGAAATCCCAATACGTCACCCGACCGATCCTTCGAGAGAAATGGCAACAAGCGCCTGAGCTTCCATGGCAAATTCCATCGGCAGGGCCTGCAACACATCGCGGCAGAATCCATTGACCACCAATGCCACGGCTTCCTCTTCGTCCATGCCGCGCTGGCGGCAGTAAAACAGTTGGTCGTCGTCCACTTTCGAGGTTGTCGCTTCATGCTCCACGCGGCTCGATGCGTTACGCACCTCGATGTATGGCACGGTGTGCGCGCCACAAAGATCGCCGATCAGCAGACTGTCGCATTGCGTATAGTTGCGCGAATTCAAGGCCTTGGGATGCATACTAACTAGACCACGATACGTATTCTGCGCGTGTCCCGCGGAAATCCCCTTGGACACGATCCGCGACTTGGAGTTCTTGCCCAGATGGATCATCTTGGTGCCGGTATCGGCCTGCTGCCAGTTGTTGGTGATCGCGATCGAGTAGAATTCACCCGAGGTATCATCACCGCGCAAAATGCAGGACGGGTATTTCCAGGTGATCGCCGAACCGGTTTCGACCTGCGTCCACATCACTTTCGCGCGGTCCTCGCGGCAGTCGGCACGTTTGGTCACGAAGTTGTAAATGCCGCCCTTGCCCTCTTCGTCGCCCGGATACCAGTTCTGAACCGTCGAGTATTTGACCTCGGCATCCTCCAGAATCACGATCTCGACCACGGCCGCATGAAGCTGCGTCGTGTCGCGCTTGGGGGCCGTACATCCCTCGAGATAGGAGACATACGCGCCCTTTTCGGCGATGATCAGCGTGCGTTCGAACTGGCCGGTATTTTCGGCGTTGATCCGGAAATAGGTGCTCAGCTCCATCGGGCAGCGCACCCCCTCGGGGACGTACACAAAGGAACCATCGGTGAAAACCGCGCAGTTCAAGGTTGCGAAATAATTGTCTGACATTGGCACAACCGTGCCAAGGTATTTCCTCACCAAGTCCGGATATTCCCGCACCGCTTCGGTGATCGAACAGAAGATCACACCGGCCTTTTTAAGCTCATCCTTGAACGTCGTGCCAACACTGACCGAGTCAAACACGGCATCCACGGCGACTTTACGCGGCAGTTCCGCACCTTCAACACCCGCCAGAACTGCTTGTTCCTGCAAGGGAATCCCAAGTTTGGCATAAGTCGCCAACAGCTTTGGATCGACGTCATCCAGCGACTTGGGTTTTTCCATCATGCTCTTGGGTTTGGCGTAGTAATACTGGTCCTGATAATCGATTTCAGGGATTTCCAGCATCGCCCAGTCGGGGGATTCCATCTCTAGCCAGCGACGATACGCCTGCAAGCGCCACTCGGTCATCCACTCGGGCTCGCCATTCTTGGCGGAAATCAAGCGCACGATGTCTTCGTTCAACCCTTTGGGGGCAAACTCCATTTCGATCTCGGTTTCCCAGCCGTGCTTGTATTTGCCGGCCATCGACTGCACGGTTTCCACCGTCTCGCGATCGACGCCGTCACGCACCTCAACCGATTTGTCCAAAGCTGCCATTTGCGTCATCCCGTCTTGTGTCGCGGCAGGTTTGAACCTGCCTGTTGAAGTCTATCGCGCGTCCGAGCCCAAGCCTTGGCATAGGTCGCCGCAAATCGTAGCACGTCCTCGGTGCGCGTCTCCGGGCCGAAGGACACGCGCAAGGCCGATCCGGCGTTGATGTCGCTGTGCCCCATCGCCCGCAGAACCCGGCTGACCGAGACCTTGCCCGAGGAACAGGCTGACCCCGCGGAAACCGCGAACCCGGCCAAATCCATGGCCATGACCTGCGTCTCGCCTTTCCAGCCCGGGGCGATCATGCAGATCGTGTTCGGCAGCCGAGGCTGGTCCTTGCCAAGAAAGATAACCCCTGGGCAGTCCGCTTCCAGAGCCTGTTCCAGAATATTTCGGACCTGCGCGATTTTGTCCCACTCCCCATCCGCAAGATCGCGGGCGGCGGCTTCGGCGGCGGCCCCGAATCCGACGATGCCCAGCAGGTTCTCGGTCCCGGCACGGCGCCCCATCTCTTGTCCGCCACCTTTGATTTGCGCTTTCACATCAAGGCCTTGCCGGATTGCCACAGCCCCGACGCCCTTGGGGCCACCAAGCTTGTGCGCGCTGACCAAACCCATATCGACGCCCAGCCAGTTGAAGGCGAAAGGCAGCTTGCCAAAGGCCTGGGTCAGATCACTGACCGCCAGTCCGGTCGGCAGGTCCTGAACCACACCGGTTTCGGAATTGGCCAATTGAAGCGCCGACCGGGCCGGGTCGCTCAGGGTCACTTGGCCCGAGGGTGCGGTTGGCACGTCCGTCTGGCACCAGGCCGCGACGGCATCATGCTCGATGCCCGCACAATGCAGGTCGCGCCCGGCGCAGGCCAAGGCCGCCGCCTCGGTTGCTCCCGAGGTGAACACGATATCCGCCCCGTCCGCCCCCAAAGCCGCGGCGACTTGCGCCCGTGCGCGTTCGATCAAGCCCCGCACGACGCGGCCTTCGGCATGAATCGAACTCGCATTGCCGGTCACGTCCAAGGCGGCGATCATCGCGGCCTTGGCCTCGGCTCGCAGCGGGGTGCTGGCGTTCCAATCGAGATAGACGCGTGTGCTCATATGGTCACCTGAAACAATCCCGGCACGGCGGGGCACGGTTTCAGCGTGTTTCCGGCAATGTCGGCCAACGTGGTCTGGTGCAGGAACACATAGACCTGCGCCGACAGGCTCTCCCACAGGCGATTGGTCATGGATTGCGCCTGGCTGCCCGACACCCCGCCCGACGCCCCGGCCCCCAAGGCCATGGCGTTGACGGTTTCCTCGACCGCTTCCAACACTTCGGACACGCGAATATTGTCCGCATCACGCGCCAGACGATAGCCACCGCCCGGCCCGCGCACCGATTCGACCAACCCTGCCCGGCGCAATTTCACAAAAAGCTGTTCCAGATACGCTTGCGAGACATCTTGGCGGCGGGCAATTTCCGCCAGCGAAACATGCTTTCCGCCCGAACTGCGCACCAAAAGGGCCAGATCGACCATCGCAACCATCGCATAGCGGCCTTTCGTCGAGAGCTTCATGGTATTGACCCTTGCCCCACAGACAATGGGGTGCATAAACATTGACGTTTTGCGCGGGTTTGCATAACTGCTAGACCGCTCATACCGAGTCTGCGCCCAGTTCTGGGGCAGAAATTAGAACCGTTCTAGATATGCCGACTTCTTTTGTCAACAATGGAAGCCCGGCACTGGAACCCGCCCGAACGCGCAGAAGGTCCCCGGATGCCCGAAGTGATTTTTGCTGGCCCTGATGGCCGCCTCGAAGGCCGCTATCACCCTCAACCGAATCGTGACGCACCGATTGCCGTTGTGTTGCATCCGCATCCGCAGTTTGGCGGAACGATGAACAACAAGGTGGTCTATAACCTGCATTACGCGTTCCACCAGATGGGGTTCTCGGTGCTGCGGTTCAATTTTCGCGGTGTCGGTCGCAGCCAAGGCGAGTATGACCAAGGGATTGGCGAACTCAGCGATGCCGCCGCCGCCTTGGATTATCTGCAATCCATGAACCAGAACAGCCGTCATTGCTGGGTGGCGGGGTTCAGCTTTGGCGCGTGGATCGGGATGCAGTTGCTGATGCGCCGTCCGGACATCACCGGGTTCGTGTCGGTGGCGCCTCCGGCCAATCTTTATGACTTCAGCTTCCTGGCGCCCTGCCCTGCGTCGGGCCTGATCATCAACGGCACCGCCGACCGTATCGCGCCCCCCAAGGACGTGGCCAATCTGGTGTCCAAGCTGCATGAGCAGAAGGGCATCACGATCACCCACACCGAGATCGAAGGGTCGGATCACTTCTTCCGCGACGAGGAGGCTTATATGAATCCCATGCTGGAGCATGTGAAGACCTATGTGAGCCGCCGCCTGACCGAGGCCACACGGTAAGGAACCCGTGATTTCGGGCCGAGAACGCCCGAAATCGGTCATTGCCCGCTAAATAACCCTGCTTTTGTCCACAAACCTGCCGATCCTTGCCCGGTTTTTGCCCCGATCATGAACGATCAACGGGTCAGAAGCGAACCATGGGGCGCTGATCAACAGGTGACTCGCCAAGGCGCGAGAGAGACAGGAGCAGGGAATGAAGACGATGCGTTCAATGACGTTTGACAAGGGCACCAGTGGCATGAGCGGCTGGAATCCAACCGCGATCAGTAAGGACATGTTGCCCATGAGTGCCACGCAGTTGCGCGAGTCGATCCTCAAGCATATCGAATTCACCCAAGGCAAGGACCTCGCCCACGCCAGTGTCTATGACATGCGCATGGCGCTGACGATGGCGATCCGTGACCGCGTGATCGAGCCCTGGTTCCGCGCCACCCGTGCCACTTATGCCGCTCAGTCCAAGCGCGTCTACTATCTGTCGATGGAATTCCTGATCGGGCGTCTTTTGGAGGACGCGGTGATGAACCTTGGCCTGACCGACGCCGCGCATGAGGCGGTCACCGGGTTGGGCCATGATTTTCACACGGTCTTGAATGATGAGCCCGACGCCGCGCTTGGCAATGGCGGTCTGGGTCGATTGGCGGCCTGCTTCCTCGATTCCATGTCGACCCTCGCCTGCCCGGCCTATGGCTATGGAATCCGCTACGAACACGGGCTGTTTCGCCAGAGCTTTGGCCCCGATGGCCGCCAGATCGAGACCGCCGAGGATTGGCTGCGCCAAAGCCACGGTTGGGAATTTGCCCGCCCCGAAGCCGCGTTCCGCATCGGCTTTGGCGGTTCGGTCACCGAGGATGGCCGCTCGGCGGTCTGGACACCGGACAACGCGGTTGTCGCCAAAGCCTATGACACGCCGGTGATTGGCTGGCAGGGCAAATGGGCCAACACCCTGCGCCTGTGGAGCGCCGAAGCGCTCAGCAATTTCGACCTCGACGCCTTCAACAAAGGCGATTTCGCCGGGGCCGCAGCACCCGAGGCGCTGGCCCGCACGATCAGCCGCGTGCTCTATCCGGACGACACCACCGAACAGGGCAAGGAGTTGCGCCTCAAGCAGGAATTCTTCTTCACCGCCGCGTCCTTGCGCGACGTCCTGCGCCGGTTTTCAACTGAATGCACCGATCTGGCCGCCCTGCCCACCCGCGTGGCGATTCAGATGAATGACACGCATCCGGCGATTGCCGGCCCCGAATTGGTCCGCATCCTGCATGATGAGCGCGGCATGGGCTTTGACGAGGCTGTCAGCACTGCCCGCGCCTGCCTTGGCTACACGAACCACACGCTGTTGCCCGAAGCGCTGGAACGCTGGCCCGAGAGCCTCATGGCCCGCGTCCTGCCGCGCCACATGCAGTTGATCGAGCGCATCGACGATCTGCACGCCCGCCAGAACCCGACCCGCAAATCGACCATCCTTGAGGGGGGCGAGGTCAAGATGGGCGAATTGTCGTTCATCATGGCCAACAAGGTCAACGGTGTCTCGGCGCTGCACACGGAACTGGTGAAATCGACGGTGTTTGCCGATCTGCACGCGTTGCACCCCGACCGGATCGTCAACCAGACCAACGGCGTGACGCCGCGCCGCTGGCTGAAAGGCGCGAACCCTCGACTGTCGACATTGATCACCGACACGATCGGCGCAGGTTGGGAGGATGATCTGGAGCGCCTGTCCGAGCTGGAGCCTTCTATCGAGGACCGCGCCTTCCGCGATGCCTTTGCCAGCGTCAAGGCCCGTAACAAGGCCGATCTGGCCGCCTGGATCGCGAATGAAACCGGCGTCAAGGTCAACCCGAGCGCCATGTTTGACGTGCAGGTCAAACGCTTTCATGAGTACAAGCGCCAGCACCTGAACATTCTGGAAACCATCGCGCTCTGGCAGGAAATCCGCGCCAATCCGACCGCGAACTGGGCACCCCGCGTCAAGATCTTTGGCGGCAAGGCCGCCCCCGGCTATGTCATGGCCAAGGAGATCATCCACCTGATCAACAACGTGGCGCGCGTCATAAACGCCGACAAGACAACCCGCGACCTGCTGACCGTGGTCTATCCGGCCAATTACAACGTGACCATGGCCGAACACCTGATCCCCGCCTCCGACCTGTCTGAACAAATCTCGACCGCGGGCAAAGAGGCGTCCGGCACTGGCAACATGAAATTCAGCCTGAACGGCGCGCTGACCATCGGCACGCTGGACGGGGCAAACGTGGAAATCCGCGAGTTGGTCGGGCCGGAGAACTTCTTCCTGTTTGGCATGACCGCCGACGAGGTTGTCGAATGCCGCAAGAACCCGGCGCACATGGCCGAGGCAATTGCCAAAAGCAGCCGCCTGAAACGCGCCATTGACCAGATTGAAAGCGGCGTGTTCTCGCATGGCGACACCACCACCTATGCCGCCCTGATCAACAATTTGCGCACCCACGACTACTTCACCGTCTGCGCCGATTTCGACAGCTATTGGAATGTGCAACGGCAAGTCGATGCAGCCTGGGGCGACCAGGATCATTGGACCCGCATGGCGGCCTTGAACTCCGCACGCTCTGGCTGGTTCAGCAGTGACCGCACAATCAAGGGTTACATGAACGATATCTGGTCAATCAAACCGATGCACTAAGCGGACGGAAACTCCGCTGATAGGGTTAACATTTTGATTGCCTTTCGCCCGGTCCTGCGCCAGAAAACGTGCATGGATCGGGCAAACTCCAAGAATAAGAGCACAATTTCCAACCTTGACCTGGAGGCGATCCTCTCGGGGCGGGTTTTTGAACCGTTTGCGGTGTTCGGCCCCAAATACCGGGGGCAAACCGGGCATCTTGTGGTCTTTGATCCCCACGCCACCAACCTGAGCGCCCTGACCCCTGGCGGTGAGATCACTCTAAGCCCTTTGGGACGTGGCGTTTTCTCGGGCGACATCGGTCGGCGGCGCAAGTATCAGTTGCGCGGCAGCGATGGGACGCGCAGTTGGGTCTTTGATGATCCTTATCGTTTTGGCCCGGTGCTGGGCGATCTGGATCTCCACCTGGTTGCCGAGGGCACGCACCGCCGCTTGTGGCAGGCGCTTGGCGCGCATGCGATGCTCCACCAAGGCGTTGCGGGCGTTCATTTTGCGGTTTGGGCGCCAAATGCGCAGCGTGTTTCGGTCGTCGGTGATTTCAACGCCTGGGACGGCCGCCGCGCGCCGATGCGGCGACGTGGGGCGGGACTCTGGGAGATTTTCCTGCCCGGTGTCACCTTGGGCGAAGCGTATAAATATGAAATCCTGCCGCAGCACGGGGCGCCGATGCTCAAGGCCGACCCGATGGCCTTCGGCGCGCAGCATCCACCGCAAACCGCCTCGGTTGTCCGCGCGGTGGGCGACTATGACTGGTCCGATGCCGATTGGATGGCCAACCGCGATGCGCACAACACCCGCACCGCGCCGATTTCCATTTACGAGGTTCATCTGGGCAGTTGGCGCCACCGCGACGGGCGGCCACTGACCTATCGCGAGGCGGCGGTTGAACTGATCGATTACGCGCATGACATGGGGTTCACGCATCTCGAGTTGATGCCGCTGACCGAATACCCGTTCGGCGGCTCGTGGGGCTATCAGCCGGTGAGCCTCTATGCGCCCACCAGCCGCTATGGCACTCCCGACGATTTCCGCGCCCTCATCGAGGCCGCGCACGCCAAAGGCCTGGGCGTGTTGATGGATTGGGTGCCCGCGCACTTTCCGTCCGACGCGCATGGCCTGGCACAATTCGACGGCACAGCCTTGTACGAACACGCCGACCCGCGCGAAGGCTTCCACCCCGACTGGAACACACTGATCTACAATTTCGGCCGCAACGAGGTGCGCAATTTCCTGTCCTCGAACGCGGTTTATTGGCTGCGCGAGTTTCATCTGGACGGTTTGCGCGTCGATGCCGTGGCATCAATGCTGTATCGCGATTATTCCCGCGCCGCGGGGGAATGGGTGCCCAACCATGAGGGCGGGCGCGAGAATTTCGAGGCCATCGCCTTTCTCAAGGACATGAACACCCAAAGCTACGGCGAAGGCCCCGAGGGCCTGATGACCGTCGCCGAGGAAAGCACCGCCTGGCCCGGCGTGACGCGGCCTGTGCATGACGGCGGGCTGGGGTTCGGCTTCAAATGGAACATGGGGTGGATGAACGACACACTCCGTTACATCGAAATGGACCCCATCCACCGCCGCCACCATCACGACCTGATGACCTTCGGCTTGGTCTATGGGTTCTCGGAAAACTACATGCTGCCGATCAGCCATGACGAGGTGGTGCACGGCAAGGGCAGTATGCTGCAAAAGATGCCGGGCGACCACGCGGCGAAACTGGCGAACCTGCGGGCCTATTACGGGTTCATGTGGGGCCATCCGGGCAAGAAGCTGTTGTTCATGGGGTGCGAATTGGGTCAAGGCCATGAATGGAACCATGACGCGCAACTCGACTGGGGGGTGCTGAACGATCCCGGTCACGCCGGGTTGCAGCGCTTGATCCGCGATCTCAACACCCTCTACCGAGCGCATCCGGCGCTGCACGCGCGCGATACCGACCCCGCCGGGTTCACCTGGATCGACCAGACCGCGCGGGCCGAGAGCGTGTTCTCCTGGCTGCGGGTCGGCCTGGACGGCCAGCCGCCGGTCGCCGTGATCTCGAATTTCACACCGGTCGAGCGCCGCTGGACCCTGGGCCTGCCGCAGGGCGGCCAATGGCGCGAGGTTCTGAACACCGACGCCGGTCTCTATGGCGGCGGCAATCGCGGCAATCTGGGCGCGGTCAGCGCCGACGGCCCCGCCCATGCCGGTCAACCGGTCAGCGCGGAAATCACCCTGCCCCCGCTCTCCACCTTGTTCCTAGTTTCGGAGGAAATACCATGACCACGCCAACCACCCGCCTCAGCAATCGTGCGATGGCTTTTGTCCTTGCGGGCGGTCGGGGGTCACGGCTCAAGGAACTGACCGACAACCGCGCCAAACCCGCCGTTTATTTTGGCGGAAAAACGCGGATCATTGATTTTGCGCTGTCGAATGCGCTCAATTCCGGCATTCGCAAAATGGCGGTGGCGACGCAGTACAAGGCGCATTCGCTGATCCGGCATTGTCAGCGCGGCTGGAACTTTTTCCGCGCGGAACGCAACGAATACCTCGATATCCTGCCCGCTTCGCAACGCGTCAGCGAAACCGGCTGGTACGAGGGAACCGCCGACGCCGTGTTCCAGAACATCGACATCATCGACAGCTATGACATTGATTACGTTGTTATCCTCGCCGGGGATCATATCTACAAGATGGATTATGAGGTCATGCTGCTCGAGCATGTCGAGAATAACGCCGATGTCACGGTGGGCTGTCTGACGGTCAACCGCCAAGAGGCCTCGGCCTTTGGGGTGATGAATGTGGACCACTCGGGCCGCATCACCGATTTCATCGAAAAGCCCGCCAACCCGCCGTCGCTGCCGGACGATCCGACCAAATCTCTGGTCTCGATGGGTATCTATGTGTTTCGCTGGAAATTCCTGCGTCAATTGCTGATGGACGACGCGCATGATGCAAACTCCAGCCGCGATTTCGGCGGCGATATCATCCCGACAGTGGTCAGGAATGGCAAGGCCATGGCGCATCGGTTCGAGGATAGCTGCGTGCGCCACACACCCGGCGGGGCGACCTATTGGCGCGATGTGGGCACGATTGACGCGTTCTGGAAGGCCAATATCGACCTGACCGATTTCAACCCGGAACTGGACTTGTGGCAGCGCGACTGGCCAATCTGGACCTATTCCGAAAGCGTGCCGCCGGCCAAATTCATCCATAACGAGGACAGCCGCCGCGGTGTGGCCCTGTCGTCGCTGGTGTCTGGCGGTTGCATCATTTCCGGCACCGAAGTGCGCAATTCGCTGTTGTTCACCGGGGTGCATTCCAATTCCTATGCGAAACTGGATCATGCCGTCGTCTTGCCCTACGCGACTATTTCACGCCATGCGCATTTGACAAATGTCGTCATCGACCGGGGTGTGAAAATTCCCGAGGGGTTGGTTGTCGGGCAGGATCCCGAGGACGATGGCAAATGGTTCCGGGTCAGCGAGGGGGGGGTGACACTGATCACGCAGAGCATGCTCGACCGACGCGCCGACCTGCTATGAGCCGCGCGACCCCTGTGACGCGGCGGGTGCTTGCGGTTGCCTCGGAATGCGCGCCGATCATCAAGACCGGCGGGCTGGCCGATGTCGTCGGGGCGCTGCCATCGGCGATGAAAACCCAAGGCTGGACCTTGCGCACGCTGATCCCCGGGTATCGCGCGGTCATGGCGGCGGTGAAACGCCCCAAATCCGTGTTGGAGATCCCGGATCTGCTGGGCCTGCCCGCCCGCGTACTGGCCGCGAACCTCGCGGGGTTGGACCTGCTGATCCTTGATGCGCCGACGTTGTTCGACCGTGCGGGGTCGCCCTATCTCGATGCCGAGGGGAACGATTGGTCGGACAACGATCTGCGCTTTGCCGCATTGAACAAGGCCGCAGCCCTGATCGCGGCGGAGGGCGTGCAGGGGTGGTGCCCGGACGTCGTGCATCTGCATGACTGGCAAGCCGGATTGACGCCGATCTACATGGCGGCAACCGGGGCCACCCAACCGACGATCCTGACCATCCACAACATCGCCTTTCACGGGCTGACCGCGTATAACCGCCTGAAAGATCTGGAGCTTCCCGAGGACGAGTTCACCATCGACGGCTTTGAGTATTACGGCCATATCTCGGCGCTCAAGGCCGGGTTGACGCGCGCCACGGCCTTGACCACGGTCAGCCCGACCTACGCGCACGAATTGACCACCGCAGAATTCGGTATGGGGCTGGAGGGCGTGATCCGCACCCGGAGCAGAGATTTATCCGGCATTCTCAATGGGATAGACACCAGCGTCTGGAACCCGGCAAGCGACCCCTCGATCAAGCCATTCTCGACACCGGCGGGCAAGGCCGCGAACGCACGCGCCCTGCGGGCCGAATTCGGGCTGGCGACGGGCAGCGGCCCGCTTTGCGTGGTCGTCTCGCGCCTGTCGGATCAAAAGGGCCTCGATTTGCTGCTTCAGGCGTTGCCCGCGCTGATCGGCAGCGGCGGGCAACTGGCGCTGTTGGGCTCGGGCGACCGCAAATTGGAGAACGCCTGGCTGAATGCCGCGGCGGCCCATCCCGGACAGGTCGGCGTGCGGATCGGCTATGACGAGGCGCTGTCGCACCGGCTTTATGCCGGGGCTGATGCGGTGCTGGTGCCATCACGATTCGAGCCCTGCGGCCTGACCCAACTCTACGCGCTGCGCTATGGCGCTCTGCCGGTCGTGGCGCGCACCGGCGGGCTTGCGGATACGGTGATTCATGCGAATGCGGCCGCGATCATGGCCGGGTGCGCGACCGGCTTGACCCACGAAACCGGGTCAGTGCCGGCCTTGGCAAACGCGCTTCAGACCCTGTGCGACCTGTATCGCGACAAGCCGGTGTATCAACGTTTGCAACGCAATGCGATGAAACAACCGGTCGGTTGGGAGGCCAGTGCGCCGCTCTATGCGGCCCTGTATGCAAAGTTCGCCCAGACGCCCGAGGACACTGAATGACACTGACCATGGAACGCGGGCGACACAACCGCATCGGGGCGACCTTTGACGGCGACGGCGTGAATTTTGCGATTTTTTCGGAACACGCGACGGCGGTGGAACTCTGCCTGTTCTCCTCCGATGGAATGCGCGAAACCGACCGCATGCTCCTGCCCGAGCGCACCGGGTGGGTCTGGCATGGCCGCGTACCGGGCCTGTGTCCTGGCCAGCTCTATGGTTACCGGGTTCACGGCCCCTATGCGCCCGAGGACGGCCACCGGTTCAACCCCAACAAATTGCTGCTCGACCCTTACGCCAAACGCATCACGGGTCATCCGCGCTGGTCCGACGCGTTGTTCGGCTACAATCCCGGCGCGAAAACGCTGGACCTGACCTATTCAACCCGCGATTCCGCGCGCTTCATGCCCAAATGCGTGGTCGAGGACCCCAGTTTCTATTGGGGCAATGACCGGCCACCCTCAAAATCCGCCAATGAGTCCATCCTCTACGAAGCCCATGTCAAAGGCTTCACGCAGTTGATGAACACGCCCAATCGCGGCAAGTTTCTGGGGCTGGCCTCGGATGCTGCGATTGATCACCTGGTCGATCTGGGCATCACCGCCATTGAATTGCTGCCCGTGCAATCCTTCCTCACCGACCGCTGGCTGGTCGAGAAAAAGTTGACCAATTACTGGGGCTATCAAACGCTTGGTTTCTTTGCGCCTGAACCCAAATACATGGCGCATGGCCAGATCAACGAGTTTCAACACATGGTCGCCCGGCTGCATACGGCGGGGATCGAGGTGATCCTGGACGTGGTCTATAACCACACCTGCGAGGGCAGCGAACTGGGCCCGACCCTGTCGTTCAAGGGCATTGACAACAAAAGCTATTACCGTCTTGCCCCCTATCCGCGCCACTACATCAACGACACCGGCTGCGGCAATACGCTGAACCTCGATCATCCGATGGTGCTGCGCATGGTGATGGACAGCCTGCGCTATTGGGTCGAGGTCATGCATGTCGACGGGTTCCGCTTTGACCTGGCCTCGACACTGGCGCGCGATGACGACGGGTTCCAACCGAATTCGGCGTTCTTCTCGGCGATCCGTCAGGACCCGGTGTTGAACCGCGTGAAACTGATTGCCGAACCGTGGGACATCGGCCCCGGCGGCTATCAATTGGGCGCCTTCCCGCATCCGTTCATGGAATGGAACGACAAATACCGCGACGGCGTGCGCCGCTTCTGGCGGCGGGATCACCGTCCGGCCCCGGAATTGGCCGCGCGGATCACCGGCTCGGCGATCCAGTTCGACCACTCGGGGCGCGGGGCGACCAGCAGCATCAATTTCATCAGCGCCCATGACGGGTTCAATCTGATGGATATGGTCAGCTACGCCCAAAAGAACAACATCGCCAATGGCGAGGGCAACCGTGACGGGCATTCGGAAAACTATTCCGACAACATGGGCTTTGACGGCCCTACCGACGACGTACAGGTCAACCAGATGCGCGCGCTGCGGCGGCGCAATCTGATGGCCACCTTGCTGCTCAGTCAGGGCACGCCGATGATTCTGGCGGGCGACGAGATCGGTCATACCCAGCAGGGCAACAACAACGCCTATTGTCAGGATAGCGAGATTTCCTGGCTGAACTGGGCCAAGGCCGACACCGATATGCTGGCCTTCACCAAACGCCTGATCGCCTTTCGCAAGAACCACCCGATCCTGCGGCAAAAGCTGTTCCTGCACTCCAAGGCGCGCAGTTCCGACGGAAAATCCGATGTGCTGTGGTGGCATCCCGAGGGGCGCCGGATGAGCGCCTCGGATTGGGAGGATCCGGCCCTGAGTTTTGTGTGCGTCGAGATGCGCACGGCCAGCGGCACACCGGAGTATGCCGACCTGGAGTATGCATTGTTCTTGGTGTTCAACGCGGGCGGTGCACAAGATATCGTATTGCCACCAACCCCAGACGGCAAAATCTGGTCGCGCCGGATCAATACCTACGCACCCGAGGCCCCCAATGAACGCATGGCCTTTGACAAAATGTCCGTGCCTGCACATTCGGTTTCGGCGCTGGTGCTGGAAGACGACGCATGAGCACCCTCGACGATCTGAGCCGTCAGGCGGGGCTGACCTGGGTTTACCGCGACGGCGCGGGACGAATGCAGGAGGCCCCCGAAGACAGCCGCCGCGCCGTGTTGGCTGCCTTGGGTTATGGCAATGGCGACGCGGCAATGCCCGCGACCTTGCACCAATCGACCAGCCTTGCGCTGCTGGCCGGGCAGCCCAAGGATTGGGGCCCCGGGCGCTGGGTTCTGACGCGTGAGGACGGCGAGGAAATCACCGGCGAAGGCCCGCTGCCTGCGCTGCCGGTCGGCTATCACCGCATTCAGCACAATGGCTGGTCCATCCACCTTCTCGCCGCGCCCGCCCGTCTGCCCGCACCACCACGACGCTGGGGGCTGACCCTGCCGCTGTTTTCGCTGTGGGAGGGCACGCAATCCGGTTTTGGCACCTATGCGCACCTGGCCGATCTGGCCGAAGGGGTCGCCACCAAGGGCGCGGCTTTCGTCGGCATCAACCCGATCCACGCGGGCTTTCCCGCGGACCCCGGCAATTTCAGCCCCTATGCACCCTCGCATCGGCGGCGGCTGAACACGTTGCATGTGGAAACCGGGCACCCGATGCCCGAGACCGGCCCCTTGATCGACTACACCCCCTCGATCCGCGCCAAACGCGCCGCCCTGGAAGAGGCGTTTGCCAGCTTTGCCGGTGATCCGGATTTTGAGTCCTGGCGTGGCGAAGGTGGCGGTGCGCTGGAGCAATTCGTCACGCATCAGGCCTTGTCCGAAGCCCATGGTGCGTATTGGATGGCGTGGCCCGCGCCCTATCAAGACCCCGGCAGCCCGCAGGTGGCACGCTTTGCCCGCGAGCATCGGCAACGGCTGCGGTTTCACGCCTGGGCGCAATGGGTCGCGGAAACGCAACTGGCACAGGCCCATGCGCGCGCCCGCAAGGCTGGCATGGCGTTCGGGCTCTACCTCGATATTGCCGTCGGCACGCATCCCGCAGGTGCCGAAACCTGGGCCGAACGCGGGTTGTTCGCACAGGGCGTCAGCCTGGGTGCGCCGCCAGATCTGCTGGGGCCGTCCGGGCAACGCTGGGGGCTTGCGCCAATGCGGCCCGACATCCTGCGCGCCACCGGCTATGCCGCTTTTGCCCAAACCCTGCGCCAGCAGTTGAAATTTTGCGGCTTGCTGCGCATCGACCATATCCTTGGCCTGGAGCGCAGCTTCTGGCTGCCGGACAACTTGCCCGGCCTTTATGTGACCATGCCGCGCGACGAGCTGCTGGCGGTGTTGCGCATCGAGGCCAGCCGCGCCGGAGCCTCGGTGATCGGCGAGGATCTGGGCACGATCCCCGACGGATTGCGCGGCGCTTTGGATGCTTCGGGCGTGATGGGGTGCCGGGTCGCCATGTTCGAGCGCGATTGGGAGGGCACCGGTGCGTTCCTGCCGGCGGAGGCCTATACGCCGACAGCCTTGGCCAGCTGGGGTACGCATGATCTGCCAACCTGGCAAGGCTGGCGTCAGGGGCGCGACATTGATTGGCGGGCGCAACTGGGCGAACTCGACGATCCGGAGCACGCGCATCAGGCACGACGGGCCGAGGTCGCCGGGTTTGACGCCATCGCCGGCGGATCGGATATGGCAACGATGCACGCATTCCTCGGGCGATGCGCATCCGCTCTGGTCGCGGTGCAAGGCGAAGACCTGAGCGGCGCCGTCGAGCAAGCCAACCTGCCCGGCACCGTCTACGAGCACCCGAATTGGTGCCGACGCCTGCCATTTCCCATTTCTGGCCTCATTTCTGCCGCGACCTTGGGGGAAACCGCCACCATCATGGACCATGCCGGAAGGACCCGATAAATGCCCAGCACACACGTCGCCACGCAACCCATCGCCGGACAAAAACCGGGCACCTCCGGTTTGCGCAAAAAGACCCGGATTTTCATGCAGCCGGGCTATCTGGAGAATTTCATCCAAAGCATCTGGAACGGCATTGGCGGCATCACGCGGCGCACCTTGGTCGTCGGTGGTGATGGGCGGTTTTTCAACGACCGTGCGATTCAGACGATCCTGAAAATGGCGGCCGCGTCCGGGGCAAGCCGGGTGATCGTGGGGCAAAACGGATTGCTTTCGACACCCGCCGCCTCGCATCTGATCCGGCTGCGCAAGGCGGATGGCGGCGTGATCCTGTCGGCCAGCCACAATCCCGGCGGCCCTGACGAGGATTTCGGCATCAAATACAACACCAGCAACGGTGGCCCCGCCCCCGAGGGCGTGACGGACGCGATATTCAAGGCGACACAAACGCTGGACCACTATCTGATCGCGGACAGCGCCGACGTTGATCTGGGCATGATCGGCCTCACCAAGGTCGGAGATATGACGGTTGAAATCGTCGATCCGGTCACCGATTACGCAACCCTCATGGCGCGTTTGTTTGATTTCAACGCAATTCGCGCGCTGTTTGCCACCGGCTTTCGCCTCCGCTTTGACGCGATGCACGCCATCACCGGCCCCTATGCCGTCGAGATTCTGGAGCGCCAGTTGGGGGCGCCGGCGGGCAGCGTGGTGAATGCGATCCCCCTGCCCGATTTTGGCGGCGGGCATCCTGACCCGAATCCGGTCTGGGCCAAGGATCTGATGGCGGCGATGTATGCCGCCGACGCGCCCGATTTTGGCGCGGCCTCGGATGGGGACGGCGACCGGAACATGATTGTCGGCAAAGGCGCATATGTGACGCCCTCGGATTCCTTGGCGGTCTTGGCGGCGAATGCGCATCTGGCACCGGGCTATGCGGGCGGATTGAAAGGCGTGGCGCGGTCGATGCCGACCTCCTGCGCGGTGGACCGTGTGGCCGAGGCGCGCGGTATGCCCTGCTATGCTACGCCGACCGGGTGGAAATTCTTTGGCACCTTGCTGGATGCGGGCATGGCGACCCTGTGCGGCGAGGAATTGGCGGGCACCGGATCGGACCATGTGCGCGAGAAAGACGGGCTCTGGGCGGTGTTGCTGTGGCTCAATATTCTGGCGGTCACGCGCAAATCGGTGTCGCAGATGATGGACGATCACTGGGCCGAATTGGCCGCACCTATTATTCGCGCCACGACTATGAGGCCATCGACTCGGCGGTCGCCCATGATCTGATGGCGGCGCTGCGGGCCGCGTTGCCCGGTCTGGCGGGCCAAAGCGCGGGGGGGTTGACGGTCGTCCGGGCCGAGGATTTCCGCTATACGGATCCGGTCGATGGCTCGGTGGCGGCGGCGCAAGGGGTACAAATCGCGTTTGAGGGAGGCGCGCGTGCCGTGCTGCGATTGTCGGGCACCGGCACCGAGGGCGCCACGCTGCGGGTGTATCTTGAGCGGTTTGATCCGCGCGCGTTCGGCCATGACCCACAAGCCGCGCTGGCCCCGGTGATAACGGCGGTCGAGGCGCTTGCCGGGATCGCCGCGCGGACCGGCCGCACGGCTCCCGATGTGATCACCTGACAAGAACGCGCGGCGCGACACGCCGCGCTGCGCCGTTTTTCCGCTGACGGACGGTGCGTGCAAGCACGCACCCTACGGGCCTGCATTTACAGATTGGGGAAATAATCCTTGCAACCTCCTTCGCGGTAAACATCGGCCGTGCAACAATGCAGCCCGCCGCCAAAGGCATAGGCGTCACGCAGATCGACGGGCACCACCTCAAGGCCCAGCTTGTCCATTTGCTCCATCTGATAGACCTCGGAGGCCTCAACGCAGACCGTTTTCGGGTCCAGCACCAGCACGTTCATGCTGAGCCAGGTCGAGGAATAGCACAGCGGCGGCGGTGAATTATGCGCGGGCTGGGCGGCGTCAACGATTTCCCAATCGTTGTCGACGAACATCTTGCGCTGATCTTCGGGCAAACGGCGCTGCGGGTTGTTCAGGATCAGACCGGGGCGCAGCGGCGTGAAGGTGGCGTCGATGTGAATCGGATAGGGATCACCGGGGAAATTCACCGTATGAACCCGGTGATTTGGAAAATGGCGGCGTAGCCATTCGATGCCCTTTTGGTTGGTGGTGAACCCATGTTGCACGACCAGATCGCGGCCAAAACGCAATACATCGGCCGCGTCGAACAGCGGCTCTTCTTCGGTGGTGACAAAGAATTTTTCGGCGGCCCATTGCAGGCGCTTGGCGACGCCGATCTTGTCAGAGAGGTAATCAGGGTGATAATCGGCGTCGGTCAGGCGTGGTTTTGGCGCGCTCTCGTGGCGAAATTTCGGATCTTCATCAAAATATTGCTGCATCAAGGGCCGATAGTTCAGATATTCGAACCAGCGGCAGCGATACGACATTGTTGCTTCAAGAATTTCCGAGCCAACCGTCAGCAACACATCGCGCGGCGGCATGCAGCCAAACTGGCTTTCGGTGTGAAAATCAGGGGTCGTCGCGGGTTTCGAATGGTCGATCGGAGTCGGGCGGTCAACGCGAATGCCGCGGGCTTGCAGCAGTGACGCGAAATTGTCCAGCAACTCATTCGCGCGGTCGATAGTCTCTTGTGGACGCCGCCCCCATTGGCCGCGCATGTCACTGTCTTCGGGCACTTTTGCATCAAGTGCCGGTTCTTGGGGCGGGATATGGCAGTCGTCGGCGCGCCCCACAATGACATGCTTGAGCGGATCCCATTCGTTCCAACTGTTGACGATGGTTTTTTGCATGTCTGATCCCTTGGTTCGTGCACGATTTGGCAAGGGTTTAGGAGTAAAAAAACCGTCAGGCAAGGCATGGTAGGCTGCCGTCACACCGGGTTGCGGCGTTGAAGGAGTATTTTTGGCAAGATGAAATCAGGGCGCTGTGCCGTTGTTGACGGCGCAGGTCGCTTGTCGGGGAGGGACGGGCCGGACCATCGGCGGTGAGAGGCATGCCTTTGGGCAGTTACCGGCGGCTTTGATCAGGTCGGCGCATAAACCAACATACGAATCTGGCGCCGCGGCGGCACGCGTGTCGGTGGTTTCCCGAGGTTCTCGGCGTTTTTGTCGGTGTGACTATCGCGAACACGGCACTGACCGAGGACAGTTCATCGCGCAACGCGCCGCATCGCGCACAGCGGGTTGTGGATTGACCAGGGCGCGGGCCAAGCGATGTTCAGGCCGCGCTCTTTGGTATGCGGCACCAGAGGCGACGCTGCCGGTGGCACCGTCACCGGCGACGGAGCCGTTGGCCTCTGCCACGCCAAAGGATGCGCCAGCTTTCAAGCGCTTAAGGCCAAGGTTGCCGGTCTGGAACCTTGACGGTTTTCACGCCCCGGATTTTGCCTTGCGACAGGATCTGTACGGATATGAAGAGGAGGCTCGGCGGGCATCGCCCTCGGCGGCGACTCTGGCGGGCAGCAAGGCGGTTCCGGGCGGCCCTATGGCACACGGGGTTGTGGCGTTCTTGCAGTGCGCCACGGCACGACGACGCCTTACCACAGTGACAGTTGCCGGCTTTTCTTCGGGTGCGCTGTCCGGATCATCCAGGGTCGAGAGCGTGACGCCGATCAGTCGGATGCCTTTGGCGGTCGGGAACAGGGGTGCCAACAGGGCAAACGCCAGGGTTTCCAGCTCAATGGCGCTGGCAAGCGGCACCGACAGGGTGCGGCTGCGGGTGATCTGCTGGAAATCGGCGTATTTGATTTTCACGGTCACGGTGCGCGCGGTCAAGGTCTTGCCCGCAAGCGAGCGCCAGACCTTCGCCGCCATGATTGCGGTTTCGGATTTGGCTTTGGCTGGGTCAAAGATGTCCTCCAGGAAGGTATCCTCGGTGCCGATGGATTTGCGCTGGCGATGGGGCTGCACGGCGCGCTCATCGATGCCGCGTGAGATCCGGTAGTACCAGCCGCCGGATTTGCCGAAGTTTTGCTGCAAGAACGCCAGCGATTGCGCCCTGAGGTCGGCGCCCGTATGCAGCCCGAGCCGTTGCATTTTCGCCGCCGTCGCGGGGCCCACGCCGTGAAATTTGCCAACCGGCAGCGCCGCGACAAATTCCTCCCCGTGCCGCGGGGTGATCACCGCCTGACCGTTGGGTTTGTTCAGATCGCTGGCGAGTTTGGCGAGGAATTTGCAATAGGAAATCCCCGCCGAGGCATTCAGCCCGGTGACCTCCTTGATCCGGTTGCGGATCCTCTGGGCAAGGTCGGTGGCGGTGGGAATATTGTGGTGATTCTCGGTCACATCGAGATAGGCCTCGTCCAGGGACAGGGGCTCGATCAGCGCGGTATGTTCGGCGAAGATGGCGCGGATCTGGTTGGACACCTCGCGGTAGACGTCAAACCGGGGGCGCACAAAGATCAGGTCCGGGCATTTGCGCCGCGCGGTGACCGAGGGCATCGCCGAGCGCACGCCGAATGCGCGCGCCTCATAGCTGGCGGCGGCCACCACACCGCGTGGCCCGGCCCCGCCGACGGCAACGGGCTTGCCGCGCAGGTCGGGGTTGTCGCGCTGCTCGACCGAGGCATAAAACGCGTCCATATCGACATGAATGATCTTGCGCGTCGGGTGGTAGTCTTGCGAGTCGCTCAAGGGTTGGCCTGTTTACTCAGGATTTTGCGGCAGTTTAACACAGGTATCGGCCCTGTCGCCTGTCAAGACGCCCCTAGGCAATCGCCGTGCTGCGCTTCATAATCGGACACATGATCCATGCTCCTGTCAAACCCTCCGTCACCAGGCGCGCCTTGCAAGGGTTGGCGGTGGTGGTTGCGTTTGCGCTTGGTCTGAGCGTTCTCGCCCTGCCCCGCATCGAGCGCCTGTTCCTGACCCAGAACGGTCGCGCGGCGGGTGCGACCCTGACGCTTGCGGTCGAGGCGCTCGAGGGGGCGCTCAGGCGGTATCAGCCCCTGCCCGCCCTGATTGCCGAGCGTCCGCAATTGCGCGCCTTGCTGGGCAACCCCGGAAACGCCGAACTGGCGGCGCGGATCAATGAGGAACTGCGCCAGACCGCCGAATTTGTCGAGGCATCCGACATCTACGTCATGGACCTGACGGGCCTCACCATTGCCGCCAGCAACGCGGACCGGGAACGTTCGTTCATCGGGCGCAGTTTTGCGTTTCGGCCCTATTTCCGACAGGCGCGCGAGGGTGGTCTGGGGCGCTACTTTGCCTTGGGCACCACCTCGTTGGAGCGCGGTTATTTCTATGCGGCGCCCATTCGCGACGGGGCGCGCATCGTCGGTGTCGTGGCCTTGAAATTCACCGTGGACCGGTTCGAGACCTCGTGGCGTGGCGGCGCCAGCGATATCATTGTCACTGACAGCAGCGATATTGTGTTCATGTCAAACCGCGAGGCGTGGCATTTTCGCGCGCTCAGTCCGCTGTCCGACGCTGCAATCGCGCAGATCGAGGCCACACGGCAATATCCGATGGACCGCATCCTGCCCTTGGAAACCGCGACCCGCCCATTGGGCGATCGCTTCAATTTGATCTCCATCGCCGGGGTCGGCGAGTTCATCACCGCCTCGCATCGGATCGCAGATGCCGGTTGGACCGTGACGATTCTGGAACCCCGAGGCCCGGCGCGCGCGCAAGCGTTGATCGTGTTGGCGCTGATGGTCCTGCTGATCCTGTTCGGGGCGCTCATTGCGGGCCTGTTCATCCAACGCCGCCGACGGCTGGTCGAGCGGTTGGAGCAAATCCGGCTGCACCGCGAGTTGCTGGAACAACGGGTCGCCGAGCGCACCGCGGACCTGAACCACGCCAACCGGCAATTGGTGCAGGAAATCGAGGATCGCAAGGCGACCGAGGCGCGCTTGCGCAAGACCCAGAATGACCTTGTTCAGGCCGGCAAACTGGCCGCGTTGGGACAAATGTCAGCGGCGCTGAGCCACGAATTCAATCAGCCCCTGGCAGCGGTCAAGGTCTATGCGGAAAACGCCGTGACCTTTCTGGATCGGGGGCGGCCCGAGGATGCGCGTCAGAATGTTACGCTGATCTCGCAGATGGCCGATCGCATGGCCTCGATCTCCAAGCACCTGCGCAATTTCGCCCGGCGTCCGCAGGAAAAGATCGGGCCGGTGCCGCTGTATGCCGTGCTCGATGATGCGCTGGCCCTGATGGACGCCAAGCTCAAAAGCGCCAAGGCCACGGTCGACTATACCCGCGCCGCCGAGGATATTCTGGTGATGGGCGGACAGGTGCGGCTGCAACAGGTGTTGGTCAATCTGTTGTCGAATGCGCTGGATGCGATGGAAACCGACGCCGCGCCCAGGATCGAGATTTCGGTTCGCGCGCAGGGGGATCGGCAATGGGTCGAGGTTCGCGATCATGGACCGGGCCTGACGGAGGAAAGCCTGACGCAGTTGTTTGATCCGTTCTTTACCACCAAAATCCCCGGCAAGGGGCTGGGGCTGGGATTGTCGATTTCGTATAACATCGTGCGCGATTTTGGCGGTACTTTGGCGGCACGCAATCACCCCGACGGGGGCGCGGTGTTCACCGTTGATCTGGTGCTGGCCGACCCCCCTCTTGCCCAAAAGGTTGCTGCGCAATGACACCCGAAACCATCCTGTTTGTCGATGACGAAGACCATCTGCGCATGGCGGCTGAGCAATCCTTGCACCTCGCCGACCTGACGGTTGCCTGTTTCCCCGAGGCCACGCAAGCGCTGGCACGCGTCGCGCGCGATTTCCCCGGTATTCTGGTGACGGATATTCGCATGCCCGGCGTCGATGGGTTGGAATTGATGGCGCGCGCCTTGGAGATTGACCCCGAATTCCCGGTGATCCTTGTCACCGGACATGGCGATGTCGAACTGGCGGTGCAGTCGATGCGCGACGGGGCTTATGATTTCATCGAAAAACCCTATGAGCCCTCACGATTGGTCTCTACGGTGCTGCGCGCGCTGGACAAACGGCGGTTGACGCTCGAAAACCGCGCGCTTCGGCGGAAGGTGGGCGGGCGCGATGTGATCGAGGCGCGCTTGACCGGGCGCTCGACGGTGATGGTCAAGTTGCGTGAACAGGTGCGTGCGATTGCTGCGACCGATGCGGATGTGTTGATTCAGGGCGCCACCGGCACCGGCAAGGAAGTGACCGCGCGTGCCCTGCACCGCGCCAGCCCGCGCGCCGACAAGCCCTTCGTGCATATCAACTGCGCCGCCCTGCCCGCCGATCTCATTGAGAGCGAGTTGTTCGGCCATGAGGCGGGCGCGTTTCCGGGGGCCTTGCGGGCGCGGTTTGGAAAATTCGAACATGCGCGCGGCGGGACCGTGTTTCTGGATGAAATCGAATGCATGAGCCAGCCCGTGCAAGCCAAACTGCTGCACGCCATCCAGAACCGCAGTGTCACGCGTCTGGGCTCGAATGATCCGATCACACTGGATGTGCGCTTCATCGCCGCGTCCAAGCAAGACCTTGAACAGGCGTCGGCACGCGGCGAGTTTCGGCCCGATCTGCTGTATCGTTTGAATGTGGTGACCATTCGATTGCCCGATCTGGAGGAACGCCGCGAGGATATCCCGCGCCTGTTCACCCATCTGGTCGGCGAAGCAGCCGCGCGGTACAAACGTCCGACTCCCGACATTCCCGGTGCCATCCTGACAGCGGTCTCCGCGCGGGCCTGGCCGGGCAATGTGCGCGAATTGCGCAATGCGGCGGATCGCTTTGCGCTGGGGCTGGATCTGGACATCGGCGCGCCCGCGGCTTTGGGCGTGACCAACCTGACGCTGGCCGAACAGGTTGCCGATCATGAGAAATCGCTGATTTCGGCGGCGCTGACGGCGCATGGAGGCAGTCTCAAGGATACCTATGAAGCGCTGGGGCTGAGCCGCAAGGCGCTGTATGAAAAGATGCAAAAACACGGGCTTTCGCGCGGGGCTTTTACCGACACGGAATAACCCGGGGGCGGATGGGTCGTTTCCGGGACTCGCATGAAGGCCAATGTCCCGCTTTCGACCCATCCGCCCGGTTTTCTGCCCGTTGCCGCCAGGAATTCCGAAACTGTATCTTGCAAACTGGTCCGCATCCGGCTCCACTGCGTGGTGCATGGCCCGGCTCAGGGCCTCGGGCAAAGTGGAGGCTTTGTCCGATAAAAAAACAGCCAGACATTCTGGCACCAACGGAGGAAAGATACCCATGACCATGACCAAGCTGACTGCGCTGGCCCTGACCACAGCCCTCACCACCACCGCCGTCTTTGCCGAAAGCCACGGCGCGGTTGACCGCAGCGATTGGCCCACAAGCTTTACCGTCGGCACCGCATCACAAGGCGGCACCTTCTTTGCCTATGGGTCGGGCTGGGCAAACCTTGTGGCCGATCAGCTCGGCATCTCGGGCGGCGCCGAAGTCACCGGCGGACCGATGCAGAACATGGCGCTGGTGCACACCGGCGAAGCGCAGTTCGGCATGACCACGATGGGGCCGGCCCGTGAATCGCTGGAAGGCACCAACCCGATTGCCCCCGGCCTGCAAATGACCAACGCCTGCGCGATGTTCCCGATGTACCAGACCCCGTTCAGCGTGACCGCGCTGGGTTCGTCGGGCATCACCTCGATCTCCGAGATCCCCGCTGGTGCGCGCATTGGCTTCGGCCCGGCCGGGTCCAGCTCGGACACCTATTTCCCGGCGATGATGGAAACGCTGGGCGTTACCTTTGATCGCCGCAATGGCGGCTGGGACGATCTGGGCGGCCAGTTGCAGGACGGCTTGCTGGACGTGATCGCCTTTGCCGCCGGCATTCCGATTCCGACCGTATCGCAGCTTGAAGTGCAAACCGCGATCAACATCATCGAGTTCACCGAGGAAGAGCAGGCAGCCATCATCGCGGCTTTCCCGGTCTCGGCCTATTCGATCAACGCCGGAGTTTACAGCTCGCTGGATCATGATGCCCGGTCGGTGGCCATGTGGAACTTTGCCATCGCCAATTGCGACCTGCCGGAAAGCTTCGTCTATGCGGTCGTCGATGTCGTCATGTCTGACCATGAGCGCATGATGGGCATCCACGCCGCGTCGCGCGAAACGCTGCCGGAAAACTGGGACAAGAACACCGTGATGATGTGGCACCCCGGCGCCGCCCGTTGGTTCACCGAGCATGCCGGGGCCACCATCGACCCTGCCATGATCCACGGCGGCTGATCCGCCAAAGAGGCTTTGACCCCGCCCGCGCTAATCCTCGGGCGGGGTTTTTCGCAGCAGCTGTGAGCGCCTGACCGGGCCGAAGTTACTGCACCCAAACACTGGGAAAAACGCGACGGGCGCACAAGCCGCCACGCGCGCAGGGGGACACAACCATGAGCGACCAGATCAATCCGCGCGCCGCAGACCAAAGCGCAGCACCTGATGACGACTTTCCGCAAGGGCCCGTGCTGGCAGACGGTGTCGACGAAGAACCGGTAGAAAAGAACCGACGCCTGCTGGATGGTTGGCGCGGATTGGTTCTTGCGACCATCGCCGCGATATATTCGTTCTTTCACATCGCCGCGCTGAATGGCCTGTCGATCCAGCGTTGGACGGGTATCGACCTGCCCTTTCTGCCTTCGCTGCCGATGGAAACCTGGAATTTTCGCATCGTCCATATCGCGGGCGCGTTGATCCTGGGGTTCATCCTGTTTTCGCCGCGCCTGTTCCGCGACGACAAACCCGCGCGCGATACAAAGGTCATCGGCTACGCGGCGCTCGCGCTGTTGATCCCGGCGGCGATTGCTCTGGCCACCGCGGTCGGCTTTGCGCTGCGCATCAGTTCGGGGGAAATGCCGGTGATGAGCGGCCTGACCACCTGGCCCGCCTTCCCCGGCACCGAGATCCATGGGCTCGAGATCACCTGGTACGGCATCCCGCTGTTGATTGCCACGTTCGGCGCCATCGTGCTCGGCTGGTTCGAGGAGCTGGCCGCGCGACCGGCTGGCGATGTCCGATATGGTCATGGCCTTCTGCGCCATCGTGGTGGCGGTCTATCTGATCACCATCTACGGCACCGCCGCGCGCAACTCGGTCGGCACGCCCTTCGTGCCGATTGGCGTGGCCTTCGCGGCCACGGCAGGCTCGGCGCTGATCATCGAATTGACGCGCCGCGTGGCGGGTATGGCGTTGGTCATCATCACCGGCGTGTTCCTGGTCTATACCTTCACCGCGCATCTGCTGCCCGGCATCCTGGCCGTGCAGACGCCCTATACATGGCAGCGCTTCTTCGGGTTCCTTTATACCGACACCGGTATCCTGGGCGCCACAACGGCGGTGTCCTCGACCTATATCATCCTGTTCATCATCTTCGCGGCCTTCCTCCAGGCGTCCAAAGTCGGCGATTATTTCGTCAACTTCGCCTTTGCCGCCGCCGGGCGCGCACGCGGTGGCCCGGCCAAGGTGGCGATCTTTGCCTCGGGCCTGATGGGCATGATCAACGGCACCTCTGCGGGGAACGTGGTGGCCACCGGGTCCTTGACCATCCCGTTGATGAAAAAGGTGGGCTACAGCAAACAGACCGCCGGCGCCGTCGAGGCCGCAGCCTCGACGGGTGGCCAGATCATGCCGCCGATCATGGGGGCCGGTGCCTTCATCATGGCCGAGATCACCGGCATTCCCTACACCGACATCGCCGTCGCGGCGATCATTCCGGCGGTGCTGTATTTCGTGTCAGTCTATTTCATGGTCGATCTGGAGGCTGCGAAACTGGGCATGCGCGGGATGCGCGAGGACGAGTTGCCCAAGTTCAAGGACATGGTGCGGCGCGTCTTCTTGTTCTTGCCGATCATCATCCTGATCGCCGCCTTGTTCATGGGCTATTCGGTGATCCGGGCAGGCACTTTGGCAACGGCTTCGGCAGCCGTTGTCAGCTGGTTGACGCCCTACCGCATGGGGCTGTCGTCAATCGTCAAGGCGTTCGAGATCGCCGGGATCATGTCGATCCAGATCATCGCAGTCTGTGCCTGTGCGGGTATCATCGTTGGCGTCATCTCGCTGACCGGGGTTGGCGCGCGCTTCTCGTCGCTGCTGCTGGACATCGCCGCCGCCTCGCAATTCCTGGCGCTGTTCTTCGCCATGTGTATCGCGATCCTGCTGGGGATGGGGATGCCGACCACGGCGGCCTATGCGGTGGCGGCCTCGGTCGTCGCACCGGGCCTCGTGCAACTGGGCATCCCACTGCTGACCGCGCATTTCTTTGTGTTCTACTACGCGGTTCTCTCGGCGATCACCCCGCCGGTGGCGCTGGCCAGCTATGCGGCGGCCGGGATTTCGGGCGCGAACCCGATGGCCACCTCGGTCACCTCGTTCAAGTTCGGCCTTGCCGCTTTCATCGTGCCGTTCATGTTCTTCTACAACGGTGCCTTGTTGATGGATGGCACCGGGCTTGAAGTCACCCGCGCGGCCCTGACGGCAACCTTTGGCGTGTTCCTGTTGTCCTCGGGCGTGCAGGGCTGGTTCATGGGCGCGCGCACCGCCTGGTATCTGCGGGTCGCGCTGCTTCTCACGGCACTCCTGATGATCGAGGGCGGCTTGGTGACCGACATGCTGGGCATTGCGGGTGCGGTTGCGGTCTATCTGGTGCAAAAGCTGTTCCACCCATCGCCGGATGCCAAGTTCGACGTGCGCGGCGCGGATTGATTCCGTATGATTGGTGAATGGGCCGTCCTGCGGGGCGGCCCTTTTGCATTGGCTTCAGGGCATGACCTGTTACGTTGGTGCAAACCCGGAACGGAGCACGCGCGCCCATGGCCTTCAATGCGCCCATCGTCAACATTGACCGCAACGCCTTCTGGCATGATCCCTACCCAACACTTGCGACGTTGCGTGCGACCGCGCCGGTTGCCTATGTGCCGCAACTGGGCGCCGTACTGCTGACCCGCCGCGATGACGTCTGGGAGAATGAAAAAAACATCGCGGTATTTTCCTCCGATCAACCGGGCGGCCTGATGACCCGCCTGATGGGCCAGAACATGATGCGCAAGGACGGGGACGCGCATAAAGCGGAACGCGAGGCGATTTTTCCCTCGGTCTCGCCGCGCACCGTCAAGTCCGTGTGGCTGGAGCAGTTTCGCACGCACGCCCTGCGCATTCTTGATGGGATCGAGACCAAAGGCCATGCCGATCTGGTCCGCGACTTCGCGATGCCCCTGTCCGCCGAGGCGCTCAAGGCGATCACCGGCCTGACCACGATGGACGCCGCCGAGATGGACCGCGTGAGCCAGGGTATGATCGACGGCTGCGCCAATTACGCGGGCGACCCGGCCGTCGAGGCCCGTTGCCACGATTGCACCGCCTCCATCGACCGCCATATCGACGCACGCATCCCCGAAATCGACGCCAATCCCGACCACTCACTGCTGTCGGTGCAGCGCCGCGCCGGGATGCCCGACGCCTCGGTACGCGCCAATATCAAACTGGCGATCTCGGGTGGGCAGAATGAGCCACGCGACGCGATTGCCGGCACCGTCTGGGCGTTGCTGAGCCATCCGCAGGCGCTGGCCGCGATCCGCAACGGCGAGGCCACCTGGTTGGCCGCTTTCGAGGAATACGCCCGTTGGAATTCCCCCATCGGCATGTCTCCGCGCCGCATCGCGCAGACCCATGTGCTGCGCGGTGTGACACTGGAACCGGGCGATATGGCGTTCTTGATGTTCGGCTCTGCCAACCATGACGAGTCGGTCTTCGAGCGGCCCGAGGTCTACGACATCCACCGCGACCGCCGCAAAGCCATTCCCTTTGGCGCGGGTCCGCATTTCTGCGCAGGCGCCTGGGCCGCCCGCGCCTTGATCGCCGAGGTTGCCCTGCCCTTGATATTCGAGCGATTGCCGCGTTTGCGCCTTGATCCCGTCGCCCCGGCTCGGTTTGGCGGCTGGGCGTTTCGCGGGCCATTGTCGGTGGCCGTGCGCTGGGATTGAGCGCCCGGTCAGCCAGGCGCCACCAAATGATCAGTGCCGTCCGGGGAAATGCGCCGAATAGCCAGCAGCCTGCCGCTCACGCTTTGCCTGAACCTCGTGACATTTCAGGGATTCCGCCATAGCAGGCATAAACACCACCGACCCGTTTTGCGCGACAGACGGCGCAACTTAGTGGCATCGACGCGTCCAGAGCCACCGCCTCAACGCCGGCGGCACGCCGCCGGTAAGTTCCGGAGGAAGTGCGCTTCCAACTGGACCGTCTCTGACCTGCGCAAGAAGAACGGGCGGCCCAAAATCATGCCGCCCGCCGATTACAGCCCGAACGAGGATCAGACGCAGGATCTGTACATCTTGCGCGCCATCGGCCGGGTATGGGGCTGGCGGCAGCGGATGGAAGGAGGTGAGTTCGCCACGATACAGGAATTGGCCGAGGCCGTCGGTCTGGCCGAGCGCCATGTCAGCCGCCAGCTGTGCCTCGCCTATCTGGCACCGGAGGTGCTCAAACGCCTGACCTGCGGCCGCGAGGCATCGGCGGTCAGACTCTATGACCTGTGCTTTCTGGCAGGGGAGACATGGATGGCGCAGGCTGAGTGAACCGCCCCGGGTTTACCGGAGGGTGATTTGTTCAACGACTAGGCGACCATATCGAGTGTGTTCAGGTTTGCATAGAACGCCTCCTCTGCTTCTGCGGGCGGGATGTATCCGATAGGGCCGAGTAGGCGGCGGTTGTTATACCAATCGACCCATTTCAGGGTTTCCCATTCAACCTCGCGCATTGATTTCCAAGGCCCGATCTGGTTGATTACCTCCGTTTTGAAGAGGCCGATGACGCACTCGGCCAGTGCGTTGTCATAGGCGTCACCGACTGTCCCGACAGAGAGATCGATCTCCGCCTCGGCTAGGCGTTCGGTGTATTTGATCGACAGATATTGGGATCCTCGATCCGAGTGATGCACCAAGCTCTTGTTATCTGGAGTCTTTCTTTGCCAGATTGCTTGATCCAGCGCATCGAGCACGAACTGCGTCTTCATCGAAGTTGAGGTGCGCCACCCCACGATCCGTCGGGCAAATACATCAATCACGAAGGCAACATAGACCGTCCCCGACCATGTGGGCACGTAAGTGAAGTCTGAAACCCACAGCTTGTTCGGCCGATCTGCCATGAAGAGACGGTTCACCTTGTCATCGGGGCATGGCAGCGATGCGTCAGGGTTGGTTGTGATGACCTTTTTGCCGCGAACCACGCCCCTGAGGCCCAGACGGCGCATCAGCCGCTCCACCGTGCATCTGGCAGCGTATTCACCCTGCCGTCGCAAGACATGCCAGACTTTCCGCGCGCCATAGAGTTTGCGGTTCGCATCCCAGGCCGCATCGATCTTGAGGCTCAAGGCGGCATCAGACTTGGCCCGGGCTGAAGCCCGGTCAGGATCACGTGCAATGGCACGTCGGTCATAATAGGTGGATGGGGCAAACTGCAGCGCCCTGCAGATCGGCTCGACCCCGAATGCCTCTCGGCTTTCCTCAATGAAATCAATTATTTGCGAAACGGGCGGTCGAGCTCCGCCTGGGCAAAATACGCTGAAGCTTTGCGCAGGATCTCGTTCGCCTGCCGCAATTCCCGGTTCTCGCGTTCAAGCTCTTTGATCCGCGCAATCTCGACGCCGGTAGGTCCCGGCCGCTCGCCGCCATCGCGCTGGACCTGTCGCATCCAAACGCGAAGACTGTCCGGCGAACAGCCCAATTTGCCCGCGATCGCTGTCAGCGCTGCAGCTTCGCTTTGATAATCATCGCGGTGTTCCATCGCCAGCCGCACCGCGCGTTCGCGGAACTCGGGTGAATACGGCTTCGAAGTCTTCTTCTTTTGTGCATGTTCCATAACGGGCAATTCTCCGAGAGTTTTGCCCTCCGGTAAACCCGGGGCGGTTCAGACGAGGCTTTCGGCAAGCTGTCCGGCTTTGCCTTTGGCCTTCTCCTGTTCGAGCGTATTGACGAGCTCGATGGTCGAGAAGAAGCGAACCTTGCGGCGGTGATGCTCGACAGCCTGCACGCCAAGGGCTGTCGCGACATGCGTTTTGCCAGTCCCAGGGCCCCCGATCAGCACAACGTTCTGGGCACCGTCCATGAACTCGCCCCGATGAAGTTGGCGCACCGTGGCCTCATTGATCTCACTGGCCGCGAAGTCGAAGGCGGTCAGATCCTTGTAAGCCGGGAAGCGAGCGGCCTTCATGTGATAGGCAATGGACCGGACCTCCCGCTCGGCCACTTCGGCCTTCAGCAATTGAGCGAGCATCGGCACCGCAGCATCAAAGGCTGGTGCGCCTTGTTCCATGAGGTCGGTGACGGCTTGGGCCATGCCATGCATCTTCAAACTGCGCAGCATGATGATGATGGCACCGCTGGCGGGATCATGACGCATGGCGGCCTCCGGCGGTCCGGGCCCGCAGGCCGTCATAGCGTTCGACATTCGCCTTTGGCTCACTGCGCAAAGCCAGTGCCTGTGGTGTTTCGATGTCCGGCCCACCAATCGTCTTTCCGTCAATAAGACGGTGCAGAAGGTTCAGAACGTGAGTTTTGGTTGCCACGCCCTCAGCCAAGGCCATTTCCACGGCGACGAGCACGGCCTGTTCGTCGTGATGCAGAACCAGCGCCAAGATATCAACCATCTCTCTGTCACCGCCAGGCTTGCGCAACATAAGGTCTTGCAGCCGCTTGAAGGCCGGAGGGAATTCCACGAAGGGCGCGCCGTTCCTGAGCGCACCCGGCTTACGCTGAAGGACGGCCAGATAATGGCGCCAATCGTAAATCGTGCGTGGCGGGAGTTGGTGGCTGCGCTCAATCACCCGCACATGCTCGCACAGGATCTGACCCTCGGCAGCGACCACCAAACGCTCTGGATAAACCCGCAAGCTCACAGGCCGGTTCGCAAACGACGCTGGAACACTGTAGCGGTTGCGCTCGAAGCTGATTAGGCAGGTCGGGGACACCCGTTTGCTATGCTCGACAAAGCCATCGAAGGCGGGCGGCAATGGCATCAGCACGGGGTGTTCTGCGGCCCAGACGTCAGCAACATTCCCCGGCAGTGCTGCATGAGGAATCTCATTCCACAACGCCACACAGCGCTGTTCCAGCCAATCATTCAGGGCCGCGAGATCGGGGAAGTCCGGCATGGGTTGCCACAGACGGTGCCTGGCATCCTGCACATTCTTCTCGATCTGCCCCTTCTCCCAGCCGGCGGCAGGATTGCAGAACGCTGGCTCGAACACGTAATGGTTGGCCATTGCGAGGAAGCGCATGTTGACCTGCCGCTCCTTCCCACGACCGACGCGGTCAACAGCGGTGCGCATATTGTCGTAAATTCCACGCCCTGGAACGCCGCCGAAGACCCGGAACCCGTGGCAGTGAGCGTCGAACAGCATCTCGTGCGTTTGCAGCAGATACGCCCGAACCAGAAAGGCCCGGCTATACGACAGCTTGATATGGGCGACTTGTAGCTTGACGCGCTCGCCGCCCAAAACGGCAAAATCCTCGCTCCAGTCAAACTGGAATGCCTCGCCCGGACGAAACGACAGCGGCACGAAGATGCCGCGCCCTGTTGCCTGCTGCTCTCGCTGCCGATCTGCCCGCCAGTCACGCGCAAAAGCCGCGACCCGACCGTAAGACCCATCAAAGCCAAGCACCACCAGATCGGCATGCAGCTGCTTCAGCGTTCGCCGCTGCTTGCGCGACTTGGCCGCCTCCGTCTTCAGCCAACCGGCAAGCTTCTCGGCGAACGGATCGAGCTTGCTTTGCCGCTCCGGTGTCGCGAACTGCGGCTCGATCGTGCCCGCATTCAGATATTTTGTAATCGTATTGCGCGACAATCCAGTGCGACGCGCAATCTCACGGATCGATAGCTTCTCCCGCAAAGACATCCGTCGAATAATGTTCAAAAGTCCCATGTGTATCACTCCGCTGCTCCCCGTTGCGCATCGCGCTGGGGGAAGGGTCACATGGCTCAAATCTCAGTGGAAATTATCCGTCTATCCGGCTCACTTCTGCGTGGAGATCTACAGCCATATGTCCTCTTGTCTCGTGCTGGGCGATGGCGCGCAATTCGGGCCGCTCGAGCCAGCGCAGCAGATCGTCATTCGCGGCGCCGTATCCGTCCGGAAGAGCCGCTGACATGCGCGAGGGTGGCGCTCCGGCTCGGAGTCGCCTGGCAATCGTCGAGAAGGCATCTCGCAGGGAAACATCGTCCTTGGTCCGATACATCCCGGCCATGAGTTTCGCCGCATCGATCACGGTACTTCGCCAGGCACCGGCGCTGTCATCCCCACGGCTGAGGCCACTTCGCAGCGAGGAAAGCCCACCAATCGCGTCGGCCACGGTTCGCTTTGGACCGGCAACGACGATGCTCGTTCCGGATGCATCTGCGGCAAGGTCTGACCGGATTCCGACAATGATCACCCGATGCCGGCGCTGCGGTACGCCAAAATCCTCGGTCCGCACGATAAAGTCCGAAGGCCGGGTGGCTTCCTGAAGGCTGGCCTTGCCATCTTCCACCCGGATTGCCCTGAGTTCGTAAAGGTGCACGCCGCCGGTGCCGAGCGAGGACAGGTCTTCCATCAGCAACTCGAAAACAAGGCGGCTCTCGACCGTCGAAGAGAGCATTCCCTTGACGTTTTCCATCACGAAAGCGGCCGGGCGCAAGCGATCCAGCACGCTGATGTACTCGCGAAACAGATAGTGCCTCGCATCGTCCTCCGGCACGTAGCCCTGCTTGCCCCTGGACCTGGCTCTTCCGACAAGTGAATAGGCCTGACAGGGTGGGCCTCCGATCAGGATTGTTTCATCAAAGCCCCGGCGCAACCGCGCGATCGCTTCGTCTGTGGCAGTTCTGGCGGCTTCGGTGCCAAGCTCGAGGCAGCGCGCCTCTTCGGTCGCAATCCGCCAGGTTTCGGCATCCACCGTGGCCCAGTCTGGCTCGGCGATCAGACCGGCGTGGAAGTCGATGAACGGCTGCGGAAGTTCGCCGTGCTTCGCGCGATATTCCCGCAGGAACGCGCGAAGGGTCAGGGTCTGATGGGCTGATGACTCCTTCTCGACCGAAATGCCGATGTGGAAGGGGCGATGCCCGTCGAGCGCGAAAGAGGCAAACCCCTCGCCCAGCCCGCCGGGACCGGCAAAAAGATCAACGATGCCGAAAGTGGCAGGCAAATCAGGCTCCTGACGAATTGCATTCGTCCGGTGTATACTAGGTTCAGGATTGAACGCCAGGAGGCAAGTGATCGATATCGTAGACCAGCAGACCCGGTCCCGCATGATGTCCGGGATCAAAGGCAAAAATACCAGGCCCGAACTGGCGCTCCGCCGGGCGATACATGCCCGCGGCTTCCGTTATCGGTTACATGCCACCGACGTTCTTGGGCGGCCAGACCTCGTTTTCCCGAAGCACAACGCGGTCGTCTTTGTGCACGGCTGCTTCTGGCACCGCCATGCGGAGTGTCGCTTCACGACGATCCCGTCCACTCGACCGGAGTTCTGGCAGACGAAGTTCGAGGCGAATGTGGCGCGGGACAGTGCCGTGCGCGGCGCACTGCTCGCGGCCGGATGGCGCGTTTCGACGGTCTGGGAATGTGCGGTCAGGAAACCGCAACAGGTTGAAGTGGCTGCCAATCTTCTCGCTGCCTGGCTAGGCGACGGCGCTTCTGAATTCGAGATCGGTGAAACGAAAGTGGTCGCCGAGGGATGAGGCGCTTCGAGACGCTCAGGTTTCCGATTTGCGGCGCAACAGACCCAGTCGCGACCCCCATCCAACTCAGATTTCCAAACCGAAAAATACATTAAAAACCGGCGGCTTACAAGCTATTCACCGAAATGGCACAGGCAACAGGTCCGGAGAATATCGGCCCCGAGAGAACGCTTCCAAGCTTCCTGACGCCTAGACAGGTGAACAGCCCGCTTCGCATAACCCTTGAAAACAAAGAGAAATTCTGACCGCAGCCGGATCGGGAGAACGCTTTCGCGGGGGCAAGTGGCGGAGCGAGAGGGATTCGAACCCTCGAGACGGTTCCCCGCCTACACACTTTCCAGGCGTGCGCCTTCGACCACTCGGCCACCGCTCCGTTGGCGAAGCCATAACGCGGGTGGGGGGCGGGGTGCAAGGGGCTAACGGTGTTGGCCGGAAATTCCCTCGGGTGGGTCGATTGAACGTCACGGGATTGCATGCGTACTGGCAAGGATCGTCAGGCGGAATTTCAGATGGACGCTTGCGCGTTGGGAACGAGCCATCGTGGATTGGCAATCTCCCCCCTTTTATCGGGGTGCATTCAGAGAACCAACGCGGCAATTTTTCAGTTTCTGGGCGGGTGTGATGCCGCCGATTCCCGTGTTGGGACGATCGTTGCTCCAAGTCCAGCGTCATTGCGTGAACCGCCCCGGCTTTACCGGAGGGTGATGTGTTGAACAACAGGCGACCATGGACATGCGGGTGGCTTCAGGGATGACCCCTCACGGTGTGCAAATGCAGGAAACACACGCCGAAGCCCAGGTCGTGCAAGGCTTGGTTAGCCTGATCAGCAGATCGGCGTTCACCGCGTTAACCATCTTGCTGAGCCCGAAGGCCCGGCAGGTCAGCGTAACGCTGACCCAATGACGTGACACCGCCCTTTCGGCCATCCCGCAACGCCGAGACGGCCGCGTCACTCTTTTCCAAGGGCCTGCTCTGGCTCAATCGCACCGGTGTCCGCCACCTTCGCGGTTCCGCAGATCGGCCGGCGTGCTGAGGGCCGCAAACATCCGCGTCAGGCGCCAGTTCTCGTTCGGCGCGGCACGCGGACCCATGGCGATTGCGCGTCACTCCGTCGCCTGCATCTGACTGACCATCGACGCATCCATCCCGCGGTTTTTCCAACGCCACTTGTACGACGACGCGCCGCCCATGCCATGCTCACGGAACAGATCGACCACCAGCACACCGCCTTCAGCCTCCCGCCGGATCGCGGGACTCTGCGCCTCGGTGTTTCTCCCTTTTTATCGGACTCACCTCATCCATCTTGTCGAGGAAACGCTACGTCCGCAGCCCCTCGCTGTCAGGGGAATTGCCCAAAAATCAGCGTATCAAAGACCGCCAGAGAGCCATTTGCTTTACTTTGCACAACACCTCTGGTCTACGGCGTGTGCAGCTTGTCCTCAAACGATTCTGCGCTGGAATGGAGCCCGTGACAGTGCTGTCAAGCCTTGACCCCGAGATTGCAATCGTCACCGAGGCTGGTTCCACGTCGGTGGCAATCAGCGGGCCGGTGACGATTTATACGATCAGCGCGATCGAACCCCGGTTTGCAAATCTGCCGCAAGGTCATGCCGTTATCGTGGATATGCAGCATGTCACGCGGCTGGATACGGCCGGGGCGTGGTTGATGATCGGCCTGAAGGCCAGAATCGAAGGCGGCGGGGACAGATTCGAGATTTCGGGGCTTTCTGCGGAAACGCAAAGTCTGCTGGAGGGCGTTGAGCGGGCGATGCCAAGCCCTGAACCCGTCGTTGAACCGCGCAGAACGCTTGCTGATCGGGTGGCGATTGTGGGCAAAGCCGTGGTCGGCGGCGTCGGGTTGATCCTGAACCTGATCGGTTTTTTCGGCATGTTTCTGTCGCGCCTTGCCCGCGCGCTGCGCCATCCGCGTGAATTCCGGCTGACGTCGCTGGTGCACCATTGTCAGGAAGTCGGGCTGAAAGCGGTGCCGATTGTCGCGCTCATGGCGTTTCTGATCGGCGTGGTGCTGGCGTTTCAAGGAGCGTCGCAGCTGCGGCAATTCGGGGCCGAGGTGTTTGTCGTCGACCTCATCGCGGTCTCCATTCTGCGGGAACTCGGCATCCTGCTGACCTCGATCATCGTGGCGGGCCGGACCGCGTCGGCGTTCACCGCCGCCATTGGCTCGATGAAGATGCGCGAAGAGATCGACGCGATGCGCACCCTGGGCCTCGATCCGGCGATGAACCTGTTTGTGCCGCGGATTCTGGCGCTGCTCCTGATGCTGCCAATTCTGGGGTTGATCGCCAACCTCGCCGGGTTGTTTGGCGGCGCACTGATGGCCTGGATCGAGTTGGGCATTTCTCCGGCGATGTTCCAGACGCGACTGGTCGAAGGCACCGATGTGAACCATTTTCTGGCCGGTTTGATCAAGGCGCCGGTGTTCGCGCTGATCATCGGTGTGATCGGTTGCCATTCGGGAATGCAGGTCAAGAGCAACGCCGAATCCCTGGGCCAGATGACCTCGAAAGCCGTCGTCGCCGCGATTTTCTCGGTGATCGTCGCCGACGCGGCGTTCTCGGTCTTTTTTGCGCAGATCGGGTTTTGATGATGTCTGACACACCTTCAGATGCCGTGATTTCGGTGCGCGGGCTGCGCAATCAGTTTGGCACGCATGTCGTGCATGACAATCTGGATCTTGATGTCAGCCGTGGCGAAATCCTGGGTGTGGTGGGTGGCTCGGGCACGGGGAAATCCGTCTTGCTGCGCACCATTGCCGGGTTGCAGCGCCCTGCCCTTGGCCACATCACCGTGCTGGGCACCGATCTGAGTACGGCAAGCGAGGATGCGCGCAAAGCCATCGAGGCCCGTTGGGGCGTGATGTTCCAGGACGGCGCGTTGTTTTCGTCGCTGACCGTGCGCGAAAACGTCGAGGTGCCGATGCGCGCCGTTCCCGGCCTGTCGCCGGCGACCGCGCGCGCGCTGGCCGATCTGAAGATCTCGATGGTGGGCCTGCCCTATCTGGCCGGCGACAAATACCCGTCCGAATTGTCTGGCGGGATGCGCAAACGTGCTGGGCTTGCACGCGCACTGGCCCTGGACCCTGAGATCGTGTTCCTTGACGAGCCGACCGCGGGCCTCGATCCGATTGGTGCCGCAGATTTCGATCAGCTGATCAAGGGCCTGAGCCGCTCACTTGGCCTGACGGTGTTTTTGGTGACTCACGATCTGGATACGCTTCATGCTATATGCGACAAAATCGCCGTTCTGTCCGAGCGCAAAGTGCTGGTAACCGGCACCATGCGCGAAATGCTGAGTGTCGATCACCCTTGGGTGCATAGTTACTTCCACGGACCGCGCGCGCGTGCCGCACTGGACCACGCTGATGGCTTTGCCGCCAAGAAGGACATTTGAGTGGAAACGAAAGCCAACTACGTTCTTATCGGTCTCTTTACGATTGCCGGGCTCGTTGGAATTCTGGGCTTCTTCTTGTGGTTTGCGCAGGTCCAGCTGGACCGCCAATTCGCCTATTACGACGTGCGCTTCGCGTCGGTCTCGGGGTTGAGCAACGCCTCGGACGTGCGGTTCAGCGGCCTGCCCGTCGGTCAGGTCGTCGATGTGCGCCTGTCGTCGGATGGCGACGGCACCATCACCGTGCGACTCGAGGTATCAGCCGACACGCCGGTTCGCACGGACAGCCTTGCAACCATTAAATCGCAGGGTGTGACCGGCGTGTCGTTTGTCGGCATCAGCCCCGGCACACCAACCGCGCCTTTGTTGCTCGCACCCGAGGACGGCGCAGTGCCCGTTATCGAGGCCGGGCGGTCGATGCTGCAAACACTGTCCGAGGACGCGCCCGAATTGGTGAGCGAGACGCTGCGCGTGGTCGAGGGCATCGGCAATCTGCTCAGCGACGACAACCGGCTGCGGATTGACAACATCCTGACGAATGCCGAAAGCGCCTCGGAGGAGCTGGCCTCAACCCTGCGCACGTTTGCCGGGGTGGCCGGAACCGTCGACCAATTTGCCGAGCAAATCAACCGGTTCAACACCACGCTGGACACGGTCACCACCAGTTTGACCGGCGTGTTGGGGACCGCAGACGAGGCCATCGAGTTCGATCCGGGTTCTGGCAACACAATCCACCGTGCTGGTGGACAATGGCACCGTCGCCATCGGCTCGGTGCAAACCGCCGTGGCCGAGGCCGAGCGCTATATCGCCGAGGATCTGACGCAGGTGACCACCACCATCCGAACCACCTTGGTCGATATGAATGCGCAACTGGCGGCACTGAGAACCGACGCGGGTGCGCTCATGAGCACCCTCGACACCACCGGCCAAACCGCCACCGCACGCCTGACCGAAGCGCAGGCGTTGTTCGTGCAGGCCAACACCTTGATGGCCGGGCTGGCGGAAACCGTGGCTTCGTTCGGCGGGGTTGCCACGCGCATCGACGGCTTGATCGAAACCGATGCGGCACCGCTGCTGGCCGAATCCCGGGTCGCCATTGCCGAAACGACCGAGGTGATCCGGGCGGTCAGCGCCCTGACACAGACCGAATTGCCGGCAACCATGACCAACATCCAAGCTGCGGTCGAAAACGCGCGCGCGGTAATCGACACGCTGGGCAGTACCCTGACAACCGCCGTCGGGGGCGTGGGGGATGTTATCTCGGCGGCCGAGACCACGTTGACGCAGGTTACCACCACCTTCAGCGACGCCAACCAGACCCTGACCGCCATCAACAGTGCCCTCGAAGTGGGCGAGCGGACCTTGGCCGCCGCCGAACGCAGTTTTGTCGGGGCTGATCGTTTCCTGAACGAAGATATCGCGGGCTTGATGACCGAATTGCAAACCACGGTGCAGGGCTTGAACGTGGCCGTGGGTCAGGTTTCCGCGGATTTGCCGGACATCACCGCCAATCTGCGCGCCGCCGGACAATCGGCCTCGGACACGTTTGCCCAAATCCAAACGCTGGTCACATCCTCGTCCCCGGCGGTTCAGGAATTTGCCGCAACCGGCCTGCCGCTCTATACACGGCTGGCTCAGGAAACCCGCGAATTGATCGGAAACCTTGATCAACTCACCCAGCAAATTTCGCGCTCTCCGGCCCGGTTTTTCCTGAGCCAAGACGTTCCGGAATTCAGAAGGTAAGACCCAGATGACCCATGTTTCGACGATCAAAGCCATCCTCCTGGCGGTTTGCCTGCCGCTTTTGGCCGGGTGCAGCGCGATTTCCGCGATCAGCGACGCAACCACGCCGTTGAATGTCTTTGAACTGCGCGTGCCGCCCGAATTGCCGGTCTGGCAAAATCGTGCGCTGCAGCGCGACGTCGTGATCGAGCTTCCCACATCGGGCGGCGCTTTGGCGACGGATCGCATCATGGTCCGCCCAAGCCCCCTGCAAGCGCAATATCTGCCCGAAGTTCGGTGGAGCGAGCCGACACCCGTCATGGTTCAGACCTTGATGCTACGCACCTTGGATGCCACGCAGGGTTTGCGCTATGTCGGTCGCCGCCCGCTTGGAGCCAGCGGTGACTTTGCCATCGTCAGCGAGCTTGTCGATTTTCACGCCGTGTTGGCGCCCGAAAGCGACGCCGCAACCGTCGAGGTCCGTCTGATCGCGCGTGTGGTGCGCGAATCCGATGTGCGGATCGTCGCCTCACGCACATTTACCGCCAGCGTCCCCGTTGCCTCCAGCGAAACAGCGACGCTGGTGGACGGGTTCGATGCCGCCGTCGCGCAGGTGATGACCGAGTTTGCGGGCTGGGCACTCACGGCAGTCCGCGCGTATTGAGCCACGCGTAGCAGGCCCGCGCGCCGCGGCGCTTGCGGCAACATCCGTGACCTGCGGCCGGTCGCGTCTGTCATCATTGCCAGTATGGTCTTTGGATGCTCCGGCTGCTGCCCGCAACCGTCGCGCCTGCGTGGACCCGGATCAACTTTATCCGCCCGCGCACACGCAGGGCGTTGCCTTCCTATTTCAGAACGCTATTCTGAAGGCCGGAACAAACCGCGAGCCGCGCAGCGACCCAAGCACCGGAGCCCCCGTTGACTGACCTCGAAACCGAGACAGACACGCTGGACGACACCAGCGATCCGAAATTTGTCACGGCGCTGTCGCGTGGACTGGCGCTGCTGCGGTGTTTTCGCGAAAACGAGCTTTACCTTTCCAATCATAGCTTTACGGCGCGCACCGGTCTGCCCAAGGCAACCGTGACCCGGCTGACCTATACCTTGTGCAAGCTTGGATATCTGGTTCAGGCCGAACCCGGTGGCGCCTATCGTCTGGGACCGGGCGTTCTGGCGCTTGGCTATGGGGTGATCGCCGGGATGGAATTGAAGGACCGCGCTCAACTGGAATTGGCCGAGGTCTGTCGCGGCGACAACCCCCATGTCGCGGCGGCGCTGGGCGAGCGCTGCGGCCAATCCATGGTCTATCTGGCAACCCACCGCACCCCCAATTCCGTGGCCATGGTGTTCCATATCGGGGCGCAGTTGCCGCTTTTCCACAGTGCAATCGGGCGCGCAAATCTGATGGGGTTGCCCGAAGACAGGCAGGATCGTCTGCTCGACGACGCGCTGCGCGTCGCCGATGCGGAGGAACAACAACGCCTGAAAGCGAGCCTTCGACGCGCGCGCGACGATTTCGCGCGCTACGGGTTCTGCACCTCGTTCGGCGAATGGCGCACCGAGATCAACGGCGTCGCCGTCTTGGTGAAACCTGCGCAATCCGGGTCGATCTACGCCATGAATGTGGGTGGATTTGCGTTTTTGACCCCCGCCGAATCCCTCATCGACTGCTACGCACCGCGATTGCTTCGCGCCGCGCAGACCCTCAGCCTTGGATCTTGACCTATGCCCGACAACGCCCCGCCCAACATCGAAGGAAGCACCGGGTACATGGCCCATCTCGGCGTCCATCGGACCGCGTGCTCTGACGGTTTCGCACGCTTCGAGCTTGATATCGGGCCACAGCATTTGAACCTGCGCGGCATTCCGCATGGCGGGGTCTATGCGTCGATCCTCGATTCCGCGCTGGGATCGTCGGGCTGTTGGGACAGCGCAACGGAAACCTATTTTCCGTCGGTCACGCTGAACCTGAACATCAGCTATCTGTCGCCATTGCAGGGCACACATTTGATTTGCGAGGCCCGGCGCGTGGGCGGTGGCAAGTCGATCTACTTTTCCGAAGGTGAAGTGCGCGATGACACGGGCGCAGTGCTTGCGCGCGCCTCTGGCACGTTTAAACTGATGTCGCGACGCAAAGCCCCGACACCAGAGACTTAGCAACACGATTTGACGAACAGGCGCGGCCCTTTCAGCAAGAATGGCCCGGCAGTTCCCGCCCCCTCTTAGATGACTCGGCTGAAAGGATAATTCATGACGGATCCGGTACGATACGAAGCGCATGGCGAGATTGGGGTCATCATTGTTGACAATCCACCGGTGAACGCGACCGGTGTTGCGGTTCGGGCCGGACTTGTCGCAGCGGCGGATGCCTTCGCGGCCTCGGATCAGAAGGTTGCGGTTCTGATGGCGGCGGGGCGCACGTTCATTGCCGGGGCCGATATCAAGGAGTTCGGCAAGACACCGCTGGAGCCGCATTTGTCGACGCTGATCCATCATATCGAGGCGCTGGAAAAGCCGATTGTCTGTGTGATCCACGGCACGGCACTGGGCGGCGGGTTCGAGGTGGCGCTGGGGTGTCATTACCGCGTGGCGCTCAAGGGCGCGCGGGTTGGTCTGCCCGAGGTCAATCTGGGGCTGATCCCCGGCGCGGGCGGCACCCAGCGCCTGCCGCGCCTGATCGGCATGATCCCGGCCTGCGAGATCTTCACCTCGGCGCGTCAGGTTGGGGCCGACGAATGCCTGAAACTGGGCATCGTCGAGGCCGTCGTCGAGGGCACACCGCTGGAGGCCGGGTTGGCGTTTGCCCGCAAGATCCTGGCCGAGGATTTGCCGGTGCGGCGCATCAGCGCCATGACCGTGGCTCCCTATGATCCGGCGGATCTGGCGGCGCTCAGGACCAATGTGGCGGCGCGCAATACGGGTCATGTGTGCCATCTGCGCGCCATTGACGTGGCGGTTGCGGGGGCGGATCTGCCGTTTTTCGAGGGCATAAAGCAAGAGCGTCAGGGGTTTTGGGACCTGATGCAAACCCCGCAGCGCGCGGCGATGATCCATGCGTTCTTCTCGGAACGCGCGGTGGCCAGCCTGCCGGAACTCAAAGGCGTGGTGCCGCGCGCGCTGGGGCATATCGGGGTGATCGGTGGTGGCACGATGGGCGGCGGGATCGCGGTGTCCTGCCTGTTGTCGGGGCTGCGTGTCACCTTGATCGAGCGCAACGCGGAGGCCGCGCAAAAGGCCCGCGACGGCATTGCCGGAATGCTGGCCGACAGCGTGAAACGCGGCAAGCTGACGCCCGAAAAGCGCGATGCCTTGCTGGCGGATGCCTTGGTGACAACCGATGACTACGCCGCCCTGTCCGACGCCGATCTGGTGATCGAGGCGGTGTTTGAATTGATGGACGTCAAGAAAGACGTGTTCACCAAGCTGGACGCGATCTGCAAACCCGGCGCTGTGCTGGCGTCCAACACCAGCTATCTGGACATCGACCAGATCGCGGCGATGACCAAGCGCCCGCAGGATGTGCTGGGGCTGCATTTCTTCTCGCCGGCGCATGTGATGAAGCTGTTGGAGATCGTCGAGGCCGCCAAGACCGCGCCCGAGGTTCTGGCCACCGGCTTTGCGCTGGCCAAGGCGCTCAAGAAGATCCCGGTGCGCGCCGGGGTCTGCGACGGGTTCATCGGCAACCGGATCCTGAAGGCCTATCGCACGGCCTGTGATCACATGGTGCTCGAGGGGGCCTCGCCGTTCCAGATGGACGAGGTGCTGGAGGCGTTCGGCTTTGCCATGGGCCCCTTCAAGGTGACCGATCTGGCGGGCATCGACATCGGCTATCTGACGCGCCAACGTCTTGCCCCGACCCGCGATCCGCGCGAACGCTTTGGCGATTGGGGCGATGTCTTGTATGCCAAGGGGCGGTTGGGGCGCAAAACCGGGCATGGGCATTACATCTATGATGCGCAATCACCCAAGGGCCGCCCGGACCCCGAGTTGCTGGAGATCATCGCCGAGGAGCGCGCCCGCAAGGGCATCACCCCGCGCGCGTTCAGCGCCGAGGAAATCGTGGAACGCTACATGGCGGCGATGATCAACGAGGCGGCTCGCGTGGTTGGCGAAGGCATCGCGCGGCGGCCGCTGGATGTCGATGTGACCAAGCTTTACGGCTACGGCTTCCCGCGATTCCGGGGCGGGCCAATGCATTACGCCGATCACATCGGGCTGGAGCGCGTGCTGGCGACGATCACCGAACAGGCCAAAACCGACGATTTCTTTTGGCAACCCGCCCCGCTTTTGCAACAACTGGTGGCCGAGGGCCGCAAATTCGCCGATTTGAACCAAGGATAAACCATGAAAGACGCCGTCATTGTCTCGACCGCCCGCACGCCAATCGGCAAAGCCTTTCGCGGGGCGTTCAACCAGACGCACGGGGTGACGCTGGGCGCGCATGCCGTCAGGCACGCCGTGGAGCGCGCGGGTATCGACCCGGGCCTGATCGAAGACGCGGTGATGGGCTGCGCGATCCCGGAAAACGTGACCGGCGGCAACGCGGCGCGGCTCATCGCCATTCGCGCCGGGCTGCCGGTGACGGTAGCGGGGACCACGGTAAACCGGTTTTGCGCCTCGGGGCTGCAAGCCATCGCGCAGGGCGCGCATATGATCCAGATGGAGGGCGCGCGGGCGATTCTGGCGGGGGGTGTCGAAAGCATCAGCCTCAACCAACCCGCGCCGCGCAACGCGCCCGAGGCCTGGCTTTTGGCCAACAAACCCGAGATCTATCTGCCGATGATCGACACCGCCGATATCGTCGCCGCGCGCTATGGCGTCAGCCGCGAGGCGCAAGACGAATACTCGCTACGCTCTCAGGCGCGGATCGCCGCCGCGCAGCAGGCCGGGCTCTTTGCCGATGAAATCGTGGCGATGGACGTGGAAATGGGCGTCAAGGACAAGGCCACCGGCGACGTCGGCACCAAGACACTGACCCTCGCCCAGGACGAATGCAACCGCCCCGGCACCACGCTGGAAGGGCTGCAATCCTTGGAACCCGTGCGCGGGCCGGGGCAGTTCGTGACGGCGGGCAATGCCTCGCAATTGTCGGATGGCGCGGCGGCGCTGGTGCTGATGTCGGGCGAAGAAGCAGCGCGGGCCGGGCTGGAGCCTCTGGGCGCATTCCGGGGCTATGCCGTGGCCGGTTGCGAGCCAGACGAGATGGGCATCGGCCCGGTGTTCGCCATCCCGCGCCTGCTGGAGCGTCACGGTCTGAAGATCGACGACATCGACCTGTGGGAACTCAACGAGGCCTTTGCCTCGCAATGCCTCTATTGCCGCGACGCGTTGGGGATCGACCCCGAGAAATACAACGTCAACGGCGGCTCGATCGCCATCGGCCACCCGTTCGGCATGTCGGGCGCACGCATGGCCGGGCATATCCTGCTGGAAGGTCGCCGCCGCAACGCCAAATGGGGCGTTGTGACCATGTGTATCGGCGGGGGCGCTGGCGCCGCCGGCTTGTTTGAAATCTTCTGAAAGGGGCCTGACATGGACCTGACCTACACTGCCGAAGACCGCGCGTTCCGCGACGACGTTCGCGCTTTCCTGAAAGCCAAGCTGCCTGCCGAAATCGCGGAAAAAGTGGCCTCGGGCGAGGAATTGACCAAGGCCGACATGGACCTGTGGCACACCCGCCTCAATGAACAGGGTTACCTGGGCGGCGCCTGGCCGAAGAAATTTGGCGGGGCGCAATGGTCGGCCGTGCAAAAGCACATCTTCGAGGAAGAATGCGCCTTTGCCCACGCGCCGCGCATCGTGCCATTCGGCGTCAGCATGCTGGCCCCGGTGCTGCAGGCGTTCGGCTCAAAAGAGCAGCAGGACTATTACCTGCCGCGCATTCTTTCGGGCGAAGATTGGTGGTGTCAGGGCTATTCCGAACCGGGCGCGGGCTCGGATCTGGCCTCGCTCAAGACCCGCGCGGTGCGCGACGGCGACCACTACATCGTCAATGGTCAGAAAACCTGGACGACGCTGGGCCAGCACGCCAACAAGATCTTCTGCCTGGTGCGCACCTCGACCGAGGGCAAGCCGCAGCAGGGGATCTCGTTCCTGCTGATCGACATGGACACCCCGGGCATCGAAGTGCGACCGATCACCCTGATCGACGGTGTTCAGGAAGTGAACGAAGTGTGGTTCACCGATGTGCGCGTGCCGGTGGAAAATCTGGTCGGCGAAGAGAACAAGGGCTGGACCTATGCCAAATATCTGCTGACCCATGAACGCACCGGCATTGCGGGCGTGGGCTATGCCAATGCGGCGCTGGCTGCACTCAAGGAGATCGCGCGCACCGAATTGAACCACGGTCGCCCGCTGATCGAGGACCCGCAGTTTGCCGCCCGTCTGGCGCGGATCGAGATTGACCTGATGGCGATGGCGACCACCAACCTGCGGGTGGTGGCGGGCGCAGATTCCGGGGCGGCGCCGGGCGCGGAATCGTCGATGCTCAAGGTCAAGGGCTCGATCCTGCGCCAGCAGATCAACGATCTGGCGCGGCGCGCCGTTGGTCCTAGGGCGGTGCCCTTCGTGCCTGCGGGCCTTGACAGCAACCTCTATCATCCGGGCCCCGAGCACGCCGCCAAAGCAGCCAACACCTATTTGAACAACCGCAAGATCTCGATTTACGGCGGCTCGAACGAAGTGCAGCGCGGCATCATCACCAAAGCCATTCTGGGTCTGTAATTCGCGGCTCCGAGGAGGAAAACACATGGATTTCAATCATACCGAAGAGCGTCGGATGCTGGCCGACAGTCTGCGCCGCACGCTGGAGCGCGGGGCAAGCTGGGCGGATTTGGCCGAGCTGGGCGTGTTGGGCGCGCTGTTCACCGAGGCCGAGGGCGGGTTCGGCGGGGCCGGGTTCGACCTGGCCGTGGTTTATGAGGAACTGGGCCGCGCGGGCTGCACCCTGCCGGTGCTCGAGGCCGGTCTGGCGGGCGGTCTGCTGGCCGATTGCGGCAAGTCGGATCTGGTGGAACAGGTGATCGCGGGCAGCCTGCGCGTGACGCTGGCCCATACAGAACCGGGTCTGCGCTATGATCTGGGGCCGATCACCACGACGGTGAACAACGGCACGGTTTCGGGCCGCAAATCGGTGGTTCTCGCCGCCGACGACGCCGATCTTCTGGTGGTCTCGGCGCTGCAGGACGGCGCGCTGGCCCTGTTCGGCGTCGATCCCAAAGCCAAGGGCGTGACGCTGTACACCACCCCGGCCCTGAACGGCGGTACGGTCAGCGAGGTGACGCTCGACGCGGCCCCAGCCACGCCGCTGGGCGGCAACATGGCGATGATCGAAGCCCGCATCGCCGCCGCAACCCTGGCCGTCTGCGCCGATACCCTGGGTGCAATGGACACCGCCGTGGCCATGACCCTCGATTACCTGCGCACCCGCACACAGTTCGGCGTGCCGATCGGCAAATTTCAGGCCCTGCAACACCGCATGGCCGATGTCGCCATCGAGGTCGAGATGGCACGCTCGGCGGTGATCAACCTCGCCGGCCACCTCGGTGCCGACCCGGCGGAACGCGACCGTCAGACCTCGGCGGCCAAGAACCTGCTGGGCCGCACGGCACGACTGGTGGCCGAAGAAGCGATCCAGATGCACGGCGGCATCGCCATGACCGAGGAATACGCCCTCGCCCCCTACGCGCGCCGCCTCATCGCCGCCGACCACCGCTACGGCGACGAAGACTGGCACCTCGAGCGTTTCATCCGGCTCTCGGCATGAGCGTCGCCGCCGATGCGTCAGGCACCGCGCGCCTGCTGAATTGGCGGATCGACACCGAGCGACCGGATGGGCGGATCGCGGTCAGCATGGAAGTCCATCACGACCACACCAACCGGCACGGCAACATGCACGGTGGCCTGATCGCCACCGTGCTTGACACCGCGATGGGGGCAACCGCCAGCTACCTCAAAGGCGACGGCGGACGCGTTCCCTTCTCGACCATCTCGATGACGGTGAATTTCATCGCCCCCATGCCCCTTGGCACCATCACCGCGACCGGCCGCATCATGGGCGGCGGCTATAAGACCGTCTTTGTCGAAGGCGAAGCGCACGACCAGAACGGAACCCTTATTGCCCAATCCACCGGCACCTTCAAACGCGCACCGATGGAAAAGCCCCAGACCTGAACCGCTCGGGGGCTTTCGGCTTCATCTTGCTCTAAATACTCAGCCTTTTTTTCAAACGCCGCATCCTTGGGCGCGCTGCCAACAGGTTTCGCCCCGGCGCGCGCCTGCCTACGGCATGAACTCGGCAATCAACGCAGGTTTGCGGATTTTTCCCGCCGAGGTCAGCGGCATGGCGGGCACGATGATCACATGCTGCGGCCGTTTATAGGCCGCGATCCGATCCTTCAAAAACTCCGCGATTGTCGCCGCCTCTGTCTTGCCGTCGGTGGTGACAAAGGCCAGCACCTCCTCGTTGCCCGGCACGATGCGCCCGACGACGGCGGCTTGCACCACGCCGGGGCAGGCCATCAGCGCGGCCTCGACCTCGGGTGGATAGACGTTGAACCCTGAGCGGATGATCAGCTCCTTGCTGCGGCCGACCAGATGTGCAGCACCGTCCGGCTCGATGCGCCCCAGATCGCCGGTGCGCAGAAACCCGTCGTCGGTAAAGGCCTCGGCGGTGGCTTGCGGATTCTTGTAATAGCCCAGCATCACCCCCGGCCCGCGAAATTGCAATTCACCGACCCCATCCTCGCCGGGCGCGGCAACCCGCAACTCGCACCCCGGATAAGGATAGCCGATCGAGCCATCCGAACGCGGCGGGCCAAACACCGTCGAGGTCACCCCGGGCCCGGCCTCGGTCAGGCCATAGCCGTTGTTGAACTTGATGTTGAACCGCGCCTCGATCCGGGTTTTCAGGGCCGGGTCCATCGGCGAACCCCCTGCCCCCATCATCCGCAAACGCGGCGCGTTCAATGCAACCTCTCCGGCGTCAAGCTTGCGCATGATCTGCTCGAACATCTGCGGGACACCGGACGTCACAGTGCCGCCCTCGGCCAGTGCGTTCATCAGGCCCTCGACCGTGAACCGCGCCAACAGGCGCACCGTCGCACCGCCCGACAGCCCCGCCAGCAAGGCCGTCGACAGCGCCATGATATGCGTGCACGGGATCGCCAGCACCAGCACGTCGCCCGGTGCAAAACCGCGTTGACGGGCGGTGGTCAGCGCGTTGAACAGCAGGCTGGAATGCGACAGCATGACGCCCTTGGGTGCGCCGGTGCTGCCCGAGGTGTAAACCAGTGCCGCGACCTGCTGTTCGGGCGTCTCATGGACCGGTTCCGTCACCGCGTTCGGATCAACGAGAACCGTGAGCGGCGCGCCCAGAACCTCCGGACCCTGTGACGCGCCCAACCGCTGGGCGTGCGCGCCTGCGTCGGCGGAGACGGCGGTGGTGAAAACCGTAACGCGTGGGGTGGCATTGGCGCGAATGGCGTCCAGTTCCGGCGCGGTGATCCGGGCATTGGCGGGCACGCACCACGCGCGCAATTTCATCGCCGCCAGAAACATCACCGCCAGCAAGGCGCAATTCTCGGCCACGACAACGATCCGGTCGCCGGGTTGAACGCCAAGCCGTTGCAGCGCGTGCGCACCCTCGTCGATCGCCGCGTTCAAGGCGCCATAGGTCAGCGCTGTGTCATCATAATCAATCAGCGCGATTGACCCGGTTGGTTTGTCCTGTGTCAGATCGTCAAGCCAGCGCATAAGAACCCTCTTTGTTTCCCGAAGTGTTAAGCTGGAGTCGCCGCTGTCGTCAATTAATTTGAAACACTGTTCCACCGTCCAGAACATTGCGACCCGGGCCCACGGCGCCACGGCTTGAGGTCTGCGCCACAGGGACAACACGCACCGTTGTGTTCACTATCAAGGTCACGTCTTTCCTCAATAGCGGTCGATCCGCCTGAATTGCCGTTGCACGCGGGAAACCTCGGCTTGCAGTTGTCACGCCGCTGACGCATCTTGGCCGGAACACCATTGAGGGGCACTCGGATGAAAGTTGTCGTTATGGGCGCGGGCGTGATCGGCGTCACAACCGCTTATTATCTCGCCAAACAGGGCGCGCAGGTGGTTGTCATCGACCGCCAGACCGGGCCGGGGCTGGAAACCAGCTATGCCAATGCCGGGCAGTTGAGCTATGGCATGAGTTCTCCCTGGGCCGCGCCGGGTATCCCGATGAAAGCGGTCAAATGGATGTTCATGAAACGCCGCCCGTTGTTCATCTGGCCGCTGATCAGCCCGACCATGTGGAAATGGTGTGTGCAGATGGTCGCGAACTGCAACGAGTCCAGCTATCGCATCAACAAGGGTCGCATGGTGCGGGTTTCAAGCTATTCGCGCGATGTGATGCCCGATTTGATCGCCGAAACGGGGATCGAGTTTGACGGGCGCGCGCAAGGCACCTTGCAGCTTTTCCGTACCGAGAAACAGGTCAAGGCCTCGAAAGCCGATCAGGACGTTCTGGCGGAATACAATTCCCCGTACGAAGTGCTGGACCGCGACGCCTGCATCAGTGTTGAACCGGCGCTGGCCGAGGTGCGCCACAAATTTGTCGGCGGGTTGCGGATGACGGCGGATCGCACCGGCGATTGCCGCATGTTCACCATCGCGCTGACCGAGAAATGCGCCGAGATGGGCGTGGAATTTCATTACGGCCAGTCGATCAAACGCATCGCGGTCGAGAATGGCCAGATTGCAGGCGTGGACACCGAAATCGCCGGGCGCATCACGGGCGATGCCTATGTCTGTGCAATGGGCAGTTTCGCGGTGAATGTGTTGAACCCGATTGGCATCAAGCTGCCGGTCTACCCGGTCAAGGGGTACTCGGTCACGCTGCCGGTCACCGACGACGCCTTTGCCCCGCAATCGACGATCATGGACGAGACCCACAAAGTCGCCATCACCCGCCTGGGCGACCGGATCCGGGTGGCCGGACAGGCCGAGATTGCCGGATATTCCGACCGCCTCGGACCCCATGCCACCGATACGGTGAAGCATGTGATCGGCGATCTGTTTCCCAAGGGCGGCGATATTTCCAAGGCCGAGGGCTGGACCGGGTTGCGCCCGATGACCCCTGATGGAACCCCGGTTTTGGGGCCGACGCGCTACAAGAACCTGTTCGTCAACACCGGGCACGGGACGCTTGGGTGGACAATGGCCTGCGGCTCTGGTCGCGCGGTGGCCGATGTGGTGTTGGGCAAAACGCCCGAGATCTCGTTCGACGGGCTCACGGCGGCGCGTTACGAGCGCTGAGTCAAGACGGGCAAAGCCGGGCCTGCCCGGCGGCCCGCGACTGGCACGCACACGCCATCCAGACTTTGACCGACGGCAGCGCCAAGCAGCGGCGCGGCCCTGACGGTGCTTGGGCCCTCCGGTCTTGGCATCGCCTTTGGTGCGCGGGTGCCGCCAGCCGTATCGCGCACGGCTTTCAAGGCAACAAAGCTGGCTCCCTTTTGCAAATCATCGGCGTGGACCAAGACAGCATCCCGATTGGGCGGCAGGATTTTTCTTGCTTTACTTAGGACTCCTATGTATTAACACCATAAGGAGGCACCCATGCACAATGCCCAGATCGCCTTTGCCCTCGATCGGATTGGCCGCGTGCTGAAATCCCACGCGTGGGATCAGGCTGAAGACACCAACCTCACCCCGACGCAGAGCCAGATCCTCGCGCGGATCGCCTCGCAGGGTCCGTCGCGCAGCAGCGCCCTCGCCGCCGACCTCGGGGTGAGCCAACCGACGATCAGCGACGCCGTCACGGCGTTGGTGCGCAAGGGTCATGTCTGCCGCGCGCGTGATCCGCAGGATGCTCGGGCCGTCCGTTTGAGCCTGACGGCGCAGGGGCAACGTCTGGCAGACAGCACGCGAGCGCCATCGCCCACGCTGCTCGCGGCGCTGGATATGCTGTCCGACAAAGACCGTGGCGCCTTGCAACGCGGGTTGATCGGGTTGATCCGGTCCCTGCAAGAGGCGCGCGCAATCCCGGTGCAGCGCCTATGCGTCACCTGTGCCCGTTTCCGCCCCCATGCCCATGACGATGCACGAAATCCGCATCATTGCGCCTTTGTCGACGCCGCGTTCGGGGATGCCGCGCTGCGAACCGACTGTGGCGACCACGAGAAAGCCGCGCCAGAGGCGCGCGCCCGGATTTGGGCGCGTTTCAAAGACGCGGCCTGAGTCGGGTGCCCGACGCCGCGGCAACGGCCCGGACACCCTTTTTGCCAACCTTCCAAAGGATGAAAAGGAAGCACCCCATCATGACACCGAACAGATTTCACTTCCAGAACCTAAGTGCATGCACCCTTGTGGCGGCACTCATGGCCCTGCCCGCGCTGGCGGATGGCACGCATACCGGCGGCATCACGGCGACCGCCGGCGACGCGGCACCGTTTGACATCGTGCACACGCGGATCACCACCGAGGGCCGCGTTGCAACCTTTCACATGGCCGTCTCGGGCCGCGCCGGCGAAAGCCACCCGGCGGCGACGGGTGCCTTGGCCGGGTCCGAGGTGTTCGCCTATGTCTGGCCGACCACGCTGGATGCCGCGACGGTCGGGTTCGAGGCGGGCGCGGGCATTCTGGCAATGGTCGCTACGGCGCACCCCGATTTCGACGACACGCCGCTCTTTGATGAGAACGGCGATGGTGACCGCGCCAATGACGGGGATCTATGGCACAGCCATTGGGTCGTGCTGGGCCCTGACGAGGCCTGCGGGGTGGGTGCGCTGAAGGTGATCGACATCCCCGAAGGCGCCACCCCGGCGCTGCCGCTGACATGGCCCGGCCTGCCCCTGTTGATCGACAGCCCCGGCTGGGGCCCGGTCATCGCGGGCGAAACCATCGAAATCGCGGTGCCGTTTGACGATATCGGCGCGGTCGAGGCGGCCGGATTTGACGGGGTGACGGCGGGCCTTCGGGTGAACGCCAACCTCCACGCGCCGCTGTTGTGCGTCGTCAATGTCTTTGACGTGGCATCCGGCGATCTCAGCCTGCCGGGTCGCGTCAATCAATGATCACGCTGGCGGCGGCCTCGCACCGCCGCCAGCCTTTCCAGAGAGGGTTTCTCATGTCTGATCTTGCCCCGCCGATCCATGCCGCCGAATGGCTGAACACGCCCGAACCGCTGACACTTGAGGCCTTGCGCGGGCGGGTCGTGGTGGTCGAGTGTTTCCAGATGCTCTGCCCCGGCTGCGTCAGTCACGGATTGCCGCAAGCCAGCCGCGTGGCGCAGACCTTTCGCCCGCAGGATGTGGCGGTGATCGGCCTGCATTGCGTGTTCGAGCACCATGACGCGATGACCCCGATTGCCCTGCGCGCGTTCCTGCATGAATACCGCATTCGGTTTCCGGTGGCGGTGGATGCGCCCTGGCCGCAACGGACCCTTGCCGCAGACCATGACGGCCTGGCAGTTGCAGGGCACGCCGACGCTGATACTCATTGACCGGATCGGGCGGATCCGGGCGCGCCATTTCGGATCCGTCGAGGATCTGGCGCTGGGGGCCGAGATCATGATGCTCATGCAAGAAAACGGCGCAGAAGCCTGAGGTGAGGTTGCTGATTTCGCGCGATGACCCTTTCAGCAGGCCACTTTGGCGTCGATAACTGGCGGATTCTGAACCGCAGGATATGCCGGAAAAGGGATGGACTTGTCTGGGTCCAGCCTGTTTGTTAACGCGGACTTAGTGGGCATCAGAGGATCCGCACGCACATGACTCGACGGCTCATTCTGGATACCGACGGCGGCGTTGACGACGCGCAAGCCCTGCTGATGCTGATCGCGGCTGGCAAAGCCCCGGATGCGATCACCACGGTGTTCGGCAATGTCGATCTGGCCGCAGCGACGCGCAACATTCTGGCGGTGCTGGCGGTCGCGGGGTGCGAGGATGTGCCCGTCCATACAGGGGCCGAGCGCCCGCTCAATCAGCCGCTGATCGATGCCGCCGCCATCCACGGCGCGGATGGTCTGGGCGGCGCTCCGCGCCCGGATCACACGGTGGAACCAACCGGCAGTGACGCGGTGGGCTATCTGGTCGCCACCCTGCGCGAGGCCGCGCGGTGCGGCGATACGGTCGATCTGCTGATGATCGGGCCGCTGACCAATCTGGCGCTGGCCTTGCGGCTTGCCCCGGATTGCATGGCGGGTATCGGACAGGTGACCATCATGGGCGGCTCGGTCTATGGGCGCGGCAATGTGACCCCGGCGGCGGAGTTCAACATTTTCTCGGACCCAGAAGCCGCCGGCATCGTGTTTGGCGCCGCGATCAACATCGTCTTGGTGCCCTGGGAGGCCTGTGTGGCGCATTCCGTCACCGGGGCTGCGGTGGATGCTCTGTTTGACGCGGTGTCAGACGGTCCAGCCAAAGAGTTCTCGGTTGCGCTGGCCGCACATGCGCGCAAGGTCATCGCGGGATTTGGCGGCGGCGATAACTTCCGCTTTGTTGACCCATTGGCGGCGGCGGTGGTGATCGAGCCGGGCATCATCCGGAAATTCCTGCGCGCCTCGGTCGATGTGGCTTTGGCCCCCGGCATCACGCGCGGCATGACGGTGGTTGACCCCTCGGGGCGGTTGGGAACACCGACCAGCACCATTGTCGAAGCGGTTGACATGGACCGCCTGGTCGCGCTGTTCAACGCCTCACTCCACCACCAACCACCAAAGGTTACCACGCCATGAAAGATCAAACGCCCCCCACCGATGCGCTGATCAATGCGGCTGACGAGGTGAAAATCCGGCAAAACCTGGTGCGTGTGGCCTTGGGGCACGCGCCTGCCGATACGCGGCTGCGGGTGGGCAGGATGCTCGATGTGCATTCGCGCATGTGGCTGACAGATCAAGAAATTATCCTGTCAGGCCGCCGCATCGCCTATGTTGGCCCGGCGGGGTCTTATCCCGGCACCGTGGCGCATGACGTGCATGAGCCCGACCTGATGGCCGTGCCCGGATTTGGCGAGGTGCACAAGCATATCGAAAGCTCGCATGTCACGCCCGAATGGGAGGCGGCGTTGGTCCTGCCCCATGGCAACACCTGGACCTGCGAGGCCAGCCACGAGTTTTCCAACGTGGACGGGCCGAACAACCTGGCGTTCTGGTTTGCCGCGCGACTGGCGGGCAGTCCGCAGAAAATCTTTCCGCTGCCCGGGTCCGCCGTGCCGCCGACCGCCTATGAATGGGGCGGCGGGTATTTCGGCTATGACGAACAACACAGCTTCATGGCCGACAACCTGATGGTCGCGGGGCTGGATGAGGTGATGGACTGGCCCGCCGTCTGGAACCCGGAAAACCCGTCCTATGAACGGTTGTGGGGCATGATCGAGGCGACGTTCCAACACCGCGGCGTCGTCGAGGGGCACGCCGCCGGAATCAAGGACTTGCCGACAATCAGCGCCTTTGCCGCCGCCGGGCTGGCGTCGGATCACGAGGCCTGGACCAGTGAGGAAGTGCTCGACAAACTGCGGCGCGGCTTGTTCATGGAGCTGCGCCCGCATTCGGTGCAAGACATGATCAAGGGGCTGCTGGAGGCCGGGTTGAGCGACTGGAGCCAATTCGCGTTGACCACCGATGACCGCTCGTGCTCCGACACGTTGAAGCTGGGCGCAACCGATCACAACGTGCGGCTGGCCATTCAGGCCGGGCTGGCACCGGAAATCGCCATTCAGATGGTCACGATCAACCCTGCGCGCCACATGCGGCTGACGCCGTGGGTCGGGTCGATTGCGCCGGGGCGGTTTGGCGATATCGTCTTGCTGGATGACTTGGAAAGCCTGTCGATCCGCAAGGTTTGGGCGGATGGCGAACTGGTGGCCGAGGCTGGCAAATACCTCAAGCCGGTGCCCAAGATTGATTGGCCCGACTGGGCGACGCGGACGGTGAATATCCAGCGCGAGATGACCGCTGACGACTTCGCCATTCCCGCTGAACCAGGCCGCGAGACGATGACAGCGGCGCTGCTGCGGCCCTTCCATTGGCATGACGCGTTCATCGAGATGGAGCTGCCCGTCGTGGACGGACAAGTGCAGCGCGACGCGGATCGCAACGTCACCAAATTCGCCATTGTGGACCGGTTCTCGGGTGCGGGGAAAACCTCAAGGATGTTCTGGCTGGGCACCGGGCCGAAAACGCCTGACACGGCGCTGGCCTGCTCGATGGGGCATGACAAACACAATATCTGGGTGGTGGGGTCCTCGGACGCGGCGATGGCGCAGGCCGTGAATGCGCTGCGCGAGATCCAGGGCGGCTGGGCCTTGGTGCGGGGCGGCGCGGTGGTCGCCACGGTGCGCTATGAGGTGGGCGGCCTGATGACCTGCCGCGCACCCGCCGAACTGGACGCCGAGATGCAGGCGCTTTACGCCGAGGGCGCGAAAATCGAGTGGATGTATGAGCCCACGTTCAGCCCGCGCTGGTTCCCCGGTTTCCCCGAGCGTCTGGCCTTTGCCACGCTGACCTGCGCGCCCTGGCGCTGGGTGCTGGTGGCCCCGTCCGAGCGCGCGCCAGAGGGGTTTGTCAATGTCGCCACCGGGCAAACCCACCCGATCATCTGGTGACACAGATATATAATTTGTGTCATGATGTTGACCTTGCGTCCATCACCCACAGTAAATACGGTTCTGATCATCACTTCGCTGCTCGCCCGCGATTCCGCTTGGGCAACCATCACAACAGGGGATAACCATGACGACACACAAGATCTTGAGCCTTGCAACCGTATCCGTGTTTGCCGTGATGGCGGCGGCACCTTCTGTCGCGCAATCCCGGACCTTTACGATCTCCTGGTGGGGTTTCAACGGTGACAAGCTGCAGGAAATCATCGTCGATCCGTTCGAGGAAATGTGTGGCTGCGAGGTCGTCTTCGAGACGGGCAATAACGCCGACCGTCTGAGCCGTCTGCAATTGCGCAGTGGCGAGGGCGTCGATGTGATCTATCTCACCGACCGTTTCTCGCAGCTTGGCATCGAATTGGGCATGTTCCAGCCCGTCGACCGCGCGCAAGTCCCGAATATCAGCGAACTCTACGATTTCGCACAAGCCCCGCAGGGTGAGTTTGGCCCGGCCTATACCATCGGCCGCGTCGGGATCGTCTATGACGCCGAGGCCGTGTCCGAGCCGATCACCTCGTGGAACGACCTGTGGCGCGAAGATCTGGCGTCGTCGATCTCGCTGCCCGGCATCACCACCACCGCCGGCCCGATGGTCGTGCTGCGGGCCGGTCAACGCGCCGGGGTCGATGCCTACACCGACACCGACACCGCCTTTGAACAGGTTGCCGAACTGGCGGCGAATGTGGTGACCAACTACAACACCGGCTCCGAGATGATCAACCTGTTCTCGACCGGCGAGATCACCGTGTCGATCGCACAGGATTTCGCGCTGGGCCGCATTCAAGCGGCGGTGCCGTCGGTGGTTTGGGCGGACCTCGAGGAAGGCTCGATCGCGACCTTGAACACGATCAACATTCCCATCGGTGCCGCAGAACCAGAACTGGCGCACCAGTTCCTCAACTTCGTGCTGTCGCCGGAAATCCAGCAAGTGCTGGCCGAGCAGGGCATTGATGCCCCGGTCAACACGCGCGTCATGCTGACACCCGAACAGGCCGCGCCCTGGACCTATGGCGACGAGATGATTTCCAGCTTGCAGCACGTCAATTATGTGCCGATGAACGCGGCGCTGGACGGCTGGATCAACCGCTGGAACGAGATTTTCGGCATGTAAGCCACACAAACCGACCTCCCCGAGGCGTAAGGCCGCCTCGGGGAGTTTTCCTTACCTTCGCGAAAGAACCGATATGAAACGTCTTGCGGGCTGGATTCTCTCGTCTCCGGCAACCCTCGCGATTTCCCTGTTCCTGATCATTCCGGTCGCCGCGACGATCAGCGTAACCTTCACCGCGCCGGACGGGATCTTTGACCCGTACCACGACTTTTTCGCGTCGGGGTTTCAGCGCACGGTTCTTTGGCGCACCTTCGAGGTGGCGGCGATCACCACGGTCGTTTCGGTGATCCTCGGGCTGTTGACCGCCTATGTCGTGTCCAGATGCCCGCCCTGGATGAAATCCGTGCTGATCGTGCTGGCGGTGTTCCCGCTGCTGACCGGTGTCGTCGTGCGATCCTTTGCCTGGCTGATCATTCTGGGCCGCAACGGCATCCTGAACAATTTCCTGCAATGGATCGGCGCCATCGAGCGGCCTTTGTCGCTGCTCTATACGCAGTCCTCCGTGATCGTCGCGCTGATTTATATATTCGTGCCGCTGATGGTACTGGTGTTGATCGGCGTATTGGAAAACATCCCCGACGACCTGATCCAGGCCTCGTCATCCTTGGGGGCCACACCCACCGCGACCTTCTTTCAAGTCGTGCTGCCGCTGGCCGTTCCGGGCCTGATTGTCGGCGCCGTGCTTGTGTTCACGGCCAGCTTCACCTCCTACGCCACGCCGCATCTGTTGGGTGGCACGCGGCAGATGATGATGGGCACGTTCCTGCATCAGCGCGCGATGGTCTCGTTCGATTGGGTCAGCGCCTCGACCGTGGCGGCCATCATGGTTGTGGTGATCGTGACGACCGTTCTGGTCATGACGCGCATCGCCCGCCGCCTCAACCCCATGGCCTCCTGAGATGAACACACGCATTCACCCCCTGCTGATCCTGATGACCATTGCGGTCTATATTTTCCTGATCGGGCCGCTGATCATCATTTTCGGGGCCTCGGTCTCGGACACCACGTTTCTGGCCTTTCCACCGCAAGGGCTGACCCTGCATTGGTTCAACAACATCTGGGAAATCAGTGCGTTCCGGCGCACGATCATCACCTCCATGCAGGTGGCGTTTCTGGGCACCGGGTTGGCGCTGCTGATCGGCGTGCCCGCCGCCTATGCGCTGAACCGGCATCGCATCTACCTGCCCGGCTGGCTGTCGACACTGTTTGTCTTGCCGATCCTGGTGCCCGAGATCGTGATCGGCTTTTCGCTGCTGCGCTCGGTCAATGTGGGCCTGGGCATACCGGTGTTCTTCGCGCTGCTGATCGGCCACACGCTGCTGGTGCTGCCCTATGTGATCCGGGTGATTTCGGCCTCGCTCGCGTCGTTTGATTTCTCCATCGAGGAAGCGGCGATCTCGTTGGGCAGCCGCCCGGTCAAGACGTTCTTTACCATCGTTTTGCCCAATGTGCGCTCGGGTATCCTCGCGGCGTTCATTCTGGCGTTCATCACCTCGATCAATGACGTGTCGGTGTCGCTGTTCCTGACCGGGCCGGGCATATCGACGCTGCCAATCCAGATTCTGGCGCATGTCGAGCAGTTCTTCGATCCGACCATCGCGTCGGTGTCGGTCTTGCTGATGATGCTGACCATCATTGTCATGATCATCGTCGAGCGTACGCTTGGCCTGACCGCGGTGACCAAATAACAAGGCGTTTTCCCTATGACTCTGCCCCTCTCGATCGACAATATCACCGCGCATTACGGCACTACCAAGGTTCTGGAGGACCTGTCGCTGACCGTGGGCGATGGTGAGTTGGTGTCCCTGCTGGGTGCGTCCGGCTGCGGCAAGACCACCACGCTGCGGCTGGTCGCGGGCTTCTTGCAGCCGACATCCGGCACCATCCGGCTGGGCGACAAGGACCTGACCCGCCTGCCCGCGCATGGTCGCGACATCGGCCTGGTGTTTCAGAATTACGCGCTGTTCCCGCATCTGAGCGTGCAAAACAACGTGGGTTTCGGGCTGAAACAGCGCAAGCTGTCGACGACCGAGCGCACCAAACGCGCGATGGAGATGCTGGAGCGTGTGGGCCTGGCGCATCTGGCCGACCGCTTGCCCGGCGAATTGTCGGGCGGCCAGAAACAGCGCGTGGCCCTGGCCCGCGCGCTGGTGATCGAGCCGCCGCTCTTGATGTTCGATGAGCCGCTTTCCAACCTTGACGCCAAGCTGCGCGTCGATATGCGCGTTGAAATCCGCCAGTTGCAGCGCGCCAACGGCACCACCGCGCTCTATGTGACCCATGATCAGGAAGAGGCGTTCTCGATTTCGGACCGCGTCGCCATTATGAACAGCGGCCGCATCATGCAGCTGGATACCCCCGAGACGCTCTATCAGCGCCCGGCCAATGCCTTTGTCGCGCGCTTTGTGGGCTTCGAGAACCTGATTGACCTCAAGGTGACAGCCCGCGACGGCGATACCGTTCGCGCCGAGTCCAAGGACGGCGCGCCGCTTGTGCTGTCGCAGGACCGGTTTGGCGCGATCCCCGACGCGTTCATTCTGGCGACGCGCCCCGACGGGTTGGTGGTGACCGACGATCAAAGCGCCGTCGGACTGCCTGCCACGCTGGGGATGCGGACCTATCTGGGTCGCGCCTATCAATACCAATGCCAGACCGGGGCCGGGCATCTTGTCGCCAACGGGTCTTTGGCAACACCGTTCGAGTCCGGCGCGCATGTCAAACTGGTGCCCAACCCCGATCAATGCGCGATCCTGAGGCCCGAGTGAAAACCCTCCTCACCAACGCCTGGGTCCTGACCGTCGATGCGGCGATGACCGAATATCAGCGCGGCTGGCTGTTGATCGACGGGGACAAGATCGCCGCACTTGGCGAGGGTGCTCCGCCCGCCGTGCCGGGCGCAGAGATCCGCGACATGGGCGGCGATATCGTCATGCCCGGTATGGTCAACCCGCATTGCCATATGGCGATGTCCGTGTTTCGCGGTTTGGGCGAGGATGTGGACGACCGTCTGTTTCGCTACATGCTGCCGCTGGAGCGCAAGTTTGTCTCGCCCGCGATGGTGCGCGCGGGGTCCGCCCTTTCGGCGCTGGAAATGATCATGGGCGGCGTCACCACCGTCGCCGACATGTATTATTTCGAGACCGAGGTTGCCGGGGTGATCGACCGCTCCGGCCTGCGCGGCGTGGTCGGTCAAACGCTGGCCGATTTCAACCCACCCGACCACAAGACCTTCGATGAGGGCTTTGCCCTTTGCGATGCACTGGTTGACGTCTGCGCTGGGAACAGCCGCGTGACCGCCTCCATTGCCCCGCACGCGCCCTATTCGACGGGCCTGAAAGTCATGGAACGGGTGGTCGCGTGGCACGCTGCCAACCCAGAAACCCGCATTCATATCCATCTGGCCGAGACCGAGGCCGAGGCCGCCTGGGCGATGGACACCCACAGGCTGAGCACCACCGCCGTTTGTGACAAGGCGGGCCTGCTGAAGCCCGGCACGATTGCGGCACATTGCCTGCTGATGGATGACGCCGATCTTGCGACCCTCGCGCGCACCGGCACCGGCGTTGCGCATAACGCGCGTTCAAATGGCAAGGCCGGGCGCGGCATGGCGCGCATCGAGGATATGCGCCGCGCGGGCATCCCCGTGGGCATCGCAACCGATGGGCCGATGAGCGGCAACACCCTTGATTTGTTTTCACAATTTGGCGTGGTGTCGATCTTTGCCAAAGTGCTGGGCCATACGCGCAAATCCCTGCCGACCCGCGACGTGATCCGCATGGCGACGATTGAAGGCGCGCAGGTCCTGGGGTTGGAGGCGCAAATCGGCTCGCTTGAGCCCGGCAAACAGGCCGATCTGATCCGCATCGACCTGTCGGCCCCGCGAATGCAACCGATCTATGACCCCTATTCGGTGCTGGTCTTTGCCACCATGCCGACCGACGTGCGCGACGTGATGGTCGAGGGCGCGTGGCTGATGCGCGACCGGGCGCTCCAGACGCTGGACCCGGCCAAGGTGCTGGCCGACGCCAATCAGGTCGCCGGGCAATTTCGCGCCGAGATCGCGGTAATTGACGCTGACTTGGCAGCGAAAGGCTAAGACCATGGGCACCGCGCACCGCATCCTGATCGACACCGACCCCGGCCTCGATGACGCGGTGGGCATTCTCTATGCCCTCGCCGAGCCGCGCTTTGCCATCGAGGGCGTCACCGCCGTGGCGGGCAACATCGGCATCGGCACGACCACCCGCAATGTCGGCAGCCTGTTGGCGGCGATGGGGCGCGCGGATATCGCCTATGCAGCGGGTGCATCCGGCCCTCTCAGAGGCGACGGGATCCATGAAGAGGCGATCCACGGCGTGGATGGGTTGGGCGGCGTCACCCTGCCCGCCCCCCGCGCCGCCCCCGATCCGCGCGGCGCCACCCGGTTTCTGGCAGACCAACTGCTGTCCGCCCCCGAAGGCGCGTTGACGGTTCTGGCGCTTGGCCCGTTGACCAACTTGGCGCTGCTGTCCCGCGATGCACCAAGGGCCTATGCCCGCATTGGCCGTATCATCGCGATGGGCGGCACGATCCATGAGCCGGGAAACTGCGGCCCTTATGCCGAATTCAACATGGCCGCCGATCCGCTGGCGGCGCAGATCGTGTTTTCCGGCCCCGTGCCCCTCACGCTGATCCCGCTGGATGTGACGCGGAAATTGCGCGCGAACCCTGAGGATCTGGCGCGACTGGCGGCGAAAGGGACAATCGCCGCCACGCTGTCTGCGGCGCTCATCCAAGCCTATTTCACGGATAACGCGGAACGCCAATCACGCCCGTTGCATGACCCCTGCGTGATGCTGCGGGCGCTGGAACCGCATTTGTTCGGAACCCAGCGCATGACGATTTCGGTCGATTGCGAGACGCATTTGGGGCGGTTGGTGCCCACGGCCGACGGCACCCCCATCGACGTCGCGATGACCATTGATGCCCCCGGCGCGCTCGAGGCGCTTTGGGCGGGGCTCGGCAATCAGCGCTAGGCGGGCAGGTCCATCTCGACAAGCCGTGTCCAGAACGCGATGCCCGGAACCAGCGCGTCATCGTTGAAATCGTAGCGCGTGTTGTGATGCAGCGCGCCGTCAACCGCCGGGCCATTGCCCAGCCAGACATAACACCCCGGCACATCCTGCGAGAAGAACGCGAAATCGTCGCCGGCGGTGGAGGGGGGAAAGCTGGTGCGAACGCGCGCCACACCGAGCGCGGATTGCGCCGCCGCCAAGGCGCGCGCGGTGGTGTCGGCCTCATTGATCACCGGCGGAATCCGGCGGGTGAATTGATAGTTCGCCGCGACGCCAAATGTTTGCGCAATACCGCGCGCGATGGTGCCGATTTCCGCCTCGAGCTGATCGCGGACTCTGGCCGAATAGGCCCGCGCGGTCCCGGCGACGCGCGCGGTATCGGGGATCACATTGAGCGCCTTGAAATCCCCGGCCTCAAGGGCGCAGGCACTGACCACGGCTGGCTCCAGCGGATCAACGACCCGCGCCACAACCGTATGAATTGCCGTCAGAAACTGCCCGGCAGCACTGATTGGATCGCGCCCCAGATGGGGTTTCGCGCCGTGCGTGCCGACGCCCGTGAACGTCACCGACCAACTGTCGGACGAGGCCAATTGCGGACCCATGACCACCGCCATTTCATCGACATCGAGGCCCGGCATATTGTGCAAACCATACACCCGGTCCACCGGAAATCTGGTGAAAAACCCATCCTCGATCATCGCCGCCGCACCGCCGCGTCCCTCCTCTGCCGGTTGGAAAATGAAATGCACCGTGCCCGAGAAATTCCGCGACCTCGCCAGATGCCGTGCCGCGCCCAGCAACATCGCCGTGTGCCCATCATGGCCGCAGGCGTGCATCGTATTGGCCCGCGTCGATTTATAGGGCCGGTCGGCCAATTCGGGCATGGCCAGCGCATCCATATCGGCGCGCAGCGCAATCCGCCCGCTGCCATTTCCCACCGTCAGCGAGCCGACAACCCCGGTTTTTCCCAACCCGCGATGCACGGTGATGCCCGCCTCTTCAAGCCTTTGCGCGACGATCTCGGCGGTGCGGGTCTCTTCAAAGCCCAATTCGGGATGCGCGTGCAGGTCGTGGCGCAGCGCCACAAGCCTCTCCAATTCGGGGGTATCAATCGTGAGCGGTGCGGACATGGCTTGCCTATCCTTGCGGTTCCGGGTCAAACCGATGTGACCCAATGCCGCGTTTGATACAAGAGGCTCTGCCCATGAGCATACACCCCCACGAATTCTGGCAGCATCTGGAGGCCCCCAACACGTATGCGTCGGGCCCCGGTGCGGTATACCAGAACGGTTATCCCGCGACCCTGCCGGATGGGCGGCAATTGCTGCTGCCGATCCGCGCGCTACCCGGTGGTGACGGCCGCGCCGTGGCTTCGTTGATCATCAATCAGGCGGCGTTCTCGGTCGAGGACGCGCTGGCCGACATCATGGCAGACCACTGGCGCGAGGCGCAGCCAGATGTCGTGATCGGTGTCCCGACCTTGGGGCTGCCGCTGGCCCAAGCCGTTGCGCGGCGGTTGGGACATGCGCGTATGGTGCCACTGGGGATATCGCGGAAATTCTGGTACACCGAGGCCTTGTCAGAGCCGATCAGTTCCATCACCTCGCCGGAAAAGGGCAAGATGCTCTATCTTGATCCGCGCATGGTGCCGCTGCTGACCGGACGTCGGGTGCTTTTGGTTGACGATGTGGTCAGTACTGGAACCTCACTGGCGGCGGTGCTGCGACTGCTGGCCAAGGCCGAGGTCACGCCAATTGGCATTTCCGTGGCGATGGAGCAAAGCGCGCGTTGGCGTGATGTGCTGCCCCGGCCAGAGCTGGTGCGCGGGGCTATCCGCACACCGATCCTGACGCGCATGGGCGATGGGTATGTCGACGCCGACGCGCCGCCAGCCTGAGCACTCCGGCGGCCCGGTCCAAGGTCAGGCCAGCAAGCCGCGCGCAATGATGGTGCGCTGGATCTCCGACGAGCCTTCGTAAATCCGGAAAATCCGCAGATCGCGCAGGTAGCGTTCCAGCGGGAAATCGCGGGTGTAGCCGTAGCCACCGTGGATCTGCAACGCGCGGTCGGCGATGCGCCACGCGGCTTCGGTAGCATAGAGCTTGGCAAAGGCGGATTCGGTGGAATAGCGCGCGCCGGTGCCGCGCTTGACGGCGGCTTGCATCGACAGCGCGCGGGCGGCGGCCAGTTCCGTGGCGCAATCGGCGAGCATGAATTGCAAACCCTGAAACTCGCCGATCATCCGGCCGCCGACCTTGCGCTCCTTGGCATAGGAAATCGCGGCTTTGAGCGCGGCATCGGCAATCCCGGTGGCCTGTGCCGCAACCTCGATGCGCCCGTTGTCGAGCACTTTCATCGCCGTGCGGAACCCGGTGCCCTCGTCGCCAAGACGGTTTGCCTCGGGCACGCGGCAATCGAAACTGATGCCGAACACATGCCCGCCCTTGAGGCCCATCGTGCGTTCATTCGGCGCAATATCAACACCTTGCGTGGCCTTTGGTTCGACGATGAACGCACTGACCCCGCGCGCACCAGCCTCGCGGTCGGTCTTGGCGTAAACGACGATGAAATCCGCCGCCCCGGCATTGGAGATGAAGCATTTGCTGCCCTTGATCCGGTATCCGTCGCCGTCACGCAGGGCATAGCTCGTCATGTCGGCAGGGTTGGAACCTGCCTGTGGCTCGGTCAGCGCGAAGGCGCCCAGGGTTTTCCCGGCGGCGGCATCGGGCAACAGCTGGGCTTTGAGGGCCGCATCCCCCCCCAACAGGATTGAATCCGTCGCCAGGAAATGCGCGGTCAGCATCGACGCGGTCGATCCACAGGCCCCGGCGATGGCCTCGACCGCGGCATAAAGCGCCGGACCAGACAGGCCAAGCCCGCCGTATTCTTCGGGCAAATTCATGCCCATCAGGCCCATCTCGGCCATGGCGGGCAGGTGAACCGTGGCAAAGATCGACTCTTCGTCCAGTGTCGCGGCCATCGGTGCCAGAACCTCTTGCGAGAAGCGGGTGATCTGGTTGATGACGGCGATTTCATCGTCGGACAGGGGATAGGTCATTTCTGTTCTCCTTTGGCCAATTCGGCCAGAATTCCGGCGGCATCGGCGTTCAATCCGGGTGCGGCCCGGCGGCCACCGCGTGCCGCGCCGCTGAAATGCACGGGCTGTTCGGGCACACGCAGGCGGCCCAAGGTTGGATGAATCACCTCGGATGCCAGGCCACGCTCAACGGCTTGAGTTGAGGCCCAGGCCTGCGCGACCGATTGGATTTCCGACGCCGGAATCCCGTTTTCGGACAAGCGCGCGACAGCCTCGGCCACGTCGCGCGTGCCCGCCCAAACCGCGATCCTTTCGGCCAGTGCGGGTTCATTGCTGCGTCGCAAGGGGTCGGTGGTAAAGCGGGGGTCGGTGGCCAAGTCGGGCTGCCCGATCACCGTGCAGAACGTCGCAAACAGCCGATCATTCAGCACCGCGACGGCAAAATGCCCGTCGCGCGCCGGATAGGTGCCAAACGGGGCCGAAAGCGCGTGGCGGTTGCCGGTACGGGACGGTGTTTCCCCCGCCATCAACGTGCGACAGGCCAGAAGCGGCATCATCGAGGTCAGCGCATCGAACAGCGCCACATCGACGTGGCGGCCCTTGCCCGTGCGGCTGCGGTCGAACAAGGCCACCATCGTGCCCCAAGCGGCGAAAAGCCCGCCCGCCACGTCGCCCAGCGCCTCGCCGATCATGGTGGGCGTGCCATCGGGGTCGCCGGTCACATCCATCAGGCCGCTCATCGCCTGAATGATGATGTCATAGGCGGGTTTGGCGGTGTTGCTGCCGGTCTGGCCAAAGCCCGACACCGAGACATAAACCAGCCTTGGAAACGCCTCTGCGAGGGCCTCGACCCCAAGGCCCAGCTTCTCCATCACGCCGGGGCGAAAATTCTCGACCAGCACGTCGGTTTCGGCCAGCAATTGCTTGATCGTGGCGATGTCCTCGGCTGATTTCAGATCCAGCACAAATGAGCGTTTGCCCCGGTTTATGGACTGAAACAGCAGGCTTTCACCGTGTTTGAACGGCCCGATATGACGGTAATCGTCACCGTGCACGGCCTCGATCTTGATCACATCCGCCCCAAGATCGGCCATCAGCGCGGTACAATACGGCCCGGCAAGGACGCGGGTGAAATCCAGCACGCGAACGCCGTCCAGCGGCTTTGCGGATGGGGCAGCGGCGGGATCGGGCATGAGGTCACTCCTGTTTGATTGGCTGGAGTTTACGCCACGCCATGCTATAAGAAGAAATACAGATTTTTCATAGAGCAATAGATGAAACCTATACCCATCACCTTGCGGCACATCGACTATGTGATTGCGACCGCCGAGGGCGGCAGCACCGCCGCCGCGGCCCGCATGTTGAATGTGTCGCAGCCCTCGGTGTCACTGGCGATTGCCAAGGTCGAGGATCACTTTGGCCGGCCCCTGTTTGCGCGCACCTCGGGTCAGGGCGTGATCCCGACCTATTTCGGACACCAGAAACTGAGCGAGTTCAAGGCGCTGCGCCATGAGGCCCAGCGCTCGCTCAACCCGGACATCTCGCAGAACACCGTTCTCAATCTTGGCGTCTTTTCGACGCTTGGCCCGCGATACGCCCCGGCTCTGGTGCGCGGGTTTCAGGCGGAAAACCCGAAGATGACCGTGCGATTGCATGAGGCAAACCTTGAAACCTTGGCGACATGGCTGGAAGCTGGACAGATCGACGTGGCTTTGCTCTATGATCTCGGGCTGCCGTCGAGCCTCGAGATCACGCCGCTCGCCGATATTCGCCCCTATGGGCTTTTGCCCGCAGCGCATCGCTTGTCTGATCGCCCCGCCGTGAGCATGGCCGACCTGTTGCAAGACCCGCTGATCCTGGTGAGCCTGCCACACAGTCGCGGCTATTTCCTCGGTCTGGCGCAGATGCAGGGGATCAACCCGAAAATCGCCTATGAAACGGACTCGGTTGAAATGCTGCGCTCGATGGTGGCGAATGGTCTTGGCGTGGGGCTACTGGCAACCGATATTCCGCATGAGTTGGCGTATGATCGGCGGCCCGTCCTGCGGATGCCGCTGACCGGCGATCTGGCGCCGCATCGCATTGCCCTGGCGAAATCGGCGCGTTTGCGCGCCAATCCGCTGGTCGATCACTTCTGCCGCTTTGCGCAAGGCGCGTTCGCCCCGGGCGCGGCGCTTTGGCAACGGTGTTGAGTCACGACGCGGGCCGCAGGAACCCCGCAAAGAACGCGGTCAGTTCGGCCCGCGCCGCCAGTGGCAGGACATGCGCGACGTATTGATCGGGCCGGACGATCACAAGGCAACCCGCATCGCGGTTGATGCCGCGTTGCGCATAGATATCCTCGCCGCGCTTGGGGTCGATGCAGAAAATCTTCTCGTAATCGCACAGCCCGTATTGCCCTTTGTGCGGGCGCAAGGCTGCGGGCATCGCGCCATAGTCAAGGTCGCGAAAGCCGCTTTGGAACACCGCGCGCAGGTCGATCACCGCGTCGATATCGTCGCCCGCGCGGGTATGCGCCACGATCGGCGAGGCGGGGTCGCTATCCAGCCAATCGCACAGATCCGCAACCGCGCCGCCCGGTTGGCCGGTGTCACCCGCACCGGCAAAGGCAAACAGGTGCCATTGCATACCAGCCTCGAGGCAATGGCCCAGCTGCATCGGCTTGGCGTCGGCCAGCCGCACCACCGGGGCCGAGTGGAACCGTTTTCCAATGTTGAACCCCGGCGCAAGGGCTTGATGCTCTGCGCCGCCGGTCAGGGCCGAGGGCTCATATTGAATCGTCAGGCCGCAGGTGAAGGGCAGGTTGTTCTCGAATTCGCGGGCGACGCGAGGCCGGGTGTCGGCGTCTTCACGGCTGACCTTTTCGCCAACGACGCGCGCCCATTCGTGGTCGAATTCCACCAGACCCTTGGCTGCCGCGCGGCGTTCCGCGGTATAGCTATGCAAGAGCGAGGGGTCCGACCGCCCGGTCAGCACCGAGATCAGCTTCCAGCCCATGTTGAACGTATCGCCCATCGACACGTTCATCCCCTGCCCCGCCTTGGGGCTGTGCGTGTGGCAGGCATCCCCGGCCAGCATCACGCGCGGCGACCGGGTGGCGATCTGATCGGCGGGCACGTCGTCGAACCTGTCGGTCAACCGGTGGCCCACTTCGTAGATCGACCACCAGACGACCTCTTTGACGTCCAGTGTGTAGGGGGCAAAGATGCGCTGCGCCTTGTCGATGATGGTCGTGGCATCCATGCCGCGTTCGGCGACGCGCTCCTCCTCGCCCAGCCGATCCAGTTCCACATAGAGCCGCACAAGATAGCCCCCTTCGCGTGGCAAGATCATCAGCGTGCCCGCCGTTTCCGACCGCACGAAGGATTTGACCCGCCAATCGGGGAAATCAGTGACCGCCAGCAGGTCGATCACCCCCCAGGCCTGATGCGCCGCGTCGCCATGCAGCGCGCCACCAATGGCGCGGCGCACGTTGCTGCGCGCGCCATCACACCCGACGACATAATTGGCGCGCACCGTCTCACGCTGGCCCTCGCGCCCCGGTGCCGTGTGTTCCAGCGTGACGGTGACAGGGTGATCGTCGGTGGTGGGATCAACCGTCAGGTCGGTGACGCGCAGCCCATAGTCCGGCTCCAACCGGGTTGGCGAATGGCGCATGATATCGAGGAACATGTCGTGAATGCGGGCCTGATTGATCAGGATATGCGGCATCTCGGAGGTTCCGTCCGGCACGTCCTGCACACGCGCGGCACGCTGAAGGCGACCGTTGCTCGGAGTCCAGAAGGTCGTCTCGTTGATCCAGATCGATTCGCGTTTGACCTTGTCAGCAAAGCCGAAGGCCTGAAACATCTCCATCGACCGCACGCTGATACCGTCCGCCTGCCCCTTTTCCATCGGCCCGGCTTTTGGGTCGACGATCATCGTACGTATCGACGGCACGCCCGCCAATTGCGCGGCAAGACACAGGCCCGCAGGGCCCGTGCCGGCGATCACCACATCAACCGTTCGCGGCAGGCCGTTCGTGCGATCATGCGCGTTCGGCGCCGCCGCCTTGAGATCGGGGTCGCCCGGACGAAACCCGTTGAGGTGGTATTGCATGATCTTGCCCTCCCAGCCCGAACCCTGACTGGGCGCAGCGCAGGCAATTAGTAACTGTACTTACTATATTTCGTCAAGAAAAAAGATATGTGTGCTTTCTATTTCTCCGGTTTTCTGACATACCCACCCCTTGACGATCACCCGGAGACCAAAGGGACAGCACAATGGAAGCCTATGGCATGGCCGGGCATCTCATTCGCCGGTTGCACCAGATTTCAACACAGGTGTTCATGGCGCGTATGCGCGATGCGGGCATCGACGTGACGCAGGTCCAGTTTGCCGCGATGGATGCGATCCGCGCCAACCCCGGCGTCGATCAGGCCAGCGTTGCGGCGCTGATTGCCTATGATCGCGCGACGATTGGCGGCGTGATCGACCGTCTGGTCAGCAAGGGCTATGTGGCGCGAACCGTCAGCGACCGCGACCGCCGTGCGCGCGAAGTGCAACTGACAGCCGAAGGCGCGCGGCTCTTTGACGACTTGCTGCCACTGGTGCGCGGCTTGCAAGACGAGATCCTGAGCAAACTGACGCCCGCAGAACGCGAAACCTTTGTCGCTCTGGCGCATAAAACGATCAACAACAACGCCACCTGACCCGCGCCGACTCTCGGGTCGCGGGCCTCCACATGGCCCGGAACACCGACCGGCGCCGCTATCACCAGCCCCTCGGAACGCGCGCACACAGCGTCATTCTGGCTTGAGGTCCCCACACAGGGCCCTCGCAAGAACGCGGGTTGGCATTTGCGACCACAGCCGCTAAAAGCCCTGCGACCATTGGCCTCAGCGCCGGATCGCGGTCCGCAGACCTGCGCCCTGTGCCGCAACGCCTTGCCATTACGCCTTGTCGAAACACACGAACAGCAGAATGGCGCCTTTCAGCCCGCAAACGGATTTTTCATGATCTCACTCGATGCCTACCGTCGGCAATGGACCGACAATATCCGCGCTGACCTGCTGTCGGGTCTGGTTGTTGCCCTGGCGCTGATCCCCGAGGCGATTGCCTTTTCCCTGATCGCCGGTGTGGACCCAAAAGTGGGCCTGTATGCCAGTTTCTCGATTGCGGTGATCACGGCGATTGTTGGCGGGCGACCCGGCATGATCTCGGCGGCGACGGCGGCGACGGCAGTCTTGATGGTGACCTTGGTGCGCGATCACGGGTTGCAATATCTGCTGGCGGCGACGGTGCTTGCGGGGCTTTTGCAGATCGGCGCGGGGTTCCTCAGCCTTGGTCGCGTCATGCGCTATGTGTCGAAATCGGTGATGACGGGGTTTGTCAACGCCTTGGCAATCCTGATTTTCATGGCACAATTGCCCGAGCTTGACCCGCGCAGCGTGACGTGGCTGACTTATGTTCTGGTCGCGGCGGGGTTGGGCATCATTTACCTGTTTCCGCTGCTGACCCGCGCCATCCCCTCGCCTTTGGTGACGATTGTCGTGCTGACCGCGCTGGCTTGGGCGCTGGGCCTCGATGTGCGCACGGTGGGCGATATGGGCGCGCTGCCCGACACTTTGCCGGTCTTTCTGCTGCCCGACATTCCGCTGACATTCGAGACCTTCATGATCATCCTGCCCTATTCGGTGGCGGTGGCGGTTGTCGGTCTGCTGGAAAGCCTGATGACGCAAACGCTGGTCGATGATCTGACGGACACCACATCCAGCCGCGATCAGGAGTGCATCGGTCAAGGCGTCGCCAATACGGTTACCGGGTTCATCGGTGGCATGGCAGGTTGCGCGATGATCGGCCAGTCGATGATCAACGTGAAATCGGGCGGTCGCGGGCGGTTGTCGTCCTTTGTCGCGGGTGTGTTCCTGCTGATCCTTGTCGTGGGGCTGGGCGATCTGGTCAGCATCATTCCCATGCCCGCGCTGGTGGCGATCATGATCATGGTGTCGATCGGCACATTCAGCTGGTCGTCGATCGGCAACCTGCGCACGCATCCGCGCTCCAGTTCGGTGGTGATGGTGGCGACGGTGGCAACGGTGGTTTACACGCATAATCTGGCGATTGGCGTGCTGGTGGGTGTGCTGTTGTCGGGGATCTTCTTCGCCGGAAAAATCGCGCAATTGTTTCGCGTCACCTCGGAGATCAGCAAGGATGGCCGGGTGCGCACCTACCGGATCGAGGGGCAATTGTTCTATGGCTCGGTCGAGGATTTGATGAAGGCGTTTGACTTTCACGAAGCGCCCGAGCGGGTTATCATCGACGTGAGCCGCGCGCATATCTGGGATATTTCCTCGGTTCAGGCGCTCGACATGGCGGTGCTGAAATTCCGCCGTGACGGGGCCGAGGTGGAGATTGTCGGCATGAATGAGGCGTCCGAGACCTTGATGGACCAGCTTGCGGTGCATGACAAACCGGGCGCGATGAGCGACCTGGTGGCGCATTGAGGAGACCGACATGAGCAGCAAAATCATCGCCTTGATCGACGGATCAATCTATTCGCATTCGGTGTGCGACCACGCCGCCTGGGTCGCGCAGCGCACCGGGTGGAGCGTCGAGTTGATGCATGTTCTGGGCCGCCGCGATAGCGCCGCGAAATCCGACCTCTCGGGCTCGATTGCCTTGGGGGCGCGGTCGGCGTTGCTGGCGGATCTGGCGGAGCTTGATGAACAGCGCGCCAAGTTGGTGGCCCATCGCGGACGCGCGATCCTGGAGGATGCTCAGGCCATTCTGGAAAACGCCGGCGTCACCGACATCACCACCCGCCTGCGCCACGGCGATATTGTGGACACGATGGCCGAGCAAGAGGCCGGGGCCGAATTGGTGATGATCGGCAAGCGTGGCGAGGCGGCGGATTTCGCCAAGGGGCATCTGGGCTCGAATTTGGAGCGTATCGTGCGCGCCAGCCAGAAACCTGTGCTGGTGACCTCGCGGGCGTTCAAGCCGATTTCCAGGATTTTGGTGGCCTATGACGGCGGGGCCTCGGCGCAGCGGGCGGTGACCCATATCGCGCAATCGCCGATCTACAGCGGGTTGACGGTGCATATCGTCACCGTCGGCACCCCCAGCACCGAGCTTCAGCAAAAGATGAAGGACTCGCAGGCCATGCTGCAGGCAGCCGGATTGACCACAACCGTGGGCATCGTCGCCGGGGCGTCGGAAACCGCGCTGGGCGATCTGGTCGATGAACAGGGCTTTGACATGCTGGTGATGGGCGCCTATGGCCACAGCCGCATCCGCAGCCTGATCATTGGCTCGACCACCACCGAGATGATCCGCTCGTGCAAAGTGCCGGTGATGCTGATCCGCTAGAGCGCCATTTCTTCCAGCAACACCGCCAGCGCCGCGCCATGCATGTCGCGGTCATCGCGGCTGCCTTGCACGACGGGGCGCGGGATCGACAGTTTGATCACCGACAGTTCGGCAATATCGAACCGCTTGACCAGGTGCTCGGGCGTGCCGGTGAGGGCGGCGATCCGGGCGGTTTCAAGGGCGGCGCTGACCGTGGCAAAAGCCTCGGCGCTGCCGCAGAATATGTCGATGGTGATCCAGAACGGCCCCGCGTTTTTCGAGCGGACCTTCAGCACCCTATCGCCAAGACGCGCCATCAGTTCACCTCGCTTACAACAAGTCGGAAGGCCGACATCGGGTCATCCAGTTCCATCACATGATTCAAGGCGAACTCATACAGAGGGCCTCGGTCGGTGGTGGCGGGCGAATAGGGAAAGGCGAAGGTCGGCAGTTCCTCGTCCTGGGTCAGCGGATAATGCAGCACGAACGGGTTGATCAATTTGCCGATTTCCGAGGCAAGCGCCTGGGTTTGCGCGGTGACGATGCCCAGAACGCCAACCTCAGAGGGTGTGCCGGTCTTGGTTTCCAGCGCGCCCAAGGCGGCATTCACACCGATCAACCGGAATTCCAGCGTGTAATCGGGTGGCGTCAGCCCCATGCGCTGGGTGATCTGGTCGGTCAGATAGGCGTGCAACTGATCCGCCCAAAGCCGCGCGTTGGCGACGTAATGCGCCTGGCGTAGCACCGCGAGGATGGTGGTCTGAAACCCGGCCTTGCGCGCACCCTCCAGCTTGACGGTATAGCGTCCCGGCACCCATTGCGACCCCTCGACCCGCACCCGGCGATCATCGAGCGCGGCATAGCGCGCGCCGCGCACATCCAGATAGCCGCCCGGTTCATAAAGCTGAAACGGGTCGGAGTTTTCATAGAGCATATGCGCCGAGACCGAATGCGGCGTGCAGCGGGCAGTGGCGGCCATGGCCTCGACGGTGAAGCCCTGTTCGTCGAAATCGACCAGAATCACGCCCGAGGTCGGGTTGGTCGAACACAGCGCGCCGCATTCGGCGATCTTGGCGCCGTGCCACGCGCCGCCGGGGTGGTCGCCGCGCAACAATGGCAGGGCGGCGATGGTGGCGGTGTCGGTCACGCGGCCGCACAGGATGATGTCGGCCCCGGTGGCCAGCGCCGCCTGCACCTGCTCGACGCCGCCCAAGGCGACGATGTTGGTCATCGCGCGCAACCCGTCGGCGTCGATGTCTGGCGCGGGGGTCAGCGGGTGGATGCGGCCATTTTCCAACGCCGTGACCACGCGCGCGGCGGGTTGACTGGAATAGAGCCGTGCCACGCGCAGGCTTTGCCCCAGCTCCGCCGCCAACTCGCAGGTGATGGCATACATCCAGTCCACCGTCGCATCGGTGCCACTGGTGCCCGAGGTGCCCAGAACCAGCGGAACCCCGGCCTCGGCCCGCGCCCGCATCAGGTGGCGCCATTCCGATTTTGTGGCGGCGCGGGCATATTTGCTTTCGCCCGCCCCCAAGGAAAACGGGCCAGAGTCGGTCGATCCGCCGTCAATGGCGATGATGTCGGGCTTGGCGGCCACGCCGCGCGCCAAGGCGACGCGGTCGAAGCCCAGACCCAACACGCCCGAAGGCACCAGAACGCGCGTTGCCATATCAGTCTCCGTGCATTTCTGTCGGTTGCGCGGGCCGTTTGAGGAACCGACGCAAGAACACCGGGGCCATGAACCCAAGGATCGCCGCGACCCACAGGCCGGTCGAGATCGCCGACGAGAACAAATAGGTCCAGTCGCCATTCGACAGGACCATCGCGCGGCGCAGGTTATCCTCCATCGCGTTGCCCAGCAAGATGCCCAGAATGATCGGCACGGTCGGGATATCGAGCTTGCGGCACACATAGCCCAGCACGCCAAATCCGACCATCAGCAGCATGTCAAAGGACGACCCGGTCAGGGAATAGATGCCGACAAAGGCGACCATCGTGACGCCCGGCAGCAGCACATGCGACGGCACCGACAGGATGCGCACGAAAATCTTGACCATCGGCACGTTCATCACCAGCAGCACGATATTGGCGATCAACAGCGAGGCGATCAGGCCCCAGACGACCTCGGGCCGTTCGGTGAACAGCAACGGGCCGGGGGTGATGTTGAGCGTGAGCAACAGCGCCAGCAGAACCGCCGTGGTGCCAGACCCCGGCACGCCCAGCGTCAGCATCGGGATCAGGGCGCCCCCGGCGGCGGCGTTGTTGCCGGCCTCTGGGGCTGCCACGCCGCGCACATCGCCTTTGCCGAATTTGGATTTGTCGCGCGCCCAGGCCTTTTCACCGATATAGGCTAGGAACGAGCCCAGAGACGCCCCTGCCCCCGGCAGGATGCCCGCAACAAAGCCGATGCCGGTGCCGCGCAGCATGGTGCCCCAGGTGCGTTTCAGGTCTCCCCACGGGATCGTCACCTTGCCCAGTTTCACGCCAATCGCCGAGTTCTTGCCGTGGCTCTCGATGAAAAAGAACACTTCCGAAACCGCGAACAGGCCGACGATGGCGACCAGAAAGTCGATACCGTCCATCAGATGCAGGTTGCCATGGGTAAAGCGCGGCATCCCGGTTGTCTGGTCCAGGCCGATCATCGCAATCGACAGGCCCAGCACGGCGGCCAGCGCCGATTTGGCCTGATTGTTGGCCCCGACCCCGCCCAAGGTGCAAAACGCCAGCAGATAAAGGGCGAAATATTCGGCCGGGCCGAATTGGAACGCCACCCGCGCCAGCAAAGGGGCCATCAGCATCAGGCCGACGGTGGCCAGAAACGCGCCGACAAACGAGGCCACGCCGGACACCACCAGCGCGTCGCCTGCCCGTCCCTGTTTGGCCATCGGGTAGCCGTCGAGCGTGGTCATCATCGCCGGTTCATCGCCGGGAATGTTCAACAGGATCGAACTGATCCGCCCGCCATACATCGCGCCGTAGTACACCGAGGTCAGCAGCACCAGCGCCGAGACCGCATCCAGCCCCATCGAGAACGAGATCGGGATCAGCAGCGCCACGCCGTTCGAGGGGCCAAGGCCGGGCAGCGCGCCGATGATCGTGCCGAAAAAGCAGCCGATCACCGCCAGCATCAAGGTCCAGGGGCTGAGCGCGATGGAAAAACCCAGCGCCAGATTCGAGAGGATATCCATAATGTTCTCCCATCGACCGACCTTTGTGGCCGATCCGAACAGTAAGCGGGGTTATCGCGTCAGAACCAGCCGCGCGGAAACGGCTGTAGTCCAAGACCGAGGAGCAGTTTGAACACCACGAACAGCCCGACCGACAGGCCAAGCCCGGTCAGCAGCGCCGAGCTGGGTTTCGGGTTGATCTGATAGCTCAGGATGCCCGCCGCAAAGGCCGTCGGGATCAGGAACCCCAAAGGCCGGATGGTCATGGCGTAGGTCAACAGCACGGCCAGCGCGATGGCCAGTTGTGCGGCGGTGCGCAGGCCGGGCCAGTCGGCATCGGGATCAGGGCGCAGCACCAGCACCGCCGAGCACAGGATGACCAGAAGGCCGATCAGATACGGAAAGACCCGCGGGCCCACGGGGTCCGACAGAAAACTGGTCCGAATCTGGGTGGCGCTGTAGAGATACCCCAGCGCCACCACGATCAGAACCAGACCAAAGATCCGGTCTGCTTTCATTACTGAATCACGCCGATCAGGCGGCTCAGGGCTTCGGTCTGGGCAATCACGCCGTCGATCCAGTCCTGAAAGTCGTCACCGACCTTGGTGAACGGGGCCAGACCATTGGCCTCCATGGCGGCTTGCCATTGGGGGCTGGCAGCGACGGCGGCCAGACGTTCGGCCCAGACGTTGAACTCGGCATCGGTGATACCGCCGGGAACATAGAGCCCGCGCCAATTCACCGCGACCACGTCATAGCCTTGCTCGCGCGCGGTGGGGATATCCTCGAACCCGGGCACTCGCTCTTCGGTCAGAACCGCCAGCACGCGCACATCGCCCGAGCGCACAAAGCCCACGATCTCCGACATGTCGCCGGTCATCGCCTGCGTGAAGCCGCCGATGGTCTGGGTGATCGCATCCGCGCCACCGTCAACCCCGATATAGCGGATCTGGGTGATGTCCTCGAGGCCCGCCGCCTGCAGGATCTGCAGCGGCTTCATATGATCAAAACCACCCACCGCCGAGCCACCGGCAAAGGCCACCGAGGTCGGATCGGCCAGAATCGCATCGACCATGTCAGTGAGCGACTGGAACGGGCTGTCGGCCGCGACCACGATCACGCCGGGATCGGCACCGATGGCCCCGACAAAGCGCACCTGATCCGCGGTCGAGCCGGCATAAGCGTTCTGCGCCAGACGGGTGGTCGTGGCGGATGACGCTGCGACGATCAGATCGGGGTCGGTGTTGCGCTCGTTGACAACGTTGACGAAGGCCAAGCCACCACCGGCACCGGCCATGTTGGTCACCTGAATCGGCGCATCGACGACGCCGATCTCGTACATGATGCTGCTGATCTGGCGGCAGGTGAAATCCCAGCCACCACCCGGGTTGGCGGGGGCAATGCACTCGGTTGCGAATGCGGGCGCGGCAAGCGCCAAGGCGGCACCCATCGACAGGGCCCCGAACGTAAACTTGGTCATGTGTTTCCTCCACAATGTCGGCAAGGGCAAACGTGTATGGTCACGCCCTCCCCCCTTGCATTCGGACAGCTTTCACTGAAAACCTTGCACAGACCTGTCACGGACCCAAGAAAAGAGCCGCGCCATGCGTTTTTTGCTCATCGAGGACAATCTGAACCTGGCGCAGTCGATCTGCGCGCGATTGTCTCTGGAAGGGCACGCCGCCGATCATGCCTCCAGCCTCAGGGATGCCGAAGACCATCTTGCGGCGGCGGCCTACGACTTGATCTTGCTGGATATTACGCTGCCCGATGGGGATGGGCGCGACTTTCTGACCAAGCACCGCGCCGCACGATCCGATACACCGGTGATCGTGCTGACCGCGCGATCGGCGATCTCGGACCGGGTTGATACGCTGGATCTGGGAGCCGACGACTATCTGACAAAACCCTTTGATTTCGCCGAGTTGGAGGCCCGCTGCCGGGCCGTGTTGCGCCGCCGTGGCGGCACGGTCTCGCCGCTTCAGCACTATGCCGATCTGGTTTTCGATCCGATGGGTGCCTGTGTCACGGTCAATGGCGAGGTGCGCGACCTGCGCAATCGCGAACTGCGATTGCTGGAAATCCTGCTGTCCGCGCCCGGTCGCATTCTGTCGAAAGACCAGCTTTGCGACCGTTTGTTTTCCTATTCCGAACCGGTCAGTGACAACGCAATCGAGGTTTATGTCGCCCGGCTGCGCCGCAAACTGGCCGGAAGCGAAGCACGGATCGAGACCAACCGCGGGCTTGGCTATCGGCTGACCGGCGGATGACAGCGCCCGGCGACGCCCCTGCCCGCTTTCCCAGACGGCGACCCGCCAGCCTGAGGCGGCGCCTCGTGGTGCAGTTGATCGCCCTGTCGGCGGTGCTGGCGCTGATCCTCTATATCGCCGTCCGCGTGGGGGCCGAGCGCGCCTCCGAGGCCACGCTCGACGGCATTCTGGGGGCGGCGACCCTGGCCATTGCCGAGGAATTGCGCAGCGTCGAAGGTGGGGCCGAACTGGAGCTTTCGCCCGGCACCTTCTCGATGTTGGCGGCCATGGGCGAGGAGCGGATTTTCCATCGGCTCAATCTGGGCGGGTTGGCGGTGACCGGTTATCCGGATCTGCCGCTGCCCGATGAGACGCCCAGCGCGCTGACTGCCGTGTTTTATGATGCACCCTACCGCGATGCCGACCTGCGCTTGGCGGCGGTGGGGCGCAGCCTGATGATCGACAATCGCCCGACGCCCGTCCTGGTGATCGTCGGCCAGACCCGCGAAGGACAGCGCGCGATTGCACAGCAACTGGCGAACCGGGCGGCGGCGCTGGGTCTCGCGGTGTTTCTGATCGCCATACCGCTGAGCCTGCTGGCCGCGGGCACCCTGTTGCGCCCCATCGCGCGCCTGGCCGAGGCGGTCAGCCGGCGCGGCGGGCATGATCTGCGCCCGGTTCACCATCAGGCCCCCGCCGAGTTGCAGCCCCTGGTCGCGCAACTCAACGCCTTCATCGCGCGCTTGCGCAGCACCCTGACGCAAACCGAAACGTTCATTGCCGAGGCCGCGCACCACATTCGCACCCCCTTGGCCACGCTGCGTTCCGAAGCCGAGATCGCCCTGCGGCAATCCGATGACGAACCCACCCGCATCCACCTGCGCAACATGATCCGCGCGACCGAGGAAAGCGCGCGGTCCGCCAGCCAGCTTCTGGACCACGCCACCGTCGTGTTCCGCGCCGAACAACACGCCAAGGATCGGGTCGATCTGGGCGCGATGACGGCGGCGCTGGTGGCACGGTTCAGACCCACCGCCGACCTCAAGGACATGCAATTCACCGTCACCTTGCCCGATGAAAGGCTGGAAACAGTGGGCGATGCCGTGTTGATCGAAGCGGCCCTGCGCAACTTGCTGGACAACGCGCTGAAATACTCGCCCGCCGACAGCACTGTGAGCATAACCGTGCAGCGCGATGGTGCCTTTGCGCGGCTGCGCGTTTGCGACGAAGGAAGCGGGCTGAACGGCGAGACCCTGCCCGTTCTGTCACAAAGATTCCGGCGCGGCACGAATGTGGGCCAGATCGTCGGCTCAGGGCTTGGGTTGACCATCGTCGCCGAAACCGTGGCCGCCATGCAGGGGCGGTTTGAACTGATCGACAGAAAGGAGGGCGGCACATGCGCAACGCTCTGGTTTCCGCTTTAGGCGTCCTTGCGCTGCTGATGCTGTTCAGCCCTGCGCACGCCTTTGACATCGAGGACGAGCGGCGGTTTGGCCCCGCCGATGCCACGCGCGAGATTACCGTCCTCTCGACCACCGATATCGCGCTTTTTGCACCCTTGGCAGAGGCATTTCTGGCGCGCACGCCCGGCGTTGCCCTGCACTATGTGCAGGCCACCAGTCATCAGGTGCACGCCGCCATCGACACCGAACATGCGGGTTTTGATCTGGTCAGTTCCTCGGCGATGGATTTGCAGATGAAGCTGGCCAATGACGGATTCAGCCGCCCGCTCCCCCTCGGATATCATTGCCGCCCTGCCCGATTGGGCACGCTGGCGTGATCGTCTGGTGGCGATTGCGCAAGAGCCGGTGGTCCTGCTGCTGGCCACCGACGCCCTGCCCGAGGGCACGCCGCCGCCCCGGTCGCGACGCGACCTGATCGCCCTGTTGCGCGACAATGCGCCGATTTTCGAAGGCCATATCGGCACTTACGATCCGGTCATTTCAGGCGCGGGCTTTCTGTTCCTGACCCAGGACGCCCGCATGTCCGATACCATCTGGCGTCTGGCCGAGGTGATGGGGCGGCTCAATACACGGCTGTTCTGCTGCTCGGGCGACATGATCGACCGGTTGCGCAGCGGGGATTTGCTGATGGCCTATAATGTCTTGGGTAGCTACGCGGTGGCGCGGCTGACGCCCGAGGACGGCGTCGAGGTGATCTTGCTGGAAGATTTCACCATCACCCTGCAACGCACGGCTTTGGTTCCCGCAAATGCCGCAAACCCTGACCTTGGCGTCGCGCTGCTCCGGTTTCTGCTGTCGCCAGAGGGTCAGGCCATTCAGGCACAAGCCACCGGGCAGCCGCCCCTGACCGCCGAGGCCTTTCGCCGCCAACCCCATCTGCGCCCCATTCGGCTGGACCCCGGGTTGCTGGCCCATCTCGACACGATGACCCGCACGCGGTTTCTGGCGGAATGGACTGCGGCGCTGGACCAACCCTGACCTTGTTGCCCGCATAGGAGGCCTCGATGACCCGTCCAACCACCCGATTTACCGGCCCCGATCTTTGTGCCCTCTCCGCGCGCGAGGCGGTGCGCTTGCTCAAACGCAAAGACCTCTCACCCGGCGATGTGCTGGCCGCCGCCGAAGCGCGCATCAAGCAGGTCGAACCACAGGTGAATGCCGTGGTGATCCGGGCCGGCGCGCGGGCGCGACAGCAGTTGGACAGCCTTGCAGGTTTTGCCGACCAGAACACCGATGAGCCGGGTTGGCTGGCCGGATTGCCAATTGCGATCAAGGACTTGACGCTGGTCTCTGACCTGCCCGCGACCTTTGGTTCCGCGGCCCTGAAAGACCAGATCGCCACCCAAAGCGACCCGCTGGTTGAACGCCTTGAGGCACGCGGCGGCGTGATCGCGGGCAAGACCAACACCCCCGAATTCGGCGCCGGCGGCAATACCTGGAATGCGGTGTTCGGGCAAACGCGCAACCCGTGGAACACGGCGCGCAATGCGGGTGGCTCCTCGGGCGGGGCGGCGGTCTCGTTGGCGACGGGCGAGGTCTGGCTCAGCCACGGCTCGGATCTTGCGGGCAGTCTGCGCACCCCGGCGGCGTTGTGTGGCGTGGTCGGGCTGCGGCCCACACCCGGCCGCTGCGGTGGCGGCCCTGCGGCGACGGCCTTTGCCATCGAGGGGATCTCCGGGCCAATGGCGCGCGACACCCGCGATCTGGCGCTGTTTCTCGATGCGATGGCCGGCTATGACCCACGCCAACCGATCAGCCTCGAGGCCCCGTCGGTGCCGTTTCAAACCGCGATCATGGCCCCGGATCGCCACTTGCGCATTGCCTTTGCCGAGGATCAAAACGGCTTCGCACCCGTCGAGCCTGAAATCCGCACGGTTTTGCGCCGCGCGATGGAACAGGTGCAATCGGCAGGTCATGGCGTTGATCAGGCCTGCCCGGACCTGCCTGATCTGTACCGAACCTATATCACCTTGCGCGGGGTGCATTACGGCAGCATCAACGCCTATCTGCCCGCCCATGTGCAAGCCGCGTTCAAGGACACGCTGCGCCAGAACGCGGAAACCGGGCGAAATCTGACCACCGCGCAGATTTATGACGCGATGCGCCAGCGCACTGTCCTGTACCACATCATGCGCCAGTTCCTTGAGCGCTACGACGTGCTGGCGATCCCGGTTATCGGGCTCGAGGCCGGTCCGGCGGAGCAGGAATATCCGCTGTTTGTCGATGGTCAACCGATGCTGGATTATGTGGATTGGCTGCGGTTTTCCTTTCTCGCGACGACCACCGCCCTGCCCGCCCTGTCGCTGCCCGCGGGGTTCACCCGCAGCGGCATGCCGGTGGGGGTGCAACTGATCGGCCCGCCGCGTGGCGAGGCGACGTTGCTGCACGCCGCGCGCCAGATCGAGGATATTCTGGCGCTTCCCGCCCAGCCGATCGACCCGATGCCTGCGCGCCCCACAGGCTGACAGCATCCCCTCTACGCATCTCATCGAGCGGCTTGTACTTTGGCCGCATCCTGCGAAACTGCCCGGCAAACCACCTGAGAAACCACCTGGAACACCTGATGCCAAACCCCCTCTTTGATACGCTCTTTGCACCGCTCGAAAACCGCGCAACGCCCGTGTTGATCCTGCCGGACGGCACAACGATCAGCGGCTCGGCGTTTTTTGCGATGATCGCGCGGGCTGCGGGGGCCTTGCGGGCCTGCGGCGTCGAACCCGGCGACCGGGTTGCCGTGCAAATCGCCAAAACGCCCGAGGCGCTGGCGGTTTACGGCGCGGCGGTCGCGGTGGGGGCCATTTTCTTGCCGCTGAATACCGCCTATACCCCGTCCGAAGTGGCTTATTTCGTCGGCAATGCCACGCCGAAACTGGTGCTTGGCGATCCCGCGCAAATCGACGCGCTGACCCCGATCACCGCCCGGCATGGCGCAAGGCTGATGGCCTTGGGGGCGGACGGCACGGGGGATTTCACCGATCTCGCCAAGGCCCAGCCCGACGACATGACCGTTGCCAACCGCACCGAGGACGATCTCGCCGCGTTCCTCTATACCTCGGGCACCACCGGGCGCTCGAAGGGGGCGATGCTGTCGCAACTGAACCTGTTGTCGAATGCCCGGGCGCTGGTTGATCTGTGGCGCTTCACGGCCGATGACGTGTTGCTGCACGCGCTGCCGATCTTCCACACGCATGGGCTGTTCGTGGCGACGCATGTGGCGCTGCTGTCGGGCGCGTCGATGGTGTTCCTGCCCGGCTTTGACCTTGACACCATGATCCGCCTGATGCCGCAAGCCACCAGCGTGATGGGCGTGCCGACCTTCTACACACGGTTTCTGGGTGACCCGCGCTTCAACCGCGACTTGACGGCACATATGCGGCTGTTCATCTCGGGCTCGGCGCCGTTGCTGGCCGAAACGCATCTGGACTTCGAGGCCCGCACCGGTCACCGCATTCTGGAACGCTACGGCATGACGGAAACCAACATGATCACCTCGAACCCCTATGACGGCGAGCGCCGCGCGGGCACCGTGGGCTTTCCATTGCCGGGCGTCGAGGTCAAGATCACCGACCCCGCCACCGGCGCGACTTTGCCGCGCCGCGAAACCGGCATGATCGAGGTGCGCGGCCCGAATGTGTTCCAAGGCTACTGGCAAATGCCCGAAAAGACCCGCGAGGAATTGCGCGAGAATGGCTATTTCCAGACCGGCGATCTGGGGGTCGTGGATGCGGGTGGCTATCTGTCGATTGTCGGGCGGCAAAAGGATCTGATCATTTCGGGCGGGTACAATATCTATCCCAAAGAGATCGAACTGGTTCTGGATGCGCAACCCGGCGTGCTGGAATCCGCCGTTGTCGGTGTTCCGCATCCCGAATTCGGCGAAGGCGTGCTGGCGGTTCTGGTGCCGCGAGAGGGTCAGGGGCCCGACGTCAACGCCATCGAGGCCGCCCTGAAAACCCAGCTTGCGCGGTTCAAGCAGCCCAAGGGCTATGTGATCCGCGACAGCCTGCCACGCAACACGATGGGCAAGGTGCAAAAGAACGCGTTGCGAGAGGCCTATGCGGATCGGTTGACCAAGGGCTAGAGGCGGATCAGCCCGCTCATTGGCTCCGAGGCCAGGCTATCGGGAAAGACCACCTGCTCCACATAGCCCGCGTCCAGCCCGAGGTGGTCGATCAAGACCGCCTTGAACAGGCTCTCGCAGTCGTTGCGTGCGGCGACGTCGCGCCCCTCGAACAGGGCGCTGGCTGACAGGCCCGGCCAATCGCCAGCGATACGCCCGCCCGTCACCGCACCCCCCGCGATCATCGCCAGCCCGCCCGTGCCGTGATCGGTGCCCTGATTGCCGTTTTCACCCGCGGTTCGGCCAAATTCCGACGCGACCACCACCACGGTGTTGGCCCAGTCGCGTCCCAACCCGCTGCGCAGGTCCAGAATCCCTTGCGTCAACCCGCCCAGCAAGCGGTTCAAACGCCCACGTTGCCCGGCATGGGTATCCCAGCCGAGCATCTCCATCGCGGCAATGCGCGGGCCGGTCGGGCGGGTCAGAAACTCAGCCGCAACCCGCGCCGACACCGCGAAATCCTGATTGGCCAGCGGTTGATTGGTCATGCCGGTCATCTCCGGGTCGGGCACATCCTGCGCGTCGTTGAAGGCGCGCGCAAACAGCGCATCCGTGCGGTACAGGGCCCCAAGCCGCGCCAGAAAATCGTCATCCACCTCGGGCAGAGGTGAATTCGCGTAGGTCTGGATTTCGGCCTCGCCCTGCAAGATCAGCGGCACAGTTGGCCCCAGCGCCAGCCCCAACCGACGATCGCCGCCGTTCAGCCCGATGATCGCGCGGCTCAGCCAGCCGTCGCGCGCGCCAAACGGGCGACCCGAACCATTCTCGAGCACGTTTTGCCCGTCAAAATGCGACCGGTTCCGGTAGCGCGTCGAGGCGGCGGGCACGAAGGACAGCTCACCCGCCTGGTACAGCGGAAGCAGCCCGGCCAAGGCCTCGTTCAGCCCGAAATAGCCGTCGAGACTGATCACCTCGGACGCGCCCAAGGCCAGCCGGGGCCGCAACTGCCCATAGCGCGGGTCGCCAAACGGGGCCAAGGCGTGCAACCCGTCCAACCCGCCGCGCAGAAAGATGAACACGAACCGTTTGTCACCCGGCGTCGTGGCAAAGGCCATGCGGGTCGCGCCCGAGGTCGCCAAAAGCCCGGCGCAGGCACCCTGCAAAAACGCGCGGCGATGCAGCATGGCTATCTCCTTTGAAATTCGGGGCTGACGAGGATCATCGCCAACGCAGCATCCCCTGACGGCGCGCGCGCGACCCATTGGTGCAGGTCATCACTGGCAACCGGGCCGACGACATCATCGAGAAACTGCTGCGGGATCAGTGACGCCGGCAACAGGCCAGAAAACCGGCGCGCCCATTCGATCCGCCGCATCAGGGCCTCGGGCGCGATCCAGTGGCCTGCGGTATCGCCCCAGCCCGCGGGTGACGGCGCGGCAAAGGGGAAATGCCCCATCAGGCTGAGCGGCTGAAAAATATCCTGTTGCGTGGCCCGGATGCGCCCTGCCGCACGATGCACCGCGATGACATATTCATAGGCCGTTTTCACCTTGGCCAGCGGGTCCGCCCAAGCCTGCGGCAAGGCGACGACTGCGCGGGTCACCTCGGCCAGATCGCCGTCAGTGTCTTGAAAAACCTGCGCGATTTGCGCCACCGCATCGGCGGGCGGATCATCGGCCACGAAATGCCGAACCAGTTTGGTGGCGATATGGCGCGCCGTTGCCGGGTGGCGCGCAAGGTCGTCAAGCACCGCCATCCCCTCGTCGGCACCGTTTTCATCATAGCGCCGCCCCAGAATGATCTTCGCCCCCGGTTCGTGATAGTCGGGCCGGAATTCAAACCCGCCTTGCACCGGTCTCTGATCATTGGGATAGCGCACCCCGCCATGCGTCCAGCCGGTGATGACCTTGGCAAAGGCCACGATATCGTCCTGAGAATAGCCGCCATCGACGCCCAAAGTATGCAGTTCCAAGATCTCCCGTGCGAGGTTTTCGTTCAGGGCGCTTGGGTTGCCGCGCCGCGCGCGTGCTTGCCCGGCCTGCGAATTCGGACCGACGGACCAGGTGTTATCTAGATACACGATCATGCAAGGATGGCGCACGACGGCCTTGAGCATCTCCGCAAACCGCCCGAAAACCTGCGGCAGGATAACCTCGCGCTCATAGGCCGGAATCGCCGGCGCGATGAGCCGCTGGGTGTTCGACACCGTGAAATGATTGGACCAGAACATCACCATACGGTCCACAAAAGGCCGGTTCGAGGCAATCATCAGCCGCGCGCGCGTGACCAGCGACGGGTTGAACTCTTGCCGATAGCCCCAACGGATCGCCGCGCGGCGCGCCTCGGGGCTTTCAAGGTTGGCCTCGAAGATCCGACGCAAGATCTCGTGCGACGTCTGACGGTTGCG